>NZ_CP019426.1:857500-3257500 GCF_009834515.1 Pseudomonas sp. R84
AAGTGAAGAAGCGCATACGGTGGATGCCTTGGCAGTCAGAGGCGATGAAAGACGTGGTAGCCTGCGAAAAGCTTCGGGGAGTCGGCAAACAGACTTTGATCCGGAGATGTCTGAATGGGGGAACCCAGCCATCATAAGATGGTTATCTTGTACTGAATACATAGGTGCAAGAAGCGAACCAGGGGAACTGAAACATCTAAGTACCCTGAGGAAAAGAAATCAACCGAGATTCCCTTAGTAGTGGCGAGCGAACGGGGACTAGCCCTTAAGTGGCTTTGAGATTAGCGGAACGCTCTGGAAAGTGCGGCCATAGTGGGTGATAGCCCTGTACGCGAAAATCTCTTAGTCATGAAATCGAGTAGGACGGAGCACGAGAAACTTTGTCTGAATATGGGGGGACCATCCTCCAAGGCTAAATACTACTGACTGACCGATAGTGAACTAGTACCGTGAGGGAAAGGCGAAAAGAACCCCGGAGAGGGGAGTGAAATAGATCCTGAAACCGTATGCGTACAAGCAGTGGGAGCCCACTTTGTTGGGTGACTGCGTACCTTTTGTATAATGGGTCAGCGACTTATTTTCAGTGGCGAGCTTAACCGAATAGGGGAGGCGTAGCGAAAGCGAGTCTTAATAGGGCGTCTAGTCGCTGGGAATAGACCCGAAACCGGGCGATCTATCCATGGGCAGGTTGAAGGTTGGGTAACACTAACTGGAGGACCGAACCGACTACCGTTGAAAAGTTAGCGGATGACCTGTGGATCGGAGTGAAAGGCTAATCAAGCTCGGAGATAGCTGGTTCTCCTCGAAAGCTATTTAGGTAGCGCCTCATGTATCACTGTAGGGGGTAGAGCACTGTTTCGGCTAGGGGGTCATCCCGACTTACCAAACCGATGCAAACTCCGAATACCTACAAGTGCCGAGCATGGGAGACACACGGCGGGTGCTAACGTCCGTCGTGAAAAGGGAAACAACCCAGACCGTCAGCTAAGGTCCCAAAGTTATGGTTAAGTGGGAAACGATGTGGGAAGGCTTAGACAGCTAGGAGGTTGGCTTAGAAGCAGCCACCCTTTAAAGAAAGCGTAATAGCTCACTAGTCGAGTCGGCCTGCGCGGAAGATGTAACGGGGCTCAAACCATACACCGAAGCTACGGGTATCATCTTCGGATGATGCGGTAGAGGAGCGTTCTGTAAGCCTGTGAAGGTGAGTTGAGAAGCTTGCTGGAGGTATCAGAAGTGCGAATGCTGACATGAGTAACGACAATGGGTGTGAAAAACACCCACGCCGAAAGACCAAGGTTTCCTGCGCAACGTTAATCGACGCAGGGTTAGTCGGTCCCTAAGGCGAGGCTGAAAAGCGTAGTCGATGGAAAACAGGTTAATATTCCTGTACTTCTGGTTATTGCGATGGAGGGACGGAGAAGGCTAGGCCAGCTTGGCGTTGGTTGTCCAAGTTTAAGGTGGTAGGCTGAGATCTTAGGTAAATCCGGGATCTTAAGGCCGAGAGCTGATGACGAGTGTTCTTTTAGAACACGAAGTGGTTGATGCCATGCTTCCAAGAAAAGCTTCTAAGCTTCAGGTAACCAGGAACCGTACCCCAAACCGACACAGGTGGTTGGGTAGAGAATACCAAGGCGCTTGAGAGAACTCGGGTGAAGGAACTAGGCAAAATGGCACCGTAACTTCGGGAGAAGGTGCGCCGGTGAGGGTGAAGGACTTGCTCCGTAAGCTCATGCCGGTCGAAGATACCAGGCCGCTGCGACTGTTTATTAAAAACACAGCACTCTGCAAACACGAAAGTGGACGTATAGGGTGTGACGCCTGCCCGGTGCCGGAAGGTTAATTGATGGGGTTAGCTAACGCGAAGCTCTTGATCGAAGCCCCGGTAAACGGCGGCCGTAACTATAACGGTCCTAAGGTAGCGAAATTCCTTGTCGGGTAAGTTCCGACCTGCACGAATGGCGTAACGATGGCGGCGCTGTCTCCACCCGAGACTCAGTGAAATTGAAATCGCTGTGAAGATGCAGTGTATCCGCGGCTAGACGGAAAGACCCCGTGAACCTTTACTATAGCTTTGCACTGGACTTTGAATTTGCTTGTGTAGGATAGGTGGGAGGCTTTGAAGCGTGGACGCCAGTTCGCGTGGAGCCATCCTTGAAATACCACCCTGGCAACTTTGAGGTTCTAACTCAGGTCCGTTATCCGGATCGAGGACAGTGTATGGTGGGTAGTTTGACTGGGGCGGTCTCCTCCTAAAGAGTAACGGAGGAGTACGAAGGTGCGCTCAGACCGGTCGGAAATCGGTCGTAGAGTATAAAGGCAAAAGCGCGCTTGACTGCGAGACAGACACGTCGAGCAGGTACGAAAGTAGGTCTTAGTGATCCGGTGGTTCTGTATGGAAGGGCCATCGCTCAACGGATAAAAGGTACTCCGGGGATAACAGGCTGATACCGCCCAAGAGTTCATATCGACGGCGGTGTTTGGCACCTCGATGTCGGCTCATCACATCCTGGGGCTGAAGCCGGTCCCAAGGGTATGGCTGTTCGCCATTTAAAGTGGTACGCGAGCTGGGTTTAGAACGTCGTGAGACAGTTCGGTCCCTATCTGCCGTGGACGTTTGAGATTTGAGAGGGGCTGCTCCTAGTACGAGAGGACCGGAGTGGACGAACCTCTGGTGTTCCGGTTGTCACGCCAGTGGCATTGCCGGGTAGCTATGTTCGGGAAAGATAACCGCTGAAAGCATCTAAGCGGGAAACTTGCCTCAAGATGAGATCTCACTGGAACCTTGAGTTCCCTGAAGGGCCGTCGAAGACTACGACGTTGATAGGTTGGGTGTGTAAGCGCTGTGAGGCGTTGAGCTAACCAATACTAATTGCCCGTGAGGCTTGACCATATAACACCCAAGCAATTTGCGAACTCGAGAGAGACCAGATTGCGGTGTGTGAAGACGAAACGAACCGAAAGTTCGATGTTCACAAAACACCGAAAGCTGTCACATACCCAATTTGCTGAAGCGAGGCCCTCTGGTCACGACTCAGTACCCGAATTTCTTGACGACCATAGAGCGTTGGAACCACCTGATCCCATCCCGAACTCAGCAGTGAAACGATGCATCGCCGATGGTAGTGTGGGGTTTCCCCATGTGAGAGTAGGTCATCGTCAAGATTAAATTCCGAAACCCCAATTGCGAAAGCAGTTGGGGTTTTGTTTTGTCCGCAGGAAAGTTCTTACAGCATTCACAGGCGCTGTCCGGCTTTCACAATCTGCCGAGAATGCTAAGGTTCTGCCCTGGCTTTTGTACTTTTCCAAGGAAACCTTTATGCCGGACGCTCAGTCCCTCAACGCTGCATTCATGGTGGTTCAGAGTAATAGCCTGGACGAACTGCGCAGCCTTGTGATCAGCATAATGCGACGTTACCCACTGGCTCCCCTGGAAAACGAAATAGCGCTGGTACAGAGCAATGGTATCGCCCAATGGCTCAAATTGGCCTTGGCTGAAGACCCTGAGGAAGATGATCTCGGCGGTTGCGGTATCGCGGCAGCGATTGATGTGCAACTGCCGGGCAGTTTCATGTGGCAGCTGTACCGCATGGTACTGGGCCGAGATGAAATTCCTCCCAAATCCCTGCTCGATAAAGCCCCGCTGACCTGGCGCCTCATGCGCCTGCTCCCCCAGGTTATTGATCGCCCACATTTCGAGCCGTTGCAACGCTTCCTCACCCATGACACCGACCTGCGCAAGCGTTATCAATTGTCCGAACGCTTGGCGGATCTGTTCGATCAGTATCAGGTTTATCGGGCCGACTGGCTGGAGGACTGGGCCGAAGGTCGGCATCAGTTGCGTAGCGTCAGGGGAGAAGTAAAAGCGCTGACTCCGACCAGTTGCTGGCAGGCAGAGTTGTGGCGTGCGCTGCTGGATGACGTGGGGGAACAGGGTATGGCACAGAGTCGTGCCGGCGTTCACCAACGGTTCATCGAACGCATCAACAATCTTGCCGAAGCTCCCGCGGGATTGCCTTCGCGGGTAATCGTTTTCGGTATTTCTTCGCTGCCAGCCCAGGTGCTTGAAGCACTGGCCGGGCTTGCGCGTTTCAGTCAGGTCCTGCTGTGTGTTCACAACCCGTGCCGACACCACTGGGCCGATATTGTCGCCGACAAGGATCTGCTGCGGCATCAATACAAGCGGCAATCGCGCAAGACTGGAATGCCCACAGTGCTGGACCCTGATGCACTGCATCAACACGCTCATCCGCTATTGGCCGCATGGGGTAAACAAGGCCGGGATTACATCAACCTGCTCGACAGTTATGACGACCCCAACAGCTATCGGGCGGCTTTTCGCGATGGCCGCATAGACCTGTTCAGCGACACTCAGCCGCACAACCTGCTCAATCAATTACAGGACGACATCCTGGAGTTGCGCCCACTCAATGAAACCCGCGAACACTGGCCCGCTGTTGATCTGGTACATGACGAGTCGATCCGTTTTCACATTGCCCACAGCGCTCAGCGTGAAGTCGAAATACTGCACGACCAACTCCTGTCGCGCTTCAGCGCCAATCCAGATCTGCGTCCTCGCGATGTGATCGTGATGGTGCCTGACATTGATAGCTACGCACCGCATATCCGCGCGGTGTTTGGTCAGCTTGATCGCCACGATGCCCGGTTCATTCCATTCACATTGGCGGATCAGGGACAGCGAGGTCGTGATCCACTGCTGATCGCAGTCGAACACCTGCTCAAGCTTCCCGACAGTCGCTTTCCGGTCAGTGAAATCCTCGACCTGCTCGACGTGCCTGCACTTCGCGCGCGCTTTGGTGTTGAGGAGCGCGACTTGCCAACACTGCACCGCTGGATAGAAGGCGCAGGTGTACGCTGGGGCATGAATGCCGAGCAACGCGCGGGCCTGGGTTTACCCGACGAGCTCGAGCAAAACAGCTGGCATTTCGGTCTGCGCCGCATGCTTCTGGGCTACGCCGTAGGCAGCGCCAATGCGTGTGAAGGGATTGAACCTTATGATGAAATTGGTGGACTCGACGCCGCACTGATCGGGCCGTTGGTGGCCCTGCTCGATGCCTTGGAACTTGCCCATCAGCAGCTCACCCAGCCCGCTCAGCCCAAGGAGTGGGGCTATCGATTGCAAGCGCTGATGCAACTGTTCTTCAAAGCCAGCAACGAGCATGACGACTACTTGTTGACCCAGCTGGAAGAGCTTCGCGAAACCTGGCTGGAAACATGTGAGGCTGTAGGTCTGACGGATGAGTTACCACTGACAGTCGTTCGCGAAGCCTGGCTCGCCGGCCTTGATCAGGGGCGTCTGTCTCAGCGCTTCCTGGCCGGTGCCGTGAACTTTTGTACGCTGATGCCCATGCGCGCCATTCCATTCAAACTGGTCTGCCTGCTGGGGATGAATGACGGCGACTATCCCCGTGCGCAGCCGCCGCTGGATTTCGATCTCATGGGCAGCGATTACCGTCCGGGCGATCGTTCGCGGCGTGAAGACGACCGCTATCTTTTGCTTGAAGCGCTTTTGTCAGCACGCAACCAGCTGTACATCAGTTGGGTCGGCCGCAGCATCCGCGACAACAGTGAGCGACCGGCCTCAGTACTGATCGGCCAGTTGCGCGATCACCTCGCCAGCGGTTGGCGATTACTTGACGAAAATTGCGATCTACTGGGTGCCATGACGCAAGAACATCCGCTGCAGCCGTTCAGTGCGCGCTATTTTCATGAAGGCGACCAACTCTTCAGCTATGCCAGTGAATGGCAGGTTCTGCATCAACAGCGTGAATCTCAAAACGAAGCACAGTTACTCAGCCCTTATGTGCAAGAGGAACCGTTGAGCCTCGCGTTGTTGCAGGACTTTTTGCGCAACCCGGTTCGGCATTTTTTCACCCAACGCCTCAAAGTGTATTTCGAGGCCGCCGAAGCACCGCTAGCCGATGAGGAACCCTTCGTACTGGACGCATTGCAGCGCTACACACTCAGCGACAGTCTGCTCGAAGCCGCACTCAGGCAGCCGGACAATGTCGATCAGGCGCTGACTGCCCAAGCCCGACGTCTGCAGAATAGCGGTCTGCTACCAATGGCCGGGTTCGGCGAGTGCCTGCAACGTGAGCTGATCGAACCTTTGCCGGATTTGCTACAGCGTTATCAACAACTGCTGACGCTTTGGCCCGTCCCTTTGAGCAGCGCGATGCCGGTCAACCTTGAATTGCAGGGTTTGCGTCTGGAAGGATGGCTTGCGGGTTTGCATCAGCGTGCCGATGGGGGGCTGTTGTCGGTCACCACTATTCCCAACAGCATTGGCTCGATCAAAAGCCGCAAATGGCATCGCCTGACCAAACCGTGGGTCAATCATCTGGTGGCCTGCGCCAGCGGGCTTTCCTTGAGCACTGCGTTGGTAGCCAGCGACGACACGTTGTTGCTTGAACCCATGGCGCGAGAACGAGCGATAGGTTTCCTTGGCGATTTGCTCCTCGCCTGGCAGGCAGGCATGCGACAGCCACTGCCGATCGCAGTAAAAACCGCTTTTTCGTGGCTTTCCCAGACTGACCCGCTGAAGGCCGAAGCGGCAGCGCGTAAAGCCTATGAAGGTGACGGGCAGACCAGCGAAGGTGAGCGCCGCGAGAGCCCTGCGTTGTCCCGGCAATATTCCGACTTCGATGCATTGCTTGAGGACGAAACCTTCTCCGGCTGGTGCGACGCGTTGTATCGCCCCCTGCTTGAAGCACCGTGGCGTTCACTGTCCACTGAAGGGGCTCGAACATGAGTACCAAGACACCCCTTGCCCTGGCCTTTCCGTTACAGGGCAGCCAGTTGATCGAAGCCAGTGCCGGTACCGGTAAAACCTTCACGATTTCTGCGCTCTACCTGCGGCTTATTTTGGGGCATGGTGACGAGTCGAGCGGGTTCGGCCGCGAATTGTTGCCGCCGCAGATTCTCGTGGTGACCTTCACCGATGCCGCGACCAAGGAACTGCGTGAGCGCATACGCACGCGCCTGGCTGAAGCCGCTCGATTTTTTCGCGACGAAACGCCTGCACCCGATGGACTGATCGCCGAATTACGTGATCAGTTCGACGCCCAACAGTGGCCCGGTTGTGCCAACCGCCTCGATGTCGCTGCGCAATGGATGGATGAGGCCGCCGTTTCGACCATCCACAGTTGGTGTCAGCGCATGCTGCGTGAGCACGCGTTCGACAGCGGCAGCTTGTTCACTCAATCCCTGGAAACCGATCACAGCGACTTGCTCGGCGAAGTGTTGCGCGATTACTGGCGGCTGTTCTGTTACCCGATGCAGGACGATGCGTTGAATTGGGTTCGCAGCAACTGGGGCGGGCCGGCGGCCTTGTTGCCTCGCGTGCGCGGGCTGTTCGCCAGTGAGCGTGACAGCGACGAAGGAAAGGCTCCCGCAGAGCTGATCGATGAATGCCTGCAAGAACGCCGTGCAGCGCTGATCGAACTGAAAATGCCATGGCGTCAGTGGGCAGACGAATTGCTCGCCATCTGCCATCAAGGTGTTGCGAGCAAATCCGTCGACGGGCGCAAAATGCAGGCGCGGTACTTCGAACCCTGGTTTGAAAAGCTCAAGGCATGGGCCGAAGACGAGTCCCTGGAGCAACTGGATATCGGCACCGGTTTCACCCGACTGACCCCCGACGGCATGGCCGAAGCGTGGAAAGGTCAGGCCCCGAGCCACCCGGGCCTGGACGCCATGCCGAAACTCAAATCGAGCCTCGATGCATTGCCGACCCCCGATGCCGCTGTACTGCAACATGCCGCCAAATGGGTAGGCGCACGCTTTGAAGAAGAGAAGCGGCGTCGCGCCGAGATGGGCTTCGACGACATGTTGTTGCGCCTTGATGCAGCTTTGCAATCCGACGGGGGCGAGCGTCTTGCGACGTTGATTCGCGAACAGTTCCCGGTCGCGCTGATCGACGAGTTTCAGGACACTGACCCGGTGCAGTACCGAATCTTTGAAAGCATCTATCGCATTGAGGAAAACAGTCCTGACACCGGGCTGTTTCTGATCGGTGATCCGAAGCAGGCGATCTACGCTTTTCGCGGTGCAGACATCTACACCTACCTGCGCGCACGTCAGGCCACTACTGGTCGGCTGCATACGCTGGGCACCAACTTCCGTTCCAGCCACGGCATGGTCAACGCGGTCAATCATGTATTCGCACGTGCCGAGTCCCGAGAGCAGGGACGCGGCGCGTTTTTGTTCCGCGAGAAAAACGGCGAGAACCCGGTGCCGTTCCTGCCCGTGGAATCTCAGGGCCGCAACGAACGGCTGCAGGTTGCCGGTCAGGAAGTCGCGGCGCTGAATGTCTGGCACTTGTCCAGCGATCAGCCACTGTCCGGCGTTGTCTATCGCCAGCAATTGGCAGCCGCGTGCGCCAGCGAAATCACCGCGCTGCTCAATGGCGGGCAAAGCGCTAACGCGGGGTTCGTGCAGGATGGCAAAGACTTCAGAGGTCTGAGGCCGTCCGACATTGCGATTCTCGTGCGCGACGGCAAAGAAGCCCAGGCCGTCCGCAGTGAACTCGCCGCCCGCGGCGTGCGCAGTGTTTATCTGTCGGACAAGGATTCGGTGTTCGCGGCGCAAGAGGCTCACGACCTGTTGTCCTGGCTCAAGGCCTGTGCCGAACCGGATGTCGAACGTTCCCTGAAAGCCGCGCTGGCCTGTATCACCCTGAACCTGCCACTGGCAGAGCTGGAACGTCTGAACCAGGACGAACTGGTATGGGAAACCCGGGTCATGCAGTTCCGTGGCTATCGCGAGCTATGGCGCAAACAAGGTGTACTGCCGATGTTGCGCCGCCTGCTGCATGACTTCCATCTGCCGCAAACCTTGATGACACGCACGGATGGCGAGCGGGTACTGACCAACCTTTTGCACCTGTCGGAATTGATGCAGCAAGCGGCTGCGGAGCTGGACGGTGAACAAGCGCTGATTCGTCATCTGGCTGAACTGCTGGCTGTGTCCGGTCAGGCTGGCGAAGAGCAGATTCTGCGCCTGGAAAGTGACGAGCAACTGGTCAAAGTCGTGACCATCCACAAGTCCAAAGGCCTGGAATATCCCTTGGTGTTCCTGCCGTTCATTTGCTCGGCGAAACCGGTAGATGGCAGTCGCTTGCCACTGCATTACCACGATGCCGAGGGCAAGGCCCAGGTGAGTCTGAAACCAACCGCTGAGCTGATTGCGCAAGCGGACGACGAACGCCTGGCCGAAGACCTGCGCTTGCTCTACGTTGCCCTCACCCGCGCGCAGCACGCCTGCTGGTTGGGCGTGACGGACCTCAAGCGAGGCAATAACAACAGTTCGGTGCTGCACCTTTCGGCACTGGGTTATCTGCTCGGCGGTGGCACATCGCTGGGCGAGTCCAGCGAACTGAAACGCTGGCTGCAAGACCTGCAACAAGACTGCCCGTCCATCCACATCGATGAAATGCCACAACCCACCGACGAGCATTACCAGCCGCCACGCAATGACGCCGTGCTGAGTGCCACGCTGTTGCCCAAGCGCAAGGCCAGTGAAAACTGGTGGATCGCTTCCTACAGCGCATTGCGCATCAGCGACGTATTGAGTGTCGGCAGCGATGAAGCGCCGGACAGCCCGCAAGCGCAAAAGCTGTTTGATGACGAACGCCTGGACCCCGACGCCCCGCGAGAAATCATTGCCGGCGGCGCCGATATCCACCGCTTTCCTCGTGGCCCAAATCCAGGAACGTTTCTTCACGGTTTGCTGGAGTGGGCCGGTGATGACGGCTTTGCGGTTACCCGCGAGGCGCTGGAAGATGCGATTGCCCGTCGCTGTAACTTGCGTGGCTGGGAAGGCTGGATCACCACCCTGAGTGACTGGCTGCAGCATCTGCTCAAGTCGCCACTGCCAGTTGCAGGTGGTCAGCCGCCTGTTGTTCTAGAACAACTGAAGCAATATCGGGTCGAGATGGAGTTCTGGTTCGCCAGCCATAAAGTCGATGTCCTCAAACTCGACGAACTGGTGCGTCAGCACACTCACAGCGGCGTGGCCCGCGTGGCGGCAGAACCGGTGCAACTCAACGGCATGTTCAAAGGCTTTATCGACCTGACCTTTGAACACAATGGCCGTTACTACGTGGCCGACTACAAATCCAACTGGCTCGGCGTGGATGATCTGGCCTACACCGAGCAGGCCATGGAACTGTCGATCCTCGACAACCGTTATGACCTGCAATACGTGTTGTACCTGCTGGCGTTGCACCGCCAACTCAAGGCCCGGCTGCCTGATTACGATTACGACCGGCATGTCGGCGGGGCGTTGTATCTGTTTCTGCGCGGTACTCGCGCCGACAGTCGCGGTGTCTATTTTGTACGTCCGCCCCGTGAGCTTATCGAGCGCCTCGACCGGATGTTCCAAGGCAAACCCGAACCCAAGACCGAACCCGCCTGGGAACAGGGAGTCCTGCTATGAGCCGCACCTTTGCCGATCTGCTCCCTACACCGCTGGCTGCTGACAGTCTGTCGAAGTTATCGCCCCTTACCAGTGCCGATGACCTGTTGATCTTGTTGACCCGGTGGGTCGAGCGCGGCTGGCTGCGTGCGCTGGACAAAGCATTCGTCGCGTTCCTTCACGAACTTGATCGCGATACGGATCCGCTGGTGCTGCTCGCTGCTGCTCTGACCAGTCATCAACTTGGCCACGGTCATGTCTGTCTTGATCTTTATGAAACCCTGAAAGCGCCCGACTTCGCGCTGTCGCTACCCCCCGAAGGAGACGTGCAAGGTGGTGTCTTGTTGCTGCCTTCGCAATTGCTCGAGGCGCTCGATGGTGCTCACTGGTGCAAGGTTCTAGCGGGCAGCTCTCTGGTCGCACTGGCCGCGGATAGCAGCGATTCAGCACAACAACGTCCGTTGGTAATCTCGGGAAAACGCCTGTATCTGCGACGCTACTGGGCTTACGAACGGCGCATCGATACCGCGTTGCGTCAGCGTCTGCAGCAAGTGGAGCCGACGCCGGACGATCTGCCGCAGCGCTTGAACGAGCTGTTCGGATCAGCGAAAACGGGTGAAGTGATCGACTGGCAGAAACTCGCCTGCGCCCTTGCTACTCGTGGTGCCTTCAGCATCGTCACCGGCGGTCCGGGCACCGGCAAAACCACCACCGTGGTGCGTTTGCTGGCCTTGCTTCAAGCGCCCGCAGTCGCCGCAGACCAACCGCTGCGGATTCGCCTGGCGGCACCGACGGGCAAGGCTGCGGCGCGGTTGACCGAGTCCATCAGTCAGCAAGTGCAGTCGCTCGAAGTCAGCGAAGAGGTGCGGGCGAAGATTCCTTGCGACGTCACCACCGTGCACCGTCTGCTGGGCAGTCGTCCTGGCACCCGGCACTTCCGTCACCATGCCGGCAACCGCCTGCCCCTGGATGTGCTGGTGGTCGACGAAGCCTCGATGATCGACCTGGAAATGATGGCCAATCTGCTCGATGCCTTGCCTCCCCATGCACGGCTGGTCTTGCTGGGCGACAAGGATCAATTGGCCTCTGTGGAGGCCGGCGCGGTGCTGGGGGATTTGTGCCGAGACGCCGAGAGTGGCTGGTACAACCCGCAGACCCGACAGTGGCTGGAGTCGGTCAGCGGTGAGTCGCTGCAGGACAGTGGCTTGCATGAAGATGTCGATGGCACCCACCCGCTGGCCCAGCAAGTGGTGATGCTGCGCCACTCCCGGCGCTTCGGTGAGGGCAGTGGGATTGGTCAGCTCGCGCGTCGGGTCAACCAACAGTTGCCGGATGAAGCGCGCCAGTTGCTCACGGCTGGGCACTATGACGATGTGTATTCGCTGCCGCTCAAGGGCGAACACGATCACAAGCTCGAGCGCCTGTTGCTTGAGGGACATGGCGACGGCCCACAAGGCTATCGCCATTATCTGAGCGTGCTGCGTGATCAGCGTCCACCCTTGGGTCGGCCACTCGAACATCCGGACTGGGTCATTTGGGCCCGCGAAGTCTTGCAGGCGTTCGACACCTTCCAGTTGCTGTGTGCCGTGCGCAAAGGGCCGTGGGGCGTCGAAGGTCTGAATCAACGGATCACCGCCGCGCTGCTCAAAGCACGTCTGATCGAAAACGATCAGCAATGGTACGAAGGACGGCCAGTGCTGATGACTCGCAATGATTATGGTCTGGGCTTGATGAACGGCGACATCGGCATCGCCCTCAAACTGCCCGAGCGCGAAGGACCCGACGCCGGCAAACCGGTGTTGCGCGTGGCGTTCCCGCGTAACGATGGTCAGGGCGGCGTGCGCTTCGTATTGCCGAGCCGGCTCAATGACGTCGAAACCGTCTACGCGATGACGGTGCACAAATCCCAAGGCTCGGAGTTTGCCCATACGGCGCTGATTCTGCCCGATGCCTTGAATCCGGTGCTGACCAAAGAATTGATCTACACCGGTATCACCCGGGCCAAGCATTGGTTCACCTTGATCGAATCCCGAGCGGGCGTGTTTGAAGAAGCGGTGCAGCGCAAGGTCAAGCGCCTGAGCGGGTTGATGCTGGAACTGGAAGAGGGGACCGTGCCTGTGAGGTGAAAATCCCGACGATTGACGGCGTTTACTGACCGACCGGTCAGAGGTCGCTGTCTCGCTGGCGTTTCAGCGCTGTGCTATCGTTGCGGCATCATTTCGCTACGATCCAAGAGAATCCCTGCATGAAGGTGTCTGTCTGGGCGACAGGGCGCGTAGTTGTCTGCAAGCACGCGTTGCTTGTTGCTCTGCTCTGGATGTTGACGGGCGCGGCTGTCGCGCAGCCGCAGGCGCCGACGGGCATGGCCGAGCAACGGGCCAAATCTGTCACGCAGGTTGTTCTTGGCATTCTCAGTTACGCGCGCTGGCCGGTGGAACCGGCGCAATTGCGCCTGTGCATCGTTGGTCCGACCGAATACACCGACGATCTGGTCAAAGGCACCACGCAAGCCACCGGCCGGCCTGTCACCGTACGTCGCCTGCTGGCCGACAACCCGGCGATCGTCAGCGAATGCGATGCGGTGTACATCGGCAAACTCACCGCGGATGAACGCACTCGCTTGTTCGCTTCGCTGATCGGTCACCCGGTGCTGAGCATCAGCGAAGGTGGCGATCAATGCACCGTCGGCAGCCTGTTCTGTCTGCGCGTTGGCGATGATCAGGTGTCCTTCGAGGTCAATCTCGACTCCGTTGCCCGCAGTGGCGTGCGCATTCACCCCAGCGTGCTGCAATTGTCGCGTCGTAAACCGGCGGCGCCATGAACCTGTTCAGATCGAATAGCCGCCCAACGCTGGGCTCGGTCATTGGCCGAGGGCATTTGACGGTCGCGCTGGTGGGCGTGGCGATGGCCAGCGTTTCGCTGACGTTGCTCGGCGTACTGGCTTTACGGGTGTACGCCGATCACAACCTGCACTTGATCGCCCGTTCGATCAGCTACACCGTGGAAGCCGCGGTGGTGTTCAACGACAAGACCGCCGCCAACGAATCGCTGGCGCTGATTGCTTCCACCGAAGAGGTCGCTGAAGCCCAGGTGCTGGACAGTCAGGGACAACTGCTCGCGCATTGGCAACGTCCGGAAAACGGTTTGTTCTCTGAGCTGGAAATGCAGATCACCCGCGCCATCCTGGAAAAACCCATCAGCCTGCCGATTGAGCATCAGGACCGTGAAATCGGTCGTGTACTGCTCACCGGACATGGTGGCAGCCTGATGCGCTTTCTGCTCAGCGGTCTGGCGGGGATCATCCTCTGTACCGCGATCAGCGCCTGGGTTGCGCTTCATCTGGCGCGCCGCCAGTTACGCGCGATCACCGGTCCTCTGCGCAGTCTGGCCAATGTGGCTCACGCCGCACGCAGCGAACGAGCGCTGGACCGCCGCGTGCCGCCGGCACAGATCGCCGAACTCGACAATCTCGGCAATGACTTCAACGCCTTGCTCGATGAGCTGGAGTCCTGGCAAACCCATCTACAGAACGAAAACGAAACCCTCGCTCACCAGGCCAGCCACGACAGCCTTACCGGTCTGCCGAATCGTGCTTTTTTCGAAGGACGCTTGATCCGCGCGTTGCGTAATGCCGGCAAACACGATGAGCGCGTTGCCGTGTTGTTTCTCGACAGCGACCGCTTCAAAGGCATCAACGACAACTTCGGCCACGCTGCGGGTGATGCGGTGCTGGTGGCGGTGGCCAATCGCGTTCGTGCGCAGTTGCGTGAAGAGGATCTGGTGGCGCGGCTGGGCGGTGACGAGTTCGCCGTTCTGCTCACGCCGCTGCACAAGGTCGAAGATGCCGAGACCATTGCCGACAAGATCCTCGCCAGCATGGACATGCCCATCGCGCTGCCGGGCGACACCAGTGTGGTGACCTCGCTCAGTATTGGCATTGCGGTTTTCCCTGATCATGGTGCCGCGCCCGGGGCCTTGCTCGACGCCGCCGATGCGGCGATGTATCAAGCCAAGCGTCTGTCGCGCGGCGCCCAATTCACGGCCGGGGCGGAACACCCGGTCGATTCCGTTCAAACCAGGAGCTGACTGTCGTGTTCACACTGTCCATTCGATCTTTTTACGCGGCGCTGTTGATGGCCGTACTGGCTCTGACCGGTTGCCAGACCGCACCGCAAAAAGGCCTGACCCCGGCGCAAGTCGCGGTACTCAAACAACAGGGTTTTGAACTGACCGACGAGGGTTGGGAGTTTGGCCTGTCTGGCAAAGTACTGTTCGGTAGCGACGTGGAAAGCCTGAACCCGCAAAGCACCGAGATCGTCGAACGCATCGGCAAGGCCCTGCTGGCTGTTGGCATCGAGCGCGTGCGGGTCGATGGTCATACCGACGCATCGGGCAAGGAAACCTACAATCAGCAACTATCGCTGCGTCGTGCGAAAAGTGTCGCCAACGTGCTGGGCACAGTCGGCATGAAGCAAGAGAACATCCAGCTGCAGGGCCTGGGCAGCAAAGAGCCGGTGGCGTCCAACGATACGACGGCCGGTCGCACGGAAAACCGCCGTGTCGCGATTGTGGTCAGCGCCGATTAGTCGGCGAATTGCATGTCGCGGGTCTTGCCCATCAACAGATCCTGATTACGCTCAGTCACCTCACGGATGTAATCCCACAACAAGGTGATCCGCTTCAATTTGCGCAGATCCTCCCGGCAGTACATCCAGAACTGCCGGGTAATATCGATTTCCTCCGGTAACACCGGCAGCAGGCGCGGGTCCTGTGCGGCGAGGAAGCACGGCAGAATCGCCAGCGAGCGCCCTTGCTGCGCTGCAACGAACTGCGCGATCACGCTGGTGCTGCGCAAGTTGGCGCTGGCGCCGGGCAACACGTTCGCCAGGTACAGCAGCTCCGAGCTGAACGCCAGATCATCCACATAACTGATGAATTGATGCTTGCTCAAGTCTGCCGGGCGGCGGATCGGTGGGTGTTGGTCCAGATAGTCCTGGGTCGCGTAGAGCTGCAAGCGGTAGTCGCAGAGTTTGCAGCACACGTACGGCCCATGCTCCGGGCGTTCCAGCGCAATGACGATGTCGGCCTCGCGCTTGGACAGGCTGATGAAGTGTGGCAGCGGCAGGATGTCCACCGAGATGGCCGGGTAGGCGTCGACGAAATGGCTCAGCTGCGGCGTGATGAAAAAACTGCCGAAGCCTTCCGTGCAACCCATGCGCACATGCCCGGACAACGCCACGCCGGAGCCTGACACCTGCTCGCAAGCCATGTGCAATGTGCTCTCAATCGACTCGGCATAACCGAGCAAACGCTGACCTTCGGTGGTCAGGACGAAGCCGCTGGTCCGCGACTTCTCGAACAGCAAAGTCCCCAATGCCGCCTCCAACGAACTGATCCGCCGCGACACCGTGGTGTAGTCGACAGCCAGCCGTTTGGCAGCAGTGCTGGCCTTGCGGGTGCGGGCGACTTCGAGGAAAAACTTGAGGTCGTCCCAGTTCAGCGAGCCTAGAGAGGTGATGTTTTTTTGCATGATGGACGGGCTTATATGTGCGTTCTTATTAGAAGTTTGCACATCTATACTCCAAAAACAGTCCGACAACCAATTCGTGACACACGCCTCATCTCAAGGCGAACCTTTCGCCTTGGCTCCTACGATAAAAACAAGTTTCGGAGACCAGCATGAACGCATCGCTTACGCCCAACGAAACCACCGTCCAGAAGGTCAAACTGCTGATCAATGGCGAATGGGTCGAGTCGCAGACCACCGAATGGCACGACATCGTCAACCCGGCGACCCAGCAAGTGCTGGCCAAAGTGCCGTTTGCCACCGCAGCTGAAGTCGATGCCGCCGTAAGCGCCGCTCAGCGCGCCTTCCAGACCTGGAAACTGACCCCGATCGGCGCGCGCATGCGCATCATGCTCAAGCTGCAAGCGCTGATTCGCGAACACTCCAAACGCATCGCTGTCGTCCTGAGCGCCGAGCAAGGCAAAACCATTGCCGACGCCGAGGGCGATATTTTCCGTGGCCTGGAAGTGGTCGAGCACGCCTGCTCCATCGGCAGCCTGCAAATGGGCGAGTTCGCCGAGAACGTCGCCGGCGGTGTTGATACTTACACGCTGCGTCAGCCGATCGGCGTGTGCGCTGGCATCACGCCGTTCAACTTCCCGGCGATGATTCCGCTGTGGATGTTCCCGATGGCCATCGCCTGCGGCAACACCTTCGTCTTGAAGCCTTCGGAACAGGATCCGCTGTCGACCATGTTGCTGGTCGAGTTGGCAATCGAGGCCGGCGTTCCGTCCGGTGTGTTGAACGTGGTCCACGGCGGTAAAGACGTGGTCGATGGCCTGTGCACGCACAAAGACATCAAAGCCGTGTCCTTCGTCGGTTCGACCGCTGTCGGCACTCACGTTTACGACCTGGCGGGCAAGCACGGCAAGCGCGTGCAATCGATGATGGGCGCGAAGAACCACGCCGTGGTGCTGGCCGATGCCAACCGCGAGCAAGCGCTGAATGCCTTGGTCGGCGCCGGTTTCGGTGCGGCCGGGCAACGTTGCATGGCCACCTCCGTGGTAGTGCTGGTCGGCGCGGCGAAGCAATGGCTGCCGGATCTGAAAGCGCTGGCGCAGAAACTCACCGTCAACGCCGGCAATGAGCCGGGCACCGATGTCGGCCCGGTGATCTCGAAGAAAGCCAAAGCACGAATTCTCGATCTGATCGAAAGCGGTATCAAGGAAGGCGCCAAGCTGGAACTGGACGGTCGCGACATCAAGGTGCCGGGTTACGAGCAAGGCAACTTTGTCGGCCCGACCCTGTTCTCGGGCGTGACCACCGACATGCAGATCTACACCCAGGAAATCTTCGGCCCGGTGCTGGTGGTGCTGGAAGTCGACACCCTTGATCAGGCGATTGCGCTGGTCAACGCCAACCCGTTCGGCAACGGCACGGGCCTGTTCACCCAGAGCGGTGCGGCGGCGCGTAAATTCCAGACTGAAATCGACGTCGGCCAGGTCGGCATCAACATCCCGATTCCAGTGCCGGTACCGTTCTTCAGTTTCACCGGTTCGCGCGGTTCGAAACT
Organism: Pseudomonas sp. R84; assembly: GCF_009834515.1. NCBI lineage: Bacteria > Pseudomonadati > Pseudomonadota > Gammaproteobacteria > Pseudomonadales > Pseudomonadaceae > Pseudomonas > Pseudomonas sp. R84. The sequence goes on from NZ_CP019426.1 coordinate 875,014, forward strand.
CGGCGACCTCGGCCCGTACGGCAAGCAAGTGGTGCAGTTCTACACGCAGACCAAAACGGTCACCGCGCGCTGGTTCGATGACGACAGCGTCAACGACGGCGTGAACACCACCATCAACCTGCGCTGAGGAATCGACCATGAAAATCGCATTTATCGGTCTTGGCAACATGGGCGCACCGATGGCGCGTAACCTGATCAAGGCCGGCCACTCGCTGAGTCTGGTCGACCTGAACAAAACCGTGCTGGCGGAACTGGAGCAACTGGGCGGCAGCATTCGTGCCTCGGCCCGCGAAGCCGCTGAGGACGCTGAACTGGTCATCACCATGCTACCGGCGGCGGTGCATGTGCGCAGTGTCTGGCTCGGTGATGACGGTGTGCTGGCTGGCATTCGCCAAGGTGTGCCAGCGGTGGATTGCAGCACCATCGATCCGCAGACTGCCCGTGACGTAGCGGCCGCTGCGGCAAAACAGGGTGTGGCCATGGCCGACGCGCCAGTGTCCGGTGGCACCGGCGGTGCGACCGCCGGCACGTTGACCTTCATGGTTGGCGCCACGCCAGAACTGTTCGCCACGCTGCAACCGGTGCTGGCACAGATGGGCCGCAACATCGTGCATTGCGGTGAAGTTGGCACCGGGCAGATCGCCAAGATCTGCAACAACCTGCTGCTGGCGATTTCGATGGTCGGCGTCAGCGAGGCGATGGCGCTGGGCGATGCGCTGGGCATCGACACCTCGGTGCTGGCCGGGATCATCAACAGTTCGACCGGGCGTTGCTGGAGTTCGGAGATGTACAACCCGTGGCCGGGAATTGTTGAAACCGCGCCGGCCTCGCGTGGATATACCGGTGGATTCGGTGCGGAACTGATGCTCAAGGATTTGGGGCTGGCGACCGAAGCGGCGCGTCAGGCGCATCAGCCGGTGGTTCTGGGCGCAGTGGCGCAGCAGTTGTATCAAGCGATGAGTCAGCGTGGGGATGGCGGGAAAGACTTCTCGGCGATCATCAACAGCTATCGCAAGCCTGCAATAGACGGACAGCGCTGAACAAACTGTGGGAGCGAGCCTGCTCGCGATGACGGCGGTCGCTTCAACGCGGAGGTGACTGACCGTCCGCTTTCGCGAACAGGCTAGCTGCCACAGGGGACTTTTGTGTAACAGACATTGTTTGCCGGGACATCACGTCGGGTGATCTCCCGGCTTTTTTGCATCAGGCAAACACGAAATATTTGCGCACGGTCTCAACCACTTCCCACGTGCCTTTCATGCCCGGCTCAACCACGAAGATGTCGCCGGCACGCAGGTGAATCGGCTCCATGCCGTCCGGGGTGATCACGCAGTAGCCTTCCTGGAAATGGCAGTACTCCCACTTCACATAATCGACGCGCCACTTGCCCGGTGTGCAGATCCATGTGCCCATGATCTTGCTGCCGTCTTCGCTGGTGTAGGCGTTGAGGTTGACGGTGTGCGGGTCGCCTTCGAGTTTTTCCCATTTGCAGGCGTCGAGTACCGGCAGCGGATGGGTGTCGCGTAGAACGGTGATAGGGGCAGTCATGTGTCGGCTCCAGACAAGGCGATCAAACGGAAGCTGCACCCTATAGCGCCGTGCTTTTGCCCAGATGTCTGTGCTCGACATGCAGATATCCAGAAACGCTGCCAGCGTCTACGGATGGAGACGTAAACCTTCCAGCAAAATCAATTAACGGCAGTACTGATCTAAAACAAAGGTTATGAAGTTATAACTATTTTACTTGTCTGGTTTTTACTTTTAGTACGTCTGTTCCGTTGCGTCCTTAGTTGCTTTCGATAGTCGGCCTGCCTGATACCGCGGGCGCCCCACCTTACCCCGTCTTTGTTAAGTAAATAAGTCGTTCATCGCACCAAGGAGGTGCGGTGTCAGTAGGGTTTTGCAGACTTTTTTCGAGTTGTAAAAAAACCTTGAATAGTTCGTTGACTCTCCCCTTAAGGGCAGAGTTTAGATTTCCGCCGCGTGAGAAGTTGCTGTGGGAAAAGTTACTTTTCATAAGTCGAATTCATGAAGTAGTCACGACATATAGGGAGATAGAAATGAATAATCCATTGGACTTGGAACATGTCGTTGCCAGCACTCGCGAAATCCTCGCACAGCTGTTGGTGATGGATGCGAATGACATCGAAGAAAACAGCAGCATTGTCGAAGACCTCGGTGCCGATTCCCTGGACATCGTCGACCTGAGCTTCCAGCTGGGCCGTCAATATGGCTGCACACTGCCGAAAACCAGCGTGCTGGATCATGCGGTGGCGGTTTGCGGTGATGCCAGCGAGTTTCTCGCCAGCGGTCGCATTACCGAAAGCGGCAAAGCCCTGCTTGAGCAAAGCCTGAGCGCCTACACCCCGGATCAACTGAAGGCGGGCATGCAACCGGCTCAAGTGTTCGCCGCGACCACCGTGCGCAACTGGGCCAACCAGTGCCGCAATCTTTTCAACTACCTGCCGGCGACCTGCCCGGATTGCAACGCTCACCAGGCGGTTCTGAACGAGCGCCAACAAGTGGTCTGCGGCGCGTGCAGTGCGCGTCTGGTGCCGGCGGATGGCGATGAAGTGTCCCGTCAATTGGTTGAGCAGTTTGTTACCACTCACGCCAAAGAAGCGGTGTAGGAGTTCTCATGCGGGCACGAGAAGTCTATGTGAGCGGGTTCGGTCTGGTGGCGCCGATGGCGCTGGACGCTGCCACGTTGTTCGAGCGGATTTGCCGGAAGCAATCCTGTGTCCGCGAACATCCTCGGTTCAAGGCGCTGGGATTCAACAACAGCGCCGCCGGATTTATCGACGATACGCAGTGGCAGCGCATCGCGGCCGGTTTCGGCGGCAACGCGGCGCTGCACCCACGGCAAAGTGTGCTGGTCGAGTACGTCGCCCGGCAGGCGCTGGAGCACGCCGGCCTGACGCCGGCAGACTTTGCCCACAGTCGCAGCGGTCTGTTTCTGGGCGCCAACAAGTACTGTGCCGACAGCCACGATCTGCAGCGGCTCAGCCGTTGCATGGATGAGGCCGGACGGGTCGACCTCGACCGTCTGCTGGACAGTCCGGCAGCGTCCAGTGCGACCTTCATCCGGCGGGTCGATCAACAGACGCAGCATCTGGCTGATCGGCTCGGCATCCGCGATCACATCTCGACCCATTCCGATGCCTGTGCCGCCGGCACCATGGCCATCGGCAGTGCTTACCGGGCCATCGAGCGCGGTGAGATCGATTTGGCCATTTGTGGTGCCGTCGAGTTGATGGCCAACGAATTGCCCTACTACATGTTCAACAGCCTCGGCGCGCTCTGTCAGGCCGACTTGCCGGCGAGCGAACAAAGCCGCCCGTTCATGCCCGACCGTAGCGGTTTTGTCCTCAGCGAGGGCTCGGCGATGGTCGTTCTCGAATCCGCGGAACACGCCAAACGACGCAAGGCTGCGCCACTGGGCCAGGTGCTCGGTTATGCGAATGTCTGCGAGGCGCAGAAAATGACCTCCAGCAGCCGCGATGGCAGCAAATACGAGGAATGCATGGAAGCCGCAATCGAAGACGCCGGGCTGCTGCGCAGTGCCGTGCAACACGTCAACACCCACGGCACCTCCACCCAGGCCAATGACAGTTGTGAAGCGCTGGCCTTGCAGCGGTTGTTTGGCGGCTGCCAGGACTTCATGACCTTCACCGCCAACAAGTCCGCCATCGGTCATTCACTGGCAGGCAGTGGCGCGATCGAAGCGGTGCTGTCGCTGATGAGCCTGCGTGACGGTGTGCTGTTGCCCACCCTGAATTACGACCCCGAGCTTGCCGAATACCCTTCGCTGAAGTTCTTGAGTGAGCCGGTGCGACAGCCGATCAGCGTGGTGATGTCCAACTCGTTCGGCTTCGGCGGCATCAACAGCTCGCTGGTTCTGGGGAGGGCATGACATGAACCGAGCTATCTATCTCAATGCTGCTGCGGTGCTGAATGTGGCGGGCAGTGAATGCGCTGACTTGCTCGGCACGCCCTGCGCGGCGCAACCGCTGGCATTTGATGCTCAGCGTCAGGCATTTGCATTGCCGACACCGCGACTGGCCAGTGACCTGTTTGATCGCAAGATCCAGCGCAGCGTCGAACCGCAGGGCTTGCGCCTGTTGCATTGCGCCGCACGGTTGGCGCCAGCACTGGCGGCGCTGCAATTGCCCGCGCCACGCATTGCCCTGACAGCGGCCATTCCCGAAGTCGATGCGCCGAGTCCTTGCTGGGATGCGGTGCAGGCGATCATCGAACAGCCGCACAAACAACTCAGCCAATTGTTGGCCAACACACCGCCCCTGCATGCGCTGACCCTGCTCAACAGCAGCGTGATGGCGTATGTGGCTGAAGCGCTCAATTGTCACGGGCCGATGGGCGGATTTTGTTCCCAGGACAACGCCGGGCTGGATGCGCTGATCGAAGCTTGCCAGCAGATTGGCGAGCGACATGCCGACGCCGCGTTGGTGGTCAGCAGCAGCCCGAACCTGACCCCGGCCCTGTACCTGCGCGAGCCCGATCAGACGAGCGAAGCGATTTTCGGTGAGGGCGCCGCCGCGCTGTTGCTGGCGTCGACACCACCGCCGGGTGCGGCACACGTCGTGCGCATTGCCGGGTTTGCCCGTGGTTACAGCACCGATCCACAGCGGTCTGTGGCGGTGGGGCGGCGCGTCATCGACCAGGTCCTGAGCGTCGAGAAACTGCGGGTTGGCGACGTCGAGCATATCGTCGGCAATTGCGCTGACGGGCAAGTGATGAAGTTGCTCGAAGCTTTCCCGCGCGAGATTCGCAGCACTCGCGCCATGACCGGTGAACTGGGCGCCAGCGGTTTGCTGACAGAGATCGCACTGACCTTGCACCTCAGTCGTGAAGTCGCGGCGACGCCGGGCTACACGTTGCTTGTCAGCCACACTCGCGCCGGTCACTGGGGCGCATTGCTGTTGGCCAGTGAAACCATGGAGAAGCACGCATGAGTGCGACACGGATTGTGATCACCGGCATGGGCGCCGTCACCGGTTTCGGTTTCGAATGGCAGACCCTCTGGGAAAAAATGCTCGGCGCCGAACATTGCGTGCGGCCATGGCAGCCGGACGACTTGCAAGAGGCGTCGTTCGCGGTGCGTTATGCCGCGCCTGTCGACATGCGCCTGTTGCCGGAAAAACTGCAAAGCCATCCGGCCTGGACGATGCCGCTGGAAAAGCGCAGCCGGTTTGGCTGGGTGGCTGCCACGCAGGCCGTCGGTGACAGCGGCTTGCAGCCAGAACAGTTGCGTGGCGCGGCGGTGCTGTGTGCCTCGGGAGCACCGCAGCATATGCTCGCCGACATGCTGCTGAGCGAAGCCCCGAATGGCGGCACCCCGAGCTGGTCATACCTGATGCCGCGGGCCGGGCAAGTGAATGCCGACGGCTCGCTGCGTCAGAGCAACGATCGTCTGGCGCGGGTAATCGCCGACGACCTGGGCTGTGAAGGGCCGGTGATCAACATCAGCAGTGCCTGTGCCGGCGCTTCGCAAGCCATTGGCAATGCCTTTCAGATGATTCGTCGCGGCGAAGTCAGCGTAGCGCTGGCGGGGGGCGCCGACTCGGTGCTCAATCTCGACACCATGGCTGCGTTGTATCTACTCGGTGCTGCGTCCGGCGAGCAGCGCTGGGGCGCGGATCTGTGTCGCCCGTTCGATCGTGATCGCAGCGGTCTGATTGCCGGCGAGGGCGGTGGTTTCGTCGTGCTGGAAAGCCTCGAACATGCCTTGGCTCGTGGCGCGACACCCTATGCCGAAGTGCTCGGTTTCGGCAGCAGCCTGGACGCTTATAAAGTCACTGCACCGCAACCCGAGGGACGTGGCGCGGCACTGGCGATGCAGGCCGCGCTCGACGACGCCGGGCTACGCCCGCAGCAGATCGATCTGATCAACGCCCACGGCACCTCGACACCGCTCAACGACGTTGCTGAAACCCTCGCGATCAAAAGTGTGTTCGCCGAACACAAGCATTATCAAGCCTTGGCTGTCAGCGCCAACAAATCACAGTTCGGTCACCTGATCGCAGCGGCCGGCGCACCCGAATGCATCGTCACCGCATTGGCCTGCCTGAACGATCTGGTCACACCCACGGTGAACCTGCACGACGCCGACGAACAGTGTGATCTGGATTACTGCGCCGGTCAGGCCGTCAGTCGTCGAGTGGATTACGCACTGAGCAATTCCTTCGGTTTTGGCGGCCTCAACACCTCGCTGGCCCTTGGCAAATATCGGGAGCACGGACAATGAGCAATGCCTCTGCACGTATCGCCATCACCGGCAGCGGTTGTGTGTTGCCCACCGGCTGGGGCGTTGAGGGTTTCTGCTCGGCGGCCCGCGAAGGGCGTAGCGCGATCTCGCCCCTGAACTCGTCGTTGTTCCACAGCGAGCGTGTCATCGCGTTCGGGCACATCGCTGATCGAGACCATCAACGTAGCCGTCAGGACATTGCGCAAAACCTCCAGCGTTACTGCCCGCCGGCGGTGATCTGGGGCGTCAGTGCGGTGCGCCAGGCGCTGGCCGAGGCCGGGCTTGAACCGGGCCGCGACAGCGTGCGTTTTGGTCTCTATTGCTGCCAGGGCGGTTACACCCATCCATCGCTCGCGTCTTACGGCGAACTGTTGCACGAGTGTCAGACCGAGACCGGTGCCGACATGCAGCGTCTGGCCAAACGCGTGTTGCAGGAGCGCGCGCTCGATCCGTTTCTAGTGCTCAAGAGCCTGAGCAACGGTTTGCTCGGGGTGGTCAGTCTGGCCTTGAAGCTTGAGTGCGAATGTAACGCCTACATGCAAGGCGTGGCCGGCAATCTGGCGGCGCTGCGCGAAGCCTGCGCGGCGTTGCAGAGCGGTCGGATCGATGCGGCGATTGTGGTTGGCGCCGGCAGTGAACTGGATCCGCTGGCGCTGGCCGCACTGGCCGAGGCTGGCGTAATCAGCACCGATGCTTCGCAAAGCCTGCGCGCCTTCGATCGCCAGGGCAGTGGTGGTATTGCCGGCGAAGGTGCGGCGGCACTGGTGTTGCGCCGCGCCGATGATCTGCCGGCCGGGCCGCAAACCTGCCTGACCGCGCTGTTCGCCCATCCGCGTCTGGATTCGCTGAACCTGCCGGACAAACAGGTGGATCTGCTGATCAGCAGCGCCACGGGCGATCCGCACCAGGATGCCGATCTGGCCCGCACGCTGGCGCGAACCGGCGCCGCGCACATCACCAGCAGCACACCGCTGACCGGCATTCTAAGTGGTGCACCGAGTCTGGTTGACCTGATCTTTGCCCGGCAGGCCTTGCAGGCGCAAAGCATCCCGCCGGTCAGTGGCCTGGAGCAACCGCTGGATGCGCATCTGCCGTTTGTGCTCGGCGGGCCACGCGATGCCGTGCTGCACGATTGCCTGGTCATCAACCGCGACGACAACGGTTTCAGTGCCGGTTACCAACTCGAATTTCACGCGGCCGACTGATCGTCGACACGCAACGAAACGCAGCTGATTTTTTACTCAAGGGATAGAACTGTCATGGATTACCGCGATTACGTACGGCCGAAATTCGTAGAATTGATGCAGGCCCTGGGCCTCGAATGCCAATTCCACAGAGCGCTGGGCAGCAAACTGTTTTACCGCGACCGCCAGGGCGAAGAGGTGACTGTCACTGACTTCCTCGGCGGTTACGGCGCCGCGCTGTATGGCCACAACGATCCGCAATTTGTCGATCAACTCGTCGACCTGTTGCGCGCCGATGTGCCGTTCAACGCGCAGATGTCGGTGCGCGGTGCGGCGGGGCAGTTGGGGCGTGAACTCAGTGAAGCGTTCAATCGTGAACTGAACAACAGCGAACGCTACATCTCGACCTTCTCCAACAGTGGCGCCGAGTCGGTGGAAATCGCCGTCAAGCACGCCGAATACCGTCGTCAGAAAAACCTGCAGAAGCAATTCGACGAGCGTGATTTCGCCCTCGCCAGTCTGGTTGCCAGCGACAAGGCTTACGTCGAACTGGACATCGACGATCTCGATTTGCCCGCCGGTCTGCTGCCGCAGAATCTGTCCTGCGTCACCGTGCGCCAAGTGGCCGAAGCGGTGCGTCAGCACAACCTGGCGCAACTGCATGTCGAGCCGGTGTTCCTCGCTGTGCGCGGCAGCTTCCACGGCAAACTGGTGAACACCGTTCAGTTGACCTATGGCAAGCAATACCGCAAACCGTTCGCCCGTTTCGGCCTCAACGTCGAGTTCATCGACCCGCAACAGCCACAGCAATTGCAGGAGCTGCCGGCCCGTCATATTCGTCACTGGCTGAGCCTGGAATGGAGCGGCGAAACCCTGCACGTGCGCCGTGAGGCGTTCAGCGCGATCACGGCGGTATTGCTCGAGCCGATTCAGGGCGAGGGCGGCATCAACGAGTTCGCCAATGAGTTTTATCTGGGCCTGCGGCGTCTGTGCAACGAGCAGCAATGCCCGCTGATCATCGATGAAGTGCAATCGGGTTTCGGCCGCACCGGCACCTTGCTCGGCGCCAGCCATTTCAACTTGCAGGGTGATTACTACTGCCTGTCGAAAGCCTTGGGCGGTGGCCTGATGAAAATCGCCGCGACGGTGATCCGCGCCAGCCACTACGAAAACGATTTCAGCTACATCCACAGTTCGACCTTTGCCGAAGATGATGCGTCCTGCCATATCGCCCTGTCGGCCTTGCGCCGTCTGTTCGAGAACGACAGCGCGATGCTCAAGGACGTGAACAAGAAGGGCGAATACCTCAAGGCTTCGCTGCTGGAACTCAAAGCGGCCTACCCGGACGTGATCGCCGACGTGCGTGGGCGCGGCTTGCTGCTGGGCTTCGAACTGCACGATCTGACCGGCACCAGCTCACTGGTTCAGGCTTCGGCGCAGTACAACGATGCGTTGGGCTACATCATTGCCGGCTACCTGCTGCAATTCGAATCCCTGCGCGTGGCGCCGTCGGGCAGCAACGCCAATGTGATCCGTCTGGAACCGCCGGTGTGCATCACCTTCGAAGAAATCGACGGGTTGATCGGCTCCCTGCAGAAAGTCTGCGACATGCTGCGCCGACGTGATGCCTTCCCGCTGGCGGCCGGTGTGTGCGCCGACAGCATCGCTGACGTGCCAGCGCGCGAGGTCAGCTTCAAGGAGACTGAAACCCGCCCAAAGTCTGACGAGAACGTGCGCGTGGTGGCGCGCGTCGCGTTCATCAACCATCTGATTGATTCGGACATGCTCAGCGACGTCGATCCTTCACTGTCGACCCTGAGCGCTGAACAGAAACGCGAGTTCATCAAACGCATGGCCCCCGAGCGCCGTGCCGCGCCAATCGGCCCGGTACAGATTCGCTCGAAACTCGGCACCGCCGTGGAATTCACCCTGTACCCGCTGTGCATGGATTCCGATGCCATGGCGGCGTACATCGCCAGCGGCGATCTGCAAACCATCCGCGAAGAAGTCGGCAATCGCATCAAGGACGCCCGCGCCGATGGCTACAGCGTCGCCGGGCTGGGCATGTACACCTCGATCGTCACCAACAACTGCCAGGCGCTGCAGATTCCCGACATGGCGCTGACTTCCGGCAACGCCCTGACCATCGGCATGGGCCTGGAAGCCATCGAACAGGGCTGCAAGCAGCAAGGCCTGGAACTGAGCGAGCAGACCGCTGCGGTGGTGGGTGCGGCGGGCAACATCGCCTCGACCTATGCCTCGTTGTTGTCGACCAGTGTCGAGCATTTGATTCTCATCGGCAGCGGCCGCGACGGTTCCCTGCGTCGTCTGGAAAAAACCGCGCAACTGATTTACGCCGAAGCCGCCCGCGCGATTCTCAAGGGTGTCGCCGAACACGATCGCCTCGCCCGACGTCTGCAGAAAATCGACGGCATCGATGCGCTGTTGCAGGCCCATGGCAGTAGTGCCGATCTAGGCCTGCGTGTGGCGAAACTGGTCGAGGAGCGCTTGGGCGCGAATGCCTTCATCACCGTCAGCAACGATCTTGAGGTGCTGAAACAGGCGCGCATCGTGCTCTGTGCGGCGAACGCACCGCAGCCGTTTCTCTTTGCCGAGCACTTCGCCGAAAACAGCGTGATCTGCGACATCGCCGTACCGTTGAACGTTGACCAGAACCTCGCCAGCCAACGCAGCGACGTGCTCTACATGCACGGCGGCATCGTGCAGACGCCGCTGGGCGATGGCCTGGTGAAAAACGTTCGTGCCTATCTCAAGCAGGGTCAGTTGTACGCGTGCATGGCCGAGTCGGTGCTGATGGGCCTGTCCGGGATGAAACAGCACTACTCCTACGGCGACATCAGCCGCGAGCAAGTGCAGCAGATTCGTGCACTGGCGGCGACTCACGGTTTCACCCTCGCGCAGTTCAAAACCGACAACTCGCTCTAAGGAACGGTCATGCCGAATAAAGTAGCAGTGGTGACCGGTGGCAGTCGCGGCATCGGTCGGGCGATTGTCCTGGCTCTGGCCGGGGCGGGTTATCAGATTGCGTTCAGTTACGTGCGCGATGAAGTCGCGGCAATGACCTTGCGCGATGAGGTTCAGGCGTCGGGGATCGATTGCCTGGCGTTGCAGTGCGATGTCAGCAGCGGCGACAGCATCAAGGCGTTTTTCGAGCGGGTCGATCAGCATTTTCAGCGTATCGATCTGTTGGTCAACAACGCCGGCATCACCCGCGATGGTTTGCTCGCGACGATGTCGGCGCGCGACCTGGTCGAGGTGATCCAGACCAACCTGATCGGCACGATGCTGTGCTGCCAGCAGGTGGTGCCGGGCATGTTGCGCCAGCGCAGCGGTTGCATCGTCAACATCAGTTCGGTGGCGGCGCAGAAGCCCGGTAAAGGGCAGAGCAACTATGCGGCCGCCAAGGGCGGGGTCGAATCGTTGACCCGTGCCTTGGCGGTAGAGCTGGCGCCGCGCAACATTCGCGTCAACGCGGTCGCACCGGGCATCGTCAAGACCGAGATGAGTACGGCGCTGATCGGCAGTCAGGAAGAAGAAATCCAGTCGCGCCTGCTGATCAAACGCTACGCGGAACCTGAAGAAATTGCCGAAGCGGTGCTGTACCTCGCCGATCGCGGTTTGTACCTGACCGGGGAGGTCCTGTCGGTTAACGGCGGGTTGAAAATGCCATGAGCCGGACCATTCTGATCACCGGTGCGGCGAAAGGCATCGGCCGTGCAGTCGCCGAGAATTTTGCCGCCGAGGCTGGCAATCGGCTGATTCTGCTGGATCTCGATCTGGCCGAACTGCAGCGCTGGGTCGACGAGCAGCAGGAGCAGATCAAGGCGCGGGTCGAAACCCATGCAGCAAACATTGCCGACCTGCCGGCCATGGAGGCGTTCTTCAAAACCCTTGGTTCGCAAGTCGAATACGTCGATGTGCTGGTCAACAGTGCAGGTATCTGCAACGAGAACGAGCCGGAGGATCTGCATAACTGGCACAAGGTGATTTCGGTCAATCTCAACGGTACGTTCTATGTGACCTCGTTGTGTCTGGCACTGATGCCCGACCGAGGGCGAATCATCAACATGTCGTCGATCCTCGGCCGTGCCGGCAAGGTGCGCAACACCGCGTACTGCGCGTCCAAGCACGGCATCGTCGGCATGACCAAGGCACTGGCGCTGGATCTCGCTTCGCGGCAGATCACCGTCAACGCGATTCTGCCAGCGTGGATCGATACGCCGATGTTGCAGGGGGAACTGGCGACGCAAGCGGCAATTGCCGGGCTGACCCAGGAACAGATCGTGCGCAACGCGAAGAAGAAACTGCCAATGCGCCGTTTCATCCAGAGCGAAGAAGTCGCGGCGATGGTGCGTTACCTGGCCAGCCCCGAGGCTGGCGGGGTGACCGCGCAGAGTCTGGTGATCGATGGCGGTGTCGGGTTGGGAATGTAGCGATGCCTCGATTTCACAACAGTCACATCGTGGGTGCGGTGTGGGCGTGCATGGCTGCGCCCACCGCGATGGCCGAATTTACTGTCGATGATCTGAAGCCTGATTACGCCGACGGTGAAGTCGGCGTGGCCACGGCCATGCGTCTGCATGGCGACGATCAGGTCACGCAAAAAGCCGTGTATTTCAAGGCCAACCTGGAAGACAACTGGGAGGGCGGTTACTACAAGGCCAAGGGCCGCGTGCGTTATGACGCGCGCTATGACGGCAACAATCCGTACAGCGAGCGGGCGCGGGACAAGTACCGTTTCGACGCCGATTGGCGGCACCTCTACGTCGGCCATTCGTTGGGTGACGGCGAAGTGACGGTGGGCTGGCAGCAGGTGGTCTGGGGTCGCGCGGATGAATTGCGCGTGCTCGATCAGATCAACCCGCTGGACTATCGCGATGGTCTGACGCCGCTGCTCGAAGACAGCCGCATCGCCGTGCCCATGGTGCGTTTTGCGCAACCGGTGGGCGAGTGGGAACTGGAGGCGTTGTGGATCACTGACTTCGTGAAAAACCGGGCGCCGGTTGAGGGCAGTGAATTTGCCGCGCCACTGTTTGCTACGCCGGACCCGCAGTATTTCCTGCTCGACTCCAAGCCCGGCTATGACGGCGACAAAGGCTATTCCTATGGCCTGAGCGCCAACGGCCGGATCGGCGCGGTGGACACCAGTTTTGTTGCCTTGAGCGCCCGTCAGCAAGACCCGGTGTACGCCGTCGAAGGCCTCGCCGATGACGGTCGCACGCGGCTGGAGCGGCAATTTCCCCGTTACACCATGGGCGGTGCCGGGCTGGCGATCGACGCCGGGCACAGCATCGTGGTGCGCAGCGAGGTGGCGTATTTCGACAACTGGCGCGTGACCAATCCGACCCGCGCCTACGGTGCCGACAGTACGCCGATGGTCAAGTCGCTGCTGGGTGTCGACTACCTGTTGCGCGACTGGCTGATCTCCGCGCAATGGCAGGAACAAGTGCTGCTCGACTGGCAGGACGGCATGTTGCAGGACAAACACGAACCGCTGTTCACCCTGTCGGCCGAAGGCACTCATTGGCAAGACCGCCTCAAGAGTCGTCTGGTGGTCGCTGGCTCACCGCCGTTTCAGGACGACGCCTTGCTGCAAGGCATCTTCACCTACAAACCGGTCGACTACATCAAGCTCGGGCTGGAAGTGGATGTGTTCTTCGGCAAGCCCGAGAAGACTTTCGGCGAGTACAGCAAGCGCGATCAAGTGCGGCTGTCGGCCGGTTATCTGTTCTGACCCATCACGCCTGCCGCTCTCGCGCGCAGGTGCATTCATCCAACGAAAAGGAAGTTGTTATGTTGCCGTTTTTGAAAAGTCTGACAGCCGCCGCACTGATCCTCGGCAGCGCCTGCGCCAGTGCCGCCGAGGCCGGCAATGCCGATGAGATCATCCGTCAGGTGCGCGATCGCAATGACGGGAACAGCTTCATGTCCCAGGTTTCGCTGATCCTGCATGACAAGAAAGGCAATACCCGCGTTCGCGAGTTCACCTACCTGCAAAAGGATTACCCGGACAGCGACAAATTCAGCATGTACTTTTCCGCGCCGACTGACGTGCGTGACGTGGCCTTCCACATCGAAAACCCGCACGAACCCCTCGGCCTGGAAGACAGCCAGTGGATGTACCTGCCAGTCAGCCGTCAGACCCGCCGCATCTCCACCACCGACAAGCGTGGCTCGTTCATGGGCAGTGAGTACTCGTACGCCGATCTGGACAAGATCCGCGTCAAGGACTACTCGCAGAAACTCGTCGGCGAAGAACAGATCAAGGGCCGCGACTGCTACGTGATCGAGCGCGAACCGGCGTCCCCCGAAGTGCTGGCGAAGACCGGTTACAACAAGCTGAAGGTGTGGATCGACAAGCAGAATTTCCTGGTCATGCGTCAGGATTTCTTCGACGTCAAAGGTGTGCTGATCAAGCAGATGCGCACGCAGAAAGTCGCGACCATCGACTCGATCGACAGCATTGTGCTCAGCGAAACCGAGCACTTCATCGACGGCACGCGTTCGGAAATGCGCTTCAACCAGTTGCAGTACAACGTCTCGCTGGAAGATCGCCTGTTCACCCAGACCGCCATCAAGCGCGGGCTGAAAACCGGTGACCTGCCGGAATTTGCCGTGTCTGCCCGCTAAGCGCCGACCCCGACGACCTGGAAACGCATGATCATGGAAAGATATCTGAATTTCGTTGAGCGCTATGCGCGGGCGATTGTTTTCCTGCTGGTGGCGATTACCGCGTATTTCACTTATACGCTGGGCGCGCTGGTGTCCGACACCAACCCTTATCTGCTCAAGGAAAGCCACCCGGCGCGCAAGACCATCATCGATTTGCAGGGTGAATTCACCGGCACGTTCGACTCGGTCATGGTGGCGCTGAACAACCCGCAAACGGTGTTCAACAAAAACACGCTCAACGCGCTGTTTTCGATGTCGCAGTCGGTGCGCAAGATGATTCTGGCCAACGATGCCGACAAGGATCAGTTGGCGCAAATCGTCGCCCGGCACCCGGACGACAGCCGTGCGCAGTTGTTGACCCGGGACATTCTCGAGGGTGGTTTTTCGCAGAACGATTACGCCAACGCCAAGGCCTTGCGTGATCATGCCCAGAGTCAAAACTGGGATTCCCATGATCAGCTGTTCCTGACCTTTCTCGCCGAGCGGATCAACCCGATCCGCGAAATGGCCTCGATGGGCGACCTGGAAAACATCGTCCTGACCGACGACGGCGAGCTGTTGATCCACAAAACCCTGAATGCCTATGACATGGACCCGGCGCTGGTCGAGTCGCAGATCATGGGCAACGAGTTGATGGTCGACGGGGTGGTGTCCAAGGACAAAAAGGTCGCGATGCTGGTGGCTGAGCTCGGCACCAAGCAGGACGACGCTCAGGCGCAACTGCGGGCTTATCAGATCGTGCGCGGCATCGTCGCGCAATATCAGGCCGAGCACCCGGAGTACAAGGACGAAATCTTCATTGCCGGCATGCCGATCTTCATCGCCGCGCAACAGGAGATCATCGATCACGACCTGGCCGTGCTGTTTCCGATCGTGTTTCTGTTGATTACCTTGCTGCTGATCTTCTTCTTCCGCAAACCGCTGGGCGTGCTGCTGCCGCTGTTCAATATTCTGTTCTGCACCATCTGGACCTTGGGCCTGATGGCGCTGTTGCGGGTGCCGTTTGACCTGTTGACCAGTGTGCTGCCGGTGTTCCTGTTCACCATCTGCTGCTCGGATGCGATCCACGTGATGGCTGAATATTACGAGCAGAAAAACGCTGGCAAGAGCAATCGCGAGGCCAACCGCGAAACCCAGCGCTTGATGGTGGTGCCGGTGGTGTTGACGACCGTGACGACCATCGCCACGTTCATGATTTCCACCACCAACAACATTGTCAGCATCCGTAATTTCGGTGTGTTCATGTCGATCGGCCTGACCGCGGCGCTGATCATTTCGCTGTTGCTGATTCCGGCGTGGATTTCCATCTGGGGCAAGGATCAGCCGCAGCAGGCCAAGGCAGTGGTGCACCAGGACTCGATCATCTCGCGGTATCTGGTGGCGTTCTGTGCCTGGATGATCCGCTTTCGCAAACCGATCCTGATGGTCATTCTGCCGCTGTTGGCGCTGGCCACCGTGTTCACCTTCCGCGTCGATATCGAAGACTCCGGCATCGCTTACTTCAAGCCGGAAAGCCACATCCGCGTGTCCGATCAGTTCATCAACCACGCCAAAGTAGCGGGCACGGCGCCGGGCTGGATCGCGATCGACAGCAAAGAACCACGCGGCGTGCTGACCACCGAAGTGGTGCAGTTCATCGACAAGCTCGACCACTTCATCAAACAGCAACCGAACGTCAGTTACGGCTACTCGCTGGCCACTTACGTCAAGCGCATGAACCTGGTGCTCAACGACATGAACCCGGAGTATCTGCGGGTGCCGAATGCCGTTGAGAAGGTCTCGTCGGTCAATGACGACGGGCAGGTCGAGCAGTTTGAAGTGCCGGGCAATTCGCTGATCGAGCAACACGTGATGCTGTTCGAAAACGGTGGCGGTTCGGACCTGAACAACGTGCTCAACGCCGATTTCTCCAAGGCCTTGACCCTGTACACCATGACCTCGTCGGTCGCCAGCGACTATCAGGGCATGCTCGACCGCCTCGATGCCTGGTTGCTGGTCAACAAACCGGCCAACCTGGAGGTGACCCACGCGGGCACGCCGTTGATCTGGACCGGGGTGTTGCAGGAAATCACTCAAGGCCAGGTGCTGAGTTTTTCCCTGGCCTTGCTGGTCGTCACGCTGATGATGATGTACTGGCTCAAATCGGTGCGCCTCGGTGTGCTCGGCATGCTGACCTTGCTGACCACGTCGGTGACGGTCTATGGCTTCATGTTCCTGTTCGGCATTGAGCTGAACATCGGCACGACGCTGGTGACGTTCCTCGTGGTCGGGGTGGTCGATTACGCGGTGCACCTGCTGTCGCGGATCAAGTTGCTGGTGCAGCAGGGCATTGAGATCGACGCGGCTATTTTGCAGGCGATGCACAGCGTCGGCCGCTCGACGGTGATCAACGTGGTGATCTTCTCCGTAGGCTTCATGGCATTGCTGTTTTCCGACTTCAAGCCGATTGTCGATCTCGGCGCACTGGTGGCGATGGCGCTGTTTTCCAGCGGGGTCATGACCATTGTCCTGGTGACGCTGGTATCGCCGTGGTTCTTTGCGGCGATTGTGCCGGTGCATGCGCCGGTTCAAGCACTGCGCACAGAAGGGGAGGCGGTACCGGGCTGATTCGCCAACGACCGGGCACGCCTGCCCTGAGACGACAGGCGAGCCCGGTCATGCGGCGCAGCAGGGCTTTCAGTTCAGGGTAGTGCCCGGGTTTTTTTCGCCATAACGGGCAATGCGCTCGAACTGACATTCCTGTCGCGCATCGTTGAGGTTGTTTTCGAACGCTTCGAGGCCGTCGTGCAACTGCTGCAAATCGCCGATCTGGGTTACCAGTTCGGCTTTTTTTTCGGCGATGGCTCGTTGCGCCATGTCCCACGGGAATTCGTCGCCGCGGTAGTTGTTGAGGATCACCTGCAGCTCTTTGAGCTTGAAGCCCAATTGCTGGGCGCACTTGATGAACGTCAACACTTCGACACTTTGCTGGCTGTAGATGCGGTATTTGCCTTCACGCTTGGGCTCGGGCAACAGGCCGATTTCTTCGTAATGGCGAATGCTTTTGACTGTGGTGCCCGACAGCTGGGCGGCTTTGCCGATATACATAAGGTCCGTCTCGATGATCAAACATAGCGTAGCGCGATCAGGCGTCATGCCGGATCGGCGGCGATTATATGT
Organism: Pseudomonas sp. R84; assembly: GCF_009834515.1. Taxonomy (NCBI): domain Bacteria; kingdom Pseudomonadati; phylum Pseudomonadota; class Gammaproteobacteria; order Pseudomonadales; family Pseudomonadaceae; genus Pseudomonas; species Pseudomonas sp. R84. Next base: position 892,315 of record NZ_CP019426.1, read on the forward strand.
CCAATACCATCGGAAAATTGCAACTGCGCGTAAATGACGTACACAGGCGACGGACGGGCTCATGAAGGGAACCCGAAGAGGCACTGACGGCGGCGGGTGCGCCGTCAGTTGAGGCGGCTGGAAAACCTTAGACGGCGGCGGTCACGCGCGCCTTTTCCAGCCACGCATCGCGCTGGTTTGGCTTGGAGCCAAGGATTGGCCCGAAGGTCAGCGTCTTCAGTGGCTTGATGCCGCAAAATTCCAGGGTGGTCTTGCGCATCTGATTCAGCCCCGGCATCCCATAGATCCATTTGTAGTACCAGTACGGCGTATCCATGGTCACCAGCAAATGCGCGGTGCGGCCCTTGAGCAGCTTGTCGGGGAAGGCTTTGCCTTCGCGGTATTTGAAGGCGAAACCCGGCAGGAAAATCCGGTCGACGAAGCCTTTCAACAGCGCCGGAATCCCGCCCCACCAGATCGGATAGACGAATGTCAGGTGCTCGGCCCAGGTGATATCGGCCTGGGCTTGCAGCAGATCGGGCTCCAGTGGCTGCACCTTGTTGTAGCCTTCGTGCAGGACCGGGTCGAACTCCAGCGCATCCAGACGCAACAGCCGCACCTCATGCCCGGCGTCCTTGGCGGCCTGAACGTAAGTCTCACTCAATGCCCCGCAAAAGCTGTCGGTGGAGGGGTGACCCAGTATCACGAGCATTCGTTTGCTCATTGTGTGTACTCCTGAAATGAAGCGCACAGGATAGAGTCTGCCCCTAGCGGTAGAGTCAAGGCACCAGCGCATCAAACAAGGCCCGGGCGTAACCGGGCAGGTGGTCGAAGTCCCGCGCGCACAGTTGCAGAGTGCGATGGGCCCAGACTTCGTCCAGCGGCCGGCACGTTATCGAGTGCACCGCCGCCCAGCGCTCGATGGCCACCTTGGGCACGATGGCCAGCCCCGCACCTCGCGCCACCATGCGCATGACGCCCTCGAAGCCATCGGCACGGATCCGGATCGACATGCGCTGGCCGATGTGCAGCGCTTGTTCCTCCAAGTGAATCGCCAGCGCGCTGTGATTGCCTAGCGCTACATAGTCGTGCGCCAGGGTTTCACCAAACGTCAGCGACGCCTGACTCGCCAAAACATGCTCAGGGGGCAGGATCAGCACCAATGGATCGTCGCGAAAAGGCCGGGTCTGCAGGCCGTGGGTGTCGACCGCATCGGAGACGATCCCGAGGTCCGCCGCGCCTTGGCGCAAGGCATGGGTGATGCGCGCGCTGGGCAACTCCTGCAAGTCGATGTCGAGATTGGGATGATCGCGCAGGAAGTCCGCGAGCACTTCCGGCAGGTATTCGGTGATCGCCGTGGTGTTGCACAGCAAACGCACCTGACCTTTGACGCCTTGGGCATAGTCGGCCAGATCCTGCTGCAGGCGTTCGGCCTGTTGCAGGAGGATGCGCGCGTGCTGGGCCAACGCTTTACCGGCCGGCGTCGGGGTGACGCCACGACGGCCGCGTTCGAGGAAATCGATGCCGAGCGAGGCTTCCATTGCGCGGATTCTGGCGCTGGCGGCGGCCAGGGATAAATGGCTGCGGGCAGCGCCGGCGGTGATGTTGCCGGTGTCGAGGATGTGCAGATAGAGGCGCAGGTCGGTGAGGTCGAAGTGCATGGGCAGCCTCTGAAAGTTCTGGTGTCTGGGCTGGCCTCATCGCGAGCAGGCTCACTCCTACATGGGATCTGTGGCGAACGCAAAACCTGTAGGAGTGAGCCTGCTCGCGATGAGGCCAGAAGCCTCAAAAATATATCAGCCTCTTGTTAGGGCGGAGGCACCCTCAGTATATGGCAGATTTTCAGCCAACCCCGACTGGCGCAAAGTAGCGCCATGCACACACTCACAGATTTCTACCAACACCTCGGTCTGGCCCTGTCTTTGTTGGTTATCGCGACCTTCATCCTCGCCGGCATGATCAAAGGCGTGATCGGCCTCGGCCTGCCCACCGTCGCCATGGGCTTGCTCGGTCTGGCTATGGCGCCGTCGCAGGCAGCCGCGTTGCTGATCATCCCGGCAACCCTGACCAATGTCTGGCAACTGGCATTCGGCGGGCACTTGAAAGGACTGGTTAAACGCCTCTGGCCAATGCTGCTGATGATCTTCCTCGGCACCGGAATCGGCACGTTGTCGATCGGCATGGCAGGCGGGCATTGGGTGGTGCGCGGGTTGGGCGCGGCGCTGTTGCTTTATGCGTTGAGCGGTTTGTTTCTGCCAACGCTGAGCGTCAATCCCCGCCATGAAGGCTGGCTGGGTCCGGCGTGCGGTTTGATCACCGGTGTCATCACCTCGGCCACCGGCGTCTTCGTGATTCCGGCGGTGCCGTACCTGCAAGCGCTGGGCTTGAATCGCGATCAACTGGTGCAGGCACTGGGCCTGTCATTCACCGTTTCGACGCTGGCATTGGCCGCAGGATTGCTCTGGCGTGGCGCCCTCGGTGGCGGCGAACTGAGTGCTTCGCTGCTGGCGCTGATCCCGGCCATTCTCGGTATGTTGCTGGGCCAATGGCTGCGCGAACGGATCAGCGCCGTGTTGTTCAAACGGGTGTTCTTTGTCGGTATGGGCGCGCTCGGCGCCCACTTGTTGATCAGCGGTTAGCCGAGGCTTCGCTGAGCATTTCGATCTGGCGGATATCGAAATCACGTTCCAGATAATCCATGCGCCGCTCAAAGAATGCCTTCATGTGCGGCAGGTTCGAGTGCACATCCAGGTGCGCTTGCGATGCCCAGATCTCGTAGAAGATAAACAGCGTCGGATCTTCCTTGTCGCGCAGCATGTGGTACTCGATACAACCCGGCTCAGCGCGACTCGGCTCGACATAGGCGCGAAACAGCGCTTCGAAAGCCTCGGCTTGTTCCGGGCTGGTCTTGGCGTGCAGGATAAACCCCAAGCGTTCACTCATCACAACGACTCCTCAAATTCAGAACGCCGCGGATGTTATTGCAACAATCTGCTTTAGATTCGTGCCTTTTGATCAAATGTATTTTGCGCAACCACGGCTTATTCCGCGCGAGGCGGATCGTTAATCTGCCGCCATTCCAGTTTCCCTTCTCCATCCAGCCCAATGGTTGCACCGAGGCTTTCTCATGAAAAAAGTGCTGTTGCTCAATGGCGGTAAAAAATTCGCCCACTCTGACGGTCGCTACAACGCCACCCTGCATGAAGCCGCGTTGAGCGTGCTGGATCGCGGCGGCTTCGATGTGAAAACCACCTTCATCGACGAGGGCTACGACGTCGCCGAAGAAGTGGCCAAATTCCTCTGGGCCGACGTGATCATTTATCAGATGCCGGGCTGGTGGATGGGCGCGCCATGGACGGTGAAAAAGTACCTCGACGAAGTTTTTACCGAAGGCCACGGCAGCCTCTACGCCAGCGACGGCCGCACCCGTTCCGATGCATCGCAGAAGTACGGCAGCGGTGGCCTGATTCAGGGCAAGCAGTACATGCTGTCGCTGACCTGGAACGCACCGCAGCAGGCCTTCGATGATCCGACTGATTTCTTCGAAGCCAAAGGCGTCGACGCGGTGTACTTCCCGTTTCACAAGGCCAACGAGTTTCTGGGCATGACCGGGTTGCCGACGTTCCTTTGTGTGGACGTGATGAAGCGGCCGAATATCGAGGCTGATGTGGCGCGTTACGAGCGGCATCTGACCGAGGTGTTTGGTCTCAAGGCCTGAATGGTTTCGGGCTACTATCGGTGGTAACAGCAAAAGATCGCAGCCTGCGGCAGCTCCTACAGGGAGCTGCAGTCATCTGCGATCTTGGCGATCTCAAAGAGGACACCCGTGAAAGCCAGATCCGATGAGTTGCAGATTTTCGTCTGCGTAATCGAATGCGGTTCGATTTCTGCCGCCGCTGAGCAGGTCGGGCAAACGCCGTCGGCGGTCAGCCGCACGTTGTCGCGGCTGGAAGCCAAGCTCGACACCACGCTGATCAATCGCACCACGCGGCGCATGGACCTGACCGAAGAGGGCAAGTATTTCTTCGAGCAGGCCAAGCTGATTCTCGATCAGATGGAGCAACTCGAAGAGCGTCTGTCTTCACGTCAGCAAACCCCGTCCGGGCGCTTGCGCATTAATGCCGCGTCACCGTTCATGCTCCACGCGGTCGTCCCGTACATCGACGAATTCCGCCGCCTCTATCCGGACATCCAGCTCGAACTCAACAGCAATGACCTGATCATTGACCTGCTGGAACAAAGCACCGACATCGCCATCCGTATCGGCACCCTGGCTGACTCGACGCTGCACGCGCGCTCGCTCGGTTGCAGTCCGCTGCTGATCGTCGCCAGCCCTGCCTACCTGGAAAAACATGGCGCGCCGCAGCAAGTCGCCGATCTGAGCGAACACAACTTGCTCGGCTTCACCCAGAACGAAGGCCTCAACCAATGGCCGCTGCGCTATGTGCACGGCGACCGCTGGCCAATCACCCCGGCGATCAGCGCCTCCAGCGGCGAGACCGTGCGCCACCTGGCGCTGGAAGGGCAGGGCATCGCCTGTCTGTCGCACTTCATGACCATCGATGACATCCGTGCCGGGCGCCTGAAAGTCCTGCTCGGCGAATTCAACAGCGGTTATCGCCAGCCGATCAACGCCGTGTACTACCGTAACTCGCAACTGGCGCTGCGCATTCAGTGCTTCCTCGACTTTATCCAGAGCAAACTCGCCGCTTACGCCAGCGCCGACTTTAAGGGCTGATTCGTGACCTCTGCGCAAGAGTGAATTGGGCGGCGGCGGGTTTTTCCCTGCGGCTCACGGGCCGATACTCGTCTCATCACTTACTCACGCAGGGAGTTTCTCCATGAACGTATTTGTCACCGGCGCTGCCGGATTTATCGGCGGCTCGATTGCTACCGGTCTGGCTCAGGCCGGTCATAAAGTCACCGGTTTGGTGCGCAGCGCCGAACAGGCTGAAGAGCTGAAAGCCATCGGGATCATCCCGGTCATCGGCACTCTCGACGACAAAACACTGCTCGCCGAACAGGCCCGCGCTGCCGACGCGGTGATCAACGCCGCCAGCAGCGATCATCGCGGTGCAGTTGAAGCGTTGCTCGATGCCTTGCGCGGTTCCAACAAAGTGTTCCTGCACACCAGCGGTTCGAGCATCGTCGGTGATGCCTCGGGCGGTAAATCCAGCGACGTCATCTACTACGAGGACAACCTGCCGGAGCCGACCGTCGACAAGGCCGCCCGCGTGGCCATCGACAACCTGATCCTCGCGGCGGCGAAGGACGGCGTGAATTCGGCAGTGATCTGCAACACGCTGATCTATGGCCACAGCCTGGGCGTCAACCGCGACAGTGTGCAATTGCCGCGACTGCTCAAACAAGCACGCAAAAGCGGGGTAGTGCGCCACGTCGGCACTGGCCAGAACATCTGGTCCAACGTGCATATCGAAGACGTCGTTGCCCTGTATCTGCTGGCGCTGACCAAAAACGTACCGGGTACTTTCTACTTCGTCGAAAGCGGCGAAGCGTCGTTCATCGACATGACCACCGCCATGGCTGAAGCGCTGAACCTGGGCCAACCGCAAGACTGGCCGTTGAAAGACGCTGAAGCCGAGTGGGGCTACGAAATGGCCAACTACGGCCTCGGCTCCAACAGCCGAGTGCGCGGCAAACACGCCCGCGAACTGCTGGGCTGGGCACCGAAGCGCACGTCGGTGGTTGAATGGATTCGTAACGAAATGGTGTGATTGCTGTTTGAGCCCCGCCGGGCTTTGTTATCACCCTTTAGAACGGCTGCCATTGGGCAGCCGTTTTCGTTTCGGGCTTTGCGCTTGTGTCACGCCAGACCTATGGTGCTCTGAACATTGCCAGTTCAGCAGGTACAAGGATGATTAACCGTTATGACGCAGAAGGTGCACAGAGCCGCTTTCAGCCTGGCTCTAAGGATCAAGTGCTGAGCAATAAACTGGGAATTATCGAACCCGAAGACATGGATGATGCAGAGCTGGTTTTGTTGGAAAAGCTCTACCAATCTGTACTCATCGAGCATTTGCCTGATCGGTCACTCACTGTTCAGGATCTGAAGGATTGGCATCGACACTGGCTCGGGAACATCTATCCATGGGCGGGCGATGTCCGTGCGGTAAATTTGGGCAAGGATGGATTTTTCTTCGCCGCTGCGCCGCTGCGCCGCTGCGCCGCAGATTCCTCGGTTGCTCGACGTATTTGAAAGGGACTGTCTTGCCAAATACATGCCATGCCGGCCCGATCTGGACGAGAACCTGATTCGCGCCATTGCTGTAACGCACGTCGAGTTCATCCTTATTCATCCCTTTCGCGAAGGTAACGGACGCTTGTCGCGATTACTGGCGGATGTCATGGCCGTGCAGGCGGGCTACGTGCCGCTGGACTACAGCAGTTGGGAGCGAAACAAAGAGGCTTATTTTGCAGCCATCAACCAAGGGCTGAACTGCAACTACGAACCCATGGAGTATTGGGTCCGACAAGCATTATGGACTTGAGGCGGGACTACTTGGCCAGGGACAAGTGCAGGAACTTACTGGACCTGAGTTTGAGTTTGCGCTCAATGGTCTCGACGCATTGACCTGTCTCGATGGCTGTCGAACTGGCAACTGCGCGGATCAACGTTTCGGTTGTCAGTTTTTTTTTGGTGCGAGGCGTGGGGCTCATGGCAGGGACTCCGCGGAGGTTGTCAGGCGAGTATAGCGCTTGGCTGGATTTGAAAAACATGTCCATGGCTGGGCACCGAAGCGCACGTCGGTGGTTGAATGGATTCGTAACGAAATGGTGTGAGTCGTCCACCAGCTCCCACAGGTTTTGCGCATTCTGTCTGGAGGAATGCGATCAAAACTGTGGGAGCGAGCCTGCTCGCGAAAGCGCTGGATCAGTCGGCAGAGATGTTGAATGTGATGCCGCCTTCGCGAGCAGGCTCGCTCCCACATTGATTTCTCGTTCACCGAAAAGCCATGTAAATCCCGCCCCGTGATTTTCATTAATCACGACAAGACATATCCATCTGCGACACGCCTTGCCTCTCCACGAAAATTACTTTCATGTGGTTTGAAATCTCGATCTCGAAATGATTTATGAGTTTCACAACCCATTCGAACGTGACCCTTTCGAGGAGTACCGCATGACGCCTTCCTTCGGCTATTGGCTGCTGGTCTATGCCGCCGTCGCCATCATCGCGCTGATCGTGTTGATCGCCCGTTACCGGCTCAACCCGTTCATTGTCATCACCCTGATTTCCATTGGTCTTCCGCTGGTCGCGGGCATGCCGCCGTCAGGCGTGGTGGGGGCGTATGAGGCCGGGGTGGGCAAGACGCTGGGGCATATTGCGCTGGTGGTCGCGCTGGGGACGATGCTCGGCAAGATGATGGCCGAGTCCGGCGGCGCCGAGCAGATGGCGCGCACGCTGATCGACAAGTTTGGCGAGAAGAACGCGCACTGGGCGATGGTCTGCATCGCCTTCCTGGTCGGGCTGCCGCTGTTCTTCGAGGTCGGTTTTGTCTTGCTGGTGCCGATTGCCTTTACCGTGGCGCGCCGCGTCGGCGTGTCGATTCTGATGGTCGGTCTGCCGATGGTCGCCGGCCTGTCGGTGGTGCATGCGCTGGTGCCGCCGCACCCGGCGGCGATGCTGGCGGTGCAGGCTTATCAGGCTTCAGTCGGGCAGACCTTGCTGTACGCGATTGCCATCGGCATTCCAACGGCAATCATTGCCGGCCCGCTGTACGCCAGATTCATCGTGCCGCGCATTCACTTGCCGGCCGATAACCCGCTGGAAAAGCAATTTCTCGACCGCGAACCGCGCGACAAACTACCGGGTTTCGGCATCACCATGGCGACCATTCTGTTGCCGGTGGTGTTGATGCTGATCGGCGGCTGGGCCAACCTGATTTCCACCCCGGGCAGCAGCTTCAACCAGTTTCTGTTGTTCATCGGTAACTCGGTGATTGCGCTGCTGCTGGCGACCTTGTTGAGCTTCTGGACGCTGGGTATCGCCCAGGGTTTCAACCGCGAATCGATTCTGAAATTCACCAACGAATGCCTGGCACCCACCGCCAGTATCACCCTGCTGGTGGGTGCTGGCGGTGGCTTGAACCGCATTCTGGTCGACGCGGGCGTCACCGATCAGATCGTCGGCCTCGCTCATGAGTTTCACCTGTCGCCGCTGATCATGGGCTGGCTGTTCGCCGCGCTGATGCGTATCGCCACCGGTTCGGCGACCGTGGCCATGACCACCGCGTCCGGCGTGGTCGCGCCGGTGGCCATTGGTCTGGGTTATCCACACCCTGAACTGTTGGTGCTGGCGACCGGCGCTGGCTCGGTTATCTTTTCCCACGTCAACGACGGCGGCTTCTGGTTGATCAAGGAATACTTCAACATGACGGTCGCGCAGACGTTCAAGACCTGGACCGTGCTCGAGACGTTGATCTCGCTGGTCGCGTTCGGGCTGACTGTCGGCCTTTCTTATCTGCTGTAACCGGAGCCCGCCGCCCATGGACATCCTCTACCAGATCCGCGCCCGTCAGGATTCCTTCAGCGCGGGCGAAGGCCGTATCGCCCGGCTGATGCTCGACGACGTCGGTTTCGCCGCGAGTGCCAGCCTCGAAGACCTCGCGCAACGCGCCGAAGTCAGTACCGCCACGCTGTCGCGTTTTGCCCGTACGGTCGGTTGCCGCGACCTGCGCGATCTGCGCCTGCAACTGGCTCAGGCCAGCGGCGTTGGCAGCCGGTTTCTCGACCCGGCGGGCACGCCTGAACAGTCGGCGTTCTACGGGCAGATCGTCGGCGATATCGAAACCACGCTGCGCCAGCATCTGGCCGGATTCGACGAATCGCGCTTTGCCGATGCGGTGAAAATGCTCGGCCAGGCACGAATGATTCACGCCTTCGGCTTGGGCGGTTGCTCGACCCTGTGCAGCGATGAATTGCAGGTTCGCCTGGTGCGCCTCGGCTATCCGATCGCGGTGTGCCATGACGCGGTGATGATGCGCGTCACCGCCGCCAGCCTGAACGCCGAGCAAGTGCTCATCGTCTGCTCGCTGACCGGCATCACCCCGGAATTGCTCGAGACTGTCGAGCTGGCGCGCAACTACGGCGCACGCATTCTGGCGATCACCCGCGCCGACTCGCCACTGGCAGAACTGGCCGACATCGTCCTGCCGCTGCAAGGCGCAGAAACCTCGTTCATCTACAAACCGACGGCGGCCCGCTACGGCATGCTGCTCGCCATCGATGTGCTGGCGACCGAGCTGGCGCTGGCCAGTCCTGAAGACAATCAAGAACGTCTGCGGCGGATCAAACTCGCCCTCGACGAATACCGTGGCGGCGACGATCACCTGCCGCTGGGAGACTGACATGCTGTACGACACGCTGATTCGCAACGCCCTGATCATCGATGGCAGCAACATGCCCGGTTACCGCGCCGACGTGGCGATTCGTGAGGGCCGCATCGAGCGTATCGGTGCCTTGCACGACGCCACGGCAACCGAAGAAGTCGACGCCGCCGGCCGCGTGCTGGCGCCGGGTTTCATCGACGTGCACACCCACGACGACACGGTGGTGATTCGTCAGCCAGAGATGCTGCCCAAGCTCAGCCAGGGCGTGACCACGGTGATTGTCGGCAACTGCGGGATCAGCGCTTCGCCCGTGACATTGAAGGGCAATCCGCCCGACCCGATGAACCTGCTCGGTACAGCGGCGGCATTCGTTTATCCGCGCTTCAGCGATTACCGCGCGGCGGTGGAAGCGGCCAATACCACGCTGAACGTGGCGGCACTGATCGGCCACACGGCGCTGCGCAGCAATCATCTGGATGATTTGTTCCGTACCGCGACGCCAGAAGAAATCGCCGCGATGCGCGAGCAGTTACGCGAAAGCCTTGAGGCCGGTGCATTGGGTTTATCCACAGGTCTGGCGTATGCGAGCGCCTACAACGCCTCCACCGATGAGGTGATGCAACTGACTGAAGAACTCACGGCCTTTGGCGCGGTGTACACCACCCATTTGCGCAGCGAATTTGCCCCGGTTCTGGAAGCGATGGACGAGGCGTTTCAGATCGGTCGACATGCGAAATCGCCAGTGATTATTTCCCACCTCAAATGTGCCGGCGTCGGTAACTGGGGGCGCAGTCCGCAGTTGCTCGCGTCGTTGGAAGAGGCAGCGAAAACTCACCCGGTCGGCTGCGATTGCTACCCGTATGCGGCGAGTTCTTCGACGCTGGATTTGAAGCAAGTCACCGATGCTCATCGCATCACCATCACCTGGTCGACGCCGCACCCGGAAGTCAGCGGTCGCGATCTGATCGACATCGCTGCCGAATGGAATCTGAAGCTGCTCGATGCCGCGAAACGCCTACAACCGGCAGGCGCGGTGTATTACGGCATGGACGAGGCGGATGTACGAAGAATCCTCGCCCATCCGTTGTCGATGGTGGGTTCTGACGGACTGCCGGAAGACCCGTTCCCGCACCCACGCCTGTGGGGCGCTTTCCCACGGGTGTTGGGACATTTCAGTCGTGATGTCGGGCTGTTTCCGCTGCACACCGCCGTACACAAGATGACCGGTTTGTCGGCGGCGCGATTCGGGCTGAAAGAGCGCGGTGAGATTCGTGAAGGTTATTGGGCGGATCTGGTGTTGTTCGATCCGGCGACGGTGCGTGATGTCGCGGATTTCAATGATCCACAACGGGCTGCGCAGGGGATTGATGTGGTTTGGATCAATGGCGTGTTGAGTTACCGCGATGGACAGGCGAATGGTCGCAGGGAAGGGCGGTTTCTCGCTCGACAGGGTGATCTGCGCGACAACTTTCACTGAGGTTTCGCGGACTGGATCACAGTGATGGCACATTGCGACTAAAGAAAGTCATCAACAGGCCGAATTGCTGACATCCACCCCGTCTACACTGTGGGGCCAATCAGTCAGGGAGCACCCCATGAGCTTCGGCAAAACCACCCCGATCCTGCGGATCTTCGATGAAGCCAAAGCTGTCGAGTTTTACGTCGACTTCCTCGGTTTCAAGATCGACTGGCAGCATCGCTTCGAGGCGAATTTTCCGTTGTATCTGCAGGTGTCGCGTGGCGAATGTGTGTTGCATTTGTCCGAGCATCATGGCGATGCGTGCCCGGGTTCGGCGCTGCGTATCGAGACGGATGAGCTGGAGGCGTTTCAGCAGCAGTTGGTGGCCAAGGATTACAAGTTTTCGCACCCGGGTATTCAGGCGATGCCGTGGGGGAGTCAGGACATGACGATTGTTGATCCGTTTGGTAATCGGCTGGTGTTTACCAACGCGATTTGTCTCTGAGCTGAAAAGCCCCTCACCCTAGCCCTCTCCCGGAGGGAGAGGGGACTGAACGAGTTGTCTGGCGCTGTACATCGACCTGAAAGACCGAGTCGATTATGGATTCACAGCAGCACTCTCAGGTCGGTGTATCTAGTGAACATCCCCCGGTCGGCCCCCTCTCCCTCGGGAGAGGGCTGGGGTGAGGGGAAAATGGCACACCGCAAAAAGAAGCCCGCCACCTGACCATCACAGTCGGGCAGCGGGCTTTTTCGTTACTCGGTCGGCACTAACCTGTCCAACACGCGATTGACGGCCATTTCCGCCACCATCACCACTTGCGCGATGCCCTGCAGGGTTTTGCGGTGAGTGCCTTCAACCTGCGCGGCATGGTTGTTGAGCATGACGGTCGCCGAGCCAAGAGTTTCGCTGGCGTCGGCCAGCAGGGATTCGGTGCCTGCCTCGGGGTTGGCCATGTACAGCGTGTTGGGCGAGTAGGGCGTTGCCATGAGGTCGGCGTTCGTCGGACCGAGGTAGTGATCGAGGGCGCGTTCGGCGGCTTCGTGGAATTTCTTCGAATCAGCGGATTCGTAGGGGGAGGCCGGGTCAGTGACCGGCGGGTTTGGCGTTATCTTGAACATAGCTGTGTTCCCTTTGTTGAGCGGCAACCCTTTGGCTACTAAACGAAAGGGTGGCAGCTGTACGCAGGTTAGTAGACCGGGGAACTCAGCTAAGCCGGCGCGCCGAAGCGCCCTGCGTACAGCCACCATATAGCTCAGGTGCGGGAGCACCTGTGATGAGTGTACGACCAGCAGAGTTACCGCCGGGCTACTAAACCCGATCACTGGGAATCAGTGACGCAATCAAGTTACGCAGCATGCTCAGGGCGCACAAGCCGGCGGATTCTGGCTTAGGCGTAGGTTACGGCGCAAGGATTTGTGGGCTGTTTCGCGTAACGCTGAGTGTCTTTAAACACCTATAGATAAAAGTGTTTATTGTGTTGTGGCGGCTGGCCTCATCGCGAGCAGGCTCACTCCTACAAGGGATTGTGCCGGACACGGAATCTGCGTTCACTGGAGATCAATTGTAGGAGTGAGCCTGCTCGCGATGAGGCCCGTGCAATCACCCGCGATGCATCTGCCGAAACTCCCCCGGCGGCATCCCGCGTCGGCTCTTGAACGTACGATGAAACGAGCGCGGTTCGGTAAACCCCAGATACTGCGCAATGTCCTGAATCGGCAGCGCGCTGTTGAGCAAATAATGCTCAGCCAGCTCCTGGCGCAAATCATCGAGAATCTGCTGATACGACGTCCCCGCCTGATGCAATTGCCGCTGCAGCGTACGCACTGAAACAGCGAGCTGTTCGGCGACCTGCTCCTTGCGCGGCAGACCTTCCTTGAGCAACTGCCGCAGGATGTTCTTCACCTGCTGCTCCAGCGACGCATCCTCCAGCGTCGCCATCAATCCCAACGCATGTTCTTCCAGCGTGCGCAGCAACTGCGCATCGGCCTGACGCAACGGCAGCTGCAAATACGCCAGCGGCACGACCAGCGCCGAATACGGCTGATCAAACAGCACCGGGCAATCGAAAAACGCTTCGTACTGCGCTGGCGTCACCTCGGCCGGGCACGAATGTTCGAGCCAGACCCCGGCCGGCGACATCTGCGTGTCGGCGATCCAGCGTGCATAGTGCAGCCATGAGCCGAGGACGTTTTCCACCAGATGCCGGCGGATTCGCGGGCGCTGATAACGGCAAGTCCAGATCAGGTGCACGTGGCCGTCCTGCACCTCGGCGCGGCTGACGCCCATGTCCCCCACCAGTTTCTCGAACGGCATGATCCGGCTCATCGCATCACCGAGCGTCGCACAGTTCATGGTGATGTAACCGAGCACGCTCCACGAATTGGGCAGGACGAAGTTCGCCGCGTTGAGCCCGAACAATGGATCGCCCGAGTGCTCGCAGAAATAATCCAACAGCCGTTCATGCGCCTCACCGGGCAAACGCAGGGTGTTGTCGCTCAACTGCTGCGCCTGCAAACCCGCCGCCGCCAACGCAGGTTCAATCGCCATGCCCAGTTGTTCAGCATGGCGCAGGTACTTGAGCAGCGGCGGAACCGAGGTGAAGCCGAGCGATTGCATGAACCCATTCCTTTGATCAACGGCAGCGGAGGCGGACGAATAGCCTGAAAGGTAATTTGAAACCCCGGCTAAAGTAAATGGCTGACGCTTGCGCGACGTTTGACTCAATTGGCTACACGAACTGGCCGGATGCGACCGTGACACTTTGCGGCCGCTGGCTAGTATGGAGGCCTGAAATAACACTGATCTGACGGCAAAAAAGGACACACGCATGCGACGCTGGAACGGCTGGGGAGATGCAACTACGGTGGTCGAACTGCCGGCCCAGGGCGCGGAGTTTCTTCATGAGCGCCTTGGCGAGGGGCGCGCGCTGCCCGATGCTTCGCTTGAAGCGGCATTGGCGCGTGTGCCAACGTCGCGGTTGCAAGCAAACGCCTTATACAGCGTCGATGCCCATGACCGCTTGCTGCATGCGCGGGGCCAGAGCCTGCCGGACTGGCTGGCATTGCGCGAAGGTGCACTGGGCAATTATCCCGATGCGGTGGCGTTTCCCGAAACGGCTGAACATATTCGCCAGTTGCTGGCGCTCGCCCATGAACAGGACTTGTGCCTGATCCCTTATGGCGGCGGTACGTCGGTGGCCGGGCACATCAATCCGCCGGATTCTGCGAGGCCAGTGGTGACAGTATCGATGGCGCGGATGAATCGCCTGATCGATCTCGACGAACAGAGCCTGCTGGCGACGTTCGGTCCCGGTGCGAGTGGGCCGCAGGTGGAAAGTCAGTTGCGTGCGCGGGGCTACACCCTGGGGCATTTCCCGCAGTCTTGGGAGTTGTCGACGCTGGGCGGTTGGGTGGCCAGCCGTTCCAGCGGTCAGCAGTCGTTGCGCTATGGCCGGATAGAGCAGTTATTTGCTGGCGGCACTTTGGAAACGTTCGCCGGGCCGATGCACATTCCAACCTTCCCTGCGTCGGCTGCGGGACCTGATCTGCGCGAAGTGGTGCTCGGTTGCGAGGGCCGTTTCGGGATCATTTCCGAGGTCAAGGTGCGGGTCAGCGCGCTGCCGGCCGATGAGCGTTTCTACGGTGTGTTTCTACCCGATTGGCCGCAGGCACTCAGCGCCATCCGCCAATTAGCCCAGGCGCGCGTGCCGCTGTCGATGCTGCGCCTGTCCAACGCCGTGGAAACCGAAACGCAACTGGCACTGGCCGGTCATCCACAGCAAATCGCCTGGCTGGAAAAGTACCTGAATCTGCGTGGAGCGGGTGCGGGAAAATGCCTGCTGACTTTCGGCGTAACCGGCAATCGTCGGCAAAACGCGCTTTCGCTGAAACAGGCGCGACAACACCTCAAGGCCTACGGCGGCGTATTCACCGGCACCTTGCTCGGCAAGAAATGGGCGCAGAACCGCTTCCGTTTCCCTTACCTGCGCGAGAACCTATGGAACGCCGGTTACGTGGTCGACACCCTCGAAACCGCCACCGACTGGAGTAACGTCGACAACCTGCTCAACCTTATCGAAAACAGCCTGCGCGATGCCCTGGCCGCCGAAGGCGAGCGCGTGCATGTATTCACCCACTTGTCCCACGTCTACGGCGAAGGTTCGAGCATCTACACCACTTATGTGTTTCGCCCGGCGGCGGATTACCCGGCGACGCTGGCGCGCTGGAAAGCACTCAAACACGCAGCCAGCCAGACCATCGTCGATAACCACGGCACCATCAGCCATCAGCACGGCGTCGGCAAGGATCACGTGCCGTACCTGTTGCGTGAGAAGGGTGCGTTGGCGATGGACACCTTGCAGGCACTGAGCAAACATTTCGATCCGGCCGGGCGCCTCAACCCCGGCACGCTGCTGCCGGAATGACGGCCATGAGTCAGGATTGGAACGCCGCGTGGCGCCAGCAGATTCTGCCGACGCTGGCCGAGGAAAGCTGGGATCTGATCGTCATCGGCGGCGGTATCAGCGGCGCCGGCATCCTGCGGGAAGCCGCGCGTCGAGGTTGGCGTTGCCTGCTGCTGGAGCAGCGCGATTTTGCCTGGGGCACCTCCAGCCGTTCTTCGAAAATGGTTCATGGCGGCTTGCGTTACATCGCCAAAGGCCAGTGGCGCCTTACCCGTGATTCGGTGCGCGAACGTCAGCGCTTGCTCGACGAAGCGCCGGGGCTGGTCGAGCCGATGAGTTTCATGATGCCGCACTATCGCGGCGGCTTTCCCGGGCCTCGGGTGTTGGGTGGCTTGCTGAGCGTTTACGACGCCTTGGCGGGGCGGCGCAGCCATCGTTTTCATGATGCGCAGCAGCTGCGTTATCTGGCGCCGGGGGTGAAGGAAAACGACTTGCTCGGTGGCACCAGTTTTGTCGATGCGCTGACCGACGATGCAAGGCTGGTGATGCGCGTGTTGAGCGAGGCGCGAGCGGATGGCGCGGTCGTGGTCAATGGCGTTCGCGTCGAGCATTTGCTGCGAGAAAACGGGCGAGTGTGCGGCGTTCAGATCGAAGACTGCGAGGCGGGCGCGACCCTGCAGTTGCGCTGCGGCGTACTTGCTGTGGCCACCGGCGCATGGGCCGAGCGCTTGCGGCCGATGGAGGCACCACGGCAATTACGGCCGTTACGCGGCAGTCATTTATTGCTGCCGGGTTGGCGTTTGCCGGTGGCGCAGGCGTTCACGTTTCTGCATGAGCGTGATCGGCGACCGGTGTTTGTTTTCCCTTGGGAGGGCGCCACGGTGGTGGGCACCACGGACCTTGATCACCGTGAGGATCTGGATCAGAGCGCGAGCATCTCTAACGAAGAGCTCGACTACCTGCTGGCCGCCTGCACGCAACAATTTCCCGGCGCGCAAGTGAGTGCTTCGGATGTGCTGTCGACATGGTCCGGCGTGCGTCCGGTGGTCGGCAGTGCAGCGGGTAATCATCAAGACAAACCCTCGAACGAAACCCGTGAACATGTGCTGTGGCAGGAGCCCGGTTGCGTGACCCTGGCCGGCGGCAAGCTGACCACGTTTCGTCCACAAGCCATCGAAGTGCTAAAGGCCTGCGCGGCCATGCTCGAACGTCCGTTGGTCGATGACGCCGCGCCGGTGTTTGCCGCTGTCCCTGCGCTGGCGATTCCAGAGTTGAGCAGCCATCAATGGCGACGTCTCGCCGGGCGACATGGGCGCGACTTGCCAAGGCTGGCGCAACTGCTCAGGGAGATCGGCCATGACACGGTCGGCGCTACAGATACGCTGTGGGCCGAACTGGCTTTCGCCTGTGAGTCGGAAATGGTTCTGCACCTCGACGATCTGCTCCTGCGCCGCACGCGTATCGGTCTGCTGTTGCAGCGCGGTGGCGAAGCGTATTTTGCTGCCATCCGCCATCTCTGCCAGCCGCGACTGGCCTGGAGCGACGAACACTGGCAGCAGGAAGAACAGCGTTATCAGGCGTTGTGGCAACGCCATCACGGTTTGCCGGATGCCACGCCTTGATGCCCCCAGAAGAGAGCTCCATGGATAACCACCCGAACAAGCGTTACCTGCTGGCCATCGACAACGGCACCCAGAGCGTGCGTGCGCTGCTCTTCGATTTGCAGGGCAATCTGCTTGGCAAAGGCAAGGTTGAATTGCAGGCGTATTACTCGACGCAACCGGGCTGGGCCGAGCAGGATCCTGAGTATTACTGGGCGAAACTCGGCGAGGCGTGTCAGCAGGTCTGGCAGCAAACGGGGATTGATCGCTCGCAGATTGCCGGCGTTTCCCTGACCACGCAGCGCGGCACGGTAATCAATGTTGATGCCGAGGGTAAACCGTTGCGCCCGGCGATTCTCTGGCTTGATCAACGCCAGAGCGAAGTCGAAGGCGGGATCAAAGGGCCGTGGGGCTGGCTGTTCAAACTGGTCGGCGCCCAGGCGACTGTGGATTATTTTCGTGCTCAGGCTGAGGCGAACTGGATCGCTCAGCATCAGCAGGAAGTCTGGGCGGCAACAGACAAGTTTTTGCTGCTGTCCGGTTTTCTCACCCATCGCCTGTGCGGGCGTTTTGTCGACTCCGTAGGCTGCTGCGTCGGCTATCTGCCGTTCGACTTCAAACGGCTGAAATGGGCCGCGCCGAGTGACTGGAAATGGCAGGCGCTGGCGGTGCGCCCCGAGCAATTGCCGAGCCTGCACAAACCCGGTGAAACCCTTGGCTACATCACCGCTGAAGCCGCTCGCCACACCGGTATTCCCGAAGGCTTGCCGCTGATCGCTGCCGGCGCCGACAAGGCTTGCGAAGTGGTCGGTTCTGGCGTGGTCGATGCGAGCACGGTGTGCCTGTCCTACGGCACCACAGCGACGATCACCAGCACCCGCTCGCGCTATCTGGAAATTGTCCCGTTGATCCCGCCGTACCCGTCTGCGGTGCCCGATCAGTACAACTGCGAGGTGATGATTTATCGCGGTTACTGGATGGTCAGTTGGTTCAAGAACGAGTTCGGTTTGCGCGAGATGCAGCAGGCCAAAGAGCAGGGTATCGAGCCTGAGCAGTTGTTCGATGCACTGGTTGAGGCGGTGCCGCCGGGGTCGATGGGCCTGATGTTGCAACCGTACTGGTCGCCGGGGATTCGCGAGCCGGGTGTCGAGGCGAAAGGCGCGATGATCGGCTTCGGCGATGTGCACACCCGTGCGCATATTTACCGGGCGATTCTTGAGGGACTGGCGTATGCGTTGCGTCAGGGCATGGAGAACATCGAGCGGCGTTCGAAGGTCTCGATCAAGCGGTTGCGCGTGGCCGGTGGCGGCTCGCAGAGTGATGCGGCGATGCAGCTCACGGCGAATATTTTCGGCCTGCCGGCGGAGCGTCCGCATGTGTATGAGGCGTCCGGTCTGGGCGCGGCGATTTGTTGTGCGGTGGGGTTGGGATTGCATGCGGATTTTCCCACGGCGATTGCGGCGATGACGCGGGTGGGTGCGGTTTTCACCCCACAGCCCGATGCGCAAAAAATCTACGAGCAGCTGTACAAAGAGGTCTATCTGCGCATGTATCGGCAACTCAAACCGCTGTATCAGAGCATCCGCAAAATCACCGGTTACCCCGCCTGAAAGAACACCACCAATCCCCTGTAGGAGTGAGCCTGCTCGCGATAGCGGTGTGTCAGCCAACATCTATTTGACTGACACACCGCTATCGCGAGCAGGCTCACTCCTACAGGGGGCGGTGGTGTTTTTGATATCGGGTAATTGGCGCCATCGGAGACTTTTTCTGGTGAGATCGGACAGTGTCAGCGGCGGGGTCGGTTGTTAGGCTCATCCCCCACGGCACTTCCAATAAGAACGAAAAGCAATGAAGCTGACTTTCCTCCTGTTGCTGCTCTGTGCAACAGCCCCAAGCGCCTGGGGCTGGTCGAACCATACAGTAGGCAGCTATCTGGCGTTGCAGGATCTGCCGGCGTTGCGCGATGCGCCAGCGGTCGAAGTCGAGCCACTGGAGCGGTTTCTCACCGAACAATATCCGGCCGTGCTGGCGCTGTTCGAGCAACAGGAAAGCTTCGCCCGCGAACACTTCAGTCAATACCCGCCACGCCCCGACAACCTGAAATTGCCTTCGGTGCCGAGTGACAATCCGCGCCACGATTTCTTCACCGCGTTGCGCATCAACCCCCAGATTCACTTGGCAATGGTCATCCAGCCATTGCCCGGCAAAGACCTGCCCGAGCGGGAGCATTTGCAGGCCAATCAGGTCATGGTCGAGCAAACCCTGTCACCGTGGAATCGTCAGCGTTTCATCGTCATTGCCAATCACGAGAAAGTCGCCCCGCTGGCCGTGCTCGCCAGCGCCGCCGACGAGCCGGATTACGGTCACGACATCAATCTGTTCAGCGACAACCCCGGCAACGTCGGCGCGATCTACGGTTTCGGCCCGCAACCGTTCGGCGATGCGCGTTTCCAGTACAGCTCGCAGGCGCCGTTCCACATGGGTTTTTTCCATGAAAGTGCGGTGGTCTACGCGGCCGCCGGTTTCCTCGAGCGCAGTTGGCCGGACTGGCGCGCGTATCAATACATGGGCCTGGCGCGATTGGCGTTTGCCAGTGGTCATCCGTATTGGGGTTATCGCTTTCTTGGCTGGGGCCTGCACCACATTCAGGACCTGACCCAGCCTTATCACGCCAAGCCGTTGCCGGGCGTCGACCTCGCCAGTCTTTTGCTGCTGGAAGGCAAGGCCATCGCCGGTTTCGCTGAGGATAAACAAGCCTCCATCGAGCGCGTCGCCACCCGGCACATGGAAGTGGAGAAGTACCAATCCACTTGGCTGCGCCGCGTGCTGCGCGCCGGTCAGCCGCATCCGATGCTCGCGGCTTACGCCGATGTGGCTCAGGACAAAAGCTACCCGCCGTACTCGGTCGACTACCTGCGCGAAGTGGTCAGCGCCGAGTCCGTCAACGACTCCGCAGTCTTCGACGAGGCCATCGGGCAGTGGCTGGAAACGGCGCCCGTCAGCAGTGATTTCAGCAGCGGCAATCAACTGCAACGAGAAGACTTCGACCACCCGGCACTCAACCAGCAGCTGTTCAAGTTGCTCGGGCATTTCGGCGCGCACAGCCGGATTTACGTCAGCGCCGGATTGGCGCCGTAGCGCGGCAACGCACACCAAAACAATAAAAAACAGGGAAGGAGGAACAGATGATCAACACTCGATTGCGCCTGACGGGCGCGGCGCTCCCCGGAGTCGGCCTGGCCGGGTTGCTGCAACTGTGCGCAGTCGATGCGGCGCACGCGGTGGAGTTCAGCTTCATGGACAAACAGGTCACTGGCTCCCTCGACACGACCTTGTCTTACGGTCGTTTGTGGCGGGTGCAGAGCCGCGACAAGACTAACGATGACGTCAACACCAACGACGGCAATCGCAACTTCGACACCGGGCTGGTTTCCGAGGTGTACAAGATCACCTCCGAGCTTGAAGCCAACTATCAGAATTACGGTTTGTTTGTGCGCGGCACCGCGTTTTACGACACGCAACTGATGGACAAGCGCAACGACTACTACGACAACAACAGCCCCTCGCAACCGAGCCAGAGCTACCCGCAGGATAACCATTTCACCAGCCAGACCCGCGACATCGCCGGCAGCCGCATCGAGATGCTCGATGCCTATGTGCATGGCAGTTGGGACGTCTTGCAGATGCCAGTGACGGCGCGCGTCGGTCGTCAGGTGTTCAACTGGGGCGAGGGGATTTTCTATCGCGGCGGGATCAACACCACCAACCCGGTGGACGCTGCCAAGTACCGTTTGCCCGGCGCCGAAGTGAAGGAAGTGTTGGTGCCAGTGGAGGCGCTGAGCTTCAACGTCGGCCTGACCGATTCGCTGACCATGGAGAGTTTCTACCAGACCAACTGGAAGGAAACCCGCATCGACCCGGTCGGCACCTTCTACTCGCAGACCGACCTGTTCGCCGACGGCGGCAACACCGGTTACAACAACTTCAGCGGCACCGCGCTTGATACGCCAGTGCCTGGGTTTGGCAACGTCATCGGTTTGTACAGCGCACTGGGCAACAACCCATTGCTGAACTCCGCCCTGCAAACCACTGGTCTGTACGCTAACGGCGTGACGCCGGCCTATGGCAGCACGCTGAAAGTGGCGAGCATCGGCAAGGACTACAACGCACGCAACGATGGCCAGTTCGGTTTTGCCTTTCGCTATATCGCCGAACAGCTCAACAGCACCGAGTTCGGTTTGTACATGGTCAACTACCACGCCAAGGAGCCAACCATCGCGGCGGACCTGGGCGGCTACAAAGGCATCGACATGGACGCGCTGACCAACCTGTTGTCCGGCGTTGCGGGCAGTCAGGCCGGGGCGCTGGCCAATGGTCTGGCCACGGCTGATGTGATGGGCAATATCCAGGCGCATCGGCGTTATGCCGAAGACATCCGCATGTACGGCTTTAGCTTCAACACTACGCTGGGCGAGGCCTCGGTGTTCGGTGAAATTGCTTACCGGCCGAATCTGCCGATCGGCGTTGCGGCCACTAACGATTTGATTGGCGATCTGGCCAACGGTGCAGCTGTGGCGGTGACGGGTCGGTCGATCAACGTCGGCGGACAGATGGTCAATCTCAACAGCGAGATCAATAACGCCGAACGTGTCGAAGCGTTCAACACCTCGCTGGGGACCATTTACAACTTCGGCCCGACCGCTTCGTTCGACTCGCTGTTCGGCATCTTCGAACTGGCCTCCGAGCACCTGCGCGGCAGCAGCCTGCAATACACCGCGTATGACGGCAGCCGTCGCTTCTACGCCGGCACCGGTAACTATTCCTATGTGTCGGGCGGTGATCGCGACGATCAGGTCAACCGCAATTCCTACAGCTACACGGCGATGCTCAACGGCACCTGGAACGACGTGTACGCCGGGGTCAACGTCTCGCCTTACATCGTTTACAAGGACGATTTCGAGGGCAACAGCTACCAGGCCGGCAACACCATCGAAGGTCGCAAGGCCTACACGCTGGGGATCAAGGCCAACTACCAGAACAAGCTCGAAGCCGAACTGCAATACACCGAGTTCTACGGCGGCGGGCAGAACAACGGCATCCGCGACCGCGATAACGTCGGGTTCAACCTCAAGTATTTCCTTTGATATCCAGAACACAGGCGCACCCCCTGTAGGAGTGAGCCTGCTCGCGATAGCGGATTTTCAGTCGCTGTAGATGTTGTCTGACACACCGCTATCGCGAGCAGGCTCACTCCTACAGGGGATCTACGGTGATTTGCAGACCTCACTCCCGTTTCGGAGATCGATTATGTTTCACACTTCAAGATTGACCAAAGCTTCGCTAGGGCTTGTGTTGGGCCTGGCTGCCAGCGCCGCTCTGGCCGCCATCACCCCAAAACAAGCCGAACAACTGAAAACCACCCTGACCCCCATGGGCGCCGAGCGCGCGGGCAACGCTGCCGGCACGATTCCCTCCTGGACCGGCGGCATCACCCAGGCGCCCGCCGGCTACAAACCCGGTCAGCATCACCCCGATCCATACGCGGCGGACAAACCGCTGTTCACCATCACCAAAGCCAATCTCGACCAATACAAAGCCCACCTCAGCCCCGGCCAGATCGCCCTGTTCAACAGCTACCCCGACACCTTCCAGATGCCGATCTACCCATCCCGCCGCTCCGGCTCAGCGCCGCAATGGCTGTACGACAACACCCTGAAAAACGCCACCTCGGCCAAATTGCTCGAAGGCGGCAGCGGCTTCTCCGATGCTTACGGCGGCGTGCCATTCCCGGTGCCCAAGGACGGCGTTGAAGTGTTGTGGAACCACATCACCCGCTATCGCGGCATCTACGTCGTGCGCCGCGCCTCCGAAGCGCCAGTGCAACGCAATGGCAGCTTCGCGCTGGTGACCTCGCAGCAGGAAGCGCTGTTCAACTACTACCGCCCGAACGGCCAGTTCGCCGACCTGAAAAACATCCTGTTCTACTACCTCGCCTTCGTGAAAAGCCCGGCGCGACTGGCCGGCGGTGCCGCCCTCGTGCACGAAACCCTCGATCAGCTCAAGGACGCACGCCAGGCCTGGATCTACGACGCCGGCCAACGCCGCGTGCGTCGCGCGCCGAACCTCGCCTACGACACGCCGATCGCATCCTCCGATGGACTGCGCACTGCCGACGACACCGATCTGTTCAACGGCTCGCCTGATCGCTACGAGTGGAAGCTCAAGGGCAAACAGGAAATCTACATCCCCTACAACAACTACAAAGTCGCCAGCCCCGACGTGAAATACGCGCAGTTGCTCACCCCCGGCCACCTCAACCCGCAATACACCCGCTACGAACTGCACCGGGTTTGGGTGGTGGAAGGCAACCTGAAACCGGGCTCGCGGCACATCTATTCCAAGCGTGTGCTGTTTCTCGATGAAGACAGCTGGGGCGCGGCACTGGTCGATCAATACGACGGGCGAGGGGAGTTGTGGCGGGTGTCGATGGCCTACCTGAAAAACTTCTATGACCTGCCGACGACGTGGAGTGCGCTGGATGTTTTCCATGATTTGCAGGCGCGTCGTTACTACGTGCAGAACCTTGATAACGAAGAGGCGGAGACTGTCGATTTCGCACAACCGGTGCCGGAGGATGCGTACTTCATGCCGTCGGCGTTGCGGCAGCGTGGCACTCGGTGAGATAGCAGACCTGTCTATGCTTTTCTGGCGTTACAACCTGAAACCGTCGCAGCAAAAGCTTCATGGTAGCCTCCGCTGCTGCGATTTCAGTAATGACGGAGAGCATTGTGGCAAGTTTGATCATCGACAATCTTGACCCTCAGCTCTATGAAGCGCTGAGGGTAGCGGCCGACCTCAATGGTCGATCGATGGAAGAGCAAGCGTGTCTGATTTTGAAGAATGCTCTG
The DNA here is from genome assembly GCF_009834515.1 of Pseudomonas sp. R84. Taxonomy (NCBI): domain Bacteria; kingdom Pseudomonadati; phylum Pseudomonadota; class Gammaproteobacteria; order Pseudomonadales; family Pseudomonadaceae; genus Pseudomonas; species Pseudomonas sp. R84. The sequence continues at coordinate 916,021 of NZ_CP019426.1, forward strand.
GAACAGACTCAATCCACTGGCGGCTTGGGGAGTCGGATCCAAGAGCGCTTTAGAAGCGTTGGCGGAGTTGAGCTGGATTTGCCTTCGCGTTGAAAGCGGGGCACGCAGTTTCACGGTATGACCACGCATCAGTAGGGCAAGCCATAACGCAATCGCGAGCAGGCTCACTCCTACAGGGGAATTGGCGTCGCCCACATAATCTGTGATCGACGCGTTACCTGTAGGCCTTCGCCTGCTCGCGATTCGGTTGTAGCTTCAGCGCGAAATCAGGATCAAACGCGGAAGTGGCTGACCATCTGCTGCAACTGCCCACCCAGACGCGCCAGTTCAACACTCGACGCTGCCGTCTCATCACTCGCCGCTGCGGTCTGTTCCGACACGTCGCGTACGTTGATGATGCTGCGGCTGATCTCTTCGGCCACGGCGCTCTGCTGTTCGGCAGCGGCGGCGATCTGCTGGTTCATCGACTGGATGTTCGACACCGTACGGGTGATGTTTTCCAGTGATGCGCCAGCCTTGCGCGTCAGCGCTACGCTGCTGTCGGTCAGCGCGCGGCTGTTGCTCATCACGGCCGAGACTTGCTGGGTGCCGTTCTGCAGACCGGCGACCAGGCCTTCGATTTCTTCGGTGGATTTCTGCGTGCGTTGGGCCAGACCACGAACTTCATCGGCGACCACGGCAAATCCACGACCGGCTTCACCGGCACGCGCGGCTTCGATCGCAGCGTTGAGGGCCAGCAGGTTGGTCTGTTCGGCCACGGCCTTGATCACGTCCATGACGCTGCCGATCTTGTCGCTTTCCTGTTGCAGCACGCTCATGGCTTCGGTGGAACGCACCACTTCGCTGGCCAGACGCTCGATCTGCGCGATGGCTTCGTTGACCACTTTGTCGCCTTCGCGGGCTTCGCCGTCAGCGGCGGCAGCCGCTTGCGAGGCTTCTTCGGCGTTGCGCGCAACTTCCTGCACGGTGGCAGTCATCTCGTGCATGGCGGTGGCGACCTGATCGGTCTCGACCTTCTGGCTGTTCACGCCGGCGCTGGTCTGCTCGGTCACGGCCGAGAGTTCTTCGGCAGCGCTGGCGATCTGGGTGACGCCGTCGCGGATGCCGCTGATCAAATCGCGCAGGGTCACACCCATGCGCGCGATGCCTTGTTGCAGGACGCCGAGTTCGTCGCGGCGGGTGACGGTGACGTTCTGGGTCAGGTCGCCGCTGGCGATGCGCTCGACCACGGCCAGAGTTTCTTGCAGCGGACGGGTGATCTGACGGGTGATGATCACCGCAGCAATCACGCCAACCAGCAGGGCGAGCAGGGTGCTGATCAACTGGAAGGTGCGCGCCTGAGCGCTTTCAGCGTCACGGCGATCGAGTTGGATCTGATACAGCTGTTCGCTCAGGGCGACGATGGTGGTGCCCTGGTCGGTCATTTCCTTACGCGCCTGCACGGCATCGGTGTTGGCGTTTTTGTACGCCATCAACGCGCTGCGATAGTTGACCAGTGCGGTTTCGAGCTGACGCAGTGCGTCTTGCTGCGAGTCGGCGAAATGCACGTTCAGTTGCTTGAGGCTGGCGATCGCGGCGTCAATCTGGCCGACGGCTTTCTGCTCGGTTTCGGCATTGGTGGCGGCGGTGTAGCCGCGCACTTCGTAGCGCGCGAGGATGAACGCTTCCTTGGCCGCGGTGATCGCCTGGAACTGTTCGAAGCGCTGTTCGCTCATGTCCATCTGCTGCACGCGTTTGCTGATCGATTCGATCTGGTTGTACGCGGTCTCGGCACTCACGCTCATGCTGTCGCGGGCACTGTTGCCGGTGCGATAGGCGTTGCGCATTTTGTTCAGCGACGTCTGGTATTCAGCGATGGTCGCGGCCTGCTCCTTGAGCAGTTTGACGTTTTCCGGGCTCTTGAAGCTGTTGATCAGCTTCTGTTGTTGCGCGGCGAAGCTTTCAAGGGTGGTCTGCACATTCTGTGCGGCGGTTTCATCGCCATTGGTCAGCATGTATTGCAGGCGCACCACGCGCAGTTTGGTCAGACCGGCATTGAGCTGGGTGATGTCGCTCATCCAGTTGCTGCGGTCGATCAGGCCACCGAGGCTGGTCCAGCCTGTCAGGGCCAGCACGCAGGTCAGGGCCAGCACGAGGCCGAAGCCCAGGCCCAGTTTCATGTTCACGCTGATGTTGCCGAACCAGCTATTCATCAAAAATCCTCCAGAAACGTTGGGTTTCTTGTCGTCGGTTAGGCTGGAAGATTGTTGTTTTTTTAGAGCCAGCAAGGGTGTTAGCAGGTTTGTATCGGCCGCATTTCCCAGAGCTGAAAGGATTTTGTCCTACGAAATTTGTAACATCGGATCCCAAGACTTTTTTCACATGGGTTTCACTGGCTGCCCACGCGCGCCTCTGTACCTTCGCCGCATCGAATGAACCCGTGATGCACAGTGGCGAGGCGGTTTTTGTGGAATTGAGACTGAGTCTGTTCGGCGTCAAACGCTCGATCGATCTGAGCTTTTTGGCGCGTTTTCGCAACACTTGGGTGGTGTTGGCGGCATCGGTATTGGTGATCCCGCTGACCCTGTGGTTGCTGGCGCCGGCGGCGGTGCCGGATCTGGCCCACGGCAATGTCGCCGGTGCGCAGGCGCTGACAGCCGGTTGGGCCAAGGGCGAGATGATCGTGCTGGTGCGTCACGTCGAGCGTTGCGATCACTCCAGAGCGGCATGCCTGAGTGGCAACGACGGCATCACCGATCGCTCGCGCAGTGTCGCGGTGGCGGTCGGTGCAAGGTTCGAACAACTGGGCCTGAACAACGCCGACATCTATAACAGCCCGTCGATGCGCACGGTGCAGACGGCCGGTTACATGTTCAACCATGCCGCCAGCGGTGACGACTGGCTGATCAACTGCCGGGGCCGCATGTTGCAGGACGCGTTGGCCCATAAGGTTCCCGGTCGCAATCTGGTCCTGGTGACCCACAGCGAATGCATGGCGCAAATCGAGAAAGACCTCAAAGTGCCAGCCTCGGACATGGGTTATGGCTCGTCATTGTTTGTTTCCGCTGCCAGTCCGGCGGCTCCCAAGATGCTCGGCTTTATTGAAGCCTCCGACTGGCGCACGGTGACCACCCGATGAAATCCCGTTTCTACGCTTACAATTTTGGTATTCCGCTCGCCTGTGCGGCGCTGGTGTTCCTGATGTTCGACATGACCAGAATCGACATCGCCTTCAGCAACCTGTTGTTCGATCCGCTGACGCAGTCCTTCCCGCTCGACAAAATCCACTTCTTTGAAAAGCTCACGCATAAATGGGCGCGGATCATTCCCAACTGGACGGCGGAAATCGCTCTGATCGGCGCGCTGCTATCGGTGGTCTGGCCGTTGGTCAATCCGCACAAACGTCCGCGACTCGGTGCAATGCTGGAGCGCAGCAAAGTCGCGCCGGTGCTGCGATTTGCCGCTGATCACCGTAGGGATTTTCTGTTTGTGGTGGTCGCATTTGCGGTTTGCACCGGGGTGATCCACTTCCTCAAATCCCACACCAGCGTTTACTGCCCGATCGAGACCACACTGTACGGCGGAAAAATGGCCCACATTGAGTGGTACAGCAACTTTCAACTGTTCCACGAAGCCGGGAGTGGCCGTTGCTGGCCGGGTGGTCATGCGTCGGGTGGCTTCACCATGCTGGCGCTGTATTTCGTGGCGCGGCGCTATCAATGGCGTTTTTCCAGTGCAATCTTGTGGGGCTCGCTGCTGCTTGGGTTCATTTACGGCACTACTCGCGTCCTGCAGGGCTGGCACTACATGTCCCACACCTTCTGGGCCGGAATCTTCGTGTGGCTGGCGTGTTTGCTGACAGCGCTGGCCTTCTACGGACGGGCGCGGCTGGATGTGCCGGTGCTGAGCAAGCGCACACAGAAAGCGTTCAGTACTCAGCCTGAGATTTCTCTCTGAACCCGTTCGGATGAAATGAAAAACCCGCCAATCACCGGCGGGTTTTTTTATGTGGCTGCGCAGGCCTCAATAGCCGACGAAGTAATACGCCTGACGCCCGACCATCATGGTCTTGAGTACTTTCAGTGGCGGCGTGGGTTCACTGTCACCAGCCATCACCACGACATGCGAGGGCGAGGCCGTGAGGAAATCTCGCAACTGCGCTTCGGTATCCAGCCCTTTGAGTACTTGCTGGGTATAGAAGACCGTCGCGCCACCGACCCGCTCGTTGGCCTGAAACAGTGCGACCTGATGTCCGGCGGTTTGCAGCGTCTGAATCTCTGCACTCAATGGCAGGAACGAAAGTTTTTTGTCGGCGTGGGGCAGTGCCCATTGCGCGGCGGCGAGATAACTGCCGATCACCAGCGTGAGCACAGTCACTGCCAATGTCTGACGGTGACGGGCGATTCGGCCTATGAACTGATTGGCGGATTCGTACAGCTTCAATCGTTCGAACAACACGCCTGCATATTCTGCCGCGATCACCGCTGCGGCTGGCGTCATCGACATCAGGTACACCGTGCGCTTGCTCGACGCCAACGTCAGCATCACGAACTGCGCAACGATCCACAGGCTGAAAAACAGCAAGTAGCGGTTGGCCTTCAATTGTTTGCGGAAATGCCAGAGCCCCAGGTACACCAGAATGTTCCACGGCAGGAAGGCTTCCGGCAGTTTGGCGAGGTAGTAATAGAACGGTTCATAGTGCCCGGCCTCGACGAACGAACCGCTGAAGCGCCCGACACTGTTGGTCAGCAGCACCTCTTTGACGGCCTGCGCGCCGCCGTGCTGGAAGAGGATGACGAGCCAGATCAGCAGCGGAATCAAACCGAGCAGGGTCAGGAAACCCGGTCGCAGCCAGTCAGCGATTTTCAGTCGTTTGTCCATCAGGTTGTCGGCCAGCAGATAGGCGAAAATCACCACGCCCGGCATGGCCAGCCCCAGCACACCCTTGCTCAATGTAGCGATGGCGATCCCAACGACAAACAACAGCGAGTTGCCCGCGGTCGACGCCCGTTGCGCCTGGAAAAAGGCCAGCAGCGCGGTGGTCACGCCGAGGGCGAGCAACGCGTCCTCACCGACCCCGCGCACGTTGCTCCAGTAACTGGCCATGGTCGCGAGCAGAATGCCTGCGGTCCAGGCAATCATTTTCGGCCGTTCAAAGCGGCGCAACATGCCGTACAGCAGCATCACACTGAGCAGCCCGGCCACCGCCGACGCCAGTCGCACGGCCCACGGTGAAACGCCGAACACACGCATGGCGCCAGCATCCAGCCACAGGCTCAGCGGTGGTTTTTCCAGAAACGGTTCGCCGAACAGGCGAGGCGTCACCCAATCGTTATCAAGGTGCATCTCCATGGCGATCCCGGCGACGCGGGCCTCGGTGGAGCCTTGCAATTGGTGGCCGCCCAAGCCGAAGAAAAACAGCAGGGCGGCAAGCAGAAACAGCGAAGTGGCGGCACGCGACATGGCTTTCAGGCAACCGGAAGGGGCGGGAGCCTGAGCATACGGCGGCAATCCTGAATAAATTGTGAAGCTAGGCCAGTTGTCGTGACCAACGCTTCTCCGGCGTTTCGAACAGCGGATTGACCAGGGCCGTCAGCACATGATCCTGCCAGCGCCCGGCAATGTTCAGATACGCCTTGGCGTAACCCTCGCGTTCGAAGCCCAGACGCTCAAGCAAGCGCTCACTGCGCTCATTGCCGGGAATGTAGTTAGCCATGATCCGATGCAGGTTCTGGATATCGAACATGTAGTCGATGCCAGCCTCCAGCGCTTCATGCATCAAGCCCTGTCCCTGTTGGGCTTCATCAATGTGATAGCCCAGATAACACGCCTGAAAGGCCCCGCGAATAATGCCGCTGAAGTTGCAGGCGCCGATCATTTGCTGGCCGTCCGGGGTCAACAGCGCGAAGTGCATGGCCAGCCCGGCCTCGAATGCGCTGGCCTGTATTTCAAGGCGTCGGCGAATCTGCTCGGTGGAAAAATATTCGGTGGTGCGGATCGGCGACCATGGCGCGAGGTGGCGCCGGTTGCGCTGGTAGAACTCGCTTTCAAGTTAGGCTTGTTCCGGAGACAGTATCGCGAGCGTCAGGCGTTGGCAGGGCAGGGTCAACAGCGGCATCGGATACTCCGGAGTGGCGGATCTTCCGGCAGGTTGGCGCACTCACCTGTGGGAGAGCAAGCCCTCACAGGCTGACGCGGTAAATCCGAGGCAAAAAAAAGCCCGCAGGAGCGCGGGCGAACCGTAGTTTCTTGAATGAGCGAGCGGACTGTACAAGGCTTGGCCGCGCAGCTGCAGTGAAGAAAAATTCATCTCGATGGGCGGCTCGGCGTTGTCCGATGCTCACCCGAGCGACGGTGCGACTCTACAGTTTCACCCGTCAATGGCGGGTTTCAGGCCCGCTGGTTTGCGGTCCCTGCGGGTCAAGATTGTCCCGCGCCCGGCAGACCAGGATCTCGGCCAGTGCGCTCAGTTGCTTCATGGCCACCGCCACATGGCGTTTCGAGCCGTCGAACTCATCGGTAAGGTTTGCGCTGATGGCGACGAGGGAGTCGAGAATCTCGCTGGCGTGGGTGAGCAGGGTCAGTGTGTCGACATCGTCGCGCACCCTGATGAGTTGATTGAGCGGGACGCTACGCCGCCGACGGGTCGCCTCGGCGCGTGCGGTGGTGTTCGACTGAGGTTGGGTGCTGGAAGCGGGCGCGTCGGAAGGTGCCGAGCCAACCAGCGAAAGTTGTGGGGTCTTTTTCATGACGTAGCTCCGTGGAGTGAACATTCACTGCAGTTGCGGCTGCCAAACCGTCCGTTGGATGGCAGTGGTCGTGGAGGGTAACGTCCTGAGGAACTGTCCACCAGTTCACCAAAGTCGACGCGTGTTGCGGGAATTTTCCTAGGACGTTCGGTGTGGGAAGGAGGAGCCGGCCCCACTCAAGGCATATGGTCAGCGGCAAAATCAGCTTCTGACCGGGCGCGCAAACGGCCCTTGCGACAAGCCACCTGGAAGCGCTCGAAGTCGCGTTCGTTTTGTGCGGTGTAACTTTGCGCGTACTTCAGCAGCGCATCCGCCAGCGCATCGCCTTTGCCAATGTAACCGCTGATTTGCGCCGCGAGGCCGGATGCCTTGGCATGTGCCCGGGCGAGGGCTCGGCCGCACACACGTCCATAGGCGGCGAAGGTTTCGGCGTCGAAGGTCTCAAGCTCAGCGGAGATTTTCATGTCGCGCAGTTGCCGCACATAGAAGTGCCGACCGCTGGGACCGGTGGTCCAGCCGAGAAAAAGATCGCTGGCGGCCTGCATCAACCGCTGCCCCTCGACCACTCGTTGGCCTTCGTGGCGCGTGCGCGATTTGACTTTGACGTAATCGGCGAGCACCGAACGTCGCGCTTCCTTGAACTGCAGAAACAACGGAAATTCCTGATCGTCGGTCAACAGCGCCACCAGGCAGCGCGTACCGACACTGCCGACGCCGACCACTTTGAAGGCCATGTCCTGGGCGTGAAAGCGTGATAGCAGCTCGCGACGGTCAGGTTGCAGCGTGTTTCGATAATCACGCATGAACGCATCGTATAGAGGTCGCCAGTCTGACAACCGCAGCCAGTCATCGTCGGCGTCCAGCAGCGTGGTGTTTTTGTGCAGGTGGAAAATTTCCGGCAGGTCATCGCGAATAATCAGACGACCACTGGCATCGCGTTCACTGATTTTAGGCAACAGCTCGGCGTGGGTACGCCGCTCAGACTTTTCGATGGCGCGCTCCACATGTTCGAGGGTACTTTTGCGCGCCTGAGCGAGCAGATCGTTGTAGCTGATGGATTCGTACCAGTTTTCCAGCGAACTCTGTTCGGCGCATTCCAGCAACGTCGTCTGATAGGCGCCGACCATTTCACGGCACACCTGTTCCTCGACCGATTCGCCGTGGCGCAAATCGCGGGCAGCCACCACGAAACTCGCCGCGAGACGCTTCAGATCCCACTCCCACGGCCCGGGATGTGCTTCGTCGAAATCGTTGACGCTGAACAGCAGATTGCGCTCAGGCGTGGCGAAACCGCCGAAATTCATCAGATGGCAGTCACCACAGATGGGCAAGTTCAGGCCCATGTTCGCCGTGCCCGACAAATCGTGCGCCTGCAACAAGGCATTGCCGCGAAAGAACGTGAACGGCGACACCAGCATGCGCCCGTAACGCAGCTCGACCAGCGACGCGACGCGGCCCTGGCTGGAGGCCTTGGTCAACGGAATCGGGTCACGGTTCATTTTGCCGGTGGATGCCTGAGCGCTGCGCGGGCACTTCTTGCGCGCGTCTTTGCCTTGTTGCATGCGATCTTTGAGTGCGGTCATGGGGGCTCGGTCTGGCGTAAGGGCGCTGTGAGTGTAGAAGTGCTTCCGGGGTTTATCCGCTGGCTTGAGTCCGGTGACGTGAACTCTGAGTTTTGCCATGATCATTGCCGGTATTCCATCGGCCCGAGCGAGTGATCCCGTCATGAATGTGAGCGTGCTTTACGCGTTGGTTGCGGCAGCATTGTTTGGCGCCAGTACGCCACTCGCCAAGCTGCTGGGGGTGCAGATTTCGCCGATTCTACTGGCCGGGTTGCTCTATCTGGGCAGCGGGCTGGGTTTGACCGTCCTGCGTGTTGCCCGCGATCGAGGTTGGCAGCGTTCCGGACTCGGCACCGGCGAATGGCCGTGGCTGATCGGTGCCATCGGCTTCGGCGGTGTGCTGGCGCCGGTGGCATTGATGTTCGGTTTGACCAGAACCTCCGGCGCGAGCGCGTCACTGATGCTCAATCTGGAATCAGTGCTCACGGCACTGCTGGCGTGGCTAGTGTTCAAGGAAAACGCCGATCGGCGAATCGTGATCGGCATGCTCGCCATCGTGGCCGGCGGTGTCGTGTTGTCCTGGCCGCAAGAGGCCGTGTCGGCGCAAGATTGCACAGGCCCGCTGGCCGTCGCGTTCGCCTGCTTTTGCTGGGCCATCGACAACAACCTGACGCGTAAGGTCTCTGCCTCGGATGCACTGTTTATCGCGGGCAGCAAAGGTCTTGTGGCGGGAGTGGTCAACTGCGGCCTGGCCTTGTTCATCGGCAAACAACTGCCCGCAGCCGACTCGCTGGTGCCCATCCTGCTGGTCGGGTTTCTCGGCTACGGCGTCAGCCTGGTGATGTTCGTCCTCGCCCTGCGCGGGCTGGGCAGTGCGCGCACCGGCGCGTACTTTTCCACCGCGCCGTTTCTGGGCGCAGCGATCTCGATTCTGCTACTGGGCGAGTCGGTATCGCTGATGTTCCTGCTCGCTGCGGCGTTAATGGCCGTGGGGGTATGGATTCACCTGATGGAGAACCATAGTCATGAGCATCAGCACGAGCGGCTCGAGCATGAACATCGCCACATACACGATGAGCATCATCAGCATACGCATGGGTTCGACTGGGATGGAACGGAGCCGCATAGTCATCCGCATGTGCATACGCCGATGCGTCACCGGCATGCGCATTTTCCGGATGTGCATCATCGGCATGAGCATTGAAGTGTGTGGGGAGGGATTGGTTTTTTGCGGTGGGGGCTGGATGGGACGGTTAGATGCGACAAAGCCCGCACTTGGCGGGCTTTGTCGTTGAGAGTTGGTGGGCCGGGGGGATTTGAACCCCCATCCAACCCTAATGCCGGTTAGCTTTCAGGAGAGGTGCTGCCATATTGCTGTCATTTCGATGTCTCCTCCTCGAAGGGGCTCTGTGCTAACCTACGATGTCATGTGTCAAGCTCTTAAGTAGAGGCTTGAGAGAGAATATCTAGCGCAATCTTTCGGGAAAAATCCGCGTGATAAATCAGATTACGATAGAAAATTTTAAATCCATCAATAAGGTTGATCTAAAATTAGGCCGATTAAATGTATTTATCGGTGAAAATGGCGCTGGGAAAAGTAATATTCTAGAAGCTATAGCGTTTGCTGGGGCTGCGTCTGCAAAAAAGCTTGATAATGAATTCCTTGCGTCACGTGGGATTCGAGTGACTGAGCCGAAGTTAATGCAGTCCGCTTTCGAAGAAGCTGGTAAAGAGTATACAAAATTCTCCATTCTAGTGGATGGAGGTAGCGTTACATATAGAATCAATAATTCTGGAGACGCATATTCAAAGTGGGAGTGCGTTTCCGCTATTGAAGTTGACGAGAATGCCCCTCGTAGCCTTCCAAAAATAGCTGGCAATGTTGCTGGAGATCCGGAGGACTTCATGAGTATCATGGAGTCTTTTATGAATTCTCCTGACATTCGTCAAAAAGATAAAAATGAAGTAATAGCGAAAATGTTTCAAAATATGAACAAGGGTGTAGGGAAGAAGTCTGCACTTGGGAGTTCTATCGACTTTGATGATAAAAGTGTCTTGGGGAAATACTTTTCTGGTCGTCATGAGGTAATTAATTATACTAGAAAAGCTTTATCTAAGTTCATAATTTTCTCTCCGGAGAATACTTCGTTAAGGGAGTTTTTAAAAGACGGCCAGATATTGCCTCTTGGTATTAATGGTGAGGGTCTTTTAAAATTGATGGAGGTTGAATTTGTTGAGAGAGGAGAAGAATATCAACGCGAACTAAACGATTTTCTTTCGGTTTTTGGTTGGTTTCGAGCGATAGATTTTGTTGATAACGATACCGCAGGATTTTCGTTGGAAGTTAGTGATAGGTATATTTGCAAAAAAAATAACTCTTTTGACATAAAGGGTGCGAACGAAGGTTTTCTGTTTTTGATGTTTTATTTTGCGCTTTTCTCTTCTTCTTACACTCCAAGCTTTTTTGCTATTGATAATATTGATGCTTCTTTGAATCCAAAGTTATGTAGGCGTCTGGTTGAGCAGCTTAATATGCTCGCAGTGAATCACGAAAAGCAAGTTATCTTGACGACGCATAATCCTGCAGTGCTTGATGGTATCAACCTTGATGATGATCAACAGCGTCTGTTCATCATTTCGAGAGATGATGAAGGTGCCACAGAAATTCGTCGTGCGACTAAGCCGCGGTCTCATGAAAAAGCTCCGATTGTTAAGTTGTCAGAAGCTTTCATTAGAGGATCATTGGGTGGACTTCCAAAAGGATTTTAAGGATGCCTAGTTTTGCTCTGTTTGCTGAAGGAATTACCGATCAGGTTGTTCTCGAAAAAATTATAAAAGTTTTCTATAAGGGTATTAGTGATACTGGTGTGGTAGTTAATTGTCTTCAGCCGACGAGAGATGCTACTGATGTATCGCGGCAGCAAGAAGGCGATTATGGGGGGTGGCAGCAGGTGCTGGAGCATTGCTCTATATCTGATAATCTACATGAGGCTTTTTCTCTGAATGATTATGTAGTAGTCCATCTTGATTCGGATGTAGCGGATAGTGATTGTTCTCCTGTCGACCCAACTCAGGATTTGGAAGATATTGTAATTGGAGTAGAGCAAATGATCATCGACAGCGTAGAGCCTGAGCTCCTTGAAATATACTCTGGGCGATTTATATTGGCGGTGGCTGTGCAGTCTACGGATTGTTGGTTGCTACCATTATTTACAAATATCGCACATGAGAGAACTACGATAAATAGCTGTGAGGGTAAACTAGGCATGGTTCTACGTCGTAGTAAAAAATATTATAAAAAGGATGGGCCGTGCTATTTAGACCTCGTTAAAGAAATAAAAAAACGGGCTCATTTAACGCAGATGTCTAGTTGCTCTCCTAGTCTCACTCGATTTCTTGAGGCTCTTCCCCCTGCTTAGTCACTAAGCGATGACTCGGTTCTCTGATGATTGCCCCAGAGCAGTTCCGCTCTTGATCCAGCTTTCAAGTTTGCGTCCGGCATCCATCGACCGTAAACCCTGGCTATCATTGTCCAGTCGGTATGGCCCATTTGTTTGGCTACCCACATTGGATGTTCGCCGGCAGACAGCATCATTGATGCATATGTGTGTCGTGTCTGATAGGGCCGTCTGTACCGAACTCCTGCTTTCTTCATCGCCGGCACCCACATTGTTTTCCGGATCGGGCCGTCACCCGCCCAGCGCTCAAGCGTGCGCGGGTTCTGAAATACCTCGGCATCTGCGAGGAACGTGTACGCCTTTTGCGCCTTCAACGCTTCCATCGCTGGGCGGAGCAGTTTCACGCTGCGCCTACCTGCCGCGGTCTTCGTCGTCTCGGCCTTTCCTTTTCCAGCCTGGGTCATTGCGCGACTCACCATGACTTCTTCCCGCAGCCAATCGATATCGCCCCATTCCAGCGCAACGAGCTCGCTGGTGCGCAAGCCGGTCCATAAGGCGAACTGCATCATGTTGCGCGCCTGGCCGGTGAGGGCGCTCAGCACCGCCTGCTGCTCCTGAGGACTGAACGGATCGACATCGTCCTCCTTCGGCGGCGCTGCCTTGCGGGTATAGGTCCAACCTGCCAATGGGTTCTGCTCGATCAATTCTTCCTCCGTCGCATCGTTTAGCGCGGAGCGGAGACAGCTCTGGATATTGCTGAGCGTCTTGTTGCCCACCGCCAGGGTGTCCAGCCAGTCCCTCACTGCCTTCCGCTTCAGGTCCACCAGCATGGTGTCGCCCAGGGCGGGGATCAGGCGGAGGGTGACCAGCTTTCGATAACCATCGAACGTGCTGCTCGCAACGTGTTTTTTCTTCGCCTCGAGCCACCTGGTCAAAAAGCCGTTCATGGTTTCGCGCGAGGCCTCGGGCGCGAACTTCGCCGCCCTGGCCGAGCCAGGGAAGGTCACCGAGTAATCGAAGGTGCCGATCGATATCGCATGCTCGATCGCGGCTTTGTGCTGCTCGGCTTTCTTCAGATTAGTGGCGGTGGGCTTGAGCGTGATCCGCTCGCGGCACCGGACGCCCCGATACATGAACGTGATTTCGATACTCGTATCGGAGACCGCCCGAACTCCCCGCCCGCCTCTACCCATGACTCATATCCTTCTATGTCGAGAAGCGTCCGGCCGTCCGGCGCTTTGATCCATATCTCACCGAGCCGCCAGATGCCGTCACGGATCTTTGAGCGGATCGCGTCCTCTGTGTAGCCAGACTCGTTGGCAAATTTCCTGACGGTCACATAGCGCATAACTTCACCGCACCTCGTGTCGCGACACGGTTTCTAAGATCGTTTTTTGTGTCGCCTTACTTGCCCTACACATTCTCTGCTCCTCCAGATTCGGAGACCGCACGCAACTTCAGCTTGATGCCACACGAGCTGGCCAGCGCGCTCAACTGTCCGACCGTGGTGTCGGGGCTTTTGAGTGCCTGGCCGAATCGGATCAGCCGCTCGCCGAGCTTTTCCAGATCGCTCTGGAGGTGTAGATGCGTTCCTTGAGTCACCATCGTCATAGCTGGAACCTCTCAACGTGTGGGAGCGGGGCTGGCGAAGCCGCTGGCATCGGCTCGTTCTTAATGTGACTGGGCTTCACATTTACCTGTGGGAGCGAACGGTCAGGCAGGCAACTGATGCCGGTGTTGTTCACGATCCAGCAAGTAACGCCGCGCTGGCTGTCGTGCTGCACACTGATGACCTGTTCGCTGGCGCTTGCGTGACCCGCCGTCAGCAGTAGCGAGATTAAAAGAGTGCGAATCATCGTTGGCCACCCTTCGGCAGACCCGCCTGAATGCGCTGGTAGATTTCCTCGCGATGTACTTCAACGTTCGCTGATGCCGTGACACCCAAGCGCACTTGCTGACCGCTGACGCCAAGCACTGTGATGCTGATGTCGTCATTGATGCGGATGGTTTCACCAGCTTTCCGGGTGAGGATCAGCATTGCATTGCTCCTTTTTCAGGCCGAGCGAATCCCGGCCGCGTTGTTGGCTTTCGCAGAAACAGGTTGGGTTAAGCGGTGAGGGCGACCTCAATGCGGCGTACGGCCACGCGCGTTTCGATCCGACGCTCGCCGGTGCCTCGACGAACGCGCAGCGCGGGATCCTCGGCCATCGAAGCGTGTACTGCCAAAATCATGGCTAGGACAGCAGCCGGTGAGATCAGCCCACGTTTGAAAGCTTCGGCTACCAGGGCGGCGCGGCGAGTTACGCCAAGTTTCGTGGTCAGCGCCAGAAGGCGTTTATCGATGGTGTCCGGAGCAACCCCAAGATCACGCGCCACTTCTTTCGAAGTGCGGCCCGCTGCGACGGCCAACAGGCACTCCAGTTCCCGTGGTGCGGCACCACGACCTAGGAATCCGGTGAAACCATGAGCGGTGATGGTTGGGGTGATCATTAGGTAAGCTCCATGCAAGACTGCGATGGATTAAAGTTACCCTGAGGTTATTTTTAAATCAACACCTATAGGTTATTTTTATTTTTGCGGACGAAAAAAAACCGCCGTGTGGCGGTTTCTTTCACTTGTCGGATTACCTCGCGTACATCGCCCACCAAAAAACGTGACCTAGAAATCGCATTTCCTCATTGCCTATTTCGGCAAATGTGTAGTCCTCGTCAGGGTGTTCTTCACGATTGAAGCTTCTCAGGCGGATGCCGGTCGGCAGCCGATAGACTTGCTTGACCCGCAGCTGTCCGTTGTGACTGATTGCGTAGAGCTCCCCATCGACTACGTCGCCGATCGAGCTTTTTCCAATATCCACCCCAACAGTTGCTCCATCCCTAAGGATCGGAAGCATGCTGTTGCCTCTAACCTTCACGCACCGAGCTTGATCAAACTGAACGCCATTTTTCCTCAAGTCCCGTTTGCTGAATCGCAACGTTGCATTCGCGTTTTCCTCAATGGAAAACCTCCCAGATCCGGCAGCCAGCTCGACTTCCCGAAGAAATGGCACCGCTACCTCGTCCTCGCTGACTGGGGTGTTTTCATCCCAGGCGTCCATTGGCTGCAAGTCCAACTCTTCATCACTATCTAGGCTTTCGCCTAGTTCGTAGAGCTGGCCAGATGTCGAACTTCTATCTAGGTCGAGCCAATTGACGGGTAGAAGCAGCTTGCTTTCGATATCGCGCGCCACCCTTTCACCTATGCCTTTGCGGTGGCTGGGGTTATCGGTGAGGCAGCGAGAAAGGTAGCTGGCGGCTCGGTCAACGGCCCCAGCGAGCGCAGCGATTTTGCCGTTAAATTTTTCTTTAACCAGCAGTCGCAGGTTTTGGCGACGAACTTCGAAAATATCCATGCGATCCATGATCCCAAAAAAATGATCTGCGGGTAAATTCCCTTTAGGTGTTGTTCATGGGTAACCTCTGGGTTATCTTTTGTGCATAGATAAAAGAGAATTTATCCATGATCGCAAGAAATAAAGCTCTCCTTGAGTGGCTGAAAACTGCTCCTCCATACGCCATCGCCGACACGCAAACGACTGCTGGTTACCTGCGGCGCATCGCTTACGGCCAAAAAATGGCGTCGGCTGAAATGGCGTCCGGAATCGAGAGAGCTACTTCTGGACTCGTCACCCGAAAAGAGCTTCGTCCAAACGACTGGCACTTGGTCTGGCCTGAGCTAGCAGAACGGTCGCCCACGATGGAGCAAATTGTGGCTCAGCCTTCAGTGCGAGCACAGTCCGCCGAAGGTGCTGTGAATACATCCAGTGGTGTGTCGCGATGATGCTCAGACAATCGAGTACTGCCGTCAGTGGAATATTTGAGCCTCATCGAAAAGTTTTCGCATGCGCAAACATTGAACCGCGCAATGCGCGGCCCCTTATTTCTAAAGAAATTTCAATAATTGCGACGGTTTCAATCGAAATGGCGACAAAGAAGCATTTGCGCAGATTTTTAATCGTTAAAGCGGACCCCTGCCTTCGCACTGTTTAGGCATGAGTTGCAATTTTTGGAGATGTGATATGCGCGCTCGAACAACTATTCCGCCAGCCCGCCCGGGGTAGGTGACGACCCTCTCAGGGGAGGGGGTTGCATTAATTTTGCGTCGTGGATGATGGGGAAACCTAAACGCCAGGCACAAAAAAGCCCGACCTAAGTCGAGCCTTCAAGTCGGCACCCGCGCCAACGGGTGTCTCGGTATCACTTTGCTTCAGGAAAACCAAAATGAGTCCAGAAAATAGCACCACGCCACCGAAGGCGCAACTACCTAAGCTTCGTCCTTGCTCTTTCGGGCCGGACTACACGGAGCTCTTCTCCATCAACGAGAGCGCGGATTTGGTCGGCGCGCTTTCGATCGCTGCCGATCTCGCCGACGGAGTCAGTCAACTATGCGGCCGTCTCGGCGCATGTATCAATGACGGCGAAGTTGCCTACCTTGCCGAGGTTCGCACCCTTGGTTTTATCGGTGACGTTGTCGCAGCGCTCGTCCGCTCCGCAGGCCGCGGACTCCAGGCAGCAGGGGAGGACGCTCAATGAATCCTCCAATGTGGAACCAGTTGCTGATCGATGTTGAGCGCGAATTTCCGGCGTGCTCAGCGAAGAACGCTAGGCTCACCCCCGATCAGGTAGATCGGTTGCAGGCTATCGAGAACACCAATGACAACTTCCAAATCAGCACGCTCCACGGAGTCGCTGCCATTGGCGAGCTCATTGCTCATGCCGCAAACCACAACGAGCTGAACAATGATCTCGCGATGAGTGCTGGCTGGCTCATTAACTCACTCGCACTGCTGTCAATGTCCATGGCCGACGCTGGCGCTGCAGCCGCGTACAAGCTGGCGAACATCCCGCACCAGGGAGTCGCCAAATGAACAATCAACTTCCATCTATGCAAGAAGCAGCTCAAGAGGCTGAGTTTCAGTTGCTTGCGGCGAAGGATCTTCTTGAATGGAATTGCGCGCTGAGCAGCGCCATCCACCTTGATCATCTGCACAACGGGGGAAAATCCGCCGGCGCTCTGGCTGAACTTGCGAAGTACTTCAGCGATACCGGCTTCGGTGGCGTGTACAGCGCCATCGACCAGTTTAAGCAGTTGGGCGAGTCAGAAACCGCGCCACAAGTCCCCCAATACGAAAACGTGACGCGGATTCCACGTGGTCCGGGTGCAAGTCTCGCTGATCGGCTGCTGTTGGCTCGCGAGTCAGCCTCTCTCAGCCAGGCCGATCTCGCCCGCCTGATCGGCGCTCAGCAGACGTCTATCAGCCAGATCGAAAGCGGAAAGACCAAGCGCACTTCCTACCTCGCGGAGATCGCCCGAGCCTGCAAGGTCGACATGAGCTGGCTAGCTTTCGGATCGGAGACAGCTCAATGACCATCGCCAAATTCCAAGGTGGCGATGCCGTCACGATGTCCTCGCAAGAGATCGCCGAACTCGTGGGCAAGCGTCACGACAACGTGAAGCGGACCATCGAAACGCTGGTTGAGCGCAAAACCATTCAACTCCCTCAAATTGAGGAAGTTAAAAACCACCTCGGCCAGACGGTCGAGCAGTACCAAGTATGCAAGCGCGACAGCTTCGTGGTCGTCGCGCAGCTCAGCCCTGAGTTCACCGCTGCCCTCGTCGATCGGTGGCAAGAACTTGAAGATCGGTCCGCTCAGCCAATGACCCAGGCCGAAATCACCGCCGCCAATGCAAATCACCTGGTGGCGGTGGAGCGACAGCAGCGGGAGCAGCAAGTGGCGCTGGATCGCATTGAGCGTCGCGTCGAGGACTTGAGCCAGACGACCGTGTGGGATCACTGTCCGCAGAACTGCCAGTCGCTGACCAGGATCAAGGAAACCATGCTGGCTCGCCATGGCTTGTCCGGCGCCGTCGTCGACTACGTGCTGAAGGTATGGCCAAGCCAGCCGAACCCCGCCGGCATGGTACGCAACGGCCATGAGGAAGCGCTTGGCTCGCAGTACCTGGTCTGGTCCAAGAGCCACGTCACGGCGGCATTCCACCGCTTTGTTTCCGAATCAACGATGGCCACTGCCACCCAAGCGACCCACCCATATTTTGAGGGCCGGTTCCGCCTGGTCCAGAAGGCGCCCCAGTGAGCAACGTACTCAAATTTCCACAGCCTCAAGCGACCGTGCACATCAACGACGAAACAATGAGCCTTCTCACCAACGAGCAGCTTGCCTATCGCATCTGGGAGCTGCTCGACACCACGGTCGAGATCATCGGCAGTCCAGACGATCCAGGCTCTCGCGAGCATTGGCATTTCAACCAGCAAGAGGCTTTCGGGAGTGCTCTTGAGGCGCAGATATGCGCGAGGGTATTGGCTCGCCGAATCATCGGCGTAGAGCCACGTGAAATTCAGACCGAGCAAACGCGCCGCTTGCGCGAGCAACTCGGTATTCAAAACGACGGGGGTGAGGCATGAAACGTCAATTTAAACCTGAGCGGCAGGCTCACCACGATCAGTCTTACTTTGAACAGTTCGACAACCTCACGCTGGCAGCAATGGGCTTCAACCTGACCGACGACGCCTACGACGAACTGACTCACACGCAGGACCTGCGCCTAAATGCGGACACGGCCTGGAATTTGTCTGCATCCATCGCCAACGCAAACATGGCCATCCGCGTCCTAGTGCTGAGGCTGAGCAGCGGTCCTGAGGAAGCTCTGCGAGCGGGTGTGCGTCCAGCTGGGGAGACGCTGCAATGAACCGCCTCCCGCAAACCACAACCGCCGAGAAAGGCCCCGTGTCGGTGATTGCCGGCCCGTGGCCGAGTTACACGGCATTCAAAGACCTGCCAGAGCGTGATCGCTGGGTTCTGTACGGGTCCGCCAAGGCTTATCGCCAAGCGCTTGAAGATCAGGGACTGGTGATGGCCGAAGGGTACGACGCTTTTATCCGCCGCGTCTGCGCCGAGCTGGAGATCTGACCATGAGCATGAATTTGATGGTCAAGGCTTTGGAAACCAAGGTCGGAAACCCGCTGCGCAAGTTGGTGCTGATCAAGCTGGCCGACAACGCCAGCGATATAGGGGAGTGCTGGCCGTCCTACCAGCACATCGCCGACCAGTGCGAGATCGACCGGAGCACAGTGCGCAAGCACATCAAGCAGCTTGAGGCTCAGGGGCTGCTGCGTATCGAGAACCGGGAAGGCCCGAAAGGCAACTCAACGAATTTGTATTTCCTGAACCTTTGGGCTGTAGGCCAAAAAAGCACCCATGTAGGCCCAGAAAGCACAGGTGTAGGCCCACAGCCTACAGGGGGTGTAGGCCCAGAAAGCACCAGAACCAGTCACTCTTCTGAACCAGTCAAAGAACCTAAAACCTTGTGCACTTCGGAAGTGGAATTGGCTGAGGCCTTTGAAGTGTTCTGGAAGCTGTACCCAAACAAAAAAGCCAAGGCGAACGCTCGCAAGGCCTGGGACAAGCTCAAGCCAAGCACCGAACTACGACAAACCCTAATGACCGCATTGGGCAGTCACCGCCTTTCCCGAGATTGGACGAAGGACGATGGGCAGTACGTGCCTATGGCCTCGACCTGGCTCAACGGCGAGCGCTGGCATGACGAACTCGCCCCGGCGACGGGGAAGTCCTCGACGTTCACCAACTTGCCGCAACACGAACCAAACGCTTATCCGGAGGTGCCACATGGCCAAACCAATTTCTAAGTTCAGCCGCGTGCCGGATGTTCGCTTCTTCGAGGCACAGTGCCCGGTGCATGGCACGGTCGACGGTGCTGAGGTGGAGCAGTTCGACGGCTCCTATTTGGTGCGTGCTTGCCGCCGGTGCCAGTGGGAGGCGATGAACACCGCCGACAAACGCAGCGAAGCCCATACCGAGGCGCTGGGCCGCCGTAAAGCGGCGACGCTGAACGAGTTGCTGATCGGATCGGGTATTACGCCGCGGTTCGCGGAGTGCACGCTGGAGAACTTCACCACCGGTGCGGTGCTGGAAAAGGTCCGCGCTTTGTCGACCTGTCAGTCGTACGTTGATCAGTTCGAAGTGAACTACCGCGCCGGCCGCTCGCTGATCCTTTCCGGCAACGTTGGTACCGGGAAAACGCATCTGGCGAGCGGGATGGTTCAGCAGGTCATTCGGAAGTTCAGCGCGGTGGCGCACATCGTCTCGGCGGCGGAAATCATCCGTATCGCCAAGGGCGCGATGGTGCGCGGCGCCGAATACACCGAGCGCGACGTGATCAACGAATTGGCGAGCTTGGACCTGCTGGTGATCGACGAGATCGGCGCGCAGAAGGGGAGCGAATACGAACTGGGCTTGCTGCATGAAGTCATTGATCGACGGTATCAGTTGGTACTCCCAACTGTGGTGGTGTCCAACCTGCCTGCCAACGCTCTCGGCCAATTCATCGGCGACCGCGCGCTCGATCGCCTGCGCCAGAACGGTGGTCAAGCAGTCGGCTTCAGTTGGTCTTCGATGAGGGCCACAGCATGAGTGAATATCGCGAACTGTTCAGCGATGAGGCTGAACACGCATTGCTGGGGGCGATGCTGCTGGATGGCGAGCTGTTCGACGCTATCACCAGCCAAGTCTCGGCGGCGGACTTTCATGACCCGGAGAATGCTGCGCTGTTCCAAACGATGATTGGCTGTCATTCGGCCGGCAGCCCAGTGGATCCGGTAACGCTGCATGACTTCGCTGAGTATCTGCCGAGCGGCACGCGCACGATGGCCTACGCCGGCGAGCTGGCGCGTAACACGCCCAGCACAGCCAACTGGAAGGCCTACGCCAAAGTTGTCACTGAGCGCGCCGTGCTGCGCCGTCTGGTGGATGCAGCGGATGCGGTGCGCGAACTTGCCACTGAGAACCGTCCAGCCGCGGAGATCATTGCCAGCGCCCAACAGGCAATGGCTGATCTGCGCGACCTGCAAACCGGAGAGCCAGACTACAAGCGCATGGACGAGGTGGTGACGCGCAACATCGACATCATCGACTCGAAGTTCAACGGCACGCTGCAATCTGGCTTGTCGACCGGGCTGGTGGATCTGGACAAGCTGATCCGCGGACTGCGGAAAAAGACCGTCACCATCGTGGCCGGTCTGCCGGGGAGCGGTAAAACCACGCTCGGCCTGCAGATCGCCCAGCACATCGCGTGCAGCGGCGCCGGCGTCGGCATGGTGTTCTCGTTGGAAATGCCGGAGGAGGAACTGGGCAATCGTGCGCTGGCTTCAATCGGCAGTATCGATCTGCGAAAACTCGATGACGGACAGCTGCAGGACGATGATTGGCCGCGGCTGACTTCGGCGGTGAGCAGGATCGTCGACGTGCCGCTGTTCGTTTGTGACAAATCAGGCCTTACAGTGGCGCGCATTCGCAGCATCGCCCGCCAGGTGCAGCGCGCTCATGGTCTCGACGTGGTGGTGATCGATTACATCGGCCTGATCGGCTCCGACGGTAAGTCGTTCAACCGCACCTCAGAGCTCGGCAAGATCTCGACCGGCATCGTGAACATCGCCAAGGAGTTGGAGGTGCCGGTGATCCTGCTGGCGCAATTGAACCGCAACTCGACGAGCCGCCCGGGCAAAAAGCCGATCGCCTCCGACCTGCGCGACTCCGGGCAGATCGAAGCGGACGCTCACTGCATCATCCTCGTTCACCGCGATATGGACTCGGAGGAGGGTCAGAACGGCGTCACCGAGCTGATCATGCCGAAGTGCAGGCACGCGCCAGCCGGGTCGTGCCACGTTCAGCAGCAGGGCCAGTACGCCCGATTCGTCAACTTCGCCGGCAACCGCGAGCCGAGTAACGAGGAGGTCGAAATGGGCCGCTCGTTCGCCAGTCAGTACAGAGGAAAATCCCGATGAGCAACGTAACGGCGGCACTTCCGCGCAAAAGCTTGACCCCGGTCGAGTGCCAGTTCCTGAAACAGGGCAATCGCCTGCTGCTGGAAAAGACCAATGGCCGAATCGGCTCGGCCGCGTTCATGGACATCATTGCCGACTGGCACGCGTCCCGCGCCAACTTGGGCTTCGAGGACTTCGCCCGGCGCTGGATCACTGAAGGCAACGCAAAAAACAAGATCGCTGACAAGCTGCTGCGGGAGCTGTTCGGCATGGATGAGCCAAACCCGAGGAAGGCAGCATGAAAAAACGAACCTACGCAGACAAGCCACTGGGTGACACCGAATACTTACTGGAGCAATGGGGCTGGTGGCGCATGGATGGAATGGGCGTTCCCCGGTACGTATCACCGCTGTACGCGCTGATCCGCGACAACAACGTGACCGAGGGCGGAGTGAAGAACTATTGCGTCACGGATGACATCGCCTTGGTGGTTGATCGCGCGGTGGCCAAGCTGGCTCAGCGCGACGAGCAGATGGGTAATTTCATCTGGCTGTACTTCGGTGCGAAGTGGACGATGGTCAGAGTTGGCGAGTCGGCGAGAATATCCGAACGTTCAGCGCGGGAGGTGATCAAGGCCGGTGTTGCGTGGATTGATTGCGCAATCGAGGAAATTCGTCTCGCGGCTTAAAAAGTTCTTTCCTGCCGGATAAACACCTGTTTTCATGGCTCCGTGTTCAGCTTTTCAAGCGCGACACAGCAGACAAAGCCCGGCCATTGCGTCGGGCTTTTTGTTGGATTGGTTTTTTCGTTATGGCAATCTGCTACTCCGACTAATGGAGTGCCTGGAATGTCAAAGTTTTTGGAAGTGGCAAATACCTACAAGCAAGCTCTCGAGGCTGATGCTGAGAAGCTTGAACATTTGCGCGATGTCGCATTGCAGTTGCGCAGGAAGTTTGCGGAGTATCTGGGCGTGCCGAGCGGCAATCCGGTAATGATCCATGGCCGGGAGGCGCCACACGTCGCAATTGGAGAGATTGATAAGAACGGGACATTCGCCGGAATTCCAAAAAAGGAGTTCCAACGAGTATCCGCAGATCGCATTCAGTTCGTCATATGGTTCACCTATGATCCTGACCCAAAACCGAAGACGGAGGGCGCAATATCGTTCCATTTGCAGCTTGAGCAAATCGACAAGGGATACACGATTTGGCTTAACGACTTTGAGGAGTTCAAAATTACTCTCGAAGACATGACTCCTTTATTTGATGCGATGTATCAAAGCGCTATGGAAAAGGCGCGGAAAGCTATTCACTAAATTCGATTCTGCAGCTCATCTGGGCTGCTAATGGACATTCAAGCCTCGGCACTCGCCGGGGCTTTTTCGTTTCTGGAGCGCGGTAATGACCGATCAAGCTAAGAATGATGCTCAGCCAGTGATTGATGCTGTCGTCGTTGGTGACGTCCAGCGTCTGCTGCGCGCACTGCGTGGACTTACCAAGGCGCTGCCCGAGGTGTTTATCCGCGTTACTGGTCAGTTGTTGAGTACCAAGCAGTTTGAAAGCGTAAGCGCCGCATGCTTCGGCTTCGGCGCCATCAGCGACTTCTATCACGCTGATGGCAAGGTATTTGGTGCGGTGTACACCGACACCTTCCTGATGATTCGCCAGGTTGGCCCAGTGGGTGTAGGCATGGCTTACGAGGAGGTCAGGAAGCTGGTACTTGAGGTGCGTGCCGAGTACGACGAAACGGTGCTGAAGAAAGCGATGCAGCTCAAGGGGTCACTGGAAGAGCTGGATCGGCTGCTGAGCGGCCACTCTTTCGCTGATAGCAAGCTGATCAGTATGGCCCACGCCGACCTGTTCAAAGGTCAGGCCCTGCTGGTGGCGGCCCTGAACCCGATCAGGCGTGAATGATCCTGATCGGGTAGTGGAGAATGAATTTATGGCTGGACCAAGATTTTTTGCAGGAAAGCGGTTTGGCGGGCTAGCTCCTCACGCATTTGCGCTTCATCCGGAGCCTGAATGTAAAGGTGAATGTCTGCCGTGTACGCCCATACACTCTCTTCCTTCAGCCAGTGCCTACGCAGCCGCACTTCAAACGGAAGGGCGTTATCTGGGAACTCATTACTGTGAGCCAGGGCAATCACGATGCTCCGGGAGAGCACTAGATACGGATCAGGCGTCTCTGCCCACTGACGGTTCCTAAAAATAACCGCCACATACATTGATCGCGTGATGCCAGCTTCAGTTTTCGTCGTTGTGTGCGCGCAGCGGAAGGTTTCGAAGTCTTGGCCAGGGCCATTGATGGCGCGAATCAATTTCTCCAGTTCTGGCTCACCTTTGAGTTCTGGTATCTCGTTGATCCGTTCAGGCTCCTTCGACAACCAGATCATTGGATGGTGGCCTGTCTCGATATCTGTCGCATACGGCAGGTTCCGATGCCCTGTGGTGTATGTGATTTGAACACTTGCTGTTTTTTCGTTTTCCATGAGTGGCGTGCGTCCGTTTAGCGTGGAAGCCGAACGATAGCATGGAGCCACTGCCCGCCACCGAGCGGGCTTTTTTATTCCTGACTCCCTGACGGGGAGGAACTGAGATGCCAAGCATGCCAGACAAACCAGACACATGGGCGATAGCGCTTGCGTGGTTGAGCCAGCATTCGCCGATCCTCTATGCGGCTGCGCTGTCGTGCGCCATGGCGGTATTGCGGATTACCTACGGAGGCGGCACCCGTCGCCAGATGTTGGTGGAGGGCGCGATCTGCGGCGGCTTGACCCTGACCATCATCAGCGGCCTGGACTTCTTCGGCCTGCCACAGAGCATGGCCACATTCGCCGGCGGCTGGGTTGGCTTCTTGGGTGTGGAGAAGATCCGCAACATTGCCGATCGGGTTACTGACTTCAAGCTACCAACCCGCAAGGCCGAGTAAGTCGCGACACGTTTCGCGAATCAGCAAATTGTGTCGCGACACGCGGCGAGGACAAGCAGCATGACCAAGGTAATAGAGATCGTTGTTATCGGCGCAACGGGTAGCGGTAAGTCCCATGTGCTGGAGTTGATTGATCGCGCCCTTCGGAGCGAGTACGGGCATCACATCCAGATCGCGTCTCATGATCTGTCGTGCGAGCGAGGCCTCGGAAGTCCCGGCGAGGCGCCGCGGATCTCCGAGACTATCTTCAGTCTGAAAGAGCGCGGCGTCGTCAGCAGCCAGCTAGTCAGCAACCTGAAGGTCGAGATCGATACTTCCGGTATCGAATTCGCAATCGGCAAAGTCGAGACGCTTCGAGACTGCGCAGCGTCGATCACTCTCGATCCACTCGAGCAGGCGATAGATCAGTCGGTGCGATTGGTTGCCGAGTCTGAAGGCGAACTGTCCACCCGGCTCAGTCGTCACCTTGACGCACTGCTCAGTGAGCAGTTGAAGCGATTGGTCGTAGCTTGAGATGGCCAGCACTTCGCCATGGCATCACCTCTACAAGACAAGGCGCTGGTATCGACTGCGTTGGTACCAGTTGCAGGCAGAGCCAACCTGTCGCTTGTGTCGAGCAATGGGCGTTGTCGAAGCGGCCAACACCGTCGACCACGTCAAGCCTCACAAGGGCGACGAGAATCTGTTCTTTGATGCGTCAAACCTGCAGAGCTTGTGCAAGCCCTGCCATGACAGCGCGAAGCAGAGGCAAGAGAAGACCGGCATCCTGCCAGGGCACGACGTGTCAGGCATCCCGGTCGACCCGAACCACCACTGGAACCGCGATTGAGCGAATCCATCACGGGATCGGTTGAAGCACGTCAGTGCCCCTAGGGGGTGGTCAAATATGAGGTTTTTCGCCACATAGGACCGCCCTCGACCCTCTTCTTCATCTCTAACCCGGAAAACGCCGCCAAAACACAACGCGGCACGATTGAGAAAAACTATGACAGCCAAGCGCACCCGCTCCGATAGCGCGACATCGGCGGTTGCTGCTATGCAGGCCGCAGCCGCCGGGCCGCTGAAGCCACCAAGTTTCGTCAACATCCGCAAAGCCGACAAGCCTTTTTGGGATTCCATTGTGCGCGCGCGCACGCGAGAGAGCTGGACCGATTCCGATCTGGTCCTGGCCGGCAACCTTGCCAGATGTCTGTCTGACATCGAGCGCCTGCAGAAAGAGATCGATATCGAGGGTGATGTTCTGACCAATGATCGCGGTACTCAGGTGATCAATCCTAAGCACAACCTTCTGGAGACTTTGAGCCGCCGCGCCGTGGCGTTGAGCCGGACACTGCAAGTGCATGCCCAAGCGACACAAGGTGAGTCGCGCGACCAAGGCAAAAAGGCGACCAAGCAGCGCGCCGCAGAGAAGGTCCTGGCGAACCAGGATGACGATGACCTGATCCCTCGGGCGATGCACTGATGGCCGCCCGGCGCAGAACGCGCGGTGAAAAGGTCATCGCGTTCATCGAGAAATACTGTCGTGTCCCGGAAGGCAAGCATGTTGGGCAGCCGCTGGTGCTGGATGACTTCCAAAAGGATTTCATCCTGGCCATCTACGACAATCCGGCCGGCACCAGCACAGCGTATTTGAGCATTGCCCGAAAGAACGGAAAGACCGGCCTGATCGCCGGGATCCTTCTGGCCCACTTGGTTGGTCCCGAGGCCGTGCTCAATACGCAGATCGTCTCCGGCGCAATGAGTCGAGATCAAGCTGGGGTTGTGTTCAAGCTGGCTGTGAAAATGATCCAGTTGAATCCGGATCTGAAGGAAATCATCCACATCGTCCCCAGCAGCAAACAGCTGATTGGGTTGCCGCTCAACGTCGAATTCCGGGCGCTTGCGGCTGAGGGCAAGACAGCGCACGGGCTGTCGCCGGTCTTGGCGATCCTCGATGAGGTCGGGCAGGTTCGAGGCCCCCAGAGCGATTTCATCGACGCGATCACAACCGCTCAGGGTGCTCATGACTCGCCACTGTTGATCGCAATCAGTACGCAGGCCGCGCAAGACAGCGACCTTTTCAGCATCTGGCTCGACGACGCCGAGCGCTCGCAAGACCCGCACATTGTGAGTCACGTTTATCAGGCGCCTAAGGACTGCAAGCTCACCGACAGGGAAGCGTGGCGCGCGGCCAACCCGGCGCTGGGGACGTTCCGCTCCTTGGAAGATTTGCAGAAACAGGCCGACAGAGCGAACCGAATGCCGGCGTCCGAAAACACTTTCCGCAACCTCTGCCTCAACCAGCGAGTCTCGACGGTTTCGGTTTTCGTTTCCAAAGGGGTCTGGGAGTCATGCGGAGACGAACCGGATTCCCCGGACGGCCTTGATCTTTATGGTGGCCTAGACCTGTCATTCAGGACCGACCTTACCGCGCTTGTCCTGATCGGAAAGCGTGATGGGTACTGGTGTGCGTGGGCGTTTTTCTGGACTCCGGAAGTTGGTTTAGCGGATCGCGCGAAACGCGATCGGGCGGCGTACGAGGTCTGGGCTCGCGAGGGATTACTGATCACCACGCCGGGCGCCACGGTCGACTATGCGTTTGTTGCTGCAGACATCGCGCGAATCCTTGGCGAGCTGGGCGGCGACTTGGTGTCGCTCGCTTTCGACCGTTACCGCATCGACCTTTTCAAACGGGACGCTGAGGCGCAGGGCGTGTCGTTGCCGCTGGTCGAGTACGGCCAAGGCTTCAAGGATATGGCCCCGGCAATTGACGCGCTGGAGTCCGAACTGCTGAACGGTCGGGTCCGGCACGGCATGCACCCGGTGCTGACGATGTGCGCGGCCAACGCGGTGATTCAGAAAGATCCGGCCGGCGGCCGCAAGTTCGCAAAGGACAAAGCTACCGGCCGCATCGACGGAATGTCAGCGCTCGCGATGGCGTTCGGAGCCACCTTGGGCGCTCCGCAAGAGAGCAAGGGCAGCATCGACGATTACCTCCAAAACGGATTTTCCGGACTTCTATAGGTTCAATATGGCGTCTCGCTGGTACAACCCAATGAGCTGGAGTTTCTTTGGCTTCAACGACCCCAAGACGGGCGAATATGTTGAGGTACAGACAGACATCGGCGGACAGACGCGCTCCGGCGCGGTCATCACCCCCAAGAAAGCCATGGCAATTCCCATTGTCTGGTCCTGCATCAAGATCCTCAGTGAGACGGTTTCAGGGTTGCCATTGAAGTTGTTCGAAGATCAGCCTGCCGGGCGGATTCTTGTGAAGGACAACAAGCGAGCGTTACGGATTTTGGCCAAGCCAAACCCGTACATGACGATGTTGAACTTCATCAAAGCAGCCGTAGTAAACATGGCCCTGCGCGGCAACGGGTACGCGATGATCGAACGAGCCGATAACGGGGACTTCATTGGCCTGGTGCCGGTCGGTGCCGATGCGGTCGAAATCGATACCGAAGACGATCTGCTGTATTGGGTGACCCTCAACGGGAAGCGCTTCCCTGTCTCGCCTCAGAACATGCTGCATTTCAAGTTGTTCAGCGCTGACGGAATCTGCGGTCTCTCACCGGTTGAATTCCACAAGGAAGCCATGGGCCTGGCCAAAGCGGCGCAGGACTGGTCGGCCCGCTTTATGCGAAAGGGCGGCTTCACCGGTGGCTATGTCATTTACGAAAACTTCCTCACGTCCGAGCAGCGCGACCAGGTGCTGAACAAGTTTCCGAAGATCCGCGACGGAGACGTCGAGGACATCGGGAAGATGGGACTGCTCGAAGGTGGGCCGACCATAGTGCCTGCTGGCATGACCCAGAAGGACAGTCAGTTCATCGAGTCCCAGCAGTTTCAAGAAGAAGCGCTTGCCGGCATCTGGGGCGTTCCGCTGTACCTGGCCAACCGCGCAGGTAAGACCTCAATCATGGGATCGAACCTGGAGCAACAAACCAGCGGCTTCATCACGTTCGGCTTGAGCCCCTACATCAAGGCTATCGAAGACGAGATCAACGACAAGCTGTTCGCAGGAACTGCCTTATTCGTCGAGTTCGTTGTCGAGGGGCTGCTGCGCGCAGATAGCGCAGGCCGGGCCACTTACTACAAGGGCGCCCTCGGCGGCTCCGGCGGATCTGGCTGGATGACCATCAACGAGGTCCGCCGTAAAGAAAACCTTCCTCCGCTGGCTGGCGAAGAATACGACCGGGTCACCCGGTGGGAGATGCAGACCAATGTTCAGCAAGATTGAAGTGCCCTTTGAAGTAAAGGCCAGTGATGACGCCGGTAACTTCGAGGGATATGCAGCGGTATTCAACAACGTTGACCTGGGCGATGACGTCATCCTCTCGGGCGCATTCACCAAGGTTAAAACCACTCGCGGCGGCCGCCTGAAGTTGGCGCTGTTTCACGACCTCACTCGACTGGTGGGCTCGGCAGACTTTACCCAAGACAGCCACGGGCTTTACATCAAAGGCAAAGTCAACTTGGCAGTGAGCTATGCCCGCGACGCTTACGAGCTGATGAAGGAGGGCACGCTCGACAGTATGTCGATCGGCTTCAACACGATCCTTGCGGCATACGAAGAGCGGGAAGGCCGCACCATCCGCATCATCAAGCAGGCGGAACTCTGGGAAGCATCATTGGTGCCTTTCGGGATGAACCCAGAGGCGCAAGTCCTCACCGTGAAATCTGACATTCGACTTTTCGAGAACGCCCTTCGCGAACGTATTGGGCTTTCTCAGAAAGAGGCGGCAGCCGTCGCCTCACTCGGCTATCCCGCGCTACGCCGTGACGGCGGCAGCGAGGCCACGGCGATCGTGGAAGGGCTGAAATCACTCTCCACCACTTTTGATAATTTTTTTAAGGTGTCGCCATGACCGATCCAATTCAAGAAGTTAAAACCACGCTCGAAACCCAACTGAAGGAAGGCTTCACTGGCTTGCAAAAGAAGTATGACGCTGTCGCCGATGAAATGCAGAAAGGCAACACTGTCACCACCGAAATGAAATCGCAGATCGAAAAGCAGAAGGGCGAAATCGAGCGCGTCATCGAGCAGGTCCAGAAGCTGGAAGAGAAGGGCATCAAGCTGCGCAGCCAGCCCGGCGAGGCGAAGAGCTTCATCGATCTGGTGAAAAATGACGATGCCTACAAGTCGCTGCAGGCGAAGAGCGTTTCCCTGGCCGATATCGAAGTCACGAAGTCCGACATGGCCAGCATGAAGGAAATGAAGGTCACCAGCGCCGGAATCGTTGCGCCGAACTATGACCCGGTCATCCAGCCCGGCATCCGCCAGGAGCTGCGCATCCGCGATCTCTTGACCACCGTGCCAGTGTCCGGTCAGAACTACACCTACTTCAAAGAAAACCTGCACACCCGCGGCGCCGCTCCGGTCGCGGAAGGTGGCCTGAAGCCAACCAGCAACGTGACCTTCACAACCCAAACCGACCGGGTCAAGAAGATCGCCGTCTGGATGCCCGTGACCGACGAGGCGCTGGACGATGTTCCTCAGCTGATGGCCTACCTGCAGGAGCTGCTGCGCTACGACCTCAAGCTCGAGGAAGAGCGTCAGATCCTGAAGGGCGACGGCACCGGCGAGAACCTGAACGGCCTGATGACCCAGGCCACCGTGTACGACGCGGCGCTGACCAAGGCTGGCGATACGGCAATCGATCTGGTGCGCCGCGCGATCTACCAGGTTCGAAAGCAGTCGATGCTCTCCGCCGACGGCGTTGTGATGACCGAGCTCGACTGGATGAATATCGAACTTCAAAAGGACGGCGAGAACCGCTACCTGTTCGCGAACCTTCAAGGTCTGGTTACACCGGTGCTCTGGGGCCGCCCAGTGGTGACTTCCGACAGTGTCGACGAGGGCGATGCTGACACTGGCGGCGAGTTCCTGGTGGCGAACTTCGCTCGCTCGTCGGTGCTGTTCGATCGTATGTCGTTCCTGTTCAAGATGGGCCTGATCAACGATCAGTTCATCAAGAACGAACGCGCGCTGCTGGTTGAAGAGCGCCTCGGCCTGGGCGTGCGCCGTCGTGAAGGTTTGGTCAAAGGCCGCTTCACCGTCGCGGCCTAACCCCCGCAGTGTTCGATGGCCGGCCTTTGTGCCGGCCTTTTCGTTTCAGGAGGCAATATGAAAATCAAAGCATTGTGGGGATTCGCGGGAAACGCGACGTTGCTGGGTGCCGACTCGAGTTCGGTGAGGGCTGGCCAGGTGTTCGACGAAGTCGATGATGAATACGGCCATACCTTGATTGGCAAGGGGCTGGCGGAGGAAGTCGACGGTGATGGCAAGACGAAGACTTCCGCGCCCAAGCAATCGAAGGCAACGGCCCCGAAAGAGAACAAGTAAATGATCGATCTGGCACGCGTGAAGCTCCACCTGCGAGTAGACGGCGACGACGAGGATTCGCTCATCACCGGTTACCTCGAGGCCGCAAAAGCGCACGTGGCCATGCACTGTGATCGTGAGCTCGTCGAATCGGCGCCGACCGGTCCTGAGCAAATGGCGTTCACTCCGGATGTCGAGCAGGCGGTACTGCTGCTCGTTGGTCACTGGTACGCCAACCGCGAGGCCGTGGTGATCGGCACTATCTCATCGGCTGTTCCTCTGGCCGTTGACCGACTTCTCTGGCCCAGGAAGCGTTTCTGATGAGAGCAGGCCCAATGCGTCACCGGTGCGCTATCCATAAAGAGGTGCGCACTCCGAACGGTTCTGGTGGCTTCAATGTCGTCTGGACTGAGGTTGGAAAACTGTGGGCTGAGATAACCCTGCCGACTGGGCGCATTGCACCGGTGGCTGAGCAATTGAAGGTTGTGGTTACCGCCGAGATCCGCGTCCGGCCAAGGGCCGATGCCGTCGCAGGAAATCGCATCGTGCACACGGCGAGAGGAATCACCACCACCTACCTGATCGGCGCTGCGCTGATTGACAACGAGCACAGCATGCTCCGGCTGCTTTGCTCAAACGTCCCCAACCCTTGAGGGTGAATTTATGAGAGTTATTGCACTGGGCGCCTTGTCTGGCGCTACTGGCGATCGAGAGAAGGGTGAAGAGTTTACGGTCGACGCCAAGCTCGACGCCAAGCTCGCCGCCGATCTGCTCGCGCGTGGACTGGTGGAACCGGTTACCGAGTCAGCCCCGCCCGCTGAAAAGGCCGCCAAGGCCAAGGAGTAGGGCATGGCCGCTCGCCGATCCCGCATGTCGGGCGACTTCAAGTTACGCCGGACGCTGCGCAACATCCACGCAACGATGGATAACGAGCTGGTCGGCGTGATGAAGGAAAGCGCTGAGCAGATCCTGGCAACGATGAGGCAGCTGATACCGAAGGATACGGGCGCCGCCTCGGCTGCACTGAAGGTGTTCGTGTCAAAGAGCGGCCTCAATGCCGAGATCGGTATCCGGGGCAAGCGCGACACGCAGCGCTTCTTCTACCTCCGCTTCCTTGAGTACGGCACCAAGGGTTACAGCGGCACCCTGTACCGAAGGGCTGATAAAAACGCGGTGGGCGGTGAGCACACCAACAACCGCGACAAATCAAAGCTGTCTGGTCGACGGAATGCGTTGCGCGCCCGGGACACGAAGAACAAGTCCGACGGCTCCACGTTCTACGGTAAGTACCCGGACATCCCGGCCCGGCCGGCTCATCCCTGGTTGCGTCCCGCGAAGGACGTGAACCGTGAATTCGTATTGGCCAACATCCGCGCCGCGGTGGCCAGAACGCTGCACAAGGCCAGCGTGGGAGCAAGCGATGAGTGATCCGTCTGTTGCTCTGCAGGAAGCACTGTTCGCTCGGCTTGAGGCCGAGGTCTCGTGCCCGATCTACGACGGCGCGCCCATGGATACAGATATGCCGTACGTCTCGATTGACCGGGAGATATCCACCAACACCACGCCAATCGCCGGCCGCAAGCGTGAACAGCGTCTGATCTACCTGTCGGTGTGGTCGGATGCCCACGGTCAGGCCGAGGTGAAGCGCATCCTCGGCGAAGTTGTAGCAGCCCTTGATGAGCGCCGCCTGCCATTGGCCGTCGGCCGCGCTGTATCGGTTCGGGTCGAACAAGCCGACGCCCAGCGTGATGCTGACGGCGTCACGTACCAGGGATCGATCACGGTCCGCGTTATAACCACCCACTAAAACCCACACCCGGCCGCACCGCGGCTTTATCCAATGTGCCTTTGGAGGAACCCCCATGGCCGAAGACAACCTCAACACAGCCGCCGGCTGCCGGATCGGCATCGGTAGCAAGAACGGTGCTGATACCGAAGCACTCTACAAGGCAGACACCTACGTCGATATCGGCGAGGTGGAAGACCTTGGCGAGTTCGGCGATACGTTCAGCTCCGTGACCTTCACCTCTCTGCGCGATGGCCGCGTGCGCAAGTACAAGGGCACCGCTGACGCCGGCGACCTGACTCTGACCGTAGGTCTGGACAACGGCGATCTGGGCCAAGCGAAGCTGAAGGTTGCGCACAAGGATCGCAGTAAGGGCGATTACAACATCAAGATCACCCTGAACGATGGCGATCCGGATGCTACCCCGGCGCTGCTGCCGACCACGTTCTACCTGCGCGGCAAAGTGATGAACAACACCGTCGCCGCCGGCGCCGCTGACAACGTGGTTCGCCGCAACGTCACGATCGGCATCAACTCCGACATTCTGGAAATCCTCCCGGCTGCCGCTGCCTAACCTGCGGGGCTTCGGCCCCGACTCCAAAGGATTCGAAACATGAGCAAGACTCTTCACGGTACCGTCGAAATCAAGCTCGATGACGAGACGTACACGCTCCTGCCCACGCTTGGTGCGGTTCGGGCGATCGAGGCTCACTTCGGTGGATTGCGCGGCGCCTCTCAGGCAATCAACGCCCTTAGCATCGACGGTTGCGCAGTGATCATCGCCAGCGGCGCAGGCCTGAAAGGCAAGGAGGCCGAGGCGGTCGCCGAGCAGGTCTGGCAGACCGGCGTGTTGGAAGTGTCGGTGCAGCTGAACGCTTACCTGGTGGCGCTGTACAACCCGAAAGGCCCCGACGCGGGAAAGGGCAAGCCGGCGGCGTAAGTGCCGTAGAAGACGGCAGCTATGTTGACCGGCTCTACGCGGTGGCCACGGGCTGGCTGGGCTGGCCTCCCGATCTAGCCTGGCGTACGCCGATGCCTGAGCTCTTTCTGGCAATGGACGCCAAGATCGAGTGGGCACAGATGACCAACCCCTTCGGCGGCGGCAAAACGAAATCCAAGGAGGGCAAGCCATCGCCTTCTGCTGTGGCTGACAAACTGCGGCAGGCGCTGACTGGCAGGAAAGTTGGGTGACGCCAGCAGTTCACTTCCTATTTTGCTAACCTCCCTAAGTTAATTTTGGAGGTAAACGGTATGAAGTTGTCTTTTGCGGCCGGTGTTTTTGCGTTTTTCGTTGTGGCAACCGCAATGGCCGAAGAGAAGAAAGTGGCACCCATTGACGCTGAGATGGGGGGCCAAGTTTACCTGTGTGGTTTGAAGTCACAGATGGCTGCGTCTGCAAAAGGAAAGCAATCAAAAACAATTAGCGATGATGCTCAGGCCTGTGCAACTGAAAGCAGAGACAAGATCAAGGCTCTCGTCAAATCAGAATACGATAAGTATCCCGAGGGCGACGTTATGCGAGAAAGGATCAAGGCTCTCTACTCTGCTTATTTAAGCTATTTGGATTCGGCTATGTGGGGTCGCGACCTCACCGAAAGCAAGGAGGCCCGGGACTTCAAGGACCGCGTTAACGACTACAAGGCCGAAATCAATCTTCGGTAATGAATGAGTAAGTACAGCCCGCTTCGGCGGGCTTTTTATTGTGCGGAGAAAAGCATGGCAGACACAGACGTTCAAGGGATGCTGGTCCGCATCGAGGCGACCACCGCGCAGCTCCGCCAGGAAATGGCGCGTGCGGATTCCAGCGTGGCCCAAGCGTCTGGGAAGATAGATAAAAGCCTTGGGCGTATTGATGGGGCTTTTGACCGTGCTGGCGAGCAGGCGGTGCATGCTTCCGGCCTGATAAAGAGTGCTCTGGCAGCCGCCGTTGGCGCTGCCTCAGTCGGGAAAATCATCGAAGCTGCCGACTCGTATGGACAGATGTCTGACCGGATCGGTATGGCCACCACCAGCGTTGGCGAGTACGACCAGGTGCAGGCTCGTCTGCTGGAGACCGCCAAGCGCACCTATCGTCCACTGAGCGAGGCTCAAGAGCTTTACATCCGCACAGCGGACAGTTTGAAGTCGATGGGCTACAACACCAGCCAAGCGCTGGATGTGATGGACAGTTTCAGTTTTCTGTTGGTGACCAACTCGGCATCAGCTGACAAGGCCAGTGCGGCCATCGATGCTTATTCGAAGGCGCTGCAAACCGGCAAGGTTGAAGCTGATGGCTGGCAATCGATCCTTGCAGCTATGCCGACAGTGGTTGACACAATTGCGAAGTCTACCGGCAAGACCACCGAGGAAATACGTAGCCTTGGCGCCCAAGGCAAGCTCAGCCTGGATGTGCTTACCGAGGGCTTACAGAAGTCTGCCGAAGCCAACGGGATTTTGGCTGATGGCATGAGTGTGGCGGTGCGAGATGCGGTGCAGAATCTGTCGAACGCCTTCACCGTTTACGCGGGGCGCCTGAATGAAACGACTGACTTTGCTGGAGTTTTGGCCAGTGGCATTAGCGTTCTGGGCGATAACTTCCAGACCTTGGCCGATGTGGCCCTTGTCGCCGCGATTGCCGCCCTAACCCGATACGGAGTGACCTCCGCTGACTCCGCCGCGGTGGCTGTGTATTCAGCGTTCAAGGATGCCGCTGCGCGCAAGGCCCAGGCTGCCGCTGTTCTGCTCGCCGCACAGGCCGAGCAGCAGAAAGCTCAGACCTCGGTGTTTCTCGCTGAAAAGGAGGCCTTGGCCGCACGCGGTACTGCAGTTCAGACGCAAATGTCTATTCAGTTGGCCGAAGCCCGGATGGTTGAGGCGCGAGCTACGAACGCCGTAGCGGTCGCACAGGCGGGGGTGAGCAGAGCCGGCGGCGTAATCATGGGGGTTCTCGGAGGGCCGCTCGGTATTGCATCGCTCGCCATCGGAGCGGCGACCGCCTTCATCACGTTGCGGGACAACACCAGCGTTCTCGAGCAAAAGCTTGGGGATCTCGGAGACCCGATTGATAAATTGATCGAGCGATTTGGGAAGCTGAATCGGGCAACTCAGTCTGTCACTCTCGACCAGCTCAAGTCGAAGGTCGAGGACATGCAGTCCGACCTCGGTCAGATGTCCGAGGCGATTGCCGACAAGTTTGAAAATGACCTGCGAAATATGGGGGGAGCTGGTGCCGACGGTCTAATGGCCGGTCTGGCGCCCTTGCCCTCGGATGTCCAGGGTGCGCTAGATTTGGTGCGCAAAGCGTCAAAGGATCAGGCCGCGGGGATTGTTGTCGATTGGCTGGCGGTGGTTGAGCAGGTTCGGCTGGTCCCTGGCGTCATGACCTCGATGACTGATTCCATCAGAAATAGCCAGGGACCTGTTACCGATTTGAGTGCGGCGCTGGACGCGCAACGTGAAATTCTTGCTCGGCTTACCGGGGAGACAGATGCTAATACCGTAGCTCGCGGAAAGAACAATGCCGCCATCGCTGCTGCTGATCAGGCTGGACAGAAATACCTTGAGCAGTTGCAAAAACAACTAGGTGCCGCACAAGACAAAACAGCCCTTGAGGCTGCCAACCGGTTCATTTCTGAAAATACAGATCTAACTGAAGGGATGGCCGTTGCGATTCGCTCGGCCGCAGCCGCCAAGGACGCGCAGAAGGCCTCCGACGATGCTGCAGCCAAGGCATTGAAGAAGAACATCAGCGAAACAGAGTCAGCGACGAAGAAACAGCTCAAGGATTTCGAGTCGGCTGAGGAGAGTTACAAGCGCCAGATTGAGCTGATCAACACCACCGGTAACAAGCAGAAGGATGCTACCGAGATTCAGAAGCTATCGTTCGAACTCCAAGAAGGGAAGCTTGGAAAGCTGAGCGAGGCGCAAAAGAAAAAGCTCATGGGTATGGCCGCCGAGCTGGATGCGCTGAACAAGCTGAAGAAGGCGAACGAGGACGATCTGAAGCTGACGGCGTTCAAGAACGCCCAAGCGCTGACTACCCAAACCACGAAGGATGGCTTCGACCAAGAGCTTGCCGGCGTTGGCATGGGCGACAAGGCGCGGGACCGGATGCGGGCCGACCTGGCACTGCGTCAGAAGTACGCCGCTGATGTGGCCAACCTTGAGGAGCAGCACAACACTGGCCAGCTTGAAGACCCGCTATACGCCAAGGAAACGGGGGTCCTTCAAAGTGAGTACGACAAGCGGCTGCAATACCAGCAGGACTTTTACGCTGCAACGGATGAGCAGCAAACAAACTGGATGGATGGCGTAAACGAAGCCTGGGCCAATTACGCCGATGCCGCGCGGGACTACTCGGCGCAGGCTGCTGACGTCACCAACACTGCGTTGAGCGAGGCGACCGGTGGGTTGGGTACGTTCTTCTCGGATGTGGCCAGCGGCGGAGAGGATGCCGGTGACGCGCTGGGCGACATGATTGGCAACTTCGCCAAGTCGATGCTGAAGGCTTTGGGCGACATGGCGGCACAGTGGCTGATTTACCAAGGTGTGCAACTGCTGGTGGGCAAGTCCACTCAGGCGAGCGCCGCCGGCGCGATGGGGGCGAACGCTCAAGCCATGTCATTAACGGCGGGCCTCAACGCCTTCGCATCTACCGCGGCTATTCCGATCATCGGCCCAGCAGCGGCGCCGGCGGCAATGGCAACCGCGATGGCCGTTACCGGCCCTCTGGCCTCGGCTGTGGGCATGACTGCGCTGGCGGGTATGGCGCACGACGGTATCGACTCGGTGCCCGAGGACGGCAGCTGGTTTCTGCAAAAAGGCGAGCGAGTAACGACCGCTCATACCAGCGCGAAACTCGATGCCATGCTGTCGAGGATCGACAACAAGCTGGGCGGTTCTGAGCCACAAGCGCAGATCGGTGTAGGTAGTCTGGAGTCGTCTGGCAATGGGCGAGCGGCATTGGTTGGCGCTGGCCAGCCGGCGCAAGGCGGCAATATACAGATCGCGTTTAGCGCCCCTGTCAGCGTGCAGGCCCAGCCGGGCATGACGGATCAACAGGCGCAGATGCAGGGTGAATCCATCAGCGCCGGTCTGGAAGCGCAGTTCGGTCGGTTCCTCGATCGGGAGATGGGCCAAGGCGGGCGACTCTGGAGGAGGGTCTGATGGCCGAGGAATTTATCTACGACGTTGAGGTTGGCGCCGATGGCGATATCTCCCAGCGCACCTGGGAGAACGAATTCGGCGACGGTTACGTTCAGGCTGGCGGAATCGGGATCAACACGAAAAGCCAGGTTTGGAACCTCATGCACACCGGGTCGATGGAGCAAGGAGAGGAGCTGCCGCTGATCTGGGCGTTCCTCGATCGGCACGAAGGCTACAAATCTTTCCTTTGGACTCCGCCAGGCGGTGCCCGAGGAAGATACCGGTGCAACGGATACAAGCCCAAATCCGTCGGCCCCGGCTTGTTCACGCTGACATTCTCGTTCAAGCAGGTCTACACCCCCTGATCGAATGCGATCACCGACCCCGCCAAGTGCGGGGTTTGTTGTTTCTGGAGCCCTATGAATTACAACACCGATATTCAGAAGCTCGAGCCGGGCAATCAGATCCGGCTGTTCGAGCTGGATGCCACGCGCCTGGGCGCAAATATCTGGCGCTTCCATGGCCATGCCCAGGAGGGCGACATCATTTGGCAGGGGCGGGTTTACTCCCCGATCCAAATCACTGCGAAGGGGTTCGATATCCGGGGCGATGGTCGGCCGGCATCTCCAACGCTGCAGGTGGTCAATGAGTTGGATGGCGTACCTGGAGCCATCACAGCGCTGTGCTTGCAGTTCCGTGACCTTGCTGGCGCCAAAGTTCGAGTCATCGAAACGTTCCGGCATTTCCTCGACGCCGCAAACTTTCCAGAAGGCAACCCGGACGCCAACGATCAGAGCAAGGTCAACCTCTGGTACATCGAGCAGAAGACTGAAGAAACCCGCGCCGCGGTGGTGTTCTCGTTGTCGAGTCCGACGGACATGGAGGGGCAGCAGCTGCCGTCCCAACAGATCACAAAACTCTGCCGGTGGGCCTGTCGTGGCGGCTATCGGGGCGAGGCCTGCGCCTACATGGGCGGCGCGATGTTCACCAAGAAGAACGAACCCACCGACAACCCAGCGCTTGATCGCTGTGGCGGTTGGTGGAGCAGCTGCAAGCTGCGCGGCAACACTCGCCGGTTCGGCGGCTCAATGGGCGCGAGCCTGATCACCAGTTCGAGGTAATCCATGCGCATTAACAGACAGCTGCAGGACGCGATTCGCGCCCACGCGGAACAGTCGTACCCGGCTGAAGCCTGTGGCCTCCTGATCAACACCGCCGCCGGCCGCGAGTACGTGGCGTGCGCCAACCGGGCAAAGACAGATCGCGAAAACTTCCAAATCTGTGAGCGAGATCAGGCTGCCGCAGAGGATCGCGGCGAGGTGCTGGCGATCATTCACAGCCACCCTGACAAGTCGCCCGCGCCGAGCATGGCCGATCGCGTCAGTTGTGAGTTGCACGAATTGCCGTGGGGCATCGTCGGGTGTCCCGGCGGCGAGTTCGAATGGTTCAAACCTTCGGGATTTCAGGCTCCGCTGTTGGGCCGCGATTTCTCCCACGGCCTGCTCGATTGCTGGGCAGCGTGCCGCGACTGGTACGCACGCGAGGTGGGGCTGCAGTTGCCAAACTTCGAGCGACAGGATCTGTGGTGGGAAGACGAAGCCGGGCCGAGCCTTTATGAGGACAACTTCAAAGCCACGGGCTTTTATCAGGTGAGCGAGGCGCGGCGCGGCGACATGCTGGTGCTGCAGATCCCAACGCCGGGTCGCAACTGCTTCCACCCCAATCACGCAGTGATCTATCTGGGCGACGAACCTGCACTGGTGAGCGAACCCGCTGCCACTCTCGGTGGTGCCGGGCCGTTCATTTACCACCATATGCCCGGGCGACTTGCCAGCCGTGAAATTTACGGTTGGTCGATGGCCAACCGGGTAAAGCTGATTCTCCGCCACAAGGATTACCGACCATGAAGCGCACCATCAAACTCGGCGGTGTTCTGGGTAAGCGTTTCGGGCGCGAGTACGTCCTTGATATCAATGGCGTGCTGGATGCCACAAGCGCGCTATGCAACCTGAAGCCAGGCTTTGAGCAGTTCATGCGCACCGCAGAAGAGCGGGGTCTGGTCTTCGCTGTATTCGTCGACGAGCGCAATATCGCCCCGGAAGAACTGGGCATGAAAGACACCGGCGCCGGCGACATTCGCATCATGCCGATCATCCAGGGCAGCAAGCAGGCGGGCATGTTTCAAACGCTGCTGGGCGTGGCGCTGATCGTGGCGGGCTTATTCACCGGCGGTACCACCTCGGCGTTGGGCATGGGGTTGCTGGCCACCGGCGCGGCTGTCGGATTGGGTGGTGTGGTACAGATTCTTTCACCCACCACCAAGGCCAACACCAGCGACCGCAACGAAGACGGCAATAACCCCAGTTACGGTTTCGGCGGCGCGGTGACTACCATCGCCCAAGGCAACCCCTATCCGTTGCTCTACGGCGAGCGAGAGATAGGTGGGGCTATCGAGTCCGGTGGCATCTACACCCAAGACAATGTTTAAAGTTTTTTCCGTACCCTGGGGGAATCTGCTTTTTCGATAGAGCTATTTATTTTTATTACCGCTTTGAATTCCCTGTTTTGCAGCTTTAGAAAGGGTGTGACCCGATTGTACGTGGCGTTTCCACTGTTTCTCACCAATCATGAATAACTCTGCGTGATCGAAGAACACCTCTGCTGATAGATCCCCGTTTTTAAAAACAGCGACGATTGGATTTGTCGTGTCGATGACTATCCCGTCTTCTAATAGCTTCAAAAAAAAGGCCACCATTCTTTTGGCTAAGTCGGGGCTTGAAGTGGACGCAATTTTCACTCCTAGTCGCATCACGCACCAAGTAGTTATGCCCGGGGATTGATCAGGTGAACCATCATCATTTGCTGGGTCGATGTGAAATTCAGTCATTACTTATCTCCTTGAAAAATTTTCAAAAGCTTTCCGTACGGCAGATTAATAAACACTAATTTTTAGCAAAAGAACATCGGGCTTTTTGGCCACCACTCAACCCGCCTCGGCGGGTTTTTTATTCTGGAGGGCGCATGAGCGCAGCAGCAAAGAAGGCTTCGTGCGCGGTACCGATAAAGCGCCGCTCTGTCACTGGTAGCAAGGGCGGGCAGGCCAAGCAAAAGCAGCCTAGCATCGCCACCAATAGCGTGCCGTCGATTGCTACCGCGCGCATCGTGTATCTCTGGAGCTGGGGGCCAATCGTTGGCCCTGTTAACGGACTGCGCTCAATCAAGCTCGATGGTACTCCGGTGCAGGCCGAAGACGGCACGCTCAACTACCCGGGTGTGAAATGGCAGTTTCGCACCGGAGAGCTGAACCAGTCCCGGCTTGAGGGCATCTCGGAAGCCAGCAATGAAATTCAGGTCAACCAGGAGCTGCGCAGCACCAGCCCCTGGCTGCACAGCATCACCAATTCGCAAATCGATGCGGTGCGGATCCGCTTTGCTTGGCCACAACTGCAGAGCCAGGATGCCAAGGGCAACATCAATGGCGTTCGAATCGAATATGTCGTTGAGATCTCCACGGACAGCGGCTCATATCTGCAAGCCCTGAGTTCGTTTGTTGACCGGAAAAACGTCACCAAGTACGAGCGATCGCATCGGATCGACTTACCCGTCGGCAGCCGCTGGACGATCCGCGCCCGGCGCCTGACGCCAGAGGCGAACAGCTCGTTGGTGCAAGACGGGATGCTGGTCGAGGCCATTGCCGAGGTTGTCGACAGCGATCAGGAATACCCGCTGACCGCCGTGGGTTGCCTCGAGTATGACGCCCAGCAATTCGGCGGCGATATCGCCAAGGTCGCGGCCCTGATGCGCGGCCGCATTATTCGGGTACCGGCCAACTACAACGCCGAGACCCGCACCTATTCCACTGGCGGGCCCGGTACCAGTAACGGTGTTTGGGACGGCACCTTCAAGGAGGCTTACACCAACAACCCGGCGTGGATCTTTTACGACCTGGTGCTGCATCCGTATTACGGCCTAGGCGAGCGCATCGACGCCACGATGGTTGATCGCTGGTCGTTGTACCGAATTGCCCAGTACTGCGACCAGATGGTGCCGGACGGCAAGGGCGGTCAGGTTCCGCGGTTCACCTGCAACCTGTATTTCCAGAAGCAGGCAGAGGCCTACGCAGTGCTGCAGGATCTTGCCTCGATCTTTCACGGCATGGCCTATTGGGATGGTAGCCAGATCGTCGTCAATGCCGACATACCTGGCGATCCGGTCTACACGTACAGTCCTGCTCAGATCCTGAACAACGGTGAAATCAAATACGAGGGCACTCGCGCACGGGATCGTCATACGCTGGCCATGGTCTCCTGGGACAATCCGGACCAAGGTTTTGAGACCGACAAGGAGCCGGTATTTGATGACGAAGCCATGACCGAGCTGGGCATGGTGCGCGAGCTCTCAGTCGATGCCATCGGCTGCACATCGCTGGGGCAGGCTCAGCGTGCCGGCCAGTGGGCACTGTTGACCGAACAGTTGCAAAC
The DNA here is from genome assembly GCF_009834515.1 of Pseudomonas sp. R84. NCBI lineage: Bacteria > Pseudomonadati > Pseudomonadota > Gammaproteobacteria > Pseudomonadales > Pseudomonadaceae > Pseudomonas > Pseudomonas sp. R84. The sequence continues at coordinate 958,170 of NZ_CP019426.1, forward strand.
ACGCGGTGCCACCATGCGCGTGGGGTTGGATGGGCAAATTCCCAAACCTGGCCAAGTTATCGCTATAGCCGATCCGTCGTTGGCCGGGCGTGCGAATGGCGGGCGTATCTCGGCGGTCGCTGGCCGGGTCATTACGCTTGACCGGGACACTCCGGTTCCGGCAGGCGCTCGACTCCTCGTAAACCTGCCAAGTGGCAAATCGGAATCTCGAGTAGTCCGGTCTGCAGTCGGCCGGGCAATCACTGTCATGGCGGACTACAGCGAAGCGCCAGTAGCCGAATGCGGATGGGCGCTAGATTACGACGACCTGAAGCTGATGCAGTTCTACGTGCGCAACGTGACGCGCCCCGAGTGGCACCAGTTCCAGCTCGAGATGATTCAGCACGAGCCGAGCAAGTTTAACGCTATCGACTTCGGCGCCGTGGTTGATGTCCGGCCAATCACCGGTATTCCTATCGGCACACAGGCGGCACCGGCTCGGGTGCTGATTAGCCAGAACGTAGTAATCGAACAAGGCATTGCCGTGACCAGCATGTCCATCGCCTGGGACGCTGCGCCCGGCGCTGTTGGTTATGACGTTGAATGGCGGTGGGGCGCGCGGGAGTGGATCAAGGTGCCTCGTACCGGTGAGCTGATGGTCGATGTTCGCGGGATCTATTCAGGGCAGTACCTGGCGCGAGTTCGTGCGGTCAGCGCCATGAATGTCTCGTCGGTGCCGACCAACTCGGTGCTGACGGATCTGCTGGGTAAAACCGGCTTGCCGCCGGCGGTCACGCACCTGACTGCGACATCTTTGTTGTTCGGGATCGAACTCAAGTGGGGTTTCCCCGCTGGCGCAGAAGACACCCAGCGCACCGAGATCTGGTATGGCCCCTCGCCGTCTCGAGAGGCTGCGACGAAGCTTGCTGATTTGGCCTACCCGCAGAGCGACTACAGCATGCAAAGCTTGCTGGCGGGCGCCACGTTCTTCTTCTGGGCGCGGCTGGTGGATCGTACCGGCAACGTCGGTCCGTGGTACCCAGAAGGGATTGGCGTGATGGGGCAGGCCAGCTCCAACGCCGGTCCTATCCTTGAACTGATCAAAGGGCAGATCGGAGAGACCGAGCTCGGGCAGGACATCGTCGACAAAATAGATCTGATCCCAGGGCTGCAGGAGCAGATCGACGCGCTCGACGGGCTCAAGGGGTACGACCCGGAAGCTACCTACGTCGAATATGACCTGGTGGTACAGGGCAAGCGGATCTATCAGGCCACCGGCCCGGTACCGGCCGAAACCCCACCGCCGAACCCGCTCTACTGGCTCGATGTTGGGCAAACAGTGGAAACGGCCAACGGCCTCGCCCAGCAGGTAGCGACCAACACCACCGAGATTATCGAGCTCGACGGAGAGATCACCGCTCAGGCCACGGCTTTCGAAGCCCTTCGCGCCTCCTATCGGGACGATGATGGGGCTGGCGATCTCGCGGACGCCATCAAGGGCTGGACCAGTACGGCGGCAATCGCTTCTGAAAGCAAGGTCAGGGCCTCTGAAAACGAGGCAACCGCTCGGCGCATCACAACGTTTGACGCGAAAATCGCCGCGAACGAGGCCAACATCACCGAGCTTGAAGAGGTGGTAGCCACGAACGAATCGGCGACCGCGACGAAGATTGATCAGCTGAATGTTTCAGTTGCCGACAACTCGGCGGCCATTCAGCAGACGTCGAATGCCTACGCGGACACGGCCGGCAAGCTGAATACGATGTGGTCAGTGAAGATGCAGGTCACGGCGAATGGGCAGTACGTCGCCGCAGGTATCGGGCTCGGGATCGAGAACACCGGTGCCGGGCTGCAAAGCCAGTTCCTTGTGAGCGCGGACCGGTTCGCCATCGTCAACACCATTGCCGGCGGCGCGATCGCGGTGCCGTTTGCAGTGCAGGGCGGACAGGTGTTCATGAACTCGGCGTTCATCCAGGACGGAACGATCACCAACGCGAAGATCGGTAGCTATATCAGCTCCACCAACTACATCGCCGGCCAGCAAGGCTGGATCCTGAACAAAGACGGCACGCTCGAAATTAACGGCATCGTTCCAGGGCAGGGTCGCTTGGTGATCAATTCGCTGAACGTCTCGGTCTACGACGCCAACAACGTGTTGCGTGTTCGTCTCGGCTATCTGGGGTAATCAATGGCGCTATTTGGACTGCGTGTCTTTAACGAGAGCGGCCAGCTCGCCATGGATACCAACAGCTTCACCTATCAGGTGATCTGGCAGGGCGTGATTGATTTCAGTGGGACCGTGCCCAGCTACACAATCTCGATCCCCGGATTCAACCCTGCCAATTGCGTGTTCATGATCATCCCGACGAGGGCACAGGACGTGCAGTCGTCAGAGGCTGATGGCAATGGAAATTCAAAGTCTTACCCCTTTGTTACAACCTCGTCGGGTCAAGTTGTAGTGCTGAAGAAAAATCCTTCGGCGAGTGCTACGACCATTGGCTCCACTGTTGTAGCGAAGGGATACGCAATCAGGTTCTCAATATGACCTTTGGATTTCAAAGCATCAATGACAGTTCGTTTGTTCAGATCGATGCGGAAGCTCCACGGCTGTGCGTTTTGACCAGAGGATCCTATTCCGGGGTTAGCAATGCGTCAGGCGTTTTCGCGAGAGCAGTGACTAGTCAGGACCCACCGATTGTATTCATAAGGCCCGATCAAGGCGGGCCTGTACAGGTACCGATTTCGGTCTGGTTCACTGGCGGGCCTGGCAATTGGACGGGGTTTACGATGAAGGCGTCGAATGTGAATTCGACTCTAAGCGGCCAGTATTTCGTCGCCGCATGGGCCTCTATGGGTACAGCCGCCTACGGGATGCGCCTTTGGGATGAAAGCGCTGCACTTATTTACGACAGCGGTGCGCCAGCGGTGGTGGTTACTTTCGCTGCCGGTAACTGGACCTACCTCGGCAGTGAGGTATTGGTGACGGGCCGTAGATATATTTGGGGAATCAACAAATCTCTCGGAGTCGGCGAATACCTTTCACTCAACCCTTTCACGATGAACTGCCACAACGACGGTACCGGCGGAGGTTGCGCGCTTGGAGTCGATTATGTGAATGGTCGAATTCTGATGTACAGCCTCGCTAACACCGCCTGGACTGATCAAGGCCATCGACCGTTCCTTTGCGCAAAATTGTTGGCCTGACACTTAAACTTTTCTGGAGATACACAATGCCCTGGTACAAAACGGGAACGGTCTCTGTCACCCAAAATTCCAATGCGGTGATCGGCACGGGCACGGCCTTCATTGCCAACAGCCGGGTCGGTGATGGCTTTCGTGGACCTGACGGTCGATGGTACGAAGTCACCAACATTGCCAGCAACACGGCTCTGTCGATCTCGCCGGATTATGAGGGGCCGACAGCGGCAGGCGGCTTCTACTCCATCGTGCCGGTGCAGGGATACCAGAAGGATCTCGCTGACCAGGTGCGCTCGATCATCAACACTTACGGCGAGCAATTGGCTGCGCTCGGCACCACAGGCAATTACGACATTCTGCCGTTATCAAAGGGCGGCACGGGGGCAACGGACAAGCCCGGCGCTCGCTCCGCACTTGATCTGTCGGATACCAATGGCTTGCCGGAGGGGGACACCAACAAGTATTTCACGGGGTCCCGCGTCCTACAGTCGGTCTTGACTGGTTTGAGCACAGCTACCGCAGCGGTGGTCGCCGCTACCGACACGGTTCTGGTGGCGATCGGCAAGCTTCAAGCGCAAGTAACCGCGAGGGCGCTCAAAGGCAATAACAGCGATATAACGGGTCTTTCCGCCACCGCCTTCGTTCGCACAAGCGGAACAACGAATGTGGGTGCAGGACAGGGCCTCTATCAGCTTTGGAATACTGGTGCTGGCGGTTTGGTGGGGTCCGGTGACTGGGTTTGCAATCAGGGCGGTGGAACAGGGGGCTTTAGCTGGCGCTCCGTGAACCTCAACAACACCGCCACCGGCCCCACTATGACCTACACGTATGCGGGCAACTTGAACGTTCCGGGGACGGTAAGCCAGGGATCGGACCGACGGCTGAAGACAAACGATGTTGAAATTCTCGATGGCCTTGATCGAATTCTGCAAATCCGCCCGGTCGAGTTCGACCGCCGGGACTTCCTTGACTCCACCGAATACCCGCACCACGAGGTTGGGGTCATCGCTCAGGAGCTCTATGAGGTGACGCCGCTGTTGGTTACTCCTGCGGCTTCGGGAAGCGAGCAGGACATCTGGCGCGTGAATTACACAGGCCTGATCCCCTACTTGGTATCGGCTATCAAAACGCTAAAGGCCGAAATCGAGCAGTTGAAATCAACCCCCGAATAGAACTGCCTGAACAACACACAACCCGCCATCGAGCGGGATTTTTTTGCCTGGAGAAAAGTGATGCCAGTAACCGAGAAAGACCGAGACATCCTTGCGCGCACGCTGTGGGGCGAGGCTCGCGGCGAGGGAACGGGCGGCCAGATCGCCGTCGCCTGGACGATCCGCAACCGCGTGTTCGATGGTAAGGAAAAGTCGTGGTGGGGCGAGGGCTACGCCGGCGTCTGCCAAAAGCCGTACCAGTTCAGTTGCTGGAATAAGACCGACGCGAACTACCAGTTCCTGATCGGCGTGAAGCAGATCCCGTTCCGCGAACTGGCGCAGTGCCGTATCGCTGCTGACAAGGTGGTCGATGGCGCGGTACCGGATCCCACTGGCGGTGCCACGCACTATTACGCCACCAGCATCAAGGCGCCGGCCTGGTCGGCGAAGGCGAAGCAGACGCTGAAGTTGGGTGGTCACGTCTTCTTCAAGGATGTGCCGTGATGGCGTTGCCTTGGAAACTGGTCGGTGTGTTGGTGCTGGTGCTCGCTGGATTCGGCAGCGCTTGGCAGTTCCAGGACTGGCGCTATGACCGGCAGCTCTCCGAGCAGGCCAGGCTCAACGGCGAGACGCTGAATCAGCTTGCCGCGGCCAGCGCCGAGGCGCAGAAGGCCGAGCAGGACAAGCGCCTGGCGCTCGAGCAGCGACTGGCGGCCAGTGAGCAAACCCATTACAGGAAATTGAGCGATGCACAACGTGACCAAGATCGCATGCGCGATCGCCTTGCCACTGCTGATCTGCGGCTGTCAGTCCTCATCGGCGCGGACTCAGCCGGTGGCTGTGACGTGCCAAAAGCCACCGGCGCCGGCGGCGTGGATCATGCAGCCGTACGAGCCCGACTTGACCCAACGCATGCTCAAAGAATTATCGCCATCACCGACACCGGCGACCGGGGATTGATCGCACTGCAGGCGTGCCAGGATTACGTGCGGAAATTGGTTCGTGAGCGTTAATCCGACACAGCCCGATTTAGAGAAATCACTTAACCTGGCCGGCCTCGGAAGCTTGCGACGGTAGGGCCGGAGAGGTTTTAACTGAGCTCGCAAGAGCCGAGTTAATAGCTGTTTTGGTAATGTCTTTGAACGCATCTTGGGTAACAGTCCAAGCCACGCCACCTACCATTACGGCAATAGCAAAGAGAATCACAGCCACCTTGGACAGAACCGAAATTTTGTTCTGAACACCCCTCAATGAATCATCAAGCTTGTCTATTTTGGAGTCGGTTTTCTCGTCTGCTTTGCTGTGACGGTCCTCGATTTTGTTCAGCTGATCACGGAGGGCTTTCAACTGAGTTTCTATCGCGCCACTGCTTTTCTGAAGCTCCATGATCATTTGTAGAGTGAAGCTATGATCATGAGAGCTGAACGTTGAGGGAGGGCTTGAAGGTAATGTTCCAGGTGTAATGCCAGGTTGGCCGTCAGAGCCTGGAGTTCGTCCGCCCATGTCATGCCCCCCAGTTTCGTTTTATCCATTCCCATGTATCAGGAGTGGTTCGACCGTAGTATGAGCTGACCGAAAATACTATAGCGTTTCCCGAATTCCCTTCGCTTATGCCGAGCCTGTCGCTGAGCTCCTTGCTCGTGCCGACAAACGAAACGACGTACTCCCCGTTTGGAAGCACAAAATGCTGAAGGCCAGAGTTGGCGATCCAGGCTCCTGTACCCTTCGAGGCGTCAGTCGGGATAACTACGAAAATCGACATTTCTTTCCTTATCACTCTGCCAGAATGAATTACGTGTGGTCAGAGTGTAGCCAAATCAAGAGCTTTGGTTTGTAGAGGATTTATAGGGCTATTGCGAGCATGCAGAAAATGCCGCGCAGCACTGGGCTGCTAAAGCGCTAGGAATAGTCTTGGATATTTTTATCGCGGCAATGATTCTCTCTCGTAATTCCGGCGTCGTCATACCAAGGATCCATTCAGGATGGGCACATAGCTGATCAACCAACTCGGTGCGACTGTATGTACGAATTCGTGAGCAATCTACATGCGAATCCCAGCTCATGAACGGATGTTGACTGGCTTCGATCTGGACCTGGCATTTCGCCTTGTTTTCATTTTTTGCGATAAATGCTGAAATTCTGCTGTTGATTACGCACGTGAACGTGTCTTCGCTGACGTCGAGAACTACGAAGCGCTTCTCATGCATTCTTCCATCGTCCATTTCAGCCATAAACTTCACGACAACCCCCGGCTGAAGCTGTCGCTCAATCTGCGTCCTTGCGTAATCCGCAGGAAAAAGTCTCCCTAATGACATCCTGCGCCCTATGTATTGAGGTGTTCGATTATTTCATCTGCATTAGGAAGAGTGCGGACGATATCCATAGTCATCATTGCCTTGTTCGAACGGGCCCAGCCTTTGTCCCACGCCTCATCGTGACTGATTGTCGTGCGCTTACCGAAATCCATGTTTCCATATTCAGTAATTGCTTCGTCCAAGCATTCGACCTGAGCTGCCGACAGCTTCGATACGTCAGCCTCGCTTAACGCGATGACCTGAGACCCCTTGACCTCTAATGCGCCTTTAGTTGCGTCGACAAAGGACTCAGGTATGAAGCGGTTACGCTCGCCCCTGGCTGCTTTGATCACATCGTATGTTTTCGAGCCAACCGGCCCAAATTCCATTGCAATGTACTTGTCACCGCTGGGCATGAATCCATAGCGGGAAAAATGTAGCTTATCCGCAAAATACTGAATTTTCAGCACTTCGTGAATAGTGGGATTTTTTAGGCGTGCGGATACGTAAAGCATTACGTCCACCGCCACTTTAGGGGAAAATATTTCTTGCATCATCACCCCTCCTTCTCTGCAAAAACCATTTGAGCATCCTTTCTGTATTCAAGTATAGGTCACGCACATACGCATTCTATACCTGTTCATCCATACAGTGAAATTGAGCGGACTGATGGTTACGGTTTCGCGCACTCATGCTGTCATAACCCTGTCATTACAGAGCTAAATCCACCCTATCAGGCACAAAAAAGGCACTTTTGCTTATCGCTAAGTGCCTGATTTTTAACGCTTATTTGGTGGAGCCGGGGGGATTTGAACCCCCGTCCGCCAGTACTCCGCTGTCGGTACTACATGCGTAGCCGTTTCTATTAAGTTAACCCTCAGCGACCCGAAGGGCAGGGTGCTTTGGGCGAGTTGTGTAAGTTTTAGCCGCTTCGTCCACAACGTACTGCACGGCGATTCTGTTCTATATGACAATCATTTTGGGTTTACAGACATCCCCTGATGATTGCTGGACCCGAAGGTACCAGGAGCATTGTCAGCTGCAATTAAGCAGCGAGAGCAACACCGTATTGGTCGTCATTGGCAACTATAAGTAGTTGCAACAGTGGATTTACGACTTCTGTTACCAAGTCGGCATGCACCTAAAGTTTCGCAACCGGCGTCGAATCCTAAACGGCCCCGAACTCATTGCTCAGTACATCTGTTTGAGCAACAAGCGTGTGCAGTGTACGCCAATCGGCCCACAAGGCCAACCCGAAGGTTGGCCGGGACGCTGATCAGTTGTTGGTGCCGGTAGCTTTGCGCAATTCCACGATGGTTTGCGAGGTTTCCGCAACACAGTCATCAATCTTGCCCTCGGCCTTGAGCGACTGAGCTCTGGCTACACTGGTTTCAGCACGTTGACTCAGTTCAGGGTTAGCCGACAGCTGCCCTTTGGAATTGTTAATCGTCTGAATATTGGCATCACACAGGTCCGCAGGCTTGTCAGCGGCAAACGAAGTGGACGCCATCATCGATGCAGTAACGAACAGACCTAACAGTACAGAACGTTTCATGTGTATCTCCTTGAACCGAGTGGGTCCAGACTTCGCTGGCCGTCAGGACGGGCAACCGTATGGAAGAAAAACCCCGATCAGTCGGGGTTAATCTGTGGACTACAGTCGAACTCAAGGGTTCTATTTTTCTTCAGCAGGCCTTCGCCCGGGTCACGCGATCCACCAGATAGACCAGCCCGTGGTAGTCGATTCCGCCGTGTTGCGTCAGACCGATCTCACAAGTCCGGCTGGTGGAAATCCCCTCGCTGCAATGCTGCACTGCATCCTTGAGCGTGCGCAGCGAGTGGCTGTTCAGCTCCGGCGTGGTGAAGCCTTTGTCGCCGGCAAATCCGCAGCAGTGAATGCCTTCCGGAATCACCACGGTGTTGCTGCACCTGCGCGCCAGATCGATCAACGCCTGGCTTTCGCCCAGATGTTGTGTGCTGCAGGTCACGTGTACGGCAATCGGTGCGTCTTGTGGGGTGAAGTCCAGTCGATCAAGAAGGTGCGTACGGATGAAGCGCACCGGGTCGTACAGATCCAGACGGGTTTCTCCTACGTCCTGCACCAGCCGCAGCGTGCAAGGACTGGTGTCGCAATAGATCGGATCGAGCCCGCCGCGACTGGCGTGGAGCAATGCGCTGATCAGCTCCTGACGCTTGTGTTCTGCCTGCTCGGCGTAGCCTTTCGAGGCGAAGGGCTGACCGCAGCAGAGGTTGTCCTGATTGTCCGGAAAGACCACTTGGTAACCGGCCTTTTCCAGCAAGCCACGGGTTTTGTCGTACAGAGACATCTGCTCTTTATCGCCCGCCGCCGGGCCCATGACTCTCGATACGCACGCGGCTAGATAGACCACACGCGGACGTTCATCCGAGACGCTGGGGCTGAAGCGAATCGCTTTTTCCGGTTGCGGCATCGCGTTTGTCCACAACGGCACCTGGCCTTTGGACAGGCGCGTAATGGCTGCTGAAAGCTTCGCCAGACGCGGTGCGCCGAGCATCATCCGCGCACCGTTGGCCACGTGCAGAGTGAAGCGTGCGCCTTGCAGGGTCTTGGCGAAATTTCCTTCGATCCAGTCGGCGGTTTTCTGATGCGTCGCGTGTCGGCCACGGAGCTTTTTCACCAGCTCACCGGTATTGATGCCTACCGGGCAACGTTGCGCGCACAGACCCGTTGCGGCGCAGGTGTCGATGCCTTGGTACTCGTAGGCTTCTTCCAGTTCGCGGGTGTCGATGCCCGCACGTTTTTTCGCCTGAATATCGCGCCAGATGACGATGCGCTGGCGCGGGCTCAGGGTCAGGCCTTTCGAAGGGCAGACAGGCTCGCAGAAGCCGCACTCGATGCACTTATCGACAATCTCGTCGGCCGCCGGCAGCGGTTTCAGGTGTTTGAGGTGGATCTGCGGATCTTCGCTGAGCACCACGTCCGGGTTGAGAATGCCGTTCGGATCGAGCAGACGTTTGAGCTGCCACATCAACTGATAGGCGTCGCTGCCCCATTCCAGTTCCACGAATGGCGCCATGTTGCGGCCGGTGCCGTGTTCGGCTTTCAGCGAACCACCGAATTCCACCGCGACCAGTTGTGCGACGTCGTCCATGAACGCTTGATAGCGTGCGACTTCTTCCGGATTGTTGAAGCCTTGGGTGAAGACGAAGTGCAGATTGCCTTCCAGCGCGTGTCCGAAAAGGATCGCTTCGTCGTAGGCATGTTTGTCGAACAATTCGATCAAGCGATTGACGCCGATGGCCAGTTGTTCGACCGGGAAGGTCACGTCTTCGATGATCACCGTGGTACCGGTTTTGCGTACGGCGCCGACGGCGGGGAAGGTGTCTTTACGGATGGCCCAGAGCTTGGCGTTCTCGGCAGGGTCTTCGGTGAAGTCGACCTGCTTTTCTACAGGGAAACCGCTGAGCGACGCCATGATCTGCGCCAGCTGTTCCCGCAGCAAAGTGGAAGAGGCGGCGCGGGATTCGATGAGCAGCGCACAGGCATTCTTCGACAGTTGTTGTACGAAAGCCGGCATGCCCGGTTTGTCCTGCACCGAACGCAAACTGCGGCGATCCAGCAGTTCTACGGCGGACACCGGTTGGCTTTTCAGCACGGTGACCGCGTTGCAGCAGGTTTCCACATCCGGAAACACGATCAGCGCCGAGGCTTTGTTCGGGTGATCGATCACCGTGTCGTAAGTCACCGCGCTGATAAAACCGAGGGTGCCTTCGGAGCCGACCAGCAAATGGCTCAAGATATCCACAGGCTCATCGAAATCCACCAAGGCGTTGAGCGACAGGCCGGTGGTATTTTTCAGACGGTATTTGTGGCGGATTCGTGCAGCCAGTTCGGCGTTGGCGCGGGTCTCGCGGCCCAATGTCGCCAAGCGTTCGAGCAGATCGCCGTGGCTCACGCGGAATGCCGCGACACTTGTAGCGTCTTCGGTATCCAGACGTGTGCCATCGGCCAGCACCAGGCGAATCCCGGCCAGCGTGTGGTAGGTGTTTTGCGCGGTGCCGCAGCACATACCGCTGGCATTGTTGGCGACGATGCCGCCGATCTTGCAGGCGTTGATCGATGCTGGATCCGGGCCGATCTTGCGCCCGAACGGCGCCAGCCACGCGTTGGCCTGCGCGCCGATCACCCCGGGTTGCAGGCGGATTTGCATGCCTTGGCCGCGAATCTCGCGCGCGTTCCAGTTATCCCCAAGCACGATCAAAACGGAATCGCTGATCGCTTGGCCGGACAGGCTAGTGCCGGCCGCACGGAAGGTCACCGGAACATGGTCGCGCTGAGCCAGTTTCAGCAGAGCCACAACTTCATCTTCGGACTCGACGCGGATTACCAGTTTCGGAATCAGCCGATAAAAACTTGCATCAGTGCCGAAGGCCAGCGTCGATAACGGATCATCAAAGCGGCGCTCGGCCGGAATCAGTTGTTGCGCATCACGCAGGAAGTTCGCTGGAAGCGTCATTGGTCCTCCAGAATCAGCACCACCAGATCTTTCGGGCCGTGGGCGCCGTATGCCAGCACTTGCTCAATGTCGGCAGTTTTCGATGGGCCGGAGACCAGTAGAGCATTGGTCGGCATGCCTTGCGCCCATTCGAATTCCTGTTGCACCTGATAGAAGTTGTCGCGGATTTCACTGGCCTTGAGCAGCGCAAAATGCACCGGCGGCACCAGGCTCATCAGCCGTGGTTCTTCGCGAGTTGGCCACAGAATCAGGCTGCCAGTGGCGGCAATGGCGCCGAGGGTGCCGGTGAGACTGGCCGGCGTGTCGTTGAACAGTTCGACTTTCCACTCTTCCATCGGCCGGTCGTAGGATTTCAGCGACGGCAGCTCGGGATTGTTCGCCCAGTGCAGAACGATTTTCTGCCCGTGCGCTGTCGTCGGCGCGATCAACAGGCTCGGCAACTGACGATCGCGCAGCAGTTGCGCGAGCAGTGCCGGCCAACCTTCGCCCGAGGTCATGTGAATCTCGGTGTGCACTGCTTCCATCAATTTGCGCAGCTGCGGGATGCGCTGTTCAGCAGTGTAGGTGTAAGGCTGCGTCACCAGATCGACATCGAAGTTGTCGGCAATCGGCGTGGTGCCGGTCAGACTTTTCCGCAGTTTGCCGAGGATATTTTGCTTGGCGCTCATCAGCGGTCCCCCTGTTTGGCCAGATGCTCGCGGGCCATGTCGTGCAGTGAGCGGGCGGCGGGTTTCGGCGCGCTGTGGTTTTGCGTCCACGGACCGACGTTACTCGGAGTCAGGGCACGCAGGCGCGTGGCGAAGAAACCGAACAATCGATACAAAGTCGGAGAGCTGTTGAGCCTGGCCCAGGCGTTCCAGATAAAACGTTCCTTGCGCGAATACTTGCTGCCCTGACCGCGCATCACTTGATTCGGGCTGTCCGGGGCTTTGACGTTTTCTTCGCGCAGGCGCCGCAGGATCGCCGGGATCGGAATTTTTACCGGGCACACTTCACCGCAGGCACCGCACAGCGACGAAGCGCTCGGGTGATCGGGTACTTTGGCCAGACCGACCATGTGCGGGGTGATGATTTTGCCGATCGGTCCCGGGTACACCTCGCCATAGGTGTGGCCACCGACGCGGGTGTAGACCGGGCAATGGTTCATGCAGGCGCCGCAGCGGATGCAGTTCAAGGTCTGGCGCAGTTCACTGTCGGCAAAAGCCTGGCTGCGACCGTTGTCGAGCAGGACTAGATGGACTTCCTGCGGGCCGTCGAGTTCGTGTTCCTTGCGCGGGCCGGAGATCATGTTGACGTAAGTGGTGATCGGAATGCCCAGCGCCGAGCGCGTCAGCAGTGACAGCAGAGGCACCACGTCACGCAGGTTTTCCACAACCTTTTCGATGCCGGTGACGGCGATGTGCACCGGCGGCACGGTGGTGGTCATGCGGCCGTTGCCTTCGTTTTCCACCAGCAGCAGGGTACCGGTTTCGGCCACGGCGAAGTTGACACCGGAGACGCCGATGTCCGCTTCGAAGAATTTCTGCCGCAGGACTCTGCGACCGATCTGAATGAGTTGGTCAACGTCCTTGGTGTATTCCACGCCAAGTTTGTCGTGGAACAAGGACGCGACCTGACCGGCATTCTTGTGGATCGCCGGCATAATGATGTGTGAAGGCTTCTCGTGGTCGAGCTGGACGATGTATTCCCCCATATCGGACTCCAGACATTCAATGTCCCGAGCCTCGAGGAAATGGTTCATCTCCATCTCTTCGCTGACCATCGATTTGCCCTTGATCACTTGCCGCGCCTCGTGAGCGCGGATGATCGATAAGACGATGCCATTGGCCTCGTCCACCGTTTCCGCCCAGTGCACTGTCACACCGTTGCGGGTCAGGTTCTGTTCCAGTTGCTCGAGCAGGTCGGGCAACTTGGAGAGCGCGCGGGCTTTGATCGAATTGCCCAGTGCGCGCAAATGTTCTCTTTCATGGGGATCACTGAAAGCGGCTGCCCGCTTGACCATCAGTGAGTCCATGGCAGTCCGGAAGTTGTTCCGCAACTGCTGATCACCCAGGGCATTGTGTGCCCGGGTGCGGAAATCTTCTTCTACGGCGACCGTAGGAATAATCGCGGAAGTGCTCATTGCGCACCCCCGGTTCGTTGCCACAGAAAGCTGGCGAGATGTTGCCCGCGCAGCGCTTCTTTTTGTTTCTCCAATGCGCCGTTGATGTTCATCAAACAGCCACAGTCGGCGCTCAACACCTTGTGCGCGCCGGAATCCTTCAACGCTTTGGTCTTGTCAGCCACCATTGCGCCGGAAATGTCTGGCATACGGACGCTGAATGTTCCGCCGAAGCCACAGCATTCGCTTTCATGGTCGTGATTGACCCGTTCCACATTGCTCAACTGCGCCAACAACTCGCGACCGTGCAGGTGGGTGTTCATTTCGCGACGTGCCGAACACGAAGTGTGCAGCGCGACTTTGACCGGCTCGCCACTGTCCTTGAGCTGCACCTTGCAGACGAACAGCAGAAACTCGGCCAGTTCATAGGTGCGGGCCGCGAGGCCCTGAACCTGTTTCAATGTTTGCGGCTCGTCCTTGAACAAGTCGGCGTAATGCTCGCGCAGCATGCCGGCGCAGGAACCCGACGGCACCACCACCGGATAATCCCCGGCAAACAGCGCCAGTTGCGAGCGCGCTACCGTCCGTGCTTGCTCGGTGTAACCTGAGGTGTAGGCCGGTTGCCCGCAGCAACTCTGCCCTTGCGGATACTCGACCCGAATCCCTTCGCGCTCCAGCAAGCGGATCGCGTCCATCCCGGCTTCGGGGTAGAACAGGTCGACCACGCACGTGCCGAACAGGTAGACCCGCGACGGTTTCTCGCTGGGGTATTGCCGAGGTTCGGGCAGTGGCGGTGCCACACGGGTCGCGTTTGGCACGGCGTTGTAAAAAAGCTCGCTCATCAGGCGTGTCTCCGGGTGGGCCCGGTTATCCGTCTGTTGTAGCTGCTGAATATAGAGAGCATTGCTTTCAGCAGCCTTACAGACCGGGTTGTGAATTGCTGACGCCGAAATCACGGATCGGCGTCGGTTTTTTCCATGCTTCTTGTAGGTCTAGTGGACCAGCATGCCGGTGAACCAGTAGGCCTGAGCCAGGGTGATCAGACCGACAATCGTTGCAAAGAATAGGCTGTGCTTGAGGGTGAAGCGGAACAGATCCGATTCTTTGCCCACCAGGCCGGTCGCGGCGCAAGCCACGGCGATCGATTGTGGCGAGATCATCTTGCCGGTCACGCCGCCACTGGTGTTCGCCGCCACGAGCAAGGTGTCGTTGACGCCGATCTGGTGCGCAGTGGTTGCTTGCAACGAACTGAACAGGGCGTTGGACGAAGTATCCGAACCGGTGAGGAATACGCCCAGCCAGCCGAGGAATGGCGAGAAGAACGGGAACGCTGCGCCCGTACCGGCCAGCACCAGCGCCATGGTCGAAGACATGCCGGAGTAGTTGGTGACGAAGGCGAACGCCAGCACCATGCCGATCGACAGGATTGGCCAGCGCAGTTCGTAGAAGGTCTCTTTCAAAGTGGTCAGACCAGTTTTGAAATTGATCTTCAAGACCAGCATCGAGATCAGCGCGGAGAAGAAAATCGCCGTGCCGGTCGCGGAAATCGGATCAAGTTTGAACACCGCCGGGATTGCTGTTGGAGCAGCCACGATCGGTGCGGTTTTGATCACCAGCTGATCAAGGTGCGGAATTGCGAAGTTGAACACCCAGCTATACATCGAGCCGCTGGCGGCGAACATCGCTTTGAAAGGCTTCAGTGTCCAGATGGTCACCAGTACGGTGAGGATCAGGAACGGCGACCACGCTTTGAAAATTTCCCCGAGGCTGTAAGGCGAAGCCACGGTGGTGCGTTTCTGACCGAAACCGCCGACGCTGGCGGTGATCGCAACACTCGATGTGGCACCAGCGATTTGCGCACCTGCGGTGCGTTTCGGCTGCCAGACTTTCAGGAACAGGGTCAGGGAAATCAGGCTAGCCAGCGCCGAAGTGATGTCCGGCAGCTCCGGGCCGATGAAGTTCGAGGTGAAGTATTGCGTGATGGCAAAGCTCAGCCCCGCGACCAGTGCAGCCGGCCAGGTTTCGCGCACGCCGCGCAGGCCGTCCATCATGAACACCAGCCAGAACGGCACGAACAGCGACAGCAGTGGCAGCTGGCGACCGGTCATGGCGCCGATCTTGAACGCGTCGATACCGGTGACTTGGCCGGCGACGATGATCGGGATCCCCAGTGCACCGAACGCTACCGGTGCGGTGTTGGCGATCAGGCACAGGCCAGCGGCGTACAGGGGGTTGAAGCCCAGTCCGACCAGCAACGCGGCAGTAATCGCCACGGGTGCGCCGAAACCGGCGGCACCTTCCAGGAACGCTCCGAAGCAGAAACCGATCAGCAGCACTTGCAGGCGCTGGTCGTCAGTAATCGATAACACCGAGCTGCGAATGACCTCGAATTGACCACTTTTGACCGTCAGTTTGTAGAGGAATACCGCCGCGACAATGATCCAGGCAATCGGCCACAGACCGTAGGCGAAGCCATAACCAGCGGCGGCGAAGGCCATGTCGACCGGCATCTGAAACGCGAAGATTGCCACGGCAATCGACAACGCGAGGGTGATGCTCCCGGCCACATGGCCTTTGAGGCGGAACACCGCCAACGCGAGGAAAAAGAACACGATGGGGATGACGGCCGCGAGTGCGGACACGCCGAGACTGCCGAGCGGGCTGTAGAGCTGTTGCCAGGTTTGCATATGGGGTGGCCCCTAATTGTTGTTGGTCAGGCACTGTCAGCGTTCTTGGGTAATTGGTAATACCAATTTACAATCGCTGTTGGCTAGGGTAAAAGCCTTGATGGCGGTGTGTCAATTTGTCGCCCTGAAACTTTTGTCGAACAAGCGGTGCAGATCGCATCTGATCTGCTTTGCGCAAGTGGTGTCTGGTAGGTGTCGGCAAGGCGCCGATAGGCCAGAATAGAGAGCCCGGCGAGCGGTCGGGATCGTGGAGAAATGAGTTATGGGGTTTGATCAGATTCGGCAGCGCCGTTTGTCTGACGATATTGTCGAGCGACTCGAGGGGATGATCCTCGAGGGCACGCTGAAGTCCGGTGAACGGCTTCCGGCTGAGCGCACGCTGGCCGAACAATTTGGCGTATCACGGCCATCATTGCGTGAGGCGATTCAGAAACTGGCGGCCAAAGGTCTGCTCGTCAGTCGTCAGGGCGGCGGCAACTATGTCGTGGAAAGCCTCGGCTCGACGTTCAGTGATCCGCTGCTGCAGTTGCTCGAAAGCAATCCTGAAGCACAGCGCGATCTACTGGAGTTTCGGCATACTTTGGAGGCATCGTGCGCCTATTACGCCGCATTGCGCGCCACCGATGTCGATCGTGAGCGGCTGACCGCCGCGTTTGAAGAGTTGCAGGACTGCTATTCGCGTCACGATGAAGTCAGTCGGGCAGAGGAGGGCGCGGCGGATGCGAAATTCCATCTGGCGATTGCTGAAGCCAGTCATAACGCGGTGTTGCTGCACACCATTCGCGGGCTGTTCGATCTGCTCAAGCGCAACGTGGTGACCAACATCGGAGGCATGTATAAGCAGCGCACGGAAACTCGCGACATGCTGATTACCCAGCATCGGGAATTGTACCTGGCGATTATTGAAGGTCGTGCGGAGCAGGCACGGGAAGTCTCCAGCCGACATATCTTGTATGTGCAGGAAGTACTGGAAGAGGTGCGGCAAGAGGTTCAGCGCATGGCCCGGGCGGAGCGACGCAAGGGGATGTGATTTTTTAAAGCAAAAGATCGCAGCCTGCGGCAGCTCCTACACAGGAATATGTATTTCCCTGTAGGAGATGCCGCAGGCTCGGGCCGCGATCGGACGATCTTTGCTTTCGGGGGGGAAGACTAGTCTTCCTTGCCCTTGTTGCGCACCGCACGCTGCAGTTCACGACCGGCGTCGCGTTCGCGCTCGGTGTCACGCTTGTCGTATTCCTTCTTGCCCTTGCCCAGAGCGATCTCGCACTTGACCATGTGCTTGCTCCAGTACCAGGACAGGCAAACGCAGGCGTAACCCTTTTGCTGCACCATCGCTGCAAGCTTTTCCAGCTCGCGGCGGTTGAGCAGCAATTTGCGTGTGCGCACCGGGTCAGCGATGACGTGGGTGCTTGCGGTCATCAGAGGCGTGATGTGGCTGCCAAGCAACCACGCTTCGCCATCCTTGAGCAGGACATAGCTGTCGACCAGCTGTAGCTTGCTTGCCCGCAGACTTTTTACTTCCCAGCCGGCCAGGACCAGACCAGCCTCGAACTTATGCTCGATGAAGTAATCGTGTCGCGCCTTTTTGTTCTGCGCGATGGTCCCTGTTGGGTGTTTCTTCTGTTTAGCCATAGGGGCGGCATTATATGGAGATAAACCGCTGTCGGCTACGGTGATGCTGCGTGCTTGAGCAGGTTGAGTGAATCCCGGACAATGCGGCCTCTTTTTCTAACGCTTGGGCGTGATAAACGATGTCGACAGACAAGGTTTCTGTCCACGGCAGTTGGGCTAGCCGCTGGGTATTCATACTCGCCGCGACCGGTTCGGCCGTGGGACTGGGTAGTATCTGGAAGTTCCCCTACATGGTCGGGGTCTACGGCGGCGGTGCGTTCGTGCTGATGTTTCTGGCGTGCATCGCGCTGATCGGCATCCCGGTCATGCTCGCGGAAACCCTGATCGGCCGGCGCGCCCGGCAAAGTCCGGCGAACGCCTTGAAGGTGCTGGCGCTGGAAGCCGGGCACTCGGGCAAGTGGTCGTGGGGGGCCTTTGCCGGGATGATCACGGCATTGCTGATCCTGTCTTTCTATAGTGTGGTGGGCGGCTGGTCGCTGGACTACATCGTCGATATGGGCCGCGGCGACTTCCAGGGCGCCACGGCCGATCAGGTCGGTGCGTATTTCGGCAATGTCATTTCCAATCCATGGCGTCTGACACTTTGGCATACGATTTTTATGCTGCTGTCGGCCTTCGTCATCGCCAAAGGCGTGGTCGCCGGGCTTGAGCGCAGCCTGCGTATCATGATGCCGCTGCTGTTCGTGATGATCCTGGTACTGCTGGGTTACAGCATGACCACCGGGCATTTCATGGAAGGCGTGCATTTCATGTTCGACTTCCACCCGGAAAAAGTCCTCGACGGCTTGTTGCCGGCGATGGGGCATGCGTTCTTCTCGCTGAGTGTCGGTGTCGGCTCGATCATGATCTATGGCGCTTATATGCCGAAGAGTTCGTCGTTGTCGGGCACCGTTGTCGGCGTGGCATTGCTCGATACCTTTGTTTCGCTGATCGCCGGCCTGGCCTTGTTCCCGATTGTATTTGCCGGCGGCCTGAACCCTAGTGAAGGGCCGGGGCTGATGTTCGTCAGTCTGCCGTTTGCCTTTGGTAATGTGGCGTTCGGTCAGTTGATGGGCGTGGTGTTCTTTGTGCTGGTGGCGATTGCTGCCTGGAGTTCGGCGATCTCGCTTCTGGAACCGAT
This sequence comes from Pseudomonas sp. R84, assembly GCF_009834515.1. Lineage (NCBI taxonomy): Bacteria > Pseudomonadati > Pseudomonadota > Gammaproteobacteria > Pseudomonadales > Pseudomonadaceae > Pseudomonas > Pseudomonas sp. R84. Next base: position 976,828 of record NZ_CP019426.1, read on the forward strand.
GGTTGCCTATCTGGTTGAGCGCACGAAAGTCAGTCGCGCGTGGGTGACTTTCTGGCTGGCGTTCATCTGCTGGTTCGTTGGTCTGGGCACAGTGTTCTCCTTCAATATCTGGAAGGAGGCCAAATTTTTCGTGAACGAAGGCGGGATGTTCCACCTCTACCAATGGGGCGCGCAGAGCGGTCTGGACTTCTTTGGCGTGATAGATTTCTTCACCTCGCGGATCATGTTGCCGCTCGGTGGTCTGTGTTTCGTGCTGTTTGCCGGATGGGTGATGGGGCGTGAAGCGGTACGCGACGAGTTGTCGATCCGCAATCCGGCACTGTTCGCCCTGTCTTTGTTTTTGATGCGCTACGTGGCGCCTATCGGCATTGTTGTAGTGTTTGCCGCTCAGCTCTGGAAGTAACGCTTACATGACGACACATATTCAACGATCGGCGTTGCTGCCGTACCCGGCGCAATTTCTCTACGACCTGGTCAACGACGTGGCCCGCTACCCGGAATTTCTGCCGTGGTGCTCGGCTGCCGAAGTGCTGGAAAGCTCGCCGGAGCATATGCGCGCCAGCGTTGGCGTGGCCAAGGGCGGCCTTAGCCAGCATTTTGTCACGCGCAATACATTGGTGCCGGGACAGTCGATCGAGATGAACCTTGAAGAGGGGCCGTTCAATCAACTGCACGGCGTCTGGGTGTTCAAGGCGTTGAACGAGAAGGCCTGCAAGATCAGTCTGGATCTGTCGTTCGACTATGCCGGGCCGCTGGTGCGCGCCACGTTGGGTCCGCTGTTCAATCAGGCGGCCAATACGCTGGTGGATGCGTTCTGTCAGCGCGCCAAGCAGATACATGGTTGAACCGGTGATCGAGATAGAAGTGGTGTACGCGGCCGTGGATCGTCAGGTTTTACGCGCTGTCAGCGTAAATGAGGGCGCCACGGTGCGGGCTGCGGTGCTTGCATCGGGTATTGGTAGCGAGTTTCCTGAGCTGAATCTGGCGGAGTGCCCGCTGGGCATCTTTGGAAAAGTAGTTGCTGACCCGGATTCACGGGTGATTCAGGCGGGAGATCGCATCGAGATTTATCGCCCGTTGCTTGCCGATCCTAAAGAGGTACGGCGCTTGCGGGCGGCCAAGGCTGCCGAAGCCAAGGCTCGAAACGCGTAAAAGCCAAATCACAGGCAATAAAAAACCCGGTATTTCCGGGTTTTTTATTGCCTCGCAAATTATTGCGGCGAGGTGTCCAGCGGCTCTGGTGTCGGAACCGGAACGGTTTCCACACCATCGACGTCCTTCTGGATCTGATCCAGCAAGGAACCTGGCTTGACCGGTTTTTCCGGTTCTGGCTTCTCGGCGTTTTCAGCAGGAGTCGACACGGTCGTGCCACTGTCCTTGCCGAGAATGGCTTCGTCACGGCTTACGCCCGGCATAAAGTCACCGGACAGGCTGACAAGCTGGTCGTTTGAGTTGAAAATAACGCTGACGCGTTCCTGTTGGCGTTCACCGCCACCCGGTTGCAGGCTGTACAGATAATCCCAGCGATCGGCATGGAACGTGTCGACAAGCAGAGGGTTACCCATGATAAACCGTACTTGCGGCCGGGTCATTCCCGGGCGTAACTGGTCTATCATGTCCTGCGTGACGACATTGCCCTGCTGGATGTCGATTTTGTAAACCCCGGGGAATGAACAACCGGCGAGTGCGAGCAGTCCCACAAAGGTGAAACTGGTTAGCAAGAGCTTGGTGTTTTGCATCGGTGGGCGACTTCCACTATCTTGGCTGGGACAACGTAAACGCCGATCATACCCGCATTAAGAGAAGCTGCGAAGCAGCATCGCGAGAAAGCTGACCATGGTTGAAAATAGCGAACTACGCAAAGCCGGCCTTAAAGTGACCCTGCCACGGGTCAAGATCCTGCAAATGCTCGACTCCACCGAGCAGCGTCACATGAGTGCCGAGGACGTCTACAAGGCGTTGATGGAAGCTGGCGAGGACGTCGGTCTGGCCACGGTTTACCGTGTTCTGACCCAGTTCGAAGCGGCTGGCCTCGTGGTCCGTCACAACTTCGACGGCGGCCACGCGGTATTTGAACTGGCTGACGGTGGCCACCACGACCATATGGTCAACGTGGAAACCGGTGAAGTCGTCGAATTCGTCAGCATTGAAATCGAAAAGCTTCAGAAGGCAATTGCCGAGGAGCACGGTGTCGAGTTGGTGGATCACAACCTGGTGCTGTACGTGCGCAAGAAAAAGTAAGCATGTCGCGCGAATTTCACATTCGCGAAACGAACGAAGGCGACCCAAGGGTCGCCTTCGTGCTTTCTGTCGTTGTCAAACCTTGGCGGTGACAACCATTTTTTTCGCGTGAGCCAGGGATTCCTTGGTCAGATCGATGCCGCCGAGCATGCGCGCCACTTCTTCTATACGGTCGTTCTTGCTCAGTTTGGAGACGGCGGTGTGAGTCGCCTCTTCACCGCGCACTTTGTGCACAAACAAATGCTGATGACCCTGCGCTGCCACTTGCGGCAAGTGCGTGACGGTCAATACCTGGCCGCGATCGCCGAGACGGCGCAACAGTTGGCCGACAATTTCTGCGGTCGGCCCACCGATGCCGACGTCCACTTCGTCGAATACCAGTGTCGGAACGCGGGATGTCTGCGCGGTGATCACCTGAATCGCCAGGCTGATCCGTGACAGCTCGCCGCCGGAAGCGACTTTTGCCAGCGCCTTCAGCGGTTGCCCCGGGTTGGCGCTGACTAGCAATTCGACCTGCTCCAGCCCGTTGGGCAGCAATTCGTCGCTGCTATTGGCCTTCAGTTCGATAGTGAATCGACCACCCGGCATGCCCAGTCGCTGAATCTCCTGCTCAACCGCACTGGCGAGACTGCCGGCAGCCTGATGCCGCAAATCGCTCAGTTCCCGCGCCTTCTCTTGATAGTGGCGGGCGTATGAGGCCAGCTCTTCACCCAAGCGCTCGATGGATTCGTCATTGGCGTTGAGGGTTTCGATTTCATCCAGCAGTTTCTGCTGCATTTCACCGACTTCGGTGGGTTGAATCCGATGCTTGCGCGCCAAGGTGTAGATCGCGTCGAGACGTTCTTCCAGATATTGCAGGCGCGCTGGATCGGCATCGAAGTTATCGAGGAAACGATTGAGTTCACCGACGGCCTCTTCGACCTGGATCTGCGCGCTGGTCAGCAAACTGCTGGCTTCGCCCAGTGCGCCAACGGAATTGTTCACGCTCGACAGGCGATTGAGGCTGGCGGTCAGCGCATTCAGCACATTGCCGGAATCGCTTTCGCTGCATTGCTCGACCACTTGCCGACAGATGCCTAGCAGGGTTTCAGCGTTGGTCAGGTTTTTGTGTTCCTGCTCCAGTTGCTCCAGTTCGTTATCGCCCAAGCCGAGATTTTCCAGCTCTTCCAGTTGATAGCTGAGTAATTGATGGCGGGCGCGTTGTTCGTCACCGGAATTGGAGAGACGTTCCAGCTCCTGGCGAGTCTGGCGCCAGCGCTGGGCGGCGAGTTGAACCTGGCGGGCAAGATCGTTGGCGCCGGCATATTCGTCCAGCAAGCGGCGATGAGTATCGGTTTTCAGCAGGGATTGGTGTTCGTGCTGGCTGTGGATATCGATCAACAACTCGCCCAATGACTTGAGGTCGCCGAGCGGGCAGGGCGTGCCATTGATGTATCCGCGTGAACGACCTTCCGAGGTGATTACCCGGCGCAGAATGCACGGGCCATCAGTATCCAGATCGCGCTCGGCCAGCCACGCGCTGGCTTCAGGAATGTCCGCCAAATCAAAGGTCGCGAGGATATCTGCCTTGTCAGCGCCGGGACGGACCACGCCGCTGTCGGCGCGATCACCCAAGGTCAGGCCCAGTGCGTCGAGCATGATCGACTTGCCGGCGCCGGTTTCGCCCGTGATCACGCTCATCCCGCGATCGAGTTCGAGATCGAGATGTTCAACGATGGCGTAGTTATGTACGGACAGGTGCACCAGCATAAAGGCCGCTCCCAAGCTAAAGGTCTGGTTATTTATACAGTGTTTCGTTTCGCGCTGACAATGCCCTCCCTTAGCTCGATTTGCTTGAACCGCAGATTTGCTTAGCTCATCGAGGAATGAAGATTCGACACTTTTTTGTAGGGTTAATGTTTGCAGGCCCTTGAAGCCTGATTTTGCGGCCCCATATATCGGGGCAGAAGCGCGAGTCAGGCTCGCGGACGAAATTGAAAGGAGAATTCTATGGCTGACGAACAGACAGTAGATACGCAAAACCCAGAAGCCAATCAGGCGCCCGAAGGTTCGGGTGATGACCTGGCGACCCGTGTACAAGTGCTCGAAGAGCAATTGGCCGCCGCGCAGGATCAATCTCTGCGTGTTGCTGCTGATCTGCAGAACGTCCGTCGCCGTGCCGAGCAGGACGTCGAGAAGGCGCACAAGTTTGCCCTGGAAAAATTTGCCGGCGACCTGTTGCCGATCGTCGACAGCCTGGAGCGCGGCCTCGAGCTGTCGAACCCGGACGACGAAAGCATTCGTCCGATGCGCGAAGGCATTGAGCTGACGCTGAAAATGTTCCACGACACCCTCAAGCGTTATCAGCTGGAAGCGATCGATCCGCACGGCGAACCGTTCAACGCCGTTCAGCATCAAGCGATGGCCATGCAAGAAAGCGCCGACGTAGAACCGAACAGCGTTCTGAAGGTGTTCCAGAAGGGCTACCAGCTCAACGGTCGCCTGCTGCGTCCGGCCATGGTTGTGGTCAGCAAGGCGCCTGCGCCAATTTCGCCTTCGATTGACGAGAAGGCTTGAAATTAGCCGCAAGGCCCCCATTTAGAAGTCAAGCGTTTAAGTATTACCGCAGTCAGCCACCACTGCTGCGGCAAAAAAATCCAAAGTTTCGGGAGAGTTAACATGGGCAAAATTATCGGTATCGACCTGGGGACCACCAACTCCTGCGTCTCCGTGCTGGAAAATGGCAAAGCAAAAGTTATTGAAAACGCTGAAGGCGCGCGTACCACGCCGTCGATCATCGCTTACGCCAACGATGGCGAAATTCTGGTAGGTCAGTCGGCCAAGCGTCAGGCTGTGACCAACCCGCACAACACCCTGTACGCAGTAAAGCGTCTGATCGGTCGTCGTTTCGACGAAGAAGTTGTGCAGAAAGACATCCAGATGGTCCCTTACAAGATCGTCAAGGCTGACAACAACGACGCCTGGGTTGAAGTGAACGGCCAGAAAATGGCACCGCCACAAATCTCGGCTGAAATTCTGAAAAAGATGAAGAAGACCGCCGAAGACTACCTCGGCGAGACCGTGACCGAAGCGGTGATCACCGTTCCGGCCTACTTCAACGACAGCCAGCGTCAGGCGACCAAAGACGCCGGCCGCATCGCCGGTCTGGACGTAAAACGCATCATCAACGAACCGACCGCAGCTGCTCTGGCTTACGGTATGGACAAGGCCAAGGGCGATCACACCGTGATCGTTTATGACCTGGGTGGCGGTACCTTCGACGTTTCCGTGATCGAGATCGCTGAAGTTGATGGCGAGCACCAGTTCGAAGTTCTGGCCACCAACGGTGACACGTTCCTCGGTGGTGAAGACTTTGACATTCGTCTGATCGACTACCTCGTTGACGAATTCAAGAAAGAAAGCGGCATGAACCTCAAAGGTGACCCGCTGGCCATGCAGCGCCTGAAAGAAGCCGCTGAGAAAGCCAAGATCGAGCTGTCGTCCGCTCAGTCGACCGACGTCAACCTGCCGTACATCACTGCAGACGCGACCGGTCCTAAGCACCTGAACGTGAAGATCTCGCGTGCCAAGCTCGAAGCACTGGTTGAAGACCTGGTTCAGCGCACCATCGAACCTTGCCGCATCGCCATGAAAGACGCTGGTATGGACGTTGGCGCGATCAACGACGTGATTCTGGTCGGTGGTCAGACCCGTATGCCGCTGGTGCAGAAGCTGGTTACTGATTTCTTCGGTAAAGAAGCGCGTAAGGACGTTAACCCGGACGAAGCTGTTGCCATGGGTGCAGCGATTCAGGGCGCCGTTCTGGCCGGTGACGTGAAAGACGTTCTGCTGCTCGACGTCAGCCCGCTGACCCTGGGTATCGAAACCATGGGTGGCGTGATGACCGCGCTGATCGAGAAAAACACCACGATTCCTACCAAGAAATCGCAAGTGTTCTCGACTGCCGACGACAACCAGGGCGCTGTGACCATTCACGTGCTGCAGGGCGAGCGTAAGCAAGCCACTCAGAACAAGTCCCTGGGCAAGTTCGACCTGGCCGACATTCCACCTGCTCCACGTGGCGTGCCGCAGATCGAAGTGACCTTCGACATCGACGCTAACGGCATCCTGCACGTTGGTGCGAAAGACAAGGCGACCGGCAAGACTCAGTCGATCGTGATCAAGGCCAACTCCGGTCTGTCCGACGAAGAAATCGAGCGCATGGTGCGTGACGCCGAAGCCAACGCTGAGGAAGACCGCAAGTTCGAAGAGCTGGCCGCTGCCCGTAACCAGGGTGATGCACTGGTTCACTCGACGCGCAAAATGATTGCTGACGCGGGCGACAAAGTCACCGCCGAAGAGAAGACTGCGATCGAAGCCGCTGTGGTTGCTCTGGAAGCCGCTGTCAAAGGCGACGACAAGGCTGCTATCGAAGCCAAGGTTGAAGAGCTGTCGAAAGTCTCCGCTCCGGTTGCTCAGAAGATGTACGCCGAACAGGCTCAGCCAGCTGATGGTGCAGCCCCGCAAGGCGAATCGGCTGAGAAGGCTGACGACGTTGTCGATGCAGAGTTCGAAGAAGTCAAAGACCACAAGTAAGTTGTTGGTCGGCCGGTTGACTGCCTTTAGGCAGTGACTGGTAGGATGTCGCCGCGCGGGAGCTAGCTCCCGCGTTGGCGTATCTGGAATACGCGAATTTTTACAGCATGCGACAAGGTTCGGATGTTGGTGGTATGGCCGGGAATGCTCCTGCTTTTCGTGCCGAAAGTACCGCAAGAAACAAAGACCAGGATCGTTGAATTGACGTGAGTTGGGTCCGGGCCTGTATTGGGGCTCAACGAGTTTGGCGATCCTCAGGAGGGGTTTGCCGAACGTCCTCAAGAGTGCAGAAGACTTATGGCAAAGCGTGACTATTACGAAGTGTTGGGTGTTGAGCGCGGCTCAAGCGATGCGGACCTGAAAAAGGCTTACCGTCGTCTGGCGATGAAGCACCACCCGGACCGTAATCCCGATGACAAAGCGTCGGAAGAAATGTTCAAAGAGGCCAACGAGGCCTACGAAGTGCTGTCCGACTCCAGCAAGCGTGCGGCGTACGACCAGTACGGTCATGCCGGTGTCGACCCGAGCATGGGTGGCGGCGGTGCCGGTTTCGGCGGTCAGAACTTCTCGGACATCTTTGGTGATGTCTTCAGTGATTTCTTCGGTGGCGGTCGCGGCGGTTCCCGTGGCGGCGCTCAGCGTGGCAGCGACTTGCGCTACACCCTGGAGCTGAATCTGGAAGAAGCGGTGCGCGGTACGTCGGTGAATATCCGCGTTCCGACACTGGTCAATTGCAAGCCGTGCGACGGTTCGGGTGCCAAGAAGGGCTCCTCGCCATCGACGTGCCCGACCTGTGGTGGCATCGGTCAGGTGCGCATGCAGCAGGGCTTCTTCTCGGTGCAGCAAACCTGCCCGCGTTGCCATGGCCAGGGCAAGATCATTTCCGATCCGTGCGACTCCTGCCACGGTGACGGTCGCGTTGAAGAGTACAAAACCCTGTCGGTCAAAGTGCCGGCCGGCGTCGACACCGGCGACCGCATTCGTCTGTCCGGCGAAGGCGAGGCGGGTTCGCAGGGCGGGCCGACTGGCGACCTGTATGTAGTCATCAACGTGCGCGAGCACGACATCTTCCAGCGTGATGGCAAACATCTGTTCTGCGAAGTGCCGATCAGCTTCGTCGATGCGGCGTTGGGCGGCGAGTTGGAAATTCCGACCCTCGACGGTCGCGTCAAACTGAAAATTCCCGAAGGCACTCAGACCGGCAAGCAGTTCCGCGTGCGCGGTAAAGGCGTGGCGCCGGTACGTGGCGGCGGTGCGGGCGACTTGATGTGCCGTGTGGCAGTCGAGACGCCGGTCAATCTGAATCGTCGTCAGCGCGAACTGCTGGAAGAGTTCCGCAGCTCGCTGGCGGACGACAACAGCCACTCGCCGAAAACCACTGGCTGGTTCGACGGTGTGAAGCGCTTCTTCGGCGATCTGTAAGGAGTCCGCATGCGACGTATAGCTGTGATGGGCGCTGCTGGGCGCATGGGCAAGATTCTGGTCGAAGCCGTGCAGCAGCGCGCGCCGCTGACCGGGTTGACCGCTGCCGTGGTTCGTCCGGGCAGTACGCTGATCGGCGTTGATGCCGGTGAGCTGGCCTCGCTGGGTCGTATCGGCGTGCCGCTGTCCGGGCATATCGAAGCTGTGGCTGAAGAGTTCGATGTATTGATCGACTTCACCCTGCCGGAAGTTATGCTGAAAAACCTCGCGTTCTGCCGCAAGGCAGGCAAAGCGATGGTTATCGGTACCACTGGCCTCGACGCTGGGCAGAAACAGTTGCTGGCCGAGGCGGGCAAGGATATTCCGATCGTGTTCGCGGCCAACTTCAGTGTCGGCGTCAATCTGTCGCTGAAATTGCTCGATATGGCGGCGCGCGTGCTGGGTGATGAAGCGGACATCGAAATTATCGAAGCTCATCACCGTCACAAGATCGATGCGCCGTCGGGTACGGCGTTGCGCATGGGTGAAGTGATTGCCAGTGCGCTGGATCGTGATCTGCAGAAGGTTGCTGTTTACGGTCGAGAAGGTCACACCGGCGCTCGTGAGCGTGAAACCATCGGCTTCGCCACTGTGCGTGGTGGTGATGTGGTCGGTGATCACACCGTGCTGTTCGCCTGTGAAGGTGAGCGTCTGGAGATCACGCACAAGGCTTCGAGTCGCATGACTTTTGCCAAGGGCGCGGTACGTGCTGCGTTGTGGCTGGATGGTCGTGAGCCGGGTCTGTATGACATGCAAGACGTGCTCGACCTGCGTTGATACACTGCTGAACCCGGCGCAAACGCCCTGTTTGCGCTGGTTTTTCTCCGCTTGGCGACGACCTGTCGCATTCTCCGGCCTTTTAGGCTCTTTAGCGGTGGACCAAAAAAGCCTTTTTCTGTAAGCTACAGCTTTAGTGTGTCCACTAAAAGCGCGCAGAATAATTCAGTGAAGAAGCGGGGTGACGTGTCCATACGTCACTCCGCTTTTTTACAACCTGCGATCGCCCTTTCATGCGTTATTTACGGGAGGTCTTCTTGACTAAGCCAGCCATACTTGCCCTTGCTGATGGCAGCATTTTTCGCGGCGAAGCCATTGGTGCCGACGGTCAAACCGTTGGTGAGGTGGTGTTCAACACCGCAATGACCGGCTATCAGGAAATCCTTACCGATCCTTCCTACGCCCAACAGATCGTTACCCTGACTTACCCGCACATCGGCAACACCGGCACCACTCCGGAAGATGCCGAGTCCGACCGCGTCTGGTCCGCTGGCCTGGTCATCCGTGACCTGCCGCTGGTAGCGAGCAACTGGCGTAACACGATGTCCCTGTCCGACTACCTGAAAGCCAACAACGTTGTGGCCATCGCCGGTATCGACACCCGTCGCCTGACCCGTATCCTGCGTGAAAAAGGCGCTCAGAACGGCTGCATCATGGCCGGCGACAACATCTCCGAAGAAGCGGCCATCGCCGCTGCGCAAGGCTTCCCGGGCCTGAAAGGCATGGACCTGGCGAAAGTCGTCAGCACCAAGACCCAATACGAATGGCGCTCGACTGTCTGGGATCTGAAGACCGACAGCCACGCGACCATCGACGCTTCCGAGCTGCCTTACCACGTGGTTGCTTACGACTACGGCGTCAAGGTCAACATCCTGCGCATGCTGGTCGAGCGCGGCTGCCGCGTCACCGTGGTGCCGGCTCAGACCCCGGCCGCTGATGTGCTGGCACTGAAGCCGGACGGCGTGTTCCTGTCCAACGGCCCGGGTGACCCGGAGCCATGCGACTACGCGATCAAGGCGATCAAGGAAGTGCTGGAAACCGAAATTCCGGTATTCGGCATCTGCCTCGGTCACCAACTGCTGGCTCTGGCCTCCGGCGCCAAGACCCTGAAAATGGGCCATGGCCACCACGGTGCCAACCACCCGGTGCAGGATCTGGACACTGGCGTGGTGATGATCACCAGCCAGAACCACGGCTTCGCGGTCGACGAAGAAACCCTGCCAGCCAATGTGCGTGCGATCCACAAATCGCTGTTCGACGGCACCCTGCAAGGCATCGAGCGCACCGACAAGAGCGCGTTCAGCTTCCAGGGCCACCCTGAAGCGAGCCCCGGCCCGAACGATGTCGCGCCACTGTTCGACCGCTTCATCAACGAGATGGCCAAGCGACGCTAAGCGTTCGCCTTGAGACTGTAGAGAGAAGCCCCTCGAGGGCGGCCCCGACACCGGTGGCCCCCTCGAGACTTCAGAAATCGATCAAGACGGCTTGCCGACTGACCTGCGGATTTGAGTGACAAACCCATGCCAAAACGTACAGACATTAAAAGCATCCTGATTCTCGGCGCTGGCCCGATCGTTATCGGCCAGGCCTGCGAATTCGACTACTCCGGCGCCCAGGCCTGCAAAGCCCTGCGCGAAGAGGGTTACCGCGTCATCCTGGTGAACTCCAACCCGGCCACCATCATGACCGACCCGGACATGGCCGACGCCACCTACATCGAACCGATCAAGTGGCAGACCGTTGCCAAGATCATCGAAAAAGAACGTCCGGACGCGGTGCTGCCAACCATGGGCGGCCAGACCGCTCTGAACTGCGCCCTGGACCTCGAACGCGAAGGCGTTCTGGAAAAGTTCGGCGTAGAAATGATCGGCGCCAACGCTGACACCATCGACAAGGCTGAAGACCGTTCGCGTTTCGACAAGGCGATGAAATCCATCGGCCTGGCGTGCCCGCGTTCCGGTATCGCCCACAGCATGGAAGAGGCCAACGCGGTTCTCGAAACCCTCGGCTTCCCGTGCATCATTCGTCCGTCCTTCACCATGGGCGGCACCGGTGGCGGTATCGCTTACAACCGTGAAGAGTTCGAAGAAATCTGCGCCCGTGGTCTGGACCTGTCGCCGACCAAAGAGCTGCTGATCGACGAATCGCTGATCGGCTGGAAAGAATATGAAATGGAAGTTGTCCGCGACAAAAAGGACAACTGCATCATCGTCTGCTCGATCGAAAACTTCGACCCGATGGGCGTGCACACCGGTGACTCGATCACCGTTGCTCCAGCGCAAACCCTGACCGACAAGGAATACCAGATCCTGCGTAACGCCTCCCTGGCGGTACTGCGCGAGATCGGCGTCGAGACTGGCGGCTCCAACGTTCAATTCGGTATCTGCCCGAACACTGGCCGCATGGTCGTGATCGAGATGAACCCGCGCGTATCGCGTTCCTCGGCCCTGGCTTCGAAAGCCACCGGTTTCCCGATTGCAAAAGTCGCGGCCAAACTGGCTGTGGGCTACACCCTCGACGAACTGTCGAACGACATCACCGGCGGCAAGACTCCGGCGTCCTTCGAGCCGTCGATCGACTACGTTGTGACCAAGCTGCCGCGCTTTGCCTTCGAGAAATTCGCCAAGGCTGACGCGCGACTGACCACTCAGATGAAGTCGGTTGGTGAAGTCATGGCCATCGGCCGTACCTTCCAGGAATCCCTGCAGAAAGCTCTGCGCGGTCTGGAAGTCGGCGTTTGCGGTCTGGACGAGAAGCTCGACCTGAGCAACCCGGAAAGCATGAGCGTGCTCAAGCGCGAACTGACCGTGCCGGGCGCCGAGCGTATCTGGTACGTGGCGGACGCTTTCCGCGCCGGCATGACCGTCGAAGAAATCTTCGGCATGAACATGATCGACCCTTGGTTCCTGGTACAGATCGAAGATCTGATCAAGGACGAAGAGAAGGTCAAGACCCTCGGTCTGTCCGCGATCGACCGCGACCTGATGTACAAGCTCAAGCGCAAAGGCTTCTCCGATCAGCGTCTGGCCAAGCTGCTGGGTGTGACCGAAAAGAACCTGCGCACGCACCGTCACAAGCTGGAAGTGTTCCCGGTTTACAAGCGCGTTGACACCTGCGCCGCCGAGTTCGCCACCGACACCGCATACCTCTACTCGACTTACGAGGAAGAGTGCGAAGCCGCGCCTTCGGGTCGCGACAAGATCATGATTCTGGGTGGCGGTCCGAACCGTATCGGCCAGGGCATCGAGTTCGACTACTGCTGCGTGCACGCCGCCCTCGCTCTGCGCGAAGACGGCTACGAAACCATCATGGTCAACTGCAACCCGGAAACCGTTTCCACTGACTACGACACTTCCGACCGTCTGTACTTCGAATCGGTAACCCTCGAAGACGTGCTGGAAATCTGCCGCGTCGAGAAGCCGAAAGGCGTGATCGTCCAGTACGGTGGTCAGACTCCGCTGAAACTGGCGCGTGCCCTGGAAGCGGCTGGCGTGCCAATCATCGGCACCAGCCCTGACGCTATCGACCGTGCCGAAGACCGTGAGCGCTTCCAGCAAATGGTTGAGCGCCTGAACCTGCGTCAGCCGCCAAATGCCACCGTGCGCAGCGAAGACGAAGCGATTCGTGCCGCCAGCAAGATCGGCTACCCGCTGGTAGTGCGCCCATCCTATGTCCTGGGTGGTCGCGCGATGGAAATCGTTTACGAAGAAGAAGAGCTCAAGCGCTACCTGCGTGACGCGGTGAAAGTGTCCAACGACAGCCCGGTGCTGCTCGACCACTTCCTCAACTGCGCCATCGAGATGGACGTGGATGCGGTCTGCGACGGCAAAGACGTGGTGATCGGCGCGATCATGCAGCACATCGAACAGGCTGGCGTTCACTCCGGTGACTCCGCTTGCTCGCTGCCGCCGTACTCGCTGCCGGCGCACATCCAGGACGAGATGCGCGAACAGGTCAAGAAAATGGCTCTGGAACTGGGCGTTGTCGGCCTGATGAACGTGCAGTTGGCTTTGCAGGGCGAAGACATCTACGTCATCGAAGTCAACCCGCGCGCTTCGCGTACCGTACCGTTCGTGTCGAAGTGCATCGGTGTCTCCCTGGCCATGATCGCTGCCCGCGTGATGGCTGGTAAGACCCTGAAAGAAATTGGCTTCACCAAGGAAATCATCCCGAACTTCTACAGCGTGAAAGAGGCGGTGTTCCCGTTCGCCAAATTCCCTGGCGTTGACCCGATCCTCGGCCCAGAGATGAAGTCGACCGGTGAAGTGATGGGCGTCGGCGACACCTTCGGTGAAGCATTCGCCAAAGCCCAGATGGGCGCCAGCGAAGTGCTGCCGACCGGCGGTACTGCGTTCATCAGCGTTCGCGACGATGACAAGCCTCTGGTTGCAGGCGTGGCCCGCGATCTGATCAACTTGGGTTTCGAAGTGGTTGCCACTGCCGGTACTGCCAAGCTAATCGAAGCCGCAGGCCTGAAAGTGCGCCGTGTGAACAAGGTGACCGAGGGTCGTCCGCACGTGGTCGACATGATCAAGAATGACGAAGTCACCCTGATCATCAACACCACCGAAGGTCGTCAGTCGATCGCTGATTCGTACTCCATTCGTCGTAATGCCTTGCAGCACAAGATTTACTGCACCACCACTATTGCTGCTGGCGAAGCTATCTGTGAAGCGCTGAAGTTCGGTCCGGAAAAGACCGTGCGTCGCTTGCAGGATCTACACGCAGGATTGAAGGCATGATCAAATACCCAATGACTGTCCAGGGCGCTAAAGCCCTGGAAGAAGAACACGCTCACCTGACCAAGGTCGTTCGTCCGAAGCTCAGCCAGGACATCGGTACGGCCCGCGAGTTGGGTGACTTGAAAGAAAACGCTGAATACCATGCCGCACGCGAACAGCAGGGCATGGTCGAAGCGCGGATTCGTGATATCGAAGGCCGGATTCAGAATCAGGTCATCATTGACGTCACGTCGATTCCGCACACCGGCAAAGTGATTTTCGGTACTACCGTCGAAATCGCCAACGTCGAGACCGATGAAAGCGTCACTTACCACATCGTGGGTGAGGATGAGGCTGACTTCAAACTCGGCAAGATTTCGGTTGGCTCGCCTTTGGCCCGTGCCTTGATTGGCAAGGAAGAGGGCGATGTGGTCGCCGTGAAAACGCCGAGCGGCGTGATCGAGTACGAGATTGTCGAAGTCCGTCACATCTGAAAAAGGGCGCCCGCTGCATGCGGGCGCCATGCTTTGGCAGCTGACCCAGATGCTTTGGGTCGGCGGTCTATGGCTGATACATCTCGGTTTGCAGCCGGCGCTGGGCCAGATTGGCCTGGCACCGTTGCTGATCGATGAAGTCGCCAGTGCATTTGAAGTGCTGGTGGTAGGTTTTGCCGCAGCATGCGTTATTTTTCAGGCTTTGGTGCTGGTACAGGCCGAGGGCCTTGCCAGTCTATGGCGAGATTTTCGTGGGCAGGTGCTGTTGATGGCTTTGTATGCGTGTGCGATGTTTGTCGCAGTGCGTGTCGGCTGGCCGGATGCGCAGCGCTGGCAGGTGTTCAGTTATCTGGTTCTGGGGTTTTCCGGGCTGGTGCTGGTAATGCAGCCGGTGCCAGGATGGAGTGGCAGGGTGCGCGAAGCACACCCTTGACCCTTGTCATCACTTGAAGCGATGAACGTTCGACAGTTGCTTGTTGACGCTGAAGTTCTTGCGGTAAATCAGTGCCATCTTGCCGATGACCTGCACCAGGTCCGCTTTGCCAACCTTGCACAGCTCTGCGATGTGCGCGAGGCGCGATTCGCGATCGAGGATATTGAGCTTGATTTTGATCAGCTCGTGATCCGCCAAAGCGCGTTCAAGTTCGGCTAAAACACCTTCAGTCAAACCGTTGTCAGCTACCGTCAAAACTGGTTTGAGGTGGTGGCCAATGGATTTGTACTGTTTCTTCTGCTCTGGAGTGAGCGGCATAATCTGACCCTTTCGTCTGGATTCTGTAAAATGGCGGCCATTTTACCCGAGGGCTCGTGGATCCGCCCAATTAATCACGACCCTTATCAACGAGGTGCCCAATGGCGCGTTCCAAGACAAGCCTTGGTTGGCTGAAAAGACATGTCAACGATCCTTATGTGAAACAAGCGCAGAAGGATGGCTACCGCTCGCGTGCGAGTTACAAACTTCTGGAAATCCAGGAGAAATACAAGCTGATCCGCCCTGGCATGAGCGTTGTCGATCTAGGTGCAGCGCCCGGGGGCTGGTCGCAGGTCACCAGCCGCCTGATCGGCGGTCAGGGCCGTTTGATCGCATCGGACATTCTGGAAATGGACAGTATTCCTGACGTGACCTTCATTCACGGAGACTTCACCGAGGACGAAGTGCTCGGGCGAATCCTTGAGGCTGTGGGTAATTCGCAGGTGGACCTTGTGATTTCCGATATGGCCCCCAATATGAGTGGTACGCCTGAAGTGGATATGCCGAAGGCCATGTTCCTGTGCGAGCTGGCACTTGATCTGGCGGAGCGGATCCTCAAGCCAGGTGGCAATTTTGTGATCAAGATTTTTCAGGGTGAAGGATTTGATGTTTACCTGAAGGACGCTCGCAAGAAGTTCGACAAGATCCAGATGATCAAGCCGGACTCCTCTCGTGGCACCTCTCGCGAGCAATACATGCTGGCTTGGGGTTATCGCGGGCGTAGTGAGTAAAACGAGGTTTTTGTGCGGGGTGATAGGTTTTTAGTATTTCGCCCGGCTAGCATTAACGAATATTGTGTAGAAAGTGTTTCACAAAGGGTTACAGACGGCGCCTGCCAGAGTCGTAGGTAATGTAGTAAGTTAGGCCGGTGAATATCATGCGAAGCGCGCGCCAGTAGCGGAGCTTGCTTCAGAGGGTAGTTAATTGAACGATATGGCAAAGAATCTGATCCTGTGGTTGATCATCGCGGCTGTCCTGGTGACGGTGATGAACAACTTCTCCAGCCCTAACGAGCCGCAGACCCTCAACTATTCCGACTTCATCCAGCAGGTCAAGGATGGCAAGGTCGAGCGCGTAGCGGTTGATGGCTATGTAATCACCGGCAAACGCAATGATGGCGACAGCTTCAAGACCATTCGTCCGGCAATCCAGGACAATGGCCTGATCGGCGATCTGGTCGACAACCACGTTGTGGTTGAAGGCAAGCAGCCTGAACAGCAAAGCATCTGGACCCAGCTGCTGGTGGCCAGCTTCCCGATCCTGGTGATCATCGCGGTGTTCATGTTCTTCATGCGCCAGATGCAGGGCGGTGCTGGCGGCAAGGGCGGACCGATGAGCTTCGGCAAGAGCAAGGCGCGCCTGCTCTCCGAAGACCAGGTAAAAACCACATTGGCTGACGTCGCCGGTTGCGACGAAGCCAAGGAAGAAGTCGGTGAGCTGGTTGAATTCCTCCGTGATCCGGGCAAGTTCCAGCGCCTGGGCGGCCGTATTCCTCGCGGTGTGCTGATGGTCGGTCCTCCGGGTACCGGTAAAACCTTGCTGGCCAAGGCGATTGCCGGCGAAGCCAAGGTTCCGTTCTTCACCATCTCCGGTTCCGATTTCGTCGAAATGTTCGTCGGTGTCGGTGCCAGTCGTGTACGTGACATGTTCGAGCAGGCGAAGAAGCACGCGCCTTGCATCATCTTTATCGATGAAATCGACGCCGTCGGTCGCCATCGTGGCGCCGGCATGGGTGGCGGTCACGACGAGCGCGAGCAGACTCTTAACCAGTTGCTGGTTGAGATGGACGGCTTCGAAATGAACGATGGCATCATTGTTATCGCTGCAACCAACCGTCCAGACGTACTCGACCCTGCGCTGCTGCGTCCGGGCCGTTTCGACCGTCAGGTCGTGGTTGGTTTGCCGGATATCCGTGGTCGCGAACAAATCCTCAAAGTACACATGCGCAAAGTGCCAATGGGTGACGACGTCGCTCCGGCCGTTATCGCGCGTGGTACTCCGGGCTTCTCGGGTGCTGACCTGGCTAACCTGGTCAACGAAGCGTCTTTGTTCGCTGCACGTAGTGGCAAGCGCATCGTCGAAATGAAAGAGTTCGAACTGGCCAAAGACAAGATCATGATGGGCGCCGAGCGCAAGTCGATGGTCATGTCCGAAAAAGAGAAGCAGAACACCGCTTATCACGAAGCTGGCCACGCCATCGTGGGTCGCGTCGTGCCTGAGCATGATCCGGTGTACAAGGTGTCGATCATTCCGCGCGGCCGTGCGCTGGGTGTGACCATGTTCCTGCCGGAAGAAGATCGCTACAGCCTGTCCAAGCGCGCATTGATCAGTCAGATCTGCTCGCTGTACGGCGGCCGTATTGCAGAAGAAATGACTCTGGGCTTCGACGGTGTAACTACAGGCGCCTCTAACGACATCATGCGTGCCAGCCAGATCGCACGGAACATGGTGACCAAGTGGGGTCTGTCGGAAAAGCTCGGTCCGTTGATGTACGCCGAAGAAGAGGGTGAAGTATTCCTCGGTCGCGGTGGTGGCGGTCAGGCTGCCAGCTTCTCCGGCGAGACAGCCAAGCTGATCGACTCCGAAGTGCGCAGCATCATTGACCAGTGCTATGGCACGGCCAAGCAGATCCTCACGGACAACCGTGACAAGCTCGATGCCATGGCTGATGCACTGATGAAGTACGAAACGATCGATGCTGAACAGATCGACGACATCATGGCTGGTCGTACACCTCGCGAGCCTCGTGACTGGTCAGGTGGCACCGGTACGCCGCCACCTGTGGTTCGAGACGAGCGTCCGGAAACACCGATTGGCGGCCCGGCTGCTGACGTTTAAGGTTTGAAATGACTTCTGTACAGTCCCTGACCCGGTTGCCTTGCGGCAACCGGGTTCTTGATTTGGCCCAGACGCATGTCATGGGTATCCTCAATGTCACCCCTGATTCTTTCTCCGACGGCGGCCAATACAGTCAGCTGGATGCGGCGTTGCGTCACGCCGAAGCCATGGTTGCAGCCGGTGCGACGCTGATTGATGTCGGTGGCGAATCCACGCGTCCTGGCGCGCGAGCAGTCTCTCCGCTTGAAGAGCTTGAGCGCGTCGCACCGGTCGTCGAGCTGATCAATCGCGAGCTTGATGTGATCATTTCGGTGGATACGTCTACACCTGCCGTCATGCGCGAAACTGCGCGGTTGGGTGCCGGGTTGATCAACGACGTGCGCTCGCTACAGCGCGATGGTGCGCTGGATGCAGCGGCGGCTACCGGTTTGCCGGTGTGTCTCATGCATATGCTCGGTGAGCCCGGGGATATGCAGGACAATCCGCAGTATCGGGATGTCACGCGCGAAGTCGGCGAGTTTCTCGCTGAGCGTATGGCGCAATGTGCGGCGGCAGGTATTCCTGCCGAGCGGATCATTCTCGATCCGGGTTTCGGTTTCGCCAAAACCCTGCAGCACAATCTAAGCTTGTTCAAGCACATGGAAGCCCTGCATGCATTGGGCAGGCCCTTGCTTGTCGGAGTTTCTCGAAAGAGCATGATCGGACAGGCTTTGAATCGTCCTGTCGGCGAGCGGCTGCATGGTGGCCTGGCGCTGGCGGCACTGGCGTCGGTAAAAGGTGCGCGCATATTGCGTGTCCATGATGTTGCAGAAACGGTAGACGTGGTGCGGATGATCGCGGCCGTGGAATCAGCCGAATAAGAATGATGGAGCACTTATGAGCAAGAAATACTTTGGTACTGACGGCATTCGTGGTCGAGTCGGTGAATACCCGATTACTCCTGACTTCATGCTCAAGCTCGGCTGGGCGGCCGGCATGGCCTTTCGCAAGATGGGTGCCTGTAAGGTACTTGTCGGCAAGGACACGCGGATTTCCGGTTATATGTTCGAATCGGCACTTGAGGCTGGTCTGACATCGGCGGGAGCCGATGTCATGCTGCTGGGTCCTATGCCAACGCCGGCTATCGCTTATCTGTCACGCACGTTCCAGGCTGAGGCCGGTATCGTGATCAGTGCTTCGCACAACCCGCATGACGATAACGGCATCAAATTCTTCTCCGGTAAGGGCACAAAGCTGCCGGATGAGCTGGAGTTGATGATCGAAGAGTTGCTCGATACCCCCATGACGGTGGTTGAATCGAGCAAGATCGGCAAAGTGTCGCGAATCAATGATGCGTCAGGTCGCTACATTGAGTTCTGCAAGAGCAGTGTGCCAACCGGCACCAGTTTTTCCGGCCTTAAAATCGTCATCGACTGTGCGCATGGCGCGACCTATAAAGTTGCTCCGAGTGTCTTCCGGGAACTGGGTGCAGAAGTCGTCGTATTGTCGGCCCAGCCCAATGGTCTGAACATCAACGAGAATTGCGGCTCGACTCATATGGGGCAGTTGCAGGCGGCGGTGCTTGCAGAGCACGCCGATCTGGGTATCGCTTTTGATGGCGACGGCGATCGGGTGTTGATGGTCGATCACACTGGCGCCATCGTTGATGGCGATGAATTGTTGTTCATCATCGCCCGTGATCTGCACGAGCGTGGCAAATTGCAGGGCGGTGTCGTCGGCACCCTGATGAGTAATCTGGGGTTGGAACTCGCGCTGGCGGATCTTTCGATTCCGTTCATTCGCGCCAATGTCGGCGACCGCTACGTGATCGCCGAACTGCTTGAGCGCAATTGGCTGGTCGGTGGCGAGAATTCGGGACATATCGTTTGCTTCAATCACACAACCACCGGTGATGCGATCATCGCGGCTTTGCAAGTGCTGATGGCGCTTAAGACCCGTAATGAAGGACTTGCGCAAACACGCCAGGCTTTGCGCAAGTGTCCTCAGGTGCTGATCAATGTACGTTTCGGTGGTGGCGAGAGTCCGCTGGAGCACCCGGCTGTCAAGGAAGCAAGTGCACGTGTAACCCAGGCAATGGCCGGGCGTGGTCGCGTGCTTTTGCGCAAGTCCGGGACAGAGCCGTTGGTGCGCGTCATGGTCGAAGGTGAGGACGAAACTCAGGTTCGCAACTATGCCGAAGAGCTGGCAAAACTGGTAACTGAAGTTTCTGCCTGATACGGCTTGCAAGCCATGATTGTGTTGGGTAACATCTGCGCCCACTTTGACCGACGAGGTACAGCATGCGTCGCCCTATGGTAGCTGGTAACTGGAAGATGCACGGTACCCGCGCCAGCGTCGCTGAGCTGATCAACGGCCTTCGTCATCTGGCCTTGCCAAGCGGTGTTGATGTCGCGGTATTCCCGCCTTGCTTGTATATCAATCAAGTGATTGATGGCTTGAAAGGCAAGTCGATTTCGGTCGGCGCGCAGAATTCTGCGGTGGAATCCATGCAAGGTGCATTGACCGGTGAAATTGCTCCGAGTCAGTTGGTAGATGCAGGTTGTTCTCTTGTGCTTGTCGGGCACTCCGAGCGCCGCCAGATAATGGGCGAGCGGGACGGTATGCTGAATCGCAAGTTTGCAGCTGCGCAGGCATGTGGCTTGATTCCGGTGTTGTGTATAGGGGAAACCCTTGAGCAGCGCGAAGCCGGGAAAACTCTTGAAGTTGTCGGGCGTCAGCTGGGCAGCATCATTGAGGAGCTGGGTGTCGGTGCTTTTGCCAAGGCAGTTATTGCTTACGAGCCGGTCTGGGCTATTGGTACCGGACTGACTGCGACGCCGCAGCAAGCTCAGGATGTGCATAAAGCCATTCGCGAGCAGCTGGCGGCAGAGAATTCTGAAGTCGCACGAGGTGTGCGGCTTCTATACGGCGGCAGCGTGAAGGCGGCCAATGCGGTCGAACTGTTCGGCATGCCGGATATCGATGGGGGGCTCATTGGTGGAGCTTCCCTGAATGCAGATGAGTTCGGTGCGATTTGTCGCGCCGCGGGAAACTGAAAAAATGCTGGAAACAGTCGTAGTCGTTTTTCATCTGCTGGGTGCATTGGGCGTAGTTGCTCTGGTTTTGCTGCAGCAGGGTAAGGGTGCGGACGCTGGCGCGTCTTTCGGAGCAGGTGCTTCAAATACTGTGTTCGGAAGCCAAGGTTCCTCTACCTTTCTTAGTAAGTTTACTGCTATACTTGCCGCCGGTTTCTTCATAACCAGCTTGGGGTTAGGTTACTTTGCTAAAGAGAAGGCTCATCAGCTAACTCAGGCGGGTCTCCCAAATCCAGCAGTGTTGGAAGTACCTAAGCAACAACAACCGGCTTCTGATGATGTCCCGGTGCTTCAAGAGCAAAAGTCGGCTACTCCAGCGACTGACGTACCTCCAGCTCAAGAGCAGAAGTAAGAAGAGTTTCAACGTAGTTTTGCCGAGGTGGTGGAATTGGTAGACACGCAACCTTGAGGTGGTTGTGCCCATAGGGTGTAGGGGTTCGAGTCCCCTTCTCGGTACCAATTAGTCAGGAGAGCCCGCTGTTGCGGGCTTTCTTGCAGGTGGAAGGTTACATTGACCCTATAAGGGATCGGTCGTATACTTCCGCCCCAGCTTTGTCGCGGGGTGGAGCAGTCTGGTAGCTCGTCGGGCTCATAACCCGAAGGTCGTCGGTTCAAATCCGGCCCCCGCAACCAGTTTAAGGAGCCCCTTTTAAGGGGCTTTTTGTTAGCTGGACACTTTCAACGCCGCTGTTCGACGGCGTTTCAAGGATGGGCGTTTCGCCCATTTTTTTATTTTGCAAAGCATGCACATATCATGCACTAGGGGGTTCAGGTGTCGAGCAAGCTAGAAGAGTTGCAGGCCTTGCTGGCCCCGGTGGTCGTGGCCCTGGGCTATGAATGCTGGGGTATCGAGTTTTCGGCTCAGGGTCGTCACTCGATGTTGCGCGTTTATATCGATAAAGAGGGTGGCGTGCTGGTGGACGATTGCGCCATTGTCAGCCGTCAGATCAGTGGTGTGCTGGATGTTGAAGATCCAATCGCCGTTGAATACACCCTTGAAGTTTCCTCGCCTGGCATGGAGCGCCCACTGTTCACTCTTGAGCAGTTTGCAAAATTTGCCGGTGAACAAGTGAAGATCAAGCTGCGCTCGCCTTTTGAAGGTCGACGCAACTTTCAGGGCCTTCTGCGCGGTGTAGAAGAACAGGATGTCGTGGTGCAGGTAGAAGACCATGAGTTCCTGTTGCCGATCGATATGATCGACAAGGCCAACATTATTCCCAGTTTTGACTGAGACGCGGATCCCGCGGATCCAATGGCTTGCGAAAGGCGAGGCGTACGATGAGCAAAGAAGTACTGCTGGTTGTTGAGTCGGTATCCAATGAAAAGGGCGTACCGGCAAGCGTAATTTTTGAAGCGCTGGAGCTGGCTTTGGCCACTGCTACCAAAAAGCGTTTTGAAGACGAAGTTGACCTGCGTGTGGAAATTAACCGCCACACCGGGGCATACGAAACTTTCCGTCGCTGGACGGTCGTCGAAGAGAATGATCTCGACGATCCGGCCATCGAAACCTGGCCGAGCAAGGTTGCCGAAACGCATCCGGGTGCCAACGTTGGCGACGTCGTTGAAGAAAAGATCGAATCCATCGAGTTCGGCCGCATTGCTGCACAGACTGCCAAGCAAGTCATCGTGCAGAAAGTGCGTGAAGCCGAGCGCGCTCAAGTGGTTGACGCTTATCGCGAGCGCCTTGGGGAAATTATCTCCGGCACCGTGAAAAAGGTCACTCGCGACAACGTGATCGTCGATCTGGGTAACAACGCTGAAGCGTTGCTGGCCCGTGAAGACATCATTTCTCGCGAAACTTTCCGTGTCGGCGTGCGTTTGCGTGCGCTGCTCAAGGAAATCCGCACCGAGAACCGCGGCCCGCAACTGATCCTGTCGCGTACCGCGCCGGAAATGCTCATCGAGCTGTTCCGTATCGAAGTGCCGGAAATCGCTGAAGGCCTGATCGAAGTAATGGCTGCGTCCCGTGATCCGGGTTCGCGTGCCAAGATCGCCGTCCGCTCGAAGGACAAACGCATCGACCCGCAGGGCGCTTGCATCGGTATGCGCGGTTCGCGCGTCCAGGCAGTGTCGGGTGAGTTGGGCGGTGAGCGTGTTGATATCGTCCTGTGGGACGACAACCCGGCTCAGTTCGTGATCAACGCCATGTCCCCGGCTGAGGTTGCGGCAATTATCGTTGACGAAGATGCCCATGCAATGGACATCGCCGTTGGCGCAGACAATCTGGCTCAGGCCATCGGTCGCGGTGGTCAGAACGTGCGTCTGGCCAGCCAGTTGACTGGCTGGACCCTGAACGTGATGACCGAATCGGACATCCAGGCTAAGCAGCAAGCAGAAACCGGCGACATCCTGCGCAACTTCATCGACGAGCTGGAAGTCGACGAAGATCTGGCACAGGTGCTGGTAGATGAAG
This sequence comes from Pseudomonas sp. R84, assembly GCF_009834515.1. Classification (NCBI taxonomy): domain Bacteria; kingdom Pseudomonadati; phylum Pseudomonadota; class Gammaproteobacteria; order Pseudomonadales; family Pseudomonadaceae; genus Pseudomonas; species Pseudomonas sp. R84. Next base: position 1,000,173 of record NZ_CP019426.1, read on the forward strand.
GCTTCACCAGCCTGGAAGAGATTGCCTACGTACCGTTGGAAGAAATGCTCAACATCGACGGCTTTGACGAAGATACCGTCAACGAGCTTCGCGCTCGTGCCAAGGATCGTTTGTTGACCAAAGCCATCGCTACTGAGGAAAAGCTGGCAGACGCCCATCCGGCCGAAGACCTGCTCTCGCTTGAGGGTATGGACAAGGATTTGGCGATGGAACTGGCGGTGCGCGGCGTAATTACCCGCGAAGACCTGGCCGAGCAGTCTATTGACGACCTGCTCGACATCGACGGCATTGACGATGATCGTGCCGGCAAGTTGATCATGGCCGCCCGAGCCCACTGGTTCGAGTAATTAGGCGCGGCCTGAGGAGAGAAGTGCATGACGCAAGTCACGGTGAAACAACTGGCCGATGAGGTCAAAACACCGGTAGAGCGCCTGTTGCAGCAGATGCGTGAGGCAGGTCTGCCGCACACCGCCGCCGAAGAAAATGTGACTGACAGTGAGAAGCAGTCCCTGCTGACTCACTTGAAAAGCAGCCACAAGGCGAAAGTGGAAGAACCACGCAAGATCACGCTGCAGCGTAAAACCACCAGCACCCTGCGTGTGGCTGGTAGCAAGAGCATCAGCGTAGAAGTTCGCAAAAAGAAAGTTTTCGTACAGCGCAGCCCGGAAGAAATCGAAGCCGAGCGTAAGCGTGAACTGGATGAGCGTCGCGCAGTAGAAAATGCTGCCCGTCAGAAAGCTGAAGAAGAAGCCAAGCAACGCGCCGAAGTAGAAGCGCGTAACCAGCCTGCTGCTGCGCAGGATGCTAACAGCGCCGCTGCTGCTGCGCCGGTTGCCGCTGCCGAACCTGTTCGTGAAAGCGCGCCGGTGGTTGCCGCTGCTCCAGCTCCGTCTGCTGACGTTCGCAACAAGCAGAACGAACAGCGCCGTCCGGACAAGCCACGTGCCGACGACAACAATCGTCGTAGCGGTGGTGGTGATGGCGAGCGCAAAAACGCTCCGCATCGCGCATCGGTCAAAGAAAAAGCGCCGGCTCCACGTGTGGCGCCACGCACTACCGACGAAGAAAGCGATGGCTTCCGTCGCGGTGGTCGCGGCAAGGCCAAGCTGAAAAAGCGCAACGCCCACGGTTTCCAGAGCCCAACCGGCCCTGTCGTGCGTGATGTGCAGATCGGCGAGACCATCACTGTTGGCGATCTCGCCAATCAGATGTCGGTCAAGGCTGCTGAAATCATCAAGTTCATGTTCAAACTGGGTACTCCAGCGACCATCAACCAGGTGCTTGATCAGGAAACTGCTCAACTGGTAGCCGAAGAGCTGGGCCACAAAGTGACCCTGGTCAGCGACACCGCCCTGGAAGATTCCCTGGCCGAGTCCCTGAAGTTTGAAGGTGAGTCGTTCTCCCGTGCGCCAGTCGTGACCGTAATGGGCCACGTTGACCACGGTAAAACGTCGCTGCTCGACTACATCCGTCGTGCCAAGGTAGCTGCTGGCGAAGCCGGTGGTATCACCCAGCACATCGGTGCATACCACGTTGAAACCGAACGCGGCATGGTCACCTTCCTCGATACCCCGGGTCACGCCGCGTTTACCGCAATGCGTGCTCGTGGTGCCAAGGCGACCGACATCGTGATCCTGGTGGTTGCAGCCGACGACGGCGTAATGCCGCAGACCATTGAAGCTGTTCAGCACGCAGTAGCGGCTGGCGTTCCACTGGTTGTAGCAGTGAACAAAATCGACAAGCCGGGCGCTGATCTTGATCGCATCCGTAGCGAATTGTCGGTTCACGGCGTGACTTCCGAAGAGTGGGGCGGTGATACGCCGTTCGTTCCGGTTTCGGCGAAAGTCGGTACTGGCGTGGACGAGCTGCTTGAAGCCGTTCTGCTGCAAGCTGAAGTTCTCGAACTGAAAGCAACTCCGTCGGCTCCTGGCCGCGGCGTTGTGGTTGAATCGCGTCTCGACAAAGGTCGTGGCCCGGTGGCAACCGTTCTGGTTCAAGACGGTACCCTGCGCCAAGGCGACATGGTCCTGGTCGGTTCGAACTATGGCCGCGTGCGTGCCATGCTCGACGAGAACGGCAAGCCAATCAAAGAAGCCGGTCCATCCATCCCTGTCGAAATCCTCGGCCTGGACGGTACCCCGGACGCTGGCGACGAGATGAGCGTGGTTGCCGACGAGAAGAAAGCCCGTGAAGTGGCTCTGTTCCGTCAAGGCAAGTTCCGCGAAGTCAAACTGGCTCGTGCTCACGCCGGCAAGCTGGAAAACATCTTCGAAAACATGGGTCAGGCCGAGAAGAAGACGCTCAACATCGTCCTCAAATCCGACGTCCGTGGTTCGCTGGAAGCGTTGAACGGTGCCTTGAATGGCCTGGGCAACGACGAAGTACAAGTGCGCGTAGTTGGCGGCGGCGTTGGTGGTATCACCGAATCCGACGCTAACCTGGCACTGGCTTCGAACGCTGTACTGTTCGGCTTCAACGTGCGTGCCGATGCTGGCGCACGGAAGATCGTCGAGCAGGAAGGTCTGGACATGCGTTACTACAACGTGATCTACGACATCATCGAAGACGTCAAGAAAGCCCTGACCGGCATGCTCGGCAGCGATGTTCGCGAGAACATCCTGGGTGTGGCCGAAGTGCGTGACGTGTTCCGTTCGCCGAAGTTTGGCGCGATCGCTGGTTGCATGGTGATCGAAGGTGTTGTGCACCGTAACCGTCCGATCCGTGTACTGCGTGAAGACATCGTTATCTTCGAAGGCGAGCTGGAATCCCTGCGCCGCTTCAAGGATGACGCTTCCGAAGTACGTGCCGGCATGGAATGCGGTATCGGCGTGAAGAGCTACAACGACGTCAAAGTCGGCGACAAGATCGAAGTCTTCGAGAAGGTTCAGGTTGCTCGCAGCCTCTAACTCGCGCACTTCAGGAGCCGTGATGGTCGGCCGCACTCAACAGTGTGGCGCATCACCCGGACTCTAAACGCAACGCCCGGTCTGGCTTTTGTCAGGCCGGGCGTTTGCCGCTTTCAGACCTTGCGGGTTTCGCCGCGGGGCAGTAACAGGTAACAAAATCATGGCAAAAGAATACAGCCGTACCCAACGTATCGGCGATCAGATGCAGCGCGAGCTGGCTCAACTGATCCGTCGCGAAGTCAAAGACCCGCGCGTCGGCCTGGTCACCATTACCGCAGTAGAAGTCAGCCGTGACGTCGGTCACGCGAAGATCTTCATCACCGTGATGGGCCAGGACAACGCCGAAGATATCGCACAAAGCATCAAGGTGCTGAATGCCGCCGCAGGTTTCCTGCGTATGCAACTGGCCCGTGAAATGAAACTGCGCAGCGTGCCGCAATTGCACTTCCACTACGACGAATCCGTTGTCCGTGGTGCGCACCTGTCGGCCCTGATCGAGCGTGCCGTGGCTGAAGACAATCAGCATCCGGTCGCTGCTGAACCTGAAGACACCAAGGAGTAATTCGGTGGCTCAGGTCAAACGTATCCGTCGTAACGTCAGCGGCATCATCCTGCTCGACAAACCGTTGGGATTCACCTCCAACGCCGCGTTGCAGAAGGTTCGCTGGTTGCTCAACGCCGAAAAAGCCGGGCACACCGGTAGCCTCGATCCGCTGGCCACCGGCGTCTTGCCGTTGTGCTTCGGTGAGGCCACCAAGTTCTCGCAATACCTGCTCGATTCCGACAAGGCTTATGAAACCCTGGCGCAACTGGGCAAGACCACCACCACGGCAGATGCTGAAGGTGAGGTTTTGCAGGAGCGCCCGGTGACCGTTGGTCGCGCCGATGTCGAAGCGGCATTGCCGAAATTTCGTGGGCAAATCAGTCAGATACCGCCGATGTACTCGGCGCTCAAGCGTGATGGCCAGCCGCTGTACAAGTTGGCGCGTGCAGGCGAAGTAGTGGAGCGCGAACCGCGTTCTGTTACTATTGCGCGCTTGGAATTACTGGCCTTCGAAGGCGATACTGCGCGTCTTGCGGTGGATTGCAGCAAGGGCACCTATATTCGCACCCTGGTGGAGGATATCGGTGAGCAACTCGGTTGTGGTGCGTACGTCGCTGAATTGCGCCGTACTCAGGCCGGGCCTTTCACCCTGGCGCAGACCGTGACCCTCGAAGAGCTTGAAACGGTACATGCCGAAGGTGGCAACGAAGCGGTGGATCGCTTCCTGATGCCATCGGACAGCGGCCTGCAGGATTGGCCACTGCTGCATTTCTCGGAAGCGAGCGCGTTCTACTGGCTCAACGGCCAGCCGGTACGTGCCCCGGATGCTCCGAAGTTCGGCATGGTACGAGTACAGGATCACAATGGTCGCTTCATCGGTATCGGTGAAGTGAGCGAAGACGGGCGCATTGCACCACGTCGACTGATTCGGTCGGAATGACCGAAACCGGTCTGTGTCAAAGCAGGCTGGCGAGGGTGGCTGTTAACAGGCACGGTCACTACTCATTTATAGATACAGGGATTTGTCCCTGGCCTGTTGAAGCTGTTTCCCTGAAACAGTTTCCTGATAAAAGGATTGCCTCATGGCTCTCGACGTTCAAGAAAAAGCTCAAATCGTTGCTGACTACCAGCAAGCTGTTGGTGACACTGGTTCGCCAGAAGTGCAAGTTGCACTGCTGACCCACAACATCAACAAGCTGCAAGGTCACTTCAAGGCCAACGGTAAAGATCACCACTCCCGTCGTGGTCTGATCCGCATGGTAAACCAGCGTCGCAAGCTGCTGGACTACCTGAAAGGCAAGGATCTGGGTCGTTATCAGACTCTGATCGGTCGCCTGGGTCTGCGTCGCTAATCAGCGATTGCGCTATGAGGTTGGTTGTCTGTCGGACGTCTGCGGTTTACCGCCGGCGGCTTGCAGGCTCCCAGCCTCAAGTTTTATCTGGATACACGTTTTACCCTGGACAGACGTTGGGCCGACTCCCGACATTGCCCAAGAATTCGCAAGAAACCAGTTCCCCCAAGAGCCACAAAGAAGGTAGGACACCGTGAACCCGGTAATCAAAAAATTCCAGTTCGGTCAATCGACCGTTACCCTCGAGACTGGCCGTATCGCCCGTCAGGCCTCCGGCGCAGTATTGGTCACCGTTGACGACGACGTCAGCGTATTGGTGACTGTAGTCGGTGCAAAACAAGCCGATCCAGGCAAGGGCTTCTTCCCTCTGTCGGTTCACTACCAGGAAAAGACTTACGCTGCCGGTAAGATCCCTGGCGGTTTCTTCAAGCGTGAAGGCCGTCCTTCCGAGAAAGAAACCCTGACTTCCCGACTGATCGACCGTCCGATCCGTCCGCTGTTCCCAGAAGGCTTCATGAACGAAGTGCAGGTTGTCTGCACCGTCGTTTCCACTAGCAAGAAAACCGATCCGGACATCGCTGCGATGATCGGTACCTCGGCTGCCCTGGCGATCTCGGGCATTCCGTTCGACGGTCCGATCGGCGCCGCTCGCGTAGCTTTCCACGAAAGCACCGGCTACCTGCTGAACCCGACTTACGAGCAGCAAGCTGCTTCGAGCCTGGACATGGTCGTTGCCGGTACTTCGGACGCCGTACTGATGGTTGAATCGGAAGCCAAAGAGCTGACCGAAGACCAGATGCTGGGCGCGGTACTGTTTGCTCACGACGAATTCCAGGTGGTGATCAACGCGGTTAAAGAACTGGCTGCTGAAGCTGCCAAGCCAACCTGGACCTGGGCTCCGGCTCCAGAAGCCACCGAACTGCTGGGCGCTATCCGTGCCGAGTTCGGCGAAGCGATCTCCCAGGCTTACACCATCACCGTCAAGGCCGACCGTTACGCTCGCCTGGGTGAGCTGAAGGATCAGGTTGTTGCCAAGCTGTCCGGTGAAGAAGGCCAACCTTCGTCCAGCGAAGTCAAAGCGGCTTTCGGCGAAATCGAATACCGCACCGTTCGCGAAAACATCGTAAACGGCAAGCCACGTATCGACGGTCGCGACACCAAAACCGTACGTCCGCTGAACATCGAAGTCGGCGTTCTGCCGAAAACCCACGGTTCGGCCCTGTTCACCCGTGGTGAAACCCAGGCTCTGGTAGTCGCGACTCTGGGCACAGCCCGTGACGCACAGCTGCTGGACACCCTGGAAGGCGAGAAAAAAGACCCGTTCATGCTGCACTACAACTTCCCTCCGTTCTCGGTAGGCGAATGTGGTCGCATGGGTGGCGCTGGTCGTCGTGAAATCGGTCACGGCCGTCTGGCCCGTCGTTCGGTTTCGGCCATGCTGCCAGCCGCTGACGTGTTCCCGTACACCATCCGTGTGGTTTCGGAAATCACCGAATCCAACGGTTCGAGCTCGATGGCTTCCGTTTGCGGCGCTTCTCTGGCCCTGATGGATGCTGGTGTGCCGATGAAGGCGCCGGTTGCCGGTATCGCCATGGGTCTGGTTAAAGAAGGCGAGAAGTTCGCCGTCCTGACCGACATCCTTGGTGACGAAGACCACCTGGGCGACATGGACTTCAAAGTAGCCGGTACCGCCAAAGGTGTTACCGCGCTGCAGATGGACATCAAGATCAAGGGCATCACCGAAGAGATCATGGAAATCGCTCTGGGCCAAGCCCTGGAAGCGCGCCTGAACATTCTCGGTCAGATGAACCAGATCATCGGCCAGTCGCGTACCGAACTGTCGGCCAACGCTCCGACCATGATCGCGATGAAAATCGACACCGACAAGATCCGTGACGTTATCGGTAAAGGTGGCGCGACCATCCGTGCGATCTGCGAAGAAACCAAGGCTTCGATCGACATCGAAGACGACGGTTCGATCAAGATCTTCGGCGAAACCAAGGAAGCTGCTGAAGCTGCACGTCAGCGCGTTCTGGGCATCACCGCTGAAGCCGAGATCGGCAAGATCTACGTGGGCAAGGTTGAGCGCATCGTCGACTTCGGCGCATTCGTCAACATCCTGCCAGGCAAGGACGGTCTGGTTCACATCTCGATGCTGAGCGACGCTCGCGTAGAGAAAGTGACCGACATTCTGAAAGAAGGCCAGGAAGTGGAAGTGCTGGTACTGGACGTGGACAACCGCGGCCGTATCAAGCTGTCCATCAAAGACGTGGCAGCTGCCAAGGCTTCGGGCGTTTAATCAGCCCAAAGCGTTAGCGCAATGAAAATGCCCCGCCGTGAAAACGGCGGGGCATTTTTTTGTCTGGCATAAAGATCAAAAGATCACAGCCTGCGGCAGCTCCTACAAAGCGGTGTGATAACCCGATCATGCAGGAGCTGCCGCAGGCTGTGATCTTTGCTTTTGTGAAAACCGGTGCTAGGTTTAGCCCACCGCCCGTGTAGCTCAGCCGGTAGAGCAGCGCACTCGTAACGCGAAGGTCGCAGGTTCGATTCCTGTCTCGGGCACCACCGTTTTCCTCACTCCCGCTCATTGCCATGCGGATTTATGTTCCGCAGGTCAGCTTTTTGTGGGAGAGATGTAAAGAGCCGTGTAATTCGTCATGCAAACGTCCTATATTCGTTGCCTGCATGAGCATCGCCCAGCAGTTTTCAGATGATCCCGAATGGTTCCGAAGGCCGGAAAAATCCGCGTCAGAGAGATCCTTGATGATCCAGATCCATCCTCCATTCTTACGATCAGCGAGAACGCCATGACCGAATTAACTCAAGAGCAACGTCATCAACAAGCGCTGGAAAAGTACATTCTGGACGTTCCGGACCTGAAAGAAGAGATCAAGGACCTGAGTCCTGATGATCAAAAGGATCAGATCCAGTGGGCCTTTGAAGACGAAGCCGAAGCCCAGGGTTTGCAGCCGTGGGAGCTGACACTCAAGTACACGAGCACGCCGGAGGAGTTCGAGGCGCAGCGCCTTGTGCTACACAAAGAGGCGGCTGAAGTGCTGGGTGTCGAGTGGGATGACTACTGCGAGATGAACAATCTCGTCGTATAACAGCAGCTACGAGCTTTAAGCGGCAAGCTGCAAGTCAACGCAAAAGCGCTGTGGCTTGCAGCTTGTAGCTTGGAACTTGCCGCTGCTGTTTAAAGGCTGAGGCGCATCGACAGATCCACCGCTTTGACATCCTTGGTCATCGCACCGATCGAGATGTAGTCCACCCCGGTTTCGGCGATCGGCAGCAGCGTGCTTTCGTTGATGCCGCCGCTGGCCTCCAGTTTCGCCTTGCCGCCATTCAGGCGCACGGCTTCGCGCATGTCGTCCAGACTCAGTTCGTCGAGCATGATGATGTCGGCGCCGGCGGCCAGTGCTTCCTTCAGTTCATCCAGACTTTCCACTTCGACTTCCACCGGTTTGCCCGGCGCAATCTTGTGCGCGGCGGCAATGGCTTGTGGAATGCCACCGCTGGCGGCGATGTGGTTTTCCTTGATCAGGAAGGCGTCGTACAGACCGATGCGATGGTTGTGGCAGCCACCGCAGGTCACCGCGTATTTCTGGGCCAGACGCAGGCCTGGCAAGGTCTTGCGGGTGTCGAGCAGTTTGACCTGAGTGGTACCCACGAAATCGGCCAGGTACTGCGCGCGGGTGGCTACGCCGGAGAGCAACTGCAGGAAGTTCAGCGCACTGCGTTCACCGGTCAGCAGCGAACGGGCCGGCCCTTCCAGATGAAACAACGGCTGATTGGGCTTGACCCGCTCGCCATCGACCACTTGCCAATGCACCGCGACCCGCGGATCAAGCTGACGAAACACTGCATCGACCCAGGCCGTGCCGCAAATAACAGCCGCGTCGCGCGTGATGATGGTGGCTTTGGCCAGGCGTTCGGCCGGGATCAGTTGCGCGGTGATGTCGCCGCTGCCGATGTCTTCGAGCAACGCACGGCGCACGTTGGCTTCGATTTCGGCGGTCAAATCGGCGAGACGTAGATTCGGCATAACGGGCTCCACAAACAAAGTGGTTTGATTATAGGGGCATGGCGCGAGCCAACCCAAGGCGAGACGCGCGTGCTTGCCTGCATCTTGTCGATTTTCTTTGAGCAAACCGTGCCGGGACATGGTCACTGAAAGGGCATAGGGGAAACCCTGACGGCTATGGCGTCGGGTACAAGTTATGAAAGATAATCCGCCTTGCATTTGACGTCATAGCTTTGACGTCCGGATTGAGCTTGTGCGAGCGAGCCTGCTCGGGAATGCATGCTCTCAGTGACATTGCTGCGGCTGATACACCGCCATCGCGAGCAGGCTCGCTCCCACAGGGATCCGGGTTGGCTTGACCGAACGAATCACCGTTTCAGGAGGCTTGGATGCACAACGACGGGAAAGTGGTGCCTTTGCACAAAGGCACTGCCGATCAGGCGAATCATTCGCCGCTCGCCCGCCTGCCTGTGATTCTGCTTCAGGTTCGCGACAAGGCTGCCCAGCAACTGCGCCACGGTTTGCAGGAGCTGTTCGATAACGCCGATGACACGCTGTTCGAAATGGCCGACCGGGCGCGCAACGACGTCGAACAGAACATCTTTTTCGAAGCCATGCGCGACCTGCGCCTCAAGCGCAAAAACATCGAGCGTGGTTTTCTTGAGCAATTCTTTGAAGCTTTCGTTGGCCTGACGCAATACGACCCCACGCACAACACGCTGCCCCATGCCCTGATATATGACGAGTTGGCGCCGCGCAGCGACGACATGGAACGCAGCGTGGCGGTCGAGACCATGGTCGGTCGCGTACTCAAGCGTGACGGCTTCGCCCTCGATCAACTGACCGCGCGGCTTAACGCGCTACTCGGCAACACCCTCGACGATCAACACAACCCGCTCGGCCCGGCGCTGCTCTGCGAGTTTTTCCTCCAGGCCGGGCGTAACCTGGGTGTGGAAATCAAGGTCAAGCTGATCCTGCTCAAACTCTTCGAGCGTTATGTCTTGGCCGATACCGAACAGCTCTACGCCGAAGCCAATCAATTGCTGCTTGCCACCGGTGTGTTGCCCGAGTTGAAGGCCGCCCCGGCACGGCGCGCCATTGATCGTGCGATCGCCAGTGTGAGCAACGATGAAAGCGACGACACGCCGCCCGTCGATGAAGGCGTGCAGGAGGTCTTCGCCGCGCTGCAGCAATTGCTCGCGCATGTGCGTGGCAGTGTTGCCCCGACGCTGGAACCCAGCGTTGCGGCGCAACCGATTTCCACCCGCGACCTGCTCCGTCTGCTCTCGCACTTGCAACAGTACGTGCCGGCGCTGGCGGCACAGGATGACTTCGATCTGCGCAATCAGCTCGAACAACTGCTGACTCGCGTCAGCGTCAGAAGTGGAAAATCGCGGATCGTCGGCGATGCGGACGAAGACGTGATCAACCTGATCGCCATGGTCTTCGACTGCATTCTTGAAGACCGCAATGTGCCGGATTCGCTCAAGGCTCTGATCGCGCGGTTGCAGATCCCGATGCTCAAGGTCGCGGTGCTCGACAAGAGTTTCTTCAGTCGCAGCACCCATCCGGCGCGGCGCCTGCTCAACGAAATCGCCGAGGCGGCGATGGGTTGGGGCGACTGCGACAGTGACGCGCGCGACAGCTTGTACCTGCGTATCGAACAAGTGGTGCAGCGCCTGCTGACTGACTTTGTTGATGACCCGGCGATTTTCTCTGAGTTGCTCGCCGATTTCCTTGCGTTCACCAGCGATGAGCGCCGCCGCAGTGAGCTACTTGAACAGCGTCTGCGTGACGCCGAAGAAGGGCGGGCAAAAACCGAACTGGCCCGGCGCCGGGTCGAGCGGGCGCTGAATCAAGCGCTGCTGGGTAAGACGCTGCCGCCGTCCGTGGTCACGTTCGTCCAGGACGCCTGGAGCAAAGTATTGCTGCTGACCTGCCTCAAGCATGGCGATCAGTCAGCCGAATGGCAGGCCGATGTGCAAACCATGGAGCAATTGATCTGGAGTGTGCAGCGTCATGAAGACACCGAATCCAGCCTGCGCTTGCTGGCACTGGTGCCGGGGTTGCTCAAATCGCTGCGTGATGGCCTGAGCAGTTCAGCGTTCGATCCGTTCGCCACCAGCGAGTTTTTCAGTGAGCTGGAAGCCCTGCATGTACGTGTGCTGGAGCGTTCCGTCGAATCGGATCAGGCCACCCCCATGATCGAAGTGTCGCAACAGATCGTGCTGCACACCGCCGATGAAAGCGCAATGGCGATGACATCGGTACGCTTGCCCCACGACGCCGCCGGTCTGCGTCAGGTCGAGCAACTGCGCCTGGGCAGTTGGGTCGCTTTTCGTGAGGACGATGAAAACAGCCTGCGCTGCAAGCTCGCAGCCATCATCGAAGCCACCGGCAAGTATGTATTTGTCGATCGAACCGGGATGAAGGTGCTGGAGCGCAGCCGCATCGCGCTGGCCGTGGAATTCCAGCGTGGCACGGTGCGTGCGCTGGACGATACCTTGCTGTTCGACCGCGCACTCGAATCGGTGCTGGGCAATCTGCGGCGACTCAATCGCGGCAAGTGATCGCGCGCCGGGGGCCGATCACGGCATACTGGGCGCCAACAGAGTCGGCGTTGAAGGAATCGGTATGCAGTTGGATCCCGCTAGCGGGTGGTGTCACGGGGTGCAGGTTTGCCCATCGCCCAACTTCAATGAACGCCCTGCGGGCGAAATTTCCCTGTTGGTCATCCACAACATCAGCCTGCCGCCAGCGCAGTTCGCCACGGGCAAGGTGCAGGAGTTTTTCCAGAATCGTCTGGATGTCACCGAACATCCCTACTTTGCAGGTATCGCCGACCTACGCGTCTCGGCGCATTTTCTGATCGAACGTGACGGCAAGGTCACCCAGTTTGTCTCCTGTCTTGAGCGGGCGTGGCATGCGGGTGTATCGATGTTCGAAGGGCGCGAAACCTGTAATGATTTTTCCGTGGGCATCGAGCTCGAAGGCACCGATGATCTACCGTTCACCGACGCGCAGTATCAGGCGTTGACGGCGTTGACCCGCCAGTTGCAGACAGCATTTCCGGCCATCACCGGCGCCCGCATTTGTGGGCACAGCGACATAGCACCCGGGCGTAAGACCGATCCTGGCCCGGCATTCGACTGGGCGCGTTACCGCGCAGCCCTGGCACAAGGGGAAGGACAATGAGTTTTCTGGTGTTACTGCTGGCGCTGTGGATCGAGAAGTTTTCGGCCCTGCGTCATCGGGTTCAACGCGATGGCGGATGGATCCGCGAACTGAACAAACTCGAAAGCAGCGAGCGGCTGGCCAAACAGCCTTGGCTGGTGCTGAGCATTCTGGTGCTGTTTCCGGTGGCCTTGCTGGCGCTGTTGCTGGTGGTGCTGGAGCCGGTGGCTTACGGCTTGCTGGCGTTGCCGGTGCATTTACTGGTGGTGATTTACAGCCTGGGGCGCGGCGACTTGCTCGGCGGCCTCGGGCCGTTCCGTGATGCCTGGCGCCGTGAGGATTTGCAAGCCGCAGCGCACGTGGCCAAGCGCGATCTGAACATCTGCGCCGACAGCGGCGAGCAGTTGCTCGAACGTGTGCAGGCGCATCTGCTGTGGCAGGCCTACCAGAGCTTTTTTGCGGTGATCTTCTGGTATTTCGTGCTCGGCCCGGTAGCGGCATTGGCGTATCGCCTGTTGGCGCTGGCGCAGGAGCACGGTCAGAACCCGGCGCTGGTCGAGCGCGCCGCGCAACTGCGGCATGCATTTGACTGGCTGCCGGTACGCTTGCTGGCTGCGAGCCTGGCACTGGTCGGCAACTTTGTTGCGGTCAGCCGGGTGATGCTGCATGAACTGCTCAACTGGAACATCAGCGCGGCGCAACTGATCAATCGGGTCGGTTTGGCGGCGGGCGAGATTCCACCTCCGGTGGTCGGGCCGGAAGGCATCAACACCCTCGATTGCCTGTGGGAACTGCTGCTGCGCGCGGCAGTGCTGTGGTATGCCGGGTTTGCTTTGTGGACAGTTCTGATCCACTGATTTCACTGATTTAAAGAAGGATCAAAAGATCGCAGCCTGCGGCAGCTCCTACACAGGGATTGTGTGTTTCCTGTGGGAGCTGCCGCAGGCTGCGATCTTTTTGTCGTTAACCTTAAGTTACAAAACCTCCCTTCGATTTGAGCTATACAGAGATGGCGCCCGATAGTGGCTATCTGCTGTCGCCCCGCGCCCGCCAATAAAAACAAGAAAAACCAAGGGAGACTTCCAGTGAAGAGCTTGCTCTATCCCGCTGTCTCGCTGATGAACCGTCTGAGCTTCGGCATGAAGTTCAGCCTGATCAGCGTGCTGTTCCTGGTGCCGATGCTGGTGACCAATTTCTATCTGGTGCGCGATTCCTATCGCGAATTCCAGGGCACCCGCGTCGAGCTGCAAAGCCTTGATCTGCTGGGCAGCAGCCTGGCTCTGCGCCGGGATCTGGAAACCCTCAACAATCTGGTGCAGATCAACGTCACCCTCGGCCAGTCCGGCAAGGCCGGGAATGTCGAGGCGCAGATCACCACGCTCGAACAAGCGGTTCTGGCACGCCTGCAAGGGCTGACGGCGATGACCGACGATCCCGAGCAGATCCAGGTATTCGACGGCAAACGCGATGAAATGATCGCCGAGTTCAAGGCCCAGCAAGTGGAGAACTCGCTGCAGAGCAAAAGCGCGTTAATCGGCAAACTACTGGCCAGTGCGCAGATTTTCAGCCAGATCATCACCAGTCAGGCCGGGCTGAGCCGAGATAACCAGAGCGATATCCGTCAGCTCAGCGAACTGGTCACCCTGATCACGCCGAGCGTCACGCAAACTCTCGGCGAAGGCCGGGCCATGGGTTCGTATTCATTGGGTCAGGGTTTTCTCAACAGTTCATCGAGTACGCGTTTTGATGAGTTGCTGGTGCAGATCGAAAAACTCCAGGCCGAGTATGGTCTGAAATTGCAGGACGCCCTCGGCTCCAGCAAAGCCGCGGGGGACAACCTCAGCGCGGCGGCCGACAGCAGCAAGGCTTCGCTGAAACAGGCCAGCGAACTGTTCGAAGAGCAGGTGGTGATGGCCGACACCCTCGATGCGCCGTGGCAGGCTTTTTACGATCAGGTCACTGGGCTGATCGGCAAGACCTATGAGCTCAACGAAGCCACGCTGAAATTCCTCGACACTCAATTGCAGCAGCGTCTGGCGCAGAACCGCACACACATGGTCCTGCAGGCGGTGGCGCTGTCGGTGGTGTTCGTGCTGATTTTCTATCTCTACGGTGGTTTCTACGCCTCGACCCGCACCACGCTGAAACGCCTTGGAGCAATGATGGACAAGGTCGCGGCGGGGGACATGACGGTCAACTTCAAGGCCAGCAGTCGCGATGAGTTAGGTGAGTTGGGCGAGGTGTTCAACGGCACGGTGAGGAAGATTCACGACTTGATCGAGCGGGTGGGCCAGACCGTCGCCGAGGTCGAGCGTCAGGCCGGGCAGGTTGAAAACGTCTCAGCGCAGAGCAATCAGGCGGTCGCCGGGCAACGTACGCAGATCGAGCAAGTGGCAACGGCGATGAACCAGATGTCGGCGACCTCACTGGAGGTGGCGCGCAGTGCCGCCGCGGCAGTGAGCAGTGCCCAAAGCGTCAATGACGAGACCATCAGTGGTCGTGGCCTGGTCGAGTCGCAGCAGGGCAGCATTGCCGCGCTGGCCAGCGAGATTGACCAGTCAGTGCGGGTGATCAACCAGTTGGCCAGCGACAGCCAGTCGATCAGCCGCGTGCTGGAAGTGATCAAGAGCATCGCCGAACAGACCAACTTGCTGGCGCTCAACGCCGCGATCGAAGCGGCACGTGCCGGCGAGCAGGGACGTGGTTTTGCCGTGGTGGCGGACGAAGTGCGCACGCTGGCCAAACGCACTCAGCAATCAACTGAAGAGATCGAACAGATGATCGCCAAGTTGCATGGCGGCGTCGGGGCGGCGGTAAAGGCCATGGGCGTCAGCCATCAGATGGCCAACGGCACGGTCGGGCAGTCGGAGAAAGTCCAGCAGGCGCTGGAAAACATCCTTGGTGCGGTCGGCATGATCGTCGATCAGAACCAGCAGATTGCCGCTGCCGTTGAGCAGCAAACGGCGGTGGCCCACGATATCGACCAGAACATCGTCGAGATCAACCGCGCCGGCGAGCGCACAGCGCAAGGTGCGCACCAGACCGAAGATGCCAGCCGCGCGTTGTCTGCCCAAGTTGTTGAGCTTAAACAACTGATCAGCGCCTTCCGCGTCTGAGCTGTACACAAATCCCCTGTAGGAGCTGCGGCACGCTGCGATCTTTTGATCTTGATTTCAAAGAGATCAAAAGATCGCAGCCTCGTTTCACTCGACAGCTCCTACAGGGGAGATGTGTTACCAGCCGAACACTTCGCAGCTGTTGGCGGTGCTGGCGCTGGCGAGTTGTTGCGGGGATATATTCATCAACTCCGCCAACGCCTCACAAATCGCCGGCAAGTGCGCCGGGCTATTGCGCTGACCGGGAAACATCGCAGGCGCCATGTCCGGCGAATCGGTTTCCAGCACGATCGACTCCAGCGGCAGTTCCGCAATCACTCGATGCATGCGCAACGCCTGCGGCCAGGTCGGTGCGCCGCCGAGGCCCAGTTTGAAACCCAGTTTGATGTATTCCCGCGCTTCTTCACGGCTACCGGCAAAGGCGTGGATGATCCCTGCGCGTTTGAGCTTGAAGCGTTTGAGCGTCGCAATAACCGCCGCATGGCTGCGGCGTACATGGATCAGCGCTGGCAAATGAAAGTCAGCGGCCAATTGCAGCTGCGCCTCGAACAGCGCCTGTTGCCGCTCGCGGTCGAGGTTTTCGACGAAGTAATCCAGACCGATTTCGCCCACCGCACACAACTGCCGATGACCACGCAGCCGCGTCAGCCAATCACCCAGAGCCAACAAATCCTCAGGACGATGCTGATCGAGATACACCGGATGCAGACCGAATGCCGCATACAAATCCGCATCGCTCTGCACCAGATCCCACACCCGTTGCCAGTTACCCTCATAAACCCCCAATACCACCATCCGCCGCACCCCGAGGGCGCGGCTTTCGGCGAGCAACGCCGGGCGATCGGCATCGAAGTCGGGGAAGTCGAGGTGGGTGTGGCTGTCGATCAGCTCCACGGCTCAGTCCTGGTGAATACGCTGCTTGAAGGTCCGCGCGATGGCCTGTACGCCGGGCTTGTACTCCGACTGCTCGACCGCCGCCAGCGCCAGTTCCAGCGCCTTGTCGGCGATCAACTGGTGTTGCTGGGCCATGGCGTTGACCGGCAGCGGCAGGAAATCCAGCAATTGCGTATCGCCGAAGGTGCCGAGGCGCAGCGGTCGCGATTTCAGCGGGAAGTCATGCAGCGCGTCGAACACGCCTTGCAGCAGTACGTACGAAGTCGTCACCAACGCGTCGGGCAAATGCCCCAGACGTTGCAGGAGTTCTTCCATCAATTGCTTGCCGCACTCACGGCTGAAAGATTCAGCGTGCTCGACCAGCACTTCACCTTTGAAGTCGACCAAGGCTTGCTTGAAACCGGCGGCACGTTCCTGGCTGATGCTCAGTTCCGGGCGCGCACCGAGCAGAACGATCTGCTTCGGCTGCGGATCGAGCAGGCTCTGGGTCAGGTGCAGGCTGGCCTCGCGGTCGTCACTGATCACCGAACAGAAATGCTCCGGTTCCATGACCCGGTCGATGGCGATGATCGGCAGCCCTTTGGCCTGTAGCTGTCGGTAACTGTCATCACCGGCCGGCAGGCAACTGGCGACGATCAGCGCATCGCAGCGGCGCGCCTTGAATAGTTGCAGCAACTGCCGCTCGCTGTCTGGCGCATCGTCGGAGCTGGCGATCAGCAATTGATAGCCGCGCGCCCGCGCACCTTGCTCGAGCAGCTTGGCGATCCGCGCGTAACTGGGGTTTTCCAGATCCGGCAGAATAAAGCCCAGCGTGCGCGTGTGCCGACTGCGCAGCCCGGCCGCTTGAGGGTTTGGCGTGAAGCCGTGCAGATCGACCACCGCCCGCACCCGCTCGACGGTGGCGGTGCTGATGCGTTGCTGTTCGGCCTTGCCGTTGATGACGTAGCTGGCGGTGGTCACGGACACTCCGGCCAACCGCGCGATATCACTGAGTTTCAACCCGGTATTTCCTTGTTTATTCGAGCTTGCCGCCACATTTTCGCCAATCCTACCCGATTAGGGCAGGCGACTATTGTCGCAGCGCATCCGACAAGTTGGACTTCAAGGATGGGACATTATCGAGTAACGTGCCGATCAATCTAGATTAAACGTTTCAGCAAGCGTATTTTCTACGTATTAGACGTCTTTGGCCGGTGCTGCCGTGAAACCGCCAAAACTGCCGCTGAAAAGCAAAGCGGTAAAGCGCCTAAGCTGCAAACCATCCAAAACAATACCTGGCACTCATATAGCGCCAAAAAGGAGATCGCATGCTCGAGCTCACTATAGAGCAGATATCCATGGGCCAATCGGCTGTGGATAAACCCGCTGCCCTGCAACTGCTGGCCAATCACCTGGTGGCCGATGGTCTGGTCGCCGACGGCTACCTCGCCGGATTGCAGGCCCGGGAAGCCCAGGGCTCGACCTTTCTCGGTCAAGGTATTGCCATTCCCCACGGAACCCCGGAAACCCGCGATCAGGTGTTCGCCACTGGCGTGCGCTTGATGCAGTTCCCGGAAGGCGTGGATTGGGGCGATGGCCAGACCGTTTATCTGGCGATTGGCATCGCCGCCAAATCCGACGAACACCTGCGCCTGCTGCAACTGCTGACCCGCGCCCTCGGCGAGACCGATCTGGGCCAGGCCCTGCGTCGTGCCAGCTCCCCCGAAGCGCTGCTGAAACTGCTGCAAGGCGCGCCGCAGGAACTGGCGCTGGATGCACAGATGATCGGCCTCGGCGTCTCCGCCGATGATTTCGAAGAACTCGTCTGGCGTGGCGCACGTCTGTTGCGTCAGGCCGATTGTGTGAGCAACGGTTTCTCGGCGGTGCTGCAACAGGTCGAAGCGCTGCCGTTGGGCGATGGTTTGTGGTGGTTGCACAGCGAGCAAACCGTGAAGCGTCCGGGCCTGGCGTTCGTCACGCCGGACAAACCGATGCGCTACCTCGGCCAACCGCTCAGTGGTCTGTTCTGCCTGGCCAGTCTTGGCGAAGCGCACCAAGCGCTGCTCGAACGTTTGTGTGCGTTGCTGATCGAAGGTCGCGGCCATGAATTGGGCCGCGCCACCAGCAGCCGCAAAGTTCTCGAAGTGCTTGGTGGTGAGTTGCCCGCCGATTGGCCAAGCGCACGCATTGCCCTGGCTAACGCCCATGGCTTGCACGCGCGCCCGGCGAAGATCCTCGCGCAACTGGCGAAGAGTTTTGATGGCGAAATTCGCGTGCGCATTGTCGATGGTCAGGACAGCGCCGTGTCGGTGAAGAGCTTGAGCAAACTGCTCAGCCTCGGCGCCCGTCGCGGTCAGGTGCTGGAGTTGATCGCTGAACCGACCATCGCCGCTGACGCCTTGCCGGCACTCTTGGCCGCTATCGAAGAAGGCCTTGGCGAAGAAGTGGAGCCGCTGCCAGCCGTAAGCCAGCAGCGCGAAGTCATCGCCGACATCGCCGAAGTGCTGATCGCTCCGGCGTCCGGCGCTCAGTTGCAGGCGATCCCGGCAGCACCGGGCATTGCTATTGGGCCTGCGCATATTCAGGTGCAGCAAACCATCGATTACCCGCTGCGCGGCGAGTCCGCCGCCGTTGAGCGCGAACGTCTCAAGCAAGCGCTCAGCGATGTGCGCAGCGACATTCAGGGCTTGATCGAACGCAGCAAAGCCAAAGCCATCCGCGAAATCTTCATCACTCATCAGGAGATGCTCGACGACCCGGAACTCACCGACGAAGTCGACACCCGCCTCAAGCAGGGCGAAAGCGCTGAAGCGGCGTGGATGGCGGTGATCGAAGCGGCGGCCAAACAACAGGAATCGCTACAGGATGCGTTGCTCGCCGAGCGTGCGGCGGACCTGCGTGACGTCGGCCGGCGCGTGCTGGCGCAACTGTGTGGTGTGCAAACCCCGAGCGAGCCTGAGCAACCGTACATTCTGGTGATGGACGAGGTCGGCCCGTCCGACGTCGCGCGTCTGGACCCGGCGCGTGTCGCGGGGATTCTCACCGCACGCGGCGGCGCCACCGCGCACAGTGCCATCGTTGCGCGAGCCCTCGGGATTCCGGCACTGGTTGGCGCTGGCGCCGCGGTGTTGTTGCTGGCGCCGGGCACGCCGTTGCTGCTCGACGGTCAACGCGGTCGCCTGCACGTCGACGCCGATGCTGCGACTCTGCAACGCGCCGCCGAAGAACGCGACACTCGCGAACAACGCCTGAAAATTGCCGCCGAACAACGCCATCAACCGGCACACACCACCGACGGTCATGCGGTCGAAGTGTTCGCCAACATCGGCGAAAGCGCGGGCGTGATCAGTGCAGTGGAGCAGGGCGCCGAAGGCATCGGTCTGCTGCGTACCGAACTGATTTTCATGGCCCATCCGCAAGCGCCGGACGAAGCCACGCAAGAAGCCGAATACCGCCGCGTCCTCGATGGCCTCGCCGGGCGGCCATTGGTGGTGCGCACGCTGGATGTCGGCGGCGACAAACCGCTGCCGTATTGGCCGATCGCCAAAGAGGAAAACCCGTTCCTCGGTGTGCGCGGCATTCGCCTGACCTTGCAGCGCCCACAGATCATGGAAGCGCAATTGCGCGCCTTGCTGCGTTCGGCGGACAACCGTCCGTTGCGAATCATGTTCCCGATGGTCGGCAGCGTTGAAGAATGGCGTCAGGCCCGCGACATGACCGAACGTCTGCGTCTGGAAATCCCGGTCGCCGATCTGCAGCTGGGGATCATGATCGAAGTGCCGTCCGCCGCTCTGCTTGCGCCGGTGCTGGCCAAGGAAGTCGACTTCTTCAGCGTCGGCACCAACGACCTCACCCAATACACTCTGGCCATCGACCGTGGTCACCCGACCCTGTCGGCGCAGGCCGACGGTTTGCACCCGGCGGTGCTGCAACTGATCGACATCACCGTGCGCGCGGCCCATGCCCATGGCAAATGGGTCGGCGTGTGCGGCGAACTCGCAGCTGATCCGTTGGCAGTTCCGGTACTGGTTGGCCTCGGTGTCGATGAACTCAGCGTCTCCGGGCGCAGCATTGCTGAAGTGAAAGCGCGCATCCGCGAACTCAGCCTGACCCAGGCGCAAACCCTTGCTCAACAGGCCTTGGCCGTGGGCAGCGCCAACGAAGTGCGCGCATTAGTGGAGGCCCTGTAATGGCCAAGATTCTTACCCTGACCCTCAACCCCGCGCTCGACCTCACCGTCGAGCTGCCACGGCTGGAGGCCGGTCAGGTCAATCGCAGCGACGAGATGCACACCCACGCTGCCGGCAAAGGGGTGAACGTCGCGCAAGTGCTGGCCGACCTTGGTCATCAACTGACGGTCAGCGGCTTTCTCGGCGAAGACAATCTGCAAGCGTTCGAAACCCTGTTCGCCAAGCGTGGTTTTGTCGACACATTCATCCGCGTGCCGGGCGAGACGCGCAGCAATATCAAAGTCGCCGAACAGGATGGCCGCATCACCGACATCAACGGCCCGGGGCCAGTGGTCGATGCGGCTGCACAGCAGGCGTTGCTCGATCGTCTGGAGCAGATTGCCCCGGGTCACGATGCCGTAGTGGTCGCCGGCAGTTTGCCGCGTGGCGTCACGGCGCAGTGGTTGCGTGAACTGATCGAACGGCTCAATCAGCTTGGCTTGAAAGTCGCTCTCGACTCCAGCGGCGCAGCATTGCGCGAAGCCTTGAAAGCCAGTCCATGGCTGATCAAACCGAACACCGAAGAACTCGCCGATGCACTCGGTTGTGACGTGGTTTCGCACGCGGCGGAAGCGCAAGCAGCGGCGCGTTTGCACGCGCAAGGCGTCGAGCACGTGGTGATTTCTCACGGTGCTGACGGCGTGAACTGGTTCAGCGTCGGCTCGGCACTGCACGCCACGCCACCGAAGGTCAGCGTCGCCAGCACGGTCGGTGCTGGTGATTCGTTGCTGGCCGGCATGCTTCACGGTTTGCTCAGCGCCGACACGCCTGAGCAAACCCTGCGCACCGCCACCGCGATTGCGGCGATGGCGGTGACCCAGATCGGTTTCGGCATCAACGATGTGGCGCAAGTGGCGCAGCTCGAACAGGGCGTGCGCGTGCGTCCCCTGACAGAACAATAAGAGGGTTTGTCATGAAATTAGCCATTGTTACGGCTTGCCCGAACGGCATGGTCACCAGTGTGCTGTGCGCGCGTTTGCTCGATGCGGCGGCGCAGCGTCAGGGCTGGAGCACCAGCGTTGAAGTGGTCGATGCGGCGCACCCGGAACGCGAGTTGTCGGCGGCGACCATTGCGGCGGCCGAGTGGGTTTTGCTGGTCGCCACAGGCGCGATCGACATGACGCGTTTTGTCGGTAAACGTGTTTTCCAGATTGCCCCGGCGCAGGCGTTGCAGGATGTTGAAGCGGTGCTGCGTCGTGGCGCTGAAGAGGCTGAGGTTTACGTCGCCGGCGCGGCTGAACCGGTTGCTGATGCGCCGCGTGCGCCACGCATCGTCGCGATTACCGCGTGCCCGACCGGTGTCGCCCACACCTTCATGGCCGCCGAAGCCTTGCAGCAAACCGCCAAGCGTCTGGGCTATGACTTGCAAGTCGAAACCCAAGGCTCGGTGGGCGCGAAAACCCCGTTGAGCGCAGCGGCGATTGCTGAAGCTGACGTGGTGTTACTGGCGGCGGATATCGAAGTCGCCACCGAGCGTTTCGCCGGCAAGAAAATCTATCGTTGCGGCACTGGCATTGCGTTGAAACAATCCGAAGCCACACTGAAAAAAGCCTTGGCCGAAGGTGCTGTGGAAAGCGCCGCGAGTGACGGCAAGGCACCGGCCAAGCAAGAAAAAACCGGCATCTATAAACACCTGCTGACCGGTGTGTCTTTCATGCTGCCGATGGTCGTGGCAGGTGGTTTGATGATTGCGCTGTCGTTCGTGTTCGGCATCACCGCGTTCAAGGAGGAAGGCACGCTGGCCGCTGCGCTAATGCAGATCGGCGGCGAGACCGCGTTCAAATTGATGGTGCCGTTGCTGGCGGGTTACATCGCTTATTCGATTGCTGACCGTCCGGGCCTGGCGCCGGGGATGATTGGTGGATTGCTTGCCAGTACCTTGGGCGCCGGGTTTATCGGCGGCATCGTCGCCGGGTTTATCGCCGGTTACGCGGCGAAGGCGATCAGTCGTTATGTCGCCTTGCCGCAAAGTCTAGAGGCGCTGAAACCGATTCTGATCATCCCGTTGTTCGCCAGTCTGTTTACCGGGCTGGTGATGATTTACGTGGTCGGCAAACCGGTCGCAGGCATGCTCGGTGCGCTCACGCATTTCCTCGACAGCATGGGCACCACCAACGCGATTCTGCTCGGTGTGCTGCTCGGCGGCATGATGTGCGTCGACCTCGGCGGGCCGATCAACAAAGCCGCGTACGCGTTCTCGGTGGGGCTGCTGGCGTCGCAGAGTTATGCGCCGATGGCCGCGACCATGGCCGCCGGGATGGTGCCGCCGATTGGCCTGGGCATCGCCACGTTTATTGCGCGGCGCAAGTTTGCTCAGACCGAGCGCGAGGCCGGGAAAGCGGCGCTGGTGCTGGGGCTGTGCTTTATCTCCGAAGGCGCGATTCCGTTTGCCGCGAAAGACCCGTTGCGGGTGATTCCGGCGAGCATTGCCGGTGGTGCGTTGACCGGTGCGTTGTCGATGTATTTCGGCTGCAAACTGATGGCGCCGCACGGTGGCTTGTTTGTGCTGGCGATTCCGAATGCGATCAATCATGCGTTGTTGTATTTGCTGGCGATTGTCGCGGGGAGTTTGTTGACCGCTGTGGTCTATGCGACGGTCAAACGCCCCGAGGCCGTCGAGCTGGCGCTGGAACCGGCGAAGGCCTGACCGACAACACAAATCCCCTGTGGGAGCGAGCCTGCTCGCGAATGCAATCTGCCAGCGACATGTAGGTTGACTGGCACACCGCTTTCGCGAGCAGGCTCGCTCCCACAATGGTTAGTGGTGTCATGGCGAGTTCATATAGGCGTGCTTAAGTTTTCCTTTTTTCAGGGAGAACACCATGAGCGATTTCAACCCCGGTCGCCGGCGTGTCATGCAAGTCGTCGGCGCCGGTCTGCTGATGCCAAGCCTGGCGCCGGCGGTGATTGCCTCGGTCAAGGACCGCCCGCAGTTGACCGATGGCGTGCAATCCGGCGACCTGCAAGGTGACCGCGCGATGATCTGGAGCCGCAGCGATCGCCCGGCGCATATGGTGGTCGAGTGGGACACCCGCAGCCAGTTTCGCCACCCGCGCCGGGTGATCTCGGCGCTGGCCGATGCGCGCACAGATTTCACCGCTCGGGTCGAGCTCACTGGGCTGCCGGCCGGTCAGGCGATTTTTTATCGGGTGTATTTCAAGGACGCGCAAACCGGCGTCGCCAGTGAACCGTGGCTGGGTCATCTGCGCAGCGCTCCGACGGCGCGGCGCAATATTCGCTTCGTCTGGAGCGGTGACACCGTCGGGCAGGGCTTCGGCATCAACCCGGACATCGGCGGCATGCGCATCTACGAAGCCATGCGTCTGCGCCTGCCGGACTTCTTTATCCACAGCGGCGACACCATCTACGCCGACGGCCCGGTGCCTGCTCAACTGACCACCGAAAACGGTCGGGTGTGGCGCAACCTCACCACTGAAGCTAAGAGCAAAGTCGCACAGACCCTCGACGACTATCGCGGCAACTACCGCTACAACCTGATGGACGAAAACATCCGTCGGTTCAATGCCGAGGTGCCGCAGATCTGGCAGTGGGACGACCATGAAGTGGTCAACAACTGGTCGCCGGGCAAGCAGCTCGACGAGCGTTATCAGGAGAAAGATATCCACACCCTGGTCGGGCGCGCACGCAAGGCGTGGCTGGAATATTCACCGATGCGCTTACAGACTGCCGACGGCGGCGGGCGGATTTATCGCAAGTTGAGCTATGGGCCGATGCTCGATGTGTTCGTGCTCGACATGCGCAGTTATCGCGGCGCCAATGACGACAACCTCGGCGCGGCGAAACCGTTTCTGGGGCGTGAGCAACTGGACTGGCTCAAGCGCGGTTTGAAGAAATCCAAAGCCCAGTGGAAGGTCATCGCCGCCGACATGCCGATTGGTCTTGGCGTGCCGGATGGCGAGGTCAGCCCGGGTGTCGCGCGTTGGGAGGCGGTGGCTAACGGTGACCCGGGACCGGCGCAGGGGCGCGAGGTGGAAATCGCCGAGTTGCTCGGATTCTTGCGTGCGCAGCATGTGCGCAATTTCGTCTTCCTCACGGCGGATGTGCATTACTGCGCGGCGCATCACTATCACCCCGATCGCGCGGCGTTTCAGGATTTTGAACCGTTCTGGGAGTTTGTCGCGGGGCCGCTGAATGCCGGGAGCTTTGGGCCTAATCCGCTGGATAAAACCTTTGGCCCGGAGGTGGTTTTCGAGAAAGCGCCGCCGGCGCAGAACACTTCGCCGTTTGCCGGGTTTCAGTTTTTTGGCGAGGTGAATATTGAAGGGGGGAGTGGGGAGATGAGTGTGGTGTTGCGGGATTTGAATGGGGTGGCGGTTTTTGAGAAAAAGTTGCAGCCGGTATGAAGATCAAAGGCTGACCCTCACCCCAGCCCTCTCCCGGAGGGAGAGGGGGCCGACCGAGGTGTCTGAAGAGGTACATCGACCTGAAAGACCGAGTTGATTATGAGATCAGGTACAAAACCCTCTCTCGATTCTGGATTCGGTGAAGCACGTTCAGGTCGGCGTATTGCGTGAATCTCCCCCAATCAGTCCCCTCTCCCTTTGGGAGAGGGCTAGGGTGAGGGGCTTTTAATAGACATCACGCCGATATCGACCCTGCTCAATCAACCGCTCCACTTCGGCTGCCCCGAGAATGTCGTTAAGCACCTGATCAACCCCCGAAGCCATCCCCTGCAAACTGCCACAAATGTAAATCACCGCCCCGTCCGCCAGCCATTTCTTCAACTCGTCAGCCGACTCACGCAAGCGATCCTGCACATAAACCTTCTCGGCCTGATCCCGCGAAAACGCCAGATCCAGCCGCTCCAGATCACCATTGATCAACCACTCTTCCAGCTCGGCGCGGCAGAGGAAATCGTGTTCACGATTGCGCTCGCCAAACAGCAGCCACTGGCGCTGTTGACCATCGGCAATCCGCGCCTTGAGCAAACTGCGCAGCCCGGCCAGACCGGTACCGTTACCCAGCAGAATCATCGGCAGCGGTTCGTTCGGCAGGTGGAAGCCACTGTTGCGCCGCACCCGCAAACTGATGCTGCCGCCCACCGGGGCGTGTTCGGTCAGCCAGCCAGAACCGATGCCCAGCGTGCCATCGGCATGCTGTTCCTGACGCACGATCAACTCCAGCACGCCGTCGGCGGCAATCGAGGCGATCGAGTATTCGCGCATGGCCAGCGGCACCATCGCATCGACCAGCGATTGCGCATGCAAACCGACCAGATGGGCGCGATGCTCAGGCAATTGGCGCGAGGCCAGTGCCACTTCCAGCGGCTCGTCGAGGCCGTTGATTTTCACCGTGGTCTCGCCGCGAATGCCGAGACCGTCAAGGAAATGCTCGATGGCCCACGGGCAGTTGCGCGGCAGTATTTCGACCAGATCACCGGCCAGCCAACTGCTGGTGTTCGGTGCGCTTAAGCCCAACAGATAAACCGGTGCGCCGCTGCTGTCCGGGTTCATCAGTTCGCGGCGGACCAGCGTCCAGTTGTCGTAGCTCGGGGCTTGCCAGGTGTCGACCGGTGCTTGCCCGGTGAGCAGGCCGAGTTGGGTTTGCCAGTGACGCAGGGCATACGGATCACCGCTGTCGACTTCCACCGGCGCGAACAGGGTCTTGCCGCCGTGTTCGCTCAGCCACTGATGCAGGCGCTTGGCGAAGCCGCAGAAGTGCTGATACTGACGATCGCCGAGACCGAGCACCGAGTAATTCAGGCTGTCGAAGGTTGCTGCTTTGCTCAACACCTTGCGCTCAAAACCGCGAGCGCTGTCGGGGGCTTCGCCGTCGCCGAAGGTGCTGACGACAAACAGCGCGTTGTTCGATTCACGCAGATCCTGTTCGCTGACATTCGCCAGCGGCTGCACTTTCACTGGCAATCCGGCGGCCTGCAATTGCCCGGCGGTCTGCCACGCCAGTTGCTCGGCAAACCCGCTCTGGCTGGCGAAGCCGATCAGCCACGCAGAAGCATCTGCGGCCGGTTGATCGAATCCTTTGCGCGCATCCTTGATCTGCTTTTTCTTGCGCCGACGATCGAGGTACAGCAGCCAGCCGGTGATAAAGAACAACGGCATGCACACCGCCGCAATGGTGATGATGATCCGCCCGACCAGGCCGAAATAGCTGCCGACGTGCAGCGCATAAATGCTGGTCAGCAATTGCGCCTTGAAGCTCTTGTCGGCGTAACGATCGACACGTTTGACGATGCCGGTGGCCGGGTCGAGGGTGATCTGGTTCAGTGCGCGATCATGCGGCGAGCTGTCGAGCAGGTAGAACACGGTCGCCGGTTGGCCTGTGACGGCCGGCATGCGGATGTTGTACGCGGCCAGTCCCGGGCCGGCCGCGCTGTAGATACTGCTCCACATTGCTGCGTAATCGGCGGTTGGTGCCGGACCTTCCGGCGCCGGGCCACGACCACCGCGCACGCGCTCGTTTTGTGGCGCATCAGAAAGCAGCTTGGTCAGGCCTTTGTTGTACCACTCGTACGACCACGATAACCCGGTCAGCGCCAGCAGCAGATAGACCAACAGGCACCAGGTGCCGGCCACCGAATGCAGATCCCAATTGAAGGCGCGGCCCTTTTTCTTCCAGTCCAGCGTCAGCCACACGCGCCAGCTGTTCCACTGACGTGGCCAGCGCAGATACAAACCGGAGAGGCAGAAAAACAACAGGATCAATGTGCAGGCGCCGGTGATATTGCGCCCGGTGTCGCCCATGGCGAGGAAGCGGTGCAGTTGCAGCATCAGGCCGAAGAAATCCTGGCCGACCGCGTCGCCCATGAACTCAGCGGTGTACGGATCGAAGTAGCGCATCTCACCGCGACGTTCACCCTTGGGCGGGGTGAAGAACACTTTCGCGGCGTTGCCGCTGTCGGTTTCGACCCAAAGCATCGAGACCTTTTTGCCGGACGTGGCTTCGATGCGCTCGACCAGTTCGACGGGCGGCAGGACGCCGGCGACTTGTTTTTCCACCTGCAGAACGGAGGGATTCATGGCCCGCAGGATTTCGTCCTGAAACGAATAGGCCGCGCCGGTGATGCCCATCAACGCCAGCACCAAGCCTGCGGTGATGCCAAAAAACCAGTGCAACTGGAACAGGGTTTTCTTCAACACGTCACTCGCCGTCCGTTCGGAAATTGTCTTCACGGCGCGCATTATGCCGTGGGTTATCGAGAAGCGTTCTTTCTTACGCACAAAAGCCCCGTTCAATTGAATGAACGGGGCCCACTGTTTTTTGTAGGAGTTGCCGAAGGCTGCGATCTTTTGATTTTTTTTCAGAATCAAAAGCAAGATCAACAGATCGCAGCGTGCCGCAGCTCCTACAGGATCAGAAGTGGAAGTTGGTGCTCAACAGTGCCGTACGGCCCGCCGCCTGGTTGGCGAAGTGGGTCGAGAAGGCTTTGTCGTAATAGGTTTCGTTGGTCAGGTTCTGCACGTTGAGTTGCAGGTCGACGTTCTTGGTCAGCTTGTACGCCGCCATCGCGTCGTAGCGAACATACGAATCGACCATGGTGGTGTTGGCGACGCTGCCGTACACGTCGTCGACGTAGAACGCACCGCCACCGATGGTCAGCTTCGGCGTGACCTGGTAAGTGGTCCACAGGCTGGCACTGTTTTTCGGCGTGTTAGGCAATTCGTTGCCATCGTTGGCCTTGCCCAGCGGGCCGCCGTCGACTTGTTCGCTGTCCATGAAGGCGTAACCGGCGAACACTTGCCACTTGTCGGTGATCTTGCCGCTGGCCGACAGTTCGACACCTTGCACACGGGTCTTGCCGGCGTTTTCGTACGAGGTGGTGTCGACTTGCACACGAGCGTTTTCTTTCTCGGTGCGGAAGATGTCAGCGGTCAGCGACAGGCGATCGTTGAGCAGATCCCACTTGGTGCCGATTTCATAGTTCTTGGTGGTTTCCGGCTCCATGTCGCTGCTCAGCAGGTTGCCGCTGCGGTCCGGGGTGCCGCCCAGCGGGTTGCCTTCCTGACCTTCGCCCAGGGTGTTGCCCGGTGGTGTGGCCGAGGTGGCATAGGACGCGTAGATGCTGCCGTTTTCCGCAGGCTTGTAGACGACGCCAAACTGACCGGTGACGAATTCGCTGGTGTCATCGCCCTTGGACGTGGTGCGGCCAGCGGCGTTGTAGGTTTTATAGTCGGTATCGAAGTGGTCGTAACGCAGCCCCATGTTCACCAGCCACTGCTCGGACAGCTCCAGGGTGTCGAACACATACAGCGCGTAGGTGTTGGCCTGGGTGTCGGTGCCGGCGTAGTTGCGCGAAATGGCGCCGTTCCACGGATCGTTCGGGTTCGGGTTCGACAGCGAGGTGCAGTTGTAGCCGCTGGCTGCGCCGATCAGACCCGGGTTGCAGTTAGTGGTCGCTGCGCTGGTGCGCGGCGTGGTGTCGGTATTGACGTTGTACGAAGACTTCTGGCTTTCCTCACGGGTGTATTCAACGCCAGTGGAGAAGCTGTTTTTGAAGCCAGCGACGTAGAAATTGCCGAACAGGTCAGTCTGGTTGGTGGTGGTTTCGGTGTTGCTCACCCGAGTATTCGCCCGACGCCAGACGCTGCCATTGTTGACGTTGCCCTTGCTGTCGTCCGGCTGGGTCAGGATGTAATCCTGCATGCTGGTGCCGTGACGCAGGGTGTTCTTGATCGTCAGCGAGTCGCTCAGGTCATGCTCGATGGCGAAGGTCGCGGTGTCGGTGCGGCCCTTGCGGAAATCGCGATCCAGACCGTAGAAATTGCTGTGGTCACCGCCGGCGTAGGGCTTGTCCGGATTGGACTTGGTGCGTGCAGCGGAGCCACCGGCCGGAATGGTGTACGGCACGCCCGAATCCGGGGTGTCGTTGCTTTCGAGATGGTAGTAATCGAGGTTGACGCGGGTGTCGGTGCCCAGGCCAAACGCCAAGGACGGTGCGATACCCCAGCGGTCGTAATCGACTTTGTCGCGACCGGCGACGTTGCTCTCGTGGCTCATCAGGTTCAGACGGCCGGCGGCGGTGTCGCTGAACTGGTAGTTGCCATCGAGGGTGTAGCGCTGAGTCTGGTCGGAGCCGTAGGTGAAGCCGCCGTCGAACGAGTTGCCCAGGTGCGCTTTCTTGCTCACCAGGTTGATGCTGCCGCCTGCCGCGCCGCGACCGCCAATGGCGGAGTTCGGGCCCTTGCTGACTTCAATGTTTTCCACGGCGAAGATCTCGCGGCTCTGCGAACCAGTGTCGCGCACGCCGTCGAGGTAGGTGTCGCCCTGGGCGTCGAAGCCACGGATGAACGGACGGTCGCCCTGTGGGTTACCGCCTTCACCGGCGCCGAAGGTGATGCCCGGCACGGTGCGCAGCGCGTCCTGCATGTTCAGCGCGCCGGTATCTTTCAGAACTTGTTGCGGAATAACGGTGACCGAGCGCGGCGTGTCGACCAGCGGCGCGGTGTACTTGGGCGAGGAGGCTTTTTCGACCTGGTAGGACGTCGAGTCCTGCGCTTCGCCGGTGATGGCGGTGGCGTCCAGGGCGATGGCATTGCCGGCGGCTTTGCTGTCGGTTTTTTCCGCAGCGAAGACCATCTGGCCAGCGGAGCCGGCGGTGATTGCCACACCGATTGCAGAGGCGAGCAGACGTGGTGAACTGACCGGTAATTGTGCGTATTGACGTGCCATTTTTATTCCCCTCCCCAAGGATTTGAGGCGGCGGAATATAGGGTAAACAGGTATTCGTATCAATTGCGAAACATTGTTATTCGCACTGAATTTACATTCTTTACAATTTAACCTTACGGTTTTTGCCAGTTCATTCGTCTATCGGGTTTTACACGGCCAATAAGAATCAATACCATTGCCGCCTCTTTGCCATCAGGTGACATCGCCATGCTGCTGCATATCCCCGCACTGTTCGCGAAAGACGAAGTGCAGCGCATTCGCCAGGCGTTGGAGCAGGCCGATTGGGCCGATGGCAAGATCACAGCGGGGTTTCAATCAGCCAAGGCCAAGCACAATCTGCAACTGCCCGAAGGCCATCCGCTGGCGAAGGAAATCGGTGCAGCGATGCTTGAACGGCTGTGGAAAAATCCGCTGTTCATGTCCGCCGCGCTGCCGCACAAAGTCTTCCCGCCGTTAGTGAACTGTTACACCGCCGGTGGCAGTTTCGATTTCCACATCGACAACGCCGTGCGCCAACCCAAGGGCAGCATCGAACGGGTGCGCACCGATCTTTCGGCGACGCTGTTCTTCAGCGAACCTGAGGATTACGACGGCGGCGAGCTGGAGATCCAGGACACCTTCGGCACGCAACAGGTGAAACTGCCGGCCGGTGATATGGTTTTGTACCCCGGCACCAGCCTGCACAAGGTTAACGCGGTCACTCGCGGTGCGCGTTATGCGTCGTTCTTCTGGACGCAAAGTCTGGTACGCGAAGACAGCCAGCGCGCGTTGCTGTTCGAGATGGATGGTGCGATTCAGCAGCTCACCAGCGACATGCCTGATCATCCTTCGCTGATTCGCCTCACCGGTACGTATCACAACCTGCTGCGGCGCTGGGTTGAGGTATGAGTTTCCGATTGCGTCGCGAGGAAGTCCTCAGCGGCGAACAACTCAGCGCTATGCTTGTAGAAAGCCCGGCACGCGCGGCGCAGGCAATTTTGCTTGCGGCGGGTGAGGGCGAGGCTGAAGCGCAGGCCTTGCTTGGGCAAATTCTTCTGGACGGCCAGGGCATCGCACAGGATCAACCGTTGGCGCTGCGCTGGTTCGGTATCGCCGCCGGGCGCGGGCATTTGATGGCGCGCAACATGCTCGGGCGCTGCCACGAGCACGGCTGGGGTTGTTCGGCAGATGCGGCGATTGCCGCGCAGCACTACCGGATTGCAGCGGAGGCCGGGTTGGATTGGGCGATGTACAACCTCGCCAATCTGCTGGCGACCGGGCGGGGTGTTGCAGTGGATCATCTGCAGGCGCTGGCGTTGTATCGGCGTGCGGCTGAATTGGGCCATGCGAAATCGATGAATCTGCTGGGGCGGTATCTGGAGGAAGGGCAGGTGTGCCCGGCGGATCTATCAGCAGCGCGCGACTGGTATCGGCGTTCGGCTGAGGGCGGGGATTTTCGCGGGCAGTTCAGTTTCGCTGCAGTTTTAGCGGATGAGGGGCGGATTGATCAGGCGGTGGATTGGCTTGAGAAAGCTTTGGCCGGCGGCAATCTGAATTTTCTGCGGGTGGCGAGTCAGACGCTGTCAGGTGCGACAGATCCCAGGATTCAGGGGATGGCTGCTCGGTTCGCGCTTCGGTGCCAATAGCCCTCACCCTAACCCTCTCCCAGAGGGAGAGGGGACTGACCGAGTTGGATGTTCCAGGTACACCGACCTGAGATATCCAGTCGACCTCAGGTTTTGAAAAGCCCCCGATCTGCTCCCTTTCCCCCTCGCCCCCTTGGGGGAGAGGGCTGGGGTGAGGGGGATAGATCGAAAGCACACCACAAATCTCAAAGCACAGACACAAAAAAAGCCCATGACACGTCATGGGCTTTTCACTTGCAGCTAGCAGCTTGAAACTCGCAGCTGCTCTTACACGTAAAACGACTTCAACGGCGGGAAGCCATTGAACTCAACCGCGCTGTAACTGGTGGTGTACGCACCGGTCGACAACCAGTAAAGACGATCACCAATCGCCAGGTTCAGCGGCAGACCGTACTTGTAGTTCTCGTACATGATGTCGGCGCTGTCGCAGGTAGGGCCGGCGATCACGACTTCCTCCATCTCGCCTTTCTTCTCGGTCCAGATCGGGAACTTGATCGCTTCGTCCATGGTTTCGATCAGGCCGGAAAACTTGCCCACATCGGTGTAAACCCAACGTTCAACGGCAGTGCGCGACTTGCGTGCAACCAATACCACTTCGCTGACCAGAATGCCGGCGTTGGCGATCAACGAACGGCCCGGCTCGAGAATGATTTCCGGCAAGTCATCTCCGAAGTCTTCTTTCAGGAAGCGGATGATTTCTTCGGCGTAGGTTTCCAGGCTGTTGGTGCGGGTGATGTAGTTGGCCGGGAAGCCACCGCCCATGTTGATCAGCTTCAGGTGGATGCCGTCTTCTTCTTTCAGACGCTCGAAGATTACTTTGACCTTGGCGATCGCTGCGTCCCAGACGCTGATGTCGCGTTGCTGCGAGCCAACGTGGAACGAGATGCCGTAAGGCACCAGACCGAGGTCGCGGGCGAGGATCAGCAGGTCCATGGCCATGTCGGTCTGGCAGCCGAATTTGCGCGACAGCGGCCAGTCAGCCGTGGTCGAGCCTTCGGTGAGGATGCGCACATAGACTTTCGAACCCGGTGCAGCCTTGGCGATGTTGCGCAGGTCGGCTTCGGAGTCGGTGGAGAACAGACGCACGCCCTTCTCGTAGAAGTAGCGGATGTCCTTGGATTTCTTGATGGTGTTGCCGTAGCTGATACGGTCGGCGCTGACGCCGCGATCCATCACTTTGTCCAGCTCATAGATGGAGGCGATGTCGAAGCTCGAACCTTTCTCTTTGAGCAGGTCGATGATCTCGACGGCCGGGTTGGCCTTGACCGCGTAGTAGACCTTGGCGAATTCGAAACCGGCGCGCAGGTCATCGTAGGCCTGGCTGATCATCGCGGTGTCGATCACCACGAACGGGGTTTCCTGTTTGTCGGCAAACGCCTTCATTTTGTCGAATGTAGCGCGCGCGAAATAGTCTTCGACCTGGATCGACATACTGGGAGCTCCTATGGGCAAACTCGAAAAATCAATGGGTGCAAATGAACGCCCTCCGTATCCCCACTTTGGTTCGCCTACTTCCCAAGGCATGTCGCCGAAAGCAAAAAGGCCATGGGATGTGCAGCTTTCCCTTGGCCTTGCTGTCTCGTCGTCAGTACTTGAGCCGGATGGATCGTTTCCAGCATGGACGTTCGGCGCGAACTTTAGGGCGTGAGGGGCCTGAGATCAACTAAAAATGTCGCGTTTTTGCACGCTTCTGACGTACGTCGCATTCATCTCTCCTTGTAGCCGACCGAGATGACGGGCAGATGTTCCCGTCGATTTTTTCAGTGTTAAAAATGCCTGCACGTTCGCTGCCGTTCTCCGCTAAATGCCAGTTATCTTCAATAGGCTCGACATCCCCGACGTTCCCCGCAAAGACAGTCTCAATGGCGTAATTTGAGTTGTCTTAAGGGGGGCATCAGCCAGCCGGTGCCCAGCGCTGGTGTTCATTTTTCTTTCCAGACGTGAAGCGATGAAAATTTACGGTGCAAGCTTGCGAACGTTAAGTCCCGCATGGGGTATCGCAGACCATCGCTGCAAACTTGCCGCACCTATCACGACAAACCGGTGACCAGCCCATTTGATTCAGGATTTCTCGATCGACTTGCACAGCACCACTCGATCCTTAAGGTGTAACTCCTCAGGTAATGAAACTTTGTTCATCGCCAGAATGAAATCCATCCACTGGTTTTGCTGTTTCAAGAGACGCTCGAGTTGTTTCTCACTGGAATCGTTTGGGGGGTTGTCAAAAACATAGGGATGGCAACCGGAAAAGCCGTTGGGTACCGTAGAGAGAAGCGAATAATCACGCTCGTAATCCATGTTGCTCTTGACCATCGAGTAGGTCCGCCAACTGGTGTACGACAGCGCGCCGAGGACAAGAATGCCTAGCACGGGGAATGCGATCCGCCAGCGCAGTGGAGTGGGATACGCCTTGGCCAAGGCTCTGCGAGTCATGAAATCGGTGATTTTCCTTCCATTCACCAGAACCTGCACAACCTCGAAGTCCCGTGGGTTGTAAATCGAGATATCGACTTCTTCATTGGGCGGAACCTGTTTGAGCACCAGTTCCTTGTCCGCCGCATTGTGTTCCCATTTCACGGCTGCTTCGTGTCGAGAGTACGTGATAAGCGGGACGAATTCGAAGTTTCCCCGGTACAGCAATTTGACGTCAGCCAGGGTTGAATCCGACTCGTTATAAAGTGCGATTTGCGTGCAGGTGTAACGAGTTTCCCCAGTCACCATCTCTGCTGGAGCGTGATACAGATAAGGCCCCATCGTTGTCCAGCCAATGGCATCTGGCAGATCTTTACGTAGCGAGTTCAGGGCTGCAATTTGATCGATCATGCAAGGGTCCTTGATCGGTTCGCGCGGACGTCATTATCCGCAAACCACGATGCTATCGGCTTGTATGTGTTCCGATCAATTCAACTCATTGCAGATGATCAGGGGCTGCTGTGGCAGCCCCATTTCAAGTGGTTACGCCACTGCCTCCGCCGGCGAGACGATGCTGGTCTTCATCCCGCGCGAACGACCCGAACTCAGATACGCCGCAATCGACTCCTGCGTGACCTCACCGAGGAACACCCGCTCGGCGTCCATCACCGGCAGCCACGAACGGTTGAACTCGTACATGCGCGACAGCAGGATGCGCAAATGCTCGTCGTACGCCGCTGTGGCATTGAACTCGCGCAGGAATTGCGCGCAGGTGCCGGTCTGGCGATGCAGATCACGACGACGCACATAACCCAGCGCCTTGTTCTCGGCACAGGTGACCACCACGTAGCGACGGTCATGCTCATCCATCAATTCCAGCGCATCAGCCACCGGCGTCTCCGGGCTCACCGATGGTGCGTTGTCCGCCGCATCTTCTGCCTTCACCAACAACAGACGCTTGAGCGTGCTGTCCTGGCCGACGAAGTTGCTGACAAAGTCGTCTGCCGGGTGCGCGAGCAGCGTGTCCGGATGATCGATTTGCAGCAGTTTGCCGGCACGGAAGATAGCGATCTTGTCGCCGAGTTTGATCGCTTCGTCGATGTCGTGGCTGACCATGATCACGGTCTTGTTCAGCGCGCGCTGCATTTCGAAGAATTCGTTCTGGATCATCTCGCGGTTGATCGGATCGACCGCGCCGAATGGTTCGTCCATCAGCAGCAGCGGCGCATCGGCCGCCAGTGCGCGGATCACGCCGATGCGCTGTTGCTGACCACCGGATAGTTCACGCGGATAGCGATGCAGATACTGCTTGGGTTCGAGCTTGATCATGCTCATCAACTCGCGGGCGCGGTCGTGGCATTTCTGTTTGTCCCAGCCGAGCAGTTTCGGCACGACGACGATGTTCTCTTCGATGGTCATGTTCGGGAACAGGCCGATCTGCTGGATCACGTAGCCGATGTTGCGGCGCAGGGTCACTTCGTCGAGGTCGGTGGTGTCTTCGCCGTTGATGAGGATCTTGCCCGAGGTCGGTTTGATCAGGCGGTTGATCATCTTCAGCGTGGTGCTTTTGCCGCAACCCGATGGCCCGAGGAACACACAGATTTCGCCTTCATTGACGGTCAGGCTTACCGAGTCCACGGCTTTGACGTCTTTGCCGTTGCTTTGGAAAGTTTTGCTGAGGTTTTGAAGTTCGATCATTTGAGCAGTCCTTTTGGAGTCAACGAGCGTTGCAGCCATTGGAGAAACAGGTCAGCGAAAATGGCCAGAAGACTGACCAGCAGCGCGCCGACGATCAGCATCGACATGTCACTGCGGCTGATGGAGGCGAGGATCAACACACCGAGGCCGCCGGCGCCGATGGTCGCGGCGATGGTCATCACGCCGATGTTCATCACCACGGCGGTGCGCACGCCGGCGAGGATCACCGGCACGGCGATCGGCAACTCGACCATGCGCAGGCGCTGGCCAAAGGTCATGCCGATACCGCGTGCGGCTTCACGGATGCCTGGTTCCACGCCAGTGAGGGCGAGGTAGGTGTTGCGCATGATCGGCAGCAGTGAATAAAGGAACACCGCGGTGATCGCCGGCATCGGGCCGAGGCCCTGACCGAACTTGGAGTAGAGCGGCAGCAGCAGACCGAACAGGGCAATCGACGGCACGGTCAGCAGCACGGTGGCGCTGGCTTGCAAGGGACCGGCGAGGGTCGGAAACCGCGTCATCAGAATGCCCAACGGCACGCCAACGACAATCGCCAGTGTCACGGCGATGCCGACCAGGGTGATGTGCTGCCAGGTCAGGTGCATCACCTGCTGCCAGTCGAGGTGGGAAAAGGCGTTCAGAAATTCCATGACTTTTCCTCCTTAGTTGAGTGGGTGCTGGCGCAGGAAATCGGCAGCGACTTTCGAAGGGCTTTCGTGATCGACATCGACCCGCGCATTGAGCTGGCGCATGGTTTCGTCATCGAACAGTTCGGCCAGCGGCTTGAGTTGCTCGGCCAGTTGCGGGTGCGCGTCGAGGTAGGCCTGACGCACCACCGGTGCGGCGGTGTAGTCGGGGAAGTAGTGCTTGTCGTCTTCCAGCAGTTTCAGGCCGAAGGCATTGAGGCGACCGTCGGTGGTGTAAACCAGGCCGGCAAACACCTGACCGTTGCGCAGCGCGGTGTAGACCAGGCCCGCGTCCATCTGCCGGATGTTCTTGCGGCTCAGGTTCATGCCGTAGAGATCGACCATGCCGATCAGGCCGTCGGAGCGATTGGCGAACTCGGTATCCAGCGCCACCAGATGATTGGTCTTGGCTTCAGCGCGCAGCACCTCGTTCAACTGACTGATGTTGGTGATCTGCGGATATTCCTCAGCCACTTTTTTCGGCAGCGCGAGGGCGTAGGTGTTGCTGAATTTCGACGGCGTCAGCCAGACCAGGCCTTTTTTCGCGTCGAGTTCTTTTACCTTGGCGTAGGACTGGGCGCTGTCGAGTTTTTCGGTGACATGGTTGTAGGCCACCAGCGACACGCCGGTGTATTCCCAGAGCATGTCCAGCTGCCCGCTTTCGTGGGCGCTGCGGGCGAGGTTGCTGCCCAGGCCACCGGTGATCTGCGCGTCGTAGCCTTTGCTGCGCAGGTATTGCGCGGTGATTTCCGCGAGCAGGGTCTGCTCGGTAAACACTCGGGCGCCGAGGCGGATAACCGGTTTTTCAACGGCTTGGGCGACGCCTGCGAACAGCAGGATGCAGCCCAGAATCAAACTAAATCGTTTCATAGGTATTCCTTCGCAAAAGCCTTAAGACGGGCGCAAACCGCGTTCCAGCCAGATACGGCTGGCGAGGGTGACGACGCCATCAAGCAGCAAGGCCAGCAGTGCGGTGCACGCGGCGCCGAGCAGCAGTTGCGGCTGATTGTTCAGGGCGATGCCAGGGAAGATCAGGCTGCCGAGGCTGTTGGCACCGATCAGGAACGCCAGCGGCGCGGTGCCGACGTTGATCGCCAAAGCCACGCGCACGCCACCGACGATGATCGGCACGGCGTTGGGCAATTCGACTTTCCACAGTACCTGGCGCGGGGTCATGCCGATGCCGACGGCCGCTTCTTTCAGCGAGCCCTGGACGTTTTTCAGGCCTTCGTAGGTGTTGCGCACAATCGGCAACAGGGAGGCGAGGAACAAAGCGAAGATCGCTGGGCCACTGCCAATGCCGAGGACGCCCAAGGCAATCGCGAGCACGGCCAGCGGAGGCACGGTGTTACCGATATTGAAGATCTGCATGAAGCGTTCAGCGCGGCCGACCATGGTCGGGCGACTGAGAAAGATACCGGCGGGGATGCCCACGACCAGGGCGGCCAGCATTGAAGCGAGGACGAGAATCAGATGAGCTTGCAGGTAAAACAACAAATCGTCGCGGTAGTGTTCGATCGTGTTGATGCCGATCCAGTGGACCAGCAGGGCCAGGAGCGCGATCACCACCGCACCTCCAATCAGCCCTTTGCCATAGCGGATAGCCACAGGCGGACTCCTTTTTTTGTAGTCGGCGAGCGCAGTCCCGTGTGGCAAGCCGTACATGGCTGCCGGGAGAGTCGTTCGCGAAAAGTAGCCGTTTTTCAGCGCCGCAAAAGGGGGCTGAAAGCGAGCCATGAGCGCAGCCTCGTCAGGCTAACTTGCTGATTTTTCAGCCCCTGACGAAAATTCGTAACAGGGGATGGACGTCTCCGTGCTTTAAAAGGTTCCCATCTGCGGCAGCATTTGGCCACCCTTAATGTGCTCAACGGTTCGGTTATTGCATCGAGTTGGGCTATAATCGCGGCCCTTTTTTGAATCACCGCCAGGCGATTTCCCATGACCAACCAGGCCGCCGAAGTCGCGAAACGCCGCACTTTCGCCATTATTTCCCACCCCGATGCCGGTAAAACCACGATCACCGAAAAGCTCCTGTTGATGGGCAAGGCGATTGCAGTGGCCGGTACGGTGAAATCCCGTAAATCCGATCGCCATGCGACATCCGACTGGATGGAGATGGAGAAGCAGCGGGGTATTTCCATTACCACGTCGGTCATGCAGTTCCCGTATCGCGAACACATGATCAACCTGCTCGATACCCCGGGCCACGAAGACTTCTCCGAAGATACCTACCGTACCCTGACGGCGGTGGACTCGGCATTGATGGTCCTCGACGGCGGTAAAGGTGTCGAGCCACGGACCATTGCGCTGATGGACGTCTGCCGTCTGCGTGACACGCCGATCGTCAGCTTCATCAACAAACTCGACCGTGATATCCGCGACCCGATCGAACTGCTCGATGAAATCGAAGCCGTTCTTAAGATCAAGGCCGCACCGATCACCTGGCCGATCGGTTGCTACCGCGACTTCAAGGGCGTGTACCACCTGGCCGACGACTACATCATTGTCTACACCGCCGGTCACGGTCACGAACGCACCGAAACCAAGATCATCGAGAAGCTCGACTCCGACGAAGCCCGCGCGCATTTGGGCGACGAGTACGAGCGTTTCATCGAACAGTTGGAACTGGTTCAGGGCGCCTGCCACGAATTCAACCAGCAGGAATTTCTCGACGGTCAGCTGACTCCGGTGTTCTTCGGTACTGCACTGGGCAACTTCGGTGTTGACCACGTTCTCGATGCTGTTGTTGATTGGGCGCCGCGTCCGCTGGCCCGTGTGGCCAACGAGCGTACCGTTGAGCCAGTGGAAGAGAAGTTCTCGGGCTTCATCTTCAAGATCCAGGCGAACATGGACCCGAAACACCGCGACCGCATTGCCTTCATGCGCATTTGCTCCGGCAAGTACGAAAAAGGCATGAAGATGCGCCACGTGCGCACCGGCAAGGACGTGCGCATCGGCGACGCCTTGACGTTCTTCTCCTCCGAGCGCGAGCAGCTTGAAGAAGCCTTTGCCGGCGACATCATTGGTCTGCACAACCACGGTACGATCCAGATCGGCGACACCTTCAGTGAAGGTGAAACCCTCGGGTTTACCGGTATCCCGCACTTTGCGCCGGAGCTGTTCCGTCGTGTGCGTCTGCGTGATCCGCTGAAGTCCAAGCAGTTGCGTCAGGGTCTGCAGCAGTTGGCTGAAGAGGGCGCGACGCAGGTGTTTTTCCCGGAGCGCAGCAACGACATCATTCTGGGCGCCGTCGGTGTGCTGCAGTTCGATGTGGTCGCGAGTCGTTTGAAGGAGGAGTACAAGGTTGAGTGCTCGTATGAGCCGATCACTGTGTATTCCGCGCGCTGGATTGAGTGCAGCGACAAGAAGAAGCTTGAGGAGTTTTCCAACAAGGCTGTGGAGAACCTTGCCGTTGATGGCGGTGGTCACCTGACTTACCTGGCGCCTACGCGGGTTAATCTGGCGTTGATGGAAGAGCGTTGGCCGGATGTGAAATTCCGGGCGACGCGTGAGCATCATTAAGTTCTGAATTGGTTTGTCCGAAGCCCTCTAGGTGTATGCCTAGGGGGCTTTTTTTTGCTTTGGTTTTGGGGGTATATCCGTTTTTGGGTGATGGCGGCTTAGGGTTCCGCCCTTACGGCGGGTCACTTTTTACAAACGCCTAAAAAGTAACCAAAAACGCTTGCTCCTACGTACGGCCCGCTCGCTGGGGCTCGGGGTTCCTTCGCTGCGGGATCGATCCGGGCGCAGCGTCTACGGTTTGCTTCGCTGCACCTCCTTTCGCTGTGTTTGGCTTCGCCAAACGGTCGCTGCGCTCCCATGCCCGGATCAATCCCTCCACTCAGCCTTCCGACTTCGCCCTACAGATCAAGAGCTGCAGCCGAGCTAACGCTCATCCTGTCGAGTGGTGAAGAGCACGGCGTGGTCGGCTTTGGATTTGTGGTGGATTTTCCCCTCACCCCAGCCCTCTCCCAAGGGAGAGGGAGCCGATTTGTGGGCTTTTCAAGATCTGAGTTCGACTCGGTATTTCACGTCGGCGTAGCTCTTGTAATCACTGCGGTCAGTCCCCTCTCCCTCTGGGAGAGGGCTAGGGTGAGGGGCTTTTGATCTTCGGCACGGTTTTAACGCGCGCAATGGCTGTAGGACGACTCGGTTTTTCGTGATCTCGATGCACTTGAACGCGACAACCTGCCAACTGACCGTTAGTGTTCCAGCTCCACGCAAGTCGCTTTGAGAGGTCAATGGAATGACGAGTCGCCTGACTCACTTGCTACGGCTGAACGGCTATTTCGGCGCAATGGCCTGGGTGCTCGCGGCGCTGTTGTTCATCAATCGCTTGAGCAGCATGGTCAAGCTGTTCATGGCGCTCTACCTGCGTCACGAGCTGGGGCTGGCGATTGAGACGGTTGGCTGGCTGTTGTCGGCGTACGGCGCGGGGTTGCTGGTCGGTTCGATGCTCGGTGGCTGGCTCAGTGATCATGTGCGCACGGCGCGGCTGACGGCGGCGCTGTTCTTTATTTCGGTGTGGGTGCTGATGCTGTTGGGGCTGGTCACGCAAGTGCCGTTGCTGGCGGCTTTGCTGTTGCTCAGCGGTACCATCGATGGGGCTATTCGCACGCTGCATCAGCGGCTGATCATGGAATATTGCGAGGTGGCGCAGCGCTCGCGCGCGCAGGCTTTGAGCCGGGTTGCGCGCAACCTTGGGATGGCCGCCGCCGGTGTCGCGGGCGGGGTGTTGGCGCAGACCGATTTTCGCTGGGTGTTTTTCGGCAGCGCGGCGATGACGTTGTTGGCGCTGCTCTGGTTTGTTCGCACCACGTGGCAACGACCGGTGCTGATCAATGACGAAAAGTCCACGGATGACTCAGGTTCCGGGGTGCCGTATCGCGACAAACCGTTCCTCTGGTTGCTGGCGGCGACGGCCGTGCTTGGCATCGCGTTTGATACGGTCTACAGCACACTGGGTAACTATCTGCGTGATTACTATCAGTTGAGCACCGAGGCGATCGGTTGGCAGTTCGGCCTCAATGCGTTGTTGGTGATTGCCCTGCAGATTCCGCTGTCGCATTGGGGCGAGCGCTGGGGTATGCGCCGGCAAATGCTGCTCGGCAGTGTGTTACTGGCTTGCGGGTTGGGCATGCTGCCGTTCGGTTCCGGGCTGTTTTACGTCTGCTTGTCGACGCTGATCTGGACCTTGGGCGAGGCCTTTTTCATGCCGCCGCTGAATGTGCTGGCCATGCGTTTTGCCCAAGGCGGTAAAAGCGGTCAGTACTTCGGCCTGTTCTTTATGAGCTGGAGCGCCAGTGCGCTGTTGTCACCGGTACTCAGTGGCCAGTTGTACGGTCATTTCGGCGGCCACAGTGTGTGGCTGGCGAGTGCGCTGATGGTGTTGATTTCCATCCCGCTGACTTGGCAGGCCACGCGCGTGCGCCCGGTCGCTTAGCTGATCCCGCTATTGGCGTTATTCGAAAGCAATCTGTCTGTCGAGGGCATTTCTGCGCGCTCGATAGCGTCCTATCTGGTGAACCCGATGGATCGGAACTAGATTTTACACAGCGCCAGTCAGGCACGAATGTCTCACCTGAAAGTGGATGGAGTCAGCTATGAAAAGCAGGTTGCTACGGGTTTTATTGCTGTTGAAAGTGATGGTCATGCTGTCCCTCGGCACCGCGACGGCCTGGGCCGAGTGCGAGGATCATGAATCTCAGGCGTTCAACGGACAGGTCGGGCACAGCGGCTTGATGCTCGCCAAGTCTGAGTCCGAGCCGGGCGATCAGGGGCAGGGCGGCAGCGCCGATGACGACGACTCGACCACCGATGATCCGGACACTGATGACGACGAAGGCGATAGCCAATCGTAAATCGCAGACAAAAGAAAACCCCTTCTGCCTCGACTGATGCGCAATCGAGGCGGAAGGGGTTTGGTTAACTCAGGGATAACTCACATCCCCTGTGGGAGCGAGCCTGCTCGCGAAGGCGTCATCTCAGTCAACATTAATGGTGACTGATTCACCGCTTTCGCGAGCAGGCTCGCTCCCACATTGTTTCAGGGCGGTTTTTAGGCCGCGCCGTCGAGGAACTGCTCGGCGTAGTGGCAAGCCACCTGCCGGCTGTCGAGCTGGCGCAACGCCGGCTCTTCCGTGCTGCAACGCTCGGTCGCATACGGGCAGCGCTTGTGGAAAGCGCAGCCCGGTGGCGGGTTCAGCGGGTTGGGCAGTTCACCGACGATCTTGATTTTCGGCTTGTTCGGGTCCGGGTGAATGGTCGGGGTCGCCGACAGCAGCGCCTGGGTGTACGGGTGCAATGGACGCTCGTAGATGTCGTTCTTCGGGCCCATTTCCACCGGGCGCCCGAGGTACATCACCATCACGTCATCGGCCACGTGCTGCACCACTGCGAGGTTGTGCGAGATGAACACGTAGGCGGTGTTGAACTCCTGCTGCAGATCCATGAACAGGTTGAGCACCTGCGCCTGAATCGACACGTCGAGCGCCGAGGTCGGTTCGTCCGCCACCAGCACTTTCGGTTGCAACATCATCGCCCGGGCGAGTGCGATACGTTGGCGCTGACCGCCGGAGAACATGTGCGGATAGCGCTGGTAATGCTCAGGACGCAAGCCGACCTGCTTCATCATCGCCTGGACTTTCTCACGACGCTCGGCGGCGGAGAGGTTGGTGTTGATCAGCAGCGGTTCGCCGAGCTGGTCGCCGACTTTCTGCCGTGGGTTCAACGACGCGTACGGGCTCTGAAACACCATCTGCACGTCTTTGCGC
This sequence comes from Pseudomonas sp. R84, assembly GCF_009834515.1. NCBI lineage: Bacteria > Pseudomonadati > Pseudomonadota > Gammaproteobacteria > Pseudomonadales > Pseudomonadaceae > Pseudomonas > Pseudomonas sp. R84. Next base: position 1,043,236 of record NZ_CP019426.1, read on the forward strand.
AGTTGCTTGCGCTGGGCCTTGTCGGCGCCGGCGACTTCCTGGCCGGCGATTTTCAAGGAGCCGGACGACGGATCTTCAATCAGCGTCAACGCGCGGGCGAGGGTGGATTTGCCGCAGCCCGACTCGCCTACGACCGCGAGGGTCTTGCCGGCTTCCAGTTCGAACGACACGCCATTGAGTGCGCGCACGGTCGCGTGGCCCTTGAACAGGCCACGGGAGACTTCATAGTGACGGGTCAGGTCGCGGGCGGTAAGTACGACGGCCATTACGCCACCTCCTGGTTCAGCGGGTAGAAGCAGCGGGCGAGGCTGTGGGCTTTCGGATCAAGGCCTGGACGCTGCGCGCGGCAGCTGTCCTGCACGTACGGGCAGCGCGGCGACAGCAGGCAACCCTGCGGACGGTCGTAACGACCCGGGACGATGCCCGGCAGGGTGGCCAGACGTGTAGCGCCGAGGCTGTGCTCGGGGATCGCCTTGAGCAGTGCTTCGCTGTACGGGTGCGCCGGGATGTCGAACAGTTGCGGCACCTGACCGACTTCAACGGCTTGCCCTGCGTACATCACACAGACGCGCTGGGCAGTTTCAGCCACGACCGCGAGGTCGTGAGTGATGAGCACCAGGCCCATGTTCTGTTCTTTCTGCAACGCCAGCAGCAAATCCATGATCTGTGCCTGAATCGTCACGTCGAGGGCAGTGGTCGGTTCGTCGGCGATCAGCAGTTTCGGCTCGCCGGCAATCGCCATGGCGATCGCAACACGCTGGCTCATACCGCCGGACAGTTGGTGCGGGTAGGCGTCCATACGGCTGGCGGCGCCCGGGATTTCAACTTTTTCCAGCAGCTCGATCGCACGTTTGCGCGCTTGCTTGCCGGACATTTTCAGGTGCAGACGCAGTACTTCTTCGATCTGGAAACCGACGGTGTAGCTCGGGTTCAGTGCGGTCATCGGGTCCTGAAAGACCATCGACAGGTCTTTGCCGACGATCTGCCGACGTTGACGGTTGCTCAGCTTGAGCATGTCTTTGCCGTCGAAGCTGAGCGAGTCAGCGGTGACGATGCCGGGATGCTCGATCAGGCCCATCAGCGCCATCATGGTCACGGATTTACCCGAACCCGACTCGCCAACGATGGCCAGCACTTCGCCCTTGTCGACTTTGAGGTCGAGGCCGTCGACCACCGGCGTCGCGGTCTTGTCGCCGAAGCGAACGTTGAGATTCTTGATTTCTAGCAGTGACATGGGAATCTCCTCAGGCGGCGTTCTTGAGTTTCGGGTCCAGCGCATCGCGCAGACCGTCGCCCATCAAGTTGATTGCCAGCACGCTGAGCAAAATGGTCAAACCAGGCAGACTGACTACCCACCAGGCGCGTTCGATGTAGTCGCGGGCCGAGGCCAGCATGGTGCCCCACTCAGGGGTTGGCGGTTGTACGCCTAGGCCGAGGAAGCCCAGTGCGGCGGCGTCGAGAATTGCCGACGAGAAGCTCAGAGTCGCCTGCACGATCAGCGGCGCCATGCAGTTCGGCAGCACGGTGATGAACATCAAGCGTGGCAGACCGGCACCGGCCAGGCGCGCGGCGGTCACGTAGTCGCGGTTCAGTTCGCCCATCACGGCGGCTCGGGTCAGACGCACGTAGGACGGCAAAGACACCACAGCAATGGCGATCACGGTGTTGATCAGGCCAGGGCCGAGGATGGCGACAATCGCCACAGCCAGCAGCAGCGATGGCAGGGCCAGCATGATGTCCATCAGACGCATGATGGTCGGGCCGATCATCTTCGGGAAGAACCCGGCGAACAGACCGAGGAGGATCCCCGGAATCAGCGACATGACGACCGACGACAAGCCAATCAGCAGCGACAGGCGCGAGCCCTGGATCAGACGCGACAGCAGGTCACGACCCAGTTCATCGGTGCCGAGCAGGAATTGCATCTGCCCGCCTTCCAGCCACGCCGGCGGCGTCAGCAGGAAGTCGCGGTATTGCTCGCTCGGGTTGTGCGGGGCGACCCACGGCGCGAAGAGTGCGCAGAAAATCACCAGCGACATGAACAGCAAGCCGGCAACCGCGCCTTTGTTCTTGGAGAAGGCTTGCCAGAATTCTTTGTACGGCGACGGGTACAGCAGGCTTTGATCCGCGTTTGCGGCGGATGTGGCTACTGAGGATGTTGGAGTGCTCATGGTATGGACCTCAGCGCTGATGACGGATGCGTGGGTTGGCAAAGCCGTAGAGGATGTCCACTACGAAGTTGACCAGAATCACCAGGCAGGCGATTAACAGGATGCCGTTTTGCACAACCGGGTAGTCCCGGGCGCCGATGGCTTCGATCAGCCATTTACCGATGCCGGGCCAGGAGAAGATGGTTTCAGTCAGTACGGCACCGGCCAGCAGGGTGCCGACTTGCAGGCCGACCACGGTCAGTACCGGAATCAGTGCGTTACGCAGACCGTGGACGAACACCACGCGCGATGGCGACAGGCCTTTGGCCTTGGCGGTGCGGATGTAGTCTTCGCGCAGTACTTCGAGCATCGACGAACGGGTCATCCGCGCGATCACCGCCAGCGGAATGGTGCCGAGGACGATGGCCGGCAGGATCAGGTGATGCAGGGCATCGAAGAACGCCCCGACGTCATCGGCCAGCAGCGTATCGATCAGCATGAAACCGGTGCGCGGCTCGATGTCGTAGAGCAGGTCGATCCGCCCGGAAACCGGCGTCCAGCCGAGGCTCACCGAGAAGAACATGATCAGGATCAGACCCCACCAGAAGATCGGCATCGAATAACCCGCGAGGGAGATGCCCATCACCCCGTGGTCGAACAATGATCCTCGCTTGAGTGCCGCGATCACCCCGGCCAAGAGGCCCAGAATGCCGGCGAACAGCAGGGCGGCCATGGACAGTTCCAGGGTCGCCGGGAAGAGGGAGGTGAACTCGGTCCATACGCTCTCACGGGTACGCAGGGATTCGCCGAGATCGCCTTGAGCCAGTTTGCCGATGTAGTCCAGATACTGGGCATACAGCGGCTTGTTCAGACCTAGGCGTTCCATTGCCTGAGCGTGCATTTCGGGGTCGACCCGACGTTCGCCCATCATCACTTCCACGGGGTCGCCCGGAATCATGCGAATCAACGCGAAAGTCAGCAAGGTGATGCCGAAAAACGTGGGGATCAACAACCCCAGTCGGCGGGCAATAAAACTAAACATCGTGTGTGGTACCTCATCAGCCGGTTAGGCGTGCCCGGCGTCCCTGGGGTCAGGGACGCCGGGAGTTTCTTATCTACTTCACCTGGGTGGTGGCGAAGTTATTAGTGGTGAGAGGGCTGATGTGATAGCCCTCTACGTTGTTACGCATTGCGGTAAACATCCGGGTGTGGGCCATGCTGATCCACGGTTGATCCTGATTAAACAGGACCTGAGCCTGCTCATAGAGTTTCGCGCGTTCGGCCGGATCTACTTTAGCCCGTGCTTCGTCGAGCAGTGCCTGGAATTTCTCGTTGCACCAGCGTGCGTAGTTTTCGCCGTTCTTGGCAGCTTCGCAACTGAGCATAGGCGTCAGGAAGTTATCCGGGTCGCCGTTGTCGCCCGCCCATCCGGCCGAGACCATGTCGTGCTCGCCGGCCTTGGCGCGTTTTAGCATTTCGCCCCATTCCATCACGCGGATGTCGATCTTGATCCCGACTTTCGCCAGGTCAGCCTGCATCATTTGCGCGCCGAGCATCGGGTTGGGGTTGGTCGGGCCGCCGCCGTTGCGGGTAAACAGGGTAAACACGGTGCCGTCCGGAACCCCGGCTTCCTTGAGCAGGGCGCGAGCCTTGTCGAGGTCACGTGGAGGGTTCTTCAGGTCGTGGTTGTAGCCCAGCAGCGTGTCCGGGTACGGGTTGACCGCAACGGTCGCATTGCCCGGGCCAAACAGCGCGTTGACGTAAGCCGCTTTGTCGAAGGCGATATCGATCGCCTTACGCACGCGCACGTCGCTCATGTATTTGTGCTGAGTGTTCATGGCGATGTACGAGACGGTCATCGCGTTCAGCTCTTCGACCTTGAGCTTGTCGTCTTTCTTGATGCTCGGGATGTCGTCCGGTTTCGGATACAGCGCGATCTGGCACTCGTTGGCCTTGAGCTTCTGCAGGCGCACGTTGTTGTCGGTGGCGATCGCCAGGATCAGCGCATCGGCCGGCGGCTTGCCACGGAAATATTCCGGGTTGGCCTTGAAGCGTACCTGGGCGTCTTTGGCATAGCGCTGGAAGATGAACGGGCCGGTGCCGACCGGTTTGTTGTTCAGGTCGCCGGTCTTGTTGGCCTTGAGCAACTGATCAGCGTATTCGGCGGAGTAGATGGCGGTGAACGGCATCGCGACGTCGGCCAGGAATGGCGCTTCGCGGCGGGTCAGGGTGAACTTGACCGTGTGGTCGTCGATTTTTTCGACGCTTTTGAGCAGTTCTTTGAAGCCCATGCTTTCAAAGTACGGGAAGCCCACGCTCGACAGCTTGTGCCACGGGTGATTCGGGTCCAGCTGACGCTGGAAGCTCCAGACCACGTCGTCGGCGTTCATGTCGCGGGTCGGCTTGAAGTATTCGGTGGTGTGAAACTTGACACCTTGGCGCAGGTGGAACGTGTAGGTCAGGCCGTCTTCACTGATTTCCCAGGTGTCTGCCAGGGCCGGAACGATTTCCGTGGTGCCGGGCTTGAAGTCCACCAGGCGGTTGAAGATGGTTTCGGCCACAGCGTCCGCCGTGACTGCAGTTGTGTACTGGACCATATCGAAGCCTTCCGGACTGGCTTCGGTGCAGACCACCAAGGGTTTGGCCGAGACGCCGATGGCGGCGCTCAACAACGCAGCCGCGATGGCCGCACGTAGGGGAAGCATTTTCATCGATAACCCTCTGCAATCGGTTGAAGACAAAAACCGAACGGCCGACTCATCATGAGTCAGCCGTCGGCTGGCGTTTTTTACAGGATGTTGAATGGAATCGTGGTCACGAGACGGAACTCGTTGATGCTGCCGTCAGCCTGGTTTTCGCTGGCGCGGTGAGCGGTGTAGGTGCCGCGAATCGTGGTGGCTTTGAGTGGCCCGCTCTGTACGGCATAGGTCGCGCCGACGCCGTATTCATAGTGGTGCTCGCCGTCCATCGCCTGCACGCCATCGTAGCCGCCACCCTTGTAGTGAGTGCCGTCGATGCCCCAGCCGCGTGCCTGGTAGATGTTGAACTTCAGGCCCGGTACGCCGTATTCGGCCATGTTGATGCCGTAGGAAATCTGGAAGGATTTCTCGTTCGGGCCGTTGAAGTCCGAGAGCAGGGAGTTGGCCAGGTAGATACCGTTGGTTTCGTGCAGGTAGTCGAAGTACTCGTTACCGTTCACTTCCTGATACGAGAAGGTCAGGGTGTGCGCCAGGTGAGTCAGGCCGAACGACAGAGAGTAGGTGTCGTTGTCGATGTCGCCCAGCAGCTTTTTGCCTTCGTCGACAGTCTTGTAGTAGTTCAGGCCGGTGGTCAGGCTCAGTACGGAGCTGTCACCCAGTACGTGGGTAGCGCCGAAGTAGTACTGGTTCCACAGGTCTTCAGCCTGAGTGCCCCACAGGCTGGTGGTCAGACTGGCGAACGGCTGGTACGAGATACCGGCGGTGTTCACGTGGTCGGCTTCAGCGTCGATGCTGCCGTATTCGGAGCGGAACTTGCTGAGGCTTTCTTCGGTACGTGGCGAAACGCGGTCGAAGGTGGCCAGGTCGAAGGACAGGTTGTTCAGTTCTTCGCTGTGGATCGCGATACCTTCGAAGCTCGATGGCAGCGGACGGTTGCCGATCACATCGACCTGCGGGCTGCTGAAGTTCATGCGGCCGGCGGTCAGAGTGGTGTTGGATATGCGCGCCTTGACGTTGGCCAGGCCCAGTTTGCTCCATTGACCGACGGCGTCACCGCCTTCACGGGTCAGGGTACGGTTGTTGCCCGCGCCTGGACGGGTGCCCGGTGCGCCGCCGTTGTTGGAAGCGAGGTTCTCGCGATCACGCTCCAGCGCAATGGCGTTGTACGCAGCCACTTCGGTGCTGAAACCGACAGTACCTTCGGTGAAGCCCGAGTTGTACTTGATGATCGTGCCTTGCACCCAGTTGATACGGCGGTCGGTTTCGGTCGATTGGCCGTTCTTGCGATAGGCGAACTTGCCGCCGCGCTTGAGTTGCTCGTTGGCGTACCAGTTACGGGTCGAACCGCTGATCGATTGACCTTCGAGGAAGCCAGTGGCTTCGGCCTGGGCACTTTTCTCGTTGACGGACACCGGAGTGAACGCCTGGCTTTGGGTTTCCGCATAAGCCGTGGCGGTGATGCTGCTGATGGCCAAGGCCAGTATCGCGGTGCTGCTCAGTTTCATGGGTGAAGCTCCTTTACTTTCTTTTTATGCCGGCTTTTTTTGGTATGCCGGTTATTGGTTTAGAACTCATTCACACATCGCAAACGTTTGCAAAAGGCCGGATTGGCGAATTTCGGCAAAGCGCTTGCGTGAGGGGCTAGACAGCGCCCCCCAGCGTTGCGGCTATTCGTCTGGTTTAATCGATACCGACACCCGAGAACACGTTGCGACCGAACGGGCTGACTTTGAACCCTTCGATCCTGGCGCTTAACGGTTGGTTGACCGTCGAGTGGGCGACAGGCGTGATCGGCACTTGTTGTTTAAGCAATTGCTGAGCCTGTTTGTAGAGCACGGTGCGCTGGTCGCGGTCAGTGACGACCTTGGCCTGTTTGATCAGCTTGTCGTAAGCCGGATCGCACCACATGGAGTAGTTGTTGCCGCCGATGGCATCGCAGCTGTACAGCGTGCCGAGCCAGTTGTCCGGATCGCCGTTGTCACCGGTCCAGCCGATCAGACTGATGTCGTGCTCGCCGTTCTTGGTGCGCTTGATGTACTCGCCCCATTCGTAGCTGACGATTTTTACTTTCAGACCGATCTTGGCCCAGTCAGCCTGGAGCATTTCGGCCATCAGTTTGGCGTTGGGGTTGTACGGACGCTGCACCGGCATCGCCCACAGGGTGATTTCGGTGCCTTCTTTGACACCGGCAGCCTTGAGCAGCTCTTTGGCTTTTTCCGGGTTGTAGGCGGCGTCTTTGATGCTGTCGTCGTAGGACCATTGGGTCGGTGGCATGGCGTTGACGGCCAGTTGACCGGCGCCTTGATAAACAGCGTCGAGAATCCCTTGTTTATTTACCGCCATGTCCAGCGCCTGACGCACTTCGAGCTGGTCGAAGGGTTTGTGGCGCACGTTATAGGCGATGTAGCCGAGGTTGAAACCCGGCTTGGAGATCAGTTGCAGTTTCGGGTCGGCCTTCAGCGCTTCAACATCGGCAGGGCGCGGATGCAGGGTGATCTGGCATTCGCCGGCCTTGAGCTTCTGCACGCGCACCGAGGCGTCGGTGTTGATCGCGAAGATCAGGTTGTCGAGTTTGACCCGGCTCGGATCCCAGTAATGTTTATTACCGGTGTAACGAATGTTCGAGTCTTTCTGATAACTCTTGAACACGAACGGCCCGGTGCCGATCGGTTTCTGGTTGATGTCGCTCGGCTTGCCTTCGGCCAGCAGTTTGTCGGCGTATTCGGCGGACAGGATGGCGGCGAAGCTCATGGCGATGTTCTGAATGAACGCGGCGTCGACGCTGTTGAGCGTGAACTCCACGGTCAGCGGCCCGGTCTTTTCGACCTTGGCGATGTTCTTGTTCAGGCTCATCCCGTTGAAGTACGGGAACTCGGTTGGATAAGCCTTACGGAAGGGCTGCTGTGCATCCAGCATGCGATTAAACGTGAACAACACGTCATCGGCGTTAAAGTCGCGGGTCGGTTTGAAGTACGGCGTTGTATGAAACTTCACACCTTCACGTAAGTGAAAGGTGTATTTCAGGCCATCCTCGGAAATATCCCACGTGGTTGCCAGGCCCGGGACGACATTGGTCGCGCCTTTTTCGAACTCGACCAGACGGTTGTAGATCGGTTCGGCGGCGTCGTTATCGGTCGCTGTCGTGTACTGCGCGGTATCGAAACCCGCCGGGCTGCCTTCAGAGCAGAACACCAGACTTTTGCTGGCGGCGAAACTGGTGGACGCGGCGGCCATCAGGCCGGCGCCCAGCAATGCGGAAAAAATCAAGGTATGGCGCATGACGCTCCCTCTTTTTTAGTGTTGTTCAATGCGCCGCCGTCCCATCCTGAGACGTTTGGCTGCATCGAGCTCAAACCAGTACGTACGGCAAACCGGTGGCCCACGCAGAAACTGGTCAGTACCCGACGGTAGGGGCCGCGGTCCTGGCAGTAAATGCGTAAATGCCTTAAAGCTCGTAGGAAAAGGCGACGCGTCCTATACCACTGTGGTAATCCGCAGCGGAATTGGCTGTAGGCAATTTCCTAACTTCCCGGCAGGTAAAACAACGGCGACGTCAAAAACGTCGCCGTTGCAGTGCCTTATTTGCTGACGCTGACGCCGTAGAAGGAGTTCAAGCCGAATGGGCTGATCTTGAAGTCCTGCACGTTGGCGCGCATGGGTTGGTACACCGTCGAGTGAGCGATAGGTGTCATTGGAACTGCATCTTTGAGGACGTGTTGCGCCTGTTTGTACAGTTCGGTGCGCTTGCCCTGATCGGTCGTGCGCTTGGCTTCTTTGACGAGGCCGTCGAACTTCTTGTCGCACCACTTGGAGAAGTTGTTGCCGCTGAGCGAGTCGCAACCGAACAGCACGTTCAGCCAGTTGTCCGGATCACCATTGTCACCGCTCCAGCCAATGATCATGGCCTGGTTCTCGCCACCTTTGGAGCGCTTGATGTACTCGCCCCACTCGTAGCTGGTGATCTTCACTTTCAAGCCGATCTTGGCCCAGTCGGACTGGAGCATTTCGGCCATCAGTTTGGCGTTGGGGTTGTACGGACGCTGCACCGGCATCGCCCACAGCACGATCTCGGTCCCTTCCTTGACGCCGGCTTCCTTGAGCAGCTGTTTGGCTTTCTCAGGATCGTACTTGGCATCTTTGATGGTGGTGTCGTAAGACCATTGGGTCGGCGGCATGGCGTTGACCGCCAGTTGGCCTGCGCCCTGGTAAACCGAATCGATGATCTGCGGCTTGTTCACTGCCATGTCCAGCGCCTGACGTACGCGCAGGTCTGCCAGCGGGTTGGCCTCGTTGCTGCCCTTGACCTTGTCCATCACGTTGTAGGCGATGTAACCCAGGTTGAAACCAGCCTGGTCAGGCATCTTCAGGGTCTTGTCTTCTTTCAGCGCTTTCAGGTCGGCCGGACGCGGGAACAGGGTGACCTGGCACTCGTTCTTTTTCAGCTTCTGAATACGCACCGACGGGTCGGTGGTGATCGCGAAGATCAGGTTGTCGATCTTCACGTCTTCAGGCTTCCAGTAGTCTTTGTTGCCGGTGTAACGGATGTTGGAATCTTTCTGGTAGCTCTTGAACACGAACGGACCAGTGCCGATCGGCTTCTGGTTGATGTCGGCAGCCTTGCCTTCCTTGAGCAGCTGGGCAGCGTACTCGGCGGACTGTACCGAGGCGAAGCTCATCGCCATGTTCTGGATGAACGCGGCATCAACTTCTTTCAGAGTGAACTTGACGGTGTGGTCGTCGACTTTATCGATCTTGGTGATGTTGGTGTCCATCCCCATGTCGGTGAAGTACGGGAATTCGGTCGGGTACGCCTTACGGAACGGGTCATCCTTGTTAATCATGCGATTGAAGGTGAACAGCACGTCGTCGGCGTTGAACTCACGAGTCGGCTTGAAATACGGGGTGGTGTGGAATTTGACGCCTTCGCGCAGGTGGAAGGTGTACGTCAGGCCGTCATCGGAAATGTCCCACTTGGTCGCCAGACCAGGAATCACAGCGGTGCCGCCGCGCTCGAACTGGGTCAGACGGTTGAACATGGTTTCGGCTGAGGCGTCGAAGTCGGTTCCGGTGGTGTACTGGCCTGGGTCGAAACCGGCCGGGCTGCCTTCGGAGCAGAACACCAGGTTAGTCGCAGCGGATGCGAAAGGTGCGGAGGCTAACAAGCCTGCGCCGACTAAAAACGGAATGACCGCGTGTTTAAGCATGTTGGCCTCATGATTTGTTGTCATTTTTTAGTTGTGAGGTACGACCTCGTGAGTCGTGCCTGCGGATACTTATGCAGGGGCCATACCCATTGCAAGATCCAGAGTGACTGCCGGCCTCAAAGCGTGGCACGAACGTACCTTAATGTCGCATCTGTATAACTTCTGACGCATTTGACCGTTTGCGGGCGGTTTTTACGGTGCAAATGAAGCCCCAAAACGGTGCGTTGGTCACGTTGTGCGCGCCGCCTTGGGGCTTGGTGTTACTTATTTATACCCACGCCATAGAAGGGGGTTAGACCGAACGGGCTGATCCGGAAGTCAGTGACTTCCTTGCGCAGCGGTTGGAACACCGTGGAGTTGGCAATCGGCGTGATCGGCACTTGCTGTTTAAGGATCAGTTGCGCCTGTTGATAGAGTTTTACCCGTTGATCTTTGTCGGTGGCCAACTTGGCCTGTTGCACCAGGTTGTCGTAGGCCGGATCGCACCATTTGGCGTAGTTGCTGCCTTTTACCGCCGCGCAGCTGTAGAGCACGCCCAGCCAGTTGTCCGGGTCACCGTTGTCACCTGTCCAACCATAAATCATGGCGTCGTGTTCGCCATTTTTCGCGCGTTTGATGTACTCGCCCCATTCATAGCTGACGATGTTGGCCTTGATGCCGATTTTCTCCCAATCCTGCTGGATCATCTGTGCCGACATCCGCGCATTCGGGTTTGAGGCGCGTTGCACTGTCATTGCCCAGAGGTTGATGGTTGTACCCGGCGCAACCCCTGCTTCTTTCAGTAGCACCCGCGCTTTTATCGGGTCGTAGGGGGCGTCCTTGATGTTCGTGTCATACGACCATTGCGCTGGCGGCAAAGCGTTTTGGGCCAACTGGCCGGCGCTTTGGTAAACGGCTTTGATGATTGCCGGTTTGTCGATGGCCATGTCCAGCGCCTGTCGAACCTTGAGCTGGTCGAGAGGGGCGTGGGTGGTGTTGTAGGCGAGGAAACCGAGGTTGAAACCGGCCTGCTTGAGCACACGCAGGTTCGGGTCTTTTTCCATCACTTCGATGTCGGCCGGGCGCGGGTAGCCGCTGACCTGGCATTCGCCGGCCTTGAGCTTCTGCAGGCGCACGGCGGCGTCGGGAGTGATCGAGAAAATCAGGTTATCGATCTGCACGTCTTCGGGTTTCCAGTAGGCCGTGTTGGCGGCGTAGCGGATTTGCGAATCCTTTTGGTAGCGCTTGAACACGAACGGGCCGGTGCCGATCGGCTTCTGGTTGAGGTCGGCGGCTTTGCCTTCCTTCAACAGTTGCGCGGCGTATTCAGCTGATTGCACCGAGGCGAAGCTCATGGCGAGGTTTTGCACGAACGCGGCGTCGACGTTGTTGAGGTTGAAGCGCACGGTCTGGTCGTCGAGTTTTTCTACCGATTTGATTGTGGTGTTCAGGCCCATGTCGGTGAAGTAGGGGGACTCGGCGGGGTAGGCCTTGCGGAAGGCGTTGTCCGGGTCGAGGAGGCGCTGGAAGGTGAACAGCACGTCGTCGGCGTTGAAGTCGCGGGTCGGTTTGAAGTAGTCGGTGGTGTGGAATTTTACGTTTTGGCGCAGGTGGAAGGTGTATTGCAGGCCATCGTTGGATATGTCCCATTTTGTTGCCAGGCCGGGTTCGATGTCGGTGCCGCCGCGTTTGAATTGGGTCAGGCGGTTGAAGACGGTTTCGGCGGAGGCGTCGAAGTCGGTGCCGCTGGTGTATTGGCTGGGGTCGAAGCCTGCCGGGCTGGCTTCGGAGCAGTAGACCAGGGTTGTGGCGGCGTTTGCCAGTGGGGCGGTTGTGGCCAGGGCCAGGGAGATCAAGAGCGGTTTTAGGGTGAATCTTGGCATGGAGTCCCCGGGGAGATTGGAGGTGGTTGTTGGTTGAGGTTAGCGGGGAATAGCGGGGTATCGGAAATATCGTTTTTCTCGGGGGAGTGTCTATCTCGGTATATCTGGGCGTTTTTTTATTGGGTACATATCCGTTGCTGCGGTTAGGGCTGCTTAGGGTTCCGCCCTTACGGCGGGTCACTTTTTCCAGACGCCGAAAAAGTAACCAAAAAGGCTTGCTCCTGCGTGCGGCCCGCTCGCTGGGGCTCGGGGTTCCTTCGCTGCGGGATCGATCCGGGCGCAGCGTCTCCGGTTTGCTTCGCTGCACCTACTCCCGCTGTGTTTGGCTGCGCCAAACGGTCGCTGCGCTCCCACGCCCGGATCAATCCCTCCACTCAGCCTTCCGACGTCGCCCGTGGATCAAGATCAAGAGCAGGCGAGCTGACACTCGGCCTATTGAGTGGTGAAGAGCGGGTGGTCGGCTTTGGTTTTTTGGTGGATTCGCCCCTCACCCCAGCCCTCTCCCTAAGGAGAGGGAGCCGATTTGTGGGCTTTTCAAAATCTGAGTTCAACGCGGTATTGCACGTCGGCGTAACTCTTCCAAACACCACGGTCAGTCCCCTCTCCCTCTGGGAGAGGGCTAGGGTGAGGGGCTTTTGATCTGTTTCAGAATCTGGATTCGACTCGGTATTTCAAGTCGGCGTATCTGTCCCAAACACCACGGTCAGTCCCCTCTCCCTCTGGGAGAGGGCTAGGGTGAGGGTTGGCTTTTGGCTGTTTAAATCTGTGTCAGATAACCAGAACCTTCCCACAAGGTTTTCAGGTTGTCCGTCGGACGTCGGCTCTCTAGGCTCTGGGTGTCGCTGAATGTTCAGTGATCGGGTGTGAGAACCCGCCGAGCTTGAAACTAGCACCAGTAAGACCATAATTGCGGCCGGCTTATTTGCTGTCGCAATGCCTTATGGCGGCTGTGTGCGGGCAGACTTCGGTCTGGCCGGTTTTCTGCTCACCGGTTTCTCACTCCGCACATAGCTGCCACCCTTTGCCACGTGAGAAATGGCTGAGGGTGGCTCGAATGACGAGCAGATTTTCATGAAAGATAAAATTGTCCCCGATCCACCACTCGAATCCACATCCCCACTCGAAGACGCCATCCGCGCCGACGACCAGATCAAAACCCGCGAAGCCATCAAACGCGCCCTGGATTTCTACCTCAGCCCCGAACCTATCAAGCCTCGCCAACCCAGCACGATGTTCCTGATCCAGCCAAACATCGACACCGAAAGCCTGCTGGCGCATGCCTGTGAATCACTGGCGTCGGCGAACACCCTTATCGGTAACTTTGCCGATCAGTTGGGCCGGCCCGAGCGTAATACGGCGTTGGCGATTCAGCAGATCATTATGCTGGCCGAGTTGGCGGTGAATCGGGCGCTGGATCGGGTTGATCCGCAGACCTGAGACCGCGTTATCGTTCATCGCGAGCAGGCTCACTCCTACAGGGGAATGCATTCCAAATTGTAGGAGTGAGCCTGCTCGCGATGGCGACGGAACATTCAACACAAAATTTGTGGGCACAAAAAAACCGCCAATCATTCACCGATCGGCGGCTTTTTATTCAGCCCACATCAAATCACTGCATCAACACTTCAATCGAACCATCAGCGGTCATGCTGACTTGGCTCGTACCCGCTTCAACTTCCGGCGTAACCGGCGCGGAATCCATGGCCGCCGCTTTCATCATCATCGGTGCGCGCAGGTACGGCTGCGGATAACCGTTGCTGTTGAGGTTCAGGTTGACGATTTTGTAGCCCTTGCCGCCCAGTGCGTCGGTGGCCAGTTGGGCGCGGGCCTTGAAGGCGGTCACTGCTTCTTTGAGCAACTGGTCTTCACTGGATTTGCGGGTCGGGTCGGCGATGGCGAAGTCCATGCCGCCCATTTTCAGGTCGCCCAGCAGTTCGCCGGTGAGTTTGGACAGGGCGGCGAAGTCGGCGCTTTCCAGGCGCAGTTCGGCGCGTTCACGCCAGCCGGTGATCTTCTGGCCTTTGGTGTCGTAGATCGGGTAGCTGTTGCGGCTGCCTTGGCGCAGAGTGATGTCTTTGACTTGCTTGGCCTGGGCCAAGGCCTTGTTCATGGTGGTGCTGACGTCTGCGGCGAGTTTCGCCGGGTCGGTGTTTTGCTCTTCGGTGTAGAGGGTGACGATCATCAGGTCGCGGGCGACTTCCGTGCTGACTTCGGCGCGCAGGGAAATCTGGTTGTAGTGCAGCTCATCGGCGGCCAGGGCCGGAAGGCTGGCGACGCTGCCGACGGTCAGGGCGAGAAGGGCGGCGCTGCGGCGAAATGTGTGCATGAAAGCTCCTTGATGAGGGCGCAGGTGATGGTTCGGGGGCCTGCGTGAAACCATCAGACTCTAGCTTTTATGATCCGGTTCGCCCAGTTACAACTTCTATACAGATGGCCGGGGCTGCTGCGCAGCCAATCGCGAGCAGGCTCCCTCCCACAGGGGAATGCATTTCAAAGGTGGGAGCGAGCCTGCTCGCGAAGAGGCCCTTATAGCCGCCGAAGATGTTTTCGCCATGTGGTCGTTTGCCGCACTTTCGCCTCTCAAGGCCGCGCGTTGGTTATACTCCGTGCGATCCGCCTGGAGCGCTCATCAGGAGAGCTCATGCTCGCCCCCGTACAACTGACTTCCGCCACTCGCCAGAACCTCTGGCGGCTGACTTTCATCCGCACCCTGGTGCTCGCCGCGCAGGCTGGCTCCGTAGGCCTGGCCTACTGGCTGCAATTGTTGCCGTTGCCGTGGGTGCAACTGGCGATGACCCTCGGCTGCTCGACGCTGCTTTGCGTGTTCACCGCCGTGCGTCTGCGTACTTCGTGGCCGGTCACCGAGCTTGAATATGCGCTGCAACTGGCCTGTGATCTGGTGATCCACAGTGCGCTGCTGTACTTCTCCGGTGGTTCGACCAACCCCTTTGTTTCCTATTATCTGGTGCCGCTGACCATCGCTGCGGTGACGCTGCCATGGCGCTATTCGGTGATTCTCTCCGGCATCGCGCTGGCGCTGTACACCGTGATGCTGACGCGTTTCTATCCGCTGGAAACCCTGCCAGTGGCCCGCGAGAACTTGCAGATCTACGGCATGTGGCTGAGCTTTGCACTGGCAGCGGCGGTGATCACCTTCTTCGCCGCGCGCATGGCTGAAGAGCTGCGCCGTCAGGAAGAATTGCGTGCGATCCGCCGTGAAGAAGGCCTGCGCGATCAGCAATTGCTCGCCGTCGCCACCCAGGCCGCTGGCGCCGCCCATGAACTTGGCACACCGCTGGCGACCATGAGCGTGTTGCTCAAGGAGATGCAGCAGGATCATCCCGACCCCATGCTGCAGGATGATCTGAAGGTGCTGCAGGATCAGGTCAAACTCTGCAAGGAAACCTTGCAACAACTGGTGCGTGCCGCCGAAGCCAATCGTCGCTTGGCCGTCGAGATGCAGGACGTCACCGACTGGCTCGACGAAGCGCTGAACCGCTGGCACCTGATGCGTCCGGAGGCCAGTTATCGCTTCCACCGCCTCGGCCAGGGCACCGTGCCGCGCATGGCGCCGCCGCCGGATCTGACTCAGGCGCTGTTGAATCTGCTCAACAACGCCGCCGATGCCTGCCCGGAAAATCTCAAAGTGACTCTGGACTGGGACCTCGAGAACCTGACCATCAGCATTCGTGACCACGGCGCCGGTGTGCCGCTGGCCATCGCCGAACAGATCGGCAAACCGTTTTTTACCACCAAGGGCAAAGGTTTCGGCCTGGGCCTGTTTTTGAGCAAGGCCAGCGTGACACGCGCCGGCGGCTCAGTGAAACTCTATAGTCATGAGGAAGGCGGCACGCTCACCGAGCTGCGCCTGCCCCACGGCGCCCGAGGAGACCAACATGAGTGACGAAATCCAAGTCGAAGGCGAAGAACTGCCGCATTTGCTGCTGGTCGACGACGACGCAACGTTTACCCGAGTGATGGCCCGCGCGATGGCTCGTCGTGGCTTTCGCGTCAGTACTGCCGGCTCGGCCGAAGAAGGCCTGACCATTGCCCAGGCCGATCTGCCTGATTACGCTGCGCTCGACCTGAAAATGGACGGCGACTCCGGTCTGGTGCTGCTGCCCAAGCTGCTGGAGCTGGACCCGGAAATGCGCGTGGTGATCCTTACCGGTTATTCGAGCATTGCCACCGCGGTCGAAGCGATCAAGCGCGGCGCCTGCAATTACCTGTGCAAACCGGCCGATGCCGACGACGTGCTGGCCGCGTTGTTGTCCGAGCACGCCGACCTCGACAGTCTGGTGCCGGAAAACCCGATGTCGGTTGACCGCTTGCAGTGGGAGCACATCCAGCGCGTGCTCACCGAGCACGAAGGCAACATCTCCGCCACTGCCCGCGCTCTGGGCATGCACCGCCGTACCCTGCAGCGCAAACTGCAGAAGCGCCCGGTTCGTCGCTGAACCTGCGCTGAACGACTATCGCCAGCGCTCGCGATAAAACGCACCGATCATCTATGATCGGTGCGTGTCTGTTCTTTTCTATATCGAGCCTTATCCATGAATCAGAACGCTGAATATTCCGCGGTCAACGATGCTGTGCGCGGGCAGTTTTTTCGCAAGGTGTGGGCGATCATCACGCCGTACTGGCGCAGTGAAGAGAAGGGCAAGGCCTGGACGCTGCTGATTGCGGTGATCGCCCTGTCGTTGCTCAGTGTGGGCATCTCGGTGTGGTTCAACACCTGGTACAAGGATTTCTACAACGCCCTGCAAAAGAAGGACGAAGCGGCGTTCTGGCGCTTGATTCTGTATTTTTGCGGCATTGCGGCCGTGGCGATTATCGGTGCGGTGTACAGGCTCTATCTGACGCAGATGCTGACGATTCGCTGGCGGGCCTGGCTCACTGAAAAGCATTTCTCGCGTTGGCTTGCCGACAAGAATTACTACCAGTTGGAGCAGGGCGGTTACACCGATAACCCGGACCAGCGTATTTCCGAGGACCTCAACAACTTCACCTCCAACACCCTCGAACTGGGTATCGGCCTGCTGCGCAATATCGTCAGTCTGGTGTCGTTCTCGATCATTTTGTGGGGCGTGTCGGGTAGCATCGAAATCTATGGCGTCACCATTCCCGGCTACATGTTCTGGTGTGTGCTGGTGTATGCGGTGGTGGGCAGCTGGCTGACGCATTTGATTGGTCGTCGCTTGATCGGACTGAACAACCAACAACAACGTTTCGAAGCTGACCTGCGTTTTTCCATGGTGCGGATTCGCGAGAATGCCGAAAGCATCGCGTTGTACAACGGAGAGCCGAACGAAAATCGTCGTCTGAGCGCCCGCTTCGGCAATGTCTGGCACAACTTCTGGGACATCATGAAAGTGTCCAAGCGCCTGACGTTCTTCACCGCCGGTTACAGCCAGGCAGCGATCATCTTCCCGTTCATCGTGGCTTCGCCGCGTTACCTTGCCGGCAAGATCGAACTCGGCGAACTGATGCAGATCAGCTCGGCATTCGGCAACGTTCAAGAGAGTTTCAGCTGGTTTATCAGTGCTTATCAGAGCCTTGCTGCGTGGCGCGCTACCTGTGATCGTCTGCTGAGTTTCCGCCAGGCCATGACCGACAACGAGCAACGCGTGCCGGCCATCGATGTGCAGAATCAGGGCAGTGAATTGAAGGTGCACAAACTGGGGCTGGATCTGGCCGATGGCCGTCATCTGCTGACCAGCGCAGACATGACCGTCGAACCGGGTGAGCGGGTGATGCTCAGCGGGCGATCTGGCAGCGGCAAGTCGACCTTGCTGCGGGCGATGGGCCATTTGTGGCCTGCGGGCCACGGCAACATTCGTTTGCCGGCAGCGCGGTATCTGTTCTTGCCGCAAAAGCCGTATCTGCCGATCGGCACGCTGCGCGAGGCGTTGAGTTATCCACAACCGGGCGACACCTACGCGCCGGAACGTTATGCACAAGTGCTGGAAACCTGCCGTCTGCCGCATCTGGTCGCGCGGCTGGACGAGGCCAATCACTGGCAACGCATGCTCTCGCCGGGCGAGCAGCAACGTTTGGCCTTCGCCCGTGCGCTGCTTTACGCACCGCAGTGGCTGTACATGGATGAAGCGACGTCGGCGATGGATGAGGAAGATGAAGCGACGCTGTATCAGGCGCTGATTGACCAGTTGCCGGGGCTGAGCATTGTCAGTGTCGGCCATCGCAGCAGCTTGAAACGTTTCCATCCACGGCACGTGCGGATCGACAGCGGGCATTTGGTTGAGCAAACCGTGACTGCCTGATCACCGCTAAACCCCTGCAGGAGTGAGCCTGCTCGCGATAGCGTTGGGTCAGTCACATTGATGCTGAATGTGCGGACGTCATCGCGAGCAGGCTCACTCCTACATAAAGCGATGTAAACCGGAAAGTGATCGTACAACCCGCTTGAGCTATGATGCCCACAAGCCGAATTTTCGAGACAAGATGCACACCATGGAAAACCTGATCGACACCCCGCGTCTCCCACGCAAGCGCCGCAGCCTGGCCCAGGAACTGGTGACGGTGCTGAGCGAGCAGATCCGCGATGGCCTGCTCAAACGCGGTGACAAACTGCCTACCGAGTCGGCAATCATGGAAGCCCATGGCGTCAGCCGCACCGTGGTGCGCGAGGCGATTTCCCGTTTGCAGGCTGCTGGCCAGGTGGAAACCCGCCACGGCATCGGCACCTTCGTACTCGACACGCCGAGCCCGAGTGGTTTTCGTATCGACCCGGCCACTGTCGTCACCCTGCGTGATGTGCTGGCCATTCTCGAGTTACGTATCAGCCTCGAAGTGGAATCTGCCGGCCTTGCCGCGCAACGTCGCAGCCCCGAGCAACTGGCGACCATGCGCGCCGCGCTCGATGCGCTCAACGAAAGTGCAGCCCACGCCAGCGATGCTGTGGCGTCGGACTTTGCTTTTCACCTGGAAATCGCGCTGTCCACCGGCAACCGCTATTTCACC
Organism: Pseudomonas sp. R84; assembly: GCF_009834515.1. Lineage (NCBI taxonomy): Bacteria > Pseudomonadati > Pseudomonadota > Gammaproteobacteria > Pseudomonadales > Pseudomonadaceae > Pseudomonas > Pseudomonas sp. R84. The sequence continues at coordinate 1,062,132 of NZ_CP019426.1, forward strand.
GACATCATGACCCACCTGGGCACCAGCATCATTCCGCGTACGCGGCTGAACTCGGCGCGGCTGGCCCATGATGATCAACAGCACTACATGGGGCGCCTGAGCCGTGAACACGAAGAAATCTACGACGCGATTGCCCGTCAGGATTCCGATGCGGCGCGTGCGGCGATGCGTCTGCACCTGACCAACAGCCGCGAAAGACTGCGCCAGGCACATGAAGAGGCGCAGGCGCAGGGGTGACGGGTAATTAAAGCTCGAGTTGAACTGTCAGCACTGGCGACTCCGAAATATTACTGGCGCGGGTAACGCTGTAGCGAAGGCTGGCGGTTGCACCTGGAACGAGTTTTTTCTCAAAAAACATCTTTGGGAATGGCGAAGAGCAGTAGCTTTCCTACCGTCGCTGCAGTCAATGTGGTTTGGTCTTTGAAGTTGTTGCCGGTAGTAGTTTCTACGTGCAGCGTAACTACGTCTCCGACAGCTGAGTTGTCGTAGGTCACTTCGCCGTGAGCTTTTCCCTCCAACTTCCCGACATAAAGAACTCCTTTAACTGCTTCTCGGAGTACTGGTGCTGCGAGCTTTTACTTGTGCATTCATGAGTAAATTCCTTTTCGTTATCTCTTCTAACCGTTTTAGGGGCGCAAGCGACGGCATGCGCTGTCGGAGCCGGTTCGTTAGCTCCTGCGTCATTAACGCCAAATCCGTGATCGCCTGGCACCTGTAAGAAATACCAGTTCCGACGAACGGTAATCGCTCCCGCACGACCTCGTTCAGCCCTCGATCCGCAACCTCAACACCTGCGAAAACGGCTCCATACTCGACTCATCGCAAAACTTGTAGCGCAATTCAACCTCTCTGTTCAGGTACGGACGTAGCACCTCTTTAGGCAACTGCAACTCGATCCCCGTCAGTTTTTCCATCTCGTCCTCGGCATCGTCCCAGGTGCCAGTGTCCACTTCCTCGCCTGCCCATTCCGGCTCTTCCGGGTCTTCACCGAGAATCGGGTAGACGCTCCAGTTCGCCGGAAAATCGCTGGAGTCCGGGACTTGTACGATCAATACATCGGGTAGCGCGGATAGCTGAAGGGTGAGGGGGGCAGAGGCAGAAGAGGCGATTTGCGCGAGGGTCGGTGCAGCATAATTCACAAACATTTCGGTTTCCTTCGAAGGTCCGCCACGATCCTTCGTGGCAGTCGTCGCACCTTACCCGGCGTTTCTCCAACGCTCAGTAAACGAATCTTGACCAGACATTTCCGCGCTAGAACCCTTTAAACACGGGCTTTTGCGACGATTTCTGCCAAGCCTTAAACAGCTTTGTCCGACAAAAAAACACCCACAACGATGAAATGCAGTTGACGGTTATTATTTAAGTTGTACGATGACCTACAACTTCAGCGAAGGCTGAACGGACCAATCACAAAAAACGTTGCTACCAGGGTGTTCGAATAATGAATCCACAAGAACTGAAGTCCATCCTCTCTGCCGGCCTGCTGTCTTTCCCGGTGACCGATTTCAACGCGCAGGGCGATTTCAACCGCGCCGGCTACATCAAACGTCTGGAGTGGCTGGCTCCGTATGGCGCTTCAGCCTTGTTCGCCGCCGGCGGCACCGGTGAGTTCTTCTCCCTGGCTGCCAGCGAGTACTCGGAAATCATCAAGACTGCCGTCGACACCTGTGAAACCAGCGTGCCGATCCTCGCCGGTGTCGGTGGTTCGACCCGTCAGGCCATCGAATACGCTCAGGAAGCCGAGCGTCTGGGCGCCAAAGGTCTGTTGCTGCTGCCGCACTACCTGACCGAAGCGAGCCAGGACGGTGTTGCCGCTCACGTTGAAGCCGTGTGCAAATCGGTCAACATCGGCGTAGTCGTTTACAACCGCAACGTTTGCCGCCTGACCGCGCCGCTGCTGGAACGTCTGGCCGAGCGCTGCCCGAATCTGATCGGGTACAAGGACGGTCTGGGCGATATCGAGTTGATGGTGTCGATCCGTCGCCGCCTCGGTGATCGCTTCAGCTATCTGGGTGGCCTGCCGACCGCCGAAGTCTATGCCGCCGCCTACAAGGCGCTGGGCGTACCGGTTTACTCTTCGGCGGTGTTCAACTTCATTCCGAAAACCGCGATGGACTTCTACCACGCGATCGCCCGTGAAGATCACGCCACCGTCGGCAAGATCATCGACGACTTCTTCCTGCCGTACCTGGATATCCGTAACCGCAAGGCCGGTTATGCCGTGAGCATCGTCAAGGCAGGCGCGAAAATCGCCGGCTATGACGCAGGCCCGGTGCGGGCGCCGCTGACCGATCTGACCGGTGAAGAGTACGAAATGCTCGCCGCGCTGATCGACAAGCAAGGTGCGCAGTAACACCCGATAAAAGCGAGGCCGCTGAGCAATCAGCGGCTTTTTGCGTGAAGGCTTTGAGATGTGAGGGCTGCCCCTGTGACAACTGCAAAACGCTACGACAACTACATCAACGGCGAATGGGTTGCCGGTGCCGACTACTCGGCCAACATCAACCCGTCCGAACTGAGCGACACCATCGGCGATTACGCCAAGGCTGATCTGACTCAGGTTCACGCCGCCATCGACGCTGCCCGCGCGGCATTCCCGGCGTATTCGACTTCGGGTATTCAGGCCCGTCACGATTCGCTGGATAAAGTCGGCACGGAAATCCTCGCCCGTCGTGAAGAGCTCGGCACCCTGCTGGCCCGGGAAGAGGGCAAGACCCTGCCTGAAGCCATCGGTGAAGTGACCCGCGCCGGTAACATCTTCAAATTCTTCGCCGGTGAATGTCTGCGCCTGTCAGGCGACTACGTGCCGTCGGTGCGTCCGGGCGTCAACGTTGAAGTGACCCGCGAAGCGCTAGGCGTGGTGGGTCTGATCACTCCTTGGAACTTCCCGATCGCGATTCCTGCGTGGAAAATCGCCCCGGCGCTGGCCTACGGCAACTGCGTGGTGTTGAAACCGGCCGATCTGGTGCCGGGCTGCGCTTGGGCACTGGCGGAAATCATTTCCCGCGCAGGCTTCCCGGCTGGCGTGTTCAACCTGGTGATGGGCAGCGGTCGCGTGGTTGGCGATGCGTTGGTGCAGAGCCCGAAAGTCGACGGCATCAGCTTCACCGGTTCGGTGGGCGTGGGTCGTCAGATCGCGGTCAACTGCGTGTCGCGCCAGGCCAAGGTTCAGCTGGAAATGGGCGGCAAGAACCCGCAGATCATTCTCGATGACGCCGACCTCAAACAAGCGGTCGAGCTGTCGGTGCAGAGCGCGTTCTACTCCACCGGCCAGCGTTGCACCGCGTCGAGCCGTTTGATCGTCACCGCCGGGATTCACGACAAGTTCGTTGAAGCCATGGCCGAGCGCATGAAGTCGATCAAGGTCGGCCACGCACTGAAATCCGGCACCGATATTGGTCCAGTTGTTTCGCAAGCGCAGCTGGAACAGGACATGAAGTACATCGATATAGGCCAGTCCGAAGGTGCGCGTCTGGTCAGCGGCGGCGGTCTGGTAACTTGCGACACCGAGGGTTACTTCCTCGCGCCAACGCTGTTTGCCGACAGTGAAGCGTCGATGCGCATCAGCCGCGAAGAGATCTTCGGCCCGGTGGCCAACATCGTTCGCGTAGCTGACTACGACGCGGCGCTGGCGATGGCCAACGACACCGAATTTGGTCTCTCGGCGGGTATTGCAACCACCTCGCTGAAGTACGCCAACCACTTCAAGCGCCATTCGCAGGCCGGGATGGTCATGGTCAATCTGCCGACCGCTGGCGTCGATTACCACGTTCCGTTCGGTGGCCGTAAAGGTTCATCCTATGGATCACGTGAGCAAGGCCGCTATGCGCAAGAGTTTTACACGGTCGTGAAGACCAGTTACATCGGCTCCTGATACACGCAATACCCCTGTAGGAGCTGCCGAAGGCTGCTCCTACAGGGAATAGATGCAAGACCAAAGAAGATTCACCCGCGCATAAAAATAATCAGTGGGAGTACATCTACATGCAATCGTCCAAGCCGACTCACGTCCGCTATTTGATCCTGCTCATGCTGTTTCTGGTGACCACGATCAACTACGCCGACCGTGCGACTATCGCCATCGCCGGTTCCAGCCTGCAAAAAGACCTCGGTATCGACGCGGTCACCCTCGGTTACATCTTCTCCGCATTCGGTTGGGCCTACGTGGCCGGGCAAATTCCCGGTGGCTGGCTGCTCGATCGCTTCGGCTCGAAAAAAGTCTATGCCCTGAGCATTTTCACCTGGTCGCTGTTCACCGTGCTGCAAGGCTTTGTCGGTGAGTTCGGCATGTCCACCGCCATCGTTGCGCTGTTCATGCTGCGCTTCCTGGTCGGTCTGGCTGAAGCGCCATCCTTCCCCGGCAACGCGCGCATCGTCGCCGCTTGGTTCCCGACCGCTGAACGCGGCACCGCTTCGGCGATCTTCAACTCGGCGCAATACTTTGCCACCGTGTTGTTCGCACCGCTGATGGGCTGGATCGTTTACTCCTTTGGCTGGGAGCACGTGTTTATCGTTATGGGCATCCTCGGGATCATCTTCTCGCTGGTCTGGCTGAAAGTGATCTACAGCCCGCGTGAGCACCCGCGTATCAACGAAGCCGAGTTCAAACACATCGCTGAAAACGGCGGCATGGTCGACATGGACCAGAAGGGCAAAAAGTCCGACGGTCCGAAGTGGGATTACATCCGTCAGCTGCTGACCAATCGCATGATGCTCGGCGTGTATCTGGGCCAGTACTGCATCAACGGCATCACTTACTTCTTCCTGACCTGGTTCCCGGTGTATCTGGTGCAAGAGCGTGGCATGACCATTCTCAAGGCGGGTTTCATCGCCTCGTTGCCGGCAATCTGCGGCTTTATCGGCGGCGTACTCGGCGGGGTGATTTCCGACTACCTGCTGCGCAAGGGCCACTCGCTGACCTTCGCCCGCAAAGCGCCGATCATTGCCGGCCTGCTGGTTTCCAGCAGCATCGTTGCCTGCAACTATGTTGAAGTGGAATGGATGGTCGTTGGCTTCATGGCCCTGGCCTTCTTTGGCAAAGGCGTTGGCGCACTGGGCTGGGCGGTGGTTTCCGACACCTCGCCAAAACAGATCGCCGGTCTGAGCGGTGGCCTGTTCAACACTTTCGGCAACATCGCTTCGATTACCACGCCGATCGTGATTGGCTACATCATCAGCTCCACCGGTTCGTTCAAATGGGCGCTGGTGTTCGTCGGTGCCAACGCACTGGTCGCGGTGTTCAGCTATCTGGTCATCGTTGGCCCGATCAAACGTGTGGTACTCAAAGAGCCGCCAACCAATGGCGGTACTGAAGCCACCGGCAAATTGTCCCAAGCGCATTCCTGAGGAGCGGCGTCATGCAGTTGATTGAACATTCCGACTCGCCGCGCCACATCCGCCTGCACGAGCGGGACAATGTGGTGGTAGTGGTCAACGACCAGGGCGCCCCGGCCGGCACTGAATTTGCCGATGGCCTGGTGACGCTGGAATTTGTGCCGCAGAGCCACAAGGTCACCCTCGAAGACATTCCCGAGGGCGGCCAGGTGATTCGCTACGGTCAGGTGATTGGCTACGCGTTGCAGCCGATTCGCCGTGGCAGTTGGGTCAAGGAAGATCAACTGCGCATGCCGACTGCGCCGCCGCTGGACAGCTTGCCGCTGTCCACCGAGGTGCCGGACGCGCAGGCACCGCTGGAGGGCTTCACGTTCGAGGGCTATCGCAACGCTGACGGCACCGTCGGCACGCGCAATATTCTCGGCATCACTACGACCGTACAGTGCGTCACCGGCGTGCTTGATCACGCGGTAAAACGCATCAAGGAAGAGCTGCTGCCGAAGTATCCGCACGTCGATGACGTGGTGGCGCTGACTCATAGTTACGGTTGCGGCGTGGCAATTACCGCCACCGACGCCTACATCCCGATTCGCACCGTGCGCAATCTGGCGCGCAACCCGAACCTCGGTGGCGAGGCGTTGGTGATCAGTCTGGGCTGCGAGAAATTGCAGGCCGCTCAGGTCATGCACGAAGACGATGCGTCGGTGGATCTCAGCGATCCTTGGCTGTATCGCTTGCAGGATTCCAGTCACGGTTTCACCGAGATGATCGAGCAGATCATGGAACTGGCTGAAGTCCGTTTGAAGAAGCTCGACCAGCGCCGCCGCGAAACCGTGCCGGCGTCCGAGTTGATCCTCGGCATGCAGTGCGGTGGCAGTGATGCGTTTTCCGGCATCACCGCCAACCCGGCGCTGGGTTATGCCTCGGACTTGCTGCTGCGAGCGGGGGCGACGGTGATGTTTTCCGAAGTCACCGAAGTGCGCGATGCGATTTACCTGCTGACTTCACGCGCCGAAAGCAAAACCGTTGCCGAGGAACTGGTGCGCGAGATGGACTGGTACGACCGTTACCTGGCCAAGGGCGAGGCGGATCGCAGCGCCAACACCACGCCGGGCAACAAGAAGGGCGGGCTGTCGAACATTGTCGAGAAGTCGCTGGGCTCGATCGTCAAATCCGGCAGCAGCGCGATCAATGGCGTGCTTGGCCCTGGCGAGCGCTTCAAGCAGAAGGGTTTGATTTTCTGTGCGACCCCGGCGAGTGATTTTGTCTGCGGCACGTTGCAGTTGGCGGCGGGAATGAACCTGCATGTGTTCACTACCGGGCGTGGCACGCCGTATGGTTTGGCGATGGCGCCGGTGGTGAAAGTCTCGACGCGGACAGAGTTGGCGCAGCGCTGGCCGGATCTGATCGACATCGATGCCGGGCGGATCGCGACCGGGCGCGCGACCATCGAGGAATTGGGTTGGGAGTTGTTTCACTATTACCTGGATGTGGCGAGCGGCAAGCAGCAGACCTGGGCGGAGAAGCACAAGCTGCATAACGACATTACGTTGTTCAATCCGGCGCCGATTACTTGATGGTTTGGGGGTTGGGTCAAAAGCTACCCTCATCGGAACGCCGCCCGCCCACCCCTCTCCCGGGGGGGGGAGGGGGCCGATCCGGGGATATTTGAGAAGTACATCGATCTGGAAATGCTGAGCCGAATCCATAATCGACTCGGCCTTGCAGGTCGATGTATGCCGCAAAACACCTCGGTCAGTCCCCTCTCCCTCGGGGAGAGGGTTAGGGTGAGGGGCTTTTGCTTTATCATTGGCCCCTAACGACGCTCACCCAAGGCTCCCCGGCATGCTGGCAATTTTCCTCGAAACCCTGAACATCACCGCGCCGGTGTTTGCCATGCTGTTTCTCGGTGTGCTGCTCAAGCGCATCGACTGGATCAACGACAATTTCATCCACACCGCCTCCTCGCTGGTGTTCAACGTGACCATGCCGGCGTTGCTGTTTCTCGGCATCCTGCACGCCGATCTGCATGCTGCGCTGCAACCGTCCCTGCTGATCTACTTCTCCCTCGCCACGCTGGTGAGTTTTGCCCTGGCCTGGGGCTGGGCGATTTTCAAATGCCCGCGTGAAGATCGCGGCATCTACACCCAGGGCGCGTTTCGCGGCAACAACGGCGTGATTGGTCTGGCACTGGCGGCGAGCATGTACGGCGATTACGGGATTTCTCTCGGGGCGATTCTCGCGGCGCTGGTGATCCTGTTCTACAACACGCTGTCGACCATCGTGCTCGCGGTATACAGCCCGGTGATCAAATCCGATCCGTGGAGCATCTGCAAAAGCGTGTTCAGCAATCCGTTGATCATCAGCGTGATTGCGGCGGCGCCGTTTGCCTATTTCAAGATCGGTTTGCCGGGCTGGCTGGAGACCTCAGGTCAATATCTGGCGCAGACCACCTTGCCGCTGGCGTTGATCTGCATTGGCGGCACACTGTCGCTGGCGGCGTTGCGCAAGAGCGGTAGCATGGCGCTCAGTTCCAGCCTGGTGAAGATGATCGGTTTGCCGGTGCTGGCGACGCTCGGCGCGTGGTTGTGGGGATTTCGCGGGGCGGAACTGGGAATTCTGTTTTTGTATTTCGGCAGCCCGACGGCGGCGGCGAGTTTTGTCATGGCCCGGGCGGCGCAGGGCAATCATGAACTGGCGGCAGCGATTATCGTGATGACCACGTTGATGGCGGCGATCACTACCAATATCGGGATCTTTGTTTTGCAGTGGGGTGGGTGGATATAAAGGCAAGATCAAAAGATCGCAGCCTGTGTCAGCTCCTACAGGAGACCGCATTTCCATGTAGGAGCTGCCGAAGGCTGCGATTTTTTAGCTTTTCTCGTAACTGTCGATCACTTCCTGCGCAGCCCGAAACGCATCAATCGCCGCCGGTACGCCGGCATACACCGCGCAATGCAGCAGCGCCTCACGGATCTCGTCCACCGTGCAGCCGTTGTTCAGCGCGCCGCGCACATGGCCTTTCAACTCTTGCGGGCACTTCAATGCGGTCAGCGCTGCAAGCGTTATCAGACTGCGAGTCTTCAGCGGCAAACCTTCACGATTCCACACACTGCCCCAGGCATGCTCATTGACGAAATCCTGCAGCGGCTGGGTGAACTCGGTGGCGTTGCCCAAGGCGCGATCAACAAACGCATCGCCCATTACCTGGCGGCGGACTTCAACCCCGGACTTCTTCGATTCGGTCATGGTTTTTCACTCTTGTGGTGTTGGCGGCGCCAGGCGCGGATCGACGTGAACAGCAAAAACGTCAGCAGCGTCGGCAGGACATAAAACAGCATCAGCCGCTCCAGCTTGCCGGCCAGTGGCATGCCGGTGGTGAACGACACCACGTGCAGCCCGTAAACCAGATACAAACCGAGCAGCAACAAACCTTCGGCGCGGGTCACGCGGTAGCCGGAATAGAACACCGGCAGGCACAGCGCGGCGACGCCGAGCATCACCGGCAGGTCGAAATCCAGCGCGTTCGGCGACACCGACAGCGGCGTCGGCGCGATCAATGCGGTCAGGCCGAGTACCCCGAGCAGATTGAACAGGTTGGCACCGATCACGTTGCCCACGGCGATGTCGCGTTGCCCGCGCAATGCCGCGATCAGCGAGGTTGCCAGTTCCGGCAGCGAAGTGCCGACGGCGACCACGGTCAGGCCGATCACTCGCTCGGAGAATCCCAGATCCGTGGCCACCACGACGGCAGCGCCCAGCAGCAGATGCCCGGCGAATACCAGCATTGCCAAACCGATAACGATCATCAGCAAGCTGCTGATCCACGAGGCTTGCACTGCTTCGGCATGTTCCGAATGCGGCCGGGTCGAGTGCCGCGATTGACGCAGCAGCAAGCCGAGGTACAACGCCAGTGCGCCCAGCAGCAGGAGGCCGTCGAAGCGACCGATCTCTTCATTCCAGGCCAGGACGAACACCAGCAGGGTGGCACCGATCATCAGCGGAATATCGAGCCGCACCAGTTGCCGCGAGACGCGCAGCGGAATGATCAGCGCCGACAGGCCGAGGGTGACGAGGATATTGAAGATACTGCTGCCGACCACGCTGCCGACGGCGATGTCCGGGTTGTGCGCTAACGCTGCCTGCAGGCTGACGGCCATTTGCGGCGCGCTGCTGCCAAGGGCGACGATGGTCAGGCCGATGATCAGCGGCCGCACATGCAGGCGCGCCGCCAGACGCACCGCTGCGCGCACCATCAGTTCGGCGCCGAAGATCAGCAGGCACAGGCCGGCGAGCAGTTCGATCACGCTGATGAGAGGTAAGTCGGCTAGTCCGAAAATGGTCGGCGCTCCATCAGTCGTCGAGGGCCTGCACGCGAACCCGTGCGGTGCCGCTGCGCAGCATGCCGAGCTGTTCGGCGGCCTCGCGGGATACGTCGATCAGGCGCCCACGGGTGTGCGGGCCGCGGTCGTTGATGCGGACCACGACGGATTCATCGTTTTTCAGGTTGGTGACCTTCACCCGTGTGCCAAAGGGCAGCTGGCGGTGGGCGGCGGTCAGGGAATTCTGGTTGAACGGCTCGCCACTGGCGGTGCGTTTACCGTGGTGCTTGGCACCGTAATAGGAAGCGACGCCGGTCTGGTCGTAACCGTGCGGGTCGATGGTGCCGGTGCTGGCGCAACCGGCCAGCAAAGAAAGCAGGGCAAAAAGGCTGAGCAGACGCTTCATTCAAGGTTTCCCGAAAACAAATGTAGGAGTGAGCCTGCTCGCGATCGCGCAATGTCAGACACCGGAAAAGTGACTGTCAAATCGCTATCGCGAGCAGGCTCACTCCTACAGGGGATGGAGCCAGGCTGTTTGTCTGGCTCCATTTTCATCAGCCTTCGAGCTTGCTTTTCAGCAGTTCGTTCACTTGCTGCGGGTTGGCTTTGCCTTTCGACGCTTTCATCGCCTGGCCGACGAAGAAGCCGAACATCTTGCCGCGTTTGGCTTCATCCGCTGCACGATACTGTTCAACCTGCTCGGCGTTGGCCGCGAGCATTTCGTCGAGCACGGCCGAGATTGCGCCGCTGTCGGTCACTTGCTTCAGGCCGCGTTTTTCGATGATCTCGTCTGCGCTGCCTTCACCGTTGGCCATCGCTTCGAACACAACCTTGGCAATCTTGCCGGAGATGGTGTTGTCCTTGATGCGCTGCAGCATGCCGCCCAACAGTTCAGCCGAAACCGGCGACTCGTCGATGTCCAGGCCTTGCTTGTTGAGCAGGCTGCCCAACTCGACCATCACCCAGTTCGCCGCCAGTTTGGCGTCACCGCCGATGCTCGCGACTTTCTCGAAGTAGTCGGCTTGCTCGCGGCTGGTGGCCAGCACGCTGGCGTCATAGACCGACAGACCGAATTGCTCCTGGAAGCGCTCGCGCTTTTGCGGAGGCAGTTCCGGCAGGGTGGCACGCACCTCGCCGAGGAACGATTCCTCGATAACCACCGGCAGCAGGTCCGGATCGGGGAAGTAACGGTAGTCGTTGGCTTCCTCTTTCGAACGCATCGGACGGGTTTCGTCCTTGTTCGGATCGTACAAACGGGTCTGCTGGATCACTTTACCGCCGTCTTCGATCAGCTCGATCTGACGCTGGATCTCGGAGTTGATCGCCTTCTCGATGAAACGGAACGAGTTGACGTTCTTGATCTCGCAACGCGTGCCGAACTCAACCTGGCCTTTCGGACGGATCGACACGTTGCAGTCGCAACGCAGCGAGCCTTCGGCCATGTTGCCGTCGCAGATGCCCAGATAACGCACCAGCGCGTGGATCGCCTTGACGTAAGCCACGGCTTCCTTGGCGCTGCGCATGTCCGGCTCGGAAACGATTTCCAGCAGCGGCGTGCCGGCACGGTTCAGGTCGATGCCGGTGGCACCGTTGAATTCTTCGTGCAGGCTCTTGCCGGCGTCTTCTTCCAGGTGCGCGCGGGTGATGCCGACACGTTTGACCGTGCCGTCTTCCAGCGCGATGTCCAGGTGGCCCTTGCCAACGATCGGCAATTCCATCTGGCTGATCTGGTAGCCCTTCGGCAGGTCTGGGTAGAAGTAGTTTTTACGCGCGAACACGTTGTGCTGACCGATCTCGGCGTCAATCGCCAGACCGAACATCACCGCCATGCGCACCGCTTCCTGGTTCAGCACCGGCAGAACGCCGGGCATGCCCAGGTCGATCAGGCTGGCCTGGGTGTTCGGCTCGGAACCGAACGTGGTGGAACTACCGGAAAAGATTTTCGACCGGGTAGTGAGCTGAGTGTGAATCTCCAGCCCGATCACGACTTCCCATTGCATGTGTGTCTCCTCAGAAGCCGGTTGGGGTGCGGGTGTGCCAGTCAGTGTTCAACTGATACTGGTGCGCAACGTTGAGCAAACGGCCTTCCTGGAAATATGGCGCGAGCAACTGCACGCCCACCGGCAAGCCGTCGACAAAACCGGCCGGCATCGACAGGCCCGGCAGGCCCGCGAGGTTGGCGGTGATGGTGTAGACGTCTTCCAGATAGGCAGCGACCGGGTCGCTGTTCTTGGCGCCAAGCTTCCAGGCCGGGTTCGGCGTGGTTGGGCCGAGGATGATGTCGACTTCATTAAAGGCAGCCATGAAGTCGTTCTTCACCAGACGACGGATCTTCTGCGCTTTCAGGTAGTAGGCGTCGTAGTAACCGGCGGACAGCGCGTAGGCACCGACCATGATCCGGCGCTGCACTTCCGGGCCGAAGCCTTCGCCACGGGAGCGCTTGTACAGGTCGATCAGGTCTTTCGGTTGCTCGCAGCGATGGCCGAAACGCACGCCGTCGAAACGCGACAGGTTCGACGAGGCCTCTGCTGGCGCGATCACGTAGTACGCAGGAATCGCGTGCTGCATGTTCGGCAGGCTGATTTCCTTGATCACGGCACCGAGCTTCTGCAGCTCTTTGATGCTGTTCTGGATCAACTCGGCGATGCGCGGGTCGAGACCGGCGCTGAAGTATTCCTTCGGCACGCCGATGCGCAGGCCTTGCAGCGAGTCGCCGAGGCTTGCGGAGTAATCCGGCACCGGCTCATCGATGCTGGTCGAATCGTTCTGATCGAAGCCGGCCATACCTTGCAACAAAATTGCGCAGTCTTCGGCCGTGCGCGCCAACGGCCCGCCCTGATCGAGGCTGGAGGCGTAAGCGATCATGCCCCAGCGCGAAACACGACCGTAGGTCGGTTTCAGGCCGGTGAGGTTGGTGAACGCTGCCGGCTGACGGATCGAACCGCCGGTGTCGGTGGCGGTTGCCGCTGGCAACAGACGCGCGGCAACTGCCGCCGCCGAACCACCGGACGAACCGCCCGGAACGTGTTCCAGGTTCCACGGGTTTTTCACCGCGCCATACCAGCTCGACTCGTTGGCCGAACCCATGGCGAATTCGTCCATGTTGGTCTTGCCCAAGGTCACGGCACCGGCCGCGGCCAGTTTCGCGACCACGGTGGCGTCGTACGGGGCTTTGAAGTTGTCGAGCATCTTCGAGCCGCAGCTGGTACGAATGCCCTGGGTGCAGAACAGGTCTTTGTGAGCGATCGGCGCGCCGAGCAGGGCGCCGCTCTCACCGTTGGCGCGGCGGGCATCGGCGGCTTTCGCCTGCTCGATGGCCAGCTCTTCGGTGAGGCTGATGAAACTGTTGAGCTGCGGATCGAGCTGGGTGATGCGCGCCAGCAGGACTTTGGTCAGCTCTTCGGAGGAAAACTTTTTATCGGCGAGACCGCGGGCGATCTCGGCCAGAGTCATTTGATGCATTGCAGGCTCTTTCCCTTTAGTCGATGACTTTCGGAACCAGATACAGGCCGTTTTCGACCGCTGGTGCGATGGACTGGTAGGCCTCGCGGTGATTGCTCTCGGTCACGACGTCGGCGCGCAGGCGCTGACTGGCTTCCAGCGGGTGGGCCAGAGGCTCGATTCCGTCGGTATTAACAGCCTGCATTTCGTCGACCAGACCGAGAATGCTGTTGAGAGCGGAAGTAATGTGTGGAAGATCGGCATCATTGAGGCCAAGGCAGGCCAGATGAGCGATTTTTTCCACGTCGGAGCGTTCTAGCGCCATCGGGATTCTCCTGTGGAAAACAGAACGGACGGCGTCCGTGTGTTAGATTGTCGGAACACTACCGCACTTCTACGGTCATAAGGCCGCGATTGTGGGGCTTGGTGCACAGAAAAGCGGCCAATTTAACATATTGGCGCCTTGCCCAAAATCCCTGTCGTTGTTAGAGTTTGCCGCACTTTTTTACCCACGCGTTGCCTAGGGTCCCTTTCCCATGTTCAAGAAACTGCGTGGCATGTTTTCCAGCGATCTTTCCATTGACCTGGGCACTGCCAACACCCTTATTTACGTGCGCGAGCGCGGTATCGTCCTGAATGAGCCATCGGTTGTGGCCATTCGGACACACGGTAATCAGAAAAGTGTCGTTGCTGTCGGCACCGAGGCCAAGCGCATGCTCGGCCGTACGCCGGGCAACATTGCTGCCATTCGTCCGATGAAGGACGGCGTGATCGCCGACTTCAGCGTCTGCGAAAAGATGCTGCAATACTTTATTAACAAGGTTCACGAAAACAGCTTTCTGCAGCCTAGCCCTCGTGTGCTGATCTGCGTTCCATGCAAATCCACTCAGGTTGAGCGTCGTGCCATCCGTGAGTCGGCACTCGGTGCCGGTGCCCGTGAAGTGTTCCTGATCGAAGAGCCAATGGCTGCTGCGATCGGTGCCGGCCTGCCGGTAGAAGAAGCACGCGGTTCGATGGTCGTGGATATCGGTGGTGGTACCACTGAAATCGCGCTGATCTCCCTGAACGGTGTGGTCTATGCCGAATCCGTCCGCGTTGGCGGCGACCGCTTCGACGAAGCGATCATCACCTACGTGCGTCGTAACTACGGCAGCCTGATCGGTGAATCCACCGCTGAGCGCATCAAGCAGGAAATCGGCACGGCCTACCCGGGCGGCGAAGTTCGCGAAGTCGACGTTCGCGGTCGCAACCTGGCCGAAGGCGTTCCTCGCGCATTCACCCTGAACTCCAACGAAGTACTGGAAGCTCTGCAAGAGTCTCTGGCAACCATCGTTCAGGCTGTGAAAAGTGCCCTGGAGCAATCGCCGCCGGAACTGGCTTCCGACATCGCCGAGCGTGGCCTGGTGCTGACCGGTGGTGGCGCGCTGCTGCGTGATCTCGACAAGTTGCTGGCCCAGGAAACCGGTCTGCCAGTCATCGTTGCCGAAGATCCGCTGACCTGTGTTGCTCGCGGCGGTGGCCGTGCATTGGAAATGATGGATAAGCACACCATGGATCTGCTCTCGAGCGAATAAGTCGCCGGGTGCAATACGTGGGTGAGCGCGCAGGCAGCACTTTGCAGTGCTGCCTGTTGGCGTTTATCTTCTGTCAGTCTTCATCCAGGCCGGTTTGATGCCGTATGAATAAACAGAACATTTGCCTGGGAGGAGCGGCTTATTAAACCGCTTTTCGCCAAAGGCCCTTCGTTGGGTGTGCGCCTGTTGGTGCTGGCCGTGCTGTCGGTCGCGCTGATGGTGGTCGATGCCCGCTTCGACCTGCTCAAACCCGCGCGCAAACAAGCGTCGCTGGTGTTGATGGACGCCTACTGGATCACTGACCTGCCCGGACGGCTGTGGGAAGGGATTGCCAGTCAGTTCGGCAGTCGCACCGAACTGGTCGCCGAAAACGAAAAACTCAAGACCGAAAATCTGCTGTATCAGGGCCGCATGCAAAAGCTTGCTGCACTGACCGAGCAGAACGTTCGGCTGCGCGAGTTGCTCAATTCCTCTGCGCTGGTCAATGAAAAGGTCGAAGTGGCCGAGTTGATCGGCATGGACCCCAACCCCTTCACCCATCGCATCATCATCAATAAAGGTGAGCGCGATGGCGTGGTACTGGGGCAGCCGGTGCTCGATGCGCGCGGCTTGATGGGGCAGGTGGTCGAGTTGATGCCGTACACCTCGCGTGTACTGCTGCTGACCGACACCACTCACAGCATTCCTGTGCAGGTGAACCGCAACGGCTTGCGTGCGATTGCCAGCGGCACCGGTAACCCGGAACGTCTGGAATTGCGTCACGTAGCTGACACCGCCGATATCAAAGAGGGCGATCTGCTGGTCAGCTCCGGCCTTGGGCAGCGTTTCCCGGCCGGTTATCCGGTCGCCACGGTGAAAGAAGTCATCCACGATTCCGGTCAGCCGTTCGCGATTGTCCGCGCCGTGCCGACCGCCGCACTCAACCGCAGCCGTTACCTGCTGTTGGTATTCAGCGACAACCGCACCGCCGAAGAACGCGCCAACGATGTCGCGCAAGCACAGGAAAATCTTGATGCCTTTGGCGGCGGCCCGATTGTTCCGGCCACTGTGCCGAAAACCGTGACACCGCCTGCAGCTGCTGCGACGACGCCAGCGACGCCTGCCGCACCGGCCGCTGCCACCAGCACCACACCGGTCAAACCCGCAGCAAGCAAACCGCCAGCGGCTGCCAAACCACCGGCAGCGACGCCGGCGGCCAGCAAACCTCCAGCTGCCCAGCCCGCTGCACGACCTGCGGCCAAACCGCCCGTCAGTGCACCGGCGACAACCGGGAGACAAGAATAATGGTCGGGGCTACTGCATCGCGAAACGGCTGGATCGTCTGGCTGACGTTTCTCATTGGCATGTTGCTCAGTGTCTCGCCGTTGCCGCAATTCATGGAAATCCTGCGCCCGCTGTGGCTGGCGCTGCTCCTGACTTTTTGGGCGCTGTACATGCCGCAAACGGTCGGCATGGTCACGGCGTTCTGTCTCGGCCTGGCTGAAGATGTGCTCTACGGCACGCTGCTGGGGCAGAACGCGTTGATCCTGACGCTGATCACCTTCCTCGTGCTGTCATTGCAACAACGCCTGCGGATGTTTCCGATGTGGCAGCAATGCCTGGTGATCCTGGTGATCTTCGGTCTCGCGCAACTGGTGCAGTTGTGGCTCAGTGCCTTGACCGGTAACCGTCAACCAACCCTGGCGCTGGTGCTACCGGCGCTGGTCAGTGCCTTGCTCTGGCCTTGGGTCAGCTTTGCCCTACGCGGATTGCGCCGACGCTACAAAATCAATTGAGCCGGTGAAGCTGGGCACTGAACAGGGAGATGTTTTGATGAAGCCGCTTTACCTCGCCTCCGGATCGCCGCGTCGCCGTGAATTGCTCACGCAGATCGGCGTTCCATTCTCCGCCATCAGTGCAGATATCGACGAAACTCCATTACCCGAAGAATCGCCGTCGGCCTATGTCGAGCGTCTGGCGTGCGGCAAGGCCGAGGCCGGGCGTCGCACAGTCGTGTCCGCTCAGCCATTCTGCGTGCTGGGTGCCGACACCGCCGTGGTGCTGAACGGCAAAATTCTTGGCAAACCGGTGGACGAAGCCGATGCATGCGCCATGCTGATGATGTTGTCCGGCAAGGAGCATGAAGTGCTGACCGCCATCGCTGTGCTGGAAGACGAGCGCTGCGAGTCGCGGGTAGTGCGCAGTCTGGTGCGGTTTCGCCCGATCAGCAGTGAAGAGGCCGCCGCCTATTGGGCCAGTGGCGAGCCCCGGGACAAGGCCGGCGGTTATGGCATTCAGGGGCTCGGCGCGGTGTTTGTCGCGGGGCTCAACGGCAGTTACTCGGCAGTGGTCGGGTTGCCGGTTTGCGAAACCGCAGAACTGTTAGGCCATTTCGGCATACCCTGTTGGCAAAACCTGAACGCGCAATAAGCGTCGTACGAATCCAGATGCGGCCATTATCGTGAACACGCCTGAACGAGATCCTGCCATGAGTGAAGAGATTCTGATCAACATCACGCCCATGGAGTCGCGCGTGGCGGTGGTCGAAAACGGTGTGCTGCAAGAAGTCCACGTTGAGCGCACGCAAAAACGCGGGATCGTCGGCAACATCTATAAAGGCAAGATTGTTCGGGTACTGCCGGGTATGCAGGCAGCATTCGTCGACATCGGCCTGGATCGCGCGGCATTCATTCATGCTGCGGAAATTTCTCTGCGTGAAGGCCCAGCGGTGGAAAGCATCAGCGCGCTGGTGCACGAAGGCCAGAGCCTGGTGGTGCAAGTCACCAAGGACCCGATTGGCTCGAAAGGCGCGCGGTTGACTACGCAGCTGTCGATCCCGTCGCGCTACCTGGTGTACATGCCGCGCACCGCCCACGTCGGCATCTCTTTGAAAATCGAAGACGAAGCCGAGCGCGAACGCCTCAAACAGGTGGTCAGCGATTGCGTGGCCAAAGAAGGGATCAAGGAGGCCGGCGGTTTTATTCTGCGCACCGCCGCCGAAGGCGCTGGCGCCGATGAAATCCTCATGGACATCCGTTACCTGCGGCGCCTGTGGGATCAGATCAACGAGCAGATCAAAACCATCGGCGCGCCGAGTGTGATTTACGAAGACCTCGGTCTGGCGTTGCGTACGTTGCGTGACTTGGTCAATCCGAAAATCGAGAAGATTCGCATCGATTCCCGGGAAACCTTCCAGAAAACCACGCAGTTCGTCGCCGAACTGATGCCGGAAATCGCTGATCGTCTGGAGCATTACCCGGGTGAACGGCCGATTTTTGACCTGTACGGCGTCGAAGACGAAATCCAGAAAGCCCTCGAACGCAAGGTGCCGCTGAAATCCGGCGGTTATCTGGTGGTCGATCCGGCGGAAGCCATGACCACGATCGATGTGAATACTGGCGCGTTCGTTGGCCATCGCAACCTCGAAGAAACCATCTTCAAGACCAATCTCGAAGCGGCCACCGCGATTGCGCGGCAGATGCGCCTGCGCAATCTGGGCGGGATCATCATCATCGACTTCATCGACATGGAAGATGAAGAGCACCAGCGCCAGGTGCTGCGCACTTTGGAAAAACAACTGGAACGCGATCACGCCAAGACCAACATCATCGGCATCACCGAGTTGGGCCTGGTGCAGATGACCCGCAAGCGCACCCGTGAAAGTCTCGAGCAAGTGCTGTGCGAACCGTGCAGCAGTTGCCAGGGCCGCGGCAAACTGAAAACCGCGGAAACCATCTGTTACGAGATCTTCCGCGAGATCCTCCGTGAGGCGCGGGCTTATCAGGCCGAGGGTTATCGGGTGCTGGCGAACCAGAAAGTCGTCGACCGTTTGCTCGACGAAGAATCCGGTAACGTTGCCGAGCTTGAAGGGTTTATCGGGCGCACCATACGCTTCCAGGTGGAAACCATGTATTCCCAGGAACAATATGACGTGGTGTTGCTCTGATCCCCTGCGCCACTTTTATTTCACCGCGGCTGGCCTCAGCTTTTCGCAGTATTTTTGCCATGGGAGCCATCTGACATGGAGCGTCTGACACGCATTCTGGCCGCACTCACCCGTTGGGGGCTGGGCCTGTGCGCGTTGGTTCTGGTGTTGATGGCGTTGTACGTCAGTCTCGGCCGTGAGCTGACCCCGTTGGTGGCCGAGTATCGCGCCGACATCGAAGACAAGGCCAGCGCCGCCCTGGGTATGCCGTTGCAGATCGGCGAGCTGGAAGGTAACTGGAGCGGTTTTGCGCCGATCCTGTTGGCCCATGATGTGATGGTCGGCTCAGGTGCCAATGCGCTGCGTCTGGACCGCGTGCGAGCGGTACCGGATCTGTGGGCCAGCCTGTTGGCGCGCGAAGTGCGCATTGCCCACCTTGAACTCAACGGTCTGAAAATCAGCCTCAAGGAAGCCGAAGACGGCAGTTGGGCGCTGGAAGGTCTGCCGGTGCAGAACGATCAGCCGCTTGACCCGCAACAATTGTTCAATCGCTCGCAAATGATCCAGCAACTGTCGGTGCTCGACAGTCAGGTGACCTTGCAACCGCTGGATCACGCGCCACTGACCCTCACCTATGTCGGCCTCAATCTGAAAACCGGTGCCAGCCGTCAGCGGCTCGATGCGCGTTTGACCTTGCCGGATGGCCAGCCTGTTGCATTGAGCCTGCGCACGCGAATTCGCCCCGAGCAATTGAAGGACAGTGTGGTGGACGGTTACGCCAGCCTGCCGCAAAGCGACTGGTCGAAGTGGCTGCCGGAGCGTCTTACCCAACAATGGAATTTTTCCGAGATCAAAGCCGGCGGCGAGCTCTGGGTCAATTGGGCCAAGGGCACGCTGCAAAGTGCGGCGCTCCGTTTGAACGCGCCGCAACTGACCGGCGCTTACGCCGATCGCAAGCCGATCCAGATCAATAATCTGGCGCTTAACGCCTACTACGAGAACAGTGCCGAAGGCGCGACCGTTACCCTCGATTCGCTGGCGATGAGTTTCGGTGAAAACCGTTGGGAGTCGCATGTACAGCTGAAGCAGACGCGCGCGACCGACAAGGTGGACGAGCTCTGGCACTTGCAAGCGGATCGTCTCGATCTGACTCCGATCACCCCGTTGCTCAATGCGTTGGGGCCGTTGCCGCAAGGTTTTGCCAAAGCCGTTGATCATTTGAAAGTCACCGGTGGTCTGCGTAACGTGCTGCTGGATTTTCGCCCCAACGCCACCGATGGCAACAAATTCAGTTTCGCCACCAATCTGGACAATGTCGGTTTCGACGCCTATCACGGCGCGCCGGCAGCACGAAACGTCAGCGGCAGCCTCAGCGGTAACCTAGACGGTGGCGAGTTGCGCATGGACAGCAAGGATTTTGTCCTCCACCTTGACCCGATTTTTGCCAAGCCATGGCAGTACCTTCAGGCCAACGCACGCCTGACCTGGAAGCTCGATAAAGACGGCTTCACCCTGATCGCCCCGTACCTGAAGGTGCTCGGCGAGGAGGGCAAGATTGCCGGCGATTTCCTGATTCGCCTGCATTTCGATCATAGCCAGGAAGACTACATGGACCTGCGGGTCGGTCTGGTCGATGGTGATGGTCGCTATACGGCCAAATACCTGCCCGAAGTGCTCAGTCCGGCGCTCGACGAGTGGCTGCGTACGGCAATCCTCAAAGGCGCGGTCGATCAGGGTTTCTTCCAGTATCAGGGCTCGCTTAGCAAGAATGCCGGGGAGGCCGATCGCAGCATCAGTCTGTTCTTTAAGGTGCGCGACGCTGAACTGGCCTTCCAGCCAGGCTGGCCGCACGTGAGCAAGGTCAGTGGCGACGTGTTCATCGAGGACAGTGGCGTGCGGATCTGGGCCGACAAGGGCCAATTGCTCGACACTCAGGTCAGCGATGTCTTCGTCAATATTCCCCACGTACCGTCCGGGCAACACACGCACATGTATCTTGATGGCGGCTTTGCCGGCGGTCTCGGTGATGGTCTGAAAATTCTCCAGGACGCCCCGATCGGCACGGGTGAAACCTTTGCCGGTTGGGAAGGCGCGGGCGATCTGCAAGGCAAGCTCAAGCTCGATATCCCGTTGGACAAGGGCGGCGACCAGCCGAAAATCCTCGTCGATTTCAAAACCGCCAACGCGCGGCTGAAACTGGCTGAGCCGAAGCTGGAGCTGACTCAACTCAAAGGCGATTTGCGCTTTGACAGCGCCAAGGGGCTTAGCGGGCAGAACATCGCCGCGCGGGCGTTCGACAAACCGGTAACTGCGCAGATCTTCGCCGATGGCAGCCCCGGCAAGCTCAAGACCCGGGTCGCCGCATCCGGTCAGGTCGAAGTGAAGAAGCTCACCGACTGGCTGGGTGTGACACAACCATTGCCGGTTTCCGGAACCATTCCTTATCAGTTGCAATTGAATCTGGACGGCGCCGACAGCCAGTTGATGGTCAGCTCCAGCATGAAAGGTGTGGTGGTGGATTTGCCGGTACCGTTCGGCATGGCGGCTGATGTAGGGCGCGATACTGTGTTCCGCATGACCTTGCAGGGGCAGGAGCGGCGTTATTGGGTTAATTACGACCAACTGGCCAATTTCACCTTCGCGGCACCGCCGAGCAATTTTGCCGAGGGCCGTGGCGAATTGTTTCTTGGTGCCGGCGAAGCGGTGCTGCCGGGCGCCAAAGGCTTGCGGATTCGCGGGGTGCTTTCGGAGCTGGACGTAGCGCCGTGGCAGGACCTTGTCAGCAAATACGCTGGGCAGGATCCGGGCGGCAGCGCCAAGCAATTGCTCAACAGTGCTGATTTCAAGGTCGGCAAGCTCACCGCATTCGGAACTACGCTGGATCAGGCGTCGGTTCAGGTCAATCGCAAGCCGGGCGCGTGGAATCTGGCCCTCGACAGCCAGCAGGCCAAAGGCTCGGCAAGCCTGCCAGACGCCAAGGGCGTGCCGATTGCGGTCAATCTGCAATACGTGAAACTGCCGGCGCCGGACCCGACGGTGCAGGCTGACGAGAATTCGCCGGATCCATTGGTATCGGTCGATCCGACGAAGATTCCGGCGTTGGATATCACCATCAATCAACTGTTCCTCGGCCCGGATCTGGTTGGCGGCTGGTCGCTGAAGGTGCGCCCGACCGCCAAAGGCATCGCTCTGAACAACCTCGACATGGGCCTCAAAGGCATCCTGTTGCAGGGTAATGGCGGCTGGGAAGGCACACCGGGAGCGACCAACAGCTGGTTCAAAGGCCGGATTGGCGGCAAGAATCTCGCCGACGTCCTCAAGGGCTGGGGCTTTGCCCCGAGCGTGACCAGCGAAGAGTTCCACATGGACGTCGATGGCCGCTGGCCGGGCTCGCCGGCTTGGCTGGCGACCAAACGCTTCTCCGGCACCCTTGATGCGTCGCTGAACAAAGGTCAGTTTGTTGAAGTGGAGGGCGGTGCACAGGCGTTACGGGTGTTCGGTCTGCTCAACTTCAACTCTATCGGTCGCCGTTTGCGTCTGGACTTCTCTGATCTGTTCGGCAAAGGCTTGAGCTACGACCGGGTCAAAGGTCTGCTGGTGGCGAACAATGGTGTGTATGTCACCCGCGAGCCGATTCGCCTGACCGGCCCTTCGAGCAACCTTGAGCTGGACGGTACGCTGGATCTGGTCGGCGACAAGGTTGACGCCAAGTTGCTGGTGACCTTGCCGGTGACCAACAACCTGCCGATCGCTGCGCTGCTCGTCGGCGCACCGGCGGTTGGCGGTGCGTTGTTCCTTATCGACAAGTTGATCGGTGACCGTGTGGCGCGCTTTGCCAGTGTGAAATACACCGTCAAAGGCCCATGGA
Source organism: Pseudomonas sp. R84 (assembly GCF_009834515.1). NCBI lineage: Bacteria > Pseudomonadati > Pseudomonadota > Gammaproteobacteria > Pseudomonadales > Pseudomonadaceae > Pseudomonas > Pseudomonas sp. R84. Next base: position 1,084,575 of record NZ_CP019426.1, read on the forward strand.
AAGAGCCGAAAATCACCTTCGACAAGCCTTTTTAACTAGCAGACACTACCCCTGGTAGGAGCTGCCGAAGGCTGCGATCTTTTGATTTTGTTTTTAAGCGCCAGATCAAAAGATCGCAGCCTGCGGCAGCTCCTACACAGTTATGCGCAGATTCCGAGGAGTAGCCATGTCTTTAGCGGTGATTCAAATGGTCAGCCAGAGCGACGTGCTGGCCAATCTGGCTCAGGCCCGGCGCCTGCTCGACCAGGCTGCGGCCGGTGGCGCCAAGCTGGCGGTGCTGCCGGAAAACTTCGCCGCCATGGGCCGTCGCGACATCGCTGATATCGGCCGCGCCGAAGCATTGGGCGAAGGACCGATCCTGCCATGGTTGAAACAGACCGCCCGCGACCTCAAGTTATGGATAGTGGCCGGCACCTTGCCGTTGCCGCCGGTGGATCAGCCGACGGCCAAGGCCAATGCCTGCTCGTTGCTGGTCGATGAGCATGGCGAAATCGTTGCACGCTATGACAAGTTGCATCTGTTCGATGTCGATGTGGCGGACAATCGCGCCCGTTATCGCGAATCCGATGACTATGCTTATGGCAGTGGCGTGGTGGTTGCCGATACGCCGGTAGGCAAGCTCGGTCTGACCGTGTGTTATGACCTGCGCTTTCCCGAGCTGTATAGCGAATTGCGTGCCGCCGGTGCCGAGTTGATCACTGCACCGTCAGCCTTTACTGCGGTGACCGGCGCAGCGCATTGGGATGTGCTGATTCGCGCGCGGGCCATCGAGACCCAGTGTTATGTGCTCGCCGCAGCGCAGGGCGGGACCCACCCGGGACCGCGGGAAACTTTCGGCCATGCGGCGATTATCGACCCGTGGGGCCGTGTGCTGGCGAGTCAGGATCAAGGCGAAGCGGTGTTGTTGGCCGAACGCGACAGTATTGAACAAGCGTCCATCAGGGCGCGAATGCCGGTGGTGAGTCATCGGCGGTTTTTCTCGCAGGGCGCGCAGCGGCCTGCTTCAGAACACGAATTTAAGGCGTAAACCTATGAGCGAGTTGTTGTCCTCAGTCAGTGATCACCTGTTGGCGCCGGGCGGCGTGACGATCGAGAGTCTGCAAGGCGTGCTCGGCGATCTGGCCGGCCCCGGCATCGACGCTGCCGATCTGTATTTCCAGGGCCAGATCTCCGAGTCCTGGGCACTGGAAGACGGCATCGTCAAGGAAGGCAGCTTCAACCTCGACCAGGGCGTGGGGGTGCGCGCTCAGTCCGGTGAGAAAACCGGTTTTGCCTACAGCAACGCGATCACCCTCGAAGCCCTCGGCGCAGCCGCCCGCGCGGCGCGTTCGATCTCTCGTGCCGGGCAGAACGGCACGGTGCAGGCGTTCACCACGCAGGATGTCGCGCAACTGTACGCGCCGGACAACCCGCTGGAAGTGCTGAGCCGCGCCGAGAAGGTTGAACTGCTCAAGCGCATCGATGTGGCTACCCGCGCGCTCGACCCGCGTATTCAGCAGGTCAGTGTCAGCATGGCTGGCGTCTGGGAGCGGATTCTGGTGGCGTCCACCGACGGCGGCCTGGCGGCGGATGTGCGCCCGCTGGTGCGTTTCAACGTCAGTGTGATCGTTGAACAGAATGGCCGTCGCGAGCGCGGCGGGCATGGCGGTGGCGGGCGTACCGACTACCGTTATTTCCTCGCTGAAGACCGCGCCATGGGCTATGCCCGTGAAGCGCTGCGTCAGGCGCTGGTGAATCTGGAAGCGATTCCTGCGCCGGCCGGAACTTTTCCGGTGGTGTTGGGTTCTGGCTGGTCTGGCGTGCTGTTGCACGAAGCGGTCGGCCACGGTCTGGAAGGCGATTTCAACCGCAAGGGCAGTTCCGCCTACAGCGGACGCATGGGCGAAATGGTTGCCTCGAAGCTCTGCACCATTGTCGATGACGGCACCTTGAGCGGCCGTCGCGGATCGCTGAGTGTCGACGACGAAGGCACGCCGACCGAGTGCACCACGCTGATCGAAAACGGCGTGCTAAAGGGTTACATGCAGGACAAGCTCAATGCGCGTCTGATGGGCGTGGCCCGCACCGGTAACGGTCGTCGTGAGTCCTATGCGCATCTGCCGATGCCGCGAATGACCAACACCTACATGCTCGGTGGCGAAAGCGATCCGGCGGAAATCATTGCTTCGGTGAAGAAAGGTATCTACTGCGCCAACCTCGGCGGCGGTCAGGTCGATATCACCAGCGGCAAGTTCGTGTTCTCCACCAGCGAGGCGTACCTGATCGAAGACGGCAAGATCACTGCGCCGGTCAAGGGCGCGACGTTGATTGGCAACGGCCCTGAGGCGATGAGCCGGGTGTCGATGGTCGGTAATGATCTGGCGCTGGACAGCGGTGTGGGCACTTGCGGCAAGGATGGGCAGTCGGTGCCGGTAGGCGTCGGTCAGCCGACGTTGAAGATCGATGCGATCACCGTGGGTGGCACGGGCGCATAAATAAACGTGTGTAGGAGCTGCCGAAGGCTCGGGCCGCGATCGGACGATCTTTTGATCTTGCTTAACATCAAAGTCAAAAGATCGCAGCCTGCGGCAGCTCCTACAAGTGGCGAGATATCAACGCAGGCCGCGTTGAGTCTCGTCCAGCTCACGGATGTACTTGAAGATCTTGCGGCTGGAAGCAGGAGGTTTGTTTTGCGCAACCTCATGCTGAGCCTGACGGATCAGGGAGCGCAGTTGCTGGCGATCGGCGTCCGGGTACTCGACGACGAATTTTTCCAGCACGGCATCGTCGCCCGCGATCAGGCGATCACGCCAGCGTTCGAGATTGTGGAAACGCTCGTTGTATTGGCGAGTGGAGGCATCAAGTTGATCGAGCAAGGTCAGAATCGCGTCAGTGTCCTGATCGCGCATCAGTTTGCCGATGAACTGCAGGTGCCGTTTACGCGCGATGTTCGCGGTGTGCTTGGGCGCATCGGCCAAAGCCCGGCGCATGGCGTCGGTCAGCGGCAGTTTTGCGATCAAGTCAGGCTTGAGTGTGGTCAGGCGCTCGCCGAGGTCAACCAGAGCATGCAGCTCGCGTTTGACCTGAGATTTGCTTTTTTCTCCCGTATCGAGGGAGTCGTCGTAAGAATCAACCATGGTGGCAGTCCGCAAAGAAACGCCGCCATGATAACCAGTCGGGGGCCGCTTGTCCGGCCCGGTCGCTCGATGACCCTAGCCGAAAGCAGAATTTGAGTGGAGATGAGCATGAGTGCAGTTGAAAGCGTCGGCCCGCAGGCATTGCCGGCACTGCAGGAACAAGTCGAGCAGATCATCGCCGAAGCCAAGCGTCAGGGCGCCAGCGCCTGCGAAGTAGCCGTGTCGCTGGAGCAGGGGCTGTCGACCTCGGTGCGTCAGCGCGAAGTCGAAACGGTCGAATTCAACCGTGATCAGGGCTTTGGCATCACGCTGTACGTTGGCCAGCGCAAAGGCTCGGCCAGCACATCTGCCACTGGTCCGGATGCGATTCGTGAGACCGTCGCGGCTGCACTGGCCATCGCCAAACATACTTCCGAAGACGAGGCCTCGGGCCTGGCCGACGCGGCGTTGATGGCCAAGGAACAGCACGATTTCGACCTGTTCCACGAGTGGGACATCACGCCGGAGCAAGCCATTGAGAAGGCCTTGCTCTGTGAAGCTGCGGCATTCGACGCAGATGCGCGGATCAAGAACGCTGACGGCACCACTCTGAGCACTCATCAGGGTTGCCGCGTGTACGGTAACAGCCACGGGTTCATTGGTGGCTACGCCTCCACCCGACATAGCCTGAGTTGCGTAATGATCGCCGAAGCAGATGGCCAGATGCAGCGCGATTACTGGTACGACGTGAGCCGTCAGGGCAGTTTGCTGGCCGATCCGGTGAGCATCGGTCAGCGTGCTGCGCAACGGGCGGCGAGCCGTCTGGGCGCGCGTCCGGTACCGACCTGCGAGGTGCCGGTGCTGTTTTCCGCAGAGCTGGCGGGCGGTTTGTTCGGCAGTTTCCTCTCGGCGGTGTCTGGCGGCAGTCTGTATCGCAAGTCGTCGTTCCTTGAAGGCACTCTGGGGCAGAAGCTGTTCCCGGAATGGCTGACCATCGATGAGCGCCCGCACCTGATGCGCGCCATGGGTAGCGCTTCGTACGACGGTGATGGTCTGGCCACTTACGCCAAACCGTTCGTCGAAAAAGGCGAGTTGGTGTCGTACATCCTCGGCACTTACTCCGGGCGCAAACTCGGCATGCCGAGCACTGCCAACGCTGGCGGCGTACACAACCTGTTCGTCACCCATGGAGACGAAGACCAGGCGGCGTTGTTGAAGCGCATGGGCCGTGGCTTGTTGGTCACAGAACTGATGGGCCATGGCTTGAACATGGTCACTGGCGACTATTCGCGCGGGGCGGCGGGTTTCTGGGTCGAGAATGGAGAAATCCAGTTCGCCGTGCAGGAAGTGACTATCGCCGGCAACATGCGCGACATGTTCAAGCAGATTGTTGCCGTGGGTAATGATCTGGAGTTGCGCAGCAACATTCGCACCGGTTCGGTGTTGATCGAGCGGATGACCGTCGCGGGCAGCTAAACCCCGGCCGTCACACACAAAAGGCGCGCCACCTCATCGGGTGGCGCGCCTTTTTTATTGGCTCCATACAAAACCAATGTGGTAGCGAGCCTGCTCGAGAAAGCGATTTCACGGCCGACCGCAGTGGTGACCGGCACGACGCCTTCGCGAGCAGGCTCGCTCCCACAATGAGATCTGCATAGTTCGGCGACCTTGTTTTGGTTCTCATTATCATATAATAATAAATCTCATTATCGGATGAGCCCCGGATCATGAGTTCTGCCTTGCACGAGCAGCCGTACCTCGAAAGCTGGCGCTGGATGAGTCGCCAGATCCGTTGCGCGATGGATCCCGACGAACCGCGCCTGATCGAACACTATCTGGCCGAGGGTCGGTATCTGGCCTGTTGTACGGCGACTTCTCCCTGGACCATCGCTGAAACTTCCTTCCGTCTGCTGCTCGACACGGCCATCGATATCGCCTTGCCGTGGCACTGGCGCAGCTTCTGTCTCGATCAAGCTTGGCGTCCGCTGCGTGAAATGGAGCGCCTGTCCCTGTGCAAATGCCGGCTCCAACGTTGGCAACGCTACACCTGGCAGCTCGCCACCTGCGAACTGCTGCCCTCGATTCCTCTTATTGAACTGGTGCAAGGATTTTCAGATGACCAAGACACGTATTGAGCGCGACAGCATGGGCGAACTGCAGGTGCCGGTGGACGCTCTCTACGGCGCGCAAACCCAGCGCGCGGTGGATAACTTCCCGATTAGCGGCAAACCGATGCCGACGCAATTCATCCGCGCGCTGATCCTCGCCAAAGCCGCCGCCGCCCGCGCCAACGTTGAACTCAACCAGATCAGCGCCGCCCAGGGCAAAGCCATCAGCGACGCCGCGCAAGGTCTGCTCGAAGGCGACTTCATGCAGCATTTCCCGGTGGACATCTTCCAGACCGGTTCCGGCACCAGTTCCAACATGAACGCCAATGAAGTGATCGCCACCCTGGCTAGCCGTTTGCTCGGCGAGCCGGTCAACGCCAATGATCACGTCAACTGCGGCCAGAGCAGTAACGACATCATCCCGACCACCATCCACGTCAGCGCCGCGCTGGCCCTGCACGAACAATTGCTGCCGGCGCTGCTGCACCTGGTGCAAGTGATCGAGCACAAAGCCGCGCAAGTACATCACCATGTCAAAACCGGCCGCACGCATTTGATGGACGCGATGCCGGTGCGCATGAGCCAGGTGCTCAATGGCTGGGCGCAGCAGCTCAAGGCCAACATCGGCCACCTGCAGGATTTGCTGCCGAGCCTGCAATCGCTGGCGCAGGGCGGCACGGCGGTCGGCACCGGGATCAACGCGCATCCTGAGTTCGCCGCACGTTTCAGCCGCCAGTTGAGTCAATTGACCGACGTGGAATTCACCCCGGGCAAGGATCTGTTCGCGCTGATCGGCTCGCAGGACACCGCCGTCGCCGTCTCCGGTCAGCTAAAAGCCATCGCTGTGTCGTTGATGAAAATCGCCAACGACCTGCGCTGGATGAACTCCGGCCCGCTCGCAGGCCTCGGCGAAATCGAACTCGAAGCCCTGCAACCGGGCTCGTCGATCATGCCGGGCAAGGTCAATCCGGTGATCGCGGAAGCCACCGCCATGGTCGCCGCGCAAGTGATCGGCAACGATTCGGTGATCACCATTGCCGGCCAGTCGGGCAACTTCGAACTCAACGTGATGTTGCCGATCATCGCGCAAAACTTGTTGAGCAGCATCGAACTGCTGGCCAACTCCAGCCGCCTGCTCGGCGACAAAGCCATCGCCAGCTTCAAGGTCAACGAGTCGCGCCTGAAAGAAGCGTTGTCACGCAACCCGATTCTGGTCACCGCACTCAACCCGATCATCGGTTACCAGAAAGCCGCTGAAATCGCCAAGCAGGCCTACAAGGAAGGTCGCGCGGTGATCGATGTCGCTCTGGAACACACCGACCTGTCGCGCAGCCAACTGGAAGAGTTGCTCAATCCCGAGAAACTCACCGCCGGCGGCGTGTAAGCACCGCAACCGCTTTGGAGGCTCACCATGGAGCACTGGAAACGCACGATCGAACGGGCCAATCGCTGCTTCATGCTGGGCGAATTGATCGACGCCCGTGAGGCTTACCTGCAAGCCCTGGCCTTGGCGCAAGTGTTGTTCGAACGCTGGGCGGATGCCGACGAAGCGGTGGCGGCCTGCGTCATCTCCCATCACAACCTGGCGGATCTGCACTTGCGCCTGAACCAGCCGGAGGAGAGCGCCGAATACCTCTGCGCGATCCATCAACGACTGTTGCAGACCATGCAGGACGAGCGCCTGCGCCCGGCATTGCGTGAAGCGGCGCTGCGCCAGAGCAGCAAGACCTACGTCGAGCTGCTGAATTTCATCAGTGAACACGGCGAATACCCGCGCACCCAGCGCCTGCTGCACCCGGATACCGGCAATGCGCGCCGCGCGCCTGCCCCTCATCACCATGGAGTCCATTGAAATGGCTTTTACCTTGCCTGCCTTGCCTTACGCCTACGACGCGCTCGAACCGCACATTGACGCGCAGACCATGGAGATTCACTACACCAAGCATCACCAGACCTACATAAACAACCTCAACGCGGCGGTAGAAGGCACTGAATACGCAGAATGGCCGGTGGAAAAACTGGTCGCCAGCGTTAAGGATCTGCCGGAAAAACTCCGCGCGGCAGTGATCAATCAGGGCGGCGGTCATGCCAACCATTCGCTGTTCTGGGAAGTCATGGTGCCGAGCGGTGGCGGCAAGCCGGACGGCGTACTGGCCAAGGCGATTGATGAACAACTGGGTGGTCTCGACAGTTTCAAAGAAGCCTTCACCAAAGCCGCGCTGACCCGTTTCGGCAGCGGCTGGGCCTGGCTCAGCGTCACCCCGGAAAAGAAACTGGTGGTGGAAAGCAGCGGCAATCAGGACAGCCCGTTGATGAATGGCAACACGCCGATCCTCGGTCTCGACGTCTGGGAACACGCCTATTACCTGCGCTATCAGAACCGTCGCCCGGAATACATCAATGCGTTCTACAACGTGATCAATTGGCCTGAAGTGGCTGCGCGCTATCAGGCCGCACTGGTTTAAGTCTTCTATAAAAACAATCCAAGGCTGACTATGGGCACTGAAACACTGGCGATCGGAAGTGGGCGTATGTTTCGCTACGCAGTGGGATCGCTGTTGCTGTTGGCGGGCATGACCTTGCTGGTCGCTCACGGGCTGGAATGGCTGAATCTGCAACCGAGGCTGTCGCGGGCATTGCAGGGCGGTGCGATCTGCGCCCTCGGCACGGCGCTTGGCGCTGTCCCGGTGCTGGTGATCCGGCGGATGCCGCAGACACTCAGTGATACGTTGCTGGGTTTTGGTGCCGGGGTGATGCTCGCGGCGACGGCGTTTTCGCTGATCGTGCCGGGCATTGCTGCCGCCGAAAGCCTCGGACTGACACCGTGGGGCGCCAGCGGCCTGATCTGCTTAGGCATCATGCTCGGGGCGTTCGGGCTGTATCTGGTCGATCGCAAGGTTTCCGGCGCGTCCCCGGAAATGCTCGTCGGCACCGTCGAGCATCCGGTGATTCCACCACGTATCTGGCTGTTCGTGTTCGCCATCATTGCCCATAACATCCCTGAAGGCATGGCCGTCGGCGTTTCTGCTGGCGGCGGCATGCCGGATGCGGACAGCCTGGCCATGGGTATCGCTTTGCAGGATGTCCCGGAAGGTCTGGTGATTGCGCTGGTGTTGGCCGGGGCGGGGATGTCGCGGGTCAGGGCGTTTCTGATCGGCGCGGCGTCAGGTCTGGTCGAACCGGTGTTTGCGCTGTTGTGTGCCTGGCTGGTCAGTCTGGCGCAGGTGCTGTTGCCGTTAGGTCTGGCATTGGCTGCGGGGGCGATGTTGCTGGTGGTGACGCACGAAGTGATTCCCGAGTCGCGACGCAATGGTCATGACAAACTGGCCAGTCTTGGTCTGTTGATCGGGTTTTGTCTGATGATGGTGATGGATACGGCGTTGGGTTGAAGATCAAAAGATCGCAGCCTGCGGCAGCTCCTACGAGGGGATTGGTGCGACATGGGCTGCGACTTTTTGATTTTGGCTGTCAGCCACCTTCGTCGAAATAGTTGTTAATCAGCGCCACCAGCGCATCCAGCGCTTCCTGTTCCTGATGCCCTTCAGTACTCAAATAAATCTTTGTGCCCTTGCCAGCCGCCAGCATCATCATCGCCATGATGCTTTTGCCATCGACCGTAGTCTCTGGCGTGCGGCCCACCCTGATCGTGCAATCCGGATACTGCCCAGCCACCCCGACAAATTTGGCCGATGCGCGGGCATGCAGGCCCAGCTTGTTGATGATTTCGATTTCCAGAGCAGGCATCGCGGTGTGAATCCTTTAAGTGAGGTCGCGGTGGCGAACCTGGACGTTCTTCAGGGTTTTCTGCAGGGCCTGACCCAGACGTTCGGTCAGGTAGACGGAGCGGTGATGCCCGCCGGTGCAGCCAATGGCAATGGTGACGTAGGCACGGTTGCTGGCGGCGAAGCGCGGCAGCCATTTGTGCAGGTAGGTGAAGATGTCCTGAAACATTTCTTCGACCTCCGGCTGTGCCGCCAGGTATTCAGCCACCGGCGCATCGAGACCCGATTGCGCACGCAGCTCCGGCTTCCAGTACGGATTGGGCAGGCAGCGCACATCGAATACCAGATCCGCGTCTACCGGCATGCCGCGTTTGAAGCCGAATGACTCCACCAGAAACGCCGTGCCCGGCTCCGGCTGATTCAGCAGGCGCAGCTTGATGGAGTCGCGCAGCTGGTACAGGTTGAGGTTGGTGGTGTTGATTTTCAGGTCGGCGAGGTCGGCGATCGGACCGAGCAGGGCGGTTTCATCCTGGATCGCTTCGGCCAGCGAGCGATTGGCGTTGCTCAGTGGATGGCGACGGCGGGTTTCGGAGAAACGCTTGAGCAGGGTTTCTTCGTCGGCGTCCAGATACAGGACATCGCACTGGATATGCTTGGCCCGGACATCTTCAAGCAACTCGGGAAAGCGCGTCAGATGGCTCGGCAAGTTACGCGCATCGATCGACACGGCCACCAGCGGCTGCGCCAGCTCAGTATGAATCAGCGCGCGTTCTGCCAGTTCCGGCAGCAGGCCTGCGGGCAGGTTGTCGATGCAGTAATAGCCGTTGTCCTCAAGGACATCCAGAGCTGTACTTTTACCCGAGCCGGAACGGCCGCTGACGATGATCAAACGCATGATTAATGCCCGTTCTGCTCGCTCAGGACGACCTGATACAAGGCTTCGCTACTCGGTGCGCTACGCAGCTTTTCGCGCACTTCCTTACGATCCAGCATGCTGGCGATCTGACGTAGCAACTCCAGATGCGCATCGGTGGCGGCTTCCGGGACCAGCAAAACAAACAGCAGGTCAACCGGAGCGCCGTCAATGGCGTCGAAATCGATCGGAGCGTCAAGGTGCATCAGCGCGCTGATCGGCGCTTGGCAACCCTTGAGGCGGCAATGGGGGATGGCGATGCCGTTACCAAAACCGGTGGAACCGAGTTTTTCACGGGCAATCAACGCCTCGAAGACATCCTGCATGGCCAGATCCGGCACTTCGCGGGCGATCAGGTTGGCAATTTGTTCGAGGGCTTTCTTTTTACTGCCACCCGGCACGTTCACGAGGGAACGGCCGGGGGTCAGGATACTTTCAAGTCGGATCATGGAATGGGGGGTTATCGACCTGTCGCGCCCTGGAGGAGGCTTTGGGTCTTTTCCTTATGCTTTTTGAGTTGGCGATCCAGCTTGTCGGTCAGCAGGTCAATGGCGGCATACATGTCGTCATGCTCGGCATTGGCAACCACTTCTCCGCCGGGAATATGCAAGGTGGCTTCGATTTTCTGCTTCAGCTTTTCGACGCACATCGTGACTTGCACGTTGGTGATCTTGTCGAAATGGCGCTCTAATCGGTCGAGTTTTTCGTTGATGTAGGTGCGCAGAGGTTCGGTCACTTCCAGTTGGTGTCCACTGATGTTGACTTGCATACAGCTTCTCCTTCGTTGCCAGTGCATAAAGCGGCAGGCTGGATAGCCTGCCACTGGAACGCTGTAACGTGGCTTACATCAACCGCTTGCGTTCGCTCGAAGGCGCGATCCCGAGGGATTCGCGGTACTTGGCGACGGTGCGGCGAGCCACCTGAATGCCTTGTGCCTCCAGTAAACCAGCGATCTTGCTGTCACTCAACGGCTTTTTCTGATTTTCCGCGGCAACCAGTTTTTTGATGATCGCGCGGATCGCCGTGGACGAGCATTCGCCGCCTTCGGAGGTGCTGACGTGGCTGGAGAAAAAGTATTTCAGTTCATAAATACCGCGTGGGGTATGCATGAATTTTTGCGTGGTCACCCGGGAAATTGTCGATTCGTGCATGCCGACCGCCTCAGCGATATCGTGCAGGACCAACGGCTTCATGGCTTCGTCGCCGTACTCCAGAAAACCGCGCTGATGCTCGACGATCTGGGTGGCTACTTTCATCAGGGTTTCGTTGCGGCTCTGCAGGCTCTTGATGAACCAGCGAGCTTCCTGCAACTGATTGCGCATGAAGGTGTTGTCGGCGCTGGTGTCGGCGCGACGGACGAAACCGGCGTACTGGGCGTTGACGCGCAGGCGCGGCACCGATTCCTGGTTCAGCTCGACCAGCCAGCGCTCATTGTCCTTGCGCACAATGACGTCAGGCACAACGTACTCGGCTTCGGTGGATTCGATTTGCGAACCCGGACGTGGATTAAGGCTCTGCACCAGTTCGATGACCTGACGCAGTTCGTCTTCCTTGAGCTTCATGCGGCGCATCAACTGGCTGTAGTCGCGGCTGCCCAGCAGGTCGATGTAATCGCTGACCAAGCGTTTCGCTTCAGCTAGCCATGGTGTCTTGGCTGACAGCTGGCGCAATTGCAGCAACAGGCATTCGCCGAGATTGCGCGCGCCGATGCCGGCCGGCTCGAACTGTTGAATGCGGTGCAGGACGGCTTCGATTTCGTCCAGTTCGATGTCCAGCTCCGGGTCGAACGCCTCAAGAATTTCTTCGAGGGTTTCGTCCAGGTAGCCCTGATTGTTGATGCAATCGATCAGGGTCACGGCGATCAGGCGATCGGTATCGGACATCGGTGCGAGATTCAGTTGCCACAGCAGGTGGCTTTGCAAGCTCTCGCCGGCGGAAGTGCGGGTGGTGAAGTCCCACTCGTCATCATCGCTGCTGGGCAGGCTGCTGGCGCTGGTCTGGTAGACGTCCTCCCAGGCGGTGTCGACCGGAAGTTCGTTGGGAATACGCTCGTTCCATTCGCCATCCTCGAGATTGTCGACCGTCGGGGCGGTTTCCTGATAGGAGGGTTCCTGAATCTCGGTGTTGGGCTTCTGTTCGGCGTTGTCGGCCATGGGGTCGGAATTGTCGAAGTCTTCGCCTTCTTCCTGGCGTTCGAGCATCGGATTGGATTCCAGCGCCTCCTGGATTTCCTGTTGCAGATCCAGGGTCGACAATTGGAGCAGACGGATGGCCTGTTGCAGCTGCGGTGTCATCGTCAGCTGCTGGCCCATTCTCAAGACTAGCGATGGTTTCATGGCAGGGGCTTAACACCTTATTCGCCGGCGCTATGCGCCATCCACTACAGGGCGCCGGAGCGCCAAACTTAAGCAAATTATATGCCTGAAACTGAAGTGTTTGCCTAGAGCGCTGTAACAATTAAAGCGTATTAAATCCTGCTTGAATCGATACAGCGCCCGGGCGGCGCACCGGGCACTGTTGCGCTTACAGGCGGAACTCGTGGCCCAGATACACTTCCTTGACCAGATCGTTGGCCAGGATGGTTTCTGCATCGCCCTCGGCAATCAACTGACCGTCGTTGACGATGTAAGCGGTTTCGCAGATGTCCAGCGTCTCACGGACGTTGTGGTCGGTGATCAGTACACCGATGCCCTTGGCCTTGAGGTGGTGGATGATCTGCTTGATATCGCCGACCGAGATCGGATCGACACCGGCGAACGGTTCGTCGAGCAGGATGAATTTCGGTGCCGTTGCCAGCGCGCGAGCGATCTCCACCCGGCGGCGTTCACCACCGGACAGGCTCATGCCGAGGTTGTCGCGGATGTGACTGATGTGGAATTCCTGCAGCAGGCTTTCCAGCTCTTTGCGACGGCCGGCCTTGTCGAGCTCCTGGCGGGTCTCGAGTATGGCCATGATGTTGTCGGCCACCGACAGTTTGCGGAAGATCGACGCTTCTTGCGGCAGATAGCCGATCCCGGCCTTGGCACGACCGTGCATCGGCTGGTGGCTGACGTCCAGATCATCGATCAGCACGCGGCCCTGATCGGCCTGTACCAGGCCGACGATCATGTAGAAGCAGGTCGTCTTGCCGGCGCCGTTCGGGCCGAGCAGGCCGACGATCTGGCCGCTGTCGATCGACAGGCTGACATCACGCACGACCTGGCGGCTTTTATAGGCCTTGGCCAGGTGCTGAGCTTTCAGAGTTGCCATTACTGGGTTTTCTCGTCGGTTTTCTTCTTCGGCTGGATCACCATATCGATGCGCGGACGCGCTTCGGTGACCTTGCTGCCGGTAGCGCGACCGGCGCTGGCCAGTTTCTTCACGGTGTCATAGACGATTTTCTCGCCTTGCGTCGTGTTGTTGTCCTTGTCGACCACCTTGGCCTTGTCGATCAGCACGACGCGGTTTTGCGCAGCGTGGTACTGGATCGTTACGCCCCAGCCCTGTACAGGCTTGGCATCACCTTGAGTCTGCAGCTGTTCGAAGTAGGCGAGGTTGCCCACCGACGTCACGACGTCGATATCGCCAGCCGGCGTACGGGTGATGGTCACCGTGTTGCCTTTAACGATCATCGAACCCTGGGTAATGATCACATCACCTTTATAGGTGGCGATGCCGTTCTTGTCATCCAGTTGGGCGTCGTCGGCCTGAATGCGGATAGGTTGCTGCTGATCGTTCGGCAGAGCCCAGGCGCTCACGCTTCCCAGTGCTGCGCCCAGACTGAGCAAAATAGGGAGGGTTTTAACGAGCCTCATACTGTCCTCTTACGTTCGATTGCAGGTGTATCCTGCTTTCCTTCAGGTACGCTTTCATTCCGACGCCAGTCGATACACCGCCAGCACCCTCGATTCTAACGGGTTGCTCGGTCTGCGCATATTCTTGCTGCGGGAACACGGTCATGCGGGTGCTGGTGATCAGAGTGCCGCGTTTTTTCTCATCGGTGCGCTGTACGCGTACCGAATCGATCAGTTCAACTTCGGTACCGCCCGAGTTCACTTCGCCGCGTTCGCTGGTCACGTGCCAAGGGAAGTCGGTGCCGCGATACATGTTCAGGTCCGGCTTTGTGACCAGGGTGACATCGGTAGCCTTGACGTGCTCGGCCTTGTCGGAAGTCATTTCGTACTGCACTTTGCCGTCCGGCAAATATTGCAGGGTATGCGTGTTGGTTGCATACCAGTCGATAGGTGTTTCGACCGAGGTGACCGGTGGCTTGTCGAGGAAGCGTTCCGGGCTGATGTTCCAGTAGCCAACCGCGGCGAATATCGCCGCGATGCAGCCGAACAGCAGGAAGTTGCGAAATTTTTTGCTGAACATGGTTTGGCTCACAGGTACGCGGCATTGGCCGCATCAAGGCGGCCCTGGGCGCGCAGGATCAATTCGCAGAATTCGCGGGCGGCACCTTCGCCACCACGGGCTCGGGTTACACCATGGGCGTGTTCGCGGACGAAATCGGCAGCGTTGGCCACCGCCATGCCCAGGCCAACGCGGCGGATCACCGGCAGGTCGGGCAGGTCATCGCCCAGATAGGCGACCTCTTCGTAGCTTAGGCCCAGTTGCTCAAGAAGACCGTCGAGAACAACCAATTTGTCTTCACGGCCCTGAAACAGGTGGGGAATCCCCAGATTTTTCGCTCGACGCTCGACCACCGGGGTCTTGCGGCCGCTGATGATAGCGGTCTGCACGCCAGCGTTCATCAGCATTTTGATGCCTTGTCCGTCGAGGGTATTGAAGGTCTTGAATTCGCTGCCGTCTTCAAGGAAATACAGGCGCCCGTCGGTGAGGACGCCGTCGACGTCGAAAACCGCCAGTTTGATCGCTTTGCCGCGTTGCAGCAGATCGTTACTCATTACATGACTCCTGCGCGCAGCAGATCGGAGAGGTTGAAGGCGCCGACCGGGCGATCCTCTTCGTCCACAACAACCAGTGCGTTGATTCGGTGATCTTCCATGATTTTCAGGGCTTCGGCGGCCAGCATCTCTGGCCGTGCAGTCTTGCCGTGGGCCGTCATTACCTGGTCGATGGTGGCGCTGCGAATGTCGATACTGCGATCCAGCGTGCGGCGCAAGTCGCCGTCAGTGAATATTCCAGCCAGTTTACCGTCAGTTTCAAGGATGACGGTCATGCCCAGACCTTTACGAGTCATTTCCATCAATGCGTCTTTGAGCAACGTGCCGCGTTGTACTTGCGGCAATTCCTGCCCGGCGTGCATGACGTTTTCCACCTTCAGCAACAGGCGACGACCAAGAGCACCACCCGGGTGTGAGAACGCGAAATCTTCGGCGGTGAAACCGCGTGCTTCCAGCAGTGCTACAGCCAGCGCGTCACCCATGACCAGCGCTGCGGTGGTCGAGGAGGTCGGGGCCAGGTTAAGCGGACAGGCTTCATGCTCGACGTGAACGTTGAGATTGACCTCGGCAGCCTTGGCCAGCGGCGATTGCGGGTTGCCGGTGACGCTGATGAGCTGGATGCCCAGGCGTTTGATCAGCGGCAGCAGGGTAACGATTTCATTGGTCGAGCCGGAGTTCGACAGAGCCAGGATCACGTCGTCGCGGGTGATCATGCCCATGTCGCCATGGCTGGCCTCGGCCGGGTGCACGAAAAATGCCGGGGTGCCGGTGCTGGCCAGGGTCGCGGCAATCTTGTTGCCGATGTGCCCGGATTTTCCCATGCCGACCACGACTACACGGCCTTTACTGGCCAGAATCATCTCGCAAGCGCGTACGAAATCGGCGTCGATATGGGGCAACAAGCCTTGTACGGCTTCCACTTCGAGTTGGATGGTGCGTTGTGCCGATTGAATCAGGTCGCTGGATTGGCTCATGTCAGAAATCGTATAGCCCGATGAAAAGGCGGCGATTATAGCGGTTATGTTGCAAAGCCTCACGCAAGTTCGTCGTGCTTTGTCATTCCTCGTTACCAAAACCCGGCAAAACAGCCTCCAAGCCTGTCATATCGCCGAACACAGGGCGGTACAAGCCTTGGGCGCGCAGCCTTTGCAGTGATATAGTTCGCCGCCAGTTCGGCCTGCCCGGGATGTACGTACTTTTTAAGTAAAGACAGGCGTCCGAGTGAGAGGCTGCATCGCAAGGAGTTTAGATGAGTGCCGATAACGCCTACGCGGTCGAGCTGAAGGGAGTCTCCTTCAAGCGCGGTGCGCGCAGCATTTTCAATAACGTCGATATTCGCATCCCGCGCGGCAAGGTCACCGGCATCATGGGACCTTCCGGGTGTGGCAAGACCACGCTGCTGCGATTGATGGGCGCACAATTGCGTCCTGCCAGCGGCGAAGTCTGGGTCAACGGCCAGAACCTGCCTGCGCTTTCGCGCAGCGATCTGTTCGATGCGCGAAAGCACATGGGTGTGCTGTTTCAAAGCGGCGCGCTGTTCACCGATCTCGACGTGTTCGAGAACGTGGCTTTCCCTCTGCGTGTTCATACCGATTTGCCGGAAGAAATGATCCGCGACATCGTCCTGCTCAAATTGCAGGCGGTCGGTCTGCGCGGTGCCATCGAGTTGATGCCGGATGAGCTGTCCGGTGGCATGAAGCGCCGTGTCGCGCTGGCGCGGGCGATTGCGCTCGATCCGCAGATCCTCATGTACGACGAACCGTTCGTCGGCCAGGACCCGATCGCCATGGGCGTGCTGGTCCGTCTGATCCGTCTGCTCAACGATGCGCTGGGGATCACCAGTATCGTGGTGTCCCACGATCTGGCTGAAACCGCGAGCATCGCCGACTACATCTATGTTGTTGGTGATGGTCAGGTGCTTGGGCAGGGTACGCCGGACGAGTTGATGAATTCGGACGAGCCGCGTATCCGTCAGTTCATGACCGGCGATCCCGATGGCCCGGTGCCGTACCATTTTCCAGCGACGGATTACCGCGCAGATCTTCTGGGGAAGCGCTGATGCGCAGAATTTCATTAATAGAGCGCGTGCGCCGGTTCGGCGAGGCGGCGATCGACGCCGTTGCGGTGTTCGGTCGTGCGACGCTGTTTCTGTTTCATGCCCTGCTGGGGCGTGGCGGGATCAGCGGTGGCTTCGGCCTGCTGGTCAAGCAACTGCATTCGGTCGGCGTGATGTCGCTGGTGATCATCGTCGTCTCCGGGATATTCATCGGCATGGTGCTGGCGCTGCAGGGCTTCAGCATTCTGTCGAGCTACGGTTCGGAACAGGCCGTAGGGCAGATGGTCGCACTGACCCTCTTGCGTGAACTGGGTCCGGTGGTGACGGCACTGTTGTTCGCCGGTCGTGCCGGTTCTGCACTGACTGCCGAGATCGGCAACATGAAGTCCACCGAACAGCTTTCCAGTCTGGAAATGATCGGCGTCGATCCGCTCAAGTACATCATTGCCCCGCGCCTCTGGGCCGGTTTCATTTCCCTGCCGGTGCTGGCGATGATTTTCAGCGTGGTCGGGATTTGGGGCGGTTCGTGGGTGGCTGTCGACTGGCTGGGTGTGTATGAAGGCTCTTATTGGGCGAACATGCAGAACAGCGTGAATTTCACCAGTGACGTGCTCAATGGCGTGATTAAAAGTATCGTTTTTGCCTTTGTAGTGACCTGGATCGCCGTATTCCAAGGCTACGACTGTGAGCCCACTTCCGAGGGAATCAGCCGTGCCACTACCAAGACCGTGGTGTTTGCCTCTCTGGCAGTGCTCGGCCTGGACTTTATTCTGACCGCTTTGATGTTTGGAGATTTCTGATGCAAAACCGCACCCTGGAAATCGGTGTCGGCCTGTTCCTGCTGGCAGGGATCCTGGCTTTGTTGCTGCTTGCTTTGCGGGTCAGTGGTCTGTCTCCGACTTCGACCACCGACACCTATAAACTTTATGCCTACTTTGACAATATTGCCGGTTTGACGGTCAGAGCCAAAGTGACCATGGCCGGTGTAACTATCGGCAAGGTCACGGCGATCGATCTGGATCGCGACAGCTTCACCGGTCGGGTCACTCTGCAAGTGGATAAAAAGGTCGACAATCTTCCGACCGACTCCACAGCGTCTATCCTGACCGCTGGTCTGCTGGGCGAGAAGTACATCGGTATCAGCGTCGGCGGGGAAGACAAACCGTTAAAGGATGGTGGAACCATCCATGACACGCAGTCGTCACTGGTACTGGAAGATCTTATCGGTAAATTCCTGCTCAATACCGTTAGCAAAGACGCCAAATGAGGAGCTTTTGAATGATTTCTACCTTGCGACGTGGCCTGTTGGTGTTGCTCGCGGCATTGCCACTGATGGCTAACGCTGCGCCTGGGCAATCCGCGCATGAACTGGTGCAGGACACTACCACCCGACTGCTGGCCGACCTGGCTGCCAACAAAGAGAAATACAAGCAGGATCCGACTGATTTCTACGCGGCGCTCAACAGCATCGTCGGGCCAGTGGTGGACGCCGAAGGCATTTCCAAGAGCATCATGACGGTCAAGTATTCGCGCAAGGCCACGCCGGCGCAGATGCAGACCTTCCAGGAAAACTTCAAGAAAGGCCTGTTCCAGTTCTACGGCAACGCTCTGCTTGAGTACAACAACCAGGGCATTACCGTTGACCCTGCCAAGGACGAATCGGGTGACCGCACCAGCGTCAACATGACCGTCAAGGGCAGCAGCGGCGCAATCTATCCTGTGCAGTACACGCTGGAGAAGATCAACGGCGAGTGGAAACTGCGCAACGTCATCATCAACGGCATCAATATCGGCAAACTGTTCCGTGATCAGTTCGCCGACGCGATGCAGCGCAATGGCAACGATCTGGACAAGACCATCAATGGTTGGGCCGGTGAAGTGGCCAAGGCCAAAGAAGCCACCGAGAAACCCGCGCAATGAGTGAGGCCGCAGTTCGTATGAGTGATGTCGACGAGCTTCTGCTCAGCGGAGTGCTGGACTATCGCACCGGTGCCGACCTGCGCAAGCAAGGCCAGACGCTGATCAAGTCCAGCAAGGCTGCTTCGCTGGTGATCGATTGCTCGGCGGTGAAGAAGTCCAGCAGCGTCGGCTTGTCGTTGCTGCTGTGCTTCATGCGCGATGCGAATGCGGCCGGCAAGGCTGTCAGCATCCGTGCGATGCCCGAAGACATGCGCGAAATTGCTCAGGTCAGTGAACTGACCGAACTGTTGGCGCACCCCTGAACCCACATCTATAAAGAAGTCCCCCGTCAGAGTCCTGCCATGCGGGGTTCGCAGGCGCGGGGCTTTTTTGTATGATGTCCGACCCGTGCGCACAGGGCGCCGATTGAGGTTGAGCATGCAGGCCGTAGAAGTGAAGAGCTTCCTTGAAGGAAAGCTGCCCGGAACGTTGGTAGAAGTTGAGGGCGAAGGCTGCAATTTCCAGCTGAACGTGATTAGCGATGAACTGGCGGCGTTGAGCCCGGTGAAGCGTCAGCAGCAGGTCTATGCCCATTTGAACCCATGGATCACCGATGGCAGCATCCATGCGGTCACTATGAAATTTTTCAGCAGCGCGGCCTGGGCCGAGCGCACCTGAGCCTAAGGGCGTCGAGATTCTTATGGATAAATTGATTATTACCGGTGGCGCTCGTCTTGATGGCGAGATCCGCATTTCCGGCGCAAAAAACTCCGCCCTGCCGATACTGGCCGCCACCCTGCTGTGCGATGGCCCGGTGACCGTTGGCAACCTGCCGCACCTGCACGACATCACCACCATGATCGAGCTGTTCGGTCGCATGGGCATCGAGCCGGTGATCGACGAGAAACTCAGCGTCGAAATCGATCCACGCACCATCAAGACCCTGATCGCGCCGTACGAACTGGTGAAAACCATGCGTGCGTCGATCCTGGTTCTGGGTCCGATGGTTGCCCGTTTCGGTGAAGCCGAAGTCGCCCTGCCTGGCGGTTGCGCCATCGGTTCGCGTCCGGTTGACCTGCACATCCGTGGCCTCGAAGCCATGGGCGCGGTGATCGACGTTGAAGGCGGCTACATCAAGGCCAAGGCGCCTGAAGGTGGCCTGCGTGGTGCGCACTTCTTCTTCGACACCGTCAGCGTGACCGGTACCGAGAACATCATGATGGCCGCTGCTCTGGCCAAGGGCCGCAGCGTGTTGCAGAACGCCGCTCGCGAACCTGAAGTGGTTGACCTGGCGAACTTCCTCAACGCCATGGGCGCCAAGGTTTCCGGCGCTGGCACCGACACCATCACCATCGATGGCGTCGAGCGTCTGGGTTCGGCTTTCTATAAGGTCATGCCTGACCGTATCGAAACCGGCACCTACCTCGTTGCCGCTGCCGTGACCGGTGGTCGCGTCAAGGTCAAGGACACCGATCCGACCATCCTCGAAGCCGTTCTGGAAAAACTCCGTGAAGCCGGCGCAGAAATCACCTGTGGTGAAGACTGGATCGAGCTGAACATGCACGGCAAGCGCCCGAAAGCGGTCAACGTGCGCACTGCACCGTACCCTGCTTTCCCGACTGACATGCAAGCGCAGTTCATCTCGCTCAACGCCATTGCCGAAGGCACGGGTGCGGTGATCGAGACGATCTTCGAAAACCGTTTCATGCACGTGTACGAACTGCACCGTATGGGCGCCAAGATTCAGGTCGAAGGCAACACTGCCATCGTTACCGGTACTGAAGTCCTCAAAGGTGCGCCAGTCATGGCCACCGACTTGCGTGCTTCGGCCAGCCTGGTGATCTCGGCTCTGGTTGCCGAAGGCGATACGCTGATCGACCGCATCTACCACATCGACCGTGGTTACGAGTGCATCGAAGAAAAACTGCAGATGCTGGGCGCCAAGATCCGTCGCGTTCCGGGCTGATTGCTGCATTGGGACACAGGGACGTGTCCACTGATTTTAAGAGTCGAGCCGGTTTCCGGCTCGATGTGTGTCCGGCGCCGATTGCGACCGGACATGAGTACCTTGATAAGGACTGACGTTTCCCATGTTGACCATCGCACTGTCCAAGGGCCGCATCCTTGACGACACTCTGCCGCTTCTTGCCGAAGCGGGCATCGTGCCGACCGAGAATCCGGACAAGAGCCGCAAGCTGATCATCCCCACGACGCAGGACGACGTTCGTCTGCTGATCGTGCGCGCCACTGATGTGCCGACTTATGTCGAACATGGCGCGGCTGACCTCGGCGTTGCCGGTAAAGACGTGTTGATGGAATACACCGGTCAGGGTCTGTACGAGCCACTGGATCTGCAGATCGCTCAGTGCAAGTTGATGACTGCCGGCAAGATCGGCGCGCCTGAGCCCAAGGGCCGTCTGCGTGTGGCGACCAAATTTGTCAACGTTGCCAAGCGTTACTACGCCGAGCAGGGCCGTCAGGTCGACATCATCAAGCTCTACGGTTCGATGGAACTGGCGCCGCTGATCGGTCTCGCTGACAAGATCATCGACGTGGTCGACACCGGCAACACCCTGCGCGCCAACGGCCTGGAACCTCAGGAACTGATCGCCACGATCAGCTCGCGCCTGGTGGTCAACAAGGCTTCGATGAAAATGCAACACGCCCGAATCCAGGCGTTGATCGATACCCTGCGCAACGCAGTGGAATCGCGACACCGCGGCTGATTTACCTGCGCGACCCCAGGTCGCGCCGTCTATCCGCCTCATAGCCAGAATTCTCAGGTGCCTAAGCGGATCGAATGATAGTTTCGGGCGCCTGAGTTTTTTGCCATTCCTATGAGGCTCTCGCTATGACCGCAACGACTGCAATTCGCCGACTCAACGCTGCTGACCCGGATTTCGCGCATCATCTGGATCATCTGCTGAGCTGGGAAAGTGTGTCTGACGACTCGGTCAATCAGCGTGTGCTGGACATCATCAAGGCTGTGCGCGAACGTGGTGACGCGGCGCTGGTCGAGTTCACCCAGAAGTTCGACGGCCTCGAAGTCGCGTCGATGGCTGACCTGATCCTGCCGCGCGAGCGTCTGGAACTGGCGCTGACGCGCATCACTGTGCAGCAGCGCGAAGCACTGGAAAAAGCGGCGGCCCGCGTGCGCAGCTACCACGAAAAACAGAAACAGGATTCCTGGAGCTACACCGAAGCCGACGGCACGGTACTCGGCCAAAAGGTCACACCGCTGGATCGTGCCGGCCTGTACGTGCCGGGCGGCAAGGCGTCGTATCCGTCGTCGGTGTTGATGAACGCGATTCCGGCCAAGGTCGCTGGCGTGACCGAAGTGGTCATGGTCGTGCCGACCCCGCGTGGTGAGATCAACGAGCTTGTGCTGGCGGCGGCGTGCATCGCTGGCGTTGACCGCGTGTTCACCATCGGCGGCGCGCAAGCCGTTGCCGCGTTGGCCTACGGCACCGAAAGCGTGCCGAAAGTAGACAAGGTGGTTGGCCCGGGCAACATCTACGTCGCCACCGCCAAGCGCCACGTATTCGGTCAGGTCGGCATCGACATGATCGCCGGCCCTTCGGAAATCCTCGTGGTGTGCGACGGCCAGACCGATCCGGACTGGATCGCCATGGACCTGTTCTCGCAAGCCGAGCACGACGAAGATGCGCAGGCGATTCTGGTCAGCCCGGACGCCGAGTTCCTCGACAAGGTCGCCGCGAGCATCGACAAACTGCTGCCGACCATGGACCGTGCGACCATCATCGAAACCTCGATCAATGGCCGTGGCGCACTGATTCACGTGAAGGACATGGCCCAAGCCATCGAAGTCGCCAACCGCATCGCCCCGGAACACCTGGAGTTATCGGTCGCTGACCCGCAAGCCTGGCTGCCGCTGATCCGCCACGCCGGTGCGATCTTCATGGGCCGTCACACCTCCGAAGCGCTGGGCGACTACTGCGCAGGCCCGAACCACGTGCTGCCGACCTCCGGCACCGCGCGCTTCTCTTCGCCGCTGGGCGTGTACGACTTCCAGAAACGTTCGTCGATCATCTTCTGCTCCGAGGCTGGTGCTTCCGAGCTGGGCAAAACGGCATCGGTGCTGGCCCGTGGCGAATCGCTGAGCGCCCATGCACGCAGCGCCGAATACCGCATCAAAGACGAAGACTTTCTACAAGGGCAGGGGAACTGAGCGATGAGTAAATTCTGGAGCCCGTTCGTCAAGGATCTGGTGCCGTACGTGCCGGGCGAACAGCCGAAGCTGACCAAACTGGTCAAGCTCAACACCAACGAAAACCCGTACGGCCCGTCGCCAAAAGCCTTGGCAGCGATGCAGGTTGAACTGAATGACAACCTGCGTCTGTACCCGGACCCGAACAGCGACCTGCTGAAAACTGCCGTCGCCAAATACTACGGTGTGCAGAGCAATCAGGTGTTCCTCGGCAACGGTTCGGATGAAGTGCTTGCGCACATTTTTCACGGCTTGCTGCAACACGATAAGCCGCTGTTGTTCCCGGACATCAGCTACAGCTTCTATCCGGTGTATTGCGGTTTGTACGGCATCGAGTTTGATGCGGTCCCGCTGGATGCGCAGTTCCAGATCGACCCGGCAGACTACGCCAAGCCGAATGGCGGGATCATTTTCCCGAATCCGAACGCACCCACCGGTTGCCTGCTGGCGCTGGACGCGGTTGAGCAGATCCTCAAGGCCAGCCCGGATTCGGTGGTGGTGGTAGACGAGGCGTACATCGACTTCGGTGGCGAAACGGCGATCAGTCTGGTGGATCGTTATCCGAACCTGCTGGTGACGCAGACCCTGTCCAAGTCGCGCTCGCTGGCGGGCCTGCGTGTGGGCTTTGCGGTGGGGCATCCGGACCTGATCGAGGCACTGGAGCGGATCAAGAACAGCTTCAACTCATATCCGCTGGATCGTCTGGCGATTGTCGGCGCGGCGGCGGCGTTCGAGGATCGCGAGCATTTCGACAAGACCTGCCGACTGGTGATCGAGAGCCGTGAGTGGGTGATTGCGCAATTGCAGACCAAGGGTTTTGAAGTATTGCCTTCGGCGGCGAACTTCATTTTCGCGAGGCATCCGCAGCATGATGCGGCGCGGCTGGCGGCTAAATTGCGCGAGCAGGGCGTAATCGTGCGGCACTTCAAGCAGGAGCGGATTGCGCAGTTCCTGCGGATTTCGATTGGCACGCCGGAGCAGAATCAGGCGTTGATCGATGGGCTTGGCGACCTCTAAAAGCAAGAGCCCCTCACCCTAACCCTCTCCCAGAGGGAGAGGGGACTGATTGGGGGATATTGCAGAGCTTCGTCGACGTGAAAGTGCTGTACCGAATCCATAATCGACTCGGTCTTTCAGGTCGACGTACTTCGCAAGACAACTCGGTCGGCTCCCTCTCCCTCCGGGAGAGGGCTGGGCGGGCGGCGTTTCCGATGAGGGTGTGCTTTTATTCGTGATGCGGCTCGCCAAGGAAAGTCAGTGAGGTAAACAGCCCACGACTATCCACATCCGCGCTGCCCTTCACCGGCACCTCAACCTGCGCCGCAATCACATTCAACCCTTCATTCCTCACCAGCACCTGCGCCCGACCATCCTTGTCAGTCTCGGTGCTCAACGTGTTCGGTGCACTGCGATAGTCGCCAATCAACTTCACCCCCGCCGCCGGTTTGCCATCGAGCAACACCCGCACCGGCACTGACTTGCCCGGCCCAACCGTCAGCGGATCAACCTCCGGCAGAATCAACAATCTGATCTGATCCAGCTTCGGCAACTTTGCCCCCGGCTGATAAATCGCCAGGCTGTATTTGAACGTCTCCGTCGCCTCGATAGCTCCAGGCACTTTGCTGCGACCTTGGTTGACCCACTTCTTGTCAGCTGTCTGCGACCACATGCCGTTGTTCAGCGCTACGGCCAGGACTGCCGGAGCTTTCAGTGGTTTCAGTCGTGCGTGATCCGTCAGGCGCTCGACGCTCACCGGAATCATCTTGCCGCCCGCGTCATAAGCCCAGGCGCCGCTGATCTTTTGTGCCTTGAACGCGTTGTCTTCGGCGCCATGGCCATAAACCACTTCGATATTGCCGCGCCGTTGTTCGGTCCACAGGCCATGGGCCGAGACCTGGCCCGTGAACAGCGCAGCGATGAGCACAAAGGTTTTGCCGTATTGCATGGTGACGTCCTTTTACAGGTTGAGTGTCAGGCTGACGGTGAAGTTGCGCGGTTCGCCGGGGTTGACCCAGTAGTTGCTGTAGGAGCGCTCGTAATACTTCTCGTCGAAGAGGTTGTTCAGGTTCAGGCCGACAGTGACGTTGTCGCTGGCCTTGTAATGCGCGAGCAGGTCGACGGTCTGGTAGGCCGGCAATTCGAAGTCGCTGCCGGATTCTCCGGAGCGGTCGCCGACATAAGTGAACGCTGCGCCGACGTCCGAGCCGCGCAAATGGCCATCCTGGAACTCATAAACCCCGAGCAGACTGCCGCTGCGTTTGGCCACGCCGAGGATGCGACTGCCGGTGGGAATTGCCGCGTCGCCCTTGGTCACTTCTGCGTCAATGTAGGCAAAGGCACCAATGACTCGTACAGCGTCGGTGACCTGTCCGGTGACTTGCAGATCGAAACCACGACTGCGCGCCTTGCCCATGGCGCGGCTGGTGTCGGTGCCAGGATCAAGGGCGAGGACGTTTTCCTTGTCGATGTGGAAGAAGGCGAGGGTGCTACTCAGGCGTTCGTCAAACAACTCGTTCTTGATCCCGACTTCGTAGCCGACGCCTTCTTCCGGGTCGAAGGATTTTCCGGAGGCGTCGAGGCCGTTGTTCGGTTTGAAAGAGGTCGAGGCATTGGCGAACAGGCCGGTGTTCGGCGTCAGTTGGTAGAGCAGGCCGGCGCGCTGGGTGAGGGCGTCATGGCGCTGACTGCTCTTGGCGTTACGGCTGTGATCGTCGATGCGCTGGTCGAAATGTTCGAAACGTGCGCCGATCATTCCGCGCAATTTGTCGGTGAAGATGATCTGATCCTGCAGGTTCAGTGCATGACTTTCGACGTGTTCGAAAAAATCGCTGCCCGAGCGTGCGCCGTTGGGTTTTGGCTTGCCGTAGATCGGCTTATAGATGTCGATGGCGTACGGGCCGCCAGCAATCGTGGTGACGCGCTCGTTCTTGCGGAAGTTTTCATACTCGGTGCCGATCAGCAGTTCATGCTGCCAAGGACCGAGGTCGAACAGACCGCGCAATTCCAGTTGGGTGATGCTGTCGTGCCAACTTGTATCGCGTTCGCGCAAGCGACGGTTGACCGTGTGGCCGTCGGCGTTCAGCGCCCGTTGTTCCGAGGCGTCGCCCCAGAGTTTGCCTTCCTTGTAGTGGCTGGCCAGGCGCAGTTTCCAGCTGTCGTTGAGGTGATGTTCCAACGTGGCCTGAAGCAGATTGTTGTGGTTATCGATGTTGCCGTCGTTGGGTTCACCGAGAAACGTCGAGCGCGGCACGCCGCTCCATTTGTTGTTCGGCGCGACGATGCCGCGATCGAAGGTGGAGCTGTGACGGACGATCTCGCTTTCCACCAACAGCGACGTGTCCGGGTTCAATTGCCAACTGATCGAAGGCGCGACGAACACACGCTTGCTGTCGACGTGATCGCGAAAGCTGTTGTTATCTTCGACTGCGAGGTTGATCCGCGAAAGCACATCACCTTGTTCATCAAGTGGCGTGTTGACGTCCAGCGCGGTGCGATAGCGGTCCCAACTGCCGGCGCTGGTCTGTAGGGTGGTGAACGCTTCGGGCTGCGGTTTCTTGGTGACGATGTTTACCGTGCCGCCGGGATCGCCTCGGCCATACAAACTGGCGGCGGGCCCTTTGAGCACTTCGATGCGCTCGATGTTGGCCGCATCCGGTGTGCTCGGATAGCCGCGATTGGCGCTGAAGCCGTCCTTGTAGAACTCCGAGGTGGTGAAGCCGCGCACGCTGTATTCGTACAGCGTCAGGCCGCCGAAGTTGTTCTGCTTCGATACGCCACCGGCAAAATCCAGCGCGCGCTCGACACTGGTGCTGCCCAGATCTTTGAGCACGCTGGCGGGCACTACGCTGATCGCCTGCGGGATATCACGGATCGCGGTGTCGGTTTTGGTTGCACTGGATGAACGTGTGGCGCGATAGCCCTTGACCGGGCCGGTCGGCGATTCGTAGTCGGAGATGACGCTGATGGCGTCCAGTTCGAGGGGTTTGGATTCTTCGGCGAAGGCTGGGTCGACCAGCAGACCAAGGCTCAGGCCGAGCAGTGAGGCCTTTGTTCGAGACGACATGTTATGTTGTTCCAATTCTTAGAATTGAAACAATATAACATGCCTGTTGAGAATGTCTTTTATTCGCGTGCTTAGCGCGAAGAAAATTTTATTCTTCTTTTTCTTTCACCGGCGCCGGTGGCGGACGCAGGCCGATTTCAGCGGTGAGCTTGAGCTCTTTGCCGTTGCGCATCACCTGAATCGTCACTTTGTCAGTCGGTTTGATCCGCGCGACCTGGTTCATCGAACGACGGCCATCACCGGCTGGCTCGCCATCGATGCTCAGAATCACATCGCCCAATTGCAGGCCGGCCTTCTGTGCCGGGCCATCGCGGAAGATCCCCGCGACGACAATCCCCGGACGCCCGGACAAACCGAACGACTCGGCCAGTTCCTGGGTCAGCGGTTGCACTTCAATGCCCAGCCAGCCACGAATCACCTGACCGTGCTCAATGATCGACTTCATCACCTCCATCGCCAGTTTCACCGGGATCGCAAAGCCAATGCCCTGCGAACCGCCGGACTTGGAGAAAATCGCCGTGTTGATGCCGGTGAGGTTGCCGTTGGCATCGACCAGCGCGCCGCCGGAGTTACCCGGGTTGATCGCCGCGTCAGTCTGGATGAAGTCTTCGTAGTTGTTCAGGCCCAGCTGATTACGCCCGGTGGCGCTGATGATGCCCATGGTCACGGTCTGGCCAACGCCGAACGGGTTGCCGATGGCCAGCGCGACGTCGCCGATACGAATGTTGTCCGAGCGGCCGACGGTGATCGCCGGCAGGGTTTTCAGATCGATCTTCAACACCGCGAGGTCGGTTTCCGGATCGCTGCCGATGACGCGGGCGAGGGTTTCGCGGCCATCCTTCAGCGCCACGACGATTTGGTCGGCACCGCTGGTCACGTGGTTGTTGGTGAGAATGTAGCCTTCCGGGCTCATGATCACGCCGGAACCGAGGCTCGATTCCATGCGTTTCTGCTTCGGCGAGTTATCACCGAAGAAACGGCGGAACTGCGGATCTTCAAACAGTGGATGCGCCGGTTTGTTGATGACTTTGGTGGTGTAGAGGTTGACCACTGATGGCGCGGCGATGGTCACCGCGTCCGCATAGGACACCGGCCCCTGCTGCACGCTGGTGGTTTGCGGGGCCTGTTGCAGGTTGACGTCGAGGCTCGGCAGCCCGACCCACTGCGGGTAACGCTGAATAATCAACAGAGCGATAAGCACACCGGCCAACAACGGCCAGCCCATAAAACGCAGCGCCTTGAACATTAAGCACGTCCTGGAAGAGTTGCAGGCGGGGTCAGACCGCCCATAATGTCGCGCATTATACGAGGCCGCGCGTGCCTCTGAACGGGATATTTAGGAGTCTTTCATGGCCGTTGCCCTCAGCACCCTCGTCGAAGAAGCCGACCGTTACCTCGGCAGTGCGAAAATTGCCGATTATTGCCCGAACGGATTGCAGGTCGAGGGCCGTCCTCAGGTGATGCGTATCGTCAGTGGCGTCACGGCCAGCCAGGCGTTGCTGGACGCTGCCGTCGAGGCCGGGGCCGATCTGGTGCTGGTGCATCACGGTTATTTCTGGAAGGGCGAGAACCCTTGCGTCACTGGCATGAAGCAGCGTCGACTGAAGACGTTGCTCAAGCACGATATCAGTCTGCTCGCTTACCACTTGCCGCTGGATTTGCATCCCGATGTCGGCAATAACGTGCAACTGGCGCGTCAACTGGACATCACTGTGGAAGGCCCGCTGGACCCGGACAATCTCAAAATCGTTGGTCTGGTCGGGTCTTTGAAAGAACCGCTGACCGCTCGCGATTTCGCCCGCAAGGTGCAAGAAGTGATGGGGCGAGAACCGTTGCTGATTGAAGGCAATCCGATGATTCGCCGGGTTGGCTGGTGCACCGGCGGTGGTCAGGGCTATATCGATCAGGCCGTCGCGGCGGGCGTCGATCTGTATCTCAGCGGTGAAGCCTCCGAGCAGACCTTCCACAGCGCCCGCGAAAACGACATCAGCTTCATCGCCGCCGGCCACCACGCGACCGAGCGCTACGGCGTGCAAGCACTGGGCGACTACCTGGCGAAACGCTTTGCCGTCGAACATATCTTCATCGACTGCCCCAACCCGATCTGACGAACGCCACTCACCTGTGTAGGAGCTGCCGAAGGCTGCGATCCTTTGATCTTGTTTTTTAAAAGACCAGATCAAAGGATCGCAGCCTTCGGCAGCTCCTACAGGACCGTCATCGCCCAAACGAGTGGGCATATTCATATGCCCTTTCGATCTAGTTGGCGTCCTGATTAGAATAGGTCGCTGTGCTAGGATTCCCCGCTCGAACACGGCCCGCTGGCCGTTCATAAGAAAGTTTTCGTGAGTAGCCATGGTCGACAAACTGACGCATCTGAAACAGCTGGAGGCGGAAAGCATCCACATCATCCGCGAGGTGGCCGCCGAGTTCGATAACCCGGTGATGCTGTACTCCATCGGTAAAGACTCCGCCGTGATGCTGCACCTGGCACGCAAGGCGTTCTTCCCGGGCAAACTGCCGTTTCCGGTGATGCACGTCGACACCCGCTGGAAATTCCAGGAAATGTACAAGTTCCGCGACAAGATGGTCGAAGAACTGGGCCTGGACCTGATCACCCACATCAACCCCGATGGCGTGGCGCAGAACATCAACCCGTTCACCCACGGCAGCGCCAAGCACACCGACATCATGAAAACCGAAGGCCTGAAGCAGGCACTCGACAAGCATGGTTTCGACGCAGCGTTCGGCGGCGCCCGTCGCGATGAAGAGAAATCCCGTGCCAAAGAGCGCGTGTACTCGTTCCGCGACAGCAAGCACCGCTGGGACCCGAAAAACCAGCGTCCAGAACTGTGGAACGTCTACAACGGCAAGGTCAACAAGGGCGAATCCATTCGCGTATTCCCTTTGTCAAACTGGACCGAACTGGACATCTGGCAGTACATCTACCTCGAAGGCATCCCGATTGTGCCGTTGTACTTCGCCGCCGAACGCGAAGTGATCGAGAAGAACGGCACGCTGATCATGATCGACGACGAGCGCATCCTTGAGCACCTGTCCGACGAAGACAAAGCGCGCATCGTCAAAAAGAAAGTGCGTTTCCGCACCCTTGGCTGCTACCCGTTGACGGGGGCCGTGGAGTCCGAGGCCGAAAGCCTGACGGACATCATCCAGGAAATGCTCCTGACGCGAACTTCCGAGCGCCAGGGCCGAGTCATCGACCACGATGGCGCAGGCTCGATGGAAGATAAAAAACGTCAAGGCTATTTCTAAGGGGCTGTCATGTCGCATGTTTCTGATTTGATCAGCGAGGACATCCTCGCCTACCTGGGCCAGCACGAACGTAAGGAACTGCTGCGCTTTTTGACCTGCGGTAACGTCGATGACGGCAAGAGCACCCTGATCGGGCGCCTGCTGCACGACTCGAAGATGATCTATGAAGATCACCTCGAAGCGATCACCCGCGACTCGAAGAAAGTCGGCACCACCGGTGATGACATCGACCTGGCGTTGCTGGTCGACGGCTTGCAGGCCGAACGGGAGCAGGGCATCACCATCGATGTCGCCTACCGCTATTTCTCCACCGCCAAGCGCAAATTCATCATCGCTGACACGCCCGGCCATGAGCAGTACACCCGCAACATGGCCACCGGTGCCTCCACCTGTGACCTGGCGATCATTCTGGTCGACGCGCGTTACGGCGTGCAGACCCAGACCCGTCGCCACAGCTTCATCGCCTCCCTGTTGGGGATCAAACACATCGTCGTCGCCATCAACAAGATGGACTTGAAGGGCTTCGATGAAGGTGTGTTCGAGTCGATCAAGGCTGACTACCTGAAGTTCGCCGAAGGCTTGAAGATGAAGCCGACCAGCATGCACTTCGTGCCGATGTCTGCCCTAAAAGGCGACAACGTGGTGAACAAGTCCGAGCGCTCGCCTTGGTACAAAGGCCAGTCGTTGATGGAAATCCTCGAGACCGTGGAGGTCGCGGGCGATCGCAACTTCACCGATCTGCGTTTCCCGGTGCAGTACGTCAACCGTCCGAACCTGAACTTCCGTGGTTTCGCCGGCACGCTGGCCAGCGGCATCGTGCACAAGGGTGACGAAGTCGTGGTGCTGCCGTCGGGCAAAAGCAGCCGGGTGAAATCCATCGTCACTTTCGAAGGTGAGCTGGAACACGCCGGTCCAGGTCAGGCCGTAACGCTGACCATGGAAGACGAAATCGACATCTCCCGTGGTGACCTGCTGGTGCATGCCGACAACGTGCCGCCGGTCACCGACAGCTTCGAAGCGATGCTGGTGTGGATGGCTGAAGAGCCGATGCTGCCGGGCAAGAAATACGACATCAAACGCGCCACCAGTTACGTGCCGGGCTCGATTGCCAGCATCGTTAACAAGGTCGACGTGAACACGTTGGAAGAAGGCCCGGCGAGCGCGTTGCAGCTCAACGAAATCGGCAAGGTGAAGATTGCACTTGATGCGCCAATCGCCCTCGACGGTTACGAAAGCAATCGCACCACCGGCGCGTTCATCATCATCGACCGCTTGACCAACGGCACCGTTGGCGCCGGCATGATCGTCGCGCAGCCAGTGACGCATGGCACTGCCACGCACCACGGCAAACTGGCGCACGTGGCGACTGAAGAGCGTGCTCAGCGCTTCGGCCAGCAACCGGCGACCGTGCTGTTCAGCGGCCTGTCGGGCGCGGGCAAAAGTACACTGGCTTATGCGGTCGAGCGCAAGCTGTTCGACATGGGGCGTGCGGTGTTTGTGCTGGATGGCCAGAACTTGCGTCAGGACCTGAACAAAGGCCTGCCACAGGATCGCGCCGGTCGCACCGAGAATTGGCGTCGTGCCGCGCACGTCGCGCGTCAGTTCAACGAAGCAGGTCTGCTGACCCTGGCCTCGTTCGTCGCGCCAAGCGCTGAAGGGCGTGAGCAGGCGAAGGATCTGATCGGCAAGGATCGTCTGCTGACGGTCTACGTTCAGGCCTCGCCGGCCGTGTGCGCCGAGCGTGATCCGCAAGGTCTGTATGCCGCCGCTGGCGACAACATCCCGGGCGAATCCTTCCCGTACGATGTGCCGCTGAATGCCGATCTGGTGATCGACACGCAGACGCTGAGTCTGGAAGAAAGCGTCAAGCAAGTGCTGGATCTGCTGCGTCAGCGTGGCGCGATTTAAGCATTAGCTGCCAAATAAAAAGCCCGCCGATGAGTGATCATCGGCGGGCTTTTTTATTGGGGCCAACTCGGTCAATTGTAGGAGTGAGCCTGCTCGCGATAGCGGTGTGTCATTCAACATTGTTGGTGGCTGATCCACCGCTATCGCGAGCAGGCTCACTCCTACAGGGGGTTAGTGTTTGGCTGGATACTCGCGGTGCATCTGTTCGAGCAGCGCATCCTTGTCCAGCCACAGCTGGTTGATCCAGCCCTGAAACTGCAAACGATACTCGCCGTCCTGATCGTAGTTCTTGCCAATGAATTGCTGCGGAATCTTCAGCTCTTCAAAATGCACCACCACATCGCGCACATTACCGCAGAGCAAATCCCAGAACCCCGGACGCCCGGCCGGGTAGTGGATCGTCACGTTGACGATCGACTCCAGTTGCTCGCCCATCGCATCCAGAACAAACGCAATCCCGCCAGCCTTGGGCTTGAGCAGATATTTGAACGGCGATTGCTGCTGCGCATGTTTGCCTTCGGTAAACCGCGTGCCCTCGACGAAGTTGAAAATCCCCACCGGGTTATTACGAAACTTCGCGCAGGTTTTGCGCGTGGTTTCGAGGTCTTTGCCTTTCTTCTCCGGGTGCTTGGCGAGGTACGCCTTGGAGTAACGCTTCATGAACGGAAAGCCCAGCGCCCACCAGGCCAGACCGATTATCGGGACCCAGATCAGCTCCTGCTTGAGGAAGAATTTCAGCGGCTGAATCCGGCGGTTAAGCACGTATTGCAGCACCAGAATATCAACCCAGCTCTGGTGGTTGCTGGTGATCAGGTACGAGTGCTTGTAGTCGAGCCCTTGCAGACCGCTGATGTGCCAGCGCGTGCGCCGAACCAGGTTCATCCAGCCCTTGTTGTTGCTGATCCACGCTTCATGGGTGTGGCTCATCAGCCACAGTGAGGCACGCCGGGCGAGGTCGAACGGCAGCGCTTTGATCAGCGCCACGCAGAACAGGAACGAGCACAGCAGGATGGTGTTGAGGGCCAACAGCAGCGAGGCGATCACGCCGCGCACGGGTGCAGGTAGAAAATCCAGCATTTACACATCCATAGGTCGGTTGGCGGCTTGAATCGCGGTGAGGGCGATGGTGTAGACGATGTCATCGACTTGCGCGCCGCGCGGCAAGTCATTGACCGGTTTGCGCAGGCCTTGCAGCATCGGCCCGAGGCTGACGCAATCGGCGCTGCGCTGCACGGCTTTGTGCGTGGTGTTGCCGGTGTTCAGATCCGGGAACACAAACACGGTGGCACGACCGGCGACCTGACTGTTTGGCGCCAGTTGCCGGGCGACGTCTGCGTTGGCAGCGGCGTCGTATTGCAACGGGCCGTCGATCAGCAGCGAATGCTGTTGTTCGTGGGCGAGGAGGGTGGCCTCGCGGACTTTTTCGACTTCTTCACCGGTGGCAGATTCGCCGCTGGAATAACTGATCATCGCTACGCGCGGAGTGATACCGAACGCGGCGGCCGAGTCGGCGCTTTGCAGCGCGATTTCGGCAAGTTCGGTGGCACTCGGATGCGGGTTCATCACGCAGTCGCCATAGACCAGCACTTCTTCCGGGAACAGCATGAAGAACACCGACGACACCAGCGTACAGCCCGGCGCGGTCTTGATCAGTTGCAGGGCTGGACGGATAGTGTTGGCGGTGGTGTTGATCACACCCGAGACCAACCCGTCGACTTCATCCAGCGCAAGCATCATGGTGCCGATCACCACGGTGTCTTCCAGTTGCTGCTCGGCCATCGGTGCATTGAGGCTTTTGGTCTTGCGCAGGGCGACCATCGGCTCCACGTAGCGCTCGCGGATCAGATCCGGATCAAGAATCTCCAGGCCCGGCGGCAACACGATGCCTTGGGCGCGAGCGACCGCTTCGACGTCTTCCGGTTTGGCCAGCAATACGCAACGGGCGATCCCGCGTTCCTGACAGATCGCCGCCGCTTGCACAGTGAACGGTTCGCTGCCTTCGGGCAGGACGATGCGCTTGTTGGCGGCTTGGGCGCGCTGAATCAATTGATAGCGGAACACCGCCGGCGACAGGCGCATCTCCCGTGGCGTGCCGCAGCGCTGGTGCAGCCACTTGGCATCGAGATGGCTGGCGACGAAATCGGTGATGATCTCCGCTCGCTCGCGGTCATCGATGGGGATTTCCTTGTTCAGACCGTTCAGCAGGTTGGCGGTGTCGTAAGAGCCTGTGCTCACCGACAACACTGGCAAACCGGCCTGTAAGGCGCCCCGGCACAGATCCATGATGCGCGGATCGGGCAGCGTGTCGCTGGTCAGCAACAGACCGGCCAGCGGCACGCCGTTGATCGCGGCGAGGCTGACGGCGAGGATGATGTCGTCGCGATCACCCGGCGTCACCACCAGCACGCCGGGTTTGAGCAGCTCGACGGTGTTGCGCATGGTCCGTGCGCAAATGATGATTTTGGTCATGCGCCGGGTTTCGTAGTCACCGGCATTGAGCACTTGCGCGCCCATCAGGTCGGCGACGTCGCGGGTGCGTGGTGCGTTGAGTTCGGGTTGGAACGGGATGCAACCGAGCAAGCGGAAATCACCGCTGCGCAGCAACGGCGAATGCTCTTTCAGACGCGTGGCGAAGGCGTCCATGCTCTCGTCGGTCTTGACCTTGTTGAGGATCACGCCGAGGACTTTCGGGTCTTTCGGCCCGCCGAACAATTGCGCCTGCAACTCGACGCGGCCAGACAGCTCGGCGAGCACTTCGTTTTCCGGCGCCGAGACCAGAATCACCTCGGCATCGAGGCTCTTGGCCAGGTGCAGGTTGACCCGCGCGGCGTAGCTGGCGCTGCGAGTCGGCACCATGCCTTCGACAACCAGCACGTCTTTGCCGATGGCGGCTTGCTGATAGAGGGCGATGATTTCTTCGAGCAGCTCATCGAGCTGACCGTCGCCGAGCATCCGCTCGACGTGGGCCAGACCCAACGGTTGTGGCGGTTTCAAGCCGTGAGTGCGCGACACCAGTTCGGTGGAACGCTCAGGGCCGGTGTCGCCCGGATGCGGCTGCGCGATCGGCTTGAAGAAGCCGACTTTCAGCCCGGCGCGCTCAAGCGTGCGTACCAGCCCGAGGCTGATGGAGGTCAGACCCACGCCAAAATCGGTGGGGGCGATAAAAAAAGTTTGCATGCGAATTCTCTAAAGTTGCATGGCAATGGCGATCATCTATCTCTGACAATCTGCCGAAATTCAGTCGCCAAGGTTAGCGCTAACCGAGCCTTGTGCGCACCAACC
Organism: Pseudomonas sp. R84; assembly: GCF_009834515.1. NCBI lineage: Bacteria > Pseudomonadati > Pseudomonadota > Gammaproteobacteria > Pseudomonadales > Pseudomonadaceae > Pseudomonas > Pseudomonas sp. R84. Next base: position 1,120,008 of record NZ_CP019426.1, read on the forward strand.
GCAGGCAAAGGGTTGGCCTATTTTTTCAATACGTTGCGCTGGGTCCAGCACCCAGGCGCGCGATTGCCATGGCGGCTGGTGGCGCAGGTGCTGGGTGTGACCACAGGAAAGCTCGGCCACCCAATGGCCTTCCTCGTCTTGATGGAAGCCTGCGATCGTCGAAACCCGTTTGTCCGGGTTGTGTTCGCTTTCGCGCGTTTGCTTCGCTAAACTTGGCCTTTCTATATTCTTCTGCAAAAGGTCTCGCCCCATGCTGATCGCCGCCAATAAGGCTGTCTCCATCGACTATACCCTGACCAACGACGCTGGTGAGGTCATCGACAGCTCCGCCGGCGGCGCTCCGCTGGTCTACCTGCAAGGCGCAGGCAACATCATCCCGGGCCTGGAAAAAGCTCTGGAAGGCAAAGCTGTTGGTGACGAGCTGGAAGTTTCCGTTGAGCCGGAAGACGCTTACGGCGAATACGCCGCTGAGCTGGTCAGCACCCTGAGCCGCAGCATGTTCGAAGGCGTTGACGAGCTGGAAGTCGGCATGCAGTTCCACGCTTCGGCGCCGGACGGCCAAATGCAAATCGTCACCATCCGTGACCTCGACGGCGACGACGTGACAGTCGACGGCAACCACCCACTGGCCGGTCAGCGCCTGAACTTCAAAGTGAAGATCGTTGATATCCGTGAAGCCAGCCAGGAAGAAATCGCTCATGGTCACGTCCATGGCGAAGGTGGCCATCACCACTGATTTTCTGCGCTAAGCTTCGAGTACTGGAGAGGCGCCTGCGGGCGCCTTTTTAGTCCGCGGCTGTCCTTGGTGGCCTCGCCAAGTGGCTGTTTCGAGTAGAACATCGGAATCCTGGAGTTCGTCATGAGTGCTTTTCACGACCTTAAGTTGACAGCCCTGGATGGTCAGGAGCTACCGCTGGCGCCGTTCAAGGGCCAAGTCGTGCTGGTGGTCAACGTCGCCTCCAAGTGCGGCTTGACCACACAGTACGCGGCGCTGGAAATCCTCCATCAGCAATTCAAAGGCAAAGGCTTCAGTGTGCTGGGCCTGCCGTGCAACCAGTTTGCCGGCCAGGAACCTGGCTCTGAAAAGGAAATTCAGGAGTTCTGCAGCCTTAACTATGGTGTGACGTTTCCGTTGTCGAGCAAGCTCGAAGTCAACGGCCACGAACGGCATCAGCTCTACCGCTTGCTGGCGGGCGAGGGCGCGGAGTTTCCCGGTGACATCACCTGGAATTTCGAGAAATTCCTGCTCGGCAAGGATGGTCGGGTGCTGGCGCGGTTCTCGCCGCGCACGGCGCCGGATGATCCGAGCATTGTTCATGCGATTGAAAAAGCGCTGAGCTGAAACAGCAAGATCAAAAGATCGCAGCCTTCGGCAGCTCCTACAGGTGACCTCAAAACCCCATGTAGGAGCTGCCGAAGGCTGCGATCTTTTGCTTTGCGTCTTTTAATCCTTAATCACCCAAATCAATAGTGCTGTTCAAAGGGTTCGCGCCTCCATATTATCGCCGTCATAAAGCCTTCTCTGTGGAGCCCTTCGATGCCCGTTCAAGCCTTGTTCAAACCGTTCCACCTCGGTGCCCTCGAACTGCCGACCCGTGTGGTCATGGCGCCAATGACCCGTTCGTTTTCCCCGGGTGGCGTGCCGAATTCGAAAGTCATCGAGTACTACCGCCGTCGCGCAGCAGCCGGGGTTGGCCTGATCATCACCGAAGGCACCACCGTCGGTCACGTTGCCTCCAACGGTTACCCGAACGTGCCGCAATTCTTTGGTGAAGCACCGTTGGCCGGCTGGAAGAAAGTCGTCGACGCTGTTCACGCTGAAGGCGGCAAGATCGTTCCGCAACTCTGGCATGTCGGCAGCGTGCGCCGCATCGGCACCGAGCCGGACGCCAGCGTGCCGGCTTACGGCCCGTCGGAAAAACTCAAGGACGGTCAGGTCGTGGTGCACGGCATGACCCAACAGGACATCAAGGATGTAATCGCCGCATTCGCCCAAGCCGCCAAGGATGCACAAAGCATCGGCATGGACGGCGTGGAAATCCACGGCGCGCACGGTTACCTGATCGACCAGTTCTTCTGGGAAGGCAGCAACCAGCGCACCGATGAATACGGCGGCAGCCTGGCCAACCGTTCGCGCTTTGCCATCGAACTGATTCAAGCAGTACGTGCAGCGGTCGGTGAAGGCTTCCCGATCATCTTCCGTTTCTCGCAGTGGAAACAGCAGGATTACACCGCTCGTCTGGTGCAAACCCCAGAAGCGCTGGGCGAATTCCTCAAGCCGTTGTCCGACGCTGGCGTGGATATTTTCCATTGCTCGACGCGGCGTTTCTGGGAGCCTGAGTTTGACGGCTCCGAGCTGAACCTCGCGGGCTGGACGCGCAAACTCACCGGCAAGCCGACCATCACCGTCGGCAGCGTGGGTCTCGATGGCGAGTTCCTGCAGTTCATGGTCAACACCGACAAGGTCGCGCAACCGGCCAGTCTGGAGAACCTGCTGGAGCGCCTGAACAAGGAGGAATTCGATCTGGTGGCGGTGGGCCGTGCACTGCTGGTCGATCCGGACTGGGCACAGAAAGTCCGCGAAGGGCGTGAGCAGGATATCTTGCCGTTCAGCCGTGAGGCGTTGATGACGCTGGTTTAATCAGCGGTTGTACTGACGCCATCGCGAGCAGGCTCACTCCTACAATTGGAATGCATTCCACCTGTAGGAGTGAGCCTGCTCGCGATAGCGGTCTCCAAGTCGTCTGGATTCAAGGCAATGTCTGCGCATTCGGCACCACTTGCTCACCCACACAAGCCCCGCGCAAATGCTTTTCAAACTGCTCGATAACCGCCGGCCAGCCCTGGCGACTCGCATGCTGCCGTGCATTCAAACGCACGCAACGCAACGTCTCATCCTCCTCCAGCAACCACGCCGCCGCCTCGCAGAACGCCTGCTCATCACCCGGCATCGCCAGCACGCCGTTGTAGCCGTGGCGAATATGCTGCGCCGCTGCAGCTTGATCGTAAGCCACCACACCCAGCCCCGAGGCAAGCGCTTCCAGCACCACGTTGCCGAAGGTTTCCGTCAGGCTCGGAAACAGAAACAGATCCCCGGACGCATAGTGCGCCGCCAACGCTTCACCGCGCTGCGCACCGCAGAAAACCGCCCCGGGCAAATCCTTTTCCAGCGCCAGCCGTTGCGGCCCGTCGCCGACCACGATCAGTTTCAGATTACGCTGTGGATAAGTGTCACGCAGATTTTCGAAGCAGCGTTTGAGCAGGCCAAGGTTCTTCTCCGGCGCGAGTCGTCCTACGTGAATAACCGCAATGTCCTGCTCGGACACGCCCCACTGCTCACGCAAGGCATTCAGCCGTTTGCTCGGATGAAACAACTGGCTGTCGACACCGCGGGACAACAGCGCCAATCGTTCGAAATGCCGCCGCTCCAGTTCCAGGCGCTGGCTGACACTGGGCACCAACGTCAGCGCCGAGCGATTGTGAAACCAGCGCAGATAATGCGTGAGCATCCGCGTCAGCAGACCGAGGCCGTACTGACTGGTGTATTGCTGAAAGTTGGTGTGAAACCCGCTGACCACCGAAATGCCCAGACGCCGCGCCGCACGCAGGGCTGATAACCCGAGCGGTCCTTCCGTGGCGATATACAGCACATCGGGACGCTGATGCTTCCAGCGCCGCAGCAGTTTGTGCATCGACGACTGACCCCATTGCAGCCCCGGGTACCCCGGCAGCGGCCAGCCCCGACACAACAGCAACGCGTCATCTTCGCTGCGCTGCGGATCGCCGGCCTGACGCGGGCGTACCAGTTCAACCTGATGCCCACGCGCGCGCAGTCCATCGCACAAGCGGCCAAGCGTATTGGCCACGCCGTTGATTTCCGGTGGGAAGGTTTCGCTGATCAGGGTGATATGTAGAGCTGTCGTCATGGCCTCAGTGTCGGCTGAGGCCATGTCGTGCTTGTGACGTTCGGATGATGGATTTGTGACGCGCGGTTGGTCAGCGCTTAGCGCTGCGTTACCAGGTTCTCGGCCCCACGCTCACGCACCCAGAACAACGTCGCCCCGGCCACCGCCGCCGGCATCATCAGGATGTTGACCACCGGAATCAGCAGCACCAGATAGACGATTGCGCCAAAACTCATGCTCTGCCAGCGCTTCTCGCGCAGCCAGGCGAGCATTTCGTTCCAGCCCAGTTTGTGGTTGTCCGCCGGGTAGTCGATGTACTGGATCGCCATCATCCACACGCCGAACAACAACCACAGCGGTGCGGCAATGATGTTCACCACAGGGATGAACGAGAGGATGAACAGGCCGATGGCGCGCGGCAGGAAGTAGCCCAGTTTGCGCATTTCCCGGGCGAGGGTGCGCGGGACCATGGCGATCAGTTCGCCCCAGCTGAACGCCGGGAAGTCATCAGTGCCACGCACCACCACTTCGACTTTTTCCGCGAGAAAACCGTTGAACGGCGCGGCGATCACGTTGGCGAGCATGGTGAAGGTGAAGAACACCATCAACGCCACCAGCACGACGAATAAGGGCCAGAGGATGTAGCTGAGGAAACTCAGCCATTCGGGCAGCGACGGCATCAGCGTATCGACCCACAGGCTGAACTGGTGGCCGGCCAGATAGATCAATCCGACGAACAGCACCAGGTTGATCGCCAGCGGCAGCAATACGAACAGGCGCAGGCCGGGGCTGAGGACCAGTTTCAGGCCTTCGCGCAGGTATTGCGGGCCGGACAGAACGGGGGCGGGCATAAGGTGCTCCGAGCAAGGGAAATCGCGCCGACCTTACCGGCTTTGCCACGGCGGCGAAAGCGCGGCAGAGCGATCGACATTCACTGTAACAAAGACGTCCATCTCGTCAGTGTGTCGGCATAGAGACCACCTATGAGCTGGATTGTTAAACCGTATTTCCTTAATCTTGCCCCCCTCGATACGCTGCACCCAACTTTTTACAGGACTGTCGAGCTCAAGCCTTCCCCAAGGTTATCCACAGTCCTTTTTTATTCCCGCCGGCAGTCCGGCGATCCGGGCCTGTTTTTCGGCCCGGTCAACAGGAGCAGGTCATGTCTGAAGTCCGTCATTCGCGAGTGATTATTCTCGGTTCCGGCCCTGCCGGTTACAGCGCAGCGGTATACGCGGCCCGTGCCAACCTCAAGCCACTGCTGATCACCGGCATGCAGGCTGGCGGTCAACTGACCACCACCACCGAAGTCGACAACTGGCCGGGCGATGTCCATGGTCTGACCGGCCCTGCACTGATGGAGCGCATGCGCGAGCACGCCGAGCGCTTTGAAACCGAGATCGTGTTCGATCACATCAACGCTGTGGATTTCGCTGCCAAGCCTTACACCCTGACCGGCGACAGCGCGACTTACACCTGCGACGCCCTGATCATCGCCACCGGCGCCAGCGCGCGTTATCTGGGCCTGCCGTCGGAAGAAACGTTCATGGGCAAAGGCGTTTCGGCCTGCGCGACCTGTGACGGTTTCTTTTACCGCAACAAGCCTGTTGCAGTGGTCGGCGGCGGCAACACCGCGGTTGAAGAAGCACTGTACCTGGCCAACATCGCCAGCACCGTGACCCTGATCCACCGTCGCGAAACCTTCCGCGCCGAGAAGATCCTGATCGACAAGCTCAACGCTCGTGTGGCCGAAGGCAAGATCATCCTTAAGTTGAACGCCAACCTCGACGAAGTCCTGGGCGACAACATGGGCGTGACCGGCGCGCGTCTGAAGAACAACGACGGCAGCTTCGACGAAATCACCGTCGACGGCGTGTTCATCGCTATCGGCCACACCCCGAACACTTCGCTGTTCGAAGGCCAACTGACCCTGAAAGACGGTTACCTGGTGGTGCACGGCGGCCGTGAAGGCAATGCCACTGCGACCAGCGTTGAAGGTATCTTCGCCGCCGGTGACGTGGCTGACCACGTTTACCGTCAGGCCATCACCTCGGCCGGCGCCGGCTGCATGGCGGCACTGGACACCGAACGTTACCTGGACGGTCTGCAGAACGCTTCGTTCTAAGATCGCAGGCATAAAAAAACCGGCTTCGGCCGGTTTTTTTGTGCCCGTTATTCCTGCTCCAACGCAATTCATTGTAGGAGTGAGCCTGCTCGCGATAGCGGTGTACTGGTCAACATATGAGTCGACTGATACACCGCTATCGCGAGCAGGCTCACTCCTACAGGGGGGGCGTTGCAGCTGGGATCAGCGGCGGGTCAGGGGTTGGGCGGTGAATTTGACGCCGGCCAGACCGTGCTGGATCAACGCACGGATGTTGCCGTGATCGCTGCCCTCTGGCGTTGCGACCACCGAGCGGTAATGCTCACCAAACGCCAACAGCGCTTCTTCATCGCTCAGACCTTCCAGCAGCGCCAGACCCAAGGTCTTGCACGAACCTTCGTTCTGCCCGGCGGCGTTTTCCACGCCACCGTTGCTGAAAGCCTGCGGCTGGTAGTCGTAACCGGCGGCGATGAAGGCCAGGGTGTCGGCGAAAGCGTGGTCGCCGCTGTTGAGGCTGGCGCGCAGGGTGTTCAGGTCACTCATGGGTTTTTCCTTTGGCGAACGCGGCTTGTTGCTCGGCGTTGGCTTCTTGCTGAAATTGGGCTTTCCACTCGGCGTACGGCATGCCGTAAATCACCTCGCGGGCGTCATCGAGGCTGACCTCGATCTGGCGCTCGTCGGCTTCGGCCTTGTACCACTTCGACAGGCAGTTGCGGCAGAACCCGGCGAGGTTCATCAGGTCGATGTTCTGTACGTCCTTGCGGCTGTCCAGGTGGGCGACCAGCCGGCGGAAAGCGGCGGCTTCGAGTTCGAGGCGTTGTTGATCAGTCATGGGGGTCTCTGCGAGACAGCTTTGAGCGGCAAGCTTCAAGCTGCAAGATTGGATCGGGGTCGGCCGTTAGCTTACCGCTTGCAGCTCGAAGCTTGAAGCTCAGCGGCTAGCCGCGAGCGTGATCGACACCGACTCGGCAAACCTCAGCGCATGTGGCTTGTCGACTTCGACTTCGGCGTACAGTACCGAACCGTTGCTCATCACCAGATCGAGCAATTCCTGCGTCAGGCGTTCTAGCAGGGCAAAGCGGTTGCCTTCGACGTGGGCGATGATCGCTTTGGTGATCGTGCGGTAGTTCAGTGCGTGATCAATGTCGTTGTCACGCACCGCTTCCTGCGCGGCGTACAGAATGGTCAGGTTGATCAGCACATCCTGCTTGTTGAGGATTTCGTCCTCGTTGATCCCGATAAAGGTGCGCAAGCGCAGATCCTTGACCCGGATGCGCGCCATTCCCGGCTGAAGTTGTGGCATTTACTTGCTCCGTCCAATCAATTGCAGGAACTCCTGGCGGGTGTTACTCGACTCGCGGAACGCGCCGAGCATGACCGAGGTGTTCATGGTCGAATTCTGTTTTTCGACACCGCGCATCATCATGCACATGTGTCTGGCCTCGATGACGACGGCGACGCCGGCAGCATCGGTGACCTGTTGCACCGCATCGGCAATTTGCCGGGTGAGGTTTTCCTGAATCTGCAGGCGCCGCGCGAACATGTCCACCAGTCGCGCGATTTTCGACAGGCCCAGTACCTTGCCTGTCGGAATATAAGCCACATGGGCCTTGCCGATGAAGGGCAACAGGTGATGTTCGCACAATGAGTACAGTTCGATGTCGGCGACGATGATCATCTCGTCGCTGTCCGAGGCAAACAGCGCGCCATTGACGATCTCGTCGACGCTTTGCTCATAGCCGTGACACAGGTATTGCATGGCCTTGGCTGCACGCACTGGCGTATCGAGCAATCCTTCACGGTCGGGATTTTCACCGAGACCGATAAGGATTTCGCGGTAATTTTCGGGCAGTGAGCGGGTCATGGACTTCCTCGCAGGCAGGCGTTATTTGACGTGCCTTCCGCCGTTGACGGTCAGGGTTGTCCCGGTGACATAAGGATTTTCGAGCAGGTAGCGCAGGCTCTGATAGATCACTTCGCTGCCCGGTTCGATGCCCAGCGCGGATTTGGCCAGGGCCTTGGCGCGGTAGGCTGCGTCGTCGTCGGCATTGAACAATAGCAGGGCCGGGGCGATGCCGTTGACCTTGATTGCCGGCGCATAGCGTGCTGCGAAGGACAGGGTCAGGCTGTCGAGTCCGGCCTTGGTCGCGCAATAGCCGATGTGCTTGCTGCTGCCTTTGCGGGTGACATCGTCGCTGATGTGGATGATGTCGGCGGGTGTCGAGCGCTTTAGCAACTCACCGCAGTGCAGGTTGATCAGGTACGGCGCGAGCATGTGCAGATTGAACATGCGCGTGAAGGCTTCGGCCTCGCTGTCCGGGGTTTCGGCCAGCCATTCGGAGGCGTTGTGCACGATGGCGCGCAGGCTTTCGCTGTGGTTTTTCAGTGTTTCGATGAAGGCGAGAATCCCGGCTTCGCTGGAGAAATCGGCGAACAGGCCGATGGCGCCCAGATCGCGCAGTGTCTGCACGCCGGGGCGTTCGCTGCGGTAGGTGAAGATGACGCGATAGCCTTCTTCGAGTAACCGCTGCGCGCAATGCAGACCGACACGCTGGCCGGCACCGGTGATGAGGATCGGGGCTGCGGAATTTGGCATGAACGGCTCGCATCGCGGTGGGAGCAAAAACTATAACAGCGACGAGCCTGAAAAGATCGCAGCCTGCGGCAGCTCCTACCCCGGTCTGTATTCAGTCCTGTAGGAGCTGTCGAGTGCAACGAGGCTGCGATCTTTAATGTTTTTGAGGTGTCGCCGAAACAGGCAGGCGCACCGGCGTGCTGTTCAGCCAGTTCGCCAGCAGGCGCGTCGACAGCGGAATAAAGAAGTAAACCATCAACGGTGTCAGGCACGCCGTGCTGATCAACACACGCGGCAACAAACTCATGTCAGCGAGCAACGGGCCGAGGACAAAGTTGAACAGCAGCGACACCGGAAAGAACGCCAGCCAGATCGCGACAGCCTGCTTCCAGCGCGGTGGACGCTGACCGGCCGCGCCGAACCAGCCTTCGATACCGCTGACCCGATGCTCTTTCGGATGGGCGAAGAGATCGCTGCCACGGCTCAGCCACGCGGTGCGCGATGCCGAGTATTCCCACGCATGCAGCGTCTGTTCATCGACGAAACGGAAAATGATTTGAAACTCGTTATCACCGGGCGGCGGAGCGAGCACGCCAGAGCCGAGGTAACCGGGGAAGTCAGTGGCCAGTTGTTCGCCTTCGCGCAGCCAGGCGATCAAATCCTGATAACGGCCGTCGGCGACGCGACGGGCAACCATCAGCGTGACGGGGGAAGTAGACATTTTGTATCTCCGTATTTCGAGTGCGTCACTCCGGGTAGGAATTTCGCCTGACGCAGGGCCGGGGTAGAGGCCTGCGTTTTTCAACAAGCAAGGATTATTCCGGTTTTTCACGATTAAACCAGCGACTTTCGTCGCATTTCATCACTTGAACCCCATCGGGGCATAAGCGTTAGAATGGGATCCAATTGAACCGACATGGAAGTTGAACGCCATATGCCTGTCATCACGGACGCAAACCCCGCTACGCAGGCCTCTGTTGCGCTCGAACGCGCTGATCTGTTCCCGATCCGTGAGGTCGCACGTCTGACAGGCGTCAACCCGGTGACCTTGCGCGCCTGGGAGCGACGCTATGGTTTGATTCAGCCGACACGCACTGAAAGTGGACATCGACTCTATTCGATGACCGATATCGAGCGCGTGCGCAGCATCGTCGACTGGATTGATCGCGGTGTTGCCGTGAGCAAGGTCGGCAAGATCCTCGCCAAGACCGAACCGATGAAAGTGCTCGCGCACATCATCCCGGATGATCTGGTGCAGGCCGATTACCTGCAATGGCAGGAGCAGATCCAGCAGGCGGTCAGTGCGTTCGACGACCAGCAACTGGATCGCGTCTATGGGCAGATATTTTCTTCTTACGCGTTGCCGGTGGTGTTTCAGGACATCCTCATGCCGTTGTGGCTGCAATTGTTGCAGCGCCAAGAGGCTTTCGGGCAAACCAGCGAGTGGCTGTTCTTCGATGGATTCCTGCGCGCGCGCGTATTGCAGCGGATTGTCATGCTGCGCGGCACGCAACCGCGCCGGGTGGTCGTCAGTGCGCTGGCCGGGCAGTGTCGGGAGCTGGAATTGCTGGTGGCGGCGTTGTTTCTCAGCGACAGCAATGCCGGTGTTCGGGTGCTGACGACAGGTCAGCCGTTCGATGAGCTGACGCTGGTGTGCGAAAAGATCAAACCTGATGCGCTCGTGCTGTTTTCCAATCACGCGCCCAGCGCCGAATTACCTCGGCGTCTGAACCGGCTGGCGTTAAGCCTCGATTGTCAGTTGATGCTGGCGGGCGATGCTTCAGATCTGGCGCAGGACAGCCTGGCTGGCTCCTCTGTTGCCTGTCTGGGCAATGAAGGGGCGAACATGCGTCAGCGCATGTTGCAGTTTCTCGCCGGCAATCTGGATACCTGAAACTCAGGTGTGAAGGGCAGGATGCGTCAGGCGATGTTGCTGCAGGATGAACTGGCGCAGGCGTTCGGTTTCGTCGGTGTCGGTCTGGCTCAGTTCGTAGGCGTAGAAACCACTTTCGGTTTCCCGTTCGAAATTGCCGCGCAATGAAATCCGCTCGTAACCCGATGGGCTGAACCACAGAGCAAAATGCTTGGGCGGTTTGGTCTTGTTGCGCACTTCCAGTAGCACACCTTTGTGCGAAACCTCGTGGACCCACAACGTGCCCGGCTGACCTTTGGCGTTTTCCAGGGCTACTGGCTCTTCGAGCGTCAACCGCCATGGCCGCACCATCGGGCCGTCTTCATAAATGCTTGGTACGCCAAGGCGCAGATGCAGCGCGTGAAACTCGTCCTCCACCAGATGCAACGGGAATGTCATTTGCTGATTTTCGAAGTTGGCCTGAATGGTCACTTGCTCGTGAGCGGCCAGGCGTGTGAGCAAATCACGGATCTGCGAACCGCCGTTAACCAGCAGACTCGACGTCGCATCCCGCACGTTCAGTTGCGGGTTGTGCTGCATGGTCTGGATGAAATCCAGCTCATCCTGAGTGAGGAGGGCGTCGCGCTGCATGGCTAACTCGAAAGATATAGATACAAAGTCATTGGTGATTGTAGTTAATGACAATTAGTTCGCTGTTTTGTTTTAACCGTTTGTCGCTTTCAACAACGCCAGTTCCGCTTCAAGGGCCGCGACCTTTGCTTCCAACAGCGCCACGCGCTGCTGGGCCTTGACCTGAACAGTCACGTCCTTCTGCACACCCACAAAATAAGTCAGCCCGTCATCGGCGTTTTTTACCGTTGAAAGCGACAGTTCATTCCAGAACGGCGTGCCATCCTTGCGGTAGTTGCGCAGGATTTCCCGGCACGATCCGTTGTTGCGCAATACATTGCGAATCAGCTCCAGGCTCTCCTGGTCACGGTCTCCGGCCTGCAGAAAGCGGCAATCCTGGTAGAGGATCTCTTCGCTGGTGTAGCCGGTCAGTCGTTCAAAAGCCGGGTTCACATAAATCAGGATATTGTCCTGCTCACCTTCCTTCTCTGCGACCACGATCCCGTCGTTCGACGCATTGATCACCATTTGCAGCAGGCTGGCGTTGATCATCTTTGAATTCTTTCAGAGTTGTCAGTGGCTCGCATTCTAGAAGAACCGCAGGCGCTGTCTACTGGCCATTACCGTCAATTGAGATCCAGTCGCAGCATTGCGTTTGAGGCTGTTACTATCGCCGCTCTTTTTTTCCAGTTTCAGGATCAGATTGATGAAAGTCGCCATCCTCTCCGGTTCGGTCTACGGCACCGCCGAAGAAGTCGCCCGTCACGCCGAGAACCTGTTGAAAGCCGCTGGCTTTGAAACCTTTTACAATTCGCGCGCCAGCCTGGCAGACATTCAAGCGTTCGGCCCTGAGGCGTTTCTCGCAGTGACGTCGACCACCGGCATGGGTGAATTGCCCGACAACCTGATGCCGCTGTATTCGGCGATTCGCGACCAGTTGCCGGCGGCGTGGCGTGGCTTGCCGGGCGCAGTGATTGCCTTGGGCGACGCCAGTTACGGCGACACCTTCTGCGGCGGTGGCGAGCAAATGCGTGAACTGTTCAGCGAACTGGGCGTGCGCGAAGTGCAGGACATGCTGCGCATCGACGCCAGTGAAAGTGTCACTCCGGAAACCGACGCCGAACCGTGGCTGGCGCAGTTGGTCGACACGCTCAAGGGCTGATCGCCCGCTCGCGCAGCAAGCTTAGCCATGCCTGTGCGGCTTTTGACAGATAGGCGCCGCGACGCCAGATGAAAGCGATATCCCAGCGCAGATAATCCGGCGCGCGCAAGGCCAGGCGTACCACGCCTGGCCGCACCAGCCCGCGTGCGACCACGCTGGGCAACAGCACCACGCCTTGCCCGGCGGCCACCAACGCCGCGAGAAAATCCGCCTGACCGCTGCGTCCGCCTTCCTTCGGCGTGAAACCCAATTGCTGGCATGCCTGCAGCAAGCGGTCGTTGAGCACGAAACTGCGCTGATAGAGCAGAAACGGCGTCTCGGCCAATTCCTCCAGACCAATCTCGCCGCGATCGGCCAGCGGATGATCCACTGGCAGCAGGGCGTCAAGTTGCTCATCGCAAAATGGCTGACAGTCGAACTGTGGATTCTTGGGCAACAGACTGCCGCCCAATTCCAGTTCCCCGCTCAGCACAGCCTGCTCGATATTGCGGCTACCGCCCTCGAGCAACTGGATGCTGATATTCGGATAGCGCCGCCGGTATTCAGCAAACAGTTTGGCGAATAGCGCGTCGCTGCCGAGTAATGGCAGGCCGAGGCGCAGCTCTCCACGTGCCATATGACTGAGGTCGTCCAGCTCCGCGAGCAGTTCGTTGCGCAAACGCAGCATGCCCTCGGCCCGTTGCAGTACCACGCTGCCCGCGGCGGTCAGACGCAATTGCGAGCCGAGCCGTTCGAGCAAGGGGGTGCCGAGACTCTGCTCCAGTTGCGCGATCTGTTTGCTGACGGCTGACTGGCTGATGTGCAGGGTTTTCGCTGCTTGGGTGAAACCGCCCTGATGCATGACTTCGACAAAACTGCGCAGCTGTTTGAATTCCATGGCCTGATTCCATTATGGAATGAGTTTGAGTCTAACAATTCGCTTCGGGGATGGCAGGTCACTTCGTAAAATAGGCTTCTGTAAGGAGCCAACCTCATGAACGCCGCCCGCTTCAAACAACTTTCCCGTCTCTTCGTAGAACTCGCCGTGTTACTCGGTCTCTACCTGCTCGGCTGCCAACTCGCCGCATGGCTAGCCTGGCCGATTCCCGGCGGCGTGATCGGCATGGCGCTGTTGCTGCTGGCGTTTGCCTTTGGCTGGGTCAAACCGGCAGCCCTGCAATTGGGCGCAGGATTGCTGATGGCCGAGATGCTGTTGTTCTTTATCCCGGCGTTGATGAGTCTGCTCGATTACGGCGCGTTGCTGCGCAATGACGGCTGGCGGATTTTGCTGGTGATCGCCGCCAGCACCTTGATGGTGATGCTGGTCACTGCGTTCACCGTGGAACTGGCCGTACGCGTGAGGCGCTCCCATGAAGATTGAATGGATGCCGATGTTCTGGCTCGCCTTCACCTTGCTGGCGTACCTGTTCAGCCGCTGGATTTATCGGCGCACCGGTCGCTACGTATTGTCTCCACTGATTCTGGTGCCGGCCTTGCTGCTGGCGCTCGCCGTGCCGCTGCACACTGCGTATGCCGAGTATTCGAGCAACACCCACTGGCTGATGCTGGTGCTGGGCCCGGTGACCGTCGCGTTCGCCGTGCCGATCTGGCAGCAACGCCGATTGTTGACGCGGCACTGGTCGGCATTGATGCTGGGCATGGTTGCCGGCAGTGCGGCTTCAATTGGTACTTCATTCGGATTGGCCAAGGCGTTGGCGCTGGACAGTTCGGTGACGATGTCGCTGGTGCCGCGCTCGATCACCACACCGTTCGCTATGCCGCTGGCACAGAACCTGGGTGGCGTGCCGGAACTGACGGCGGTCTTTGTAATGTTCACCGGCGTGTTCGGTGCGATGCTCGGCGGCGTGCTCTTGAAGTGGTTGCCGTTGCGCAGTGCCTTGGCGCGCGGTGCGCTGTTCGGGGTTGGCGCGCACGGTGCTGGCGTCAGCCGCGCCCATGAAGTAGGGGGCGAAGAAGGCTCTGTCGCCGGGCTGGTGATGGTATTGACCGGTCTGCTCAATCTGTTTGCCGCGCCTTTGTTGGCGTCGTGGCTTTGACATGGATCCAAGGAGTTTGCCTGGCTGACCCGCTCAGTCATCAAGCTGGCTGGCAATGCAACTACGCAATGCTCTGCGCCTGACTAGACTGCTGACACGTGCAGAACAATAAGAACGCAGAGGTGCATACAGTGAGCGTAGCCCCCGTCCAATCGTCCATTAATGTCAAAGATCAGGTCAGTGCTGCGGAATGGCAGACCCGAGTCGATCTCGCCGCTTGTTATCGTCTGGTTGCACTGCATGGCTGGGACGATCTGATCTTCACGCATATTTCCGCCAAGGTGCCGGGTACCGAAGACTTCCTGATTAACCCGTTCGGTCTGATGTTCCATGAGATCACCGCATCAAGCCTGGTGAAAGTCGATCAGGCCGGCAACAAACTCATGGACAGCCCTTACGAAATCAACCCCGCCGGCTACACCATCCACAGCGCTGTGCACGAAGTGCGGCACGACGTGGTTTGCGTGCTGCATACCCACACCGCTTCCGGTGTCGCGGTGTCGGCGCAAAAGCAGGGCGTGTTGCCGATCAGCCAGCAGTCGCTGTTTGTGCTGTCCAGCCTGGCTTATCACGCCTATGAAGGTGTGGCGCTGAACCACGAAGAGAAAGCGCGCTTGCAGGCCGACCTCGGCGAGAACAATTTCCTGATGCTGCACAACCACGGTCTGCTGACCTGTGGCGGCACCATCGCCGACACTTTTCTGATGATGTTCACCTTCCAGCGCGCCTGCGACATTCAGGTCATGGCGCAAACCGGTGGCGCTGAACTCATCGCCATCGAACCGCAAATCCTGGCAGGCGCCAAAGCGATGATCGCCGGTGTCACCAAAAGTGCTCAAGGCATGGGTGGCGCGCTGGCCTGGCCAGCGTTGCTGCGCAAACTCGATAAACAAGACCCCGGATATAAACTCTAATGCCTCTTGCCGAGATTCCTCTGTGTGTCTGGCGTAAACGCAGCCAGACGTTTGTCTTTCGTGGCCAGCCGATTCGCTACTGGACGGCGGGGCAGGGTGAGCCGCTGTTGCTGATCCACGGCTTCCCGACCGCCAGTTGGGACTGGCATTACCTGTGGCAGCCACTGGCCGCGCGTTATCGGGTGATCGCCTGTGACATGCTCGGGTTTGGCGATTCGGCCAAGCCGATCAATCACACCTACAGCCTGCTGGAGCAGGCTGACCTGCAACAGGCCTTGCTCGCGCATTTGCAGGTCGAACAACCGGTGCATGTGCTGGCGCACGATTACGGTGACAGCGTTGCGCAAGAATTGCTGGCCCGGCATTACGAGGATCGCCTCGAAATCGCCAGTTGCGTGTTCCTCAACGGTGGCCTGTTTCCGGAAACCCATCGTCCGGTGCTGATGCAAAAACTGCTGCTGAGTCCACTGGGCTGGATGATCGGTCGCGCGTTTACCCGCGATGCCCTGGTGAAAAGTTTTCGGCAGATCTTTGGGCCAAACACCCGGCCGACAGAGAGCGAACTGGATGATTTCTGGAGCCTGGTCGATACCAATCGTGGGCCACGGATCATGCACAAACTGATCAGCTACATTCCGGAGCGTCGGGTGCAGCGTGATCGTTGGGTTGCGGCGATGCAGCACGGTGAGATCCCGTTGCGGGTGATTGATGGCGAAGTCGACCCGATCTCTGGTGCACACATGGTGCAGCGTTATTGCGAGTTGATTCCTGATGCCGACGCTGTGCTGCTGCCGGGCATTGGTCACTATCCACAGACCGAAGCGCCGGTGCAGGTGCTCAAGCACTATTTGGAGTTTCGCGAACGTCAGGTGTTGCCGCCGCGCAAAGTTGCCTGCTCCTGAAGATCAAAAGATCGCAGCCTGCGGCAGCTCCTACACCGATCCCCTGGAGCTGCCGCAGGCTGCGATCTTTTGATCTTCACTATCCCCCAACCTTATTGCACACCATTCAGCCTCCGCCGTATTCATTGTGACCAAAAGCTGTGTGCCTGACACTCTGGCTCAATACTGGCCTGCTGGAGTTGCTGCGATGAATGAGTCTGTGCGTTTCGAAGATAAAGTCGTCATCGTCACCGGAGCCGGTGGTGGCCTCGGACGCGCCCACGCATTGTTGTTTGCCAGACAGGGCGCCAAGGTGCTGGTCAATGATCTCGGCGGCTCGACCCAGGGTGAAGGCGCTAATGCATCCGCGGCTGATCGCGTGGTTGCGGAAATCCGCGAAGCCGGCGGTATCGCCGAAGCCAACCATGACTCGGTCACCGACGGCGACAAACTGGTGCAAAACGCCCTTGATGTCTTCGGCCGCGTCGACGTCGTCGTCAACAACGCCGGCATCCTGCGCGACAAGACCTTCCACAAAATGGACGACGCCGACTGGGATCTGGTTTACCGCGTCCATGTCGAAGGCGCCTACAAAGTCACCCGCGCCGCGTGGCCGCACCTGCGCGAGCAAAACTATGGCCGGGTGATCTTCACCGCCTCCACCTCGGGCATCTACGGCAACTTCGGCCAGTCCAACTACGGCATGGCCAAACTGGGCCTCTACGGCCTGACCCGCACACTGGCCATCGAGGGCCGCAAGAACAACATCCTTGTCAACGCCATTGCGCCAACCGGCGGCACGCGCATGACCGAAGGCCTGATCCCGCCGCAAGTGTTCGAGCAACTCAAACCGGAACTGGTCAGCCCGTTGGTGGTGTATCTGGCCAGTGAGCAATGCCAGGAAACCGCCGGACTGTTCGAAGTCGGTGGCGGCTGGATGGGCAAGGTGCGTTGGGAGCGCAGCCTCGGTGCCGGGTTTGATCCGCGCGTTGGTTTCTCGCCGGAAGATGTCGCGGCGCACTGGCAGCAGATTTGTGATTTCGAAGGGGCGGCGCATCCGAAGGATAATATTGAGGCGCTGAAGGAAATGATGGCGAATTTGCAGAAGTATTCACTCTGATCCCTACGCATCACTCGACAGGATTCATCTGGGTCCTGTCATCCCTCTGAAAACCTCTTCTGTACAAAATTCATTGCCCATAAAAAAGGCCGCTGCAAACGCAGCGGCCAAGGTAAGACGTTGGATCAAGGAGCTACAAATCAACGTCAGTGAACACCGGGGCGATAAACCGAAGTCTTCGATTTATCTGAAATCTGTCGGCAATGGCATGAGTCGCTCAAAGGCCAGTGCTTCGTACTTTGCGGCGAGTCCCGTGAAAGCGCGTTCAGAATAAGGTCTTGATCGCGTGGGAAAAATACCGATTCCGGACATGCACTGTTGCGGGGCATGCAACAGTCTCGTGATCCGATATGCACCATGCGCTGCACTGATGATCCTCCATCCAGCCGATCCATGAGCGGCGCAAAGTCCCGTCGTGCAAGGCCATTCATCCTTTCGAGCGACAACACGAATACCTCCTTGGTGCGCTTATCGACGCGGTTGCCCGGCAGTAGGGTGGGGCCTTCTGTCACTCACCGGGGAAGACGCATGACAACAAAAACAATGCGCGCCATCTTCACACCGCAGGCGCTGGCAGCCGCGGTGGCTCTGGGTTGCTGCGCCCAGGCGCAAGCGGTTGCGTTCAACATTGGCGAGATCGAGGGCACGTTCGATTCGTCGCTGTCGATTGGTGCGAGTTGGGGTATGCGCGATGCCGACAAGTCGCTGGTCGGCACGGTCAATGGTGGTTCCGGGCAATCCTCGACCGGTGATGACGGGCGTTTGAATTTCAAGAAGGGCGAGACCTTCTCGAAAATCTTCAAAGGTATTCACGACCTCGAACTCAAGTACGGCGACACCGGTGTCTTCGTGCGTGGCAAGTACTGGTATGACTTCGAGCTGAAGGACGAGGACCGCGAGTTCAAGCCGATCAGCGACAGCGGCCGCAAGGAAGGCGCGAAATCTTCCGGCGCACAAATCCTTGATGCGTTCATCTATCACAACTACTCCATCGCCGATCTGCCGGGCACCGTGCGCGCCGGTAAACAGGTGGTGAGCTGGGGCGAAAGTACCTTCATCGGCAACTCGATCAACAGCATCAACCCGATCGACGTTTCAGCGTTTCGTCGCCCCGGTGCGGAGATCAAGGAAGGTCTGATTCCGGTCAACATGTTGTTCGGCTCGCAAGGCCTGACTGATCAACTGACCGTCGAAGGTTTCTATCAACTGGAATGGGACCAGACCGTTCTCGACAACTGCGGCACCTTCTTCGGCGTCGATGTGGCGGCGGACGGTTGCAACAACGGCTACACCGTTGGCAACCCGGCGATCGCGCCGCTGGTGCCGTTGACCACCGCGTTCGGGCAAGGCATTCAGGTGACTCGCGAAGGCGTGGTGATCCCTCGTGGTGGTGACCGTGACGCGCGGGATTCCGGGCAGTGGGGGACGGCGTTGCGCTGGCTCGGCGACGACACCGAGTACGGTCTCTACTTCATGAACTACCACAGCCGTACGCCTACGGTTGGCACGACCACGGCCGGTCTTTCGACATTGGCAGCATTGCCGGGCATGGTCGGCATCGCCAATGGTCTGGCCCCCGGCAGCGGCTCCGGTTTGGCCCAGAGTGTGATGCTCGGACGCGGCCAGTACTACCTCGAATACCCGGAAGACATCCGTCTGTACGGCGCGAGTTTCTCCACAACGCTACCCACCGGCACTGCGTGGACTGGCGAGATCAGCTACCGGCCCAACGCTCCGGTGCAGGTCAGCACCAACGACCTGACACTGGCGCTGCTCAACCCGATTGCCGGTGGCACGGCGTCGCCACTTTCGACGTCACCGGGAGCGGACAACAAAGGCTATCGGCGCAAAGAAGTCACGCAAATCCAGAGCACACTCACGCACTTTTTCGATCAGGTCTGGGGCGCTCAACGTTTGACCCTGGTCGGTGAAGCCGCCGTGGTTAGGGTCGGCGGCCTGGAGTCGCGCGACAAGCTGCGTTATGGCCGCGACTCGGTATATGGCCAATACGGTTTCGGCGGCGACACCGACGGTTTCGTCACCTCGACCTCGTGGGGCTACCGCGCTCGGGCGATCCTCGATTACGCCAACGTGATCGGCGGGATCAACCTCAAACCCAACCTGTCGTGGTCGCATGACGTCGCCGGTTATGGCCCCAACGGGCTATTCAACGAAGGCGCGAAAGCGATCAGCGTCGGCGTCGATGCCGACTACCGCAACACCTACACCGCGAGCCTCAGTTACACCGACTTTTTCGGTGGTGACTACAACGTCCTCGAAGACCGTGACTTCGTCGCACTGAGCTTCGGCGTGAACTTCTGATCTGCCCGAGAAGGATGACTGCAATGCGCAAAATGATTCTGCAATGTGGTGTGCTGGCCCTGAGTCTGCTGGCGGCCAATGTGATGGCGGCGGTGTCGCCGGACGAAGCCAATAAACTCGGTACCAGCCTGACCCCGCTCGGCGCCGAGAAAGCCGGTAACGCCGATGGCTCTATTCCGGCATGGACCGGCGGCATCCCGAAAAATGCTGCTGCGGTGGACAGCAAAGGCTTTCTTGCTGACCCGTTCGCCAATGAAAAGCCGTTGTTCACCATCACCGCGGCCAACGTCGACAAGTACAAGGACAAGCTCTCCGACGGCCAGGTGGCGATGTTCAAACGCTACCCGGAGACTTACAAGATCCCGGTCTATCCGACCCACCGAACCGTCGCCGCACCGGCGGAAATCTACGAATCGGCCAAGCGCAGTGCGCTCAACGTGACCACCATCAACGATGGTAACGGCCTGGCCAATTTCACCGGCAATCGCTATTACGCCTTTCCGATACCGAAGAACGGCGTCGAGGTGTTGTGGAACCACATCACCCGTTACCACGGCGGCAACGTCAAACGCATCATTACTCAGGTGACCCCGCAGACCAACGGCAGCTACACGCCGATCCGCTTCGAAGAAGAGATCGCCGTGCCGCAACTGATCAAGGATATCGACCCGGAAAAGGCCGCCAACGTGCTGACCTTCTTCAAGCAGTCGGTGACTGCGCCAGCGCGTCTGGCCGGTAACGTGTTGCTGGTTCACGAGACCCTTGATCAGGTGAAGGAACCGCGCCTGGCGTGGATCTACAACGCCGGTCAGCGTCGTGTGCGTCGTGCACCGCAAGTAGCCTATGACGGCCCGGGCACCGCCGCCGATGGCCTGCGTACCTCGGACAACTTCGACATGTTCTCCGGTGCACCGGATCGCTACGACTGGAAACTGGTCGGCAAGAAGGAAATGTACATCCCGTACAACAGCTACAAACTCGATTCGCCGAAGCTCAAGTACGACGACATCGTCAAGGCCGGGCACATCAATCAGGACCTGACGCGCTATGAGTTGCACCGGGTCTGGGAAGTGATCGGCACCGTCAAACCGAATGAGCGGCATATCTACGCCAAACGCCACATGTATATCGACGAGGACAGTTGGCAGGTTGCACTGGCCGACCACTATGACGGTCGCGGTCAACTCTGGCGCGTAGCCGAAGGCCACTCTGAATATCACTACGAGCATCAGGCACAGGCATACACACTCGAAGCGCTCTACGACATCATTGCCGGCCGCTACATTGCCTTGGGGATGAAGAACGAGGAGAAGCACAGTTACGAATTCGGCTTTGAAGCCAAGGCTGCCGACTACACGCCAGCGGCCTTGCGTGCAGAGGGTGTGCGGTAACGGTTCTGATACATCAGTGGACAAAAGGCGACCGCTCGGTCGCCTTTTTTATGGGCGCCAATCAGCGCGCTGAATACTCGTCAACAAGTACAGAGGAGAGGACTAGGGTGACTGCACAACGATAAAAAGGCTCACCCGATGACCGCCATGACTGCCTGTCTGGATCGCCCCGGATTTCTGCCCAGACTTTCTTCTCATCATCAACTTCGCCCTCGATTGAGTGAGCCTCTGCTGACATCGGCCGCACGAATCAGGCTGATCTGCGCGCCGGCGGGCAGTGGCAAAAGCGCTTTGCTCTCTGAGTGCCTGTCACAGGCACCGGCGCGTTGTCCGGTGCACTGGCTGCCATTGATGGGCATGTCCTTGAGTGCTGACGAATTCTGTCAGCGGCTGAGCCTGGCGCTGGGGCTGGCCGAGATGGCTGAAGCGCAGTTGGCGGTAGCTCTGGCACGCTGGTCGACGCCCACCTGGTTGTTTCTCGACGATTACTGTCGGTTGCCCGCCCCGGCAGTTGATGCGCTTCTTGACCGCCTGCTGGCGCTCAGCAGCCCGGCATTGACCTGGTGGATCGGCACGCGACGACGGCCGCAATGCAATTGGCCTCGGTTGCTACTGGACGACGAGTTGTATGAGTGCGAAAGCACGACGCTGGCGCTGACACAAGACGAAATCGCCTTGGCCTTGAAACACTTGTCAGCTGAGCAGGCCGCCAGTGTGGCCGCACGGATCGTTCATCGAACCGGTGGCTGGTGCGCCGGCGTGCGCATGGCGCTGCTGCAAAAATGCGACTGGGCGCAAAGTACCCAACCGCAGCAACGGGTGGAAACGTTGCTTGATTACCTGCAACACGAATTGTTCAGCAGTCTGACGCCGGAGTTGGCGGAAGTCTGGCGGGTGCTGGCGAATCTGCCGCGCTTCAACGCTGAGTTGTGTGAGTACTTGTTCGGTGCCGGAGAGGGCGCGGACTACCTGCGAACCCTGCAAACGCTGGGTTGCTTCATCGAACCATGGAATGACTCGTCCCAGTGGTTGCAGATATTTGCACCGTTGGCTCAAGTAATGCGTGATGAGCGCTGGCCTGCGGCCCGTTCATGGCATCGTCGAGCATGCCAATGGTTCGCCGGTGCCGGGGACTGGCGCTCGGCTTTCGAGCAGGCGTTGTTTGCCGAGGAATTCGAAACGGCAATCAGTCTGTTGCAGCACTTCAACTTTGAGCATCTGTTTGAAGAGCAAACGGTGGTGCTGTTGTTGCGCTTGCATGAATCTCAGGGCGAAGGATTGACCTTGGGATCACCGCAGTTGGTCGGGCTGATTACCGCAGCTCTGCTGTTTGCCGGGCGGTTTGAACAGGCGACGCAGTGCATCTCGCATCTGGCGAGGTTCATGCCGCAACCTTCGGCGGCACTGGAACGACAACTGATTGCACGCTGGCAAGCGCAACAAGGTTGGCTGATGCATTTGCAGGGATGTATGACGCCTGCGCACGAACTCTTTCAACAAGCTCTGGAAGCGCTCGATGGCGATGCCTGGGCCGCAAGGCTGCTGTGCCTGTCAGGGCTGACTCAACAGGCCTTGTTATGCGATGAACTCGAACAAGCGCATGCCATCAGCCGTGAAGCATTGCGTCTGGCGCGGGCACAAGGCTCCTTGCTGTTTGAAGGCTTGCTCGAACTTGATCACGCGCAGTTGCTTGAGCAGCGTGGAACTCCCGCCCGCGCTGACAACCTGCTGCTGAGCGTCGAGCAATTGCTTGGCCAGCGCGCCGAGCGGCCATCACCGCTGCTCGGTCGCATCGCCCTGCGTCGTGGTCGATTGGCATTGGCCATGGGGCTGGAGGAGCAAGCCGCCGTTCTGTTCAAACGTGGCCTGGAGGATTGTCTGCGCAGTCACGATAAACGGGTGTTGTTCGGCTATCTGGGGCTGGCGCAGATAGCGGCCAACCACTGTGAATACACGCAAGCATTCGAGCGCTTGCACGAGGCCGAGCGGTTGATGCAGCAGCGCAGGATTCCAGACACGGTTTACCGTGGTGTGTTGTTACAGGTCAGTAGCCAGATCTGGCTGCAGCAGGGGCGGGCGCAATTGGCGCATGAGGCGCTGAGCCGGGTGCTGCGTCACTATCAACCACCGAACGCATTACAGGCGCCTCCGGCGACAGTTCAATTGATTGCGCGTATCCAATACTTGTTGATATTGGCCACGGCATATTTGCAACGGGCCAGTGACCAGCCAAAGCAACTTCAGTTGTTGCTGGATAAAGCACGTAAGTGTGGGGCGCAGACACTTGAAGCGGAGTTGCATTTTGCCTTGGCCGAAGTGGCATTGCTGCACAACGATTCGTTACGAGTAGTTGAGCATGTGGATTGCGCATTAAGGATCGTTCGGCGCTCGGGGTCGCAATTGCTGATACGGCAGGTCACTCTGCGCTCACCGAAAATATTTGATCCGACCATTGTGTCGGACGAAAAGCAGAAAGTTATAAATGTAACTGAAACCGAAAGTTCACTGAGTCAGCGCGAGTTGCAAGTGTTGGCCTTGATTGCGACAGGAGATTCCAATCAACAAATCGCAGAAAAGCTTTTCCTTTCATTGCATACCGTAAAAACACATGTCCGAAGAATTTATATAAAGTTGGGGGTGATGCGTAGAACTCATGCGGTGGCGAAGGCCAGAACATTGGGTTTGATGTTGGGGTGAGCTTGTTAGATATTTGTAGTTGTAACGTCGAAGTTTGTTGTTGTCGTGATTCCACATTGTTGGAAACAGTGTAGTGGGTATCTTTCTGCTCTTGATCTGAATTAGTTTGATTTGGCGAGGCAAGTTCTATTGATTACTTGCCATCATCAAGCTGATAGAGAATCTATTGTGAAAATTAATAAAGAAGCCGAAAGCCAAAGTCTGCGCGAAGTGGGGGAAGCCCTGGAAAGTATCTCGCAAGAATTGATGCGTGTTCCGTCATTCTCGGTGGTACTGCAGGACACTTTGCGTGAAGCGTTATGGAAAGTCTCCGAAGGTGTGCGGCTAAGCAGCCTGTTCGTCAATGTTGTAGCGGGCGCCAAACCGACAAATAAACAGCTGGTCGGACGTTTGCTGGATGTCGCGCTTGAGTGCCTGCGAAGTGGTCGGGCGCCAAACTATGATGTCAATGATTATGGCGTTTTCGATCACCCGAGTTTTACCAGTCGTGAAGACTTGCTTGCGCAAGTGCCGATCTCGGCAGTTGAAAAACTGCTAGCAGATTTGCTGAAGAAGCTTGCAGTTGATTACACGGCGGCTGTACGGCAGTACTGGGAAAACCCGACTGTTCAAAAGGCCGGTGGGGCTTATCCCCAGTTATCGCGGAAGTCTGCTCTAGGCGTTCTCGAGGCTAACCTTTTCACTCGTGAACTGGAGGCGTTGGCGATTCAGGGCCTCCTGACTGCGCAAGAAAGGGCGTTAGTCAGTACAACAGTGCAACCTGGTCTGACAGGCACTGGTTACGGTGTATTTATTGAAGGGCAGAATGGCAAATACATCGAACAGAACGCGATGTTTGTATTACCCCTTAAAGAACCTGTTTACGAACAGTTGGTTCCAGGTGTGCAGGGTGCTGTTGTGCTGTATAGCGCAAGTCGTGGTCTTGAGGTGTTTTCCTCCACATCGATACTCGAACAGACGCTACTAAAACGACTGGGCGCTCCGGAGACTCAGGAGGAATTTCTGCAAGCGCTGCCGCTTAGTGAGCGAGCGGGATTTGCCTATGTTCACGCTATTCGCTTTTTGAAAGTTCGTGCGAATTTGTTTGAGCGTTTCGCGGAAAAACGGCTTCAGACGATGTACAGCGACGTCGCTGGGTATCTTCAAACCGTCGGTATGCCAAGTACTGACCTTGATAAAATTGTTGTCGCTGTTGAAGCTGCACAATCCTTGCCAGCTATTATTAGCCAGGCAAAGCAGCGCCAAGTACAACTGCTTAAGCATATAGAGCGCAATGCTTGGCCTCAGTGGTTGAAGAGTACCTCCGAAGCCAATCAGGAAGTCTATGTTTCTCTGCAAACGCAGTTGCTGGAAACCGAGGTCAAACATCACGATGTCACTCACGGTGTTTCTTCCCTGAAAGACTATGCGCGATTAGTCGTAGAGGACTTCATATCACCGGGTAAAGATGAACGAATCGATCCGGATACCTTGTTCGTGAAAGTAACTCATACCGTGCCTCTGGCGGACGGCAAGAAAGTGGAGCTCATCGAGCGCAAAACACTGACTCAGGCCTTTATGCACGGTACTCATGATTTGGCAGGGCAATATCAGATCGTTCCGGAAGTCCCCAGCAGTCTTCCAAAACTGAGCCCTTCCAGCATCCTCCGTGCTATCCAGACGTTGAATGTTCGTGTTGCTTATACTTCGGCGCAACGTCTTCTATATTCTACAGAAGAGTTTTCCGAATCTCTTCGAGAGGTCTTTGGTCGCCGAACTGCGCTATCCATGTTCTCGGCGATCCTGCAGAAGCACGTGAGTCCGGCTGCGCAGGATCTGGTGACGCGTTACAACTTCGGCGACGTTTCGATTGAAACGCTGGGCGTGGCACTCAAAAATTGGTTCAAGCCCTTCAATGGTTTGCTGGTTTATCGCAGGAAAGGTGTGGCAGCCGATCATAGCGCTCATGTCCTTCATATGCCGGGTTCGCCAGTCGGGCAGGACTGGTTCGAGTTCGCTGACCTGAAAAGCCTGCAGCACAAGCTGGCGCAATGGGCGACCAAACCTGAAATCTGGGCGTACATGTTGAGTCAGGCACACGCCAGCGACAGTGCCGAGATGCAACGTGATTATCTAAGCAAAAAACCATTTGAGATACTGAACGAATGGTGGTGGTCGAAGATCAAGTTGGTCGATTTAGCCGAGAAGGGGCCTTTGTTCGGCGCCGTTAAAAATCACATCACGTGGAATATCGATCAAACCGAAGTCGCTACCCCCCAATGGTACAGAAAGGCTAATTCGAGCGATCAGCAACTACTAAATCGTCTGAGTCATGATTTCAAGGCTATTCATCATCATTCCCGGGAGACACTGGCGGTCGAGCCGTTCAAACAATTTGCCAGCCAACTGGTGAAGCAGGAGCTGAAGCAATATTTTGCGCGGACAGGTGCATCTGTGGACATTAACCCTGATGAGGTCTGGGTCAACTTTCACGCCGATTCGAAAATCAGCCTCACCGATCTGTTTATTCAGTGGCATACGTGGCGCAGTGACGTAAGCGCGTTTGAGAAATTTTTCACTTGGGTGAACCCTCTATTGGCCGGACTTGGTGAATTGAGAGAGCAGCTCAGAAAAGCCACTTTCTGGACGTTTACCGGTCAGCGCATTGACCAACTGGATGCCAAAATCATCAATGACCTCATTGATCTGAGGCCGGGTGAAAAATATCTTCAATATCTAAAGGACAAATTCCTCAATGCATCCGATATTGACCTGAAGGCAAGCCTGTATCGAAAAACAAAACAAAACGAAATGCTTCGGTCTGCATTGATACAGAAAATCAAAGGCGAGCTGTCGGTCGACCAATACAACTGGTTGCAGGCACTCATTAACGGATTTGATCGGGATCTGCCTCGTCAGGACATCGTGACCACGGGTAGTAAGCCGGGCATTGGTGTTTATGAGTTCACCCTTAGGGGACGCGCCCTTGTCGGAGCTTACGTTTTTGGGCGCAGAGTCAGTGGGCGTGATGAGTTTTTTGTCTATATTCCCGATACGCCTGATGGCAAGGATTTCTTCCCTGTGCAGGAACTTGCTGGTCGGTTGAAAAGCGTGACCTTCAACAAAAAGGTCTTGAGCCTCGCTCGTCTGGAACATCAGCAGGAAGTGAAAAATCTCCTGGACGCTTACTGGGACTCGATCCCCGTAGCGACCGGCACTCCGGAATTGACCAACAGTTATCCAGTACTGGCTTTCAAACAGGAGTACCTGGCTAAAATCGGGCAGCTCGTCGCCGATGTGGACTTTCAGACGACCAGTTATCTGGAAGCGCTGTGGAAAGATGTGAGGGTACTGGCCGAATTTGCCCTGGATGTGGCTTCAATGTTCATTGCGCCCCTTGGCCTCGCACTGACCGTATTGCGCATTACTGAGTCGGTTGTGCTGGGCATTGTGGCTTCCAGTCAGGGCTCCGATGAGGCTGCGAACGCACACTTTGCATGGGCGTGGAGAGGGGCGATTCTGTTGTACGTTGGCAAAGTGGCGGCGATCGGCGCGCCCGTCAACCCGATTGCACTCCTATCGAGCGTCAGGGACTTTGCTGACGTGGTGAAAGGCGTCACCGGCGTTGAAGTCAGCATCAGCTACGTGACCGCAGTCACGGCACCTCCTGCGGTCGTGAACAGCACCACTCGCCTGCTCAACTGACAGGTGAAACCGCGCGAGTAACGGACCTCGTTACTCGCTCGATTGGCGCAGTTCAAGCCAGCAGAGGCTCATAACCCATCCGCCAACTCACGGCCCGTGTCGCAGCCAACAACCGCTGCGCCGCCGGGCCGTTTTCGTCGGCGTGGAACAACGAGGTCGGACCGACGATGGTCAGCACGGCGGCGACTTGTCCGACGGCGTTGAACACCGGAGCGGACAACGCATCCACACCCGGCATGAGCAAACCATGCACATGATGCAGACCGCGTTCGCGGATCTGTTCACACAGCGTTAGGTAAGTCTTCTCGTCCTTCAGCGGATGATCGGCAGCGGCAATCTCTCGCACGCGCAAATCATCGGTTTCGCGATGTGGCAGATAGGCACTGAATACCAGTCCGGTCGATGAACTGAGCAGCGGCAGCACTGAACCCAATTGCGTCACCACTGTCACCGCGCGCACTGCCGGTTCGATGTGCACCACCGTTGCGCCCTGATTGCCCCACACCGCCAAAAAGCAGGTTTCGTTGAGTTCGTCGCGCAGTTCGGCCAGCGGCAGGGCAGCGACTTTCAGCACGTCCATACTGTTGAGTGCAGCCAGGCCTACACGCAGCGCTTCGCGGCCGAGACCGTAGTGGTTGGTGGCGGCGTTCTGCTCGGCAAACCCCGAGGCGATCAGTGCCTGCAGATAGCGGTGAACCTTGCTCGCCGGCATCTGCACATGTTCGGCCAGTCGCGACAACGAGGTCGATGGCGACAACTCGGCCAAGGCCTTGAGGATGTCGGTGCCGACTTCGGCGGAGCGGACTTTCTGTTTGCCGTTGCTGTCGCTGGTTTTTTCCATGGTGCGGCCGGGTTCCGAAACGAATGGGCGTCTTTATAGCTTGACGCTGGATAGCGAGCAAATTACGTTATGCGTAATCGAATTACGATAATAACAACCCCGGCGTGCCGAAACCTCTGAGCCAGAGCGATGGGCCACTGCCGACTCCCTGTTCAGGAGGCTCCATGAACCTCGATTCAACCGCTCAGGCGCTGGCGTATCAGTCCGGTTTCGGCAACGAATTCAGCTCTGAAGCGTTGCCCGGCGCGCTGCCCGTCGGCCAGAACTCCCCGCAAAAAGCCCCGTACGGCCTTTACACCGAGTTGTTTTCCGGCACCGCGTTCACCATGACCCGCAGTGAAGCGCGGCGCACCTGGATGTACCGCATTCAGCCGTCGGCCAATCACCCGGCCTTCGTCAAACTGGAGCGACAACTGGCCGGTGGCCCGTTGGGTGAAGTGACGCCCAATCGCCTGCGCTGGAATCCACTGGAGATCCCGGCCGAACCAACCGATTTCATCGACGGACTGGTGAGCATGGCCGCCAACGCTGGCGCGGAAAAACCGGCCGGCATCAGCATCTACAACTACGCCGCCAACCGTTCGATGGAGCGCGTGTTCTTCAATGCCGACGGCGAACTGCTGCTGGTGCCGCAACTTGGCCGTCTGCGTATCGCCACCGAACTGGGTGTGCTGGAAGTCGCACCGCTGGAAATCGTCGTACTGCCACGCGGGCTGAAATTTCGCGTTGAACTGCTCGACCCGCAAGCGCGCGGTTACGTCGCCGAAAACCATGGCGCGCCACTGCGTCTGCCGGATCTGGGACCGATCGGCAGCAACGGTCTGGCCAATCCGCGCGATTTCCTGAGCCCGGTCGCCGCTTACGAAAACCTGCAGCAACCGACCACACTGGTGCAGAAATTCCTCGGTCAGTTGTGGGCCACCGAGCTCAATCACTCGCCGTTGAACGTAGTCGCCTGGCACGGCAACAACGTGCCGTACAAATATGATCTGCGCCGTTTCAACACCATCGGCACGGTCAGCTTCGATCACCCGGACCCGTCGATTTTCACCGTATTGACCTCGCCGACCAGCGTCCACGGTCTGGCCAACCTCGATTTCGTGATCTTCCCGCCGCGCTGGATGGTCGCCGAAAACACCTTCAGGCCACCATGGTTCCACCGCAACCTGATGAACGAATTCATGGGCCTGATCCAGGGCGAATACGACGCCAAGGCTGAAGGTTTTGTGCCCGGCGGTGCCTCGCTGCACAGCTGTATGAGCGCCCACGGCCCGGACGGCGAAACCTGCACCAAAGCGATCAATGCCGAGCTCAAGCCGGCGAAGATCGACAACACCATGGCCTTCATGTTCGAGACCAGCCAAGTGCTGCGCCCGAGCCGCTTCGCCCTCGACTGCCCGCAACTGCAATCCACTTACGACGCTTGCTGGGCCACTCTGCCCGCCACGTTCGACCCGACCCGGAGATAACCCATGACGCAGAATTCCATCACCCGCAGTTGGGTCGCCTCGGCCAACGGCCACGCTGATTTCCCGTTGCAGAACCTGCCGCTCGGCGTATTCAGCATCGCCGATTCGGCACCGCGCGCTGGCGTGGCGATTGGCGAACACATCTTCGATCTGCAAGTTGCGCTGGAAGCCGGGCTGTTCGACGGTGTCGCGCGCAGTGCCGTGGAAGCCATGCATTGCGGCCAGTTGAACGCGTTCTTCGAACTGGGCCGCGAGGCACGCGTTGCTTTGCGAGAGCGTCTGCTGGAACTGTTCAGCGAAGGCAGCACTCACCGTGGCAACATCGAAGCCCAAGGCGCGAAACTGCTGCCACTGGCCGCCGATTGCCAACTGCATCTGCCGGCACGCATCAGCGATTACACCGACTTCTACGTCGGCATCGAGCACGCGCAGAATGTCGGCAAACTGTTCCGTCCGGATAACCCGCTGCTGCCGAACTACAAGCACGTGCCAATCGGTTATCACGGTCGCGCCTCCACTGTGCGTGCCTCGGGTACCGATGTGCGTCGCCCGAAAGGCCAGACGCTGCCGGCCGGTCAGACCGAGCCGACGTTTGGCCCGTGCGCACGTCTGGACTATGAGCTGGAACTGGGCATCTGGATCGGCCAAGGCAACGAGATGGGCGATTCGATCGCCATCGGTGACGCCGCTGATCATATCGCCGGTTTCTGCCTGCTCAACGATTGGTCGGCACGCGATATCCAGGCTTGGGAATACCAGCCGCTGGGGCCGTTCCTGTCGAAGAGTTTCATCACCAGCGTGTCGCCGTGGGTCGTCACTGCCGAAGCGCTGGAGCCATTCCGTACCGCGCAACCGAAGCGTCCTGAAGGTGATCCGCAGCCGCTGCCGTACCTGTTCGACAAACGCGATCAGGACGGCGGTGCCTTCGACATCGAACTGGAAGTGCTGCTGCTGACCGAAGCCATGCGCGAGCAGAACCTGCCCGCCCATCGCCTGACCCTGAGCAACACCCGCTACATGTACTGGACCGTCGCGCAAATGGTCGCGCACCACAGCGTCAACGGTTGCCAGTTGCAGGCCGGTGACCTGTTCGGTTCGGGCACTTTGTCCGGCCCGGAAAACGGCCAGTTCGGCAGCCTGCTGGAAATCACCGAGGGCGGTAAAAAACCGATCGAACTGGCCACTGGCGAGGTGCGTAAATTCCTCGAGGACGGTGACGAAATCATTCTGCGCGCACGTTGTGCCCGTGATGGTTTTGCTTCGATCGGATTCGGCGAGTGCCGTGGCAAAGTGCTGGCGGCGCGCTGACAGGAGCGGCTCATGGATCTCTATACCTATTACCGTTCCACTTCGTCGTACCGGGTGCGGATCGCGCTGGCGCTCAAAGGTTTGGACTACCAGGCGCTGCCGGTCAACCTGATCGCACCGCCGGGTGGCGAGCATCGGCAAGCGGCGTATCTGGCGATCAATCCACAGGGCCGGGTACCGGCCTTGCGCACTGATGAGGGCGGTTTGCTGATTCAATCGCCGGCGATCATCGAGTACCTGGAAGAACGTTATCCACAGGTGCCGTTGCTGCCTGAAGATCTGCTCGCCCGTGCACAAGTGCGCGGTGTGGCGGCGGTGATCGGTTGCGATGTGCATCCGCTGCACAACGTCAGCGTGCTCAATCGCTTGCGTCAGTCGGGGCAGGACGAGCCTCAGGTGGTCGAGTGGATCACTCACTGGATCAGCCAAGGGCTGGCGACGGTGGAGCAGTTGATTGGCGACGAGGGATTCTGTTTTGGTGAGTGGCCGTGCGTGGCGGATGTTTATCTGATTCCGCAGTTGTATGCGGCAGAGCGGTTCAACGTCAGCCTTGAGACGTATCCGAAAATTCGTCGGGTCGCCGCACTGGCGGCTGAACATTCAGCATTCATCAAGGCCCATCCTGCCAATCAACCAGACACCCCATAACCCTGTAGGAGTGAGCCTGCTCGCGATGAGGGAGTGTCAGTCACTCATGTTCTGACTGACCCACCGCTATCGCGAGCAGGCTCACTCCTACAAGGGAATATCGCCGTTCACATAATCATAAAAACAAAACAGGTACCTTGCGATGCACAACCAGATTGCCAGCTTCCGGGCGGCACTCGACGCCCGTCCTGTGTCCCGCTATCAGTGGTTACTGTTGATCCTGCTCGCGCTGTTGCTGGTCACCGACGGCTATGACGCCCAGGTGCTCGGTTACGTGGTGCCCGCGCTGGCCCAGGACTGGGGCCTGGAAAAATCTGCGTTCGGGCCTGTGTTCAGCGCCAATCTGCTCGGTCTCACTCTTGGTTCACTGGCGGTCACGCCGCTGGCTGACCGCTTTGGCGTGCGCCGGATCCTGCTCGCTTGCGTATTGATCTACGCCACACTGACGGTGCTGATGGTCTTCGCCGACTCGCTCAACACGCTGATGATCGCGCGCTTCATCTGTGGCATCGGCATGGGCGGGGCGATGCCCAGTGCCATGGCGTTGATGTCGGAATACTCACCACCGCGTTTGCGCACTTTGATGGTGACGCTGGCGGCGTGTGGCTTTTCGTTTGGTGGGGCGGCGGGTGGTTTTGTTGCCGCCGGGTTCATCGACCAGTTCGGCTGGCAAGCGGTGTTCCTCGCCGGTGGTGTCACGCCGTTGCTGCTGTTTCCGTTTCTGTGGTGGATGCTGCCGGAGTCGCTGCCACGCCTGCTGCGTGATGCGCCGCCATACGCGCGACTGCGCAAAGTCACCGCGCGGATGTTGCCGGACTGGCAAGCACCTGCCGCAACCCTGGAGCAGAACGAGCGCGAGCAGGGCAGCAAACTGACCGTGGTCGAGTTGTTCCGCAATGGCTACGCGCGGCCTACCTTGCTGATCTGGGCGACGTTTTTTGTCAGCCTGATTTTGCTGTATTTCATGATCAGTTGGTTGCCGACGCTGTTGCTGGAAAGTGGCTTGAAACTCAACGAAGCCAATCTGGTGACGTCGATGTTCCTCTTCGCCGGTACTTTGGGCGCGATTAGCATGGCGTGGTTCGCCGATCGCTTGAAGCGCAAGGTGCGTCTGTTGTCAGCGGTGTTGGCAGGGGCTGCGCTGTGCACGATTCTGCTGGGACTCAATCATGACAATCCGCGTTATCTGGTGGCCTGCGTCTTCGCCGCCGGGTTCTGCATCATCGGCGGGCAACTGACGCTGAATGCGTTTGCCAGCAATTTCTACCCGGCGCATGTGCGTGCGACGGGTACCGGTTGGGCATTGGGCGTGGGGCGCTTCGGTTCGATTCTCGGACCACTATTCGGCAGCCTGCTGCTGGCGATGCACATTCCGGTGGCGCAGATTTTCTTCTTCTGCGCGATCCCGGCGGTGATTGCCGCGCTGCTGATTATTCAAGTACGTTCGCCCTCCGAAGGCAGTTCAGCAGCTGGAGTGGGGATGTCTGTCAAATCCTGAAGAGCAAAAGATCGCAGCCTTCGGCAGCTCCTACAGGGAAATACATAATCCCAATGTAGGAGCTGCCGAAGGCTGCGATCTTTTGCTTTTAATGGACGACCGAGTTGGGCGGCAGGTGCCCGAGGCGTTCGGTCAGGCGCAGGCGTTGAATCGGGTCGTCGCTGAGCATCAGCGCGTGTTCCAGATCAAAGCGCTCGGCATTCGGACAGTCGAGCCGCTGATAAAGACTGGCTCGGGCCAGGTAATCAGCAGCTCCGGCGTCACCCAGTTCGAGCACACGTTCGGCATCAATCAGAGCGGCAATGAAGTCATCATGCGTCAGGTGTAACTGCCGCAGGTTGCGCGACAGGCGTTGAAGCATCTGCTGGGGGGAGGCGGTCAGTAGATGCTCGGCATTGAGTTTCATGTTCGGCCCGTACTGGCGCTGCAACAGTTCACGACAGTCATTGGGGTACAAGCGCCGGCCGCCGCACGGATCCAGCAAGTGATCAGCGCCGGGCACCCGCAACAGGAAGTGTCCGGGGAAGTTGACCCCGACCAGAGGAATCTCCAGGCCACGCGCCAGCTCCAAGGCAATCAGCGCCAACGCCAATGGCTGGCCGCGACGGGTCTGCAACACTTTGTGCAACAGCGCAGCCTGCGGACGCAGTGGCAGAAAATCGTCCTGTGCAAAGCCCAGGTCGGTCATGCGGCGTAACAAGGGTTGCGCCAGTTCACTTACCGGCAGCATTGGCAAGCCGTAGCTGACCCGCTGTTGCAAGTCCTTGAGGTCCTGCAGCAACGCTTCTGGGTCGATCGCTTTTTCGTGCTCGGCCGCCATCCACAGCGCGGCTTCGAACAGCGCGGGCGGTGAACGGTGCAGGCATTCGAAAAAACGTTGACGCGCACTCATCGAAATCTCCGGGGAATGCCTCGTTTTAGCCCGGTCCGTGTCATTCGTCCAGTGCCTCGCGACACCGGTGTCGGGTTATGCCGCAAAGCCGTTGTCGATGCGGGCGCTTATTCCGGTGTGCTCCAGCAATTTTCAGGCGCAGGCCTATACTGGCGTTCTACAAGAAGTGATTCGGGAGCCCAACGATGTTTGCGCTCATGCAAAGCACTCGCCTGGAATCGCTGCACCTTAGCGTTGACCCGGTCTCCGGGTTGAAGGCGGTCATTGCCATCCATAACAGTCGCCTCGGGCCAGCCTTGGGCGGATGTCGTTATCTTGCCTATCCCAATGACGAATCGGCTGTCGAGGATGCCATTCGCCTCGCTCAGGGCATGAGTTACAAGGCCGCACTGGCGGGGTTGCCGCAAGGCGGTGGCGTTGCAGTGATTGTGCGTCCGGTGCACGTGGAAAACCGTGGCGCACTGTTCGAAGCCTTTGGCCGCTGCATCGAACAGCTCGACGGTCGCTACATCACCGCTATCGACAGCGGCACCTCGGTGGCGGACATGGATTGCATCGCCCAGCAGACCCAGCATGTCACCAGCACCACGTCGGCCGGTGATCCCGCACCACACGCAGCGATGGGCGTGTTTGCCGGCATTCGGGCAACCGCCATGGCACGGCTGGGCAGCGACAATCTCGAAGGTTTGCGCATCGCGATTCAGGGGCTGGGCAATGTCGGTTACGCATTGGCCGAGCAACTGCACGCTGCCGGGGCGGAATTGCTGGTCAGCGATATTGACCACGGCAAAGTGCAACTGGCGATGGAACAACTCAACGCCCATCCGATCGCCAACGATGCATTGCTCAGCACGCCGTGCGACATCCTTGCGCCGTGCGGTCTGGGTGGCGTGCTGAACAGCCACAGCGTCACTCAACTGCGTTGCTCGGCGGTGGCGGGTTCGGCGAACAATCAACTGACGCATCTGGATGTCGCTGATCAACTGGAACGGCGCGGGATTCTGTATGCGCCGGATTATGTGATCAATGCCGGTGGTTTGATCTACGTCTCGCTCAAGCATCGCGGCGAAGAATTGACCACCATTACCGCGCACCTGTCGAAGATCAGCTCTCGACTCACCGAAGTATTTGCCCATGCACAGGCGGAAAAACGTTCGCCGGCGCGGGTGGCCGACGAGTTGGCCGAGAAAGTTTTGTATCGCTGAAACGCAAAAGATCGCAGCCTTCGGCAGCTCCTACAGGGAATACACATTCCAAATGTAGGAGCTGCCGAAGGCTGCGATCTTTCAAGGGGCGCAGATTACTTCGCGGCTTTTGCCGCTTTGGCAGGTTTGGCCGGCGTTTCAGCAGGTTCTGCAGCTTCGGCATTATCGACCGGTTCGGCCGGTGCATTGAGCAGCTCGGACAGCGCATCCGGCTGGCTCTTGAACGCCCGGGCGAACACATCGCGATTCTTCGCCATGTAGATCCCGGCTTCTTCCACTTGTTGTTCAGTCAGGGACGGAACGGCTTTTTGCAGCACATCGGCCAGATATTCGGCCAGTTCGAGCATTTTGTCATGACGGTCAGCTTCGGCTTTATCCATGAACAAGCGCTCCAGATCTCGGCTGCTGCGGTATACCACTTCGACGGCCATTCACCACCTCACATGCCTTCACATTAAGTTGTCTTGACGACTACTGTATCCATATACAGCGAAAAGGATAAGCGAATCCCTGCGCTATGGGTAGTGGCTTTTCAATGTAGACCGGATTTCGGGTTTGTCAGGGAGACCGTGTCGCTGCATTCGCGAGCAGGCTCGCTCCCACAAAAGCACAGCGGTGCGACCAAACGCCACGGCGCGGGTTTGGCGGCGTCTCGCCATGATGGCGTGGCCTCTTTTCTGCATGAAAACCGTTACGTGCAGAAAACCGTCACGTCCAACACGCATCATCCGCTCGCATTCGAGCTAAGGAACATCATCGTGAAAATAAACTGGGCCGAGAAACTGCGGCAAAACGTGCATCAACTGGCCGAGTCCCTGGGTAACCTGTTCGTCGAGACCTTCCATTATCTGGCGCTGTTTGCCATTGGTGCGGTGACGGCGTGGGCGGCGGTGATGGAGTTTCTCGGGATGCTCGAGGAAGGCCACATCAAGATCGATGACATTCTGCTGCTGTTCATCTATCTCGAACTGGGGGCGATGGTCGGAATCTATTTCAAGACCAACCACATGCCGGTGCGCTTCCTGATCTACGTGGCGATCACCGCGCTGACCCGTTTGCTGATTTCCAACGTCTCGCACCACAACCCGCCGGACATGGGCATCATCTACCTGTGCGGCGGGATTCTGCTGCTGGCGTTCTCGATTCTGGTGGTGCGTTACGCCTCGTCACAATTTCCTTCGGTGAAGATCGAGAAACCACAGCGCAAACTTGGCGCCGGCTCCAGCGAGCATCCGGAAGTCGAGAAAGGCGAACTCTAAAGCCCGGCCGCAGGTCGTGGCCGGCCGATGACGCGTGGCGGTGGCGGGGTCAGCCCGGCGCCGCTGGTCATCGCTTCGAGGATCGCCATGGCGCTGTGGCCCTGTTCGATGGCGATGCCGAATTGAATGCTTTGCACCAAGCGTTTGAGGCGCGCGGGATCGTTGCGCTGTTCGGCGCTGATCATGCGTTTGGCCACGATCCGACCGCTGTTGGACAGGGTCAGCATGATGCTGCCGTCCAGGCCCTGAATGCTCAGGTTGATCTGATAGTCCGGCGCGAAGGCATCGGTAATGATCTGAAAAGGATTGTCCATGATGCGTCACCGCCTGATTGAACGTGCAGTTGTTGACCGGCCGTGATCGGGTTGGTTCGCCAAACCGGATCATCGGCCATTCCGTGGCCTGTATTTGCTGCTTCATGTAGGAGCTGTCGAGTGAAACGAGGCTGCGATCTTTTGCTCTTCAGTGTTTTGATTTCGGTCATGAAGAGCAAAAGTTCGCAGCCTGCGGCAGCTCCTGCAGGGACTTAGCAAGGGCTGTGCCGGGAAAATTGTCGAACAATGAACACGGGCATAAAAAAGGCGAGCCACGCGGCTCGCCTTTTTTAATGGCGCGTTTTCAGGGCAGAACCGAGTAGATGATCGCTGACAGTGCAATCAGGCCGATCAACACCACAAACACGTTGGATACCTGGCCCGAATACTGGCGCAAGGCTGGCACGCGGCGGATGGCGTACATCGGCATCAGGAACAACAGACAGGCAATCACCGGCCCGCCGAGGGTTTCGATCATGCCGAGGATGCTCGGGTTGAAGGTCGCCACGGCCCAGCAGCTAAGGATCATGAACACGGCGGTCGCGCGGTTCAGCCAGCTCGCTGACATGACCCGGCCACGGCTGCGCAGGCTTTTCACGATCATGCCCTGGAAGCCTTCGCTGGCGCCGATGTAGTGGCCGAGGAAGGATTTGGTGATCGCCACCAGCGCAATCAGCGGCGCGGCGTAAGCGATCACCGGGGTCTGGAAGTGGTTGGCCAGGTACGACAGGATCGAAATGTTCTGCGCTTTCGCTGCTGCCAGATCTGCCGGCGACAACGCCAGTACACAACTGAAGCAAAAGAACATCACCGTGACGACCATCATGCCGTGAGCCATGGCGAGGATGCCGCTGCTCTTGCGTTCGGCCTGCTCGCCGTAGCGCTGTTTCTGCTCAACCGCGAACGCGGAGATGATCGGCGAATGGTTGAACGAGAACACCATCACCGGGATCGCCAGCCACATTGTCTTGAAGAAAGCAGACATTGGCATGGCTTCTTGGGCGCTGGCGAAAAACGCGCCATTCCAGTTCGGAATCAGGCTGAGTGCAAGTAGCAGCAACGCGGCAACAAAGGGATAAACCAGCACGCTCATGGCTTTGACGATTACGCTCTGGCCACAACGGACAATGGCCATCAGACCCAGAATCAACGCCAGCGAGAGGATCGCCCGAGGCGGCGGGGCGATGTGCAGTTGGTGTTCGAGGAAACTGCTCAAGGTGTTGGTCAGCGCCACGCTGTACACCAGCAGGATCGGGAAGATCGCGAAGAAATACAGCAGCGTGATCAGCTTGCCGGCACCGATGCCGAAGTGTTCTTCGACCACTTCGGTGATATCCCCGGAGCGCCCGGACAAGACAAAACGGGTCAGGCCACGGTGAGCAAGAAACGTCATCGGGAAGGCCAGCACAGCGAGAATCAGCAACGGCCAGAAACCACCGACACCGGCATTGATCGGCAGGAACAACGTGCCGGCACCGATAGCCGTGCCGTACAGGCCAAGCATCCAGGTGGTGTCGAATTTGCTCCAGCCCGTGTGGGCCGTTTCTGTGTTGCTTGTGCGGTCTACAGCGGGATTTTCGGCAGCAGGTGTACGTACATCGGTCATCGGTATCGCCTCGTTATTATTTTTGCTCGGGCTCACGGTTGGCAGACCGTCGAATGCGGTCTGCCGGGGCAGTCAGGGAATGCGCCTCAGCACTCCACCCAGTTCACAGCCAGGCCACCCCGTGAAGTCTCTTTGTATTTGTCATGCATGTCGGCGCCGGTATCGCGCATGGTGCGGATCACCCGGTCGAGGGAAATGAAGTGGTTGCCGTCGCCGCGCAGAGCCATTTGCGTGGCGTTGATCGCCTTCACGGCGGCGATCGCATTGCGTTCAATACACGGCACCTGCACCAGGCCGCCGACCGGGTCGCAGGTCAGGCCGAGGTTGTGTTCCAGGCCGATTTCGGCGGCGTTTTCCAGTTGCTCCGGGGTGGCGCCGAGCACGTCGGCCAGACCGGCAGCCGCCATCGCGCAGGCCGAACCGACTTCACCCTGACAGCCGACTTCGGCGCCCGAGATCGAGGCATTTTTCTTACAGAGAATGCCGACGGCGGCCGCACCGAGAAAGAAAGCGACCACGTCATCGTCAGACGCATCCGGGTTGAATTTCATGTAGTAGTGCAGAACTGCCGGGATGATCCCGGCTGCGCCGTTGGTCGGCGCGGTGACCATGCGCCCGCCGGCCGCGTTTTCTTCGTTGACGGCGAGGGCGAACAGGTTGACCCACTCCATCGCCGACAGCGTTGAGCTGATCACGTTCGGCTTGCCGATTTCCAACAGGCTGCGATGCAGTTTCGCCGCCCGGCGCGGCACATTCAGACCACCGGGCAGGATGCCTTCGTGGCGCAGGCCTTGTTCGACGCACTCGCGCATTACCGACCAGATGTGCAGCAGGCCTTGGCGGATTTCGGCGTCGGTACGCCAGGCGCGCTCGTTGGCCATCATCAGTTCGGACACGCGCAGATTGTGCTGTTTGCATAGTGACAGCAGTTCGGCGGCGCTGGAAAAATCGTACGGCAACGCCACGTCACCGGCCGGTGCGACACCGGACTCAGCTTCTTCCGCTTCGATAATGAAACCGCCACCGACCGAGTAGTACGTCTGCTCGAACAGCTCGGCCGTTTCGCCAAAGGCTGTCAGGGACATGGCGTTGGGATGGTAGGGCAGACTCTCGTCGAGCAGCAGGAGATCACGCTGCCAGTCGAAGGCGATTTCTCTTTGCCCGGCGAGGGACAGTTGGCCTGTCTCGCGCAGTTGCTGAATGCGCGGATCGATGGTCGCCGGATCAATGCTGTCCGGCCATTCGCCCATCAGACCCATGACTGTGGCGCGGTCGGTGGCGTGACCGACGCCGGTGGCTGACAGCGAGCCATATAAACGGATTTCCACACGACGCACATCGTTCAACAAATGCTGATCAATCAGCGCCTGAGCGAAGGTCGCTGCCGCCCGCATCGGGCCGACGGTGTGGGAGCTGGACGGGCCGATGCCGACTTTGAATAGATCGAAAACACTGATAGCCATGCTAAACCCTTACAAGCAATGGAGTACGAATCGCTGCCATTTTTTGTAGGACAAGCGCAATGTCGGCGATACTGCCTACCTCGGTCCTACGTGACTAACGAAACTTCCTAAGTAAGCCTTTAGCAGGACTAAACGATGAGTCGTCAATTGCATGCCCAGACCTATGTCTGGCTGCAGGTGTTTTCCTGTGCCGCGCGGCACCTGTCGTTCACCCGTTGTGCCGAAGAACTGCACATCACCCCGGGGGCGGTCAGCCAACAGATTCGACAACTGGAGGAGCGTCTGGGCTTTCGTCTGTTTCATCGGCGCGCGCGCGGTGTGGAATTGAGTGCAGAAGGGCAGCGGTTGGCCATTACCGTCAATGAGGCGTATGGCAGCATCGATGCGGAATTGCGGCGACTGGATGCCGGAATGATCAGCGGGATTCTGCGCCTGCGCTCGATTCCGTCATTCCTCAGCAAGTGGCTGACGCCCCGTTTGCCGCGCCTGCAACAGCGTTACCCGGACATTCAGCTACGGCTCGTCGCCGAGGACAGCAGCGTGCCGTTGCACGAGGGCGACTTTGATCTGGCGATAGATCTTAACGACGGCAGTTACCCGGGATTGTTATCCACAGCCTTGCTCGACGAGCAGATTTTCCCCGTATGTGCACCGAGCCTGTTGCGTGGGCGTCCACCGTTGCACGGGCCGGCGGATCTGGTGCATTTCCCGTTGCTGCATGACATCACTGCCTGGCGTGGCAGTTATGAATACGCAGAGTGGGAATTCTATTTGAACGCGATCGGCTTCGAGGGCGCCGACGTGAGGCGCGGGCATACGTTCAATCGCAATCACCTGACCATCGAAGCGGCGATTGCCGGCATGGGCGTGGCGATTGCCAGACGCACGTTGCTTAACGATGAGCTGGAGCGGGGGACATTGATTGTGCCGTTTGGCCTGTCGGTGCCCAATCACAAACGCTACGTGTTGCTGTATGCGCCGGGGGCGTTGAGCCATCCGGGCGTACGGGCTGTGCATGATTGGTTGGTCGAGGAAGCGGGGATTTTTCGCAGTTTGCATCCGTTGAATGACGGGCAATTGTGAGCAAATTTTGCCGGGTTGCGAGTCAACCCGACTCCCGACCTTACCAGCGCTTTGCTCGGTTGTCCGGCTTTTTTTGCGAATGAATATTTATCTTTTTTCAGGGGTTGAAATGTTCGCCGGTCGGGCCGATTGTTGTAACCAGGAGGTCAGGAAATTCAACTCAAGGCCTCTGACGAGCTAGCTGAAATAAGGGATGAACTATGCAAATCCAAGTCAACAGCGATAACCATATTCAAAGTAGTCAACGACTGGAGGAGTGGGTACGTACAACCATTGAGAGCACGCTCGAACGTTATGAAGAAGACCTGACCCGCGTCGAAGTCCATCTGGCCGACGAGAACGGTGACAAACCAGGTCCCCATGACATGCGCTGCCAACTGGAAGCGCGGCCAAAAGGCCATCAACCGATTTCCGTGACCCATAAGGCCGATTCGCTGGAACAAGCGATCGACGGCGCTGCCGAAAAACTCGAGCACGCCCTGGAGCACCTTTTCGGCAAGCTGCGAGGTAAGCCACGCGCGGCTGTGGTGCCATTTAGCAAGGCGAATGACGCTCTGCTGGAGGAAGAATTTCTTGAGAACGAACAGGCAGCGATCAACAGTTGATGCGCTGATTTCATAAGCCACCCAATGAGAACGGGCCTGCGAATGC
This sequence comes from Pseudomonas sp. R84, assembly GCF_009834515.1. NCBI lineage: Bacteria > Pseudomonadati > Pseudomonadota > Gammaproteobacteria > Pseudomonadales > Pseudomonadaceae > Pseudomonas > Pseudomonas sp. R84. The sequence goes on from NZ_CP019426.1 coordinate 1,161,518, forward strand.
AGGCCCGTTTTTGTTTGTGGCGGTTTTTGCGCAGGGCATAAGAAAGCGGCCCCTCACCCCAGCCCTCTCCCTCCGGGAGAGGGGGCCGACCGAGGTGTCTGAAGAGGTACTTCGACCTGAAAGACCGGGTCGATTATGGATTCGGCAAAGCGGTTTCAGGTCGATGTATTTCTGAAGCATCCCGTAATCAGTCCCCCTCTCTCCGGGAGGGGGCCGACCGAGGTGTCTGAAGAGGTACTTCGACCTGAAAGACCGAGTCGATTATGGATTCGGCAAAGCAGAATCAGGTCGGCGTAGCTCGCAAGCATCCCCCGGTCAGTCCCCTCTCCCTCTGGGAGAGGGTTAGGGTGAGGGCATTTTTCGATTCGCCGCAATTCTTATTATCTGCTCTAGCACATTGTCCATCTGCTGGATCACCTCGAGGTTACTGAAACGCGCGACTTCAATGCCCTTTTGATTCAGATAGTGCGTCCGGCGTTGGTCATGAATCAGTCCCGACGTTTCATAGTGCTGACCACCGTCCAGTTCAATCGCCAATTTCAGTTCGGCACAGTAAAAGTCCAGCACATAGGGCGGACAGGGAAACTGCCGGCGAAATTTCAGATTGGCGATTTGGCGGGAGCGGAGTTTTTGCCAGAGCAGCTGTTCGCAATCGGTTTGGTTGACACGTAACTGGCGGGCGAATTGGGCGAGGGTGGGGCGGGTTTGCATGCTTCACGATCCTTGTGAAGTTGGTTTGAAGTTTTACTGTAGACCATGACCCAGCTGACCCAGCTGACCCGCTGACCCTCACCCCAGCCCTCTCCCAGAGGGAGAGGGGGCCGACCGAGGTGTCTGGTGTTGTACATCGACCTGAAAGACCGAGTCGATTATGGATTCGGCAAAACGGTTTCAGGTCGAGTCGATTATGGATTCGGCAAAGCGGTTTCAGGTCGAGTCGATTATGGATTCGGCAAAGCGGTTTCAGGTCGAGTCGATTATGGATTCGGCACAGCACGTTCAGGTCGGCGTACCTCGCAAGCATCCCCCAATCAGTCCCCTCTCCCTCAGGGAGAGGGTTAGGGTGAGGGGCTTTTCAACCCTCAGAACGCCACAGAAGTCTGCACATAAACCGTGCGCGGCTCCCCCACATACTTGCCCTTGTTATTGTCATCAAACGAGCGCGTGAAGTACTGCGTGTTGAAGATGTTCTTCACCCCTACCGCCACGTTCAAATCCGACAACTGCGGGCCGAAGTCATATCCGGCGCGGCTGCTGAACAGCATGTAACCCGGGATCTTGCCGGTGCTGCCATCAGCACTTTCCTTCGAGGTGTTGGCGTTGTCAGCGAACTGGTCGCTCTGGAAGCTGCTATCCAGATTCAACTTCCATGGCCCCTCGGTGTAACCGACGCCAATCGTGCCTTTGTGTTTCGAGGAGAACGGCACGCGATTGCCTTTGTTCGGCCCGTCTTCGCGAATGGTTGCGTCAACATAGGCGTAGCTGGCGTACACATCGAAACCAGCCAGCGCCGGACTCAAATCATCCAGCGCGTAATTGACGCTGGTCTCGATACCTTGATGACGGGTTTCGCCACGGGCAATCACCGAATCGTTGGTCTGATTACTTTCGTACTGATTGTCGAAGTTGATCAGGAACGCGCCGATCTCCGCGCGCAATGCGCCATTATCATAGCGCGTGCCGAGTTCCCAGGTGCGCGCCTTTTCCGGTTTCACTTCGCCGCTGGTCACACGGTTGGGCATCTGGCTGTATTGCACGCTGCCGAACGAGCCTTCGGTGTTGGCGTACAGATTCCAGCTGTCGGTCAGGTGATAGAGCACGTTCAACGCCGGCAACGCGGTGTTGTAGTCGCCCTTGTATTTGACGTTGGTCAGGTTGTTGGTCTGCTGCGATTCGATCATCTCGTAACGCACGCCGGGGGTGATTGTCCATTTGCCGATGTCGATGCGGTCGTCAACGAAGAACGCATTGGCCTCGGTGCCGCCACGGGTATCGCGGTCGTTGCGGCTGGCAGTGGTCGGGTATTCGTTGCTGCTGATCGGCGTGCGATAGCGCAGTTCGTGGCCGGCCTCGTTGATGTAGCGATAGCCGACGCCGACTTCATGACTGGTCGGGCCGAGGTCGAAGCCTTGGGCGAAACGGGTTTCCAGACCGCGCACCCAATACTCGCGCGGCGACAGTGAAAGGAACGTGCCTTGATCGAGATAACCGCTGCGCAAGGTCTTGGTGAAGAAGGTGTTGGCGGTGAATTCGCGGCGATCTTCCTGATAGCGATAGCCAAAATTGAACATCGTCCGACGGCCCCAGAACTGATCTTTCGGTCGGGTCGATTGGTACGGGTCGGCGTCGTAATCGGCGACGTTCAAACCGCCGGGCATATCAGCCTTGCCTTCGTAGTACTGGGCCATGGCGTTGAAACTGTTGGCCTCGTCGAGCTGGTATTTGCCCTTGAGGATCAGGTCGTCGATCTCGGTGTCGCTGTGTTCGCGCCAGTCACCGCCACGGGTGCCGGAGTAGAGCAACGCACCGCCGAGGCCATTGGCATTGGTGCCGCCGGCCAGCAGATTGGCGCTGGTCTTGAAGCCATCATGGCTCGACGAAGGGCTGGTTTCCGTCTGGAAGCCGCCCTTGACCGTCGGCTCGTCGGGAATCGCCCGGGTCACGAAGTTGACCACGCCGCCGACGTTCTGCGGGCCGTAGCGCACAGCACCGCCGCCACGTACCACGTCCACGGCATCCATGTTGCCCATGCTGATCGGCGCGAACGACAGTTGTGGCTGACCGTAAGGCGCGAACGGCACCGGAATGCCGTCCATCAACACCGTCGAGCGTGCGGCCAGGCGTGGATTCAAGCCACGGATACCGAAATTCAGCGCCATATCGTGGCTGCCGGTGCCGTTGTTTTCCGGGGCGTTGACGCCGGGGATGCGGTTGAGCACATCGCGCGCCTGCGTTGCGCCTTGACGTTCGAACTCCTCGCGGCGGATCACGTCGCGAGCACCGGGATGTTCAAACACGTTGATTTGCGCGGCGTCACCCAGCCAGTCGCCGACGACTTTCGAGGTGTCCAGTTCCAGCGCGGCATCCGCCACCGGTTGCAGACTGAACGCATTATTGCCCTCGGCGCGTGCTTGCAGACCGGTGCCTTCGAGCAGCGCATTCAGACCTTGCTCAGGCGTGTAGCTGCCCTCCAGGCCTCGACTTTGCACGCCGCCGGTAACTTGCGATCCGAAAGAAATCAACACGCCCGCTTCACGGCCAAACTGGTTGAGGGCGTTTTCCAGTGACGACGGCGCGATGTGATAGGCCTTGGCATCGGCGGCCATCGCAGCGGGCAGGGCACTGAAACTCAGGCTGGCGCCGAGGACAAGATTGCGCAGGCTGCGGGCCAGTGGCGTGAGGCGGGTGGGGTGCATGTGGATGATCCTGAGAAGGTTGAATCAAGGGGGCTTTCCTTCTCTGTCACGCCAGATCTGAAAAACGGCTCATTTATTTTTCAAAATCAAAAGATCGCAGCCTTCGGCAGCTCCTGCATTTGGAATGCATATCTTCTGTAGGAGCTGCCGAAGGCTCGGGCCGCGATCGGACGATCTTCTGATCTTGCTCCTTAAACCCGCGCTTCGACGGTCACCCAGTAGCGGGTAAAGCGCCTCATCTTCACCGGCAAACTGATTTCCAGCAGATCAAGAATCCGCTCGCTGTCGTCCAGCGGGTAAGTTCCGGAAATCAGCAGATCGGCGACGTTCTTGGCGCAATTGAGCTGGCCGCGACGGTAGCGACCCAGTTCATCAAGGAAGTCGCCCAGGCGCATGTGCGCCGCTACCAGCATACCGTCGGCCCAGGCGCCGCTGTTGGCATCCAGCGGTTTGGCCTCGCTGACCGATGCCGGAGTGAAACTGAGCTGACGCGCGACCGGCAGCAACATCGGCGCTCGTCCATTACCGTTCAGTTCGACGCGACCTTCGAACAGCGCAATCTGCGTGCGATCGGCAAACTGGCGCACATTGAGGCGCGCGCCCTGAGCTTTCAGAAGGCCCTGAGCCGTGTGCACTTCGAAGGATTGCGCGGCCGTCAGGAGAATTTCGCCTTCGAGCAAGCGGATCAATCGCTGCCCACCGTCGACGTCCACGGCACTGGCGGTGTTGAGTTGCAACTTATCACCGCCACCCAGGGAAACTTTGCGTCGCTGCCCCAGCGGGCTACGGTAATCGGCGAAGAGCGACGGCAGCGGTGCGTGTTCGCGCATGCCCCAGGTCACCGCCGAACCGGCGCCAAAAATCAGCAACAGCTTCAGCGCCTGACGACGGCTGGCGGACTTCGGCCCGTTCAACGCTGCATGCGCCAGTGGCGACGACACTCCGCGCAAACGCTGGTTGACCCGCTGAATATGCTCCCACGCGCGGCGGTGCTCGCTGTGCGCGTCCAGCCATTGTTGCATTGCCAAGTGCTGGCGTGGTGACAGCGCGCCTTGCTGCACTTCCATCAGCCAGTGCACAGCCTGTTCGGCAACCTGCGAGGAAAAATCCGGGGCGCGGTTCATAGGGAGAAGTAGCAGCGCATCGCCGCTTTGTTCAGATGACGTTTGACGGTGGCCACGGAGATTCCGAGTTCTGCGGCAATCTGTGGATAAGTCAGGCCATCGACCTGCGCCAGCAAAAAGGCGCGTTTGACCTGACGCGGCAAACCGTCGAGCAACTCGTCCAGCTCCACCAGGGTTTGCAGGATGATCGCTTTGTCTTCTTCCGACGGCGCGACCATTTCCGGCATCTGCGCCAATGTATCGAGGTAGGCGCGTTCCAGATCCTGACGGCGGTAATGATTGAACAGAACGCGTTTGGCCAACGTCGTCAGAAAGGCGCGCGGCTCGATGATCACCGGCGGCTCGCGGGCGGTCAGCACCTTGATGAAGGTGTCCTGTGCCAGGTCCGCCGCGCTGTCCGGGCAGCCGAGCTTGCGCCGCAGCCAGCCAGTCAGCCAACTGTCATGAGCCTGATAGAGCGATTCGACGGGATGGGCGGACGACAACGGTATTACTCCGGGCGCTTGATGGCGCGGTAGAGAGTATGCGTTAGAGAACAAGAACTGTTCGCATTGTAGTGGGCTAAATACTCGGCCGGCAATCAGATGCTTTTGCGTATGAGAATATTTATCATTAATATTGCTCGCCTCAAGGTTCGGCTGATCGGCCGGACGTTTTTCGTTTCAGGGTCGAAACATGAAAGGCAAACTCGCCACACTTCCCATGTCCTATCGTCTGGCCGTCACCTCACGGGTGCTGGCCGCGGTATTTGGCGGCTATCTCGTCGCGGCACTGGCCAGTGTCACCCTGACGCTGTGGCTGCCGTTGAACCGAGCCGAAGCAGTGGTGACCGGCATGACCATTTCCTTTCTGGTCTATCTGGTAGCGGTGCTGTGGTGCTTTGCCTGTCGTACGGCGTGGTCGGCATGGGTTGGCTTGCTGGTGCCAAGCGTGATTCTGGCAACCATTTCCGGCGCAGCACGTGGATTGGGACTGGCATGAAAGAGGGCTTTCGTCAGGCGATGGCCTGGCTGCACACCTGGGCCGGACTGCTGTTCGGCTGGTTGCTGTTCGCGATTTTCCTGACCGGGACGCTGGCCTATTTCAAGGATGAAATCAGCCACTGGATGCAGCCGGAAATCCCTGCTCGATCGGTGAGTGCCGAGACCAGCCTGACGCTGGCCCAGGATTATCTGCAACAACACGCGGCGGGCGCTTCACGCTGGCTGATCGATTTGCCTGATGCCCGAGATCCCGGCCTGACCGTGCGCTGGCAGCCAGCGCCGGCGAAGCCCGGTGAGCGCGGACGCTTTGAATCGAAAACCCTCGACGCGCAAACCGGCGCTGAAGTGCAGGGCCGCGACAGCATGGGCGGCGAGTTCTTTTACCGCTTCCACTTCCAGCTGCAAATGCCTTATCCGTGGGGCCGTTGGCTATCGACCATCGCTGCCATGGTGATGTTCGTCGCGCTGATCACCGGGATCATCACTCACAAGAAAATCTTCAAAGACTTTTTTACCTTCCGCCCGCGCAAGGGCCAGCGCTCCTGGCTCGACGGGCATAACGCGGTGGGTGTGCTGGTGCTGCCGTTTCACTTGATGATCACCTACAGCAGCCTGGTGATTTTCATGTCGATGGTCATGCCAGCGAGCATCGTCGCGTCTTACGGCAGTGACGTGCGCACGTTTTATGACGAAGTTTTCCCGGCGTCGAAGACCCCGGAGCGCGCCGATATCGCGGCGCCGTTGATGTCCATGGCGCCGCTGTTGAGCAAGGCCAGCGAGCAATGGGCGGGCGGCCACACGGCGCGTCTGTCGGTGAGTAATCCGGGTGATGCCAATGCCACGGTGGTGCTGTCGCGTGCCGGCGATCGCGTGGTGCATGATTTTGGCCGCGCCGTGACGTTCAACGGGGTGACCGGGCTGATGCTCGGCAGCACACCGGAGCAGCCAATGGCGATGGCGGTGGGCGGCGCGTTCTATGGTTTGCACATGGGCCACTTTGCCGGGCCGGTGTTGCGCTGGCTGTACTTCATCTGCGGATTGGCCGGCACGGCGATGATCGGCACCGGGCTGGTGATCTGGCTCGGCAAGCGTCAGCTCAAACATGCCAGGAGCGGGGTGATGCCGTTCGAACTGCGGCTGGTGGAAGTACTGAACATCGCCAGCATGGCCGGGCTGGTGTCGGCGGTGGCGGTGTTCTTTCTGGCCAATCGTCTATTGCCGGTGAGCCTCGCCGGGCGCGCAGATTGGGAGGTGAACGCGTTCTTCATGGCCTGGGGCCTGAGCGTGCTGCACGCGATGTTACGACCGGGGCGCAAAGCCTGGGTTGAACAGCTGGTGTTGGGGGCGGCGCTGTTTGTCGCGGTGCCGCTGATCAATGCGCTGACCACCCCTTGGAATCTCGGCGTCGCGTTGATGCAGGGTGACTGGGCGTTGGCCGGTTTTGATTTGACTTGCCTCGCCACAGGTTTTTTCCTCGCCTGGGCTGCATGGAAAATGCAGCGCGCCGGCAACACGGTTAGCTTAAAAAAGCCACGTCGCGAAACGCCACGGCCGATCACTCTTGAGCAAGGGGTTAACTGATGCTGCTGGCCCTGTTGCTCACCTACGCCGGATTCACCGTGTTGTGCCTGTCGATGCCTCGGCACCACGATGAATTGCTCGGTCACAAACCGTCCACGCGTCGCCGTCAGGGCCTGAAAGTCGGCGGATGGTTATTGCTGTGTTTGTCGCTTTGGGCGGCGGTGAAGGCCAACGGCTGGAGTTTCGGCCTGGTTGACTGGTTCGCCGTACTGATGCTCAGCGCCCTGGCGTTGGTATTGCTGCTGCCGTATCGCCCACGTCTGGCCTTGGCGCTGGCCGGTGTCAGTCTGCTGGCCAGCCCGGTCGCCGCATGGGCGCAGTGCTGAAGTGCTGATCGGCCTGCCGCCGGAATCCCGCGACGACGAGCCGCGCGGGGCGCGTGCGCATTTTCTGCAGGTGTTCCTGTCCCAGCGTTCGCAAATGGAGGCGCTGGTGAACCGTCGCGTCGGTTGTCGGGCGACGGCGGCGGACCTGGTGCAGGACCTGTTTCTGCGTTTCTGGCGGCGACCGCTGGTGCAGGTCGAAGAACTCAGCACCTATCTTTTGCGCTGCGCCGGCAACATCGCCATCGACCATCTGCGCAGCGAAGGCACACGCACGCGCGTCAACGAAGGCTGGCAACCGGACGAACCGGACAGCCACGGCAGCGAACCACAAGCAGCGCTGGAAGCGGGCAATGATTTGAAACATGTCGAAGCGGCGTTGCGCGCCTTGCCCGAGCGCACCCGGCAGATCTTTTTGCTCAATCGCATTCACGGCCGCAAGTACGCGGAAATCGCCAAAGCCATGGGCTTGTCCCAAAGTGCCGTGGAAAAACATATGATGCGCGCCCTCGAGGCCTGCAAGGCCAGCCTGCGCGAACCCGCGCCACGCCTGCCAGGGAAAGCACCGTGAAGCCATCCGACTCCATTATTCCGACGCCCGCGCAAGAGCAGGCCGCGTTTGCCTGGCTGAGCCTGTTGCATGATCGGCCGAGCACCGGCGATCAATTGACATTCAGCCAATGGCTACGGGCTGATCCGGCGCATGCCGAGGCTTACGCGCAGGCGCAGGTGCTCTGGGAACTGAGCGAAAGCCCGGCGCGAACGCTGGCCGATGAAGAGGCTTTGGCGTTGCAGGGGTATCTCGATGCGATGGATCGCCCGCGCCGTCCGCAGCTTTTGCGTTGGTCGGGGGCGCTGGCAATGGCGGCCTGTCTGCTGCTGATGGTCAGCCTCGGCAGCGGTTGGCAGCCGCAGCGCTGGATCGATGATCTGGGCGCCGATTACGTTTCTGCGCCTGGTGAAATTCGCACCGTGACGCTGGCCGATCAGTCGCAAGTGACACTGGATGCCGACAGCGCGATCGCCGTGGATTTCACTCAGGGCGAACGGCATGTGCAATTGCGCCGCGGCGCCGGATTTTTCAGCGTCACCCACACCGGCGATCCGTTTGTGGTCGCGGCCGAGAAGGGCGAGGCGCGGGTGCTTGGCACGCAATTCGAAGTGCGTCTGCAACCGCAGGGCGCGCAGGTGACGGTATTGTCCGGTCGCGTCGGTGTCACGGCAGAGCGTGGCGCCGTGCAGCAGATTCTCATCGCCGGCCAGCAGGTTGCTTACGCTGGAGGCACGGCAGAAAAACTGCATGTGGCGGACGCTGAGGCGCAACTGGCCTGGCGTCAGGGCTGGCTGACGTACTACAAATCGACGCTGGCCGATGTGGTCGAGGATCTGCGGCGCTATTACCCGGGGCGGATCGTGTTGCTCAACGATGAGCTGGCGGCGCGCAAGGTCAGTGGCAGTTTTCCGAGCAAGGATCCGCAGGCCGTGCTCAGTTCCCTGCAGGGGGTGATGGGGTTTGAGCAGCATCAGGTGTTGGGTCATCTGATTATTTTGCGCTGAAGCAAAAGTCAAAAGATCGCAGCCTTCGGCAGCTCCTACATTGGAATGCGATCTCCTGTAGGAGCTGCCGAAGGCTGCGATCTTTTGATCTGCAAAAATATTTTCAGATTTGTGGTGAGGTAAACCCGAGCCCCATCCGTGTAGTGACTGAAACTGCGAGTCATTCGCATCCGTTGCGGTTCTACACAGGTCATTGAGTCATGAAGTCCAGGGCAAAATCGGGTTCGGTCAAACAGTGGTTAAGCGTGTCGGCATTGAGTTTTTCGGCATTGGCATTGCTGCCGATAAGCGTGTCTCTGGCCGCTGAAACCGTCAGCAGCCAGGCGCAAAAGCAGTTCAATTTTTCCCTGGCCGCCAAACCGCTGCCGCAAGCCTTGAGCGACTTCAGCCGCGTCACCGGGCAGAGCGTGGTCTACACCGACGAAGCGCCGTACGGCCTCACCGCGCCGGCGGTCAATGGCCAGATGAGTGCCGAGCAGGCACTGCAACGCTTGCTCAGTGGTTCTGGCCTCAACTTCCGCCGCACCGATAGCCGCACGCTGGCGCTGGAGCCGAAGCCTACCGAAGGCGCGTTGAATCTCGGTGCTACGACCATCACCTCGATCCGCGACGAATCGATGAGTTATCAGCCGCCGGAAACCAGTTCGGTGATGCGTTCCTCAGCTTCGCTTCAGGAAATCCCGCAGACCGTCAACGTCATCCCGGCGCAAGTTATCCGTGATCAGGCGCCACGCAATCTGGATGACGCCCTGGCCAATGTCAGCGGTATCACCCAAGGCAACACCTTGGGCAGCACTCAGGATTCGGTGATGACCCGTGGTTTCGGCGACAACCGCAACGGCTCGATCATGCGCGACGGCATGCCGATCGTGCAGGGGCGCGGCATGAACGCTACCGTCGACCGTGTTGAAGTGCTCAAAGGCCCGGCCTCATTGCTGTACGGCATTCAAGATCCCGGTGGCGTGGTCAACCTGGTCAGTAAAAAGCCTGAGCTGACGCAATACAATGCGCTGACCTTGCGCGGCTCGACCTATGGCGAGGGCAAGAACGGCAGCGGCGGCACCCTCGACAGCACTGGCCCGCTGGGCGATTCCGGGCTTGCCTACCGTATGGTGCTCGATCACGAAGACGAAGATTACTGGCGCAACTTCGGCACCCACCGTGAAACCCTGATTGCGCCGTCGCTGGCCTGGTTCGGCGAAAGCACCAAGCTGTTGTTCGCCTACGAGCACCGCGAATTTCTCACGCCGTTCGATCGTGGCACGCTGATCGATCCGCGCACCAATCACCCACTGGACATCTCGCGCAAACAACGCCTCGACGAGCCGTTCAACAACATGGAAGGCCGTTCGGATCTGTATCACTTTGAAGCCGACCATGACCTCAACGACGATTGGAAAGCCCACTTCGGTTACAGCTGGAACCGCGAAACCTACGACGCCAGCCAAGTCCGTGTTACCGCCATCGACACCAAAAAAGGCACGCTGACCCGCAGCATGGACGGCACCCAGAATGCGATCAGCACCGACCGTTTCACCACCGCCAGCCTTGAAGGCAAGGTCAACGTGCTGGGTATGCAGCATGATCTGGTATTTGGCGTCGATGACGAGTACCGCAAGATCTACCGCGCCGACCTGATCCGGCAGAAAAGCCTGACCACCTTCAGCTACCTCAATCCGGTGTATGGCCGCGAAGTCGCCGGCACGACTGTCAGCGCTCCCGACAGCGCGCAGACCGATGAGCTGCGCAGTGATTCGGTGTTCATGCAGGACTCGATTCACCTCAACGACCAGTGGATTCTGGTCGCTGGCGGACGCTTTCAGGAGTACGACCAGTACGCCGGCAAAGGCGTGCCGTTCAAGGCCAACACCGACAGCAACGGCCAGAAGTTCGTCCCGCGCGCCGGTCTGGTGTATCGCTACACCGACGCCTTGTCGTTCTACGGCAGCTACACCGAATCGTTCAAACCCAACTCAACCATCGCCCCGCTGAGCGGCAGCAGCACCGTGCTCGACGGCAGTATCGCGCCGGAAGAAGCCAAGTCGTGGGAGCTGGGGGCGCGGCTGGACATGCCGGGGCGTGTCACCGGCAACATCGCGTTGTTCGATATCAAGAAACGCAACGTGCTGGTGGCCAATTCCGAAGGCCCAACGACCATTTACAGTGCGGCCGGTGAGGTGCGTTCGCGAGGCCTGGAAATGGACCTGACGGGTCAGTTGAGCGACCACTGGAGCATGATCGGCAGCTACGCCTACACCGATGCCGAAGTGACTGAAGACCCGGACTACAAAGGCAAGCGCTTGCAGAACGTGGCAAAGAATTCCGGCTCGTTGTCGGCAGTGTATGACTTCGGCAGCGTGATCGGCGGCGATCAATTGCGCGTAGGGGCTGGAGCGCGTTATGTCGGGGAGCGTGCGGGTAACGCGGTGAATGATTTTGATCTGCCGAGCTATACCGTGGCCGATGCGTTTGCCACTTACGACACCAAGGTTGAAGGGCAGAAGGTCAAGTTTCAGCTCAATGTGAAGAACCTGTTTGATCGCACGTACTACACCTCGGCGGCGAGCCGGTTCTTTGTGTCGATGGGGGATGCGCGGCAGGTTTCGCTGTCCAGCACTTTGGAGTTTTAAGGCAAGATCAAAAGCCCCTCACCCTAACCCTCTCCCGGGGGGAGAGGGGACTGACCGGGGGATATTCCAGAGATACATCGACCTGAAAGTAATGCTTTGAATCCATAATCGATTCGGTGTTTCAGGTCGACGTATAACGCCAGACACCTCGTTCGGCTCCCTCTCCCTCCGGGAGAGGGCTGGGGTGAGGGGAGAAGAGAAGGGCTCAACGCAAAAACGCCTGCCGATACTCACCGGGCGTCCCACCCAACACCTGCTTGAACCGATTAGTGAAATGACTCGCGCTGGCAAACCCGCACGCCAGCGCAATCTCGCCCAACGGCAACCCCGTCCCGCGCAACAATTCCCGTGCCCGGCTCAAGCGCCGCGCCAGCACATACTGATGCGGCGGCAGGCCGAAACTCGTGCGAAACATCCGCGCAAAGTGGTATTCCGACAGCGCGCACAACCCGGCCAATTGTCCGAGGCTGATCGGCTCGGCCAGCTGAGTGTCGATGAACTCCACCAGTTGCCGACGCTGGTGTGGCGCCAGTCCGCCCCTCAAACGCAGACCCTGACGCGCGCCGACCTGACTGAGCAGGGTGTGGCTGATCAGTTCATGGGCGAGGCTGCTGGTCAGCAAACGTTCGGCGGGTTCGTCCCAATTCAGCGTCAGCAACTGCCGAAAGCGTTGTGCCTGCTGCGGGTCGTCGAGAAAGGTCTGCTCGCGCAATTGCATCTCTCGCGGTTCGCGATCGAGCAAGGTGACGCAACCAAGGGCAAATTGTTCGGCGTTAAAATACAGATGCGCCAGGCAGATATCGCCATTGATCACCCAGCCTGACTCATGATCTGCCGGCAGGATGCACAGCTTGTCCGGCCCGCCCTTGTGGCCCGGTTGGCCGCGACGAAACGTGCCTGTGCCACCGGCAATGTAGCAAGAGAGGGTGTGATGGCTCGGCGCTGCATACTCCTGCGCATCATGGTGGTTGGTCCACAAAGCGGCAGACAAGCCATCTCCAAGCTCGGCGCTGTGCACAAGGCGTGCATTCGGCGAACTGTTCAACGCTTGAAAGACTTGCAGGGTATCGATGGCGGCCATGAGCGGTTCTCTTCAACGCCTTGCATCCTACTCCGTAGACGCCGCGCTGCCAGCCTGCTGCCCGACAAAAGCGCAAGAATCTGCAAGCGCGCAATGCACGCTCGGGCAGACACTCAAGCCCTACCGAGGAGTGTGTGCCATGAACCTGTCGTTGTACTTGCTGACCGTGCTGATCTGGGGCACTACCTGGATTGCCCTGAAATGGCAACTGGGCGTGGTGGCGATTCCGGTGTCGATCGTCTATCGCTTCGGCCTTGCCGCGCTGGTGCTGTTTGCGCTGTTGCTGCTCAGCCGCCGTCTGCAACCGATGAACCGCCGTGGGCATTTGATCTGCGTGGCTCAAGGGTTGTGTTTGTTCTGCGTCAATTTCATGTGCTTTCTGACCGCCAGTCAGTGGATCCCGAGCGGTCTGGTCGCGGTGGTGTTCTCAACCGCGACGTTGTGGAACGCGCTGAATGCGCGGGTGTTCTTTGGCCAGCGCATTGCGCGCAATGTGCTGATGGGCGGTGCACTTGGGTTGTTCGGCCTGGGCATGTTGTTCTGGCCGGAACTGGCCGGGCATCACGCCAGCCCGCAAACCTTGCTCGGTCTCGGCCTGGCGTTGTGCGGCACCTTGTGTTTTTCGGCGGGCAACATGCTTTCGAGTCTGCAGCAGAAGGCCGGCCTCAAACCGCTGACCACCAACGCCTGGGGCATGGCCTACGGCGCAGCGATGCTGTCGGTGTGGTGCCTGTTCAAAGGTATTCCGTTCGACATGGATTGGAGCCCGCGTTATGTCGGTGCGTTGCTGTATTTGGTAATCCCTGGTTCGGTGATCGGCTTCACTGCGTATCTGACGCTGGTCGGGCGCATGGGGCCGGAGCGGGCGGCTTACTGCACGGTATTGTTCCCGGTGGTGGCGCTGAACGTCTCGGCTTTTGCCGAAGGTTATCAATGGACAGCGCCGGCGCTGGTCGGGCTGGTGCTAGTGATGCTGGGTAATGTTCTGGTGTTTCGTAAACCGAAAGTGGTGTCGACGCCGGTGCAGGGAAAGTTGGCCTGAAATAAACCAGCGCTGAACCTCAACGCTCGACTTTCAAGGTGATGTAAATCATTACCGGGAATATGAAGTCAACGATATGCCGTGCCCAGTCCTTGGCATTCCAGGATTGCGAAGTGTCCATGTCAAACCATTCCACTCCAACTGTCTGCAGGCAGACGTAATAAATGAAAATGGCCGTCAGTATGCCCATGATCGAGAACTTCTTCGCCTCGTGGAATACTTCTGCGGTCGCATTTATGTGGCGATATAGCTGATAGGTGCCTATCAGGCACAGCAAGGTATACGTGACTTCCAGCGTGATGATGAACCAGTAGATCCGGTGATGAATCATCGGTGATTCAATGGCCCGATACTTGATGGATTCACTGGCGGTGGTGGTGTCCATACTGAGGATATGAGCCACGTAGGTGTAGTTTGAGTTGTAGTCAGTAAAGTTGTGGATCATCACCAGCAGGCCAAAGAAACTGATGTAAGCCATCAAAATAACTTTGCTGTAACGGATAAGTTTGTCAGTGGTCAGGGCGTTCAAGGTTTTTGCTCTCCATAGCGCTTGTCGATAATTCGATGGCCAGGCAGAGCTTATAATGCTGTTGTTTGATTTTGTTTGTTGTTCGATTTCAAGTTGTGTATTGGCGTAACTAACGGGCAACTGCGATAGCGCACTTGCCCGTGTTTTTTTATCCGCGCCAGACTTGCGGGTTGACCAGATCCTGCGGGCGTTCGCCGAGCAGGGCGCTGCGCAGGTTGGCCAGTGCACGATTGGCCATGGCTTCACGGGTTTCATTCGTCGCCGAGCCAATGTGCGGCAGGGTCACGGCGTTACTCAACTGGAACAGCGGCGACTCGGCCAGTGGTTCTTTTTCGTAGACGTCGAGGCCGGCGCCACGAATGCGCTTGTTTTGCAGGGCTTCGATCAGGGCCGGTTCATCGACGACCGGACCACGCGATATGTTCACCAGGATGGCATCGGGTTTCATCAGCGCCAGTTCGCGATGGCTGATGAGGTGGCGGGTTTTTTCACTGAGCGGCACCACCAGGCAGACGAAGTCGGCTTCGCCGAGCAGTTGATCGAGGCTGCGAAATTGCGCGCCGAGTTCTTGCTCCAGTTCAGTCTTGCGGCTGTTGCCGCTGTAGATGATTGGCATGTTGAAGCCGAAGCGGCCACGGCGGGCGACGGCCGCGCCAATGTTGCCCATGCCGACGATGCCGAGTGTTTTGCCGTGGACGTCGCAGCCGAACAGCGGGGCGCCGACGCTGGCTTGCCATTGCCCGGCCTTGGTCCAGGCGTCGAGTTCGGCGACGCGGCGGGCGCTGCTCATGATCAGGGCGAAGGCGAGGTCGGCGGTGCTTTCGGTGAGCACGTCGGGGGTGTTGGTGAGCATGATCCCGCGTTCGTTGAAGTAGTCGAGGTCGTAGTTGTCGTAGCCGACGGAGACGCTTGAGACCACTTCGAGTTTTGTTGCGGTTTCGAGTTGGGCCTGGCCGAGTTTGCGGCCGACGCCGATGAGGCCGTGGGCGTGGGGCAGGGCTTCGTTGAATTGGGCGTTGATGTCGCCGGCTTTTGGGTTGGGGACGATGACGTCGAACTCTTGTTGCAGGCGTTCGATCATGGGTGGGGTGATGCGGCTGAAGGCCAGGACAGTCTTTTTCATCGTTTTTGGCTCTTGTTCGGGCTTGATACCAAGCACGCTAACATTTCTGGCTTGGGGTTGTCTTGGCGGCCTCTGGGCCGACCATGTTCTTGGGGGGTTGGGTGTATATCCGTTGCTGCGGGTGTTGCTGATTAGGGTTCCGCCCTTACGGCGGGTCACTTTTTCCAGACGCCGAAAAAGTAACCAAAAAGGCTTGCTCCTACGTGCGGCCCGCTCGCTGGGGCTCGGGGTTCCTTCGCTGCGGGATCGATCCGGGCGCAGCGCCTACGGTTTGCTTCGCTGCACCTCCTCTCGCTGTGTTTGGCTGCGCCAAACGGTCGCTGCGCTCCCACCCCCGGATCAATCCCTCCACTCAGCCTTCCGACGTCGCCCGTGGATCAAGATCAAGAGCAGGCGAGCTGACACTCGGCCTATTTGCGCCTGCACTTGGTTCAGACTTTACGACCTGTCTTCTTGATAAACTCAAGGCCTTGGACATCAATCTGACCATGATGAACTTGATGCAGCTCATCTGTGTCGAAATTTACAAAACTAAAGTTGAAGGCTGCCTTGAAAGTTCCCTTGGCAATATTAAATTCTTCTATAAAAATAAACCCTGCATTTTTAGCGCTTGTATAGCCTTTTGTGTGTAAACCTGACGTATATGAGAATCTGAATGGAGAGGGAAAGAGCGCCGCGCTGAATTCATGTCTTCCATGTTTAATGTCTATGTCAAATTTGAGGTTGATGGTGAATGAAGTGGTGTCGGTTTTTTGGTAAGTTGCTTTTAGCGCGACTACATTATTGTCGGTGACAAAATGGTCGGGTTTTCCTTCGAACTTGTCGGTGATGTAGTCTTTGTTTAGTTTGGCAGTTACAGTGCCTTCACCTGATTTATCAAGGTTTTCGAGCTTCAGATCTTTAATGGGCATGTCTTGCTCCTTCAAGCTTATGTCGGGTTGACGACATTCATTGTTCGGCTGAAGGGATTAAAGCGCTACTGTCAGATCTGACAGGTTTACTATATCGATTGGCTATTAAGGTTTTTCGGAAGATGTTTTTTGAGACTTGATTGCCCACTTCAGGTTTGCGGCCATTGGACGATGCTTAAGGCCCTCATCCGGCATCATTCAAGGTAGAGGGAGCCGATTTGTGGGCCTTTCAAAACCGGAGCTCGACTCGGTATTTCACGTCGGCGTAACTCTCCCAAACCCCACGGTCAGTCCCCTCTCCCTCCGGGAGAGGGTTAGGGTGAGGGGCTTTTAGCTGTGTCCCGGAGATTGGGTGATTTCGTGGTTATCCAGCACGCGGTTCACCGCCAGTTCAGCGAGCATGATGATCTGCTGAATCGCCAGAATCGTGCGCCGTTGCGGCAGGTCGATGTAGGCGGCGATGTCGCTGGTCATCAGGCTGGCCTGGGCCAGTGATTCGCAGGCGTGGACCAACAGGCTTTCGCTGTCCTGCTCTGGAGCGACCTGGAACATGGTGCTGGGTTTGTGGAAGCGCAGGGTGAGGGCGTTGGGTTTGAGGTAGTGGTCGAGGGCGCGTTCGGCGGCTTCGTGGAATTTCTTCGAGCCGGGGAATTCGTAGGGGGTGGTGTCGTCGGTTTCAGGTGGATTAGGCGTTGGTTTGAACATAGGAAACATACTCGTGGCAAGTTGAGTTGAAGCTGCCACGTTTCGTTTTCCAGGCGAAAGGGTGGCAGCTGTGCGCGGACTGGAAAAACCGGTCAACTCACCAAAACCGGCAGGCCCAAGGGCCTCCCGCGCACAGCCGCCATAACATTGCGAGCTAAAAAGCGCCGCAGTATGCCATGAGCTTTGGTAGTTGAAATCGGGTTTTCCAGACCCGGTCGCTGATGCGTCAGCGACACCCAAATCCTAGCCACCGCACTTCCGACGGACAACCGTCAAAACCTGTCGGAAACATCCGCGAAATCCCCATTCTGTAGGAGCTGCCGTAGGCTGCGATCTTTTGATTTTTAAACATCAAGATCAAAAGATCGCAGCCTGCGGCAGCTCCTACAGAAGACGCATTGTGTTTAAAAATCAGTTGGCGACGCGTACGCCGGCGAGGCTGCCGCTGAGTTCGTAGGCGGCCAATTCGGCCTGGTGGGCGGCGAGAATCTCTGGCAGCGAGCCGCGCAAATACTCAACCCACGTCTTGATCTTCGCATCCAGATATTGTCGCGAGGGGTAGATCGCATACAGGTTCAGCTCTTGCGAGCGGTAGTTCGGCATGACCCGCACCAGCGTGCCGTTGCGCAAGCCTTCGATCGCTGCATACACCGGCAACACGCCTACGCCCATGCCGCTGGTGATCGCGGTTTTCATGGCGTCGGCGGAGTTCACCAGAAACGGCGAGCTGTTGATGGTGACCATTTCCTGGCCTTCCGGGCCGTCGAAGGCCCATTTTTCCAGGGGGATTACCGGGCTGACCAGACGCAGGCAGGCATGGTTGAGCAGGTCGCTGGGTTTTTGCGCGGCGCCGTTGGCTTTCACGTAGGCGGGTGATGCGCAGACGATGCTGTAGGTGATGCCCAGACGTTGCGAAACAAAACCCGAATCCGGTAGTTCGCTGGCGAGCACGATCGATACGTCGTAGCCCTCGTCGAGCAGGTCCGGCACGCGGTTGGCCAGGGTCAGGTCGAAGGTCACGTCCGGGTGGGTCTTGCGGTAGCGGGCGATGGCGTCGATGACGAAGTGCTGGCCGATGCCGGTCATGGTGTGCACTTTCAATTGCCCGGCCGGGCGCGCGTGGGCGTCGCTGGCTTCGGCTTCGGCCTCTTCGACGTAGGCGAGGATCTGCTCGCAGCGCAGCAGGTAGCGTTTGCCCGCTTCGGTGAGGGCAATGCGCCGGGTGGTGCGGTTGAGCAAGCGGGTTTGCAGGTGGGCTTCCAGATTGGAGACCGCGCGCGAGACGTTGGCGGTGGTGGTGTCGAGTTGCACGGCAGCGGCGGTGAAGCTGCCGGCTTCGGCGACACAACTGAAGGCGCGCATGTTTTGCAAAGTGTCCATGGGGTGCTCTCAAGGGAGATGGCAAATTGTGACACGAAGTTTCAGGGGCGAGACCCCCGACCAAGGGATTATCTCGTTAACCGTAACAAAGATTCACAGAAATCCCAGCTTATCGCCATTGAGGGTGCCCCCTAGAATTGCGCCGATCCCTGTAGGAGCTGCCGAAGGCTGCGATCTTTTGATTTTGGTTTAAGGGAATCAAGGTCAAAAGATCGCAGCCTGCGGCAGCTCCTACCGAGAGCAAGCCCCGCCTTATCCTCTTCTCAGGAATTCGCAGCTGTGCCGCGTCGCATCAACAGAGCGCTTTTGCCGCTCAGTGTTCTGGCTTTTACCCTGGGTCTCAGCGGCTGCATCTCAACTGACGGAATTGCCCCGCAAGGCAAGGCGTTGGAGGCCAATTCACTGGCTACCGACGACGCCATCGCCCACGCCACCCGTGACGCCAATTGGCCCACCGCGCAATGGTGGCAAGCCTACGGCGACCCGCAACTCAATCGCTGGATCGACCTCGCCGTGCAAGACAGCCCGAGCATGGCCATGGCCGCCGCGCGAGTGCGGCAGGCCAAAGCCATGGCCGGTGTCGCCGAAGCCGCCGAGTCGTTGCAGATCAATGGCGAGTCGACCCTCAAGCGCCACAACTGGCCGACAGATCAGTTCTACGGGCCGGGCGAGTTGGCCAACACCACCACTTGGGACAACAACGCCGCACTGGGTTTCAGCTACGCCCTCGACCTCTGGGGCCGTGAAAGCAATGCCAGTGAACGCGCGGTGGATCTGGCGCACATGAGCGCGGCCGAGGCGCGGCTGGCGCAGCTGGAATTGCAGAACAACATCGTCCGCGCCTATATCGAACTGTCGCTGCATTACGCCCAGCGCGACATCGTCGCGGCGACGCTCAAGCAGCAGCAACAGATTCTCGATCTGGCGCAGAAGCGCTTGAACGGCGGGATCGGCACCCACTTCGAAGTCAGCCAAGCCGAAACGCCACTGCCGGAAACTCATCGTCAGCTCGATGCGCTGGACGAAGAAATCGCCCTGAGTCGCAACCAGATCGCCGCGCTCGCCGGCAAAGGTCCGGGGGCGGGCGCGCAGTTGCAGCGCCCGACCCTGTCGCTCGGTGCTGCGCTGAAACTGCCGTCTGTCTTGCCCGCCGAACTGCTCGGCCAGCGTCCGGATGTGGTTGCCAGTCGCTGGCAAGTGGCGGCGCAGGCTCGTGGAATCGATGTGGCGCACGCCGGGTTTTATCCCAACGTCGATCTGGTCGGCAGCCTCGGTTACATGGCCACCGGCGGTGGCGCGCTGGAGTTTTTGACCGGCAAGAAACTCAACTACAACGTCGGCCCGGCGATCTCGCTGCCGATCTTTGACGGCGGGCGTTTGCGCTCCGAATTGGGCGAGGCTTCCGCCGGTTATGACATTGCCGTGGCGCATTACAACCAGACGCTGGTGAATGCGCTGAAGAACATTTCCGATCAGTTGATCCGCCGCGAGTCGATGGACAAGCAGCAAGGTTTTGCCGCCGAGTCGGTGGCCACGGCGCAGAAGACCTACGACATCGCGATGATCGCTTATCAACGCGGCCTCACCGATTACCTCAATGTGCTCAATGCGCAGACGTTGTTGTTCAAGCAACAGCAAGTTCAGCAGCAAGTGCAGGCGGCGCGGTTGAGTGCGCATGCCGAGCTGGTGACTGCGTTAGGCGGTGGCCTCGGGGCTGGCAACGATGTGCCGACTGCCGAGAAAACCCAAGCGCCGAAAACCCCGGCACTCCTGCGTTGAACACACAACCCATTGTAGGAGTGAGCCTGCTCGCGATAGCGGTGTTTCAGTCGACAGAAATGTTGAATGTGAAATGGCTATCGCGAGCAGGCTCACTCCTACAGGGACCGCGTTTTACCTGAATATTCTTGAGTACATTGAATGACTCCCTTGCCCGCACCTCTGCGCTGGCTCTACTCCCTGGAATGGCGCCGGGGTTTCTTCGACTGGGCGCGCAGCGATGGCGTGACCTGGGTCTACATCTTCAAGGTGTTGCTCGCCGCGTTTCTCACCCTGTGGCTGGCCATGCGCCTGGAATTGCCACAACCACGCACGGCGATGATTACCGTGTTTATCGTCATGCAGCCGCAGAGCGGCCAGGTGTTCGCCAAGAGTTTCTATCGCTTCCTCGGCACGCTGGCCGGGTCGGCGATGATGGTCACGTTGATCGCCTTGTTCGCGCAAAACACCGAGCTGTTTCTTGGCTCGCTGGCGATCTGGGTCGGCATCTGCTCGGCCGGTGCCGCACGTTGCCGCAACTTCCGCGCCTACGGTTTTGTCCTTGCCGGCTACACCGCCGCGATGGTCGGCTTGCCTGCGCTGGCGCACCCGGACGGCGCGTTCATGGCTGCCGTATGGCGAGTGCTGGAGATCTCGCTGGGGATTCTTTGCTCGACCGTGATCAGCGCCGCGATCCTGCCGCAAACCGCCAGCGCCGCCATGCGCAACGCCTTGTATCAGCGTTTCGGTGTGTTCGCGCTATTCGTCACCGATGGCCTGCGCGGACGCAGCAAAGCCGAGTCTTTCGAGGCGAGCAACGTGCGCTTTATCGCCGAAGCCGTGGGGCTGGAAGGGCTGCGCAGCGTGACCGTATTCGAAGACCCGCACATGCGTCGGCGCAACGGCCGATTGAGTCGTTTGAACAGCGAGTTCATGGGCATCACCACACGCTTCAACGCCTTGCATCAGTTGCTTGAACGTCTGCGCGGCAACGGCGAAGAACACGTTGTCGCAGCGATCAGACCGGGCCTGCAGGATCTCGCCGAAGTGCTCGACGGCTTCAGCGGTCGCGCCCTGACCAGTCCCGACGCAGCACGCTTGGCGACAGCGCTGGCCACCTACAAGGAAGGCTTGCCAGCACGTGTACGAACCCTGCGGGGCATCTTTCAGGACACCGATCCGAGCGAAGCCGAACAACTGGATTTCCACACCGCCTACGAATTGCTCTACCGCTTCGTCGACGATCTGCACAGTTATGCACAGACCCACGCTTCGCTCGCCGACCACCGCCACGAACGCGAGCGCTGGGACGAGCCATTCACCCCGCAAACCAACTGGTGGGCGGCCGCTGCGTCGGGCATTCGCGCCTCGTTCATTCTGGTGGTGCTCGGCAGTTACTGGGTCGCCACAGCATGGCCAAGCGGCGCGACGATGACCCTGATTGCAGCCGCTACCGTGGGCCTCTCCGCCGCTACGCCGAACCCGAAACGCATGGCATTTCAAATGGCCTGCGGCACCTTCCTCGGTGCGCTGATCGGCTTCGTCGAGATGTTTTTCATCTTCCCGTGGATCGATGGTTTTCCGCTGCTGTGTGTGATGCTCGCGCCGGTGATCGTGCTTGGCTCGTTCCTCACCTCGCGCCCGCAGTACGCCGGTGTCGGCCTCGGGCTGCTGATCTTCTTCAGTACCGGGTCGGTGCCGGACAACCTGACCATTTACAACCCGTACACCTTCATCAACGACTACATCGCCATGGTCATGGGCATGTTGGTCTGCGCCGCTGCGGGGGCAATTATTCTGCCGCCGAACAGCCGCTGGTTATGGAAACGTCTGGAGCAGGATCTGCGCGGCCAGGTGGTCTATGCAATCAGCGGCAAACTCAAAGGCCTGGCGTCGAGCTTCGAGAGCCGTACCCGCGATCTGCTGCATCAGGCTTACGGTCTGGCGGCTGGGGAGCCGAAGGTGCAAAAGAATCTGCTGCGCTGGATGTTTGTGGTGCTGGAAGTCGGCCACGCGATCATTGAGCTGCGCAAGGAACAGGCGATCCTGCCGGTGCACCCGGCCTATGCCGAATCGCAGCCGTGGCGCCAGGCGATCCGCGTGATGGGCCGCGCGCTGGTGCGGCTGTTTCTGCAGCCGAACTCCAGCAATCTCGAACGCGCACTGGTCGCGGTCGATCATGCGATCAGCCGCGTCGCGGCGACCGATGAGCCATTCGCGCCGCACTTCGATACCTCAGCATTGCGTCGGGTGAAGAGTTATCTGCACTTCATCCGTACCTCGTTGCTCGACCCGCAATCACCGCTCGCTGCTTACGCCATCGCCAAGCCCGAAGGACTTGCCCATGCCTCGTGAAATCGCTTTCCACGGCGTGTACATGCCGACCATGACTTTGATGTTTTTCATTGCTGCGGCACTGGCCTGGGCGGTGGACCGCTTCTTGTCGGGGTTCGACCTATACAGTTTTTTCTGGCACCCGGCGCTGCTGCGTCTGAGTCTGTTTACCTGTCTGTTCGGCGCCATGGCGCTGACTGTCTACCGTTGAGAACGTCACGATGAAAAAGTTTTTCAGCCTGCTCGCGACCCTGCTGGTGCTGGCCCTGGCGCTGTGGATCGGCCGCACGTTGTGGGAGCACTACATGAACACGCCCTGGACCCGTGATGGTCGGGTTCGCGCCGACATCATCAACGTCGCCGCCGACGTTACCGGTGAGGTAATCGACGTGCCGGTGCGTGACAACCAATTGGTGAAGAAGGGCGATCTGCTGATGCAGATCGACCCCGAGCATTACCGCATTGCGGTCAAACAGGCGCAGTCGCTGGTCGCCTCGCGCAAGTCGACCTGGGAGATGCGCAAGGTCAATGCCCATCGCCGCGCCGACCTCGACAACCTGGTGATCTCCAAGGAAAACCGCGACGACGCCAGCAACATCGCTGACGCCGCGCTGGCCGATTACCAACATGCGCAGGCGCAACTGGAAGCGGCCGAGCTCAACCTCAAACGCACCGCAGTGCGCGCGGCGGTCGACGGTTATGTGACCAACCTCAACGTGCATCGCGGTGACTACGCGCGCATCGGCGATGCGAAAATGGCCGTGGTCGACATGAACTCGTTCTGGGTTTACGGCTTCTTCGAAGAGACCAAATTGCCCCACGTGAAAGTCGGTGATAAAGCCGACATGCAATTGATGAGCGGCGAAGTGCTCACGGGCCACGTGGAAAGCATTTCCCGTGGCATCTACGACCGCGACAACCCGGAAAGCCGGGAGCTGATTGCCGATGTGAACCCAACGTTCAACTGGGTGCGGCTGGCCCAGCGAGTGCCGGTAAGGATTCACATTGATGAGGTGCCAGAGGGTGTTTTGTTGGCGGCGGGGATTACTTGTACGGTTGTGGTGAGTCAGAGCGCTGTGGATAACTGATGGACCGGCTCGTCTGCATCGCGAGCAGGCTCACTCCTACACTGGATCTGTGTGACACCGAAGATCCCCTGTAGGAGCGAGCCTGCTCGCGACGGCGTCGGCGCTGCCTCAGAGCCGCCCGCGCAAACCGAAGCGCTTCATCAACGTCGACTCCAGCAAACCCTTGGGCAACAACGCCGCCAACAACGGCAACGCGCGGCTGCCGTTGCCGATGCGGATCAAGCGTGGCGGTTTGCTCTGCTGCACAGCTTTCAACAGTTCAGCCGCAAATTCATTGGCCGGCGTCGGCTTGTCCTGTGACGCCTTGGCCCGCGCGCGAATGCCCTCACGCAGCGGAAACCATGGCGACTGCTCGTTGATCAATTGCTCGGCTTCATGCCCGGCGTTCTTGGCAAAACTCGACTGGATCGCCCCCGGCTGCACTTCCATCACGCGAATCCCGAACGGAGCCAACTCCATGCGCAGTGCATCGCTCAACGCATGCACCGCTGCTTTCGAGGCGCAGTAAGCACCGGCAAACGGTGTGACCAATACCCCGGAAACACTGCCGATATTCACCACTAATCCTTTGGCCCGGCGCAGCACCGGGAACAGCGCACGGGTGACACCGACAATCGAGAACACATTGGTTTCGAACTGGCGCTGCATCGCCGCAACACCGCCATCGAGCAGCGGCCCCATGGCGCCGTAACCCGCGTTGTTGATCAGCACATCAAGGCCGCCGTGTTGCTGGTTGATCCGCTCGCCAAGTTGCTCCAGCGCGGCGCTGTCATTGACGTCGAGTTGCACGGCGGTGAACCCGGTAGACGCCAGCAACGCCACGTCTTCAGCCTTGCGCGCACTGGCCCAGACTTCGTAACCGGCGGCTTTGAACGCATCGGCGAGGGCGCGGCCGATGCCGCTGGAACAACCGGTAATCAACGCAACGGGCATGGCGCATTCCTTGTGCAAAAGAGTGAGGAAGGGAGGATCAATCGGAGAAACTACCCTGCAATCGCTCGGCGCGAAACTCCAGGGTTTGCGGGCGATAACCAGGGCGTAGCGGCGGCATGGGCAGGCAGTCTTCCCACTCGCCGCCGGCCTGCAGTTCGCCGGGGCCGCGATAGCGCGGAGCGGTGTATTGGTTGTCGGCCAGATTGACCGTGTCACCCGGCGCGTAGGCGGCGATGCGCCAGCGCAGTTCGGTCAGGGGCACATCGTTGCTGTTTTTCATTTTCAGTTGCAGCGGACGATCGGCCGGGCATTGCTGCGGGGCATAGCTGATGCGCATCTCAAGGCGCGCCAGTTGCTTGATCTCGCGGTTGTCCAGCCACACCACCCACATGGCCACGAAACCCAGGCCAATCGCCGCCGCCACCGAGACCGGCAGGGCCTTGGCCGGGTAGCGCAGCAGGAGGATCAACCAGGTGATGACCAGCAGAATGCCGATGAACATGTTGGAACGCTCCAATAGGTCGTGAGCACCATCCTACCGAAGGCCCGCTGGAATGGACATTTGTTGCGCAGGTGATTTAACCGTTGGTCGGAACTGTGATTTCTGACAGTAGGCACTTCGCGACACGTCTGCTCAGATGTTTGCAGGCGCAGAAAATGCAGGCGAGCTATATGGACATTCACAGCAAAACACCGGTGCTGGCCGTAACCGATCCGCGTGGTTTGACCATCTGCAGGGTCGATTATTGGCGCTGCGATGCCAGCCAGGTGCCTGAAACCCGTCTTCATCGCACAGCGCGTGATGCGGCCGGCCACCCGGTGAAGCAGTGGGACCCGCGATTGTGGGCACTGCAAAGCGATGATCCGCTGGCACCGGCCAATCTGGACACCGTGTACTCGATGAACGGGCACGTTCTGCGCTCGAACAGTGTCGACGCCGGCATGCAAATCAGCCTGCTGGGGCTGGGTTCAGAAACACTGACGTATTGGGACAGCCGAGGTACCCGCCGGGACCGTGAGCATGACGCGCTATTGCGGCCGACAGCGGTGTTCGAAGAAGGCGGATTGCAGCCACGCCGTTGCGCCGAGCGCTTTGTTTATGGTCGGCCGGGTGTTGCCGATGCAACCCGTAATCAACTTGGCCAGCTGCTTCGTCACGATGATCCGGCGGGAAGTGTGTTGTTCGATGCCTTCGCCATCAGTGGAGAAAACGTCGAAAACACCCGGCATTTCACCCTCGAACCCGTCTCTGCCGATTGGCCCGAACCGATTGATGAGCGCCAGCGTTTGCTGGAACCCGGTGAGGGGGCAACCACGCGTTGGCGTTTCGGGCCACTCGGTGCGTTGCTGGAACAAGTCGATGCACGGGGCAATCGACATGGCAACGAATGGACGCTTGATGGCGGTTTGCGGGCGTGCCATTTGCAGTTGAAGCATCAGACTGAATGGCTGGCGGTGGTTTGCGATATTCACTACAACGCAGAAAGGCGGGTCACGCAGGAGCGGGCGGGCAATGGCGTACTGACAACGCTGACCTACCGTCAAGAGGATGGGCGTCTGATAGAGCGTCACGCCAAAAACAGTCAGGGCGTGGTCTTGCAGCATCTGCTGTACCAATACGACCGGACAGGCAATGTGCTGAGCATCGAAGACCGGGCGCTGCCCGTGCGCTACTTCGCCAACCAGCGCATCGAACCGATCAGCTGCTTCATCTACGACAGCCTCTACCAGTTGAGCGAGGCCAGCGGCTGGGAGGCGGGGGCGGGCGATGGTGGCCCGACAGCGATCGCCAATTACTCGCAACGTTACCGTTATGACGCTGGCGGCAATTTGCTCAAGTTGATCCACGTGGGGGCACAAAGCCCAGGTCATGATCTGCAGGCTGCCCGCTCCAGTAATCGTTGCCTGCCGTGGCGTAATGGCGTGCCGCCCGATGAGGTAGAGATTGGCGCTGCATTCGACGCTCGCGGCAATTTACTGCTGCTGGATCAAGGGCGGCGGTTGCAGTGGAATCTGCGCAATCAGCTGCAATCGGTAACGGCAGTGCGACGCGATGCGCGCGCGGATGATGGCGAAGTATTTTTCTACAACGGTCACGGCGAGCGCGTGAGCAAGATGCGTACGTTGCAGAACCATGCTCGCAGTGTGGTCTCGCAGGTGCGTTATCTGCCGGCGCTGGAATTGCGCACGGACAGCGGCACCGGTGAGGCATTACAGGTCATCACGGTGCAGACTGGCCTGAACAGTATTCGCGTCCTGCATTGGGAGAGCGTGCCGCCGACAGGCGTCAACGATCAATATCGCTACGGTTTCAGCGATCATCTGGGATCGATCAGTCTTGAACTGGATGCAGATTCACGCTTGATCAGTCGGGAGCATTTCTACCCGTTTGGTGCGACTGCGTGGAGTGAGGAAAGCGAGGTCAGTTACAAGACCCTGCGTTATTCGGGCAAGGAGTGCGATGCAACGGGTCTGTACTACTATGGTTTCCGTTATTACATGCCGTGGTTGCAACGCTGGTTGAATCCTGATCCTGCCGGTGCCATAGACGGGCATAACCGTTATCGGGCAATGCGCAACAACCCCATCGTGTATACCGACGGGGACGGGCGCAAGCCAGGCAACAAAAACGGTGATCGGGTTTATCATGAGCTTGCCGAGCAAAAACTGGTCAATCCGCTGCAAGCTGCCGGAATGCAGCCGGTGCGCAACTATTTTGAAGCCAGCAATGATCCCAAAGTACAGGCCTACCGTAAGGCCATTCCCGATGAATTGGCAAAGCTGGGAGCCAAAAGCGACTCTCTGCTCAATACCCATGAAGCCCATGTGAGGGCGGCGGTCAGAACACAGACCGCATCGCCATCAGGGCCCATTCTTTATCACTCCGGTGAGCTGCTCTCTGCGGGCATGAGCAAGATTATCGGGGAGCAGAACACCAGTCGGATAATGGGCCCGATGTCGGTTGCCTTCAACAGTCCGACCGAAGACCCGCAGGTTCTTGCCGGCAGGCGCGATGCTGTGGCGAAGACCTTCAAGACCGGTGGACAACTGTTGATGCATGCAGCCCATCCCGCGGCCCAATTACTCGGTGCAGCCAGTACCGCGATGGGTAACGTCATGGAAATCTCGGAAGCGCAGACGCGTGTGCAGTACAGGATGTTGAATACGCCGGCCAATGTGGCGATGAACGTCCCGGGGGATAATGCGCAGATATCTTTTCAATCATTCCAGCAAACATTCACTTTGCCTCAGCAATCGCTGTTTTCAGAGGCGTCGGCGGCGCCAAGTGAATGGGCACAACAGTTATTGGCCGTCGCCTTTAAGCCGCCACCGCTACAGATCGTTCATGCGAACGATGATTCAGTAAACGATGACGAATATCTTGATCGTCCGCGTCGAGGCTCACATTACGGTTAAGTAAAAAAGCCCCCGCCCAACCCACTGCGGATAGGGGACGCAGCGGGCTGGACGGGGGCTTCTTGTTCTACTGAACGTTATTGCGCGATGGTCTTCACCGACACGCCGCGTTCGATCGGGGTGGAACGGCCGTAGATATCTTCGAAGCGTTCGATGTCGTCTTCGCCCAGGTACGAACCCGACTGAACTTCGATGATTTCCAGCGGGATCTTGCCCGGGTTGCGCAGGCGATGCACCGAGGCGATCGGGATGTAGGTCGACTGGTTTTCGCAGAGCAGGAACACGTTTTCATCGCAGGTCACTTCGGCGGTGCCGCTGACCACGATCCAGTGTTCGGCGCGGTGATGGTGCATCTGCAGCGACAGGCACGCGCCCGGTTTCACCGAGATGTGCTTGACCTGGAAACGCCCGCCCATGTCCACCGAGTCGTAGGAACCCCACGGACGATAGACTTCGCAGTGGTTCTGGGTTTCGCTGCGGCCTTGCTCGTTGAGGGTGTTGACCATCTGCTTGACGCCCTGAACCTTGTCTTTGTGGGCGATCATCATGGCGTCTTTGGTTTCGACCACCACAATGTTTTCCAGACCGATCACCGACACCAGTTTGCCGTTGCCGTGGATCATGCAGTTCTTGCTGTCCTGAATCACCACATCGCCCTTGGTGACGTTACCGTTGGCGTCTTTCTCGTTGACTTCCCACAGCGACGACCAGCAACCGACATCGCTCCAGCCAGCGGTCAGCGGTACCACGCAGGCGCGCTGGGTTTTTTCCATGACGGAGTAGTCGATGGAATTGTCCGGGCAGCAGGCGAAGGTCGCTTCGTCGAAGGTGATGGTGTCGGCGTCTTGCTGGCTGCGTTCGAGGGTCAGCAGGCAGGTGTCGTAGATGTCCGGATCATGCTTTTTCAGTTCTTCAAGGAAGCGGCTGGCGCGGAACAGGAACATGCCGCTGTTCCAGTAGTAACCGCCGGATTCGACGTACTCGGTGGCACGTTTGACGTCAGGTTTTTCGACGAAGTGCGAAACGCGGCTGACGCCTTCGGGCAGCAGCGAATCGCCGGTGGATTTGATGTAGCCATAACCGGTTTCCGGTTTGGTCGCCGGCACGCCGAACAGGACCATTTCGCCATTTTCGGCGGCGACGGTGGCCAAGGCCAGTGCGCGTTGCAGGGCTTTCTGATCTTCCAGCACGTGGTCGGCCGGCAGCACCAGCATCAATTCGTCACGGCCTTCATTGACCAGCATCATCGCGGTCAGCGCCACGGCCGGTGCGGTGTTGCGGCCGAACGGTTCCATCAGGATGCGCTGGCATTCCAGATTGCGGTTGCTCAACTGCTCGTTGACGATGAAACGGTGATCCTTGTTGCAGACCACGATCGGGGTGTCCATGCCTTCGAACACCAGGCGCTCGAGGGTCTGCTGGAAAAGGGTGTGTTCGCCGGTCAGGGCGAGGAATTGCTTAGGGAACTGCTTACGCGAAAGCGGCCAGAGACGCGAACCGCTACCACCTGACAAGATCACCGGAATCATATTGTTTACTCCATAAAATCGATTGGTTAGAGGCACGAACGCTGTGTCGTTTCACTCTTGTTTTTGTTTCGTGTCCGAACTGACAACCCGATCCCCTGTAGGAGTGAGCCTGCTCGCGATTGCGTTGGATCAATCAACACATTCTTTGAATGTGAAACCGATATCGCGAGCAGGCTCACTCCTACAAAGGGGACTGCGTCAGTTCGGAAAATGGGTTAGCGGGTCGATACCGGGCGCTTTACCCAGACTGGCGACAGGCTGCTGCCGCTGCCGGTGACGTACAGCACTGCGGCTTCACCACGTTCCAGGGCGACCGGTTTGACGTCGCCGACTTTCTTGTCACCTTCGTACAGCGCCAGGCTGACTTTCACCGGGTTGATTTCACGTTCGCCACGGCCCTTGGCGGCCACGTTCGGCACCACGTCGGTCTTGCCGTCGGCAGTCTTCAGGGTCAGCGGCTTGTCGCTGAGGTTCTGCACGCGCACCAGGGATTTCTGCTTGTTCTTGAACGGCGGCTCTTCGATCAGTTGCGGCGCGCCGGAAGCGTTGTTGACCAAGGTGTAGTAGTGGTCCCCGGCGAGTTTCACCGGCAGGGTCTGGCTGCCGACCTTGGCGCTGTAATCACCGCCCGGCATGAAGCTGAAATCGCTGCTGGCCAGTGGCGCAACGTCGCTCAGGTTGGTGCTGCCAACGGTGGCGCTGACTTCTGCGTTGCTGGCGTTGTAGACACGCACGAAGGTCGAGCCTTTCGGTGCGGTCGGGCCGTACAGTGCGGCGTCGCCACCGGCGAAGGCAGGCACGGAAAGCACGCTGAGGCCAGCAACCAGAGCGAAGCTTTTAGCGAGACGACGAGGAGTAGTAGTGAAAGTCATGGTGTACCTCTCTTTCAGTTTTGCGCCCGATCGGGCGTCTCGGATTTAGTGTTGATTGCTACGTTTTGTTGGCGCGCGCCGGCTTGTTTAAGCTCTGCGACCCACTGCGGGTCGGCGTCGCCGATTTCGTTGTTCACAGGCAGATAACGTTCAGGAAACTCCCAGATCAGCACCTGTGGCGGGCTGTTCTTGAAGTCATCGCTTTTCAGGTAGCTGAGCATCGGCAGGATCGGGCCGTGGCCGTCTTCGGCGTAGCTCACCACGTCGCTGTGCAGCGCCTGTTTCAGTGCACCGACGAAGTTCCAGTTGGGGTTGGCGCTGTAGCTGGTGCCGACCAGTGCGACCGGCACTTCATTGCTGGCAAACAGCGCGTCGTCACTGGCAGGCTGATCGCCGGCCGCGACGGTGTTGCGCTTTTGCAGTGGTTCTTGCGCCGGCATCAGGTTTTCGAACAGCGGATCGAGCGGCAGGAACAAGCGCAGATCGCCCTTGTGCGTAACCTTTTCCGCTGGCGTGGTGACGAAGCGCTGTGGCTCGCCGCTGAGCGGGAACTTGTCGGCGATGGTTTTCGCCAGGGTGTTCGCGGCAATTTCGGCACCTTCCGGCGTCCAGTGGGTGTCGGTGCGCAGGAACACTTGCTGACCGTTCTGCTTGGCCTGTTGGAAAGGCTTGAGCAGGTCAGGGGCGAGGATCTTGTCGGCGGCTACACGAGCATGGAAATCCTGATAGAGATTTTCGTGGATGCTCGCTGGTTTCACTTCACCCAGATGCTCCGGGTACAGACGAACCTTGGCCGGCACGATCGCCATCACCAGTTTCACGCCTTTCTCTTTGAGGGTCTGGCGCACGCCTTCGACCAGCGCGTAGTTGCCTTGCAGGTTCAGCTCTTCGTTGACGATCGGGTTGAATTCCTCATCGCTGTACAACCACTGATCGCGACCGAGCACCACGCCCGGACGACCTTCGTTGAACAGTTTGAAATCCAGCGCGGCCCAGAGGTTGGTGCCCAGACGCTTGATCGGGAATTCTTCGTCGTAATGAGTTTCCACAGCCTTGGTCCAGCGGCCGTTAAGCACCGTTGCGTCGGCGTTGGTGCTGAAGCCGAAGAAGCTGCGAACCGACCACAGACCCAAGACCAACAGGGTCACCAGGAACAGGGCGATGTAGAAGATGCGTAATGAGCGGGTCATGTCAGATCCCTCAGAACTGGAAGTAAAGGAACGGCGAGAAGCTTTGCGCCGAAAGTTTGAGAATCGAGGCGATGAACAGCAGCAGGATCAGGCCGCGCATCACGTAGCGTGACCAGTCCGCGCTCCAGTAGGCCGGTTGCACCTGGGCTTCGACGCCGACGGTGTAGCCAGGCTCGTGGATGCTTGCCGGATTTTCGCCGGGGGCCGCTTTGATCATTCCCGGGGTCGCGGTGGCAGGGCCGTTGGCCTCGACGTTGACTTCAGGTTTGGTTTTGGCCGGCGGCTGGTTGGTGTACAGATCGCGCAGGCCGAAGAAGGCCAGCGTCACGTACGCCACTACCAGAGTCGCCACTTGCAGGCCGGTGAGGCTGGCCTGATTGAGTTCCGACAGCGACCAGTCGCCGAAGCTGAACATCGCGCCGTACATGCGCCCGGCAACGTGCAGGTTTTCGGCACGGAAGATCACCCAGCCCATGACCACGAGCAGGAAGGTCAGCGCCCAGCGAATCGGGTTGAGGCTGCGCGGAGAGGTGTTCAGGCCCAGCGCTTTTTCAATCGCCAGCCACATGCCGTGCCAGGCGCCCCAGACGATGTAGGTGATGTTCGCGCCGTGCCATAGACCGCCGAGGAGCATGGTCAGGAACAGGTTGCGATACGTCATCAGCGTGCCTTTACGGTTACCGCCGAGGGTGATGTACAGATAGTCACGCAGCCACGTCGACAGGCTGATGTGCCAGCGACGCCAGAACTCGGTGATCGACTGGCTTATGTACGGCTGTTTGAAGTTTTCCATGAAGCGGAAACCCATCATCAAGCCCAGACCGATGGCCATGTCGCTGTAACCGGAGAAGTCGAAATACAGCTGCGCGGTGTACGCCAGCGCGCCAAGCCAGGCATCGCCGGTAGTCGGGTTTTGCAGGGCGAAACAATGGTCGGCGACCACCGCGAGGGTGTCGGCAATGAAGACCTTTTTAATGAAACCCTGCATGAACCGCGTGCAGCCCTCGGAGAATTTGTCGAGGGTATGCGTGCGGTTGTTGAACTGGTCGGCGAGGTCGCGGAAACGCAGAACCGGGCCGGCGATCAAGTGCGGGAAGATCGCCACGAATGCCGCGAAGTCGATCAGGTTGCGCGTCGCCGGGGTATCGCCGCGATACACGTCGATGATGTAGCTGATCGACTCGAAGATGTAGAACGAGATACCGATCGGCAGCAGCACGTGGGTGAGGATGAACGGCGACAGACCCACCGACGTCATCATCGCGTTGATGCTGTCGACGCCGAAGTTGGCGTACTTGAAGTAGCCGAGGATGCACAGGTCCACCGCGACGCCGAGCAACAGCCAGCGCTGCGCCGGTTTGGTCCGTACGCCGGCGGCACCGACTTTGAGGCCGATCCAGTAGTTCCACAGCGTGACGGCGGCGAACAGCGCGAGGAAGTCCACACGCCACCAGGCGTAGAACACGTAGCTGGCGATCAGCAGCAGCAGGTTGCGATAGCGTTGCCCGCTCAAGTAGTACAAGCCGAGAAAGATCGGCAAGAACAGAAACAGGAACACGTTGGATGAAAATACCATCCCGATCTCTCCATGTTTGAACCAACAGTCAAGGGCCAAAGCCCCCCCAAACCCCCCGTGGTAGTGGAGGGGTGACACAGTGCTTGCTTGAGGTCGGAGCTGGCCGTCAGACCGCGCCCCTCACCCCCCGCCCTCTCCCGGAGGGAGAGGGAGCCTGATCTCCATGGTTTTCAAAAATGGAGATCGACTCGGTATTTCCTTGCAACCTGATCTCGGTTGTTTTTCAACACCTGAGATCGGCTCGGTATTTCATTTCGGCGTAACTCGCGCAGCCACCTCGGTCAGTCCCCTCTCCCTCCGGGAGAGGGTTAGGGTGAGGGGCTTTTGCTTCATGAGCCCTTGTTGCCCTTTTCATGCGACGGGTCGTAGACCTTGGTCAGGTCGCCGCCGAGGCGGAAGGTCTTGAACGGCTGCATGCCGTGCTTCTTCTCGATCACATCAGGCGGGCAGGTGTAGAGCGTGCAGAACGGTTCGAGCCAGGCGAATTTCATGTCCTCTTTCAAGTCGGTCATGTCCTGCTCTTTGCCGTTCTTCTTCTCGAATTCATCCGGGTCTTTCACCCCCGCCAACACCCGATCACCGAGACGCTTCAGCGCACCGTTGTTTTCCTGGCGCAAATCAACCCCGTTGACCTGAGCGAAACTGGCGATCATCGCCAGCGGCGGCAGGGCGTAGTTGTGATAGGCGAGGGCGCGTTGCTGGCGCTTGAGTTCGTTCGGCAGGAAGCCGTCGGCATCGACTTGATTGACGCCAACCTTGTATTCCTTCACCGCCCAGTCAAACAGGTCGCGGCGGTTGGTCGCGACCGAGGTCGCCATCACCGACCATGCAGCCCAGTACGAGTGGTTGTTGGTTTTTTCCAGCGGCAGGTTGTCCCAGTCGCTGACCACCTGATCGGCCATTTTGCTGAACCACGCCTCGATCAACTGCGCTTCCTGCTGATGCTGCGCCAGCGGATGCGAGTCGGAGAACTTCAGACGAATGTACGAAGAGGCCATGCTGCCCAGCGCCCATTTGCGCATCGACTTGCCGGTGTGGTTGAAGTCTTTCGACATCAACGCATCGGCCTTGGCCCACGCGGTCAGCCAGTTCAGCGTGCAATCGAGCTGTTCCGGGCGACCGTCGCGCATGAATTGCATCACGCGTTTGGCGGTGCCGCGTTCCAGCGTGGTGATGTCTTTGGTGGTGTCGCGAAAGGCTTTTTCCGACTGCACGTTCAGCGTCGCGCGGGCCTTGTCCGAACCTTCGTATTTGCTGCGAAATTGCAACGGCCCGGTGTACGGCGTCGGCATCGCATCGCAGCCTTCGCTTTTGTCACCGGTCTTGAATTTATCCACAGGCGCAAAATAGCCCTGAGGTGGACGCAGTGGCGCGGCGGCCTGCGCGGTGCCGGCGAAAATCGCCAGCCCAAGCAGCGTCGGCGCTAAAAGAGTTTTCAGTTTCGAGTTTCGCATAGCAGACCTCATTGCCCGACCTGAGCGGTTTGTTGCCCAGCGCCCGGGAATACGTTGCGTTTGCAGATTTTCGCTTCGACTTTTTGTGGCGCGGTGCCCGCTTCCGGGCCCTGGACTTCGACCGCCAGCAGGTTTTGCGAGGCCCAGTCTTCGTCCGTGCGCAGCTCAAAGGCGAAACGACCGTCGGTGTCGGAGGTTTCCGGTTTCTCGATCTTGATGTCCTCGTGGCGACCGTTCATGTACCAGAGGGTGGCTTGCAGGGTTTTCACCGAAGGGTCGGCGAAGCGGATGTCGACCTGATGGCTGCTGTTCTGCAGGTTCAGGTTCTTGCTGTTGACCAGCAGTTCTTGTTTGCTGCCCGGCTTGAGCGTGGTGCTCGCCGACATTTGCGCGTCTTTGCCTTCGCAGCCATTGTCGAGAAGGGACATCATCTGGCGATAGATGGTTTCCTGATCGAGGCGGTACAGCGGCGAGAATTCCCAGATAAGAATCTTCGGTGGCGTCTTCTGGAATTCGTCGCTGCCGAGGTACTGCAACATCGAGCCTTCCAGACCACCGCCGGGGAAGGCGACGTTGAGAATGTCGGCGCCGATGGCCTCTTCAAGGAAGCCGGCGAAGTTGTAGTTCTTACCGCTGTGCGAAGTACCGACGAGGGTGATTTGCGGGTTGCCGGAATCACCGAACAGGTCGCCGTCACCGGCCTCGCCCTTAGGCTCGGTGGTGAATTGATCCATGTACTGGATCGCGTAACTGGTGCCGCACAATTGCCCGGCCATGTTGTGCAGGGTACCGGTCTTGCCCATGCGCCCGGAGCGCTTGGTTTCGAATTCACGCTTGGGCACGTCGGCGAAGGCCGGGATCTGCTTGACCTTCTCGGCGACGATTTTCGCCGTGCGCTGCGCGCCGTATGGTGTCCAGTGCTGGTCGCCGCGGAAGTAGAAATCGTGGGCGGGCAGGGTGTCCGGCAGCGATTCGTTGGTCAGCGGCGACAGGTCCGGCACCACGTAACCCATCTTGGCGAAACGGCCGAGCATGGTCTTGTAGTTGCCCAGCGCTTTCTCGTAATCGAACGCGGCTTTTTCCTGCGGGTTGAGCTTGTTGCGGTTCACCAGGCCACGGGTCGGCTGATAGACGATCACCAACTCAACGCCTTTGGCTTTGAACGCATCGTGCAGTTGTTGCAGGCGTTTGTAGCCGGCCGGGGTGGTGTTGAACTCGGTGCGCAGATCTTCCTGAGTCCGGAACAGCCAGTCGCCTTGCGCCTGCACCAAGGTGGTGAAGTTCTGCTGGTAACGCGTGGTGTAGTTCTTCGCGTCATGCGCGGCCGGGCACAGGTTGCAGCACGGTTCGGCGCTGAACTTTGGTGGCGTGGCAGCGGCGCCTTCATCGGCGCGGGCGCCGTTGCTGGCCGCGAGAATGCCCACGGTCAGGGCCGACAGGCTGAGTAATCTGATCAAGTGTGGGTGCATAAAATTATCCTCAGTCCTGCATTTCGGTCTGGCGTTCGACAGGGTCGATCAGCACGGCTTTCTGCTGGCGCACCAGCAGGTCGAGAATTTCATCCTGGCGCTCGCCGAGGATGCCGTTGAAGCTGATGCCGCTGGATTTGGTCGGCGCCAGCATCGACACGCGATACAGCTCGACACTCAACGGTGAATCGATCGACAGCGGGCCGCTGCCATTGGCTGCCAGCTCACCGCCAACGACGATCAGCGACACCTGTGCATCGAACGGGTCGAGCTTGATGTCACGGTCGGTGTCGGTGAGGTCTTTGATGTGGCCGTAGACACCGGTCAAACCGTTGGCCATGGCGACGTTTTCGTAGAGGCGGATGTTCACGCTGTTACGAATGCGGATGCCGTGGCGCTTGTTGCTGATGACCTTGTTGCCCCACAGCAGGTTGTCGGCGGACTCGTAGAGGGTGATGCCGTCGGTGTGGTTCTTGTAGATCTCGTTGTAGGCAATGATGTTGTTGACGCTGTTCCGGTCGATCACCAGGCCCGAGAGTTTGTTGTCGTAGCTTTTGTTGTTGAAGATGAAGCTGTCGTTCACTTCACGGGAAATAATGATCCCGTGCTTCTTCTTCGTGCCGTAAACAGTGTTCTCGGCAATGATCAGGCCGTGGGAACGGTCGTGCGGGTCGATGCCGTAAACGATGTTGTCTTTGTAGGTGTTGCCCTTGACCACGAAGTCGCGGGTCTCGTAGCAGTAGAAGCCGTACCACATGTCGGAGAACTCGGAGCCGACGATCCAGCCAGTCGGTTCAGGGCGCTTGAGGACCTTGGCCATGTTCGGCGTGTACTGGGAAATACTCACCCCGTACGACTTACTGTTGGCGTAGCCGAAGCTGGCCATCTTGCTGTTGACGATGTAGGTCTCGGTGCCGCCCCAGGCGAGCAGGAACGGACGGAATTCCTTCGGCGAACGGAAGGTCGCCGGACCGTTTTCCTTTTCGCGCCAGCCGGTGACTTTGGTGTCGCGCACGAACAGTTGGCCGTCGTTGACCATGAACGCACCGGCCTCTTGCGACAGGCGCAGTTCCTGGGTCTGGCCGTCGATTTCGAGGATGCCTTTACGGCCCACGACGATCGGCAGCTTCGACAGGTACACGCCCGGCGCGGTCTCGCTGAAGTACTGCTTGGGCAGCTTCTTCGCCAGATCCTTGAGGTTCATGTAACCGTCGTCGACAAAGATTGCCTGCGGGATGCCGTGCTGACGCACCACCCATTCGGCCATTTTGTTGTCGCCGCCGATGAAGTCCTTCAGCGCGTCTTCCTGCATCATCCGGCGCACGCTGATCTTGCCCGCTTTGCTGCGGTTGACCTTCGCGGCGGCGGCTTCGGCGGTGTAGCCGGAAATGTCCGGCAGTTTCGGCGCGGCCAGATTCAGCGCCTCGGTGGGTGCGCTGCTGACGGTGTAGGTCTTGGCTTGTTGCAGCTCCTTGGCCGTGGTCGCAGGCTTTGCCGGCTCCACGTTGGCAAAGGCGCCAGCGCTGGCCAGCAGCATCGCGCCGGCCAGCAGGCTGAGTGAGCCTATCCTGGTGCTGATCATGTCGGGCACTCCCTTGGCGGTTTGCATCAGAAGCGCCAGATCACGTCGATGAACGCGCGGTGCATGTACGAATCAACCTGCTTGCCGTAGGCATCGCCCGGCTTGAACACACCGCCACGGAAGCGCACGAGGGCTGAAGGCTCGTCGATCGACTGGCTCAGCGCCGCCGGCAACAGGCCTTGCTTGAAGTACTTGGTGACGACCAGATCCATCTCCTGACCGAGGTCCTTGTTGCCGTCTTCAAGCGGCAGCGAGGTGCTGGAAAGGATCGCGCCGGTGACGTCGTCGGTGTTGTTTTCCACCGCGTTGATACCGTTGCTGCCGACTGGCTTGTTGCCGTCGACACGCCAGAACTTGTGGTAGATCAGGCTGGCGTCGTACTCGTCGTTGACCATCCACGAACCGAACAGGGTCGCGGTCTGCATGTTGTTCATTTCGCCACGGAAGGCTTCGCCGAAACGGTGAACCCGCGAGCGCGTACCGGTGTAGTTGGAGCGGTTGCTTTCCAGACCGGTCTGCTCGTAATCGGCGCTGGCGCGGGCATAGGCACCGCCGACTTGCCATTGCGGATCGAGGCGCAGACGCACACCGATGTCGGTGGCCCAGCCGTTGACGTCATCGCTGCGCTTGGCTTGCGCCGGGCGCGAACCATCGGCGTTCAGCGCGTTGACCGTGTCGCGGTCGCCGCTCATGCCGGTGATGCTGCCCCAATAGTTGACGGTGTTGGTGTTGCGCCAGTTGTAGGCGTCACTGTCGGCGGTCAGGCCGATCCAGCTGATGTCGCCGTTCTCGGTCTTGTCCAGCGAGTCGCGCGGTACGCCCGGTTCGGCGTAATCGAGTTTGCCGTCATCGTGGGTGTGGTGACCGCGAATGCCGACCCAGTTGCCCGGCGTCCACTGGTAAGCGGCGTCGGCGTAGGCGTGCAGGCGATCCTTGTCTTTCGGCGCCAGCTCTTTCAAGTCGGTGCGGTATTCGCTGAAGCGTTCGGCGACACCGGCGTTGGCACGCAGCAGGGTGGTGTCGAAGGTCCAGTTCAGCGCTTCGATATTGGTGTCGCGCCATTGGCCGTCGTCATTACGCAGACGCTGGCGACCGAACTTGAGCATCTCGCCCGGGTACGGGGTGAGGCCGCTGTAACCGACCCAGAACTCGCGCATCGCCAGGTAGTTTTTCTTGGTTTTGCGATCACCGTTGTCGGTGGCTTGTTCACCGTCGGATTGTTGCAGGGTGTCGGTTTCGATGATGTCGGTCGAGGTCACGGCCTGGCCCATGGCGTAGGCGCTCCAGGCGCCGCTTTCGCCATAGATCCACGGACGCAGGTCGAGGCCGACGCCGTTGACGTCGCCGCCGCTGGCGGTGCCGAGGTCACGGTCATCTTCGGACTGGCCGGTGACTTTCACTTCGAGGCCGAAGTTCTTGGTTTCAGTCATCGCGGCCAGTGTCGGGCAAGACCAGATCAGCGCGAACGAAAGGCCAATGCCGGCCTTCACGAATGGATTCAACTTCATAATTTTTCCTCGCCGTCTTCTTCTTGCAGGGCGTGCAGTTGCAGCGTGTTCGGGTTCAGAGCGCCACGGCTGGCTTGCTCTTGTTGCAGCAGACGTTGCGCTTCGGCCAGTCGCTCGGGCGGCAATTGCGCGGCGAGGGTGGTCGCCAGCTCATCGGCTTGCGGAGTGTTTTGCGCCTTGGCCAATTGGCTGAACACGTAGGCGTTGAGCGGGTCGGGTTTAGTGCCCTTGCCTTGGGAGAACAGTTGCGCGATGGCGAAGTCGGCGCTGTTCTGGCCGTTGCGCGCGGCGGTCAGCAAGTGGTCGAGAGCCTTTTGCGGATAGACCTTGCCGAGGTAGCCACGGCGATAGATCTGGCCGAGGTAGTAGTCGGCGGCGACTTCGCGGCCAACGGCTTTCTGGAAATGTTCTTCGGCGACTTTGGCGTCGGCCGGGACCATTTTGCCTTCGTAGTAGAGCTTGCCCAGCAACAGTTCGGCGCGCGGCTGGTCGGCGGCGCGGCCGTTGTCGAGGTATTTCATCATCTGGTCGACGTCGCCCAGTTCCGGGTAGTCGTAGAGCAGTTGCGCGAGGGTCACCCACGACGCCGGGTAGCCCGGAGCGATCGGCTCGAGCAGCGACTGCGCGGTTTTCTCGTCGGGCTTGCCGAGGGTCGAATCGGCCAGTACACGGGCCACGGAATCGACGCGCTGCGCGGTGACGGTGCCACGGCTGTAACCGGCCTGCATTTGCTTGATCAGCTCGGCTTGTTGCTCAGGCTGGGCGCGTTTCTGGTAAACGGTGGCCAGTTCGACGTAGCAGATGTCGGTGGTGTTGAGCGCGGCTTTGCAGATCTTTTCCACGTCATCCAGGTGCTGATCGTAGGTGCCTTGGGTGCGATACAGCAGCACCTGCGCCAGACCGGCTTCCGGGTAGCCGGATTTGCGCCATTGATCGATCTGCCGCTGCGCGTTGATATTCGGGAAACTGTGCGGGTATTGCAGGTAGAGCATCGCCAGCGGGATCAACGTGTTGCCTTCGCCATTGGCGGCGGCTTTTTTCAGCAGGGTTTCGGCTTCGTGGTGCTCGGCTTCGGTGGAGCCCGGCTTGGCCACCAGCAAACGGCCGAGACGCGCCTGTGCACGCGGCGAAACACTGGCAGCGGCGCGGTAAGTCGCCTCGGCCTGTTTCATTTGCGCCGGGTCGCGGCTGTCGACCTGGATATCGGCAAGACCGACTTGCGCTTCGCTGTAACCCAGATCGGCCAGTTGCTGATAATTCTGCGCGGCGGTGGCGGTATCGCCCCGCTTCAGCGCTTCGTTGGCCAGACGCTGATCGGGCAGGCCGGCGCAACCGGCCAGACTGACCGCCAATGCCAAGGCACACACTGTTCCCATGTAGGAGTGAGCCTGCTCGCGATTCAGGCGGCGCGGTACATCAGACACACCGCGCTGATCCAATCGCCGGCAGGCCAGCTCCCACAGGGATCGCGGTGTTTTCAGGATGGGTGGAGTAGTCACAGGCATGTCCTCGACTTAAAGACCGGCAGCCATGGCTTTGTCGATCAGCCAGTTCAGGTTCGGGCCACGATCGCTGTTCACTTCCACCGGGCGGCCGGCGAGGCTGCTGTCGAGCGGCTCGTCAGGCTGGATCTGTACGCGGATATCGGAGGACAGGTCGGCGCTTTTCAGGCTGGTGCTGCTGACGATCTTGCCGGTGCGGGTCTTGTCTTCGCCGGCGATCTGGAAGCTCACCGGAGTACCCGGACGCACGTCACCGAACTGGCGATAGGAGAAGCGCGCATCGACGGTGGCTTGGGTGTTGCGCGGCACCAGTTGGAAGATCACATCGCCCTTGCTCGCGTATTGACCGTCAGCCACCAGTTGCTGGGCCACGGTGCAATCGCATGGCGAGGTCAGGGTGCCGGTCATTTGCTTGCCGAACAGTTCTTCAACCTTGGCCGGGGACAATTGATCTTCTTCCAGATGGCCCTTGAGCACGTCGAGCATGCTGGTGCTGAAGGTCGCCAGTGGCGCGCCTTTGGCCGCAACGCCGTCGGACTTGACCAGGCTCTGCACGGTGCCGTCGCGCGGCATGGTGATGTTCATCCCCGGCACGCTGACCAGACCGGCCTGCGCGTGGCTGACGAAGTACATGCCATACACCGATTTGAAAATGAACCCCGCCGCGACCAGGCCGACCGCAAAGATACCGGCGCTGAACGTTACCGCTTTCAGGCGCCCGAACGGGGTCATGCCGGAGCCGCCGTCCTTGACCTTGCGCGCTTTGGTGAAGTTGTCGCGCTGCAGGGTCGCCAGCACTTCGCCGATGCTGACGATGTCGCCGGCCAGGTGCGAAGTGATCAAGTGGCGCAGGGTGGAAATGTCCTGCTGCTCGAGGTTCTGGAACTGGCAGCCGACGCGGCCGGTCTGGCGGTCGTAGGAGCGCACTTGCAGTTCAACGTCCATGGCCAGGCCGAGGTTGTCGATGACGAATTGCAGGCGCGCCTTGTACACCTCGCCGATGGTCAGTGGCATTTGCCCGGCGTTGAACGCCAGACCACCGGCGGAAAGGTCGATGACCCGCGCTTCGACCGGCGTCCGGTCAGGACCGAAGAAGCGCAGTTTGGCCGGGATTTTCACGCGGGCGTGTTGGCGCTGGGCTTCGGATTCATGCACTACGTTGGCGTTGACGGCGGTATTCATAGGGGCGATTTCCTTGTTAATTCAATAGGGGCGGGTCAGACCATCATCAGCAGCACGGCGACGAAAATGCTGCCGGCGGAGAAGGTCATGGTCCGAGACGACCAGGTGTTGAACCAACGTTGAAAGCTGGCGAGATCACGGGTCAGGGATGTGGGTTGGCGAGTCCAGGATTGTTGGTCAAGGCGGAAGAACACGTAGATCTTCACCAGTGCGCCAACGATCTGGTTGTAATAAAGAATCGCCGGGTAAGCCGGGCCGATGCGGTGACCGGAGCATGACAACAGCAACGTCAGGATCAGGCGGGTGATGCCGATCCACAGCAGGTAAACGAGGATGAACGCGGTGCCGTATTTGAAGCTGGCGATGAGCGCCACGGTCAGACCGAGCAGGGATGTCCACATCGACACGCGCTGATCGAACAGCACCACCGAGGTGAAGGCGCCGAGGCGTTTCACACCCAGGCCCAGCGCTCGCGAGTTCTGGCGCAGGTTGTTGCCGTACCAGCGGAACATCAGTTTGCGGCTGGCCTTGATAAAGCTCTTTTCCGGCGGATGCTCAACGGTGTTGATCGCCGCGTCAGGCACGTAGAAGGTGTCGTAACCCAGGCGCATGAGGCTGAACCAGCTCGACTTGTCGTCGCCGGTCAAAAACTTGAAGCGGCCCAGACGCCAGTGTTGCAGCGAGTCGCTTTCGACGTCGGCAATGAATTCCGGGTTGGTCACCACGGTGGCGCGGAACACCGACATACGACCGGTCATGGTCAGCACGCGTTTGGACAGGGCCATCGAGCACATGTTGATGTGGCGCTGGGCGAAACGCAGCTTGTGCCATTCGCTCATGATGTAGCCGCCGCGTACTTCGCAGAACTCGTTGGTGGTCAGGCCGCCGACGTTGCCGAACAGCTGAAACCACGGCACGGTCTTGCGCACGGTGCCTTCGCCGAGCACGGTGTCGCCATCGATCACGGCCACCACGGCGCGGTCGTCCGGCAGGTGACGGGAGATCGCGCGGAAACCATAGGCCAGGCCATCGCGTTTGCCGGTGCCGGGAATGCGCACGAAGTCGAGCTTGACGCGATCTGGCGGATTCATCCGCGCCCACAGCGCCTTGACCAGCAGCTCGTCGGACATTTCGACGATCGAGCAGACCACGGTGGTCGGCAGTTCGCAGTCGATGGCTTCGCGGATCACCGAGCTGTAGACCTGCGCAGTGGTGAGCGCGTCAATACGGAAACTGGTGACCATCAGGAACACATGCGACGGGTCCGCCGCCTTGCCCAGCTTGCGCACTTTGCGGCGCAGGTGCGGGTAAACGATGTAGAGGAAAATCATGCCGCGCACAAAGTGCGTTGCACCCATCGAGTAGCGCCAGATACCCACGGCGCCAATCAGGAAAATGAAGTCCTTCGACTCGGAGTCGAATGTGGACGTGGGCAGCATCAAGGCCAGGCCCATCAGCAGACTGAGATAAAAAAGCCAGCCGGCTGATTGCAGAAAAAAATGTTTGAGCTTGCTCATCAGCGTCATCCGAAGGTAAGGGAGGCTTCAAGCTGCAAGCTTCGAGCTGCAAGTAATGCAGCTCGGAGCTTGTCGCTTAGGTCTGCATTACCAGCAGATACCCTCGGTGCGCGTACCGGCGTCGGTGGCTTTGGCCATGAAGCCGACCAGGTCGATGACCTGTTTGCCGTGCGGTGCTTGCTGGGCCAGTGCGCGGAATTTCTCGTCGCGGTTGCCGAGGATGATCACGTCGGAGTTGTCGATCACCGAATCGAAGTCCGCGTTGAGCAGCGACGAAACGTGGGGGATCTTCGACTCGATGTAGTCCTTGTTCGCGCCGTGAACACGGGCGTACTCGACGTTGCTGTCGTAGATGCTCAGGTCGTAACCCTTGCCGATCAGCATCTCGGCCAGTTCCACCAGCGGGCTTTCGCGCAGGTCGTCGGTGCCGGCCTTGAAGCTCAGGCCGAGCAGGGCGACTTTGCGTTTGTCGTGGCTTTCAACGATGTCGAAGGCGTTCTGCACTTGCGATTCGTTGCTGCGCATCAGCGAGTTGAGCAGCGGCGCTTCGACGTCCAGCGAGCCGGCGCGGTAGGTCAGAGCGCGCACGTCTTTCGGCAGGCACGAACCGCCGAAGGCGAAGCCCGGGCGCATGTAGTACTGGGAGAGGTTGAGGGTCTTGTCCTGGCAGACCACTTCCATCACTTCACGGCCATCTACGCCGACCGCTTTGGCGATGTTGCCGATCTCGTTGGCGAAGGTCACTTTGGTCGCGTGCCAGACGTTGCAGGTGTACTTGATCATCTCGGCAACGGCGATGTCCTTGCGGATGATCGGTGCGTCGAGTTCTTCGTAAAGCGACTGCAGAACGTCGCCCGAGGCCTTGTCGAACTCGCCGATGACGGTCATCGGTGGCAGGTCGTAGTCGGCGATAGCGGTGGATTCACGCAGGAACTCAGGGTTGACCGCAACGCCGAAGTCGACGCCGGCCTTCTTGCCCGAGCAATCTTCGAGAATCGGGATCACCACGTTGGCAACCGTGCCCGGTAGTACGGTGCTGCGTACGACGATGGTATGGCGGGTGGTTTTTTCACGCAGAACAAAACCGATCTCGCGGCACACGGCTTCGATGTAGTTCAGTTCGAGGTCACCGTTCTTCTTGCTCGGTGTGCCAACGCAGATCATCGACAGGTCAGTGTCACGAATCGCCTCGGCGAAGTTGGTCGTGCCACGCAGACGACCGGTCTGGATACCCTGTTGCAGAAGTTCACCAAGACCCGGTTCAACAATCGGCGACTTGCCGGCGTTGATCATGTCGATCTTGTCTTTGGCAACATCGACGCCAACCACGTCATGGCCCCGAGCAGACAGGCAACCGGCACATACTGCGCCAACGTAACCCAAACCAAATATGCTGATGCGCATCGCAATTACCTCTGTATATATCAGGCCTTAGAGGGCCGGAGTTAATGGTGTTCAGCGTTCATTAGTGCACTCGAAAGTGCGGCTTACAGGCGCCACAATGCCGTGTGCAGGCATACTAAGTTTCGAGTGTCTAAATAAGTG
Source organism: Pseudomonas sp. R84 (assembly GCF_009834515.1). NCBI lineage: Bacteria > Pseudomonadati > Pseudomonadota > Gammaproteobacteria > Pseudomonadales > Pseudomonadaceae > Pseudomonas > Pseudomonas sp. R84. The sequence continues at coordinate 1,206,359 of NZ_CP019426.1, forward strand.
CACTCAAGATGTGCGCAACCAGGCCTTGTTGTTATGACTTGCCCTGTTATGCAGCCGATCTTCCTTGTGGAAGACTCTTGTGCAATCGTCTTGCGCGCTCGAAAGCAGGATTAAAGTCCTGTAAATCAAGCGGTTTGGTGCTCAGGCGAGCACGTTTATAGGGGCGCGGCCATGGCCTTTGTAGGGGATATAAATGGTGCGTATCTCCTGTCCATCGTTTCGTAATCAGACTAGTTAGTCATCTAGGCAAGTTGCTGTGACAACTTGGTTACATGGCCATCTGCTCTGCGTAAGTTATCTCGTACAAACTCAGCGAGAATCGTTACCGGTGGTATGAGCTATGCATTCGGACGAAGTTCCTGTCCGCTCATCGCGAAATCTGAAATTTCTTGAAATATTGTCAGAGATGGCACTAATCTCAATTTGATAGCACTTTCGTTTCCGACCTTTATTAACAGGCGAATAATCACGTTAGATAGTTTTGTGCCACTACGCTGAAAAAATTTAGGTGCCACTACTGAAAAAAATGATCAGTGTCGAGTGAAACTAATCTTAGAAAAGACAGGGAGGATTTTCTGGCGCCATAAAAATGGCGAAAAGCAGCGGGGTTTTTTTGACATCGTGCGAGCTGCACGACTCTATATAGAAAGAGTCGTGCATTGGGCATGCTTTATTCGGGGGCGTGGTCGCGCAAAAATACCAGATTGTCCGGTTTCGACTGTTCGACGCTGTAGCGATATCCCTGCACATCGAATTGCTTGAGCAGGGTCGGATCGTTGATTTTTTCCTGGATCACGAAACGGCTCATCAGACCGCGAGCCTTCTTCGCGTAGAAGCTAATGATCTTGTACTGACCGTTCTTCTGATCCTTGAACTCGGTGTTGATGATCCGTGCGTTCAATGCCGTTCGTTTGACCGCCGAGAAGTACTCGTTGGAGGCCAGGTTGAGCAGAACGTCGTCGCCTTGATCGGCCAACGCTTCGTTCAGCCATTCGCTGATGCGCGTGCCCCAGAAGGCATACAAGTCCTTGCCCCGGGCGTTGGCCAGTTTGGTGCCCATTTCCAGGCGATACGGTTGCATCAGGTCGAGCGGGCGCAGCAAGCCATACAGGCCTGACAACATGCGCAGGTGTTTTTGCGCGTAGTCGAAATCGGCTTCGCTGAAGGATTGCGCGTCGAGACCGGTATAAACGTCACCCTTGAACGCGAGCAGCGCCTGCTTGGCGTTTTCCGGAGTGAACGCGGGTGTCCAACTGCCGAAACGCGCGGCATTTAGCCCGCCGATCTTGTCCGACACGTGCATCAGTTCGCTGATTTGCGCAGGCGTCAGGTCGCGCAATTGCTGGATCAGTTCCTGGGAGTGGTCGAGGTATTGCGGCTGAGTAAAGCGCTGGGTCGCCGGCGGTGTTTCGTAATCGAGGGTCTTGGCGGGGGAAATCACCATCAGCATGAAGTCGTCTCCTTTAATTGTGGAGGCGATTCTAGGGGGTTGTCGGTGTTGACTCCAGCTATGGGGGCAATAGGTGTGGGGAAGCTTGGGCATTTGCGACGGTTGGTGGATTTTTCCCTCACCCCAGCCCTCTCCCAGAGGGAGAGGGGGCTGACCGAGTTGTACTGTCGATTTACGCCGACATGATCTATCGAGTTGAACTCAAATTTTGAAATCAATGAAGATCGGCTCCCTCTCCCTCCGGGAGAGGGCTGGGGTGAGGGCAGCGTCCGTGAGCGTTGCACATCAGCTATAGTGCCGCGCGGGTTTTGTTATGGAGACATCCCTTTTGCGCATTGTTCTTTTATTGACCGCGTGGCTGTTAAGCGTCGGTGCCATCGCGGCGCCGGGCGATGTGGCGACGCTGGATCGCAGCACCTGGCCAGAGCAGCTCAGCAATCCGACGCTGTTTGATGTGGCTTCACGGGCGGAAATCCTCATGTTCGCCCGTGGCCTGCTCGGCACTGAATCGATGGACGAGGCCGCGTTGGCTCAGCGCCTGGGCCTGCGCACAGTCAATATCGATGCGGTCAACAGCCTGCGTCAGCGCCTCTGGCAGCGCTTGTTGGCGAACTACAACTACGCCCAGCAAAGCTGCGATCAGGACGCCTCGTTCTGTTTCCTCGTCGAAGACCTGCCGACCCTGCGTGAGCAAGCCGCCAAGTTCGTGGTCAGTGACGACAGCTATTACACCAAGTGGGCCGAACCGAGCCGGATCTTCCATTTGCAGTATCTGGATGAGTTGATGCGCAAGGCTGCGTTGTCACCGCAAACCAGCAATGAATTCGATCGTTTCGGAGACTACGAGCGCAACGGCGACGACATGCACGACCGCCTGTTTCTGCTGACTTTCGACAGCGCCGCCAACGTGCAACCGGATAACACCGGTTGGCTCACCGAATACCTGCGCAAGGCAAACCTGAGCGGCACGTTCTTTGTATTGGGCAAGGATATTCAGGCGCGGCTGGCCGATCGTTCGGTGAGCAGTCTGCAGGCGGGCTTCTCGAAACAGTGCGTCGGCGTTCAAGGTTGGGAGTTCCGCTCCCACAGCCATTGGCAGGACTGGCAGGATTCGGTGCGGCGCAGTGCTGATCTGGTCAGGAATAAATTGCCGGAAAACTATGTGCCGCTGTTCCGTCCGCCAGAAGGGCAACGCCGCAGTGATGCGCAAGGTTTCTTCAACACCCAGGGCCTGCAAGTGGCACTGTGGGACATCGATGCCCAGGACGGCGCCGGCAAACTCAAGGGCTCAGCGAGCGCGCAACGAGTACTGACCCTGATGCTGTTGTGGCGTCACGGGGTGATCAATTTCAACATGAAACAGGACGCGGTGAAGACCTCGTTGCCGTGGCTGATCACGCAAACCGCGCAGAGCGGTATCGGTTGGGAAGACTGTCAGAACGCTTTTCGCTGAGAAACGAAGAAAGCCCGGAAACATTGGGCTTGGGGCGATTTTTTTGCAGGATTCGGTGCAGGCGGACTTCCGACTTTAGCGGGGTCTTGGCAGTCCGCCAAGGGCTTTTCGTCACTCTGCAAAATAAACTTAAAAAAACCGTCAAAGTACTTTTTTATGTCATCGGTTTTGGAGTATTACGAAGACAGACCGCCGAAACCTGCAACACAGGTGGCGTCTTCCAAGACCCGTTTGTTTGCAGTCACTTGAATCTCCGCAGGTGAGATTTCGGCAGTCACTTCGAGGCGCAGCACCGCCCAGGTATTGCGTCTACTGGCTCTGACAAAGGTGACCGAGTATGGATGATCACGGACGTAGCCCTTCCTCCAACCAGCCAATCCTGTATGTACTCGATACCAACGTATTGATTCACGATCCAAACGCCCTGCTGAATTTCGAAGAACACCACGTCGCAATCCCGATGACCGTGCTTGAAGAGCTGGACAAGCTCAAGAGCGGGCATCACAGCGTGGCCGCTGAATGCCGTCAGGCCATCCGGCTGATCGACAAGACCCTGGGCGATGCGTCCCCGGAAGATGTCGAGCTGGGTGTGCCGATCCAGCGCGGCAAGGGCGGGCCGAAGGGCTTACTGTCAATACTGATGAGCAAACAGGCCGAATCGAATCTGATTCTGCCCGAGCACCTGAACGACAACAAAATCATCAACCAACTGATCGATCTACACACCCGCGACCCGAAAAAACCGGTGGTGCTGGTCACCAAAGACATCAACATGCGCCTCAAGGCGCGCGCCTGCGGCATCGATGCCGAGGATTACAGCACCGACCAACTGGTCGATGACGTGTCCCTGTTGCCCAACGGCTACCACAACATGACCGGCTCCTTCTGGGACCGCGTGAGCAAGGTCGACACCCGTCAGGATCACGGCCGCACCTGGCATCAAGTGCAACTGATCGATAATCTGCCGGCAGTGCATATCAACGAGTTCATCATTGATGAACAGGGCTTTGTCGGCTGGATCAAGGAGATCGACGAGGCCAAGCTGCTGATCCTCGACCTGCATCAGGAACCGTTGCTGCACCAGGAAGCGTGGGGGCTGAAACCGCGCGACATCTATCAAAGTCTGGCGCTGTACGCGCTGCTCGATCCGGACATTCATCTGGTCAACCTGTCGGGCGCGGCAGGCTCCGGTAAAACCATTCTGGCGCTGGCCGCTGCGATCGAGCAGACCATGGTCAGCAAACGTTATCGCCGCATCATTGCCACCCGCAGCGTGCAGGGCCTGGATCAGGAGATCGGTTTCCTGCCCGGCACCGAAGCGGAAAAAATGGAGCCTTGGCTGGGCGCCATCACCGACAACCTCGAAGCCTTGCACATGGATGACGAAAACACCCATGGCAGCGTCGACTACATCCTCAGCAAAGTGCCGTTGCAGTTCAAATCGCTCAACTACATTCGCGGTCGCAGCTTCCAGCAGAGCCTGATCCTGATCGACGAATGCCAGAACCTCACGCCGCACCAGATGAAAACCATCATCACCCGTGCCGGCGCAGGTTCCAAAGTGGTGTGCCTGGGCAACCTCGCACAGATCGACACCCCTTACCTGTCCGCGACCAGCTCCGGGCTGACCTACCTGACCGAACGCTTCAAGGATTTCCCCAACGGTGTGCACATCACCCTGCAAGGGGTGCCTCGCTCGATTCTGGCCGAATACGCCGAAACCCACCTGTAAAACAGCTGCAAGATTCAAGCTGCAAGCGGCAAGATACAAGCGTAGAGAGTGTTTCTCTCATGCCCTTGTAGCTTGCCGCTTAATGCTTGCAACTGCTTAAATGCTGCCATTCCATACCTGCAAACTACTGCGCTTTTCACTTGCCGCTTGTAGCTTGCCGCTCGCAGCTGCCTCAAGGAGGCCCCCGTGCTGACTCATCTCGATTCCCAAGGTCGCGCCAACATGGTCGACGTCACCGAAAAAGCCGTGACGTTCCGTGAAGCGACGGCCCAAGCGCTGGTGCGCATGCTCCCCGCAACGCTGCAGATGATCGTCAGCGGCGGTCATCCCAAGGGTGACGTGTTCGCCGTGGCGCGCATTGCCGGCATTCAAGCTGCGAAGAAAACCAGCGATCTGATTCCCCTTTGCCACCCGCTGATGCTGACCGGCGTCAAAGTCGAACTCAGTGCTGAAGGCGAAGACACCGTGCGCATCGTTGCCCGCTGCAAATTGTCCGGGCAGACCGGTGTGGAAATGGAAGCATTGACCGCCGCCAGCGTTGCCGCCCTGACCATTTATGACATGTGCAAAGCCGTCGATCGTGGCATGACCATCGAAAGCGTGCGCCTGCTGGAGAAAGTCGGCGGCAAGAGCGGGCACTTTCAAGCGGAGCAGCCATGAACCTGACCGTGAAGTTTTTTGCCCGTTACCGTGAAGCGCTGGGCGTGGATTCGGTAAAGGTTGAGGGCGATTTCGCCACCGTCGACGACGTGCGGGCATTGTTGGCACAACGCGATGGCGCCGAGGTGCTGAGCGAGCAGAACCTGATGTGTGCACGCAACGAAGACCTCTGCCAGCTCGACGAGCCTGTGGTTGATGGCGACGAAGTGGCGTTTTTCCCCACCGTGACGGGAGGCTGAGCCATGGCGATTCGCGTGCAAGCCACACCGTTCGATCCGGGCGCTGAAGTCAACGCGATGCACGCGGCCAATGTCGGCGTCGGCGCGGTGGTGAGTTTCGTCGGCTATGTGCGCGACTTCAATGACGGACTGGATGTGGCGGGGATGTTCCTCGAACACTATCCGGGCATGACCGAAAAAGCCCTCGGCAAGATCGCCATCGAAGCCGAACAGCGCTGGCCGCTGCTGAAGCTGGAAGTGCTGCATCGCATCGGTGCACTGGAACCGGGTGAGCCGATCGTGTTTGTCGGCGCCGCCAGTGCCCATCGCCAGGCCGCATTCGATGCCTGCGCTTTCGTCATGGACTACCTGAAAACCCGTGCACCGTTCTGGAAGAAAGAAAACACCAGCGATGGCCCGCGTTGGGTTGAAGGGCGGGACAGTGATCATGCCGCGGCGGATCGCTGGAAAAAGTAAGTCTTGTAGCGCCCTTCAGTAAGCCTTCGCGAGCAAGCTCGCTCCCACATTGGATCTTCATGAACGCAGATATTGTGTTCGCTACAGATCCCCTGTGGGAGCGAGCCTGCTCGCGAAAGCGTCATCTGCATCACCAAAATCCTCCTGCCTGGCCCGATTGACGGCATGTACATATAAGTCCAGTATGGATTTCCAAGTACAAAAAATCCCATCTGTTTTTCAGCTCTTTCTTCTGTCTTGCCAAACCAACAACAACCTGCGAGAGAACGAACATGAAGAAACTCCCCCTCATCACCGGTCTGGCCCTCAGCCTGTTAGCCTCAGCCAGCGCGTTCGCCGCCGAACAAACCCTGCGCATCGGCATCGAAGCCGCTTACCCGCCATTTGCGTCGAAAACCGATAAAGGCGAAATCGTCGGTTTCGACTACGACATCGGCAACGCCCTGTGCGCGCAGATGAAGGTCAAGTGCGTGTGGGTTGAAGGTGAGTTTGATGGTCTGATCCCTTCGCTGAAAGTGAAGAAAATCGACATGGCGCTGTCATCGATGACCATCAACGAAGACCGCAAGAAGTCGGTGGATTTCACCCACAAGTACTACTTCACTTCGTCGCGACTGGTGATGAAGGAAGGCGCAACGGTCGATGACCAGTACGCCAGCCTCAAGGGCAAGAACGTCGGCGTGCAGCGCGCAACGACTACTGACCGTTATGCCACCGAGGTGTTCGAGCCGAAGGGCATCAACGTCAAGCGCTACAGCAACAACGAAGAGATCTACATGGATCTGGCGGCGGGGCGGCTGGATGCGATTTTTGCCGACACTATTCCGCTCAATGACTTTCTGTCGATGCCGCGGGGCAAGGGTTATGCGTTTGTCGGGCCTGAGTTGAAGGATCCGAAGTACGTGGGCGAGGGCGCGGGGATTGCGGTGCGCAAGGGTAATGCCGAACTGGTCAGCCAGTTGAATGGCGCGATTGATGGCATTCGTGCGAGTGGCGAGTACCAGAAGATTTCCGAGAAGTATTTCAAGTCCGATATCTACGGCGACTGATAGTCCGCTATCGCGAGCAGGCTCACTCCTACATTTGGAATGCGTTCCCCCTGTAGGAGTGAGCCTGCTCGCGATGGCGTCAGAGAAATCACCGCAAATCTCTAGCCCTTCATTTCCTTCAAATGCTTGTACACCGTCGCCCGCCCCATATTCAGCACATTGGCCACATAGTTCGAGGCGCTCTTGCCCTTGAACGCGCCTTCGGCGTGCAGCGCCAGCACCAGCTCACGTTTGTGATCGCGGGTCAGCACATTCAGGCTCAATTGCCGCTCGCGCAGCCAAGCGTGGAGGAAGGTGTTGATGCGCTCCTGCCAGTCATCACGAAACAGTGAGTCCGGTTGCGGGATCAGTTTGCTCGGCGACAGGAACAGGTCCAGCGCCGCCTTGGCGTTCTCGAACAGCGAAATATTCAGATTGATGCAAAGTACCGCCAGCGGCAAGCCTTCACTGTCGCGCAGGACGCTGCTCAGGCTGCGAATCTTCTGGCCATCCCAATTGAGCTTTTCGTACGGGCCGATGTTTCTGTCGCTGACATCCTCGCTGAGCATGTCTTCCAGTGACGAATCGTCACCGATTTCGCGTTTGGACAGGTTGTTGGCGATGTAATCGACCTTCTGTGTGCGCAGGTCGTGCAGCACCACTTCGGCGTGCGGAAAGAACAGTGTGGCGATGGCATCGGCGATGGCGCGGAAGTTATCCAGCGCCGGGTCGAATTCAGGGGCGGTCATGACAGTGGAGCTCCAGGCAGCGTCAACGCCCCCGTGATCAGGAGGCGCTGCGAGTGTGCCGCAATCCGTTGGGCGCGTCATCCGGATGGACGATCAGGCGAGGCGGGCAGGCGAGAGCATGGCGCTGCTCAGACCGAAGTTACGCAAGTGCTCGGGCAGTGGCTGACCACGCACCAACTCCGCGCTGGCCTGGCCCATCGCTGGCGAAGTCTGGATGCCATAACCACCTTGCGCCGCGACCCAGAACAGCCCCGGCACCTGCGGATCGAAACCGCTGAGCAGATCACCGTCGCCGACGAAACTGCGCAGCCCGGCCCAGGTGCGGGTCGGGCGGCGGATGGTCAGCGTGGTGGCTTCTTCGATCTGGTAAATGCCCATGGCGATATCCAGTTCTTCCGGCTGCACATCGTGGGGTTCGACCGGGTCGGCGTTGGCCGGCGAGCCGAGGAACATGCCAGCGTCGGGTTTCATATAGAAGGACTCGTCGAGGCTCACCAGCATCGGCCAGTGATGAATGTCGACGCCTTCGGGGCCGGCGAAGATGAATGCGGCGCGGCGTTTCGGTTGCAAGCCCAAGGGCTTGGCGCCGGCCAGTGCACCGATCTTGTCGGCCCAGGCGCCGGCGGCGTTGATGATTACCGGTGCGCTGAAGGTCTGGCCGTTTGTTTGTACGTGCCAGAGGCCGTCGGCGTCGCGGTTCAGGCCGAGTACTTCGCAGTCGGTATGCACTTCGCCGTTGTTGCGACGGATGCCGCGCAGGTAGCCCTGATGCAGGGCATCGGTGTCGATGTCGCTGGCGCTCGGGTCGTAGATCGCACCATGGACTTTTTCCCGGCGCAGGATCGGCAGGCGTGCGCAGGCTTCGTCGGCGCTGAGCAATTGCATCTCCGGCACGGTGGCTTTGGCGCTGAGGTATTGGTTGTTGAGTTCGGCGGGGTCGCCGGTGAAGTCGACGGTCATTTCGCCGCGCGGGGTCAGCAGCGGGTGTTCGCAGAAGCCGGCCGGCGGATGATCGAAAAACTCGCGGCTGGCCTGGGTCAGTGCACGTACCTGCGGTGTGCCATAGGCTGCAGTGAACAGCGCGGCGGAGCGCCCGGTGGAGTGATAGGCCGGGTGCGATTCACGTTCGAGCACGATCACTTTGCCGTGCGGCGACAACCAGAAACCGCTGGAAGCGCCGGCAATTCCGCCGCCGATGATGATGAAATCTGCCTGGCTCATGAGGTTCTCCAGTGAGTAAGCAATATCCAATAGTTCGCTATCCCCTGTAGGAGTGAGCCTGCTCGCGATAGCGGTGTATCAGGCAACAATAATGCTGAATGTAAGACCGCATTCGCGAGCAGGCTCGCTCCTACAGGGGATTTGTGGTGTTAGTGGGTTAAGTGATAAACCGCATTGGCCAGGGCGATGTCTTCCAAGCCAAGGCCGATTGAACGGAAAAACACGTGACGATCGTAATCGGGGCGCTGGACTTTCTCGCTGAGCAAGTCGGCGAGATCGCCGACAATCAAATCCTTGCTCCAGCCATGCTGTTCACTGGCAATCAGCATCTCACCCGCCGACCCCGGAGTGGTCAGACGATAGTCACAGAACACCTGCATGTCGTTGAGGCTCTGCGGCGGCACTTCGTGGGCACGTGGGGCGTTGGTGCTGATCGAGGTGATCAGGGCCGGTTTGCTCAGCGCGGCAGGATCGATCACCGGGCCGGGGGACGAGGTACACAGCATGATCACATCAGCCTCGGCAATGGCCGCTTCACGGCTATCGGCAATTTTCAGATTGGGCGTGATGGCTTTCAACAGTGCCTGGGTTTGCGCGTCGGCGGACAGGCTTGGCGAATACAGGCTGATGCTCTGCCAGTCACGCAGCGATTTCACGTAGTGCAAATGCGCCTGGGCAACCTTGCCGCTACCAATGATTGCCAGTCGCGTGGCATTGACCGGAGCGAGGGTGTCGACCGCCACGGCCGTGGTCGCGGCGGTGCGCGCGGTGGTCAGTTCACCGGCATCGCACAGCAGCAGCGGTTGACCGGTTTTCATCGACATCAACAAGGTCCATGCCGTCACTAGCGCACCTTGCTCGCGAACGATATACGGCGAGGTCTTCACGCCGTACACGCCGTCCTCAGCCAGCACACCCAGATAATTGATGAAGTCGCCGGCACCTTGAGGAAACTCCACCAGTTGTTGCGCCGGTTGCACGGCATTACCCGCCGCAAGATCGCGAAACAGTTTGCGCAGAATCTGCGGCACGTCGATGCGCATCAGAAGCTCGCGGGCCTGATGCTGGTCGATCACGTAGGGCGTACTGGACATGTCAGGCTCCGGAGTCTGTATTTAAACTAATTTGTCCATTATGGACATTTAGTTTTCTCTCGCAAGCACCTGATCAAACACCGGGCGAAAAAAAAGCGCAGTCCGTTGCCGGCTGCGCTTCTTTTATTCGTATCGCTTACTGCGGACGCTTGCGCTCAACCGCACGCAGCAGGTGCGTCGGTGGCGTTTCGCAGCTGATCTTGCGACCGAGCTTCTCTTCGATGGACGGCAACTGGTAGGAGTCGTCCTCACCGGCGAAGCTGATCGACACGCCATCGGCGCCAGCACGACCGGTCCGGCCGATGCGGTGCACGTAGTCGTCCGGGACTTCCGGCAGGGTGAAGTTGATCACGTGGCTGATGCCGTCGATGTGGATGCCGCGACCGGCTACATCGGTGGCGACCAGTACGCGAATCTTGCCTTCGCGGAAACCTTCCAGAGTCTTGATGCGCTTGTGCTGCGGCACGTCGCCGGACAACTGCGCAGCGTTCACACCGTCGCGCACCAGACGCTCTTCGATACGGCGGACTTCGTCCTTGCGGTTGGCGAAGACCATCACCCGCTCCCAGCCATTATCGTTGACCAGGTTGTAGAGCAATTTGTACTTGTCGGCACCGGCCACGGCGTAGATGTGTTGCTCGACGTTTTCGTTGGCGACGTTGGTGATTTCGATTTCGACGATCGACGGATCGGTCGTCCACTGCTTGGCGAGGTTCATCACATCTTCGGTGAAGGTCGCGGAGAACAGCAGGGTCTGGCGTTCGCTTTTCGGCGGCGTCTGGCGAATGATCTGGCGCACTTGCGGGATGAAACCCATGTCGAGCATGCGGTCGGCTTCGTCCAGCACCATCACTTCGACCATGTCCAGATGCACGTCGCCGCGCTGGTTGAAGTCGAGCAGGCGGCCCGGGGTGGCGACGAGAATGTCGCAGTGACGCGCTTCGAGGTGTTTGAGCTGCTTGTCGAAATCCATACCGCCAACGAAGGTCATGACGTTGAGGCCGGTGTACTTGGTCAGGTCGGCGGCGTCCTTGGCGATCTGCACCACCAGCTCACGGGTCGGCGCGATGATCAGCGCACGAGGTTCGCCCATGTAGCGTTCTTTCGGCGGCGGCGTTTGCAGCAGTTGAGTAATGATCGAGATCAGGAACGCGGCGGTTTTGCCGGTACCGGTCTGCGCGCGACCAATGGCGTCTTTGCCGGCGAGGGTGAAGCCCAGCACCTGCGCCTGGATCGGCGTGCAATACGGGAAGCCCAGATCCTGAATGGCGTGCATCAGTTCTGGAGCGAGTTTGAAATCGTGAAAGCGGGTTTTGCCTTCTTGTGGCTCGACGACGAAATCTTCGAGTTTCCACGGAATGACCGATGCCTTGGGCTTCGGTTCGCGACGCGGTCTGGCCGGTTTCGGCTCGTCACTGCGCGCAGGCTCGGCGGCGATGGGCGCGGCCGGAGCGGGTTGCGGGTCTTGCTTCGGTGCTGCTACGGCAGCGGGGCGGTCGGCCTGGGGCGCATCGTGGCGATGACCGGGGGCGTGCGACGGCGCACTGGGAACTGGCGCGAGCTGCTCAGCCTCGCTTTTACCGAACATTTTCTTGAGTGCTTCGAGCACGGTCATCTCATCAATTGGTTAAGGAATGTACGCCGGCCAGTGTAATGCAAGAAACGGGCGCGGCGTAGTGTGATGATCAAAGGGCAGGCATTGCTGGCGTGATCAGCGCAGACGTTCGCTCAACCAAACGCCAATGTCGCGAATTTCCTCGGGTAACACTTCGTGCTCCATTGGGTATTCCTGCCATGTCACGGTGACACCATGCTTCACCAAATGCTCATAGGCACTGCGGCCCATCGAGTTCTGCACCACGCCATCGAACTGGCCGTGCAGGCATAGCGCGGGAATCCGCTGCTGACTGGCTGAAAGCTCCATCTCATCATTGAAAGTCGGCGCATACGTCGACAACGCCAGCACACCACCCAACGGCCCCTGCCATTTCAAGAAAACAGTGTGCAAAACCACGGCGCCACCCTGGGAAAAACCGGCGAGGAAAATCCGCGAGGCGTCTATTCCGCTGGCGCGCTCGTTTTCGATCAATTCGATGATGCGATCCGCCGACGCTTCCAGCTCATCACGATCGATCGCCCGCGCCGGGCTCATGGCTTTAATGTCGTACCAGCTCGGCATGGCATATCCGCCATTTATCGTCACCGGACGAGTCGGCGCCTGCGGCAGCACGAAGCGCGTGCTCAACAGGCTTTCCTGCAACGCTTCCGCCACCGGCAGGAAATCGTAGCGGTCGGCGCCGAGGCCGTGCAGCCAGATCACGCAGGCGTCTGCGGGCTTAACAGGCTGAAGAATCAAGGGCTCGGTCATGTCTGCTCCAAATATGTGCGGGCGCTCTCATTAAGTGCGTGATTCGAGTGCGCGCCCGGTTGATCCGTTAAGAAGATGTCGCAAGGGTACAAGTTTTGCTCTTGACCTGTCGCCGAATCGATTCCGCGACAGGTGTGGTACGGGCTTTGCTATGGAAGGTTTTGTACGAAACGTCCTACGCGTGGCGGTAACACTATCAGTGTACGACCCGCGACGGGATGGCAAAGAATCCGGTGATGGATGTTCGCCAATGGCCGCTACGGGCGCAGCGAACGTGAAAGGGCTACAGCCCGTTCGGCCGATTGGTGAGAAGTGAGTTGTCCATTATGTGGATTTTCTCCTACTAGACTCATAGCGAAGGTCTTACGTCGGTTGACCCCAAAAAAAGCCAACACGGGTCAACAACGCCTCAAAAGGGTGCGACTGGACTCAAGCTCCGACACAACAAGAGCAAAACTGGAGGTTTGAATGAAGATGTTGAAATCCACCCTGGCCATCGTGACTGCAGCAACAGTACTCGGTGTCAGCGGGTTCGCTCAGGCGGGTGCAACCCTGGATGCAGTGCAAAAGAAAGGTTTCGTGCAGTGTGGCGTGAGCGACGGTCTGCCGGGCTTCTCGGTTCCGGACGCGACCGGCAAGATCCTCGGGATTGATGCTGACGTCTGCCGCGCTGTGGCCGCTGCCGTATTCGGCGACGCGACCAAGGTCAAATTCAGTCAGTTGAACGCCAAGGAGCGCTTCACCGCGCTGCAATCGGGCGAGATCGACATCCTGTCGCGTAACACCACCATGACCAGTTCGCGTGACGCGGGCATGGGCCTGAAATTCCCGGGCTTCATTACCTACTACGACGGCATCGGCTTCCTGGTGAACAACAAGCTGGGCGTGAAGAGTGCCAAAGAGCTGGACGGTGCAACTATCTGCATCCAGGCCGGTACCACCACCGAGCTGAACGTTTCCGACTACTTCCGTGGCAACGGTCTGAAATACACCCCGATCACTTTCGACACCTCCGATGAAAGCGCCAAATCGCTGGAATCCGGTCGTTGCGACGTGCTGACCTCCGACAAGTCCCAGCTGTTCGCCCAGCGCTCCAAGCTGGCCTCGCCGAAGGACTACGTGGTTCTGCCGGAAACCATTTCCAAAGAACCGCTGGGCCCGGTCGTACGTAACGGCGACGACGAGTGGCTGGCGATCGTGCGTTGGGTTGGCTACGCGCTGCTCAACACCGAAGAAGCCGGCATCACTTCGAAGAACGTCGAAGCTGAAGCCAAGTCGACCAAGAACCCGGACGTCGCCCGTATGCTCGGCGCTGACGGCGAGTACGGCAAAGACCTGAAACTGCCGAAAGACTGGGTTGTGCAGATCGTCAAACAAGTCGGCAACTACGGTGAAATCTTCGAGAAAAACCTCGGCAAGAGCACTCCGCTGGAAATCGACCGCGGCTTGAACGCCCTGTGGAACAACGGCGGCATTCAGTACGCACCACCAGTGCGCTAATGGTTCTATCACCCGGCGGGCCAACCGCCGGGTGATGTTCTTGTTCCATTTCTTCCGGGGCACTTCATGCAAAATTCAATCGGCGCACCAAAGCAGAGGCTCAGCCTCAGCGATCCACGAGTGCGTGCGTGGCTATTCCAGATCATCACCGTTGTGGCGGTGGTCTCGCTGGGCTGGTACTTGTTCGACAATACGCAAACCAACCTTCAGCACCGGGGCATTACCTCCGGTTTTGGCTTTCTGGAGCGCAGTGCCGGTTTCGGCATCGCTCAACACCTGATCGACTACACCGAAGCGGACAGCTATGCCCGCGTCTTTGTCATCGGTCTTCTCAATACCCTGTTGGTGACGGTGATCGGCGTGATTCTGGCGACGATTCTCGGTTTCATCATCGGTGTAGCGCGGCTGTCGCAGAACTGGATCATCAGCAAACTGGCGACGGTGTATGTGGAAGTGTTCCGCAACATTCCGCCGCTGCTGCAGATTCTGTTCTGGTACTTCGCGGTATTCCTGACCATGCCGGGGCCGCGCAACAGCCATAATTTCGGCGACACCTTCTTCGTCAGCAGCCGTGGCCTGAACATGCCAGCCGCGCTGGCGGCTGATGGTTTCTGGGCGTTCGTGCTCAGCATCGTGGTGGCCATTGTCGGCATCGTGCTGATGACGCGCTGGGCCAACAAGCGCTTTGAAGAAACCGGCGTACCGTTTCACAAGTTCTGGGTGGGGCTGGCGATTCTGCTGGTGATCCCGGCGTTGTGCGCATTGATCTTCGGCGCACCGCTGCATTGGGAAATGCCCGAGCTCAAAGGCTTCAACTTTGTTGGCGGCTGGGTGCTGATCCCGGAACTGCTTGCCTTGACCCTGGCCCTGACCGTGTACACCGCGGCGTTCATCGCCGAGATCGTGCGTTCGGGGATCAAGTCGGTCAGCCATGGCCAGACTGAGGCGGCGCGTTCCCTCGGCCTGCGCAACGGTCCGACCCTGCGCAAGGTGATCATTCCGCAAGCCCTGCGCGTGATCATTCCGCCGCTGACCAGCCAATACCTGAACCTGGCGAAAAACTCTTCGCTGGCGGCCGGTATCGGTTATCCGGAAATGGTGTCGCTGTTCGCGGGCACGGTGCTTAACCAGACCGGCCAGGCGATCGAGGTGATTGCCATCACCATGAGCGTGTACCTGGCGATCAGTATCAGCATTTCCCTGCTGATGAACTGGTACAACAAGCGCATTGCGCTGATCGAGCGGTAAGGAAAAGCGCATGAGTACTCATACTTTCAAACCTGACATGCCCCCACCGAACAGCAGCATCGGCGTGGTGGCGTGGATGCGCGCGAACATGTTCTCCAGCTGGCTCAACACCCTGCTGACGCTGTTTGCGTTCTACCTGATCTACCTCGTGGTGCCGCCGATCCTCAGCTGGGCGATTGTCGATGCCAACTGGGTCGGCACCACCCGCGCCGACTGCACCAAGGAAGGCGCCTGCTGGGTGTTCATTCAGCAGCGTTTCGGCCAGTTCATGTACGGCTACTACCCGACGGAACTGCGCTGGCGTGTCGACCTGACCGTGTGGCTGGCGGTGATCGGTGCAGCGCCATTGTTCATCTCGCGTGTGCCGCGTAAAGCGATCTACGGGCTGAGCTTCCTGGTGCTTTACCCGATCATTGCTTTCACCCTGTTGCACGGCGGTTTCGGCCTGACCAACGTGGCGACCAGCCAGTGGGGCGGCCTGATGCTGACTCTGGTGATCGCCACAGTCGGTATTGCCGGTGCGTTGCCGCTGGGGATTGTGCTGGCGCTGGGTCGACGTTCGAACATGCCGGCGATTCGTGTGGTCTGCGTGACCTTTATCGAATTCTGGCGCGGCGTGCCGTTGATCACGGTGCTGTTCATGTCTTCGGTGATGCTGCCGCTGTTCCTGCCGGAAGGCATGAACTTCGACAAACTGCTGCGGGCACTGATCGGCGTGATCCTGTTCCAGTCGGCCTATGTCGCCGAAGTGGTGCGCGGTGGTCTGCAAGCGATCCCCAAAGGTCAGTACGAAGCAGCTGCAGCGATGGGCCTCGGTTACTGGCGCTCGATGGGCCTGGTGATCCTGCCGCAAGCCCTGAAGCTGGTCATTCCCGGCATCGTCAACACCTTCATTGCGCTGTTCAAGGACACCAGCCTTGTGATCATCATCGGCCTGTTTGACCTGCTCAACAGCGTCAAGCAAGCCGCTGCCGATCCGAAATGGCTGGGCATGGCCACCGAAGGCTACGTGTTCGCCGCCCTGGTGTTCTGGATTTTCTGTTTTGGTATGTCGCGCTATTCCATGCATCTGGAACGCAAGCTCGACACTGGCCACAAGCGTTAGGAGTTCTCTGTAAATGAGCGAAGCAATCAAAAAGCCTGCAGGTCCTGAAGGCATTATTCAGATGCAGGGCGTCAACAAGTGGTACGGCCAGTTCCACGTGCTGAAAGACATCAACCTCAACGTCAAACAGGGCGAGCGTATCGTCCTGTGCGGCCCGTCGGGTTCCGGTAAATCGACGACGATTCGTTGCCTCAATCGTCTGGAAGAACATCAGCAGGGCCGCATCGTCGTTGATGGCGTGGAACTGACCAACGACCTCAAGCAGATCGAAGCGATCCGCCGTGAAGTCGGCATGGTGTTCCAGCACTTCAACCTGTTCCCGCACCTGACCATTTTGCAGAACTGCACCCTGGCACCAATGTGGGTACGCAAGATGCCCAAGCGCAAGGCCGAGGAAATCGCCATGCATTATCTGGAACGCGTACGCATTCCGGAGCAGGCGCACAAATTCCCGGGACAACTGTCCGGTGGTCAGCAGCAGCGTGTGGCGATTGCTCGCGCCCTGTGCATGAAACCGAAAATCATGCTGTTCGACGAACCGACTTCAGCGCTCGATCCGGAGATGGTGAAGGAAGTACTCGACACCATGATCGGTCTGGCTGAAGACGGCATGACCATGCTTTGCGTGACCCACGAAATGGGCTTTGCCCGTACCGTGGCCAATCGCGTGATCTTCATGGACAAGGGTGAGATCGTTGAGCAGGCGGCGCCGAATGACTTCTTCGATAATCCGCAGAACGAGCGGACAAAGTTGTTCTTGAGTCAGATTTTGCATTGATGGTTTGTGTGTGAATCAAACCCGGCCTTGTGCCGGGTTTGATTTTTTGTGGGTCAGGAGGCGGTGAGAGGTTCTTGTTCTTTGTGCTCAGTGAACTTGAAAGCGCCTCTTAAATCAGCCCCTTCGGCCAAGACTCTCGCGTCGGCAAGCAAGTGTGGATAGCGATCCAGCAGACGCATGAGCAGCATCAATGCTTTCGGCGGAAGTATCTCGCCGCGTTCGTATCGTGAAAATGCGTTGTGCCCGCCCCCTGAAAGCAATTGCACCGTTTCCTTTTGCGTCAGGTGCAGTTTGCGACGGATCTTTTTCATTTCGTCACCGACCATTTTTCTACAGGCGATAACGAGTTCATCGCATGCGTCGGAATACCGCTGCCCGCACTCATCGTCCAATTCGACCTCACCGCACTTCTGGCACTCCCAGCCCGACAAATCGTCGATCCGACGCTCCATTCCCTTGGCGCTCAGGGTTTCGCCTCGACCCTTGAAATGCACCATGCCTTCCGGAGCGCCGCAACTGACACACTGCTGCGTATTCATGAATGGTTCTCCTTGAAAGAGATCACGGGTGGGCGCCTGTCGTAGTGATATGACACCTTGATGTAAATCTCCAAACCATGTGATTGGATGTGATAGACGTCTTGCCACATACGGTGATCGTCAAAAGTCGTCATCGATTTGTACAACATGCTGCGCTGCAGTTTGAGAACGATTTCTTGCATCTCTTCGAGAGTGAGTTTGAGTGCAGTGCCGGTTTTTCTTGCCGTGTGCGCGAAAGCCCTCCAGCCAAGTCGCCTGACATCCGCCTTGATCACCGCCAAGTCGTAATGGGGTGTGTTCTTTTCCATAAGAAACCAAAACCCTGTCCCTGAAATTACCCTTAAAGGGTAATTTTGACTAATCGAAAATACCGCTTCATGTGTCTCCGATTGACCCTAGGTAGTTGCCGTCCTACACGGGTCTGACTAACATGTCAGAAAATTCATCCTATGATTGGATGAAAGGGCGAATCCTATGTCAGACATTTCTCCACTCATTAAGCGATCTTTGGTCGATCAGGCCTTGGATCAACTTCGTCAGCGCATCAACAGCGGCGCCTGGCAGGTCGGCGAGCGTTTGCCGACCGAACCCGAGCTGTGCGCCGAACTGGGCATCAGCCGCAATACCGTGCGCGAGGCCATGCGCGTGCTGGCGTTTTCCGGGCTGATCGAGATTCGTCAGGGCGACGGCAGTTACCTGCGCGCAGTGATCGATCCGATGGATACCCTGAAAGCGCTGTCGCAATGCTCGCTGGAACAGGCGCGGGAAACCCGCCACATCCTCGAAGTCGAGGCCATCGGCCTTGCGGCGTTACGTCGTACCGACGAAGACCTCGTCGCATTGCGCGAAGCTCTTGGCACCAGCGGCAGCCACTACCACGGCGATCTCGACACCTACATCGCCTGCGATCTGGTGTTCCACCGCCGTCTGGTCGACGCCGCGCACAACCCGACCCTCAGCGAGTTGTATCGCTATTTCTCCAGCATCGTCGGCGCGCAATTGCGCCAGACCCTGAACATCGTCCCGCGCCGTCAGGAAGTGTTCGACCTGCACATCGAGTTGCTTGATGCGGTCGAGCAACGCGACCCGGAACGGGCCAAAGCCTTGTCGAGGCAGTTGATCAATGAACCTTGAAACCGAGAAAACCATGTCCCGCAGTGAGATATCCACAACCCCGAAACGTACGGCAGAACTTGAAGAGCTGCTGATCGACGCCGAGGCTGACGACGAGCAGGTGCAACAAAGCCATCCGCTGGTGAAGCGCCCGTGGCTGTTGTTGCTGGGGCTGATTCTGGTGGCGCTGAATTTGCGTCCAGCGCTATCGAGCATGGCGCCGCTGCTCAGCGACGTGTCGAAAAGTCTCGGTTTATCGGCGGCTCAGGCCGGTTTGCTGACCACGTTGCCGGTGTTGTGCCTCGGTTTGTTTGCGCCGCTGGCACCGATTCTGGCGCGGCGTTTTGGCGCTGAACGGGTGGTGCTGGGGATTCTGCTGGCGCTCGCCGGCGGGATTATTCTGCGCAGCAACTTCGGTGAAATCGGCCTGTTCGCCGGCAGCGTATTGGGCGGTGCGAGCATCGGCATCATCGGCGTGCTGCTGCCGGGGATCGTCAAGCGCGACTTCGCCAAACACGCCGGCACCATGACCGGCGTCTACACCATGGCGCTGTGTCTGGGCGCAGCGATGGCGGCCGGTTCCAGCGTGCCGTTGAGTGAACACTTCGGTCACAGCTGGGCGATGGGCCTGGGCTTCTGGGTGATTCCGGCGTTGGTTGCAGCGGTGTTCTGGCTGCCGCAAGTCGGGCAGAAACATGGCGCGCACAACGTCGCCTATCGCGTGCGCGGCCTGCTGCGTGATCCGCTGGCCTGGCAGGTGACCTTGTACATGGGCCTGCAATCGTCGCTGGCCTACATCGTCTTCGGCTGGTTGCCGTCGATCCTGATTGGTCGCGGCCTGACGCCAACTCAGGCCGGTCTGGTGTTGTCCGGTTCGGTGATCATTCAACTTGCCAGCTCGTTGGCCGCGCCTTGGCTGGCGACCCGTGGCAAGGATCAGCGTCTGGCAATTGTCGTGGTCATGGCGCTGACCCTTGGCGGTCTGTTCGGCTGCCTGTACGCGCCGATCGAAGGCCTGTGGGGCTGGGCGATTTTGCTGGGTCTGGGGCAGGGCGGTACGTTCAGTCTGGCGTTGACGTTGATTGTGCTGCGCTCGCGCGATTCCCATGTCGCGGCGAACCTGTCGAGCATGTCCCAGGGTTTCGGTTACACGCTGGCGTCGATGGGGCCGTTCGCAGTCGGCGTGGTGCATGACTGGACCGGCGGCTGGAATGCCGTGGGCTGGATCTTCGGGATTATTGGCACAGGTGCGATCATTGCTGGCCTCGGTGCCGGGCGCGCGCTGTACGTGCAAGTGCAAAGCGAGAAGATCTGAATGCACTGATTTTAAATGCGGGAGCGAGCCTGCTCGCGAAGGCGATTTTACATTCAATATCTGTGTCGACTGACACGCCGCTTTCGCGAGCAGGCTCGCTCCCACATGGGTTTTGCGTGCTGCAGGTATTCGGTGTGCGAATGCCGATAGTGTTTCTGCGCATTGCAGATTATCGTGCTGGCAATCTGTACCTATCTTGGAGATTGCCCATGAGCGAAGCCCACGCCGCGTTGATCACCCGCTTCTACCAGGCCTTCCAGCGCCTGGACGCCGAAGCCATGGCCGCCTGCTACACCGATGACGTAGTGTTCAGCGACCCGGCCTTCGGCGAACTGCGCGGGCGCGATGCCGGCGACATGTGGCGCATGCTCACCACCCGCGCCAAGGATTTCTCGCTGACCTTCGACAATGTCCGCGCCGATGAGCGCAGCGGCGGCGCGCATTGGGTCGCGACCTACCTGTTCAGCCAGACCGGCAACGTCGTGGTCAACGATATCCAGGCCCGCTTCGTGTTCCGTGACGGCAAGATCTGCGAGCACCACGATCACTTCGACCTGTGGCGCTGGTCGCGTCAGGCGCTGGGTTTCAAGGGCCTGCTGCTGGGCTGGACGCCGTTGGTGCGCAACGCCGTGCGTGCACAGGCATTGAAGGGACTGAAGGCATTTCAGGCCGGTCGCTGATAAGATCGCCGCCTGTTTCCTACACGTCTTGATCCCGAAGTGACCAGTCTTAGCGAAAAATCTGTCGATGTCGCCGAACCGGTGAGCAAGTCCTGGTTCGTCTACCTCGTTCGCGCCGCCAATGGTTCGTTGTACTGCGGGATCAGCGATGATCCGGTGCGCCGTTTCGCCAAGCATCAAAGCGGCAAAGGCGCGCGGTTCTTCCTCTCCAGCCCTGCGATGGCGCTGGTCTACACCGAGCTGTGCCGCGACAAAAGCGATGCGCTGCGTCAGGAACGCTTGATCAAAAAACTCAGGAAGAGCGCCAAGGAATGTCTGGTTGCGTCTTATCAATCTGACTGATTGGTTCCCATCAGGCAGATCTGTAGGCTGCTAAGCAAATGCACGCTAAGCTGCCAGCTCACTATCTGAGCGGCGGAGCCGAGCATGTCCGAGTTGATTCTGCATCATTACCCGACCTCCCCATTTGCCGAGAAGGCCCGCCTGCTGCTGGGCTTCAAAGGCTTGTCGTGGCGCTCGGTGCACATCTCGCCGGTGATGCCGAAACCGGATCTCACCGCGCTGACGGGTGGCTACCGCAAGACCCCGGTGCTGCAGATTGGTGCCGACATCTATTGCGACACTTCGCTGATCGCCCGTCGCCTGGAGCAGGAAAAGGCGTTGCCGGCGTTCTTTCCCGAGGGCCAGGAATTCACCGCCGCCAGTTTTGCCACGTGGGCTGACTCGGTGGTGTTTCAACATGCGGTGAGCCTGGTGTTTCAGCCGGAATCGGTGGCGGTGCGTTTCGCCAAGCTGCCGCCGGAAGCGATCAAGGCTTTTATTGCCGACCGTGCCGGTCTGTTCAGTGGTGGCAGCGCCACGCGTTTGTCTGCCGAACAGGCCAAGCATCAATGGCCGACGATCATGGCGCGTCTGGAGCAGCAGTTGCAGCGCGAGCAGGGCGACTTCCTGTTCGGCGAACCGTCGATTGCCGACTTCGCGCTGGCGCATCCGCTGTGGTTCCTCAAGGCTACGCATGTCACGGCTCCACTGGTGGATGAGTATCCGGCAGTTTCGGCCTGGTTGGGACGAGTGCTGGGCTTTGGCCATGGCGCAGCCAGTGCGATGACGTCGGAAGAGGCGCTTGAGATTGCACGCAACGCGACACCGGCGGCATTGCCGGATGAGCAGTTCGTGGATCCGAATGGGTTCAAGGCTGGGCAGCAGGTGGCGATTGCCGCGACCGATTACGGGGTTGATCCGGTGGTGGGCGAGTTGCTGTTTGCCGGTCGCGAAGAGTTGATCATTCGTCGTGAAGACGAGCGTGGCGGTGTGGTGCATGTGCACTTCCCGCGTTTCGGTTTCCGCATCGAAGCCCGCTAAAGATCCATTGTGGGAGCGAGCCTGCTCGCGAAAGCGGTGTGTCAGACAACAACAGTGTTGAATGATCAGCCGTCTTCGCGAGCAGGCTCGCTCCCACATTGGTTACTTCAGGGCGGCGAGGATTTCGTCCGGGTCGAATCCGCGAATCAATGTGCCGTTAACATCGATCAACGGTATCCCGCGTCCGCCCAATGCCTCATACGCCTTGCGCGCCTCGGCATCCTTCTCGATATCGAACTCCTTGAACGCAATCCCCTTGCTGTCGAGAAAGCGTTTGGTCTGCTTGCAGTAGCCGCACCAGTCGGTGGCGTAGAGTACGACGTTGGCCTGCGCGCGCGTCTGCTCGGCAACCATCTGCGAGGGGTTGAACACCCGCTCGATCTTGCCCCAGTTCTGATAGACCACGACCACCAGCAGAACCAGCGCGACCTTCTTCAGCACGTTGCCGAGCATCAGTTACGCCGCTTCAGCTGATCGGTGAGCGACGTTGGCAGGCCTTTGATCACCAGGGTGCCAGCCTCTTCGTCGTATTCGATCTTCGAGCCCAGCAGGTGCGCTTCAAAGCTGATCGACAGGCCTTCGGCGCGGCCGGTGAAGCGGCGGAATTGATTCAGGGTGCGTTTGTCCGCCGGAATCTCTGGCGACAGGCCGTAGTCCTTGTTGCGAATGTGATCGTAAAAGGCTTTCGGGCGTTCTTCGTCGATCAGCTCCGACAACTCTTCGAGGCCCATCGGTTCGCCGAGTTTGGCCTGGCTGCTGGCGTAATCGACCAGGGTTTTGGTCTTCTCGCGAGCGGACTCTTCGGGCAGGTCTTCGCTCTCGACGAAGTCACTGAACGCCTTGAGCAGCGTGCGCGTCTCGCCCGGGCCGTCGACGCCTTCCTGGCAGCCGATGAAGTCGCGGAAGTATTCCGAAACCTTCTTGCCGTTCTTGCCCTTGATGAACGAGATGTACTGCTTGGACTGCTTGTTGTTCTGCCACTCGGAGACGTTGATACGCGCCGCCAGGTGCAGTTGGCCGAGGTCGAGGTGGCGCGATGGGGTCACGTCCAGCTCATCGGTCACCGCCACGCCTTCGCTGTGGTGCAGCAGGGCGATGGCCAGGTAGTCGGTCATGCCTTGCTGATAGTGGGCGAACAGCACATGGCCGCCGACCGACAGGTTCGATTCTTCCATCAGCTTCTGCAGGTGCTCGACCGCGACCTTGCTGAACGCGGTGAAGTCCTTGCCGCCTTCCATGTATTCCTTCAGCCAGCCGCTGAACGGGAACGCACCGGATTCCGGATGAAACAGGCCCCAGGCTTTGCCCTGTTTGGCGTTATAGCTCTCGTTGAGGTCGGCGAGCATGTTTTCGATGGCTGCAGACTCGGCCAGTTCCGTGTCACGGGCGTGCAGAACTGCGGGCGTGCCGTCGGGTTTTTTGTCGATCAGGTGGACGATGCAATGACGGATCGGCATGGGCTTCTCGGCTGTTGGAAGGGAGGAGGGCAGGCTCCCCCGAAAAAGCGCCCAGTGTACCGCAACCACTGGTTTTGGCGCGGGTTGTAGGGCAAAACCGGGGCGCGCACTGGCGCTTATGCAGTTTTTTACCGATTTAGCGCAATAAAGCTGACCAAATGGGTAGCTAGAGGCGGATATTTCCCCGGCTCTGTGCTAGTTTTGCCCGGTCTTACGCGAAGTCACTGCGTTAAGCGTGCAATCAGCATTTGTCAGGTCGAACCAAACCCTGATTTCGGTATCTATAACCCGACTCGTCGTGGTTATCGCCGAGGGTGCCAGATCCAGAAGATCGGGCTCGATGGCTGACACTGCACTCTGCAATCCATATGAATTTGATAGGGAAGGAACACTACATGGCTCTTACTAAAGACCAACTGATCGCCGACATCGCTGAAGCTATCGACGCGCCGAAAACCACCGCGCGTAACGCTCTGGACCAACTGGGCCAAATCGTTGCCGATCAGCTGGAAAACGGCGGCGAAATCACCTTGCCAGGTATCGGCAAGCTGAAAGTGACCGAGCGTCCTGCCCGCACTGGCCGTAACCCTTCGACTGGCGCTGCCATCGAAATCCCTGCAAAGAAAGTGATCAAGCTGGTTGTGGCCAAAGGCCTGACCGACGCTGTGAACAAGTAAGACGCAGTAATAAAAAACCGTGCACCGGAGCGATCCGGGCACGGTTTTTTTGTGTCTGCGATTTGGCGCTGCACATTGAAACCAATGTGGGAGCGAACCTGCTCGCGAAGCGTTGGATCAGTCACCTTCAATACCGACTGACATACCGCTTTCGCGAGCAGGCTCGCTCCCACAGGTGAATCTGTGGTGCGTTAGCGTACCCAGCGCTCGCGGCGCCAGATCTGCTGCTCGGACTTGGTCTGGAAAGTCCAGGCCACAAAGCGGCTCTGCTTCTGGCCCTGAGACATCTCGACGACCTGGCTTTCCAGCACGCCGGCTTTTTTCAGCGCGGTTTCGATGGCTGGCAGGTTCGAAGCTTTCGACACTAATGTGCTGAACCACAGCACTTTATGCTGGAAGTTCGCGCTCTCGGCGATCAGTTGCGTCACGAAACGTGCCTCGCCACCTTCACACCACAGCTCAGCCGACTGGCCACCGAAGTTCAGCACTGGCAGTTTGCGTTTCGGGTCGGCCTTGCCCAGTGCGCGCCATTTGCGCTCGCTGCCCTTGGTCGCTTCATCCATCGAAGCGTGGAACGGGGGGTTGCACATGGTCAGGTCAAAGCGCTCACCCGGTTCCAGCAGACCGATCAGGATGTGCTTGCGGTTTTCCTGCTGGCGCAGCTGGATCACCTTGTTCAGGTCGTTTGACTGAACGATGGCTTTGGCGGCAGCTACGGCCGTCGGGTCGATCTCCGAACCGAGGAAGTGCCAGCGGTATTCGCTGTTACCGATCAGCGGATACACGCAGTTGGCGCCCATGCCGATATCCAATACGTTGACGATCGCGCCGCGCGGGACCTTGCCGTCGTTCATGCTCGCCAGCAAATCCGCGAGGAAGTGCACGTAATCGGCACGGCCCGGCACCGGTGGACAGAGGTAATCCGCCGGGATGTCCCAATGCTGGATGCCATAAAACGACTTGAGCAGCGCCCGGTTGAACACGCGCACCGCATCGGGGCTGGCGAAGTCGATGCTTTCCTTGCCGTACGGGTTGGTGATCACGAACTTCGCCAGTTCCGGCGTGGTCTTGATCAGCGCCGGGAAGTCGTAACGACCCTGATGGCGATTGCGCGGGTGCAGGCTGGCCTTTTCACGCGGCTCAACGGCTTTGGCCGGGGTCGCGGAGTCAGGCTTTTTGCGCGCAGGTTTGGGTGTGCGGGGGGCGTTCATGGGCGTGGTCGATTCGGGTATGGCTGAAAGTGGCGGGTATTGTCCCACATCTCAAGGCAACACCGTTCAAACTGTGGGAGCGAGCCTGCTCGCGAAGGCGGTTTCACATCCGGCAGATTTGTCGACTGACCCACCGCTTTCGCGAGCAGGCTCGCTCCCACAGGGGATTCGTGGTGATCAGGAATAAAAAAGGGAGACCACCTGGGCCTCCCTTTTTCATTGCGTTTTGCCGTTACAGGCTGGCAATCCGCGCGTGCTGCTCGGCCAGTTTGCCCAAGGCTTGTTCAGCCTCGGCCAGTTTGGCGCGTTCCTTTTCGATGACTTCAGCCGGGGCCTTGTCAACGAAACCGGCGTTGGACAGTTTGCCACCAACGCGCTGGACTTCACCCTGCAGACGCAGGATTTCCTTGTCCAGACGCGCGAGCTCAGCGCCCTTGTCGATCAGGCCGGCCATCGGCACCAGCACTTCCATCTCGCCAACCAGCGCGGTAGCGGACAACGGTGCTTCTTCGCCAGCCGCCAGAACGGTGATCGATTCCAGACGCGCCAGCTTCTTCAGCAGCGCTTCGTTTTCGGTCAGACGGCGCTGGTCTTCAGCGCTGACGTTCTTCAGGTAGATCGGCAGTGGCTTGCCCGGGCCGATGTTCATTTCGCCACGGATGTTACGCGTGCCGAGCATCAGTTCCTTGAGCCATTCGATATCGTCTTCGGCGGCCGGATCAATGCGCTCTTCGTTGGCCACTGGCCACGCTTGCAGCATGATCGTCTTGCCCTGAATGCCGGCCAGCGGCGCAATGCGCTGCCAGATTTCTTCAGTGATGAACGGCATGAACGGATGCGCCAGACGCAACGCCACTTCCAGTACGCGAACCAGCGTACGGCGAGTACCGCGCTGACGTTCAACCGGCGCGTTCTCGTCCCACAGCACAGGCTTGGACAGTTCCAGATACCAGTCGCAGTATTGGTTCCAGATGAACTCGTACAGCGCTTGTGCAGCGAGGTCGAAACGGAATTGATCCAATTGACGGGTCACTTCGGCTTCGGTGCGTTGCAACTGCGAGATGATCCAGCGGTCCGCCAGCGACAGCTCGTAGGCTTCGCCGTTCTGGCCGCAGTCTTCGCCCTTGTCCAGAACGTAACGCGCGGCGTTCCAGATCTTGTTGCAGAAGTTTCGATAGCCTTCAACGCGGCCCATGTCGAACTTGATGTCGCGCCCGGTCGAAGCCAGCGAGCAGAAGGTGAAGCGCAGGGCGTCGGTGCCGTAGCTGGCGATGCCGTCGGCGAACTCGTCGCGGGTCTGCTTCTCGATCTTCTTCGCCAGTTTCGGCTGCATCAGACCCGAGGTGCGTTTCTGCACCAGTTCTTCCAGCTCGATACCGTCGATGATGTCCAGCGGGTCAAGGACGTTGCCCTTGGACTTGGACATCTTCTGGCCCTGGCCATCGCGCACCAGACCGTGCACATAAACGGTCTTGAACGGCACCTGCGGGGTGCCGTCCTCGTTCTTGATCAGGTGCATGGTCAGCATGATCATCCGGGCAACCCAGAAGAAAATGATGTCGAAGCCCGTCACCAGTACGTCGGTGGAGTGGAATTTCTTCAGGAACTCGGTCTGCTCAGGCCAGCCCAGGGTGGAGAACGTCCACAGGCCGGAACTGAACCAGGTGTCGAGTACGTCGTTGTCCTGTTGCAGCGCAACGTCGGGGCCGAGGTTGTGCTTGGCACGCACTTCGGCTTCGTCGCGACCGACGTAGACTTTGCCCGACTCGTCGTACCAGGCCGGAATCCGGTGACCCCACCACAGCTGACGGCTGATGCACCAGTCCTGGATGTCGCGCATCCACGAGAAGTACATGTTTTCGTACTGCTTCGGCACAAACTGAATGCGACCGTCTTCAACGGCAGCAATCGCCGGCTCGGCCAGCGGTTTGGTCGACACGTACCACTGGTCGGTCAGCCATGGCTCGATGATGGTGCCGGAGCGGTCGCCCTTCGGCACTTTCAGGCCGTGGTCGTTGACGCTGACCAACAGGCCGGCGGCATCGAATGCGGCAACGATCTGCTTGCGCGCTTCGAAACGCTCGAGGCCGGCGTATTCAGCCGGGATCTTGCCGTCGATGCTGTCGTTCAGCGTACCGTCGAGGTTGAACACCTGCGCTGCCGGCAGCACGTTGGCGTTCTTGTCGAAGATGTTCAGCAACGGCAGGTTGTGACGCTTGCCGACTTCGTAGTCGTTGAAATCGTGGGCCGGGGTGATTTTCACGCAGCCGGTGCCGAATTCAGGATCGCAGTAATCGTCGGCGATGATCGGGATGCGGCGGCCAACCAGTGGCAGCTCGACGAATTTGCCGATCAGGGCTTGGTAGCGCTCATCGTTCGGGTTCACCGCAACGGCGGAGTCGCCGAGCATGGTTTCCGGACGGGTGGTCGCGACGATCAGGAAGTCGTTGCCTTCAGCGGTTTTCGCGCCGTCGGCCAGCGGGTATTTCAGGTTCCACAGGAAACCCTTCTCGTCGTGGTTTTCCACTTCGAGGTCGGAAATCGCCGTGTGCAGTTTGGTATCCCAGTTGACCAGACGCTTGCCGCGATAGATCAGACCGTCTTCGTGCAGGCGCACGAAGGCTTCTTTAACCGCTTCCGAGAGGCCGTCGTCCATGGTGAAGCGTTCGCGGCTCCAGTCAACGGACGAGCCGAGGCGGCGGATCTGACGGCTGATGTTGCCGCCGGACTGATCCTTCCATTCCCAGACTTTCTCGAGGAATTTTTCGCGGCCCAGATCATGGCGATTCTGGCCTTGGGCCTCGAGTTGACGCTCCACCAGCATCTGCGTGGCGATACCGGCGTGGTCGGTACCCGGCTGCCACAGGGTGTTGCGACCCTGCATGCGGCGGAAACGGATCAGGGCGTCCATGATCGCGTTGTTGAAACCGTGACCCATGTGCAGGCTGCCGGTGACGTTCGGCGGCGGGATCATGATGGTGTAGGAGTCGCCCGCGCCTTGCGGGGCGAAGTAGTTCTCGGACTCCCAGGTGTTGTACCAGGAAGTTTCAATGGCGTGCGGCTGGTAGGTCTTATCCATGCGCGGCGGGACCCTATTGGCATTAATTCAGGAAAAGCCGACGAGTATAGCCGCGGGGACAGCTGCAAGCTACAAGCCACAAGCTGCAAGAAGAGAGTGGCAGGTTTGTTTTAGCTCTGGCTTGCAGCTTAAAGCTTGCCGCTCGTAGCTGCGGCGAGTAGGCGTTCCATGCGTGCATCGAGGCGGCGTTTGATTTCGGTTTCGATGTGCGGAGCGAAGTCGTCGATCACGTCTTGCATGATCAATTGCGCGGCGGCGCGCAGTTCGCTGTCGAGGTGGAGCAGAGCGTCCGGACCTTTATTCACAGGTGCCGCTGGTTGCGCGGCAGGTGTCGGGGCTGGCGCGGGGGGTGGTTCGACAGCGGCCGGCTCGTTGCCTACCGAATCAAACAACATCGGAATCTGTTCCTGCTCACCGTCGTCGACCGTATCGGTCAACAGTGGCGGTTGCAGGTTGTCATCGCCGAGCAGCTGGCGGATCGATTCGAGATCGTCCAGCAGGTGTGCGGACTTTTGCTGCGGTTTCGGAGTGTCCATTGGAATGCTCAGAGTCGCTGTAAACGGTGATCTTGCAGAGGATAGCCCTGTTCGCGGTAGAAACGGAAACTCTCCCGCGCGGCCGCCCGAATCGTCGGATCCTCCACCACCACTTCCGCCACCCGGGCGAATTTGCTGGCGAAGGCCGGGACTTTCAGGTCGAGATTGACCAGTAAATCCTGATGCTGACCGCAGTCGTCACCCAGGCCCAAAACGATCCAACCGTCCGGCTCACTGTCGGCAGGGCCATGCGGCACGAACGTTTCGCCCTTGAATGCCCACAGGCGCGCATCGAGATCGTCGCGCTGAGCTGCATCGCTGCAATGCAGGTAGATGCGGTGCCCCATGCGCCAGGCTTTCTCGGTGAGCTTGCAGGCAAAGTCCAGGCGAGCCGACGGATCGGCGCTGGGCAGGATATAGAAGTCGACTTTGGTCATTGCGGTTCCAGAGCAGCAGGCGGCGTCACCCGAAAGTGACGCCGCCCATCAGCGGGTTCAGGCTTTGGCACGATCCAGCAGGTACTGGGTCAGCAACGGTACTGGACGGCCAGTGGCGCCCTTGTCCTTGCCGCCGCTGGTCCATGCGGTGCCCGCGATGTCCAGGTGCGCCCAGTTGAGGTTCTTGGTGAAGCGCGACAGGAAGCATGCAGCCGTGATGGTGCCGGCTTTCGGCCCGCCAATGTTGGCGATGTCGGCGAACGGGCTGTCCAGTTGCTCCTGGTATTCGTCGAACAGCGGCAATTGCCAGGCACGGTCATCAGCGGCTTTACCGGCGCTGAGCAACTGGTCGATCAGTTCGTCGTTGTTACCCAGCAGGCCCGAGGTGTGAGCGCCCAAGGCAACGACGCAAGCGCCGGTCAGGGTGGCGATGTCGATCACTGCTTGTGGCTTGAAGCGCTCGGAGTAGGTCAGCGCATCGCACAGCACCAGACGGCCTTCGGCGTCAGTGTTGAGGATTTCCACGGTCTGGCCGCTCATGGTGGTGACGATATCGCCCGGACGGGTCGCGTTGCCGCTAGGCATGTTCTCGGCGCAGGCGAGGATGCACACCAGGTTGATCGGCAGTTTCAGTTCAAGCACGGCACGCAGGGTACCGAACACGGAGGCCGCGCCGCCCATGTCGTACTTCATTTCGTCCATGCCGGCGCCTGGTTTCAGGCTGATACCACCCGTGTCGAAGGTGATGCCTTTACCGACCAGTGCGTACGGCTTCTCGGATTTCTTGCCGCCGTTGTATTGCATGACGATCAGGCGCGGCGGTTGCTCGCTGCCCTGGCCGACGGCGTAGAACGAACCCATACCGAGGGATTTGATTTTCTTTTCGTCGAGGACTTCGACTTTCAGATCCTTGAACTCTTTGCCCAGATTCTTGGCTTGTTCGCCGAGGAAGGTCGGGTGGCAGATGTTCGGGGGCAGGTTGCCCAGATCGCGGGTGAAGGCCATGCCGTTGGCGATCGCAGTAGCGTGGTTCACGGCGCGCTGCACTTCAGCTTGGGCAGCCTTGATGGTCAGCAGGGTGATTTTTTTCAGGGCGCGCGGTTCGGCTTTCTGGCTCTTGAACTGGTCGAAGGTGTATTCGCCGTCCACCAGGGTTTCCGCCAGCAGGCGGGTTTTGCCGTAGCTATCGCGGTTTTTAACAATAACTTCATCCAGCGCCAGCACGGCGTCACTGCCGTTCAGGCTTTTCAGGGTATTGAGAATGCCGGCAACGATTTTGCGGAACGGACGGTCGCCCAGCTCTTCTTCCTTGCCCACGCCGACCAGCAGCACGCGCTCGGCTTTGAGGTTCGGCAGGCTGTGCAGCAGCAGGCTTTGACCGACTTTGCCGGACAGATCGCCACGCTTGAGGACGGCGCTGATTGCACCACCGCTCAGTTCGTCGACTTGTTTGGCGGCGACGCCGAGTTTGCGGCCTTCGCCGACAGCAACCACCAGGGTGGCGGTTTTCAACGTTTCTGGGCTAACGCTTTTTACAACCAGTTCCATGTCCGGATCCCTGAATGAATGGTCAACACGCAGGCGTTCGACGGTGTCCGCAGTCGCCTGCTTATAGATAGAAGAGGCGCAGGCCAAAGCCTGCGACAAGGGCCGCAGTTTGAACCTCGCTCCCCGCGCCTGACAACCCTAGGGGGCGTTCTCAATTAGTTTTCACACCGCGTTGTCGCCTTAAAGCCAGCCAGGCAAGGCGCAGGTCGCTGGGAATGGTTGTTCCCTTTCCAAGGCCTGCAACGCAGACTGGCCGGCTTTAAGGCACAACCCGAAGGGCCGGGCCTGCTGTTGTGCAGGGCTGCGTTGCTCGAAGCTTATTTGGAATGACCAAACCACGCTTCTCGCGCCTTGCCCTGCACAACAGCAGACCCGGCGCGGTGTGAAAACTAATTGAGAACGCCCCCTAGGTTGTACGATCTGCAAAGGATTACAGACATGGATGAGTGTGCGCAGTGACAGGCGCCCCCAATCACAGGATAATGCCGCATCTTTTTTCGACGGCTCTGCGTTGCGGGCCGGTCGATGTGTTTGCGTGTTTGGCCGCCTTAGCCTGACAACCCTGGAGTGTCTGGTTTGATCGTCTTCCGTTATCTGTCCCGCGAAGTCCTGTTGACCCTCAGCGCCGTGAGTGCCGTGCTGCTGGTCATCATCATGAGCGGTCGCTTCATCAAATATCTGGCGCAGGCCGCTGCCGGCCAGCTCGATCCGGGCTCTTTGTTCCTGATCATGGGCTTTCGTCTGCCGGGTTTCCTGCAACTGATTCTGCCGCTGGGCCTGTTCCTCGGCATCCTGCTGGCGTACGGTCGCCTGTACCTGGAAAGCGAGATGACCGTGCTCTCGGCCACCGGCATGAGCCAGCAGAAGCTGTTTCGCATGACCCTGTTCCCGGCAACCCTGGTTGCACTGGTCGTGGCATGGCTGAGCCTTGGCCTGGCCCCGCAAGGCGCCAATCAGTTCCAGTTGCTGCTGAACAAGCAGGACGCGCTGACCGAATTCGACACCCTCGAACCGGGACGTTTCCAGGCCCTGCGTGACGGTACGCGGGTGACCTACACCGAGACGTTGAGCGACGATCGCGTCAATCTGGGTAGCGTATTCATTTCGCAGAAAAACCTCGGAGCTGATCAAAAGGATCGCGGGATTTCCGTGCTGGTGGCCGAAGGCGGTCGTCAGGAAGTGCGCCCCGATGGCAATCGCTATCTGATCCTCGATAACGGCTATCGCTACGACGGCAGCCCGGGGCAGGCCGATTACCGCGCCATTCATTACGAAACCTACGGTGTGCTGTTGCCCAAGCCAGACGTCAGCGAAGAAGTCACCGACCGTGACGCCATGCCGACCTCGTCTCTGCTGGGCAGCGATGACATCCGCTCGAAAACCGAACTGCAATGGCGTTTGTCCCTGCCGCTGCTGGTATTTATCGTGACCCTGATGGCGGTGCCGCTGTCGCGAGTCAATCCGCGCCAAGGGCGTTTCCTCAAGCTGCTGCCGGCGATTCTTCTTTATATGGCTTACCTGACCATCCTTATTGCCGCCCGCGGCGCCCTCGAGAAGGGCAAGATCCCGCCGGCCCTCGGCCTGTGGTGGGTGCATGCGATCTTCCTGATCATCGGTCTCGGCCTGCTCTACTGGGAGCCGCTGCGCCTGAAGATGGCCAGCCGTCGCTCTGCAGCGCTGGAGGTGGCCCGTGGTTAAACTCGACCGCTACATCGGCAGCAGCGTGTTCATGGCGATTATCGCCGTGCTGGCCATCATTCTCGGTCTGGCGACCTTGTTTGCCTTTATCGATGAGATGGGCGACGTCAGCGATACCTACACGCTGGTCGATGTTCTGAGCTTTGTATTGCTGACCGCGCCGCGCCGTCTCTACGAAATGTTGCCAATGGCCGCATTGATCGGCTGCCTGATCGGTCTCGGCAGTCTGGCCAGCAGCAGTGAGCTGACGGTCATGCGCGCTGCAGGCGTGTCCATCGGCCGGATCGTCTGGGCCGTCATGAAGCCAATGCTGGTGCTGATGCTGGCCGGTGTGCTGATCGGCGAGTACGTCGCTCCGGCGACCGAAAGCATGGCCCAGGCCAATCGCTCGCTGGCGCAGGGCAGCGGCGACGCGCAAAGCGCCAAGCACGGTATGTGGCACCGCCAGGGTGAAGAGTTCATCCACATCAACGCCGTGCAACCGAACGGCTTGCTGTACGGGGTGACTCGTTATCACTTCGACAAGGAGCGCCATCTGCTCAGTTCGAGCTTCGCCAAAAAGGCTGAGTTCGATGGCAATCACTGGCAGCTCACGGATGTGGCGACCACCAAGTTTCATGAGCGCAGCACTGAAGTCGTGAATACGCCTACCGAGCGCTGGGACGTGTCCCTGAGCCCGCAATTGCTGAGCACCGTGGTCATGGCACCGGAATCGCTGTCGATCAGTGGTTTGTGGGGCTACATCCACTATCTGTCCGAGCAGGGCCTGAGCAACGGCCGCTATTGGCTGGCATTTTGGGTCAAGGTGTTGCAGCCGCTGGTGACCGCAGCACTGGTGCTGATGGCGATCTCCTTCATTTTCGGTCCGCTGCGCTCGGTAACCCTCGGTCAGCGTGTGTTCACCGGCGTACTGGTGGGCTTCACCTTCCGTATCGTCCAGGATTTGCTCGGCCCGTCGAGCCTGGTGTTCGGTTTCTCGCCGCTGTTCGCGGTGCTGGTACCGGCCGGCGTCTGTGCGCTGGCGGGTGTCTGGTTGCTGCGACGAGCCGGTTGATGCGCGCACTTTGACCTGCGCTTTAAACTTGAAAACGCCTCGGTCGACAGATCGGGGCGTTTTTGCATGCAATCCGGGTGACAGGCGAACGTGACGCTTGCGCCGTGTATCAGGTACAATTCCCGGCTATTTTTCGGCGGGCTATGCCTGCAGCCTTTTTGAGTGTTGATCCGTGAGTGATTTGAGTCATATCCGCAATTTCTCCATCATCGCCCACATTGACCATGGCAAGTCGACGCTGGCCGATCGCTTCATCCAGATGTGCGGCGGCCTGGCCGAGCGTGAAATGGAAGCCCAGGTACTGGATTCCATGGATCTGGAGCGTGAACGCGGGATCACCATCAAGGCCCACAGCGTCACCCTTTATTACACCGCCAAAGACGGCATCAAGTACCAGCTGAACTTCATCGACACCCCGGGTCACGTCGACTTCACCTACGAAGTCAGCCGTTCCCTGGCAGCGTGTGAAGGTGCACTGTTGGTGGTCGATGCCGGTCAAGGCGTTGAAGCCCAGTCCGTGGCCAACTGCTACACCGCCATCGAGCAGGGCCTCGAGGTCATGCCGGTGCTGAACAAGATCGACCTGCCGCAGGCCGATCCTGACCGCGTCAAGGACGAGATCGAGAAGATCATCGGCATCGACGCCACCGACGCCGTCACCTGCAGCGCCAAGACCGGCCTGGGTGTCGACGAAGTGCTCGAACGTCTGGTGCACACCATCCCTGCGCCAACCGGCAACATCGAGGATCCGCTGCAAGCGTTGATCATCGATTCCTGGTTCGACAACTACCTGGGCGTTGTCTCCCTGGTGCGCGTGCGTCATGGCCGCGTGAAGAAGGGCGACAAGATCCTCGTCAAGTCCACCGGCAAGATCCATCTGGTCGACAGCGTGGGCGTGTTCAACCCGAAGCACACCGCTACCGCTGACCTGAAGGCTGGCGAAGTGGGCTTCATCATCGCCAGCATCAAGGACATTCACGGTGCGCCAGTCGGTGACACCCTGACCCTGAGCTCGACCCCGGACGTTGAAGTGCTGCCCGGCTTCAAACGCATCCAGCCACAGGTTTACGCCGGTCTGTTCCCGGTCAGTTCCGACGACTTCGAAGATTTCCGCGAAGCGCTGCAGAAGCTGACCCTCAACGACTCGTCGCTGCAGTACACCCCGGAAAGCTCCGACGCACTGGGCTTCGGCTTCCGTTGCGGCTTCCTCGGTATGCTGCACATGGAAATCATCCAGGAGCGCCTCGAGCGCGAGTACGACCTGGACCTGATCACCACCGCGCCAACGGTAATTTTCGAGCTGGTGCTGAAAACCGGTGAAACGATTTACGTCGACAACCCATCCAAGCTTCCGGATGTGTCGTCGATCGAAGACATGCGCGAGCCGATCGTGCGCGCCAATATCCTCGTGCCGCAAGAGCACTTGGGTAACGTCATCACCCTGTGCATAGAGAAGCGTGGCGTTCAAGTCGACATGCTGTTCCTCGGCAATCAGGTGCAAGTCACTTATGACCTGCCGATGAACGAAGTGGTGCTGGACTTCTTCGACCGCCTCAAATCCACCAGCCGTGGCTATGCTTCGCTGGATTACCATTTCGATCGCTACCAATCGGCTAATCTGGTGAAACTGGATGTGCTGATCAACGGCGACAAGGTCGATGCCCTCGCATTGATCGTGCACCGTGACAACTCGCACTACAAAGGTCGCCAGTTGACCGAGAAGATGAAAGAACTGATTCCTCGTCAGATGTTCGACGTAGCCATTCAGGCCGCCATCGGCGGTCAGATCGTTGCCCGGACAACCGTCAAGGCGCTCAGAAAGAACGTATTGGCCAAATGCTACGGTGGTGACGTCAGCCGTAAGAAGAAACTGCTCGAGAAGCAAAAGGCCGGTAAGAAACGCATGAAGCAGGTCGGCAACGTGGAAATTCCACAAGAAGCCTTCCTTGCCGTGCTCAGGTTGGATAGTTAGGTCCTATGTCGCTAAATTTCCCGCTGTTGCTGGTCATCGCCGTGTTTGTCTGCGGCCTGTTGGCGTTGCTTGATCTGTTGATCCTGGCGCCGCGTCGGCGTGCTGCCATTGCCTCTTATCAAGGCAGTGTCAGCCAGCCTGACGGGGTGGTCGTTGAAAAACTGAATAAAGAGCCGCTGCTGGTCGAATACGGCAAGTCGTTCTTTCCGGTGTTGTTCATCGTGCTGGTACTGCGCTCGTTCCTCGTGGAGCCGTTCCAGATCCCTTCGGGTTCGATGAAGCCAACCCTGGATGTCGGCGACTTCATTCTGGTGAACAAGTTTTCTTACGGGATCCGCCTGCCGGTGGTCGACAAGAAAATCATCGAAGTCGGTGATCCGCAGCGCGGCGATGTAATGGTGTTCCGCTACCCGAGCGATCCGAACGTCAACTACATCAAGCGCGTGGTCGGTCTGCCGGGTGACACGGTGCGTTACACCGCCGACAAGCGTCTGTTCGTGAATGGCGAGTCGATTGCCGAGCAGATGGTCGGCGCCGAACCGGGCACGCTGGGCAGCGCCGAACTGTATAAAGAGAAACTGGGCGCCGCCGAGCATCTGATCCGCAAGGAAATGAGTCGCTACCGCGCCACGCCGGATCGCTCGTGGACAGTGCCTGCCGGGCACTACTTCATGATGGGCGACAACCGCGACAACTCGAATGACAGTCGCTACTGGGATGATCCGAACATTCCCAAGGATCTGCTGGGCATGGTTCCCGACCAGAATATCGTCGGCAAGGCCTTCGCGGTCTGGATGAGCTGGCCAGAACCGAAACTCAGTCACCTGCCGAATTTCTCGCGGGTTGGCCTGATCAAGTAATCACACACGGCGCTGTTGACCACAGCGCCGAATGCATTTCTGGAGCCGGCACAATCGGCTTCGCAATCGCCAGGATTTAATTTTTGAACACAGCGTTAATTGTCCCAGGCCTGCGCCGCATCCCGGCGATGGCAGTGGAATCCAGCCACGAACTCAGCGTGGGTAAACCGTGAGCGTTTCTCTAAGCCGTCTCGAGCGCCAGCTCGGCTACACCTTCAAGGACCAGGAGCTGATGCTGCTGGCTCTGACGCACCGCAGTTTTGCCGGGCGCAACAACGAACGCCTGGAATTCCTCGGTGATGCCATCCTCAACTTCGTTGCCGGCGAGGCGCTGTTCGATCGCTTCCCGCTGGCCCGCGAAGGCCAGTTGTCGCGTTTGCGCGCACGTTTGGTAAAAGGTGAGACGCTGGCCGTACTGGCGCGCGGTTTTGACCTTGGCGATTACTTGCGGCTGGGTTCCGGCGAGTTGAAAAGCGGTGGTTTCCGTCGCGAATCGATTCTGGCCGATGCCCTCGAAGCCTTGATCGGTGCGATCTACCTCGACGCCGGCATGGACATGGCGCGTGAGCGCGTGCTGGCCTGGCTGGCTGGCGAGTTCGAAGGCCTGACGCTGGTCGACACCAACAAGGATCCGAAAACCCGCCTGCAGGAACATCTGCAATCGCGCGGTTGCGATCTGCCACGCTATGAAGTGGTGGATATCCAGGGCGAGCCGCACTGCCGAACTTTCTTCGTCGAGTGCGAAGTTGTCTTACTGAATGAAAAAAGCCGAGGTCAGGGTGTGAGTCGTCGTATTGCCGAACAGGTAGCGGCCGCTGCAGCACTGATTGCCCTGGGCGTGGAGAATGGCAATGACTGATACAAACGCAACTCGCTGTGGCTATGTTGCCATCGTCGGCCGTCCCAACGTCGGTAAGTCGACGCTGCTGAACCACATCCTCGGCCAGAAGCTCGCGATCACTTCGCGCAAGCCGCAGACCACTCGCCACAACATGCTCGGGATCAAAACCGAAGGTGACGTGCAAGCGATCTACGTCGACACCCCCGGCATGCACAAGGGTGGCGAAAAGGCCCTGAACCGTTACATGAACAAAACTGCTTCGGCGGCGTTGAAAGACGTCGACGTGGTGATCTTCGTCGTCGATCGCACCAAGTGGACCGACGAAGACCAGATGGTTCTCGAGCGCGTTCAGTACGTGACTGGCCCGCTGATCGTCGCGCTGAACAAGACCGACCGCATCGAAGACAAAGCCGAGCTGATGCCGCACTTGAGCTGGTTGCAGGAACAACTGCCGAACGCGCAGATCATTCCGATTTCCGCGCAGCACGGGCATAACCTCGAAGCGCTGGAAAAGGTTATCGCTGATCATCTGCCGGAGAACGATCACTTCTTCCCGGAAGACCAGATCACCGACCGCAGCAGCCGTTTCCTCGCCGCTGAACTGGTGCGCGAGAAAATCATGCGCCAGATGGGCGCCGAGCTGCCGTACCAGATCACCGTCGAAATCGAAGAGTTCAAGCAGCAGGGCAAGACTCTGCACATCCACGCTTTGATCCTCGTTGAACGTGACGGCCAGAAGAAGATCATCATTGGCGACAAGGGCGAGCGTATCAAGCGCATCGGCACCGAAGCGCGCAAGGACATGGAGCTGCTGTTCGACTCCAAGATCATGCTCAACCTGTGGGTCAAGGTGAAGGGCGGCTGGTCCGATGACGAGCGGGCGCTGCGTTCGCTGGGTTACGGCGACCTGTAATCACCGTTCCAGAGAACACCGATACCCACTGTGGGAGCGAGCCTGCTCGCGAAGGGATGTAACATTCAGCATTGATGTTGACTGTCACTCCGCTTTCGCGAGCAGGCTCGCTCCCACAGTGGTTTTGGGTCGTGTGTAAATCTGCGTTTCTTCATCGAGAACTCAATGTCGCAAAACCCGCCTCCCGCCCAACCCGCCTATGTCCTGCACAGTCGCGCCTACCGCGAAACCAGTGCGTTGGTGGACTTCCTCACGCCGCAAGGTCGGCTGCGGGCGGTGTTGCGCAGTGCGCGGGGCAAGGCCGGGACATTGGCGCGGCCGTTTG
Source organism: Pseudomonas sp. R84 (assembly GCF_009834515.1). NCBI lineage: Bacteria > Pseudomonadati > Pseudomonadota > Gammaproteobacteria > Pseudomonadales > Pseudomonadaceae > Pseudomonas > Pseudomonas sp. R84. The sequence goes on from NZ_CP019426.1 coordinate 1,245,057, forward strand.
TGTCGCTGGAAGTCGAGTTCCGTGGCAAGGGTGAGTTGAAGAATGTCGGGCGCATGGAGAGTTCTGGCACTTCGGCGTGGCTCAACGGCGAGGCGCTGTTCAGCGGTCTCTATCTCAATGAATTGCTGATCCGCTTGCTGCCTGCCGAAGATCCGCATCCAGCGGTGTTCGATCACTACGCTGCAACCTTGCTGGCACTGGCCGAAGGTCGGCCACTGGAACCGTTGCTGCGTTCTTTCGAATGGCGTCTGCTGGACGACCTCGGTTACGGCTTTTCACTGAACACTGACGTTCACGGTGAGCCCGTCGCGCCGGATGGTCTCTATCGCCTGCAAGTGGATGCGGGGCTTGAGAGGGTTTTCCTATTGCAACCGGGCCTGTTCAACGGCGTTGAACTACTGGCCATGGCTGAAGCCGACTGGACCGCCCCCGGCGCGCTGTCCGCTGCCAAGCGCCTGATGCGTCAGGCATTGGCCGTTCACCTGGGCGGTCGCCCCCTCGTCAGTCGCGAACTGTTTCGCAAGCCCTGATCACCCCGTATGCTGTGCGCCGAATCTCTCAATTCAGGAGCGCATCCGTGACCACCAGCAATCGCATTCTTCTTGGCGTGAACATCGACCACGTCGCCACCCTGCGTCAGGCCCGTGGCACGCGCTATCCGGATCCGGTCAAGGCGGCGCTGGACGCGGAAGAGGCGGGCGCCGATGGCATCACCGTGCATTTGCGTGAAGACCGCCGGCACATTCAGGAGCGCGATGTTCTGTTGCTCAAGGACGTGCTGCAAACCCGCATGAACTTCGAAATGGGCGTCACCGAAGAAATGATGGCGTTCGCCGAGCGTATTCGCCCGGCACACATCTGTCTGGTTCCGGAAACCCGTCAGGAGCTGACTACCGAAGGCGGCCTGGATGTCGCGGGGCAGGAAGAGCGGATCAAAGCAGCGGTCGAGCGTCTGTCGAAGATCGGCAGCGAAGTGTCGCTGTTCATCGATGCGGACGAGCGGCAGATTGCGGCGTCGAAGCGCGTCGGTGCGCCTGCCATCGAGTTGCACACCGGTCGTTATGCTGATGCTGAAACCCCGACTGAAGTCGCTGAAGAGCTTAAGCGTGTGGCGGACGGCGTGGCGTTTGGTCTGGCCCAAGGCCTGATCGTCAACGCAGGTCACGGCTTGCACTACCATAACGTTGAAGCCGTCGCGGCGATCAAGGGCATCAACGAGCTGAACATTGGCCATGCGCTGGTGGCGCATGCGTTGTTCGTTGGCTTCAAGTCTGCCGTATCGGAAATGAAAGCGCTGATCCTGGCGGCTGCCAAGTCCTGATCAACAACACAAACCCCCTGTAGGAGTGAGCCTGCTCGCGATATCGGTGTGTCAGACAAAATTAATTGACTGACCCACCGATATCGCGAGCAGGCTCGCTCCCACATTTGATTTGGGGGGGTAGTTAGAGCGGGGCAGGTTCTTGAGTGGGCTTTGATTTGTCGATACCGGGCACATGCAGATTGCCCTCAGCCACTTGATCACCCTCAAGCTGCGGCTGCGTTACCCACGTCAGAATGTCGTAGTAGCGACGAATGTTCGCCACAAAATGCACCGGCTCGCCGCCTCTGGCGTAGCCATAACGCGTCTTGCTGTACCACTGCTTCTGCGACAGGCGCGGCAGGATCTTCTTCACGTCCAGCCACTTGTCCGGATTCAGCCCTTCCTTGGCCGTCAGCTTGCGCGCGTCATCCAGATGGCCGCTGCCGACGTTGTACGCCGCCAGGGCAAACCAGGTGCGATCCGGTTCCTTGATCGAATCGTCGAGCTGATCCTTCATATAAGCCAGGTATTTCGCCCCGCCCATAATGCTTTGCTTCGGGTCGAGGCGGTTGGACACGCCCATCGCCTGCGCGGTGTTCTGGGTCAGCATCATCAACCCGCGCACGCCGGTTTTCGAGGTGACGGTCGGCTGCCACAGCGATTCCTGATAACCAATGGCCGCCAGCAGGCGCCAGTCGACTTTCTCTTTCTTCGCGTAGTTCTTGAAGTGCTGTTCGTATTTCGGCAGGCGCTGCTGCAGGTGCTGGGCGAAGGTCGTGGCGCCCATGTAGCCAAGCACGTCGACGTGGCCGTAATAACGATCCTTCAAGCGTTGCAGGGTGCCGTTCTTCTGCACCTTGTCCAGATACGCATTGATCTCGTTGAGCAGGCTGTTGTCCTCGCCCGGGCCGACCGCCCAGCTCTGGCTGCGCGCATCGCCAAGGTCGAAAGCCACGCGGATGTTGGTGAAGTACACCTGATTCATCGCCACTTCGTTGGAATCGACCAGGGTCAGGTCAATCTGGCCTTCATCGACCATGCGTAGCAGGTCGACCACTTCAACCGCGTCGGACTCTTCGTATTCGATACCGGGAAATTTCTTTTTCAGCTCGGCCAATTGCTCAGCGTGGGTGCTGCCCTTGAGCACCATGATCTTCTTGCCGACCAGATCACCGGGATCGGTCGGCCGCGACTGACCATTGCGATAGATGATCTGCGGGGTGACTTCAAGGTAGGAGTGCGAGAACCGCACCTGCTGCTTGCGCTGATCGCTGCTGACCAGACCAGCGGCGGCCAGCACCGGGCCGTTCGGCTTGCCGATCTGATCGAACAGGTCATCGAGATTGTCGGCGGTCTCGATCTTCAGTTCGACACCCAAATCGTCGGCGAAGCGCTTCACCAGCTCGTATTCGAAGCCGGTTTCACCGCTGCGATCCTGAAAGTAGGTGGCGGGGCTGTTACGGGTAATCACCCGCAGCACACCATCCTCCTTTACGCGCTCGAGTGTGTTGGGTTTATCAACACAGCCACCGAGCATCAGGAAGAGTCCGGTTGCGATCAGCCATTTGGCGTACCGCGGACGCAAAGCCGTTGGGAAAAACATCTGCGCAGTATACGCAAACGGCCGCGGGCGCCATATCTCGACAGTGCAGGGCGAGTCTGCTAGCGATCACAAAACCGGGCTGAACCCCGCAGAAACGGGCCTTTACGGCTTTTTGTTACAGTAAAAATAAGCGGCCTCAGAATAGCCGATTTACCTGACTCTGAAGTCGGAAACACAGATTGATACCCGAGTGCAACCGTGCGTAGCGTTTCGGGTGATGTTGAAGGCGGTTTAGGCTAGAATGCACGGCCTCAAAGCACACCCCTTCCCGAGGCTGTCCCGAAGATGTTGATCCTGCGCGGCGCTCCTGCCCTTTCTGCCTTTCGCCACAGCAAACTCCTTGAGCAACTGAGCCAGAAGGTTCCAGCTGTCAGTGGCCTGTATGCTGAATTCGCTCACTTCGCCGAAGTCACCGGCGTCCTGACCGGCGACGAACAGCAGGTGCTAGCGCGCCTTCTGAAGTACGGCCCAAGCGTTCCGGTACAAGAGCCGACCGGTCGTCTGTTTCTGGTGTTGCCGCGTTTCGGCACCATCTCGCCATGGTCGAGCAAGGCCAGCGACATCGCCCGCAACTGCGGCTTGAGCAAGATCCAGCGTCTGGAGCGCGGTATCGCCTTCTACGTGGCCGGTCAGTTCAGCGAAGCCGAAGCCCAGCAGATTGCCGACGTGCTGCATGACCGCATGACCCAGATCGTGCTGGCCAACCTCGAACAGGCCGCCGGTCTGTTCAGCCACGCCGAGCCGAAGCCGCTGACGGCCATCGACATCCTTGGTGGCGGTCGCGCCGCGCTGGAAAAAGCCAACACCGAGCTGGGCCTGGCTCTGGCCGAAGACGAGATCGACTATTTGGTCGACGCCTTCAACGGCTTGAAGCGCAACCCGCACGACATCGAACTGATGATGTTCGCCCAGGCCAACTCCGAGCACTGCCGCCACAAGATCTTCAACGCCAGTTGGGATATTGATGGTGAGAACCAGGAAAAAAGCCTGTTCGGCATGATCAAGAACACCTACGTGATGCACAGCGAAGGCGTTCTGTCGGCTTATAAGGACAACGCCTCGGTGATCGTCGGCAACGTCGCCGGCCGTTTTTTCCCGAACCCTGAGACCCGCCAGTACGGCGCGGTGCAGGAGCCGGTGCACATCCTGATGAAGGTTGAAACCCACAACCACCCGACCGCGATCGCTCCGTTCCCGGGCGCGTCGACCGGTTCCGGCGGCGAGATCCGTGACGAAGGTGCCACCGGCCGTGGCGCCAAGCCAAAGGCTGGCCTGACCGGTTTCACCGTATCCAACCTGCAGATCCCGGGCTTCGAACAGCCGTGGGAAGTGCCGTACGGCAAGCCTGAGCGCATCGTCACCGCGCTGGACATCATGATCGAAGGCCCGCTCGGCGGCGCCGCGTTCAACAACGAATTCGGCCGTCCGGCCCTGACTGGCTACTTCCGTACCTTCGAACAGTCGATCAGCACCCCGCACGGTGACGAGGTTCGCGGTTACCACAAGCCGATCATGCTGGCTGGCGGCATGGGCAACATCCGTGAAGAACACGTCAAGAAAGGCGAGATCGTCGTTGGCTCCAAGCTGATCGTTCTCGGCGGCCCGGCGATGTTGATTGGTCTGGGTGGCGGCGCCGCTTCCTCGATGGCCACCGGCACCAGCTCGGCGGATCTCGACTTCGCTTCCGTGCAGCGTGAAAACCCTGAAATGGAACGTCGCTGCCAGGAAGTCATCGACCGTTGCTGGCAACTGGGTGACAAAAACCCGATCAGCTTCATCCACGACGTCGGCGCGGGCGGTCTGTCCAACGCCTTCCCGGAACTGGTCAACGACGGCGACCGCGGTGGCCGTTTCGAACTGCGCAACATTCCCAACGACGAGCCGGGCATGGCCCCGCACGAAATCTGGTCCAACGAATCCCAGGAACGTTACGTTCTGGCCGTCGGCCCTGAAGACTTCGAGCGCTTCCAGGCGATCTGCGAACGTGAGCGTTGCCCGTTTGCCGTAGTGGGCGAGGCGACTGCCGAGCCGCAACTGACCGTGACCGACAGCCACTTCGGCAACAACCCGGTGGACATGCCACTGGAAGTGTTGCTGGGCAAAGCCCCGCGCATGCACCGTTCGGTGGTTCGTGAAGCCGAGCTGGGCGATGACTTCGATCCGTCGAACCTCGACATCAGCGAATCCATCGAACGCGTTCTGCATCACCCGGCCGTGGCGAGCAAAAGCTTCCTGATCACCATCGGCGACCGCACCATCACCGGCCTCGTGGCCCGTGACCAAATGGTCGGCCCGTGGCAGGTTCCGGTGGCCGACGTTGCCGTCACCGCCACCAGTTTCGACGTCTACACCGGTGAAGCGATGGCGATGGGCGAGCGTACTCCGCTGGCACTGCTGGACGCTCCGGCGTCGGGCCGCATGGCCATCGGCGAAACCCTGACCAACATTGCCGCGTCGCGCATCAACAAGATCTCCGACATCAAATTGTCGGCGAACTGGATGTCCGCTGCCGGCCACCCGGGCGAAGACGCGCGTCTGTACGACACCGTGAAAGCGGTCGGTATGGAACTGTGCCCTGAGCTGGGCATCACCATTCCGGTGGGCAAGGACTCGATGTCCATGGCCACCCGTTGGAGCGACAACGGCGAAGAAAAAACCGTGACCTCGCCGATGTCGCTGATCGTGACCGGTTTCGCGCCAGTGGCTGACATCCGTCAGACCCTGACCCCGGAACTGCGCATGGACAAGGGCACCACCGACCTGATCCTGATCGACCTCGGTCGTGGTCAGAACCGCATGGGTGCTTCGATCCTTGCACAGGTTCACGGCAAGCTCGGCAAACACGCGCCGGACGTCGATGACGCCGAAGACCTGAAAGCCTTCTTTGCAGTGATCCAGGGCCTCAACGCCGACGGTCACCTGCTGGCTTACCACGACCGTTCCGACGGTGGTCTGCTGACCTCCGTGGTCGAAATGGCCTTCGCCGGCCACTGCGGTCTGAGCCTGAACCTTGATGGTCTGGCGGAAACCACCGCCGACATCGCCGCCATCCTGTTCAACGAAGAACTGGGTGCAGTGATCCAGGTTCGTCAGGACGCCACGCCAGACATCCTCGCGCAATTTAGCGCGGCCGGTCTGGGCGACTGCGTGTCGGTGATCGGTCAGCCGATCAACAATGGTCAGATCAACATCACCTTTAACGGTGACACCGTGTTCGAAGGCCAGCGTCGTCTGCTGCAACGTACCTGGGCTGAAACCAGCTACCAGATTCAGCGTCTGCGCGACAACGCCGACTGCGCCGAGCAAGAGTTCGATGTGCTGCTGGAAGAAGACAACCCGGGCCTGAGCGTCAAGCTGAGCTACGACGTTAACCAGGACATCGCCGCGCCTTACATCAAGAAAGGCATCCGCCCACAGGTTGCCGTGCTGCGTGAGCAGGGCGTCAACGGTCAGGTGGAAATGGCCGCGGCGTTCGACCGCGCCGGTTTCAACGCGATCGACGTGCACATGAGCGATATTCTCGCTGGCCGTGTCGACCTGAACGAGTTCAAAGGTCTGGTGGCGTGCGGTGGTTTCTCCTACGGCGACGTGCTCGGCGCCGGTGAAGGCTGGGCCAAGTCGGCACTGTTCAACAGCCGTGCCCGCGATGCCTTCCAAGGCTTCTTCGAGCGTAACGACAGCTTCACCCTCGGCGTGTGCAACGGTTGCCAGATGATGTCCAACCTGCACGAGCTGATCCCGGGCAGCGAGTTCTGGCCGCACTTCGTGCGCAACCGCTCCGAGCAGTTCGAAGCGCGCGTGGCGATGGTGCAGATCCAGGAATCGAACTCGATCTTCCTGCAAGGCATGGCCGGTTCGCGTATGCCGATCGCCATTGCTCACGGTGAAGGTCACGCCGAGTTCTCCAGCGAAGAAGCATTGCTGGAAGCCGATCTGTCCGGTTGCGTGGCGATGCGTTTCGTCGACAACCATGGCAAGGTCACCGAGCGTTATCCGGCCAACCCGAACGGTTCGCCGCGCGGGATTACCGGTCTCACCAGCCGTGATGGCCGTGTGACGATCATGATGCCGCACCCGGAGCGTGTGTTCCGTGCCGTGCAGAACTCGTGGCGTTCGGAAGACTGGAACGAAGATGCACCGTGGATGCGTATGTTCCGTAACGCGCGCGTCTGGGTGAACTAAGGCCTGTGTACAAGCTCGCTTTTTTTGTTCCTGACAGTCATGTCGAGGTGGTCAAAGGGGCTGTGTTCGCTGCCGGTGGTGGGCGAATCGGTGACTATGACCACTGTGCCTGGCAGGTGCTCGGTCTGGGCCAGTTTCGACCTTTGGACGGCAGTCAGCCGTTTATTGGCGAGGCGGGGCAGGTTGAGCGGGTTGAGGAATGGAAGGTTGAGCTTGTGGTGGCGGATGAGTTGATTGTTGCTGTTGTGGCGGCGCTCAAGTTGAGCCATCCGTATGAGACACCGGCTTATGAAGTGTGGCGGCTGGAAGATTTCTGATCTTTCTTGCTGCTGAAACGGGAAACCCGCAGATGAGTGATTGTCTGCGGGTTTTTTTGTTGCCCCCGATTTGCTTTTCTGTAGGAGTGAGCCTGCTCGCGATGGCGCCCTGACAGGCGACCATGCTCTGTCTGGCTGAGTGAATATCCGTTTTTTCGGGGGCTGCGGCTGGCGGTTTCGCCCTTACGGCGACTCACTTTTTTACAAACGCCTAAAAAAGTAAGCAAAAAACGCTTGCCCCAACGTTCGGCCCACTCGCTAAAGCTCGGGGTTCCTTCGCTCCGGAATTCATCCGGGCGCATCGCCTACGGTTTGCTTCGCTGCACCTCCTCTCGCTGTGTTTGGCTGCGCCAAACGGTCGCTGCGCTCCCACCCCCGGATAAATCCCTCCACTCAGCCTGCCGACGGGGCCGGTGGATCAAGATCAAGAGCTGCAGCCGAGCTAACGCTCATCCTGTTGAGTGGTGAAGAGCACGGGGTGTTCGGCTTTTGATTTGTGTTGGAGCTTCCCCTCACCCCAGCCCTCTCCCGAGGGAGAGGGGGCCGATTTTTGGGCTTTTCAGGATATGAGTTCGACTCGGTATTTCACGTCGGCGAACATCCACCAAACACCTCGGTCAGTCCCCTCTCCCTCTGGGAGAGGGCTAGGGTGAGGGGCTTTTGATCTGTTTCAAGAATCTGAATTCGACTCGGTATTTCACGTCGGCGTACATCCACCAAACACCTCGGTCAGTCCCCTCTCCCTCTGGGAGAGGGCTAGGGTGAGGGGCTTTTGATCTGTTTCAGAATCTGAATTCGACTCGGTCTTTCACGTCGGCGTACTTCTACCAAACACCTCGGTCAGTCCCCTCTCCCTCTGGGAGAGGGCTAGGGTGAGGGTTTGCTTTTGACTGTTTAATGATGTGTCGAATAGCCAGAACCTTCCCACAAGGTTTTCAGGTTGTCCGTCGGACGTCGGGTCTCTAGTCTTTGGCTATCACCGCAAATCGGTGATCGGGTGTGAGAACCCGGTAAGAGGTTTTAATCAAACGTCAGTAGCACCATAATCGCCGCCAGCTCATTTGCTGCCGGTGATGTTCTATGGCGGCTGTGTGCGGGCGGACTTCGGTTCGGCCGGGTTGATCTCTTACCGGTTTCTCACTCCGCACATAGCTGCCACCTCTTCGTCGCGTGAGAAACGACCAGTGATGGCTCAATCATTGATTAGAGATCATTGCAATGACTAAGCCCGTACCCGATCCACCCGAAACCAAAACCCCACTCGAAGAAGCTCTCCGCGCCGAAGACCAGGCCCAAAACCGCGAAGCCATCAAACGCGCCCTCGACTTCTACCTAAGCCCCGAACCCGCAAAGCCCCGCCGACCGAGCACCATGTTCATGGTCTGCCCAGAGGTCGACACCGAAAGCCTGCTCGCTCACGCCTGCGAGTCATTAGCCTCGGCAAGTACCGCCGCCAGCAACTTCGCCAATGAGCTAAACGGTTCTCAGCGCAGCACCGCGCTAGGCATCCAGCAAATCATCATGCTCGCCGAACTCGCGGTAAACCGGGCGCTGGATCGAGTCGATCCACAAACCTGACGATCGCGTCATCGTTCATCGCCAGCAGGCTGGCTCCCACAGTTGAAACGCATTCCCTTGTGGGGCCTGGCTTGCCAGCGATGACGCCGATCCAGACAACCCAAGTCTGGCAGAACGCACACACTCCAAACTGTGGGAGCTAGCCTGCTAGCGATGAGGCCTGTCCAAACACCAGACCTCTAAACCTTGGCGCTGACCTCGCTGCGATTGACCAACGCTTCAAGCGCTCCACTCAAACTCGCAGCCTTATCCCCCACCAGCAAATGCCAAACCCCACCCTCCAACTGGCTGACACCCTGACAACCCAGCTCTTTCAACTGCGCCTCGGACAACGCCTTGCCATCCGCCAACAGCAAGCGAATCCGGCTCATGGCAATGCAATCCAGTTGCAGCACGTTGTCGCCACCGCCCAGTGCGGTCAGCCATTGCTGCGCTTCGGAGCCGGCAATCACAGCGGCTTTCGACTCATCAGCAACAACAGATGTCTCAACCAGAACGGCACGTCCCAGAGAAGGCATCGCCAGACGAATCTCATCAGCAATACTGTCCGCCATTGGACCGACAACCACCTGCAAACTTCCACCCTTGCCCGGACGCACAACCGCCATCGCCCCCAGCACTTTCAGCTCAGCATCCGACGCCTTGTTGCGATCGACCATCTCCAGTCGCAACCGCGTAGTGCAGGCGCCAACGGTGACCAAATTCTCCGCCCCACCCAATGCCTTGATGTAAGCACTGGCGCGTTCGTTTTCAGTGAGGACCGCTTTCTCAGCAGCAGCCACATCCTCGCGCCCCGGCGTCTTCAGATTGAAGCGACGAATACAGAAATCAAACACCGCGTAATACACCACGGCATACGCCAGCCCGACAGGAATCACTAACCAGCCATTGGTGGATCGGCCCCAACCCAACACCATGTCGATGAACCCGCCGGAGAAGGTGAAACCGAGGTGAATGTTCAACGCATTGGTGATCGCCATCGACAACCCGGTCAGCAGCGCATGCAGCAGATACAACAACGGCGCCAAAAACATGAAGGCAAATTCAATCGGCTCGGTCACCCCAGTCAAAAACGACGTCAAGGCCATCGACAGAAAAATCCCGCCCATCACCTTGCGCCGTTCCGGCAGGGCATTGCGATACATCGCCAGGCAAGCGGCGGGCAGGCCGAAGATCATCATCGGGAACATGCCGGTCATGAACTGGCCGCCCTTCGGATCACCGGCGAAGTAGCGCGACAGGTCGCCCGTCACCAGTGCGCCTGTGGTTGGGTCGGTGAAGTTGCCGAATACAAACCACGCCATGTTGTTGAGGATGTGGTGCAGGCCGGTGACGATCAGCAGGCGGTTGAACACGCCAAACACAAACGCGCCGAGGCTGCCGCTTTCCATCATCAGCGCACCAAAAGCGTTGATGCCGTGCTGGATCGGCGGCCAGATATAGCCGAAGACCACGCCCAGACCGACCGCTGCAAACCCGGTGACAATCGGCACAAACCGCCGCCCGCCGAAGAACGCCAGGTACTCCGGCAGCTTGATGTTCTTGAAGCGGTTGTACAGCGCGCCGGCCATCAGGCCGCTGACGATCCCGGCGAGCATGCCCATGTTGATGCTCGCGTCGAGCACCTTGAGCGTGGAGATCATCACCAGATAACCGATCACCCCGGCGAGGCCGGCGGTGCCGTTGTTGTCCTTGGCGAAACCGACGGCGATGCCGATGGCGAAGATCATCGCCAGGTTGGCGAAGATCACTTGGCCGGCATCGTGAATGATTGCGATGTTCAGCAGGTCGGTGTCACCCAGGCGCAGCAGCAGGCCGGCAATCGGCAGGATCGCGATCGGCAGCATCAGCGCACGGCCGAGGCGTTGCAGGCCTTCGATGAAGAGTTGGTACATGGCGTTTGTCCTTGTTGTTTTTGTTAGCGCAGAGGCCAATGTTGATGACAGGCGTGACGCACCGCAGCCGCACTGCTCAGCTTGAGCAGGTCACGGGCGAGGCGTTGGCATTCGGCTTCATGCAGTTGGCGCACGCGATCCTTGATTTCACCGATCTGCACCGGGCTGACCGACAATTCGGTGACGCCCAGACCGATCAACACCGGTGTGGCCAGCGGATCGGAGGCGAGGGCCCCGCAGACACCGACCCAGCGTTTGTGCACTGCCGCGCCTGCGCAGGTCATGGCGATCAGGCGCAGCAGCGCCGGGTGCAGGGCATCGACGCGGGCGGCCAGACCTGCGTGATCGCGATCCATGGCCAATGTGTATTGCGACAAATCGTTGGTGCCGATCGAGAGGAAGTCGGCATGTTCGGCGAGTTGTTCGGCTTGCAGCGCGGCGGCGGGGACTTCGATCATCACGCCGATTTCCGGGCGTTGGCTGATACCGAGTTCGATGCACAGGGCATCGACGCGCTGGCGAATGTGCAGCAGCTCATCGACTTCGGTGACCATCGGCAACAGGATCCGGCAGCGCTGCAGCGGGCTGACTTGCAGCAGCGCGCGCAATTGCTGATCGAGAACTTCCGGGCGGGCCTGAGCCAGACGAATGCCGCGCAGGCCGAGCACCGGGTTGGCTTCCGCCGGCAGCGGTAGATAGTCGAGGTGCTTGTCGCCGCCGACGTCGATGGTGCGGATGATTACTGACTTGTCGCCCATCGCATCGATCACAGCCTGGTATGCACTGCGCTGCTCTTCGACGTCTGGAGCGGTCTTGCGATCAACGAACAAAAACTCAGTGCGCAGCAAACCAACACCATCGGCACCGTTGGCAAAGGCATCTGCCGCTTCACCGCTGGAGGCGACATTGGCGACGACTTCGATGTGCACGCCATTTCGCGTTTCGGCTGGCAGGTGAGCTTTGGCCTGCTGCGCGTCGCGACGTTGCTGGCGATCAATTTGCATCTGTTGAACTTCAGCCAGACGATCGGCATTCGGTGTCAGTTCGAGACGTCCACCGTCAGCATCGAGCACCACCGAATGACCTTGCGGCTGATCAAGCAATGCCGAACCCAGCGCCACCATGCACGGCAGCCCTTTGCCGCGCGCCAGAATCGCCACATGCGAAGTCGCGCCACCCGCGGCCATGCATAACCCGGCGACACCTTGCGCGCTGAGTTGCAGCAAATCCGAGGGCGTCAGTTCATGTGCGGCAACAATGGCGCCTGCCGGCACGTCGTAATTCCACGCCTCACCGAGCAACGCACGTAGCACGCGTTGCTTGAGGTCGCGCAGATCGTTGGCGCGTTCGGCCAGCAGCGCGCTGCCGGTGTGCTGCAGCATTTCGCACTGCACGTCGATCGACTGACTCCAGGCGTGAGTTGCCGCACAACCTTGTTCTATGGATCGCTGTGCAGCGTCGAGCAGCGCCGGGTCTTCGAGCAGTGCCAGATGCGCGGCGAAGATCGCTTCTTCGTCGGCACTCTTGTGTTTTTTCGCTTGAGCGAGAGTGCCGTCGATTTCGTTGCGCACTTGTGTCAGCGCGGCTTCAAAAATCTGCTGCTGTTGCAGCGGGTCATGATTGCCCGGATCCGCCGGCAAGCTGATCGTGTTCAAACGGAACAGTGGCCCGCCAACTAAACCTGGCGCGGCGCAGACACCGTGCAAAACACCTGCCTCGGCCGGGCGTTTAATAGCGGCAACATCGACCGGTGCCGCCGCGTGATGATCATCCGGCAGCGCTGTGGCCAACGCCGTGATCAACGCTTGCAGCGCCGCCTCAGCATCCGGCCCCTGACAGCTGATCTGCACCTCATCCTGCTCGCCAACCGCCAGGCCCATCAAACCGATCAGGCTGTTGCACGGCGCCGATTTACCGGCGAAGTGCAGTCGCGACTGACTCTTGAAACCCTGCGCAGTCTGTCGAATCAGCGCCGCAGGGCGCGCATGCAAACCGCCGCGATGCGCCACCAGCACATGAGCATGAACCTCCGGCCCGCCGACGACGTCTGCGCTCGAGGCAGAGCCGTTACGCGCCACAATGTGCAGCAGCGGCTCGCCGACTTTCACGGCTTTGAGCGTAATCGGCCGTACCTGAAAATCCTGGCTGTTGGTCAGGATCAACAAGCTGACGAGGCTTTTGCATTGCTGGCCGACCTTGTCCAGGTCATAGCGCAACAACGGCTGGCCCTTACTGACGCGGGTGCCATCCTTGACCAGCATCGAGAAGCCTTCGCCGTTCAACTCAACGGTGTCGAGCCCCAGGTGCAGGAGGATTTCCGCGCCGTTGTCGGCCCGCAAAGTGAGCGCGTGGCCGGTGCGCGCGACGTGAATGATCACCCCGGCGCACGGCGAGTACAGGGTGTCGTTGATCGGGTCGATGGCAATGCCGTCGCCCATCGCGCCGCTGGCGAACACCGCGTCCGGGACTTTGGCGAGCGTGAGCACCGGGCCGCTGAGCGGGGCGCTGAGGGTCAGCTCTTTATTGTTGTTGTGCATGGCTCGGTCTCATCAGGTGTGCAGTCATTCGGACTTAGTGCGTGCGGGTCACTTTGCTCAGGTGGCGCGGCTGATCCGGGTCCATGCCACGGGCCACGGCCAGACCGGCAGCCATCACATAGAAACTCTGAATTGCCAGAATCGGATCGAGGGCCGGGTGCTCGGCGCGGGTCAGCGTCAGATCGCGTTCGCTCACGTCGTCCGGCGCGGCCAGCAAGACGCGGGCGCCGCGTTGACGCATCTCCGCCGCAAGACTCAGCAGGCCAGCCTGCTCGGCGCCGCGTGGCGCGAAGACCAGCAACGGATAGTGTTCGTCGATCAGCGCCATCGGGCCGTGACGGACTTCGGCGCTGCTGAATGCTTCGGCCTGAATGGCCGAGGTTTCCTTGAATTTCAGCGCCGCCTCTTGGGCGATGGCAAAACCGGCACCGCGACCGATGACCATCAGCCGCTCGCAATCGCGCAGCGCTTCGATGGCCACGCTCCAGTCCTGTTTCGCTGCATCGCGCAGGCCTTCAGGCAAGGCGTTGCCGGCTTCGAGAAGTTCGCTATCCTCTTTCCAGTGCGCGATCAAACGGGCGCTGGCGCTGAGGGTGGCGATAAAGCTTTTGGTCGCGGCGACGCTGCTTTCAGTGCCGGCGAGTAGCGGCACGCTGAATTCGCACGCGGCTTCCAGTGGTGAATCGGCGGCGTTGACCATCGACACGCTCAGCGCGCCACGCTTGCGCAACAGGCGCAAGCTGTTGACCAGATCCGGGCTCTGCCCCGATTGCGAAAACGCGAACGCGACCTGACCGCTGACCTTCAACGGCGCCTGCTGCATGGTCACCACCGACATCGGCAACGACGCCACCGGCACGCCCAGTTGCTGCATGGTCAGGTAGGCGAAGTAGCTCGCCGCGTGGTCGGAGCTGCCGCGCGCAACGGTCATCGCCACTTGCGGTGGCTGACGGCGCAGGCGCCCGGCGATCTCGATCATTTGCGGGTCGAGCTGTTGCAGTTGGGCTTGCACGGCCTCGAACGAGGACAGCGCCTCCTCAAGCATTTTTGAAGTCAATGTCTTCTCCTTCGACCATGACGGCGGTCAGTGTGAGTGAGCGATCCAGCCGCACGCAGTCGGCCCAGGCGCCTGGTGCAAGGCGCCCGCGTTCGGTGATGCCGAGGTAGTCGGCGGGGAATTGCGACAGGCGCTGCGAGGCTTCGGCGATCGGCAACCCGATCTTCACCAGATTGCGCAGGGCCTGATCCATGGTCAGCGTGCTGCCGGCCAAGGTGCCGTCGGGCAGCCGCACGCCGCCCAGGCATTTGGTCACGGTGTGGCTGCCAAGCTTGTATTCACCGTCGGGCATGCCGGCGGCCGCGGTCGAATCGGTGACGCAATACAGGCACGGGATCGAGCGCAGGGCCACGCGGATGGCGCCGGGGTGCACGTGCAGCAAATCCGGAATCAGCTCGGCGAATTTGGCGTGAGCCAGCGCAGCGCCGACGATGCCCGGCTCGCGGTGATGCAGCGGGCTCATGGCGTTGTAAAGGTGAGTGAAACTGGTCGCGCCGGCATCCAGTGCGGCGACGCCTTCCTCGTAACTGCCGAGGGTGTGGCCGATCTGCATGCGCACGCCACGGCTGCTCAGCTCACGAATCAAACCGTCGTGGCCGGCGATTTCCGGGGCAATCGTGATCACCCGAATCGGCGCCAATGCCAGATACTCTTCGACTTCGGCCATCAACGCGGTGTGGGCGAAGTTCGGTTGCGCGCCGAGTTTTCCCGGATTGATGTACGGACCTTCGAGGTGTACGCCGAGGACCCGCGCGGCACCTTTCGGACGCTGTTCGCAGAACTCTCCTACTTCCTTCAGGACGCTGGAGATCTCGGTGCTCGGCGCGGTCATGGTGGTGGCCAGCAGCGAGGTGGTGCCGAAACGCACGTGGGTTCTGGTGATGGTTTCGAAAGCGCTGGCGCCTTCCATGATGTCTTTGCCACCACCGCCGTGAACGTGCAGGTCGATGAAGCCCGGCAGCAGATACGGCAGGTCATTGCTCGCCGGATCGCAGGGCACGCCTTCGATCGACACGACTTTGCCGTGTTCGTGGATCAGCCGGCCGCGAATCCAGCCGCTGGCGGTGAGGATGTTGTCTTCGGACATTTCGGTTCTCGCTTTGGGCCGTTTTAGCGGCGCAGCTCTTTATCTACGAAGCTCTGCAACAAAGTCGTAGTAGTCGTTGCGGCAATAGGTGTCGGTGACTTCGATCGGCGTGTTGTCTTCGAGGTAGCCGACCCGGGTCATCAGCAACATGGCGGTGCCGGGGGCGATGCCGACCAGCGCGGCGAACTCGTCCGAGGCGTTGATTGCCTGAATGTGTTGCAGGGCGCGGACGATCGGTTTGCCGATGCCGTCGAGGTACTCGTAGAGCGAATCGCCGACCCGTTGCGGCTTGGGCATGATCGAGGCGGGCAGGGTGCTCATCTCGATGGCCATGACCGTGTCATCGGCTTTGCGCAGACGCTTCATGCGCGCGACCTTGTCGTTCGGCGACAGGCTGAGGCGGATCAGTTCTTCGTGAGTCGGCAGGGTGATTTCACGTTCCAGCCAGTGTGAGCTGGGTACGAAGCCCTTGAGACGAAGCATTTCGCTGAAGCCCGAAAGGCGCGACAGCGGTTGTTCGAGGCGTGGGGTAATGAAGGTGCCGGAGCCTTGCAAGCGGCGGATCAGGCCTTGATCGAGGAGGACTTCCAGCGCCTTGCGCGCAGTCACTCGGGAGATGCCCAGTTGCTCGCTGAGGTTGCGTTCCGAGGGCATCGCCTGCTCGGACTTCCACTGCCCGGCATGAATCGCAGCTTCCAGATTGCGCGCCAGCTGCAGGTACAGCGGCGTCGGCTGGGAGTCGTCCGGGCGTAGGGTATGGAGGTCGTTCATGTAGGGCATTTCCGTCGCGAGTATAGGATTGTTGTGGCTCGCTTGTGGGGCGGAAATTAATACCACTTGAATACCATGTCAACGCAGGCAATGGGCAGTTAATCCAATGAAATGGCGGGTTTTAGAGGGGGTGGTTTGAAGTGGTATTAAAGGTGGGCTGTAAAAAGCAAAAGATCGCAGCCTGCGGCAGCTCCTACAGTTGAGAGTGGTATCACCCTTGTAGGCGCTGCCGCAGGCTGCGATCTTTTGATTTATTTTTTTGCGGGTGACCAATGGTCAGGGATTAAGGGCGGATTTCGACCATCGTGCCGTCCGGCACCAGGCTCCACACTTCGCGCATATCGACGTTGCGCATGGCGACGCAGCCGTCAGTCCAGTCCAGGGTATGGAACAGGTCTTCCGGGGTTTCTTCCGAATCCGGCGTGCCGTGGATCATGATCATCCCGCCGGGTTCGACGCCTTCACGCCGGGCGCGGGCCGAGTCGCTGATGTTCGGGTAGGAAATGTGCATCGACAGATTGAATTTGTCGCTGGTCTTGCGCCAGTCGATCCAATAGAAACCTTCCGGCGTACGCTTGTCGCCTTCAATCAGTTTCGGACCTTTCTTCGCACCTTTGCCCAAGGAAATGCGATAGGTTTTCAGTGGCTTGCCGTCGGCGATCAACTGCAGTTGATGCGCCGATTTGAGCACCAGGACTTTCTCGATGAGCGGGGTATTCGCAGGCGTCACGGTGGTCACGAATGACGCTTGGGAGACGGTAACGAACGACAGGCAGAACAGGGCAAGCAACCAGCGCATTGAAACGATTCCCCAGGAATGACGCAGATACATGATTTATAGGTGTTGTGCAGACGTGCTCGGGTTATCGGCTGGCCGGCGACGAAATCAAGTAATGGCAGGCTGAGCAAGCGGCGGAATCGATTCCGAACGAACCGGATACACCTCAACACGCCGATCAGCAAAGAAGCATTCTAAGGTACGCCCCACCGTGCGGAAAGCCAGCTCGTCCCACGGGATGTCGGCTTCGTCAAATAGTTGTACTTCGAGGCTCTCGGGGCCGGCGGCAAAGTCCAGATCGACCAGCTCGGCACGAAAGAATACATGCACCTGACTGATGTGCGGTACGTCGATCAGCGTATAGATGCTCAGGTTGCGCACCCGGGCGCAGGCTTCTTCGGCAGTCTCGCGCACGGCGGCCTGCTCGATGGTCTCGCCGTTTTCCATGAAACCGGCGGGCAACGTCCAGTAACCGAGGCGCGGTTCGATGGCGCGACGGCAGAGCAACACTTTGGTGCCCCAGGTCGGCACGCAGCCGGCGACAATATTGGGGTTCTGATAGTGAATGGTCTGACAGCTGTCACAGACAAATCGCAGCCGCGAATCGCCTTCGGGAATGCGCTGGGTGACCGGGTTACCGCAGTGGCTGCAAAATTTCATGCTGGGCTTCCTGAATGCTGCGCCTATCTTGGCGTGCAGCGGTGCCGGTCGGCAAGTTGTCGTTTCGCGACACGACGGGTTTCGGGGGCTTGGGCGCTCGCAATGATTGGTGCATGATGCAGGGTAAGGCACTGATCGAGAACACTCATGCTGGACGAGCTACTGCATAGGGTTAGCAACCACACACCGCGCACGCTGGAGACTGATACACGTTTCCCCGAGGCCGCCGTTCTGGTGCCGATTACTCGCAGTGACGAGCCGGAACTGCTGCTGACCTTGCGCGCCAGCGGGCTCTCGACCCACGGCGGCGAAGTCGCCTTCCCTGGTGGTCGCCGCGATCCGGAAGATCCGGATCTGATTTTTACCGCGCTGCGAGAGGCCGAGGAAGAAATCGGTCTGCCGCCCGGACTGGTCGAAGTCATCGGCCCGCTCAGCCCGCTGATTTCCCTGCACGGCATCAAGGTCACGCCTTATGTCGGCGTTATTCCCGACTTTGTTGAATACCGCGCCAACGACGCCGAAATCGCTGCCGTTTTCAGCGTGCCGCTGGAATTCTTCCGTAAAGACCCTCGTGAACACACGCACCGCATCGACTATCAGGGCCGCAGTTGGTACGTGCCGAGCTATCGCTACGGCGATTTCAAGATCTGGGGCCTGACGGCGATCATGATCGTCGAGTTGATCAATCTGCTCTATGACGCCAAGATCAGCCTGCACCAACCGCCGAAAAGCTTTATCAACACCTGAAGCCGTCGTTCGAACGGCCACTCACCGTGAGCCCTGAGGAAAACAAGATGAAATACCGCTTGGGCGACGCCCGTGTCGAGACCCATCCACAGAGCTGGGTCGCCCCCAATGCCGTGCTGGTGGGCAAGGTCAAACTGGAAGAGGGCGCCAACGTCTGGTTCAACGCCGTGCTGCGCGGCGACAACGAACTGATCCTGATCGGCAAGAACAGCAACGTCCAGGACGGCACCGTGATGCACACCGACATGGGCTATCCGCTGACCATCGGCACCGGCGTGACCATCGGCCACAATGCGATGCTGCATGGCTGCACCGTCGGCGATTACAGCCTGATCGGCATTAACGCGGTGATTCTCAACGGCGCGAAGATCGGCAAGAACTGCATCATCGGCGCCAATTCGCTGATTGGTGAAGGCAAGGAAATTCCCGATGGTTCGCTGGTGATGGGCTCGCCGGGCAAGGTCGTGCGAGAGCTGACCGAGCCGCAGAAGAAGATGCTTGAGGCCAGCGCCGCCCACTATGTGCATAACTCGCAGCGTTATGCCCGCGATCTGGTTGAGCAGGAAGAATGAACACGCCAGAAAGACCCGTCGCCTCGCCGTGCGTGAATATTTGTGCGCTGGATGAGGCTGACATCTGTACCGGCTGTCAGCGTACGGTCGAGGAAATCACCCGCTGGGGCCGGATGACCAATGACGAGCGCCGCGTGGTGTTGGGGTTGTGTCATGAGCGGGCGAAGGCGAGTGGGTTGGTGTGGATGATCCCTTCGAAGTCGTGATCGGCTTGGGACGGCCCTCACCCTAGCCCTCTCCCAGGGGGAGAGGGGACTGACCGAGGTGTCTTACGCTATACGCCGACTTGGCATACCGAGTCGGACTCAGGATTTGAAAAGCCCCCGATCTGCTCCCTTTCCCCCTCGCCCCTTGGGGAGAGGGCTGGGGTGAGGGGGTAGCTCTTGATTTGCCGGTCAAGTAACCTGTGCGCCAATCTGCCAGGTCGCCCGCCATGATTTTCCTCATCGCCTACATCAGCAGCGTCGTGCTGATCAACTTCGCCTTTTCCACCGCGCCGCACCTGGACATCATCTGGTCGGCCTGGGGTGGTCTGGTGTTCGTGCTGCGCGACATGGTGCAAACTCGCTTCGGTCACGGCGCGATCGTGGCGATGCTGGCGGCGCTGGTACTGTCTTACGTCACCTCCGATCCTTCCATTGCCCTTGCCAGCGCCACAGCGTTCGCGGTCTCCGAGTGCATCGACTGGCTGGTATTCAGCATCACCAAGCGCCCATTGCGCGACCGCTTGTGGATCAGTTCGGCGCTGAGCATTCCCATCGATACGTTCATCTTCTTCGGTATGATCGACCTGCTGACGCCGCCGGTGATCATTACTGCTCTGCTGTCGAAATTCGCCGGTGTCACCGCCGTCTGGCTGATCATGGCCTGGCGTGAGCGCAAACAGGCCGTCGCCGGCTGAAGCCAAAGCCTCAGGTTCATGTAAAATGCCGCGCTTTCTCCCCATGGAAAGCGCGTCAGGCGTTGCTTTCCTCGATGATCCGCTTCTTTGAGGACCTGAGATGACCCGTATCGGAACTCCATTGTCGCCGACCGCGACCCGCGTATTGCTGTGTGGCTGTGGTGAGTTGGGCAAGGAAGTGGTGATCGAGCTGCAACGCCTGGGCGTTGAAGTGATCGCCGTTGACCGTTACGCCAACGCGCCGGCCATGCAAGTTGCCCATCGCAGCCACGTGATCAACATGCTCGACGGCGCCGCTTTGCGCGCGGTGATCGAAGCCGAGAAGCCGCACTTCATCGTGCCGGAAATCGAAGCCATCGCCACCGCCACCCTGGTTGAGCTGGAAGCCGAAGGCTTCACCGTGATCCCGACCGCGCGCGCTGCGCAACTGACCATGAACCGCGAAGGCATCCGTCGTCTGGCCGCTGAAGAGCTGGACCTGCCGACCTCGCCTTACCACTTTGCCGACACCTTCGAGGACTACAGCAAAGCCGTCGAAGACCTGGGTTTCCCATGCGTCGTCAAACCGGTGATGAGCTCGTCGGGCAAAGGCCAGAGTCTGCTGCGCAGCGTCGATGACGTGCAGAAGGCCTGGGATTACGCGCAGGAGGGCGGTCGCGCCGGTAAAGGCCGGGTGATCATCGAAGGCTTCATCGATTTCGATTACGAAATCACCTTGCTGACCGTGCGCCACATCGGCGGCACTACGTTCTGCGCACCGGTCGGTCACCGTCAGGAGAAGGGCGACTATCAGGAGTCGTGGCAGCCACAAGCCATGAGCCCGATTGCCCTGGCTGAATCCGAGCGTGTTGCCAAAGCGGTAACCGAGGCACTGGGCGGCCGTGGTCTGTTCGGCGTGGAGCTGTTCATCAAAGGTGATCAGGTATGGTTCAGCGAAGTGTCGCCGCGTCCGCACGACACCGGTCTGGTGACGCTGATTTCCCAGGATCTGTCGCAGTTCGCTTTGCACGCCCGCGCGATTCTGGGTCTGCCAGTGCCGTTGATTCGTCAGTTCGGGCCATCGGCTTCGGCGGTGATTCTGGTGGAAGGGCAATCGACCCAGACCGCATTCGCCAACCTCGGCGCTGCGTTGAGCGAGCCGGACACGGCGTTGCGTCTGTTTGGTAAGCCAGAGGTGAATGGTCAGCGTCGCATGGGCGTGGCGCTGGCGCGGGATGAGTCGATCGAGGCTGCTCGTGCCAAGGCGACCCGCGCTGCTCAGGCTGTTGTCGTAGAACTGTAAAGTTGCGACATTCGCGAGCAGGCTCGCTCCCACAGGTTTCTGTGTATGTCACAGACCTAATGTGGGAGCGAGCCTGCTCGCGAAGCTTTTGATCTTCTGTCAGGCAACCCGATTCAGATCGTTATCCCTCGTCTCTTTCAGACACAGCACCGCAATCAAGCTCAGCACCGCCGCCCCCGACACATACCCGCCGACATAACTCAGACCACCCATCGCCACCAGTTTCTGCGCAAAGAACGGCGCCGCCGAGGCCCCGACAATGCCGCCCAGGTTATACGCCGCCGAAGCGCCGGTATAACGCACATGGGTCGGAAACAGCTCAGGCAACAGTGCCCCCATCGGCGCAAACGTCACGCCCATCAAGAACAGCTCGATGCACAGAAACAGTGCCACGCCCCAGGTCGAGCCCTGAGTCAGCAGCGGCTCCATCAGAAATCCGGACAGAATTGCCAGCACGCCACCGATGATCAGCACCGGTTTGCGCCCGTAACGGTCGCTGGCCCACGCGGACAGTGGCGTAGCGGCGGCCATGAACAGCACGGCGAAACACAGCAACCCAAGGAACGTTTCACGGCTATAGCCGAGTGTGGAAACCCCGTAACTCAGGGAGAACACCGTCGAGATATAGAACAGCGCATAGCACACCACCATCGCTGCCGCGCCCAGCAACGTTGGTGCCCAATACTGGCTGAACAGCTCGACCAGCGGGATTTTTACCCGCTCCTGACGGGCGATGGCGTTGGCGAAAACTGGCGTTTCGTGGAGTTTCAGGCGCACATAGAGGCCGACCATCACCAGCACCGCGCTGAGCAGGAACGGAATGCGCCAGCCCCAACTACGGAATTGCTCGTCATCGAGGGTCATGGCCAAGGTCAGGAACAAACCGTTGGCCGCGAGAAAACCAATCGAAGGTCCAAGCTGCGGGAACATGCCGAACCACGCGCGTTTGCCCTTTGGCGCATTTTCCGTGGCGAGGAGGGCAGCGCCACCCCATTCACCGCCCAATCCCAGCCCCTGCCCGAAGCGCAGCACGCACAGCAGAATCGGTGCCCACGCACCAATCGTGGTGTAACCCGGCAGCACGCCGATCAGCGTCGTACACACGCCCATCAACAGCAAGGATGCGACCAGTGTCGATTTGCGCCCGATACGGTCACCAAAATGGCCGAACAACGCCGAGCCCAGCGGTCGGGCGAGGAAGGCAATGCCAAAGGTCAGAAACGCCGAAAGCATCTGTGCGGTGCCGGAGGTCTGCGGAAAGAACACCGGACCGATCACCAGCGCAGCAGCCGTGGCGTAAACATAGAAGTCGTAGAACTCGATCGCGGTGCCGATAAAACTCGCCGTGGCCACGCGGGTAGCGGAGTTGGTCGGTTGGGCAGGCGCGGAGTCGCTGAAAGCGGTACTGGTCGTCATGCGGTGATCCCTGACAGTCATGAGCTCCATTGGAGCGAATTATTATGGTCGAACACCCAGGGATGTGGGATGAGGCGCGGTCGCTGTTTCAGGTAGAAACAGTCGCCGGAGTACAGCGGAAATGGCCGAAACCTGTTGGGTGCGGGGTAAGCACGAGGCTCGGCGGCGCTTGGGTAAGCGCCTCGATTATAGGAAGGGGGCTAACAATCAAACAAGAGCAAAGATCGCGGGGTAGGAGCTGCCGAAGGCTGCGATCTTTTGATCTTTTACCTGGCAGGCACCAAAGCAGGCACAGAAGAGGTATGCCAAATCAGCACTTTGCTAACCCGGTTCTCTTCAGTCTCAAGAATCTCCAGGCGATAACGCCCGATCTTCAAGCAAACCGCACTTTCCGGAATAGTCTCCAACGCCTCGGTCACCAGACCATTCAGCGTTTTCGGACCATCGCTCGGCAAATGCCAGCCCAGGCACTTGTTCAACTCGCGGATCGAAGCGGCACCGTCAATCACCATGCGGCCATCAGACTGCGGATGAATGTGCGGATTATCGATGCTGTGCTCGCTTTCGAACTCGCCGACAATTTCTTCGAGAATATCCTCCAGCGTGACGACACCGAGGACTTCGCCGTATTCGTCGACCACCATGCCGAGGCGCCGCTGCTGCTTGTGGAAATTCAGCAGTTGCAGTTGCAGCGGTGTGCTTTCCGGCACGAAGTAAGGCTCGTAACTGGCCGCTAGCAGCGCCTCGCGGGTCAGATCGCCATTGTTCAGCAAATGTCGGATCTGCCGGGTGTTGAGCACTGCTTCAACTTGGTTGATATCGCTGTGGAACACCGGCAGGCGGGTGCGCTTGTTGTGGCGCAGCTGTTCGATGATCTCGTCGATCGAATCGTCGAGGTTGATACCGTCGACGTCACTGCGCGGCACCAGAATGTCATTGACCGTAATGTTGTCCAGCGCATGAATCCCCGAAACCGGGTGTGCGTGAACCGGGTGCTCCGGATCGTCGTAACGGTCAGCAGGTGAGTCATCCTCACTTTGCTGTACGACTTGAGCCTTGCGCACAAACGGCCGCATCAGCAGGCCACTGATGCGGCTGAACAACCAGGCAAACGGATAAACAATCTTCAGCGGCACCGCCAGCAAGGTATTGCCGAACGCCAGCACCGCATCGGGATAGCGTTGGGCGACGGTACGTGGAAAGTAATCGGCAAACACCAGCAGGATTGCGCCAGCACCGAGGCACGCTGCCCACGGGCCGTTTTCTTCGCAGAGAAAAATCGCCAGCAGCGTCGCAATCACCATGGCGAGCGCACGGCACAAGGTGTTACAGAGAATCAGGCTGTCGAGCGGGAAGCTCAGCTTCGCCAGCGGTTTATCGCTGGCGCGCGAGGCGGTGCGTTGCGCGAGCAGGTGCTGCTGCGCGATTTCGACGGCGGTAAACAGCCCTGACCATAAAATCAGCAGGACAAATACCGCGAGCATCGGCCCTATGGGCAAACCGTCCATTTATGCCGCCCGTCAGATGTGCAGGATGTATTCACGAACCAGTTTGCTGCCGAAATACGCCAACATCAGCAGGCAGAAACCGGCGAGGGTCCAGCGAATCGCCTTGTGACCGCGCCAGCCGAGACGGTTGCGGCCCCACAACAACACGCTGAAGACGATCCAGGCCAGGCACGCCAGCAGGGTCTTGTGCACCAGATGCTGGGCGAACAGGTTCTCGACGAACAGCCAGCCGGAAATCAGCGACAGCGACAGCAGCGTCCAGCCGGCCCAGAGGAAGCCGAACAACAGGCTTTCCATGGTTTGCAGTGGCGGGAAGTTCTTGATCAGCCCGGACGGGTGCTTGTGCTTGAGCTGGTGGTCTTGCACCAGCAGCAACAAGGCCTGGAACACCGCAATGGTGAACATGCCGTAGGCGAGGATCGACAACAGAATATGCGCGAGGATGCCTGGCTCTTCATCGATGATCTGCACCGTGCCGGTCGGCGCGAACTGCGCCAGCAGCACGGTAATTGCGCCCAGCGGGAACAGCAGCACCAGCAAGTTTTCCACCGGAATACGCGAGCAGGCGATCAGCGTCAGGGCGATCACCGCCGCCGCGATCAGGCTGGAGGCGCTGAAGAAGTCCAGGCCCAGACCGATTGGTGTCAGCAAGTGGGTGAGCAGGCTGGCTGCGTGGGCCACCACGGCGAAAGCGCCGAGGCTAACCAGCAGACGTTTGTTCGCCTTGGCGCCAGTGGCCAGACGAGTGCTCTGATAAAGGGTCGCAGCGGCATACAGAAGGGCGGCGGCGAGGGTGGTCAATAAACTGGGTGACAAGGGGAGCATAAATCCTGTTAGGCAGGCCCGAAAGGGGCTGAGTTTGGCATAGAACCGCCATGGCACGAAAGACTCAGGAAGCTGACAGCGAGGTGTCCGCCAGCCGCAGTCTTCGCTATAATCCGCGACCTGCCCACGCGGCAGGCTCGCCGAGCACATGTTGATTCCGGTCTGGGCCGCCATTATCCCGGTCTACACAGGGCCTGAAAGGATCGCGCAATGTTTGAAAACTTAACCGACCGTCTCTCGCAGACGCTGCGCCATGTCACCGGCAAGGCGAAGCTGACCGAGGACAACATCAAAGACACCCTGCGTGAAGTGCGCATGGCGTTGCTCGAAGCCGACGTCGCCCTGCCGGTGGTCAAGGACTTCGTCAATTCGGTCAAGGAACGCGCTGTCGGCACCGAGGTGTCGCGCAGTCTGACGCCGGGCCAGGCGTTCGTGAAGATCGTCCAGGCCGAACTCGAAAGCCTGATGGGCGCAGCCAACGAAGATTTGAACCTGAGCGCCGTGCCGCCCGCCGTCATTCTGATGGCCGGTCTGCAGGGTGCCGGTAAAACCACTACCGCTGGTAAACTGGCGCGCTTCCTTAAAGAGCGCAAGAAGAAGTCGGTCATGGTCGTGTCGGCGGACGTTTACCGTCCTGCTGCTATTAAACAGCTGGAAACCCTGGCCAACGACATCGGCGTGACGTTCTTCCCGTCCGACCTGAGCCAGAAGCCGGTCGACATCGCCACCGCAGCTATTAAAGAAGCCAAACTGAAATTCATCGACGTAGTCATCGTCGACACCGCCGGTCGTCTGCACATCGACGAAGAGATGATGGGCGAGATCAAGGCGCTGCACGCCGCGATCAACCCGGTCGAGACTCTGTTCGTGGTCGACGCCATGACCGGTCAGGATGCCGCTAACACGGCCAAGGCCTTCGGTGATGCGCTGCCGCTGACCGGTGTGATCCTGACCAAGGTCGACGGCGACGCCCGTGGCGGTGCCGCCCTGTCGGTGCGCGCCATCACCGGCAAGCCGATCAAGTTCATCGGTATGGGCGAGAAGAGCGAAGCGCTCGATCCGTTCCACCCTGAGCGTATCGCCTCGCGGATTCTCGGCATGGGCGACGTGCTCAGCCTGATCGAACAGGCTGAAGCGACCCTCGACAAAGACAAGGCCGACAAGCTGGCCAAGAAGCTGAAGAAGGGTAAGGGCTTCGACCTCGAAGACTTCCGCGATCAGCTGCAACAGATGAAGAACATGGGCGGCCTCGGCGGCCTCATGGACAAACTGCCGAGTATCGGCGGCGTCAACCTGTCGCAAATGGGCAATGCCCAGAACGCCGCAGAGAAGCAATTCAAGCAGATGGAAGCCATCATCAACTCCATGACCCCGGCCGAGCGCCGCGACCCTGAGCTGATCAGCGGTTCGCGCAAACGCCGTATCGCCATGGGTTCCGGTACTCAGGTGCAGGACATCGGCCGCTTGATCAAGCAGCACAAGCAGATGCAGAAGATGATGAAGAAATTCACCGCCAAGGGCGGAATGGCGAAAATGATGCGCGGCATGGGCGGAATGTTGCCCGGCGGCGGCATGCCAAAGATGTAAGGTGTCCCGTCTCACCCATTCTGCTCACTTATGGCGGCGTCTGATGCCCTCATGCTGCGTTGCCGCTCCTCGCCATAGCGGGCTATGACTCGTCGCGGCGCCTTGCTTGAGGGCATCAGTCACTCGCCAAAAGTGAGCGAAATGGGTGAGACGGGACACTAGAATCCGCGCCGGTCGTCGCACCGGCGCAGACCCTGCAAGGACGCAGGATCAACAGCAAACCCGCACTCGGCGGGAGCTGACTGGCCGTTTTCATCGACGGCTCTATATGCAGATCTGCACGGCATGCCATAGGCGCCGGAAAAAGTCATTTGCAAAAGTCCGGATATTCCTTAGAATATGCGGCCTTTCGGGCACCCATGCCCGCTGTGCATTTAGATTTGCAGCACCGACTACAGGAACGATGTTCACATGCTAACAATCCGTCTTGCCCTTGGCGGCTCCAAAAAGCGCCCGTTTTATCACCTGACCGTAACCGACTCGCGTAACCCGCGTGACGGCTCCCACAAAGAACAGGTTGGTTTCTTCAACCCTGTTGCACGTGGTCAGGAAATCCGTCTGTCCGTGAACCAAGAGCGCGTAGCCTACTGGCTGAGCGTTGGTGCACAGCCTTCTGAGCGTGTTGCTCAGTTGCTGAAGGAATCTGCAAAGGCTGCGGCCTGAGCAATATGAACGCGACGCCTGCTGTTGCCGATGATTTGATCGTTATTGGCAAAATTTATTCTGTTCATGGCGTTCGCGGCGAAGTGAAGGTTTATTCCTTTACTGATCCGACTGAAAACCTGTTGCAGTACAAAACCTGGACGCTCAAGCGCGAAGGCAATGTCAAACAGGTCGAGCTGGTCAGTGGACGCGGGAGCGATAAGTTCCTGGTCGCCAAGCTCAAGGGTCTTGATGATCGTGAAGAAGCTCGTCTTCTGGCCGGTTATGAGATCTGCGTGCCGCGCAACCTGTTCCCTGAATTGACCGACGGCGAGTACTACTGGTACCAGCTGGAAGGTCTGAAGGTCATCGATCAACTGGGGCAATTGCTCGGGAAAGTCGATCATCTTCTGGAAACCGGCGCCAATGATGTAATGGTCGTCAAGCCTTGCGCTGGCAGCCTGGATGATCGCGAACGCTTGTTGCCCTATACGGCGCAATGTGTGTTGGCAGTCGATCTGGCCGCGGGCGAGATGAAGGTGGATTGGGACGCGGACTTCTAAGCGTGGCTAACTTGCGCGTAGAAGTGATCAGTTTGTTTCCCGAGATGTTTTCCGCCATCGGCGACTACGGCATCACCAGTCGAGCGGTCAAACAGGGGCTCTTGCAGCTGACCTGTTGGAACCCGCGGGATTACACGACGGATCGGCATCACACTGTGGACGATCGCCCGTTTGGCGGTGGTCCGGGCATGGTGATGAAGATCAAGCCCCTGGAAGATGCTCTGGTTCAGGCCAAGGCAGCAGCCGGGGAGGCGGCGAAGGTGATTTACCTGTCCCCCCAAGGCCGTCAACTGACTCAGTCGGCGGTACGCGAGTTGGCACAATCGGATGCATTGATCCTGATTGCCGGCCGCTATGAAGGCATTGACGAGCGTTTTATTGAAGCTCATGTCGATGAAGAGTGGTCGATTGGCGACTATGTACTGTCTGGCGGCGAGCTGCCGGCGATGGTCCTGATCGATGCGGTTACACGACTGCTGCCTGGAGCTTTAGGGCATGCGGATTCCGCCGAGGAAGATTCCTTTACGGATGGTCTGCTGGATTGCCCGCACTACACCCGACCTGAGGTGTATGCGGATCAGCGTGTTCCCGACGTGTTGCTGAGTGGCAATCACGCGCATATCCGGCGTTGGCGTTTACAGCAGTCCCTTGGTAGGACCTTTGAACGACGCGCCGATCTTCTGGAAAGCCGCTCGCTTTCTGGAGAAGAGAAGAAGCTGCTCGAGGAATACATCCGCGAGCGGGACGATAGTTAACAACGTATCGATGGTAGATCGAACGATTTACCTTAGGAGCACAGCATGACCAACAAAATCATCCTTGCACTCGAAGCAGAGCAGATGACCAAAGAAATCCCTACCTTCGCCCCAGGCGACACCATTGTCGTTCAGGTGAAAGTGAAGGAAGGCGATCGTTCCCGTCTGCAAGCGTTCGAAGGCGTTGTAATCGCCAAGCGTAACCGCGGCGTGAACAGTGCGTTCACCGTTCGTAAAATCTCCAACGGTGTTGGCGTAGAACGTACTTTCCAGACCTACTCCCCGCAGATCGACAGCATGGCTGTTAAACGTCGCGGTGACGTACGTAAAGCCAAGCTGTACTACCTGCGCGACCTGTCGGGTAAAGCAGCTCGCATCAAGGAAAAACTGGCTTAAGTCCAGCTTCCGATGCAGAAAAAAGCAGCCTACGGGCTGCTTTTTTGTTGTCCGAAATTCCTCCCCTGTAAGAGCTGCCGAAGGCTGCGATCTTTTGATCTTGCTTTTACCGGCGGACAAACACACGAGCAGTAACCGCCATGAAGCCCCGCGACCAGGAAATCCAACGCCGCACCGAACTCTCGGTGACCCGCGTGACCAAAGCCGTCTTCCCGCCGACCACAAACCACCACAACACTCTGTTCGGCGGCACCGCGCTGGCATGGATGGACGAAGTGTCGTTCATCACCGCCACACGCTTCTGCCGCTTGCCACTGGTGACCGTGTCCACCGACCGCATTGACTTCAATCACGCGATCCCGGCGGGGTCCATCGTCGAATTGGTCGGGAAGGTGATCAAGGTCGGCAATACCAGCCTCAAGGTCGAGGTGGAAGTGTTTGTCGAGAGCATGAGCTGTGATGGCCGCGAGAAGGCGATTCATGGGCAGTTCAGCTTTGTCGCCATCGACGACGACAAGCGGCCAGTGCCGGTGCTACCAGGTTTTGCGGCCTGATCTGATATCGAGTCGCGCCATTCGCGAGCAAGCTCGCTCCCACAGTGATCGGGTGAACACAACTTTTGTGTCCGGCACAGAACCTGTGGGAGCGAGCCTGCTCGCGAAGGCGTCAGTTCAGGCGATGGAAGTCTCCGGCTGAATCAGCGCCAGAAGCGTCCATCCCGCCCCAGGCCTCACCGTAGTCTCCGGCGTCACCACATGCACCCAGCCACTGTCATCGCGCATGAACAGCAAGGTCGCACGATTACCATGCAGCGCGCGGTAATCCTCCCAACCAAAACCATCCGTCAGCGTCGTGCTGTACAACTCGGCACCCTGGCCCATCTGGCTGGCCAGTTTCGCGTAGGTAAACGCCTCGCTGCCCAATTGATTACCCCGGTGTTCCAGACTCGCCCGATGTTTATCGCTGCGCCGACTCTCATGCCCACTGGCCAACCCGAACAAACGTTGATGCCCGAAGTCATGACGGAAACGCATCGCCGCTAACGTATTCAGCTCACCCGACGGTGACAGCGCCAGCAAATGCCCCAACCCGACCAAATCCAGATGCGCATCGGCATGCTGTGAAGCCGGGTTGCCGAAGTACGTCGGCAGACCTTCCATGCGCGCCGCACGAATGTTTTCCCAGCTCGAATCAGTCAGCAACACGCGACTGCCCAATTGCTGCAACGACTTGCCCAACTCGCGAGCCGGGCCGTTGGCGCCGACGATCAGGAAGCCGCTAGGCGCCGGTTCGGCCACCTTAAGCAAGCGCGCCAACGGACGCGCCGTCGCACTCTGCAGCACCACCGTGCCGATGATCACCGCGAACGTCAGCGGCACCAGCAGCAGCGCCCCTTCATGCCCGGCCTCGTGCAGACGAATCGCAAAAATCGCCGACACCGCGGCTGCGACGATCCCGCGTGGCGCGATCCAGCACAGCAGAGCGCGCTCACGCCAGCTCAGGCTCGAACCAGCGGTGCTGAGCAGTACGTTCAGCGGCCGAGCGATCAACTGAATCACCAGCAGCAGAATCAACACCAGCGGCCCCAGCCCGATCAGCGCGTACAAATCCAGACGCGCCGCCAGCAAAATGAACAACCCGGAAATCAGCAGCACGCTGAGGTTTTCCTTGAAATGCAGGATGTGCCGCACATCCACGCCCTTCATGTTGGCCAGCCACATGCCCATCAGCGTCACGGCCAGCAGGCCGGATTCATGCATTACTTCGTTGGAGGCAATGAAAATCCCCAGCACCGCCGCCAGCGAAGCGAGGTTATGCAGATACTCCGGCAGCCACTGCCGGCGGATCACTGTGCCGAGCAACCAGCCGCCGACAATCCCGAACACTGCGCCACAGACAATCACGCCGCCAAAAGTGAACAGGCTCTGCTTGAGGCCATGGCCTTCAGCGCTGGCAATAATGAAACTGTAAACCACCACGGCGAGGAGGGCGCCGATCGGGTCGATGACAATGCCTTCCCAGCGCAGAATGTTGGCAATCGAGGCTTTCGGTCGTACCACCCGCAACATCGGCACGATCACCGTCGGGCCGGTGACCAGAGTCAGGCTGCCGAACAGGATGGCCAGCATCCAGTCGAAGCCGAGCAGAAAGTGCGTAGCCACCGCGATAACGATCCAGGTCGAAATCGCACCAAGGGTCACCAGACGATGGACGACGCTGCCGATCTCCTTCCACTCAGAGAGGTGCAGAGTCAGGCTGCCCTCGAACAGAATCAACGCCACCGCCAGTGACACCAGCGGCATCAACAGTGGGCCGAACATTTCCTGCGGATCGAGCCAGCCCAACACCGGGCCGACCAGAATACCGGTCAGCAACAGGAACAGAATCGCTGGCAGCTTCAGGCGCCAGGCCAGCCATTGGCAACCCAGCGCCGCCGCACCAATCCCGCCAAATGCCAGTAGAATTTGCTGCTCGTTCATTGATGCTCCCTGTTCCTTGAAATAGCGGGCTATGAAAGACTAGCGCCCATTCCTACAGTTCACTCTACATTTGCGCACAGTCCCTGAGGCTGTGTGTCTTGAGCGCCCATGCCTGCCATCGACCATCCGCTGATTGACCAATTCCTCGACGCTTTATGGCTGGAGAAGGGCCTGTCCGAGAACACCCGCGGCGCCTATCGCAGCGATCTGGCGCTGTTCAATGGCTGGCTGCAGGAGAAAAATCTCGAGCTGATCAATGCAGGCCGCGAGCTGATCCTTGATCATCTGGCCTGGCGTCTGGAGCAGAACTACAAACCGCGTTCCACGGCGAGATTTCTCTCCGGTGTGCGTGGCTTTTATCGCTATCTGTTGCGGGAAAAGATGATCAGCGTCGACCCGACGTTGCGCGTCGATATGCCCCAACTCGGTAGGCCGTTGCCTAAGTCCCTGTCGGAAGCTGACGTCGAGGCGCTGCTTAAAGCGCCGGATCTGAGCGAAGCCATCGGCCAGCGTGACCGCGCCATGCTTGAAGTTCTGTACGCCTGTGGCCTGCGCGTGACCGAACTGGTCAGTCTGACGCTGGAACAGGTCAACCTGCGTCAGGGTGTGTTGCGGGTGATGGGCAAGGGCAGCAAGGAGCGGCTGGTGCCAATGGGCGAGGAAGCGATAGTCTGGATTGAGCGCTACATGCGCGATGGTCGCCGCGAACTGCTCGGCGGCCGGCCCAGCGATGTGTTGTTCCCCAGCCAGCGCGGTGAGCAGATGACTCGCCAGACCTTCTGGCACCGGATCAAGCATCAGGCCAAGGTCGCGGGGATTGGCAAGTCGCTGTCGCCGCACACTTTGCGTCACGCGTTTGCCACGCACCTGCTCAACCACGGCGCGGATTTACGCGTGGTGCAGATGCTGCTCGGGCACAGCGACCTCTCCACCACGCAGATCTACACCCACGTTGCCCGCGCCCGCTTGCAGGACCTGCACGCCAAACACCACCCGAGAGGTTAACTCCATACCTCCCCCTGTAGGAGCTGCCGAAGGCTGCGATCTTTTGATCTTAAAAACAAAATCAAAAGATCGCAGCCTTCGGCAGCTCCTACATAAAGCGGTGTGATCTATGGCGACAGGCGCATTCGGCCACCGTGGCCTTATGTGTTAGGCTTTGCCGGTTTGCACGATGGACGGTTATGACCCGGTGTTCCGGCACGGGCGTTCTGATCGTTCCATTTGTCCGCCTTCAGGAGTTCTCATGCGTCTGACCCAGATTTTCGCCGCCGCAGCCATTGCGTTGGTCAGCACCTTTGCCGTCGCCGATGACGCGGCCGACAAAGCCATTCGTCAAAGCCTGGAAAAACTCGAACTCGAGGTTCCGGTCGAAAGCATCAGCGCCAGTCCGTTGCCGGGCATGTACGAAGTCAAACTCAAGGGCAGCCGCGTGCTCTACGCCAGCGCCGACGGCCAATACATCGTTCAGGGCTACCTGTTCCAGCTCAAGGACGGCAAACCGGTCAACCTGACCGAGAAGACCGAACGCCTGGGCATCTCCAAACTGATCAACGCCATTCCGGTTGCCGAAACCGTGGTGTACCCGGCCGTGGGCGAAACCAAATCGCACATTACCGTGTTCACCGACACCACTTGCCCTTACTGCCACAAGCTGCACGCCGAAGTGCCTGAGCTGAACAAGCGCGGCATCGAAGTGCGCTATGTCGCTTTCCCGCGCCAGGGTCTGAACTCGCCGGGTGATGAGCAACTGCAAGCCGTTTGGTGCTCGAAAGACAAGAAAGCCGCCATGGACAAAATGGTCGATGGCAAGGAAATCAAGGCCGCCAAATGCGATAACCCGGTTTCCAAAC
This sequence comes from Pseudomonas sp. R84, assembly GCF_009834515.1. Classification (NCBI taxonomy): domain Bacteria; kingdom Pseudomonadati; phylum Pseudomonadota; class Gammaproteobacteria; order Pseudomonadales; family Pseudomonadaceae; genus Pseudomonas; species Pseudomonas sp. R84. The sequence goes on from NZ_CP019426.1 coordinate 1,278,352, forward strand.
AGTTCGCCCTCGGTCAGTCGATCGGCGTGAACGGTACACCGGCCATCGTTTTGGCTGACGGACAAGTGATTCCGGGCTACCAGCCTGCGCCACAAGTCGCCAAACTGGCGCTGGGCGCGAAGTAAATTCGCATCGTCACGGTCAGCCGTGACGATCATGGCCCGGCAGCGACATCGCCGGGCCATCAATAGAGAGCCGCGAGCACGCGGTTGTTTTCCGGCCGACCCCGCGTCGGCCGTTTTATGGGGAGTTCACAGTGAATCCGGTCAAAGTAGGCATCTGTGGGTTAGGGACCGTCGGTGGCGGTACCTTCAACGTACTTCAGCGCAACGCCGAGGAAATTGCTCGTCGTGCCGGGCGTGGGATCGAAGTGGCACAAATTGCCATGCGCACGCCAAAGCCTCAGTTCCAGACGACCGGTATTGCGATTACCAACGATGTCTTCGAAGTGGCCACAAACCCTGAGATCGACATCGTTATAGAGCTGATGGGCGGCTACACCGTTGCCCGCGAGCTGGTACTCAAGGCCATCGAGAATGGCAAGCATGTGGTCACCGCGAACAAGGCTCTGATTGCCGTTCACGGTAATGAAATTTTCGCCAAGGCTCGCGAGAAAGGCGTGATCGTGGCGTTCGAAGCGGCCGTGGCCGGTGGCATTCCGGTGATCAAGGCGATCCGTGAAGGCCTGTCCGCCAACCGCATCAACTGGGTCGCCGGGATCATCAACGGCACCGGTAACTTCATCCTTACCGAAATGCGCGAGAAGGGCCGTACCTTCGAAGACGTGTTGGCCGAAGCTCAGGCACTGGGTTACGCCGAAGCCGATCCGACCTTCGACGTTGAAGGCATCGACGCCGCGCACAAGCTGACGATTCTGGCCTCCATCGCCTTCGGCATTCCACTGCAATTCGACAAGGCTTACACCGAAGGCATCACCAAGCTGACCACCGCTGACGTCAACTACGCCGAAGCGCTGGGCTATCGCATCAAGCACCTCGGTGTGGCGCGCAGCACTGCCGCCGGCATCGAGTTGCGCGTGCACCCGACGTTGATCCCGGCTGATCGCCTGATCGCCAACGTCAACGGCGTGATGAACGCGGTAATGGTCAACGGTGACGCTGCCGGCTCGACGCTGTTCTACGGCGCTGGCGCTGGCATGGAGCCAACTGCTTCGTCGGTGATCGCCGATCTGGTCGACGTGGTTCGCGCCATGACTTCCGATCCGGAAAACCGCGTGCCGCACCTGGCCTTCCAGCCAGACTCGCTGTCGGCCCATCCGATCCTGCCGATCGAAGCCTGCGAAAGCGCTTATTACCTGCGCATTCAGGCCAAGGACCATCCGGGCGTACTCGCTCAGGTGGCGAGCATCCTCTCGGAGCGCGGCATCAACATCGAGTCGATCATGCAGAAGGAAGTCGAGGAACACGACGGTCTGGTGCCGATGATCCTGCTGACCCACCGTGTCGTGGAACAGCGCATCAACGATGCCATCGCCGCCCTCGAAGCGCTGGCCGGCGTGAATGGTCCGGTTGTACGGATCCGCGTCGAACACTTGAATTAACAGCAGCGGCAAGTTTCCAGCTTCAAGCTGCAAGTAAAAGCAGAGCCGCTTTTCACTTGTAGCTTGCAGCTTGCAGCTTGTAGCTCAAACCGAAGGTTTGCCCTTATGCGTTATATCAGTACCCGCGGCCAGGCACCGGCCCTGAATTTCGAAGAGGTCCTGCTGGCCGGTCTGGCGACCGACGGCGGTCTGTACGTTCCGGAAAACCTGCCACGTTTCACCCAGGAAGAGATCGCTTCCTGGGCCGGCCTGCCGTATCACGAGCTGGCCTTCCGGGTGATGCGCCCGTTCGTCACCGGCAGCATTCCGGACGCCGATTTCAAAAAGATTCTCGAAGAAACCTACGGCGTGTTCTCGCACAGCGCCGTGGCGCCGCTGCGTCAGCTGAACGGCAACGAATGGGTCATGGAGCTGTTCCACGGTCCAACCCTGGCGTTCAAGGACTTCGCCCTGCAATTGCTCGGTCGTCTGCTCGACTATGTGCTGGAAAAACGCGGCGAGCGCGTAGTGATCGTCGGCGCCACTTCCGGTGATACCGGTTCGGCCGCCATCGAAGGCTGCAAGCACTGCGAAAACGTCGACATCTTCATCCTGCACCCGCACAACCGTGTGTCCGAAGTGCAGCGCCGACAGATGACCACGATTTTCGGCGAGAATATCCACAACATTGCCATCGAAGGTAATTTCGATGACTGCCAGGAAATGGTCAAGGCGAGCTTCGCCGACCAGAGCTTCCTCAAAGGCACGCGCCTGGTGGCGGTGAACTCGATCAACTGGGCGCGGATCATGGCCCAGATCGTTTACTACTTCCACGCATCGCTGCAACTGGGCGGCCCGGCGCGTTCGGTGTCGTTCTCGGTACCAACCGGCAACTTCGGCGACATCTTCGCCGGCTACCTGGCCCGCAACATGGGCCTGCCGATCAACCAGTTGATCGTCGCCACCAACCGCAACGACATCCTGCACCGCTTCATGAGCGGCAATCAGTACGTCAAGGAAACCCTGCACGCCACGCTGTCGCCGTCGATGGACATCATGGTCTCGTCGAACTTCGAGCGCCTGCTGTTCGACCTGCACGGTCGCAACGGCGCGGCAATCGCCGGTCTGATGGATTCGTTCAAGCAGGGCGGCGGTTTCAGCGTCGAACAAGAACGCTGGACCGAAGCGCGCAAACTGTTCGACTCGCTGGCCGTGGATGACGCGCAGACTTGCGAAACCATTGCCGAAGTCTACGAGCAGACTGGCGAAGTGCTGGATCCGCACACCGCCATCGGCGTCAAGGCTGCACGCGAATGCCGTCGTAGCCTCGATATCCCGATGGTAATTCTCGGCACCGCACACCCGGTGAAATTCCCGGATGCGGTAGAGAAGGCCGGTGTAGGAAAAGCGCTCGAACTACCTGCACATCTTTCTGATTTGTTTGAGCGAAACGAGCGTTGCACCGTTCTGCCAAACGAGCTGAAAGCCGTGCAAGCCTTTGTCAGCCAGCATGGCAACCGCGGCAAGCCGCTTTAAGCCAGTAAAAGCTGTCACATTTTGAAGCCCGTCTCCTGACGGGCTTTTTTGTTTCTGCTGCCACACTGCTCGGGTTTTCACCCACGAAGGACGGGTGAGTCGATCACGAAGGAAGTGGCAATGCTGTTTTATAGAGGTTTGAAACCGGCACTGGCTGGGCTGTTCTTGTTCGCATTACTGGCCTTGATGCGCAGCAGTGAGGCGGCGCAACTGGCGCTGCATGACGAGGCCGTGGCCGGCAAAGTCCAGCCCATCGAACTGGCCGCACACGAGCGTCAATGGATTCGCGACAACCCCGAGGTGACGGTCACGTCGGTGCAGTACCCGTTGTATCTGTTCCAGGATGAGCACGGGCAGTGGAGCGGCTTGAACAACGATGTACTCAAGCGTGTGACGGCGATGACCGGGTTGCGGTTTGTGCATCAGGAATCGTTTTCCACCGATCACATGCTCGAACGACTGGAGAGCGGCGCGGCCGATATCAGTACGACCCTGGCGATGAGCGAGGAGCGCAAGGCATTCCTGGATTACAGCCACGCGTTCGGTGGCGCGGGCTGGGTGTTTGTTGGACGCGCTGACGCACCTCGGCTGGATGCCTTCGAGCAGTTGAGCAAACGGGTGCTGGTGCTACCGGCCCGGCATGCGCTGGAAGACATGATCAGGCGTGACTTCCCCTTGATCGAGATTCGCTCGGTCAAGACCTACGCCGAGGCGCGGGCGCTGGTTGAAAGCGGTGAAGCCTACGCCACCATCGAAAACGAAATTGGCGCGCAGCTTTACCCGCTGGGTTTGCTCAAGGTCGGAGGTCTGGTTGAGGGCAAATGGGAAGCGGATAACCTGGCCGTGCGCAAAGGCATGCCTGTGCTCCTGAGTATTCTCAACAAGGCCCTTGAGGCGTTTCCCGCAGCCGAATTGCGGGCCATCCGCCTGAAATGGCTGGAAGGTATTGCACCGGCGCCCGTGCCGTCAGTCTGGCAGCAGATGCTTGAATGGGGTTGCTGGGGCATGGGTGGGCTTGGCGTGTTCGGCCTGCTGTCGCTGATATGGAATCGGCGTCTGACCGCCGTGATCAAGCTGCGGCGCACGGCGGAAAAAGATCTGGGCGATCAACTAGCATTTCAGCATGCATTGATCGACTCCATGCCTGATCCGGTGTTTGTCCGTGATCTGCAAGGGCGGCTGATCATGTGCAATCGTAGCTATGAGGAAGCGCTCTCGGTTCGACTGGATCAGGTGCTGGGGCGGCTGCTGATTGAAGTCAACGCGTTGCCTGAAGCCACGGCGCTGATGTTGCACGATGAGTTCATGGTGCAGTTGCGCACGCGCAAGTCGCGTTTCAGCAAACGGCGATTGCAGTTCAAGAATGGCACCCGTGAGGTCTATCAATGGACGGTGCCGTTTTACAGTGCTGATGGCAAATTGCGTGGGCTTTTGGGCGGTTGGACAGACATCACCCAGCGTCGGACAGAGAGTGGGTGCCGATGTCCGCATTGAAGATGGGAAATGTCCTATATGACGCGGCTACTTTTCCGATGGGAGGCTTAGGACTGCTGCCCTAGAGTGACAACCACTGCGGTGAGAGTCCGCGATTGTCGCTTCAGAGGCCGCTTATGCGCTCGCTTAAAGTCCTGATACTTGAACCCAATCCGTTCCAACTGATGGCATTGCATCAAATGCTCAATGCCATTGGTATCTATGACGTACTGACGGCGCCGTCGCTGGCCTCGGCCCTGTCTTCACTGGGCCATCGCGGCGTGGTCGATATCGCCATTTGCGATCCGCAGCTCAAGGGCGGCGATGGCCTGGCGCTGATCCATCATCTGGCGGTTCAGCAGGAGGCACGCGCGCTGATCCTGCTGGGAACGGTCGCGCCAAGCCTGCTGAACGATCTCGAACCCTTGCTGAGCGAGCATAGAATGCGGCTGTTGGGTCGCCTGCAAACCCCAGTGTCGGCGGTACTGATGCGCGGTTTGCTCGACAGCTACGTGATCGCCGCTTCGCCACCCGTGCGGGTTTGACGGGGACGGTTATTTTTCTGTCATCTTCGGCGTGCATGCTCTGACAGACCGGTGACACTCCAGGAACGGGGCAGTCGGTATGCAGAACTTTCTTCTCGGGCCGGTGGTCATTTATTGTGAACACGCCCCAGGCACACAGTTTTCGGACTATTGAGTGGAGATCGAGATGGAAAGTATCAGTCTATTGCTCGGTGAGGCTCTGAGCCCGTATCAGGTTTCGTTGTCTCCAAGCGGTTCCCATGGCGAATGCCTGGTGACCTTGAAGAACAGTCATGGCGCCATCGTGGTGGAACGCGAATTCAATCAGGCACAACTGACCGACAAGCGTCAGTTGACCGATGTCGTTGACGGCTTGCACCGCGACGTTCTGATCGCTGAAGGACGGCTGGAGCCTTGTGTGATCGCGGCCTTGCGCAACGCAGCACTGGACAAACGTGCGGCGCTGTAAAGATGAAATATTTTTTGTGGGAACCTTCCTGCATCCCTGTCAGTCAGACCACGTAACAGCAGGATCAAGCATTGTGCTCCGGTGCTTGTCGCTTGCTGCTACGGGTCTTTATGTAGGCCACGTTTAACCCCGAGTCGTCTCCCCACTTCTCGGGGTTTCTTTTGTCTGCGATTTGCCTACTGCGCGGCTTGGCGTTCGAAGAATGTGCGGGCCTGTTCCAGATAATCCTCACGTCTGTCAGGGTCCAGCCATGCGGCGTAGAGCTGGTTCAGGTGTTCATGCGGCAGGGTGCGCAGCAGATGATTGATCTCGCTGATGGCCTGGCGGCCCTGCGTGGTGTCGGAACAGGCGACGTAGCCTGACAGATACTTGCCGTTGCCCTGAATCGGATAGAACTCCAGTTCATCTTCATTGATCTGTGCCTGTTTCGCCTGATAGCGAATCTCCGGCCAATAGCCCAACACCACCTGCAACCGCCCGAGACGCTGCATCGACAGCAGATTGGTCAGCGCATCGTTGCCGTAATGCGCCGTCAGCGCACCGCTGGGCGCTTGATGCAAAAGGGTGTCGATGAACTCACCGTAGCTGCGTTCCGCCACCACACCGACTTTGCGTTCCGTATCGGCCAGCAGCGCCGACAGATCCACTTCATCGTCGACCAGATACGGTTCGAGCACCGAGCGATCTTGCTGGCGCACCACTAGGCCGTTGCTCACGGCGCGAATTGCCGGGATCGAATACGCGACCCACTGCGCGCGCTCCTTGTTCCACAGCAGCGCGGGGTCACAGGCAAACGGGTTTTCGTGGAGCATCTGCAGACCACGGGCGCGATTGACCCGCATCAGCGTGTGTTCGTACTGCGGCATGCCGGCGATCAGCAACGGCATCAGTTGGTCGATCACACCCTGGCCCTTTTTCGGGCCTTCGAAAATGGTCAGCGGCGGCAAGTCTCGCAGCAGCCAGATCAGCGTCGGTTTCGCCTGCGCTCCGGTCGACAGGGCGAGTAAAAACAATAGGCCGAACAGCCGCCACGTCCACCAATGGTGGGCGCGGTTGGCGTGCGATGTCTGCCGGCGCTTCAGCTTAGATGGCTCCGTCTTCACGCAGCTTGGCGATCTGTCTCTCGTCGTAGCCAAGGTCGTGAAGTACCTGCGCATTGTGTTCACCCAGTTGCGGTCCGACCCATTCTGAACTGCCCGGTGTCTCAGAGAGTTTCGGCACAATGCCCGGCATCTTGAAATCTTTGCCGTCGGGCAGTTTGGCGTGCAGGAACATCTCTCGGGCCAGGTACTGCGGATCGTTGAACATGTCCTCGGCACTGAAGATCCTGCTGGCCGGTACCTCGGCCTGATTGAGCAGGTCGAGCACGCTTTGCAGCGGCAGCGAATTGACCCAGCGATCAATCACGCCATACAGTTCGTCGCGGCGATTATCGCGCCCGTCGTTGCTGGCCAGTGTCGGATCGTTGGCGAGGTCTTCGCGACCGATGATCAGCATGAAGCGTTTGAAGATCGCATCACCGTTGGCGCCGATCTGCACATGCTTGCCGTCAGCGCTGGTGTGAATCGAAGAGGGCGTAATCCCGGGCATGATGTTGCCGGTGCGCTCGCGGATAAAACCGAACACGTCGAACTCCGGCACCATGCTTTCCATCATTGCGAAAATCGCTTCATACAGCGCCACATCGACGACTTGGCCGAGGCCACCGTTGACCTCGCGATGACGCAGCGCCATCAGCGCACCGATCACGCCCCACAGCGCAGCTATCGAATCGCCGATGGAAATGCCGGTGCGCACCGGCGGACGGTCCTCGAAACCAGTGATGTAGCGCAAACCGCCCATGGACTCGCCCACCGCACCGAAGCCCGGCTGATCCTTCATCGGCCCGGTCTGGCCGAAACCGGAAAGGCGCACCATCACCAGTTTCGGGTTCAAGGCGTGCAGGGTTTCCCAGCTCAGGCCAAGCTTTTCCAGCACGCCGGGGCGGAAGTTCTCGATGAGGATGTCGGCTTCGCTGAGCAGTTTTTTCAGGATCGCCAAGCCGTCAGGGTGTTTGAGGTTCAGCGTCAGCGACTTTTTATTGCGCGCCTGAACGAACCACCACAGCGACGTGCCTTCGTACAGTTTTCGCCATTTGCGCAAGGGATCACCGCCGTCTGGCGACTCGATCTTGATCACTTCGGCGCCGAACTCGCCGCAAATGCGCGAGGCAAACGGCCCGGCAATCAATGTACCCAATTCAATGACTTTCAGACCCGAGAGCGGTTTGCTGGTGAACGGCATGCGAAATCCTGTAGGACAAGGCGGAACGGATACAGCGTTTTAACATAGCCGGCTGTCAGACGCCGCAGCTTGATCGCCATCAATTCGATGATTGCCTACCGCATCGGTTAGACTTGCCGACTTTCCTCGTATCAAGAAGCCCGTTCATGGCCCAGCCGTCCACTACCTACAAATTTGAACTGAACCTCACCGACCTCGACCGCAGTGTCTACGAGAGCGTCAAGCAGACCATCGCCCGTCACCCTTCGGAAACCGAAGAGCGCATGACGGTGCGCCTGCTGGCCTACGCCCTCTGGTACAACGAGCAGTTGTCGTTCGGCCGTGGTCTGTCAGACGTGGATGAACCTGCGCTGTGGGAAAAGAGCCTGGACGACCGTGTTCTGCACTGGATCGAAGTCGGCCAGCCAGACGCCGACCGTCTGACCTGGTGCTCGCGTCGTACCGAACGTACCAGCCTGCTGGCCTACGGCAGCCTGCGCGTTTGGGAAACCAAAGTGATCCCGGCGATCAAGAACCTGAAGAACGTCAACATCGCAGCAGTCCCGCAAGAAGTGCTGGAAATCCTGGCCAAGGACATGCCCCGCGTCATCAAGTGGGACGTGATGATCAGCGAAGGGACGATCTTCGTCACCGACGACCGTGGTCAGCACGAAGTCCAGTTGCAATGGCTGCAAGGTGAGCGCGGCTGATCCTGCGCCCTCAACTGATTAATCCCCCGTATTAAAGAGAAGTCTCCGTCACCCCATGCGTATCGAACCTCGTCAACTGCCCGAAACTCTGCCTTTTCTCGGTGATATTCCGCCGCTGCTGACCCGCCTGTATGCGGCGCGGGGCGTGCAATCCGAGGCAGAGCTGGACAAGAGTCTGGCGCGGTTGATCCCGTTCCAGCAACTCAAGGGCATCGACGCAGCGGTGGACCTGCTGGTGACGGCGCTGGAACAGCGCCAGCGCATCCTCATCGTCGGTGACTTCGATGCGGACGGTGCGACGGCCAGCACTGTTGGCATGCTTGGCTTGCGTCTGCTCGGTGCAGCACATGTCGATTATCTGGTACCGAACCGCTTTGAATATGGCTATGGCCTGACTCCGGAAATCGTCGAAGTTGCGATGACCCGCGAGCCGCATTTGCTGGTCACCGTGGACAACGGCATCTCCAGCGTCGAAGGCGTGGCTGCCGCCAAACGCCATGGCCTGAAAGTGCTGATCACCGATCACCACTTGCCCGGCGATGAACTGCCACTGGCTGATGCGCTGGTCAACCCGAACCAGCCCGGTTGCGAGTTCCCGAGCAAGGCGCTGGCCGGCGTCGGGGTGATTTTTTATGTGCTGATGGCGTTGCGCGCGCGTTTGCGCAGCCTCGGCTGGTACGAGAACAAGCCGCAGCCGAACATTGGCGAACTGCTTGATCTGGTGGCGCTGGGCAGCGTCGCTGACGTGGTGCCGCTGGACGCCAATAACCGGATTCTGGTGCATCAGGGCCTCGAACGAATTCGCGCTGGTCGCGCACGGCCGGGCATCAAAGCGATACTTGAAGTCGCCAAGCGTGACGCTGCACGCATTACCTCCACCGATCTCGGTTTCATCGTCGGCCCGCGGCTGAATGCCGCCGGACGGCTGGATGACATGAGTCTGGGCATCGAGTGCCTGCTGACCGGCGACGCCAATCTGGCCCGGGAAATGGCCGCGCAACTCGACGGCATGAACCAGGATCGTAAATCCATCGAGCAGGGCATGCAGCGTGAAGCGCTGGCGCAGCTCAAGGACTTGCCGGTGGAGTCGATGCCGTTTGGTCTGTGCCTGTTCGATCCGGAATGGCACCAGGGCGTGATCGGTATTCTCGCGTCGCGGATGAAAGAGCGTTACTTCCGTCCGACCATTGCCTTTGCTGATGCCGGTGATGGTTTGCTCAAAGGCTCGGGCCGTTCGGTGCAGGGCTTCCACATTCGTGACGCGTTGAGCGTGGTGGCGGCGCAGCATCCAAACCTGATCGCCAAGTACGGCGGCCACGCAATGGCGGCCGGTCTGACCTTGCCGCAGGAGAATTTTCCGCTTTTCGCCGAGGCCTTTGACGCTGAAGTGCGTAGGCAACTTCGCGAAGACGACCTGACCGGGCGCATGCTGACCGATGGCACGCTGGCGGTTGAAGAGTTCCACCTCGAACTGGCCCGCGCGCTGCGTCACGCCGGGCCTTGGGGGCAGCACTTCCCGGAGCCGCTGTTTCATGGCGTGTTTCAGTTGGTCGAACAGCGGGTGGTCGGTGAACGGCATTTGAAAGTGGTGCTGAAGAGCGAGTGTGGCTCGGTGAAACTGGACGGTATTGCGTTTGGGATTGACCGGGATATCTGGCCGAATCCGACGATCAAGTGGGTTGAGCTCGCCTATAAGCTCGACGTTAACGAGTTTCGGGGTAATGAGACCGTTCAGTTGATGATTGCTCATATCGAACCGCGCTGAAGATCAAAAGATCGCAGCCTTCGGCAGCTCCTACATAGAAGTGCGCTCTGTAGGAGCTGCCGCAGGCTGCGATCTTTTCTTGAATTTCCCCCGATCCCCCGTTGTCGACTAGGCTCTAAGCACTGCTTGATTGGCCTTGTGACGTCTTGTCGAATTTTTTGCCCGCGGGGGCGGGTGCTGCACCTTTTTCCTGTCACTCGTCGACTATTCAAACAGAACCCTGGAGCCTGCCCACTGATTTGAGAGGTGCCCCATGAGTCTGCTGCTTGAACCCTTCACTCTTCGTCAACTGACCCTGCCCAACCGCATCGCTGTATCACCGATGTGCCAGTACTCCAGCGTCGACGGTCTGGCCAACGACTGGCATCTGGTGCACCTCGGCAGCCGCGCGGTGGGTGGCGCCGGCCTGGTATTCACTGAAGCCACGGCGGTCACCGCCGATGGGCGAATCACCGCCGAAGACCTCGGCCTGTGGAACGACGAACAGATCGAACCGCTGCAACGCATCACCCGCTTCATCACGTCTCAGGGCGCGGTTGCCGGCATTCAACTAGCCCACGCCGGGCGCAAGGCCAGCACCCATCGGCCGTGGATTGGCAAGCATGGCAGCGTCAAACCCGATGATGGTGGCTGGACCCCGGTAGGGCCGTCACCGATTGCCTTTGACCCACAACACACGCAACCGAAACAGCTGGATGAAGGGCAGATCGCCGACGTTATTCAGGCCTTTGTCGATGCCGCCAAACGTGCGTTGAAGGCGGGTTTCAGTGTGGTTGAGGTGCACGCGGCGCATGGTTATCTGCTGCATCAGTTTCTTTCGCCGTTGAGCAATCAGCGCCGCGATCAATATGGTGGCTCTTTTGAAAACCGTATTCGGCTGGTGCTGCAGGTTACCGAGGCGGTGAGGGCGGTCTGGCCTGAGGAGTTGCCGGTGTTTGTCCGCGTATCCGCCACCGACTGGGTGGAGGACGGCTGGAACCCGGACGAAACCGTAGAGCTGGCGCGACGCCTGCACACGTTGGGCGCGGACCTGATCGATGTGTCGTCGGGCGGGACAGCGGCCAACGCGGAAATTCCGGTTGGGCCGGGTTATCAGACGCGTTTCGCCGAACGTGTGCGTAAGGAGTCAGGCATCGCCACAGGCACCGTGGGAATGATTACCGAGCCGGCGCAGGCCGAACACATTCTGCGCACCTGTCAGGCCGACATCATCTTCCTCGCCCGCGAGTTGCTGCGTGATCCGTACTGGCCGCTGCATGCCGACGATGATCTGGGCGGGCGCAAAGCGGTGTGGCCGGCGCAGTATCAGCGCGCGACTCATCGTGATCAGCCGATTCATGAGTCTGATTTGCGCGATTGAGTCAGTCGCAATAAAGCAAAAAGCCCCGGTCAGTGATGGCCGGGGCTTTGTTTTTGGAAGGTGTTTTTGTGCTGACTAGGCGGATGCTATCGCGAGCAGGCTCACTCCTACAGTTGATCTGCGTCGAACACTGATTTTGTGAACGACATATCTCCCCTGTAGGAGTGAGCCTGCTCGCGATGAGGCTCAATCAGACGCTAGAGAACCCTCAAGGGTATTTACGCTTGTCCGGCGCCGGCGGGAAGTACTGGTACAACCAGGTCTCGCTCAACGTGCGGTCATTGGTGCGAATGAACAAACGCAGCTCCACCGGCTCAACGCTGTCACTGGTCGGGTACCAGTCAAACAGGATCCGGTAACCCTTGATGTCATCCAGCACCAGCACGCTGAAGTCCTGCACCTTGCCGTTCGAGCAGGTCACCACCGGCTCGATCCCGGTGCCCTGCGGCAGGCGATCCAGACCACCGCCGGTGAAGTCCACGGCGAAGCGACGGGCCCAAACCGGCGGATAATGCTCGCCCGGGGCCCAACCTTCGGTGAAACCGCCCATGCCGGAACGGGTCGCGTGCACCCGTGCCAACGGCGTACCCACTGGCGGCAATGCGCTCCAGTAAAGCTTGTAGCCATAGTTCAGCGAATCGCCGGCAGCCACCGGTTTTTTCGGTGTCCAGAACGCGACGATGTTGTCGAGGGTTTCCCCGGTTGTAGGAATTTCCAACAGATCGATAGAGCCTTCGCCCCACGCCGTGGTCGGTTCGACCCACAGGCTCGGACGCTTGCTGTACCAGTCGACGGTGTCCTGATAGTTGGCGAATTCATGATCGGTCTGCACCAGCCCGAAACCTTTTGGATCGGTGTCGGCAAACGCATTGAATTGCAAGGTCGCCGGGTTGTTCAGCGGACGGCAGATCCACTCGCCGTTGCCGCGCCACATCGCCAGACGATCCGAGTCGTGGATCTGCGGGTGGATGGTGTCGCACATGCGGCGCTCGTGGGTGCCGCAACTGAACATACTGGTCATCGGCGAAATGCCCAATTGCTCGATTGCCGTGCGCGCATTGATGTGCGCATCGACTTCCATCACCACGCGCTCGGCCTGGCAATCAATGTCGAAGCGATAGGCGCCAGTGGCACTCGGCGAGTCGAGCAGGGCATACACCACAAATCGGGTGGCGTTCTTGTCCGGTGTCTCGAACCAGAACTTGGTGAAGTCAGGGAATTCTTCGCGTTTTTTCGCGTACGTGTCGATCGCCAGGCCGCGCGCCGAGAGGCCATATTGGCCAGTGGCGTCTACCGCACGGAAATAGCTGGCGCCGAGGAACGACAACACATCGTGACGATCCAGCTCCGGCGCTTTGAACAGCTTGAAGCCGGCAAAACCGAGGTCACCCTTGAGCTGCTGGGTGTCGACTGAAGTGTTTTCATAGTTGAACAGTGCCGGGCGGAAATGCACTTCGCGGGCAGTGCGCGTCTTGGCGTCGACGCTGTACATGCGCACCGGCTGACGGAAGCCCATGCCGACGTGGAAGAACTGCACGTCGAGTTGGCCCTTGTTCTCCTTCCACAGCGAATGCTCGCCGTCGTAACGGATCGCATTGAAGTTCTGCGGGGTCATGGTCGCCAGGGTCGGCGGCAGCACCTGTTTGGTGTCCTGATAGGCGCTGCCAGCCAGTTGCTTGGCCTGGCGCTTCAGCGCTTCGAAGTCGAAGGCCTGAGCCTCGCCATCGGCGGCGCCGCCATTGGCCGCCCACGCGCGGGTGGCCAGCAGGCCAGTGGCCGAAAGACCGGTGTAAGCCGCAATGGCCATGGACGCTTTGAGCAAATTCCTGCGGTGCATAAATACAACCTGTCGTGAGCAATCCCGCGCCGTTCCTGGCACGTGCTGGATCAGAAATAACGGTTCGGACAAGCCTTCGGCCAAACGCAACGGACTATTAACAGATGCCCGCTAGCTTAAACGGTTCGCTCGCAATGCAAAATTCGTTGATTCACCGCGCCAGTGTGTCAATGAAACAAGACATGTCGGTTAAATATCTGACAGGGCATTCTGATTTACACGGCATATCTGCTTTTTTCGACTAATTACTCTAAAAACCGCTTTTCAGCGCCGATTTAATTTCTATTCTATGGGCATGACCGGTGCTGACCGGTAGGGCACACGGCGCTGCTGTAAGGGGCAGGGCGATGTGGTGGTTTAGCAATTCTTTGAAGTATTGAAGGACATCGTCCATGGCAAAAATACAAGGGATCACCGACATGTTGGGCATCTTTCCCTGCCTCGGCAGCGGCCGCAAAAGGCGTCGGCTCAGCTCTGACGAAGTAAAACTGGTGGAGCGATATCGGGAGCTTTCGGAGAACGACCGGATTGCGATGCGGTATCTGGTGGATGCGATGCGGAGTGTTTCGCGGTTTTAACGCTGGGGTGGGCACCGTGAAAGCCATTTGGCTTTTACGGTGGCCAGGTCAATCAAATTGCCCGCGTCGGCATCGGTGATGCCGACGTGAATGGCTTTCTGAAGCTCGGCATTGTCGTTTAGTTTCAGGTAAGAGATCGCAAAGCTTTCATCACAGGGAATGACTTCCTCAATCTGAGGAGGTTTGAGAAAAGTTCTACTCATCTGAATCAACTCGCTAGAGGGGACGCGCTAAACCTGTGGCGAGGGAGCTAGCTTCCTCGCCACAGGTTTTTTGTTTATGAGCCTTAGCTGCAAGTGCTCAGAACCGGAGACGGCCGCTGGCCGCGCATCAACTCCGGCACATCCCGCCATTTGACCCACGCCTGCTGTTGCCAGTGCAGCAGCGGCACGGTAACGCCTGCCCAATGCATTGAGCTCAAGCTCGGGTGGTTTTCCACAGGGCTTGATTGGGTTTCGCGCAGCATCGGGATGACTTCATGGCTCAGCCATTGTCGCAGGTGTCGGTTTTCCGGGACGAAGTGATGGACGAGCAGGGCGAACAGGCCAGACTCGCTGACCATCGCGCAATCGATGATTTCGCCGTCCCGACGCAGAAGGACATGGCGACGCTGATCGGGATCGAGTTTCAGGGTGAGGCGTTCGTTCAGGGGGTAACCCATCAAGCGACCGAGATCTTGCACGCAGAACCAGGCTTCGTGGTCTTGCATGAAGGCGTGGAGGAAGCGGTTGTGGCGGGTGAAGGCGGTGGGGGTGAAGTGCGTTGAAGGTGGATTCTGGATTTGCGTAGACATGTAGTGACTTCCGTTTCGAGTTGGAAAGTCGCCACCAATTCTTCGAAAAATTGGGTGGCGAGCCGAGTGGCGTTCGAAGTCGGGTTACTTCCTGTCGAAACGGTAAAGCCGGAAGGCCCGCGCCACACGGCCCGCCATAAAGCAGAACTGAAGTTGTGAAAAAGCCGCAGTTCAATGGAGGGCATGCAAGCACCGTTTTGACAGTTTCCGGCTTCGACCCCGGATCGCTGAATTAACAGCGACGGGATAAAGCCTATCGGTCAGGCGCTTGCGGCGACAAGTCTACCCTTTCGCCACACATCGTAGGAAATGGGGCTTTTTCAGGCAGGTTGTGTCTGTAGGAAATTCCTGTTTTTTTAGATTCCGCTGCTAAACCATCCCTGCACCGAAGATTTTCCTTTATGAGTTAGCAATCGGGAAAAGGGAGAAGCAATTCTGTGAGCAAAGATGAAGCGAAGGGTAAAAAGAGAAAGGTGATCGATCTGGATCGCTTCGAAGCTGTTAGAGGTAAAGCCGATATCAAATGGCGTACTGATGAATTGATGACAGTGCTTCGAGGAGACCCCGGAATCAAATCTCGATTCCGGGGTGATTCTTCTTAGCGACTCACCTTCCAAGCATCCCCAGCCGGCGCCTTCCCATGGTCATACGGCTTGCCAATCCACATATAAACCAGCCCCAAACCAATCACGATGGCCGTGCTCAATACCATCGCATAGTTCACGTACCACGCGGCATCCGGCGTACGTGGCCAGGCCATGTTGATGATTGCGCCAACGCCATACACCAGCGCGCCGATGTTCACCGGCCAGCCCCAGGCGCCGAGGGTGAATTTGCCGCTGGGTTTCCAGCCTTTGCTACGGGCGTACAGCGCGGCCAGGACGATCATCTGGAACGCGAGGTAGATGCCGATGGCGGCGAAGCTGACGATGGTGGCCACGGCGTCTTGCAGGAAGAAGCCAAGGGCGATGATCAGTGCCGGCAGGACGCCAGACACGAACAGTGCGGCAACCGGTACTTGGGTGGTAGGAGAAATCTTTTTCAGCAGTCGGCTGCCGATGACCATTTCGTCCCGAGCGTAGGAGTACAGCAGACGACTAGCCGCGGCCTGTAGGCTGATGACGCAGGAGATGAAGGAAATCATCACCACGCCCATCACCACTTTCGAACCGACCGGGCCGAAGGCATTGTTGAGGATGGTGGTGACCGGGTCTTTGTCGGTGCCGTTGATCACGGCTTGCATGTCCGGCACGGCGAGGATCAGCGCCAGGCAGGCGAACATCGCCGCGATGCCGCCGATGTAGATGGTCATGCGCATGGCCACCGGGATTTTCGCGCTCGGGTTCGGGGTTTCTTCGGCGACGTCGCCGCAGGCCTCGAAGCCGTAGTAGAGGAACATCCCCGCCAGCGATGCGGTGAGGAACGCCGGCAGGTAAGAGCCATCGACGCTGATGTCGAAGGTGTTGAACAGCACGCTCAGCGGTTGATGGCGTTCGAACACCAGCAGGTAAACGCCGACGATCACTGCGCCAACCAGTTCGCAGAGGAAGCCGAACATGGCGATGCGCGCCAGCACTTTGGTGCCGCTGAGGTTGACCAGTGTGGCGAACAGGGTCAGCACCAGGGCGATGACGATGTTGGTGTTGTTGCTTGGCTCGAAACCGAGCATGGCAGCCAGGTACGGGCCAGCGCCGACGGCAACGGCAGCGATGGTGACGCAGAGGGCGATGGAGTAGATCCAGCCGACCATCCATGCCCATTTTTTACCGACCAATCGGCGTGCCCAAGGGTAAACACCGCCGGAAATCGGGAACTGCGAAACCACTTCGCCGAAGATCAGGCACACCAGCAATTGGCCGCAACCGACCAGCAAGTAGGCCCAGAACATCGGTGGCCCGCCGGCGGCGAGGCACAGGCCGAAGAGGGTATAAACCCCTACGACCGGTGACAGATAAGTGAAGCCCAAAGCGAAGTTTTCCCACAGGCTCATGCTGCGGTTGAAGTTGGAGGTGTAGCCCAGTTTGCGCAGTTGTTCGGCATCGCTGTCGGCAACGGCTGTGGCGAGATCGGGTGAGGAACTCATGTGTGTTTTGCTCCGTGGAATCGGCAGATTTCGGATGGCCGAGGCCGTGGCGGGGCCATGCAGGCGCCGCCCGGTTCGGTGGTTATTGTTTTGGGATCCTGGTGGTGCGTGATCCGGGTTCTTCCTGACACCGGGGTGACGCCTTCGCGAGCAGGCTCGCTCCCACATTTGGAATACTTACCCCTGTGGGAGCGAGCCTGCTCGCGAAGCTTTTAAAGGCTTAGTGCTTGAACATCACATGCCGAACCGTGGTGTAGTCCTCCAGCCCATACATGGACATGTCCTTCCCGTAACCGGACAATTTCTGACCGCCATGGGGCATTTCGCTGACGAGCATGAAGTGCGTGTTCACCCACGTGCAGCCGTACTGCAAACGCGCCGACATGCGATGCGCGCGTCCTACATCCGCTGTCCACACCGAGGACGCGAGTCCGTAGTCCGAATCGTTGGCCCATTCCAGTGCCTGCGCTTCATCGGTGAACTTGGTCACGGAAACCACCGGCCCAAACACTTCGCGGCGGACGATCTCGTCGTCCTGCTGGGCATCGGCCAGCACGGTCGGTTCAAAGAAGAAGCCGTTACCGTCAACAGCCTTGCCACCAGTGATCAAACGAATGTGTGACTGCGCCACAGCACGCTCGACAAACCCGGCAACACGGTCACGATGTTGCGCGGTGATCAAAGGCCCCAGCTCGGTCGACGGATCATCCTGCAAGCCGTATTTGATTGTGCTCACCGCCGCGCCGAGCTTCTCGACAAACTTGTCGTAGATGCCTTGCTGCGCATAGATCCGGCACGCGGCAGTGCAATCCTGCCCGGCGTTGTAGAAACCGAAGGTACGAATACCTTCCACCGCCGCATCGATATCGGCGTCGTCGAAGATGATCACCGGCGCCTTGCCGCCCAACTCCATGTGCATACGTTTGATGCTGTCGGCGGTGCTGGAAATGATGTTGGCACCCGTGGCGATGGAGCCGGTCAGCGAAACCATGCGCACTTTCGGATGGGTAACCAACGGACTGCCAACGGTAGGACCGCGACCAAATACCAGATTGAGTACACCAGCCGGGAAGATTTCCGACGCCAGTTCGACCAGACGCAACGCGGTCAGCGGCGTTTGTTCCGACGGCTTGAGCACCACGGTATTACCCGCGGCCAGCGCCGGGGCGATTTTCCAGGCGACCATCATCAGCGGGTAGTTCCACGGCGCGATGGAGGCAATCACGCCGACCGGGTCGCGGCGGATCATTGAGGTGTGGCCGGGCAAGTATTCGCCGGCGGCCGAACCGCTCATGCAACGGCTGGCGCCGGCGAAGAAACGGAACACGTCGGCAATCGCCGGAATCTCGTCGTTGAGCGCGGCGCTGTAGGGTTTGCCGCAATTGGCGGATTCCAGTTTGGCCAGTTCTTCGCCGTGGACCTCGATGGCGTCGGCGAGTTTGAGTAGCAGCAGCGAACGGTCTTTCGGTGCGGTTTGCGACCAATCGGCGAAGGCGTTATCGGCGGCGCGCACGGCGGCGTCGACTTGGGCTTCGCTGGCTTCGTTGATTTCTACCAGGACTTCGCCGCGCGCCGGGTTAAGCACCGGTTGCGCCGGGCCTTCGCCGTTGACCAGTTGGCCGTTGATCAAGAGTTTGGTTTGCATGTCTGTTGTCCTCACTAACGCTTTTATTGTTCTGCCGAAACCGAACCCATGTAGGAGCTGCCGAAGGCTGCGATCTTTTGATGTTGCTTTGAAGATCAAGATCAAAAGATCGCAGCCTTCGGCAGCTCCTACACGGGATTCGGTTTTTTCAGTTATTCGGTTATTTACCGCCGCTACCAGCGACGCTCTCGCCACCACGCGTCAGGTAATACGCGCCGAGAATCGGCAACATGGTCACCATCATCACCAGCATGGCGACGACGTTGGTCACCGGCACATCCCGTGGCCGGCTCAGTTGATTGAGCAGCCACAACGGCAACGTGCGCTCATGCCCGGCGGTAAACGTGGTGACGATGATTTCGTCGAACGACAGCGCAAACGCCAACATGCCGCCGGCCAGCAACGCCGAGCCGAGGTTGGGCAGGATGATGTAGCGAAAGGTCTGCCAGCCATCGGCGCCGAGGTCCATCGAGGCCTCGATCAAGCTGTGTGAAGTACGGCGCAGGCGGGCGATAACATTGTTGTAGACGATCACCACGCAGAAGGTCGCGTGGCCGACGATGATGGTGAACATCCCCGGTTCGATCCCCAGCGTCTTGAACGTCGCCAGCAGTGCGATCCCGGTGATGATTCCCGGCAGCGCAATCGGCAGAATCAGCATCAGCGAAATGCCCTGCTTGCCGAAGAAATCGCGGCGGTATAGCGCTGCCGAAGCCAGCGTGCCAAGCACCATCGCAATCAACGTGGCGATGGCCGCGATCTGCAAGGAAAGCTTGATCGCCTCCAGAACATCCGGCCGCGAAAACGCCACGCTGAACCAGTGCAAGGTGAAGCCCTTCGGCGGAAAGCTGAACGCGGCTTCCTCGGTGTTGAAGGCGTACAAGAAGATGATCAGGATCGGAAAGTGCAGAAACACCAACCCGCCCCAGGCTGCGATTTTCAACCCAATTGAAGCCCTTTCAGAGCGCATCGAAAGCCCCCAGGCGTTTGACGATGGACAGGTAAACCGCAATCAACACAATCGGCACCAGCGTGAACGCCGCCGCCATCGGCATATTGCCAATCGCACCTTGCTGCGCGTACACCATGCTGCCGACAAAGTAGCCCGGCGGCCCGACCAGTTGCGGCACGATGAAGTCGCCCAAGGTCAGCGAAAACGTGAAGATCGAACCGGCGGCGATGCCCGGAATCGACAGCGGCAAAATCACCTGCATAAAGGTCTGACGCGGCTTCGCACCAAGGTCAGCGGAGGCCTGCAACAGCGACGGCGGCAGACGTTCCAGCGACGCCTGAATCGGCAGAATCATGAACGGCAGCCAGATATAAACAAGCACCATGAATCGCCCCAGATGCGAGGTCGACAAAGTGCTGCCACCCACCCCGGGAATCCCCAGAATGAACTGCAACACCGGCTCCAGCCCCAGGTGCTGCACGAACCACTGCGCCACGCCGCCCTTGGCCAGCAGCAACGTCCACGCATAGGCCTTGACGATGTAACTGGCCCACATCGGCATCATCACCGCGATGTAGAAAAACGCCTTGGTCTTGCCCGTGGTGTAGCGCGCCATGTAGTAGGCGATCGGGAACGCGACGATGGCGCTGGCGATCGACACGACGATGGCCATGCTCAGCGTGCGCAGGATGATGTCGAAGTTCGACGGCTGAAACAGCGCGGCGAAATTGGCCAGCGTCAGGTCAGGGGTGACCGCCATGGTGAAGTCGTCGAAGGTGTAGAAACCCTGCCACAACAGCACCAGCAGCGAGCCGAGATAAATCGCGCCAAACCACAGCAGCGGCGGTACCAGCAGCATCGACAGATACAGGTTCGGCTTGCGGTAAAGCAGGTTGGAAAACCGGCGCAACGGCGGCGATGCAGTCATCGTGAGCATGCTCATGTCACACCCCGCTCGTCACGGTGTCGTGCAACGGGATCATCGCTTCCCGCGCCCAACGTGCGCTTAGGCGTTGGCCAGTCTGGTGTTGTGCGCTGCTGTCGATCCACTGATTGTTGGCGTGGCTGATGCTCAAGGTCTGGCCGTTTTCCAGCTTCAATTCATAGCGCGTGGCGCTGCCCTGATACTGAATGTCGTGGAGTAATCCGCTGACTTCGATTTCGTGGCTGGCCAGCGGGCCTTCGGCGAAACGCACGTGTTCCGGGCGAATCGAAAACGGTTGCGGATGACCGCTGATTTCACGTGCCAGATCACCACGAATCACGTTCGAGGTGCCGACGAATTCGGCGACAAATGTGGTGGTCGGTTTCATGTACAGATTGCGCGGTGTGTCGACCTGTTCGATGCGACCCTTGTTGAATACGGCAACGCGATCGGACATCGACAGCGCTTCGGTTTGATCGTGAGTGACGAAGATGAAGGTGATGCCGAGCTGGCGTTGCAGCTTCTTTAATTCACTTTGCATTTGTTCGCGCAATTTCAAATCGAGCGCGCCCAAAGGCTCATCGAGCAACAGCACGCGGGGACGATTGACCAAGGCGCGGGCGAGGGCGACACGCTGGCGCTGACCACCGGACAATTGCACAGGTTTGCGGGCGCCGTAACCGCCGAGGGCGACCATGTCCAAGGCTTCTTCGGCGCGTTTGTGCCGTTCGGTCTTGCCGACGCCTTTGACCTTCAAGCCGTAGGCGACGTTGTCGAGCACGTTCATGTGCGGGAACAGCGCGTAATCCTGAAACACCGTGTTGACGTCACGTTGATACGGCGGCAACCCGGCCGCCTCGGCGCCATGGATGCGGATTGAGCCAGCACTCGGTTGTTCGAACCCGGCGATCAGGCGCAGGCAGGTGGTTTTGCCCGAGCCGGAAGGGCCGAGCATGGAAAAGAACTCGCCGTCCTCGATATCGATGGAAACCCGGTCAACGGCCTTCACCTCGCCGAACTGCCGGGAAACGTTGGTGAACTGGACTGCAAGCGTCATGGTGCGGTGCTCCAAAAAGGCGAGGGCCGTCGCAGCGGCCCAGCCTGGACTTCTGAAAAATCTGAATCGTTTACGGTTTGCTTGGCTTACACATTCGGCGGACGAGATGCGATCTGCTTTTAGCGCCCTCTCCCTCCGGGAGAGGGCTGGGGGTGAGGGTGGCTTATTGGCCGTTGCTCTGAAGTCAAAGGCAAGGTCAAAAGCTACCCCCTCACCCCAACCCTCTCCCCCAGGGGGGCGAGGGGGAAAGGGAGCAGGCCGCGTCGTTATTGAGAGCTAGCGGCCGCCCATGATCGCGATGTAGTCCTGCGTCCAGCGGCTATACGGCACAAATTTGCCACCTTCAGCCTGCGGAGTTTTCCAGAAGGCGATCTTGTTGAACTGGTCGAAGCCGTTGGTCTTGCAACCTTCAGCGCCGAGCAATTCGCTCTCCTTGCACGCCGCTGGCACCGCTGGCAACGAACCAAACCACGCCGCTACATCACCCTGGACTTTCGGTTTCAGCGACCAGTCCATCCACTTGTAAGCGCAATTCGGATGCTTGGCCTCGGCGTGCAACATGGTGGTGTCGGCCCAGCCCGTAGCGCCTTCTTTCGGAATGGTCGAAGCAATCGGCTGCTTCTCGTTCATCAAACCGTTGACCTGATACGGCCACGCGCTCGACGCCACCACGCCTTCGTTTTTGAAGTCGCTCATCTGCACCGTGGTGTCATGCCAGTAGCGGTGGATCAGCGGCTGCTGCGCGCGCAACAGGTCGAGCACGGCTTTGTACTGATCTTCGGTCAGTTGATACGGATCCTTGATGCCCAGTTCAGGCTTGGTCGATTTCAGATAGAGCGCCGCGTCGGCGATATAAATCGGGCCGTCATACGCCTGCACGCGGCCCTTGTTCGGCTTGCCGTCGGGCAGATCCTGAGCGGCGAACACCACGTTCCAACTGCTCGGCGCGGTCTTGAACACGTTGGTGTTGTACATCAGCACGTTCGGGCCCCACTGGTACGGGGTGCCGTAAGTCTGCTGGTTGACCACGTACCACGGCGCGTCTTTGAGGCGCGGGTCGAGGGTGTTCCAGTTCGGGATCAACGCGGTGTTGATCGGTTGCACACGCTTGCCGACGATCAACCGCAGCGACGCATCGCCCGACGCGGTGACCAGGTCGTAACCGCCCTTGGCCATCAGG
Source organism: Pseudomonas sp. R84 (assembly GCF_009834515.1). Lineage (NCBI taxonomy): Bacteria > Pseudomonadati > Pseudomonadota > Gammaproteobacteria > Pseudomonadales > Pseudomonadaceae > Pseudomonas > Pseudomonas sp. R84. Next base: position 1,301,041 of record NZ_CP019426.1, read on the forward strand.
CTGACCATTTCGTCCGAGGTGGCGGCGGTCTTCACATTGACCTTGCAGCCGGTTTCTTTTTCGAAACCGGTCACCCAGTCGTAGGCTTTGTCGCTCTCGCCACGTTCGATGTAACCCGGCCACGCAACGATATCCAGCTGACCTTCGCCAGCACCGACAGCCTTTAACGGCTCGGCCGCTTGCAGGCTGGCACTGGCCAGCAGGGCCGTGGTGATTGCACTGAGCAGTGCGGTCTTGTGCACGAACATGGTTGAACCCTCTTCTTTAAATTATGGTCGGGGCAGTTGTGAACGCGGTGAAGCATGCCGTTAACGGCTTGTTATTAGCGTAGTCAGAGATGCTGGCCGTGGCGGGCCATGATGTGCCGCACCACGCTGTAGTCCTGCAGCGAATCACTGGATAAGTCTTTGCCGTAACCGGAGCGTTTCAGCCCGCCGTGGGGCATTTCGCTGACCAGCATGAAATGGCTGTTGATCCACGTGCAGCCGTACTGCAGGCGCGCGGCGACTTGCATCGCCTTGTCCAGGTTCTGTGTCCAGACCGACGAGGCAAGGCCGTATTCGGAGTCGTTGGCCCAGTCGACGGCCTGCGCGAGTTCGTCGAAACGGGTCACGGTGACTACCGGGCCGAACACTTCGCGCTGGACGATTTCGTCGCTCTGTTTGCAACCGGCGAGCAGCGTCGGCTGATAGTAGAAACCGGCGCCGGAATGCACCGCCGCACCGGTCACGCGTTCGATGTGCGGCTGACCGAGGGCGCGCTCGACGAAACTGGCCACGCGGTCGCGCTGGCGGGTGCTGATCAGCGGGCCGATCTCGTTGTCGGCGTCACGCTTGCCGGCGAAACGCAGGCTGCTGACGGCGGCGCCAAGTTCGGCGACCAATTTGTCGTGAATCCCGGCCTGCGCGTAGATCCGGCATGCGGCGGTGCAGTCCTGCCCGGCGTTGTAGTAACCGTAAGTGCGCACGCCATCGACCACGGCCTGGATGTCGGCGTCGTTGCAGACGATTACCGGGGCTTTACCGCCGAGTTCTAGGTGCGTGCGTTTCAGGGTTTTCGCGGCGGCCTGGAGGATTTTCTGTCCGGTGACGATATCGCCGGTCAGCGAGACCATTCGCACTTTCGCGTGGCCGACCAAATGGCTGCCGACGCCTTCGCCGCCACCGCAGATGATGTTGATCACCCCGCGCGGGAGGATTTCGGCCAGCGCCGGCGCCAGGGCGAGGATCGACAGCGGCGTGTGTTCGGAGGGCTTGAACACCAGCGTGTTGCCGGCGGCGAGGGCCGGGGCGATTTTCCACGCGGCCATCATGATCGGGTAGTTCCACGGCGCAATCGAAGCGACCACGCCAATCGGATCGCGCCGCACCATGCTGGTGTAGCCCGGCAGGTATTCGCCGCTGAGCTGACCGGTCTGGCACCGCACGGCGCCAGCGAAGAAACGGAACACATCGACGGTCGCGGTCAAATCGTCCTGACGCGCCAGGTGCAACGGCTTGCCGCAGTTCAGCGATTCGAGGCGGGCGAGGTGGTCGGCGTGTTTTTCCACGGCGTTGGCGATGTCGAGCAACAGATTCGAGCGTTGCTGCGGCGTGGTGCGCGACCATTCGGCAAAGGCGCGGTGGGCGGCGAGGATGGCGGCTTCGACTTGCTCGGTGCTCGCCTCGGCGATGTGCGTGAGGATTTCACCGTTGGCCGGGTTGAGAATAGGCTCGACGAAACCTTCCCCAGCGACCAATTCGCCATCGATCAACAACGCGGTACACATCGGGGTCTGCGCGCCAGCCATTTTCCGCGATCTCTTTTCTTGTGTGGCCATTGTTGCTCCCTGATATCGGGAGCCGGCCGTCTTATAGATGCAGCAAGACTAGTGCGCGGCTCCGAGGTCGACAAATTCTAAATACTGAAGGCAGCGTTCGATTAAATAGATGGCTTGCGTCCGCCGTGGGGTTGTTCGCGGGCCACGGTCAGGAAGGGGTCGACCAATGCGGGGCGCGCGGTGCCACGGCGCCAGGCCAGACCGACGTCGAGGGTCTGGTTGAGGTCGGCGATGGGCCGCGCTTCGATGATGTCGCCCTCCAGTGACCACGGGCGATAAGTCATGTCCGGCTGAATCGACACGCCCAATCCGGCGGCGACCAGACTTCGCACGGCTTCGGTGGAGGCTGTTCTCAGGGTTATTTTTGGTTGCAGCCCGGAACCGCGCCAGAAACGCTGGGCATTGCGATCCATTTCATCGACGTTGAGTTGAATCAACGGTTCGCGGGCGACGTCGGCGAGGTTGATGCTGTCGTGGTCCAGCAGTGGATGCTGGGCTGGAAGCCATAAACGGTGCGGCGAGTGGGTCAGCACTTCTGTCTGCAATGCGTGACGGTCTTCGAGGTTGGAGAGGATCAATACGCCGACATCGATCTCGCCGCTGACCAGCAAATGCTCGATGTAGGGGCGTTCGTCTTCCATCACGCGGATCTCGACGTTGGGGTAGGCGCGTTGGAACCGCGTGAGCAAATCCGCGAGGTAATAACCGGCAACCAGACTGGTCACACCCACGATCAACTGCCCGGCAACCTGATCAGTGCTCTGCTGAAGGCTGCGTTTGGCATTGTCCACGGTCGCCAGAATCAGGTGTGCCTGGCGTAGGAACTGATGACCTTGGTGCGTAAGAGTCATACCTTTGGCGTGACGGCTGAACAGGCTGACGCCGATTTCCTCTTCCAATTGCTGGATCGCTAGAGTCAGGGTCGATTGGGATATGAATGCGGTTTGCGCGGCGGCGGAGATCGAGCCGGTTTCGGCCACGGCAATGAAATGACGGATCTGGCGCAGGGTCATCATGACGGGAATACCCGATGGGCGATTTAATCGATGGCTCGGACTGTATATCTTTTTAGTCGATGGATCGATTTCCGAAAATGACTCGCCGGTTTGCTCTTGCCATTCGTCGGGAAAGGGTCTCGACCTGTAATTTCTGACAGTTGTCCATCTGGCCCTTATCGCGCTCACTGATTGCAGAGATTTCTGGCGTTCAATTTGCGATAAGGAGATTCACATGGACACGGTCCCCACCGGGCAGTCTGATAGCTCAGAACCGGTAGCTCCGACTTGTTTGCCACAAAGTGATGAGCTGATGTCAGGTGTCATGGAGGTGGACAATCAGGTGCTGGCGTTGAGTCCACCTGATCTGCCAGAAGCCACACGACCGGTCAAAGGCGCGCATTTGGGTGTTCCATTGCGCATCTATGATTTGGCGCCGGAAGGCGCAAAAGTCGTCTTCGATCCGTATCTGAACCAGCGACGGGGCGATACGGTGTTTTTGAATCTGAATGGTCAACCCGGCATCGACAGTGTGCAGACGCTCGCCGAAGACGATGCTGTAACACTGCACATTCCTCATAAGTTACTGCTTCCCGATGTGGTTAACCGGATCACCTGTACCGTGAAGCGGGGCAGTGAAAACAAGGGCACCTCCGAGCCACCGCTGGAGGTGCTATACAACAAGGTCCGTCCCGGTAATCAAGACACCACTCCGGGAGACGGAGCACATTCGGAACTTGAATTGATTCTGTCCGACGCCTGGCGCAACGGCGTTGGCCCGGACTTTCCTGCCGCCGGTGCCCAAGTCTGCGTGTCATACCCGTATTGCCGTGCTTTTGACCGCATTCGATTGAACCTCAACGGCCATGATGTTTACCACGATGTCACAGAGGAAGAGGTGCCAGATCCGTGGTCCAGTGATCCCGTCAAGGTCTGTTTCAGCGTCACCCGCGCAGACTTGGATAAGGCCGGGGATCACCCGAAATTCAACATCTCTTATACGGTTACCGATCAGTTGGGTAACAATCCCGATCCGGACTCACTCTGGTCGGCTGTGCAAACCATTGATGTGGATTTGGCGGGTAGTCGATTGCCCAAGGCTTTGTTGCGCGAAATCCTTGATGGTCCCGACGATGACCCGGATATCGAACTTGAGAAGCTCGGTGCAAATGATTTGCTGATCGTTGTACTCACCAGTGATCCGCGTTTCCTGTTTGGCGATTTGATCTTTGCCACCTTCACCGCAAGAGTCACAGGCAACCCGGACGTTATCGTTACGGCCACGGGCACCGTCGGCAAAGACCAGTTCGGGCAGAAGCAACCGAGCATTTTAAAGATCGAGAACAAGAGCGTTATCGCTGGTAGTGACGTGTCGGTGACCTACACACTTATCAGAGAGGGCGCCTCGGTCGGCAACTCGGCAGTCACCACTGCCAAAGTAAAGGGCGAGGGGTTGCCAGCGTTGCTTGCACCGCAGCTGCTCAAATCGGTCAAACGAGTTCTCGACCCACTGGACTCTGCCAATCTGCAAGGTGCTACGGGTCGGGTCGAAATCGTCGGTTATCTTCCGCGCCGGGACGAAAAATTCCTCCTCATCGTTAATGGCGCCGCGGGAGCGGGATCTCCAACCTTCGAGCCCAAGTCGCTGAATTCCAACAGTCGGGCCAACTTTCAACTCGATAGCGCATTCATTGCGGCGAATCTCGGCAAGCGGGTGGAGCTCAGTTTTGTACACCTGCGCGGTGACAAGCCGATTCAGACTTCGCCAATACTTGCGGCCACTATCGGGCCCATTACGGACTACCATCCTGACCTGCCGAGTCCGATTATCGGTGATGCGCATGGTGGCGATCTGGACGTCACGCAACTGCACGCGCAAACGCTTCTGGATGTCAGGCAGTGGCCCCATCAGGTCAAAAACCAACTGGTTTCGTTTATCTACAGCGGGACAGACCGAGAGGGTAAAGCGACGAGTTTCGAGGATAAGGGGATTCTCGCTCCAGCTTCAGGGCTGAGCCGTTCAATACCATTGGACTGGCTTTTCACGCTGCATGACTCAAGCCAGCTAAGAATCGGTATGAGCGTGAATTATTCGGGCAGCCCCGATGGCAAGCAGGTCGTGAAGTTTCCGGAGAGGATCTATACGGTCAAGACATTGTTGGTCGAGAACTTTGATAATGAGCTTTCGCGGAAGATCTTCCGAGCTAATGAAATTCTCGTGACGCCGGTTCTTACCTTCAAACTGTTAACGACTGTAGTTCACCAGCCAAATCCGGCTGTGTACACACATGCTGAAATAGGTACTGGTGTACCCGGAAAACAGCTTCATTGGTATGTATTGGCGCAAGAGAAGGCAGAACTTACGTTCGTTCGAGCATGCCAAAAGGTGAGCTTTCAGTTCTACGGAAACCAATCTACAGCTGCTTATGGCGAAGTTCATTTTTATGACAACGACGGCCGCTCTCTCGGACAAGTCAGACTTGATAGGCCATACAGAGTTATTGAATTTTCAGGGTTGAATATCAAGAGATTGGAGCTTGTCGCACGAGGTAACGTTGCCTGGGTGTTTGACGATTTTGTTCTGATGCCTTGATGACTGAACACAGTGGGTGGGCTTCTTCAATTTATGGCGCACAAGGAAGAGCAGCAATATCTGGAAGCACACTCACTGGCAGGTCGTGGGCACTTTCGAACTAGGCTGAAGGCCTTATAGAGCCGGATACCCCTAGTTTGGAGGCGTGACATGAACACCCGTGGATTGCTCGATCAGCTACTCAAATCGGGCCAGGATCTTTTGCAGAACAAGGCTGGCGGAGCGCAGAACAAAACGGCTGGCGGTGGCTTGGGCGGTTTGCTCGGCGGCGCGTCTGGCTCCGGTGGCCTCGGCAGTCTGCTGTCAGGTGCGGGTGGCGGTGCATTGGCGGCTGGCGCGATGGGACTGCTGCTTGGTAACAAGAAAGTGCGCAAGGTCGGCGGCAAAGTTGCGATCTACGGCGGGCTCGCAGCGCTTGGCGTACTGGCCTACAAAGCCTACGGCAACTACAACGCCCAGAAAGGCACCGCACCGCAAACCGAACCGCAAACCCTCGACCGCTTGCCACCGGCGCAAGCCGAGCAACACAGTCAGGCCATCCTCAAAGCCTTGGTCGCTGCCGCCAAAGCTGACGGCCATATCGATGACCGCGAACGTCAACTGATCGAGGGCGAATTCACCAAGCTCGACAACGATCAGGAGCTGCAGCACTGGCTGCACGCCGAACTCAACAAACCCCTCGACCCGACCGACGTCGCCCGGGCCGCGAGCACGCCGGAGATGGCAGCGGAGATGTACATCGCCAGTGTGATGTTGGTGGATGAGGAGAACTTCATGGAGAAAAGCTATCTGGATGAACTGGCGCGGCAGTTGAAGCTGGAGCCGGGGTTGAAGGTGGAGTTGGAGAAGCAGGTGCGCATCGCATCGGCGTAAACCCGGCTGACCCCCTTCGCGAGCAAGCTCGCTCCCACAGGGTATTGCGTTCCAATGTGGGAGCGAGCTTGCTCGCGAAGGCATTTTCCGCCGCACAGCGACGGCAATGACCATTCCATCGCCTCTTTTTGCCATTACCCCACTGGCACGCCCACCCGCAATTGTCGGACAGTCCCAGCCCAGAGCCCTCCCGCGACCAAGGCGGACAGGCCCGAGGGTTACAAAGCGTCTTATAAATGAAACACCGCCCTCGGCTATACTCCCCGCATTTCGACTAGGCACGAGGAATCACTGTGAAGAACTGGACGTTGCGCCAACGCATTTTGGCGAGCTTTGCGGTGATTATCGCCATCATGTTGCTGATGGTCGTCGTTTCGTATTCGCGACTGTTGAAGATCGAGGCCAGTGAAAACAGCGTGCGTGATGACGCGATTCCCGGCGTCTATTACAGCTCGATGATCCGTGGCGCCTGGGTCGATAGTTACATGCAGACGCAAGAACTGCTCGGACTCAAGGAAGGTCAGGGGGTTTCCAGCGAGGACGCGGCCGACTACAAGGCTTTCGAGGCGCGTTTGCAGGAGCAGATGGGGAACTATCGCAAGACCATGGCAACCGAGGAGGATCGTGTCGAGTTTGCCGCGTTCGAGAAGTACCACGACGCCTACCTCCAGATTCAGGATGCCGTGCTGGACTTGCACAAGCGCAACCTGGAAGCGGATGCGGTGAAGATGTTCCACGAAAAGCTCACACCCGCCTGGTATTCCGGGCGCATGAAGCTCAATGACATCATCGGCGAAAACAAGAGAGTCGCCGACCAGGCCATGAACAATATCGACGATGCCGTGGCCGCAGCCAAAGTCAGCATGTTCATTTCCCTGTTGGTCGCCGTCCTGGCCGCCGGCCTGTGCGGTCTGTTGTTGATGCGCGCAATCATGGCGCCGATGAACCGCATTGTGCAGATCCTCGACACCATGCGCACCGGTGACCTCAGTTCGCGCCTGAACCTTGAGCGCAAGGACGAGTTCGGCGCCGTCGAAACCGGCTTCAACGACATGATGACCGAGCTGACTGCACTGGTTTCACAAGCCCAGCGCTCCTCGGTGCAGGTGACCACCTCGGTGACTGAAATTGCCGCCACCTCCAAGCAACAGCAAGCCACCGCTACCGAAACCGCAGCGACCACCACCGAAATCGGCGCAACGTCCCGTGAGATCGCCGCCACGTCGCGCGATCTGGTGCGCACCATGACCGAAGTCTCCACCGCTGCCGATCAGGCCTCGGTGCTGGCCGGCTCAGGCCAGCAAGGCTTGGCGCGGATGGAAGACACCATGCACTCGGTAATGGGCGCGGCCGATCTGGTCAATGCCAAACTGGCGATCCTTAACGAGAAGGCCGGCAACATCAACCAAGTGGTGGTGACCATCGTCAAGGTTGCCGACCAGACCAACCTGCTGTCGCTCAACGCGGCAATCGAAGCCGAGAAGGCCGGTGAATACGGCCGCGGTTTTGCCGTGGTCGCCACCGAGGTGCGACGTCTGGCGGATCAGACCGCTGTCGCCACTTACGATATCGAGCAAATGGTTCGCGAGATCCAGTCGGCGGTGTCGGCAGGTGTGATGGGCATGGACAAGTTCTCCGAAGAAGTGCGCCGTGGCATGTCCGAAGTGCAGCAGGTCGGCGAGCAACTGTCGCAGATCATCCATCAGGTGCAGGCACTGGCGCCGCGGGTGTTGATGGTCAACGAAGGCATGCAGGCGCAGGCCACCGGCGCCGAGCAGATCAACCACGCGCTGGTGCAGTTGGGCGATGCCAGCAGCCAGACCGTCGAGTCGCTGCGTCAGGCCAGTTTCGCCATCGACGAACTGAGCCAGGTGGCCGTCGGGCTGCGCAGCGGCGTTTCGCGATTCAAAGTCTGATGAGCGAAATCATCGCCAAACGCGGCGCCGCGCAGGTGGCGAAGCCGGCATTGTTCCTGCTGTTTCGTATCGGCAGCGAGCGTTACGCCCTGCGCGCCACCGAAGTCGCGGAAGTGTTGCCGCGCCTGCCGCTCAAGCCGATCGCGCGGGCACCGCAATGGGTCGCCGGGGTGTTTGCCTATCGCGGTGCTGTGGTGCCGGTGATCGATCTCAGCGCATTGACCTTTGGCCATCCTGCCGAGGCGCGCACCAGCACCCGTCTGGTATTGGTCAATTATCGGCCGGATGAAACGCAACCCGCGCAATGGCTCGGACTGATTCTCGAACAAGCCACCGACACCCTGCGTTGCCATCCGCACGAGTTTCAGCCTTACGGCCTCGACAACCGCGAGGCGCCTTACCTCGGCCCGGTTCGCGAAGATGCCCAGGGATTGGTGCAATGGGTGCGGGTCAATGACTTGCTCGATGACGCGGTGCGCGCCTTGCTATTCCCCGATCCGCCGCTGAGTCCGGCGCAGCTTGAGGCGCCGGCATGAGCAGCGATCAGCGCTTTTTCGACTTTCTCAAGGAACGCATCGGCCTCGATGTGACCTCGGTGGGGCCGGCGATCATTGAGCGTGCAGTGCGCCAGCGGACAACACTTTCGCAAGCGGCGCATGCCGATGAGTATTGGCTGTTGCTGCAAGGCTCGCGGGAAGAACAGCAAGCGCTGATCGAGGCGGTGATCGTCCCGGAAACCTGGTTTTTCCGCTATCCGGAATCCTTCGCGACGCTGGGCAAACTGGCGCGTAAACGTCTTGGCGAACTGAACAATATGCGTGCTTTGCGCATCCTCAGCCTGCCATGTTCCACCGGCGAAGAACCCTATTCGATTGCCATGGCCTTGCTCGATGCCGGGCTCAAACCGCATCAGTTCAAGGTCGATGGCATGGACGTCAGCCCGCTGTCGGTGGAGAAGGCCCGGCGCGCGCTGTACGGCAAGAATTCGTTTCGCGGCCAGGAACTGGACTTTCGCGAACGGCACTTCACGCCGGAGCAGGACGGCCATCGGGTCAATGACGACGTGCGTGAGCAGGTGCGTTTGCAGGTCGGCAATGTGCTCGATCCGACGCTGCTGGTCAGCGAGCCGGCGTTCGATTTCGTGTTCTGCCGCAATCTGCTGATCTATTTCGATCAGCCGACGCAAAAACTGGTGTTCGAGGTGCTCAAGCGCCTGACGCATTTTGATGGCGTGCTGTTTATCGGCCCGGCCGAGGGCAGTTTGCTCGGACGTTTGGGCATGCGTTCGATCGGTATCCCGCAATCCTTCGCGTTCAGTCGCCATAGCGATCCGCACCCCGAGCCGTTGCCAACGCCCAAGCCCATCGTGGTGCCGGTCAGCCAACCGCCTCGCAGCACGCAGCCAGCACCGGTGCGCACTCGACCGTTTGCCGCCGTAACGCCACTGCCGACCGCCAGCAAAAGTGCCAACCCGGACGCGGCGACCCTGCTGGCCAACATCGCTGCATTGGCCAACGAAGGCAAAAGTGCCGAGGCCCGTGCTGCCTGCGAACAGTATTTGCGCAGCCACGAACCGGTGGCCCAGGTGTTTTACTGGCTCGGCTTGCTCAGCGATGTCGCCGGCCTGACCCTAGAAGCTCAGGGTTTCTACCGCAAAGCGTTGTACCTCGAACCGCAACATCCCGAAGCGTTGATGCACCTGGCCGCGCTGCTGCAGGCTCAGGGCGATACAACGGGTGCCAGACGATTGCAGGAACGCGCCGCTCGCAGCGGCCGCACTGCCGACAGTGAGCGTAAACGATGATTCCGTCCGACACCTTGAACGTCACCCACGAAGACGCCCGGGCCATCGACGATTGCTGGAACCGCATCGGCATTCATGGCGACAAGTCCTGTCCGCTGCTCGAAGACCACATTCATTGCCGCAATTGTTCGGTGTATTCCGCCGCCGCCACGCGCCTGCTCGACCGTTATGCGTTGCAGCAGGACGAACGCGACCCGGTGGCGATCGCTGTGGAAAGCGACGTGAAAACCCGCTCGCTACTGATGTTCCGGCTCGGTGAAGAATGGCTGGGGCTGGCGACGCGCAGTCTCGTCGAAGTCGCGCCACTGCAGGCGATTCACTCGTTGCCGCACCAGCGCTCACGCGCATTGCTCGGTGTGGCCAATGTGCGCGGCGCGTTGGTGGCGTGCCTGTCGCTGGTTGAGTTGCTCGATCTGGATGGCAACGCCGCGCCAGCCACCGGCGCGCGCATCATGCCGCGCATGCTGATCATCGCCGCCCATGGCGGGCCGGTGGTGGTGCCGGTGGATGAGGTCGACGGTATTCATGCCATCGACGAGCGCATTCTTGATGCAGCCTCGCAGTCCGGCGTGCAAGCCAGTGCCAAATACACCCGTGGTGTTCTGCAGTATCGCGGTCGTAGCCTGCGTTGGCTGGATGAAGAACAGCTGCTGTCCGCCGTGACCCGGAGCCTCACATGACCCCCGAGCAAATGCGCGACGCCTCGCTGCTTGAGCTGTTCAGCCTCGAAGCCGAAGCCCAGACCCAAGTGCTCAGCGCGGGATTGCTGGCCCTGGAGCGCAACCCGACCCAGGCCGATCAACTGGAATCGTGCATGCGCGCGGCGCATTCGCTCAAAGGCGCGGCGCGAATTGTTGGCATCGACAGCGGCGTCAGCGTCGCCCATGTCATGGAAGATTGCCTGGTCAGCGCGCAGGAAGGGCGCTTGTTGCTGCGGCCCGAACATATCGATGCGCTGTTGCAGGGCACCGATTTGCTGATGCGCATCGCTACACCGGCCAATGCGCCGCAGCCGAGCGATATTGAAACTTATGTGGCGTTGATGGCGGGTTTGCTCGATCCGTCGACGCCGCTGGCAGCGTTCGTTGCGCCGCCGATGGCCGAGTTGCAACTTGAAGCGCCGCCCGTATTTGAACTGACGCCAGCGCCGATCATCGAAGCCCCGGTCGAAACCTCTGAACCGGCGCCACGCAAAAGCAAACGCACCACCGAAGGTGGCGAGCGGGTGCTGCGGGTCACCGCTGAACGGCTGAACAGTTTGCTCGATCTATCGAGCAAGTCGCTGGTGGAAACCCAGCGCCTCAAACCGCATCTGGCGACCATGCAGCGCCTCAAACGCATGCAGAACAACGGCTTGCGTGCGCTGGAAAATCTCAACGTGCACCTCAAGGAACACGCGCTGAGCCTTGAAGCGCTCGAAGCCTTGGAAGACGCGCGGCGTTTGCTCGCCGAATCCCAGCAACTGCTGAGCGAGAAAAACGCCGAACTCGACGAATTCGCCTGGCAGGCCAGCCAGCGCGCGCAAGTGCTCTACGACACGGCGTTGGCCTGTCGTATGCGGCCCTTCGCCGACGTCCTCACCGGTCAAGTGCGCATGGTCCGTGATCTGGGCCGCAGCCTTGGCAAACAGGTACGGCTGGAGATCGAGGGCGAAAAAACCCAGGTCGACCGTGATGTGCTGGAAAAGCTCGAAGCGCCGCTGACGCATTTGCTGCGCAATGCCGTCGATCACGGCATCGAAACCCCGGAGCAACGTTTGCTCAAGGGCAAACCCGAAGAAGGCCTGATCCGCCTGCGGGCTTCACATCAGGCCGGACTGCTGGTTCTGGAATTGAGCGATGACGGCAACGGCGTCGATCTGGAAAAGGTTCGTCGCAGCATCATCGAACGGCAGTTATCCCCAGCGGAAACCGCCGCGCAGTTGAGCGAAGAGGAACTGCTGACCTTCCTGTTCCTGCCCGGCTTCAGCCTGCGCGACACCGTCACTGAAGTGTCTGGGCGCGGCGTCGGCCTCGATGCTGTTCAACACATGGTTCGCCAGTTGCGCGGTGCCGTGGTGCTGGAGCAGGCAGCGGGCGAGGGCAGTCGCTTCCATCTGGAAGTGCCGCTGACCTTGTCGGTGGTGCGCAGCCTCGTCGTGGAAGTCGGCGAAGAGGCCTACGCGTTCCCACTGGCGCACATCGAGCGCATGTGCGATCTGGCCCCGGAAGACATCGTGCAGGTCGAGGGCCGTCAGCATTTCTGGCATGAAGACCAGCACGTCGGGTTGGTTGCTGCCAGTCAGTTGCTTAACCGTCCGGCCAGTCAGAGCAGCGGCGAAACCCTCAAAGTTGTGGTGATCCGTGAGCGCGATGCGATTTATGGCGTTGCCGTGGAGCGCTTCATTGGCGAGCGCACCCTGGTGGTGTTGCCACTCGATGAGCGGCTGGGCAAAGTGCAAGACATCTCCGCCGGAGCTTTGCTCGACGACGGCTCGGTGGTGCTGATCGTCGATGTCGAAGACATGCTGCGGTCGGTGGATAAACTGCTCAATACCGGACGCTTGGAACGCATCGCCCGCCACGGCAATCAGGCTGCTGAGGCAGCGCGTAAACGGGTGTTGGTGGTCGACGACTCGCTGACGGTGCGCGAGCTGCAACGCAAGCTGCTGCTCAATCGCGGCTACGACGTCGCGGTGGCGGTGGACGGCATGGACGGTTGGAACGCGCTGCGTTCGGAGGACTTCGATTTGCTGATCACCGACATCGACATGCCGCGCATGGACGGCATTGAACTGGTCACGTTGCTGCGTCGCGACAACCGTCTGCAGTCGCTGCCGGTAATGGTCGTGTCGTACAAGGATCGTGAAGAGGATCGCCGCCGTGGCCTGGACGCCGGGGCGGACTATTATTTAGCCAAAGCCAGTTTTCATGACGACGCCCTGCTCGACGCAGTGGTCGAGCTGATCGGAGGAGCGCGGGCATGAAGATCGCAATCGTCAACGACATGCCCATGGCGGTGGAGGCACTGCGCCGGGCGTTGGCCTTCGAGCCGGCGCATCAGGTGGTCTGGGTCGCCCGCAACGGCGCCGAGGCGGTGCAACTGTGCGCCGAAAACACCCCGGATCTGATCCTCATGGATCTGATCATGCCGGTGATGGACGGCGTCGAAGCCACCCGCCGGATCATGGCCGAAACCCCGTGTGCCATTGTCATTGTGACCGTCGACCGCCAGCAGAACGTGCACCGGGTCTTCGAAGCCATGGGCCACGGCGCGCTGGATGTGGTCGATACACCGGCACTCGGTGCTGGCGACGCTCGGGACGCCGCCGCGCCACTGTTGCGCAAGATCCTCAACATCGGCTGGCTGATTGGCGACAAAGCGCCGCGCTCACGTCCCGCGCCGACGCCTCCGCGCAGTTCGGGTTCGCGCCAGCGATTGGTGGCGATCGGCTCATCGGCAGGTGGGCCGGCGGCGCTGGAGGTGTTGCTCAAAGGCTTGCCGAAGGATTTCTCGGCGGCGATTGTGCTGGTGCAGCACGTCGATCAGGTATTCGCCGCCGGCATGGCAGAGTGGCTGGCCAGCGCCAGCGGCCTCGATGTACGACTGGCCCGTGAAGGCGAACCGCCGCAGGCTGGCGCCGTACTGCTGGCCGGCACCAACCACCATATTCGCTTGTTGAAAAACGGTACGCTGGCCTACACCGCCGAGCCGGTCAACGAGATCTACCGTCCCTCGATCGACGTGTTTTTCGAAAGTGTCGCCAGTTATTGGACTGGCGACGCTGTCGGGGTTTTATTGACCGGGATGGGACGCGACGGCGCGCAAGGGCTTAAGCTCATGCGCCAACAGGGCTACTTGACCATCGCGCAGGATCAGCAAAGCAGTGCGGTGTACGGCATGCCCAAAGCCGCTGCGGCCATTGATGCCGCCGTAGAAATACGTCCGCTGGAAAGAATAGCGCCGCGATTGCAGGAGGTTTTCCCCAAATGATCAGGTCAATCCGCAATCCTGGCCTCCGCAGTACTCAGGTGACCGCCCATGAATGACTTACAGATCGACGACATTAAAACCGACGAAAACGCCGCCATGGTGTTGTTGGTGGACGATCAGGCGATGATCGGCGAAGCCGTACGCCGTGGGCTGTCGAATGAAGAGAACATAGACTTTCACTTCTGTTCGGACCCGCATCAGGCCATTGCGCAAGCGGTGCGGATCAAGCCGACAGTGATTTTGCAGGATTTGGTGATGCCCGGTCTCGATGGCCTGAGCCTGGTGCGTGAGTACCGCAATCACCCTGCGACCAAGGACATTCCGATCATTGTCCTGTCGACCAAGGAAGACCCGCTGATCAAAAGCGCGGCGTTCTCGGCCGGGGCCAATGATTACCTGGTGAAACTGCCGGACACTATCGAACTGGTGGCGCGCATCCGCTATCACTCGCGCTCGTACATGACCTTGTTGCAACGTGATGCCGCGTACCGCGCGCTACGGGTCAGCCAGCAGCAATTGCTCGACACCAATCTGGTGCTGCAACGCCTGATGAACTCCGACGGCCTTACCGGGCTGTCCAATCGCCGGCACTTCGACGAATACCTGGAACTGGAGTGGCGCCGTTCGCTGCGGGATCAGAGCCAGTTGTCGTTGCTGATGATCGACGTTGATTACTTCAAGCACTACAACGACAGTTTTGGCCACGTTGAAGGTGATGAGGCGTTGCGCAAGGTCGCCACGGCGATTCGTGATGCCAGTGCGCGACCGTCGGACCTGCCGGCGCGTTATGGCGGTGAGGAATTTGTGCTGGTGCTGCCGAACACCTCGCCGGGCGGCGCGCGACTGGTGGCGGAAAAGCTGCGGCAGACTGTGGTTTCGCTGAAGATTCCGCACAACACTCCGGCGGAAGGGGCGAGTCTTACGATCAGTATTGGTCTGGCGACGATGGTGCCGCAGGCGGGTAGCGATTGTCGGTTGCTGATCTCGGCGGCGGATCGTGGCCTTTACCTGGCTAAAAACAACGGGCGTAACCAGGTCGGGATCGAGTAACGGCTAACCCTCATCGGAACGCCGCCCGCCCAGCCCTCTCCCGGAGGGAGAGGGGGCCGACCGAGGTGTCTGGCGCTGTACATCGACCTGATCGACCGAGTCGATTATGGATCTTCAAGCTTGGCAGTTCCGAATTCAGCTAAGCCCTTTCACGTCGGCGTACCTCCCGAACATCCCCCGATCGGTCCCCTCTCCCTCTGGGAGAGGGCTAGGGTGAGGGCTGGCAATCTTGACTCAGACAGAAACCTCAAGCCATTCACCCCCGGAGCCGCCAGACGGGCTGCCGTTACAGCCTGTTTACGTTATACTCGCCGGCTTTCAAAAGTTCGCCAACGAGTGCTGCCCGTCATGGAAATCAACCCGATCCTGAACACCATCAAGGACCTGTCCGAGCGCTCCGAAACTATTCGGGGGTATCTTTGACTACGATCAAAAGCATGAGCGTCTGACTGAGGTCAATCGCGAGCTTGAAGATCCGAGTGTCTGGAACAAACCTGAATATGCCCAGGAGTTGGGCCGCGAGCGTTCGGCGCTGGCGCAGATCGTCGATACCCTCGATGAACTGAACGCCGGCCTGGCCGATTGCCGCGATCTGCTGGACATGGCCGTCGAAGAAAACGACGAAGGCGCAGTGGGCGATGTCGTCGCCGAGCTGGCCCGTCTTGAGGAAAATCTGGCCAAGCTGGAATTCCGTCGCATGTTCAGCCATGAAATGGACCCGAACAACGCCTACCTGGACATCCAGGCCGGTTCCGGCGGCACCGAAGCCCAGGACTGGGCCAACATCCTCCTGCGCATGTACCTGCGCTGGGCGGATAAGCGCGGTTTCGATGCGACCATCATGGAACTGTCGGCCGGTGAAGTCGCCGGTATCAAAGGTGCGACCGTGCACATCAAGGGCGAATACGCCTTTGGCTGGTTGCGTACCGAGATCGGCGTACACCGTCTGGTGCGCAAGAGCCCGTTCGACTCCGGCAACCGTCGCCACACCTCGTTCTCCGCGGTTTTCGTTTCGCCAGAGATCGATGACAAGGTCGAAATCGAAATCAACCCGGCAGACCTGCGGATCGACACCTATCGTTCCTCCGGTGCCGGTGGTCAGCACGTAAACACCACCGACTCGGCCGTACGTATCACTCACGTACCGACCAACACCGTGGTCAGCTGCCAGAACGAACGTTCCCAGCACGCCAACAAGGACACCGCCATGAAAATGCTGCGGGCCAAGTTGTACGAGCAGGAAATGCAGAAACGCAACGCCGCGTCGCAAGCGCTGGAAGACACCAAGTCGGACATCGGCTGGGGTCACCAGATCCGCTCGTACGTGCTCGATGCGTCGCGGATCAAGGATCTGCGCACCAACATCGAACGCAGCGACTGCGACAAGGTACTCGACGGCGACATCGACGAATATCTGTATGCCAGCCTGAAATCGGGCCTGTAAAAGACGCAATACAGCATCGGCTGATTCAAGCCGATCCCTGTAGGAGCCAGCCCAGCTGGCGATCTCCGGGCCGCAAGGCCCGGGGGCAACGAACCTGATGGAATATCTAAAGACATGAGCGACCAACAACTCGACCCGCAAGCCCTGCAACAGGAAGAAAACTCCCTGATCGCCCTGCGCAAGGAAAAGCTGGCTGCCGAGCGCGCCAAGGGCAACGCCTTCCCGAACGACTTCCGCCGCGAAAACTACTGCGAAGATCTGCAGAAGAAATACGCGGACAAGACCAAGGAAGAGCTGGCAGAGGCTGCAATCCCGGTCAAGGTTGCCGGTCGCATCATGCTCAACCGTGGCTCGTTCATGGTGATCCAGGACATGACCGGTCGCATCCAGGTCTACGTCAACCGTAAAACCCTGTCGGAAGACACCCTGGCCGCGGTGAAAACCTGGGACATGGGCGACATCATTGCCGCCGAAGGCACCCTGGCGCGTTCCGGCAAGGGTGACCTGTACGTTGAAATGACCAGCGTGCGTCTGCTGACCAAATCGCTGCGTCCGCTGCCGGACAAGCACCACGGCCTGACCGACACCGAACAGCGTTACCGTCAGCGTTACGTTGACCTGATCGTCAACGACGAAGTGCGTCAGACCTTCCGCGTGCGTTCGCAAGTAATCGCGCACATCCGCAGCTTCCTGATGAAACGCGACTTCCTCGAAGTCGAAACGCCGATGCTGCAGACCATTCCTGGCGGCGCCGCAGCCAAGCCGTTCGAAACCCACCACAACGCGCTGGACATGGAAATGTTCCTGCGTATCGCCCCAGAGCTGTATCTGAAGCGTCTGGTGGTCGGTGGCTTTGAAAAGGTTTTCGAGATCAACCGCAACTTCCGTAACGAAGGCGTTTCGACTCGTCACAACCCTGAATTCACCATGTTGGAGTTCTATCAGGCTTACGCCGATTACGAAGACAACATGGACCTGACCGAAGAATTGTTCCGTGAACTGGCGCAGCTGGTTCTGGGCAGCACCGACGTGCCGTACGGCGACAAGGTGTTCCACTTCGGCGAGCCGTTCGTACGTCTGTCGGTGTTCGACTCGATCCTCAAGTACAACCCTGAGCTGACCGCCGATGATCTGAACGACATCGACAAGGCCCGCGCCATTGCCAAGAAAGCCGGCGCCAAGGTGCTGGGCTTCGAAGGTCTGGGCAAGCTGCAGGTGATGATTTTCGAAGAACTGGTCGAGCACAAGCTGGAACAGCCGCACTTCATCACTCACTACCCGTTTGAAGTGTCGCCGCTGGCCCGTCGTAACGACGACAACCCGAACGTCACCGACCGTTTCGAGCTGTTCATCGGCGGCCGCGAAATCGCCAACGCCTACTCCGAGTTGAACGACGCCGAAGACCAGGCCGAGCGCTTCATGGCGCAGGTGGCCGACAAGGACGCCGGCGACGACGAAGCCATGCACTACGACGCCGACTTCGTGCGTGCGCTGGAGTACGGCATGCCGCCAACGGCGGGTGAAGGCATCGGCATCGATCGTCTGGTGATGTTGTTGACCAACTCGCCGTCGATTCGCGATGTGATCCTGTTCCCGCACATGCGACCGCAAGCGTAAACGTTTCAGTTGAAAAGCCGCCTAAAACAGGCGGCTTTTTATTGCCTGTCTGGTACAAATGTATCAATTGGTTAATTTTGCAATAGCAGAGGAAGTTCTGTCGTGATGGGTGCAATAGCTCAAGAGGGTGCAGCGGGTATCGCCACTGCGGTCGCTGAAAGTGTTCAGTACCAGGGTCGCAAGGCCAGCCGACAGGGCAGTGAGCAGCGTCGACAGGACATTCTCGACGCGGCGATGCGCATTGTCGTGCGCGACGGCGTGCGTGCCGTGCGCCACCGCGCCGTGGCTGCCGAGGCCGGTGTGCCGTTGTCGGCGACCACCTATTACTTCAAAGACATCGACGACTTGCTCACCGATACCTTCGCCCAGTATGTGGAGCGCAGTGCAGCGTACATGGCCAAGTTGTGGATCAACAACGAAGGCTTGCTGCGTGAAATGGTGGTCAGCGGTGACGGCAGCCCGGAGTCGCGCTCGCAACTGGCCGATGACATTGCACGGTTGATGGCTGATTACGTGCACCGGCAATTGATTAATCGCCGTGAGCATTTGATGGCCGAACAGGCATTCCGTCAGGAGGCGCTGCTCAACCCGCGCCTGGCGATTCTGGTGCGCTCGCATCAGCAGATTCTGTTGCAGGGCACCTGCCAGTTGTTTCAGGTACTGGGCTCGCGTGAGCCACAGCAGGATGCCAAGGTGTTGACGGCGATTATCGGACGGATGGAATATCAGGGCCTGCTCAACGACGCCGAGCCTTTGGCCGAAGAGGACATGCTCGGGATTCTGACGCGCTACATGCACCTGGTGCTCGCGTCGGTGTAATCCGCTGTTGCTTCACCCTGTGGGAGCGAGCCTGCTCGCGAATGCGGTCTGACATTCAACATCTTTGTTGCCTGACACACCGCTTTCGCGAGCAGGCTCGCTCCCACAGGGTAATGTGGCGATGTTCAGGGCCGTGTGTTCATAGGGAGTGTTGAATGAAAGCCTGGCGTGGTGTGCTGATCGCCTTGTCGTTCCTGCTGCTCAGTGGCTGTCTGGTGACCTTCAAGGAGCCGCTGGCCGCCAGTGATCCCGCGCCCAAGGGCTTGCTCGGCAAATGGTCGAGCACCAATGCCTGGGGCGAGCCGATGAACCTTGAGCTGACGCGATTGGGCAGCGATCGTTACCAGGCCGTCACGTACTTCAAGGCCAAACCCCACGAACGCGAAGCCTATCCCTTCACCGTGTCGCGCCACGGCAACCGCTGGTATCTGTCGGCGAAAGTCCCGGCGCAGTACGGCGGCCACTTCACCATCGCCGGTTTCGAACTCACCGAAAAACACGAATTGGTGGTCTACAACCTCGATCTCGAGCAGATCAATCAAGCGATCAAACAGAAAGCCCTCGACGGTCAGGCCTTCCAGACCGACGATGGCGACGGCGTGCAAGTCGACAGCAACCTCGACAAGGTCTTTGCTTACCTCGACGATCCGACCAATTCCGATGTCTTCGTTGAAGCCGTGCGCTACCAGCGCCAGGCCCGCGCCAAATAATTCATACGTCAGGTGTTCTACAGGAGTTTCGGGTGGACGATTACCAGCAGACGATACGCATGTTGTCCGACCGCATTGTGCTGGCGCAGACGCCGATCCGCGTACTCGACGCGGTCAAGTGGGACGAAAACATCCGCAAGGGCTTCCTCAAGGCCAAAGGCAAGGAAATGCCGGCGGTGGATCGCGACTACTACCTCAACCGGCCGCTGAGTTTCGATTCGAGCAAGGTCAAACTGGAATTCCAGAACATCGAGCGCGACATCACCCGCCAGCTCGGTCAGTTCAACCCGGTCGGGCAGATCATGCGGCGCATGTGCAAGGAATACCGCATGGTGGTACGCATGCTCGAAGCGCGCGGCACCGAGGATTTCGGGTTGATCTCGCAAGAACTGTATGGCGCAGCGTCCGATGCGTTCCACGCCGGTGACCCGACGCTGGCCGACCTCGGTCTGATGATGTCCGACTACCTGAACAACATCGATGGCCGTGGCGACCTCAAGGACGAGCCGAAAGTCCTCACCGCCAAGGACGCCGTGCACTTGCTGCAGACCCGTCTGAACAAGGTGTTCGGCGAGGCCGAGGAAACCATCCGCGTGTTCGAGTCCGACGGCATCGTTGCCGACGCGGCGGCGGGCGCCGATTACATCAAGATCCGCACCGACGCAATGTTCAACGACCGCGACGTGCGCGCGCTGGAGGTTCACGAAGGCCTGGTGCACGTCGGCACTACGCTAAACGGTTTGAACCAGCCGATCTGCACCTTCCTGTCCAAAGGCCCACCGTCGTCGACGGTGACCCAGGAAGGCCTGGCGATTCTGATGGAAATCATCACCTTCGCCTCCTACCCGAGTCGCCTGCGCAAACTGACCAACCGCACCCGCGCCATTCACATGGTCGAGGAGGGCGCGGACTTCTTGCAGATCTTCGAGTTTTTCCGCGAACAGGGTTTTGAGATGGCGGACAGCTACGGCAACGCCAGTCGCGTTTTCCGTGGATCGACGCCGACGGGGCTGCCATTTACCAAAGACTTGTCCTACCTCAAGGGCTTTATCATGGTTTACAACTACATTCAGTTGGCCGTGCGTAAAGGCAAGCTTGAACAGATACCGCTGTTGTTCTGCGGCAAGACCACGCTGGAAGACATGCGTACCTTGCGTCAGCTGGTGGATGAAGGATTGGTGGTACCGCCCAAGTATCTGCCGGATCAGTTCCGCGATTTGAATGCGTTGTCGGCGTGGATGTGCTTCTCCAACTTCCTCAACCACTTGAGCCTGGACCGGATCGAAGCGGACTACTCCAATATTCTTTGACCCACAAAAAATCCCCTGTAGGAGTGAGCCTGCTCGCGATAGCGGTGTGTCAATCAACATTAATATCGACTGATGCACCGCTATCGCGAGCAGGCTCACTCCTACAGGTTTGTTCTGTATTCCAACCCGAATTTCTGCGAGGTTTCACCGGATGAGAATCCTCGGCATCTTCTGCCTGCTCCTGACCCTCGGCGGTTGCAGCTCTTTGTTGTTCTACCCCGAACCCGGCCAGATCTTCACGCCGGAAAAAGCCAAGCTCGAATACCGGACGGTAACTCTGGTTACCGCTGATGGCTTGAAGCTCAACGCCTGGTGGCTGCCGGCCAAATCCGGCGTCGAAGTCAAAGGCACTGTCCTGCACTTGCACGGCAACGGCGGCAATCTGCCGATGCACCTCGGCGGCAGTTGGTGGTTGCCGAAGAACGGCTATCAAGTGTTGCTGGTCGACTATCGCGGTTATGGCTTGTCCGAGGGCGAGCCGAGTTTGCCGGCGATCTATCAGGATATCGACGCCGCATTCGCCTGGCTCGACAAGGCGCCGGAGGTGAACGGCAAACCGCTGGTTTTACTCGGCCAGAGCCTCGGTGGTTCGATGGCGGTGCATTGGCTGGTACAACATCCTGAAAGACAAAAACAGCTCAAGGCTTTGGTGCTCGACGGCGTGCCCGCCAGCTATCGCAGCGTGGGGCAATACGCGCTGAGCACAGCGTGGCTGACCTGGCCATTTCAGGTGCCGCTGTCGTGGCTGGTGCCGGACGGTGACAGCGCAATCAACTCGATGCCGCAGCTCAACGGCGTGCCGAAGCTGATCTTCCACAGCATCGACGATCCGCTGGTGCCACTTTCCAACGGCATCCGTCTGTATCAAGCTGCGCCGCCACCGCGCGTGCTGCAACTGACTCGCGGCGGCCATGTGCAGACCTTCGGCGATCCGGTGTGGCGTCAGGTCATGCTGCGCTACCTCGACGACCCCGAGCATTTCAACGGCTTGCGCCGTCTCGGCGAAATCCCCAATTACCCGCAGCCCCCGAATTCTGAAGATGAGAGTCCGCAATGACTGAAGAACGTAACGCCATCCCGCTAATCATCACCGGTATCTGCAGCATTCTCGGCACTGTCGGGGCGCTGTGGTACTACGGCTACCTGCATTTCGCCAAACCCGAGGATGCGTTGCTGCTTAACGAGTTCACCATGCTCAAGACCGTGCCGGGTGAGGATTACAAAGTCTCGCTGGACCCGGCGCCGCAAGTGGCGCAGTGCATTGATGGCGTACTGGTGTTGTTCGATACCGAACAGAAAGGTTTGACCGGTGTACTGATCAATGGGCAGAAAAAAGCGGTGCGTTGCATGGGCGAAGAAACCCCGCAGAAGCTGCAAGAGTGATTCTGCAGGTTCAGCCCTCACCCTAACCCTCCCGAAACGTCGGACCGCCCAGAGGGAGAGGGGACTGACCGTGGTGTCTTTCGAGTTACGCCGACCTGATCCATCGTATAGAACACAAATTCTGAAAGCACCACAAATCGCCTCCCTCTCCCTCGGGAGAGGGCTGGGGTGAGGGGCCGCGATGTCAGCGCCACAAAAAAGCCCCGCCTGATCACTCAAGCGGGGCTTTTGCGTTACAGCAGGGCGCTTAGTTCGAGCTAACCGCCGAACGTGGCATCACTGGCTGGTTGTCGTTGGAAATGGTTACTTCCACACGACGGTTCATCGCACGGCCGGAGACGCTGCCGTTCTCGGCAACCGGGTATTCCTTGCCGTAGCCCTGAGCCACGATGCGCGCTGGATCAACGCCCATTTTCACCAGAGCGGTACGTACGGAATTGGCGCGACGCTCGGACAGAGTCTGGTTGTGGCTCGCAGTACCGGTGCTGTCGGTGTAGCCCTCGACGATCACCTTGCGATCAGGGTTTTCCTGAAGGAATTGCGCCAGTTTGTTGATGTTGACCAGACCGCTGGATTTCAGGTCAGCACGGTCGGTGGCGAACAGCACATCACCGAAAGTCACCAGCGTACCGCGATCGGTCTGCTTGGCATTCAGGCTGTCCTGCAGCTGTTTGATCTGCTGATCGCGAGCATCCAGACGCGCTTGAGCACGTTGGGCAGCAGCGTTCTTCAGATTGTTTTCAGCGGTGCGCAGGGCGATGGTCTGTTTGGCCACTTCCACGCGCTGGTTGGTCAGGTAGGCCAGTTGGTCGACCTTGGCGGCGTCTTGCTTGTCCAGATAAGCCTTGTCGGCCTTGTCCAGGTAATCACTGGCGTCCTTGGTTTCCAGCGCCGCGACTTTGCTGGCCTGCGGGTTGGCCTGCAGGCCGGCGTAGTTGGTGCGCGCGTTTTCCAGATTCGGGTTAGGCGGAGTGGAGCAGGCAGCCAGGGCAACGCTTGCGGCCAGAAGAGCTGGGATCATCAGTTGCTTACGCATAATTTGTCGTCCTTTCTATCGATAAAAGTTTCAGCTTTGCGATCGGGATGCGCGCTTACTGCACGGTGCGCTGACTTTCCTGACGCAGTTCCTGAACACCTTTCTGGGAATCCTTCACAGCCTGTTCGGCTTTCGCGGCCTGAGCCTTGCGTTCTGCTACACGAGCGTCCCATTCGGCTTGCTCGGACAGGGTGCGCGCTTCGTCATACTTCTTGTCGTGCATGGCGATTTCGGCTTGTTTCAGCTTGTCCTGCGCTTGCTTCATCTCAACGGCAGCGAATTCGGTACCGCCGGCACTGACGGCGCTGTTCACGGCCGATTGGGTCACGGCGTATTGCTCGGTCGGTGGATTACCAGCGCAACCGGCCAGTACGAAGCTGGTGCCGATGGCCAGAGCCGCCAGTTTCAGACCGCGCAGGTGGGTAAACGAGGTTTGGTTTTTCATGGTCTTCAACTCCATTAGGCATCTCCTGAAAACATCTGAATCCATCCTGGCCGAGGAGCCGCAAGCGACGTGTGAAAGCGCGTTTTTGAAACGCTCGTTCCAGGCGTGGTTACAGGTTCCGACCGGCGGGATTTTTCAAAAGTTCAGAAAAGATGGCCTATCGCCAAAAAAAATTTTGACCGAATGGACAAGGCTCTAGAGCGGGAACTTTGGCGAGGGAGAGTGGTACGCGCGGGTGTTTCCAATACTGAAAGCACGTCGATCCAGAGGCAGAAATGCAGTCAATGTGGGAGCGAGCCTGCTCGCGAAAGCGGTGTGCCAGTCACCATCAATGTCGACTGATATAACGCATTCGCGAGCAGGCTCGCTCCCACAGTTTTGGACTAGGTTGTGTCAGTGTTTTTGCTTGCCTTCAACAGCCGACAGGTCATGCAAATGTCGGCGCGAAAGGGCCAGAAACCGTGGCGTAGGCCCGACATCCTCATACAACGGATCACCCTCCTCATCGGTCGCCACCACCGTCGAACCTTTCACATACGGCAGGCTCGCTTCGAACTCCTCAAGCGCCGCGCCAATCAGTTCGCCGAGCAGTTCTTCGGCCTGCCGTTTGGGGTACATCTCGGCAATCGCCGCCAAGCGCGCAGCAGCTTCAACGTCCAGATGAATCGTGTAGCCAGTGTCGGTCAGGCGACCTTTGGCGTTTTCTTCCCAATGCTGGGCGAGTTCACGAATTTTCATGATGACCTCATTTCGCGCCTGCTCATGGCAGGCCTGGGTGAGTGTCCGGCAGCGCCGGCGGCAAGCCGTTGTACGGCTTACTGTTGAGACTAGCTTTTGTCCGCAAGGTTTAAAGTCCCTTGGTCGGCTGCTTGTAAGAAGCGTCGTAGAGCGGCACTCTCTAGGTCATGCACTCGTTTCTAAGCCGTCCGGATTACTGCTGGGGAATTGCTGATGACCGATATTGATGCACGCTTGCGCGAAGACGTTCACCTGCTCGGAGAGCTGTTGGGCAACACCATTCGAGACCAGTACGGCGAAGCCTTTCTCGACAAGATCGAGCAGATTCGCAAGGGCGCCAAGGCTGATCGCCGCGGCTCGATGGACGCTGAGCTGAGTGCCAGCCTCAATCAATTGAGCGAGGACGAATTGCTCCCGGTGGCGCGGGCGTTCAACCAGTTTCTCAATCTGGCGAACATCGCCGAGCAGTATCAGTTGATTCATCGGCGCGAAGAGTCGCAGCCGGCGCCGTTCGAATCCCGCGTACTGCCTGAGTTGCTCGCCCGTTTACGCAACGAAGGCCACAGCGCCGAGTCGCTGGCCCGGCAACTGGCGCGACTGGAAATCGAACTGGTGCTGACCGCGCACCCGACCGAAGTGGCGCGGCGCACGCTGATCCAGAAATACGACGCGATCGCCGGGCAACTCGCCGCGCAGGATCATCGCGACCTGACCAGCGCCGAACGCGAACAGATTCAAAAAACCCTGCAACGGCTGATTGCCGAAGCCTGGCACACCGAAGAAATCCGCCGCACGCGCCCAACGCCGGTTGATGAAGCCAAGTGGGGTTTCGCAGTGATCGAGCATTCGCTGTGGCAGGCGATTCCCAACCATATGCGCAAGGCCGACAAGGCGTTGCATGAAGCGACCGGCCTGCGTCTGCCACTGGAAGCGGCGCCGATTCGCTTCGCCTCGTGGATGGGCGGCGACCGTGACGGCAACCCCAACGTCACCGCCGCCGTGACTCGCGAAGTGTTGCTGCTGGCGCGCTGGATGGCCGCCGATTTGTACCTGCGCGATGTTGATCATCTTGCTGCCGAACTGTCGATGCAGCAGGCCAGCGATGCCCTCAAAGCCAAGGCCGGTGACAGCGCCGAACCATATCGTGCGGTGCTCAAACAATTGCGCGAACGCCTGCGCGCGACGCGCAACTGGGCACATGCCGCGCTGACTGCACCGACGCCAGCGCCGGCAGACGTGCTGCACAACAACCGCGATCTGCTCGATCCGCTGGAGCTGTGCTTCAACTCGCTGCACGAGTGCGGCATGGGCGTGATCGCCGATGGCCCGCTGCTTGATTGCCTGCGTCGGGCGGTGACCTTCGGCTTGTTCCTCGTGCGTCTCGATGTACGCCAGGATTCGTCGCGACACAGCTCGGCGATGACCGAAATCACCGATTATCTTGGTCTCGGTCGCTATGAAGACTGGGACGAAGAGCAGCGCATCAGCTTCCTGACCCGTGAACTGAGCAATCGTCGGCCACTGCTGCCGGCGCATTTCAAACCGTCGGCCGACACCGCCGAAGTACTCAACACCTGCAAGGAAGTCGCTGCGGCACCGGGCGCTTCGCTGGGTTCCTACGTAATCTCCATGGCTGGCGCCGCTTCCGATGTGCTCGCCGTGCAACTGCTGCTCAAAGAGTCCGGCGTGTTGCGGCCGATGCGTGTGGTGCCGCTGTTCGAAACCCTCGCCGACCTCGACAACGCCGGGCCGGTGATGGAGCGGCTGTTGCTGTTGCCGGGTTACCGCGCACGGCTGCAAGGCCCGCAGGAAGTAATGATCGGTTATTCCGACTCGGCCAAGGATGCTGGCACCACAGCAGCGGCCTGGGCGCAATATCGCGCGCAGGAACGCTTGGTGGAAATCTGCCGCGAGCAACAAGTCGAACTGCTGCTGTTCCACGGTCGCGGCGGCACCGTGGGCCGGGGCGGTGGCCCGGCGCATGCGGCGATTCTGTCGCAGCCACCGGGTTCGGTGGCGGGGCGTTTCCGCACCACCGAGCAGGGGGAAATGATTCGATTCAAATTCGGCCTGCCGGACATCGCCGAGCAAAACCTCAATCTGTATCTGGCGGCGGTGCTTGAAGCAACGCTACTGCCACCGCCGCCGCCGACACCAGAGTGGCGTCACTTGATGGACGAATTGGCCGCCGATGGCGTCAGCGCTTATCGCCAGGTCGTGCGGGAAAATCCGCAATTCGTCGAGTACTTCCGTCAATCCACGCCAGAGCAGGAGTTGGGTCGCTTGCCCCTCGGCAGTCGTCCAGCCAAACGTCGCGCCGGCGGTATCGAAAGTCTGCGGGCGATTCCGTGGATCTTTGGCTGGACACAAACGCGGCTGATGCTGCCGGCGTGGCTGGGTTGGGAGTCGGCACTGAGCAAGGCGCTGGAACGCGGCGAAGGCGAGTTGCTTGGGCAAATGCGCGAACAATGGCCGTTCTTCCGTACGCGTATCGACATGCTCGAAATGGTGCTGGCCAAGGCTGACGCGGATATTGCGCTGTCCTACGATCAGCGCCTGGTCGAGCCTGATCTGCTGCCGTTGGGCGCGCAGTTACGCGACCTATTGTCGCAGGCGTGCGCAGTGGTGCTCGGCCTGACTGGCCAGTCGCAGCTGCTGGCACATAGCCCTGACACCCTTGAATTCATCCGTCTGCGCAACACCTATCTCGACCCGCTGCATCTATTGCAGGCCGAATTGCTGGCCCGCTCGCGGCAGCAGGATGTCGAGCAGGGCAGCCCGGTGGAACAGGCGTTGCTGGTGTCTGTGGCGGGGATTGCCGCCGGTTTGCGAAATACCGGCTAATGTTTTTGTCTGGGCACGCGGCCTCCGGAACACGTAACGGAGGCCGCTTTGCCTGACGGCGCAAAGTGCCGCCAGGCGACAGTTAGTGATGGGGTTGCGACTTGGGTTACCGCGTCGCAAGGTCGCAGGGGGCGTCGGTTTCTCCGACTTTTGGCGTCTTGTGTGGGCGCAGCCTGCTGTGTATCTTGATCAGCCTTTGGCCGTTTGTGCGGCCACGACCCGTATTTTCAGGATTCGTCCCAAGAGGCGAATCCTTTGTTTTGTAAAAGCTTTTTATAAAAAAATTGAGGAGCACATCTAATGCGCGTCATTCTGCTGGGAGCTCCCGGGGCCGGTAAAGGTACTCAGGCTAAGTTCATCACCGAAAAATTCGGCATTCCACAAATTTCCACCGGCGACATGCTGCGTGCAGCGGTCAAGGCCGGTACTCCACTGGGCGTTCAAGCCAAGAGCATCATGGATGCCGGCGGCCTGGTGTCGGATGACCTGATCATCGCACTGGTTCAGGATCGTATCGCTCAGCCTGACTGCGCCAACGGTTTCCTGTTCGACGGCTTCCCGCGCACCATTCCGCAGGCTGAAGCACTGGTCACTGCCGGCGTTGAGCTGGATGCAGTGGTTGAAATCGCTGTTGAAGACGAAGAAATCGTGCAACGCATCGCCGGCCGTCGTGTTCACGAGGCCAGCGGCCGCGTTTACCACATCGTCTACAACCCGCCGAAAATCGCCGGCAAAGACGACATCACTGGCGAAGAGCTGGTACAGCGCAAGGACGACACCGAAGAAACCGTGCGTCATCGCCTGTCGGTCTACCACTCGCAGACCAAGCCTTTGGTGGAGTTCTATCAGAGCCTGTCGACTAAAAATGCTGGCAAGCCGAAGTACAGCCACATCCCGGGCGTTGGTTCGGTTGATGCGATCACCGCCAAGGTGCTGGCCGCGCTGAGCTGAAAAGTCTGAACCGCAGCACCATCCACGGCCCGCTTGCGGGCCGTAGTTGTTTATACTGACGCACTTTTTCCCACCCCTGTTTTGGAAACATCGATGAGCACCTTGCTGGCCCTGGACACCGCGACTGAAGCTTGCTCCGTTGCCTTGCTGCATGACGGCAAGGTCACGAGCCATTACGAGGTGATCCCGCGCTTGCACGCGCAGAAACTGCTGCCGATGATCCAGCAATTGCTGGCCGACGCCGGCACCACGTTGCAAGCGGTCGATGCGATTGCTTTCGGTCGCGGGCCGGGTGCATTTACCGGCGTGCGGATCGCCATTGGTGTGGTGCAAGGGCTGGCGTTTGCGCTGGATCGCCCGGTGTTGCCGGTGTCCAACCTCGCGGTGCTGGCGCAGCGTGCCTATCGCGAACATGGCGTGAGCCAGGTCGCGGCGGCCATCGATGCGCGGATGGATGAGGTGTATTGGGGCTGCTACCGCGAGACGGCGGGGGAGATGCGACTGGTCGGTGCCGAAGCGGTGTTGCCGCCGGAAGTCGCGGCGCTGCCGGCCGATGCCAGTGGTGACTGGTTCGGTGCTGGCACCGGTTGGGGGTATGGCGAGCGTATTGCGGTCGATCTGAGCGGCTCGGATGCAGGCATGCTGCCCCACGCCGAAGACCTGCTGATCCTGGCGCGTTTTGCCTGGGAGCGCGGCGAGTCGATCCCGGCGGATGATGCACAACCGGTTTACCTGCGCGATAAAGTCGCCACCCCCAAGGCTCGTTGAGCCTTTAAAAAGATCGCAGCCTTCGGCAGCTCCGACAGAGATTGCATTCCAACTGTAGGAGCTGCCGAAGGCTGCGATCTTTTGATCTACTGTCGCCAATCGTCAGTTTGTAACCCCTCGCTTTAAACCTTTTGCGCTTTATGTGTTCTAGTTATCACTCGGCAGTTTGCTAAGTCGGTCAAGTGCCGCTAAATTGCCATCATCGATACCGAGCATGAAATTATGCGTATAGACGGCCTTTCCTCTCAGTCCTACCCCATCAAGCGCAAGCCTCGCAAAGGCCATGTGACTGTGGATGAGTCAGTCGACGATATCGACGGTGAGATCGAATTTCCGACTGAAGAGCAACTGGCTGCCCGTGCTGCCGCCAAAGCTGCCGCGCAACGCCTGAGCAATCTGCCCGCCCGCCAACAAGACATGATCTACCACCGTGCGATGAAAAAAAGCGTAGCGATGGCCTTGGCCAGCTATCTGAGCACTGCCGGTTTTGTCGATTGGGATGCAGACGTGCTGGGCCTCGATCTGTACATCTGATGGATCTGCCTTACTACCTCGGTTGTCCGTCCTGGAGCGAAAACGCCTGGCGCGAGTATCTGTACCCGGTAGACGCCAAAACCTCCGATTTCCTCGGTCTCTATTGCCAAGTGTTCAACGCCGTTGAAGGCAACACGACCTTTTACGCCAGCCCGTCACCGGCCACGGTGCAGCGTTGGTCTGAGGTTATGCCTGAACACTTTCGCTTTACCGCCAAATTCCCCGGCGACATCAGTCACAGCGGTGATCTGCGCGAGCAACTGACGGCAGCCGAAACCTTTCTGCAATTACTCAAGCCACTCGGCCAGC
The DNA here is from genome assembly GCF_009834515.1 of Pseudomonas sp. R84. Lineage (NCBI taxonomy): Bacteria > Pseudomonadati > Pseudomonadota > Gammaproteobacteria > Pseudomonadales > Pseudomonadaceae > Pseudomonas > Pseudomonas sp. R84. Next base: position 1,330,971 of record NZ_CP019426.1, read on the forward strand.
GTGTCTCGCCGTCGTGGCTGCAATTGTCGAAAAGCTTCACACCGCAACGGCTGCCGGAACTGGCGGCGTTCATCGATGCGCTGGATTGCCCGCTGGCAGTGGAAGTGCGGCATGAACAGTTCTTCGCCAAGGGCGAGAGCGAACGCTTGCTCAATCGGCTGCTGCTGGACCGTGGCGTGGAACGCATCTGCCTCGACCCGCGTGCGCTGTTCAGCTGCCTGTCGACCGAATCCTCGGTGATCCACGCGCAATCGAAAAAACCGCGCGTGCCGACGCGTCCGGCGGCGTTCACCCAGTTCCCGCAAGTGCGCTTCATTGGCCATCCCGAGCTTGAAGCCAACGATGCGTTCCTGGTGCCGTGGGTAGCGAAAATCGCTGAGTGGATCGAAGAGGGTCGTACGCCGTATATCTTCCTGCACACCGCCGACAACCTGTTGGCGGCAAAACTGGCGCAACGTTTTCACGCACATCTGATGCAACGTTTGCCTGGCCTGCCATCGCTGCCTGAGCTATACAGAGAACCCGCCGCGGAGCAACTTGGCCTGCTCTGAAGCGGATTTTTTCCTGCCCTGGAGCCTGCCGATGGATGCCCAAGCCCTTAAAGCAAACGCTTTCAAAGCCCTGCATGAACAATCGGGGATATTCGTCATTCCCAATCCGTGGGATGCCGGCTCGGCAAAAATGCTCGCAAGTCTCGGCTATCAGGCCTTGGCGACGACCAGCGCCGGCTATGCGTTTTCCCAGGGCAAGGCTGATGGTGCCTTGAGTCTCGACGAGACCCTGGCGAATGTCCGCGCAATTGTTGCCGCGACCGATTTGCCGGTGGCGGTGGATCTGGAAAACGGTTTTGCCGATGACCCGGCCGAATGCGCCAAGAGTCTGTTGCGTGTCGCCGAGGCGGGCGCGGTCGGCGGCTCGATCGAAGACGCCACGGGCCGCCCGGATGCACCGATCTATTGTTTCGAACACGCCGTCGCGCGCATTGAAGCGGCAGTCGCCGCCGTGCGTACGCTGCCATTCCCCTTCATCCTGACTGCGCGTGCAGAGAACTATCTGCACGGCAACCCCGATATCAACGACACCATTCGCCGCTTGCAGGCCTTCGCCGAAGCGGGCGCCGACGTGCTGTACGCGCCAGGTTTGCGCAACGCCGAAGAAGTGCTGGCAGTGGTGCGCGCAGTGGCGCCGAAACCGGTCAATGTACTGATGTCTGGCGGTTTGAAACTGACCGTGCAGGAACTGCAGGACATGGGCGTGCGCCGGATCAGCACCGGTTCGGCACTGGCCTTGGCAGCGTTCGGCGAATTCTTTCGCGCCGCTGAAGAGATCCAGCAATCCGGCACCTTCGGCTTTACTTCGCAGTCGATGCCGTACGCCAAGGCCAATCAGTTCTTCAAGGGCTAAGCATGGGGCGATGGATTGCGCTTACTGTCCTGCTGATCATCGGCGGCGCCATGATCAGTGTCTGGCGCGGCTGGCTGGACGTGCCACCGCCATGGAATCCGTGGGCACCGCTGGACGTGAAAGCCGCGCCCAATTGGCTGACCGGCTACAAGTTGATGCGTTTGCGCAGTGATCCTCAGCTCTGCGCCCAGGCGTTAAGCAGTTCCGATCTGCGCGTCACACGTCAAGCCGACAGCCTGGGCGCCGAATGCCCGCTGATCGGCGCCCTGCGCGTACAGAGCGGCGAGGCGGCGCTGAGCAGCAGCTTCCTCGCCAGTTGTCCGCTGGCGGTGGCCTACGCGATGTTCGAGCACCATTCGCTGCAACCCGCCGCACAGTCGGTTTACGGTCAGAAAGTCGCGCGCCTCGATCACCTTGGCAGCTTCGCCTGCCGCAATGTCTACAACCGCGAAAGCGGGGCGCTCAGCCGTCATGCCAGCGCTGATGCGCTGGACATTGCCGGTTTTCGGCTGGCCGACGGCCGCAGCATCAGCGTACTCAAGGACTGGCCGAAGCAAAATCAGGATGCGCAGTTTCTGCGTCAGGTGCGCGACGGCGCCTGCGAGGCGTTCAATGTGGTGTTGAGCCCGGATTACAACGCCGCCCACCGCAATCACTTTCATGTCGATGTCGGGCGCTGGAGCGTGTGTCGCTGAGGCTTAAGCGGCGAGGCGCAGGTTCTGCAGAACGATCGGGCGCGCCCAGCCGTTATCGAAGTCCAGCGCTTTCTGTTGCTCGATGATTTCTTCCGGCGGGAACGGCGGGTAAGGCTTTTGCAGCAGGTCCAGATCGAATTCGGCAATCGGCAGGTACAGCGGTTTCTTCTGCGGTGCCGGGCCAGGCTCTGGAACGGGCTGACCATTGTTGATCACCACCGGACGCACCCAACTGCTGTCGAAATCCTGTTGCTCTTGCTGAGCCTTGAGTTCTTCAGGCGGGAACGGTGGGAATGGCTTGTCAAGCAAGTCCATTTCGAACTCGGCGATCGGCAGGAACAGCGGCTCTGGCGGACGCACTTCGGTTTCGACCACGTCGCACTCGCGCTGGCTGATGATGTGCGCGTGCAGCTCGCTGCCGATGGTCGGCTCTTCCGGGCTGTTCAGGTCAACCGGCGGAAATGTACCGCAGGCAGGCACCACTTCACTCGTCTGTTCGGCCATCGCCTGGGCAAAGAAATCCTGCCACAGGTGACTGACGCCGCTCAGTGCTTGAGTGTTGTGACGGCTAAAGTCGCCATGGGGCGAGATGTAGCCAATCGATGTGGGAAGAATGCCTGACATTTTTTTCGGTTGACGCTCAGCTCTGGCAAAATGCGCGTTGAATGAATTATCGGCGGTTTTTGCCGATCCTTGAATTTTTGAGCGTGTTTTCCATGATCGAGCAACCCGCGGCCTGCCGCATCCATGTCGAAGCCCTTGGCGCGACGTATGAAGCGCAAGCCGAGCAGTGGGCCGAGCGCCTCGGTCTGCCGCTTGCAGTGGCGGACGGCGAGTTTGCCTTGCAGGTCGGCGAGCAGGGTTTGCAGTTGCAACAGCTCGGCCCGGATGCGCCGGGACCGGTGCGCGTCGACTTCGTTGAGGGCGGCGCGGCGCATCGGCGCTTATATGGCGGCGGCAGCGGGCAGATGATTGCCAAGGCTGTCGGTATCGCCCAAGGCGTGCGCCCGCGCGTGCTGGATGCCACGGCGGGACTGGGCAAGGATGCGTTCGTGCTGGCCAGTCTCGGTTGCGAAATGAGCCTGATCGAGCGCCAGCCGCTGATCGGTGCGCTGCTGGAGGATGGTCTGGCGCGGGCGGCGGAGGATTTCGACGTGGCACCGATCGTGGCGCGGATGAAGTTGCTCAAGGGCAACTCCATCGAGGTCATGCAGAACTGGGAAGGCGAGCCGCCACAGGTGATTTATCTCGATCCGATGTTTCCGCACCGTGAGAAGACCGCGCTGGTGAAGAAGGAAATGCGCCTGTTCCGGCCGTTGGTGGGGGATGATCCGGATGCCCCGGCGTTGCTCGAAGCCGCGTTGGCGTTGGCGACGCACCGGGTGGTGGTCAAGCGGCCGCGCAAGGCGCCGTGCATTGCGGGGCCGAAGCCGAGTCATGCGCTGGATGGAAAATCGAGCCGCTATGACATTTATCCGAAGAAAGCGCTCAAGCCTTAAAACAGAGTCGCTCCTATCGCGAGCAGGCTCACTCCTACAATTGATCTGTGGTGCACACAAATCCACTGTAGGAGTGAGCCTGCTCGCGATAGGGCCAGCCCAAACAGCGCAGAAGCTAAGGTTTGTACGCCCGCATAAACAAAGCCACCACTTCCTGAATATGGCTCTCTGCAGCCTCTTCGCTCAACGGCTCCCCACAGCCATACAACAATCGAAAATTCCCCGCACCCTTGATCAGGCAGAAGAAATGCTCAGCCGCATTGCGCGGCAGATCGATGCTCAGCGCGCCCGTTTCGTGGATGCGCGTCAACAGCCGCTCCATGCCCTGCACCATGCGCTGCGGGCCGGCCTCGAAGAAGATCAGCGACAGCTTCGGGTCCTGACTGCCCAGCGCCATGATCAAGCGGTGCAAGTTCACCGACTCATCACTGTTGATCAGGTGATGAAAGCCTCGCGCAATGTTCAGCAACACATTTTCCACAGCGATGCCTTCGGGCAATTCGAAGAACAATGGCGGTAATTGCTCCTCGCATTTGGCCACCACGGCAGCGGAGAACAACGTCTCCTTGTCGTTGAAATGGCTGTAGACCGTCAACTTCGACACGCCAGCCTCGCTGGCGACCGCGTCCATGCTGGTGTTGGCGTAGCCATGACTCAGAAACAGAATTTTCGCCGCGTCGAGGATCGCCTGGCGCTTGGCCAGATCCTTCGGGCGGCCCGGACCGTTTGGAGCTGAAAGATTGTTCGACATTCTTCGCTTTTAATACTGGACTGGTGAGTTTGCTATTAATAACATACCCGCCAGTATAATTATTCCAAGCACCATTAGCGAAAGGTCCGTCACCATGTTCCGCCATGCGTTGTCCCTCGCGTTGCCAGTGAGTCTGGCGTTCCTTTTGTCAGCGTGTGGTCAGGAAGAGGCGACGCAAGTCACCGTGCGACCGGCCATGGTGGTGCAGCCAGAGCCTTCGGCGCAGGCCATGGAAAGTTATCCGGGCGAGGTGCGCGCCCGCTATGAACCCGATCTGGCCTTTCGCATTGGCGGCAAAGTCAGCCGACGACTGGTCGATGAAGGCCAGCGCGTGAAGGCTGATCAGCCACTCGCCGAACTTGATCCGCAGGACGTGCGCCTGCAACTGGAAGCTACCCGCGCCCAGGTTGCTGCCGCCGAAGCCAATCTCAATCTGGTCCGCGCCGAGCGCGATCGCTACAAAACCTTGATGGACCGGCAGATGGTCAGCCGCTCGGCTTACGACAATGCGGAGAACCTTTACCGCTCCGGTGAAGCCCGCCTCAAACAAATCAAAGCTGAATTCAACGTTTCGACCAATCAGGCCAGTTACGCGGTGCTGCGTGCGCCGCAGGATGGCGTGGTGGCCAAGCGTTCGGTCGAGGTGGGGCAGGTCGTCGCCGCCGGGCAAACCGTGTTTACCCTCGCCACCGATGGCGAACGCGAAGTGCTGATCAGCCTGCCGGAGCAGAGCTTCGGCCGCTTCAAGGTCGGTCAGCCGGTGACTGTTGAATTGTGGACGCAACAGAACCAGCGCTTCGCCGGACAGATCCGCGAACTGTCGCCCGCCGCCGATCCACGCTCACGCACCTTTGCTGCACGTATTTCCTTCACCGGCGGCAAAGTCCCGGCTGAACTGGGCCAGAGCGCCCGTGTATTTGTGCAATCGGCCGACAGCGTTTCCCTGTCGGTGCCGCTCTCGGCACTCACCGCCGAAAACGGCGCTACCTACGTCTGGGTCGTCAACGGCAACAACACCTTGAAGAAAACCCCGGTGCGCGTTGGCCCGTTCGGCGAGAAAAGCGTGCCGGTGCTCGAAGGCCTGAACGCCAGCGACTGGGTGGTCGCTGCCGGTGTGCATGTGCTGCTCGAAGGTCAGCAGGTGCGTCCGGTGGATCGCTCCAACCGTGTGGTCAATCTGGCGGACAAGGAGTAAGCCCCGATGCGCTTCAACCTTTCCGAATGGGCGCTGCGTAATCGCCAGATCGTACTGTTCCTGATGCTTTTACTGGCCATCGTCGGTGCGCTGTCCTACACCAAACTTGGCCAGAGTGAGGACCCGCCGTTTACCTTTAAAGCCATGGTCATCCAGACCCGATGGCCGGGGGCGACCGCGCAGGAAGTCTCGCGTCAGGTCACCGAACGCATTGAAAAGAAACTGATGGAAACCGGCGAGTACGAACGCATCGTGTCGTTCTCGCGCCCCGGTGAATCGCAAGTGACGTTCATTGCCCGCGACTCGATGCACTCCAAGGAAATTCCCGACCTCTGGTATCAGGTGCGCAAGAAGGTCAGCGATATTCGCCAGACCTTGCCACCGGATATACAGGGGCCGTTCTTCAATGATGAATTCGGCACCACGTTCGGCAATATCTATGCGCTGACCGGTGACGGTTTCGATTACGCGGTGCTCAAGGATTACGCCGACCGTATCCAGATCCAGCTACAGCGGGTCAAGGATGTCGGCAAGGTCGACCTGCTCGGTTTGCAGGACGAGAAAATCTGGGTCGAACTGTCCAACGTCAAATTGGCGACCCTCGGCCTGCCGCTGTCGGCGGTACAACAAGCGCTGCAAGAGCAGAACGCGGTGTCCACCGCCGGGTTCTTTGAAACCGGTAGCGAGCGCTTGCAGCTACGGGTCTCGGGGAATTTTCAGACAGTCGATGAGATAAAAAACTTCCCGATCCGCGTCGGCGATCGTACGTTCCGCATCTCCGATGTCGCCGATGTGCGTCGCGGTTTCAACGACCCACCGGCGCCGCGCATGCGTTTCATGGGCGAAGATGCGATTGGTCTCGCGGTGGCGATGAAGGATGGCGGCGACATTCTGGTGCTCGGTAAAGCGCTGGAAGGCGAGTTCTCGCGCATCCAGAAAAACCTTCCGGCCGGCATGCAATTGCGCAAGGTTTCTGACCAGCCGGCGGCGGTGAAAACCGGGGTCGGCGAGTTCGTCCAGGTGCTGGTCGAGGCGCTGGCGATTGTCTTGCTGGTGAGCTTCTTCTCCCTCGGCGTGCGCACCGGCATGGTCGTGGCACTGACCATTCCATTGGTGCTGGCGATGACCTTCGCCTGCATGTATTACCTCGGCATCGGCCTGCACAAGATCTCCCTTGGCGCATTGGTGTTGGCGCTGGGCTTGTTGGTGGACGACGCGATCATCGCCGTAGAAATGATGGCGATTAAAATGGAGCAGGGCTTCGATCGCATCCGTGCAGCGAGCTACGCCTGGACCAGCACCGCGTTCCCGATGCTCACCGGTACGTTGATCACCGCCGCCGGGTTTCTGCCGATTGCCACCGCGCAGTCCGGTACCGGCGAGTACACCCGCTCGATCTTTCAAGTGGTGACCATTGCGTTGCTCGCGTCCTGGGTGGCGGCGGTGGTGTTCGTGCCGTATCTGGGGGAAAAACTCCTGCCGGATCTGGCGAAAATTCATGCAGCCAAACATGGCACGGGTGACGGTCAGCCGGATCCGTATGGCACGCCGTTTTATCAGCGGGTTCGGCGCTTGGTGGAGTGGTGCGTGGCGCATCGCAAGACCGTGATCGTGCTGACGGTGGGGCTGTTTATTGCCTCGGTGATGTTGTTCCGTTTCGTCCCGCAGCAGTTTTTCCCGGCCTCCAATCGGCTGGAGTTGATGGTTGATCTGAAACTGGCTGAAGGCGCGTCGCTGGCTAATACCACTGGTGAGGTGAAACGACTGGAGGCGATGCTCAAGGATCACGCCGGCATCGATAATTACGTGGCGTACGTTGGCACCGGTTCGCCGCGTTTCTATCTGCCGCTGGATCAGCAATTGCCGGCGGCCAGCTTCGCGCAGTTTGTGGTCTTGGCGAAAACCATCGAGGAGCGGGAAGCGCTGCGCACGTGGTTGATTGAAACGCTTAACGAGCAGTTTCCGACATTGCGTTCGCGGGTTACACGTCTGGAAAACGGTCCGCCGGTTGGCTATCCGGTGCAGTTCCGCGTCACCGGCGAACACATCGAAGAGGTCCGCGCGTTGGCGCGCAAAGTGGCGGCCAAGGTTCGCGAGAATCCGCATGTGGTCAACGTGCATCTGGATTGGGAAGAACCGAGCAAGGTTGTTTATCTGAATATCGATCAGGATCGTGCTCGGGCGCTGGGTGTGAGCACAGCCAATCTGGCGAAATTCCTGCAGAGTTCGTTGACCGGGTCGAGTGTCAGTCAGTACCGCGAAGACAATGAGTTGATCGAGATTCTGCTGCGCGGCACGGTGCATGAGCGCACTGAGTTGTCGTTGTTGCCGAGTCTGGCGGTGCCGACGGATAACGGCCGCAGTGTGGCGTTGTCGCAGATTGCCACGCTGGAATACGGCTTTGAGGAGGGGATTATCTGGCATCGCAATCGGCTGCCGAACGTGACCGTGCGCGCCGATATTTATGGCAAGGAGCAGCCGGCGACGTTGGTCAAGCAGATCATGCCGACGCTGGATTCGATTCGTGCCGAGTTGCCGGATGGTTATCTGTTGGATGTTGGCGGCACGGTGGAGGATTCCGAGCGTGGGCAGAAGTCGGTGAATGCCGGGGTGCCGATGTTCATCGTCGTGGTGCTGACGTTGCTGATGGTGCAGTTGCGCAGTTTTTCGCGTACGGCGATGGTGTTTTTGACGGCGCCTTTGGGGTTGATCGGGGTGACGTTGTTCTTGATGGTGTTCCGTCAGCCGTTCGGGTTTGTGGCGATGTTGGGCACGATTGCGCTGTCAGGGATGATCATGCGTAATTCGGTGATTCTGGTGGATCAGATTGAACAGGATATTGCTTCGGGGCTTAAGCCTTGGCAGGCGATTATCGAGGCTACGGTTCGACGCTTCAGGCCGATTGTGTTGACGGCTTTGGCGGCGGTGCTGGCGATGATTCCGTTGTCGCGCAGTGTGTTTTTTGGGCCGATGGCGGTGGCGATCATGGGTGGGTTGATTGTTGCGACTGCGTTGACGCTGTTGTTTTTGCCGGCGTTGTATGCGGCTTGGTTCCGGGTGCGTAGGGACGCTTGATTGTTTTGTGACGTGGCGGCCTTCGGGCCGACCATGTTCTTGGGGTTTTGGGTGCATATCCGTTTCCGCGGGTGCTGCGGCTGGCGGTTTCGCCCTTACGGCGAGTCACCTTTTCCAAACGCCCCAAAGGAACCAAAGGTCTGCGCCCTGACGTTCGGCCCACTCGCTGGGGCTCGGGGTTCCTTCGCTCCGGGATCGATCCGGGGGCATCGCCTACGGTTTGCTTCGCTGCACCTCCTTTCGATGTGTTCGACTTCGTCGAACGGTCGCTGCGCTCCCACCCCCGGATCAATCCCTCCACTCAGCCTGCCGACGGGCCTTCAGATCAAAAGCTGTACGCGAGCTAACGCTCATTGTGTTGAGTGGTGAGGAGCAGAAGCGATTTGCTCTGGCTCTTCTGTGGGAGCGAGCCTGCTCGCGAAGGCGGCCTGACAGCCGACCAGTCTCTAGCTGACTATCCAAACCCCGCTCTGCCTCCGCCACTTCCTACATTTTTTTCAGAAACCTCCGATATTGAACCTGGGTGCCGCGAGTGCTGTACTCAAGCCTCTGCTTTTCCAGAGTCCTTGAGCCCGCCTTGATGAAAAAGCCTCCACCCTTGAAGGGCCGATCCGACCCGGTGTTTGATTTGTTGGTGCACCCGCCCCACAAGCATCGTCTGGCGGACTATCTTGCGCTGCTCAAGCCGCTCGATGATCAAGGTCGTTATCTGCCATTTGAAGCGTTGCGTTATCGCTGGGCGGCGGGGCTGGATGCCAGACTGTGCTGGGCGTTGGTCAAGAAGGCGCGGGCGGCCCAGTACATTAACCTTCTGCCACTGGGCGAGCCGGTGCAGTGGGGCAAGTATCTGTTCACGCCGCTGGCACAGAAAACCATCTCCATCGTGGATCGGCAGGCCAGTACGGCTGCGCTGGAGTACATGACCAGCCAGATTGGCGAACGGGCGCATTTCAGTTATCTGCTCAATGACTTGATCGAAGACGAGGCCATCGCCAGTAGCCAGTTGGAGGGTGCGGCGACGACCACGCGCGTGGCCAAGGACATGCTCAAACAGCAGCGCCAGCCTCGTACTCCGGATGAACGCATGGTGATGGGTAATTACCGGATGATGAATTATGCCTGGGAGAGACGTTACGAACCCATGAGCGTGGAGTTGATTGCGGCGATTCATCGGGTGGGGGTCGAGGGCATCGATGACGAGCAGTATTCACCTGGGGTATTCAGGACCAATGACGAGGTGGTCGTCCAGGACGGGGCGGGCAATACGGTGCACCGGCCGCCACCTGCAGCAGGATTGGCGTCGCGGCTTGAGCGACTGTCGCACTGGATCAACCTGCCCGACGGCTCACCACTGGATAACCACTATCTGCATCCGCTGATCAAGGCGATCACGCTGCACTTTGCCTTGGGCTACGAGCATCCCTTTCGCGACGGCAACGGGCGGGTCGCCAGGGCGTTGTTTTACTGGTTCATGTTCAAGAACGAATTTGCGGCGTTTCGCTACATAGCGATCAGTTTGTTACTGCGTAATGCGCCGGTGAAATATGGACGCTCATACCTGCACACCGAGGCGGATGAGCTGGATCTGACGTACTTCATCGAATTCCAGTGTTCGGTGATCCAGCGAGCGGTGCTCGGGTTTACCGATGTTTACCGCAAGAGCGTGGCCTACACCGAAGAATTCGAGCGCAGGCTGAAGAATTGCGGCTTCTTTGATCAACTCACGGAAAAACAACGCGCGTTGTACGAGGTGGCCAAAAACGGAGTGGCGAAGGAGTTCACCGCGAGCAATGTGGCTGAGAATTTTGCTTGCTCGTATAGCGAGGCGGCGTCGGCACTAGACGGATTAGACGAGTTAGGAGTTTTTGAACGGAGGAAGATGGGGCGGGAGTGGGTGTTCTTTTTACGTAATCCTGTAGGTGGATGGAAGCACGGGAGCGAATTCCTTCGCCCCCATGTTGTGACAGCTTAAAGCGTGCCGAACACCTTCTTCGCCAGACTGGTCGCCGCAGCAGCCGGGTTCTGGCGGATGGTTTCTTCCTGTTTGCCGATCATCTCGAACAGCCCATTCAGCGCTTGCTCGGTCACGTAGTTTTCAACGTTGGCGCTCTTCGCATCGACAACGCCAAACGCAGCGGCCTGGCCCGCGAACGAGTTGTACTTCTGCGCCACGCCAACCTTGTCGGTCGCTTGCTTGACGATCGGCAGGAACTTGGCGCGGATCTGTTCGCGGCTGGATTTGTCGAGGTATTGCGTGGCCGAATCCTTGCCGCCGCTGAGGATGCCTTTGGCGTCTTCCACGCTCATTTTTTTCACGGCGTCGACGAGGATTGGCTGGGCCTGGGTCACGGCGCTTTCCGCAGCCTTGTTCATCGCGGTTTCCAGTTCTTCAACCTGAGCGCCCATGCCGAAGGCTTTCATCTTGCTCGCGGCTTTGCCGAGTTTGCCCGGCAGTTCGATCTTCACCTCAGGGTTGTTGCTGAAACCGCCGGGTGTGCCGAGTTGTTTGACGGCGATTTGCGCGCCTTGGGTCAGGGCATCCTTGAGGCCGCCGGTGGCGTCTTTTTGCGACAGGTCACTGAGCGACAGAGCCATGGCGCTGGCGGAGATCATCAGGCCTGCGCACAGGCCGGCGAAGCGAAGGGTAGGGCGGAACATGGCGGCTTCCTTGTTGCGGAAAAGGGCTGCGGAAAATGAATTAACGAACGGCGTCGACGCGGATTTTCAGCGGCTGCGGGTCGTTGCCGTCGAGTTGCACGGCGTGGTTTTCGGTGGTGATGAACATCAGTTCGCCGTTAACTTCAATGCGCGCGCTGACCGAGTAACGGTGGCCCGGTTTGACTTGGGCCGGATCGTAGCTCAAGTGGAAGGGCAGCGGCACCTGGCCTTTGATCGGGCCTTTTTGCTCGTCCAGCACGACGGCCGGCGCATCGGCCAGCGAGACGTCTTGCAGGCTGACGCTGAGGGTCGCACTAGGTGGCAGGGCGATGCGCTGCAGGTAGAACACTTCACCGTCGAGGCCGACCTTGCCGGCGGGACTGGTCGATTGGCAGGCGCTCAACAGTGTGGCGGCGGCGAGGGTTAGTAGTTTTTTCATGGTGCATCTCCTTTGAATATGGGAGCGACGGTGCGACGATTCGACCTGCTCGCGAAAGCGGTATTTCAGTCACTGAGATGTCGACTGACACTCTACCTTCGCGAACAAGCTCGCTCCCACCCGGTTTGCATCAGGTCTCGGGTTGAGCGACGACCTGATCGGCAGCATCTTCACTGCGATGCAGCGCAACCTGGCGGATCGACAGGCGAATCTCCGCCGGCAATACGCGTTTGGCTGCACCTTCGGCGAGTTCGCCGAGCAGCTCGTGATAACTCAGTTTGCCGGCCTCGTCGCGGCGCAGCACGTCGAGGTCGAGCATCGTCTGGATGAAGTGGCGGAACAGGCTCTTGTCGAAGAACTCCGGCGCATTCAGACCGTGGAGGATCGACAGGCGTTGAGCCATGACGGTGCAGAGGTCTTCCAGTTCTTCGGCGCTGATGCTGTTCTGGCCGCTGTTGAGCAGCAAGGACACGGTCATGTAGAAACGCTGCAAGGTCTGGGCGATGCTCTTCGATAGCAGCGTCAGCAGGACGAAATGCCGCGAACTTGGCGCTGGACGCAGATAAACATCCTTCTCGAAACGCAGCAGGCCTTGCTCGACGAATGCTTCGAGCCACTGATCAACCACACCGTCCAGTTCGTCCAGCGTCCAGCGAATGAACAGTTCCGATTGCAGGTACGGATACAGCGCGCGGGTGTAGCGCAGGATCTGTTCGCGGCTCATGCGCGAAGCGCTCTGGAAGAAGCTCGCCAGCAGCGCCGGCAGGGCGAAGATGTGCAGCACATTGTTGCGGTAGTAGGTCATCAGGACGGCGTTCTGCTCGTCCAGATAGAGAATCTTGCCCAGCGCATCGTTCTGCTCGGCGAGCAGGTCCATGTCCTTCACATGCTCGATCAGCGCGCGGCCGTCGCCTTCTGGCAGCGTGGTGTGCGGCGAATAGGGAACCTTGCGCAGCAGCGCCAGGTACAGATCCAGCACCCGTGCCATGGCGCGATCATCCAGCGCCAGACGCGTGGTCGAGAGCAGCGCCAGCGCCACCAGGTTGACCGGGTTGATCGCCGCCGCTTCGTTCAGATGCTGCGCGACTTTCTCGCCGAGACGATTGGTGGTTTCGTTGAGCCACGCCGGTTTGTACTGCGGGCCGAGTTCCTGCTGGCGCCAGTCCGGTTGCTCGGCGTCGAGGAATTCGGCCAGTTTGATTGGCTCACCGAAGTTCACTGCGACCTGACCGAAACGCTGCTTGAGCGCGCCGATGACTTTGAAAATATCAAAGATCGATTCTTTCTTCTTGCTCGCCCCGCGCAACTCGCCAAGATAGGTACGACCTTCCAGCACGCGTTCGTAACCGATGTACACCGGCACAAACACGATCGGCATCCGCGACGAACGCAGGAAGCTGCGCATCGTAATGGCGAGCATGCCGGTTTTCGGTTGCAGCATGCGCCCGGTGCGCGAACGGCCGCCCTCGACGAAGTACTCGACCGGGAAACCTTTGGTGAACAGGGTGTGCAGGTATTCGTTGAACACCGAGGTGTATAGCGGGTTGCCCTTGAACGTGCGGCGCATGAAGAACGCGCCGCCACGGCGCAGCAGGCTGCCGATCACCGGCATGTTCAGGTTGATCCCGGCGGCGATGTGCGGCGGGGTCAGGCCGTTGCGGAACAGCAAATACGAGAGCAGCAGGTAGTCGATGTGGCTGCGGTGGCACGGCACGTAGATCACTTCGTGACCCTGGGCGACCTTCTGCACGCCTTCGATGTGGTTGACCTTGATGCCGTCGTAGATCTTGTTCCAGAACCAGCTCAGCACCACTTCCAGAAAGCGGATCGCGGTGTAGGTGTAGTCCGAGGCGATCTCGTTGCCGTAGCGCAAGGCCTGAGCCTTGGCCTTCTCCGGGGAGATGTTTTCGCGCTCGGCTTCGTCGAGGATCGCTTGTTTGACCAATGGCTGGTTGAGCAAGCCTTTGACCAGATTTCGGCGGTGGGAAATGTCCGGGCCAATGACCGCTGCTTTCAGATTGCGGAAGTGCACGCGGAGGATGCGCTGGGCCATGCGCACGGTGCGTTCGTGACCCTTGTTGTGCTCGATAAGCTCGCGCAGGTGAATCGGCGCGGAGAACTGCACGCGGGTTTTGCGCCCGAGAACAATGATGCTAAGCAAGCGACGCAAACGTCCGGTGACCGCCCAGCTGTCGGCAAACAGCAGTTTCCAGGGACTGTTTTCGCTGTCCGGCGACTGGCCCCAGAACACGCTGACCGGGATGACTTGTGCATCCTCGGCGGCGTTTTGCGTGAGGGCGCTGACCAAGCGGGTCAGGGTCGGCGGCGCACCGCGCTTGTCCTGGCGACCGAGCCAGTCCGGATCCGGCGTCAGGTAGAAGAACGCCGCCGGTTCGATCAGCGAACCCACCGACACCGGCAGTACCGGACGCGGCAGACCGGCCTTGGTGCACTCGGTGTCGAGCACTGCCAGATCGGTCAGCGAAGGGTTTTGCAGGACGTAGAACACCGGACGACTGCGGTCGAGGTTGAGGGTGAACGACGACTGGTTGATCGTCTCCGAGCGAACCCAGAGGTACAACAGTCGGCGCAAGGTGCCAAACACAAGACGGCGAAACGGGGAACGGGTCATACGGCTTCTGCGTGAGTGAATAAAACCGAGCAGATGCTCGGGCGGTCGATAGTGTGCCGGATTCGCTGAAAATCGGCAAAAAAGCGGCGAAGTAATCTCCTGTTGAGTCTTTTTGCGCCTGTCATATACTCGGCGGTCTGTCGCCGAGGCCCTTTTATGGACGTCGGACGCAGGCTGACGTTCCGCAAAGGCTTTCCTGCGAAAAGCCTGTCCAATAATAAAAAAGGAGTATGAACAGATGGCAACACGTGAAACCGGCAACGTGAAGTGGTTCAACGACGCCAAAGGCTACGGCTTTATCCAGCGCGAAGACGGGGTGGACGTGTTCGTGCACTACCGCGCGATTCGTGGCGAAGGGCATCGGTCGCTGACCGAAGGCCAGCAGGTTGAATACGCAGTGATTACTGGCGAGAAGGGTTTGCAGGCGGAAGACGTTGTAGGCCTGTAAGTCGCTGAAAACCACTGTGGGAGCGAGCCTGCTCGCGAATGCGTAGTGTCAGTCGATATGAATGGTGACTGATACACCGCATTCGCGAGCAGGCTCGCTCCCACATGGGATCTGCGTTGCCTGTTGTTAAGCGGTTTTCCAGGTGATTTCTTCTTCACCGTCTTCGCTGATGCGCATCCAGCGATCCGCCGTCTCCTCACCTTCCTCTTCAACCCACGTGCCCGGGGCGCAACGCACTTCCACGTTCAGCGCGGCAAATGCTGCACGCGCGCAGGCGATGTCGTCGTCCCATGGGGTCTGGTCGCTTTCCAGGTACAGGCTGTTCCACCTGCCCACGGCTTTCGGCAGCCAGGTCACCGGCACGTTGCCGGCCTTGCACTTGTAAGTCTGGCCTTTCTGTACCCAGTCGCTGCACGGGCCCAACGCGGCGCCCAGCCAGGCCGAAATGGCCTTGTGGTCGACGTCGGCGTCTTTCAGGTAAATCTCGATGTCCGGTTGGCGCATGGATGTCCTCACTGCGGGTCTGAAAAATCCATTCGCGGATTTAGCCGGCCCCGGGCATTTGCCCGAGACCAAAAGTTATTGAAGAACGAAATAATCGTAGCGCATCGACACGGTGGTCTCGAACGGCTCGGCCTGCTCGATCACCGCCGCACGACGCTCGGCACTGGCGCGCCAGCCGTGGGGCGTCATCGCCAACAGGTTGGCGCGATCCTCGGGCTTGGTCAGGGTCAGCTTGAATTCCAGGGTTTCACTGTGCGCCAGCGCCATGCCTTCCGGCACCAGGGCCAGGTGCTTGTCGTCGGTGTATTCGCGCACTTCGTCGTACAGGCGTTCGCGCAGTTCCATCAAGTGGCCGCTGGTCGGACCGACTTTCATCAGGCCACCGCCCACACTGAGAAGGCGCTTGGCTTCTTCCCAATCCAAAGGACTGAAAACGCTGGCGAGAAACTGGCAACTGCCCGCCGCCAACGGCACACGGGCCATGCTGGCGATCAACCAGCTAATCGCCGGGTTACGTTTGCACGCGCGTTTGACCGCCTCGCGGGAAATGTCCAGCGCGTAGCCATCGGCGTTCGGCAAGGCCTCGGCGATCTGCGCGGTGTAATAACCCTCGCCACAACCGATGTCGACCCAGCGATCCGGCGCATAACTTGCCGCCAGTTCGGCCAGTCGCTTGGCTACTGGCGCGTAATGGCCAGCGTTCAAGAAGTCGCGACGCGCCTCGACCATGGCTTGGTTGTCGCCAGGGTCGCGGCTGTTCTTGTGCTGCACCGGCAGCAGGTTCAGATAACCCTGCCGCGCACGGTCGAAGCGATGGCCTGCCGGGCAGACCACGCCGTTGTCCACTGTGTTCAGCGGTTCACTGCAAATGGGGCAAGCCAGCATCAGGCGAGCAACTTGATCATTGTCTGGTAGTAGATCTCGGTCAGTACGTCGAGATCCGCCGCCAGCACGCGCTCGTTGACCTGGTGAATGGTCGCGTTGACCGGGCCCAGTTCAACAACCTGCGTGCCCATGGTCGCGATGAAACGGCCATCGGAGGTGCCGCCGCTGGTCGACGCTTTGGTCTCGCGACCGGTGATGTCCTTGATGCTCGCCGACACCGCGTCGAGCAGCGCGCCCGGTTCGGTGAGGAACGGCAGGCCGGACAGCGCCCAGTCGATGTGCCAGTCCAGATCGTGCTTGTCGAGAATGTCGGCCACGCGTTTCTGCAGGCCTTCGACGGTCGATTCGGTGGAGAAACGGAAGTTGAACACCGCCACCAGATCACCCGGAATCACGTTGGTCGCGCCGGTGCCGGAGTTGACGTTGGAAATCTGGAAACTGGTCGGCGGGAAGAAATCGTTACCGTGATCCCAGTGCTCGGCGGCCAGTTCGGCCAGCGCCGGAGCGGCGAGGTGGATCGGGTTCTTCGCCAGATGCGGGTAAGCGACGTGACCCTGAATGCCTTTGACCGTGAGCTTGGCGCCCAGCGAGCCACGACGGCCGTTTTTCACCACGTCGCCAACCAGGGTGGTGCTCGACGGTTCGCCGACGATGCACCAGTCCAGACGCTCATTACGCGCGGCCAAACGCTCGACCACTGCTTTGGTGCCATGGTGCGCCGGGCCTTCTTCGTCGCTGGTGATCAGGAACGCGACCTTGCCTTTGTGGTTCGGGTAATCGGTGACGAAACGCTCGGCGGCGACGGTCATCGACGCCAGGCTGCCTTTCATGTCCGCCGCGCCACGGCCGCAGAGCATGCCGTGTTCATCGATCAGCGCGTTGAACGGGTCGATCTGCCACGCGGTGACCGGGCCGGTCGGGACCACGTCGGTGTGGCCGGCGAAGCACAGCACCGGGCCGTCGTTGTCGCCGTGGGTCGCCCAGAAGTTATCCACATCTTCGATGCGCATCGGCTCGAGGCTGAAACCGGCATCGCCCAGGCGCTGCATCATCTGCTTCTGGCAATCGGCGTCGACCGGCGTCACGGAAGGACGGCGGATCAGGTCGATGGCGAGTTGGAGGGTCGGCGAAAGGTCGGCGTGGGCCGTCATGGAAAACTCCGAAGATCATGAATGTGGGCGCGGATTAACTGTAGGAGTGAGCCTGCTCGCGATAGCGGTGTGTCAGTCAACGTAACTATTGATTGTTACACCGCTATCGCGAGCAGGCTCACTCCTACAGGAATTGGGTTCGGCCAATGAGCCGAACGCCGCCAAGCCCCGCAAAATGGCGGTTATCTTAAAGCAAAACGGCGACCATTGGCCGCCGTTTAGTGCATCGATGAGGATTTAGACGACCGGCGCCGGCTCAGGCTTGGCCGCAGGTTTCGGCAACGACGACAGGAACGCCATGATCAGCGCCGCCAGATACGGCAGCGACTGCACCAGCAACATCACCACCCAGAAACGCATGTCGTTGCTCGGCATGCCGTTGACCAGAAAGATCCCCAGCGCCGCGCCCCACAACAGCAGCATGATGAACAGCTCTTCCCGCGCTTCGGAAATCGCCACCCAGAAGCCGTGGTTGTCAGCGTTTTTTGGCGTACGGAAGAACGGAATGCTGCTGGTGAAGAAGCCGTACAGCACCGCTTTGGCGATGGTGTGCGACAACGCCAGCCCGGCCAGCGCCGCGCAGAAGGCATCTTTCAGGTTCACGCCGACGGCGCGACGGTAGAGGAAGATGATCTTGCCGACCTTGAACACGAACAACGCCAACGGCGGAATTGCGAAGATCAGCAGCGGCGGATCGACCCGTTGCGGCACGATAATCATCGCCGCCGACCACAACAGCGCGCCGACGGTGAAGAAGATGTTCATGCCGTCCGCGACCCACGGCAACCAGCCCGCGAGGAAGTGATAGCGCTGGCCACGGGTCAGCTCGGTGTCCTTGCCGCGCAACAGGCTGCCGGTGTGGCGTTTGATGATCTGAATTGCACCGTAAGCCCAGCGGAAACGCTGTTTCTTGAAGTCGATAAACGTATCCGGCATCAGGCCCTTGCCGTAGCTGTCGTGGTAATACGCCGCCGACAGGCCTTTTTCGAACACGCGCAGACCGAGTTCGGCGTCTTCGCAGATGCACCAGTCAGCCCAACCCAACTCTTCCAGCACCGAGCGACGGGTCATGGTCATGGTGCCGTGCTGGATGATCGCGTCACGGTCGTTACGAGTGACCATGCCGATGTGGAAGAAGCCTTTGTATTCGGCGTAGCAGAGCTTTTTGAAGGTGCTTTCGTTCTGATCGCGATAATCCTGCGGCGATTGCACCACAGCGATTTTCGGATCGGCGAAGTGCGGCACCATGTGCTTGAGCCAGTTCGGGTGCACGCAGTAATCGGAGTCGATCACGGCGATCACTTCGGCATCCTTGGCGGTGTGCGGAATCAGGTAGTTCAGCGCACCGCCCTTGAAACCGGCCAGCGGCGAGACGTGGAAGAACTTGAAGCGCGGACCGAGGGTTTCGCAGTAGTCGCGTACCGGCTCCCATACCGCCGGATCCTTGGTGTTGTTGTCGATGATCAGGACTTCGTAGTCCGGATAATCCAGCGCTGCCAGTGCGTCGAGGGTCTGTTTGACCATCTCCGGCGGCTCGTTGTAGCACGGCACGTGAATCGAGACTTTCGGGCGATAGCTGGAGTCGCCCTCGACCGGCAGGAACTCGCGCCGACGCTTGTGAATCCACACCGCTTCGGCCAGCTCATGCGCCTCCGTCAGCAAGACGATAAACACCCCAAGCGCACCCAGCGCCAAGAGGAAGCCCACCGTCAAACTGAACCACGTGCTGTATTGCAGGCTGTAGTCGTAACCGATCCACACCAGCACCGAACCGCAAAGGAAGGCGATAAAGGTCAGGAAGATCCGCCCACGCTGACGCAGCGCCGAGCCGTCGATCATCAGCAGGGTCAGCGACAACAGCGCCAGCACCACCGAACCGATCGCCAGTACGCGCCATTGCGGGATCGCGACCACCGGGCCTTCAAAGTTGAATTTCTGCTGACGCGCAGCGTTGAACACGCCCCAGTACGCGCCGACCGAGCCTTCGTCGCTGGCCTTCCACGGCTGGTCAAACGCCTCGATCACGAAGTAGTTGAAGCCTTGGCGGTTGAGCTTGTTGACCAGTGTGCGCAGGTAGATCGCCTGATCCGCCGGCGACGCATCGGCGCCACCGCGCATGCGGCCGTTGCTCGGCCAGCCGACCTCGGAGAGCAGCAGCGGCTTTTTCGGGAACATTTTTTTCAGATCGCGAGCACGGTCGAAAACGAACTGGCCAGCCTTGTCGACCGGAATGAACTCCCAGTACGGCAGAACGTGCGCAGCGATCAGATCGACGTGCTTGGCCAGCTCTGGATGTTCTTCCCAGACGTGCCATTGCTCCGACGTGGTCACCGGTACCTTCACCGCTGCGCGCACGCGATCGAGCAGCACGCTGAGTTGTTCGGCGGTGATTTCCTTGCGGAAGATCGCTTCGTTACCGACCACCACGCGCACCACACTGCGCGAGGTATTGGCCAGTTCGATGGCGCGCTGGATTTCCCGTTCGTTGCGCTCCTGATCGGGGCTGATCCAGATCCCCAGCGTCACACGCAGGCCGAATTCTTCGGCCAGTTTCGGGATGTCTTGCAGCGAACCGTCGACCGAGTAGATGCGGATGTTGTCCGTCAACTTGCTCATGATCTCCAGGTCGCGGCGCATCTCGTCGTCAGTCGGGTACTGATCCTTTTGCGGATATTGTCCCTGCTGGAACGGCGAATAGGAGAAACCGGAGATCTGCTCCGGCCAGTTCGGCGCGGAAACCGGGCGATTGATCAGCGCCCAGAAACCGGTGAACAGGGCGGCGATTGCCAGAACCACCACCAGGTTGAGTCCAAATTTACGCGATGACATAGCTATTTCGGGTTCCAAAGGCTGTGGAACGAAGGATCGGTCGGCTAGACGCCCGAGGGGCGCGCATCCTACACCGGCAGTTCGCAAGTCGTACATCAGACAGGGAAATGCCCGACATTGGGCAGCCGACTTTGACTTAAGTTCTTACACTTGTAGCTGATGTTTAGAACTTGTCGCCGCGTAGCCCTATAATGCGCGCCGGTTTTTGGGGTAATGGTCATGAGTACAGAAGATCCGCGGTTTGCAGGCATCGCCCGTTTGTATGGCATTGAAGGTCTGGAACGCCTGCGCGCGGCCCATGTGGCGATCGTCGGCGTCGGTGGCGTCGGTTCCTGGGCGGCGGAAGCTGTGGCCCGTTGTGGCGTCGGCGAGATTTCGCTGTTCGATCTCGATGACGTCTGCGTCAGCAACGCCAACCGCCAGTTGCATGCGCTCGACAGCACCGTCGGCAAACCCAAGGTCGAGGTGATGGCCGAGCGTCTGCGCGGGATCAACCCGGATTGCACGGTGCACGCGGTGGCGGATTTCGTCACCCGCGAGACCATGGCCGAATACATCACGGCGAACATCGACTGCGTAATCGACTGCATCGACGCGGTCAACGCCAAGGCTGCGCTGATCGCCTGGTGCAAGCGCCGCAAGATCCAGATCATCACCACGGGCGGTGCGGGCGGGCAAATTGATCCGACGTTGATTCAGGTGTGCGATCTCAACCGCACGTTCAACGACCCATTGGCGTCGAAAGTGCGTTCGACGTTGCGTCGTGATTATGGTTTTTCGCGCACCGTGACCCGTCATTACAGCGTGCCGTGTGTGTTTTCCACCGAGCAACTGCGCTATCCGAAGCCGGATGGCAGCATTTGTTTGCAGAAGAGTTTTGTCGGTGACGGTGTGAAACTGGACTGCGCGGGTGGGTTTGGTGCGGTGATGATGGTTACGGCGACGTTTGGGATGGTCGCGGCGACCAAGGCTGTGGACAAGATTGTCGCCGGTGTTCGGCGCCCGGCGGATCGCATTAAGCCTGAGGTTTGATCGGTGAGGCTGATTGCCTCTTCGCGAGCAGGCTCGCTCCCACATTGAAATGCATTCCCCTGTGGGAGCGAGCCTGCTCGCGAAAGCGATTAACCGGCCAACTCATTCATCCGCTGGAGCACGGCATTAAGGCCATTACTGCGCGATGGCGATAGTTGTCGCGAAAGCCCTAGCTGATTAAACCAGTCCGGCAAATCAACCTGCTGCAATTCAGCGCCCGACAAGCCGTTGACCCGCAAAAGCAACAACGCCACCAACCCGCGAATCATCCGCGCATCGCTACTCGCCGCGAACTGCCAATGACCGTCGCGCAACGAACCCACCAGCCACACCTGACTCTCACAGCCATGCACCCGGTTAGCCTCGCACTTGTCGGCGTCACTTAGTGGCGGCGAGCGGTCACCAAACTGCATCAACAATCGCGCCCGCTGTTCCCAGCCCGCCGCGCTCTGAAAAGTCTGCAACGCCTCTGCCGCTTCGACCGGCAAACTCATCGCAACAACTCCAGCGCCTGATCCAGTGCTTCAAAAAAGCGCTCCAAATCTTCCGAATCGTTGTACAGCGCCAGCGACACCCGAATCGCTCCGGCCAACTCGAAGCTTTTCAACAGCGGCATCGCGCAGTGATGGCCGGCGCGCACGGCAATCCCTTGCTCGGTCAGCAAGTGCGCCAGATCAGCGTTATGCACACCCTCGACGACAAAACTCGCCAACGCCAATTGCGGCTTGCCGAGCAATCGAATGCCGTTACGCGCTGCGAGGCCGCGCAGCAAATAGTCATGCAACGCCGCTTCATGGGCCGACACCGCGTCCTGATCCAGCCCGGCCAGATAATCGAGCGTCGCGCCCAAGCCGATCACACTGGCAATCGGCGGTGTACCCGCCTCGAAACCCAGCGGAGCAGGGCGGAAACGCGAGTCGTGATAGTTGGCTTCCAGCACCATTTCGCCGCCAAACTGCCAAGGCTTCAATTGCTCAAGCGCAGCGTTGCGCCCGAACAGCACGCCGAGACCATCAGGCCCATAGAGCTTGTGGCTGGAAAACACATAAAAGTCGCAACCCAGCGCCTGCACATCATGCCGGCCGTGAACCACGCCTTGCGCGCCATCGACCACGGTCAGTGCGTTTTGCGCCTTGGCCATGCCCAGCAATGCCGGCAATGGCTGCCACGCACCGAGCACGTTGGACAACTGACTGACCGCCAGCAACCGCGTGCGCGGGCCGATCAAATGCACAGCGGCAGCGAGGTCGATCAGGCCGTCAGCGTCCAGCGGCAGAATAACCAGCTTCAGGTTGCGCCGTTGCGCCAGTTGCTGCCACGGCAGCAGGTTGGCGTGATGCTCCAGGGCGCTGATGACAATTTCATCGCCCGGGTGGAAAAGATGTTCCAGGCCATAGGCCAAAAGATTCAGCGCACTGGTGGCACCGTGGGTAAAGATGATCTGCCCGCTGTCACCGGCATTCAGCCACTGGGCAACCTTGAGCCGACTGTCCTCGAACGCCTGCGTCGCGTGAGCCCCGGGCAGGTGTTGCGCACGGTGCACATTGGCTGCGCCGTTGGCGTAGTAATGCGTCAGTGCGTCGAGCAGGGCTTGGGGTTTTTGCGTGGTGGCGGCGTTGTCCAGATAGGTCTGGTCTTGCCGTTGCAGAGCGGCGATGGCCGGGAAATCGGCACGCCAGGGGGAGGGAATCATCACGGTCTTTAGCCCTGGTGAAGAGGGGCGGGATGTACGCCAAATCCTGTAGGAGTGAGCCTGCTCGCGATGGCGTCCGTGAGGGCGCTAAAAGCATCGCGAGCAGGCTCACTCCTACAATGGATTATCCAAGCACTTAGTTGTGAGCGTGCAGCGCTTCGTTCAGTTCGATCGCCGATTTGTGGGTTTTGCATTCCACCGCACCGGTTTCCGAATTGCGACGGAACAGCAGGTCAGTCTGACCGGCCAGCTCACGCGCCTTCACGACTTTAACCAGGTTGTTGTTTTCGTCCAGCAGCGCAACCTTGGTACCGGCGGTCACGTACAGGCCCGACTCAACGGTGTTGCGGTCGCCCAACGGAATACCGATACCGGCGTTCGCGCCGATCAGGCAGCCTTCGCCGACCTTGATGACGATGTTGCCGCCGCCCGACAGGGTGCCCATGGTCGAGCAACCGCCGCCCAGGTCGGAACCCTTGCCGACGAATACGCCAGCAGAAACGCGGCCTTCGATCATGCCCGGGCCTTCGGTGCCGGCGTTGAAATTGATGAAGCCTTCGTGCATGACGGTGGTGCCTTCACCGACATAGGCGCCCAGACGCAGACGTGCCGCGTCAGCGATACGCACGCCAGCCGGTACCACGTAGTCGGTCATTTTCGGGAACTTGTCCACCGAGAACACTTCCAGCAGGTCGCCACGCAGACGGGCTTCCAGTTGCATTTCCGCCAGTTCGCTCAGGTCGATGGCGCCCTGGCTGGTCCACGCTACATTCGGCAGCAGCGGGAAGATCCCGGCCAGGCTCACGCCGTGTGGCTTGACCAGACGGTGCGACAGCAGGTGCAGCTTGAGGTAGGCCTCAGGCGTCGAGGTCAGCTGTGCATCTTCAGCCAGCAGGGTGGCGACCAGCGGCTTGTGGCTTTCAGCCAGACGGGTCAGCAGCTTGCCTTGCACGGCATCGATGCCTTTCACGGCTTCGGCCAGTTGCGCAGCCTGAGCGGTAGTGAAGGTGATGGCCTGGTTGCCTTCGGTGTAACCGAGGATCGGCGCAACTGCCGCGACCAGTTCGGCCGAAGGGTTGAGCAGTGGCTGTGCGTAGAACACTTCCAGCCACGCGCCTTGACGGTTCTGAGTGCCGACACCAAAGGCGATGCTGAACAGGGAATTGGACATGTAAATACACCTCTACAAAGAGTGACGGGCTGCTTACTTCAGAGCGGCCGCGTAGATATCTGGCTTGAAGCCAATCAGGGTTCGGTCACCGAGATCGAGCACCGGGCGCTTGATCATCGAGGGTTGAGCGAGCATCAGTTCGATGGCTTTCGACTGGTCGAGATCGGCTTTGCGTTCGTCGTCGAGTTTGCGAAAGGTCGTGCCTGCGCGGTTCAACACCGTTTGCCAGCCATGCTCGTCACACCATTGGGTCAGGTGTTCACGGTCGATACCGGCGGTTTTGTAATCGTGAAAGTCGTAGCTGACAGCGTGCTCATCAAGCCAGGTGCGCGCCTTTTTCATGGTGTCGCAGGCTTTGATGCCGAAAAGGTGCAACGTTTTACTTGAAACGGTCAAGGAATTGCCCCCTTTACAGGTGCTGGAGAAAAATGGTGTCGGATTATGCCATGACCCTTCGGTGAATACGCAAAACCTGTGGGAGCGAGCCTGCTCGCGAAGGGGCCATATCAGGCGACATCGATATTGAATGATCCACCGCATTCGCGAGCAGGCTCGCTCCCACAAGGGACTGCAATCCGGCAGCTGCGACATAGGTGCAACGGTCAGACGCATCCTAAGCGGCTAATATGGCAGTTCAACGCTGTCGATTGTCTGAGATTTCCGCTTTATGCAAACTGCTTACACCGTCCTGATCCTGCTGATGCTGGTCAGTGTCTCGCGGCTGGTCGGACGGGTCATCCCGTTGCCACTGCCGCTGGTACAAATCGCCGCTGGCGCATTGCTCGCCTGGCCGACCTTGGGTCTGCATGTGGCGCTCGATCCCGAATTATTCCTGTTTCTGTTCCTGCCGCCCCTGCTGTTTTCCGATGGCTGGCGCATGCCCAAGCGTGAGTTCTGGAACCTGCGCGGGCCGATCCTCACGCTGGCAGTGGGGTTGGTGCTGTTCACCGTGGTCGGCGCCGGGTACTTCATTCATTGGTTGTTGCCGTCCATTCCACTGCCGGTGGCTTTCGCCCTGGCGGCGGTGTTGTCGCCGACGGACGCCGTGGCGGTGTCGGCCATTTCGCAAAACCGCCTGCCGACCCCGCTGATGCATATATTGCAGGGCGAGGCGCTGATGAATGATGCCTCGGGTCTGGTGACCTTCAAGTTCGCACTGGCAGCGGCCATCACGGGCGTGTTCTCGCTGACCAATGCCAGTCTGACCTTTGT
The DNA here is from genome assembly GCF_009834515.1 of Pseudomonas sp. R84. NCBI lineage: Bacteria > Pseudomonadati > Pseudomonadota > Gammaproteobacteria > Pseudomonadales > Pseudomonadaceae > Pseudomonas > Pseudomonas sp. R84. Next base: position 1,356,244 of record NZ_CP019426.1, read on the forward strand.
CGTGGTGGCGCTCGGCGGATTGGCGGTCGGTGTGGCCTTGAGCTGGCTGGTAGGGCGCTTGCGGGCGTGGATGATCGCTCGTGGCTGGGATGACCCGGCTACCCATGTGGTGTTCATGTTGCTGCTGCCGTTCGCTGCCTATGTGCTGGCGGAGCGGCTTGGTGTGTCGGGCATCCTTTCGGCTGTGGCGGCGGGGATGATGCAGAGCTGGCTCGATCTGCTGCCCCGCCAGACCAGCACCCGCTTGCTCAATCGCAGCGTCTGGTCACTGTTGGAGTTCGCCTTCAACGGTCTGATTTTCTTGCTGCTGGGCCTGCAATTGCCCGACATCATCAAAGCCGTGGTCAGCCACGAGCCGACCTTGTGGCCGACGTTGTTTTATCGCTGCCTGGATGTCGTGGCGATTTTCCTCACGTTGGTATTGCTGCGGTTTTTCTGGGTGCAGAGCATCTGGCGCTTGTCGGTGTTGCTGCGACGTTTGCGCGGCAAGGGTGAGCTGACACAAGTACCGACCGCGCGCTCCTGTTGGTTGCTGACCGTCGGCGGCGTGCGCGGCGCGGTGACGCTGGCGGGCGTGATGTCGGTGCCGATGTTGCTGGGTGCCGACGCCTTCCCGGAGCGCGACCTGCTGATCTTCATCGCTGCCGGGGTGATTCTGTTGTCGCTGATTTCGGCGTGCATCGCACTGCCTCTGCTGTTGCGCGGTATCGAAAAGAGCCCGGATGACAAGCGGCGTCAGGAAGTGCGCGATGCCTGGCGCAAAACCGCGGAAGCGGCGATTCATGCGCTCGAAACAGAAGAAACGACTCCGCAGGATGCTGCTCAAGCCGCTCTGTCGGCCGAGTTGAAGGCGCGGATCATGTCCGAGTATCGCCATCAGCTCGATGTTTTCAATGATTCCGCCGAAGCCCAGGCCTTGGCTTTCCAGATGGATCTGCTTGAGCGCCGCCTGCGCTTGAAGGCGCTAAGGGCGCAGCGTCTGGAACTGTATAGCCTCAGTCGTCATCACCAGATAGGTGATGACGTGCTCAGAGAAGTGTTGGCCGATCTGGACTTGAGTGAAGCCAATCTGGGGCAGGTCAAGTCGTAGTGAAAGACCGTCCCTGATGGCGCTTCATGGTCGCTCGCAGGAGCCGTCGTCAGGGATTTCGATCGGGTAGAAATGCGCGGCTATGCGTTTGTCTTCCCAACTGATTTCGGTGTTCATCGGTACTTCGAATTTTCCATCGGTCAGTTCCTTTTCGACAGGGTAATGCATGATGGATGTTGGATCGTACCCGGTGACGGTGGTCTGCTCGGTTATCGGTGTGAAGATGTTCAGGTCCACTTTCTCCTTATCCATTCCCCATTTTTCTGCGTATTCCTTATAGACCTTTGGTTTGTTCCAGGGGATGTTTGCATCCGGGTGCAAGTGCTCGTGATGTAATCCGAGAACATGACCAAATTCGTGCAATACCACTGTGCGGAAATCGGAATCTGCCGGTCGCGCGGATATGAACATGGTTGGCTCTCCCGCAGCGACTGTTAGTGCATCAGTTCCAATTTGAGATGCATTTTCAGTGGTGTTGGTTTTTATTCGGATTATGCCGTCTTTGCGGTCAATGAAACTAAAGGTGAGACTGACATAATCAGCCCATTCCCATATATGTTTTTTTATCGCGTCTTTCAGCGCGGCGGGGGGATTGTCCAGGAACGAAATGGTCAGGTGACGGTTCGGTTGCCAGCACTTTGCGTTGATGGCCATTGTTCGTGAGGACAGGCCTGAGCCGGAGGTATACGAAATGTTTTTAGGATTTTCATTGATGGCTGCTCGAAAGCTGGCGATGGGGTCATCTATTTCAAGTTTCAGACACGGCTTGGTTTTATACATAATCAATTCCTTTTGAGATTTAATCAGTTTTTATAGGGTGTTTGTTTTTCTCGAGGGTGTCTACAAGTTCAATAGGTCGTGAACTTGTCTTGTTTGATACGTTATCGTTGTTGCGGAGGGTAAGTTATTTGTTTGCGTGTAGATGAGTAAAGCGATGCGTTGTAAGTTGGGGTTTCTGTAATATGGAAGTCCGCACCAGATTGCCTGGTGCGGATATTTGAAAGTTACTCTTGGCGAGTAATGAAGGCGCGAATCCGTTCGGCGGCTTCGACGCACTCTGCCAGCGGCGCAACCAGCGCCATGCGCACGCGACCGGCACCAGGATTGACGCCGTCGACGTCGCGGGAGAGATAAGAACCCGGCACCACGGTCACGTGCTCCTGCTCGAACAGATCGCGGCAGAACGCGGCGTCGTCGCCTTGCACGTTCGGCCAAAGATAAAAGCTGCCATCCGGACGCTGCACGTCCATCACCGGGCTGAGGATCTCCAGCACCGCATCGAACTTCTCGCGATACAGCGCACGGTTGGCGCGCACATGCACTTCGTCATTCCACGCCGCCACGCTGGCCAGTTGCGTTTGTACCGGCATCGCACAGCCGTGGTAGGTGCGATACAGCAGGAAGCCTTTGAGAATGTCGGCATCACCGGCGACAAAACCCGAGCGCAGGCCTGGCAGGTTGGAGCGCTTGGACAGGCTGTGGAATACCACGCAACGCTTGAAGTCCTTGCGGCCCAGTTCGACGCAGGCCGTCAGCAGACCCGGCGGCGGGGTTTGTTCATCGAAGTACAGTTCGCTGTAGCACTCGTCGGCGGCGATCACGAAGTCGTACTCGTCGGCCAAAGCGATCAGCTTTTTCAGGGTGTCGACCGGGATCAATGCGCCCGTCGGGTTGCCCGGCGAGCAGAGGAACAGGATCTGGCAGCGTTTCCAGATGTCTGGCGAAACGGCATCGAAATCCGGGTTGAAACCGTTCTCGTCGAGGCACGGCAGGTAGTGCGGTTTTGCCCCGGCAAGGAATGCGGCGCCTTCGTAGATCTGGTAGAACGGGTTCGGGCTGACCACCAGTGCGTCATCGCCACGATTGACCACGGTCTGGGTGAATGCGAACAACGCTTCACGAGTGCCATTGACCGGCAACACGTTGCGCGCCGGATCGATCCAGCCGCTTGGCACGCCGAAACGACGCTCGCACCAGCCGCCAATGGCTTCACGCAGGGCGGGGATGCCGAGGGTGGTCGGATACACCGCCATCTGATCCAGGCTGTTGGCCAGCGCTTCGGCGACAAAGCTTGGCGAGCGGTGTTTCGGCTCGCCGATCGACAGGGCGATCGGGCGTTTGTCCGGGTTCGGCGTCACGCTGCCGAGCAGAGCGCGGAGCTTTTCGAACGGGTACGGCTGGAGCTGGTTCAGAGCGTTGTTCATTGGGGCTGGGTCTCTCGCAAAGCCATTTGAATCCGGGGCGCCATCAGATACTGATGCGCGACAATTTGATATCGGGTTCCTGATTAACGCTCAGTTGCTCAACGATCGCATCCTGCAAACGGCTGCACAGCAACGGGTCGGACAACGGTTGGTTGTGGGCGTCGGTGATGAAAAACACGTCTTCCACCCGCTCGCCGAGGGTCGCAATCTTGGCGTTCTGCAGCGACAGGTCGAATTCGAGAAAAATCCCGCCGATCCTTGCCAGCAATCCCGGGCGATCGGGTGCGGTCAATTCCAGCACGGTCACCGGACGCTGCGCATCGTTGTGAATCGTGACCTGCGGCGCAAAGGCGAAATGCTTGAGCTGGCGCGGCACCCGGCGCTGGATGATCGTCGGGTAGTCATCCGGGTTGCGCAGCGCTTCGGTCAGGCCTTCGCGGATCTGTTTGACCCGCGTCGGGTTGTCGCCGATGGACTCGCCTTCGTTGTCGAGCACGATGTAGGTGTCGAGGGTGAACTGGCTGCTCAAGGTGATAACCCGGGCGTCATGAATGTTCAGGTTGAGCTGATCCATCGCCGCCACGGTCACCGCGAAGAAGTCGTGCTGATCCGGTGCATAAATGAAGATCTGTGTGCCGCCCTCGAATTCGCGCTGGGTGGTTTCCTTGATCAGCACCAATGGCCCGCCATCGACCGGTTGCTGCAGGATCGCATCACTGTGCCAGGCCACGTCACCAGCGGTATGGCGCAGGAAATAGTCATCGCCCAACTGCGCCCACAATTGCTCCACGTCGTCCGGGTCGGTGCCGCCGCGCACCAGAATGTCCAGCGCAGCACTCTGGGTCTGGCGGATCTGCTCTTCGCGATCGACCGGGTTTTCCAGGCCGCGACGCAAGGCGCGCTTGGTCTCGGTGTAGAGCTGGCGCAACAGGCTGGCGCGCCACGAATTCCACAGCGTCGGGTTGGTCGCGTTGATGTCGGCCACGGTCAGCACGTACAGATAGTCGAGACGGGTTTCATCGCCGACCGCCTGAGCGAAATCGTGAATCACCTGTGGGTCGGACAAATCCTTGCGCTGGGCGGTGGTCGACATCACCAGGTGGTTCTGCACCAGCCAGACGATCAGGCGGCTGTCCCACACCGGCAACTGATGACGCTGGCAGAACGCCTCGGCATCGACCGCGCCGATCTCCGAGTGATCGCCGTGCCGGCCCTTGCCGATATCGTGGTACAGACCGGCCATGTAGATCAGTTCGGGTTTGGGCAGCTTGGCCATCAGCTTGGCGGCCAGCGGAAATTTCTCCGAGACCTGGGTGTACTGCAATTTGCGCAGATGCTTGATCAGGTTCAGCGTGTGCGCATCGACCGTATAGATATGGAACAGGTCGTGCTGCATCTGCCCGACGATGAAACCGAATTCCGGCAGATAACGCCCGAGAATGCCGTAACGGTTCATCCGCCGCAGGTTGCGGTGGATGCCGATCTTGCACTTGAACAGCTCGATGAACAGGCTGGTGTTACGAATATCGTTGCGGAAGTTGTCGTCGATCAGGTGACGGTGCTCGCGCAGCAGGCGAATGGTATCGGCGCGTACGCCTTTGATTTCCGGCTGCTGGGCCATCAGCACGAAAATCTCGAGCATGGCGAAAGGGGTGCGGCGGAACACGTTGTCGTTGCGTGCCTCGATATAGCCGTCGTGGAGTTGGAAGCGCGAGTTGATCGGCTGCGGCGGCGCTTCGTCCTCCGGGGCGAGGATGACTTCCTCGAAATGCTGGATGATCAGGTCGCTGAGCTGGGCGATGCTCATGACCACGCGGAAATACTGCTGCATGAAGTTTTCGACCGCCTGTTTGGCGTCGTCACCCTCAAAACCGAGCAGCCCGGCAATGGTGCGCTGATGATCGAACAGCAAACGGTCTTCGGAGCGACCGGCGAGCATGTGCAGGGCGTAGCGCACTTTCCAGAGGAATTCCTGAGAGGAGGCGAGCAACGCGTTTTCACTCTCGACCAGGAATCCTTCGCCAGCGAGGGCGCGCAGGTTAAGAGTGCCGTACTGACGTCGGGCCACCCACAGAATCGTCTGAATATCCCGCAGTCCGCCGGGCGAGCCCTTGACGTTGGGTTCCAGGTTGTATTCGGTGTCGTTGTATTTATGGTGGCGGGCCTTCTGCTCGGCGCGCTTGGCCAGGAAGAACTCCTTGGCCGGCCACATGTGTGCGGTGCTGGTGACGTCGAGCATGCGCTGGCGCAGGCGTTCGGGACCGCAGATCGTGCGGCTTTCCATCAGGTTGGTGACGATGGTCAGGTCGGCGCGGGCCTCTTCGGCGCATTCATCGACCGAGCGTACGCTCTGGCCGACTTCCAGGCCGATGTCCCACAGCAGCGTCAGAAAACGCTCGATGGAGTCGCGGAAAACTTCGTGATCGGCGCTGTCCAGCAGGATCAGCAGGTCGATGTCGGAATACGGGTGCAGCTCACCGCGGCCGTAGCCGCCAACCGCGACCAGCGCGATGTCGGCGTCTTCGCTCCAGTTGAACTGCTCCCAGGCCTTTTGCAGGATGTTGTCGACGAACCAGGCACGGTCTTCGATCAGGCGGCGAATGTCGCGACCCTGGCGAAAACGTGTGTCGAGGACCTCGCGAGCCTGGCGGATCGCCTTCTTGAACGCCGCGATAGGACTCGCTTTAAGGGCCAGTTCAGCCTGGAACTGGCCGCGGTCGAAGAGTTCGGGATCCACCTGCGGCATCGATTGGCTTTCCTTCTATAAGGCTGGGAGCGTTGTCTGGATCAGGCCGAGATGCGCGGAATGGTGTCATCCGCGCGCAGGGTGAAGATCTCGTAACCGGTGTCGGTGACCAGCAGGGTGTGTTCCCACTGCGCCGAGAGCTTGCGGTCTTTGGTGATCGCGGTCCAGCCGTCGCCCAGCACTTTGGTGTCGGCCTTGCCCTGGTTGATCATCGGCTCGATGGTGAAGGTCATGCCGGCCTTCAGTTCCATGCCGGTGCCGGCGCGGCCGTAGTGGAGAATCTGCGGCTCTTCGTGGAAGACCTTGCCGATACCGTGACCGCAGAACTCGCGAACCACCGAGAAACCGTTCTTCTCGGCGTGCTTCTGGATCACTTCGCCGATGTCGCCGAGGCGGCAGCCAGGTTTGACGATTTCGATCGCCTTGTACATGCATTCCTGAGTGATCTGCGACAGGCGCTCGGCCCAGACCGGCACTTCGCCGACGTGGAACATGCGGCTGGTGTCACCGTGGTAGCCGTCTTTGATCACGGTGACGTCGATGTTCAGGGTGTCGCCGTTTTTCAGCGGCTTGTCGTTCGGGATGCCATGGCAGACCACGTGGTTGATCGAGGTGCAGATCGACTTCGGGTAGCCTTTGTAGTTGAGCGGGGCAGGGATGGCTTGCTGCACATTGACGATGTAGTCGTGGCAGATCTGGTTCAGCTCATCGGTGGTGACGCCCGGTTTGACATGTTCGGCAATCATTTCCAGCACATCGGCGGCCAGTTTGCCGGCGACGCGCATGCCAGCGATGTCCTCGGGGGTTTTGAGGTTGACGGTCATACAGGCTCTCTCTGCGCTCGGCGGCGCTTGCTGATACGAATAGGGTGGCAGGTGTGCGTTTTGCGACCCTGAAAAACGCGATTCTAACAGACGCACGGCGCAATTCAGCGCCCGCATGCATCGCTTCTCTCTATACAATGGTGCGTTCGGGGCCGATTCCAAGGGGGCTGCGCCCATGTCCTTGGTGCGGATACAGATTCCGGGTTCCGTTTCTGCGCACTCTGTGGTATAAAATGCGCCGCTTTCCGGGGATACCCCGAAAAGCTTAAATCCACACACGTGTCGACACGATGACCTGGGTGCTTTTGGCTTTATGCCACTGGTTGGTCATTGGGATACGTGGAGGCCAAACCCGACTTATTAAGGAACTATCATGTCCCAAGTCAATATGCGCGATATGCTGAAGGCCGGTGTGCACTTCGGTCACCAAACCCGTTACTGGAATCCGAAAATGGGTAAGTACATTTTCGGCGCGCGTAACAAGATTCACATCATCAACCTTGAAAAAACCCTGCCAATGTTCAACGAAGCTCTGACTTTCGTAGAGCGTCTGGCCCAGGGCAAAAACAAGATTCTGTTCGTCGGCACCAAGCGTTCCGCTGGCAAGATCGTTGCTGAAGAAGCAGCACGTTGCGGTTCGCCGTACGTCGATCACCGCTGGTTGGGCGGCATGCTGACCAACTTCAAAACCATTCGTGCTTCCATCAAGCGTCTGCGTGACCTTGAAGTTCAAGCCGAAGACGGTACTTTCGCCAAGCTGACCAAGAAAGAAGCGCTGATGCGCTCCCGTGATCTTGAGAAGCTGGATCGTTCGCTGGGCGGCATCAAGGACATGGGCGGTCTGCCAGACGCACTGTTCGTGATCGACGTTGACCACGAGCGCATCGCGATCACCGAAGCCAACAAGCTGGGCATCCCGGTAATCGGCGTTGTCGACACCAACAGCAGCCCGGAAGGCGTTGACTACATCATCCCAGGCAACGATGACGCAATCCGCGCTATCCAGTTGTACATGGGTTCGATGGCTGACGCAGTGATCCGTGGTCGCAACAATGTTGCTGGCGGCACTGTAGAATTCGCAGCTGAAGAAACTCAGGCTGCAGCTGAGTAATTAACGCCCTGGCGTTGACTCAGTAAGCAAAAAGGGGGCTTGGCCCCCTTTTTGCCACCTCGAAAACCAATTGTTGGCGCCCACTTGTGGCAGCGCCCGCCCTGTATTTGTAACGTGCAGCGGCTACAAACGGGTTCGGGACGAATTGAACGCCCGTTCGATCGGGTGGAATGGTTGAAAACCTATCCAAGAGGAATTTGAAAATGGCAGCAATTACTGCAGCGTTGGTTAAAGAACTGCGCGAGCGTACCGGCGAAGGCATGATGGATTGCAAGAAAGCCCTGGAAAAGGCTGACGGCGACATCGAAAAAGCCATTGATGACATGCGTGCTTCGGGCGCAATCAAGGCTGCCAAAAAAGCTGGCAACGTTGCCGCTGAAGGCGCCATCGCTCTGAAAGAAGACGGCAAATCTGCTGTTCTGCTGGAAGTGAACTCGCAGACCGACTTCCTGGCTCTGCAGGACGACTTCAAGGCATTCGTTGCTGAAAGCATCGAAAAAGCCTTCGCTGACAAGCTGACTGATGTTGCTCCGCTGATCGAAGCTCAAGAAGCTGCTCGCCTGGTGCTGGTCGGCAAGGTTGGCGAAAACGTCAACATCCGTCGTCTGGTTCGCGTAGAAGGCGACGTTGTTGGTGGCTACCTGCACGGCAACAAGATCGGTGTTGCAGTTGTTCTGAAAGGCGGTAACGTTGAACTGGCCAAAGACATCGCTATGCATGTAGCGGCCAGCAACCCTGAGTTCCTGCTGCCATCGGAAGTTTCGGCTGAAGCTATCGAACGCGAAAAAGCTGTGTTCCTGCAGTTGAACGAAGAAAAAATCAAAGGCAAGCCAGAAAACATTGTTGAAAATATGGTCAAGGGCCGTATCAGCAAGTTCCTGGCTGAAGCAAGCCTGGTTGAGCAGGCGTTCGTCAAGAACCCTGAAATCAAGGTTGGCGAACTGGCAAAGAAAGCCGGTGCTGAAATCGTTTCCTTCACCTACTTCAAAGTAGGCGAAGGCATCGAGAAGCCGGTCGACAACTTCGCTGAAGAAGTTGCTGCCCAGCTGGCTGCCGCCAAGCAGTAAGACGGTTTTTCAACTGTCGCCCGAAAGAGGCTGCCCGCTTACGCGCGCAGCCTCTTTTCAGATGGGGGAGCCAGTTTTTAATTGGTTTCCACTTGGAACTGACTTACAAAGCCATGTTCCGATGGCGCTGAAGCAGTGCCAAGCTAGAGTGAACGCCAGCTGTAAACAGCTCGCAAAGAATTTTAAATACGCCGCAGGAGAGATTCGCAATGGCTCAGCAGGGCAGTGGTTATCAGGCTCGCTATAAACGCATTCTACTCAAGCTTAGCGGCGAGGCCCTGATGGGCTCGGAAGAGTTCGGGATCGATCCAAAAGTACTGGATCGCATGGCGCTGGAAGTCGGCCAGCTGGTCGGTATCGGCGTACAGGTCGGTCTGGTGATCGGCGGCGGCAACCTGTTCCGTGGCGAAGCCTTGAGCAAAGCCGGTATGGATCGGGTCACAGGCGACCACATGGGCATGCTGGCCACTGTGATGAATGCCTTGGCCATGCGCGATGCGCTGGAGCGTGCCAATATCTCGGCCATCGTTATGTCGGCCATTTCCATGGTTGGCGTGACCGATCACTACGATCGCCGCAAAGCCATGCGTCATCTGAACTCCAAAGACGTCGTGATCTTCGCAGCCGGTACCGGCAACCCGTTCTTCACCACGGATTCGGCAGCCTGCCTGCGTGCAATCGAAATCGATGCCGACGTCGTGCTCAAAGCGACCAAGGTCGATGGCGTTTACACCGCGGACCCGTTCAAAGACCCGCATGCCGAGAAGTTCGATCATCTGACTTATGATGAAGTACTGGATCGCAAGCTGGGCGTAATGGATCTGACCGCTATCTGCCTGTGCCGCGATCACAAAATGCCGCTGCGCGTATTCAACATGAACAAACCAGGTGCCCTGCTGAACATCGTCCATGGCGGCGCTGAAGGCACCCTGATCGAGGAAGGTCAACAATGATCAACGAAATCAAAAAAGACGCTCAAGAGCGCATGCAAAAATCCCTGGACTCTCTGGCCCATGCATTCGGCCAGATTCGTACAGGCAAGGCTCACCCAAGCATCCTGGGCAGCGTGATGGTGCCTTACTACGGCACTGACACCCCGCTGAGCGGCGTTGCCAACGTCACCGTGAAAGACTCGCGCACCCTGCAGGTCGTGGCTTTCGAGCGCAACATGCTCGCAGCCGTCGACAAGGCAATCCAGAGCGCCGGTCTGAACCTCAACCCGACCAACCTGGGTGAGTTGCTGTTGATCCCTATGCCGGCCCTCACCGAGGAAACGCGTAAAGGTTTCACCAAGCAGGCGCGTAGCGCTGCTGAAGACGCGCGTGTTGCCGTGCGCAATATTCGTCGTGATGCCTTGGGCGAGCTCAAGAAACTGGTCAAGGACAAGGAAATCAGCGAAGACGAAGAGCGTCGTGCCATCGCTGATATCGATAAGCTGACCAAAGAATCCGAGGCCCAGATCACCAAGGCCACGGACGAGAAAGAAAAAGACCTGATGGCCGTATAAGGGTCGAGCTTTAAATGGACAAGACCAAGCAGACTGCGCCGTCCGCGGTGCCGCGCCATGTCGCGATCATCATGGATGGCAACAATCGCTGGGCGAAAAAACGCTTTATGCCGGGTGTCGCCGGGCATAAAGCGGGTGTGGATGCTGTGCGGGCCGTGATCGAGGTGTGTGCCGAGGCCAAGGTCGAAGTGCTCACCCTGTTCGCGTTTTCCAGTGAGAACTGGCAGCGTCCGGCCGATGAAGTCAGTGCCTTGATGGATCTGTTCTTCAAGGCCTTGCGTCGTGAAGCCAAGCGCCTCAACGACAACAACATCAGCCTGCGTATCATCGGCGATCGTTCGCGCTTTCATCCGGAGCTTCAGGCAGCAATGCGTGAAGCCGAAGCGATGACGGCGGGTGCGAACCGGTTCATCCTGCAGATCGCTGCCAATTACGGCGGTCAGTGGGATATTGCACAGGCTGCCCAGCGTCTGGCGCGTGAAGTCCAGGCCGGGCACCTGCGCCCGGAAGACATTACCCCGGATCTGCTGCAAACCTGTCTGGCGACCGGCGATCTGCCATTGCCGGACCTGTGCATCCGTACCGGTGGCGAACACCGCATCAGCAACTTCCTGCTGTGGCAACTGGCTTACGCCGAGTTGTACTTCTCCGACCTGTTCTGGCCGGACTTCAAACACGATGCCATGCGCAATGCGCTGGCCGATTTCGCTTCACGCCAGCGTCGCTTCGGTAAAACGAGCGAGCAGGTTGAAGCTGGAGCCCGGGTTTAATGCTTAAACAACGAATCATCACTGCACTGATCCTGCTGCCGATTGCCTTGTGCGGGTTTTTCCTGCTGGAAGGCTCCGGTTTTGCCTTGTTTATCGGTCTGGTCGTGACTTTGGGGGCGTGGGAATGGGCGCGTCTGGCAGGCTTCACCGGGCAAGCGTTCCGCGTGGGTTTTGCCGCCGTGGTCGCGTTCATGCTGTTTATCATGTACATCCTGCCCGGGCTTGCCCCGTGGGTGCTGGGTGCTTCTGTGCTGTGGTGGGCGGTGGCAACATGGCTGGTGCTGACCTATCCACATTCCAGCGTGCATTGGTCTAGCGCCGCTACCAAGCTGGTCATCGGTCTGTTGATTCTGCTACCGGCCTGGCAAGGCCTGGTGCAGATCAAGCAGTACCCGCTGGGTAACTGGCTGATCATGGCTGTGATGGTGCTGGTCTGGGGTGCCGATATCGGGGCTTATTTCTCCGGTCGCAAATTCGGCAAGCGCAAGCTGGCCCCGCAAGTCAGTCCGGGCAAAAGCTGGGAAGGCGTATACGGTGGCCTGGCGTTGAGTCTGGTGATTACCGCCATTGTCGCGTTTGTCCGCGACTGGACCGTCGCCGAGTTGCTTAAAGGCTTGATTGGCGCTGCGCTGATCGTCTTTATCTCCGTGGTTGGCGACCTGACCGAAAGCATGTTCAAGCGTCAGTCCGGCATCAAGGACAGCAGTAACCTGCTGCCTGGTCATGGCGGCGTACTTGATCGTATCGACAGCCTGACAGCGGCCATCCCGGTGTTTGCCGTGCTGCTGTGGATGGCTGCGCCGTGAGTCGTCCTCAACAGATCACCGTTCTGGGTGCGACCGGCTCGATCGGTCTGAGTACGCTGGATGTCATTGCCCGCCATCCTGAGCGTTATCAGGTGTTCGCGCTGAGTGGCTTCACGCGCCTGACTGAGCTTTTCGCCCTGTGCGTGCGTCACGTGCCGCAATTTGCCGTGGTGCCGGAAGCTTCCGCCGCGCGCGGTTTGCAAGATGATTTGCGTGCCGCCGGTTTACCGACCCGTGTGCTGGTGGGGGAGGAGGGCCTGTGTCAGGTCGCTGCTGCTCCGGAAGTCGATGCAGTGATGGCGGCGATCGTTGGTGCGGCAGGGCTGCGTCCCACCCTGGCGGCTGTCGAAGCGGGCAAGAAGATTCTTCTGGCCAATAAAGAGGCGCTGGTGATGTCCGGCGCTCTGTTCATGCAGGCAGTGCGCAAGAGTGGTTCGGTGCTGCTGCCGATCGATAGCGAGCACAACGCGATTTTTCAGTGCATGCCACAGGATTTTGCCCGTGGATTGAGTTCGGTCGGTGTCCGTCGGATTTTACTCACAGCCTCTGGTGGTCCGTTCCGACAGACGCCGATGAGTGAGCTGGCGCATGTTTCACCAGAGCAGGCGTGTGCTCACCCGAACTGGTCCATGGGGCGCAAGATTTCGGTCGATTCGGCCAGCATGATGAATAAAGGTCTCGAGCTGATCGAGGCCTGTTGGTTGTTTGATGCCAAGCCTTCGCAGGTCGAGGTGGTGATTCACCCGCAGAGCGTGATTCACTCGCTGGTCGATTATGTCGATGGCTCGGTGCTGGCGCAGTTGGGTAATCCCGACATGCGCACGCCGATCGCCAATGCCCTGGCCTGGCCGCAGCGCATTGATTCCGGCGTGGCACCGCTGGATTTGTTTGCTGTGGCGCGTCTGGACTTCGAAGCGCCCGATGAAGAGCGTTTCCCTTGTCTGCGTTTGGCACGGCAAGCTGCCGAGGCGGGTGACAGTGCTCCGGCGATGCTGAACGCAGCCAACGAAGTGGCGGTGGCGGCGTTTCTCGACGGACGGGTTCGTTACCTGGAAATCGCGAGTATCATCGAAGAAGTCTTGAGCCTCGAGCCGGTCGTAGCATTGGCGGATCTCGATGCCGTATTTACGGCAGACGCCAAGGCGCGAGTTCTGGCCGAACAGTGGTTGAAGCGCCACGATCGATAGAATTTGCTACACAATGGCTACACGCGGCACTGAACAGGATTGCGGAGAAAGTAGATGAGCGCGCTCTATATGATTGCCGGCACCCTGATCGCCTTGGGTGTGCTGGTCACCTTTCACGAATTCGGCCACTTCTGGGTCGCGCGTCGCTGTGGCGTCAAGGTTCTACGTTTCTCCGTGGGCTTTGGCATGCCGTTGTTGCGCTGGCACGACAAGCAGGGCACCGAGTTTGTGGTTGCCGCGATTCCGCTGGGTGGCTACGTCAAAATGCTCGATGAGCGTGAGGGCGAAGTCCCGGTCGATCAGCTTGATCAATCGTTCAACCGCAAATCCGTGCGTCAGCGTATCGCCATTGTTGCGGCCGGCCCCATTGCCAATTTTCTCTTGGCGCTGGTGTTCTTCTGGGTGTTGGCGATGCTCGGCAGCGAGCAGGTGCGTCCGGTCATCGGTGCGGTTGAATCCGGCAGTATCGCCGCCAGTGCCGGTTTGAACGCGGGTGAGGAGATCGTCGCTATCGATGGAGAGCCGACTACCGGTTGGGCGGCCGTCAATCTGCAGTTGGTCCGGCGCCTGGGCGAAAGCGGTTCTCTGCAGTTGCTGGTGCGTGAGCAGGGTTCGACAGCGGATTCGCCGCGTGAACTGAAGCTGGATAACTGGCTTAAAGGTGCTGATGAGCCAGACCCGATCCGCTCTTTGGGTATTCGTCCGTGGCGCCCGGCTTTGCCACCGGTGCTTGCCGAACTTGATCCGAAAGGTCCGGCCCAGGCTGCTGGTCTGAAGACCGGTGATCGCCTGTTGGCACTCGACGGCCAGGCGCTGAATGACTGGCAGCAGGTGGTCGATACGGTTCGTACGCGTCCTGATACCAAAATCATGCTGCGCATCGAGCGCGACAGTGCTCAAATCGACGTCCCTGTTACTCTGGCGGCGCGCGGTGAAAGCAAATCGCCAAGCGGATATCTGGGTGCAGGTGTAAAAGCGATCGACTGGCCGCCGGAGATGATTCGTGAGGTCAGTTACGGGCCTCTGGCTGCCATTGGCGAGGGTGCCCGTCGCACTTGGACCATGAGCATTCTGACGCTCGATTCGCTAAAGAAAATGCTGTTCGGCGAGCTCTCGGTAAAAAACTTGAGTGGACCGATAACCATTGCTAAAGTGGCGGGCGCTTCTGCCCAGTCGGGCGTCGCTGATTTCCTGAATTTCCTTGCTTATCTGAGTATTAGCCTGGGCGTTCTGAATTTGCTGCCCATTCCTGTACTGGATGGGGGGCATTTGTTGTTTTATCTGATCGAGTGGGCGCGTGGTCGTCCCTTGTCGGATCGGGTGCAAGGTTGGGGGATACAGATCGGTATCAGTTTGGTGGTCGGGGTGATGTTGCTAGCTCTGGTCAACGATCTGGGTCGACTGTAACGCTTCGCTGAATTGCGAATCTGCCGCATTTTGCGGCAGTTTGTTTATTGCCAGTTGGAATAAGAAAGGACTTCATGAAACGTCTGCTGCTAACTGCGGTTCTCACCGTATTGATGATCGCCGAAGTTCACGCCGAGTCCTTCACTATCTCTGATATTCGCGTCAATGGCCTCCAGCGGGTCTCCGCGGGTAGCGTCTTTGGTGCCTTGCCGTTGAACGTCGGTGAGCAGGCGGATGATCGTCGCCTGGTGGAATCCACTCGTGCGTTGTTCAAAACCGGTTTCTTTCAAGATATCCAGCTGGGCCGCGAAGGCAACGTTCTGGTAATCACGGTCGTTGAACGCCCGTCGGTCGCCAGTATCGAGATCGAAGGCAACAAAGCGATCTCCACTGAAGACTTGATGAAAGGTCTCAAACAGTCTGGTCTGGCTGAGGGCGAGATCTTCCAGCGCGCCACCCTCGAAGGTGTGCGTAACGAGCTGCAACGTCAGTACGTCGCGCAAGGCCGCTACTCGGCTACCGTTGATACCGAAGTGGTGTCGCAGCCGCGTAACCGTGTTGGTCTGAAAGTGAAGATCAACGAAGGTACCGTTGCGGCCATTCAGCACATCAACGTGGTGGGCAACACGGTTTTCCCCGAGGAAGACCTGACCGACCTGTTCGAGCTGAAAACCACCAACTGGTTGTCGTTCTTCAAGAACGACGACAAGTACGCCCGTGAAAAGCTTTCCGGTGACCTGGAGCGTCTGCGTTCCTACTATCTGGACCGTGGCTATATCAACATGGATATCGCTTCGACCCAGGTTTCCATCACCCCGGACAAGAAGCACGTCTACATCACTGTCAACGTCACCGAAGGCGAGAAATACACCGTTCGTGACGTCAAACTCAGCGGTGACCTGAAGGTTCCTGAAGATCAGGTCAAGTCCCTGCTGCTGGTGCAGAAAGGCCAAGTGTTCTCGCGCAAGCTGATGACCACCACGTCCGAGCTGATCACACGTCGTCTGGGTAACGAGGGCTACACCTTCGCCAACGTCAACGGCGTACCTCAGCCGCATGATGATGACCACACCGTCGATATCCTGTTTGCTGTTGATCCGGGCAAGCGTGCCTACGTCAACCGCATCAACTTCCGTGGCAACACCAAGTCCGAGGACGAAGTGCTGCGTCGTGAAATGCGTCAGATGGAAGGTGGCTGGGCTTCGACCTACCTGATCGACCAATCCAAGACTCGTCTTGAGCGTCTGGGCTTCTTTAAAGAGGTCAACGTTGAAACCCCGGCTGTGCCAGGTGTCGACGACCAGGTTGACGTGAACTATGCAGTTGAAGAACAGGCTTCCGGTTCGATTACCGCCAGTGTCGGTTTCGCCCAGAGTGCCGGTCTGATCCTCGGTGGTTCGATCACCCAGAACAACTTCCTCGGTACTGGTAACCGCGTCAGCATCGGCCTGACCCGTAGCGAATATCAAAGCCGCTACAACTTCGGCTACGTTGACCCCTACTGGACCGCCGATGGCGTGAGCCTGGGTTACAACGCGTTCTATCGCACCACTGACTACAAAGACCTCGACGTCGATGTAGCAAGCTATGCGGTAGACAGCCTGGGTGCCGGCGTCAACGTTGGCTACCCGATCAGCGAAACTTCGCGTCTGACCTTTGGCCTCTCGGTTCAACAGGACGAGATCAAGACCGGTACCTACACCGTTGACGAGATTTTCGACTTCGTTAACAAGGAAGGCGACAAGTACCTGAACTTCAAGGCGTCAGCCGGCTGGTCCGAATCGACACTGAACAAAGGCGTACTGCCGACCCGCGGCCGTTCCCAGAGCCTGACCCTGGAAACCACCGTGCCGGGCAGCGACCTTTCGTTCTACAAACTTGATTACCGCGGCCAGCTGTTCCAGCCGATCAGCGAGAACTACACCCTGCGTCTGCACACCGAATTGGGTTATGGCGACGGTTACGGCGGGACTGACGGCTTGCCGTTCTATGAAAACTACTATGCTGGTGGTTTCAACTCGGTTCGTGGCTTCAAGGACAGCACACTCGGTCCACGCAGTACGCCAAGCCGTGGCACAAACCCGGGTACGCGTCTTGACCCGGATCAGGATCCGCTGCCGTTCGGTGGTAACGTTCTGATCCAGGGTGGTGTCGAGGTTCTGTTCCCGCTGCCATTCGTGAAAGATCAGCGCTCCCTGCGGACTTCGGTATTCTGGGATGTGGGTAACGTATTTGACTCGCAGTGCAAGGACACTACCAATGCCAACGGCTCGTCGTCGAACACCAAGTGCAACGACATCAGCCTGAGCAACATGGCCAGTTCCGTGGGTGTGGGTGTGACCTGGGTCACCGCACTGGGTCCTCTGAGCTTCGCGTTGGCCATGCCGATCAAGAAGCCGGATGAGGCTGAAACTCAAGTGTTCCAATTCTCCCTCGGCCAGACGTTCTAAGCGTCTGACCCAAGATAACGACAATGGATTTTGTAGGAGTGCATCGTGCGTAAGTTGACTCAATTGGTTCTCCTGGCCTCCTTGATGGTGGCAGGCCCGGCATTTGCCGACATGAAAATTGCCGTTCTGAACTATCAGATGGCCTTGCTGGAATCCGACGCTGCGAAAAAGTACGCCGTGGATGCCGAGAAGAAGTTCGGTCCGCAACTGACCAAGCTGAAAACCCTGGAAAGCAGCGCCAAGGGTATTCAGGATCGTCTGATGGCCGGTGGCGACAAAATGCAGCAAGGTGAACGTGAGCGTCTGGAGCTGGAATTCAAGCAAAAGGCCCGTGACTTCCAGTTCCAGTCCAAGGAGCTGAACGAAGCCAAAGCTGTTGCCGACCGAGAAATGCTCAAGCAACTGAAGCCGAAACTGGATAGCGCAGTGGAAGAAGTCATCAAGAAAGGTGGTTTTGATCTGGTGTTCGAGCGTGGTGCAGTGATCGATGTCAAACCTCAGTACGACATCACGCGCCAGGTTATCGAGCGCATGAATCAGCTGAAGTAACCCATGACCGTGACTATCAAGCTCGGCCAGTTGGCCGAGTTCCTCGGCGCCACCCTGCGTGGCGACCCTGAGACGAAAATTACTGGGCTAGCCACTTTGCAAGAGGCTGGCCCAGCTCAGTTGAGCTTTCTGGCAAACCCTCAATATCGCAAATACCTCCCCGGCTCGCAGGCCGCTGCATTGCTGCTCAAAGAGGCCGATGCCGAAGGTTTTGCCGGTAATGCGTTGGTGGTGCCGGATCCTTACCTGGCTTACGCGCGAATCTCGCATCTGTTCGATCCCAAGCCAAAAGCCGCTGCGGGTATCCATCCGTCGGCGGTCATTGCGCCTGACGCAGTGGTTGATCCAACCGCCAGCATCGGCCCATTCGTGGTGATCGAGGCCGGTGCGCGGATCGCGGCAAACGTGGCATTGGGCGCGCATTGCTTCATCGGCGCGCGCAGTGAAATCGGCGAAGGCGGTTGGCTAGCGCCCCGCGTAACGCTGTATCACGACGTGCGGATCGGCAAGCGCGTGGTTATCCAGTCCGGTGCCGTGCTCGGCGGCGAAGGTTTCGGTTTCGCCAACGAAAAAGGCATCTGGCAGAAAATCGCCCAGATCGGTGGCGTGACCATCGGCGACGATGTCGAGATTGGCGTGAACACCGCCATCGACCGCGGTGCGTTGGCCGATACCGTGATCGGCAATGGCGTTAAGCTCGACAACCAGATCCAGATCGCCCACAACGTTCAGGTCGGTGATCACACCGCCATGGCCGCGTGTGTTGGCATTTCCGGTAGCACCAAAATCGGCAAGCATTGCATGCTGGCCGGTGGTGTCGGTCTGGTCGGCCACATTGATATTTGCGACAACGTTTTCCTGACCGGGATGACCATGGTGACCCACTCGATTACCGAGCCGGGTGCCTATTCTTCCGGTACAGCCATGCAACCGGCGGCCGAATGGCGCAAAAGCGCGGCCCGCATTCGTCAGCTCGATGACATCGCGCGACGTTTGAAACAGCTGGAAAAGCGCGTAGGGGAAGTGACCCCTGACGGCAATGCTTCATCAGATGGCTGATACCATTTCCATATCAAGTGTGCACAGCCTCTAGACTGCCTCCTTGATTTGCTAGAGGAGTGCGCGTCAGTCGCGCTCCCAATCTTTACATAGGCTTCCCCCCGAAATGATGGACATCAACGAGATTCGCGAATACCTGCCTCACCGTTACCCGTTCCTGCTGGTGGATCGGGTGGTGGAACTGGACACTGAAGGCAAGCGCATTCGCGCCTACAAGAATGTCAGCATCAATGAACCGTTCTTCAATGGTCACTTCCCTGCGCATCCAATCATGCCGGGCGTGCTGATCATCGAAGCGATGGCTCAGGCTGCCGGGATCCTCGGTTTCAAAATGCTTGATGTGAAGCCTGCCGACGGCACGCTTTACTACTTCGTCGGCTCCGACAAGCTGCGCTTCCGTCAGCCGGTGTTGCCGGGCGATCAGTTGATCCTTGAAGCCAAGTTCATCAGCTGCAAGCGTCAGATCTGGAAGTTCGAATGCCAGGCTTCGGTCGACGGCAAGCCAGTCTGCTCCGCTGAAATCATCTGCGCGGAACGCAAGCTATGAGTTTGATTGACCCTCGCGCAATCATCGATCCGTCGGCCGTTCTGGCTGATGGCGTCGAGGTCGGCCCGTGGTCGATCATCGGCGCAGGTGTGGAAATCGGCGAGGGTACCGTGATCGGGCCGCATGTCATCCTCAAAGGCCCGACCCGCATCGGCAAGCACAATCGCATCTACCAGTTTTCCTCGGTAGGCGAAGACACGCCCGATCTGAAGTACAAAGGCGAAGAAACCCGTCTGGTGATCGGTGACCACAATGTCATCCGTGAAGGCGTGACGATCCACCGTGGCACCGTTCAGGACCGTTCGGAAACCACGCTGGGCGATCACAACCTGATCATGGCTTACGCTCACATCGGGCATGACAGTGTCATCGGTAACCACTGCATTCTGGTCAACAACACGGCGTTGGCCGGCCATGTGCATGTGGATGACTGGGCGATCCTCTCCGGGTTCACCCTTGTTCACCAGTATTGCCACATTGGCGCCCACAGCTTTTCCGGCATGGGCACCGCCATCGGCAAGGACGTTCCGGCGTTCGTCACCGTGTTCGGCAACCCTGCCGAAGCGCGCAGCATGAACTTCGAAGGCATGCGCCGTCGCGGTTTCAGCGAGGACGCGATCCACACCCTGCGTCGCGCTTACAAAACCGTCTATCGCCAAGGCCTCACGGTCGAGCAGGCACTGGCCGAACTGGTCGAACCTGCTGCGCAGTTCCCGGAAGTCGCGATATTCCGTGACTCCATTCAGTCGTCGACTCGCGGCATCACTCGCTGATCATGGCCAATCTGCGTATTGCGCTGGTGGCAGGTGAAGCTTCCGGTGACATTCTCGGCGCCGGTCTCATGCGCGCGCTCAAGGTGCAGCATCCAGCCGTCGAGTTCATCGGCGTCGGCGGCCCGTTGATGCAGGCCGAAGGCCTGACGTCCTACTTTCCCATGGAGCGCTTGTCGGTCATGGGGCTGGTGGAAGTCCTCGGTCGGTTGCGCGAGCTGCTTAAGCGCCGCAAGGACCTGATCGCCACGCTGATCGCCGAGAAGCCGGATGTGTTCATCGGTATCGATGCGCCGGATTTCAACCTCAATATCGAACTCAAGCTGCGTCAGGCCGGGATCAAGACCGTGCATTACGTCAGCCCTTCGGTATGGGCATGGCGGCAGAAACGGGTGCTGAAGATTCGCGAAGGCTGCGATCTGATGTTGACGCTGCTGCCGTTCGAAGCAAAATTCTACGAAGAGAAAGGCGTGCCGGTGCGGTTCGTTGGCCACACACTGGCCGACACCATTCCGCTGGAGGCCGATCGTGCTGCGGCGCGTGCCGAGCTGGGCTTGCCTGACGGCCCGCTGGTGGCGTTGATGCCCGGCAGCCGTGGCGGCGAAGTGTCTCGACTGGGTGTGCTGTTCCTTGATACTGCCGAACGTCTGCGTGCGATGCGCCCGGGTTTGCGCTTTGTCATTCCGTGCGCCAATGCCGAACGCCGCGCGCAGCTTGAAGAGCTGCTCGCAGGCCGGGATCTGCCGGTGACCCTGCTCGATGGCAAATCGCATCTGGCTCTGGCTGCGTGCAACGCCGTGTTGATCGCCTCCGGCACCGCCACCCTTGAAGCACTGTTGTACAAGCGGCCGATGGTCGTGGCGTACCGTTTGGCACCGCTGACGTTCTGGATTCTGAAGCGGATGGTCAAGAGCCCGTACGTGTCCTTGCCGAATCTGCTGGCCCAGCGACTGCTGGTTCCAGAATTATTGCAGGATGATGCAACAGTCGAGGCGCTGGCACAGACCCTGTCGCCATTGATCGAAGGCGGCGAAGAACAGACGCGCGGCTTTGATGAGATTCACCGCACGCTGCGGCTGGATGCCTCCAATCAGGCGGCGGACGCCGTCCTTAACCTGATCGGTCAGACACGATGAGCAAGACAAGCATGCAGATGGGCCTGGATTTCACTCTGGTCGCCGAAGTCGAAGAACTGGTCGCCGGTGTCGATGAAGTCGGTCGTGGTCCGTTGTGCGGTGCCGTGGTCACGGCGGCGGTGATCCTCGATCCGAATCGGCCGATCCTGGGCCTCAACGACTCGAAAAAACTCACTGAAGCCAAGCGTGAAAAGCTCTACGACGAGATCATCGAGAAATCCCTGAGCTGGTGCATCGCTCGCGCCGAAGTCGAAGAAATCGACGAGCTCAACATTCTCCACGCGACCATGCTGGCCATGCAGCGTGCAGTGGCCGGCCTGCACATTCAGCCGAAGCTGGCGATGATCGACGGCAACCGCTGCCCGCAATTGCCGATGCGTGCCGAAGCGGTCGTGCAGGGCGACGGCAAGGTTCCAGCCATCGCTGCCGCATCGATTCTGGCCAAAGTCAGCCGCGATCGCGAAATGGCCGCCTTCGAATTGATCTACCCGGGTTACGGCATCGGTGGCCATAAAGGCTACCCGACGCCCGTTCATCTGGAAGCGTTGGTGCGTCTTGGCCCGACGCCGATTCACCGGCGCTCGTTCGCCCCGGTGCGTCAGGCTTATGAAGCGCTCGAAGGCCTGACACAGGTTTAGTCGCAAGGCTGATGTTTTGTTCGAGGCCCGGTACAATCCGGGCCTTGTTGTCTCTATGTAACTGGACAGGATCACTATGCCGGCTTCATTCGTTCATCTACGCCTGCACACTGAATACTCCCTGGTCGATGGGCTGGTGCGGATCAAGCCACTGGTCAAGGCGCTGACGGCCATGAACATGCCGGCGGTCGCGGTCACCGACCAGAACAACATGTGTTCTCTGGTCAAATTCTATAAAAACACCATGGGCGCAGGCATCAAGCCGATCTGCGGCGCCGACCTGTGGCTGTCGAACAAGGATCCGGACGCACCGCTGAGCCGGCTCAGCCTGTTGGTGATGAACGCCAAGGGCTATCGCAACCTCACCGAGCTGATCTCGCGCGGATTCATCGAAGGCCAGCGCAACGGCATGATCATTGTCGAGCGTGAATGGGTTGCTGAAGCCAACGAAGGCTTGATCATGCTGTCCGCCGCCAAAGAAGGCGAGATCGGCATGGCCATGATTGGCGGCAACCCGGCAGAAGCCGAAGTGCTGGCGCGGGAATGGATGGCGGTGTTCCCGGATCGCTTCTATCTGGAAATCCAGCGCACCAATCGTCCTAACGATGAAGAACAACTGCACGGTGCCGTCGCACTTGCCGACAAACTTGGCGCGCCTCTGGTGGCGACCAACGATGTACGTTTCATCAAGCAGGAAGACTTCGCCGCCCACGAAACCCGCGTATGCATCGGTGAGGGCCGCGCCCTCGACGATCCGCGGCGTTCGAAGAATTACAGCGATCAGCAATACCTGAAAAGCGCCGAGGAAATGATCGAGCTGTTCAGCGATATTCCTGACGCGATTGAAAACACCGTCGAGATCGCCAAGCGCTGCAATATCGAAGTCAAACTGGGCACGCACTTTTTGCCCAACTTCCCGATTCCTGATGGTATGACCATCGACGAATACTTCCGTAAAGTCTCCTTCGACGGTCTCGAAGAACGCTTGTCGGTGCTGCTACCCAAAGACACCACCGAAGACTACGAAGCCAAGCGTCAGGTCTACGTCGACCGCTTGAATTTCGAGCTGGATATCATCATCCAGATGGGCTTCCCCGGCTACTTCCTGATCGTTATGGACTTTATCCAGTGGGCCAAGAACAACGGCGTACCGGTAGGTCCGGGCCGTGGGTCGGGTGCCGGGTCGCTGGTGGCCTACGTGCAGAAGATCACCGACCTCGACCCGCTGGAATACGACCTGCTGTTCGAACGTTTCCTTAACCCGGAACGGGTATCGATGCCCGACTTCGACGTCGACTTCTGCATGGACGGTCGTGACCGCGTGATCGATTACGTGGCCGAGAAGTACGGCCGCAACGCGGTAAGCCAGATCATCACCTTCGGTTCCATGGCCGCAAAAGCGGTGGTGCGTGACGTGGCGCGGGTGCAGGGCAAGTCCTATGGCCTGGCGGATCGTCTGTCGAAGATGATTCCGTTCGAAGTCGGTATGACCCTGGAAAAAGCCTACGAGCAGGAAGAAATCCTCCGTGACTTCATCAAGGTCGATGAAGAGGCTGCGGAAATCTGGGAGATGGCGCGCAAGCTCGAGGGCGTCGTGCGTAACGTCGGTAAACACGCTGGTGGTGTGGTGATCGCGCCGACCAAGCTGACCGACTTCTCGCCGATCTATTGCGATGAGGCCGGCGACGGTCTGGTAACCCAGTTCGACAAGGACGACGTTGAAGCGGCCGGTCTGGTGAAGTTCGACTTCCTCGGTCTGCGTACGCTGACGGTGATCGACTGGGCGCTGAAGACCATCAACCGCGACCGCGCCAAGGTCAACGAACCGCCGCTGGATATTGCGTTTATCCCGCTGGACGACAAACCGACGTACTCGTTGTTGCAGAAAGCTGAAACCACCGCGGTGTTCCAGCTTGAATCGCGCGGCATGAAAGAGCTGATCAAAAAGCTCAAGCCCGACTGCCTCGAAGACTTGATCGCACTGGTGGCCCTGTTCCGTCCGGGCCCGCTGCAGTCCGGCATGGTGGATGACTTCATCAACCGTAAGCACGGTCGCGCCGAACTGGCGTACCCGCACTCGGACTACCAGTACGAAGGCCTCAAGCCTGTTCTGGCGCCGACTTACGGCATCATCCTGTATCAGGAACAGGTGATGCAGATTGCTCAGGTCATGGCCGGTTACACCCTCGGCGGTGCAGACATGCTGCGTCGGGCGATGGGTAAGAAAAAACCCGAAGAAATGGCCAAGCAACGCGGCGGTTTCATTGAGGGTTGCAAGACCAACAATATCGACGCCGACCTCGCCGGTAACATTTTCGACCTGGTGGAAAAATTCGCCGGTTACGGCTTCAACAAGTCTCACTCCGCTGCTTACGGTCTGGTGTCGTACCAGACCGCTTGGCTGAAAACCCATTACCCGGCGCCGTTCATGGCCGCGGTACTGTCGGCGGACATGCACAATACCGACAAGGTCGTGACCTTGATCGAAGAAATTCGCACCATGAAGCTGCGCCTCGACGCGCCGGATGTGAATACTTCGGAATTCAAGTTCACGGTGAATGATGAGGGCCGGATCATCTATGGCCTGGGCGCGATCAAAGGCGTAGGCGAGGGGCCGGTTGAGGCGATCACTGAGGCGCGTCTGGCGGGGCCGTTCAAGGATCTGTTCGATTTCTGCGCCCGGGTCGACCTCAAGCGCATCAACAAACGCACGCTCGACGGCTTGATCCGCAGCGGCGCTCTGGATCGCCTTGGCCCGTACTTCCACGATGAGCAAAAAGCCTACCAAGCCAACATCGACCGCAACCGCGCGGTGCTGCTGACAGCCATGGAAGAGGCGATCAAGGCCGCCGAACAAACTGCACGCACTCAGGACAGCGGGCACTCGGACCTGTTCGGTGGACTGTTCGTCGAAGAAGACGCTGACGTTTACGCCAACCATCGCAAGGCCAAGGAGTTGACGCTCAAGGAGCGGCTCAAAGGGGAGAAAGACACCCTGGGCCTGTACCTGACCGGTCACCCGATTGATGAATACGAAGGTGAAATCCGTCGTTTCGCCCGCCAGCGCATCATTGATCTGAAACCGGCGCGTGATACCCAGACCGTAGCGGGCATGATCATTGCGCTGCGGGTCATGAAGAACAAGAAGGGCGACAAGATGGGGTTCATCACCCTGGATGACCGCTCTGGACGCATCGAGGCCTCGCTGTTTTCCGAGTCGTTCCATGCGGCGCAGTCGTTGTTGCAGACTGACGCGATGGTGGTCGTCGAAGGCGAGGTCAGCAATGACGACTTCTCCGGCGGCCTGAAGCTGCGGGTCAAGCGCGTGATGAGCATGGAAGACGCCCGGACCAACCTCGCCGAAAGCCTGCGCCTGAAGCTGCAAACCCAGGACCTGAAAGGCGATCAGCTACGCTGGTTGGGTGATTTGCTCAAGCGTCATCGCGGCGCGTGCCCGGTGACCATGGAGTACACCAGCCCGGATGCGAAGACCTTGCTGCAGTTTGGCGAGACCTGGCGGATCGACCCGGCAGATGCGTTGATTCAAGCACTGCGTGACCAGTTCGGGCGAGACAACGTCTTCCTCCAATACCGTTGACCGGCGAGTGCCATCATTGCGCTCGCCCGCCACCTGAATTTTTAATCTCGACCTCAGCGCGCCTCTCCCTTAAGGTAGGGCGCGAATAGACAACCGGCCGACCCAAGCTCATTTGGGACACGACCCAAGACGGACGCCTATGAACCCGAATTTTCTAGATTTCGAACAGCCGATCGCCGACCTGCAAGCCAAGATCGAAGAGTTGCGCTTGGTCGGTAATGACAATTCGCTGAATATCGGCGATGAGATCTCCCGCCTGCAGGACAAGAGCAAGACGCTGACCGAAGACATCTTCGGCAAGCTGACCAGCTGGCAGATCGCACGCCTGGCGCGTCACCCGAAACGCCCGTACACCCTGGACTACATCCAGCACATCTTCACCGAGTTCGACGAACTGCACGGCGACCGTCACTTCTCTGACGACGCAGCAATCGTTGGCGGCATCGCCCGTCTGGAGGATCAGCCGGTGATGATCATCGGTCACCAGAAAGGCCGCGAAGTGCGCGAGAAGGTGCGCCGCAACTTCGGCATGCCACGTCCGGAAGGCTACCGCAAGGCATGCCGTCTGATGGAAATGGCCGAGCGTTTCAAAATGCCGATCCTGACCTTCATCGACACCCCGGGTGCCTACCCGGGTATTGACGCTGAAGAGCGTAACCAGAGCGAAGCGATTGCCTGGAACCTGCGCGTGATGTCGCGCCTGAAGACCCCGATCATCGCCACCGTTATCGGTGAAGGTGGTTCCGGTGGTGCACTGGCTATCGGTGTCTGCGATCAATTGAACATGCTGCAATACTCGACCTACGCGGTGATCTCGCCAGAAGGTTGCGCTTCGATTCTGTGGAAAACCGCCGAAAAGGCGCCTGATGCTGCTGAGGCGATGGGCATCACCGCTGAGCGCCTGAAAGGCCTGGGCATTGTCGACAAGGTGATTGGCGAGCCTCTGGGCGGCGCGCACCGTGATCCGGCTGCCGCCGCTGCATCGATCCGTGCCGAGCTGAGCTCGCAACTGGCGATGCTGAAGAAGTTCGATAACGAAGCGCTGTTGAAGCGCCGTTATGATCGACTGATGAGCTACGGTCTCTAAGTCGAGCGCAATACCCCTGTAGGAGTGAGCCTGCTCGCGATGAGGGTGTAACATTCAACCAATGTGTTGGCTGTCACACCGCTATCGCGAGCAGGCTCACTCCTACATTTGTTTTGGGGCAAAGAGTTAAATATGGGTCAGTCCATGATTGATTTGCCTTCCCGGCTGTTGCTTAACCTTGAGCCTTGGCGCAATGCCGCTCATTGGCGCATCGCGTTTTCCGGTGGTCTTGATTCCACCGTCCTGCTGCATCTGCTTGCCTCTCTGGCAAAATCTGAATCCCTCCCTGCGCTAAGCGCCATCCATATCCATCACGGCCTTCAGGCTGCGGCTGATGCGTGGCCACAACACTGCCAGTCTGTCTGCGATGCGTTGGGGGTGCCGTTGCTGATTGAGCGGGTGAGGGTGCAACCGGGCGCGAGTCTGGAGCGGGCGGCGCGGAATGCGCGATACGCCGTGTTCTGTGCGCTGACGCAAGCCAATGACGTGTTGCTCACTGGCCAGCATCGTGATGATCAAGCGGAAACGCTGTTGTTTCGATTCATGCGTGGTGCGGGTGTGCGCGGATTGGCGGGGATGCCCAAGCAGCGACCAGTCGGGCAGGGCACACTGATTCGTCCGTTACTGGATGTCTCTCGTTCCGAGCTGGAAGCGTATGCGCAGGCTCATCACTTGAACTGGATCGAAGACCCATCGAATCAGGATCGGCAGTTCTCGCGCAATTACCTGCGGCATCAGGTCATGCCGTTGCTGAGCGAGCGCTGGCCGCAAGCGCAGACAAGCATGGCTCGCAGTGCCGCGCATCTGCGTGAGGCACAGGGTCTGCTCGATGAGTTGGCGCAGATCGATCTGGCAACCGCCGCCACCGCGCATGGTTTCGAATGGCTGGGGCTGCCGTCGCTGGAACTGGCGCCGCTGGCTGTGCTGTCTGCCGCCCGCCAACGCAACGCCCTCAGTCACTGGCTGGAACCAATGACTCGCTTACCCGACACCGACCATTGGTCGGGTTGGACAAATCTGTGTGATGCCGCTGCTGATGCGGTACCGGTCTGGCGTCTGGCCGACGGCGAGTTACACCGCAGCGCCGGACGCCTCTGGTGGCTCAGCGGCTACTGGCTGCGCACGCCGATGATCGGCGGCGACTGGCAGACGCCGGCGTCAGCGCTACGCTTGGCCGATAATGGTCGTGTCGCGTTCAGCGGGCAGAGCCCTGTCGGGCCGTTGCGCATTGCCTATCGTCAGGGTGGCGAAGTCATGCATCTGGCGGATCGCGGTCACCGTGATCTCAAGCGCCTGCTCAATGAGCGCGCGGTGCCGGGCTTCGTGCGTGGCAGATTGCCGCTGCTGTTTCGTGACGATGAATTGCTCGCGGTGGCGAACCTGCCGGGACTTGATGGCCCTGCGCAGGACGGCTGGAAATTGCATTGGCTGCCAACAGACGAAGATCAAGGTTTGAGCTGAAAGGAGCATTCCGGTAGACTACGCTCCCTTCTTGATACAACTTCTGTGGATTCGCCTGAATTGCAGGAGTTGCCGATTACCAAGCAGTCTTTGCTGGGCGATTCCAAAAAATGTGTAGCGAGCAACGTACCGGTGTTTCACCTGCCGGTCTGTCCCAACGCGGCGGTTTTTTTGAAAGGTGCACTGTGATTAATGCAGGTGATCGGGGGCTTCGGCCTTCCTTCGCTTTCCCCGGCGGCTCGTACCGCTTTAACGCAGACTTCTAGGGTTTTTCATGACGCGCTACATATTCGTCACGGGCGGTGTTGTTTCTTCATTGGGGAAAGGCATTGCATCGGCTTCATTGGCGGCCATCCTGGAGGCGCGGGGACTTAAGGTCACCATGCTGAAGCTGGACCCGTACATCAACGTCGACCCGGGCACGATGAGCCCGTTCCAGCACGGTGAAGTGTTCGTCACCCACGACGGCGCCGAAACCGACCTGGACCTGGGCCACTACGAGCGGTTCATCCGCACGACCATGACCCAGAACAACAACTTCACCACTGGCCGTGTCTACGAGCACGTGCTGCGCAAAGAGCGCCGTGGTGACTACCTGGGTGCAACCATCCAGGTGATTCCGCACATCACCGACGAAATCAAGCGCCGCATCATCAAGGGTGCCGGTGACGCTGACGTGGCGATGGTTGAAATCGGTGGCACCGTCGGTGACATCGAGTCGCAACCGTTCCTCGAAGCCATTCGTCAACTGCGTTTCGAAGTCGGCGCCAAGCGCGCGATGCTGATGCACCTGACTCTGGTGCCGTACATCGCCACCGCTGGCGAAACCAAGACCAAACCAACCCAGCACTCGGTAAAAGAGCTGCGTTCGATCGGTCTGCAGCCAGACGTGCTGGTATGCCGTTCCGATCACCCGATCGACATCTCGTCGCGTCGCAAGATCGCTCAGTTCACCAACGTTGAAGAACGTGCGGTGATCGCGCTGGAAGACGCCGACACCATCTACAAGATCCCGGGCATCCTGCACTCGCAAGGTCTGGACGATTTCGTCGTTGAGCGTTTCGGTCTGCAATGCGGCAGCGCTGATCTGTCCGAGTGGGAAGCGGTGGTTGACGCCAAGCTGAACCCGGAGCACGAAGTGACCATCGCCATGGTCGGCAAGTACATGGAGCTGCTGGACGCCTACAAGTCGCTGATCGAAGCGATGAGTCACGCCGGCATCAGCAACCGCACCAAGGTCAATCTGCGTTACATCGATTCCGAAGACATCGAAAACCAGGGCACTGCGCTGCTCGAAGGTGTTGATGCGATCCTCGTGCCGGGCGGCTTCGGTCTGCGCGGAGTGGAAGGCAAGATCACTGCGGTTCAGTACGCTCGCGAACACAAGGTTCCGTACCTGGGTATCTGCCTCGGCATGCAAGTGGCGGTCATTGAGTTCGCCCGTAACGTGATGGGCTGGAAAGACGCCAACTCCACCGAGTTCGATCGCGCCAGTGGCCATCCGGTTGTCGGTCTGATCACCGAGTGGGAAGACGCGACCGGTGCCGTTGAAGTGCGTACCGAATCGTCCGACCTGGGCGGCACCATGCGTCTCGGCGCTCAGGACTGCCTGCTCGAAGCCGGCTCCAAGGTGCACGACTGCTACGGCAAGGACGTGATTGTCGAGCGTCACCGTCACCGTTACGAAGTGAACAACAACCTGCTGCCACAACTGATCGAAGCCGGCCTGAAAATCTCCGGTCGCTCCGCTGATGCTGCGCTGGTTGAAGTGGTGGAAGCGGCCGATCACCCATGGTTCGTCGCTTGCCAGTTCCACCCTGAGTTCACCTCGACACCACGCGATGGCCATCCGCTGTTCAGTGGTTTTGTCAAAGCTGCGTTGGCTCAACACCAGAAGAAGGCGTAACCCCGATGGCACAGAAGATCATCCGCGTCGGCGACATCGAGATTGCCAACGACAAACCCATGGTGCTGTTCGGCGGCATGAACGTGCTGGAAAGCCGCGACATGGCCATGCAGGTTTGCGAAGAGTACGTGAAGGTTACCGAAAAACTCGGCATCCCTTACGTGTTCAAGGCCAGCTTCGACAAGGCCAACCGTTCTTCTGTGGCCTCTTATCGTGGTCCTGGCCTGGAAGAGGGCATGCGCATCTTCCAGGACATCAAACAAGCCTTCGGCGTGCCGATCATCACCGACGTCCATGAGCCTGATCAGGCCGCGGTCGTCGCTGAGGTCTGCGACATCATTCAACTGCCGGCCTTCCTGTCGCGCCAGACCGATCTGGTCGTCGCGATGGCCAAGACCAATGCAGTGATCAACATCAAGAAAGCCCAGTTCCTCGCGCCTCAGGAAATGAAACACATCCTGAACAAGTGCGTCGAAGCGGGTAACGATCAACTGATCCTCTGCGA
This sequence comes from Pseudomonas sp. R84, assembly GCF_009834515.1. Lineage (NCBI taxonomy): Bacteria > Pseudomonadati > Pseudomonadota > Gammaproteobacteria > Pseudomonadales > Pseudomonadaceae > Pseudomonas > Pseudomonas sp. R84. Next base: position 1,386,669 of record NZ_CP019426.1, read on the forward strand.
ACGTGGTTCGAGCTTCGGCTACAACAACCTCGTGGTCGACATGCTCGGCTTCGGCATCATGAAGCAGTTCGAGTACCCGGTATTCTTCGACGTGACCCACGCGCTGCAAATGCCGGGTGGTCGTGCCGACTCCGCCGGCGGTCGCCGCGCACAGGTTCTGGATCTGGCCAAGGCGGGCATGAGCCAGTCGTTGGCAGGTCTGTTCCTCGAAGCGCACCCGGATCCGGACAACGCCAAATGCGATGGCCCTTGCGCCTTGCGTCTGGACAAACTGGAGCCATTCCTGGTCCAGCTCAAAGCGTTGGACGAACTGGTTAAGAGTTTTCCGACGGTAGAAACCGCGTAACACTCAATTCTCCGGTAAAGTACCGCACGATTTGTCGCTCATGCCCTCGGGCATGAGCGTTATCGTCTGCAAGTCTGCCCGCTGCACACCCCTTGCCGACGGTAAAAAGATTTCCTCTAGCTGCGTCGTTTTCGTCAACTTTGGAGTGTTTACAACAATGGCAAAAATCGTCGACATCAAAGGTCGTGAAGTTCTCGACTCCCGTGGCAATCCCACCGTGGAAGCGGACGTGCTTCTCGACAACGGCATCATCGGCAGCGCTTGCGCGCCGTCCGGTGCATCCACTGGCTCGCGTGAAGCGCTCGAGCTGCGTGATGGCGACAAGAGCCGTTACCTGGGCAAGGGCGTGCTCAAAGCGGTAGCCAACATCAACGGTCCGATCCGCGATCTGCTGCTGGGCACCGACCCAAGCGACCAGAAAGCCTTGGATCACGCGATGATCAAGCTCGACGGTACCGAAAACAAGGCAACTCTGGGCGCCAACGCCATCCTCGCCGTGTCCCTGGCTGCGGCCAAGGCGGCTGCGCAGGATCAGGACCTGCCGCTGTACGCACACATCGCCAACCTCAACGGCACCCCGGGTGTGTACTCGATGCCGGTGCCGATGATGAACATCATCAACGGTGGCGAGCACGCCGATAACAACGTCGACATCCAGGAATTCATGGTGCAGCCGGTTGGCGCCAAGTCGTTCTCGGAAGGTCTGCGCATGGGCACCGAGATTTTCCATCACTTGAAAGCTGTACTGAAGGCTCGTGGCCTGAGCACTGCCGTTGGCGACGAAGGCGGTTTCGCACCGAACCTGGCGTCCAACGAAGACGCGTTGAAAGTGATCTCCGAAGCCGTTGCCAACGCCGGTTACAAGCTGGGCACCGACGTGACCCTGGCGCTGGACTGCGCGGCCAGCGAATTCTACGAAGACGGCAAGTACAACCTGTCCGGCGAAGGCCAGGTGTTCACCGCTGAAGGTTTCGCTGACTACCTCAAAGGCCTGACCGAACGTTATCCGATCATCTCGATCGAAGACGGTCTGGACGAGTCCGACTGGGCTGGCTGGAAGATCCTCACCGACAAGATCGGCGAGAAGGTTCAACTGGTCGGCGACGACCTGTTCGTGACCAACACCAAGATCCTGAAAGAGGGCATCGATAAAAACATCGCCAACTCGATCCTGATCAAGTTCAACCAGATCGGCACCCTGACCGAAACCCTGGAAGCCATCCAGATGGCCAAGGCTGCCGGTTACACTGCAGTGATCTCGCACCGTTCGGGCGAAACCGAAGATTCGACCATTGCCGACCTGGCCGTTGGCACCTCGGCTGGACAGATCAAGACCGGTTCGCTGTGCCGTTCCGACCGCGTTTCCAAGTACAACCAACTGCTGCGTATCGAAGAGCAGTTGAATGGCAAGGCCAAGTACAACGGTCGCAGCGAATTCCGCGGCTAAGTACAAATCGATGGAAGGACACCGGATTGTGTCGAAAAAGTCGTGACAGCGATGGATTTGCCACTAATCTGATGCCTTAACAGCACAAGCCTGGGTCTTCCAGGCTTCGTGCTATCAGATGCTTCAAAGTTTTGGCGTGGCTGTCTTTTTTCACTGGATACCTGATATTCGATGCGCAGTCCTTACTGGTTGTTTCTCGTTTTGCTCTTGCTACTGGCCGGTCTGCAGTACCGCCTGTGGGTGGGCAATGGCAGTCTGGCGCAAGTCGCCGAGCTGAATCAGCAGATTGCTGATCAACACGCCGAGAACGAAGGTTTGCTGGAGCGCAACCGAGTGATGGACGCTGAAGTCAGCGAGTTGAAAAAGGGCATGGAGACCGTTGAAGAGCGGGCTCGTCACGAACTGGGCATGGTCAAGGACGGCGAAACCCTTTACCAGTTGGCCCAATGATCAATTCCCTGCCGGCCTTCTGGGCCGTGATTCCTGCCGCGGGCATCGGTGCCCGAATGGCCGCGGACCGTCCCAAGCAATACCTGCAACTGGGCGGGCGCACAATTCTCGAACACAGCCTCGGCTGTTTCCTCGATCACCCAAGCCTTAAAGGGCTGGTGGTCAGTCTTGCGGTTGATGATCCTTACTGGCCGAACCTGGCCTGCGTCAGCGATCCGCGAATTCAACGCGTTGAAGGCGGGGCCGAGCGCTCCGGCTCGGTACTCAATGCCTTGCTGCATTTGCATGCGCAGGGTGCCGATGATGAGGATTGGGTGCTGGTGCACGATGCGGCACGGCCGAATCTGAGTCGTGAAGATCTCGACAAGTTACTGGATGAGCTGGCGGATGATCCGGTGGGCGGTTTGCTCGCGGTGCCGGCGCGCGACACGTTGAAGCGGGTCGACAAGCACGGTCGGGTTGTTGAGACAGTGGATCGCAGCGTGATCTGGCAGGCGTATACGCCGCAGATGTTCCGCCTGGGTGCGTTGCATCGGGCGCTGGCGGACAGTCTGGTTGCTGATGCTGTGATTACCGATGAGGCTTCGGCTATGGAGTGGGCAGGTCTCAAGCCGCGTCTGATTGAAGGGCGGGCGGATAACCTCAAGGTGACCCGGCCTGAAGATCTGGAGTGGTTGCGCCAGCGTTGGGCGAATCGCCGCTGAGTGCAGTGGCGCTTTTCTGATTGCATTCGTGAGCAGGCTCGCTCCCACATTTGATTTGCGCCTGACCCCAAATTTGCATTCACCGCCGATCCCCTGTGGGAGCGAGCCTGCTCGCGAAAGCGATAGTTCAGGCAACCCATCACTCAGCTTCGATATTCGGGCCGCTCAGCCAACCCTTCCTTAAGAAAATCCACCAACTTGCGCACCTTCGGCGACAAATGCCGCTGCTGCGGGTAAAGCGCCCACACCGCCGTATTCGGCGGCTGATGCGCCTCCAGCAGCGAAATCAACGCGCCACTGTGCAAATGTTCCAGCACGTAATAGTCAGGCAACTGACATAACCCCACGCCTTGAAGCGCCGCATCCAGCACCGCTTGCCCACTGTTGCAGCGCCAGTTGCCCTGCACCCGCTGGGAAAATTCCCGCCCGTTTTGCTCAAGCTGCCAGATGTCCGAGCTGCCGATCAGGCAATTGTGCCGACTCAATTCCGACAAACTATGTGGGCGCCCATACCGCTCAACGTAGGACGGTGAAGCACAGAGAAACATGCGGCGAGGCGCCAAGCGCGTCGCGACCAAGCGCGAATCCTGAAGCCGCCCCAAGCGAATCGCCAGATCCAACCCCTCATGTACCAGATCGAGCTGGCGGTTGCTCAGTTCGATATCGATGCGCAGCTGCGGATACAGGCCCATGAATCGCGTCACCAGCGGCACGATAAAGCGTTCGCCATACGCGACGGCGCAGGTCATGCGCAGCATGCCTTTCGGTTCGCTGGTCAGATCGCCGACGGCGCGCAATGCTTCCTCGCGACCGTCCTGCAAGCGTTGGCAATGTTGCAGAAAGGTCTGCCCGGCCTCGGTCAGCGTCACCCGACGGGTACTGCGATAGAGCAGGCGCGTCTGTAAGCGTTCTTCCAGCCGTACGATTTGTCGACTGATGTGCGAGGACGAAACCCCGAGACGTTCGGCGGCGGCAGTGAACTGGCTGCATTCAGCAACGGCGACGAACTCGTCGATGCCTTCCCAGCGATTTTCGGACATCGGGATTATCCCTGTGTGGCAATAATGTTTTGCTTTTGTCCGGATTATTCATCGTAAAGCTATGTATTACACTCCTTGTCTGGTTTTTTATTCATTGGATTCACTGGAGAGTCAGCATGATCAAGTCGCGCGCCGCCGTTGCCTTCGAGGCCAAGAAGCCGCTGGAAATCGTAGAAGTCGATGTCGCCATGCCCAAGGCCGGTGAAGTTTTGCTGCGCGTAGTCGCTTCCGGTGTTTGCCACACTGACGCTTACACCCTGTCCGGTGCAGATCCGGAAGGCATCTTCCCGTCGATCCTCGGCCACGAAGGCGGCGCCATCGTTGAAGCCATCGGCGAGGGCGTGACTTCGGTTGCCGTAGGCGATCACGTTATTCCGCTGTACACCCCGGAATGCGGACAGTGCAAATTCTGCAAGTCGGGCAAGACCAACCTGTGTCAGGCGATTCGCGCGACTCAAGGCAAAGGCTTGATGCCGGACGGTACTTCGCGTTTTTCCTACAAGGGCGAAACGATTTTCCACTACATGGGCACGTCGACCTTTTCGGAGTACACCGTGTTGCCGGAAATCTCCGTGGCCAAGATTTCCAAGGATGCACCGCTGGAAAAGGTCTGCCTGCTCGGCTGCGGCGTCACCACCGGTATCGGTGCCGTGCTCAACACCGCCAAGGTCAAACCGGGTGACACCGTGGCCATCTTCGGTCTGGGCGGCATCGGTCTGTCAGCGGTGATCGGCGCTGTTAAAGCCAAGGCTGCGCGCATCATCGCCATCGACATCAACCCGGCCAAGTTCGAGATCGCCAAGCAACTCGGCGCCACCGACTGCGTGAACCCGAAGGACTTCGATCGTCCGATCCAGGAAGTGATCGTCGACATGACCGATGGCGGCGTCGACTTCTCCTTTGAGTGCATCGGCAACGTGCAACTGATGCGCGCCGCCCTTGAGTGCTGCCACAAAGGTTGGGGTGAGTCGGTCATCATCGGTGTCGCCGGTGCCGGTCAGGAAATCTCTACCCGTCCGTTCCAGTTGGTCACCGGTCGCGTCTGGCGCGGTTCGGCGTTCGGCGGCGTGCGCGGCCGTACCGAGTTGCCGAGCTACGTCGACATGGCTCAGAGCGGCGAGATTCCGCTGGATACTTTCATCACCCACACCATGGGTCTGGAAGACATCAACAAGGCCTTCGACCTGATGCACGAAGGCAAGAGCATCCGTACCGTCATTCATTTCTAAAAGCAGCCCCAAGTTACAAGCTTCAAGCTGCAAGCAAAGGCGCTTTTGCCTTTTCTTGAAGCTCGAAGCTTGCCACTTGCAGCTGGGAGAATCCCCATGAGTCTGGAAAACATCTCCTGTCAGAAAAGTTTCGGCGGTTGGCACAAGCGTTATCGCCATCGCTCCGACGTGCTCGGTTGCGACATGGTGTTCGCCGTCTACCTGCCACCGCAAGCGGAGCAGGGCAGCAAGCTGCCGGTGTTGTACTGGTTGTCGGGCCTGACCTGCACCGATGAGAACTTCATGCAGAAGGCCGGCGCGATGCGCATGGCTGCCGAACTGGGTTTGATCATCGTTGCGCCGGACACCAGTCCGCGCGGTCCTGATGTGCCGGGCGATCCGGATGGCGCGTGGGATTTCGGCCTCGGCGCCGGGTTCTATCTGAATGCCACGCAGGAACCTTGGTCGCGCCACTATCGGATGCATGACTATGTCGTGCAGGAATTGCCTTCGCTGGTTGAAGCGCATTTCCCAGCTTCTGATAAACGCAGCATCAGCGGCCACTCGATGGGCGGCCACGGAGCGTTGGTCTGCGCATTGCGAAATCCAGGGCGCTATCAATCGGTGTCGGCGTTCTCGCCGATCAACAACCCGATGGATTGCCCATGGGGTCAAAAAGCGTTCTCGCGTTACCTGGGCGAAGATCGTTCGAAGTGGAAAGAGTGGGATGCCTGTGCGCTGATCGCCGAAGTGGACGAAAAACTGCCGCTGCTGGTCGATCAAGGCGATCGCGACGACTTCCTCGCCACTCAGCTCAAACCTGAAGCCTTGCAACAAGCGGCAAAACAAGCGGGCCATCCGCTGACATTGCGCCTGCAACCGGGCTACGACCACAGCTATTTCTTCATCTCAAGCTTCATAGACGACCACTTGCAGCATCACGCACGCGCCCTGCGCGGTTAATGCAGGTAGAATCACGCCCTGACAAAAATCGGGGCGTTTTTTTTATGCGTATTGGCCACGGCTATGATGTGCACCGTTTCGCTGAAGGCGATTTCATCACTCTGGGCGGCGTGCGCATTGCACACAGCTTCGGGCTGCTCGCTCATTCCGACGGTGACGTCCTGCTGCACGCCTTGAGCGATGCCTTGCTCGGCGCTGCGGCGCTGGGTGATATCGGCAAACACTTCCCGGACACCGACCCGCAATTCAAGGGCGCCGACAGCCGTGCGCTGCTGCGGCATGTGGTCGCACTGATCCACGCCAAAGGCTGGAAAGTCGGCAACGTCGACAACACCATCGTTGCCCAGGCGCCGAAAATGGCCCCGCATATCGAATCGATGCGCGCGCTGATCGCGGCGGATCTTCAAGTTGAGTTGGATCAAGTGAACGTGAAAGCTACCACCACCGAAAAGCTTGGCTTTGTCGGTCGCGAAGAAGGCATTGCCGTGCACTCCGTTGCCTTGTTGCTGCGCGCATGAATGAACTGCAATTGCTCGGCCCACGGGCCTATGGCGAACCCCTCGGCAGTGCGGTACTGAAAGCCATCGCTGAAGATTTTCAGGTCGATGAAGTCCTCGATATCCCGTTTAGCGGCGACGGTGAACACCTGTGGATCTGGGTCGAGAAACGCGGCCTCAACACTGAAGAAGCCGCACGGCGTATCGCCAAGGCCGCCGGCGTGCCATTGCGCACCGTCAGCTATGCCGGCCTCAAGGATCGTCAGGCGCTGACCCGCCAATGGTTCAGCGTGCAATTGCCGGGCAAGGCCGATCCGGACCTGTCGGCGGCGGAAAACGACACGCTGAAAATCCTCAAGACCACTCGCCACAAGCGCAAGCTGCAACGCGGCGCGCATTCGGCCAATGGTTTCACCTTGCGCCTGACTCAGTTCACTGGCGACAGAGACGCGATTGAACAGCGTCTGCAACTGATCGCCAAGCAAGGCATCCCCAATTATTTCGGCGCCCAGCGTTTCGGCCATGACGGCGGCAACGTCGTTGATGCGCGTGCGTGGGCGGCGCGCAAAGCCTTGCCGGAGCAGCGCAATGTGCGTTCGCGCCTGCTCTCTACCGCGCGCAGCTTCCTGTTCAACAAAGTACTGGCGGCGCGTGTTGCCGATGGTACTTGGCAAAAAGCTCAGGTCGGCGATTTGCTGGCGTTCACCGACAGCCGTAGTTTTTTTCCGGCCGGTGAAGCTGAATGCAGCGACCCGCGTCTGGCGATTCTCGATCTGCACCCGACCGGTCCGCAGTGGGGCGAAGGTGACTCGCCGACCGCGGGCGTTGTCCATGATCTGGAGCAGGCGATTGCCGCCGATGAAGCAGAGCTGCGCGATTGGTTGATTAACGCCGGTATGAGTCACGAACGTCGCATCCTGCGGCTGCCCATTGGCGGGTTGACGTGGCATTATCCCCAGCCTGACATTCTGCAACTGGAATTCGTCCTCCCGGCCGGATGCTTCGCTACCGTATTGGTGCGCGAACTCGTTGATCTGGTGCCGGTGGGGCAGACGGACAGCCCATGCGTATTCTGATTTCTAACGACGATGGGGTAACCGCACCCGGTCTTGCCGCGCTTTATGCTGCGCTGGCGGATTACACCGAGTGCGTGGTTATCGCCCCGGAGCAGGACAAAAGCGGCGCCAGCAGTTCGCTGACGCTCGACCGTCCGCTGCACCCGCAATATCTGGCCAACGGCTTTATCAGCCTTAATGGCACACCGACCGACTGCGTGCACCTGGGCCTTAATGGCTTGCTGGAGCGCGAGGCGGACATGGTGGTTTCCGGGATCAACCTCGGCGCCAATCTTGGCGATGACGTGCTGTATTCCGGGACAGTGGCGGCCGCCCTTGAGGGACGTTTTCTCGAGCGTCCGTCGTTCGCGTTTTCGCTGGTCTCGCGGCAGGTGGATAATCTGCCGACGGCAGCCTACTTTGCGCGCAAACTGGTCGAGGCCCATGCCGGGCTTGATCTGCCACCGCGCACGGTGCTCAACGTGAACATTCCCAATCTGCCCATCGATCACATTCGTGGTATCCAGCTGACTCGACTCGGTCATCGCGCCCGCGCGGCGGCGCCGATGAAAGTGGTCGATCCGCGTGGCAAGGCCGGTTACTGGATTGCCGCTGCCGGCGATGCCGAAGATGGCGGTCCGGGTACGGACTTTCATGCGGTGATGCAGGGCTACGTTTCCATCACGCCGTTGCAGCTCGATCGCACCTTCAATGACGCCTTCAGAAGTCTCGACGGCTGGCTGGAGGGACTGCGCTGATGGCCCGTGAACACGAAGACAGGCTGCGCAGCGGCATCGGCATGACCTCGCAGCGTACCCGTGAGCGTCTGATCCAGCGCCTGTACGAAGAAGGCGTGTCCAACGCCAAGGTACTGGAAGTGATTCGGCGTACGCCGCGTCATCTGTTCGTCGATGAAGCGCTGGCACATCGCGCTTACGAGGACACGGCGCTGCCGATCGGCAATAACCAGACCATTTCCCAGCCTTATATGGTGGCGCGCATGAGCGAGCTGCTGCTGGAGGCGGGGCCGCTGGATAAAGTGCTGGAGATCGGCACTGGTTCCGGTTACCAGACCGCCGTGTTGTCGCAACTGGTTGAGCGAGTGTTCTCGGTCGAGCGCATCAAGGTGCTGCAAGATCGTGCCAAGGAACGTTTGGTCGAACTGAACCTGCGCAACGTGGTGTTCCGTTGGGGCGATGGCTGGGAAGGCTGGCCGGCGCTGGCGCCGTATAACGGCATCATCGTCACCGCCGTGGCCACGGATGTACCGCAAGCCTTGCTCGATCAATTGGCTCCGGGCGGGCGTATGGTGATTCCGGTGGGCTCGGGAGAAGTGCAGCAATTGTTGCTGATCGTGCGTGAGGAAAACGGCTTTTCGCGGCATGTTCTGGGGGCTGTTCGTTTCGTTCCGTTGCTCAATGGGCCGCTGGCCTGAGCATTTGTTTACGCGCGCTGAATTCCTTTCGTTCGCCTGTGTCTTACTCCGGCAGCGATGGTTTAAACGCAGCAGACTGTCCACTTGCAAACGTGTGCGCGACGCGATTTCGCTTCATTAAAGGTAAAGCCGATTCGGCCCGTTATACTTGCGACACCTGATGCCGGCATCCGGCATTTCACATTTTTCAGCCACCACAAAGGGAGCGGCGGGTGAGTCTCACAGTCATTGCGCAGCGTATGGGTAACACGAGCTTTCAGCGCCTGGTGACTGGCCTTGTCTTGAGCACCTTGCTGGTCGGTTGCTCCAGCACCAAATCGAGCAATGTCCGGGTGGTCGATCGCAACAGCGCGGTGGCCCAGCGTCCTACGGTGACGACCGGGCAGTATGTAGTCCGTCCCGGAGATACGATGTTTTCGATCGCATTTCGCTACGGCTGGGACTACAAAGCCCTCGCTGCCCGGAACAATATTCCTACGCCGTATACGATCCATCCGGGTCAGACAATTCGCTTCGATGGCCGTACCGGTTCAACGCCGACGGCGGTGGTGAGCAACAGCAGTTCTTCGCCTTCTTCGTCGAGCAAAACCACGGTAATCCGGCGTCAGGCAAATGGCACGACGACCACCACAACCACGGGTTCTGCTGGCAGTTCTGCGGGCGTTGCACCGTCCGTCGCCAACAAGCAGGCACCTGCTCCACTGCCTCCTGCAGGCCCGGCCCCGACCGGCTGGGGATGGCCATCTAATGGCATTCTGATTGGAAAATTCTCTTCAAACGGTAGTTTGAATAAAGGAATTGATATCGCCGGAGATTTGGGACAGCCTGTTTTAGCTGCGTCTGATGGGACGGTGGTATACGCCGGGAGTGGCTTAAGGGGCTACGGCGAATTAGTCATCATCAAACACAGCGAAACCTACGTCAGTGCCTACGGCCATAACCGCAGGCTGTTGGTTCGGGAGGGACAGCAGGTCAAGGTCGGACAGACAATTGCCGAAATGGGGTCAACGGGTACAGACCGGGTGAAACTGCATTTTGAGATTCGCCGCCAAGGTAAACCTGTGGATCCGTTGCAGTTCCTGCCAAGACGTTGATTTGTAAGCCAGCCTGTTCCGTCGCGTAGAGGGGACAGGCTCCAGCGCTGCCAAGGATAAAGGCGTCGCTTGAGCTTGGGGTCGAACTCACCAAAGGACTATAACAATGGCTCTCAGTAAAGAAGTGCCGGAGTTTGACATCGACGATGAGGTTCTCCTTATGGAGGCCGGCATCGATTCGGAATCTTCGATGTCGAATGATGAAGGGGCTGCTCCACCTTCCGTTCGTTCCAAATCCAAACACTCCGCTTCACTTAAACAACATAAGTACATCGATTACACGCGTGCACTTGATGCCACGCAGTTGTATCTCAACGAAATCGGTTTTTCCCCATTGCTCTCCCCGGAGGAAGAAGTTCATTTTGCGCGCTTGTCGCAAAGTGGCGATCCGGCCGGGCGCAAGCGCATGATTGAAAGTAACCTGCGGCTGGTGGTAAAAATCGCCCGGCGTTACGTCAATCGGGGGCTGTCGCTGCTGGATCTGATCGAAGAGGGCAACCTCGGGCTGATCCGGGCGGTGGAAAAGTTCGATCCCGAGCGCGGCTTCCGCTTCTCGACCTACGCGACCTGGTGGATTCGTCAGACCATCGAGCGCGCGATCATGAATCAGACCCGGACCATCCGGTTGCCGATCCATGTGGTCAAGGAGCTCAACGTGTACCTGCGGGCTGCACGGGAGCTGACGCAAAAACTCGACCACGAACCTTCACCCGAAGAAATCGCCAACCTGCTGGAAAAACCGGTGGGGGAGGTCAAGCGCATGCTGGGCCTGAACGAGCGGGTTTCTTCGGTCGACGTCTCGCTGGGTCCGGATTCGGATAAAACCCTGCTGGACACCCTCACCGATGATCGCCCGACTGATCCTTGTGAACTGCTGCAGGATGACGACCTGTCGCAGAGCATCGATCAATGGCTGTCGGAGCTGACCGACAAGCAGCGCGAAGTGGTTGTACGCCGCTTCGGCCTGCGCGGTCATGAGAGCAGTACGCTGGAAGATGTAGGCCTGGAGATCGGCCTGACCCGGGAACGGGTACGGCAGATCCAGGTGGAGGGCCTCAAGCGCCTTCGTGAAATCCTCGAGAAGAATGGCCTGTCGAGCGAGTCGCTGTTTCAGTAAGCGCCTCACACGTCCGCCCGCAAAAAGCCCCGACTGGTTCGGGGCTTTTTGTTGGCCTGGATTTGTTGGCTATCTCTTGCATCCCTGTTAACTGCCGGACGTACGGTCGGCAATTCCATCGTTTGTAGTCTCGCGCTGTAAGCCTTGGCTTACTCTTTCGTAAGTGTTCACTATTTTTACAAGACGGCAGACGTCGATTAGCTTCGGTGTTCTTATTTAACTTATTGATTTATATATTTATTTTTTAATGTGAAGTGCTTATTACAGCGCTTCTGCGGTCTCCGTGCCGATTGCTCTGGCCGGGGAATTCTCTAGTATCTGGGTTGTGTCGACGGACAGACACGCCCTTCAAGGAAGAGGGGAATGGACATCGCAGGACGCGATTCATCAGGACGATGAAAAGGAATACAGGGAATAGGGAAAAAATGTGGGCGGGTCATACCGCCCCTTTTTTTTGCCCGCAGAAAAGCAAAATGCGGAAAGCAAAAAGGCCCGCAAGGGGCCTTTTCATTCGAGCGCGTGGCAGATCAGCGTTCGAGATCTTTGATCTTGCCTTTGACGCCATCCCACTCTTCGGCATCCGGCAGCGATTCTTTCTTCTCGGTGATGTTCGGCCAGATTTCAGCCAGATCAACGTTCAGTTGAATGAACTCCTGCATCTCTTCCGGAACTTCGTCCTCGGAGAAGATAGCTACAGCCGGGCATTCCGGTTCGCACAGGGCGCAGTCGATGCACTCATCCGGGTGAATCACCAGGAAGTTCGGGCCTTCGTAAAAGCAGTCCACCGGACAGACTTCTACGCAGTCGGTGTACTTGCACTTGATGCAGTTGTCGGTGACGACGAAGGTCATTTCTAATTTTCTCCTCAGGCGGCGGCAGCGTTGCCCCTTCACGGTTGGGGTCGCCAGGTTCGGGAGCGATATCTGCTGGCCAGGCTATTAGCCAGCAGCATCCCAAACCGCGCGAGATTCTAACAGCTTGAAGCCGTTTGCGTTATATCCGCTTCTTCAGTGCTTATATCCGGTTCTTCAGTGCATAGAGCATTTCGAGCGCACGACGCGGGGTCAGGTCATCCAGATCCAGTTTAGCCAGCTCATCAAGCACGGGGTGCGGCAGGCTGGCGAACATGTCGCTTTGTTGTGGCGTCGCCGGTTTGTCCTTGGCGGCGGGTTTCGGCGCTTCATGCGGCAAAGCGGTTTCTTCCAGTCGGCTCAGGTGCTCGCGGGCACGCACGATCACTTCGCTCGGCACACCGGCCAGTTGCGCTACTGCCAGACCGTAACTCTGACTGGCAGGGCCGGGCAGCACGTGGTGCAGGAACACGATGCGTTCGTTGTGCTCGGTGGCGTTGAGGTGGACGTTGGCCACCAGTGGCTCAGCTTCCGGCAACACGGTCAGTTCGAAGTAGTGCGTAGCGAACAGCGTATAGGCGCGCAAATGAGCCAGGCGCTCGGCTGCAGCCCAGGCCAGCGACAGGCCGTCAAAAGTGCTGGTGCCGCGACCGACTTCGTCCATCAGCACCAGGCTGCGCTCGGTGGCGTTGTGCAGGATGTTGGCGGTTTCGCTCATTTCGACCATGAAGGTCGAACGGCCACCCGCGAGGTCATCGCTGGAGCCGATACGGGTGAAGATGCGGTCGACCAGCGACAGTTCGCAACTGGCTGCCGGTACGAAGCTGCCGATATGCGCCAGCAGCACGATCAGTGCGGTTTGGCGCATGTAGGTGGATTTACCGCCCATGTTCGGGCCGGTGATCACCAGCATGCGCGTGTTGTCATCGAGGCTCAGGTCGTTGGCCACGAACGGCGTGGTCAGCACTTGCTCGACCACCGGGTGACGACCCTGGGAGATGCGCATGCACGGCTCGCTGACGAAGCGCGGGCAGTTCAGGTCGAGGTTCAGCGCACGCTCGGCAAGGTTGCTCAACACGTCGAGTTCGGCCAGCGCACCGGCGGTGTCCTGCAGCGGTGGCAACTGGCTGATCAGGTCCTCCAGCAGCGCTTCGTACAGCATCTTCTCGCGGGCGAGGGCGCGGCTCTTGGCCGACAGCGCCTTGTCTTCGAATTCTTTCAGCTCAGGCGTTATGAAGCGTTCGGCACCTTTCAGCGTCTGGCGACGGATGTAATCCGCCGGGGCGGATTCGGCCTGCTTGCTCGGCAGTTCGATGAAGTAGCCGTGAATGCGGTTGTAGCCGACTTTCAGATGGCTCAGGCCGGTGCGGGCTTTCTCGCGGGCTTCGAGATCGATGAGGAACTGACCGGCGTTTTCGCTCAGCGATTGCAGTTCATCGAGTTCGCTGTCGTAACCGGTTTTCAACACGCCGCCGTCACGGATTACCGCCGGCGGGTTATCGATGATGGCTTTCTCCAGCAGCGCCGCCAGTTCCGGGTAAGTGCTGGTGGTGGTCGCCAGACCTTGCAGGTGCGGCGCTTCCAGATCGGTCATCGCCACTTGCAGTTCAGGCAGTGCGCCAAGGGCGTCGCGCAGCCGGGCAAGGTCACGAGGACGCGCGTTGCGCAGGCCGATTCGCGCGAGAATTCGCTCGATGTCGCCGATTTCCTTGAGCTGTGGTTGCAGCTTTTCGAAACGGTAGCGATCAAGCAGGCAAGTGATCGAGGTCTGGCGCGCCAGCAATACCGTCAGATCGCGCAACGGGCGATTCAACCAACGGGTCAGCAAGCGGCTGCCCATGGCGGTCTGGCAGCGATCGACCACCGATTGCAGGGTATTGTCGCGGCCACCGGCGAGGTTGGTGTCGAGTTCAAGATTGCGGCGGCTCGCACCGTCCAGCACCACGGTGTCATCCAGGCGTTCGTGGCGCAGGCTGCGCAGATGGGGCAGGGCGGTGCGCTGGGTTTCCTTGGCGTAGGCCAACAGGCAACCGGCAGCGCCGATGGCCAGGGTCAGGTTCTCGCAGCCAAAGCCCTTCAGGTCTTGGGTGGAGAACTGCTGGCAAAGGCTTTTCAGTGCTGAGTCACGCTCGAAATCCCACGGCGCACGACGACTGACGCCACGGCGTTTTTCCGCTGGCAGGTCCCTCGGCCAGTCATCCGGGATCAGCAACTCAACCGGATTGATCCGCTCCAGTTCCGCGAGCAGGTTCTCCCAGCCTTTGATTTCCGACACGCTGAAACTGCCGCTGGTGATGTCCAGCACGGCCAGACCGAACAGGCGCTCGTCACCCAGCAGGGCGGCAATCAGGTTGTCGCGGCGCTCATCGAGCAGCGCCTCATCACTGACCGTCCCAGGGGTGAGGATGCGCACTACCTGACGTTCCACCGGGCCTTTGCTGGTTGCCGGGTCGCCGACCTGCTCGCAGATCACCACCGACTCGCCAAGCTTCACCAGCTTCGCCAGATAGCCTTCAGCCGCGTGGTAAGGAATGCCACACATCGGAATCGCCTGCCCCGCCGACTGCCCGCGCGCGGTCAGCGTGATGTCGAGCAACTTGGCCGCCTTCTTCGCGTCTTCGTAGAAGATCTCGTAGAAGTCGCCCATGCGGTAGAACATCAGCTGATCCGGGTGCTGATTCTTCAGGCGCCAGTACTGCTGCATCATCGGAGTGTGGGAGGACAGGTCGGAGACGGCTTTATTCATCGGATTGTCAGGCAACTCGTTAAAAGATGTAGGGCAAAAGCGGGGGCATCAGCCAGGCTTTCGCGCGATGGGCGCAAGGTTACCATGGGCGGTCTGCCGGACGCAGGCATCGCAGCCGGGTGACGGTTTTCTTCACCGAAAGGTGTATTTATGCACGATTTATGCAAATCAGCATTTGTCTTCATTAAAAACTTCAAGCACTATGCGCGTTATGCAAAAACGCAACGTAGCCTCCGTCTTAAGAGCACTGCTCGACCAGCACGGGATCTCCCCCACGGAGCTCCACCGTCGCACCGGCGTGCCTCAATCCACTCTCTCGCGGATCCTCAGCGGGAAGATCGTCGATCCCTCGGATAAACACATCTCGAAGATCGCCGAGTACTTCGCCGTGAGCACCGATCAATTGCGCGGGCGCGCAGATGTCGCGCCGTCGGCCGGAGCCGCGCGTGATGACGTACACGCGGAACTCAAGGACATAATGCTGTGGGACGACGATACGCCGGTCGATGATGACGAAGTATCGGTGCCGTTCCTTCGCGAGGTTGAATTGGCAGCAGGATCAGGAAGATTCGTCATCGAAGAGAGCGAGCGCTCTAGCCTGCGCTTCGGCAAGCGTAGCCTGCGCCATAACGGCGTGCAGTTCGATCAGGCCAAATGCGTGACAGTGCGCGGCAACAGTATGCTACCGGTGTTGCGTGATGGCGCCACCGTTGGTGTGAATGCGGGCAAGTGCGGGATCGGCGACATCATTGATGGCGACCTGTACGCGATCAATCACAACGGCCAGTTGCGCGTGAAGCAACTCTATCGCCTGCCGACCGGCATTCGTCTGCGCAGCTTCAATCGCGATGAGCATCCGGACGAAGACTACAGCTTCCAGGAAATCCAGGAAGAGCAGATCGTCATCCTCGGTCACGTCTTCTGGTGGGGCATGTACGCCCGCTAACCACACCGACTTCAGATAAGCCCGCCAATCGGCGGGTTTTTTTTCGCCTTGATGAAACCGCCAAACCCTTGAGTTGCGGGGCTTCCATGCATCTGCGCATTTCAAATGCATAAATAAATGCATTTACGCATTGACTGGATATGCATACATGCATATCCTTGCCACCAAGCCGCTCGACAAAGCGGCTGGCAAGAAAGCTCTTTAGTTCCACAAGAACAGGCAGCGATGAACCGGCCTCAACGGTTCAGAGGGTTGGCAACTGACCCGGGTGTGCAGCGTAAAGCACCAGAAGCAGTTATCCGGCGGGCAGGGACCGCGGTCGGAAAAACAATTTGAATGGACTCGTACCGCGCCAGTAGCGCCGAACAGTCAACTTCCTTCTTGGACACAGGATTTGAAGGAAGGCGAAGGAGCGCATTACTGAAAAGCCCGGTGCATCGCCGCCGGGCTTTTTGGAATGCCTACCGGAAGTTTTCACGCCACTCACCTGAAATGACCACACATTGAGGAATACCCGATGAATCTCTACGCATTGGTTGAATACAACAAAGTTGTCCAATTGAAGGAAAGCGAAGTCCGTCCTGATGCACCTGCTTCGCCAACGTCCGTATGGGTCGATGTAACCGGTAGTACAGACATGCGCGTGGGTTGGGGGGCGACGTTCAATGGCATCTGGTTATTCTCGCCGCCCACGGATGAAGACTTGCGTAACGAAGCCGAACAACAGAAATGGCAACTGCTGAATACGGGCGCCAACTGGCTGCTGCTCAACTCGCTTCAGTTCAAAGTTGATCTCGGTATCGCCACAACGCAAGACCAGGCTCGATTGCTGACTCACAAGCAGTATTGCATTGACGTCAGCGACATCGATAAGCAGCCGGGTTATCCGGCAAACATCGTCTGGCCGGTAGCACCGTACTGACAAACACACCAAGCCATTTCGCTCAAGAATTAGCCAAAAAGGAAATTTGAATGAATCGTTATGCACTCACAATTACGGCCATGGGTTACACCGTGGTTCTACAAGTAGTGGACATTGATGGCGAGGCGCCAGCCGTACCGGTAAGTGAACCAAGTGCTTCATGGCGCGATGTCACCGGTAACGAAACCGTTCAACCGGGAATGAAACTGGTGTGGGGGCCTTCTGGAAATGAATTTGTTGAAACGACGGTTCCGGAGCAGCAGTTGTTTACGAGCGGTCGCATAGAACTCCGGTTGGACGACGCAACACGCTGGCTGAAATTCAACCCTTTGCAATACAAGTTGGACCTCGGTATCGCCACTGCGGCTGATGAGGCCACATTGGTAGCCTACAAGCAGTACTTCATCGCTGTCGGCGAAGTGAAAAACCAGAACACATTTCCAATCATCAACTGGCCGGCCGCGCCCTTCTGATCGCCATTTTCAAAACCTGTCTGCGGGAGCGCATTACTGAAAAGCCCGGGCCACAGCGCCGGGCTTTTTGGAATGCCTGCCTGAGAGAAACCGATTGAACCCAACACATACCCTTCATCCATCACACCAGGAGGCGTGACATGACAAACGAGCAACAAGCGTTGGCGGACATGCCGATCTGGCTGGTCATCCTTCTTGCCGTCGTCGGCGGGGTGTCCGGCGAAATGTGGCGCGCCGACAAGGAGGGCGCACGTGGCTGGCCGCTGCTGCGCCGTCTGGCCCTGCGCTCCGGCGCCTGCATGATCTGCGGCGTGTCGGCGATCATGTTGCTGTATGCCGCCGGCATGTCGATCTGGGCGGCTGGCGCGTTCGGTTGCCTGACAGCGATGGCTGGCGCCGACGTCGCCATCGGGTTGTACGAACGCTGGGCCGCCAAGCGCATCGGCGTCTGCGACGTCCCGCCGCGCGACCAACCTTAACCCTGACTGTTTGTCCATGCCGCCCTTTGGGCGGCAGGACTGCGCGTGGACGATCGAAAAGGAGGTCATGTATGCCCACACCGATCCAGCAGCCGTCGCAACTGTTCACAGCCATCGCGACGACGCTGCGCAACACTGCCGGACTCAACCTCAACGTCGGCAATCACGATGATTTCACTGCGCCGGGCGATCAGGCCTGGGTGTTGATCGACTTCGACCGGAATGGGACTGGAGTGCGCGCCGCTGACGGACGAATTGCGCATGCCATGACGTTGTCCCTGCAAGTCATTCCGGCCCTTTCTGCCAGCGCATTTGCAGCATGCGATCTGACCGCTGTGCTGAAAAACCTGATCACCGACAACGGCTGGAACTTGCCCGGTGATCAATGCGATCTGCCAGTGAATATCGATGGCTTGCCGTCATTACTCATTCGCGCCGATCAGCAATACAAAGCCTGGACGCTGACGTTCAGCCAGACTCTTTACCTCGGCCCGACCTTGCTCGACGATCCGCTGGGCATCCCGAAATTCGCCCGCACCTGGGAAGTCAGCAACATCGACGACCCCGACCAATACACCACGCTGGAGGCCTGACCGATGTTCGACGCATTACTGCGTATGCAGCTGGGTCCGATCATCGAACGCCTGGCCGAAATGGAAGCGGAAATCGACGACCTGCACCGCCGTGCTGAAAGCTTCTGCCGCATCGGCATTTGCCAGAGCGTCGACGCTGCGAGCAACACCTGTCAGGTCAGTCACGGTGGTTTGCTGACGCCGGCCATCAAGTTTTTCAACCCCAGCGCCGGCGCACAAAGCGAGTCGCGGATTCCAACAGTGGGTGAACAGTGTCTGTTGTTCAACTACGGCAGCGGCGAAAGCGGCGCGCAATCTGTGGCGCTGTTCGGTCTGAACAGTGATCGTTTTCCACCCACCGCCACCGTACCGACGCTGACCCGCCGAGTGCATGTCGATGGCAGCGAAAGCGGTTACGACGACGCCTCGCACACTCTGCACTGGCAAAACGGCCCGGCAGCCTTCAGCGGTTCGCGCGAATCGCTGGAGCTGAGCATCGGCCCGGCCCGGTTAGCGATGACACCACAACTGATCACCCTGCAACTCGGTGCAGTCGGCCTGACCATTGACGCTTCGGGCGTGCACTTCAGCGGCCCATTGGTCGATCACCAGGGCCGCGTCATCAGCCCCTGATTCAAGAGCCTCCCATGATCGGAATCGATAGAGACAGCGGGGCCACGGTCGACGACTGGCTGCAGTTTGTGCAGCGCGCGACCCGGGCCCTGACTACGCCGCTGGGCACCCGGCAAAAAAGGCCCCTGTATGGCTCGTTGATCCCCACGCTGCTGGGGCAGAACCTCGGTGACGACGTTCTGCTTCTAGCCCAGAGCTACGCGGCGCAAGCCTTCTACAACAAGCAAAACGGCATTGACGATTTTCAGCCGCAAGTGATCGTCGCCAGTCGTCAGGGTGCCGGCCTGTTGTTGCGGTTCGCCGGTACCTGGAAAAACCGTCAACAAACCTTCGAGGTCGTGACATGAGCATGTTGATCCCCGGCCAGAACCAATTGGCCGAACCCGCGCTGATCACCGTTGAAGCCTTCGAAGACCTGCTCGCCGAATTCAAGGCTTTTGTCATTGAATACGTCGGCGCGCGCTCGCCGGACAGTGCCGCGAAACTCACGACCAGCCTGGACAACGAAAGCGAACTGCTGACCTTGGCGCTTGAAGCTTTCTGTGTGCGGCTGCAAACCCACGAGCGCAAATACAACGCTCGCATCAAACAGATGCTGGCGTGGTGGGCGACTGGCAGCAACCTTGATGCGCGGCTGGCGGACATGGGCCTTGAGCGGCAGTTGCTTGATCCCGGCGACCCCGCAGCATTTCCGCCGGTGCCAGCGATCTACGAAAGTGACGACGACGCCCGCCTGCGTTATTACCTGGCGCCACACGCCCCGGCGGCGGGCTCGCGGATGCAGTATCGCCGCGAAGTTTTCACCCTTGGCGAGCGTCCCACGGTGCAGGTCGAATCCACCGAGGCAGGTGTGGTGAACGTCACTTACACCTTCGACCCGGACGGTCTCGCTGCGCAGGTCAAGGATGGCAATGCTCGGCGTACCGCGCCGGGCGAGGTGCAGGTCACAGTGCTGTCCCGCGACGACGATGGCACGCCTTCCCAGGCATTGCTTGACGGCGTTCGTCAGCACTTCGCACGGCCTGATGTACGACCGGAAACCGACCTTGTCATGGTCAAGGCAGCCGATATTCAGCGCTACAAGATTCGCGTGGTCGCCAAGATCAATTCCGGCCCCGATTCGGGCCTGACCAAAGTCGCCGCGCAACAACAATTGCAGGCTTACGCTGACAGTTGCCATCGTCTCGAAGGTCGGGTTGATCCGAGCTGGATCGACTACACGCTGCACAGTGCCGGCGCCGTGCAATTGCAGATTCTCGAACCGCTGGCGCCGATCGTGACTACGGCGTTTCAAGCGCCGTATTGCACGGCGGTCGAGGTTGAGGTGCTGACGCTATGAGTGAGAAAACTCAGCGTCCGACGCTGCTGCCGGCCAACAGCTCGGCACTCGAACGAGGCCTGGATCTGGGCTTTGGCGCACTGCTTGATCGCATCGCGCCGCCGTTCCCCGAACTGATGAACCCGAGCGAAACACCGGTCGCATTCTTGCCTTATCTGGCAGCGGATCGCGGTGTCGCCGAATGGAGCACCGCCGCACCGGAAGCGGAAAAACGCCTGACCGTTGAACTGGCCTGGCCTACCGCGCGTCAGGCCGGCACTCGCAAGGCGCTGGAAAACGCCGCCAAGGGTTTGCAATTGCGCCCGGAAATCCGCGCCTGGTACGAACAGACGCCGCCCGGTGCGCCTTACAGCTTTTCCGTACGAGCCTTCAGCGACCAACCCTACAGCGAAGAAATCGACGCCCGTCTCGACCGACGTCTGGCCGATGCCAAGAGCGAACGGGATGTGCTGACGGTCTCGGTTGGCTTGAGCGCTTTCGGCAATCACGTCATCGGCGCCGCGACGTTCTGTGGCGAGCTGACCACGGTTTATCCAGTGTTCATCGAAGGGCTCGAAACCTCGGGAGAGGCGTTCATGGCTGCCGGCATGTACACCGTCGAAACATCCACAATTTATCCTCAGGGGGCCTGAATGGCTGACTATTACACCCTGCTTACCAACGCAGGGATTGCCTACGAAACAGCGTGCAAGGCTGCGGGCACGCCGATCAAGCTGACACAGATTTCCGTCGGCGATGGCGGCGGCTCGGTCTACAATCCGGCCGCGACCGCCATCGCGCTGAAACGCGAAGTCTGGCGCGGGCCGCTCAATGCGCTGTTCCAGGACGAGAAGAACCCGAGCTGGCTGCTCGCCGAAGTGACCATTCCGCCGGATGTTGGCGGCTGGTATGTGCGGGAAGCGGGGCTGTGGACTGATACCGGGATTCTCTACGCCATCGTCAAATATCCGGAGTCGTTCAAACCGGTGCTGGCGACGTCGGGTTCGGGTAAAGAGTTTTATATCCGCTCGATTTTCGAGACCAGCAATGCGTCCTTGGTGACGTTGTTGATTGATGACACCGTTGTTAAGGCCACGCGTGCCTGGGTCATGAGTTATCTCGCCGAAGAACTCGGCAAGCTGGATGGTAAGCAGTCGGTGCGTGTTGCGGCATCCACCAACATCGTGTTGAACGGTGCGCAGCAAATTGACGGCGTCGCAGTGATTGCTGGCGACCGCGTGCTTGTTGCGAACCAGACGCTGGCCAAGGACAACGGCCTGTGGATCGTCGGCAATGGCGACTGGGTGAGGGCAACGGATGCCAATAGCAGCGCCAAGGTCACACCGGGGCTGACAGTGATGGTGGAGGAGGGCACGGCGAGCGGTGATTCGCTGTGGCACCTCACCACCAATGCGCCGATTACCCTCGGCACGACTGCGCTGACGTTCAAGATGCTGGCCGGTCGCACCGGGATTGCTGCCGGGACTTACAAGAGTTTGACGGTTGATGAATATGGTCGCGCTACTGCGGGTGCAAACCCGGAGACGCTGGCAGGATTTGGCATCAAGGATTCGTACAACAAGGCTGAAGTCGAAGCGCTGATTGCCAAGGCGTCGGCGTTGCCGGTGGGATCGATCGTCGCGTTTCCGGTTGATTCGCCGCCGCCGGGTTTTCTGGAACTGGATAACAGCGTCAAGAGCAGCGCGACTTACCCGGACTTGAGTGCTTACCTGGGCGGCAAGTTCAACAAGGGTGATGAAGGTACAGGGAATTTCCGTTTGCCTGAAACGCGTGGGGAGTTTTTGCGCGGTTGGGATCATGGACGAGGGGTGGATGCTGGCCGAGGTCTCGGCAGCTGGCAGGCCGACGACAACAAGTCGCATGCTCATACCGTCACCCGCATGCAGGCATTCGCCAATGCGACCGGCAGTAATCCGAGTGCCGTAGTGGTAGATAACGGCAATACGGCCGTAATAACCAATTTCGCGGCTGGCTTCAACAGTTCTGGTGGCGCGGAGGCACGTCCCCGCAACATCGCCGTCATGTGGTGCATCAAAGCCTGGAACGCCCCGGTCAATCAGGGAACCATCGATGTCGCCGCGCTGGCCAAGGAAGTCGAACGGCTCAAATCCGCCGTTCCGATTGGCGCTGTTCTGGCATTCCCGACGGGTATTGTCGCTCCCGGTTATCTGGAACTGGATGGCAGTGTGCAGAGCATTGCGACTTATCCGGATCTGGCCGCCTATCTCGGCGCTGTCTATAACAAAGGCAATGAAGGTGCGGGCAACTTCCGATTGCCCGACTCGCGCGGGGAGTTTCTGCGTGGTTGGGATCACGGGCGTGGTGCTGATCCAGGAAGAGCAATCGGCAGTTGGCAGAAGGGCAGTATTGCTGCAATCGATACCAATATTCCGGCCACGCAGACGATTGCCTCCAATCTCGCTGATTATGAGGCCTCAAGGATTCGAACCGGTTATGACAGCGGTGACCCGACGCTTTACGCCGGCGTAACACTCATGGGCGTGAATCCTCAGGCGAACTTCCCATTGCCCGGCGGCCCTGAGGTCACTTATGGCATCACCAGGCCGAACAACCTGGCGGTGATGTGGTGCATCAAAGCCTGGAATGCACCGATCAATCAAGGAAGTATCGACATCGCTGCATTGGCTGCAGATATCAAAAGCTGGCGTCTCAACGGTGCCGAGGTCGGCGCAACTCGTAATTTGCGAGTATCGCTACCCACAGCAGCATCGCTTGCAACACTCACGGCTGATCAGTTGATTGCTGAGCAACCCGGTATCGGTCAATACAAATTGTCGAGCGTCAATCTATCTATAGATTTGACGACTATTGGTGCTGGTGGGATGGATGTCGGAGTTGCCCCGGCGCTCGGCAGTGTCGGGATTTACGTTATCTATAACCCAGTGCTGCGTATTGCCAAGCTACTCGGCGTCAATGCGTCCTCGGCGTTGATTCCTGAGGTTTATTCCGGCGCTTACATGCCGGCCGGATACACCGCAAGCGCGCTGGTCAGCGTTTGGCAAACCGACACCAATCGATTGATGGTTACCGGTGTCCAGCACCAACGCCTGATATCCATCCCCAGAGCGCAAGTCTTGTCTAACGGGGCGTCTTTGACATGGACTCCTGTTTCCCTGGCGTCGATTGTTCCGAAAAACGCGAAATCCGTCGGCGGGTATGTTCACTACATCAGCAGTGCTGAAAACGCTGGGGGTGGTTATCTGGGACTTGCTTCTGATGCGGTGGGGACTGGATTAAAAACTGTCGGTATTGGCGGGATGCTGGGGTTGGGGGTTCTCGGTTCATTCTCCGACCTGGTAATGACCACGCCACAAACGATTCACTACATCCTGGACTCAATTTTGTCTCGAGCTAATTCCGTCCATATTTCCCAATACACGTTTTAGGGGATACCCATGTTGAGAGCGTACTCAAAAGAGGGAACAGCCTTTCGAGGTGTCGCCCCTGATTGGCCATTGGCAGAGGGTGAAATTCTTTTTGACCATGAACCTTCTGAAAAAGAACTGGAAGACGCCTTTGGTTTCGCTTCTGGCGAATTGGTAAAAAGCCGCCTGTTGACCTTGATTACTGCAGAACGATTCCGCCGAGAAGGTTCGGGGGTCGTGGTCGAGGGTGTGGCTATCGATACTTCCCGAGACAGCCAGTCGCTGATTGCTGGAATGGCGGTTTCTGCGATGTTGAACCCTGCTTATCAATGCAGTTACAAGGCTGTGGACGGCTTTGTCGAACTGACTGCTTCGCAAATTCTTGCTGTAGCAACGGCTGTTCGGTCTCATGTTCAGACTTGCTTTGACCGGGAAAGGGCTCTGTCGGAAAGCGTTGTTGCCGGCACCTACACCGATGCCATGCTCAAGGACGGTTGGCCAGACCAGCCCCCAGTTGCACCCGCCTCAGCACTTCAATAAACGCCCCACACCGTGGGACGTTTCCATATCTGGCCACCCAAGCGGTGCCTTAGAGTCGTTACTTATCAAACAAGGAAGAACCTATGTTTTATGCACCCTCCACGGGCGGTTTTTACGATCCCACCTTTCATACCGAAATTCCAAGCGATGCAGTTGAAATCTCTCAGGAGTACTGGCTCGAGTTATTGAACGGGCTGTCTACCGGCAAGATGATTGTCATGAATGAAAATAACTATCCAGTGCTGGTTGATCGGCCGGGGCCAACACCAGCGGAACTTGAGAGCATTGAGCGCTACTGGCGCAAACAGCAGATCGCGCTCACTGATCCCGTGGTCAACCGTCACCGTGACGAGGTGGACCGTTGGCCGACCCAGCTGACCCCGGCGCAATACATTGAGTTGCAGACCTATCGCCACGTGCTGCGCATCTGGCCGGTCGGCGGTGAGTTGCCCTTGAGCGAACACCGCCCGGCAGCGCCGGAATGGCTCGCTAGCCTGCCTGAATAAAAACGCCCCGCACTGACGGGGCGTTTTCTTATCCGCTGATCAGCAACTGATAGCCCCTTGTTGAAACCAGGGGGCTTTTTCGTCTTTGGAGAAACCCGAATGGCAACCCGCCAAACCTACACCGTGCTCGTCCCATTCCCCACCGGCGGTGGGCACTGGTCGAGCATCGGTCAAGACCTTGATCTGCTCGACGTCGAGGCCAGTGCCTTGCACTTCGCCGGTCGACTGGAACTGAAAACCCCAACCACCCAGGCCAAAAAGGCCGCTGCCAAGAAGGCTGACTGACTATGGCTGAGGTTCTGAACTTCGAGCACAACGGCATTACCGTCAATGCCACCGAATCCCCCGAGGCCATGGGTGGCCTGGGTGACAACGTCATCGGCCTGGTCGGCACCGCGCCGAAAGCCGATCCGCTGATTCCGCGTAACGCACCGTTCCGCATCAACAGTTTCACCACCCACGCGCTGCTCGATCCGACCGGTTCGGAAGAGGGCACCCTGTACCACGCGGTTTACCAGATCCTCAAAGTGGTCAAGGTGCCGGTTTACGTGGTCATCGTCGAGGCGGGTGCGACCCCGGCCGACACCGTCAACAACGTGATCGGCGGCGTCGATCCACTGACCGGCCGCAAGCTCGGTCTGGCCGCGCTGGGCAGTGTCCCGGAAGACCTGACCATCATCGGCGCGCCGGGCTTCACCGGCACCAAAGCTGTGGCCAGCGAGTTCGCCTCGTTCGGCAAGCGCATCAAGGCCCGTGTGGTGCTGGATGGCAAGGACGCCTCGGTTGCCGATCAAGTGTTGTACAGCCAGGAACTCGGCGGCGCCGACCTCGGTTTCGACCGTTGCCTGGTGGTGCACAACATGCCGGCCGTGTACTCGAAAGCGGCGAAGAAAAACGTCTTCCTGTCGCCTTCCAGCCTGGCGATTGCCGCACTGGCCAAGGTCAAGCAGTGGGAGAGCCCGGGCAACCAGGTGACCTACGCCGAAGACGTTTCGCGGGTCGTTGAGTACAACATTCTCGACACCTCCACCGAAGGCGATCTGCTCAACCGCTACGGCGTCAGCTACTACGCCCGCACCGTGCTCGGCGGCTTCTCGCTGCTGGGCAACCGCTCGATCACCGGCAAGTTCATCAGCTACGTCGGCCTCGAAGATGCGATCAGCCGCAAGCTGGTCAAGGCCGGCCAGAAAGCCATGGCCAAGAACCTCACCAAGTCCTTCATGGATCAAGAGGTCAAGCGCATCAACGACTGGCTGCAAACCCTGGTCGCCGACGAAACCATCCCTGGCGGCAGCGTGTATCTGCACCCGGAACTGAACAGCGTCGAGAAGTACAAGAACGGCACCTGGTATGTGGTCATCGACTACGGCCGCTACGCGCCAAACGAACACATGGTTTATCAACTCAACGCCCGCGATGAAATCATCGAGCAGTTCCTGGAGGACGTTCTCTAATGTTTACCAACCGCGTAAGACAGGCCATCGCGGCCACCCTCCAAGGCCTGCCGTTGTCGGCGACTGTTGAAGAATTCACCCCGCCGAAAATTGATTTCGACATGGAAAGCATGACGGGCGGGCGTTTCATCGTCGAGGAGATGGCCAAGAGTGCAAAGCCGCTCAATGCGCAGATCAAATTGCAAGGCACCGGTGCTGAAGTGTTGCTGGCGATGGGCGTGAAACTGGGCGACGACATCCTGCTGAACGTGCGTGAAGCCGGTCAGGATCAGGACGGCAATACCTGGTTCACCTACCACACCATCGGCGGCAAGCTCAAAACCATGGGCGAAGACGCAATCAAAATGGGCGGCAAGGCTCTGACGACGCTGGACTTCTCCTGCCGCACCTACAACCGCCTGGAAAACGGCATTCCGGTGATCGACATCGACGTGCGTACCCAGAAGTTCGTCCTCAACGGCGTCGACATCCTCGGTGATGCGCGTCGTGCGGTGCTGATGCCGTAACCCGTTACACCGCAAAACCTGTGAGAGCGAGCCTGCTCGCGAAGCCTTTGGCACATTCAACATCAATGTGACTGAACGACCGCTTTCGCGAGCAGGCTCACTCCCACAGTGGGCCAGTGTGACTGGCAGAAATTGAGTAACCCCCAAGAATCACCAAGGAATTCATACATGTCGTGGATGCCACCCCAGCATGACCTGCTGTCGCCGATCACCGGCGACGATGGTTCGCAGATCAACCAGATCCAGCTCAAGCCACTGTTCTACGCCGCACAGAAAGAAGCGCTGGAACGCGCCGGCGATGACGAAGACGATCAGTTCTTCGAGCTGGCGCTGCTCGCCACTGGCCTGTCGGTCAAAGAACTCGACCAGCTCAAGCGCCCGGACTACGTGAGCATCGCCCAGTACGTGCACGAGATGTCGACACGCCCTGCGTCGTACTTTCTCGACCAGGTCGAAGACGCGCAAAAGTCCGACGATCCCGATCAGGTGCAACTGCTGCAACCGCTCGCCGTAACCGGCCGCACCGTGACCTCGCTGAGCCTGGAAATGCCTGTGCTGCGCGCCACCAAAGTGATGAAGAAACTGAAAACGGCCAAGGAACGCGCCGAGTTCATCACCGCCCACTGCACCGGTCTGATGATCCCTGATCTGGCTCACTTGAGCGTCCCGGACTGGACGCAATTGCAGGTGCGTATCGACGATTTTTTAAACCAGCCGGCGGCCTACTTTCGGAACGCGACATCGAAGTAATCCTCGATATCGTCCCGCTCATTTACCCGGTAAGTGAAGCGGAGATTCTGGAATGGGACGCCGAAAAGGCGTTGCGCCGCTACGACATAGCGATCACTCGCCTTGGCGTGAAACAGGAGTAGAGCGGCATGGCAGAAACAAGGTATTCGCCAATGCTGGCCAGCGCGAACAGCAGCGTCGGGTTCAGCAACGCTGGCTTGGCAGTTGAGAAGTCCGCATTTGACGTTATTGCCAATCCACTGGCGGAGTTGAAGCTCGCGGTCGTGACCGCCAGTCAGGACATCCGGTTATTGATCAAGGAGCAGATCAAGCTTCGGGAAGTCATGGTCGCGCTGCAATCGCTGTCGAAGGCCAGTTCGCCAACGTCGGCGCCAGTAAGTGCGCCGAAGTCGAAACTCACGACCGAGATCGAACAGCGTCAGCCTCCCGCGTTTCTGCAGTCGACCATGGCGCTTCAAACGGCCATGGCCAGGCTAAAACAAGTGCCGGGCATGGACGGCGATCTCAAGAGCATGGAGATCGCCAACCTGGCAATGGCCGGTGAAAAAACGGTGGCAGGCAGTGGTGCGACCGCGGTTAGCCTGGCCGAGGTCGAATATGCCGCGGGCAAATCCGGGGTAGGCGCCAATCTCACTGGCGACACAAAGGAACAGGAACTGCTGGATTTCGGCCGTGATGCCGCCACGAACGCGACAGCGTTTGGCATTGAACTGAAGGCCGCTGGAGAAATGCTGACGGTCTGGAGAACCTCGCTCAAGCTTGATCGCGCGCAGGCTCAAAGCTTGGCCGACGCCAGTATTCATCTCGGGAAGAATTCGCTGAAAGCGACCGCAGCCGACATCGGCTCGGTGGTACAGAGTTCTGGCGAAACAGGAGTCGCGGCGGGTATTGCACCTGAGCAACTGGCTGCTCTTGCGGCCGCTTTGCTCAACGCAGATGTGGACACGTCTGGCGCCGCTACATCGGTGAAAAGCATCAGCGCTGCGCTGGCCAAAGGTGCCAAAGGCTCGGTCGCCGAGCGTGCAGCCTGGGCAACACTTGGACTCCAGCCGGACAAGCTCAACGAGGATGTGCCGCAAACCGTTTTCAAGGCACTCGAGGCTCTTAAACAAAAGCCGGCGAGCCAACAATCGGCACTGATCAAGACGTTGTTCAACGGTGATGAAGGCGTCAGCAAACTGCTGGATAAACCCCAGGATGTCGACAAGACATTTGCGTTGCTGACCGCGAGAAAACCGCTCGATCCACAGACCGAGTTGCTGAAGAGGCTATCGACCGGCAGCGACGGTTTGCATCAATTGATGGCGGAACCTGCTGAAGCGACGTTCTCGCCGGTTCCCCTTCAGGGACCGACCCAAAGTACCGAGCCGCAATACAAAGGTGCGGTGCAGAGATCAGCCGATCCGGCTGGCGGCAGTCCTCAGCAAAGCTGGAACGCTTACGACGCCAGTAGAAACCGTTTGGCGACAGCGGTCGCTCCGGATGCGCAAACGCTGGACTCCCTCACCAATACATTGAACTGGGCGGCGGAGAAGGCCGAGGCAAACCCGAAAGTCGCTACGTCTCTGACTATTGCGGCGGCGGGGCTTACGGCGTTTGTGGGGGCGTTGCTGGCAAAGGCCGCTGATAATTTCGTTGGCAAGCTTGTGAAGGGCATCGCAACGAAACTGCCGAAGGGACTTGGCAAATGGATTGCGGATATCGATGTTGCCGGCGATAGCGGTAAGCCCGTTGAAAACTCGCCATTTGATGAGCCAAACCCAAAAAAGCCTACCCAGAGAAAGGGTGGAGGCCTGAAACCACGCAGGGTGAGCCTCGGTTCTTTGACCCAGCGAAAGAGCCATCAACCACTGATTGGTTCCGGCAGCTCTGCAGCTCGCAATCCTCTCATTCGTCAGCCCTCAGCGTGGCCCGCAAGCATGACGGCATTCTCCGGCTCATCGGGCGCCAGCCCAATGCACGCCGCGCCGCTGTCCGACTCCTACGCCAAGGCCGGCGCGCTGCTGGCCAAAAAAGCGCCGCCGCTGCGCCTGCTCAGCGCAGGATATGAACTGGTCAATGGTGTGATGCACGGGGACACGCGTTCAGTGGTGTCATCCGGTGCTTCGTTGGCCGGGTCTTCAGCGGGCGCCGCTGTCGGTGCCGCGCTTGGCACGCTGATTCTGCCTGGCGTGGGTACTGCAATTGGCGGGTGGCTCGGAAGCATGGCGGGGGGAGCCATCGGTGAGTCGCTGGGCGACAAGCTGGGGACCCAAGTCGATCGTCTTGACGCGCCAGCTCAGGTCAGCAAGGACCTGATCGCGACCTCGGCGACCTCCGCGATCCCGGCCACCACAGCCGCCAGCCAGCCTGTCACGTTCAACTCAACGATTCAGATCAATGGCCAGGATCTGGCCAGCGCCCAGGCGCTCGCCAATCTGGTGGTACAAACAACCATGGGGCAGTTGGGTCAAATCATGCCAACCAATCTCCTCGCCACCCGCCGTGACGCAGCCCTGACCGATGGAGTCGCCTGATGAAACAACAAATGGCATTAGGCAGCTTCATCTTCGGCCTGTCGCGCCAATTTGCGTACCACACGTTGTTGCGCAAGTCCGATGGCGGCTGGAGCGAAATACAGATTCTCACCAGCAAACCGAAATCCAGCCAGACCGGCCAGAAGTCGGAAACCCTGACCATCACCGGCAAATCGATGTACGCCGTGGCCATGGATCGGCTCGATGAATTGCGCGCCTTGCAGGCACTGCGCATACCGCTGCCATTGATTGACGGCATCGGTCGCAACTGGGGTCTGTGGCGGATCAACAACGTTCAGGAAACCCAAAGCCAGATCATCGATGACGGTACGGCGATGGTGGTCGATTGGGTTATTGAATTGGCGGAGTTCAACAATGCGTAAGGTTCGAAGTGTGGCCGGTGATTCGGTGAATCTGCTGCTCTACCGCGAAACCGGGCGCAGCGATGATGCCGCTGAAGAAGCCCTGTGGAAACTCAACCCGACCCTGGCTGAACACGGCCCGGTTCTGCCCGCTGGTATCTGGGTCGTGCTGCCTGAACTCGACAGCAAACCCGCCGCGATCAAAGCGCTCACGGCTTGGGATTAAGGAGGTTGTATGGCATTGGGTTTTACCCCGGTCGTGCAGATTTATGGCGCAAACGCGGATCTGCTCAACCAGCGTCTGATCAGTTGGGAACACATTGATGCAGCCGGTATCGAGTCGGATCAACTGACCCTGACCATTGATCTGGAAGGCCTCGAAGGGCTGCCAAATCTGGGCGGGAAAATCGGCCTGCTGGTGGGTTACCTGGAAATGGAAGAGATGGTCGACAAGGGCCAGTTCAAAGTCACTCGCCTGACACCGACGCTGTTTCCGTTGCGCCTGACCCTGGTGGCCACTGCAGCGCCTTTCAGCAAGGATGACGAGACCGGCTTCAAGCAGCGTCGCACCGCCAGTCATGGACCGACGACGCTCGGTCAACTGTTTAGCAAACTGGTGTCGCAACACGGATTTTCATCGCGTGTCGCTGCGGACGTGTCGATGATCAAGATCGCCCACGTCGACCAGTCCAATGAAACTGACATGGGCTTTCTGACGCGGCTGGCAAAGAAGTACAACCTGGTCGCCAAACCTTATGGCGATGCGTATGTGCTGGCGCGGCCCGGGCAGATCAAATCAATCTCGGGCCAGAAACTGCAGGAAGTGACGTTGTCGGTCACCCACAACAATCGTCCCGGCGATCACGCCTT
Source organism: Pseudomonas sp. R84 (assembly GCF_009834515.1). Lineage (NCBI taxonomy): Bacteria > Pseudomonadati > Pseudomonadota > Gammaproteobacteria > Pseudomonadales > Pseudomonadaceae > Pseudomonas > Pseudomonas sp. R84. Next base: position 1,417,876 of record NZ_CP019426.1, read on the forward strand.
CATCAGCGCCACGCTGGAAGAGGCCGCCCGCGAACAGGCCAAGGGCTGCAAGACCTGTTTTGTCGATGCGGCGACAGGCGTGTTGCGCTGGGTCGAAACCGGGCTTGCGCCGTTCAAGACCATCCGCCAGAAGCAACCCAACGAAGCGGATGCCATCGCCGTCGGCGAGGGCGAAGTGCGCAAAATGCTCCGACAAAAGTTCAAGGTGAAGATCACCTGCCCCGGCGACCCACGGCTGGCGGCTGAAGGCCTGGTGCTGCTCGATGACACCTGGCCGGACTTCATGCGCGGGCGCTGGTCGATCGACAAGGTCACCGCCAGTGGCAATCGCGAGAACAGCTATCGCTGCCTGATCGATGCCAGCGGCCTCGATCCAAAGGCTGAATCCAAAGACTGACGACACATCTCCATGTGGGAGCGAGCCTGCTCGCGAAGAGGCCGGAACATCCAACATTGAAAGCGACTGAGACACCGCTTTCGCGAGCAGGCTCGCTCCCACATTGGGTCCTGCGCAATTCTCATCATTCTGGAACACCCCCATGAAGATCACCCCGATCCTCACGCAGTTGCGTGGGCAATGCCCTGGCCTTGCCAATCACATTTCGGTGGGTGTCGATCTGGCGTTGCTGCAAGGCAATGCCGATCTGCCGACACCCTCGGCCCATGTGCTGCCACTGGCCGACTTGGCGAGTGAAAGCACCACACAAAACCTCGCCACCCAACCGATTCGCGACCGCTTCGAAATCGTCCTCGTGCTTGACGCCACCGACGCTACAAAAGCGCTGGATCTGTTGCACGACTTGCGTGCCGAACTGTGGCGCGCGGTGGTGGGGTTCAAGCCCGACAAAGACTACAGCGCCATCGTTTACGACGGCGGTGAACTGGTCTCGATCAACAGCAGCCGCGCCTTCTACCGGCTGCGTTTTTTTGCCGAGTTCCAGCTCGGCCGCAATCTGCCAAGTCAGCCTGCGGAGAGTTGGCACGAACGCGAACTGGACGGTTTGTCGTCCTTTACCGGGGCCACCGTGCGGGTCGATGCGATCGACCCGGCCGACCCCAACCTGAAACGCCCGGGCCCCGATGGGCGCGTGGAAATGACTTTCTCTGGAGACGTAACCCCATGAGCAATCGCATCACCGTACTGCCGGCCGCCGGCCGTGTTGTACCTGACCCGGAGGCGGGCGATCTGCTGCCGGCCGAAGGCCGTGAAGTGCTGGACAGCGCCTGGTGGCGCCGACGTCTGGCCGACGGCGATATCACCCTCAAAACCGCACCAGCCAAACAAAAGGGAGCCAAATAATGGCGATCGGATTCAGCAACATCCCCGCGGACATTCGTGTGCCGCTGTTCTATGCCGAAATGGACAACTCGGCCGCCAATAGCGCGAGTTCGACCCTGCGTCGTTTGATCGTCGCTCAGGTCAACGACAACATTGCCCCGACCGAAGTCGGCAAACTGGTTTTGGTCTCCAGCGTTGCGCTGGCCAAGAGCATCGGTGGTCAGGGCTCGATGCTCGCCTCGATGTACGAGACCTTTCGCAAGGCTGACCCGATCGGTGAGATCTGGTGCCTGCCGCTGCACAACGCCGAAGGCGCGATCGCCAAAGGCGTGCTGACCCTGACTGGCACCGCCACTCAGGCTGGCGTGTTGAATCTGTATGTCGGCGGCGTGCGTGTGCAAGCCACTGTGGTCAACGGTGCCACCGCTGCGCAAGCGGCCACCGCCCTGGCGCAGAAAATCAACGCTACCGCCGACCTGCCGGTGAGCGCTGCGGCTGCCGAAGGTGTGGTGACCCTGAACGCCAAATGGACGGGCGACAGCGGTAACGACATCAGCCTGCAATTCAATCGTCTGGGCAAGAGCAACGGCGAAGACACCCCGGCCGGCCTGACCACTGCGATCACCGCCATGACCGGCGGCGCCGGCGTGCCGGATCAGGTGGCGGCGATTGCCGCGTTGGGTGACGAGCCGTTCGAGTTCATCGCACTGCCATGGTCCGATCTGTCGACCCTCAACACCTGGCAAGCAGTGATGGATGACAGCACCGGTCGCTGGTCCTGGGCCAAGCAACTGTTCGGTCACGTCTACAGCGCCAAACGCGGAACTGTCGGCACTCTGGTTGCTGCCGGCCAGGCACGCAACGATCAGCACATGACCATTCAGGCGCTGGAACCGGGCGTTCCGCAACCGTTCTGGGTACAGGCTGCCGCACTGGCTGCACGGACCGCCGTGTTCATCTCCGCCGACGCCAGCCGTCCGACGCAAAGCGGCAGCCTGCCGGGCGTTGATCCGGCACCGGCCAGCGAACGCTTCACCCTGACCGAGCGTCAGTCGCTGCTCAACTACGGCATCGCCACCGCGTATTACGAAGGCGGTTACGTGCGCATCCAGCGTTCGATCACTACCTACCAGAAGAACGCTTACGGCCAGGCCGACAACTCCTACCTGGACAGCGAAACCATGCACCAGTCGGCGTTCATCGTGCGCCGTCTGCAAAGCGTGATCACCAGCAAATACGGCCGGCACAAACTGGCCTCCGACGGTACTCGTTTCGGTGCCGGCCAGCCAATCGTCACCCCGGCGACTATTCGCGGTGAGCTGATCGCCCAGTACGCCAAGCTCGAACTGGAAGGCCACGTGGAGAACGCCGAGCTGTTCGCCGAGCACCTGATCGTCGAACGCGACGTGCAGGACCCGAGCCGCGTGAACGTGCTGTTCCCGCCGGATTACATCAACGGTCTGCGCGTGTTCGCGCTGCTCAACCAATTCCGTCTGCAGTACGACGACGCGGCTTGATCCGCGCGTTTGACGGCAAGTTTTCAGCCCACCGCGCGTGGGCTTTTTTTTGCAAGGGAGTAACACCATGGGTCAACTGATTGCAGGTACCTGCTACGTCAAAGTCGACGGCGCACAACTGACCATCAATGGCGGCTGCGAAGCCCCGCTGATGGCGGTCAAACGCGAAACCGTCGTACCGGGTTTCTACAAGGAAACCGACATCGCGCCGTCGTTCAAAGTGACCGCGCTGCACACAGCCGACTTCCCGCTGAAGAAGCTGATCGAAGGCACCGACATCACTGTCACCTGCGAATTCAGCAACGGCAAAGTCTACGTGCTGGCCGGCGCGTACCTGGTCGAAGAGCCAGTCTCCAAAGGCGATGACGCCACCATCGAACTGAAATTCGAAGGCATCAAGGGGACCTGGCAATGAGCGGCGCCGTGAAGCTTCAGGTTGCGATCGAAGCTCACGGCGAGCCCCTGACCGAACTCGTCCTGCGCCGTCCGACGGTGCAGGAGGTGCGAGCGATCAAGGCGCTGCCGTACAAGATCGACAAGAGCGAAGAAGTCAGCCTCGACATGGACGTGGCGGCCAAATACATCGCCGTGTGCGCCGGCATTCCGCCGTCGTCGGTCAACCAGTTGGATCTGGCTGACCTCAACGCGTTGAGCTGGGCCGTTGCGAGTTTTTTCATGAGTGCGGCGTCGGCGCCATCACCGACCTGATTGCCGTCGCCTATGACCTGGCCTGGTTCTGGAAGGTTGACCCCGAACAGATGATGGCCAGGCCACTGGATGTGCTCCGCGAATCGCTGGAGCACGCGCAACGGATCAATGCGATGCAGCAGGTGCAGTGATGGCGAATACAAATTTGAGCCTGATTCCGCAGACCTTTCCTGTCACGGTCAACATGCTCGTGGTGCTCAAGGGCGCCGAGAAGATGGAAGCCGAAATGAAAGGGCTGCGCGGCAAGGTCGCAGCATTCAAGAAAAGCATGGAGGACAGCGGCCTCGAGCCGCTGGACGTCGCCGGGTTCATTTCCGAAGGTGGCTTGCTCAAGCCGTTTCAGGACGGCATCAAGAAAGCCATCGAGGCGCAGGATGCGCTGGCAAAAAAGGTCATGGCGAACAAGGGCCTGAAACTGCCCAAAGTGGTGCAGGGGGAAACTTCGGCCAACCTGGCAAAGTTCAACGAAGCGCTGGACAAGATCTCGCTGAATATTGGCAACGCGTTGTTGCCAGCGGTGAACGGCATCGTCACCGCAATCACCCCAGTGATTACTTCGATTGGCCAGTTTGTAGCGAACAATCCTTCTCTTGTTGAAGGGCTGGCGGCGGCAGCTATCGCATTCACGGTGGTCACTGTGGGTGCGATGGGGCTGGTCGGTGTGTTGGGTATTCTGACCTCACCGATCGGTTTGATTGCCGCCGCGATTGCGGCGGCGGTGGCGGTCATCGTCATCGGCGCGCGCTTGATTACCAACAACTGGGGGGCGATCTCGGGCTTTTTCAGCCGCAACTGGCAGTCGATCAGCGATGCGACCCGTCGCGGCATCGACGACGTAAGCAAGGGCTGGGATGAGATGGTCGCGGACGCAAGGCAACGGTTCGACTCGATGAGTGCCACGGCTTCGCTGAAGTGGCAGGAAATGCGCGCTGATGCCATTACCGGTGCCAGCCGTCTTGCGGCGGGTGCGTCCGAAGGTCTGCATGCATTCGGCGCTTTCATCGAACAAACCTGGGATTCGGCTCGCACCTCCGTCGGCGCTTACTGGGACAGTGCAGCTGTCAGCACTGCGGCTGGATTGCAAAGCCTCAAGGCCCGGTTGTACACCTCGCCACTGGAAAAAATGACGGCGTTGTGGAACTCCGCCGATGAAGTCGTCAGCGGGTACTGGAATCGTACCTATGCGGCGACACAGGCCGGATGGGAGTCGGTCAAGTCAACGTTCGACGGCACACTGACAGCCAGAATGTCAGGCGTATGGGATTCCGCACAAAGCGCGGTCTTCACGGCCATCGACGATATGGGCAACAGAGTTGCAACCGGTTGGTCGAGCATTACATCGCTGTTCGACGGCACGCTGGCAACCAACATGTCGACGGTCTGGGGTTCTGCGCAAAATACGGTTTTCGATGCGGTTGGCAGCATGCACAGCATTGCGGCGAGCGGTTGGGAGCAACTCAAATCGACGTTCTCCTGGTCTCCGACCGCTATGGTCGAAAGCGCCTGGCAACCCTTGGCACCGGTTTTTTCAGCGCTGTGGGACGTTCTCCGGGCGGGTGCCCAGCCATTGAAAAGCGAGTTTCAGAACTTGTTCGGCAACGCTCCCGTGGAAGCGGTCATGGCGAAGTGGAATGGCGTTACTGAATATTTCTCCGGTTTGTGGGCAACGCTGAACACAGACGCGCAATCGGTGAAAGCAACCTTGGGTGATCTGTTCAGTCAGTCGCCGTTGGAATCTATCCAGCAGAAGTGGCAGCCCGTTCTCGACTGGTTCAGTGATATGTGGACAAAACTCCAAGGTATTTTCGGACAAGTCAAAGAACTGCTCGGTGGCAATTTCTCCGGGTTCTTCGCCACGATCACCGGCACCAGCGCTGCGGCGCCTGCCGGGGCGCAAGGAATGAGCAGCACGCTGCCACAAACTTCCGGCGCACTGATCCAGCAAAGCGCGGCCAACAACCGCACGCAACTCGAAGGTGGCCTGACGGTGAGCTTCGTCAATGCACCGCCGGGGATGCGCACCGATCAACCGCAAAGCAATCAACCGGGCCTGGCGCTGTCTTCGCGCATTGGCTACCGCTCGTTGTCGGCAGGAGGTTCCAATGAACTGGCGTGACCGTTTGTTGCCGGCATCCTTTCGTGGTGTCGGCTTCTGGATCGATCAGGCGAAAACCCCGGTCGGTCGCAAAGGCCAGTTGCACGAGTATCCGCAACGTGACCTGCCGTATTTCGAAGATCTTGGCCAGCAGGCCAGGATTCACGACGTCACGGCGTTCATCATCGGCGCCGATTGCCTGGAGCAGCGCGACAAGCTGCTCAAGGCATTGGAGGCGGGCAGTGGTGAACTGGTGCATCCGTGGCTCGGGCGCCTGCAAGTCAAGGTCGGTGAATGCGACATGACCCACACCCGCCAGGACGGCGGGTTGGTGACCTTTACCCTGAAGTTCTATCCCGATCAGCCGTTGCCGTTTCCGACTGCCAGCGTCAGCACGCAGAAAGTGCTGCTGGCCAAAGCCGACACACTGCTGGGTTCGGCGGTGGCGCGCTTCGAGCAGGCTATGACGCTGATCAAGGCTGCGCGGATCGGCATCGCCAATCTGCGCAACAGCCTGACCGGGGTTTATGAGGTGATCAAGGAGCAGCTCAAACCGCTGATCGAGCAGTACAAACAGATCACTGAACTGGTTAAAGCCGTGAAGGAGCTGCCCAAGGAAGTGGCAGCGGAATTCAAGGGTTTGCTCGGCGATATCAAGGAGCTCAAGGAGTTTGCGAAGGAGGGCTACCGTGGCGTGATTGCTGACGTGTCCCAACAACTCGAAGCCATTCGCAAGGCTGATGCGCCGAAGATCACCACCGGCAAGGACACCAACGCCGCAGCGCAAGCCATGGCCGATCTGGTGCAGGACACGATGCTGGTCAAAGTGGCGCAGTGGGTGGCGTCGATGCCAGTGGCGACCCCCGCCGTGAAACTGTCGTCGACACCTTCGGTGGCGCATCAGGCGGATCAACCCGTGACCCGTCCGGAAGTACCGGTGACCGATGAAATGAAAGCGCTGCAGAAGGCTGTCGGGGTGGCCATTGATCCGATGCTGGACAAGGCCGATCCCAAACACCACCAGGCAATCAACGATGTCAAGGAAGCGCTGCTGGCGCATCTCAAGGCAGTTGCGTCATCCGGTGTGCGACAGGTCACCAAATCGTTCCAGGAAAGCTTGCCGGCGCTGGTTGTGGCCTACAAGCAATTTGCCGATGCCACACGGGTGACCCAAGTGACTCAGAGCAACGCGATGAACCATCCGGGCTTTTCCCCCAACGACGTGAAAGTGTCCAGGGAGTGAGCCATGAGCGAGATGGATAACCGCGTCACATTGACCGTCAACAACATGGAATACGGCGGATGGAAAAGCGTGGAAATCACGGCCGATCTGGAGCGCCAGTTCCGCACGTTCAAACTTGACATCACCTGGCAGTGGCCGGGGCAGACGGTGGACCAGCGGATCAAGCCGGGTGACCCCTGCGAAGTGAAAATCGGCCAGGACCTGGTGCTCACCGGCTATGTGTTCAAGGCGCCGATCAGCTATGACGGGCGCCAGATCAGCCTGAGCATCGAGGGCAGTTCCAAGACCCAGGACCTGGTCGATTGCGCCGCCAGAAACCAGCCGAACCAGTGGCAGGAGCAACCGCTGTTGAACATCGTTCAGGCGCTGGCGATGGAGTACGGGCTGATGGTGATCAATGAAATTCCCGAGACCGCGCGGCTCGCCAAGCACACCATCGTGCCGGGCGAAACGGTGTTCCAGTCGATCGACCGGTTGCTCTCACTGTTCCGGGTGTTTTCCACCGATGACGCGCAGGGCCGACTGGTGCTGGCCAAGCCTGGCAGCGGTGGACGGGCCAGTGATGCGCTGGAGCTGGGCAAGAATATCCTGTCGGCCAATGCGCCGATGGATCAGAGCCAGGTGTTCTCCGAATACCGGGTGATCGGCCAGCAGAAAGGTTCGGACAAGAAGAGCGGGGCGGCGGTCAGCGAGGTTGAATCCAGCGCGACCGATCTGAGCTTCAAACGTCGACGCACCACCATCATCAACGAAGGCACCGCGCTGACGTTCGAACTGGCCCAGCAACGCGCCCAGTGGGAGTGCGCCACCCGTATGGGGCGGGCGCAGACCACCACGTATCAGGTGCAGGGCTGGCGCCAGGCTAACGGTGATCTTTGGCGGCACAACACGCTGGTCAAAGTCACGGATCCGGTGCTTGGGTTCGATGGCGACATGCTGATCTCCAAGGTCACGTATTCGCTGTCGGCGCAAGGCTCGGTGACCACGCTGCAAGTGGCGCCGCCGCATACCTTCGATCCTGATCCAACGCCCCCGAAAAAAACCTGAGCCTGACTCCGAACCCTGTGGGAGCGAGCCTGCTCGCGAAAGCGCTGGCAGCTTCAACATCACACTGCCTGACCCAGCGCATTCGCGAGCAGGCTCGCTCCCACAGTGGATCGCGTGATGCCTACCTTTGAGGACAATTCATGAGCCTACTGACACGCCTGCTGGCGCGCGGCACTGTCGTGCTCGCCAACTCGGCATCCAAGCTGCAATCGCTGCAAATGCGCCTCACCGCCGGCGAAGTGAACGACGATATGGAGCACTTCGAACCTTACGGTTTCACCAGCCATCCGCTGGCCGGTGCCGAAGGTGTCGTCACGTTCATCGGCGGCGACCGTTCCCACGCCATCGCTCTGGTCATCGCTGACCGCCGCTATCGCCTGCAAGCGTTGGCCGCTGGTGAAGTGGCGATCTACACCGACGAGGGCGACAAGATTCACTTCAAGCGTGGGCGGATCATCGACATCGAAACCGCCACGCTGAACATCCGCGCCAGCAGCGCGGTGAACTTCGATACGCCGGTGATCAATCAGACCGGCAAGATCGTGTCCACCGGCGATCAACTCGCCGGTGGCATCAGCCAGATCAAACACGTGCACGTCGGCGTACAGGCCGGCAGCGGCCAGACCGGCGCGCCGGCAGGAGGCAAGTGATGCTGATCAGCCAAAATCTCCACGCCGCGCTGACCCGCGCCGTGCTCATCAGCCTGTTCACCTGGCGTCGCGCCGCCGATGACGACGCCCTCGACGACGAAGAGCGTTTCGGCTGGTGGGGCGACAGCTTTCCTACCGTCGCCGATGACCGTATCGGCTCGCGGCTGTGGCTGTTGCGCCGGGTCAAGCTGACCCGACAAACGCAGATGGACGCCGAGTTCTATGCCCGCGAAGCCTTGCAATGGCTGATCGACGACGGCCACTGCAGCGCCATCGACATCATCAGCGAACGCCTCGACGCTCAGCGCCTGAACCTGCGCACGGTCCTGACCCTGGCCGACGGCGAACGTCTGGACATCAACCCCGATAACAGTTGGCAGGTGATCTATGCCGTTTGAAACCCCTTCGCTGCCGGTGCTGATCAAGCGCACCCAAAGCGACCTGGCCGGCGATTCGCTGCGCCAGTCCGATGCGCAAGTGCTGGCCCGTACCCTCGGTGGCGCCGCTTTTGGCCTGTACGGTTATCTCGACTGGATTGCCGAGCAGATTCTGCCGGACAAGGCCGATGAATCCACCCTGGAGCGGATTGCCGCACTGCGCCTGAACCAGCCACGTAAACCCGCGCAAGTCGCCACCGGCAGCGTCAGTTTTACCGCGACTGCCGGCGCGGTGCTCGACGCCGATACGCTGCTGCAAACCAATGACGGCCGCACCTACAAAGTCACCGCCGCGCGCACCACGGTCAATGGCAGCAACACCACCACCATCGCCGCACTCGATGCCGGCAGCCTCGGCAATGCCGACGCCGGGCTGGCGCTGACGCCGGTGCAGCCGATTGCCGGTGTGGTCGGCAACAGTTTTGTCGTGCTGGCGCCGGGACTCAGCGGCGGTGTGGCGCGGGAAAGCCTGGAGTCGTTGCGCTCGCGGGTGATCCGTTCCTACCGCGTGATTCCCCATGGCGGTTCGGCCAGCGACTACGAGACCTGGGCACTGGAAGTGCCGGGCGTGACCCGCGCCTGGTGTCGTGGCGGCTTGCTCGGGCCGGGCACGGTGACGGTATTCATCATGCGTGACGAAGACCCGCAACCGGTGCCCAACGATGAGCAATTGGCGGAAGTTCAGGACTACATCGAACCGCTGCGTCCAGTGACGGCGGAAGTGCACGTGCAGCGCCCGATTCAAGTGCCGGTGGTGTATCGCTTCAAGAGCGTCAACCCGGACACCACCGCTGTGCGCGCCGCCGTTGAAGCGCAGTTGCGCGACCTGCACAACCGCGAGGCCGATCTGGGCGTGCCGTTGCTGATCAGCCATATCCGCGAAGCCATCAGCAGCGCTGGCGGTGAGTACGATCACACGCTGACCGCGCCGGCCGCTGACGTGCCTGCCGGGCAAAGCGAACTGCTGACCTTCGGAGGTTGCGTATGGGGGGCATAAGAACCGCCGCGCAATATCAGGCGCAACTGCGAGCCTTGCTGCCCACTGGCCCGGCGTGGGATCCGGAACGGGTGCCGGAACTGGAGGAAGTGCTGCAAGGCGTCGCCGTCGAACTGGCGCGCCTCGATGCCCGCGCCGCCGACCTGCTCAACGAAATGGACCCGGCCGGCGTCAGCGAACTGGTGCCGGACTGGGAACAGGTGATGAACCTGCCCGACCCGTGCCTGGGCGCCACACCGCTGTTCGACGACCGCCGCCTCGCCGTACGCCGGCGCTTGCTCGCGGTGGGGAGCCAGGCTGTCGGTTACTACATCGACATCGCCAAAAGCCAGGGTTACCCCAACGCGACCATCACCGAACTCGAAGCCCCGCGCATGGGCCGTTCGCGTTTCGGCTCGGCGCACTGGGGCACGTGGGAAGCGCAGTTCATGTGGACCCTCAACACCGGCGGGCGCTTGCTGCTCGGTCGGCGTTTCGGCGCGAGCTACTGGGGCGAGCGCTTCGGCGTCAATCCGGGGTCGGCGCTGGAATGCCTGATTCACCGCAGTGCACCGGCGCATACCAAGGTGCACATCAATTATGACTAGGGAGGAATAAGCCATGGATTATCCGAACAGTGTGCCCAGCGCCGGCTTGGTGAATGGGAAGTTTGTCGATGAGAACCCAATGACCGGAACCCCGGGATCGCTGATCCCGGCGGATTGGGGTAACGGAGTTACCCAGGAAATTCTCAGTGTGATCAATGCGGCGGGTCTGACGCCGGACGAGAAAAAATACGATCAGTTGCTGCAAGCGATTCAGTCGGTGACGGCCAAGGGCTGGAATCAGGATCTGGCGTTGCCGCTGGTGGCGTTGCCGCTGCCGACGGTAGCCACCGCCGATGGTCGGTTGACGGTCAGCCCGGCTGCGGCATCCACCAGTGGTGGCAGGGTTTCGATTGCGGCAGGCACCTATATCAGCCTCGGTCAGGAAGTCGTGAATGGCCAGTTGGGTCGTTCGCGCACGTTTGTGACGTCGGCCTGGAGCAGTGCGGATCTGTTGCCCAGCAGCCATTACTTTTTACGCGCTCAGGTCTCTGGCGGTGCGCTGACGTTCTACGTGCAGCGTGGCAACATCCATGACGTGACGCCCGAGTCGTTGAAAGGAACGGTCAACGGTGCCGCCGGTGGCGGCTTCCAGTCGACGGCACTGGACATGTGCCTGGCCTGGATCGTGACCGGCGCACCGGGCTCGGTGCCCACGGTTCGAACCATCTACAACCGTGCGCGCTTGACCTGGACTCAGACGGTCAACGGCACGGGCGCAATTTTCCTGCCACTGGATCCGCACGCACGTTCTGCCCGATTGGTTGCCGGCAATCCAACGCCGTCCTCAACCGCAGTGACGGCTGTTGGTTTTCCATCAACCGGCTGGGCGGGGGGCAATTATTGTTTCCTGTCGCCCATGATTGCTGGCAGCTCCAATAACGCAGGTGGCTGGAACCCCGCAACGGTTACTCCTTGTGTGTTGTTCACTAACAACATCGTCAACGACGTGACGGTTTCAACGCTGGCCGCCAGTTTCGATCATGCCAATTTGCGCTCGCTGTGGCAGTGCTATCAGGCAGAGCACAACCTTGGCCAGTCGAACGCGGAGAGTGATGAACTGCTACTGAGCATGGGCATCAAGAGCCATCCCGTCACTGATTACAGCGTCGGTATCGCGGTCAATTTTTCCGATGCCGTTAACGTCCAGTTTTCCTGGGAGCTTATTCGATGATCGTTATTCAGGAGCTTCATCAGTTCGACGGCGAAATGCGCCTTCCTCAACCTTCTGCCGCCCATGACTGGGACGGTGTGGCATGGGTTCTGAATGCAGACAAACAGACTGAATTGAATGCGCAGGAAGTTGAACAGATTTGCGTCAAAGTTGACGCCGCTGCCGACAGCACTCGCATCGCATTGGCCGGCGACCCGCTCAAGGCCATGGAATACGCCCAGGCCGCCGCGGATGCTCAGGCCTATCAGGACGCCGGTTACCCGAAAAAGGAAGTGCCGCTGTCGGTCGCTGCGTGGGTGGTCAAAGGACGCACTGCCAAACAAGCCGCCGAGCAGATTCTGAGCAAGGCCGATCAACTGACCGACCATCTGCTGGCGCTGCGTACGCTGCGCCTGAAGGCCAAAGCGCAAATTCGCACGCAGGCTGCCAAAGGCAACATGGATCTGGCGCGCAGCGCTGGTGACGAAGCTTTGGTCGCCATTCGCGAATTGGCCAGCGGCCTTTCCAGCTAAACCGAAAATTCTGCGTACTGCGTCAGCCAAGCCCACTTCGTTGTGGGCTTTTTATTTTCAGAAAACGGACCGTGGACAGGCACGCAGAAGACGCTGTGCCGACGCCGGTCATTTGTCATTTCAAAGGAACGAACAACCTATGGATTATCCAAAAAGCGTCCCAAGCGTCGGCCTGGTCGATGGTCGCTTCGTCGATGAAAACCCGGTGGCGGGTACGCCGGGCTCTTTGATTCCGGCGGTGTGGGGCAACAGTGTGACTCAGGAAATTCTGAGTGTGATCAGCGGTGGCGGGCTGGTGGCTTCCGAGGCGGATACCAGCCAACTATTCAAGGCGATTCAATCGATTGTTGGCAGCGCTAGTCCGGTGCGTTCGGTGATTACCCGGCTTGCAGCTTCCAAGTCACTGGCTGAGCAGGAACTCGGTCTCGTTTTGATCGATGGCAGTCCCGCTCCCGTGACCCTGACTTTACCTCCGGCGGATGTTTCTCTGGGTGTACGCGATGTGATTCTTCGTCGTGTCGACAACAGCGGCAATCGCCTCGTTGTTCAAGCATCCGGCACCGACAGGATTCGCTTTCACACCAACTTGTCGGCCAGCGGCTATCCGTTTCTGGTGCTGATGGGGGGAGGTGACTGGTGGCATCTGCGCAGTGACGGAACGGGGAGCTGGTGGCCGATAGGACGCTTCGACAATACCGCCTTGGGACGCCCGTTTTTCGAGACCACCACAACGCTTAACCCAGGAGGTTATGGCGTTCCCAACGGTGATCTGTTCAAGCGCGCCGAATGGCCGTGGCTGTGGGATTTCGCCCAGCTATCCGGAGCGCTGACCACAGAAGCTGCGCGAACTGGCAGAGAAGGCGGCTGGACCAGTGGCGATGGCGCTTCGAACTTTCGAATTCCCGAGATTCGGGGCGAGTTTTTGCGGGTTTTGAGTGAGAACAGAAGCGTTGATGCTGGACGTGTAATAGGCAGCCTGCAAATGCACGCCTTGCAAAGCCACAACCATTATCTGCCGACTGGAACCGGGGCGACATTCAAGCCTGCTCCAGCGATTCCGGATATCGCCTGGGACGTTACCACCAACGTCAATTTTTTACCGACTTCAGCAACGGTGGCAACGACCTATCCCAACCCTGCATTCGACAATGATGCCTACATCGGCAGTATCGGCAATTTCGCCGCTGAAACCCGACCGCGAAACATCGCCTATCCCGCGCGAATCAAACTGATCTGAGGTGCCCATGTTCAATTATCTGATAGATGACAGCGGTGCCTTGGTTGGCCCTGTCGAGTTCCCGCTCGTGCCGGGAATCGGTCTGCAACTGCCAAGCAATGCGGTGACGCTAAGCATCGAACTCTCCCCTGCGCCTGAGGGTTTTGCCTGGGCCTATGACAAGGGTTCTTTGCAACAGCAGATCGATTGTCGTGGCGATGTCTACCGCACTGACACAGGCATTCGGGAAACCTGGAACGCGCTTGGCGAATTGCCGGAGGGCTTCACCCGGTTGCCTTTTCCGGGTGGCTTTCACGTCTGGGTGGGCAACGCCTGGCAGGTTGATGAGGTTGCGCAGCTGGCGGATCGCAAACGCGTCGTCCTCGCTAAGCGCGACGCACTGCTACGCGATGCCGTGCTGCGCATCGCCCCCCTGCAGTACGCCGAAGATATCGGCGATGCCAACCATGACGAACAACTACTGCTGATCGAATGGAAGCTCTACAGCGTGGAGCTGAACCGTATTGAAAAGCAGAGCGGTTTTCCCGATGCCGTCGCCTGGCCGGCAGTTCCCGGCGTTGTCGTGAACGACTGATACCTGCACAAGGAAACGTTTGTTCCTTTGACCGTCTCCCGGTCTTCGGCCTCGGTGTGGTTAGCCGCTTCAAGCGGCTGAGGCCTGCGCCCAATGTATTTTCAGATTAAGGAGATAAACCTTGGACTACCCCAAGAGTGTGCCCAGTGTCGGCCTGGTCAATGGCCAGTTTGTCGACGAAGACCCGATCGCCGGTAAACCCGGCTCGCTGATCCCGGCGACGTGGGGCAACAGCGTCACGCAAGAGATTCTTAACGTTGTTCAGGCGGCTGGTCTGACGCCGAACGAGTCGTCGAACAATCAGTTGTTGGCGGCATTGCGCAGTCCGGCATTGTTCATGACGGCGCCGCAGTTTGATGGTGGACGCTCGGCAGCAACATCCGAGTTTGTGCAGCGGGCGCTAGGCAGTTATGCCAGTGCTCGCGGTATATATGCGGCCACGCAACTGACCCCGGTCGATGTCGGCTGTTCTATCGGCCTGGGCGGCAACGCGACGTATACCGTGACGCTTCCGGATGCTGCTGCGGTGCCGAGCGGCGCGACGATCAGCCTGCATTGCCGTAACAGTGCGCCCGTCACGGTGACCAGTAAAACCGGTGCGCAGATCAGTCCTCAAGGGGCTTATCTGGCGTCGATCGTGATGAACAATGGTGAGAGTGCGAACTTCGTCAGGGAGTCTGGAGTGTGGGTGGTCTATGGCACCGCTGCGCTGAAGTACTCAACCAATTACGCCGCACAGTTCGCCACATCGGGATATCAAAAGTTTCCCAGCGGTTTGATCGTGCAGTGGGTAACGGGGGGCTCCGATGCGAATGGCAACATGACGGTGTCGCTGCCAATCAGGTTTCCCAATGCTGTCCTCGGAGGTATTGCCAATGAAGGTAACCCGGCAGGATGGAGTGCCTCCAACGTTACCGTTTGGGCATTTGACGGCGGGAGCTCCACGACAACGACGGTGGTCGCTCGGGTCCGAAGCGTCCTGGCTTCAAGTGTAAAGGCTGATCCGGGCATTTCGGGCCGCATTCTGGTTTGGGGGTACTGACCATGACGATTTTCTTTTATGCACAAAGCTTGGGCTTTGATCGGGTCGACAGCGCACTTCCCGAACTGCCTGCAGGGGCGGTGGAAATCACCCAGGCGCAATACACCGAACTGTTTGCCGGGCAGGCGAGCGGCAAAGTCATCAGCGCCAGCGCCAGTGGTCAGCCCGTTTTGACCGACCCCGTCGTTTCTCCTGCAACGCTTGCCAGCCACGAGCGCGCATGGCGCAACCACGTTCTGCAAAACACCCAGTGGCTGGTGTTTCGTGATGCCGAAGAACTGGAAGTGGGCGAGGGCACGACGTTGCGCTCCGAGGAATTCAAACAACTATTGGTGTATCGGCAGGCACTGCGCGATTGGCCGAATGATCCGGACTTTCCCAATGTGCTTTCCCGACCAGTTGAGCCTGACTGGCTGGAAGGCTTGCTTCAGACAGACAGTTGAGGAACTAACGTGGACTATCCAAAAAGTGTTCCCAGCGTCGGGCTGGTGAATGGCAAATTCGTCAATGAAGACGTCGTCGCGGGATTGCCCGGATCGTTGATCCCGGCGACCTGGGGCAACAGCGTCACCGATGAGTTGTTGAACGTCGTCAAATCCGCCGGCCTTGAGCCGAGCGAAGCCGATGCAACCCAGTTGTTGCAAGCGGTGAAAAAACTCAGTCAGGCAGGTGAAGACAAACATGCCACTGACATCGGCGCGGCCAATCTCTATATGGCCAATTATGTGCCTGCCGTCACTGTATTGAAGGACGGCTTGGCGCTGCGCTTTACTGCCGGTAATGCCAATACCGGGGCGAGTACGTTTGCACCGAACGGGCTGATGCCCAAGCCGCTGGTCAGTCTCGCAGCGAGTGCATTGCGCCCTGCCGAGATTGTCGGCGGTAGTGTGTGTTCGGTGGTGTACAGCGCAGCACTGGATAGTTGGGTGCTGGTGTATGCGAGTGGTGGCAATGCTGCAAGTGGCCGGCTCTTGGGGATCAGGACATTTACTGCGTCCGGCATCTATGTGCCAGCAGTGGGAATGAAGAACGTATGGGTCACCATCGTCGGCGGAGGTGGTGGCAGCTCGGGAATCGGTGCGACGAACTCTACCCAGGTTTCCCTTACAGGCGGTGGCGCTTCCGGTAGCTACGCACAAGCCTGGTTATCCTCTGCCGCGATCGGGCAGAGCCAAATCATTACCGTGGGGGCTGGGGGCGCGGCGGGGGTTGTCGGCACAGGCGGAGGAAGTGGCGGTACAAGTTCGCTGGGTTCATTGGTTACGGCCACCGGTGGCGGCGGGTCTCCCTCGAGTTCTCCGCTTACGCTTCCTGGATTCGGCTTGTATGTGGGTGGTTTTCCCAGCCAAACCTCAAGTGGCGGCAACATTGTCAATTCGGCAGGTGCGGCCGGCAACCCAGGGATGTGCCTCACCGGATCAACACTTGCCGGGCACGGCGCAAACTCACCGCTCGGCAGTGGTGGGTATGCGAGCAGCGTCGCATTGAGTGTGGCTGCCCCCGGTTCCGGTTATGGTTCAGGCGCGGGCGGGATCGCTAACACAACCAATCAGCCGGGTAGACCGGGCGCAGCAGGCGCTCCCGGTGCCGTGATCATCTACGAGTACGCCTGATGAAAACCTACGCACGCATCACCCAGAACACCGTGGTCGAACTCTTCTCCACCGATGGAAATATGGCCGAGATGTTTCATCCGGATCTGCTCTGGATCGACATCACTGAAATCGCTCCGGCACCGCAAATCGACTGGACCGCCAACTTCGGCACCCTCGGTTGGGTGTTTGCATCCCCCGAAGAACTGACGCCGGACAGCACCCTGAAAACTCTGGCAAAAAAATGGCTGAGCGGCATTGGCCTTCAACCGTGATTCAATCGGGGCAATATCCAGGGAGGATCAAGCATTATGCAATTAACTGAAAACAACCTTATCGACATCATGCCCAACGCCCGCTCCCAAGCGGGCGTTTTTGTTTCTGCACTCAACACTGCCATGACTCGGCGGCGCATCGACACGCCTAAACGTATTGCTGCGTTTCTTGCGCAGGTCGGCCATGAGTCGGGGCAATTGCGTTATGTGCGCGAACTGGGCAACAACCAATACCTGAGCAAGTACGACACGGGTACGTTGGCCTTGCGTCTGGGCAACACACCTGAAGCCGACGGCGACGGGCAAAAATACCGAGGGCGCGGGTTGATCCAGATTACCGGCCGTTCGAATTACCGCCAGTGCAGCCTTGGCCTGTTCGGCGATGAGCGCCTGCTGTCTCTGCCCGAATTGCTCGAACAGCCGCAATGGGCGGCCGAATCCGCGGCATGGTTCTGGGAGCAGAAAGGTTTGAACGCACTGGCCGACCGCGACGAGTTCAACACCATTACCCGTCGCATCAACGGCGGGTTGAACGGCTTGCAGGATCGTCTGGAAATCTGGGCGCGGGCGAGGGCGGTGCTATGCCAATCCCCTGGCGAATGATCGGCGTCCTGTTGCTGGCTGCGGGTGGATTTGCAGCGGCCTGGCAGTTGCAGGAGTGGCGTTACGGGCGGCAACTGGCCGAGCAGGCGCGGTTAAACGGCGAAACCCTCAATCAACTGACCCAGACCGCCGCCACCGTGCAACAGGCTGAGCAGGATAAACGTCTGGCGCTGGAGCAACGGCTCGCGGCCAGTGAAAAAACCCACTACCGAGCGCTGAGCGATGCCCAACGTGATCAGGATCGCCTGCGCGATCGCCTTGCCACTGCTGATGTGCGCCTGTCAGTCCTTCTCGACGCCAGCGACGTTGCCCCAGGCTGCAACGTGCCAGCCACCGCCGGCGCCGGCAGCGTGGATCATGCAACCGTACGCGCCCGACTTGACCCGGCGCATGCTCAACGAATTATCGCCATCACCGACACCGGCGACCGTGGAATGATTGCCTTGCAGGCCTGTCAGGCCTATGTCAGAGCGCTGGCGCCCGAACATTTTGAATGAGTCTGTGTATTGAAAGCGCAACCGGCTCGTGTACGGTGGAGGCATTCCACACGATCCGGAGCACGCCGTGAAAGAGATCACTCAACTGGCCGCCGACCTTGGCCGACGTCTGCAACTGCTCAATGCCCACGTCACCACCGCCGAGTCCTGTACCGGTGGCGGGATTGCCGAAGCCATCACACGGATTCCCGGCAGTTCGGCGTGGTTCGAGGCGGGTTATGTGACGTACTCCAACCGGCAGAAAACCCAGCAACTGAATGTGCCGGGTGAATTGTTCGAGTCGGTGGGTGCAGTCAGTCGCGAGGTCGTTGAGGCGATGGTGCGTGGTGCCCAGGACAAAAGCCTGGCGCGATTTGCCGTAGCAGTCAGTGGTGTGGCCGGGCCGGACGGCGGCTCGCCGAACAAACCGGTCGGCACGGTGTGGCTGGCGTGGGGCGTTGGCGAAACGGTCACCAGTGAGGTTCAGCACTTCCCCGGCAACCGCGATGATGTCCGCCGACAAACGGTGAAGGCCGCGCTAGAGGGGCTCCTGCGACTAGCGGCACGAGAAATCGAAAATCAGGGGTAGGCGATCCGCGAACGCTGTGGAATAATACTGGCTACTTATACAGGTGTTGGCCGTCAGGCCTTATTGATTACGTGAGGACTTTAATGGACGACAACAAGAAGAAAGCCTTGGCTGCGGCCCTGGGTCAGATCGAACGTCAATTCGGCAAGGGTGCCGTGATGCGTATGGGCGATCAGGACCGTCAGGCGATCCCGGCTATCTCCACTGGCTCTCTGGGTCTGGACATCGCGCTCGGCATTGGCGGACTGCCAAAAGGCCGTATCGTTGAAATCTACGGTCCTGAATCCTCCGGTAAAACCACACTGACACTGTCGGTGATCGCCCAGGCGCAAAAAGCCGGCGCGACCTGCGCATTCGTCGACGCCGAACACGCCCTCGATCCTGAGTACGCCGGCAAGTTGGGCGTTAACGTCGACGACCTGCTGGTGTCCCAGCCGGACACCGGTGAACAGGCGCTGGAAATCACCGACATGCTGGTGCGTTCCAACGCCGTTGACGTGATCATCGTCGACTCCGTAGCTGCACTGGTGCCGAAGGCTGAAATCGAAGGCGAAATGGGTGATATGCACGTGGGCCTGCAAGCCCGTCTGATGTCCCAAGCGCTGCGTAAAATCACCGGTAACATCAAGAACGCCAACTGCCTGGTGATCTTCATCAACCAGATCCGTATGAAGATCGGTGTGATGTTCGGTAGCCCGGAAACCACCACCGGTGGTAACGCGCTGAAGTTCTACGCCTCGGTTCGTCTCGACATCCGCCGTACCGGCGCGGTGAAAGAAGGCGACGAAGTGGTCGGCAGCGAAACCCGCGTCAAGGTTGTGAAGAACAAGGTCGCTTCGCCGTTCCGTCAGGCTGAGTTCCAGATTCTTTACGGCAAAGGCATCTATCTCAATGGCGAGATGATCGACCTGGGTGTGCTGCACGGTTTCGTCGAGAAGTCCGGCGCATGGTATGCCTACGAAGGCACCAAGATCGGTCAGGGCAAGGCTAACTCGGCCAAGTTCCTGGCAGACAATCCGGAAATCGCCGCGAAGCTTGAGAAGCAACTTCGTGACAAGCTGCTTACTCCAGCAGTGATCGACTCCAAGGCCTCTGCAGTCAAAGAGACTGAAGACGACCTGGCCGACGCTGACATCTGATTGCAGCGATGACCACCGCCGTACTCGATACCCTCGTCGCGGTGCGACGCACCGCCATGGACCTGCTTGCACGCCGCGAGCATGGTCGAGTCGAGTTGACGCGCAAATTGCGTCAGCGCGGCGCCGAGGCGGAGATGATCGAAACAGCCCTCGACCGTTTGACGGAAGAGGGACTGCTTTCCGAAGCCCGTTACCTTGAAAGCTTTGTTTCCTATCGTGCCCGTTCCGGCTACGGCCCTCTGCGAATTCGCGAAGAGCTGGGCCAGCGCGGTTTACAGCGCGCCGATATCGAACTCGCCCTGCGCGAAAGCGGTATCAGTTGGCAGGAACAACTTCAGGACACCTGGCGCCGGAAGTTCTCCGGGCATTTACCGATTGATGCGAAGGAACGGGCCAAGCAAGGTCGGTTCCTGGCCTATCGGGGGTTTTCGATGGAGATGATCAACCGCTTGTTCAGCGGTCGAGGGATGGACGATTAAACTGCTTCAATAAAAACGGCCCGCTATGAAAATAGCGGGCCTTTTTTTTTGCCCTCAAATTACCTTGAAGGGTTCGCGCGAACGTTGTGCTGTTTGCGGTTTTGACTGAGCCCAGTTTTCCGGCAGGTTGATGTAGTCGATCAACTCCCTCAGGCGCCCGTGAGTGCGGGCATTGAAGGCGAAGGCCAGCCGCGCCAGATGGCTGAACTGCGCTTCATCGTGTTCCTCACCGCTGTAGTCGTGTTGATGAAACTGGTCACTCAGGCACAGATCGGCGAACGCTTCCTGCATGTGCGCCAGCGCCTGATCGCTGAGCTTGTGATGCATACGAATCACGAACTGACGCTTGAGCCAACGGCTGGAGTGGAAGTTGCTGTAGAACTGGTTGATCTGTTCCACCGCTTCCTCAACGGTGTAAACCAGCCGCATCAGTTTCATGTCGGTAGGCAGGATGTAGCGGTTGGCCTCCAGTTGCTGGCGAATGAAGTCCATCGCGCCTTGCCAGAATGTGCCGCCGGGTGCATCCAGCAGCACCACCGGCACCAATGGACTTTTACCGGTCTGGATCAACGTCAGTACTTCCAGTGCTTCATCCAGCGTGCCGAAACCGCCCGGGCATAAAACCAGCGCGTCGGCTTCTTTGACGAAAAACAGTTTTCGCGTGAAGAAGAAGTGGAACGGCAGCAGATTACCGGTGCCATCGACAGTGGGGTTGGCATGTTGTTCGAAGGGCAGGGTGATGTTGAAACCGAGACTGTGATCACGGCCGGCACCTTCATGGGCTGCGGCCATGATGCCGCCGCCCGCACCGGTAATGACCATCATCCCCGAGCGGGTCAACGCCGCGCCGAGTTCTCGGGCCATGGCATATAGAGGATGTTCGACTGGTGTACGCGCCGAGCCGAACACCGTGACTTTGCGTCGGCCCTTGAATTGCTCCAGCACCCGGAACGCCTGCTCCAGTTCGCGCAGAGCCTGCAGGGTGATCTTGGCGTTCCAGCGGTTGTGGTCTTCCTGGGCCATGCGCAGCACGGTCAGGATCATGTCGCGGTAGATGGGAATGTTCGGGCTGTTGGGGGAAACACGGCTGAGTTGTTCTTCGACCTTACAGATGAGGTCGGGGCCGCTTTCCTGAAAATGACGGCTCAAGAGGTCATTCGGTTGGTAAGGCATTCAACGTCTCCTTCTGCACAGAGCGGATGGCCCTGACGAGCGGCGTCAGTGCCGCGCTGCAAAAAACACACGATCAGCAGTTCCTTTCCTGCCGTTGAAAAATGATCGGGAATACTCTGAATCTAGACCCTTGCGCGCATTTGCGCTGACTTGATCATTGCGCCGCAACGCTTTGCCTGGCAACTGTTTATTGATTGTTCGCCGGTTCCTTCACCGCTCGTCCGAACCTGCGCCGAGCGGCAATCCCTCTGATTAACTAACTTACAGGCGTCGTACGACAGCTTTGCGTCACGGTGCACGCGATTCAAGGATTTGCGGGTGGCAAGGAGGCGGGACACATGGCCAGAGTGATTCTGGAGATCGATACGCAGTTGTATCGAATGTTGAAGGCATCAGCCGAGACCAATCATCTCAGTCTCGAAGAAGAGTGCTGCCGGCGCTTGGCCGGCGGCGAGCGCCGCTCACACTATTTACAGGCCTTGCTGGCCGAACTGCGCGCCGAGGATGAACAGCGGCGCGCCAATTCGCGATGATTACTTCTTTTTCGCCGGACCGGCTTTCGGGCAATCCGATTCCTGGTAGCTGGCGGAGCCGATCGCTTTGTTGGTTTTCACTTCGGTGAAGTCGTAACGCATGATCGCGCCCTTGGCCATCAGCTTGCGGAACGACGGGTTGTTGCACACCGAAGCGCCCAACTGGAAATACACGGCTTTAGGGTCAGCGCGCATCTTGTCGGCGTGGCTTTTCTGCACGCTCAGGTGGTTGATCAACTGCGTGCCTTCAACGGTGAAGCCCTGATCAAGAATGTCTTCACTGATGGCGCGTGGCGTGCCGACGCTGCTTTGGGCGGCGACGTTGCGCAGCTCGCGGTTCAGATTCTGCTCACTCAGGGAGGCAGCCTGAGCGGTGAAGGACGACGCCAGCAGAATGGCAGCGGTGGGAACGATAAGGCGCAGCATGAAACTCTCCTGGTTCAGTGACTGGTGGTTCGACCAGCCACGTGACTGTGCGTTCAGTGGCGGCGAATTATAGGGGAGCCGGTCGGGAGGGTACAGGCTTGCGCCCGTCGCTCTGGTAAACTGCCGGCCTTTATTGCCCTGACGAGTGTTGTTCGTGTCGAGTTTCCCTGTCTGCCGGCGCTGCCTGCGATGAACCATGCCCCCAACGCCGTCGCCCGTTTGCGCGATCAGCGCGAAGATGAAGGCATCAAGCCGATTCAGGCCCGTGGCTTTCGCTCCGAGCGTTGCCGCGACTGCCGGGTGATCATCAGCCATTGCCTGTGCGCCTGGCGACCTAGTGTCGAGACGCGGTCGGGCGTGTGCCTGATCATGACCGGCAAGGAAGTGTTCAAACCGAGCAACACCGGTTGGCTGATTGCTGACGTGGTGCGCGATAACCATGCGTTTATCTGGTCGCGTACCGAGCCCGATCCGCAGATGCTGGCGCTGCTCAATGACCCGCAATGGCAACCGTATCTGGTGTTTCCCGGCGAATACGTGGAGCCCTCGCGAGTAACCAACACCGTCGCCATCGATAGCAGCAAGCGCCCATTGTTCATTCTGCTCGACGCCACCTGGACCGAAGCGCGGAAGATTTTCCGCAAGAGTCCGTATTTCGACCGTTTGCCAATCCTCAGCCTGCTGCCCGACAAACTCTCACGCTACCGCTTGCGCCGTTCGACCCGCAGCGAGCACCTGTGCACTGCCGAAGTCGCGGCGCTGTGCCTGGAACTGGCCGGTGACAGCGACGCGGCTTCTGCGCTGGACGCCTATTTCGACGTGTTCAGCCAGCATTACCTTGGCGCTAAACAGCAGTTGGACATGAATGAGTCGACGCCAGCCCACGCTGAGTTGCTGCCCTATATACGAAAGCCGCAGCCGGAGTTGGCCCAATAGTGGCCCATACTGTACAAGCCAGCGGCCGTGCTGCTTGACCACCCCGTCTTCGCTGGGCATGCTTGGCGCCGATTAGGGTGCGGCCAAGGTTTGAAACGCCGTGTTTGCTGTTGATTGGCGTTGAACGTGCCCCTGTGGATATCGCTCGAAAGCGGCATCTTGAGTTGCTTTGGCCAGACCGGAATGCACCGGGTCTGCCATCAAAAACAGGATCATTTGAAAAATGGCCACATACGACATCCTGATTGCCGATGATCACCCTCTGTTTCGTAGCGCCCTGCATCAAGCGGTGACGCTGGGCCTCGGGCCGGATGTACGCTTGGTCGAAGTCGCAAGCATCGCCGAACTGGAAACCCGCCTGACCGAAAAAGCCGACTGGGATCTGGTCCTGCTGGACCTGAACATGCCCGGCGCTTTCGGGTTTTCCGGGTTGGTCATGCTGCGCGGCCAGTACCCGCAGATTCCGGTGGTGATGGTTTCGGCGCAGGAAGAAGCTTCGGTGATGGTCAAATCCCGCGAGTTCGGCGCCAGTGGCTTTATTCCAAAATCCAGCGACCTCAGCGTGATTCAGCAAGCGGTGCGCAAAGTGCTTGATGGCGACGTGTTCTGGCCGCCACAGGCGTTCGAAGCCGTTGCCGTTTCCGACGAAGCCAAGGCTGCCAGCGATGGCCTCGCCAGCCTGACGCCGCAGCAGTTCCGCGTGTTGACCATGGTCTGCGAAGGCCTGTTGAACAAGCAGATTGCCTATGAACTGAGCGTGTCGGAAGCGACCATCAAGGCCCACGTCACGGCGATCTTTCGCAAGTTGAATGTGCGCACCCGCACGCAAGCGGCTTTACTGCTGCAACAACTTGAGTCAATTCCGAGCCAATAAAGGCTGGCGTCTTCACGCTTTTTTGACTTTTGTTGATCTAGCTTTCCCACTCCTTTTTGGTTGGTTTCTACTTTATGTCACCTTTCAAGGGCCAGACTGGCCTGAAACGTATTCTCAACGCCTCTGGTTATTCGCTGGACGGCCTGCGCGCGGCCTTCACCGGTGAAGCAGCGTTTCGCCAATTGGTACTGCTGAACGTGGTGCTGGTTCCGCTGACGTTCTTCCTTAATGTCAGCCGTGTCGAACAGGCCTTGCTGATTGCCGTGTGCCTGTTGGCGCTGATCGTCGAGTTGCTGAACTCGGCCGTGGAAGCGGCCATCGACCGCATCTCGCTGGAACTGCACCCGCTGTCGAAGAACGCCAAGGACATGGGCAGCGCCGCACAATTCGTGGCACTGAGCATGATCGCGCTGGTGTGGGCGGTGATTCTGCTTTAAGCGATCGTCGGCAAAACGATCTCGTCGCTGCGCTGCACCCCGGCGGTGAAAGCGCGGCACAGCTCGAGAAACTCGCGCATCGCCGAAGTCTGGTACTTCTGCTTGTGCCAGATGAAGTAGAACTGCCGGGCCAGATCCAGATCCGGCGTTTCCACCGGCACCAGACTGCCACGGCGGAACGCGTCACGCAGCGCCAGCCGCGAGATACAGCCAATCCCCAGCCCCGACTCCACCGCGCGTTTGATCGCTTCGGTGTGTTCCAGCTCGAGACGGATATTCAGCGAGCTGCGATGGTGGCGCATGGCTTGATCAAAGGTCAGCCGCGTGCCGGAACCCTGTTCACGCAGAATCCACGCTTCGTGAGTCAACTCTTCCATGCTCGCGCTGCCGCGTTGGGCCAATGAATGCTGCGGCGCGCAGAACACCACCAGTTCATCCTCGACCCAGCTCTGCACCTCGATGTCCGGGTGGCTGCAATCGCCTTCGATTAGACCCAGATCAATTTCGTAGTGGGCGACTTGTTGCACGATATTGGCAGTGTTCTGCACGTGCAGCTTTACCTGACTTTCCGGGTGGCGCTGCATGAAACTGCCGATCAGCAGCGTCGCCAAGTAATTGCCGATGGTCAGCGTGGCGCCGACTGACAGCGAGCCGAAACCGGATTTGCCGTTGAGCAGATCTTCGATTTCCTTGGCCTGATCGAGCAGCGCCACCGCTTGCGGCAACAGCTGTTTGCCGAGGGCGTTGAGGCTCAGCCGTTTGCCGGCGCGGTCGAACAACTGGCAACTGGACTGGCGCTCGAGCTCGGTGATCGAGGTGCTGGCAGCCGACTGCGAGAGGTTGAGCAGACCCGCAGCACGGGATACGCTTTCCTGCTGGGCGACGGCGACGAAGACTTGCAGTTGACGGAGAGTAAATCGCATATCGATATAACCGATAACCCTTATCTTAATAATCCAGTTAACAGATATTGTCGTCGCTATTAGAATGCGATGCAATTGCGCACCGTCGCCTTCCAAAGCCAGCGCAGACCCAATCTCCAGGAGTCAAACGTACATGAGCAACATGAACCACGAGCGTGTCCTCAGTGTTCATCACTGGAACGACACTCTGTTCAGCTTCAAGTGCACCCGCGATCCGGGCCTGCGCTTCGAGAACGGTCAGTTCGTGATGATCGGCCTGCAACAGCCTAACGGCCGCCCGCTTATGCGCGCTTACTCGATCGCCAGCCCGAACTGGGAAGAGCATCTGGAGTTCTTCAGCATCAAGGTGCAGGACGGCCCGCTGACCTCGCAGCTGCAGCACTTGAAGGAAGGCGACGAGATCATCATCTCGAAGAAGCCTACCGGTACCCTGGTTCTGGACGACCTGAACCCGGGCAAACACTTGTACCTGCTGAGCACCGGCACTGGCCTGGCGCCGTTCATGAGCGTGATTCAGGACCCGGAAACCTACGAGCGCTTTGAAAAAGTGATCTTGGTTCACGGTGTGCGTTACGTCAACGAAGTCGCCTACCGCGAATTCATCACCGAGCACCTGCCGCAGAACGAGTTCTTCGGCGAAGCGCTGCGTGACAAGCTGATCTACTACCCGACCGTGACCCGCGAGCCTTTCGAGAATCAGGGCCGCCTGACCGATCTGATGCGCAGCGGCAAGCTGTTCAGCGACATCGGCCTGCCACCGATCAACCCTCAGGACGATCGCGCGATGATCTGCGGCAGCCCGAGCATGCTCGACGAGACCAGCGAAGTGCTCGACAGCTTTGGCCTGAAGATCTCGGCGCGGATGCGCGAGCCGGGTGATTACCTGATCGAGCGTGCGTTCGTCGAGAAGTAAGCCCCAAAACTGTAGGAGTGAGCCTGCTCGCGATAGCGATGGATCAGTCAAGATGGATGTCGACTGACACAGCCCTATCGCGAGCAGGCTCACTCCTACAGAAAAGCAAAAAGCCCGCGTTGCCTGAGAAGGCAGCGCGGGCTTTTTCGTTTTCGGGGTTACGCCTTGGCAGGAATGACTTCGAGCACGCGGATCTGCTCAGGCGTCGGGTAATGCCAGCGCACATCCAGATCCCAGAACTGCGAACCGTATTCGCGTTCCGGTGCCGGGGTTTGATACGCCGGGCGTGGATCCTGCGCCAGACACTGTTCAATCAGCTCAACCAGCGGCTCGTCGAGGCGCTGGGCGTGTGTGTGCGCTTGTTTCAGGGCTGAGTCCGTCCACTGCACGTCGATCAAATGTGGCGCAGCGCTGGCGATGTTGTTGGCGGCGTCGGGAATGATGTCGGCGTAAGGCACGTAGGGCTTGATGTCGAGAATCGGCGTGCCGTCCAGCAGATCAATGCCGGAAATGAACAGCCGATTGGCTTCGACCTTGTCCAGTTTCACCACCGACTGGCCGATGCCGTTAGGGCGGTGAGTCGCGCGGGTGGCGAACACGCCCATGGATTTGTTGCCGCCCAGGCGTGGTGGGCGGACTTTCAGGCGCGGTTTTTCTTCCAGTGCCTGATGGAACAGAAACAGTAGCCAGACATGACTGACCTGTTCCAGGCCTTGCACCGCGTCACCCTGATCGAACGGCGCCACCAGTTCCAGCACACCACGGGCGGCGGGAGCCAGTTGTGGCTGGCGGGGGATGGCGAATTTCTCCTTGAAGCAGGAGCGCACGAAGCCGATGGGGGAGACGCTGTAAGTCATGGTTTGCATTCGAAGCAGGGCAGGGGTGGGCATGATAACCCGGCGGGCCTCAAGTCTGGTGCTGGTAGGCCTGGCCTCTTCGCGAGCAGGCTCGCTCCCACAGGGGTTGTGTGCATGACACAGATCCAATGTGGGAGCGAGCCTGCTCGCGAAGGCCGCACCGCCGATCTACAAACTGAATCCACCATCCAGCGGAATAATATTCCCCGTCATATAAGCCCCAGCCGTACTCGCCAGACTGATCGCCAACGCCGCCATCTCCTCCTCCCGTCCCCAACGCTTCATCGGAATCAGCGCCGTGTCCTCAGCCAATGCCTGCTGATCATTACCAATATGCTGCGTCATCTTGCTCGGAAACCGCCCCGGCGCGATCACGTTGACGTTGATGTGCTGGCTCACCAGCTCCCGCGCCAAAATCCGCGACAACTGATGCAGGGCAGCCTTGCTCGGCCCGTAGGCATACGCCTGCTCGCCGAAGGAAGAAATCCCCGCCACCGAACCGATATTGATAATCCGCGCCGGATTCGCCGCCGAACCACCCTTGCGCAACAGCGGCAGAAACTGCTGGATGCAGGTGAACACCGAGGTCACGTTGAGCTGCATGACCTTTTCCCAGCCCTTGACCGGATAGCTCTCCAGCGGCGCGCCCCACGTGGTGCCGGCGTTATTCACCAGAATATCCAGATGCGTGATCTGCTCGCCCAAGCGCGCGGCCAGTTCCTGCACACCTTCTTCGGTCGCCAGGTTCGCCGCCACGCCATGACACTTGCCCAAGGCGCTGAGTTCTTCAGCCGTTTGATGGCAGGCTTCGGCGTCGCGCGAGCAGACATAGACGCGGGCGCCAGCCTCGACAAAGGCCTTGGCGATCATTTTGCCGATACCACGGGTGCCGCCGGTCACCAGAGCGGTGCGGCCTTGCAGGGAGAAATACGAGTGCATGGCGAGTCCTGAGGATTAGGGATCAGTACACCCTAGTCGTCAGCCGCAAAAAGCGGAGCCACTATTTTCGGAGGGAATGAACGGTCATGCGTTGCGGTGGCGACCATTGATCGCCACCGCAGAGAGGATCAGGCCGGGCGAACGCGCAGGGTCAGACCCTTGAGGAAGTTACGCAGCAACTGGTCGCCGCACGGGCGGTAGTTGGTGTGGCCTACCTTGCGGAACAGCGCGCTCAGCTCAGGCTTGGACACCGGGAACTCGGCAGCCTTGAGGATCGCGTGCATGTCGTCTTCTTTCAGTTCGAAGGCCACACGCAGCTTTTTCAGGATGATGTTGTTGGTCACCGGCACTTCGATCGGCTGCGGCGGACGGCTTTCGTCCTTGCCGCGCTTGAAGATCACCAGACCGTCGAGGAAGTGTGCGATGACTTCGTCCGGGCAGCGCACGAAACCTTCTTCGTCTTCTTCTTTCTTGTCGAGCCAGGTCACTACGTCGGCGAGCGCTACTTCCATGCCGCCGAGTTTGATGATCTCGACAACCTTCTTGTCGCTGATGTCGAGCATGTAGCGCACGCTGCGCAATACGTCGTTATGAATCATGTGAGTAATCCTGATAAGCGTTGTGGGCAGCACGCGGGCGCGCTGCCGGAATGTGCGGCGGCAGTGGAAGTCTTAGAACTTCTCTTTGCCGGACAGGTAGCGCCATTGCCCGACCGGGACCTTGCCGATCGAGACGCCGCCGATGCGGATGCGGCGGATGCCGATGACTTTCAGGCCGACGGCTTCGCAGAACTGGGCGATGATGCCGGGCTGCGGGTTCTTCATGGCGAAGCGCAGACGGTTTTCGTTCTGCCAGCTGGCCTTGACCGGCGGCAGTTCCTTGCCCTTGTGCGTCAGGCCGTGCTGCAGGCGATTGAGGCCGTGGGCGACCATGTCACCTTCGACTTCTACGATGTATTCCTGCTCGATCTTCGCGGCGTCGGCAGTGAGCTTGCGCAGGATCTTCCAGTCCTGGGTGAACACCAGCAGACCGCTGGCCTTGGCTTGCAGGTCGGCGCTGGCGGTCAGGCGCAGGAAGTGCCCGCGCAGAGGACGTTTGCTGAAGCGGTGTTCTTCGCTAAGGGTTTCGGCGCTCAGCGATTGCATGGCGGTGTCGACGTCCATGCCGGCTGGAGCGTTGAGCAGGATGGTCACCGGCTCCGGCGCGGTGGCCTTGGCGTCCTTGTCGAGCTCGACCTTCTGGTCGCCGACCTTGAATTGCGGCTCGTCAATCACTTCGCCGTCCACGGTGACCCAGCCGCCCTCAATGAACAGCTCGGCCTCCCGGCGGGAGCAACCGACCAGTTCGATGAGGCGTTTGGAGAGGCGAATCGGGTCAGTCATGACAGGGCCGTAACAAAAAAGGGGTGGGCATTGTACCTGTGTGGCGCCGGTTAAGCCCGGTTCCATTTGTAGGAGCTGCCGAAGGCTGCGATCTTTTGATCTTTAAAAAGCAAAGATCGCAGTCTTCGGCAGCTCCTACAGGGGTACGGTTGTGTGTCAGGCGTGGCTTGAGCGTTGTTGGTTTTGTCGCAGGCGCATGTGCAGCAACGGATACGGCTGGCCCATGCCATCCACCTCCGAGCGGCCGATCACCTCGAAACCCTGCTTGAAGTAAAACCCCAAGGCCTGCGGGTTCTGTTCGTTGACGTCCAGCTCATCGGCATTCAGATGCTGCATCGCGTAGTTGAGCAGCTTCTTGCCCAAGCCCTGACCCCTATAATCTGGATCGATGAACAGCATTTCAATCTTCCCCGCCGCGACCCCGGCAAACCCGGTGATGCGCTGGTCGGCGTCCTTGGTGCAGATCAGCATCACCGCATCCAGATAGCGCGTGAGCACCAGATTGCGCAGCAGCTCGATATAGCTGTCCGGCAGAAAATCATGGGTGGCGCGGACCGAGGCCTCCCAGACCCGGGTCAGTTCCTGATAATCGCTGAGTTTCGGCGTATGGATAACCGAGTGGTGACGCATGCCCGTCTGCCTCTTGTCCGTTTCAAGGGAGTCCGTCCCCCGCTAAACGATAGCCGTAAAAAAGCCCCGCATCTTGTAAAAAGAGTGGGGCTTTCTGTATTTGTTGCGGTGTCTGGCTGGATACTTCTGTCGCCAGCAAGATCTCTCCCCCTCACCCCAACCCTCTCCCCCAAGGGGGCGAGGAGGAAGGGAGCTGATCTTTGTGCTGTTCAAAACCTGAGCCCGACTCGAACGTTCAGGTCGGTGTAATTCGAAAGAACAACACGGTCAGCTCCCTCTCCCTACGGGCGGTCCGACGTTTCGGGAGGGCTGGGGTGAGGGGCTTTTGACCTTAGATCTGCTCAGCCCACAGATCATATTCGTCAGCGTCAGTCACCTTGCACCAGACCTTGTCGCCCGGCTTCAAATTGCTGCCGTTATCAATAAACACGTTGCCATCGATTTCCGGGGCATCGAAGAAGCAGCGGCCAACAGCGCCTTGCTCATCAACTTCGTCGACCAGCACTTCGATTTCACGGCCGATGCGCATTTGCAGGCGCGCCGAGCTGATCGCTTGCTGGTGCGCCATAAAGCGATCCCAACGATCCTGCTTGACCTCGTCCGGTACGATCTCCAGGTCCAGATCATTGGCCGGAGCGCCTTCAACCGGCGAGTACTGGAAACAGCCGACGCGGTCGAGCTGGGCTTCGGTCAGCCAGTTCAACAGGTACTGGAAGTCTTCTTCGGTTTCGCCCGGGAAGCCGACGATGAAGGTCGAACGGATGATCAGATCCGGGCAGATTTCGCGCCAGTTCTTGATCCGCGCCAAGGTCTTGTCTTCGAACGCCGGGCGTTTCATCGACTTCAACACTTTCGGGCTGGCGTGCTGGAACGGGATGTCCAGGTACGGCAGGATCTTGCCGGCGGCCATCAACGGGATCAGCTCGTCAACGTGCGGATACGGGTAAACGTAGTGCAGACGGACCCAGACGCCGAGGGTGCTCAGCGCTTCACACAGTTCGGTCATGCGGGTTTTCACCGGCGCGCCGTTCCAGAAACCGGTGCGGTATTTCACGTCAACGCCGTAGGCGCTGGTGTCTTGCGAGATCACCAACAGCTCTTTGACGCCGGATTTGACCAGACGCTGAGCTTCGTCGAGCACATCACCGACCGGACGGCTGACCAGTTTGCCGCGCATCGACGGGATGATGCAGAACGAGCAGCTGTGGTTGCAGCCTTCGGAAATCTTCAGGTAGGCGTAGTGGCGCGGGGTCAGCTTGATGCCTTGCGGCGGCACCAGATCGATCAGCGGGTTGTGATCTTTGCGCGGTGGCACCACTTCGTGCACAGCGTTGACCACTTGCTCGTATTGCTGCGGACCGGTCACGGCCAGCACGCTCGGGTGCACGTTGCGGATGTTGCCTTCTTCCACGCCCATGCAACCGGTGACGATCACCTTGCCGTTTTCCTTGATCGCTTCGCCGATCACTTCCAGCGACTCAGCCTTGGCCGAATCGATGAAACCGCAGGTGTTGACGACTACAACGTCGGCGTCCTGATAGGTAGACACCACGTCATAGCCTTCCATGCGCAGCTGGGTCAGGATGCGCTCGGAGTCGACCAGTGCTTTCGGGCAACCCAGAGATACAAAGCCAACCTTTGGATTGGCCGGCGCAGGAGTGGTGGACATGTCTAACCTCGGTATTTTGTGACATCGCTTTCTTGGTGCGAAAGCCGACGGACGGGCGCTTAGGGCGCGCCTCTGATCAAAAAGTGCGCAATTCTAGCGGCGAGCAACGCACTTGACCAGCTTTATGCAGGGAAATACGACGAGTGCTGCGCTATGCTTCGCGCCGTTGAGCTTTACCAATTTTTTACAGTCAACAAAACGTCTGTAACAACAGGTAAAACAGCGCATGCTGCACCACAAAGCATAGTGCTTCATTCAAAGAAGCCGGTTCTGAGAAGTAGGAGTGTTGGATGGGTCAGGCAAGTAGTCATGCGGCAGGCGCCGAGGGTTCGGCCACCAAGCCGCTGAGCATGCTGGTCGCGGCGGTCGGGGTAGTTTACGGCGACATCGGCACGAGCCCGCTGTACACCCTCAAAGAAGTGTTTTCCGGCGCTTACGGCGTATCGGTCAACCATGACGGCGTGCTGGGCATTCTGTCGTTGATCTTCTGGTCGCTGATCTGGGTCGTGTCGATCAAATACATGATGTTCGTGCTGCGCGCCGACAACCAGGGCGAGGGCGGCATCATGGCGCTCACCGCACTGGCTCGTCGCGCGGCGGGGCATCGCAAGAAATTGCGTTCGTTGCTGGTGGTGTGCGGACTGATCGGCGCGGCGCTGTTTTATGGCGACAGCATGATCACCCCGGCGATTTCCGTACTGTCGGCGATTGAAGGTCTGGGACTGGCATTCGATGGCATCGACCATTGGGTGGTGCCGCTGTCGCTGGTGGTGCTGGTGGCGCTGTTTCTGATTCAGAAACACGGTACGGCGCGGATTGGCATTTTGTTCGGGCCGATCATGGTCACCTGGTTCCTCGTCCTCGGCGCCCTCGGTGTGTACGGCATCAGCCACACGCCAGAAGTGCTGCATGCGATGAATCCGATATGGGCGGTGAATTTCTTCGTCGTTCATCCAGGCATGGGCGTGGCGATCCTCGGCGCCGTGGTGCTGGCGCTGACCGGTGCCGAAGCGCTGTACGCCGACATGGGCCACTTTGGCCGCAAGCCGATTGCCCGCGCCTGGTTCATTCTGGTGTTGCCGGCGCTGGTGCTCAACTACTTCGGGCAGGGCGCCTTGCTGCTGGAAAACCCCGAGGCGGCGCGCAACCCGTTCTATCTGCTGGCACCGAGCTGGGCGTTGATTCCGCTGGTCGGTCTGTCGACGCTGGCCACGGTGATCGCTTCACAAGCGGTGATTTCCGGCGCGTTCTCCCTGACCCGTCAGGCGATTCAGCTCGGTTACATCCCGCGCATGTACATCCAGCACACCTCTAGCGACGAGCAGGGCCAGATCTATATTGGCGCGGTGAACTGGGCGCTGATGGTTGGCGTGGTCCTGTTGGTGCTGGGCTTTGAATCCTCCGGCGCACTGGCCTCGGCCTACGGCGTGGCGGTGACCGGCACGATGCTGATGACCACCATTCTGGTTTCAGCGGTTATGTTGCTGCTGTGGAAATGGCCACCGATCCTTGCGGTGCCGGTGCTGCTGGGCTTTCTGCTGGTGGACGGTCTGTACTTCGCTGCCAACGTGCCGAAGATTGTGCAGGGCGGTGCTTTCCCGGTCATTGCCGGTATCGCACTGTTCGTGCTGATGACCACCTGGAAGCGCGGCAAGCAACTGCTGGTCGAACGCCTCGACGAAGGCGCGCTGCCGCTGCCGATCTTCATCAGCAGCATCCGCGTACAACCGCCGCATCGGGTGCAGGGCACCGCCGTGTTCCTCACCGCACGCTCCGACGCCGTGCCGCATGCGCTGTTGCACAACCTGCTGCACAACCAAGTGCTGCATGAGCAAGTGGTGTTGCTGACGGTGGTCTACGAAGACATCCCGCGCGTCCCGCCATCGCGACGCTTCGAAGTGGAAGCGCACGGCGAGGGCTTCTTCCGGGTGATCCTGCACTTCGGCTTCACCGACGAGCCGGACGTGCCACAGGCGCTGAAGCTGTGTCATCTGGATGATCTGGACTTCAGCCCGATGCGTACGACCTACTTCCTCAGCCGCGAAACGGTGATTGCCTCGAAACTTGAGGGTATGGCGCGTTGGCGTGAAGCGCTGTTTGCGTTCATGTTGAAGAATGCCAATGGGAACTTGAGGTTCTTTAATTTGCCGTTGAACCGGGTGATTGAGCTCGGCACGCAGGTAGAAATGTAAGCCTGGCCGCAACTCAAAAGCCCCCGTCAGCTTCGAGGCTGTCGGGGGCTTTTTTGTGCCTGTGCCCAATCCTCAAACCACCGCTGATTCCCTGTGGGAGCGAGCCTGCTCGCGAAGGCGTAGTGTCAGTCGAAGCATGTGGTGGCTGAACCACCGCATTCGCGAGCAAGCTCGCTCCCACAGGGTATTGGATTGAATCAAGAGGTGCGTTCAGACAGATCAGCTTCAGCTTCAGATTCGGTATTCGTCCGCGCAGGTCGCGGCATCAGCGCCTGAATCACATCATCAATCAAGGCTTTGCCCATCACCGTCAGGTAATGCGCCGCCCAAGCGTGGCGGTCGGTATCTCTGATGAAGGCAGCATCCTCAGCGAAGGATTTAGCGAGGGATAGCAGGTCGGAGGATTGGGACAAGGCATCAATGATCGGGATGCCGGCGCGGACGTTGAAGAACGCTTGATCCGAGTTGTAGAGGAAGGGGGTGAAGCCGATGGTTTTAGCGTTTGCAAGTCTGTGCAGGTCAGTTTCGGTCATCGTGTTACTCCTTGGTTCGAAGTGCCGCGACTTTCGTTACCACGCGAAAGGGAGGCAACTGTACGCAGGGTGGTAAACCGGGAACCAAGGAAACCGGCACGCCCGAAAGCGTCCCACGCACAGCCGCCATAACTTGAGGAGCGCGCTGTTGCGATGGTTTCTCCGGGTTACCACACCCGATCGCTGAATGGGTCAGCGACGTCCGGAGAGTATCCCGTCGAAAAACAGCGCAATAGAGCGGCAGAGCGTCCAAACACGAGTTTCGGAGTTTGCCTACAAGGTCTGTGGGCGTCATCTGATATTGCGAGACTGGAAGTAAACGATACTAAACGTCACGCACGAACCGACGTGTACAAAGCATTCAGGTACGTATGACAGCATCAGCGCAAAAAGAAGCACAGGATGAACCGAGGTGCCTTCGGATCGAAAAGAAGGCCAGTGAACGATTGCTCATCTTTGATCTGGCCCAAGCAATCAGCCATGACGATATGCGGGCAAGGTATGCCGCAATAAGTGATCCACCCAAGGGCTTGACGACTCTCCCTGGGTAGTGAGACAAGTGTCCACGTTTTATGGAATGTGGACACTTGAGGTTTGGAGCTAGATGAAGAGTCAAGACATTTTGCTTTTGTTCAAGATGGCCAGTCTCCATGCTCAGGAAGAGAATCTCTTGGGGGAGATGGAGGCGGAATCGAATTCGGACAGGGTCGAAGAGCTGCTCAGGCCTTATGTCGTCAGCCGAATGACCGCAGGGGAGAGTGTGGGGAAGCCATTGGTCACCTATTCCACTGATGGGGAAGACACACTCTTCCAGCGCCGCGAATTCGATTCGCCTTTCGCTGATGGGTCAGGCTGGGAGGGATGGGCGGAACCAGCATCTGATCCACCACTGACAAGTTGGAGCGACCGCTACTCTCTGCGTGCGCTGTCTGCCTCTCTCGGGCTGAGCAAAAGCGAAGTCTCAAATGCTCTCGCCCGGTGCCGGGAATCTGGATTGCTCATTCATGATTACGACACCGGGCTTGCCAAAGTGCACCGCCGGGAACTGCTGAAAATTACCGAGCACGCGCTGAAGTACTTCTTCCCGGTCAAGCCTGGCGCGATGGTTCGTGGGATACCCACAGGCTTTGCGGCGCCTGCGCTGTCCAAAAGCATCAAGAGTGCGGGTGGTTTGATTCCGGTCTGGCCGGATGCGCATGGAACCGAGCGAGGCCAAGCGATAGAGCCGCTTTACAAAACAGTGCCGGAAGCGGTGAAAAAAGACCGGATCCTTTACCACTATCTGGCGCTCGCTGATGCAATCCGTCTGGGTGGACCGCGTGAGTGTGGTGTGGCAGTCAGTATTCTGAAGGCAGGGATGGGGCTGAAATAACATGTCGTCAAACGCGGATCACAACTACGAACTCATTGAGTTCGTGGCTGAAGGCTTGGGGGAGGCGTTTCTCGCCGAAGTTGCTTTTGTTGGCGGTTGCACAACCGCCATGCTGGTTACAGATACAGCAGTGCTGGACGACATTCGTTTCACTGATGACGTTGATCTAGTGATCGAGCTGGCCGGTATCAGCGCCTGGAACCATCTCACCGAACGGCTGGCGGCCAAGGGATTCAAGATCACGGGTGAGGACGAGGTCAATTGTCGTTTTCGCTTCAATGACGTTGTCGTGGATGTCATGCCTTCCGACCCTGCAGTGCTCGGCTATGCCAACCGCTGGTTCGTCGAGGGGCTGGCGAGGGCGGATAAATTCACCCTGCCCAGCGGCACTGTCATCCAGATATTCCAGCCCACTTATTTTCTCGCGACGAAACTGGAAGCTTTCGCCGGTCGGGGAAATGGCGATCCTTATCACAAGGATGTCGAGGACATGATCATCTTGATCGATGGTCGGCCTGAGCTGTTGGAGGAGGTGGGCCAAGCTGACAAGGACCTCAAGGCGTTCATCACAGAGGGAGTCCAGAAGCTGATGGCGCTCGATGGGGTTGGCTACGTGATCGAAAGTTCAGGCTCGGTGCAGGCGAATCCAGGCAGAGGGCAGATTATTCACAGGCGTATGAAAGCGCTGGTCAACGCATGAGATACCACTCCCGATCAATCACTGGGCAAGCCAGCAGAGGAAATAATGACTATGCCGGAGCGACCTGTGAGGGTGGCAGTGGGTTTTTTGTTGTCGCGGATGGCACTTCGAGGCGCGGCAGTGGACAGTTGGCTGAAAGCTTCGTAAGCGGCATGTTGGCGGCTCATTCCACACAGATGGAGCAGGGGAGCTATCCTGCAGAACCCGCAGCTGTTGAGCGCCTATTGGTTTCAATACTGTCGGATTTTCATGCGTCGTTGCCTGCTGATCAGACGGGAGCCATCTGTTACCTGATTGGCTTGGTCGCTCATGGCCGACTCACCATTGCATACGAGGGAGACTGTTCATGCGGGATTGTGACGCTGGCGGGTGCCATCGAGTGGATTACGCCACCTCACTGCAAGGCCAATTGGCGGCGCGACCGTTCGCACTGTGAGTTGGCGCAAGATCCAGCTCGACATTCAGTAACGCGATGCTTGAAGATCAATCGGGGCCCGAACCCTGACTTTGTTTGTTGTGCACTGGACGCTGTTGAGCGCTTGGTATTTGTCACGGATGGCTTTTGGGCGGACTTGACCCAAGTGCAGCAAAGCAGTTTGTTGGCGGCGCCGGATAGCGACATTAGCGTTGGCGACGATGATGTCACGTGGATAGATGTTCAGCTTGGCCGGCGAGACTGACGCGTTGTCTGAATCCAGCGCCATCCCTTGTAGGAGTGAGCCTGCTCGCGAAGGCGTAGTGTCAGTCGGCGAATCTGTAAACTGACCCACCGCTTTCGCGAGCAGGCTCGCTCCCACAGGGGATTCTGGTGGCTGCTGAAATGTAAAAAGCCCCCGCAACCGTGAAGTTGCGAGGGCTTTTTGTGGGGGCTCAGATCACTCTTCGGCGACCGAGTCCTTGCTCTGGCGCTTCTCGATCAAGTCCACCAAACGCTTGGCCAGCGCTGGGTAGTTCTCGTCGAAGTGGTGGCCGCCAGGCAGTTTCACTGCTTCGCCGACTGCAGTCTTGTCCGTGCAGCCACTTTCATCGGTCTCTTCTTCACCGTAGATGCACACAACCTTGGCCGCTGGCAGCTTGGCCATCTCCGGGCCGGTGGCGGCTTCTTTGCCGGCGTTACCCAGCCAGCCTTCGACTTCGATTTCGAAGCTGCCGGTGCGGGCGAAGGCCAGCAGGATGATGGCGTCGACGCGTTGCTGCTCGGTTTCTGGCAAGCGGTTGTAGATCGCTGGCAATACGTCAGCACCGAACGAGTAGCCGGTGAGGATGAAGCGTTTGGTGCCCCATTTCTGCCGGTAGTGTTGCATCAGCTCGGTCAGGTCCAGCGCGCTTTGCTCCGGGCTCTTGTGCTGCCAGTAGTAGCGCAGGGTGTCGATGCCGACGACCGGATAACCGATCTTGGCCATTTCACCGGCCACGTTGCGGTCAAGGTCGCGCCAGCCGCCGTCACCGGAGAGGAACAGGGTCACGGTGTCTTTGGCTTGACCGGCCGGCACTTCAACCACCGGGATCGCCAGACCGCCGTTGGCCTTGTCGCCGCCGACGAGGATCTTGCGCAGCTCGTTGTTCAGCACTTGCGGCAGGTTGATGTCGTAGTCGCTGATGCTGGTTTCGGCGTTCGGTTGATCGCGCACGAAACCTGCGCTGGCGTCGTCCGGGTTGTCGTTCCACGCTGCCAGCCAGTGGCCGTGGGCGGCGGATTTCGGCAGCAGGTGCGTGCAGCCACCTTTTTCCAGAGCGAGGTCGACGGAGATGGCTTGGGCCTTGTCGTCTTTCTGTTCCGCCAACCAGCGCCATGCGAGCACAGCACCCGGGCCGATACCGCTGACCAAAGTGGCCGGGCCATTCAGTTCACGCAGGCCCGATTGCAGGGCGCGGCTTTGCAGCAGGCAGTCCTTGGGCAGAATCACTTGAACGATCTGCGCCGAGGCGCTGCGGCTCAGGGTGGTCAGTTGTTTTTCACTGAGTTTCTGGTCGTCGTTGACCGCGACCAGCACCTGCGCCTTGGGCTTGGTGCCCGGGATGACGCGGGTCATGGCGGCGCCATCGGCCGGGGTCAGCTGTTCTACGGTCGGTTCCGGTGCCGGACGTTTGAGGTACCAGAAACCGCCGCCGGCAATCACGGCCAGCACGATCAGTGCGGCCAGGATGTACTTCAGGGAGCGTTGAATCATCAGCGTTTCACCAATCCAGTCAAGCCGCCCGCGATCAGGGCAGCAGTGTCGGCCAGCGCCACCAACGGATCGAGTCCGGCGGGCACGGCCATATAACGGGGTTCCCAGTCAGGCTGGAACTTGTCTTTGAAGCGGCGCAAGCCTTGGAAGTTGTACAGCTGCTCACCACGGCGGAAAACCATCGAGCCCAGACGCTGGGTCAGCGGTGCACCACGCCGAGGTTGCAACCCCGACAACGGCACCATGCCCAGGCTGAAGCGCGCGTATCCGTGACTCTTATAGTGTTGAATCAGGCCGACCATCATGAATTCCATGGTCAGCTTCGGCGCATCCGGGTGCGCGCGCATCAGGTCGATACTGGCCAGGTCATGGCTATAAGTTTCGAGCAGGTTGGCGAACGCCACCGGGCGACCTTCGAAGCGAATCACCGCGATGCGGAAATGCTTCAGGTAATCGTCGCTGAAACGGCCGAGGGAGAAACCTTTCTCGCGCACGTTCTTGCCGGTCAGCCACGCATCGGAAATAACTTTCAGCTCATCCATCGGCGCCTGACCGGGCTCGTGGATTTCCAGCGACAAGCCATCGCGGGTGCCACGGTTCCAGGTGTAACGCAGATCCTTCATCTCTTTACCCTTGGCTTCCAGGTCA
Organism: Pseudomonas sp. R84; assembly: GCF_009834515.1. Classification (NCBI taxonomy): domain Bacteria; kingdom Pseudomonadati; phylum Pseudomonadota; class Gammaproteobacteria; order Pseudomonadales; family Pseudomonadaceae; genus Pseudomonas; species Pseudomonas sp. R84. The sequence goes on from NZ_CP019426.1 coordinate 1,457,433, forward strand.
AAGCGATGCAGATCGACCCGGGCTTCTTCGCCCAATTTGATCGCGGTCAGGCCGATGTCCATGTAGTACGGCAGGTTCTCCGCGCGCACCTGATAGAACACTGGGCGGGCATGGTGAATATCGCAGAGGTCGCGGAACTGCCAGATCATCTCGGCGCGTTGCTGGCCGGGGCCGATCGGGTCATACAGCGCCACGAGGCTGCGGCCACGGCGTGCGTACATCAGGAACGCTTCGTCGTTCTGGTGAAACAGCAACGCCTTGTCACCGGTCAGCGCGAGGCCACCGTCGGGTTGTGACGAGGCCATCAGGATCTTTGCCGCGCGATCGAGTTCGTCGGGCGTCGGCAAATGAATGACCGGGCGTGCGGTGCGCAGCAGCCAGGTCAGCGCGATCACCAGCAACAGCACAGCAGCGCCGAGCAGCGAACGCAGGCCACGCGGTGCGTCAGCATCAAGGGTGAACTGCCACCACAGTTGGTGGCTGTAGGGCACGTCTTGATAGGCGAACAGTAGCAGCCACGTCGATGCACCGAGGACGCACAGGCTGGCCACCAGATACAAAGGCGAGAAGGGCAGTTCGGTCAGACGACTCGGGCGATAGAACGAACGGCGGAACACGCCGAGCAGCGCAGCCGTCAGGGTCATCAGCGTCGCTTCTTCCCAGTCGAAGCCTTTAAGCAGCGAGAGCAGGGCGCCGACCAGCAGCAGAATGGTGGTCAGCATCCACGCCGCCGACAGGCGACGACGCAGGCCTTGAGCGAGCATCAGGCAGAGCACGCCGATCAGGCTGGCGCCGAAGTGCGAAGCGTCGACCAGACGATGCGGGATCAGAAAGCCGATGTGCTCCAGACGCGTGTCGATCTCGGGAGTAGCGCCGGAAAACAGCAGCACCACACCGGACAGGAACACCAGCACCGCCAGAATCGGCGCGGCCAGACCAGACGCTGCGCGCATGGTCTGGGTTTGAAACAGGCGCTGACCTTCGTTGATCAGCAGGAATACGCAGGCGACCAGCAGTGGCAGCACTACGTAGATCAGGCGATACAGCAGCAGCGCCGCGGCCAGTGGTGCGGCACCGAGTTTGTCGGCGAAGGCGGCCAGCAGAATCGCTTCGAACACACCGACGCCACCGGGTACATGGCTGAGCACGCCAGCCGCCAATGCCAACAGGTACACCAGCAGGAACGCACCAAACGGTGGCGCTTCCGGCAGCAATAGATAGAGAACGGTGGCGGCAGCCGCAACGTCGAGGGCGGTAATGATCAGTTGCAGGAACGTCAGGCGTCGCCCAGGCAAACGCAGCGTGCGGCGACCAACCCTGACCAGCAGGTTGTCGCGCAACGGTTGTTCCGGCAGGCGCCGACGGTAGATGCCAATAGCCAGTACTGCGCCCAGCGCCAGCACTACAGCGGCAACTGTGCCGAGCAGACCTTCGGATAATCCCAGCGCCTGCGAGGCAGCAGGCAGGTCGCTCAGCGTTGCCAGTGCCGCCAGCGGCGGCAAGGCGCAGCCCAGCGACAGACTGGCGAACAAGGTCATGTGCGCGACTTCCGACGCCCCCAGACCCAGTCGTGCATATAAGCGGTAGCGAACCGAGCCACCGGACAGCAACGACAGACCGATCGCATTGCCAATCGCAAACGCGGTGAATCCGCCCAGCGCCAATGTGCGCGGTGGCAGGGTCACGCCGGCATAGCGGCTGGCCGACCATTCGTAGCCCAAGAGAATAATGAAGCCGACCACGGTCGCGCCGAACGCACCGAGCAGGGCGGGTTTCGGCACGTCGAGAATCGAGTCGTGCAGTGCATCGAGATCGAGTTCGGCGAGCAGATGACGACAGGCAATCAGCGCAATGGCGAACAACAGCAAAGTCACCGCCAGACCAATCGGTTGTCGGTATTTGCTCAACCGATCCAGCAAGCGCAAACGCTCGGGTTTGATCGGATGTTCCGCTGTGACGGTGTCTTGTGGATCAGACGAGTTGGCGCGCATCAATCACCTCTTGGATTGTGCGCGACAGGATGGAGGTATCCAGCCAAGTTACCAATCCCTGTAGAAAAAAATAATCACAAAATACTACGCCTCTCACCGGGTATCGGCGAGGGCAGTTCCTGGATTGCAGACGTCTTGCCTGCGACTCAAGCATAGTCGCAAGTGAGTACTTCTGAAGATCCCAAGCGTTCACTGCACAGTGACAGATCATTGTTGCGAAAGGACTTTTTCAACAGATACAAAAAAGGCCACTCTTTCGAGTAGCCTTTTTTGATGTTTGGTTGCGGGAGCCGGATTTGAACCGACGACCTTCGGGTTATGAGCCCGACGAGCTACCAGACTGCTCCATCCCGCGTCTGTGTGGCGGCATTCTACAGACGAACGACGGGGTGTCAACCGCTAATCCCGGAAAGGGTCAAATAAGTGTGAAATAGCGTCAAACGGTCGCAGGTAGCGCGTTAAGCTTCGGAAATGCAAAGAATTCCTGTTTGGCGATTGCTTCTCTATAAGAGGAGGAAATCGACAAAACAGACGCGCACAAAAAAGGCCACTCTTTCGAGTAGCCTTTTTTGATGTTTGGTTGCGGGAGCCGGATTTGAACCGACGACCTTCGGGTTATGAGCCCGACGAGCTACCAGACTGCTCCATCCCGCGTCTGTGTGTCGGCATTCTACAGAGGAACGCCGGGGTGTCAACCCGCAATCTGGATAAAATCTGTTGAGGTTCAATCGGTTAGCGCTTTTTCTCGGGTGTTTTTCGCGCTGCAGGGCAGGTGGAGCAAGGCTTTCAGCTCTATTGGAGGCCTCTCGTCGATTGATAAAATAAATTCAACGGACATTTCCTACCGCCTGGAAAGAACATTCATACCACTGGTGCTATATACAGGTGTCAGTGAGATACTGCCGATCCGGTTCGCCACGTTTCCTTTTCTGACATGACTCAGCGAAAAATCATCCACATTGACTGCGATTGCTTTTACGCCGCCATAGAGATGCGCGATGACCCGCGCCTGGCCGGCAAGCCGTTGGCGGTGGGTGGTTCGGCGGACCGACGCGGGGTGATTGCCACCTGCAACTATGAAGCGCGGGCCTATGGCGTGCGTTCGGCGATGGCGTCGGGGCATGCCTTGAAACTGTGCCCGGACCTGACCATCGTCAAGCCGCGTATGGAGGCGTATCGCGAGGCTTCGAGAGAGATTCATACGATTTTTGCCGATTACACCGACCTGATCGAGCCGTTGTCGCTGGATGAGGCTTATCTCGACGTATCCGATAGCGCGCATTTTGGCGGCAGTGCCACGCGCATCGCTCAGGACATCCGTCGGCGCGTCTCCAATCAATTGCACATCACCGTGTCTGCGGGTGTGGCGCCGAACAAGTTTCTGGCGAAAATCGCCAGCGACTGGAAAAAGCCCAACGGGCTGTTCGTTATTACCCCGGATCAGGTGGAGGATTTCGTCAGCGGTTTGCCGGTGAGCAAGTTGCACGGCGTCGGCAAGGTCACGGCCGATAAGCTGGGCAAGCTCGGCATCGTTGACTGCTCGCAGTTGCGCGAGTGGGACAAATTGGCGCTGGTGCGCGAATTTGGCAGTTTTGGCGAGCGACTGTGGAGTCTCGCCCGTGGGATCGATGACCGGTTGGTGCACAACGACAGTCGGCGTCAGTCAATCAGCGTGGAAAACACCTACGACGTTGATCTGCCGGATCTGCGCAGTTGCCTCGACAAACTGCCAGAGCTGCTGGAAACCCTGAAAAACCGTATGGCGCGGATCGACAGCAGTTATCGGCCGGGCAAGCCGTTCGTCAAAGTGAAGTTTCATGACTTTACCCAGACGACGCTCGAGCAGGCCGGGGCAGGGCGGGATCTTGGCAGTTATCAGTTGATGCTGACGCAGGCGTTCAATCGCGGCGGGAAACCGGTGCGGTTGTTGGGGGTTGGGGTGCGGCTGGAGGATTTGCGCGGCGGGTTTGAGCAGATGGAGTTGTTCGAACGTTAAAGTCAAAAGATCGTCCGAACGCGGCCCGAGCCTTCGGCAGCTCCTACAGGAAAACGCGTTCCAATGTAGGAGCTGCCGAAGGCTGCGATCTTTTAATAGGCCTTAATTCGGCCCGGGATCCGCCACCAGACGCCCGGCATCCTTGGTCAGCGACTTGAGAAACTCAGTCTGTAACTCAGGATCGTTGCGCGTCAGTTCGATCAGGCTTTGTTCCAGCTCGCTGGCTTCTTCTTCCAGGCCCAGTTCCGACAGGCGTTTGACCCGGTGCACCCACTGGCTCACTTCGTCGTCTTCCAGGTCGTCGTAAATCAGCCCGTGCGCTTCCAGTAACTTGCCGCGCAGATGACTGCTGATCATCAGCGACGAATCAGAGTGCACGTCATCCTTGGCGTCTTCGACACTGATCTGCAATTTGCCGACATGGTTGAGGTCATTTTCGGCAAACGGGCTGTCGAGCAGGTTCAGACGCAGCACACCATTACGATCGGTGGTCATGTCAAAGGTCTGCTTGCCAGCCTTGACCTGCACTGGCCGCTCGCTCCACGGCAGGCTCGAATACTCCGTACGCTTGTCGCGCTGGACTTCATCGATGCCGGCGAGGTTCTGTTGTGCACGACCGTTGGACTGTACGTTCATGAACGGGTTGAGCCCGGCAAAACCGTAGCTCAGCCAGTCCTTGGTGATGCTGTCCGGCAGGTTGCCGAGGGCGAACACATTGACCACGTTGGCGCCGACGCCACCGACTACGGCCACCGCACCCAGCGGAATCTCGTAGACCTCCCGCCAAGGCTGGTAAGGCGTGTAGCGATCGTAGCGACGTGTCACTTCGAACTCGGTGACTTCAAAAGTCTTCTGTTCGTTGATCTTCACGCGTCGCTGCGGCAGCTCAAGCTCCTTAGGCTCGCCGACATCAATCTGCAAGCTATGGTCGAGCAACTTTCGCTCGACCCGCTCTTCGTGCTCGCTGCGTTGTGACATGTGATTGGCACAGCCGCTGACCAGCAGGGCACCGCACAGGGCGGTGCCACCGAGGCCTAAGGTGTTTCGCTTGAACATGACGTCTCTATCTGGTTTCAGCGGCGGATACGGGCCTGCAGGAAGGACAATACGTCGGCCACCGGCAATGCTTGCGCTTCGCCTTCGGTACGGCTCTTGTATTCCAGGTTGCCTTCGGCGAGGCCTCGGTCGCTGACCACGATCCGGTGAGGAATGCCGATCAGCTCCATGTCCGCGAATTTGATGCCCGGGCTGGTTTTCTTGTCGCGATCATCCAGCAGCACTTCGAAGCCGGCCGCCGTCAGTTCGGCGTACAGCTTGTCGGTGGCTTCGCGCACCTGCTCGGTTTCATAGCGCAGCGGTACCAGAGCAATCTGGAACGGCGCCAGGGTGTCACTCCAGATGATGCCGTTTTCGTCGTTGTTCTGTTCGATGGCAGCTGCCACCACGCGGGAAACGCCGATGCCGTAGCAACCCATTTCCAGGGTCACTGGCTTGCCGTTCTCGCCCAGCACTTCGCACTTCATCGCCTTGCTGTACTTGTTTCCCAGCTGGAAGATGTGGCCGACTTCGATACCGCGTTTGATTTCCAGCGTGCCTTTGCCGTCCGGGCTTGGATCGCCGGCAACCACGTTGCGCAGGTCAGCCACGGTCGGAACTGGCAGATCACGCTCCCAGTTCACGCCGAAGTAGTGCTTGTCGTCGATGTTCGCGCCGATACCGAAGTCGCTCATCAGCTCGACCGAGCGGTCGATGATGATTGGCAGCGGCAGGTTCAGCGGGCCCAGGGAACCGGCGCCGGCGCCGATGGCGTCACGCAGTTCGGCATCGGTGGCCATGACCAGCGGGCTGGCGACGCCAGGTTGCTGGGCAGCCTTGATTTCGTTGAGTTCGTGGTCGCCACGGATGACCAGTGCGATCAGCTTGCCTTCTTCTTCGGCACGCACGATCAGGGTCTTGATGGTCTTCTCAATCGGCAGATTGAATTTCTCCACCAGCGCCGCGATGGTTTTGGTGTCTGGGGTGTCGACCAGACGCAGCTCTTCGGTCGCAGCGGCGCGCGAAGTTTCGCGTGGCACGGCTTCGGCTTTTTCGATATTCGCTGCGTAGTCGGAACCGTTGCTGAAGACGATATCGTCTTCGCCGGACTCGGCCAGCACGTGGAATTCGTGCGAGCCAGCGCCACCGATCGAACCGTTGTCGGCTTCAACCGGACGGAATTTCAGGCCCAGGCGGGTGAACACGTTGCAGTAGGCCTGGTGCATGCGGTCGTAGGTGACCTGCAGCGAGGCTTGATCAGCGTGGAACGAGTACGCGTCCTTCATGATGAATTCGCGGCCGCGCATCAAACCGAAGCGTGGGCGGATTTCGTCACGGAACTTGGTCTGGATCTGATACAGGTTGATCGGCAGCTGTTTGTAGCTGCTCAACTCGTTGCGCATCAGATCGGTGATCACTTCTTCGTGGGTCGGGCCCGCGCAGAAGTCGCGACCGTGGCGGTCTTTGATGCGCAGCAGCTCAGGGCCGTATTCTTCCCAGCGCCCCGATTCCTGCCACAGCTCGGCCGGTTGGGTGCTCGGCATCAACACTTCCAGAGAGCCGGCGGCGTTCATCTCTTCGCGAACGATGGCTTCAACCTTGCGCATAACCCGCAGACCCATGGGCAGCCAGGTGTACAGGCCGGAGGCGAGCTTGCGGATCATGCCGGCGCGCAACATCAGCTGGTGGCTGATCACGACCGCATCGGAAGGTGTTTCTTTCTGTGTGGCGAGCAAAAATTGACTGGTGCGCATGGTTGGCCGTTGTCGGTTGCTATGACTGGAAATGACTCCGCAGTGTACCGGCGAGTTTTGCCGACGTACAGGCGTGAGGTCAGTGGGGAGGCACGACGGCGGGATTCCTCCCGCCGTTGCCGAAACGTCTTACGATTCTTCTGTGACCGGCGTCGGCACAGGCTCGGGCGTTGGCGTCGGGCCTTCGCGGCGGCTTTCCTGAAACCAGTGCAGGGCGATCAGAATCAACGTCGGCACGCCGAGCAGGGCGGTGATCAGGAAGAAGCTGTGGTAACCGAACTTCTCGACCAGGACCCCGGAATAGCCGCCCATCAGGCGCGGCAACAGCAACATGATCGAGCTGAGCAGTGCGTATTGCGTGGCCGAGAATTTCAGATTGGTCAGGCTCGACAGATAGGCTACGAACGCCGACGTCGCCAGGCCCGAGCTGAAGTTGTCGAGGGAAATGGTCACCACCAGCATCTGCAGGTTCGGGCCCATGTCGGCGAGCATGACGAAAAGCAGGTTGGTGGCTGCGGAAGCGATGCCGCCAATAAACAAAATCGGCAGAATGCCAAAACGCACGATCAGCAGGCCGCCCATGCCGGCGCCGACCAGTGTCATGATCAGGCCGAAAATCTTGCTGACGCTGGCAATCTGATCCTTGGTAAAGCCTTGGTCGATGTAGAACACGTTGGCCATGACGCCCATCACCGTGTCCGACATCCGATAGGTGGCGATCAGGCCGAGCAGCAGCAGCGCCTGCCAGCGATAACGCAGAATGAAGTCATTGACCGGTGTCAGCACCGGTGCGAGGCCGCGACGGCCCATGGTCGACAGACACAGGCCGGTGAGCAGCGTATAGAGAATCGCGCGCAGGAAGGCGCGGTCTTCCAGCAGCAGGTCAAGCGGACTCATGTCACCGAACAGCACGCTGGCGAAATCAGTGTTGTAGAGCTGGGTGAACATCGCCGGTACCGAGACCAGCAAGACGATCAGCACAAACACCGACATCAGTTGATGCATGAAGGTGTAGCGCCCGGCCTGCAACTGTGTGCGCAGCGGTACCGGTGGCTCGCGCATGAACAGCGTGGTCAGCAGCGCGGGAATCATCAGCGCGCCGAACAGCGCGTAAGTGCCGGCCCAGGCAGAGTGCTGATAGTTGAAGCCCGTGGAGCCAAAGCCTTCGGCGAAGAACAACGCGCCGGCAGTCGCCAGCAGTGCAGCCACGCGATAACCCGACATGTAACTGGCGGCGAGGGCGGCCTGGCGATTGTCTTCGGCGATTTCCAGGCGATAGGCATCCACCGCGATATCTTGAGTGGCGGAGGCGAAAGCGACGACGACTGCAATGGCGATCAGCCAGGACAGATGCTTCTGCGGATCGCAGAAACCCATGCCGATCAGGCCGAGGATCACCAGCGCCTGCGAAAGCACCAGCCACGAACGGCGACGGCCAAGCTTGCCCAGCAACGGCAGGCGCCATTGGTCGAGCAAAGGTGACCAGACCCATTTGAACGCATAGGCCAGACCGATCAGGCTGGCATAGCCGATGGTTTCACGGGCGACACCGGCTTCACGCAGCCAGACGGAAAGCGTAGAGAACACCAGCATGTACGGCAGGCCGGCGGCGAAACCGAGCAACAACAGCACGAGCGTCGAAGGACTGGCATAAGCGGCTAGCGCGGCGCGCCAGGTTTTACGGGGCATGGGCTGAAGTCTGCCTCAAGATTGCGAAAACAAAGCGCGCACTCTAACCGCTGTGCTCTACCGGACGCCAGCCATGGCGCTGAATATCCACACGATTGTTCTGGACGGTGATGCCTTCCATGCGCAATCGGGCCCGTTGTTCATCGCCCGACGGGCTGCCCACCGGCAAGCTGATCCGACCGCCGGCGCCCAGCACGCGGTGCCAGGGCAGTTTGGTATCGCCTGGCAACTGACTCAGGGTGCGGCCGACCCAGCGCGCGGCGCGCCCCAACCCGGCCAGTTCAGCTAGCTGGCCATAACTGACGACTTTGCCTTCTGGCACTTGGGCGAGCGTCGAGTAGAGCGCCGTGCGTCGGATTTGCGCATCGTTTTCTACGCTGTCGAGCGGGTCTTTCACGTACGCGGTTCCTGAGCATGAACAGTTTGATGGCTTTCAGAGTAATCGGTGATCAGCCAGTTGAGAAATGAACTCATCAGAAATAGTCCGGTCAGTCCTTGTCAGGGTCTTATTCCTACGGATAATGCCGACCTTTTTCGCAAACTTGAGCCTTAGATTCGCTTATGTTGTCCAGATCCTTGTTGTGCCTTGCTGTTTTCAGTGCGTCCACGCCCCTGCTTGCCGACACCGTCTGGTTGAAGAACGGTGACAAGTTGAGCGGCACTATCACCGTGTTCGACGGTGGCAAGCTGTTGATCCAGACCAAGTACGCCGGTGCGGTTACGATTGACTGGAAAGAGGTCAAAACCCTGGACAGCGATCAGCACTTGCTGGTCAAGCAGGACGCCTACACCGGTGAAGTGTCCAAGTCGCTGACGGCCGCCGAAGATGGCAAAGTCACCCTGGCCAACGGTGAGGCGCCGAAAACTGTGGAACTGGCGAGCATTCAGCAGATTCTCAGGCCAAAACCGGTGGTCGAGGATCTGGTGTGGAAGGGCAATGTCGACCTGGCGCTGGACTATCAGCGCGCCGAGAAAGACACCGATGACTACGATGTCGGCTTCAAGACCACCGCGCGTCATGGTCGCTGGCGCCATACTGCCGAAGGCGAGTACAACCGCGAAGTGCAGGACGACGAGACCACTACCGACAATTGGCGCGCCGAATATGCACTGGACCGCTTCCTCACCGATCAATGGTTCTGGCAGGGTCGTCTGAACTACAAGCGCGATCACATCGAAGAGCTGGCTCGTCAGCGCGTGGTCGGTACCGGTCCCGGCTATCAGTTCTGGGATGACGAGTTGGGGGCTTTCTCGCTGGGTTCGCTGCTCAACCGTACCGATTACGAGTATCGCGATGGCAGCAAGGACAACTTCTATTCTGTCGCCATGAAGTGGGATTACAACCGCTACCTGATCGGCAAGAAGGTCGAGTTCTTCACCAACGGTGAAGTGGGCAAGCCGCTGTCCGGTGTTGCCGATTACGCGCTGGATGCTGAATTGGGGCTGCGCTACAAGGTCACCGACTGGGCCTCGCTCAACCTCAAGGCCGAGCGCGACATCATCAGCGGCACCAACGATGCAGACTTGAACAAGACCCGCTACACCGCAGGGTTTGGCGTAGCCTGGTAAGGCACAAGCAAAAGATCGCAGCCTTCGGCAGCTCCTACAGAGGATTGATGTACATCCAAGGAGCTGCCGAAGGCTGCGATCTTTTTTTGCGAGCTGAAAAACAGGCGCCCACAAAAAAGCCCCGCTTTTAAGGGCGGGGCTCTTTTCTAAAGAAGCTACAAGTTAGATAACTTGTACTTCTTCAGCTTGCATGCCTTTCTGACCGCGGGTAGCGATGAAAGAAACCTGTTGGCCTTCTTTCAGGCTTTTGAAGCCGTCGGATTGGATAGCTTTGAAGTGAACGAACAGGTCGTCACCGGATTGTGGAGTGATGAAGCCGAAGCCTTTTTCATCGTTGAACCACTTAACGGTACCGGTTTGGCGATTAGACATGGTGTAACTCCTTGAACAAAGATAACTGCGACTCAGGAAGAACCCTGGCCGAGACTGAGTGCAAAGAGCAGGAAAAATTCTTGTAGATGGTTGGATCGAAATTCAACATATCGTGTAGAGATTCTCAGTGACACAAGCAACACAGTGACGCCACCTTAACCCAGTTTCCGAGAAGTGCCAATGCTTCTTGCGAAGGTTTCTCTGTTTTCGGGATCGGCGGTGTGACGGTTCGTCGCCAAAGCCCGTATTTCATGGGTGTTCGGCGAGAATTGCACCGCGCACTTTGAACCCGGCGGCGCGCCCGGTAAGATGCCGGACAGAATTTTTCCACCTCGCTATTCAGGACACCCCGCCATGAGCATCAAATCGGACAAGTGGATTCGCCGCATGGCGCAGGAACACGGCATGATCGAACCGTTCGTCGAGCGCCAGATGCGCGGCAGCGACGACAGCCGTGTGATCTCCTACGGTGTATCGAGCTATGGCTACGATGTACGTTGCACCAACCACTTCAAAGTGTTCACCAACATTAACTCGTCCATCGTCGACCCGAAAAATTTCGACCCGGGCAGCTTCGTCGACGTCCACAGCGACGTCTGCATCATCCCGCCGAACTCTTTCGCCCTGGCCAGCACCGTCGAATACTTCCGCATTCCGCGCAATGTGTTGACCATCTGCCTGGGTAAAAGCACCTACGCGCGTTGCGGCATCATCGTTAACGTCACGCCGCTCGAGCCTGAGTGGGAAGGCCACGTGACGCTGGAGTTCTCCAACACCACCAACCTGCCGGCGAAAATCTACGCCAACGAAGGCGTGGCGCAGATGCTCTTCCTTGAATCCGACGAGGAATGTGAAGTCTCTTACAAGGATCGCGGGGGCAAGTACCAGGGCCAGCGTGGCGTGACCCTGCCGCGCACCTGATCGGTCCATCCGACAGATCGCGGGAATTCTTTGGCGGGCAGACACTCTATGGGGTGTACTGCCCGTTTTTGCTTTCGGCAAAACGGGCCTTCGCCGAGGAGTGCCCTATGAAGATCGATCCGCAAATCACTGCCGAACTGGCAAGGCTCGAGCCCAATCAGATTGGCGTATTGGCCTGGTCCTTGTTGGCGCATCCGCCACTGAACATGGCCGGCGGAATTCCCGGTCAACCCGACCCAGATACCCCTAACGAACAACCGACCGAGCCGGGCGAACCGACCCTTCCGGACGAGCCGCCACCGGCGCCTGTCGCCTGATAAACCGTGAAAATGGCCAGTCAGATGAGGTCTGCAAAGACTTCAACTGACTGGCCATATTTCGTTATCACCGATGACGAAGATTCTGCAGCTTTCATCCTTCTCGACCGGATACCCTCCGGTAAAAGCGCCAAAGGCCGGCAGCAGGCTGACGCGTTCGCTTAGCCTGAAACACGCCAGACGCAAGCTCTGCCGACCCTTGCCGTGCAGCCGGTAGACCGGGTGTACGTGACCGGCCAGCACGTGTCTCTCAGGATGCGGGTCCGGTTCATGTTGCAAGGCGAATGGCCCGAGCAGCAGCGGTTCCGGCACCACCCGGATATTCAACGATTCAGGCGGATCACCGGCGCGTTTGTCGTGATTGCCGCGGATCAGCGTCATCGGTAGATCAACGTGGCGCGCACGCCATTGCGCCAATGCGTCCAGCGTGCCCGGCGCATGTGAACCAGGTCCGTGGAGGAAATCCCCGAGAAAGATCAACAACCGGCAGGGCAGCTTCGCCAACAACCGATCAATCACTTCGATATTGCTCGCCGTGGTGCCATGCGGGACCGGTTGACCAAGACTGCGATACGCCGCCGCTTTGCCGAAATGCACATCGGCAATCAGCAATGCCTGCTGCGCCGGCCAGTACAGGGCTTTTTCCGGCAAGAGCCAAAGTTCTTCGCCGGCCAGGCGCACCGGGTAGGGCGCATTCATCGGGATTTATCCTTGTCGGCGCTATTCTCCAGATCACCGACCATTCGCCTGATGCGATCAGCGAGTTTTTCCGAACTCATGCTTTCGCGCATGCGTTCCACCAGCAGCGGAAACCCTAGCGGTGTAGGACGTTTAACCTGATGCACGTCCAGTTTCATCTGGTTGATCCGCTCCAGTGTCTGTTCCAAGCGACGAATATCCAGTTCTTCCCGTAGGACTTCTTCCCCGGCCTGCGCCAGCAACAGATTATCTGCATCGTATTGTTTGAACACTTCGAAGAACAGTCCGCTGGATGCCTGCACCTGCCGGGTACTTTTCGGTGCGCCGGGGTAGCCGGCGAAGACCAGTCCGGCAATCCGTGCGATCTCGCGAAAGCGCCGCAGCGCCAGTTCGCCGGCATTCAGGCTGGCCAGAACGTCCGCTAACAAATCATCAGCATTGAAGAGATCGGTATTCAAATACTCGGCCCAGTCGATCGGCGTAGCGCTGAGCAATTCCAGGCCGTAATCGTTCACCGCGATGGAAAACGTCACGGGCTGCCGTTGACTGACGCGCCATGCCAACAGGCTCGCCAGACCCAGATGCACTTGGCGCCCGGCAAACGGATAAAGGAAAAGGTGCCAGCCTTCACGAGACTTCAATACTTCGGCCAACAGGTTTTCTGTCGTGGGCAAACCCGACCAGCGCATCTGGGTTTCCAGCAACGGTCGTAACGCCCGCATTTCCGGGCCGACAAACTCGCCTTGCGCGGCCTCGCTGAAACGCCTGACCACGGCTTCGGCCAATTCGTTGGAAAGTGGCATCCGCCCACCATTCCAGCGCGGTACGGCGGCTTTTTTCGCGGTGCTGCGTTTGACGTAAGCGGTCATGTTTTCCACTCGCACCAACTCCAGCAAACGCCCGGCGAAGAGAAAACCATCACCGGGTTTGAGCCGCGCGATAAAGCCTTCCTCGACACTGCCCAGCTGCTTGCCACCGCCACCCTTGCTCCAGAATTTCAAATGGATGCTCGCGTCGCTGACGATGGTGCCGATGCTCATGCGATGACGTCGTGCCAATCGTGCATCCGGTACGCGCCAGACGCCGTGCTCGTCGGGCTCGACCCGGCGGTAATCCGGATAGGCTGTCAGAGACATCCCGCCATGGCGTACGAAAGCCAGCGCCCAGGCCCAATCGGCGGGTGACAGGTCACGATAAGCCCAGGCGCCACGGACTTCTTCGTACAACTCATCGGGTAAAAATCCGCCACCGAGGGCCATGCTGACCAAATGCTGCACCAGCACATCCAGCGGTTTGTGCGGTGACAGGCGTGGTTCGATACGCCGTTGTTCGACGGCATCGCGGGCGGCGGCCGCTTCGATCAGTTCAAGGCTGTGCGTCGGCACCAGCGTCACCCGCGACGTGCGTCCTGGTGCGTGGCCAGAGCGACCGGCACGCTGCATCAGGCGGGCAACACCTTTGGCCGAGCCGATTTGCAGCACGCGCTCGACCGGCAGGAAATCCACGCCCAAGTCCAGGCTTGAGGTGCAGACCACGGCTTTCAACAGCCCGTTCTTCAAGGCCTGCTCGACCCAATCGCGAGTGTCGCGAGACAGTGAGCTGTGATGCAGGGCAATCAATCCGGCCCAGTCCGGCCGCGCCTCCAGCAGCGCTTGATACCAGATTTCCGATTGCGCCCGAGTATTGGTGAAGACCAGGGTGCTGGCGCAGGCCTCCAGTTCGGCGACCACTTGCGGCAACATCTTCAGACCGATGTGCCCGGCCCAGGGAAAACGCTCGATGGCCGGTGGGAGAAGGGTGTCGACCTTCAGCGATTTTTCGCTTTGTCCTTGAATGCTGACGCCACCGCCCTGTGGGATCAGCACTTGTTCGGCGTGGGATTGGTTGCCGAGGGTGGCGGACACGCCCCAGACGATCAGCTCAGGTTGCCAATGCCGCAGCCGGGCGAGGGCCAGTTGCAGTTGTACGCCGCGCTTGTTGCCCAGCAGTTCGTGCCATTCATCGACGACGATCATGCGCAGACTCGCCAGCGCCACCTGCGCATCGGCACGAGCGAGCAGCAGGGTCAGGCTTTCCGGGGTGGTGATCAGTGTGGTCGGCAGGCGTCGGCTCTGCCGGGCGCGTTCGCTGCTGCTGGTGTCGCCGGTGCGCAGCCCGATGCTCCACGGGATCTGCAAATCATCGACCGGTACCTGCAAGGCGCGCGCGGTGTCGGCGGCGAGGGCGCGCATGGGGGTGATCCACAGGACTGTCAGTGGTTCGGCGGGGGCTTTGCGTTTGCGCGGTATTTCGACGGCAGGCTGCGAGCGAGCGAAGCGATTGAGCGCGGCAAACCACACTGCGTAGGTTTTACCGGCGCCGGTGCTGGCATGGAGCAGGCCGGACTCGCCATTTTTGATCGCCGCCCACACCTGTTTCTGAAAGGCGAACGGCTTCCAGTCGCGGGCGCTGAACCAGATTTTTGCCAGGTCGGGAGATTTCGCCATGCGGGCTGCGCGCGCTCTGGAGGTGTTCTTCCAGTGACCACATCAGTTGGCGAAAGGTTTAATCAGGGTGACTGTGTAGGAGCTGCCGAAGGCTGCGATCTTTTGATCTTGATCTTTATAAAACAAGATCAAAAGATCGCAGCCTTCGGCAGCTCCTACAGGGGAAGGTGGCTATTTGAGGTTGCCGCTGAGGAATTGCTTCAGGCGTTCGCTTTTAGGGTTGCCCAGCACCTCTTCGGGCGCACCTTCTTCTTCCACCAGACCTTGGTGCAGGAACAACACCTGGCTGGAGACTTTGCGGGCGAAACTCATTTCGTGGGTCACCATGATCATGGTCCGGCCTTCTTCCGCCAGCCCTTGAATCACCTTCAATACTTCCCCCACCAGCTCCGGATCGAGCGCCGAAGTCGGCTCATCAAACAACATCACCTCCGGCTCCATCGCCAGCGCCCGGGCAATCGCCACGCGCTGTTGCTGCCCGCCGGACAAAAACGCCGGGTATTGATCCGCCACCCGCGCCGGCAAACCGACCTTGTCCAGATAACGCCGGGCGCGATCGTCGGCTTCCTGTTTGCTGCAACCCAGCACCCGGCGCGGGGCCATGGTGATGTTTTCCAGCACGGTCATGTGGCTCCAGAGGTTGAAATGCTGGAATACCATTGCCAACCGCGTGCGCAAACGTTGCAGTTCATCGGCGTCGGCGACGTGCATGCCGTGGCGGTCGGTGACCATGCGGATCGCCTGGCCATCGAGGCTCATGGCGCCATCGTTGGGTTGTTCGAGAAAATTGATGCAGCGCAAGAAGGTGCTTTTGCCCGAGCCACTGGCGCCGATCAGGCTGATCACGTCGCCGGTTTTGGCCTTGAGCGAAACGCCTTTGAGCACCTGATGGTCGCCATAGCTTTTATGCAGGCCTTCAACGGTCAGTTTGTACATGGGACGAGCATCCTCAAGGCGAAAGTAGGTAGCCGCTGCGGTAGGCTTCAGCGCCCGCAACATGGGCGATGACCATGCCGGCCGTGGCCATGCGGCGCAGCGAGCGGGCGTACATCACGCCGGCGCTGGTGCAATGAATGGGGGTGATCCGGTCGTTGATCGGGTCGATGATTTCAGCGATCTGCTGCCCGGCTTCCAGGACTTGCCCCGCCGTGGCGGTGTACACCAGCAGGCCGCCGACCGGCGTGGTCACCGGCTCGACTCCCGCGAGAGGCGTGGCCGGGAACGGCAATGGCGGCTGCGGTTTGGTCTCGCCGACGATCGCATCGGACTGGATCAGGTAGTCGATCAGCGCCTGGCAGTCGCGGCTGGCCAGCGGATGGGTGACGTCACCCTGACCGCGCAA
Organism: Pseudomonas sp. R84; assembly: GCF_009834515.1. Taxonomy (NCBI): domain Bacteria; kingdom Pseudomonadati; phylum Pseudomonadota; class Gammaproteobacteria; order Pseudomonadales; family Pseudomonadaceae; genus Pseudomonas; species Pseudomonas sp. R84. The sequence goes on from NZ_CP019426.1 coordinate 1,473,604, forward strand.
CTCGACGGTCACCGAGAAACTGCCGAGCGGGATCTCGAAATGTTCGCCGAAGCGCTCCTTCAATTGCCACCACAGCAAAGTGAAGCATTCGTCGAACGACTGGCCGCCGGAATCGGTGGCCAGCAGGCTCGCCTGAGCTTCGATGTAGCGCGCCAGCGGTTCGACCTGCGGCCACGCTTCGGGCGTGGTGTAGAGGTGCACCACCGATTCGAAATCGCAGTGCAAATCCAGCACCATATCCGCATCGCAGGCCAGCCGTTGCAGGATCAGGCGCTGGGATTGCAGTTGCGTGCTGGCGGTCTGGCGGGCGAGGGCGTTGCGCAGATGCGTGCGAATCAGTTCGAGGTTGTGCTGCGGATCGTCATTCAGCTTGCCCTCGATGGCATTGCCGATTTCCTCGCTGAGGTCGACGAACCAGCGGTTGAAGTTCTGCCCGCTCTCCAGTTCGTAGCGGCCCAGCGGCACATCCATCAGCACTTGTTCGAGGCCGACCGGGTTGGCCACCGGCACCAGCACGATCTCGCTGCGCAGTCGCCCGGCCGCTTCCAGCTCGGCCAGACGCTGCTTGAGGTGCCAGGCGACGAGCATGCCGGGCAGTTCGTCGGCGTGCAGCGAGGACTGGATGTAGACCTTGCCTTTGGCCTGCTCCGGTCCGAAGTGGAAGCTGTGAATCTGTCGTGCGGTCCCCGGCAGCGGGGCCAGCAAGTCATGGATCAGGTGGCGCATTTGCAGGGTTGTCCTAGTGAGTCGGGCCGAGGAAGGCCAGCCATCGGCGTTCGGCAAGGCGGAACAGGCCGACCAGCGCAAAGGTAATGGTCAGGTAGATCAGCGCGGCGATGCCGAACGACTGAAAGGTCAGGAAGGTTGCCGAGTTGGCATCCCGGGCGACTTTCAGAATATCGGGGATGGTCGCGGTGAAGGCCACCGTGGTCGAGTGCAGCATAAGGATCACTTCGTTGCTGTAGTAAGGCAACGAACGGCGCAGGGCCGAGGGCATGATCACGTAGGCATACAGCTTCCAGCCGGTCAGCCCGTAAGCCTTGGCCGCTTCGACTTCGCCATGGTTCATGCTGCGGATCGCCCCGGCGAAAATCTCCGTGGTGTAGGCACAGGTGTTGAGGGCGAAGGCGAGGATCGTGCAGTTCATCGCATCGCGAAAGAAACTGTCGAGCAACGGCTGCGCGCGCACGGCGGCGAGGCTGTAGATCCCGGTGTAGCAAATCAGCAACTGGATATACAGCGGCGTGCCACGGAACAGATAGGTGTAGAACTGCACCGGCCAGCGAATGTAGAAGTGCGGCGAGACGCGGGCGATCGACAGCGGAATCGACACCAGAAAACCGATGAAGATTGAAGCGCTGAGCAACCACATCGTCATTGCCAGCCCGGTGATGTTCTGGCCGTCGGTATAAAGGAAGGCGCGCCAGTATTCCTGCAGAAGTTCGATCATCGTACGGCCTCCCGGGCACCGGCGGCGTAGCGGCGTTCAAGCCAGCGCAGGATGAAATTAGAGGCACTGGTGATCAGCAGATAGATCAACGCGGCGAGAACCAGGAAGTAAAACAGTTGATAGGTGCTTTTACCGGCGTCCTGCGCGGCTTTGACCAGGTCGGCCAGGCCGATGATCGACACCAGCGCGGTGGCCTTGAGCATCACCATCCAGTTGTTACCAATGCCCGGCAGGGCAAAACGCATCATTTGCGGAAACACCACGTAGCGAAAGCGCTGGCCGCGTTTGAGGCCGTAAGCGGTGGCAGCTTCAACCTGACCGCGCGGCACCGCGAGGATCGCGCCACGGAAAGTTTCGGTGAAATACGCGCCATAGATGAAGCCCAGCGTCAGCACCCCGGCGCTGAATGGGTTGATCTCGATGTATTCCCATTCCATGTAGTCAGTCAGGGACGTCAGCCAGGTTTGCAGGCTGTAGAAAATCAGCAGCATCAGCACCAGATCCGGCACCCCGCGAATCAGCGTGGTGTAGAGCTGAGCGGGCAGGCGCACCAGTTTGACTTTTGACAGTTTGGCACTGGCGCCGAGCAGGCCGAGCAACACGGCCACCAACAGCGACAACGCCGATAATTTGATGGTCATCCAGGTGCCTTCCAACAGCAAAGGGCCAAAACCCTTGAGGCTGAAGGCAGAGAGCCCCAGATTTTGTAAGAGGTTTTCGAACATAAATCAGCAACCTGAGCGGATGGAAAAGGCGCCCATCGAGGATGGGCGCCGGGGCATTATTTGCCGCTGTACAGATTCAGATCGCCAAAGTGTTTCTTTTGAATCTCGGCGTATTTGCCGTCATCGTGTAACGCTTTGATACCTTTATCTAAAAGCGCTTTCAGCTCAGTGTTACCTTTCTTAATACCGACAGCGGTTTTGGCCGGCAGCAATTCGTTGTCGACTGGCTTGCTGACGTCATAGTCGGCGCCCTGTGGCGACTTCAAAAAGCCCAGTTCGGCTTGCAGCATGTCCTGGATGCCCGCGTCGAGACGGCCGGAAGTCAGGTCGGAGTACACCTGATCCTGGTTCTGATAGGCCTGGGTTTTCACGCCGGCCTTGTCCAGCACGGCTTTGGCGTAGGCTTCCTGAATAGTGCCTTGCTCGTAGCCGACGGTTTTGCCCTTGAGGGACGCGACGTCTGCGGTGATGCCGGAACCTTTCTTGAACACATAAGCGGTCGGGCCGGAGAACAGTTCGCTGGAGAAGTCGATGACCTTTTCGCGGGCCGGGGTCACGGTCATCGACGAGATCACACCGTCGAATTTGTTGGCCTTGAGGCCCGGAATCATGCCGTCGAAGTCACTTTCGACCCACTTGCACTTGACCTTCAGTTCGGCGCAGATCGCGTTGCCCAGGTCGATGTCGAAGCCCACCAGGCTGCCGTCGGCCGCTTTCGACTCAAACGGTGCGTACGAAGGGTCAACGCCAAAGCGCAGCTCTTTGTATTCCTTGGCCAGCGCGGAGCCAGCGGCCATGCACAACGCCAGTGCAGAAAGGGTCAGCAATGCTTTTTTCATTATTCAATCCCTAAGAACCAATATGAGCGCTTGTGGCGCAGAATTATTGTTACTGGAACGCGTACGACCTATAGAAAGTAGCAATTTCCGAACCAGAGTCCCGAACAAGTGTTTTAAAAGGTTGGGCGGGGAGGGGCGAGGGGAACTGAGTGCACGGAAATGGGCATTGCGCAAAGCGTGCACCGATTTGTGGCCGCGTCATGTGTTGTGCCGGGAAAAGGGGTCAGGCCAGCAGGTCCTGCAAAGTGGCCAAGCTATCCGCTTCATCCACGGTCTTGTCCTGTCGCCAGCGCAGCATTCGCGGAAACCGCACGGCAATCCCGCTCTTGTGTCGGCGTGACAGGGCAATACCTTCGAAGCCCAGCTCAAACACCAGACTCGGCTTCACACTGCTGACCGGGCCAAATTTCTCCACCGTGGTCTTGCGCACAATGCTGTCGACCTGACGCATTTCCTCATCGGTCAGCCCCGAATACGCCTTGGCAAACGGCACCAGCGCGCGCTGACTCGAATCGGGCGGGCCGTCCCACACGGCAAAGGTGTAATCGCTGTACAGACTGGCCCGCCGGCCATGCCCGCGCTGGGCGTAAATCAGCACCGCATCGACGCTGAACGGATCGACTTTCCACTTCCACCAAACGCCCATGTCCTTGGTTCGCCCCACGCCATACAGCGAATCCCGCGCCTTGAGCATCATTCCCTCGACACCCAGTCGCCGCGAAGACTCGCGTTGGCGGGCGAGGTCGAACCAATCAGTGCCGGTCAGCACCGGTGAGGCCAGCAGCACCGGGCTGTTGCAGCGCGCAATGACCGCTTCCAGTTGCGCCCGACGTTTCGCTTGCGGCTGGTTGCGCCAGTCTTCGCCCTGCCATTCGAGCAAGTCGTAGGCGAGTACCACCACCGGCACCTCTTCGAGGATTTTCTTGTCGAGAGTCTTGCGGCCAATGCGTTGTTGCAGCAGAGCGAAGGGCTGCACGGCCGGCGGCTCGGTCGATTGCGGATCGAATGCGTCTTCAGTGCGCGGATGCGTGCTTTTCCACACAACGATTTCGCCGTCGATCACCGTACCGTCGGGCAAGCCGTGTACCAGCACATCCAATTCGGGAAAACGCTCGGTCACCAGTTCTTCGCCCCGCGACCAGATCCACAGCCGGCCTTCACGCTTGACCACTTGTGCGCGGATGCCATCCCATTTCCATTCAATCTGCCAGTCGCTGGCCGAACCAATCAGGGCTTCGAATTCTTCCACCGGTTGCGACAAGGCATGGGCGAGGAAGAACGGGTACGGTTGACCGCCGCGCTGGGCATGTTCATCGCTGGATTCCGGGGCGATCAGTTTCAGGTAGCTGGCGGCGCTCGGTCGGTTCGACAGATCGGTGTAACCCACCAAACGCTGCGCCACGCGTTTGCTGTCCAGCCCGGCCATCGACGCCAAGGCACGGGTGACCAGCAGTTTCGAGACGCCAACGCGGAAACTGCCGGTGATCAGTTTGATGCACAGCATCAGGCTTGATCGATCCAGTTGCGCCCACAGGGCCGGCAGTTGTCGGCTTAAGAACTCCGGAGTTTCACCACGCAGCGGCAGCAGCTTTTCTTCGATCCATTCGGCGAGACCGGCGTCAGAGCTGTACCGGTTTTCCGCGAGCACCAGCGAAATGGTTTCCGCGAGGTCGCCGACTGCTTGATAGCTTTCCTCGAACAACCACGGCTCCAAGCCTGAAATCTCGACAGCCAGTTCGCGCAGAATTCTCACCGGCACCAGTTGCCGGGGCCGGCCACCGGACAGGAAGTACACCGCCCACGCAGCGTCATGCGGTTCGGCTCGGGCGAAGTAGGTCTGCATCGCCGCCAGTTTGGCGTTGCTTGACGTGGTCGCGTCGAGTTCGGCGTACAACTCGGCGAATGCTTTCATGCTGGCAGCTCGGCGATGGTCGGTTCGGTGGCGATGTTTTCTTCTTCGTCATCGCCGTATTCGGTGTTGAAGCCCTGGGCATCCAGACCCTGTTCGCGCAGATGCCGCACCAGCACGCCAATCGAGCCGTGGGTGACCATCACGCGTTCCGCGCCGGTCTGCTCGATGGCCCACAGCAGGCCGGGCCAGTCGGCGTGATCGGAGAGGACGAAACCGCGATCGACACCGCGCCGCCGGCGGGTGCCGCGCAAACGCATCCAGCCGCTGGCAAATGCGTCGCTGTACTCGCCAAATCGGCGCATCCAGGTGCTACCTCCTGCCGAGGGCGGGGCGATGACCAGTGCCTGACGCATGATCGGGTCGCTTTTCTTCACGTCTCCCGCGTAGATCGTCGGCGGCAGATACACGCCAGCGTCGCGATAGACACGGTTCAGCGGCTCGACCGCGCCGTGGCTGAGGATCGGGCCGAGGCTTTCGTCGATGCCATGGAGAATCCGCTGGGCTTTGCCAAACGAGTAGCAGAACAACACGCTGGCCTTGCCGGCGGCGATGTTGGCTGCCCACCACTGATTGATCTCGCCGAACACCTGCGCCTGCGGCTGCCAGCGATAGATCGGCAGGCCGAAGGTCGATTCGGTAATGAACGTGTGGCAGCGCACCGGTTCGAACGGGGCGCAGGTGCCGTCGGGTTCGATCTTGTAATCCCCTGACGCGACCCAGACTTCGCCGCCGTATTCCAAACGCACTTGCGCCGAACCGAGCACGTGACCGGCGGGATGAAAACTCAAGGTGACGCCGTGATGGGTCAGGCGTTGGCCGTAGGCGAGGGTTTGCAGATTGATGTCTTGCCCGAGTCGCGCGCGCAGAATCCCTTCGCTGGCGCTGCTGGACAGGTAATGCTGGTTGCCGGTGCGGGCGTGATCGCCGTGGGCATGGGTGATCACCGAGCGCTCGACGGGGCGCCAGGGGTCAATATAGAAATCCCCGGCGGGGCAATAGAGACCTTCGGGGCGGGCGATAACAAGGTCCATGTCGTTACCAGGAATGGGGGGCTTGTTAGCTATGAGGCTGGCGCGTGTCCGGAAGTTCTATCGACTTTGAAGAGCAACCCTCACCCCAGCCCTCTCCCAGAGGGAGAGGGGGCCGACCGAGGCGTCTGGCGAGTGACATCGACCTGAAAAACCGCGCCGATTATGGATTCGGCAACGCGCGAACCGAGTTAACTCCGGATTCGGTACAACTCCTTCAGGTCGGCGTAGACCTGCAGCAACCCCCAATCAGTCCCCTCTCCCTCAGGGAGAGGGTTAGGGGGGCTTTTGACGTTCAGCTTATTTGCCAGGAGTAAGGGTCAAACGAGTTTTGCCGTAGACCCGGTCAAAATTCTGCGGCTGCATCGGCAAACCGATGTACTGCCCCTTCAACCACGCATCAATGCCATTGAGGTAATGCGGACTCACCGGGTTCCCCGATTGCCCCGTACCGTTCTGCCCCATCAGTGGCTCAGCCTGGCCGAAGTCGACGATAAAGCGCATCGACGGCGCGCGCGAGGTTGTGAAGTCCTGACCCCAAGGGAACGCTGCAGTGTTCAACGTCGTGTGATCGCCACCGGCCGCCAGCGGCCCGCGCACGGTCTGGCCATTGCTGTTTTTCCACGTATAACTGTGCAACTTGCCCCACTGCCAGGCGCGGTGATCGCCGCCCAACTGACTGTCGCCAGCGTTGATCGCTGCGGCAAAGCTGCGGGCAAGAATCACCGCTTTGTCTTCTTTCTGCGGCGTGCGGATGTCGTCCCAGAACGGGCTGTCTTCACGCTCCAACAGATGATCGGCCTGCGCCGCGTAAGACAAATCACCATTGGCGATAAACGCTTTCCACGCCGGGCTCGATTCCGGGCCAAGCTCATCGAGGAAGATCTGCTTCATGCTTTCCTGCAGGAACAACTCATAGATCGCCGCATCCGCCGAGGTCGGGCTGAGCTTGCCATCGAATGCCATCAACCGCGTGAACGCTTCGCGCGCCTTGCTGCGATCCGCTTCCGGCAAGGCATCGATCGCCTGTTTCAGCGGCTGCTTCATGCCTGGCGCGTCGAAGACTTTCTTCAACTTGGCGGCGAAGGTGGTGGTCTGGTCGTATTGCATGGCGATCACGCTGCGGCTGTCGTGTTTGCCGCTGCCAGCCAGCTCCGCCAGACGTTCGCCACGCTCCGGTGCGGCCCACGAGTTCGACAACTGCATGCCGTAACCGTGCGGGATCACGCGCTGGTTGGCGGTGCCGAGCCAGCCTTGCGCCGGGTCCTGATCGTACGGGTGCAGCATCGGGTCGGCGTAACCGTCCCAGTCATAACGACCTTCCCAGCCCGGCGACGGCAGCAAACCTTCGCCTTCTCGACGGTTGGGGAAGCGCCCGGTGACTTGCCAGCCAATATTGCTCGCATCAGCGAACACCAGATTCAGGGCGATGGCGCGGATTTCCCGGCTGGCATCCGAGGCACGTTCAACTGTTTGCGCACGGGTCAGGTCAAAAAACGCATCCAGCGACTTGTCGTCGGTGAAGCTCGGCGTTTGCAGGGCCAGACCGAAACCGCTGCCTTGCGCCGCTGCCTGGGCACTGTTGAGCAACGCGCCGTGGCGGGTTTCATAGACCGCTTCGCGTACCGGTCGCTGACCTTTGACGAAGTAGGTTTCGTTGCGCACGCCCAGCGGTTGCCATTTGCCGTTGACCTCATAGGTCAAACTGCTGCCCTGACGGCGAATTTTTTCCAGAAACAGATCCTGGTTGTCGCCGAGCACGCTGGTCATGCTCCACGCGACTTTGCCGTTGAAACCGCCGAGGACCATCGGCAGACCGGCAACGGTGACACCGGCGGCCTGATATTTCGGTGCGCGGATCTGCACAAAGCTCCACAGCGACGGCGCGGCCAGCGGCCCATGGGCGTCGCTGGCCAGCAGGCTCTTGCCGCTGCGGCTGCGTTGCGGGGCGATCGCCCAGTTGTTTGAAGACGAGGTGCCGAGCAGGTTCAGCGCCGACAGTTGCTGGCTGGCGCTGCTCAGCTCGGTCAGCCCCGGGATCTGCCCGTTGAGCTTGAGGCCTTGCAGCTTATCGGCTTCGGCCAGTGGCAAGTTCTCGTCGGGGGCGGACGGCGTCAGCCAGGCGAGTTTGTCGGTGGTCACGGTTTGTGCGAGCACCAGCGAGGAAATTTCTTCCGGCAGGTTGGCCGACTGGCTGAAATTCAGCAGGGCGAAAATCAGCGCCGAATCTTCCGGTTTCCAGTATTCGGGCTTGTAACCGCTGGCGGCGAGGTCGCCCGGCAACTTGTCGGCGTAGCGGAACAGGTAGGCGTTGACGCCCCGCGCATAGACTTCGAAGAAGCGCTTGAGGCGTGGCGACGAAGCCTTGTACAGCTCGCCAGCGCTTTTCTTCAGATTGACCGCGCGCATGTAGCGGTCGGCATCGAGCATCGACGCGCCGGACATTTCCGCCAGACGGCCCTGAGCGAGCAGGCGCAGGGTGACCATCTGGTTGATGCGGTCGCTGGCGTGCACATAGCCGAGGCTGAACAGCGCGTCGTGGAAAGTATTACTTTCGATCAACGGCATGCCCATGGCATTGCGGCGTACCGACACGTTCTGCGCCAGGCCCTTGAGCGGTTGCACGCCGGAGGTCGGCGGGAGGGTGTCCTGAGCGTTCCAGGTCTGGCAACCGGACAGGCCCAAAACACCGGCCACTGCTGCGGCAACGCCGAACCGGGGAAGAAAATGAGTAAGGGCTGGCGAGGCCATGGCAAAGCTCCTGCGGGGGGTAGCGTCAGTAAAGGCGCTACGTTAGTGAGCAGGAGGTGGCCGCGCAAGCGGGGGCGGGGGTTATTTGCGTATTTCTGTCGAATGGAAAAGATCGCAGCCTGCGGCGGCTCCTACAGGGACGCGCATTCCAATGTAGGAGCTGCCGCAGGCTGCGATCTTTTGATCGTCATTCAGGATTTCGGTGGATTGATTTTCTGCACCAACGCGTATGCCTTCACCGTCGCCGGGCGATCCTTGATGTGGTTGAACCAGCGCAGTACATGCGGGAAGTCCTCAAGGTTCTGGCTCTGCCATTTGTGCGAGACGATCCACGGATAAATCGCCATGTCGGCAATGCTGTATTCGCTGCCCGCGACGAATTGGTTATCGGCCAGTTGCTTGTTCAACACGCCATACAGCCGTGCGGTCTCGTCGATGTAGCGCTTGATCGCGTAAGGAATTTTCTCCGGTGCGAACTGGCTGAAATGATGATTCTGCCCGGCCATCGGCCCGAGGCCACCCATTTGCCAGAACAGCCATTGCAACGCCGTTTGCCGACCGCGCAGGTCTTTGGGCAGAAACTTCCCGGTCTTCTCCGCCAGATACAGCAGGATTGCCCCGGATTCGAACAGCGACAACGGCTCACCACCATCGGCAGGCGTGTGGTCGACGATGGCCGGGATACGGTTGTTCGGGGCGATTTTCAGAAAGTGCGGCTGGAACTGCTCACCTTGGCTGATGTTGATCGGGTGCACGTTGTACGGCAGGCCGGCTTCTTCGAGGAGCAGGGAGATCTTGTGGCCGTTGGGGGTGGTCCAGTAATACAGGTCGATCATGGAAAACTCCAAAGCTGAAATGGACTTGCGTGCGGACAGCAAACGCCGGCGTCAGGTCGTCCCGTGTGCGTTCGATAGCTTGCTTAACAGGAAGAGGTGATGCTGAACTGCGCAGAATTCAATGACCCGCGTGAGAAAAATCGCCATGGAGCTGCAGGCCAACGCTGCACTGATCATCATCGACCAGCAAAAAGGCATCCTCGAGCCGCGTTTGGGCCGAAGGAATAATCCGCAGGCGGAGGAGCGAATTCTTGATCTGCTGGGGCTGTGGCGGCGTAGCACAAGGCCGGTGATTCATGTGCAACATCTGTCGCGTGAACCGGATTCGGTGTTTTGGCCGGAGCAGGAAGGGGTGGAGTTTCAGGAGAGGTTTTTGCCGCAGGACGGCGAATGGCTGATTCAGAAGCAGGTGCCGGATGCATTTTGTGCCACCGGATTAGAGGCGCGGTTGCGTGAGGCGGGCATCGGGCAGTTGGTCATCGTCGGCGTGGCGACCAATAACTCGGTTGAGTCGACAGCGCGCACGGCGGGGAATCTGGAGTTTGCGGCTTGGGTGGCGGAGGATGCGTGCTTCACCTTCGACAAGGCCGACTATTTCGGCACGTTGCGAACGGCTGAAGAGGTGCACGGGATGTCGCTGGGGAATTTACACGGGGAGTATGCGACGGTGGTCAGTGCTGCACAGATTCTGGTGGCCGGCTGAAATAACTTCGCCGTATACACCGGCCCCTTCGCGAGCAGGCTCGCTCCCACAAGGACCGCGGTGGGCACAAAACCTGTGACCGGCGCAGATCAAATGTAGGAGTGAGCCTGCTCGCGATAGCAGTCTGTCAGACGCCAACGATGTTGCATGTGCCGGCTCTTTCGCGAGCAGGCTCACTCCTACAGGGATTGCATTGCAACTGAAGGAACTCGATTGACTGTGGGAGCGAGCCTGCTCGCGAAGGCGGTGGGTCAGGCGAAGAGGGTCTTCGCCCCAGGCATCACGCCCCGTGGCACTTCTTGAATTTCTTGCCGTTGCCGCATGGGCAAGGGTCGTTGCGGCCGACGTCTTTCAGGGCGTTGCGCACCGGTTCCTGGTGGGCGTGGCCGCAGTTCGGGCCGTGAACATGGCCGTGGTCATGGTCGTGATGATGGTCATGATCGTGGTTGCAGTCAGGGCCATGGACATGAGGTTGCTGGGTCATCGGTGTTGCTCCGGAATTAAATCGGCGGGGATTATCACGCCATTGCGCTCAAGGTGCACGTAGTGGGCGATGAATAAACCGGTTTCCATTTCGCCCTGCAAACGATAGGGAATCTGCTGGTTCGGATTTTTCAGCATTTTCACCACGTCTTTTACCTTCGGCCAGAGGTTGGTGCGGATCGGCACTTTGAAATAGGCGCTGCGCTTGGGCCCGACGGTGAACCAGTGTTCATGCTCGCCCTCAGCCAGCAATATGTCCGCCAGATGAATGCGATATTCCAGCCCGCGCACGGTCAGGTCGCTGTCGTTGGGGTTGTCGATGCGAAAGTGCAGGATGAATTTCTGTTCGAGCAGTTTGGCGCGCACCACTTCGACTTTCACCAGATGCACGGCGGGGTCGACGCTGTCATCGCTGAACCACGACGCGCAACCGCCGAGGTTGAGGACCAGCATCAGAATGAAGCATTGGCAGGTGCGCCGACGACTTAGCATGGTTTAACTCCCTTTGCTGCCAGTCTAGACGCTAAAAGATCGCAGCCTTCGGCAGCTCCTACAGGGGAAACGCAAATCCTGTGTAGGAGCTGCCGCAGGCTGCGATCTTTTGATCTTCAACATCAGGCGCCGAAATACCCTGCACAGCACTTCTTGAACTTCTGCCCGCTGGCGCACGGGCAACTGTCATTGCGCCCCAATTTCAATTGCACCGTCGGATCAATGAAGTACCAACGCCCGGCATTCTGCACAAACGATGAGCGTTCGCGATGGCTGTGTTCACCCTGATCGTCGTGCCAGCGCGCAGTAAAGGTGACGAAGGCGTGCTCCGGCTGACCGCCAAAGACTTCCGAACTCTCCACCTCAAGGCCGAGCCAGGTGCTCTGCGCGCTCCAGTTGCTGATCGACTGGCGATCCAGCCCCGTTTGCTGAGCGGGCAGGGTGGTCGCCACAAGGTAATCGATCAAACCCAGCACATACGCGCTGTAGCGCGAACGCATCAAGGCTTCGGCGCACGGCGCCGGATGGCCGTCGTGATAATGGCCGCAGCAGGCCTCCAGCAGATTGCCGCTGCCGCAAGGACAAATGGCTGTACTCATTGCATTACCACCAGTATTTCCCGAAGTTTTCCGGATTGGCCCAGAACCGTGAATTGAGCCAGTCGGGGACTTGTTTGTAGTCAAGCAGATCGTAGGTGAACAGGGTCAGCACTTGATCGTCGCGTTGAAAACGTTCACTGGCTTGCAACGCCAGTGAATAGAAGTCGGTTTCCTGCCAGCCGCTGGCCGACAGGTCTGCCAGCACAGCGATGCGGCTGGCGTTGAGATTGCGAATCCCGCCCAACAGGTTCAGGCCGTCGCGCTTGGGCAAATGTTCCAGACAATCGACCACCAGCGCCAGATCGAAACGCTGTGCCGCCAGTTCGGCAGGCAGTGCGCCCGGCGCGGCATGGGCCACGACGGTGTCTGGATGTGCCTCTTTAAAGGCGCTCAGGGCTGGAAATTCGCTGGCGCCAATCAGCAGCAGACGCGCCGGGGCGTAGCGATCCAGCAAAGCGGCCAACGCCTGTTGCGGCGTGCGGGAAGAAATGGCGACGTTCATCAAAGCTCCTCAATCAGACCGCCAAGACTAGCCTGCCTGACGATGTCGGCAAAGTGCCCGGTTCCGCCAGTTACCGGCGATTGCGCCAAAGTCCTGTGAACACGGTCGCAAACAGGCATGGCCTATTGCTGGCGGAGATTAAAACTCCGGTCTTTACTCCCTGAATCGGTTTTAAGCCGATCCCTCAGGAGAAAACCAGATGAGCATAGTTCGGACAGCATTACCTTTGATTCTGCTAACCAGTGTGTTGACTGGTTGCGCAGGTTTGCAGAAAACCGACTGGCCGACCTGTGCGGCGGTCGGTGGTGTCGTCGGTGCCGGTCTCGGCGCAACCGAAAGTTCGGCATGGGCCGGCTACGGTGCGTTGCTGATCGGTGGCACGGCAGCGGCCTATTGCTGGGTTCACGGTGATGGCGACGAAGACGGCGATGGTGTGCCGGACAGTCGCGACAAGTGCCCGGGCACGCCTAAAGGCGTACAGGTCGACGCTGACGGTTGCCCTCCACCAACGCCTGCACCCGTGGTCGAAGAAGCTGTAGTGGTCAAGGAAGAAACCATTGTTATCCGTGATGTGCACTTCCAGTTCGACAAAGCCACGCTGACCGGCCCTGACAAGCAAGTGCTCGACAAGGTCGCCACCCGCCTGAAACAGGAATCCTCGACGGCGCAACTGACTGTGACCGGTCATACCGATAGTGTGGGCAGCGATGCCTACAACAAAAAACTGTCGGATCGTCGTGCGCACTCGGTGGTGGACTACCTGATCCAGCAAGGTGTGCCACGCGCCAGCTTCGTTTCGGTGTCCGGTCTGGGTGAAAGCCAGCCAGTGGCCGACAACAAAACAGCGGACGGTCGCGCGCAAAACCGTCGTACCGAAATCAAAATCCAGCGTTAAGCCCCTCTCGCATCCGCGCCTTGTGCAGTCGCGGATGCGGGTCTTTACTCCTGTGTAACCGGTATGGGCCGGTGACACAGGAGCTTTCACAATGACTGTTTTCTCAAGGTCCGTCTTGCCGGTGCTGCTGCTAGGCAGTTTGCTCACCGGTTGCGCCACCCACAGCGATGGCACTGCACCCCTCAATCAACGAACATGGCCGATCTGCAGCGTTATCGGCGGACTGGTCGGTGGCGGCCTCGGCGCTATCGAAAGCGCTGGCTGGGCCGGTGGCGGCGCAGCGCTGGGGATTCTTACCGGCGGACTGATCTGTTATGCCCAGGACGGCGATGAAGACGACGACGGCGTGTTCGACCGCCGCGACCGTTGCCCGGACACCCCGGAAAATACCCCGGTCGATCACCGTGGTTGCCCGCTGCCGCAGTACCCGGTCACAGAAAAAGTGCCGGAGCCCGCACCGCAAACTGAAGTCATCACCCTCAGCGATGCCGGCAACGTGTTGTTCGATTTCGACAAGTCCGATCTGACCCCGGCGGCGAAAGCCCAGCTCGATACGCTGATGGACAAGCTGCGCAATGCCGACGTGGTCAGCATCAAGGTCATCGGTCACACCGACAGCAAAGGGTCGGACGCCTACAACCAGGCATTGTCGGAACGGCGTGCGAGCAGTGTCGCCGCTTATCTGCTGAGCCAGGGCCTGGCGCCGAACAAACTCACCAGTGAAGGACGTGGCGAGAGCGAGCCGGTTGCCGATAACGCCACCGATGAAGGCCGCGCGCAGAACCGTCGTGTGGAATTGCATATAAATCGTTAGGACGCGTCTGTAGGGCGCAGGCTAGAGCTGCCGGGCGATAATCATCGTCGTCCCGGCAGCCATTTGGCAGGCGATCGGGTTTTTTTCATTTATCCCTCTGGCTTATCCCCCGCAGAAGCCGTTACTGTGCGCCCAAAGAATAATTCGCAACACGGGGGAGCGTATGAAAGTGTTCTGGGGGCTGGGGCGGTTGTTGACCCTGCTGTTCTGCTGCGTGGTGCTGGCCAACCAACTGGTGCCTTTCGTACATCCGCTGCATCTGCTGGTCAATCTGGCCGGCGGTCTGTTGTTGCTGATCCATGTGTTCGAAGTGCTGCTGTGCAATCGCAGCCTCAAGGGGCGTGAGCACCCTTGGCGTGACCGTGGTCGCATCCTGTTGTTTGGCGTTTTCCACCTGCAAACCATCCCGGCCCCGGCCGCTCCGGAGGCTTCTTCCCATGCGTAAACTCTGCTTGCTCGCTGCATTTATCAGTCCGTTGGCCTGTGCCCAGGTGGTCAGTGTCGAAACCAATTCGCTGATGCGCTTGCCCAATACCACCAGCACCTTGCAGCTCGAACGTCTCGACGTCGCCGATTACGGCACCTTGCTGATTCCGGCCAACGTGACCGAATTGACCGTGGGCGAATTGCGTCTTGGCCATGAAGCTCGCATTGCGATCGTTCCGGCTGAACAGGCGCTGGAATTGAAAGTGGCCCGCGCCGAACTCAGTGAAGGCAGCCAGATCACCGCGCGCGGGGCGCCGGGGACTTATGAAAAAGCCGCCCGTGCGGGGCGCAATCTGAATCTGCAATTCAAGGCGTTGAACGCGCCGCAACTGTTGGTCGATGCCCGTGGCGGCACCGGCGCACCGGGTTTTGTTGGCCTGGATGGCGGCAACGGTGAAGACCCGGGCTGTACTTATGGCTCGGCCGGGCACGGTTTTGATGGCAGTAACGGCAGCGACGGCCAACCGGGCGCACCGGGTGCGCTGGTGCGTCTTGAAGTGCCGCGCGAGTTTCCGGCCGAACTGATCAAGGTCAATGTGGCGGGCGGCAACGGTGGCCCGGCGGGTGTTGGTGGCAAGGCCGGGAAGGGCGGCCAGTCCAAGGGCTGCCTGGTGTATCGCGCCGATGGCGGCAAGAATGGTAAGGCCGGGGCGGATGGCCAGCCCGGGCCGGTGGGGGCGGCGGGTGCTGTGACTGTGCAGCGCCTGTAAAGGCAGACCCCCTACCTAACCCTCTCCCTGAGGGAGAGGGGGCCGACCGTGTCGATTATGGATTCAAAGCTAATCCTTCAGGTCGGCGTAACTCTTCAATATCCCCCATTCAGTCCCCTCTCCCTCCGGGAGAGGGCTAGGGTGAGGGGCTTTTGATCTTTACCCCATCTTCAGATCATCGGCCTCGCCGCCGCAACCGCCACCAGCAGCAACCCGACAATCAGATTAAGCCCCACCACCCGGCGAATCCGCCCCAGCACCGCCGCACCCGCCGGCCAGTCCTTCGCGTCCACCGCTTTACGCAGCTCCGGCAGCATCAGCCCCTGAATCCGGATAAACAACGCCGTCATCACCACATACAAGCCCATCATCACCTGCACATACTTCGGCGCGGTCTCAAAGCCGACCTGCTGCAGATGCAACATGCTCACGCCGCTGATCGGCAACAGGATCACCGCGACCCAGACCCAGCGAAAAAAACCTTGAAACACTTCCACCCACAAAGTCAGTCGGGCAGGGCCGTCGAGGGCCTTCACAGCCGCCGGGCGCAGGACCATCCAGGCGAAAAACATGCCGCCGACCCAGACCAGGGCGGACAGGACATGCAGGGGATAAACGAGGCTAAAAGGTGTCATTGGGGCACTCCGTTCTGCGCGGGATTAATTAGCGGGGTATGATAGCCGCCATCCGAAACCACTGAAAATTTATCCAGCGTTTTTTGCGCCCGACAATCCATGATCAGCACTGAACTCAAAACCACGATCCAGGGCGCCTATTCGCGTTTTCTAGAGGCCAAGAGCCTCAAGCCGCGTTATGGCCAGCGCCTGATGATCGCTGAAATCGCGAAAGTCCTCGGGGATATCGACACCGACGACGAAGGCCGGCGCAGTGGCGACCCCGCGATTGTCGCGGTGGAAGCCGGCACCGGTACCGGCAAGACCGTGGCCTACAGCATGGCGGCGATCCCCACGGCCAAAGCCGCCGGCAAACGTTTGGTCATCGCCACCGCGACCGTCGCCCTGCAAGAGCAGATCGTCTACAAGGATTTGCCCGACCTGATGCGCAACAGTGGGCTGAACTTCAGCTTTGCCCTGGCCAAGGGCCGTGGCCGCTACATGTGCCTGTCCAAGCTCGACATGTTGCTGCAGGAAGGCCACGCGCAGACCGCCACCGCCCAGCTGTTCGAAGAAGAAGGCTTCAAGATCGAGGTCGATGAGGCCAGTCAGAAGCTGTTCACCAGCATGATCGAGAAGCTTGCCGGCAATAAATGGGACGGCGACCGCGACAGTTGGCCGAATGCGCTGGAAGACGCCGACTGGGCGCGCCTGACCACCGATCACAGCCAGTGCACCAATCGTCATTGCCCGAACTTCGGCCAGTGCGCCTTCTACAAGGCCCGCGAAGGCATGGGCAAGGTTGACGTGATCGTCACCAACCACGACATGGTCCTGGCTGACTTGGCCTTGGGCGGCGGCGCTGTGCTGCCGGACCCGCGTGACACTATTTACGTGTTCGACGAAGGTCACCACCTGCCGGACAAGGCGATCGGCCACTTTGCCCACTACACGCGCTTGCGCTCCACCGCCGACTGGCTGGAAACCACGGCGAAAAACCTGACCAAGCTGCTGGCCCAGCATCCGCTGCCGGGCGACCTTGGCAAGTTGATCGAGCAAGTGCCGGAGCTGGCGCGCGAGATCAAGGCACAGCAACAGTTCATGTTCAGCGCCTGCGAGCAGGTCGCCGACTTCAAACCCGGCGAAGACGTCGAGGGCCGTGAACGTCCGCGGCATCGTTTTGTCGCCGGGGTGATTCCCGAGCACATGCGCGAAATGGGCATCGAGCTGAAGAAGGGCTTTTCGCGCCTCAACGATCTGTTCACCCGTCTGACCGACCTGCTCAAGGAAGGTATGGACGGTGAGGTCAACATCGGCATCGCCAGCAATCAGGCCGAAGAGTGGTATCCGCTGTTTGGCAGCCTGTTGTCCCGCGCTTCGGGCAACTGGGAACTGTGGACGGCATTCACCGCCGAAGACCCGGAAGACAGCCCGCCGATGGCGCGCTGGCTGACCCTCGCCGAAAGCGGTTCGCTGTTCGACATTGAGGTCAATGCCAGCCCGATTCTGGCGGCGGAAACCTTGCGTCGTAGTCTGTGGAACGTCGCGTATGGTTGCCTCGTAACGTCGGCGACGCTGACCGCGCTGGGCACCTTTGACCGTTTCCGCATGCGCGCCGGTCTGCCGAAAAAAGCCGTCACCGCTGTGGTGCCGAGCCCGTTCCATCACGCCGATGCCGGCGTGCTGCGCGTGCCGGATCTGAAAGCCGACCCGCGCGATGCCGCCGCACACACGGCGGCGATCATCCGTGAGTTGCCGGACCTGGTCGAAGGCTCGCGCGGTACGCTGGTGCTGTTCTCCTCGCGCAAACAGATGCAGGACGTGTTCGACGGTCTTGACCGCGACTGGCGCAAGCAGGTGTTCATTCAAGGCAACCTGTCGAAACAGGAAACCCTGAACAAGCACAAGGCGCGGGTCGACGGCGGTGATTCCAGTGTGCTGTTCGGTCTCGCCAGTTTCGCCGAAGGCGTCGACTTGCCGGGTGCCTACTGCGAACACGTGGTGATCGCCAAGATCCCGTTCTCGGTGCCCGACGATCCGGTCGAAGCGGCACTGTCGGAATGGATCGAAGCCCGTGGTGGCAATCCGTTCATGGAAATCTCCGTGCCCGATGCTTCGCTGAAGCTGGTTCAGGCCTGCGGGCGTCTGCTGCGTACCGAAGAAGATCGCGGCACCATCACTTTGCTGGATCGGCGCCTGGTCACCCAGCGCTACGGCAAGGCGATCCTCAATGCGTTGCCTCCTTTCCGTCGTGAAATATCCTGAGACAACGGTGGGCAGTTTTGCCCACCGTGTTGTCTATCTCTCTGCCATCGCTTTTCCATTGGCCATTGTTGGTCGTTAGGGAGAACTCCGTTCTTATGATCCGCCGTTCGTTGCCTGCCGTATTTGCCTTGATCTTCGCCACGCCGCTGTTCGCGGCGCCTGCGGGTCAGCAGACCCTGTTCAACTTTGTCCGTCCTGCCGACGTGGTGAAAATCGCCACCGAAAACGCTGATCTGCCGCAAGCCAACGCGGAGCAAACGGCTGAGGGCGAAGTGCTGCGGCGGGTGACATTCAACCCGGTGGCCCGTCCGACCTTGCGTCTGACGCCGCAGACCGGCGCGTGGGACTGGTCGCAGTCCGGGATGATGACCCTGCGGTTGCAGAGCGCAATGGACTGGGCTGTGACGGTCTACGTGCAAATCCAGAGCAACGACGGTCGCACACTGGTCAGCCGCGTCGATCTGCCGGCAGGTCCTGCGCAAACCCTGTTGGTGCCGCTGGTCGCATCGTCACCGTTGAGTCTTGGCATGAAAGCCGGGCCACCCATGCCAATGACGGTCGATGGTCAGCGGATCCTGCTGGCCAGCAGCAGCGGTGAGATTGATCGCAGCCAAGTGGTTTCGGTTAGCTTGTCTTTGGATCAGCCGAAAGTCGCGCAGAGCTTGCTGCTCGAACGCTTCGGTGTGCAGGATGGCGAGTCGGTCACCCAGGCGGTGTACGGCAATCTGGTCGATGCGTACGGGCAGTCGACCCGCAGCAAGTGGCCGGAAAAGATCAGCAACGACGAGCAACTGAAATCCGCCGCCGCCAAGGAACAGCAACAACTGAAAACCTGGTTGGCCGAGCGTGAAAAGTCCTCGCTGGACAAGTTTGGCGGCTGGAACAAAGGCCCGGTGTTCAAGGCCAGCGGTTTCTTCCGAACTGAAAAGCGTGATGGCCGCTGGTATCTGGTCACACCTGAAGGGCACCCGTTTTACTCGTTGGGTGTGAACACCGTCAGCCCGCAGGTCAACCAGACTTACGTGGCCGGTCGTGAGTACATGTTCGAATCCTTGCCCAAAGCGGATGAGCCCTTGGCCAGTCACTTTGGCGAAGGTGACAACCGTGGCGGAAATGGTGTCGATCAGGGCCGGGGTTATGGCAACGGGCGCTGGTACGACTTCTACGGCGCCAACCTGCAGCGCGTCTACGGTGAACCGTGCAAAGCCGACAGTGATAACAAATCAGGGGTAGCAGAAGCAGCCAAGTCTGCCGCTGCCGAAACGGCAGCCGTGAAAGCGGCAGAGCCTGTGTCTGTACCTGCGGAGCCGAAGTCCGGTGTCGCTGAAGCAGCCAAGACTGAAACCGTACAAGCAACGACAGAAAAGGCTGCCGAGCCGTGCAAGGCCACTGTCGATGAGCAACAGTGGGCCAGCCACACGCTTGATCGTCTGCAAGCCTGGGGCTTCAACACGGTCGGCAACTGGAGTGCCGATTCGCTAAGTGATGCCGAGCGTGTGCCTTACACCTTGCCGCTGTCGATCGTCGGCGACTACACCAGCATCAGCACCGGCAGCGACTGGTGGGGTGGTATGCCGGATCCGTTTGATCCGCGTTTCGCCATGGCCACCGAGCGCGCTGTCGCCATCGCCGCCCGCGATCACCGCGACGATCCGTGGCTGATCGGCTATTACGCCGACAACGAACTGGCATGGGCCGGCCCCGGTGATGATCCGAAATCCCGCTATGCGCTGGCCTATGGCACGTTGAAAATGACCACCGACGTACCGGCCAAGCGTGCGTTCCTCAAGCAGTTGCGCGACAAGTATCGCAATCAGGCGGGGCTGTCGAAGGCCTGGGGCATCGATCTGCCGGCGTGGGAGTTGATGGAGGATCCGGGTTTCGTGCCACCGCTGCCGAATCCCGAGCATCCGGAAATCGAGGCGGACTTCAAATATTTCCAGAAGGTTTTCGCCGACACTTACTTCAAAACCATTTCCGACTCGCTGAAATGGCACGCACCCAACCAGTTGCTGCTTGGCGGCCGTTTTGCCATCAGTACCCCGGAAGCCGTGGCCTCTTGCGCGCAGTATTGCGATGTACTGAGCTTCAACATGTACACGCTGAAACCGCAGGACGGCTATGACTTTACCGCGCTGGGCGCTTTGGACAAACCGGTACTGATCACCGAATTCAACTTCGGCTCAGCGGATCGTGGCCCGTTCTGGGGCGGCGTCACGCCAGTGGCCAGGGAAGAAGATCGCGGCCCGGCGTATGCCAATTTCCTTAAACAGGCCTTGAACGAACCATCGATTGTCGGCGTGCATTGGTTCCAGTATCTGGATCAACCGGTGACCGGGCGTCTGCTTGATGGCGAGAATGGTCACTTTGGCCTGGTGGGCGTGACGGATCTGCCGTATCAGGGCTTTGTCGAAACCGTGCGCAAGAGCAATTTGCAGGCAATTGATCAGCTTGGCAAAGAGGCAGAGAAAGCGGCCGCCGCGGCGGGGCATGAGGCTGAAGGCGGGCGCAAAGGCGAGGCCGGTAAAGGGCCGGGGGCTGGACATGCCGGTGGTCATTCCGGCAATGGTCACTGACCTTTGATGCTCTAAAAAGATCGCAGCCTGCGGCAGCTCCTGCATGGGAACGCGTTTCTCTGTAGGAGCTGCCGCAGGCTGCGATCTTTTGACTTGGCTTTTAACCGTCCGGCCCGCAGCTGTTCCCAAATCCCTCTAGGGCTGGAACAATGCGGGCCACTTTGTAGAGCGTTTTCGCGGGGGAGTTGCGGGTGCAGATTCAGGGACATTACGAGCTTCAATTCGAAGCGGTGCGCGAAGCCTTTGCCGCACTGTTCGACGATCCCCAGGAACGCGGCGCAGCCCTGTGCATCAAGGTCGGTGGAGAAACCGTCCTTGATCTCTGGTCCGGCACTGCCGACAAGGACGGCGCTGAAGCCTGGCACAGCGACACCATCGCCAACCTGTTCTCTTGCACCAAAACCTTCACCGCCGTCACCGCGCTGCAACTGGTCGGTGAAGGCAAGCTGCAACTGGACGCCCCGGTCGCCCGCTACTGGCCGGAATTCGCCGCCGCCGGCAAAGAATCCATCACCCTGCGCCAATTGCTCTGCCACCAGGCCGGTCTGCCGGCACTGCGTGAATTGCTTGCGCCGGAAGCGTTGTATGACTGGCAAACCATGGTCGATGCCCTCGCCGCCGAAGCTCCGTGGTGGACGCCGGGCACTGGCCACGGTTATGCCGCGATCACTTACGGTTGGCTGATCGGTGAGTTACTGCGCCGCGCTGACGGTCGTGGGCCGGGCGAATCCATCGTCGCTCGGGTGGCCAAGCCTCTAGGGCTGGATTTCCACGTCGGTCTGGCTGACGAAGAATTCCATCGCGTGGCACACATCGCTCGCGGCAAGGGCAATGCCGGTGACGCCGCCGCGCAACGCCTGCTGCAGGTGACCATGCGCGAGCCAACGGCCATGACCACCCGCGCTTTTACCAACCCACCTTCAGTGCTCACCAGCACCAATAAACCGGAATGGCGGCGCATGCAGCAACCGGCGGCCAATGGCCACGGCAATGCACGCAGTCTGGCCGGTTTCTACGCGGGCCTGCTCGACGGCAGTCTGCTTGAAAGCGACATGCTTGAAGAGCTGACCCGCGAACACAGCCTCGGCGAAGACAAGACTTTGCTGACCCGGACTCGTTTTGGCCTCGGCTGCATGCTTGATCAGCCGGACGTGCCTAATGCCACTTATGGCCTCGGCCCCAAGGCGTTTGGCCATCCGGGCGCGGGCGGCTCCATCGGTTTCGCTGATCCTGAGCATGATGTCGCCTTCGGTTTTGTGACAAATACCCTTGGGCCGTATGTCTTGATGGATCCGCGCGCGCAGAAGCTCGCGCGGGTGCTTGCCACTTGTCTGTAAAGTTTCATCCGAGGTCCCAGGGTCGGAACCTCAAGCGGTTTTTCGTTTCAAAACGGCTGTTTATCCGGGCGAAAGTGCTCTGATTTTTCATTACTTCATTTTGTGGATTTTCAATGTCATCTAAAAAGACCCTCGCCCTGGCCCTGTGTGTAGCGATCACCGGTTGTGCACAGACCCCGAAAAATGATGCGGACGGCGGCAGTTGGTGGCCGTTCGGCTCTTCCGACAAAGTGGCGGCCAAGGAGCCAGTACCGGCTCCAGCCCCTCTGAAACCTGCAGCCACCGCACCTGTGGCCAAAACTGAAAGCAGCAGCCCGTGGTACTGGCCGTTCGGTTCCGATGATGAAACGGTCAAAGCGGATATGAAGGCAGAAGTCGCCCCGGAAGCGAAAAAACCGGCGACCGTGGCCAAAGCTGAAGCAGACGCAGGTGGCAAATGGTGGTGGCCGTTTGGCGGCAAGGATCAGCCAACCACGAAGGCTGTGCCGATGCCGGATCCGAAAGTCACCCAGGCCTGGCTTGACGACTACGAGCCGCGCCTGCGTGAAGCGGTCAAGGACAGCAATCTGCAACTCGAACGCCGTGAAAATGTGCTGGTCGTGACGGCACCGGTCGAAGGCTCGTTCAACCCGGATCGTCCTGCCATGCTGCTTCCGGTCACCCTCGGCCCGTTCACCCGTGTGGCGAAAATCCTCGAAGCCGACCCGAAAACTGCCGTGCTGGTCCTTGGCCACAGCGATTCCAGTGGTGCGGCGCCTGCCAACATCAAACTGAGCCAGGAACGTGCCCAGTCCATTGCGGCGATCTTCCGTCTCAGCGGCTTGCAGCGTGATCGCCTGATGCTGCGCGGCATGGGTTCCGAAGCACCGCGCGCCGCCAACGACAGCGTTGAAGGTCGTGCCCTGAACCGTCGTGTCGAACTGCTGGTGACCCCGCAGAACACCATGGTTGCGCTGCTGAGCAAGTACAACATGCCCGCGCCGAAGCCGGTGACCATGGTCGCGGCGCAAGACGTCAAGCCTGCCGCCAAGCCGGTCACCCCGGCCCCAGCCGCGAAGAAAGCTGCTGTGCCAGCGACCAAAAAGGCTCCGGTGAAAAAAGCTGCCGCCAAGGCGCCGGCTAAAAAGGCCCCGGCCAAGGCCCCAGCTAAAAAGACTGCTCCAGCCAAAGCCGCCGCGACCGACAAGAAAGTCGCCGCGACCGATGCCACCAAGAAGTGATCCGCTAACGAAAGGAATGCGCCATGACCCAGGCTCTGGCAGATATGCGTCGTGATTACACCCGGGATGGTCTGACCGAGGCGCAAGCTCCGGCCGAGCCGTTTGCGTTGTTCCACCAGTGGTTCGCCGACGCGGTGAAAACCGAACAGGCGCCAGTGGAAGCCAACGCCATGACGCTGGCCACGGTCGACCAGGATGGGCGACCGCACTGCCGCATTCTGCTGCTCAAGGGCCTGGACGAGCAGGGCTTCACCTTCTTCACCAACTATGACAGCGCCAAGGGCCAGCATCTGGCGGCCAACCCGTTCGCCGCCATGACCTTCTTCTGGCCCACCCTCGAGCGCCAGGTGCGCATCGAAGGGCGGGTAGTGAAGGTTACGCCCGCGGAGTCGGATGCGTATTATCAGGTGCGTCCGCTGGGCAGCCGTCTCGGTGCCTGGGCATCCCCGCAGAGCCGGGTGATCAACGGGCGCGGTGAGCTGGAAGATTTGCTCAAGGCCACCGAGCAGCGTTTCTCCGACACGCAACCCGACTGCCCGCAACACTGGGGTGGTTACCGTTTGTTGCCTGAGCGCATCGAGTTCTGGCAGGGCCGTTCGAGCCGTCTGCACGATCGCCTCAACTACCGTGTGCAGGGCGCCGACTGGATTCTTGAACGTCTGGCACCCTGAGCAGTCTACCGAGCGGGATAGCCTGCCGCAGCGGCCTCCAGCCACTTCGGCAGATCCCGGCGCTTGATCTTCTGCGCCTGAGCGCGAGCCAGCTGTTCGAGCATGAAGGCACGTTTGTCCTCGTTCTTGCCGGCCAATGACAGCGCCAGATCGCGATCCATCCAGCGCTTGATCCGCACGTACAACCACCAATGGAAGTACAAACCGGCGGCAGTGGTGACGACGATGATGAAGTAATCCATGAAAATCCTTGGTGTCGGTGGCGCAGATTCGGCAATTTGGCGCTACTGTAGGGGCTATGTCAGGGAAAGCGTGCAGGCGTCTGTACCGCGCCTGAATGAAAGCCAATTTATCCGGGCTGCGTCGTGACAGGCGTCAAGCAGCGGAGTTTAATGACTATATGTTTTTTTGGAGTTGATGCTATGCGTAAGTCTGTTCTGCTGGTTGCTTCCTTTTCCACGATGGCGATGTTGCTTACCGGCTGCCAATCGAGCCTGACCGGTGACTCCTACTCCCGTGACGAAGCGCGTCGCGTGCAGACGATTCGCATGGGCACCATCGAATCCCTGCGTCCGGTGAAAATCGAAGGCACCAAAACCCCTATCGGCGGCCTCGCTGGTGCAGCGGTCGGCGGCGTCGGCGGCAGCGCCATCGGCGGCGGCAAGGGCAGCATCGTTGCTGCGGTCATCGGTGCGGTGGCGGGTGGTCTGATCGGTTCGGCGACCGAAGAAGGTCTGACCCGTACTCAAGGTGTGGAAATCACCGTGCGTGAAGACGATGGCAGCATGCGTGCCTATGTGCAGCAGGTTCAGGAGAATGAAGTGTTCCGCGTTGGCGAACGCGTGCGCATCTCCACCGTCGGCGGGACCAGCCGCGTTTCGCACTAAGCGGAATTCAGGGTAAAGAAAACCCCGATCAGGTGACTGGTCGGGGTTTTTTGTTGGTTGCTTACCAATGGTCGCGGTAGACGAAAGCGACCTGAAAGTCGAAAGAAGATAAATCAATGGTTTGTCTAAAATGGGGTTGCAGGATATTGACCCATTGCGAGGGCACATCGAATCCTCCGTTGTTCACATTATTTTCGATTGGCATTCCAAGTGATTCGATAATTGAACCGTCATCACCGAAGTCTTTCGATAATTCTTCTCCTTCGCCCAGTTCAGTTTTCTTGTCATACCATTCAAGCCTGGCTCTTAATCCCATAGACCCCTCATAGATATTTCTTAATGCTGCGTTTCTTCTTTTTTGGCGGATCTAACTGCTTGCCGGTTTTGTGGTCGAACGATCCCAAGTGAGTGCCATCACTTGCCCGGTACGTCTCAAGTTCTCCATGTAGAAAATCCCATTCATATATTGTTCTGCCTTTCGCATCCGTCCAGCGATCTCGGAGACCACCCGCGTATGGGGTTTTCTTTTTTGCTCTTCTCAAACCGGGAAATGCAGTGATATCGCTTGTTTCGGGAGCAGGATGGTAGGTATGTCCAGCTTCGGCGGTACCGTGGCGTCGAACATTTAGAACAATATAAACCGGCCGAACCCCGGAGTTCGGGGGAAACACCAGAATAAAATCCCGGTACTCCGGCGGATAAGCCGGATTCACCAGAATCCCATCCGCCGCTGTTGTCGGCGGATAAACCCAAATATGCGGCGCTTGCGGTGCGGCTTCCAGCGCCGGAATACCGAGGATGTCCGAGCCATCTACAGCAGGCGTCCAGATCAGTTCTACACCTTCGCCAAAGTCAGCAATGAACTGGCTTCCACGCAACTTGAACTGCACGACATCAACCATTTCCCAATCGCGATTCTTGCCGGTGTAGAAGCCGTAGCCCTTCAGGCTGCCGTCGGCCTGTTGTTCGACCCTCAGCCGAACACGCGTTCGCGCCTGATCAAGTCCACGCAGTTGTTCGTCGGTATAGAGCGCACTGTCGCCAAGACTCGATGGCATGAACAGCGCAACCAAACCAACCAAAGGCGCAACAGCCGCGCTTGATACAGCAGCGGGCAGTGCTTCAAACACCGATTCGCCAGAGCCAGACTGCCAAATCCAACTGGAATAGCAGTTGCACCGATTTTCTTGAGAGGAACTGCGCCGCTCTCATCGGCTTCACGCGCGCCCAGCAGGATCAGCTCGCCGTAATCCTTCAGGCTGTCGGTCGGCACCATCCCCGCAGGATTGGAGTAATCGATAATCGCATCCGGCAATTTGCAGGATTTGGCGAATACGCAGCCGGCACGAACGGGCTCTGTCTTCTTAACCGCCACCTCACGGCTGCGCTCGAAAGCCTCCTGCCGCGCCAGCATGGCGTCGTAAGCATTTTGTCTGGCATCGCGCTCGGCCAGTTCAGTGGCCGTCATGTAGCGGTATGTGACGTGATGCCCGTCGCCTTGCGGTGGGTTTTGAACCCGGGGAATGCCCTTGTTGCCAGCCACTGATCATCCTTTCTTTCATCCGTCGACAGCCCTTCGCAAAGGGCTGCGCGACGTTAACGAAGCAGGAAAATGGTGGCTGTAGGACGCGTCTCTAAAGACGTGGGATTGTTCGCTGTGTAACAGGAACGCAGGAAACTTGTGGCGAGGGAGCTTGCTCCCTCGCCAAAGAGGTTATATCGCTTGGGAGTTCTTGCGACTCGCCGCCGCCGTCACCGCATAACCAATCAACGCCGCCAGAATCGACCCAGTCAAAATGCCCATCCGGTCCATTCCTGCGTAATCGCTCACACCCGGCTCAAACGCCAGCGAACCGACGAACAGGCTCATGGTGAAGCCGATACCGCAAAGAATAGCTACGCCCATGACCTGGCCCCAGTTGGCGCCTTGGGGCAGGGTGGCGATGCCGATCTTCACGGCCAGCCAGGTGAGGCCGAACACGCCGACGGTCTTGCCCAACAGCAGGCCTACCGCGATGCCCATCGGCACATGATGGGTGAAGCTTTCGACGGTAACACCGCTGAGCGACAGGCCAGCGTTGGCGAAGGCGAACAGCGGCAGAATGCCGTAAGCCACCCACGGGTGCAGCGCATGTTCGAGGGTCAGCAGCGGCGACGGCTCGGCGTTTTTCGTGCGCAACGGGATGCAGAACGCCAACGTCACACCGGCCAGTGTCGCGTGAACGCCACTCTTCAATACGCAGACCCAGAGGATCAAACCGATGATCATGTACGGCCCAAGCTTGACCACCCCGAGCCGGTTCATCGCCACCAGCGCCGCGATGCACGCTGCCGCCAGACCCAGCGACAGAGTCGACAGTTCGCCGGAGTAGAAGATCGCAATGATAACGATGGCGCCGAGGTCATCGATGATTGCCAGGGTCATCAGGAACAGCTTCAGCGACACCGGCACGCGCTTGCCGAGCAATGCCAGCACGCCGAGGGCGAAGGCGATGTCGGTTGCGGTCGGGATTGCCCAGCCGTCGAGGGCTGCCGGATTGTCACGGTTGAGGAACCAGTAGATCAGCGCCGGCACCAGCATGCCGCCGATCGCGGCCGCACCGGGCAGGACGATCTGTGAAGGCTTCGACAGTTGGCCGTCGAGAACCTCGCGCTTCACTTCCAGGCCGATGAGCAGGAAGAACATCGCCATCAGACCGTCGTTGATCCATAGCAGCAAGGGTTTAGCGATTTTCAACGCACCGATCTGCGCCACCACCGGGGTGTCGAGCAGGCCGGTGTACAGCCACGACAGTGGCGAGTTGTTGATAATCAGAGCAAGGATGGCCGCAGCGATCAATAACAGACCGCTGGCAGCTTCCAACTGAAAGAAACGCGTGAAAGTGCTACGCAGAGGCAAGGTCGCTCTCCATCGAATCGTCAAAAAGGTGGGACACCCTAACCCGTACTGTTAGTTGTTAAAACAAAAGTTATATTCTTTTTTGTTATATGGCGTTACAAGGTGTCTGGCTCAAGCCACGCTGAGCCTAGCAGTTGTCTGACATATTGAGACTCAGCTGTATCTGTGCGCGCTATAGGATTTTTCCTAAGCTGATGAGTGAGCCTTTTGGACGCATTCATCTCCTGCCCGATTCAACGAGAACCATCACCATGAGCGACAACCGACAGTGGGCCCGCGAAGCCATCCGCATCATCGAGGCGGATTTTCAGCGCAGCGCCGACACCCACCTGATCCCTTTGCCGCTGCCGGGTTTTGCGGGCATCGAGTTGTACTTCAAGGATGAGTCCAGTCATCCGACCGGCAGCCTCAAACATCGCCTGGCCCGTTCGCTGTTTCTCTATGCGTTGTGTAACGGCTGGTTGAAGCCCGGCGCGCCGGTGATCGAGGCGTCCAGCGGTTCGACGGCGATTTCCGAGGCGTACTTCGCGCGGATGCTCGGTTTGCCGTTTATTGCGGTGATGCCGGCGACCACCTCCAAAGAGAAGATTGCGCAGATCGCCTTCTACGGGGGCCAAAGTCATCTGGTGAAAGATCCCACGCAGATTTACGCTGAATCCGAGCGTCTGGCCCGCGAGCATGGCGGCCACTTCATCGATCAGTTCACCTACGCCGAACGCGCCACCGACTGGCGCGCAAACAACAATATCGCCGAGTCGATTTTCCAGCAGATGCGTTACGAAAAACACCCGGAACCGAGCTGGCTGATTTCCAGCCCCGGCACCGGCGGCACCACCGCAACCCTTGGCCGCTACGTGCGCTATCGCCAGCACTGCACCCGGGTGTTGTGCGCCGATGCCGAGCGTTCGGTGTTCTTTGATTACTACCAGACCGGCGATGCGAGTTTGCGTCTGGATTGCGGTTCGCGGATTGAAGGCATTGGTCGGCCGCGCGTTGAGGCGTCGTTTCTGCCGAAGGTGATCGATGCGATGGTCAAGGTGCCGGACGCCTTGTCGCTGGCGGCCATGCATTATCTGGCGCAGCGTCTGGGACGGCATGTTGGCGGGTCGAGCGGGACCAATCTGATCGGCGCCTTGATGGCGGCGCAGCAGATGAAAGCGGCGGGGGAGTCGGGGTCGATCGTGGCGATTCTGTGCGATGGCGGCGAGCGGTATGCCGACACTTACTACGATCAGGATTGGCTGCAAGCGCAAGGGTATGAGTTGGCGGGGTTGATCGAGGCGGTGGCGGCGAGTGCCGAGCGCGGTGAGCCGCTGCCGACTTCAGTCCTGCGCGCCAATATCTGAAGAAACGCAAAAACCAAATATGGGGGCGACGGTGCGACGATTCGACCTGCTCGCGAAGGGGGCATCTCATTCAACATCATTGTTGTCTGAAATGCCGCTTTCGCGAGCAGGCTCGCTCCCACAGGGCTTTGTATTGCTTCAGATGATTAGTCAGTCAGGCCGAGAATGTCGCGTGCCACGGCCTCGGCAATGCGAATCCCGTCCACACCCGCCGACAGAATCCCGCCCGCATAACCCGCGCCCTCACCAGCAGGGAACAAGCCCTTCACGTTCATGCTCTGCAGGGTTTCGTTACGGGTAATGCGCAACGGCGACGACGTGCGCGTCTCGATCCCGGTCAACACCGCATCGTGCAGCGAGTAACCGCGAATCTGCTTCTCGAACGCTGGCAAGGCTTCACGAATCGCCTCAATGGCAAAGTCCGGCAAGGCCAGGGCCAGATCGCCCAGTGCCACGCCCGGTTTGTACGACGGCTCGACTTCGCCCAGCTCGGTCGAAGGAATGTCGTTGATGAAGTCGCCAACCAGTTGCGCCGGTGCCTTGTAATCGCTGCCGCCAAGGATGAAGGCGTGGGACTCCAGACGCTCCTGCAACTCGATCCCGGCCAGCGGGCCGCCCGGATAATCGACTTCCGGGGTGATGCCGACGACGATGCCGGAGTTGGCGTTGCGCTCGTTACGCGAGTACTGGCTCATGCCGTTGGTGACCACGCGGTTCGGCTCGGAAGTCGCCGCGACCACCGTGCCGCCCGGGCACATGCAGAAGCTGTAGACCGAACGGCCATTTTTGGCGTGGTGCACCAGTTTGTAGTCGGCGGCGCCCAGTTTCGGGTGGCCGGCGTACTTGCCCAGACGCGCACGGTCGATCAGTGATTGCGGGTGTTCGATGCGGAAACCCACCGAGAACGGTTTGGCTTCCATGAACACGCCACGGCTGTGGAGCATGCGGAAAGTGTCGCGGGCGCTGTGGCCGAGGGCCAGAACCACGTGTTTCGAATGCAGGGTTTCGCCGCTGGCCAGTTCGACGCCGACCAGTTGGCCGTCTTCGATCAGCACGTCGGTGACGCGTTCCTGGAAGCGCACTTCACCGCCCAGTTCGCGGATCTGCTCGCGCATGTTTTCAACCATGCCGGTCAGACGGAACGTACCGATGTGCGGCTTGCTGACGTAGAGGATTTCTTCCGGCGCGCCAGCCTTGACGAACTCGTGCAGGACTTTGCGGCCGAGGAACTTAGGATCCTTGATCTGGCTGTACAGCTTGCCGTCGGAGAACGTGCCCGCGCCGCCTTCGCCGAACTGCACGTTGGACTCGGGGTTGAGCACGCTTTTACGCCACAGGCCCCAGGTGTCTTTGGTGCGTTGACGGACTTCGGTGCCACGTTCGAGGACGATCGGCTTGAAGCCCATTTGCGCCAGCAACAGACCGGCGAAGATCCCGCACGGGCCGAAACCGACGACGATCGGGCGCTGGCTCAGGTCGCTTGGCGCTTCACCTACGAATTTGTAGCTGACATCCGGCGCCACGTTGACGTTACGGTCGTCGGCGAACTTGCCCAACACCTTGGCCTCGTCGCGCACTTCGAGGTCGATGGTGTAGATGAAGCACAGTTCGGAGGACTTTTTGCGCGCATCGTAGCTGCGCTTGAACAAGGTGAAATCGAGCAGATCATCGCTGGCGATGCCCAGACGTTGCACGATGGCAACGCGCAGGTCTTCTTCGGGATGGTCGATTGGCAGCTTGAGTTCAGTGATTCGTAACATGGCGAGGATCCGGGTTCGCGGGGCGCACAACTGCGCCAGGGCGTTTGAAGGCCGCGATTATAAGCCGCAAAGGCCGGATCCGGTGAGGCTAAAACGCTCAGTCGTTGCGCGATCCGCCGAAATACCCGCACCCGCGCTGCACCTGACCGTCGATGCGCAACTCGGCGCTCATGTGCTGCACGCTACCGGTGCTGCTGTCGACGCAGCGTTGTGGCGCGACCCACAATTCGATGCGCTGATTGTTGGCTTCACTGCTGAGGTTGAAGCGGCCGTCGCCCAGTTGTTCTTCAACATACGGCATGGCAAGCGGCGGCTGGCCTTCGCGGTCGATGACCATGCCTCTGCCGCTGACTTTGACGTTCCATTCCGGGCCATGGCCGGCGGCGCGGAGGATCAGCAGTTTGAAATTCGGATCATCGCAGGCCGTGCCGGAGCGCTCGACGCGATACAACTGAGTCAGGTCGAGGCGGTCACCGGCGACTTTGCCGCGGACATCGGCAAACAGTTTGCCTTGTTCATCAGCAAGTGTTGCTGCTTCCTGCAGAACGCTGGTGCCGCCGATGTCATTGACCACCAGTTGACGCTGCTCCTGGCACGGCTGGAACACCAGTTTGCCGTCAGCGGCGGTCAGTTGCCCCTGCATCCGCGTCTGCCCGACGTGCGAGGCACTTTCTCGCTGGCCGTCGAACAACTGGCAAGCGGCAAACAACGGCAGCAGGGCAACAACGACTAACGAACGGGCAACACGCATCTTCGACTCTCCAGACAAGTGCCGCCACGTTACGCAGCCTGACCGTTCATCACAAGGGTTTAGCCCACGTGAAATGTCTGACCTGTCTGCAAGCCTTCGACACTTTTCGCGTAGGCCAATGCCACATCCGCTGCAGGAACCGGCTTGTAACCACGGAAATACGGGGCGTAACTGCCCATCGCTTCGAGCAGTACGGTCGGACTGATCGAGTTCACTCTCAGGCCGCGTGGCAGTTCGATGGCGGCGGCGCGGACGAAACTGTCCAGAGCACCGTTAACCAGCGCTGCGCAGGCGCCGCTGCGAATCGGATCGTGGCTGAGCACGCCGGTGGTGAAGGTGAACGAGGCGTCGTCATTGGCGAATTCGCGACCAATCAGCAGCAGATTGACCTGACCCATCAGTTTGTCTTTGAGGCCGAGAGCGAAGCTGTCTTCCGTCATCTCGCCCAGCGGTGCGAAGGTCACGTTGCCCGCAGCGCAGACCAGCGCATCGAACTTGCCGGTCTTTTCGAACAGTTTGCGGATCGACGCGCTGTCGCTGATATCCACTTGCAAATCACCGCTGGTGCGGCCGATACGAATGACTTCGTGGCGTTGCGACAGCTCTTTGTCCACCGCCGAACCAATGGTGCCGCCAGCGCCTATCAACAGAATCTTCATCGAGCTGTACCTCAAGTGATTGAACGAGGTTTCAGTCTAGAGTGGTTTTTTCTGCGGATAAGCGCACTAATGGGCAACCTTTGGTTTTCAGATGGAAACAATCCATGAGCGAAATGGATGATCTGGCGGCGTTCGCGGTGTTGATCGAAGCGGGCAGTTTCACCTTGGCAGCGCAGCAGTTGGGCTGTAGCAAGGGGCAGTTGTCCAAGCGCATCAGCCAGCTCGAGGCGCAGTTCTCCGTGGTGTTGCTGCAACGCACGACCCGGCGCTTGAGCCTGACCGCGGCGGGCGCGGCATTGTTGCCGCAGGCGCAAGCGTTGGTCGTCCAGGTCGAAAAAGCGCGTCAGGCCTTGGCGCGGCTAAAAGACGATATGGCCGGACCGGTGCGAATGACGGTGCCGGTGTCTCTGGGGGAAACCTTTTTTGATGGTTTGCTGTTGGAGTTTTCGCACAAATACCCCGAAGTGCAGATCGAGCTGGAGTTGAACAACAGTTATCGCGATTTGTCGCGGGACGGCTTTGATCTGGCGATCCGTAGCGAAGTGGCCAATGACGAACGACTGGTTGCCAAACCGTTACTGGCCTGGCAGGAAATGACCTGCGCCAGCCCGGCATATCTCGAGCGTTTCGGTGAACCGCTGACGCCGCAAGCATTGACCGAACATCGCTGTTTGCTCAACAGCCACTACAGCGGGCGTGAGGAATGGCTGTATCACCAGCAGCATGAATTGTTACGAGTGCGGGTGTCAGGACCGTTCGCCAGCAATCATTACAACTTGCTGAAGAAAGCCGCGCTCAGCGGCGCCGGTGTCGCACGATTGCCTTCCTACTTGCTGCAAGCGGAATTGGCTGACGGCAGATTGCGCTGGCTGCTGCGAGATTTTCAGACCCGACGCATGCCGATGTACCTGGTGCATCCGTATCAGGGCGGATTGCCGAAGCGCACGCAGGTGCTCGCAGACTATTTGATCGGCTGGTTCAAGCGCAGCGGCGAGGCGTTGGATCGACTTCAGCGCTGATCATATGAACATAAACCCCATGTAGGAGCTGCCGAAGGCTGCGATCTTTTGATTTTGTTTTTTTCAAAGCAAGATCAAAAGATCGCAGCCTTCGGCAGCTCCTACAGGTCGGCGTTCAGTTGGCGAAACGGCGGGCGATCAGGTGATCGATCGACACCTTGCCCGGGCCGGTCGCCATCAGATACAGCAACACCGCCGCCCAGGTGCCGTGAGTCGGATAGGCATCGGGGTACACAAACAGCTGAATGGTCAGCGTCATGCCCAACAACGCCAATGCCGAAAACCGTGTGGCGAAGCCGATCAGTATCAGCACCGGAAAAAAGTGTTCGGCGAACGCCGCCAGGTGCGCGGCGAGTTCCGGCGACAGCAGCGGCACGTGGTATTCGCTCTTGAACAACGGAATGGTCGAGTCGGCCAGCCGCGGCCAACCGAGTTGAAAGGTCCCGTCGATCAGGTCGATGGCCAAACCTTCAACCTTGGTTTGCCCTGACTTCCAGAACACCGCGGCTATCGAGAAACGGGCAATGAAGGCGATCAGGCTGTGAGGGATTTTTTCCAGCAGCGCGATGGCGCGGGTGATGAGGAGGAGGCTCATGGCGATTCCTTGTTGTTCAAGTGGGTGATCGCGTTGTGTGCGGTCAGCAGGCCGAGGGTTTGGCCGAGATCGAATTCAGGGCTGTTTTCAACCGCTGCCAGAAGTGGTTGGCCATCGATCAGATGACGGATAAACACGCTGGCCCCGGGTTCGAGGGCAAACACTTCGACGTCCAGGCCATTGCGCAGAATCAGGGCATGTTGCCGACGATCGATCTCGATGCCCTCGAGCACAGCGTCCTGCTGATGTGCCGCCCAGATCGCAACCACGGCATAGGCGCAATCGAGCAAGTGCAGGGACGGATGAAACACCAGGCACAATTCACTCAAGGCTTGTGGGGAGGCTAACGCCGCAGTGATTTGTTCGTGCCGCACCGGCTCGGCGTCGGCGGCGTGATAGGCCCGCGTGCGCAAATGCTCGAGCCGCGCGACATCGGCCAGATAGGGCACGCTCGAGGCGGATTCGAATGTCTGGATGAAGGCTGCAAACGCTTCGCCATAGCGATTCATCAGCGGACTTTGCGGCGGCTGCTGTTGTACGAAAATGGCCGCCATGGCGCGGAAGAAATCCTCGCCGACCAATTGCGCAACCACCGGATAACTGTCGCTCAACGCATTGATCAGCGAACCCAGCACGTTATTGCGGTACACCGCGAAACGGCTCGCCGGATCGGCACCGTTGGCGCAGCACAGACCTTCGGGGCAGGGTGCCCGCGTGTCGATGAGCGCGGCAGCGAAATCACGTTGAACGCTCATGAGCGTGCTCCGGCATCCATTAAAAACGCCTCAGCTTGTTGCGCCTCCGCCAGTAGCACCTCGAACGCCGGCACGTGATTGTCGCGCTCGATCAATGTCGCCACCGGACCGATTCGTTGCAGCACTTTCCGGTACAAACGCCAGACGGCTTGATCGATCGGGGCACCGTGATCGTCGATCAGCAAGCGATCGCCAAGGCTGTCGCTATCCTCGGCAAACCCCGCCAGATGAATTTCACCCACCGCGTGTAATGGCAGCGCATCGAGATACGCCAGCGGATCCCGCTGATGGTTGACGCAAGAAACATAGACATTGTTGACGTCTAGCAACAAGCCGCAGCCGCTGCGGCGGATGACCTCGGCGATGAACTCCGCTTCATCGATGGTCGAACGCTGAAAACCCAGATAGGTCGCCGGATTCTCCAGCAACATGGGCCGTTTGAGCGTGCTCTGCACCTGATCGATATGCTCGCAGACGCGGTTCAATGTCGGCGTGTCATAGGCCAGCGGCAACAGGTCATTGAGAAACACCGGGCCATGGCTTGACCAGGCCAGGTGTTCGGAAAAGGATTGCGGTTGATAGCGCTGAATCAGTTCGGCGAGGCGTTTGAGATGCTGTTTATCCAACGGTCCTTCAGCGCCGATGGACAAGCCGACACCGTGCAGCGACAGCGGATACTGCTCGCGGATCAAACCGAGAAAATGATGAAACGGACCGCCGGCCACCATGTAGTTTTCGGCGTGGACTTCGAAGAAGCCAATGTCCGGTAGTGAGCCGAGCACGTCACGAAAGTGCCCGGTCTTGAGCCCCAGCCCGGCACGGGGCGGGAGCCCGAGAAGGGCTGCCTGAGTGCAGGAGGGGGCATGGTCATTGATTGTGAGCATGATCGTCACTCAGGCAGGCCAACGATCAGGACTTGGCTTTGAAGGCTTCCATCTGACCGAAACCGGTCGGCGAGGTTTTGCTTTCAGTGGTGGCGCAGGTGCCTTTCGGTACGAGCTTCCAGGCATTGGCCTGATAGTCCATTTTCGACGTGCCGGCACAGGTGGTGCCCGCGCCTGCTGCGCAATCGTTGTGACCTTTCATGGCCACGCCGAAGCATTTTTCCATGTCGGCGTCGGCAGCATGGACGGTCGATACAGCGGCCATGCTCAGGGCAGAACCGAGGGCCAGAACCAGGGCGGTGGCGGACAGGGTGCGGGTGGTAGCAGTCATGATGTTTCTCCAGTCTTGTTCAGGGTTTTTACAAGCGCGTTTGCGCTTGCTTGTCCCTCTAGAGAAACGAGGTGGCGTTGCGTTACAGCCCGCTCAAAATCTTTTTGGAAAAACGCAAAACCCTGTAGGAGTGAGCCTGCTCGCGATGGCGTCATGTCAGATACTGGTGATGTTGAATGACACAACGCCATCGCGAGCAGGCTCACTCCTACAAGGGCTTTTTGGAGAATCTGAAAATCGTGCAGGCACAAAAAAAACGGCCCGAAGGCCGTTTTTTGTTTAGCGAAACACATCAACCGCCGAGGTACGCCTCGCGTACTTTCGGGTCGGTCAGCAGCGCTTCACCGGTGCCTTGCATGACCACACGGCCGTTCTCCAGAACGTACGCCCGGTCAGCAATTTTCAGCGCCTGGTTGGCGTTCTGCTCAACCAGGAACACCGTCACACCGTCCTTGCGCAGCATTTCGATGATGTCGAAAATCTGCTGGATGATGATCGGTGCCAGGCCCAGCGACGGCTCGTCGAGCAGCAACAGCTTGGGCTTGCTCATCAACGCACGGCCGATGGCGAGCATTTGCTGTTCGCCGCCGGACATGGTGCCGCCGCGCTGGTTGAAGCGTTCTTTCAGGCGTGGGAAAAGTCCGAGAACCTTGTCCATCTGTTCCTGATAGTCGCCTTTGTCGGTGAAGAAGCCGCCCATGGACAGGTTTTCTTCAACGGTCAGACGGGCAAACACCCGACGACCTTCCGGCACCACCGCGATGCTTTTGCGCATGATCTGCGACGAGTCCTGGCCGACCAGCTCCTCACCCATGTAGCGGATGCTGCCGCTGTGCGCTTGCGGCGAACCGCAAAGTGTCATCAGCAGCGTCGACTTGCCGGCACCGTTGGCGCCGATCAGGGTCACGATCTCGCCCTGACGGACTTCGACGTTGACGCTGTGCAGGGCCTGGATCTTGCCGTAGAAGGTGGAAACGTTTTCGAACTGCAGCATTTACGCTTCCCCCAGGTAGGCTTTGATCACTTCAGGATTGTCGCGGATCTGTTCTGGCGTACCGTCGGCCAGAGGCGTGCCCTGGTTGATCACGACGATGTGGTCGGAAATGCTCATGACCAGTTTCATGTCGTGTTCGATCAGCAGCACGGTGACGTTGTGCTCTTCACGCAGCACGCTGATCAGCGCCTTGAGGTCTTCGGTTTCCTTCGGGTTCAGACCGGCAGCCGGTTCGTCGAGCATGAGGATCCGCGGACGGGTCATCATGCAGCGAGCGATTTCCAGACGCCGTTGCTGACCGTAAGCCAGGGTGCCGGCGGTACGGTTGGCGAACTCCTTCAGGTTGACCTTTTCCAGCCAGTACTCGGCAAACTCCATGGCCTCGCGCTCGCTTTTGCGGAACGCCGGGGTCTTGAACAGGCCGGCCAGGAAGTTGGTGTTCAGGTGACGGTGCTGGGCGATCAACAGGTTCTCGACCGCCGTCATATCCTTGAACAGGCGCACGTTCTGGAACGTGCGCACCACGCCTTTGAGGGCGATCTTGTGGCCCGGCAGGCCTTGAATCGGCTCGCCGTCCAAAAGGATGCTACCGCCGGTGGGCTGATAGAAACCGGTCAGGCAGTTGAACACGGTGGTCTTGCCGGCGCCGTTGGGCCCGATCAGTGCAACCACCTGTTTCTCTTTGACGGTCAGGGCCACACCGTTGACCGCGAGCAAACCGCCGAAGCGCATGCTCAGGTTTTCGACTTTAAGGATCTCGCGGCTCATTTTCGCAACTCCATGTGTGGGCGTTGCATCGGCAGCAGACCTTGTGGACGCCAGATCATCATCAGCACCATCAGCGCACCGAACATCAACATCCGGTACTCGCTGAACTCACGCATCATTTCCGGCAACAGAATCATCACCACGGCAGCCAGGATCACACCCAACTGCGAGCCCATACCGCCCAGCACCACAATGGCGAGGATGATTGCCGACTCGATGAAGGTGAACGATTCCGGGGTCACCAGACCCTGACGGGCGGCGAAGAAGCTACCGGCGAAACCGGCGAATGCAGCGCCGAGGGTGAACGCGGACAACTTGATGATCGTTGGATTCAGACCCAGCGCACGGCAGGCAATTTCGTCTTCACGCAACGCTTCCCACGCACGGCCGATCGGCATGCGCAGCAAACGGTTGATGACGAACAGCGCCGCCAGCGCCAGCACCAGGGCAACGAGGTAGAGGAAGATCACCTTGTTGATCGAGTTGTATTGCAGGCCGAAATACTCGTGGAAGGTTTGCATGCCTTCCGCGGCTTTACGTTCGAAGGTCAGACCGAAGAACGTCGGTTTCTCGATGTTGCTGATGCCGTTCGGACCGCCAGTGATGTCGGTCAGGTTACGCAGGAACAGACGGATGATCTCGCCGAAGCCGAGGGTCACGATCGCCAGATAGTCGCCGCGCAAACGCAGCACCGGGAAGCCCAGCAGGAAGCCGAACGTCGCGGCCATCAGGCCGGCAATCGGCAGGCAGATCCAGAAGCTCAGGCCGTAGTAGTGCGACAGCAGCGCGTAGCTGTAGGCGCCGACGGCATAGAAGCCGACGTAACCGAGGTCGAGCAGACCGGCCAGACCGACGACGATGTTCAGGCCGAGGCCAAGCATCACGTAGATCAGGATCAGCGTTGCGATATCCACCGCCCCACGCGAGCCGAAGAACGGCCACACCAGTGCCAGCAGGATCAGCGCAATGATGAAATAGCGCTGGGTGGTTGGCAGAGTGAGGAAGTTGCTCGCTTTGGCCGGAATCAGCGGCAGGCCCGGCGATGAGCGCCAGGCCTTGCTGATCTGCTGGTTGAACAGCACGCGCAGGAACATCAGCACCGAACAGATGGCGATGGTCGCCAGCACGGTCGGGCTGGTGTTGTGCACTTCCAGGTTGATGCCGACGATGGTCAGTTTCAGACCGAGTACCGGGTAGGCCACGGCCCACACCAGCAAAGCGCTGAACAGCGCCTGTTTAAGATTCCTAGTCATACTTTCTCAACCTCCGGACGGCCCAGAATGCCGGTCGGACGGAACAACAACACCAGAACCAACAAGCCGAAAGCCACGACGTCCTTGTATTGGTCACCGAAGATATCGGCGCCAAACGCTTCCGCCACCCCCAGCACCAACCCGCCGAGCATGGCGCCGGGGATGCTGCCGATACCGCCAAGTACCGCTGCGGTGAAGGCTTTGAGGCCGACGAGGAAACCGGCGTTCGGGTTGATCACCCCGTATTGCATGCTCAGCAGCACAGCCGCAACGGCTGCCAGCGCGGCACCAATGACGAAGGTCAGGGCGATGATGTTGTTGGTGTTGATGCCGAGCAGGTTGGCCATCTTGATGTCTTCGGCGCAGGCGCGGCAGGCGCGACCCAAGCGAGAGCGGGAGATGAACAGCGTCAGGCCGAGCATGGCGATCAGGGTCACCACGAACACCACGATTTGCATGTAGGAAATCAGCACTTCTTGTGCGCCACCTGGGCCGAAGGCAATGTTGCCCGGAATCAGGTTGGGGATAGCTTTGTCCTTGGAGTCTTGCGCCAGCAGAACCGTGTTCTGCAGGAAGATCGACATACCGATCGCGGAAATCAGCGGGATCAGACGGTTGCTGCCGCGCAGGGGGCGGTAGGCAATGCGTTCGATGCTGTAACCGTAGGAACTGGTGACGACGATGCTGGCGATGAACGCCGCCGTCATCAACAGCGGGACACTGTCGAGTCCCATCATGGTCAACCCGGCGATGGCGATGAACGCCACGTAGGAGCCGATCATGTACACCTCGCCGTGGGCGAAGTTGATCATTCCAATGATGCCGTAGACCATCGTGTAGCCGATGGCGATCAAGGCATACATGCTGCCAACGTTCAGGCCGTTAACCAGCTGTTGGAAGAAGTGATAGATGTCAGGCATTACAGCGCTCCTAAAAACCTGATACGCATTTCACTGGTGGAGTCATTTTCCCGCCCGGCCCCGTGGATCTTTATCCACTTCGAATCCGGGTTTTGCCAGCGAACCGCTGATGACGGTTTTGAGATTTTCAGGTGGGGAGACTGGCGGATCACGCCAGCGCGGCCCAATACATTCGTAAAACAAAGCCCACGGCACGCCGTGGGCTTTATTGGCAGTCAGTCAGGCAGCGCCTTACTGAGGCGATACTTCAGTTTTAGGTTTGCCGTTGTGCCACTCGTAGACCACGAATTTGAAGTCTTTGAGGTCGCCCTTGGCGTCGAAGCTCAGGTCGCCAGTCGGGGTCTTGAAGGTCCCGGCGTGGATGGCTTCAGCCACTTTGGTCGCGTCTTCGGACTTGGCTGCCTTGATGCCTTCGGCAATTACAGTCACCGCCGAGTAGGAAGGGAACACGAACGGACCGCTCGGATCTTCCTTCTTGGCTTTGAATGCATCAGCCAGAGCAACGTTGGCCGGATCCTGGTCGAAGGATTTTGGCAGGGTCACCAGCAGACCTTCGGACGCATCCTTGGCGATCTGGGTGATGGAATCGTTACCCACGCCTTCCGGACCCATGAACTTGGCTTTCAGGCCTTTTTCCTGGGCTTGGCGCAGGATCAGACCCAGCTCCGGGTGGTAGCCGCCGTAGTAAACGAAGTCGACGTTGGCTTGCTTGAGCTTGGCGATGATCGCCGAGAAGTCTTTGTCGCCGGCGTTGACGCCTTCGAACACGGCCACCTTGGTGCCTTTCTTCTCGAGGGTCGATTTCACCGCGGTGGCGATGCCTTCACCGTACTGTTGCTTGTCGTGCAGGACGCCGACAATTTTCGGTTTCACGTGGTCGGCAATGTAGTTACCGGCGGCAGGGCCCTGGGCGCTGTCCAGACCGATGGTACGGAAGACCATTTTGTAACCACGGGCGGTGATGTCCGGGCTGGTGGCAGCCGGGGTGATCATGATCACGCCTTCGTCTTCGTAGATGTCCGAAGCCGGTTGAGTGGAGCTGGAGCACAGGTGACCGACGACGAACTTGACGCCGTCGTTGACGACCTTGTTCGCGACCGCTACCGCTTGTTTTGGATCGCAGGCATCGTCGTATTCAACGGCTTCGAGTTTCTTGCCGTCGACGCCGCCCTTGGCGTTGATTTGCTCGATGGCCATTTTCGCGCCACTGAACTGCATGTCGCCGTATTGGGCTACTGGACCGGTTTTAGGGCCGGCGATACCGATTTTGATGGTGTCAGCTGCGAACGAATGGCTGGCAACCCCGGCCAGAACCATAGCGGCAAACAGTTTGGAAATCTGCTTAGTAGCCTTAGTCATAGTGCTCCACTCTTACTGTTGTAATTTTTTTGAGTTCTGGCGCCGTAGCAGCAGAACCGGGTCAGATATCTTTGCGATACCCTCCGGAAATGCCCCCGGCAACTGTACCGGTACAGTGTAGAGCGCCGGTTGTCAGCCTGGGAAGCGGGCGCCGAGGGGCAAAACTTGGGGGTGTCGCATTTTTGAATGAAAAAGACAGAATTGCGGCGGGGCGTTCGTGGGCATATAGCCCAATCAGCAGCATTCCCTGGCGTTCCTGCTCTTTTCGTTCGGTGCAGCCTTTTGCAACCGGGTTTTGCTGGCGGACCACCAACGTTATTATTCGCGTCGATTTCTTTTCCGGACAGCACCCATGAATCAAGAACCTAGCACCCTCTATGCCAAGCTGCTTGGTGAAACCGCATCGATTACCTGGAAAGAGTTGGAGCCGTTCTTCGCCAAGGGTGCCCTATTGTGGGTCGACCCTGCGCTGGATTTGATCGCCGCCGCCGAGGCCGTGGCCTCGGATGATGGCGAGAAAGTGGCTGCCTGGCTGGCCGAAGACAAACTCGCCAAGCTGTCTGAAACGCGGGCGCTGGATCTTTTCGAGCGCGATCCCGAGATGTGGGCAGTGGTAGTTCGGCCGTGGATTCTGGTCCAGGAAAGGGCGGTCGCTACTGGCGTCGCACCTTGATGGTGCGTCCGGTCATCGGCGAAAAGTGTGTAGCGGAGTAGCGTGATGGCACGTTGCCGTAGAGAAACACCACAAGCGCGGGTGGGCTCACGGTGACGTAAACGTAACGGGAACAGTTTAGTAAGCAGCCTAACGGCTGCTTAATTGTTTCTGGATGTTGGATTCGAGATTTCTTTCGTCTGAAAAGGCCATCGCGAGCAGGCTCACTCCTACAGGGGAACGCATTCCAATTGTAGGAGTGAGCCTGCTCGCGATTGCCGCGACTCGATCCTGGATCAGACCGAGAACGACTTGCCGGTATGGTTATTGAGGGAAATAACCTTGGTCTTGCCAATCCGGTGACGGTAAATCTCGCGCAGGTATTTGATCGACTTCTTCACGCAATCGCGCGACAAACGAATGTCATTGATCGAGACAAACTTCTCTTTGTCGTTGATCAGCTCGCGGTACTTCTTCTCGTACATCGGTTTGATCGCGTACCAGTTGGTATCGAGGATCTTCGCCGGGTTTTCGAACTCGTTGAGCAGGTCGTCGATGCGGTCTTCGTCGAACTCTTCATTAATGATGAAATCGAGGATCGAGTTGTCCAGGGTCTCGTCGAAACGGTACGGGTTCTTCGCGAAGCAGCGTTTGATGAACGCGACGATCAGGGTCAGGAAGTCATCCGAGAGGCACGGGCTCTTCGCGATCAATGTGGTCAGCGACAGGTTGGCCGAGGCGCCGATTACCAGTGCGTAACGCTTGAGCGTGGTATTCGGGAACAGGCTGTTCAGGTGAGTCTTCAACCGGTTCAGGTCCATGTACGACAGCTTGTAGTCTTTCGGCAGCGAGACGATCGAGACCACCGATGAGCAGTTCTTGAAGAAGTGCAGGTCGTGCAGCGCCGCAGCGTCGTAGCCGGAATTCTTGTACTGCTCAAGCGACGCGCGATAACGCTTGGACTCGATTGGCAACAGGCTGATGCCTTCAATCGCCTGGGTCACTTTGTTGAAGTGCGGCAGGTCGATCGAACGGAAGAACAGGTCGTCGATGTTCAGGCGCTGCGGCTCTTTGTCGAACACCTTGAATTTGTCGCTGCTCGGCGGCGGCGTTTCCGGCACCACCGATTCGGCGTAGGCAATCGCCACCGGGCCGGCCAGGCTCATGAACAGGTCGTTGGCGTCGAGGCGAATGGTTTCGCCAATGTCGATACCGGCACGGCGGAAGTAGTTCTGGTCGTAGTCCGTGGTGACAGCCTGCGCCGTCAGAATGTTGAAGATCTGCTGCGAGATGTACTGGTTGGCGTGCTTTTCCATGGCATTGACATCAATGTTCTGGATGTTGCC
This sequence comes from Pseudomonas sp. R84, assembly GCF_009834515.1. Lineage (NCBI taxonomy): Bacteria > Pseudomonadati > Pseudomonadota > Gammaproteobacteria > Pseudomonadales > Pseudomonadaceae > Pseudomonas > Pseudomonas sp. R84. The sequence continues at coordinate 1,516,690 of NZ_CP019426.1, forward strand.
GTCGTCGCTTTCTTCGGCGTAACGCATGATGTCGTTGGAGATCAACATCATCGCGTTCCAAGGGCGGATACGGCCCATGACGCTGGCTTCGCTGCTGTCTTCGTTGGCGAAGTTGTAGGAGAAATCCCATTCTTCCGAAAGATATTTGCACAGCAGGCGACCGGCGTTGATGTGCAGCGCCTCGGACATTTCGCTGCGGTGATCGGAGATGTTCGGCAGCACGCAGATGCCGCTGGTGAAGATCGGTTCGAACACGAACGAATGCCCGCTCTTGCCGTCATGCTCGTCCATCGGCTTGGTGTCGAACGTCTTGTTCATGTACGAGTGCTGCTGGGCCAGGCCGAACTCCGAGGCCATGCCGGAACCGGTACCGCCGCCAGCACTGAAGATCGAGAAATACAGGCGCGACTGGTTGGCCTTGATGCCGCAGCTGTCGATCAGGTACGAGTGGATCATTTTCCAGTCTGGGCTGGAGAAGCGCTGAGTGTCCTTGTTGAGGATGATCTTCGCCAGGTACTGGCCGAGGATCGGCGCGTTACCGGCGCCACCGGCGTGGACTTCGGACAAGTCCATGATCTTCATTTTGCTGTAGTCGCGCAGGAAGCCGCTTTTCTCGCCTTTGCGCGAGAAACGGATGCGCCCGGCGATGTCCTTGTCGAGGTCGCCGAGCATCACCAGTGGTTCGACCAGAAACACCGGTTTGGTCGATTTGTTTGGGCCGATGCGCAGGTTGTTCTTGATCCACTGCGCCGGGCTGTAGCCCTTGTCGGCCAGGCGGCGATCCGCCGCGCGATCTTCGTTATTGAATTCGTTGAGGTAGAACTTGCGCGCGTTGTACACCAGCTCCGCGACGTCGAGGGCGATGTTCGAGCCGCAGCGACCGAGGCCGATCAGGCACACCGAAGGGAATTCCTGGTCGTTGTGCTGTTCGTTGTCGCCTTCCAAGTGCGGCGGACGCGGGAACACCAGATCACGCAGGCCGTCGAGGTTGTCGAGGATGCGGTCGGTATTGGTTTCGGTGAAGTACAGGTATTGCTGAGTCGACAGCGGGCGCGACGGGACCAATGGCTTCGACGATGACGGGCTGTTGGCGGCAGGGCTCAAAGTCAGATCGGCTACCGCAGTGGCGGGATTGTTTTTAGAATTCATTGTGCGCCATATACCTGGACTGGGTTGGCTCGCGGGCCAGTTGCCTGCGAACCTCACGGAATAAGATCTCGCGTCTTTTAATTGCGCGAATTGAGCCCGAGCATCAGGGTTTTGGCCTGACTGTCGCTGGGGGGAATCCTTTCCTGATCGTTGATGAATCGGCCATTATTCGGCGATCTTTAATCGAAAAGAGGCAAAATGATGTCAACGCTACCTTCGTTGGGGTTCGCCGGAATCGGTCTGATGGGCCTGCCCATGTGCCGGCGTCTGATGGCGGCGGGTTACCCGCTGACCGTGTGGAATCGCAACCCGGCCAAGTGCGCGCCACTGGTCGAGGCCGGTGCCCGCCAAGTGGCGACCTCCGCTGAATTGTGCGAGCACGCCGACGTGGTAATGCTGTGTCTGGCCGATACGGCGGTGGTTCGCGAGGTGGTGTTTGGCGCTGGCGGTATCGCCGAAGGCGCGAAAAACGGCCAGTTGCTGGTGGATTTTTCCAGCCTTGAACCGACGGCCACTCGCGAGATGGCGGCGGCGCTGGCGGATAAAACCGGGATGAGCTGGCTGGACTCACCCGTGTCGGGCGGCGTGGTCGGCGCCGAAGCCGGTAGCCTGGCGATCATGGTCGGTGGTGAAGCGGCAGATCTTGAACGCGTGCGCCCGGTGCTGCTCAACCTCGGTCAACGGGTCACGCACATGGGTGGCATAGGCGCGGGCCAGGTGACCAAGGCCTGCAACCAGATGATCGTTGCCTGCAATGCGCTGGTGATTGCCGAAGTGGTGGCACTGGCCGAACAGGCTGGCGTCGATGCCAGCCTGATCGCCGAAGCCCTGGCCGGCGGTTTCGCCGATTCAAAACCGTTGCAAATTCTTGCGCCGCAAATGGCCGAAAGCCGTTTCGAACCGATCAAGTGGCACGTGCGCACCTTGCTCAAGGATCTCGATACGGCAGTGAAGTTTTCCCGCGAACAAGGCTCGGCGACGCCGATCAGCGGATTGGCCGCACAACTGATGCGCCTGCATGGGGCGCAAGGCTATTTGGCGCAGGATCCAGCGACACTGGTGCAAATGTACCGCGCGCCAGAATCAACGGATTGACCGCGTGTGAATGCTTGCGCTGATTGATTTCTTCCAGCACCGGGCGCAGCTCGTCCAGCGGTACCGGGCGGCTGAGCAGGTAACCCTGAATAAAGTCGCAGCCCGAGCGTTCAAGGAATTCGTACTGCTCCAGGCTTTCCACGCCTTCGGTCACCACTTGCAAATGCAGGGTGTGCGCCATGACGATGATCGCCTGGACAATCTCCATGTCGGCCGTGGCCGTGGGAATGTCGAGGATGAACGAGCGGTCGATCTTCAAGGTGTTGAGCGGCAGGCGCTTGAGGTAGGCCAGTGAGGAATAGCCGGTGCCGAAGTCGTCGATCGACAACGACACCCCGAGCGCACGGATCTGCCGTAGCAGCACCAGGGTGTTGGCGATGTTGCCCATCAACGCGTTTTCGGTGACTTCCAGTTCCAGGCGTTCCGGTGCGACCCCGGCAGTGCGCAAGGCACTTTCGATTTCCGTGGCCAGTTCTTCCCGTGCGAGATTGAGCGGCGAGCAGTTCCAGGCAATTTTCAGTTCTTCGCAGCCATGCCGCGACAATTCACCGAGATCCTTGCATGCGCGGCGCAGCACCCAGTTGTCCAGTTCGGCGATCAGGCCATTGTTTTCGGCGATAGTGATAAAGCGATCCGGGGTCAGTAAACCGTGCAGAGGATGTTGCCAGCGGATCAGCGCTTCGAGTTTGGTGACACGGCCGGTTTTCAGTTCGAAGATCGGTTGGTAATAGAGCGTCAGACCGTTTTCCTCGCGCAGGGCGTGGCGCAGTTCTTCTTCCAGTTGCAGCTCGAAGCTGGCGCGGGTCTTAAGGTTGGAACTGAAAAAGTGCAGGCCATTACGTCCCGCGCCTTTGGATTGATACAACGCCAGATCGGCGTGCTTGAGCAGTTCTTCGCAGGTGCTGCCATCTTCCGGAAACAGACTGATGCCGATGCTGGTGGTCATCACCATGCGACGTCCGGCCAACTCGATCGGCTCTTTCATCTTGAGCATGATGCGCTGCGCCATATTGCGGGCTTCTTCGCGCTCACGCAGGTTAATGAGGATGCAGAATTCGTCGCCGCCGAAGCGCGCGACCACGTCTTCATGGCTGCGCACCGAGCCTTTGATGTGCTGGGCGATGACCTTGAGCAACTCGTCACCGGCATCATGGCCGAGGCTGTCGTTGATCCGCTTGAAGTGGTCGATGTCGAGAAACATCACCGCGAGCATGCCGCCTTCGCTGGTTTTCTGGCTGAGTTTCTCGGCGAAGATCTGGTTGAAACCACGACGGTTGATCAGGTTGGTCAGGGCGTCGTAGTTGGCCACTTGTTGCAGTGACATGCGCGCCTGATCGAGTTGACTGAGCAAGGCGTTGAGCCGGCGCAGATCCTCTTCTTTGTTTTGCAGTTTCTTGTCGGCCAGCCCTGCACTGATCGCACTGCCAAGGATCAGCAGGATGATCAGCGCCACGGTCAGGCCCAGTTGCAGATGCCCGTTATCGCCGCCGCTCGCTGTCAGGTCTCCTTCGGGAAGAACCAGATCCAGCGCAGCCATGCCGGTGAAATGCATGCTGATGATGCCGGCGCCGAGAATCAGTGCAGCGCTGTACTTGAGCAACTGATGCGCCACGCCGCTGCCTTCGCTCAGATAGCGGGCCACCCACAGCGCGGCGAAACTGGCGCCGATGGCGATCGCCACAGACAGCGCGAACAGTACTGGCTGATAGTAGGCGGTGGCGCTCGACTTCATCGCCGCCATGCCAACGTAATGCATGCCGGCGATGCCCAGGCCGATGACAAACGCGGTTTTCAAGCAATGCAATGCACTCGGCTGCGCTTCGCTAAGGGTTTGCATGGCCAGCCAAGAGGCGAGCAGGGCGATCAGCAACGAGAAAAGGGTGATGCCAAGGTCGTACTGAATGTCGATGGGTGTCTGGAAAGCCAGCATGCCGATGAAATGCATGGCCCAGATGCCGCCGGCCAGGCAGGTCGCGCCGATCCAGCGCCAGATCCGCCGCGACCCCGGATCTTCGGCATTTACAACGCGCTCAGCCATATCCAGAGTAGCGAAACTGGCTGCGCAGGCGACCAGATACGCAACCATCACCAGGAGAGGGTTGTGACTGCAATCGAGGATGACCTGCCCGCTCTCCGGCAGCTCGGTAACAAACTGCAAACCAAGCCACTCCATAGCATGCCCCGTCTCTGAAGTCGTCCTGACTGCGCGGTGAACGCAGGCGAATGACAGGAGTATAGAGGCGGTTTTTGGCCTGGAAGGGGTAGTGGCACATTGGCGCTAATGATTTCGGCATTAGCGTCATAGCGATTGGCGCTAAAGGCTCAAGCGATCTGTTCGAAAGGGATTTGCGCCCAGTCCGGTTGCAGCGGCGGCAAACCGAAACGCGCTCGGGCCTTGTCGCAGTCGACATTCTGTTCGCCGTTTTCCCATGACGATTCGAATTCGCGGCAGGGGCTGGAGCGCAATTCATAAATCGAGCACTTCACCTCGCTGCCGACTTCGCCGACCAACGCCGTGCAGCGCGGCGATTTGCAGTCGGTGCCATTCATTGCCACCCGACTGGGACTGATCTGTGTGACCAGTTCATCGGGCACCGTGCCGCCGGAAGATGAACACTCACCCCAAAAGAAAGACACGCGAAAATGGGAACAGCAGGCACCGCAATTCAGACACGGACTGACTTCAGACATGGGCGAGGGTATCAAAGGGATTGATCGGGAGATCCGGACGGATCCGCCGGCCATTCTAGGCTTTGCCGCAGACTTGGGAAGGGGGGCGCGAAACTATTTTTTTGTGGCAAGGTTTTGCCGCAAAAGCCCCGGTTTTCGGGGGATTGCAGGCTTATCAAGGGCTTACGTTTCGTTACAGTGCCATGGTCCGATATCAGGCAGACGAATGATCACAGACAGCCCCGTCCTGGCTGACTAGATTGCAGGTTCCGGGCTCGGATGCGTTGGCAGTGAAGCCCTATAACAATAAAGAGACGGACCCATGCAGAACTCGACCCAAGCGGCGAATGCCTGGCGCATTCTGTTCCTGCTGTTCCTCGCCAACTTGTTCAACTTCTTCGACCGCACCATTCCGGCGATCATCATCGAGCCGATCCGCATGGAATGGCACCTCAGCGACTTCCAACTGGGGATCGTCGGCACCGCCTTCACCATTGTTTACGCGATTGCCGGCCTGCCGCTGGGGCGGATGGCTGACACCGGCTCGCGCAGCAAACTGATGGGCTGGGGCCTGGCGACGTGGAGTGCGCTGACGGCGGTCAACGGTCTGGTCGGCAGTTTCTGGAGTTTTCTGATCGTGCGCATGGGCATCGGCATCGGCGAGGCCAGTTATGCGCCGGCGGCCAATTCGCTGATTGGCGATCTGTTTCCGGCCCATCGTCGGGCGCGGGCCATGGGCATTTTCATGCTCGGTCTGCCGTTGGGCTTGTTGCTGGCGTTCTTCACCATTGGCTGGATGGTGAAGGCGTTTGACAGCTGGCGTGCGCCGTTCTTTATTGCGGCAGTGCCGGGGCTGATCCTCGCGATCTTCATGTTCTTTATTAAAGAGCCCAAGCGCGGCGCAGCGGAGACCGTGCAGGTTTCGCAAGAGAAGGTCGACAGGCCGATCCGGCGGATTCTCGCGGTACCGACTTTTCTCTGGCTGGTGCTGGCCGGGTTGTGCTTCAACTTCGCAACGTATGCCTGCAACTCGTTTCTGGTGCCGATGCTGCAACGCTATTTCCTCATGCCGTTGCAGGAGGCGGCGGTGGCTACCGGGATGATCGTCGGCGTCACCGGGCTGGTCGGGTTGACGCTGGGCGGCTGGATTGCCGACAAGATTCACCAGCGTGTGGCCAATGGTCGGTTGTTGTTCGCCGCGTTCAGTCTGATTATTTCGACGTTGTGCACGGCCTGGGCGCTGCATGCCGGGCGCATCGAGATTGGTGTGTTTGTCGCGGTATTCAGTGTCGGCTGGCTGTTTGCCTACAACTTCTACACCTGTGTTTATACGGCGATTCAGGACGTGGTCGAACCGCGTTTGCGGGCGACGGCGATGGCGTTGTTCTTTGCCGGGTTGTATCTGCTCGGCGGTGGTTTGGGGCCGGTGGTGGTGGGGGGCTTGTCCGATCATTTTGCGCATACCGCGATGGCGGCGGCGGGGGCTGAGCAGATGACCGAGGCGTTCAAGGCAGTCGGGCTGCATGATGCGATGTACCTGATTCCGGTGGCGTTGTTTCTGACCATGGTGTTTCTGTTTCTGGCGGCGCGGTGTTTTGTGCGCGATGCACAGCGGATGAAGGAGGGGTTGGTTGCGGTGGTTGAGCCAGAAGTGGCTGCGGCGACGGCTTAAGATCAAAAGATCGCAGCCTTCGGCAGCTCCTACATAGGAGTACGGTTCCTGTAGGAGCTGCCGAAGGCTGCGATCTTTGCTTTTGCTTTGAATAAAAAAGGCCCGCATCACTGCGGGCCTTGTTGTTTTCAGCGCTGGAGCGGGGCGGTCTAGCCCGCCACCAATACCCGAATCGCTTCCAGACGCAACGCCGCTTTATCCAGCATCGCCAGACCCTGCTCACGCTGTTCACGCAACGCCACCAGTTCGCTGTCGCGCACAGTCGGGTTGACCGCTTGCAACGCGGTCAGGCGCGCCAGTTCTTCGTCGGTGTCGGCCGCCAGACGGCGACGGGCCTCGGCCACGCGCTCGGCGTGACGTGGGGCGATCTTGTCTTCACCGGCGTTGATCCGTGGCGTCAACTGATCGCGCTGGGCCTGGATGAACTTGTTGGCGCTGGCGCGTGGCACGCTTTCCAGCTGATCGTTCAGCGTTTCAAACGAGACGCGAGCCGACAGGTCGTTGCCGTTGGCATCGAGCAGGCAGCGCAGCGCGGCCGGCGGCAGGTATCGGCCCAGTTGCAGCGAACGCGGCGCTACCACTTCGCTGACATACAGCAGTTCCAGCAGCACAGTGCCCGGCTTCAACGCCTTGTTCTTGATCAGCGCGACGGCGGTGTTGCCCATCGAACCGGACAGCACCAGGTCCATACCGCCCTGCACCATCGGGTGTTCCCAGGTGATGAACTGCATGTCCTCACGCGATAGCGCCTGGTTGCGGTCGTAGGTGATGGTCACGCCTTCGTCGTCGCCCAGCGGGAAACTGGCATCGAGCATCTTCTCGCTCGGCTTGAGGATCAGGGCGTTTTCCGAATGGTCTTCGCTGTCGATGCCGAACGCGTCGAACAGGGTTTCCATGTAGATCGGCAGGGCGAACTGATCGTCTTGCTCAAGGATGTCCTCGACCAGCGCTTCACCTTCGCCAGCACCACCGGAGTTGAGCTCCAGCAGACGGTCGCGACCGGTGTGCAGTTCGGCTTCCAGACGCTCACGCTCGCTGCGCGCTTCGTCGATCAGCGCTTGCCACTCGCTGTCGTCGGCTTCTTCGAGCAACGGCAGCAGGCGCGGGCCGAACTGATGCTGCAAGGCGTTGCCGGTCGGGCAGGTGTTGAGGAACGCGTTCAGCGCTTCGTGATACCACTGGAACAGGCGCTCTTGCGGGCTGGTTTCCAGGTACGGCACGTGCAGTTCGATGATGTGTTTCTGGCCGATCCGGTCGAGACGACCGATACGCTGCTCGAGCAGGTCCGGGTGCGACGGCAGATCGAACAGCACCAGGTGGTGAGCGAACTGGAAGTTGCGACCTTCACTGCCGATTTCCGAGCAGATCAGCACTTGCGCGCCAAACTCTTCATCAGCGAAGTACGCAGCAGCGCGGTCACGCTCAAGGATGTTCATGCCTTCGTGGAACACTGTGGCCGGGATGCCGGAACGCACGCGCAAGGCGTCTTCCAGATCCATCGCGGTTTCGGCGTGGGCGCAGATCACCAGTACTTTGGTGCGCTTGAGCATTTTCAGCTGATCGATCAGCCATTCGACACGCGGGTCGAATTTCCACCAGCGCTCTTCTTCGCTGGCGTCTGGCTGCGCCTGGAAGCTGACTTCCGGGTACAACTCGGCGTGTTCGCCCAGCGGCAGCTCGAGGTATTCGTCCGGGCACGGCAGCGGGTACGGGTGCAGTTTGCGCTCTGGGAAACCCTGCACGGCGGCGCGGGTGTTACGGAACAGCACGCGGCCAGTGCCATGGCGGTCAAGCAGTTCACGCACGAGGCGCGCGCTGGCTTCGGTGTCGCCGTCGTTGACCGCGGTCAGCAAGGCTTCGCCTTCGTTGCCGAGGAAACCCTGAATGGTTTTGTGCGCTTTGGCCGAGAGACGGCCCTTGTCGAGCAGTTCCTGAACGGCTTCGGCCACCGGGCGATAGTTGTCGCTCTCGGCGCGGAACGCCGCCAGGTCGTGGAATCGGTTCGGGTCGAGCAGGCGCAGACGGGCGAAGTGGCTGTCCTGGCCGAGTTGTTCCGGGGTGGCGGTAAGCAGCAGCACGCCCGGGATGACTTCGGCGAGTTGCTCGACCAGCGAGTATTCGGCGCTGGCTTTTTCTTCGTGCCAGACCAGGTGGTGCGCCTCGTCGACCACCAGCAGATCCCAGCCGGCGGCGAACAGTGCGTCTTGCGCCTTCTCGTCGTCGACCAGCCATTCCAGGGCCACCAGTGCAAGCTGGGTGTCTTCGAACGGGTTGGCGGCATCGCTTTCGATGAAGCGTTCTTCGTCGAACAGCGCGACCTGCAGGTTGAAGCGGCGGCGCATCTCCACCAGCCACTGGTGCTGAAGGTTTTCCGGGACGAGGATCAGCACGCGGTTGGCGCGGCCCGAGAGCAGTTGGCGATGGATCACCAGACCGGCTTCGATGGTTTTACCCAGACCCACTTCGTCCGCCAGCAATACGCGCGGCGCAATGCGGTCGGCAACTTCACGGGCGATGTGCAATTGGTGCGCGATCGGTTGCGCACGCACGCCACCCAGGCCCCAGAGCGAGGATTGCAACTGGCGACTGGTGTGTTCGAGGGTGTTGTAACGCAGCGAGAACCACGCCAGCGGGTCGATCTGCCCGGCGAACAGACGGTCGCTGGCCAGACGGAACTGGATGAAGTTCGACAGCTGGGTTTCCGGCAGGGTGACGGCTTCGTTCTGCCCGTTGAGACCGTGATAGACCATCAGCCCGTCGACGTCGTCGACTTGCTGCACGGTCATCTTCCAGCCTTCGAAGTGGGTGATGCTGTCGCCCGGCGAGAATCGCACGCGGGTCAGGGGCGCATTCCGTAGCGCGTACTGGCGGGTTTCGCCAGTGGCCGGGTAAAGCACGGTCAACAAGCGGCCGTCCTGTGCCAGAACGGTGCCTAAACCAAGCTCTGCTTCGCTGTCACTGATCCAGCGTTGCCCCGGTTGATACTGCTGCGCCATGCTGCCTGACTCCCACCTTGAAAAAGCGGGCTATCTTAACGGAATGAGGGCTTCAGGGCCAAAGATTACTGGGTAGCAGCTGCCGAAGGCTGCGATCTTTTGATCTTTGAGAACCCTTGAGGTTTGAGCTGTCTGATAAAGATCGCAGCCTTCGGCAGCTCCTACACGTGCCAAGTGCGTCACAGATTTGCGACGAATGGCTCAAGGCGCCTTTGCCGCAGCCGATAGCCTGCTGACAGGAGACCCCATATATGTTGCCACCGATGCTCCCCCTGAGCGCTGTGCCGATCACTTCCCAGCAGGATCCGATTCGTCAGCGGCCGGACATTCCTCCGGTGGTGCCGGTGCAGGAAAGCTCCAACGAAAGCACGATCGATCTGCAAAAGCGCGATCCCGAAGAGGATCGATTGCTGGCGCGCGAAGAACAGCGCCGCCAGCAGGAGCGTGATCGCCGCCGCCGCGAGGCTGACGAAGACCCGGAAGAGCATCTGGCCGTGCCGGGCACCGAACTCAACGCCGACAACACCGTGCCGGTGGTGCCGCTGATGGAAGATCAGCCGCGTCAGGGCTTGTGGGTCGATATCGAGATCTGATCTTCGGCTGGTCAGCGCTGGTGTGACGTTGCATTATTGGCGCAGTCCTGCCGGTGATGTGGCAGTTGTGATTCTTTCAAGTGATGTACTGACGCCATGAGCCAAGACGACAAACTGATTGACCTCAGTACTGAACGCGCCAAGCGCGTGCATGACATTAAAGAGAAGCGGCTGAACGAAGTGCGCCAGGCCTTTGAACAGGCGATGCCGTTGGGAAAAGCCAAGAAAAAGTCGAAAAACAAGCCGAAAAAGCGTTGATCTGCCCCTGCATCCGTTGATGCAGGTCATTTAATTCCCCTCCTTTATCTCCCTTCCTTGCTGGTATTGATCCCGGTCAATTTGTGCGCCTGTGTGTTTGGTAACTTAGTTCCATCGCAGCAGAGCAGGGGCCAGGAGGCCAGTCATGTTTTTCGATAACGTGGTGTTTGCCGGGGTCCTGACTGTAGGGCTGATGGTTCTGTTTTTTGCAGGGTTTGGATTTTTTATCTGGAAGGATGCGAATAAGCGCAAGAAGTGATTCTTCTGGATTGATGAGCACGCAAGGCATTTTGGGGCGACTTCGGTTGCCCCTTTTTTTTGTGTCTTGGCGGCCTTTGGGCCGACCATGTTGTGGGTGTTTGGTGTGTATATCCGTTTTTTCGGTAACGGCGGGTTAGGGTTTCGCCCTTACGGCGACTCACTTTTTTACAAGCGCCTAAAAAAGTAAGCAAAAAACGCTTGCTCCTGCGTGCGGCCCGCTCGCTGGGGCTCGGGGTTCCTTCGCTGCGGGGTCGATCCGGGCGCAGCGCCTACGGTTTGCTTCGCTGCACCTCCTCTCGCTGTGTTTGGCTGCGCCAAACGGTCGCTGCGCTCCCACGCCCGGATCAATCCCTCCACTCAGCCTTCCGACGTCGCCTTACAGATCAAAAGCCGCAGCCGAGCTAACGCTCATCCTGTTGAGTGGTGAAGAGCGGGTGTTCGGCTTTGGTTCGGTGTTGGATTCGCCCCTCACCCCAGCCCTCTCCCGAGGGAGAGGGAGCCGATTTTTTGACCTTTCAGAATCTGAGTTCAATGCGATATCGCATGTCGGCGTACCTCCCCCCTCACCCTAGCCCTCTCCCTCTGGGAGAGGGCTAGGGTGAGGGGGCTTTTGATCTGTTTCACAATCTGAGTTCGACTCGGTATTTCACGTCGGCATAACTCGCCCAAACACCTCGGTCAGTCCCCTCTCCCTCCGGGAGAGGGTTAGGGTGAGGGGCCTTTGATCTGGCTTTTGATCTTGTTTTGGCTTTGGCTCTGGCTTTTGATCTTTTGCCCCACCGTAGCGAGGGAACACTGAGCCTCAGCGAAGTGCCGTACGCCGGGGCAAGCCTTTTTGGTTACTTTTTCGGCGTCTGGAAAAAGTGACTGCCGTAAGGGCGGAACCCTGACCAGCAACACCCGCAGCAACGGATATGCCCCCAATCCCAAAACCCCAAACACAAAAAAAGGCGCGATCCTCTCGAATCGCGCCTTTCTCATGTCCCGCTATCTATCAACTACCCAACGCCTTCGACGCCAGCCAGAACAACCCAGCCGACAGCGCAACCGTCGCCGGCAGAGTCAACACCCAAGCCAACAGAATGGTGCGAACCGTGCCACCCTGCAGGCCGCTCTTGTTAGCAACCATGGTGCCCGCCACGCCCGAAGACAGAACGTGAGTGGTCGACACCGGCAGGCTGAAAATGTTGGCCATACCGATCAGACTGGCAGTAGTGATCTGCGCCGACATGCCCTGGGAATAGGTCATGCCCTGCTTGCCGATCTTCTCGCCGATGGTCAGTACCACGCGCTTCCAGCCAACCATGGTGCCCAGGCCCAGAGCCAGTGCAACCGCCAGAATCACCCAGAAAGGCGCGTATTCGGTGGTGGTGGTCAGGTCTTTGCGCAGCTTATCGAGGTCAGCCTTTTCACGCGGTTCCAGACCAGGCAGCTTGCCAACCTTCTTCGCGGTGTCGTCCAGGCACAGCAGGTAACGACGCACTTCGATACGACTTTCCGACGACAGCGAGTGGTAGTCCGCAACACCTTTGAGGGTGTGCAGCAGGGCGCTGATGGTCGGTTCGGTCTGCTGCGGGTTGCAGCGGAATTTCTCCGGCAGATCGCCTTCCACGCTCTTGCCCAGGGCCAGGAATTCACCCAGCGAATCGGCGTTGCGCTGGTAGAACTGACTCAGGTGCAGGGTCGCATCGCGGGTACGTTCGATCTGATACGTGGTGCTGTTCAGGTCGAGAACGAACTGTGCAGGCACGATACCGATCAACACCAGCATGATCAGGCCGATGCCTTTCTGGCCATCGTTGGAGCCGTGCACGAAGCTCACGGCCATGGCCGAGATCACCAGGACCAAGCGGTTCCAGAACGGTGGGTGCTTCTTGTCGTCGATCTTGCGGCGCTGTTCCGGTGTCTTGTGCATCTTCGACAGCGGACGCCACCACTTCAGGCCGATCAGGATCAGCGCGGCGATCAGGAAACCGGCCATTGGCGAGAACACCAGCGAGGCGCCGATGTCGATCGCTTTCTGCCAGTTCACGCCGTCGGCCAACGGAATATCGTTGATCAGGGCGTTGGCCAGGCCGACACCGAGGATCGAGCCGATCAAAGTGTGCGAGCTGGACGCCGGGATACCGAAGTACCAGGTGCCCAGGTTCCAGGCGATTGCCGCGGCGAGCAACGAGAACACCATTGCCAGACCATGGCCGGTGTTCACATTGATCAGCAGCTCAACCGGGAGCAAATGGACAATGGCATACGCCACGCCAACGCCACCCAGCAGCACGCCGAGGAAATTGAACACACCGGAAAAGAACACCGCCAGGTGGGGCGGCATGGCTTTGGTGTAGATAACAGTGGCTACCGCGTTAGCGGTGTCATGAAATCCATTGATGAACTCGAAGGCGAGGACAAACGTCAGGGCGAGCAAGAGGCTCACAAGCACCCAAGCATCCAGTCCGCTGAATAAATCGATCATGAAGGTTTTCTGACCCGGTCGTAAGGGGGCGCGATTATGCCAGAAAAGACTGGAAATCGATCCCCTACCTGCTCATCGGTTACACACTTCTTCGATTTAATTTGTTGCAGCGCATGAAAACCCAGCACAACGCATGGTTTTTCAAGTCATTGATTTTATTCGTAAAAGACTGATTTCGCAGGCGATTTCAACGTCGCGGAGAGGTCTCGAACGCTTGTCTGAAATATCTGTGAAACCTGTAGGACGCCCGTCCTCAATCTGCCAGACCGGATGATGGCCGCTGCCCGCGGGTAGCGGGCGCGCAAGGCATCGTCGTTTCACCGCGCTTGTAACCGGTATCGACGTAAAACCTTCAACGATCCAAAAACCGCGGCTCAAGGCTCTTCGGCTTTGAGTTCCTTTTCGATCTTTTCGATTTCTTGCTTGAAGACCTGATCCTGAACGGTCGGGCGTTTACGCCACGCTTTGCGTTCCGGTTCTGGCTGAGCGGCGTAGGTGGTGACTTCCCCGCCGTAAACTTCCTTGTAACGTTGTTCCTGGCGCTCAAGTTCCGCGCGCAGTTCGTCTTTCGTCACAGTGCTACCTGTATGAGTTGAGTTATGTGTCTGGTGAAACGCACTGCAACGAATCCATTGAACGAAGCCACCGAGAGTTCAATGCCCAGACAGGCATTGGTTTTATCGATGGGGCGATCAAGACTTCCGTGTTACAGGCGGCTACGGCACCAGATAAAAACTGACGCAGCATCAGTTTCCTGTTTCAGCGAGCGCAGGCGTTGCATGAGTAATGCGCGTCAGGCGCTGGCCGGGCTGTCGGCGATGGACATCGCCACAGCGGGTGACGATCTCGGCGTTTGAAAACGAGGTGCCACTGAGGTGCATTATAGCGGTCGATTCAGGAATGACTATCTTTGCCAAGTTAAAAACGGTTCTGGATGTGTGATTGTTTTGTGACCCGCAACTTTTGTCGCTAGTTGAAGTGCGTGGTGGCCTTTATTGGGCGAGTGATCGGTTTTTGGCGCCATTAAGTCGAACAACTAAGGCCGTGATTCGGATAACGAGAGAAGTTGAGTAAACCCAGAAAGGCGCATGAAACGGCCGCAACGGTTGATTGCGATTATCGGTCGGCGGTTCGATAATCGCCCAATGTTGCAGGTCCGCTGCTTGTGCATTTGTCGGCAAGCCGCTTGTATAGCCCATTGATCCGTGCCGGATAAAAGGACAAGAAATGAACGATCAAATGCGCAACTCCTTCACCTCCGTGGCGCCGCCGATCGTCGCCTCGCCGGCCAAACGCATCCAGGCGCTGACCGGTGATCCGGACTTCATGACCTCGCTGGCCCGGGGCTTGGCGGTGGTGCAGGCGTTTCAAGAGCGCAAGCGCCATCTGACCATCGCCCAAATCAGTCATCGCACGGAAATTCCCCGCGCCGCCGTGCGTCGTTGCCTGCATACCTTGATCAAACTTGGCTACGCCACCACGGACGGTCGCACCTACTCATTGCTGCCCAAAGTGCTGACCCTCGGCCACGCCTATCTGTCGTCGACGCCATTGGCAGTGTCCGCTCAGCCGTATCTCGACCGCATGAGCGAGCAACTGCACGAAGCCTGCAACATGGCCACGCTGGAAGGCGACGACATTCTCTACATCGCGCGTTCGGCGACCACTCAGCGGCTGATTTCGGTGGACCTGTCAGTGGGTGGGCGCTTGCCGGCGTATTGCACGTCGATGGGGCGAATTCTGCTGGCAGCACTCGATGACACATCGCTGCGTGAATACCTCGATCACGCCGAACTGGTCGCCAAGACCAGCCGCACGATCCATACACCAGATGCGTTGCTCGAATGCCTGCAGGAAGTGCGGCAGCAAGGCTGGTGCATCGTCGATCAGGAACTTGAACAGGGCCTGCGCTCAATTGCCGTGCCGGTCTACGACGCGTCTGGCCAAGTGGTGGCGGCGCTCAACGTCAGCACCCACGCTGGTCGCGTCAGCCGTACCGAGCTTGAGCAGCGCTTCCTGCCGGGCCTGCTCAGTGCCAGTCGCGACCTCAGCGCGCAGTTATTCGCCTGATGAAGCTGTTCGATAAACGCACAGTGTTGCGTTTATCGAATTGACGCTAAAACCTTCGGATCATTAATGTCGCGGCAGCGTCATCCGGCGCTGATGTGAATGAGCCCGCCGGATTGTCGACTCCCATAATAATGACAAGAGGCAACTCACCATGCGCACGCTCTCCGACTGTCTCCGCTCCACCCGCTGTTGCCGGGTTTCCCGCAACGCCTGATCCACACCTTCTATTCTTGTGACCGTGCCGCTCTTTGGCCGGCCGCTGTTCGACTGCGTTTTTTGCGTGGAATAAAAATAATGAACCAGCCTCAGTCCGCTGTAGGTAACTGCCTCGACGTGCAGACCTTCATCAATGCCCAACCGATCTCGCGCTATCAGTGGCGCGTGGTGATTCTGTGTTTCCTGATTGTCTTTCTCGATGGCCTCGACACGGCGGCGATGGGCTTCATTGCCCCGGCGCTGTCGCAGGACTGGGGCATCGACCGCGCCAGCCTTGGCCCGGTGATGAGTGCTGCGTTGATCGGCATGGTTTTCGGTGCATTGGGTTCCGGCCCGTTGGCTGACCGCTTTGGACGAAAAGTCGTACTGGTGGGCGCTGTGGTTCTGTTCGGCGCCTTCAGCCTTGCTTCGGCATACAGCACTAACGTTGAACAACTGCTGGTGCTGCGCTTCCTGACCGGTCTCGGCTTGGGCGCGGGGATGCCGAACGCCACCACACTGCTCTCGGAATACACCCCGGAGCGCAAGAAGTCGCTGCTGGTGACCAGCATGTTCTGCGGTTTCAACCTCGGCATGGCCGGTGGCGGGTTCATTTCCGCCAAGCTGATCCCGGCGTTCGGCTGGCACAGCCTGCTGCTGATTGGCGGGATCCTGCCGCTGATCCTCGCCGTGGTGCTGCTGTTCTGGCTGCCGGAATCGGCGCGTTACCTTGTTGTGCGTAACCGCGGCACTGACAAAGTGCGCAAGACCCTGGCACCGATCGATCCGGTTACCGTCGCTCAAGCCTCCAGTTTCAGCGTGCCTGAACAGAAGACCGTCAAGGCGCGCAATGTGTTTGCGGTGATTTTCTCCGGTACTTACAGCACCGGCACCTTGCTGCTGTGGCTGACCTATTTCATGGGCCTGGTGATCGTTTATCTGCTGACCAGTTGGCTGCCGACGCTGATGCGTGACAGCGGCGCGAGCATGGAGCAAGCCGCGTTCATCGGTGCATTGTTCCAGTTTGGCGGGGTATTGAGCGCGGTCGCTGTGGGATGGGCGATGGACCGCTTCAATCCGCACAAGGTCATCGGCATTTTCTACCTGCTGGCCGGGGTGTTTGCCTACGCGGTCGGGCAGAGCCTGGGCAACATCACCTTGCTGGCGACTTTGGTACTGGTGGCGGGGATGTGCGTGAACGGTGCGCAATCGGCGATGCCGTCGCTGGCCGCGCGTTTTTATCCGACTCAGGGGCGGGCGACCGGGGTGTCGTGGATGCTGGGGATTGGCCGCTTTGGCGCGATTCTCGGGGCGTGGATGGGCGCGACGTTGTTGGGCCTTGGCTGGAATTTCGAGCAGGTGCTGACGGCGTTGGTGATTCCTGCGGGTCTGGCGACGGCGGCAGTGTTGGTCAAAGGCATGGTCAGCCATGCGGATGCCACCTGATATCGCGGTGTGAAGCGAAAAGATCGCAGCCTGCAGCAGCTCAGGGTTACGCATTCCCATGTAGGAGCTGCCGAAGGCTGCGATCTTTTGCAGGAAACACGAACCGATAGGCTGACAACAATCTGTTCGATAAACGAACACTCAGTCGATTATCGGATTGTTTGGCCATTTCCCCAGGCTTAATCTGCAGTGACTCCGGCGCTGAACCTCGCGCCTTTTTATCACTGGCGATTCATTACAAAAACAGGAGCCCGCTCCATGGCTGAGATCCTTTCGCTGCACGACGCGGTGAAGCAATTCGTCAACGACGGTGACACCGTCGCACTCGAAGGCTTCACTCACCTGATCCCTACGGCCGCAGGTCATGAAATCATTCGTCAGGGCAAGAAAGATCTGACGCTGGTGCGGATGACGCCTGACCTGATCTACGACCAACTGATCGGCGCCGGTTGCGCGCGCAAACTGATTTTCTCCTGGGGCGGTAACCCGGGCGTGGGCTCGCTGCACCGTCTGCGCGACGCGGTCGAGAAACAATGGCCGCAGCCGCTGGAAATCGAAGAACACAGCCACGCCGACCTGGCCAATGCCTACGTCGCCGGTGCATCCGGCCTACCGTTCGCGGTGCTGCGTGCCTACGCTGGTTCCGACCTGCCGAAGGTCAATCCGCTGATCAAGACTGTGACTTGCCCGTTCACCGGTGAAGTGTTGGCGGCCGTGCCGTCGGTGCGCCCGGACGTGACCGTGATCCACGCACAGAAAGCCGACCGCCAGGGCAACGTGCTGCTGTGGGGCATTCTCGGCGTGCAGAAAGAAGCCGCACTGGCTGCCAAACGTTGCATCGTCACCGTGGAAGAAATCGTCGACAACCTCAACGCGCCGATGAACTCTTGCGTGTTGCCGACCTGGGCCTTGAGCGCGGTTTGCCACGTACCCGGCGGCGCACATCCGTCCTACGCCCACGGTTACAACGAGCGCGACAATCGTTTCTATCAAGCGTGGGATCCGATCGCTCGCGACCGTGAGACGTTCACCGCGTGGATCAACGAATACATCCATGGCTGCGCTGACTTCAGCGCGTTCCAGGCCAAGTTGGCCGCTGCTTCGGAGGCCAAGTAATGACTTACACCACCAATGAAATGATGACCGTCGCGGCGGCCCGTCGCCTGAAGAACGGCTCGGTGTGCTTCGTCGGCATCGGCCTGCCGTCGAAAGCCGCCAACCTCGCGCGCCTGACCTCCTCGCCAGACGTCGTGCTGATCTATGAGTCGGGTCCGATTGGCGCCAAGCCAAGCGTATTGCCGCTGTCGATCGGCGATGGCGAGTTGGCGGAAACTGCTGACACTGTCGTGCCGACCGGTGAAATTTTTCGCTATTGGCTGCAGGGCGGGCGCATAGACGTCGGTTTTCTAGGCGCCGCGCAGGTCGACCGTTTCGGCAACATCAACACCACCGTGGTCGGTGATTACTTCTCGCCGAAAGTGCGCCTGCCGGGTGCCGGTGGTGCGCCGGAAATCGCCGGTTCGGCGAAAAGCGTGTTGATCATCCTTAAACAGTCGGCGCGCTCGTTTGTCGACAAGCTTGATTTCATCACCTCGGTCGGTCACGGCGAGGGCGGCGATTCTCGCAAGCGTCTGGGCCTGCCGGGCGCCGGGCCCGTCGGGATCATCACCGACCTGTGCATCATGGAGCCGGAAGAGGGCACCCACGAATTCGTGGTCACTGCGCTGCATCCAGGCGTAACCCGCGAGCAAGTGGTCGCGGCCACCGGTTGGGCGATTCGTTTTGCTGACAGCGTTGAAACCACCGCTGAACCGACCGACGTCGAACTGACCGCGCTGCGCGATCTCGAAGCGCGCACCGCCGCCGCCCACGGTCAGGCACCGGGAGAAGCATGATGCGTGACGTTTATATCTGCGACGCGATTCGCACGCCGATCGGCCGTTTCGGCGGCGGTTTGTCCGCGGTTCGTGCCGATGACCTGGCCGCCGTGCCAATCAAAGCCCTGATGGAACGCAATCCCTCGGTGGACTGGAATGCTATCGACGAAGTATTCCTCGGCTGCGCCAACCAGGCCGGCGAAGACAATCGCAACGTTGCGCGTATGGCCCTGCTGCTGGCGGGCCTGCCGGACAGCGTACCGGGCGTGACCCTTAACCGGCTTTGCGCTTCGGGCATGGACGCGATCGGCACGGCATTCCGTGCCATCGCCAGCGGTGAGATGGAGCTGGCGATTGCCGGCGGCGTCGAATCGATGTCCCGCGCACCGTTTGTGATGGGCAAGGCTGACGCGGCGTTCTCGCGCAACATGAAGCTGGAAGACACCACCATCGGCTGGCGTTTCATCAACCCGTTGATGAAGGCGCAGTACGGCGTCGACGCGATGCCGCAGACCGCCGACAACGTCGCCGACGACTATAAAGTCTCGCGCGCCGATCAGGACGCTTTTGCTTTGCGCAGTCAGCAACGTACCGCCGCCGCGCAGGCTGCCGGTTACTTCGCCGAAGAAATTGTTGAAGTACGGATTGCCCACAAGAAGGGCGAAACCGTGGTCAGCCAGGACGAACATCCGCGCGCCGATACCACGATTGAAGCACTGACCAAACTCAAACCGGTCAACGGCCCTGACAAAACCGTCACCGCCGGCAACGCTTCCGGCGTCAACGACGGTGCTGCCGCACTGATTCTCGCCTCCGCTGAGGCCGTGAAAAAGCATGGCCTGACCGCCCGCGCCAAAGTGCTCGGCATGGCCAGCGCCGGTGTCGCACCTCGGGTGATGGGCATCGGCCCGGTACCGGCGGTGCGCAAACTGATCGAGCGTCTCGGCGTGGCGGTCAGCGATTTTGACGTGATCGAACTCAACGAAGCGTTTGCCAGCCAAGGCCTGGCGGTGCTGCGTGAACTGGGTCTGGCCGATGACGCCGCGCAGGTTAACCCGAACGGTGGCGCGATCGCCCTCGGCCACCCGTTGGGCATGAGCGGTGCGCGTCTGGTGCTGACCGCGCTGCATCAGTTGGAAAAGACCGGTGGCAAGAAAGGTCTGGCGACCATGTGCGTCGGTGTCGGCCAAGGCCTGGCCCTGGCCATCGAACGCGTTTGACGCAAGCCGTGACGAAAAAGAACAGAGGAAAGCGACATGTCTGACAAGCCTGGTTACCGTCGTCCGAAGGAAGGCACTCAGCCTGAGTACCTGCACCCGACGTATCAATCCACCAACCTGCGCTCGCCGTCGAAGCCGTTGGTGCTTCTGCCGCACTCGCTGTCGGAAATCACCGGGCCGACCATCGGCGCCGAGCGTGTGGGCGACACCGATAACGACCTGACCGCCCAGCATGAAGGCGAGCCGCAGGGCGAACGCATCATCATTCACGGCCGTGTACTCGACGAAAACGGTCTGCCGGTGCCGGGGATTCTTGTGGAGATCTGGCAGGCCAACGCCGCTGGCCGCTACAACCACAAGCGTGATCTGCACGACGCGCCGCTGGATCCGAACTTCACCGGCACCGGCCGCACCGTCACCGATGCTGACGGCTGGTATCAGTTCCAGACTATCAAGCCCGGCGCCTACCCGTGGGGCAACCACCACAACGCCTGGCGTCCGGCGCACATTCACTTTTCGCTGTTCGGGCCAAGCATTCTCACCCGCTTGGTCACGCAAATGTATTTCCCGGGCGATCCGCTGCTGGCCTACGACCCGATCTACAACTGCGTGCCGGACACTTCGGCCAAGGAACGCCTGATCGCCAGTTTCGATCTGGAAAAAACCATTCCGTCCTACGCCCTCGGTTATCGTTGGGACATCGTGCTGCGCGGGCGTGAAGCCACGCCGATGGAGAAATAAGATGACGCTGACTGCGACCACGTCCCACACCGTCGGGCCGTATTACCACATCGGCCTGACCTGGCTGAACCGCGAAAACCTCACCGTCGAGCAAACCCTCGGCGAGCGCGTGGCGATCACCGGGCAGGTGGTGGATGGCAACGGCGATGTCGTCAACGACGCCATGCTCGAAGTCTGGCAGGCGAATGCCGCCGGCAAGTATGACCATCCGGAAGACGAGCAGGACAAACCGCTCGATCCGCACTTTGAAGGTTTCGGCCGGGTGCCGGTGGATGCGGAAGGGCGCTTTCGTTTCACTACGATCAAACCGGGCACGGTTGAAGGGCTGAAAGGCTCGACCCAGGCGCCGCACTTGGTGGTATTGGTTTTTGCCCGTGGCTTGGTCAAGCACTTGCTGACGCGGATCTACTTTGAGGGCGAGCCGGCCAACGTCGATGATCCGTTGCTGGAGTGTGTGCCGGCGGAGCGCCGTAGCACGTTGCTGGCCAAGCAGGACGCCTCGGGTGTTTACCAGTGGAACGTGATTCTGCAGGGTACCGACGCCGAGACGGTGTTCTTCGATTATTAATAGATCACCACCATCCCCTGCGGGAGCGAGCCTGCTCGCGAAAGCGGTGGGTCAGCCAACATAAATGTTGACTGACACTCCCTCTTCGCGAGCAGGCTCGCTCCCACAGGGGAGAACTGTGTTGCAGATGGAACTGTGGAACGGGACTGTTGCAAAGTATGTCTAGACTCTCACTGTCCCTATCGAGTGAAAAACAATGACAACCACCACCTCCCATTACACCGGTGAAGAGCGCAGCAAGCGCATCTTTGCCATTGTCGGCGCCTCGTCCGGCAACCTCGTCGAATGGTTCGACTTCTATGTCTACGCCTTTTGCGCGATCTATTTCGCCCCGGCGTTTTTCCCCTCCGACAACCCGACGGTGCAACTGGTCAACACCGCTGGCGTGTTCGCCGCCGGCTTCCTGATGCGCCCGATTGGTGGCTGGATTTTCGGTCGCGTGGCCGACAAGCACGGGCGCAAGAATTCGATGCTCATCTCGATTCTGATGATGTGCTTCGGCTCGTTGCTGATCGCCTGCCTGCCGACCTATAAGGACATTGGCGTCTGGGCGCCGGTCCTGCTGTTGTTCGCACGCTTGCTGCAGGGCCTGTCGGTCGGCGGCGAGTACGGCACCACCGCGACTTATATGAGCGAAGTCGCCCTCAAGGGCCAGCGCGGATTTTTCGCCTCGTTCCAGTACGTGACGCTGATCGGCGGGCAACTGCTGGCCGTGTCGCTGGTAGTAGTGCTGCAGCAATTCCTCACCGAAGAAGACCTGCGTGCCTACGGCTGGCGGATTCCGTTTGTGGTCGGTGCGGTGGCGGCGCTGATTTCGCTGTTCCTGCGTCGCAGCCTGAAAGAAACCACCAACAAGGAAACCCGCGCACACAAAGACGCCGGCAGCATCAGCGCACTGTTCCGCGATCACAAAGCCGCGTTCATTACTGTGCTCGGTTACACCGCCGGTGGCTCGCTGATTTTCTACACCTTCACCACGTACATGCAGAAGTACCTGGTGAACACCGCCGGCATGCACGCCAAGACCGCCAGCTACATCATGACCGGCGCGCTGTTCCTGTATATGTGCATGCAGCCGCTGTTCGGCATGCTCGCCGACAAGATCGGCCGACGTAACTCGATGCTTTGGTTCGGCGCGCTTGGTACGCTGTTCACCGTGCCAATTCTGCTGAGCCTGAAAAGCGTCAGCAGCCCGTTCCTCGCGTTTGTGCTGATCACCGTGGCGCTGGCGATCGTCAGTTTCTACACCTCGATCAGTGGCCTGGTGAAAGCCGAAATGTTCCCGCCGGAAGTCCGCGCACTTGGCGTTGGTCTGGCCTATGCGGTGGCGAATGCGATCTTCGGCGGCTCGGCGGAATTCGTCGCGCTGAGCCTGAAGAACATCGGCATGGAAAACTCCTTCTACTGGTACGTGACGGCGATGATGGCGATCGCCTTCCTGTTCAGTCTGCGCTTGCCGAAACAAGCGGCGTATTTGCACCACGATCTTTAACCCGAAGCGCGCGGGCCGTGATGGCCCGCGCCGGCAAGGACTGTTTATGACTCAGCGACCGGGCAATCAATTGTTCGATGCCTATTTCACTGCCCGCGATATGCGCGAAGTGTTCTGCGATCAGGGCCGCGTGCAGGCGATGCTCGACTTCGAAGCGGCGCTGGCCCGGGCTGAGGCGCGGGTCGGTCTGATTCCTTCTTCGGCTGTCGCACCGATTGCTGCGGCGTGTAACGCGGGGTTGTATGACTTTGCGGCGCTGGGCGAGGCGATTGCCACGGCCGGCAACTCGGCGATTCCGTTGGTCAAGGCGTTGGGCAAGCAGATTGCTGCCAGTGATGCTGAAGCCGAACGTTATGTGCATTTGGGCGCGACCAGTCAGGACGTGATGGACTCCGGGTTGGTGCTGCAATTGCGTCAGGCGCTGGTGTTGATTGAAAGCGATCTGGCGCAACTGGCCGATTCGCTCGCCGCTCAAGCGCAATGCCATGCGGCCACGCCACTGGCCGGGCGCACTTGGCTGCAACACGCGACGCCTGTGACCCTGGGCATGAAAATCGCCGGATGGCTGGGTGCAGTGACTCGCAGCCGTCAGCGCTTGCGTGAACTCAAACCGCGCTTGCTGGTGCTGCAATTCGGTGGCGCGTCCGGGACCCTCGCCGCGTTGGGCGAACAGGCGTTGCCGGTCGCAGAACCCTTGGCCGAAGAACTGCAACTGAGCTTGCCCGAGCAACCGTGGCACACCCAGCGTGATCGCGTGGTGGAGTTCGGCGCGGTGCTCGGTTTGATCGCCGGCAGCCTCGGCAAATTCGGCCGCGACATCAGCCTGTTGATGCAGACCGAAGCCGCCGAGGTTTTCGAACCCTCGGCGCCGGGCAAGGGCGGATCGTCGACCATGCCGCACAAACGTAATCCGGTCGGCGCGGCGGTGTTGATCGGCGCAGCGACGCGCGTGCCGGGTCTGGTCTCGACGCTGTTCAGCGCCATGCCGCAGGAACACGAGCGCAGCCTCGGTTTGTGGCATGCCGAATGGGAAACCCTGCCGGAAATCTGCTGCCTCGTTTCCGGTTCGCTGCAACAGGCACGCTTGCTGGCTGACGGCTTGGAAGTCGATGCCGAGCGCATGGGCCGAAACCTTGATTTGACTCAGGGGCTGGTGCTCGCCGAAGCCGTCAGCATCGTCCTCGCCCAGCGGGTCGGCCGCGACACCGCGCATCACTTGCTCGAACAATGCTGCAAACGCGCAGTGGCCGAGCAGCGCCATTTGCGCGCCGTTCTCGGTGATGAACCGAAGGTCACCGCCGAGCTGAGCAATGCTGAACTCGATCATCTTTTGAACCCCGCCCATTACCTCGGTCAGGCGAAAACCTGGGTCGAGCGCGCGGTGGCCGAACACAACGCATTGTCTGACTGAAAGGAGAGGGCTGTGGCTTTCGTTCAACTCGCCGATGGCGAACTGCACTATCAAATCGAGGGCCCGGTCGATGCACCGGTGCTGGTGTTGTCCAATTCGTTGGGCACTGATCTGCACATGTGGGACGCGCAGATGCCAGCGTTCACCGAGCACTTTCGCGTGCTGCGTTTCGATACCCGTGGCCATGGCCAATCGCTGGTGACGCCGGGCCCGTACAGCATTGAGCAACTGGGGCATGACGTGCTCGGCTTGCTCGATGCTCTGCACATTGACCGTGCGCATTTTTGCGGACTGTCGATGGGCGGCCTGATCGGCCAGTGGCTGGGCATCAATGCCGGTCATCGTTTGAACAAGCTGATCGTCTGCAACACGGCGGCAAAAATCGGCGATCCGTCGGTGTGGAATCCACGCATCGAAACCGTGCTGCGCGACGGCGCTGCGGCGATGGTTGCCCTGCGTGACGCATCGATTGCCCGTTGGTTTACTCCGGACTTTTCGGCGGCGCATCCGGCAGCGGCCAAGCAGATAACCGACATGCTCGCGGCCACTTCGCCTGAGGGTTATGCGGCCAACTGCGCAGCGGTGCGTGATGCCGATTTCCGCGAGCAACTGGCGTCGATCAACGTGCCGTTGTTGGTGATTGCCGGCACCGAAGACGCGGTGACACCGCCGTCTGGTGGGCACTTTATTCAGGAGCATGTACGCGGTGCCGAATACGCCGAGTTTTATGCGGCGCATTTGTCCAACGTGCAGGCTGGCGCAGATTTCAGTGATCGTGTCTTGGCGTTTTTGCAGGCTAAGTGAGGAAGTTTTTGTGGACGAGAAACAACGTTACGACGACGGCATGCAAGTGCGCCGCGCAGTGCTGGGTGATGCGCATGTCGATCGCAGCCTGACCACGCTGACCGAGTTCAACTCGGAGTTCCAGGAGATGATCACCCGGCATGCCTGGGGCGATATCTGGACGCGCCCGGGCTTGCCTCGGCATACCCGCAGCCTGATCACTATCGCCATGCTGATTGGCATGAACCGCGAAGGTGAGTTGAAACTGCATCTGCGTGCGGCGGCCAATAATGGCGTGAGCCGGGGCGAGATCAAGGAAGTGATCATGCAGAGTGCGATTTATTGCGGGATCCCGGCGGCGAATGCGACGTTTCATCTGGCTGAATCGGTGTGGGATGAGCTAGGAGTCGAATCCCGGGAATAGTCGTTGGCCGGGCTGACGCCATCGCGAGCAGGCTCACTCCTACATTTGGAATGCGTTCTCCTGTAGGAGTGAGCCTGCTCGCGATAGCGATAGTGGCCGCGACAAATCAGACGGTGGCCACAATAAATATCCGCTTGAACGCAAACAACGTGTGCCCATTCGCCTCCTGCGGATAATGCTCATGCACCCGCATCAGATAGCGATAGATAAACCGCGCCTGTTCCTCTGAATCCAGCGCCTGCATCACCGGCCGCAGCGCCGAGACCTTCACCCAGTCATACACCGGCGATTTGCCGTCAACCACCTGCAACTGCTCGGTCTCCCAGATATCCAGCGACGAGGTCATTGGCGCGAGCAACCGGTAGTAGTCCTCCAGCGCCAACAACGGCCGCGCGGCCATGCGCTGGCGCAGTTCAGGTGTGCCCAATGGCGTGCCGCCAAGGCCACCGTCTTCAAGGGTGTCGAGCACCAGCCGATACCACAACGCATCGCGCCAGTCTGGCATGTGCGCCGCCAGACAACCGCCGGGGTTGATATGGCCGAGCAGGCGCGGCAGCAAGGTCTCATGGCCATCGATAAAATGCAGTACGGCGGCAGCGAACAGCAGATCCGCCGGCTGCTCCGGTTGCCAGTCGAGCAGATCGCAATGTTTCCACAACGCTTTGACCGGCAAACAGCGCGCTTCGGCGAGCATCTGCGCGGAGCTGTCGATCCCCTGCAACTGCGCGCGCGGCCAGCGTTTGGCCAACAATTGCGTAGCAATGCCGGTGCCGCAGCCAAGGTCGTAAATGCGTTGCGGGTTCGGCAGGTCCACACGGTCGAGCAGTTCATTGACCGGGCGTTGCCTGAGACGGGAAAACTGCTGGTACGCCTTGGCGTCCCAGTCGGGTGTTGCGAGACGAGAGATCATTGAGGTGGTCCTCCGGTGATCGTTGGTGTCTTCCGATGACAACCTGGCTCCCAGCTTGAGGACCGACTACGACGACGGAAGCGCAAAGGTGAAGCACCTGAGTCCTTCAGGTTTTGTCACTTTACCTGCCGACCGGCGAAGTGCCACTTCTCCTGACCAATGGCACAAAACCCCTGTAGGAGTGAGCCTGCTCGCGATAGCGGTGTGTCAGTCACTTTAAATGTCACTGATTAACCGCTATCGCGAGCAGGCTCACTCCTACAATTTTATGCGGTGTTTAGAGGAGGCTGATCGGGTAGCTGACGATGAGGCGGTTTTCGTCGAACTCGTTATTGCTGAAGTCCCGGCGCATGGTCGAGTTGCGCCATCTGACGTTCAGATCCTTCAGCGCGCCGCTCTGCACCGTGTAGCCCAGTTCCGATTCGCGACCCCATTCCTTGCCATCGGTGATCGTCCCGGTGTGTACGTTGTCGCCGCTGATATAGCGGTTCATCAGTGTCAGGCCGGGGATGCCCATGGCAGCGAAGTTGTAGTCGTGGCGCAACTGCCAGGAACGTTCCTGCGCATTGTCGTAGCTGGCGTTGTAGCTGTCGTTGGCCAGCGTGCCGCCGCTGGTGCCGTTGACCCGCATCCACGCGCTGTCGCCGGTGAGTTTCTGCAGGCCGACGTAGAAGGTGTTGCCGCCGTATTTGGCCGAGAACATGCCCGACCAGGTCTTGTTGTCGAGATCGCCGGCGCGGGCGCTGCCGTCATCCTTGCCGTAGAAGAAGCCGAGGTTGGCGCCCAGCGTCCAGTCGCCGAGCGGCTGGCTGTGGATCAAATTGACGTACTGCTGGCTGTAGATGTCCTTGAGTTCAGCATTCCACAGGCCGATCTGCGTACGTTTCTCGTTGAAAACGTATTCACCGCCCTGAAAGTTGAAGCGATCAGAAGTGAACGCCGCTTTGCCGGTCATCGACATGTCGCTCATGCTGCTGTCGTCGCGCGGGCTGTTGGCGCGGAACTGGCCGCCGTAAAGGGTCAGGCCGTCGATTTCCTTCGACGTGATCTGCCCGCCACGAAAGGTCTGCGGCAGCGAGCGGCCGTCGTCCGAACGCAGGATCGGCAGCACCGGCATCCACTCGCCGACCTTCACTTCGGTCTGCGAGAGTTTGGCTTTGAAGGCGACGTTGGTGCGGCCGAAGTTGTCCGCTGGGCGACCGTCATGGTCCAACGGCAGCAACGCCGTGCCGCCGGTGCCTTTACCGCCATCAAGCTTTACCGAATACAGGCCGAGCACGTCCATGCCGAAACCGACGGTGCCTTGGGTGAAACCTGATTTGGCGTCGAGGATGAAGCTCTGCGTCCACTCTTCAGCCTTGCCCTGAGCCTTGGTCGGGTTGGTGAAATTGCGGTTGATGTAGAAGTTGCGCAGGTTCAGGTTGACCTTGGCCCCTTCGATGAAACCGGCCTCTTCAGCCATAGCGGGCAGCGCCGCGCCGGCCAGGGCCAGGGCGATCAGACCGGGAAATGCGTAGGGCGCAGGGGAGGTTGTCATAGCTGGGGTCTCTCTTGTTTTTTTAAGGCGAACGGGTGCGCTGCGGCCGTTTTTTACGGTGCAGAAATGCGATGAATTCAGGGGGGAAGCGACGGCGGTCAGCCGGTCGGAGCAGGGCGCGGGAGCATGGTGTCGAACCTGTTGTTATTGGTTTTGTGGAGCGAATGGTGCGGGGGGCGGATGTTCGGATTCAATTGGGTAAAGCGGGTTCTGGGCGATTATCGAACGCAAGATTGAACTTGGTTTTTGGTCAATGGGGGGCTTTTTTCAGGCAAGCCTGTACAAACATACTTCTGGCAGGCAAAAAAGTTGCCAATCGTTGTTAGTGGCTGCTGGAATCATTATCTAATTAGATTTGCCAGCCCTATAGAAGTCATTTTGAATTGTCAACTGTCAGCTATGACAGTTGTAGGTGAGATTGCCGGGGTGTAGGTTTTGTTACTTGTAAGTGCATATTAAACTCTCGATGCGGGAAGGGCTTGCTATGAATAGCGTTCATGTTGGGTTAATTAAGAAATTCGGTGAAAATCTAAGCCAGGTCAGAGCTACAAGTGGTGATATTAACCTTCGAATTACCCGCGAGGGTCTACCGAGTGAAGAGCTGAAAACAGGATGGTTCAATTTCTATATTGAGAGTTGGCGTACTGTAGTCGAGGCTTATTTTGGAGAAGATACTGGCGAAAAGGTCCCAGCAGTGATGTTGCTGGCGAACCATAAGCTGGAGCAGAAGACCTACGAAATAAAAAATCCCTTCGACGATGATTGGCAGGTTAGCGCTATATTTGGTGCCGGCAGGCCTAATGGGGGAATTGCGGGGGATGCATTTGGTAAAGGTCTACTTAAAGTTCATCTTGTTGTTGATGATGCGGAAAAGCAGCGTATTGAAGGGACTTTTTCGTTTAATTATGTAGACGCTCTCGGGACCGTGGTTAAAGTGGAAGCTGAAAATTTCTGGGCAGAATTCAGAAAGTGATGTTTGTCTACTAAGTTTGGTTTTCTATTTTTGTAAAAAAAGGCCCGCCTAAATGGCGGGCTCTTTTTGTTCAACAGATGATCAGAACAACTTCATCTTCGGCGCTTCTTCTTTCAGCGGTTCGTTCTGCGCGGTTTGCGCATTCCAGCCGCCACCCAGGGCCTTGTACAGGTTGACCGCACTGGTCAACTGCGCGAGGCGGTCGGTGATCAGCGCTTGTTGCGCGCTGAACAGCTGACGCTGGGCATCGAGGAAGGTCAGGTTGCTGTCGACGCCGATGCGGTAGCGACGTTCGGCCAAACGGTAGTAATCCTGGTTGGCCTGAACGAAGTCACGTTGCGCTTGCAACTGCTCGGTGTAGGTCTGGCGGGCGGCCAGGCCGTCGGCGACTTCCTGGAAGGCCGTTTGAATGGACTTCTCGTAGTTCGCCACGCCAATGTCCTTCTGGATCTTGGCGGCGTCGAGGCTGGCGCGCAGGCTGCCGGCGTTGAAGATCGGCAGGTTGATCTGCGGCTGGAACAGCCACGTTCCCGAACCACCCTTGAACAGACCGGACAGATCCGGGCTCAGGCTGCCCGCGTTGGCGGTCAGGCTGATGCTCGGGAAGAACGCCGCACGGGCCGCGCCGATGTTGGCGTTGGCCGCTTTCAGGTTGTACTCGGCTTGCAGAATGTCCGGACGACGTTGCAGCAGATCCGACGGCAGACCCGGCGGTACGTCGCTGAGCAGGTCATCCGACAGCGGTTTGGCCGCTTGCAGATTGGCCGGGATACCGGTGCCGAGCAGCAGGGTCAGGCTGTTTTCGTCCTGCGCGACCTGGCGGGTGTAACGCGCCAGTTGTGCCCGGGCGTTTTCCACCGAGGTACGCGACTGCGCCAGGTCCAGTGCCGAAGCGACACCGACTTCGTTGCTGCGGCTGGTCAGCTTGTAGCTTTCTTCGAAGGCACCGAGGGTGTCTTGCGTCAGCTTGAGCAGTTCCTTGTCCGCTTGCCAGGTCAGGTAAGCGTTGGCGACGCTGGCGACCAGACTGATCTGGGTGCTGCGACGCGCTTCTTCAGTAGCGAAGTATTGTTGCAACGCTTGCTCGCTCAGGCTGCGCACTCGACCGAACAAGTCGAGTTCGTAGGCGCTGATGCCGACGGTGGCCGAGTACGAACTGGTGATGCTCGAATCACCGGTCTGTGAGGCACGGGCCGGAATCCGCTGACGGCTGCCGCTGGCATTGGCCGAAACTGCCGGGAACAGATCAGCGCGCTGGATGCGGTATTGAGCCGCATAGGCATCGATGTTCAGCGCCGCGACACGCAGGTCGCGGTTGTTTTCCAGCGAAACCTGGATCAGCTGTTGCAGCGCCGGGTCATGGAAAAACTGCTTCCAGCCTTGCTCGGCAGCGGCCTGCGCCGGTGCCTGGGCCGGCGAGTACGCCGGCCCCTGTGGGTACTGACCTGCGACCGGAGCCTCAGGCTGCTGATAGTCAGGTATCAGCGAGCAACCGCTCAGCACGAAGGCGGCGACTGCGATGGAGAGTAGCGACTTGCTCATTGGCCAGCCTCTTTAGGAGTTTCAGTAGCTTCATCCTCGTCAGCGATCTTACGCTGGCCGATGGACGAAACTGTAACGAAGAACAGTGGGACCCAGAAGATCGCCAGGATCGTGGCTGTGAGCATACCGCCAATCACACCCGTACCGATCGCATGTTGACTGCCCGAGCCGGCGCCAGTGGAGATCGCCAACGGTACAACACCGAGGACGAAGGCCAGCGAGGTCATGATGATCGGTCGCAGACGCATGCGGCAGGCTTCGATCGCCGCGTCACGCAGGCTGCGCCCCTGTTCATGCAGTTCCTTGGCGAATTCGACGATCAGAATGGCGTTTTTAGCCGCCAGACCGATGGTCGTCAACAGCCCCACCTGGAAGTACACGTCGTTGGACAGACCGCGCAGGCTGGTAGCGAGCAGCGCACCAATGATCCCCAGCGGTACCACGAGCATAACCGCGATCGGAATCGACCAGCTCTCGTACAGAGCCGCCAGACACAGGAACACCATCAGCAGCGACAGGGCGTACAGCGCCGGCGCTTGCGAACCCGACAGACGTTCCTCGTAGGACAGACCGGTCCAGGAGATACCGACACCGGCCGGCAGCTTCTTGGCAATCGCTTCGACTTCGGCCATCGCTTCACCGGTGGAATAACCCGGCGCTGGCGAACCGAGCACCTCCATCGCTTCCACGCCGTTGTAACGGGCCAGCTTCGGCGAGCCGTAGATCCACTCGCCTTTGGCGAACGCGGAGAACGGCACCATGGTCCCGGCGTTGTTGCGCACGTACCATTTCTTCAAGTCTTCAGGGCTCATGCGAGCACCGGCCTGACCTTGCACGTAAACCTTCTTCACGCGACCACGGTCGATGAAGTCGTTGACGTAGCTACTACCGAAGGAGATCGACAGCGTGCTGTTGATATCGGTGAGGCTCAAGCCAAGGGCTTGGGCTTTCTCGTCGTCGATTTCCAGGTGGTATTGCGGTTCATCGTTCAGGCCGTTCGGACGTACCTGATAGAGCACCTTGCTCTGAGCGGCGAGGCCGAGGAACTGGTTACGCGCTTCCATCAGCTTGTCGTGACCGATACCGGCGCGGTCTTGCAGGAACACGTCGAAACCGGTGGCATTACCCAACTCCAGTACCGCGGGCGGGGCGAAAGCGAACACCATGGCATCGCGGAAAGTGAAGAAGTGTTGCTGGGCACGTTGGGCCAGGGCAAACACGCTGTTGTCCGAGTTACGCTCGTCCCACGGCTTGAGCATGATGAACGCCAGACCCGAGCTCTGACCGCGACCGGCGAAGTTGAAGCCGTTCACGGTAAACACCGAGGACACTGCGCCTGCTTCTTTATCCAGCAGGTAGCTGCGCATTTCGTCGATCACCACTTGAGTACGCTCGGCACTCGAACCGGCCGGGGTCTGCACCTGGGCGAACAGGACGCCTTGGTCTTCTTCCGGCAGGAACGCGGTCGGAATGCGCGTGAACAGCCAGATCATGCCGACCACGATCAGCAGATAGGCCAGCAGGTACGGCGCTTTACGCGACAGCATGTTGCCGACACCGCGCTCATAGCTCTGCACACCACGGTCGAAATTGCGGTTGAACCAGCCAAAGAAACCCTTCTTCGGCGTGCCATGCTCGCCTTTCGGAATCGCCTTGAGCATGGTCGCGCAAAGCGCCGGGGTGAAAATCAGTGCAACCAGAACCGACAGGGCCATGGCCGAAACGATGGTGATCGAGAACTGTTTGTAGATCACACCGGTGGAACCGCTGAAGAACGCCATCGGCAGCAATACCGCCGACAGCACCAGGGCAATACCGACCAGTGCGCCCTGGATCTGGCCCATGGATTTCTTGGTCGCCTCCTTCGGTGACAAGCCTTCTTCGCTCATCACCCGCTCGACGTTTTCCACCACGACGATGGCATCGTCCACCAGCAAACCGATGGCCAGCACCATACCGAACATGGTCAGGGTGTTGATGCTGAAACCGAACGCCGCGAGGATGCCGAATGTACCGAGCAATACCACCGGCACGGTCATCGTGGTGATGACGGTAGCGCGGAAGTTCTGCAGGAACAGGAACATCACCAGGAACACCAGCACGATCGCTTCGACCAGGGTTTCAACCACGCCTTTGATCGACTCGGTCACCACCGGGGTGGTGTCGTACGGGAACACCACTTCCATGCCTTGCGGGAAGAACGGCTTGAGGTCGTCAATCGTCTTGCGCAGCGCCTTGGCGGTGTCGAGGGCGTTGGCACCGTTGGCCAGTTTTACCGCCAGACCAGAAGCCGGGCTGCCGTTGAACTGTGCGGAAATGCTCGAGTTTTCACCGCCCAGACCGACGTCAGCGACGTCGCCGACACGCACTTGCGAGCCGTCCTGGTTAACCTTCAGCAGAATCGCCTTGAACTGCTCGGCAGTCTGCAGACGGGTCTTGCCGATGATCGTCGCGTTCAGCTGCTGGCCCGGCAACGCCGGCAAGCCGCCGAGCTGACCGGAAGACACCTGGACGTTCTGTGCCGAGATCGCGGTGCTGACATCGCCCGGGGTCAGGTTGTACTTGTTCAACTTGGCCGGGTCGAGCCAGATGCGCATCGCGTACTGGGCACCGAAGACCTGGAAGTCACCGACACCGGCGGTCCGCGAGATCGGGTCCTGCATGTTCGACACGATGTAGTTGGACAGGTCGTCCTTGGTCATGCTGCCGTCACGCGATACCACGCCGATGACCAAGAGGAAGTTTTTCACTGCCTTGGTCACGCGGATACCTTGTTGCTGCACTTCCTGTGGCAACAGCGGGGTGGCCAGGTTCAGCTTGTTCTGAACCTGTACCTGCGCGGTGTCGGAGTTGGTGCCCTGCTCGAAGGTCGCGGTGATGGTCATGCTGCCGTCGGAGTTACTTTCCGAGGATACATAACGCAGATTGTCGATACCGTTGAGCTGCTGCTCGATGACCTGGACCACGGTGTCCTGCACGGTTTGCGCCGAAGCGCCCGGGTAGGTCACGGAGATCGCAATGGCCGGCGGCGCAATGCTTGGGTATTGGTTGATCGGCAATTTCAGGATCGAAAGTGCCCCGACCAGCATGATCACCAGGGCAATTACCCAGGCGAAAATCGGACGGTCGATGAAGAATTTTGACATGGATTACTCCCCTTTGCCGCCGGCGGCTTTGTCAGCTGCCTGAGCGGGGGCCGGGTTCTTGTTGCCTACGTTAGTGGCTTCGGACGGGTTGACCTGAACACCCGGGCGTACGTATTGCAGCCCTTCGGTGATCAGACGATCGCCCGCTTTCAAGCCGTCTTCGATCAGCCACTGGCTGCCGACGGTACGGCTGGCCTTGAGCTGACGCAGTTCGACCTTGTTGTCGGCGCCGACGACCAGGGCGGTCGGGGTGCCTTTGAGGTCGCGAGTCACGCCTTGTTGCGGCGCCAGAATGGCCGCAGCGTTGACGCCGGCCTGCAACTGGGCGCGGACGAACATGCCCGGCAGCAGGGTGTGATCCGGGTTCGGGAACACGGCGCGCAAGGTCACGGAACCGGTAGTCGGGTCGACCGTGACTTCGGAGAATTCCAGCTTACCGTCGAGCTTGTATTGGCTGCCGTCTTCCAGGGTCAGTTTGACCGCTGCGGCGGTATCCCCGGACTTCTGCAGGCGACCGCTTTCCAGCTCGCGGCGCAGTTCCAACAGCTCAACCGAAGACTGGGTGACGTCGACGTAGATCGGGTCCAGTTGCTGGATCGTCGCCATCGCGTCGGTCTGGCCATTGCTGACCAGTGCGCCTTCGGTGACCGAAGAGCGGCCGATGCGGCCGGAGATCGGCGCGTAAACCTTGGTGTAACGCACGTTGATCTGCGCGGTCTGCAACGACGCTTCCGATTCCATGCGGTTGGCCACGGCGGTGTCGTATTCCTGACGGCTGACGGCCTGCTCGTCGACCAGTTGCTTGTAGCGGTCGGAGATCGACTTGGTCGAACGCAAGTTGGCTTCGGCGCTTTTCAGGGTCGCTTCATAGACCGACGGATCGATCTGATACAGCTGCTGGCCGGCTTTGACATCGCCGCCTTCCTTGAACAGACGCTTGAGAATGATGCCGTTGACCTGCGGGCGAACTTCAGCGATGCGGAACGCACTGGTGCGGCCCGGTAGCTCGGAGGTGAGGGTAAAGGCTTGTGGTTGCAGGGTGACTACGCCGACCTGAGGCGGTGGAGCGGCCGGTGCCGCTTCTTCCTTTTTACATCCGCTGAGCAGCGATGCCAGGGCGACGGCAGTGACCAGAGCGGTAACAGCTGGCTTGAATTGCATGAAGATCCTCGGGTCAGGCGCGCAAAGAGCGCACAAGAAGTGTGTAAGGGTAAAAAAAGGATACCGGGTGGATAAGTAGCTTGCTAAGGAATATACTTACGTTCATGGTTGTTTGTAAATACCTTTGCCGCGTACCCGACCCGTTACAAAAGTCGTTGCAAGGTTTGAAATTGTAGGCCGGGGAGCCGATCCGCGAGAGATCGCCCCCTCTTTATTCAGCGGATATTCAGCCATCCCTGAAACATCCTGTTTGAGGTTTTACTGTCATGGTCCGTCGTACCAAAGAGGAAGCTCAAGAAACCCGTAGCCAGATTCTGGAAGCGGCGGAGAAAGCCTTTTATGAAAGGGGCGTCGCCCGTACGACGCTGGCCGATATTGCGACAATGGCCGGTGTTACGCGCGGTGCCATCTACTGGCATTTCAGCAACAAGGCGGATCTGGTCCAGGCCATGCTGGATTCGCTGCGTGAGCCGCTGGATGAATTGGCCAAGGCCAGCGAAAGTGAAGATGAGCTCGATCCGCTGGGCTGCATGCGCCAACTGCTGATTCATTTGTTTCATCAAGTTGCGCTGGACCCAAAAACCCGGCGTATCAACGAAATTCTGTTTCATAAGTGCGAGTTCACCGATGAAATGTGCGATCTGCGCCAGCAGCGCCGGGACGTCAGTCTCGATTGCAACGAGCGTATCGCTCTGACGTTGCGTAATGCGGTCAATCGCGGCCAATTGCCGGAAGATCTCGACACTGCCCGCGCGGCCATCAGCATTCACAGCTATATCGATGGCCTTCTGTATGGATGGCTTCTGGCGCCGGACAGCTTTGAGCTGCATGCCGAGGCCGAGCGTTGGGTCGATACAGGGTTGGATATGCTGCGCCTGAGCCCCAGCCTGCGCAAATGAAACAAAATGCGTAATTGGCACAGCTTATGTCAATTGGCCTGCTTTTATATACGGTTGCGGCGGGGAGTTTATACGTAGCGAGCTAGGCATTTTGTAGGGAATTTGTGTCTTCTGTGTGAATGAGTGTGAGCCGCTTGCCCTCACCCTAGCCCTCTCCCAGAGGGAGAGGGGACTGATCGAGGTGTTCTTTCGAGATCCGCCGACCTGAGATATCAGGTCGAACTCCAGATTTGAAACGCACACAAATCCGCTCCCTCTCCCCTGGGAGAGGGCTGGGCGGGCGGCGTTCCGATGAGGGGCTACGTACTCAGCCGCGCAATCGCTCTCCAGGCGAACACAAAAAAGCCCCCGACTCACCACAAGTCGGGGGCTTTGTGTTTCTGCTTCTTACAGCGCTGGATAGTCGATATAACCGACCGGGCCTTTGCCGTAGAAGGTTTCCGGGTGCGCATCATTAAGCGGCGCATCAGCCTTCAAACGAGCCGGCAGATCCGGGTTGGCAATAAACGGCACACCAAACGCCACCGCGTCAGCCTTGCCACTCGCCAGCCACTCGTTGGCGCTGTCCTTGGTGAAACGTTCGTTGGCAATGTACGGGCCGCCAAACGCTTCTTTCAGTTGCGGGCCGAGGCTGTCGGCGCCTTCTTTCTCACGGGAGCAGATGAACGCGATGCCGCGTTTGCCCAGTTCACGTGCGACGTAGGTGAAGGTTTCTGCCAGGTTGTCGTCGCCCATGTCATGGGAGTCGGCGCGCGGTGCCAAGTGCACACCGACACGGCCAGCGCCCCAGACTTCGATCGCGGCGTCAGTCACTTCCAGCAGCAGGCGCGCACGGTTTTCCAGCGAGCCGCCGTAGTTGTCAGTGCGCTGGTTGGTGCTGCTTTGCAGGAACTGGTCGAGCAGGTAACCGTTGGCGCCGTGGATTTCCACACCGTCGAAACCGGCGGCCTTGGCGTTTTCGGCACCGGTGCGGTAAGCGTCGACGATGTCGGCGATTTCAGCGGTTTCCAGGGCGCGTGGGGTCGGGTAGTCGGCCAGTGGGCGAACCAGGCTGACGTGGCCCTTTGGCTGGATCGCGCTCGGTGCCACCGGCGCTTCACCGTTGAGGTACGAAGGGTGGGAAACCCGGCCGACGTGCCACAGTTGCAGGAAGATCTTGCCGCCCGCGCCGTGAATCGCTTTGGTCACATTGGCCCAGCCGCGCACTTGGTCGTTGGACCAGATGCCCGGGGTGTCCGGGTAGCCAACGCCCATTGGCGTTACCGAAGTGGCTTCGCTGAGGATCAGGCCAGCGGAAGCGCGCTGTACATAGTATTCAGCCATCAGCGCGTTCGGCACGCGACCTTCGTCGGCGCGGCAGCGGGTCAGCGGGGCCATGATGATGCGGTTGGCCAGCTCGACGTCGCCGAGTTTGATCGGATCAAAAATAGTTGCCATGTCTACAACCCTCGTAAGTGGAAAGTAATCAGTTAGTTGCAGGGGCCAGATCGGCATTGCCGTTCTGACGGAAAGTAATCAGGGTTACCAGCAGGGCGAGCACGGCCAGAGCCGCCGCCGCGAGTGGCACGCTGGTCAGGCCGTAGCCGTGGGCGATGACGCTGCCGCCAACCCAGGCGCCGAGAGCGTTGCCGACGTTGAACGCGCCGATGTTCAGGGTCGACACCAGATTCGGTGCGGCTTTGCCGAAGGTCACCACGTTGACTTGCAGCGCCGGTACGGCGGCAAAACACGCGGTGGCCCAGAGGAACAAGGTGATTTCAGTCGGGATCAGCGCGACGCTGGTCCAGGTCAGCACGGTGGAGACCACGGCCATGGCGATGAACACGCCGATCAGCGTGGCGGCCATGCCCTTGTCGGCGAGTTTGCCGCCGATGATGTTGCCGACGGTCAGGCCCAGGCCGATCAGCATCAGCGTCCAGGTCACGCCACGCGGTGACACACCGGTGACTTCGCCGAGCAGCGGGGCAACGTAGGTGAACAGGGTGAAGACGGACGCGGCGAACAGCGCGGTCATGCTTAGCGACAGCCAGATCCCGGCACCTTTAAGGGCGGCGAGTTCGGCGCGCATGTCGAGTTTTTCTTCGTCGCGCTTGGCCGGCAAGAAGCGGATCAAGCCGATCAGTGCGATCACGCCGATGACAGTCACCGCCCAGAAAGTCGAGCGCCAGCCGTATTGCTGACCCAGCGCAGTGCCCAGCGGCACACCGAGGACGTTGGCCAAGGTCAAACCGGTGAACATCAACGCCACTGCCGAAGCACGCTTGTTGGCCGGCACCAGATTGGCCGCCACCACCGAACCGATGCCGAAGAACGCACCGTGGCACAGCGCGGTGATCACACGGGCAAACATCAGCACGTTGTAGTCACTGGCAATCGCACAGAGCAGGTTGCCGACAATAAAGATGCCCATCAACGCCACCAGTGCAGCCTTGCGCGGCAGTCTGGCGGTGGCCATTGCCATGAACGGCGCACCGACCGCCACGCCGAGGGCGTAGCCGGTCACCAGCCAACCGGCGCCGGGGATCGACACACCGAGGTCGGCCGCCACATTGGGCAGCAAGCCCATGATGACGAATTCGGTGGTGCCGATGGCGAAGGCGCTCAAGGCGAGGATGAGTAGCGAGAGGGGCATGCAGGTTTCCTTGTCGGCTGACTGACGTTAAGGGTCAGAGCTCTTTACTGAGGGTGCTGAGGAACGCCTGGATCACGTCCTCGTTACGTTTGAAAAAGTGCCATTGTCCGGCCTTCTGGCTGCTGATCAGACCGGCGCGTTGCAACGTCGCGAGGTGTGCCGAAACGGTCGACTGCGACAGGCCGCAGCGTTGATCGATCTGCCCGGCGCAGATGCCGTACTCGTGGTTGTGCAACTGTTCCGGAAATTCGTTCTTCGGGTCTTTCAGCCAGTTGAGGATGTCTCGCCGTACTGGGTGTGCCAGGGCTTTTATTATTTCGTCGAGGTCGAGGTTCATGGCAGGTGCTCACAATGTGTACAACGCTATATCGCGATGTGGCGAAATATAAATCGTTAGATCGCGATACACCAATATGATTTTGATCTGACGCCAGCATAAATTGGTATATCGCGTTATAACGATACATGGGTGTATGGCTTATGGGCCGCAGTGCTAAGCTGCGCCCATGAACTATCTCGCACATTTACACCTCGGTGGCCAGCGCCCCGGGCAACTGCTCGGCAGTCTGTATGGCGATTTCGTCAAAGGTCGGCTGCAAGGGCAGTTTGCGCCGGAGGTGGAAGCGGCCATTCAACTGCATCGACGGATTGACGTGTTCACGGATCGCCATCCGCTGGTGGATATCGCGCTGGGGCGGTTTTCCGACACGCGGCGGCGTTATGCCGGGATCGTCCTGGATGTGTTTTTCGATCATTGCCTGGCGCGGGACTGGACGCTGTATGCCGATCAGCCGCTGGAGGTTTTCACCGCTGATGTGTATCGGGTGCTGACTCACGAACGGCACCTGCCCGAGCGACTGGCGAGGATTGCCCCGCACATGGTTGCCAATGACTGGTTGGGTTCGTATCAACAGTTTGAAGTGCTGGAGCAGGTGTTGCGCGGGATTTCGCGGCGGCTGAGCCGGCCGGAAGAGTTGGCGGGGGCGATGGAGGAATTGCGGCGGTTGTATGAGCCGCTGAGTGACGACTTCCGCTTGTTCTACCCACAACTCCAGGACTTCGCCCAAAACCCCCAGACACAGAAAATCTAATGTAGGAGTGAGCCTGCTCGCGATAGCGGTGTGTCAGTCGACATTAGTATTGACTGACACAGCGCTATCGCGAGCAGGCTCACTCCTACAGGGGATTTGTGTTTTCAAGCGGCAATCAAATCGCCGGCACGACGCGGTTCGGCCGGTTTCGCCACTTCGCCAAACAACGCCTTCTGCACCGCCTGCTGCGCTTCAAACGCCAACGCCGCGCGCTCACGCCCCTGACAGGCGAGCGGCTTGAGCAGGTGCACTTCGACATCGCCGCAATCATTGCTGAACAGGCGCATCAGGTGCGAGAGCAGATCGTCGTCGCCAATGAACGGCGCCAGCGCGTCGATTTCGCCATCACGCAGATAACGAATCGCCACCGGTTGCAGCATCACCTCGGAATCAATCGCCGCCGCCAGCAAGCGACCGTGAAAGGTACGCAGCGAACGGCCATCGGTGGTGGTGCCTTCCGGGAACATCAATAAGGCATGGTCGGTTTGCAGGTGACGGGTCATCTGCTTGCGGATCAACTGGCTGTCGCCCGAACCGCGACGGATGAACAGGCTGCCGGCCTTCGCCGCCAGCCAACCAGCCACTGGCCAGGTGCGCACTTCGGCTTTGGACAGAAAGGACAGCGGTGTGAGCATGCCGAGCAGCGGAATATCCGTCCACGACACATGATTGCTGACCCACAGCATCGGCTGTTTTGGCAGCTCACCGTGAACCGTCACGCGAAAGGGCAGGGCGTTGCTCAAGCGCGCCATGAAAAAGCGCGACCAGCGCTGACGCCGCTCCATCGAATGCGCCAGACCAATCCGTTCAAATACGCCGAAGACGCTGGCCATGGTCAAGCCCAGCGACACCACCAGCAGCACCCGCGCGATCCGCGCGTACACCCGCAACCGGCTCATCACACGGCCGCCTTGAAGTGTTTGGCGTAGCGCGGGCAGAGTTCGTCGCGCTTGAGCAGGATGAACACGTCGGCGACCTGGAAGTCCTCGTCCCAGCATGGCTCGCCGCAGATCTTCGCGCCCAGGCGCATATAAGCCTTGAGCAGTGGCGGCATTTCCGCGATCACGTTCGATGGAATATCCAGCGTCGGCAGCGGATTTTTCGGCTCGGCGCGCAGGTTTTCGGTGCACAGATAACGTTCGCGCAGGCGCTGCATGATCGCGTGGGCCTGAATGCCGCCGTCCTGCATCGGGATGCTCGCGCAACCCATCAGATAACTGTAGCCACCCTGATTCAGCACTTCGGCCAACTCGCCCCACAGCACCGCGATGGTGCCACCGTTGCGGTACGCCGGGTCGACGCAAGTACGTCCGATTTCGAGGATCGGGCCTTGCAGATGCGTCAGGCCATGCAGGCTGAATTCTTCTTCGCTGTAGAACTTGCCGAGGCTGCTCGCGGCCGTGTGATCAAGCAAACGCGTGGTCGCCACCAAGCGGCCGGTGTTCAAGTCACGCACGCCGATGTGGCTGCAGTGAACATCATAATCATCCATGTCCAGACCCAGTTCCGCGCCTTTCAGCTTGGCGTTGAACTCGCCGCTGAAGACGTTGAAGCGCAAGGCCTGGGCTTGCTGCAGAGCCTCGGCGCCGATCAGGCGTTCGGCTTGCAGGCGGCGTTCATTGCCGGTGTCGCTGATGCGGGCGATCTGAGTCATGTGAATCTCCGTACGGGCCTTTAACCCGTCGTGGGTTGCAGCCGATCGACTTTCTTTATGCAGCCGTGTTGTGCAAAGTCAGGCTATGTAGCCCCGGTGTCATCGCCATGAACGTTCGGTGATGCTTATATGACAGCCCACAAGGAGCCTCCTATGCCCTGGCCAGATCTGCTGCACAGCCGTGAACGATTGCCCGCCGTTGCTGACCTGGCCGAGGGTTTTGCGACGTTGTTGCAGCAACTGGGCAACGTCACACCGTTCGAATTGGCGGTCGCGGGCGGGCGGCGGATGGCGACGCCGGGGCTGGCGTTTCTGGTCGGTTATCAAGCGGCTTTGCGCATGTTGTGGCCGAGTGCGCCGCTGAGCCTGGGCGCTTTGTGTGCTACCGAACAGCGCAGTTTGCGTCCGGCGGACATGCAGACGCGGCTCACCGATTTACGCCTGAGCGGGCGCAAGGACTTCGTCACGGCGGGCGATGCGGCGGACTGGCTGTTGATTGCTGCGCGCAGTGAAGAGCCTGGTGAAGCGCCGCGCCTGAGCTTGGCGGTGGTGTATCCCGGCGAGCCCGGCGTGATCGTGGAAAAACTGCCGGCGCTGCCGTTGATGCCGGACATCAGTCATGGCCGGTTGCAGCTGGATGGCGCGTTGTGCGAATTGTTGGCGGGGGATGGCTGGGATGCTTACGTCAAACCGTTTCGCACCCTTGAGGATGTCTATGTACTGAGCGCAATGACCGCGTGGCTGTATGGCGTCGGACAGGACAGCGACTGGCCGCAGGCGCTGCAATTGCGCTTGCTGGCGCTGTTGGCCGGGTGTGCCGAGGCGAGCCGGCAACCGCCGAACAATCCGGCCGGGCATGTGTTGCTGGGTGGGCTGTTTGCGCAGTTTGAAGCGCTGGAGGGTGAGGTGAGTCAGGCGTTGGCTGACGGGCCGGCAGAATGGGCGCAGATGTGGCAGCGCGATCAGGGGGTGATGCAGTTGGCGGCGGGGGCTCGGGCCAAGCGGTTGGCCAAGGCTTTGGCGGCGGGCTGAAGGGCCTCATCGCGAGCAGGCTCACTCCTACAGTTGATCGAGTTTCGTCAGTTGAAATGCGATCCCCTGTAGGAGTGAGCCTGCTCGCGATAGCAATCCCAAGAACACCACACATCTGTCATAAACCCTGACTAGTCTCAGCAGGTTCTCTCCAAGAGCCCTCCCCATGTGCAAAGGCCTGTCGCTGTTTCTGCTGCTGATCAGCTTCACCGTTCAAGCCGAACAATGGCCCGGCGAACAATGGCCAACTGGCACGACGATCACCGATACAGGAGCGCTGGAGAATTACGCCTTCCCACCCCGCGACGACGCAACCCGCCAAGGCATCCGCACCGATGCGCTGCTGATCATTCGCGACGGCCAGATCCTCTACGAACGCTACGCCGGCCCGACCACAGCACAAACCCCGCACCTGACCTGGTCAATCAGCAAAAGCCTGATGGCCAGCGTGCTCGGTGTGGCCTACGGCGAGGGCCTGTTCAAACTAAACGATCCGGCCGCGAAATTTTACCCGCCACTGAGCAAACACCCGGCGATAAAAATCGCCGATCTGCTGCACTGGGCATCCGGTATCGACTGGCAGGAAGACTACGAGTACGCCCCGCTGAAATCCTCGGTGGTGGCGATGCTCTATACCCGTGGTCATCGCGACATGGCTGCGTTTACCGCCGATCACGATGCCTACGCCGAACCGGGGCAGGCCTTCCACTATTCCAGTGGCGACAGCAATCTCTTGGCGGCAGCGTTGAAAACGATCGTCGGCCCGCAGCGTTATGCGGATTATCCGTGGACGGCATTGTTCGAGCCGTTGGGCATCCGTCACGCCGTGTGGGAAACCGATGCCAGCGGCACGTTTGTCGCGTCTTCTTATGCTTATCTCACCGCGCGGGATCTGGCGCGAGTCGGGTTGCTGATGGCCCGCGACGGCCGCTGGGAGGCGCGGCAAGTGCTGCCCAAGGACTGGCTCGCGTTCAATCTCAAACCCTTCGCTGGCTATAAGGCCCACGAGGATGAGGCCGTGCCCGGCGGCCACTGGTGGCTCAATCGTCCCGTCGATGGCGCCGCATCACCGTGGCCTGATGCACCGCCTGACACCTTCGCTGCCCTCGGCCACTGGGGCCAGGCGCTTTATGTGATCCCCAGCGAGAAACTGGTGATCGTGCGATATGGCGATGATCGTGACGGTGGCTACCATCACAACGAGTTGCTTAAACGTGTGCTGAAGGCGGTGCGCCCATGAAGCGCTTTTTGCTGTTGCTGCTTGTTTTGCTGCTCGGCTGGGTCGTCTACGAGCGCGAAAATCTGTGGGCCTTCCCCGACATCATCAGCGCCTACACCGCCAAGGAATACTGCTCCTGCCGGTATGTGATGAACAACGATGCCGAGTATTGCCGTGGCTATGTAAAACAATGGCTGCCGACCAGCCAGTTCACCGATGACAGCGCCAGCAAAACCATCACCGTCAGCGGCATGGGTCGCAGCAATCGCGCCCAGTGGTTGAGCGAACGCCAAGGCTGTCGTTTACAGCCATAAAAGATCGCAGCCTTCGGCAGATCCTACATGACCGGGTCCACCCTGTAGGAGCTGCCGAAGGCTGCGATCTTTTGATCTTGATGTTGCAATAACTTTGGGGGCGGTTAAGGTTCGTGCAGGTTTATCGGCCCCACGAGTGTTCAATGTTCAACCGCTCCCTGTGTGCAACCCTGTCCAGCCTGCTGCTCGCCGCCGTCGCGCTGCCGGCGCAGGCCAATTGGTATCTGGACGGCGAGTCGTCGCGGCTGTCGTTCGTCAGTACGAAAAACGCCAATGTCTCCGAAGTGCAGCGCTTTCTGGTGCTGCACGGTAAGGTCGATCCCAGTGGTCGCGCCGAAGTCGAGGTCGAGATGGACTCGATCAACAGCGGTATCCCGCTGCGCGATGAGCGCATGCGCAAGGAGCTGTTCCAGATCGAGCAATTCCCCGAAGCGACCATCACCACCCAGATCGACCTGCGCCCGATCAACGATCTGGCCCCCGGTGCGCAGCTGGAATTGCGCCTGCCACTGACCGTCAACCTGCACGGCAAGCAACACGAATACCCCGCCGAACTGCTGGCGACGCGTCTCGATGATCGTCGTTTTCAGGTGGTCACGCTAGAGCCGCTGGTGATCAATGCCGAGGATTTCGATCTCGCGCCTGGGCTGGAAAGTCTGCGCAAACTCGCAGATCTGTCGGCGATCAGTCTGTCGGTGCCGGTGGGTGCGGTGCTGATCTTCACGGCGCGCTGACATGCGCGGCGCGGTGTTTCCGTGGCGGGACGGCAACCGGTTCGAACTGTTGATCGACGGCCCGCAATTCTTTCCGCGCATGCTCGAGCAGATCGCTGGCGCGCAGGAGCAGATCGAACTGGAGTTGTATCTGGTCGAGGCGGGCGCCTGTGCTGAAACCATCGTGCAGGCGCTGGTGCTGGCGGCCGAGCGTGGTGTGCGTGTGCGGTGCCTGTTTGATGATTACGGCAGCCTGGCGTTTACCCTCAATCTGCGTCAGCGCCTGACGCATGCCGGGGTTGAACTGCGTTTCTACAATCGGCTGAACTGGCGGCGCTGGGTCGGTAATTTCTATCGTGATCACCGCAAATTGTTGATGGTCGATCAGCGTCTGGCGGTGGTCGGCGGTAC
Source organism: Pseudomonas sp. R84 (assembly GCF_009834515.1). Lineage (NCBI taxonomy): Bacteria > Pseudomonadati > Pseudomonadota > Gammaproteobacteria > Pseudomonadales > Pseudomonadaceae > Pseudomonas > Pseudomonas sp. R84. The sequence goes on from NZ_CP019426.1 coordinate 1,561,315, forward strand.
TGGCGTCACTGACGAGTTCTGGACGCCGGGCCAGGACACCAGCGAGTGGCACGAAGTGATGGTCGAGATCAGCGGCCCGTTGGTGATCGACTGGCAATTGCTGTTTGATCGCCAGTGGATCGCCAACCGCTATCGCCGCGCCTGGCGTCCGGCCGCGCATTTTGGTCTGCCACGGTTGCCGCGCGTGCCGGACAAGGGCGAGGGCATGGGCCGCGTGGCGTATGCCGACGCCCGTCAGCACCGCGACATTCTGCAATCGCTGTTTCGCGCTTTGAACAGCGGGCAAAAACGCATCTGGATGGCCACACCGTACTTCCTGCCAACGTGGAAAATCCGCCGCTCCCTGCGCAAGGCGGCGGCGCGCGGTGTCGACGTGCGCCTGCTGCTGACCGGGCCGCGTACCGATCACCCGTCGGTGCGTTACGCCGGGCATCGCTACTACCCGCGATTGCTCAAGGCCGGCGTGCAGATCTTCGAATACCAGCCGTGCTTTCTGCATTTGAAAATGGTGCTGGTCGACGATTGGGTGAGCATTGGTTCGTGCAACTTCGATCACTGGAACCTGCGCTTCAATCTGGAGGCGAATCTGGAGGCGCTGGACCCGTCGTTGACGGCAGCGGTGGAGGCGAGTTTTGTGAAGGACTTCGGGCTGAGTCAGCAGGTGAGTCTGGAGGAGTGGCAGCGCCGACCGTTGTGGCGGCGGGTCAAGCAGCGGGTTTGGGGCTGGGTGGATCGAGTGGTGGTCAATATTCTCGACCGCCGCGGCTAAAACCGATTCTGAATACACCCTAAATCCAATGTGGGAGCGAGCAGGCTCGCTCCCACAGGGTTTTGCGGCGGTTATAGCAGTTCAAAGCTCTGCTGCGTCACGTCCTGCGAATCCAGGCCGATCTGCACGTTGAACTTGCCAGGCTCCGCCGCGTACTTGAGCAGGGCGTTGTAGAACTTCAGGTCATCCTCAGTGATGGTGAAGTGCACGACTTTCTGTTCGCCGGCCTTGAGCATGATTTTCTGGAAGTTCTTCAGTTCTTTCACCGGGCGGATCATCGAGCCGGTGACATCCTGAATGTACAACTGCACCACGGTTTCGCCGTCACGCTTGCCGGTGTTCTTCACCATGACGCTGGCGTCGAGTTTGCCGGTGGCATTCAGGGTGGTCGACGACAGCGCCATGTCGCTCAAGGCGAATTGGGTGTAGCTCAGGCCATACCCGAACGGGAACAGCGGCCCGGTGGTGTCATCGAAATACTGCGAGGTGTAGTTGCCCGGTTTGCCCGGCGTGAATGGCCGGCCAATGCTCAGGTGGTTGTAGTAGGTCGGGATCTGGCCCACGGAGCGCGGGAAGGTCACCGGTAGTTTGCCCGACGGGTTGTAGTCGCCGAACAGCACATCAGCAATGGCATTGCCGCCCTCGGTGCCGCTGAACCAGGTTTCCAGAATCGCGTCAGCCGACTGGTTCTCTTCGAGAATCGTCAGTGGGCGGCCGTTCATCAACACCAATACCAACGGTTTGCCGGTAGCTTTCAGCGCACGGATCAGCTCGCGCTGGCTTTCCGGGATGTTCAGGTCGGTGCGGCTGGAGGATTCGTGGGACATGCCACGGGACTCGCCCACGGCGGCGACGATCACGTCAGCGTCCTTGGCGGCTTTCACGGCTTCGTCGATCAGCACGTTGGCCGGGCGCGGGTCATCGACCACTTCCGGCGCATCGAAGTTGAGGAAGTTCAGGTAATCCAGCACCTTCTTGTCGCTGGTGATGTTGGCGCCACGGGCGTAGATCAGGTTCGACTTGTTGCCGATCACCGAGCTCATGCCATCGAACAGCGTCACCGATTGCGCAGGGCGCCCGGCGGCGGCCCAACTGCCCATCATGTCGATCGGTGCTTTGGCCAATGGGCCAACCAGTGCGATTTTTGCGTCTTTCTTCAGCGGCAGGGTTTCGTTCTGGTTCTTCAGCAATACCAGGCTGCGACGCGCGACTTCACGAGCCTCGGCGCGGTGCAGACGGCTCTCGGCGTAGGTGTCGGCCGGATCGTCTTCAGCCTTGCCGATGCGCAGGTACGGGTCCTTGAACAGGCCCATGTCGTACTTGGCGGCGAGCACTTCGCGCACTGCGTTGTCGATATCTTTCTGGTCGATCTCGCCGGACTTGAGCAGCCCCGGCAGCTCTTTGCCGTACAGGGTGTCGTTCATGCTCATGTCGATACCGGCCTTGATCGCCAGCTTCGCCGCTTCACGACCGTCGCGGGCAACACCGTGCTTGATCAGCTCAAAGATTGCACCGTGGTCGCTGACCGCCAGGCCTTTGAAGCCCCAGTCGCGGCGCAGCAGATCGTTCATCAGCCAGGTGTTGGCGGTGGCCGGAATGCCGTTGATCGAGTTCAACGCGACCATCACACCACCGGCGCCGGCATCAATCGCGGCGCGGTACGGCGGCAGGTAATCCTGGTACATCTTCACCGGGCTCATGTCGACGGTGTTGTAGTCGCGACCGCCCTCGACCGCGCCGTACAGGGCGAAGTGCTTGACGCTGGCCATGATGCTGTCGGCCGCGCTCGGGGTGGCGCCCTGATAGGCACGAACCATGACGCCGGCAATGCGCGAGGTCAGGTAGGTGTCCTCACCGAAACCTTCGGAACTGCGGCCCCAGCGCGGGTCGCGGGAGATGTCGACCATCGGCGCGAAGGTGATGTCGAGGCTGTCGGCGGCGGCTTCCTTGGCGGCAACGCGCCCGGACTGGCCGATGGCGTCCATGTCCCAGCTCGAGGCGAGGGCCAGCGGAATCGGGAAAATCGTACGGTGACCGTGGATCACGTCGTACGCAAAAAACATCGGAATCTTCAGGCGACTGCGCATGGCAGCGTCCTGCATCGGACGGTTTTCCGGACGGGTGATCGAGTTGAACGTACCGCCGATATTGCCGGCGGCGATCTCTTTGCGGATCAACTCGCGAGGCATTTCCGGGCCGATGCTGATCAGGCGCAACTGGCCGATCTTTTCATCGAGGGTCATCTGGTTCATCAGGTTGCTGATGAACGCATCCTTGTTTTCCAGGGGTACCGGGGTCGTGGCGGCCAATACTTGATGACTGGCCAGGCTGACGAACAGACCCAGCAAACACAGCTTCTTCATGAATATTTTTCTCAAGGGCCCAAGCGGCAATGCAACGCCGGCCAGCCAAAATTTAGGGAGCGACTATTGTTGTTCGGGTACGGGCTCAAAGAAACAGAGCCAAAAACGGCAGCCGACACTTGCCAGCATGATCACGCAGGGCACTTTTTAGCCCATTGCCCCGTCGTAATCCAGCGACGCGGCCGATTATGCCCCAAGAGCCCGCTGAGAATGTTTCGCGCTCGGTTTTTATAATGATATGTGCCAAGGAGCATCACTGCGATGAATGTAAGCCCAACCAATCGCTCGCGTTTGCAGGTCGCCACACTGCTGGTGCTGGCCACGCTGCTGACCGCGTGCGGCATCAACAATATCCCGACCCTCGACGAACAGGCCAAAGCCGCGTGGGGGCAGGTACAGAACCAGTACCAGCGCCGCGCCGACCTGATCCCCAATCTGGTGGAAACGGTGAAGGGTTACGCCAAGCATGAAGAGGAAACCCTGACCGCAGTGATCGAGGCGCGGGCGAAAGCCACGTCGATTCAGGTCGACGCCAGCACCCTCGACAACCCGGAAAAACTCAAGCAGTTCCAGCAGGCGCAGGATCAATTGACCGGTGCGTTGAGCCGCTTGATGTTGGTCTCCGAGCGCTATCCGGATCTGAAGGCCAACCAGAACTTCCTCGCCCTGCAATCGCAGTTGGAAGGCACGGAAAACCGCATCGCCGTGGCGCGCCGCGATTTCATTCTGGCGGTGCAGAAATACAACACCGAGATTCGCACCTTTCCCGGTCGCCTCTGGCACAGCGTGATGTACAGCGATCTGCCGATCCGCGAAACCTTCGAAGCCACCACGCCCGGCGCGGAAAAAGCCCCGCAAGTGAAATTCTGATTCGAGGTTGTCCATGCGCGTGTTGAAAATGGGCCTGGTGCTGATGCTGTGGTTGTTCGCCGTCAGCGCCCGGGCCGAGTTGACGTTCCCGGCGTTGAGCGGGCGGGTGGTGGACGAAGCGCAGATGCTCGAGCCGTCGGTGCGCGCGCAACTGAGCCAGCAATTGCAGGCCCACGAGCAGGCGACCGACGAGCAACTGGTCGTGGTCACGCTACCGGATCTGCAAGGCACGACCATTGAGGATTTTGGCGTTCAGCTCGGGCGACACTGGGCCATCGGGCAAAAGGACAAGAACAACGGCGCGCTACTGATCGTTGCTCGTGACGAGCGCAAACTGCGCATCGAAGTCGGTTATGGCCTGGAGGATCGGCTGACCGACGCGCAGACTTCAGTGATCATCCATCAAGTCATTACGCCCGCCTTCAAGGCCGGCAATTTCAGCAAAGGCATCAGCGACGGCGTGGCGGCGATGCTGGTGGTGCTCGGCGGTAATCCGCTGGATGAGCCGTCGACGGTGTATGAATCCAGCGGTGATCCGTCTGATGATTTCATCTCGCGGCACCCGGCATTGTTCGTGTTTTTGGTGATGTTGTTCATCCTGACGGTGTTTGTCTGCCAGATGCTCGGTATCCTGCCTGCCGGCCGGGGTGGCTCCGGAGGAGGGGGTGGCTTCGGCGGTGGTGGCGGATTTGGCGGCGGCGGTGGAGGCGGAGGCTTCAGCGGCGGCGGGGGCAGTTTCGGCGGCGGTGGTTCGTCCGGCGGCTGGTGATATCAGAAGAATAATGAGCAGGCACTTTTCAACATGGCACTACTGACCGAACACGAACAACGCAAAGTCGCCGAGGCGATCGCCCGGGTCGAGCGCGACACCGACGCCGAACTGGTGACGGTGCTCGCGGCGCGCGCTGATGACTACGCGTACATCCCGCTGTTGTGGGCGAGCCTTTTGGCGCTGGTGGTGCCCGGCGTCGTGCACTACCTGACCGGGTGGTTGACCATGCACAGCTTGCTGCTGGTGCAGTGGGGGGCGTTTATCGTGCTTTGCCTGCTGTTTCGTCTGCCGAAAGTCACTACTCATCTGATTCCGCGCCGCGTGCGGCATTGGCGCGCGTCGAACCTGGCGCGGCGGCAGTTTCTCGAGCAGAACCTGCATCACACGGTGGGCAGCACCGGCATGCTGATTTTTGTCTGTGAGGCGGAGCGGTATGTGGAGATTCTGGTGGATGAGGGGATTTCCAAACGGCTCGATAACAAGAGTTGGGATGCGATTGTGGCGGCGTTTACTGAGCAGGTCAGGCGGGGGCGCACATTGGAGGGGTTTGTCACGTGTATCGAGGCGTGTGGGGAGTTGCTGAAAGTGCATGTGCCGGTGACGCAGGTGAGGAATGAGTTGCCGAATCGGTTGATTGTGCTGGGGTAAGACCTGGATTATTCGTCGACGCTGAGATCCAGCCCCTCACCCCAGCCCTCTACCAATGGGAGAGGGGGAAAGGGAGCAGATCGGGGGCCTTTCAAACTTGAGTTCGGCTCGGTATTTCAGGTCGGCGTAACTCGTGAAAACACCTCGGTCGGTCCCCTCTACCTCTGGGAGAGGGCTAGGGTGAGGGCGCTTCAAACAACCGTTGGGTAAATAAGAGCGTGTCCCCAACCCCCATCCCCCCTAAAATACCCGCCATTCCCGATTTCGCCCGTCCGAGGCCGCTTCTCCATGCCCGTTACTGCTCCAGCCACCAAGCCTGCGCCCGATCACCACGCCCAGTTCATCGAGCTGCTGCAAACAAGTCTCGAACAGAACGGCTTCATCAAACTGGTACTGGCCAAATACGTCGGTGAAGAGGCGGATCTGCAGCGGGTTATCATCAAGCCGGTGACCGTCAAAGCGCAGCCTAACCTGTCGTTCGTCTATCGCTACAAAACCCGCGACATCACCAAAAACCTGCCCTTGGTCGAAGGTGTGGCGGCGATTGCCGGGTTGTTGCCGGCCTCGTTCAAAAATGCACATTTACTCGCGGTGACTGACGAAGCCCAGCTCGAATACAGCAAAAAGGGCAAGAGTTCGCTGTTCAAGAGCAAACCTCAGCAATTGCGCGAAGCACCGTCCGCCGAGCACAACCGCGAGAAAAACCGCTTTCTCGAATTGAGCCGGCCGTTCCTCAAGGACCTCGGCGTGACCAATGCGCAACATGAGCTGATCCCGGCGATGTCGCGCAAGTGGAAGCAGATCAACAAGTTCATCGAAGTGTTCAGCCACGCCCTGACTTCGTCGCCGCTGGCGCTGGACAAACCGGTGCGGGTGGCGGATTTCGGTTCGGGCAAGGGTTACCTGACGTTTGCGATTCACGATTACCTGCGCAACACCTTGAAGGCCGAGGGCGAGGTCACTGGCGTTGAGTTGCGTGAGGAAATGGTCAACCTGTGCAACGCCGCGGCGGCAAAACTCGATCATCCGGGGCTGGTGTTCAAGTGCGGTGACGTGCGCAGCGTGGCGCCGAGTGAACTGGACGTGATGATCGCCTTGCATGCCTGCGACATCGCCACTGACTACGCGATCCACACCGGCATCCGCTCGGGCGCGTCGATCATCATGTGCTCGCCGTGCTGCCACAAACAGATCCGCCTGCAGATCCAGAGCCCGGCGTTGCTCAAACCGATGCTGCAATATGGTTTGCATCTGGGGCAGCAGGCAGAAATGGTCACTGACAGCTTGCGCGCGCTGTTCCTTGAGGCCTGCGGATACGAGACCAAGGTCTTCGAATTCATCTCGCTGGATCACACCAACAAGAACAAGATGATTCTGGCAGTGAAGCGCGCCGAGCCGGTGGATCCGGCGCAGTTGTTGGTGAAGATTCAGGAGTTGAAAGACTTCTACAACATCAGCGAGCACTGCCTGGAAACCTTGCTGCGCGCTGACGGCTACCTCGCCTGACACAAAACCCTGTGGGAGCGAGCCTGCTCGCGAAAGCGGACTGACAGTCAACGATGATGTTGGCTGTTACGGACCCTTCGCGAGCAGGCTCGCTCCCACATTTGATTTCACCGCAGTCTTGCGGCCGAGAATGACAGTGGCAATCACACCACACGCAAACACCCAGGTAATCGGCTCGACATGTTCACCAAAGAACAGCGCCGAGAACGCGATGGTGAAGAAAATCTGCAACAACTGGATCTGACTGACCCGGGCAATCCCGCCCATGGCCAGCCCGGCGTACCAGGCAAAGAAGCCGAGAAACTGCGAAAACAGCGCCACATAACCAAACGCCCACCAGGTCTTGGCCGACACCGCGCCCTGATGTTGCAGCGCCAGATACAGCACCGGCCCGATCAACAGCGGCGTCGACAGCACCAGCGCCCAGCAGATCACCTGCCAGCCGCCCATCTCCTTGGCCAATCGGCCGCCTTCTGCATAGCCCAGCCCCCCGACGGCAATCGCGCCGAGCATCAACAGATCACCCGCCTGAATGCTGCCCGCTCCGGTATACAGCGCATAACCAAGCACCAACGCACTGCCCAGCGCCGCGCAGGCCCAGAAGGCTTTTGACGGGCGTTCGTGTGACAACCACGCGGCATACAGCGCCACGCACAGCGGTTGCAGGCCGTTGACCAGCGCACCGTGGGATGCCGGCAAGGTTTGCATGGCCCACGCCGACAACACCGGGAAACCGAGAATCACCCCGGCGATTACCAGGCTCAGGCCTTTGACTTGCTGCCACGTCGGCCATTTCTCGCGGTGCCACAACAACAGCAGCGCTGCCGGAATCGCCGCGAACAATGCGCGGCCCAAACCGTTGAGCAGCGGATGCAGTTCCTGCACCACGATGCGGGTGAAGGGCAGGGTGAGGCTGAAAATCACCACGCCGAGCAGGCCGAGGGCCATGCCGGTGTTTTCGCGCGAGGACATGATGGTGGACCAGAATTGAAGGTGGCAGGGAATGGCCTTTATAAAGCCATAAACCATGACTTTCTGGCTGTTACAGCTAGGCACGGACTTATCCGTACAGTTGCGGGTAATCCCCGCAACGTAGGAGCTGCCGAAGGCTGCGATCTTTTGATTTTACGGGCAAGATCAAAAGATCGTCCGATCGCGGCCCGAGCCTTCGGCAGCTCCTACAGTAGTAGCCCGTTGTTACCCGTCACTCTCGAATAGGTCTACCTTGAACACTTCCAGGTAATTTCCAGAGGAGTCCTCCCCATGGCCGCGAAAAAGATCCTGATGCTGGTCGGCGATTACGTCGAAGATTACGAAGTGATGGTGCCGTTCCAGGCTCTGCAAATGGTCGGTCACACCGTCCACGCTGTTTGCCCGGACAAGGCTGCCGGCAAAACCGTGCGCACCGCGATCCATGATTTCGAAGGCGACCAGACTTACAGCGAAAAACCCGGTCACCTGTTCGCTCTCAACTTCGACTTCGCCAAGGTCAGCGAAGCCGATTACGACGCGCTGTTGATCCCCGGCGGCCGTGCCCCGGAGTACCTGCGCCTGAACGAAAAAGTCCTCGACCTGGTGCGCGCCTTCGACAAGGCCGGCAAACCGATTGCCGCGGTCTGCCACGGTGCGCAATTGCTCGCGGCGGCGGGCGTGCTTGAAGGCCGCGAATGCAGCGCCTATCCGGCCTGCGCGCCGGAAGTGCGCCTGGCGGGCGGTACGTACATCGACATCCCCGTGACGGACGGCCACGTTCAAGGCAATCTGGCCACAGCCCCGGCATGGCCGGCGCATCCGAACTGGCTGGCCGGTTTCCTTGGCTTGCTCGGCACTAAAATCACCCTGTAACGAGGAATCGCCGATGTGCGAGCTCTACGTCAAGGCTGACCCGATTCTCTATGAATCACGCTCGCGCTCGCTGCGCATCTGCGGCGTGGTGACCACGTTGCGTCTGGAGAATCAGTTCTGGGACATCCTCAGCGAAATCGCCGAGGTCGACGGCATGACCACCAACCAATTGATCGCCAAGCTGTATGAGGAGGTGATGGATTATCGCGGGGAGGTGGTGAATTTTGCCTCGTTCCTGCGGGTGAGTTGTACGCGCTATTTGAGTCAGCGGCGGGTGAGTGCGCCGGAGTTGTCGGTGGTGCGGGCGGTGGTGAAATAGCCGGCACCGAGTTGCCTCATTCGCGAGCAGGCCGGTACAAGCGACAGATAGTGAGGACTGGTCTTTACTCTGAAGCGCGAAATCTCTCAATCGCCAAGGAGCAACGAGCATGTCCGGATGGTACGAAATCAGTAAAAGCAGCAACGGCCAGTTCAGGTTTGTGCTGAAAGCGGCGAATGCCGAAACGATTCTGACCAGCGAGCTGTACACCACTCGCGCCGCAGCCGACGGCGGTATTGCTTCGGTGCAAACCAATAGCCCGCTGGATGAGCGCTATGAGAAGAAGTCGACGAAGGATGGCCATCCGTACTTCAACCTGAAAGCGGCCAATCATCAGGTCATCGGCAGCAGCGAGGCGTATTCATCGGATGCGGCGTGCGATAAAGGCATTGCCAGCGTCAAGGTGAACGGGCCGAGCAAAGTGATCAAGGACAAGACTTTGCCGGTGCTCTGACCTCACTTTCAAATCCACCAAAATCCCCTGTGGGCGCGAGCCTGCTCGCGAAAGCGGTGTATCAGTCAACATCATCATCGACTGATACATTGTCTTCGCGAGCAGGCTCGCTCCCACATTAAATTTGCTTTGTGTCAGGGAGATCAGCGCAGGGTCTTGAGGATCGTTTTCAGCTGCGTTTGACCTGCCTCACTCAATGGAAACACCGGCAAACGCGGATCGCCCGATTCAAGCCCTGTCTGCCGCAACCCGGCCTTGATCGTCGCCGGCAAGCCACCCTTGAGAATGAAATCCAGCAGCGGCAGCTGGCGATAGAACAAATCCCGCGCGCGATCCAGATCGCCGGCCATGGCCGCGTCATAAAGATCCAGGTTCAACTGCGGAATCAGGTTCGGCGCCGCTGTGCACCAGCCTTTCGCCCCGGCGGCAAACGCTTCCAGCGCCAGCGGATTGCAGCCGTTGTAGAACGGCACCTGACCTTCGCCGAGCAGTTGCAGCTTGTGCATGCGTTGAATATCGCCGGTGCTCTCCTTGACCATGGTCACGTTTTCCACGCCATTGACGATGCGCAGAATCAAATCCACCGACATGTCGGTGCCGCTGGTGGCCGGGTTGTTGTAGAGCATGATCGGCACGCCGATGCTCTCGCCGATGGCGCGGTAGTGGGCGAGGATTTCCGCTTCGGTGAGCTTCCAGTACGAGGCCGGCAGCACCATCACCACATCGGCGCCGTGGGCTTCAGCGAAACGCGCGCGGCGTACGGCTTTGGCGGTGGTCAGGTCAGACACGCTGACGATCGTCGGCACACGTTTGGCCACGTGCTTGATGCTGAACTCGGCGACCTGATCCCACTCCGCATCGCTCAGGTAAGCGCCTTCGCCGGTGCTGCCCAATGGCGCGATGGCGTGGACGCCGCTGTCGATCAAGCGATCGATCGATTGGCCGAGCGCTGGCAGGTCCAGCCCTTCGCCGTTGGCGCCGAACGGGGTGATGGTGTAGCCGATGATGCCGTGAATAGTGGACATGGGAATCTCTCCGTAACAGGGTTCAGTTCAGGCAATCGGCGTGTTGACGCAGGTTCTGCCGGGCGTAGTAGTTGAAGGCCGCGGCGTGGCGTTTCGGCTTGGCGATCCAGTCATGAGCTTCGCGGCCCAGCTCGGGAATGATCGGTTTGATCGTGCCCGCCGCCATCGCCAGCAGTTGCAGCTTGGCCGCGCGTTCGATCAATTGGGCGATGACACACGCCTCTTCAATCGTTGTGCCGGTCGACAGCTGACCGTGGTGCGAAAGCAGGATCGCGCGTTTGTCGCCCAGTGCACCGGCAATCAACTCGCCCTCTTCGTTACCGACCGGCACCCCCGGCCAGCCTTCGAGAAATGCGCAGTCGTCGTACAGCGGGCACAGATCCATGTGGGAAATCTGCAGTGGCACTTCCAGCATCGACAGCGCCGCCACGTGGGTCGGGTGAGTGTGGATGATGCAGTTCACATCCGGACGAGCCCGGTACACCCAGCTGTGGAAACGGTTGGCCGGGTTGGCCATGCCGTGACCTTCGAGGACCTCCAGATCCTCGTTGACCAGCAGCAGATTGCTCGCGGTGATTTCGTCGAAACCCAGGCCCAATTGCTGAGTGTAATAGGTGCCGGGCTGCGGCCCACGAGCGGTGATTTGCCCGGCCAGGCCTGAGTCGTGACCGTTTTCGAAGAGAATCCGGCAGGTCAGGGCCAGCTTTTGCCGGTCGGTCCACGTATTATCCGCGAGGCTTTTTTGCATCTGGGTCAGCGCTTGCTTGACCAGTTGGTCTTTGGGTAGTGCTAATGTCTTGGCCATGTCTGTGTCCTTTGGGTGAGTGCAAATGACACTAAAGAGGCTATATGACACAAAGTGTCATTGACAAGCACAAATCGTCGCTTCCTTGCTGGAATAACCGCTGCGCATGTCTATCCGTTTGAAATTATTGAGAAAAAAACTTGGCGTAACCCTTGAGGCACTGGCCGAAAAATCCGGCATGACCAAGAGTTATCTGTCCAAAATCGAACGCGGGCTCAACACCCCGTCGATTGCTGCCGCGTTGAAACTGGCGAAAGCGCTGAATGTGAAAGTCGAGGAATTGTTCTCCGAAGACAACGTCAGCCTCGACAGCTACAGCCTGGTGCGCAGTCACGAACGGCAGTCACTCGCCGCGAATGACCAGAGCCCGGGGTATGCGGTGCTGGCGCATCAGGTCAGCGAGCGCAACCTACTTCCGTTCATCATCTACCCGCCAAATGAGTTCAGCGACAAGACCTTCAAGGAGCATTTGGGCGAGGAGTTTCTGTTCGTCCACGAAGGGCAGGTCGAAGTGGATTTCATGAACGAAAAGGTGCTGCTGGAGCGCGGTGATGCCTTGCACTTCAATGCACAGAAACCGCACCGGATCAGATCGGTCGGGGATGTGCAGGCGCAGTTGCTGGTGGTGGTGCACAGCGCCGATGAATGAGTTGATTGGGCTAAAGCTATCGCGAGCAGGCTCACTCCTACAGTTGAAATGCGATCCCCTGTAGGAGTGAGCCTGCTCGCGATAGCGTCGGTAGCCTTACCACTAAATCTCGACCGGCACCGACAATTTCGGACTGCCCAGCGCATGCGTCTTGGCATCAAAAAACCGCAACTCAACCCCCGTCCCCTCAAACACCTGCGCGTAATGCCGCTTCTGATGCTGAACAAACGCTGCACTGCGCGGATAAATCGAGATCGCCACCGTCGCAGGTTTCGCCAAACGCAGAGCCCGCACGATGTGCGCATCCTGCTCGCCCAACGCATGACCAAAAATGCACAAACTGCCGCCATGCCCGAGCAACTGCTCGTAACAGAACGACAGATAATCCGAACTGCGAATGGTCTTGAGCTTGTCCGCACTCGGCCCTTCGGTGACGAACAGCGGTACGTCATCCAGCGTCTTGATCGTATTGTTGATCGCGAAGCTGCCGAGCAGCGTGCCTTCGGTTGACGTCAGTTTGCGCGCCGTGCCGTCCTGATTGCGCACCAGATGCAGGCCACCGTGCAGGTACAACAAGCGCGGTTTGTCGGTGGCAGTTTCGCTCAGATCAAAACTCGCGTTGGCACCGTTGAACAGATCATCGATGGCGTCGCTTTGATGTTGCAGCGCCCAGTAATTAAGCAAGTCGTAATTGGTGGTGAACACCGTGCGATAGCGCGAAAGTTCTTCGTTCAACGTCGCCAGCGTCGAAGGCTTCACCAGACGCCACGGAATGTGCACGGCGTGCACGGTGTTGATCAACGCTTCCTTGATCGCGTAGTAACGATTGCGCGGCGCCGCTGAGCTGACGGCCAACGCTTTGTTGACCCGGCTGGTGGTTTTCAGCGCGCCGAGTACCTGCTCGAAGCTGCGCGTCTGCATGGCGTCGAACACCGCCAGTTCCGAAGGGCTCAGCGGTTTCTCCTCGACGGTTCGGGCGTTTTCGAACAGCGAGTCATAGCCGAAATCGTCCCACACCGCGCGGCTGGCGCCATTGCCCACCAGCAAACCGTTGAACTCGGTCGCGGCGCGCAGGGTGTTCCAGTCTTCAAGGCTGGCGTCGACATCGAGAAAATCGGTCATTGCGTAGGAAGTCTCAAAACAAAGGGCTGATGGGCGGCGACTTTATCACGAGCGGGCATTGAGCCAGATCAACATCGACGCTGACCGATCGGTCGATGCTGTGCTTATCCGCTGAATCGGAGCAGTCGATTCGGCCCCTGTCAGGAGACGCGCGCATGACCAGCACCTTTTTCATTCCAGCGGTAAACATCATGGGCAACGGTTGCCTCGACGAAGCCATGGTCGCGATCCGCAACTACGGTTTTCGCAAAGCGCTGATCGTCACCGACGCGGGACTGGCCAAGGCGGGCGTGGCGACGATGGTCGCCGAGAAGCTGGCGATGCAGGACATCGATTCGGTGATTTTCGATGGCGCCAAACCGAACCCGAGCATCGCCAACGTTGAGTCGGGCCTGGGGCTGCTCAAGGAAAGTCGCTGCGATTTCGTCGTGTCGCTGGGTGGCGGTTCGCCGCACGACTGCGCCAAGGGTATTGCCTTGTGTGCGACCAACGGTGGGGAGATTCGCGATTACGAAGGCGTCGATCAATCGAGCAAGCCGCAACTGCCGCTGATCGCGATCAACACCACCGCCGGTACCGCCAGCGAGATGACCCGTTTTTGCATCATCACCGACGAATCGCGCCACGTGAAAATGGCCATCGTCGACCGCAACGTCACGCCGTTATTGTCGGTCAACGATCCGGAACTGATGGTCGCCATGCCCAAAGGCCTGACCGCCGCCACCGGCATGGACGCGCTGACCCACGCCATCGAAGCCTATGTCTCGACCGCTGCCAACCCGATCACCGATGCCTGCGCGTTGAAAGCCATGACCCTGATCAGCAACAACCTGCGCCTGGCCGTACGCGACGGCAGCGACCTCGCCGCGCGGGAAAACATGGCGTACGCGCAGTTCCTCGCCGGCATGGCGTTCAACAACGCCTCGCTCGGTTACGTGCATGCGATGGCGCATCAGTTGGGCGGGTTCTACGACTTGCCCCACGGCGTGTGCAACGCCGTGCTGTTGCCCCATGTGCAGACGTTCAACGCGTTGGTTTGCGCCGATCGGCTGACCGATGTGGCTCACGCCATGGGCGCTGATATCCGCGGTTTCAGCCCGGAGGAGGGCGCGCAAGCGGCGATCACTGCGATCCGTTGCCTGGCCAAAGATGTCGAGATCCCCGGTGGCCTGCGCGAACTCGGTGCCAAGCTCAGCGACATTCCGGTACTTGCCACCAACGCACTGAAAGACGCCTGCGGCCTGACCAATCCTCGAGCGGCGGATCAACGCCAGATCGAGGAGATCTTTCGCAACGCGTTCTGAAACGGGTACAGCGGCGGCTAGTGGCGTTATGCTCAGCGCTCTTCCGCGCCGCCACTGCCGAGTCTCGCATGTTGCAAAAAAGCCTGATCCGCCGCCTCGACCTGATCACCCTGCAACTGTTTGTCGCCGTCCACGAGGAGGGCACGCTGACCCGTGCCGCCTCGCGCGAAGCCATCGCGGTGTCGGCGGCCAGCAAGCGCCTGATGGAGCTGGAAGAGGCGCTCGGGATCAGCCTGTTTGTGCGTCAGGCCAAGGGCATGACGCTGACGCCGGCTGGTGAAACGCTGCTGCACCATGCGCGGCAGATGCTGTTCAACGTCGAGAAAATGGGCCTGGAACTCGGCGAACACAGCCACGGTGTACGCGGCTATGTGCGCATGCTGGCGAACCTGTCGGCGATCATTCAGTTTCTTCCCGAAGACCTTCGCGACTTCTCCGCGCAGCACCCGCAGGTCAAGACTGACCTCGAAGAGCGACCCAGTGCCGGGGTGATTCAAGGTGTGCTCGATGGTGTGGCGGATCTGGGTATCTGCTCCAACGACAGCGACATCAAAGGCCTGCACAGCGTGTTGTACCGCGAGGACAAACTGGTAGTGGTGATGCTGCCGGAGCACCCGTTGGCCACCCGTGAGTCGGTGGCGTTCGATGAAACCCTGGACTCTGATTACGTCGGTTTGCACGCGGCCAGTTCAATCAATATGCGCACCCATGCGGCGGCGCGCCAGGCTGGCAAAGTCCTGCGTATTCGCATTCATGTGCCGGGGTTCGATGCGGTGTGCCGGATGGTCCAGGCCAACATGGGCATTGGCATTTTGCCGCAACGTGCTTATGAGCTGTTTGGTCAGGCGCTGGGGTTGCACGCGGTGCCGTTGACGGATGACTGGTCGGATCGCGCGTTGATTGTGGTGGTGCGCGATGAGGCGGGATTGTCGCCGGTGAGCCGGATGCTGTTTGAGCATTTGCGTGGGCTGGGCTCCTGAGATTCTCCGCGGTCTGATTGAGGATATTTTGCGCAATGCTTTCTAGCGCTTGTCACTCATCGGCGCGAACCGCACGCAGAGCATCGCGCCGACAGCGAGCAACGTACACAGCAGCGACAAGCGCCAGGCTTGTGGACTAGCGATCAGACTGGCCATCGCGCCAATGATCGCCGCCATCAATTGATGAATGAACCCGCTCAGTGCCATCGCATAAGCTCCGGCAATCGGCGCGCCATCGTTGGCACGGGACAGGCTGATCGGGTAGTTCAACGATTGGCCGAACACGGCCACGCAATACGGCAGCCAAAACAGTAATGCGATGGAGCTGGCCGTCAGACTGCCCAGCAACATCACGCTGCTACCCGCCAATACCAAACTTGCGCCGACAGTCATCAACCATGCCTGACCGGTGCGCAGCACGAAGTGATTGACCGCCAGCGCGCCGAGAAAATATGAAGTGCTGATTGGCCAGCCGAGCAGTCCGTAATCCACCGACGACCAAGCGAATGTTCCCTGCAAAATCAGTGGCGCCGCAGTGTTGAATGCGATGATCACGCCGTAGCCCAAGCCACCGGCCAGAGCCGGCAGCAGAAACGCCCGGTGCGACAGAATTTGCCGATATGCCGACCATGATGAGGCGCTGCCCGGTTCCTCAGCCCTCGCAGGGAAAGTGACGCGCGACACCATCAGCGCCATCAACAGGCACGTCACGCCGAGCAGGTAGAAGATCGCCTGCCAGCCCAGCGTCGCCTCGATCAGCGAGCCCACATATTGGCCGATGCCCAGCGCCACCACGAATGAAATGGAAATCCACGACAACGCTTTGGCCAGCAGATTGCCGTGAAAGCTGTCACGGATCAGCACCCGCGCCATCACCGAAATTCCGCTGGCACCGATACCTTGCATCAGTCGCAGCAGCAAAAACGATTCAAGCGTCGAACCCGGCGGCAACGCCAGATTGGCCAACCCGTAAATGACCAACGCCGCCAGTAACACCGGTTTGCGTCCGATGCGCTGGGCCAGACTGCCCCAGAACAACATCGGCAACGCCATGCCGATCAGGTACAGCGACAACCCCCACGACACCTGTGCGGGTTCCGCACCCAGGTATAGGGCGATCTCCGGCAACGCCGGCAAATAAATACTCATGCCCAATTGGGCGAGAAAAACCGTGCTGCAGGTGATCAGGAGGGTGACGCTGGCGTTCATGACTCGTCCCTGTTTTCAGTCGTCGAGATCGCAATGGTGGGTGCGCAACAGCCCGGTGACCCTTTCACAGAAGCTTCGAACAAGCGCCGGCTGCATGTCCGCGCGCAGCGTAATACGTATGGCTGCCTTGCCTTGAGCGACCACCGGGAAAAATACCGCGCTGGTGAAAAATCCCTGTTCGGCCAATTCACAGGCAATACGATTGGCCACAGCAGCCTGACCGCACTTGATCAACCGAATGGCCATGTTGCTGTGGCACTGATCGGTGCTGATCAGGCTGTCGAAGAGGCAGATGTTAGCCTCAAGATCGCTTTGCAGCGTGACAAACTCGGCGCTGCGATGCAGGCGGATCGACGCTCTGCCGGCACCGATCGCCGCGCAGTTGAGACTCTGCGACCAGTTGCTTGGCCCGCCGTAGCGTTGCACAAGCGTCTTCTGTCTCCCGTTGCCCAGCATCACCAACCCGCCGCTGGCGCCAAACGACTTGGCCAGTGACGCGACGATCAGGCAGTCCTCCTCCAGCGCCGCCACCCGTGGCCGAACGAGGCCGGCGCCCTGCTGACCGACAGCGGACAACGCGTGGGAATCATCCAGATAAAGAAACAACCCGTAGCGATCCTTCAAGTACAGCAGACCTTCCATGTTGGCAACGCCGCCCATGCTGTACGCGCCGTCAGCGACATACGCCACGCGGCCGTGTCGCTGGCAGACGCGTTCGAGGAAATCCATGTCGTTGTGCGGCGCAGTCACCACGAGGGTTTCATCGGCACATGCGGCCTTCAAATGATTCATCGAATAATGCGCGTGACGATCAAACACCATTACCGGTGGCCGGCCTTCGGTAAAGATGCCGCTGGCCAGCAATGGCAGGATTCCAGCGCTGGCGGCGCTGCAAGACAAGGTGCTCAGGCAGACGGCGTCGAACAGTTGCGACAATTCGCTCTCGTATTGCTCGAGAATCGCCAGTTTGCAACGGTTTTTCGAGTTGGCGACGCGCAGGCTGCCGGTTTCGCGCAACGCGGTGATGGCGCCTTCGAGCAAGGCAGGGTGGTGGTCGAGGCCAAGGTATGAGGTCGTACAGAAATGATGGAATTCACGTCCATATTGATCAAGCAGGTGGTTGGGGCTCTTCACTTCGACATTGAGGCCGGCGACTTTGCCCTGTTCGGCGATGTCCCAATCGTGGTCGGCCAAGGCGATGATTTTGCGCAAGTTGGAATACAGATTGGGCGTGTGCAACGGAAGATTCACAGGCGACATTCCTTGAGCGAAGCGATCCATGGGGTGTTGCAATTTGTGTGTGTTGCCAGACTTTACAGAGCGAAAAGTTCGGCAAAAATCGGCTGTTTCCGTGAATCGCGAGA
Organism: Pseudomonas sp. R84; assembly: GCF_009834515.1. NCBI lineage: Bacteria > Pseudomonadati > Pseudomonadota > Gammaproteobacteria > Pseudomonadales > Pseudomonadaceae > Pseudomonas > Pseudomonas sp. R84. The sequence goes on from NZ_CP019426.1 coordinate 1,579,319, forward strand.
GGCGACGGAGTTTTGTTTGTAGGGCGAAGCGACGAAAGTCTGTCGAGTAATCACCTTTCTCACTTGGGCGAAAGTCGGGCAATCCTGCCGTCACTGGACCAACCCCGATCGGCGAGCCCAACAGGCGGAAGGCTGACCTGAGCTCAACGAAATCTCACCCAAGCGTTCGCATTTCGCGAACGCTCATTGCCGAGAGAAGATTGGATTTTGCGCTTGGCGTTCCTCTAGCCTTGGCCACCTACTCCAAGAACAAGAGGTACCCCGCGATGACTGCCCCTTTGAGTGCGATCAAAGTGATCGAGATCGGCACCCTGATCGCCGCGCCGTTTGCAGCGCGCATGCTCGCCGAGTTTGGCGCCGAGGTGATCAAGATCGAAGCCATGGGTCAGGGCGACCCGCTGCGCAAATGGCGCAAGCTGCACGAAGGCACGTCGCTGTGGTGGTACCTGCAATCACGCAACAAGAAATCCCTGGCACTCAATCTGAAATCTGCCGAAGGCATTGAACTGGTCAAGCAACTGGCCAGCGATGCCGACGTCATCATCGAAAACCTGCGCCCCGGCGCATTGGAAAAACTCGGCCTCGGTTGGGACGTACTCCACGCGCTGAACCCCAATCTTACCCTCGTGCGCATTTCCGGCTACGGCCAGACCGGCCCGTACCGCGATCGTCCGGGTTTCGGCGCGATCGGCGAGGCCATGGGCGGCATTCGCTACACCACCGGCACCCCCGGTTCACCGCCGGCGCGGGTCGGCGTCAGCCTCGGCGATTCGCTGGCTTCGCTGCACGCGGTGATCGGCGCGCTGATGTCGCTGCTGCGGGTCAAGACCGGGCAGGGCGGCGGGCAAGTGGTCGATGTGTCGCTGGCCGAAAGTGTGTTCAACGTCATGGAAAGCCTGGTGCCGGAATACGACATGCTTGGCCATGTCCGTGAGCGCAGTGGCGGCGCCTTGCCGGGCATCGCACCGTCGAACACTTACCTCACGGCGGATGGCGCTTACGTGGTGATCGCCGGCAACAGCGACCCGATCTACAAACGTCTGATGCAAACCATTGGCCGTGATGACCTGGCTGAAGCAGCGGAATTCGCTCACAACGATGGTCGTGCCGCCAAGAGCGGTTTGCTCGACGCCGCGATCACCCACTGGACCAGCAGCCTGCCGATCGACGATGTCCTCGCGGCACTGGAAGCCGCTGAAGTGCCGGCCGGGCGAATTTATTCGGTAGCCGACATCGTTGCCGACCCGCACTATCTGGCACGGGACATGCTGCTCAATGCCGAGTTGCCCGGCGGTGCAACAGTGAAGATGCCCGGCATCGTCCCCAAACTCTCGGAAACCCCCGGCGGCGTGAACTGGTCGGGGCCGAAACTCGGCCAGCACACCGACGGTATTCTTGCCGGCCTCGGCCTGACTGAACTCGACATCGAACGCCTGAAAAGCCAAGGGGTGGTGCAATGATCACGGACATTTCGCAAACCCTGATCGTCCAGGAAGTCTCGCCTCGCGATGGCTTGCAGATCGAGCCGACGTGGGTGGAAACCGCTGACAAGATCGCGTTGATCGATCAACTGTCGCTGGCCGGTTTCAGTCGCATCGAGGCCGGTTCGTTCGTGTCGCCGAAAGCCATTCCGGCGCTGCGTGATGGCGAACAGGTCTTCACCGGCATTCAACGACAGCCGGGGGTGATTTACGTCGCGCTGATTCCCAACCTCAAAGGTGCACAGCGCGCGTTGGCGGCGGGTGCCGATGAACTGAATCTGGTGATGTCCGCCAGCCAGACTCACAACATGGCCAACATGCGCATGCGTTGTGAAGATTCGCTGGCGGCGTTTGCAGAGATTGTCGCGTTTGCCAGCGGTTCTGGCGTGCGCCTCAACGGCAGCATCGCGACGACGTTCGGTTGTCCGTTCGAAGGTCAGATCGATGAGGATCGCGTACTGCAAATCGTCGATGCTTACCAGGAACTCGGCATTGCGGGCATCACCCTGGCCGACACCACTGGCATGGCCAATCCGCGCCAGGTGGATCGTTTGGTGCGGCGGGTGTTGCAGCGGGTTTCGCCGGCTGATCTGACCCTGCATTTCCACAACACCCGTGGTCTGGGTTTGTGCAATGTGCTGGCGGCCTACGAGGCGGGGGCGCGGCGTTTCGATGCGGCGCTCGGTGGTCTCGGTGGCTGCCCGTTTGCGCCGGGTGCGTCGGGCAATATCTGCACTGAAGATCTGGTGAACCTGTGCGATGAGATCGGCATCCACACCGGCATCGATTTGCCGCTGCTGTTGAAACTCTCGCGCGGCTTGCCGGATCTGCTGGGCCACGAAGTGCCCGGCCAACTGGCCAAGGCCGGGCGCAACTGCGACCTGCACCCGATCCCCACCTGACAACCCCAATCCACTGTGGGAGCGAGCCAGCTCGCGAATGCGTCGCGTCAGTCGAAATCAACGGTGAATGACACACCGCCTTCGCGAGCAGGCTCGCTCCCACAGAAAAGCGCTCCACAGTGAGCGTCATAACCAGACAACAAAAACAATCGGACGCCCACCGGCAGTCCGCCTGGAGAAAGCTATGAGCCTCAATGTAATGGAGGCGGGCGCGCGTCCGTCCGTCGATCACGATGCCGAAAAAGCCCTGGTCAGCAAAGTCGCCTGGCGTCTGATGCCGCTGATCATGGTCTGCTACCTGTTCGCCTTTTTCGACCGCATCAACATCAGCTTCGCCAAGTTCCAGCTACAGACCGATCTGAGCCTGAGCGACACCGCGTACGGCCTCGGCGCCGGGTTGTTCGTGGTCGGTTACGTGCTGTTCGAAGTGCCGAGCAACATGATGCTGTACAAGGTTGGCGCACGGCGCTGGATCGCGCGGATCATGATGTCGTGGGGCGTGGCGACGGCGGCGATGGTGTTCGTCAACAGCGAATGGCAGTTCTACGCGCTGCGCTTTGTGATCGGCGCGATGGAAGCCGGTTTTGCCCCGGGCGTGCTGTATTACCTGACGCTGTGGTTCCCGCAGCATTTCCGTGGCCGCATCACCTCAATGTTGTTTCTCGCGTCGGCGTTCGCCGGGCTGGTCGGCGCGCCGTTCTCCGGTCTGGTGCTGGAACACCTCGACGGTGTGCTGCAAATGCGCGGCTGGCACTGGTTGTTTTTGCTCGGCGGCGTGCCGTGCATCGGTCTCGGTTTTCTGGTGCTGATGCTGCTCAAGGATCGCATCGAGGATGCGCACTGGCTGAGCGCTGACGAGAAGAAACTGCTGTCCAGCCGCATCGCCCGGCATGAGCCGCACAAGAGTGGTGGTTCGTTGCTCGCGGCGTTGAAGATTCCCGGTTTTCTGACCTTGGGTCTGATCTACTTTCTGATTCAGGTCGCGTCCTACGGTTTGAATTTCTGGGCGCCGCAATTGATCCGCAGCGCCGGCACCGAGAGTCCGGTGATGATCGGTCTGCTGACGGCCATTCCGTACATTTGCGGGGCGATCAGCATGGTGGTGATCGGGCGTTTGTCGGATGCCACCGGTGAGCGGCGCAAGTTTGTCGCCGGGCTGGTGGTCGTCGGCGCCATCGGCTTTTTCAGTGCGGGAATTTTCGCCAGCCACACGACGTTCTTGATCGTAGCCCTCGGCTTGCTGGGTGCCGGGATCATTGCTTCGATTCCGAGCTTCTGGACGCTGCCACCGAAGTTGTTGGCCGGTGCTGGCGCTGGTGCGGCCGGCGGGATCGCGGTGATCAATACACTCGGGCAATTCGGCGGGATCGTCAGCCCGGTGATGGTCGGGCGGATCAAGGATCTGACGGGCAGCACCACGCCGGCGCTGTATGTCATTGGCGTGGCGGCATTGATCGCTGCGGCACTGTTGCTGTGGGGCTTGCCGCAGAAATTGCGCACGCTCGACAAGTTCTGAGATCTGCGGTGTCTGCAATGACGCCTTCGCGAGCAAGCTCGCTCCCACATGTGATCGCATTTCTCCAGTTGGAATTCGGCACCTGTGGGAGCGAGCCTGCTCGCGAAGACTGACTTCCAGACACTGATAAATCACGGATTGACTCCATCAGTTAACAGCCACCCCATTTTTCTCAAACACACGAATCAACACCACCCTGGCAATCGCCAACATCGCCCCAACGCCCGCAACGCCGTCAACGATTTCTCGCTACCAAGCGGGAAATGCACTTTGGTTTACTGATGATTCGGTTGAAAGGGTCGATACAGCAGGGGATAGTGCGCGGCTGAAAAGTGCTCAAGGAGCGGGAAGTGACAGTGAAGTCTGGCTGGATCGGGTGTGCGGTATTGTGCGGGTGGTTGCTGGCGGGGCAGGCATTTGCCGATTGCACACCGGCACCCACGGCGCATGAGATGGATTTTTCCCTCTGCAGGGATTGGCCGGCGTATCCCGGGCTGACGCTCACCGCTGCTGCCAATTTCTCGCCCGATCCGGTGTATGGCGAGTCAGGGACTGTAGGGCTTTACGATCTGCGTTTGTCCTTGGTGGCGAGCGGAGATTCAAAGCCGTTAGCGAGCTTTTATCAGCCCTCGGCATTTTCTGTTGATGCCATCGCGCTTGATGATCTGAAATTCGATACCGCCCGCTATAAGCTCGCGCCGCAATTGCAGGCCTTTGGCGTGCGAGTACGGTTCAAAGGCTCTTCGCGCGTGAATCCTGTGGATGAAACCTGGTTGTCGCTCTATGTGAAAGACGACAACGCACTGCGTCCTGTCATGAATCGGCTGGTGGTTTATGAATATGGCGGGGAGTGGGATGGCAATTGTGCGGGAGAGCGCTACGAGACTACGCGAACCGTGGCTCTGGCCAAGACCAGCAGCCATGGCTATGCCGACCTGATTATCAAAACGATCCGTAGCTCGACTGTTGGCGAGGGCGAAGGCGAGGCGTGTGTATCCAATACCGTCACGCAAAAACCGGTCTTGACGACACTTCGCTATGACGGCAAAAACTACGTAATGCCTGAAGATTTCAAAGGCCTCTAAGACCGATGTCTTTTACTCAAGGAAGAATAATGTTCTCGCGTACTACATTGCTGGGCTCTTTCATCGCGATGGGCCTTTTGACGATGGCCGCTCAAGCCCAGGCTGCCTGCCAGACCAAAGACTTCGACGGCAAATCCCTGTCGCGCTGCAAAGTCTGGCCCGCCGTGCAGAATCAGGCGATCGCAGTCAAATCCACCTACCTTGCCGACGCCGGCGACGATGATGCCGGGGTGTTCGATCTGGATCTTTCGATCGTCAACGCCAGCACTTACAACCCCATCGCCACTTACCGTAAACCGGGCGCCTACAACTCCGATGCCGTGCGCTTTGAGGATCTGCGCATCGACACGGCCCGTTATCGACTGGCGCCGGAAGTTCGGGCTTTCGGTCTGCGTTCAAAGTTCGCGCACAGTTCCCACGCCATTCCCTACGAGAAAACCGATCTGGCGCTGTACATTCGCGAAGGCAATGAGTTGCGTGCGGTGCTGGAGGGCTTGGTGGTCGCCAAGAGCAACGGTGAGTTCATGAATGATTGCGAAGGCTACACAAAGACGATTCGCCGAACGGTCGAGATCGGCCCTTCCAGTCATCATGGTCTGGCCGATTTGATCGTCACCACCAGCGGCAGCAAAATGAAAAACACCCAGTCGGGTAAAGAGTGCGTTTCCAATACCACCCGCCTGAAGCAGAAACAGATCACCCTGACTTACGACGGCCAACAATACATCGTCCCCGAAGACCTCAGAGGGTACTGACCCGATGCTCACCGGCCTCAACCACCTGACCCTCGCAGTCAACGATTTGCACCGCAGCCTGGCGTTCTACCGCGATGTGCTGCAGTTGCGCGTAGAAGCCACGTGGGACGCCGGTGCCTACCTTTCGCTGCCGGGGCTTTGGTTATGTTTGTCGTTTGATCCGCTGCGTTCGAGTGAATCCTGCGCCGATTACACCCATTACGCCTTCAGCCTCAATGCTGCCGACTTCTCAGCTTTCGTGCACAAGCTAAAAGCCGCGAACGTACTGGAGTGGCGTGACAACCGCAGCGAAGGCGCGTCGTTCTACTTCCTCGATCCCGACGGGCACAAGCTCGAAGCTCATGTCGGCGATCTCGCTTCCCGACTGGCAGCGTGTCGGCAAAAACCGTACGCCGGCATGCGTTTTTACGACGAGTCATGATCAGACACATTTGTCTGTTATAGACTGGCGGCCACGTGTTCTGGCGCTTGCAGGTTTTCCATGACTCCATCGTTGCTAATGGCCGTGCTGGCCTCGGGTTTCATTTATGGCATTACGCCCGGGCCGGGAGTACTGGCGGTGTTCGGCATCGGCGCTGCCCATGGGCGGCGGGCCGGGGCGGGGTTTCTATGTGGGCATCTGCTCGGCGATGTGGTCTGGTGCAGCACGGCGCTGATTGCGATTGTCGGCGCCCGCGAAATCGGCAGCACCGCGTTTGATGTGCTCGGTGTGCTCAGTGGCCTCTATCTGTTCTGGCTCGGCTGGCGCGCGGTGCGCGCCCAGCGCCGCAACGGCGACGAACCCCAGGGCGCGGCGCGCAAACCGTTCTGGCACGGCATTCTGTTCGGGCTGACCAATCCCAAGGCCTACCCGGTGGCGGTCGCGACCTTCACCGCGCTGTTGTCGAGCCGCGCCGAACTGCTCAACTGGTCGATGTTGCCGGCGCTGATTGCCCTGAGTTTCCTCGGTGGCTTGCTGGCCTACGCTATTCTGATAGGCGTGGTTGGCGCGCAGCGGGTTCGCACGCTGTATCAGCGTCATGAGCTGCTTATCACTCGTTTGTGCGGCGTGATGTTCATCGGTTTTGCCATCAACGCGCTGCTGCATGCGCTGCCGGGACTGATGCCGAACAAGGCTTGAGGGTGTGTGCAGGGATGCGCAATCAAGCGCTCAGGCAGGGTAGGTAAAGCGGCGCCGTTCGTCGCAGCGACTGCAACTTTTCTAAACCTTTGCCGGCCAGAAAATTCTCAATCTAGGCGGGCACCTGCTCGCCACGATCATTACCAAGAGGTAGAGAATCATGCCTAACTCAAGAAACTCGAACTCGGGAAACTTCGCCAACGATCGAACCAAGGCCTCTGAAGCGGGTCGCAAAGGTGGGAAAACTACCACAACGACTGTCGACAAAGAGCCAAAACCAGATATGGGCCGCAAGCCCGCTCAGAAATCGAAGTAGTCGGTAAAGGTAGTTTTGATTGAGAGGCGGGGGCGTAAGCTCCCGCTTGAATTTCGCAAGTGAGGAGGGCGCGACCATGAGCCGGATGGCCACCCGTATACGCAACATGAGTTTTGCATCGCTGTTGGGCTTGTGTGCCAGCAGCGCTTTTGCCCAGTCGCCCGCCGATTTCATCAATGATGCCTCGGCCAAAGGCATGGCCGACATCGAGGCCAGTCGTCTGGCCCACAGCAAAGCCGAATCGAAAGAGGTCAAGGACTACACCATCGTCGTCATCAACGACCGCACCACGGCCAACCAGCACCTGGCGAAAATCGCCAAGAAGCTCGACTTGCCGGTCGCGCCGCGTGAGGAACTGGCCGGCAAGGCCAAGGAATTGATGCCGCAAGTAACCGAAGGCGCATCCTTCGATCAGGCCTACGCCGCCAGCCAGGTCAAAGCTACTGAAGAGGCTATCGAGCAGATTCAGCAAGAAGCACAGACCACTGACGTGCCGGAGATCAAGGCGTTTGCCGACGAGACCTTGCCGAAGCTGCAAAGTCATCTGGAAATGGCTCGCGCGCTGCAGGCTAGCCGCTAACCAGGATCAAAAGATCGTAGCCTTCGGCAACTCCTACAGGGATTTTGTAGGAGCTGCCGAAGGCTGCGATCTTTTGCTTTTTATCTAACTTATCAGCACTCATTCAAATCCTGCTTGGACTTGCTCTTCTCGCCCAGCCCCTCCAGATTGAACACTTCGCCTTCACCCAACGAACGGTAGTGCCTGCGCAGCGCTTCCAGCTGCTTCAAATCGAGCGCCTCCAGCCCAAGCATCGCGTTCTGCGCCTCTTTGGTCACTAACAGCAATTCATCGATCTTCAAATGCAGAATGTCGGTGTCGCGGTTCTGCGTGTTCTGGATCAGGAACACCATCAGGAACGTGATGATCGTGGTCGAGGTGTTGATGATCAGTTGCCAGGTGTCGTTGTAATGAAAAATCGGCCCGCTCAACCCCCACAACCCGATCAGGATCAATGCTCCCATGAAGGTCTTCGGACTTCCGGCCACCATCGCGAGCTTCTGGGAGATTTTTGCGAATTTCATAGCGGTGTTCCTTATTGGGGGAGTGCTTGAAATTCAGACATTGGGGGAGATATGAAAATTCTACTTACATCCATGCCCTTTCAATAAAAACACGGTCGCGCAAAGTTCGCCTGATGGCGAAACTTTCATTGTGTGGTTTTGTGGCTAGTATCAAGTGGCAATCAAATTGCCAGTAGCCCATTACACGGACAGACATCACGCAAGAGGCCACTCATGGAATTCTTCGAAAAGTTAGCCAGCCTAGCCGCCAAAGTACGGTTGCAGAGCGCCGCAATCCAGACGGAAGAGGCAACGAAAAATGCGTTCGTCATGCCATTTATCAGCACGGTGTTGGGCTACGACGTCTTTGACCCGACTGAGGTGACGCCAGAGTTTGTCTGTGACATCGGCACGAAGAAGGGCGAGAAAATTGATTACGCCATCATGAAGGAGGGCGAAGTACAGATTTTGATTGAGTGCAAAAAGATCGGTGAACCTCTGCATATCAATCACGCCTCCCAGTTGTTTCGGTACTTTCACGTCACCAGCGCTCGAATTTCCATCCTCACCAACGGTCAGGTCTACAAGTTTTTTACCGACCTGGATGCGCCAAACAAGATGGATGAAAAGCCCTTTCTGGAATTGGATCTTCTCGACATCGATGAGTACTCGGTCCCCGAACTGATCAAGCTGACGAAGTCGGCTTTTGATGTGGACTCGATCATCAACGCCGCTGGCGAATTGAAATATGTCAGTCAAATCAAAAAGGTTATCGCAGCTCAGGTCAGCAAGCCGGATGATGACTTTGTGAAGGTATTTGCCTCCCGCGTTTACGACGGTGTGATCACTCAAAAAGTACGTGAGCAGTTTCATGAGCTGACGAGAAAAGCCGTTGTGCAGTTCTTGAATGACCAGATCAATGATCGCCTCAAATCGGCAATGAGTGGTGCCATTCAACCAGCATTGGCGTCCTTGCCGTCCACCTCTACCGGGACAGATCCAGTAGATCCGCGAGATGAGTCGGATGACAAGGTTCTGACAACTCTGGAAGAGCTTGAGGGCTACCACATCGTTCGCGCGCTGGTCCGGTCGGTGGTCGATGCCAAGCGAATCGTTCAGCGTGATACGCAGAGTTATTTCGGGATACTGCTGGATGACAACAATCGCAAACCAATCTGCCGGCTGCATTTCAATCGGTCACAGAAGTACATCGGTATATTTGATGAGGAAAAAAATGAGACCCGTCATCCGATTAGCTCTGTGGATGATATCTACGAGTATTCGGATCATCTGAAAAAAACGGTCGGCTATTACGACTGAAAATGAAACCGGCCTTAAGGGCCGGTTTTTTGTCGATTAGTTCGTGATTTTCAGTCCTAAAGTCCAGTGGAAGTAACCCACCACCTCACACTGCTGATTGACCAGCATGAAACTCAGTTCGCATTGCACGTCGCCGGGTTTCTTCGGCGTGCAGGTCCAGAAATGGTCATCAGCCTGTCGGCTGCCCGGTGTTGTCGGGTCGTCCGGGTTGGGCGCGGGCACCGTCAGGTTGGTATGAATTTGCAGGTTCGGTTCGGAAAGCACGCCGCTGTCAGCCACTGTCATGCGGTACACAACCATACTGTGTTCGGCGATCAGGCTGACGGAGCGTCCACGGACGTGCAGGTCGCGGCCAATTTCGACCGGGACTGTTATTGTGCTGTCATTTATGGCTATTTCTTTCGAGTTATTACCTATGGCGAAAAAGATAAATCCATCGGTAATGCTCGTTGGCGCGGCAGCGTCCAGACTTGGGTTCGGATAACGCGTCAGCACTGATTCGGCATCGACGATCAGCAACACATTGTGTGCGTCGGTGACGGCGGATGAGGGTGAAGGGATCGGTTCGCTGATCATCATGGATTCCTTTCATGATGTTGGCACAAGACGACAGCCGCTTCGGTCAAGGCAAGACATCCTGTTCCGGGCGCAGCGGCAGCGGATCGGTCGAGCCCCTTGTTACCCAAAGGGCTCGACACATCATCAGTTATGGATGGAGATGAACGGATCCCACGAGCAGCAGCCGATGATCTGGCAGTTGCGGTCGACGATCAGGAAGTGGAAGTGATAGGTCACGCGACCACAGTCGAGGGTTTCGGATGACCAATAGTGGTTGTCGACTTTCTGGCAGCTTGGTACGGATGGATTGCTCGTGTTGGGCACAGCAACGCACGCTGTGGCCTTGCGCGGGGAGGGCGGCGAGATCAGGTTCTCTCCGGCGTTGGGGACGAATTTGTAGAAAATCACCGCCTGTTCGAAGCTCTGCGACAGGCTGGTTTCACGCCAGCGGATCAGATCGCCGACCTGAGCCTTGAGATCCAGTTCGCCACCGGCCTGGCCACTGACGACGTTGTCCTGATTGGTGACCATGTACACATGTTTCCAATCGATCAGCGTGGGATTCTTCGGATCCTTGCTGATGTTTGGATACTTTTTCAGAATGGTTTCGGTGTCGATGGAAACCAGAATATCCGTCACTCGAGACATGGTGATGCTCCTTTTTCATAGTGAACGTCGGACTGCAATCCAGGCACGACGACGCTTGCTTGCCGTATGGCTTTTGCCAGCACACTACTGGGGGAACCCACTGATCACGAGAAATGAACAGGCCGTGCTCCTTGCACGAAATCGACTGATTCGGGTTCCTTCCGATTGCCGCTCCTTGACTATAGGTACGATTTTTTAGCTGTCAAAATCGCTTTTGTCTGGCTCGACGGACGGTCGTCGAATCCATAAGGTCCGACCTATTGGCTATAAGCAGGCAGGACGGTCTGACACCGTTTGCAATCGAGCCGCTGTGGAACTGCTCGCTGCGCACCCTGTATCGTGACGAACCGCTGAAATGTCCCCGACAGGAGAACGCAATGAGTTGGTCCGCCAAACAATACGTCGCTTTCGAAGATGAACGCACCCGCCCGGCCCGCGATCTGCTGGCGGCGATTCCCACGTCTGACGCGCGAACTGTGGTCGATATCGGTTGTGGTCCCGGTAACTCGACGGAGCTGCTGGTGCAGCGTTTTCCCGGGGCGAAAGTCAGCGGGCTGGACAGTTCGGCGGACATGATCGATGCAGCACGCAAGCGCTTGCCGCCGTTGCAGTTCGATGTGGCGGAGATTGATCAATGGGCGGATGAAGGCCCCTTCGATGTGATCTTCGCCAATGCCGTGTTGCAGTGGGTGCCGGATCACGCGACGTTGTTGCCGGCGTTGGCCAGCAAGTTGTCGGCCGGTGGCAGTCTGGCGATCCAGATGCCGGACAACCTCAATGAACCCTCCCACCGCTTGATGCGTGAAGTCGCCGCGAATGGCCCTTGGGCCAGCAAACTCGCGGGTGCAGCGGGCCAGCGTACCGACATGGCGAGCGCCGGCGATTATTTCTCGATGCTGCGGCCACATTGTGCGCGGGTCGATGTGTGGCGCACCACCTACCACCATCAGCTGACTGGCGGGGCGGCGGGGGTGGTGGAGTGGTTCAAGGGCAGCGGGTTGATTCCGTTTTTGAGTCCGCTGACCGAGGCGGAAAAGGCGCAGTACCTGGAGCAGTATCTGGCGGAGGTTGAGAAGGCTTATCCGGCATTGGCGGATGGTTCGGTGCTGTTGCCATTTCCACGGTTATTCATTGTCGCGACTCGCTGAAATGAGCCGGACGTGTTGTTCGGCTGGAGATTTCGGGTGCGTTTTCGGACGGGCCCCTCACCCCAGCCCTCTCCCGAGGGAGAGGGAGCCGACCGGTGTTGTATTCGAAACCGGAGTTCGGCTCGATATTTCAGGTCGGCGTAACCCTAGAGAACAACTCGGTCAGTCCCCTCTCCCTCTGGGAGAGGGTTAGGGTGAGGGCTTCTGCACAGCCACCAACATCATCATCGGCCGTTCCCGCTCTTCCGCCAGTGCCGGTTGCGCCGCTACTTCAGCATCGCTCGGCCCCCATTCATTGACATGACGAATGGTAAACCCCGCATCGATCAGCGAATTGAGCAATGTCCCGACCGTACGATGCTGCTTGATCACGCCCTCGGCCAACCAGTTCGTAACCCGCTCACCCTCCAACTGATAGCTGTCCAGCGGCCAACGCTTGTTCCCTTCACCGTCAATCAACCAGCCCGGATTACGCGGCGCCATGAAGATTGGATGCTCAATGGAAAACACAAAGTGCGAACCCGGTTTCAGCGCCGCGTACAGGTGCGCAAACAGCCCCGGCAAATCTTTGATGTAATGCAGCGCCAGTGAGCTGTAGGCCAAATCAAAACTACAGGCGGACAGATCGAGCTGTTCCAGATCGGCGCGCTCATAACGAATATTCGCCGCCGTCGTGGTAGCCCGAGCCCGCTCCAGCATCTTCTCTGAGACATCCAGCCCCAACACACTCCCCGCGCCACTCTCAATGGCCCAACGGCTGAACCAGCCATAACCGCAGCCCAGATCCACCACATTCAAACCGTGCATGGATGGCAACAGCGTCTTGAGCGCAGGCCACTCCGGCGCCGCGTCGAGGCCGCCGATGGAGCGGTTCATCTGGCTGTAACTCTGAAAAAACTCGGGATCGTCGTAAATGTTTTGCGTCATGGTGAAATGCTCTCTTGAGTTCGATCGTCAGCGGCAAAGTGGCCGCGAGTGGAATCCCTCGAAAGTGATGGCACGTATTCGTCGATGGCCGCGCAGGGGGAGGGTGGTGGTTGATAGGGAAATGCTAGTCGGTCGAGACGAAGGTGAAAATCGATGGAGTGTTGTGGATCTGTAATGTCAGAAAATTCTGCAAGGTTTTTTGCTGCTTAAACGCACTCGGTGGCCAGTGTTTATAAGTGTTCGGTGTTACGTCCTGAAGCCTACAAATCCTTGCGCCGTTGCCTACCGCTACGCCAGAATCCGCCGGCTTGTGCGCTTGGTAGGCGGTCGGTAACTTGGTTCGCGTCACTGATTTCCAGTGATCGGGTTTAGTAGCTCGGCATCCTCAATCTAAATAGCTGCATGAGTACCACTCAGTCAGGCGAATGCTTGCACCTGATGGCGGCTGTGCGCATGGCGCCCTCGGGTGCGCCGGATTTGGATTGGGGTCCGGTCTACTAACTTGCGCACAGCTGCCACCCATCCGTTTAGTAGCGAGATCGGTTGCGGCCTTACTAAAAGGTCTCAATCCAATGTTCAAAGTAACGCCCAATCCGCCGGAAACCGATCCGGCATCCCCCTACGAATCACCCAACTCAAAGAAATTCCACGAAGCCGCCGAACGCGCCCTCGACCACTACCTCAGCCCCACGGCCAGAATCATGGGTTCCACCCACGAACCCGAACCGATGTACCTCGCCAACCCGAAATACGACACCGAATCCCTGCTCGCCAACGCCAGCGAAACCCTCGGCTCGGCCACCACCATGCTCAATAACTTCGCCGCGCTGCTGGACACCTCACACCGCAAGACCGCACTCGGCATCGCGCAGGTTGTCATGTTGGGCGAATTGGCGGTGAATCAGGCACTGGATAAGGTTGTGCCGGCGGATTAACCCTAACGCTTTAAGAAGCCAAAGAAACCGGCCAATTAGCGCCGGTTTCTCGAGACTGCTAACTGGCAGCACGAACTCAGGCAAGTAGCCCGATGTTTTGGTCGATGCGTTGTTGAATGGTGCGCAAGGTTTCCTGGGTGATCACACCCGGATACAGACTTTCAGCCATGGTTGAGAATCGGCTAGCTACCACGCAAAATCTGTCAATGATGTCGGCGGCCGTAGCGGCATTTACTTCAGCCTCTACTGCAAGGTTGAGCAGGTTTTCTCTTCCAATTTCCAAGGCTTCACCCATCACGTCCATCTGGTGATAGCCTCCCGGCCCCTCGCAGAACGTGACGTCATAGGCCGGCGCTAATTTCCAGTCTCCGCCAGGCGACATGATGTAAGCAAAGTTCTTCGGATGGTCGTCTCGGTTGTTGAATGCGACATTGAAGACGACCCGCTCAAACGCTGCGGCTTTCTCTCGTACGTCATTGCTGCACTTATGAGTCGCACGCAGGAAGTTGACGTAGTCCAGCGCCCCGGGGGATCTGAAATCCGCACCGGTAAAGGCTGCAAGACTCTGCATGGGCACCCGCAAGTCGTTTTGTCGGTCAAAGCGTTTGGTGGCAAAAGCGGCCATTCCCTCAGACAGGCTGAAATAACGAGTGTCAGGAGTCTGGATACCGCACAAGCGTAAACATTCGGCATAGACCATTTCGATGGCGCACACCTCGGGATGTTCTTGCTGAGCCGGAAATTTCACCAACCAGGCTTCGAAACCGGGAGTGGCAGCCGTAGTAAAGGCATCAGTGTGCGGATCGCGATATACCAGCGCTTTTGGTCGGGCGCCCTGTGGAGAACCTCCGATCAGTAGTAGCTTCTGGAGAAGCTCTCCACCTTTACCTTTGAGTACTTCCTGCACTTCGGACGCGAGCAACTCGATGGGAACATGCAGTTGCGGTTCCAGCGCCTCGGGTGCAACAGGTTCAAACGACATGGCCCCCATGGCATTGTTGCCAATGTAGGCTAGCCGCTCCAAGGGGCCTATGCGCGCTGGGTTGAGGCCTCGACGTTTGAACAATCGGTCCATCAGCAACATGCCCCAGCCATCTGGCAGCGAGTCATAAACCGGCCCAGGCAGTCCCAACTGATGTGACGGGAAATCCCGGTTTAACCTGGCCCCCTGTAATGGAAGCCTCAAGGACGAGAGTTCCAGCCCTCTGTTTTTTGCCTCATCGCTGTACTCAAACATGACCTGCGGGCGACCGGTCAGGGCTTTCGTCGTAGCAAGTGTGCCCCACCGCCAACGTTCACCCCAGCCCGCGTAGTAGACGTCAACTTGTTCAAGCATTGTCGGCTTTCCTTTTGATGCGATGACGCTTGGCCGTTTTTTCGTAGCGAATGATATCGTCCAGAGTTTCGAGCCTTGGCAGAAACAACCCTTCGAGTTCCTTTTCGCGCCCGAGAACCATCGCCACTCGCACCATGTTGTCGAAACTCACATTACGACCGGCTTCAAGGTTTGACACCGTATTCGTCGCAATGCCCGCGCGAGCGGCCACGTCTGCCTGTGTCATCTCCAAAGCCAATCGTTCTGTGCGCAGGCGTTGGCAAATCCGTTTGACGATCTCGCTTGCGGTGGTGAGGCTTAAATCCAGCATGTCGTGTGTACCGTCGGCGTTCAGTTTTGATTCTCAGTACACAATATACTGTGGATTAAACCTAAAAATATCATTTAACTCACAGGAAAATGTAATTAGGTTTAATGCGTAGGATGAGCTCAGCACAGGTTGACGCGACAAGTTTCAACCCTGCTGCAAAACTTTCAAAGCCGCCGACGCCAAAAAGCCGGAGCGGCTTTTTTCTTCCGGGTGGTGCAACACATATTCGTCAATGCGGTTAAGCAAATGCCCCGGCAAAGTGATGTTGAGTTTCTGGGCTTTGCCCAAATACTTGAGCACATCGATATCCACCACGGCCCATGCACAACCGGCGTATTTCGGGTTGGCCACGTGCAGGCTCAGTTTGCTGGCCGCTGGAATGGGGGCGTCGTCGTCCGCCAGAATCTCGAAATGACCTTCGATGGCTTCGCGAGCCATGGCGACGGCATCGTCCAGATCCTCTCCGGCGGAAAAGCATCCAGGAATGTCCGGGACTTCTACACCCCAGGCGTGATGGTCATCGCCAATTGAAATCGCAATCGGGTAGAGCATATTCGTTGTCCTCCATGGCGCAACTGACTCAGAGAGTCAAAGCAGCGCCTGCTGCAAAATACTGATGGCCGTTTTCTTCAGCAGATCCTTTTTTGGATGTGGCACGGTGACCAGTCCTGGTTTGCTCGGATGCTTGAAGTGATGGTGACTTCCTTTGATCCTTACCAGATACCAACCGTCTGCGACGAGTTGGCCGATTAAAAAAACGGCTATTCACAACACCTCCCTGTGGTGTGCTTGGTGGGTACTATGCCCACTGGATTAATATGATCAACACTATAACCACCGGTCGGTAGTGGTCCTCTGACGGGCGGGGTCGCTTAGCGCAGTCTAGGTAAGGCAGAAGCGATGGTGAGGTGGGTGTGTTACCGGGTTTTGCTTATGTTCATGTGGCGATCTTCCGCTGCAAAATAATGGAACACATCTTTTTCTGACGTCACTGCTCGGGCTGCTAACGTTGAACTCTAATGGGCGAAGGTCATGACCCTCAACGAGCCTGTTGAAAGGAAATCACCTCTCGATATAGCCAGCGTAGTTATGCATGGAATTTGCCCATGTGATCGTCAGAAGGGAGTGAAACGGATGTCGACTCTAAAATTCAGCTATAGAGATGCAAAGGGCGATTTAAGTCAGCGGGAGTTGATTCAATGGTCAGAGAATTCGGTTTACATTCAAGGACGATCGGCCAGCGATACCTTTCCTAAAACCTATCGCAAGGATCGCATCATCGAAGTATTGCTTGGGGCTGAGCTGCTCTTAAAGGAGGCCGCTCCTCCTTCTCCGAGGCTTCAGCACGATCGAAAGCCACCGGCGCTCGTTGCTTCAGAAGCCGCTTCGCAAACGCCTGATCCGAAAATGTCACCGGGTAGGATCAATCAAATTCTTTTCACTGGGTTCGCAGCTGCACAACGGGCTGAGCTTGAGCAAAAGGCACTGGAATATGGGTTGAAGGTCATGAGTACGGCAGGCAAGACGCTGACGTTTCTTTGTTATGGTGAAAATGCGGGGCCAACCAAAGTTTCCAAGGCACTTGAGGCTGGAGCTTTCATCATCAACTCAGAGCAATTCTTGAATCTGATCACAACGGGAGAAATCCCCTGAAGTCATCACGTCGCTCAGCCTGCGCATTGAAACTGCACCAACCGCCGAATGCTTGTTACATGCAGCCAGCATCACCTCATTCTGCTTCTTGGTAGCTGCGGTCAGCACTTCACGGTAAACACGCTTTTTTTCATGGGATTTCGCATTACGGATGAAGTCTGCGAATGGGCTTGCGTACTCCCCTTTGAATCCGATTGTCATGGAATTGCCCCGTCATAGATCCCGAGCATGGGCACCATTTCGTGCCTCGCACGCTTCTCAAGGATTGTCGTTAGAGAGAACAAAAGCGTACAGGGGGAGAGCGCATCTTCAACTAGCGGAGTGTTTCTGAAAGGTTCCGAACTGCCCAATTGGCCAACCTCAAATCCCAGCCACAAAAAAACCGGCCCTATAGGCCGGTTTTTTCTATCCCTGCATCCCCCGTCAAAAAAACCAACGTGAGACCAATATTCGAGTGGAGCGGGTAGAGGGAATCGAACCCTCGTCGGAAGCTTGGGAAGCTACTGTTCTACCATTAAACTATACCCGCTCAGAGCGGCTGACTTTGTACCAGACTCGGCCACGGATTTGAAGTTTTTCTTTTACTCATGAACGCTTTGAATCACTGAAAACGGTCAATCGCGGGCGAGCACTGCGGTGAGAAAAGCAAAATCCCAGCCCCACAGCCTCGCTCGCGACGACACCCTTTCAAATAGCCAATGCATGTTGATCCTGAACAAACGAGTAACGCGTTCGGCTGGTCTGCTGCGCCGGTTTCAGAAAGCCGAGCAAGGCGTTCTGGCTATCGCGGCACGCGGCCTTGTGTTCCATGTCGAGAAAATGCCCGGTGGCTTGCAGCGTGGTGAACGTGCTCTGCGCCACGTGGTTGCCGAACAGGCGTGCATCTTCGGCAGCGGTGTATTCGTCCCATTCGCCGTTTAGAAACAGCACCGGCACGTTGATCTTTTTCGCTGCATTCAGATAGCACTGCCGATCGCTGTGCAGCACGTCGCTGATGTGGAAGTGCATCTGCCCGTATTCGTGCTCGGCGAGGCTGCTGACGTGACGGTAGTTGAAGCGTTTGAACAGTGACGGCAGGTGTTTGCCGATGGTGTTGTTGACCAGATGGCCGACGCGGTCGCCGTCACGCTGGCCGAGGTAGTCGACGCCGCGTTCGAGGTAATCGAGCATGTGTGCGTTGATCACTGGCGAGAACGAACTGATCACCGCCCGTTCGATGCGCCGTGGCTGCTGGGCGAGGGCGACCAGGGTCGCGGCGCCGCCCCAGGAAAACGACAGCACGTGTTCGGCGGCGAAGTGGTCGATCAGCTCGAGCAGAATCTGCCCTTCGACGTCCTTCGTCAGATGTTTCTCGTGGCGGTTGTGGGCTTTTGACCGACCCGCGTAGGGCTGGTCGTAACAAACCACGTTGAATTGCGGGTGCAGGTTTTTCACAGTCTGTGCAAACGACGCAGTCGTGGCCATCGAGCCGTTGACCAGAATGATGGTCTTTTCTGCGGCGTCTGCGCGATAGAACTCCGTGTAAACCCGATACTGACCCTGTATATCCAGCACAGCGATTTCTGGCCTCATGTCATAAGACTCCTGGCAAGCAAGCGGGTATGCGCGCAAATAGAGATTGCACGAGCTTTGTGACAGGTAGGCATACGCCTGGAATTTGCTTGGCCCATGTCGATCCATGACTGCGGTCGACGGGTATTGTTATTGGCGGGCAGTTTGTCGGCTGAGGCGAAGCCCTTGGGGCTTACGACCGGCAAAAAGTTTCTTAGAAGTATGTTGTGACTCGTCGGTCACAATCTGGCCGACGTCCTGATTCAAGCAGGGGAGTCGGGATCACGCAAGTGCCGTTGGTAAATTGTTCGACAACTTCTGCTGAGCGGTCGCCGGCTTAGAACAAATGGATCTCTTCGGTGCGCAAAGCGCGGTACTCGCCCGGTTTTAGCGCGTTATCGAGCAGCAGCGGGCCCATCGATTCGCGGTGCAGGCGCAGGACTTTGTTGTTGAAGAAACCAAACATCCGCTTCACCTGATGGTAGCGACCCTCGACGATGCTCAACCGCGCCGAGCGTGGACCGAGCAGCTCCAGTTGCGCTGGCTGCGTGGTCAGGTCTTCGAAGGCGAAGTAGATGCCCTCGGCAAAAGTGCTCGCATATTGCGCGCCAATCTCCTGCTCGGTCTCGACGTAGTAGACCTTCGGCAGTTTGGTCTTAGGTTGGGTCAGGCGTCGCGACCACGCGCCGTCGTTGGTGATCAGCATCAGACCGGTGGTGTTGAAGTCCAGGCGCCCGGCAATGTGCAGATCGTCCTTGTCCGGCTCATCGATCAGGTCGAGCACGGTCGGATGCTGCGGATCGCGGGTGGCGCTGACGCAGCCCGGCGGCTTGTGCAGCATGAAGTAGCGCGCCGGTTTGCCGCTTTGCAGGACTTCGTCATCGACTTCGACACGGCTGAATTCCAGCACTTCGCTGTGCGGGTCGCTGACGACTTTTCCGTCAATCCGCACGCGTTTTTCCACCAGCAACAGGCGAACCTGCTGACGGTTGTAGCGGGGCAGGTTGCTGAGGAAACGGTCGACGCGCATGTTCAGTGTTCGATGAATGAAGGGGCGCGCATCTTACGGGATCGGCCGCTTGGCCGCTTGCAGTTGCGCCTCGACCTGCGCGCAACGCGGGCACAGGCAGGATTGGTTGCGCAGTTCTGGCGGCAGTGCTTCAAGCACGGCCGGGTCGATGCTGACGCCATAGCACCAGCATTCGCGGTCGGCGGTGCGCGGGTCGGCAAGGCTACAATCGTTGCGGGCGCCGCAGGCCGGGCAGTGGTCGGGTTTAACGTCGGAATCAGGCATAAGTCGAGTGAGGCATTTCCACGCAGGTGCGATTGCGGCCGGTTTGTTTGGCTCGGTACATCGCATGATCGGCCCGCGACAGCAGGCTGTGCAAGGTGTCATCGCGTTGCAGGGTGGTGGCGCCGATGCTCACCGTCAGATGGAGGCGGTGGCCGTCGTAGGCATATTTGTGCTGTTCGACGTGTTGGCGGATCTTTTCGGCAATTTTCTGACCGGTGTCGCCGTCGGTGTCCTTCAGCAACACGATAAATTCCTCACCGCCCCAGCGGCAGACAATGTCGGCGTGGCGCAGGCAACTTTGCAGGTCGCGGGCAAAACCGATCAACACCTGATCGCCGGCCATGTGCCCGTAGGTGTCGTTCAATACCTTGAAATGATCGAGGTCGAGCAGCAATGCCGTTAGCGGTTTGGTCTCGCGTTGCGCTTCGTGCAGGGCTTGTGCGGCAAGAATGTCGAAGCCACGGCGATTGGGCAGTTCGGTAAGACTGTCGAGAATGGCCTGCGCCTGGATTTTGCTTTGATAGCGCTTGATCACGCGATTGAGCAACGCCAGGACAATCAGCGTCACCAGCAGGCAGATCAGCAGATTCAGGTACAGCGACTGACGGATTTCACTCAACGCGCCGTCTTCGCGTTTATCGACGAATAGATACCAGTTCAGCTCCGGGATAAACCTCACATTGAGGAAATGGCCCTGGCCGTGGGCGGAATATTCGTAGCTGCCGCTGTGCGGTTTCGGCAACTGGCTGACCAGACTCTTCATGCTTTCCAGTTCACTCAGGCTCTGGCCAATGTGCGCGCCTTCCGGACCGCCTTCGGCGCCGGTCAACACCAGTCGGCCAAAGGTGTCGACGAAGTACACGCTGCGTTGATAGCGCTGTTGATACTTGTCGATCAGCTTGATCACGGCGTCCACGGTCAGACCGACACCCGCCGCACCGATGAAGCGGTTGTGGTAGTCGTAAACCTTGTAGTTGATGAAGAAGGTCAGGTTGTCCTTGTTGGCCAGATCCGGGTCGACGTTGATCTCGTACGGATCCTTCATGTCGCGCACACGGAAGTACCAGGCGTCGCGCGGTTCATCGACCTTGACCTGCTTGAGCACGCCTTTGGCGTGGTAGTAAGTGTGGCTGGCGTTGGAGACAAAAAACGCGGTGTAGGCGCCGTAGTGGGTCATGACCTCGTCGAGGTAACGAGTCATCTGCTCGGGATTCTGCTCGCCGTTGACCACCCAGTCGCGCATAAAGGTGTCCCGGGACATCATCGAGGAAATCAGGATCGGCCTGACGAGGTCTTTCTGAATTTCCGAGTAGACCGTGTCGGAGGTCAGCGGCAGTTCGGTGTTGACGATGTTGTCGCGGATCGACGCGCGGGAGGCGTAGTAGCTGAGCAACGACGTGGCAAGGAAACCGGCGCCGAGCAGGGCGATCAGCGTCAGAACCAGTGAGCGTTGCGAGTACAGGGGAGAACGAAGCGGCATGGCGGTTCCGTTGGCAGTGGCCCGATGGCATGCATTCTAGTGGGATGGCCGGGAAAAGACTGCGGGATTCATGCCTGAAATGGCGGGGGATATGACGTTGAGGGAATGTCAGAAGGATCGCTCCCTCCCCCAGCCCTCTCCCGGAGGGAGAGGGAGCTAGATTGTGGTGATTTCAAAACCTGAGTTCGCCTCGGTTTCACCGAATGACAACCACCTGACAAACACCTCGGTCAGTCCCCTCTCCCTCCGGGAGAGGGCTAGGGTGAGGGTTGGTTTCCGGATCAGTTCCGAGTTTCAAGATACGCCCGCCAGCCCCCCAAATGACTGATGTCTTGTGCACCTTCCAGACCATACGGCTCACAAATAAACCCGCTCTCCCAACGCCCATCCGCCAGTTGCACCTTGCCCAATCCAAGCGGCGCCGGAATCCCGGTGAGGAACGAGCCCAACTCACTGCTCGGCAATTCCCACACCTCCACCGCAATCGCCACACCGCCATCCTTGACCCGCACCATGCCCGGCCGCAACGGCGGGCCGCCGGCCAACGCATGCAGTTGATAATCCGGCGAGCTCAACGTCGATTCCAGCAACCGCCCACCTCGTTGGGTCAGTTGCCAGTTCAACGCCAACCCTTGCAGATGCGCGCCACACACCACGATGCGTGCGCGATCGTTGCGCGCAACGTTCGTGGGTGTCGGCAGGGTCGGGTCCTGCTGGCGCTGCATCGCATCCGCGAGACTCAACAGATATTGATCGGTAAACGCCCGGCCAAACAGCGTCACGCCCCACGGCAATTCATTGGCCATAAACCCGCTCGGCACGGCGACGGCGGCGTAGTCGAGCAGGTTCATGAAGTTGGTGTAGTAACCCAGTTCCGAGTTGCGCAATACGGGTTCGGCGTGCAGTTCGGCGAGTGTCACCGGGCGGCCAATGGTTGGCGTGAGCACACAGTCGAGGCCTTCGAGGGCCTGATCGCACAGGGCTTTCAGGGCTTGCAGCCGATATTGCGCGCGGAAAGTCTGCACGCCGGTCACCGCCGGCGCCTTGGCCAGTACGGCGCGGATCACCGGTAAAACCGCCTCGGGATTTTTCTCCATCAACTCACCCGCCACGCTATAGCGCTCGGCAACCCACGGCCCTTCGTAAAGCAAACGCGCAGCTTCGAGGAACGGCGAAAGATCCAGCTCAACCGCTTCGCCACCCAAGGCCTTGAGCCGGTCAATGGCATCGCCGAACAGCAGTGGCCCTTCGACGCAACCGAAAAACTCCAGATCCTGTGCGCGCGGCACGCCGAAACGAAACGGCCGTGGCGCACCAAACGCCGAGCCGTCATTCCATGATGGATTGCGACGGCTGTACTCATCGCGCGGATCAAGTTTTGCCGTCAACGCGAGCAACTGACTGGCCTCACGCGCCGTCGCGGTAAACGTGGTCACGCAATCCAGCGTACGACACGCCGGCAGCACACCGGCGGTGGAGATCAGACCTTTGCTCGCCTTCAATCCGACCAGATTGTTCAGCGCCGCCGGCACTCGACCGGAGCCTGCGGTGTCGGTGCCCAAGGCAAAACTCGCCACGCCCAATGCCACCGCCAGCGACGAACCGGCGCTGGAGCCACCGGACGGATATTCCGTCAGCACGCTGTTCGGACAAGCGCCATACGGCGAGCGACTGCCATTGAGTCCCGTGGCAAATTGATCGAGATTGGTCTTGCCCAGCGGAATCGCCCCCAAGGCCATCAACTGCTCGACGATAGTCGCCGAGCGCTCCGGCACATAAGCAAAGTCCGGGCACGCGGCGGTGGTGGGAATGCCCGCCAGATCAATGTTGTCCTTGATCGCAAACGGCACGCCATACAGCGGCAGACTGTCGAGCTCGCGACCGTCGAGAGCGGCGAGATAGGGCTCCAGTTCTGCGACGCTGAGCAGGTGGATGAACAGGTGGTAATCCGGGTTCAGCGCGGCGGCTTTCTCGCGCAGTTTCGGCAGCAGTTGACGTGGTGTGGTGTCGCCATTGCGATAGGCCTGGCGCAGAACATCGAGTTGCAGATTCATGAGTTGATCCTTATCCAATTGGCTTCAGTCGAGTGCCAGCACCACGACCCGTTGTCCGGCACGCACCGCCGAACCGGGCTGCACGCGGATCTCGCGCACCACCCCGGCCATCGGCGCGAGCACCGGGATTTCCATTTTCATCGACTCGAGAATCACCAGCACATCGCCTGCTGCGACGCGACTGCCGGCCTCGACCTGCACCTGCCAGAGATTGCCGGCAATGTGGCTGTCGACGCTGTGTTCACCGTCGGCCAGCGACGCATCCTCAGTCAATTCCGCCACGGCTTCTTCGCTGTCGAAATGCGCCTGACCGCTGGCGATCCAGCGTTCGCGCTCGGCATTGAATGCGCCTTGTTGCTGAGCACGAAACGCGCTGATGCTCTCGGCTTCACGATTGAGAAACGTCTGATACTCGGCGAGGTTGAGCTGGCTGTGTTCGATGTTGAGATCGAAGCGGCCCAGCGGGAAATCGCGGCGGATGCGCAGCAGTTCTTCAGCGCTGACCGGGTAGAAACGAATCTGATCGAAGAAGCGCAGCAGCCACGGTTTACCATCGAACGCGGCGACTTCGCGGTAGCGATTCCACATCTGCAAAGTGCGCCCGACAAACTGATAACCGCCGGGGCCTTCCATGCCGTACACGCACATGTAGGCGCCGCCGATGCCTACCGAGTTTTCAGCGGTCCAGGTGCGCGCCGGGTTGTATTTGGTCGTGACCAGACGATGGCGCGGATCCAGCGGCGTGGCCACTGGCGCACCGAGGTACACGTCGCCAAGGCCCATCACCAGATAGCTGGCATCGAACACCGTGCGCTGCACTTCGTCGAGATTGGGCAGGTCGTTAATGCGACGGATGAACTCCAGATTGCTCGGGCACCACGGCGCGTCCTTGCGCACGGTGGTCATGTATTTCTCGATGGCCAACTGGCAGGCCGGGTCGTCCCACGACAACGGCAAATGCACGATGCGTGACGGTACTTTCAGGTCGTTGGCGGCGCACACCGCGTCCCATTCACCGGCGATTATGCCGAGCAGATCGGCGAGTGGCAGTTGCTCCGGCTGGTAGTGGATTTGCAATGAGCGAATGCCGGGGGTGAGGTCGATCACGCCGTGCAGGGATTTGTGTTCCAGCGCTTGCATGAGGGCGTGGGCGCGGAAGCGCAGAACAAGATTGAGTTCAGGCTCGCCGATTTCCAGGAGTAAATGGGTGTCGCCAGAAACCCGCGCAACAAGCCGCCGATCCCCCTGACCCAAATCCAGCACTACAGGTGACATCAAACCCTGTGGGAGCGAGCCTGCTCGCGAATGCGGTGGATCAATCAATTCTGATGTGTCTGAAATATCGCCTTCGCGAGCAGGCTCGCTCCCACAGGGGAGATCCCATTTCAGGGCGAGATCGCGTGCGGTCTTGAGGTCGACGGGGATGAACTGGATTTTATCGCCGGCCTTGAGCTGCCCCAGTTGCCACAGATCCGCTTCAATCACCGTCACCGGGCACACGAACCCGCCAAGGCTCGGGCCGTCCTGCCCGAGGATCACCGGCATGTCACCGGTAAAATCCACCGCGCCGATGGCATACGGATTGTCGTGAATATTCGACGGATGCAACCCGGCCTCGCCACCGTCGGCCCGCACCCATTCCGGCTTCGGCCCAATCAGCCGTACACCGGTGCGGCTGGAATTGAAATGCACTTCCCACTGGGTTTCAAAAAAAGTGCCGATGTAATTTTCGGTGAAATATTCCGGCGCAGCGTGCGGGCCGTAAATCACCCGAATCTGCCGCACCGCCGGCAACTTGAAAATGTGCTGGAGTGCCAGTTGTTGACCGCTGCTACGGTCGGCCAGCGCAGGCACATGCAACACATCCCCGGCACGCAACGCCCGACCACCATGCCCACCAAACTGGCCGAGGGTGAAAGTGCTTTTGCTGCCCAGATAATCCGGCACCTGCAAACCGCCGCGCAGGCACAGATAACTGCGTGCCCCGGCGCCGCTGATGCTGCCCAGATGCAACGTCGCACCCGCCGGGATCAGCAGGGCGGTATTCATCGGCACGCTTGCACCTTCAAGCGTCAGGGCAATCTGCGCGCCGGTCACCGCGACCACCGCTTCACAATTGAAGCGCAACAAAGGTCCGCTCATGGTGATTTCCAGCGCCGCCGCACCTTCAGCATTGCCAAGCAAGCGATTGCCCAGGCGCAGCGCGCGACTGTCCATCGGCCCCGACGGCGGCACACCAACGGCCCAATAACCGAGGCGGCCGGGATAGTCCTGCACGCTGGTTTGTGTGCCGGCGCTGAGCACTTCGAAAGTGTTGGCGCGATAAACCAGACTTTCCAGGCAACGGGTCCACGGTTCACCGCTGGCGAACGGCGTGTCGAGGAGAATCTGCCGCAGGTAATCGCGGTTGGTTTCCACGCCATACAACAGACTCTCGCGCAGCGCTTGATGCAACTCGGCACGCGCCTGTTCGCGAGTCGGCGCCCAGGTGATGACCTTGGCGATCATCGGATCGAAATACGGCGGGATCTCGCAGCCGGCCTCGACCCAGGTATCGATGCGCAGTTGAATGCCGTTGGCCGGTGGAAATTCCACTGCCGTCAGCAAGCCCGGGCTGGGCTGAAAATCGCGCCCTGGATCCTCCGCGTACAACCGCGCCTGAATCGCATGGCCCTCGGGGTTCAGCTCACGATACAAGTCGCTCAGCGGCGGCAAATCTCCCGCCGCCAGCTCAACCATCCAGCGCACCAGATCGACGCCCCAGACCTGTTCGGTGACGCCATGCTCCACCTGCAAGCGCGTGTTCACTTCGAGAAAATAGAAGCGTTGCGCCTCGCTGTCGAAAACGAATTCCACTGTGCCGGCGCTGCGATAATTCACCGCTTTCGCCAGTTTGATCGCTGCCGCGCACAGCGCATCGGCCATGCCGTCCGGCAGGTTCGGCGCCGGGGTTTCTTCGAGGACTTTCTGATTGCGCCGCTGCACCGAGCAGTCGCGCACGCCGAGGGCGATGACCTCACCGCGACCGTCACCGAACACCTGCACTTCCAGGTGCCGGGCGCGCTGGATGTACTTCTCGATAAACACACCGGCGTCGCTGAAGTTGTTCTGGCCGAGACGTTTTACCGCTTCAAACGATTCGCTTAATTCAATGGCGCATCGGCATACACGCATGCCGATGCCGCCACCGCCGGCGGTGCTTTTCAGCATGACCGGGTAGCCGACCTGTTCGCCGGCAATCAGCGCGGCGTCGAGGCTGTCGAGCAGTTCGGTGCCTTCGAGCATCGGTACGCCGTGTTGTTTGGCGAGGGCGCGGGCGGTGTGCTTGAGGCCGAACACGCGCAGTTGTTCGGGCGTTGGACCGATGAAGGCGATGTTCTGCGTTTCGCAGGCTTCGGCGAACGCGGCGTTCTCTGACAGAAAACCGTAGCCGGGATGGATCGCCGTGGCGCCGCTTTGTTTGGCAATGGCGAGGATCTTTTCGACGGCCAGATAAGTGCCGGCAGCAGCGCCTTCACCGAGGCTGTGCGCTTCATCGGCGTGCAGGATGTGCAGGCTGGCGACGTCGGCTTCGGAATACACGGCCACGCCTTTCACCTGCAAAGATTCAAAGGTGCGCAGGATGCGGCAGGCGATGGCGCCACGGTTGGCGATGAGGACTTTTTCGAACATGGCATAACCCCTGAAGGGGGAGCGGGCCGTCCCGCTGTTTTTCGACAGACATCCGGGCCGTCCCGGATGAAAAAACACACTTCAGAACACCACCGATCCCCTGTAGGAGTGAGCCTGCTCGCGATAGCGTCGGATCAGTCAAAACTCATGTACCTGACACACCGCTATCGCGAGCAGGCTCACTCCTACAGTTTGATCTGTGGTGGTTTCACTTTTTCAAGCACTGCCCGGAGCGCGCCTGGCACAGGGCGAAAAGCCAACGGCGCAACCGGCTGATTTTCAGTTCCATACCAGCAGCTCCGCAGGTGTCGGGTTGTAGGCGTTGCACGGGTTGTTCAACTGCGGGCAGTTGGAAATCAGCACGATTACATCCATCTCCGCACGCAAGTCGACGTACTTGCCCGGCGCCGAAATCCCGTCCTCGAACGTCAGTCCGCCGTCCGCCGTGACCGGCACATTCATGAAGAAATTGATGTTCGGCCCGATGTCGCCTTTGCCCAGTCGGCCGTCATGGGCGCAGGCGCGCAGGTAGTTGTCGCGGCAGCTGTGCATGTAGCGTTTCCCCAAGGCGTAACGCACGGTGTTGCTCTCCTGCGCGCAGGCACCGCCGAGGGTGTCGTGGCGCCCGCAGGTGTCGGCGACGATGGTCAGCATTGCGTGGCCGAGGTTGGAATACAGCACGCTGCCGGTGCTCAGGTAGACGCTGTTCTGCCGGCGCAAAGTGCGCTGCACGTCGTAGCGTTCCTTGGGATTGGCGAGGCTGTAGAACAAGGTATCGACCGCTTGATTGCCTTCCAGGTCGAGAATGCGCAGCGTCTGCCCAGCCTTGACCTCCATCAGCCAGGGTTCCCCGGCCGGGATCGTGGCGCGGTACACCGCTGTGTCGGGTTGGTTTTGCGAAGTGGCGATAGCAACTGACATGACAGCGATCCTCAGGCGAACAAACGGTCGGTGTTGATAAAGCCGCGCTCATTTTCCGGGCGCGAGTTGCGGCAGTGTTCGGCGACGCTGGCGTCGGCGTTCATCCAGCTCAGCTTCAGTGGTTTCGGTGCGTATTCCGGCGACGGGTCCATTGGATGTTGCAGCGCGGTGAGCACCACCAGCGTGTCCATCGGCGCGTACAATTCGATGTAGTCGCCAGCCTTGGAGTTGCCCTCGACGAAGTGGAAACACCCGGCCTCATCGACGTTCACACGGCTGAACAGATTGAGCGTCATCAGCAGATCCGACAGGCCCAGCCCCCACTTGCCGAGCTCCACCAGCAGGTTGTCGGTGCCGTTGCGGAAGAAGCCGTTGCGCAGTTCCTGATAGCGGCCCTGACCGTACTTCTGCGCGACTTCTTCGGCGCAGAGCACACCGCCGAGGCTGTCGCTCCAGCCGCAGGTGTCAGCAGTGATTGCAGCCAGCACGCGGCCCATGTCCGAGTACAGGCAATGGCCACTGGTGAGCTTGGCGGTGTGTTGGCATTTGAGGCTGTCGGGCAGGTTCAGCCGCTCGGTTTTTTCATTGGCGTTGAGCAAGGTCAGGCTGACGTTGGCGCCGCCGCGCAGATCGGTCAGGCGCAGCAATTGGCCGCGCTTCAACACGAAGGAACGGTGGCCGCCGCCGGGGAGCATTTCTTCGGCAAACGGTGGGAACAGTTGAGTCGAATCGGTCATCGGCTTATTCATTGAAGAAGTCCTCTCAAGCGGTGCGAAGGGCGCCTGCCAGTGGCAACGGCAGGGCGTCGACGGCGGCGCGTTGGGCGCGGCGGTCGCTGTTCAAAGGGATGTCGTAGGTGATGCGCGCGCCATAGGCGCCGGGGGCGTGCGGGTCGAGGCGAACCTTGTCGAACACCAGCAAACGCGTGCCGAGGCTGAAGCCTTCGGACAGGTCATGGGTGACCATGAACACGGTCAGTTTGGTCTCGCGCCACAGCTCCAGCAGCAACGCGTGCATGTCTTTGCGGATGCCCGGATCGAGCGCGCCGAACGGTTCGTCGAGCAGCAACACCCGTGGTTTCATAATCAGCGCCTGGGCAATCGCCAGCCGTTGCTGCATACCGCCGGACAACTGTGCCGGGTACTTGTCCAGCGCATGACCGAGGCCGACTTTGTGCAGTAGCGCCGCCGCCTGTTCGCGCGCCTCACGTTTGCCGCTGCCGAACAACCGACCGAGCAACGGCGCACGCGGCAATTCGAGGCCGAGGGCGACGTTGTCGAGCACGCTCAAATGCGGGAACACCGAGTAGCGCTGGAACACCACGCCACGGCTGGCATCCGGTTCGCTGGCCAGCGCTTGACCGTCGAGCAGAATCTCGCCGCGGCTCGCTGTTTCCTGACCGAGCAGCAGGCGCAGGAAGGTCGATTTGCCGCAACCGGACGCGCCGACCAGGGTGCAGAACTCGCCCTCATTGACGCTCAGGTTCAAGCCTTCCAGCACCACTTGATCGGCGTATTGCTGCCAGACGTTTTTTACCGTGATGAAGCTCATTTGGCCGCCCCCTCATACCAAGGGAAGGCGCGACGAGTCAGGTATTTCAAGCCCCAATCCATCAGCCAGGCGAGGAGGGTGATCCACACCACATATGGCAGAATCACGTCCATCGCCAGATAACGCCGGACCAGAAAAATCCGGTAGCCGAGGCCGTCGGTGGAGGCGATCGCTTCGGCGGCAATCAGGAACAGCCACGCCGAACCGAGCATCAACCGCAACGAGATCAGCAAGCGTGGCAGCAGTTGCGGCAGCACCACACGCAGCATCAGCGTCCAGGTCGAGGCGCCGAGGGTCTGCGCCTTGATCAGCAGTTCGACCGGTATTTCCCGGGCGCGTTGTTCCAGATCGCGAGCGAGCGCCGGGGTGATGCCGATGACGATCAGCATCACCTTCGACAACTCGCCCAGACCGAAAACAATGAACAGAATCGGCAGGATCGCCAGCGGTGGCACCATCGACAGCACCGTCAGCAGCGGCGACAAAGGCGCGCCGAACAGCGGCAGCGTGCCGGCGGCGATGCCCAGGCACAGCCCGGCCAAAGCGGCGATGCCGAGGCCGATGGCCAGACGCCGCAGACTCGACGCGGTGTCCTGCCACAACAGGTAGTCACCGGTGCGGCTGTCGGCATTCAAGGCCAAGCGTTTTACCGCGTCGCTCATCTGCACGGCGCTGGGCAGCAGTTTGTCGTTGGGGGTGTCCGCGAGGCGCTCGGCCGAGCCCATGAAATAGGCGAACAGCAGCAAAGCGAACGGCAGGATCACCAGCAACAGGCGACTCGGGCGATCCGGGTGGCGATTGATCAGGCGCATGGCCAAATCCTCCGTGGCTTACAGCTTGGCGTCGGCGGCCATCTGCACGTAGGTCGGATCGAAACGCAGCTTGAGATTGCCGGTATCGCCACTGGTCACGCCGTTGGCGAAGGCCATGCCGACCGCGCTGGTGTCTTTCGCGCCTTCACCCAGCAAGCCGTGCTGGAAGGAGAACTCGGCGACCTTGCGCATGGTTTCCGGTAGCTGTTTGCTGGTGGCGAAGTTCAGCGCTTCGCTTGGCGTGGCGAACAGTTTGGTGGTGTCGAGTTGTGCCTGGAATCCAGCGAGGTCGGTGCCCGAAGCTTTGGCCATATGCTCCAGCGCAGCCTTGCTCGCGGCGGTTTTGGCGTTCATCAGTTCGACCACTTCGAACCACGCGCCGGTCAGCGCTTTGCCCAGCGCCGGGTTGTCTTTGAGGGTGGCGCTGTTGACCACCATCATGTCCATGATCTCGCCGGGAATCTGGCTGGAATTGAACACCTCGGTCACACCCGGTTTGGCCTTGATGTCCGAGAGCATCGGGTTCCAAGTAGTGACGGCGTTGACCTGTTCGGTGTTGAAAGCGGCGGAGATATCGGCGTCGGAAGTGTTGACCACTTTCAGGTCTTTCTCGGTCAGGTCGACCGAGTCCAGCGCGCGGGCCAACAGGTAATGCGAGACCGACAGTTCGACCAGGTTGACGTCCATGCCCTTGAGATCGGCGACTTTCTTGCCGTCGCCCTTGAGGACGATGCCGTCGTTGCCGTTGGAGAAGTCGCTGACGATCAGCGCGGTGCTGTCGACGCCGCCGGCGGCCGGAATGGTCAGCGCGTCCATGTTGGTCATGGTGCAGCCGTCGAACTGGCCGGCGGTGTACTGGTTGATCGATTCGACGTAGTCGTTGAGCTGCACGACGTCGATCTTGATCCCGTACTTCTTCGCCCATTTGTCGACGATGCCCTGGCTGCCGGCGTATTCCCATGGCATCCAGCCGGCGTAAATCGTCCAGCAGACGCTGAAGTGGTCTTTCTGGGCGGCGGGGGATTGGGTACTGATGAGCGCGGCGAAGGCGGCGGCGAGCAGGGCGGGCAAACGTAGTCGGGTCATGGTGGCTTCTCCAGTTGATCAAGGGCGGACAGGATGGCAACGCGGCACCGCGAACGGTGGCTTGTCTCCCGGGCTTTTGTCCCGCCGTGTAACCTCAACTGGAGGTCGCCAACTCTCGGACCAGCCACTCGCGATTGCGAGCCGGAACCCTAGTCAGCCATTGCAAATTGTGGTGCCGCGAACCTGTGATGACTCCTGCACGGGTTTGCTAAAGCGAGACGCGTGCCAAGTCGCGACAGGCGCTCTGGTACGGGCGCGCGGGTTGCTTAGGTTTGGCGGCGAGGGCGCTGAGGCGCTTTGTGTTGGTGCGCGGCTGCACCGTGATGCAGCGTATCAGCCGCTGATCCGATGGTTTTGGGTTGTTGGCACTCGGCATGGCTTTGCCAGTCAAAACAGATGTCAGCCGGTCTGTGCCGACTGCTGTCGCGGGTCTTTCAGGAGGCCGCCATGCTTATTCAGAAAACGTTGCGACGAGCGCTGCTGGGAGCGGTGCTCGGTTTGGGTCTGTCCGGTTGTTATTACTACGCCGGACCCTACGGCGGTTACCCCGCTACTTACTACTCTCCCGGCTATTACTCACCTTATTCCTACGGCAGTTATTACGGCCCGCGCTACTACGGCGGCGCGCGTTATTACTACGGTGGCTACGGGTATCGAGGCGGTTACGGACGGGGTTATCACGGCGGCGGATATCACGGTGGCCACCATTAATCAGCGGCTGAATGACAGCGTTTTTGCGGATGAACAAGGTTTCATCAATCACTTGTTTCAACTTGTTACGGGAACGCACCAGATGCCAAAAGCGCTGTCTGATTTTTCGACAGTCACCGATTAAATGACTGTCGCCTGCCAGCGTCGCTGGTGTGGCCAACCCGCGGTCCAGGAGGCCGCCATGTATAGACGAATTCTTCTACTTGCTGCGTTGATGTTTTCCGTTGCCGGTTGCGTCCCGTACTCCTACGCGGACTCGTATTACAGCTCAGAGGTCTACACATCACCTGCACCGGCCTACTACAACACGGGTGGCACGTATTACAACGGTGGCAGCAGGTATTACGCGCAGCCACGCTACTACCAGCCAGCCCCGCGGTACTACCAGCAACCGCGCTATTACCAATCGGCGCCGCGTTACTACCAACCGGCTCCACGTTATTACGAGAGCCGTCGCTGGCACGGCAATGATCGCGGGCGTTGGGATGGTCATCGTCGCGGCGGTTGGGATAACGATCACCGCGGTCGTGGCAACTATGACCGACACAGCGGACGTGGCGACCACAATGGACGTGGCAACCGCTGGTAAATCCACGCAAATGAAAGCGGCGCTATTAGCGCCGTTTTTTTATGCCCGTCGAAAAAGTCGTCCCGTTAGCCATCTCCTAGGGCATTCCCAGACGCTTCCTACAGTTTCATTTCCTTGCATTTGTTAGCGTTTGTTCCTGCCGAACGAGGTGAGCAAAACTCAGTTCAATAGCGGCGAATAAACGGACGATGCCGCTATGAAGCTTCTTGTGATTCACCAAAACTTTCCGGGCCAGTTCCGTCACGTGGTGCTGGCAGCGATTGACAGGCGTTATGAGGTTTTGGCGATAGGTCGGGATACGGCGCCGGGTATCGCAGAGGTGAAAATATATCGATACCGCGCTGCCAGCAGAGCCGCGGGCGATATTCACCCCTATCTGGCCCGTTACGAACAAGCGGTGACTGATGGACAGAAGGTTTTTGAAATTCTGAGCCGACTGAAACATTCGGGTTATCGGCCGGACGTGATTCTCGCTCATCCCGGATGGGGGGAAACGCTCTTCGTCAAGGATGTCTATCCTGACGCGCCGCTTATTCACTATTGCGAATATTACTATCGGGCGCAGGGCGCGGATTCCGGATTCGACCCTGAATTCCCGCGAGCCACAAGAGAGTCTTCGAGGCTGCGAGTGCTCAATTCGCTGCATCTTTTGAATCTCGAGCAATGTGACATTGCCATTGCGCCCACGCGGTGGCAGCGCAGTCTGTTTCCGGCCGCTTATCAGTCGGCCATTCGGGTTATTCACGAGGGCGTCATTCAAAGTTCCTGTTTGGCGAAAGTTGGGGCCGTCAGGTTGCGCAATGGCGTCGAACTGAGAGCCGGGCAGCCGATCGTTACTTATGTCGCGAGGAATCTTGAGCCTTATCGCGGGTTTCACAGTTTTATGCGAGCGATCCCGCATATTCAGGCTGGGTGTCCCGATGCGCAGATAATCATAGTGGGCGGTGATGCCGTCAGTTACGGGCGTAAGCCGGTTGGCTATGCAAATTGGCGCAGCAGGATGGAGGCAGAGGTAAGTTTCGATCATTCCACCGTCCATTTTACAGGGAAGCTTCCTTACCAGACTTACCGGGCAGTTCTGGACTGTTCAAAGGCTCATGTTTATTTGACGTATCCGTTTGTTATGTCGTGGTCGTTACTGGAGGCGATGTCGGCTGGGTGCGTGGTAGTAGCGTCGGATACGGCTCCGGTAAGGGAGGTGATCGTCGATGGTTACAATGGAATGCTGGTGGATTTCTTCGATCATCACGGTATCGCCAAACGTATTACCAAGGTTCTTGATTCTGTTGATGAGTACGACAGCCTGCGCAGCGCCGCGAAGTTGACGGCGAGCAGATTTGATGTGGAGTACGGCACGACACAATACTTTGAGGTATTTGAAAGCGCGACGTCCGGGCATCTGAAGAAACAGCCTGCTCCTCAGTTTGACAGGGAGATTTGAAATGCTCCGGATGTCGCGTAAGCAATGGGTTAAATGGTTTAAGAAGTTGTTGAAGTATGGCTTGTTTGTTTATGTCTGTTATTGCGTGGTGGATTTTTATATCCGTGAAGAACAAGTCGCCGAGGCGATGGCAGTCTATTACGCGGATCAGGAGGCCTGTCAAAAGAAGCTGGCGAGCATGAAGCAGGTGCCCATACTGGGCGGCAGCTATGTGGATAAGACTCTGGGGCCGGAGTTTTATGTGGGCATGCCTGAACTGGCGAATAAGAAAGCGTGTCTGGCCAATACGCTCAAGGGGCATTTCTGGTGGACCGGGACGGGTTTGCACCGGTACCAGGATCAGAGCCTGAAGTCGATTCCTGAAAGTTGGCGTCTTTATAAATTGACCGCCGGGCTTTATACAAGAAAAGAGACTAGCGAGCCCCATGAACGGGGCTATCGGCACGTCAACTGGCCGGATGAGTTGATTGTGAAGTTGAAAAATTATCCGGGGTTAGAGATTTGGCTGGATGCTCCGCCGCCGCATTTCAAGAATGTGGATTCCGTCAGAACGTTTGTCATTACTGGCTGGCCGCGGCGTGATGGCACCCCTCGGTTGATAGGCTGTGACGGTTTGATTCGCCCGGCTTCCGAAGAACAACTGACTGACGAGAAATTGGCAAGGCTCAGCAGAGCAGAATTGGAAAATCTGGATTTTGGCAAGTTGAACTTTTTCTGCACTGTCAATCTGGATAGCTTTGACTTTGCTGGGGGGCACGGCAGCGTAGACCTCGGTCTATCGTCATTACGCGAAGCACCTGAGATGCTCAAGTTTCTCAGTGATTATCTTTCACGCTCAGTTATTACAAGGAAGTAACGATGAGTTATGTTTTTAGCGATATGGAAAAAACAGCGATCTTTAACGCAGCCAATATTTGCAAAGGTATGAGGCTTCTCTCAAAAAAAATTGAGTACGAGGCACTGGGAATGGCGGGGGCTAGCTGCGCTCCCCTGTATCAAAAACTATTCGAGATTATTGGCGGAAGAGTTTCCGACGTTACCGCT
The DNA here is from genome assembly GCF_009834515.1 of Pseudomonas sp. R84. Taxonomy (NCBI): domain Bacteria; kingdom Pseudomonadati; phylum Pseudomonadota; class Gammaproteobacteria; order Pseudomonadales; family Pseudomonadaceae; genus Pseudomonas; species Pseudomonas sp. R84. The sequence continues at coordinate 1,614,597 of NZ_CP019426.1, forward strand.
GTCGATAAAGAGGCTGGAAAAATTCTGAAAAGCGCCAGGCTCTGGCTTGCCGTGGCCATTGATGCCAACGGTGGAAACGGTGCCTACTCCGCCCTGATTCGCGGCTACACCTCGCGGCAAGGTGAACTGAGATTGAATAAAATTTTCAGTGAAAACCTGATGCAGCTGTCATCCAATCAGGTCGCCGTCAATTTCATCAATACCTTGATCGACGGATCCCTCGCGGGTCGGCTGGCACCCTGGACGGTTCCATCCATCAGCCAGATTGCAGAGATTGATGCCAGTGCGATCGGCAAGGCACTGTTTAGTGAGGCTTGCGGAGAGAAGGATACAGCCGTGAGCCATAACGCCGGCTGGTCAGGGACAGTCGGATTCAGCCTGTTGGGTGGAGCGCCGCCCTATGAAACCTGGAGATTGATCTCCGCTGGTGATTCGCAAGGGGAAGATGGCGGCACGCCGACTCAAGCAAAAGCCAACAGGCTCGATGACTATAAAAATATCCTGTTCGCCATCGATTCCTACAGCGTCGGATTGCGAGCGGCGATCAGCAATTTCGGCGTCAACCCATTGCAAAGTCTGCTTTCCGTCGTGCCAGAGCAAATCAATATCGCGCTCGCCAGTGGCAGCCTCAATCCGCTGATTCAGCATGTCGTTCAAGGCACGTCTGTTTCCGCCGCAGTCGACCTGATATTGCGCTATGGCCAGAATGAATTCCTGGACATGTTCAAGCGCACCTACGACGGCGATTCAGCAGCGCCAGCTACCACCGATGAAACCTTCGCCACCAACGCTTACGCATTCTTCTCGGCATTTTCACCAGAGCAGTCCCAAAGCATCGTCACCCGTTCGATAGGCGAATACGGAAACGCCAATTCATGGGCAAAACTGGCTGGCGAGTCGACACCCATCGGCCTTTCGTTGCGCAATTCCCTGAAGCAACTCAGTGAAATCGTCATTGAGCGAGCTGACGGTTACCCCGGACGCGAACTGGAACTCTACGATCCGCTGACCGGCGAAGGTTTCATCACCGCGCAATGTCTTGCCGATCGTGCGCAGATGTTGGCCCGGTTGATTGCTCGAACTCAGGGCTCGTTTGGAGAACACTCGCTGCAGAAGTTTTCCTACGTCGATCTCGCCTCAGCCAAACAGGTGCCAATGACGACCGGTGTGTTGAACCCGCTGGTCATGTTCGGCGATGACGGCTCGCGGTCTTTCGCGGGCGGTACGAACACTGATCATCTGTATGGCGGCGCGGGCAATGACACGATCAACGGGCTGGCAGGTCACGATGTCATCGAGGGTGGGGGCGGCAACGATTTGCTTGGCGGAGGCGACGGCAATGATGCGCTGTACGGAATGGCCGGTGATGATGTTTTGCGCGGAGGAAAGGGTAACGACTCTTTGATCGGTGGCGAAGGCAGCGACCGCTATGAGTTTTCCAGCGGTGATGGCATCGATGAGATCTTCGACGCCAACGCCAATGGGCAGCTGTGGATCAACGGCGCGCCGATTCCTTCACTCAAACGTCGCGCCCCTTTGAGCAATATCTGGTGGACCGAGGATCAGGCCATCACCCTGACCCTCATCGAAGAACTCAGCGAACCCACGCTCAATATCAAATATGGCCTGAACGATCTCGTCGTTATCAAGAACTTCCGCCCCGGGATGCTTGGCATCCGACTTCCCGAATACCAAGGCCATACGGTCTCTGCTCCCGATCTGGTTCTCCAGGGCGATTGGAAAGCGAAAGATATCGAGCCCAATGTTCCCGGTGATCAGTTCTCATACGATGAGTTGGGCAACGCCTTGCTATTGCCCAACATAAAACAGAGAAACAAAGCCGATGTGCTTTACGGCTCTGCAAAAGACAACGTCATTCTCGGACTTGGTGGAGCAGACCGATTATTCGGCAAGGACGGAAACGATCAGTTGTTTGGCGATAAACAGATGACGCTCGAAAAGGCCATGGCCGCTGGCGACTCTAAAGGGAAAACAGCTCGAGGCGATTGGCTTGATGGCGGTGCTGGTCACGATTTGCTCATCGGTACGGCATCCCAGGACGTGCTTCTGGGCGGTAACGATCGGGATACGCTGATTGGAGGTGCGGGAGATGACATCTTATCAGGCGATGAAACGACCGGCGCGCTAGAGCAGAAATGGGGATTCAAACGCGTCGAAGTGCTTATAGACGGTGGTGTCACCAGTCACCGAACTGTCTTTTCAAAGGCCTCCTTTAATAGTTCGACGCAGGGCGATAACGATGTTCTCTACGGCCAGGGCGGCCGCGATGTTCTCAATGGTGGATGGGGCGACGATCTGCTTGATGGCGGAACTGAAGATGATCTTCTTGGAGGGGATGGCGGGAATGACACCCTGGCCGGAGGAAGTGGTAACGACACATTAATGGGAGACAACCTCGATTGGGGCGGTGGCCTGCAAAGCAAACACCATGGCAACGATGTATTGGACGGTGGCAGTGGCGATGATTGGCTCGCTGGTAACGGTGGAGCCGATGCGATTTATGGTGGCTCAGGCAATGACACTCTCCACGGGGATGACGATGTACTGAACGGCGTTGCCGGTGACGCCGCCCACTTTTTTGCAAATGACCTGCTGGACGGTGGTGCGGGAGACGACAAACTTTTGGGCGGCGGGGCGAATGATCTGCTGTTCGGAGGTGAAGGTAACGACGCGCTGGCCGGGGATTATGCGGAGCATCCAATTCGGTACCACGGCAATGATTTACTTGATGGTGGAGCGGGCGATGACACACTTCAGGGAATGGGTGGCTCCGATACCCTGATCGGTGGGGCAGGAGCTGACGCGCTGGATGGCGATGTGTCCAACCTGCAGTCAGGTGGAATCAACAATGATTACCTTCAAGGCGATGAAGGAAACGATACCCTTCTGGGAGGCTTGGGCGCCGACACGCTTTATGGCGGCGCAGATGATGACATTTTATCCGGCGACTACGAGCAGACAGCCGAAGCCGAACATGGCGCAGATTATCTGGACGGTGGTTCAGGCAACGATACCTTGCTGGGCGGTGGTGGCAACGACACGTTGTTGGGCGGGGAGGGTGTAGACCACCTTCGCGGCGATTCCGGCAATAACGTTTTTGATGGCGGGGCCGGTAACGATGTGATGGAGGGCCATGACGGCGCTGATGTTTACTATTTCGGGGTGGGTGATGGTCTTGACGTTATCACCGATTCAGGTGGCAGCAATATCATCAAATTCGGGGCGGGGTTTTCTGCGCAAAGTCTAAAAGCCGACATCATTGATGTTTCCGTAGGCCGGGTATTGCGGGTGTTCAATGGCGAGGGTGACGCCATCCTTATCCGGAATTATGAAGAGTGGAAGAATTCAACGTTCACATTTAGCGATGGTGTCATTCTCGGCTATCAAGAAGTCATGAAAAAAACGCTGCCAGCTGTAGAAGTCAGCGAGCCGCCGGCAGGGGATGTGCTGGCCAAAGAAGAAGATAAAGACATCATTGCAGACGAAGCCCCGGTTGCTGTTCCGGACCAATCAGGGATCGTTGTTCCTGGTGAGGAACGAAGTAATGCCATTGATCATAATGTTGGCTGGACCGACAGGTTCCTGGCGGAGCTCAATGCAAAGCGCTCCGCAAGCAGGCATTTAACAGGCTTTACCTTGAGCAAACCAGGTGTTTGGATTCGGAGCTATATAGCCACCAGCGATACGGGATATATCACCCACACTGACGTGGTAAATGAAAGCACCGAAACGGGTACATTGTCTGAAACACCTCAATGGATGGGGCCTGCCACTGGTGACGCGGTATTTAGCGAAAGACAGACAAACTCTACATCCCAATCCAGTTTTCGAGAGGTAAAGAAAGAGGGCATTACGGCGCCGTCATCGCTGAAACCGCATTATTTTCGATCTGGCACTGCCAGCGGTTTTTCATTCAAAATCGGCGACGTAATTATCGCGGATAGAAAAGATTCAGGCGCTATTGAAGGGTGGTACGTCTATCCCGCTGAAAGTTTCGCGGCGGACGAAACTGTCCGCAGGGAATTTCGGCGGGATGTCACAACTGAAACGGTCAAACATAAAGTTGTCCACGGCGACGATGCCGGTGGGCGAGTTAATGTCGAAGTCGGCAATCTTTTCCAGGGTGGTGCAGGCGATGACCTGATCGTCGCCTATTCCGGTTTTCAACTTGATTATGGCTCTGTTAATGACAGGATACCGGGTGCCTTTCTGTCCGCCGGGGCAGGCAACGATACCCTGCTCGGTTCTGAAGGCGCTGATTATCTAGTAAGCGGCGCAGGGGATGATTACCTGTACGGTGAAAACGGTGCCGATACTTACATCGTGCAGGCGCATGCTGGCGCAACGACCATTATCGCGGATGTGCAGAATCCGGTTTTTCTTCGACCTGAAGTAGGTGTTGCCGGATGGAAGGACGAGTATGGATTGGTCGATCAAGATACTGTCGTGCTTCCAGAGGACGCGACGCAGGAGAATTTGCAGCTCAGTTGGGGCGCAACACTCATTGAAACGGTAAATGTTGAGTTGGCACCTGATCCACGTCGTGATGCCTATCGACATCCGCCGCGGGCGAAAATGCTCTATTCGACACTCGATATTAAATGGGGTGGGTCGCAGAAAGTTCGCATTGTTCTACCCAATGTCGGAGATGTCGAGGGTTCCGGCATTGAGATTATAAAATTTGCAGATGGCTCAAGCGTTACTCTCAAAGAGCTGTTTGGCTCCCGTCAGCTGGGTCCTGCCCCGGATACTTATCACAATGGTCTCTTGGTCGATAATGCGGCCAGTGGCAAATCTATGAGAGATGGTCAAGCGCTGCCACTGGTGGGAAGTCACGGTAATGACACTCTAAGCGGCGCAGGTGAAATCAGAGGTATGCAGGGACATGATGTGCTGTTGGGGAGTGTCGACGATGATGTGCTGCTCGGCGGTCCCGGTAATGACACATTGTCTGGTGGTGCTGGCAACGATCTCTATAAATACGATGGTCTTGGAAGAGACTTGATTAACAACACCGGGGGTGGGATCGATGGAATCGATTTTTCTGGTGTGGATCTATCTATTGAACAATTAAGGTTTCATCGCGATCAGGATGATCTTGTCATAGTGGTCAGTTATGGCGTGGGGCCCAAGATTCGAGTGGCTAATCATTTTTCTGGAGGCGAAAGCGCGATTGGGTTCATAAGGGTTAGCGGTGAAGGAAAGACAGTTCAAGACTACACCGCAATGCAAATTGCCGAACGACTGCATCCTCTTCCACCACTGCGTGATGTAGAGGATATTCTTGTAAAGGAAAATGAAGAGTCGCAACTCGCATTGGCCGAAATAATTCAGTTCTACGAACTGAACATGTGACCGCGATAACTTCAGATTGAGGGGACCGCGATGGGACCCAGAGGTGATCATCGCGGGCAATCAATCTCAATACTGCGTCAAATCCGCCAACGGATGCCGCCCCTCCCAGACCTTGTGAAAGTGCGCTTCAACCACCGCATCCGGCACATTGTTAATGTCTGGCCAATGCCAGTGCGGCTTCTGATCCTTGTCGATCAACCGTGCGCGAACCCCTTCGCTGAACTCCGGATGCCGGCAGCAATTGAGGCTCAGGGTGTATTCCATCTGAAAGACTTCGGCCAGTGACATGTGTCGGGCACGGATGATCTGTTCCCAGACCAGATGCGCGGTCAGCGGCGAGCCTTCGCTCATGGTTTTCGCCGCGCGGGAGATCAACGGGTCGCTGCTGTCGCGTTGCAGGCTAATGGCTTTCCAGGCGCAGGCGATGTCGCTGACATCGAGCAATTCGTCGATCTGCTGGCGACGCGGCAGCCACTGCGCCTCGGGCATCTGCGCCACGGCTTCCTGTTGCAAGGCCTTGAGCAGACTGTTGAGTTGCACGTCGGTCTGTTCCTGCCAATTGAGCTGCAGCAGGCCTTCGATCAATTGCGGCTGCTGCTCGTCGAGCAGGAAACGATCGGCCAAATCCAGATCGATTGCATCACGAGCGTTCATGTGCGCGCCGGTCAGTCCGAGGAACAAACCGAGCTTGCCCGGCAATCGCGCGAGAAACCAACTGGCGCCGACGTCGGGATACAGACCGATGGTGATTTCCGGCATCGCCAAGCGGCTGCTCGGCGTGACGATTCGTGTGCTGGCGCCTTGCAGCAAACCCATACCGCCGCCAAGCACATAACCATGGCCCCAGCAGATCAGCGGTTTTGGATACGTGTGCAAGCTGTAATCCAGACGATATTCCGCGCTGAAAAACTGCGCGGCCAGCGGTGGTACTTCGCCAGGGTGGGCGCGACAAGCCTCAACCAGGCTGCGCACCTCGCCGCCGGCGCAGAAGGCCTTGGCGCCATTGCCGCGCAGCAGCACGCAGACGATTTGCGGATCTTTGGCCCAGGCGTTCAACTTATCGCTGAGGGCGTTGATCATCGGCAGCGACAGCGCATTCAGCGATTTTTCGGCATCCAGGCTGGCGATACCGATGCGGGCGCCGTCGGTGCCGGTGAGTTCTTCGAAGTGCAGATTCATCGTGACCTCGATCGGGAATTTGAACGATCAGTATGATCGTTGTGTGGGAAAGTGCCGGATCTGCATCAGATCAATTGACAAGCGTGGTCGGCTTTCCTAGGGTTCGCCCCATTGTTTTTGCCGGGTATGACCATGACTGCTGACGACCGTATCAAACTCGAACCGAGCTGGAAGGAGGCACTGCGTGCTGAGTTCGACCAGCCTTACATGGCAGAGTTGCGCCAGTTTCTGCAGCAGGAGCGGGCAGCCGGCAAGGAAATCTATCCGCCGGGGCCGATGATTTTCAATGCCTTGAACTCGACGCCGCTGGATAAAGTGAAGGTGGTGATCCTCGGCCAGGACCCTTATCACGGCCCGGGCCAGGCCCATGGCCTGTGCTTCTCGGTGCAACCGGGTGTGCCGGCGCCGCCGTCGCTGGTCAACATCTATAAAGAGTTGAAGCGCGACCTGAACATCGATATTCCCAATCACGGCTACCTGCAGAGCTGGGCCGATCAGGGCGTGTTGATGATCAACACCACCATGACCGTCGAACGCGCCAACGCCAATGCGCACAAGGACAAGGGTTGGCAGTTTTTCACTGACCGGATCATTGAACTGGTCAGCGAGCGCCAGCCGCATCTGGTGTTCATGCTCTGGGGCGCGCATGCGCAGAGCAAGCAGAAGCTGATCGACGCGACCAAGCATCTGGTGCTGACGTCGGTGCATCCGTCGCCGTTGTCGGCGTATCGCGGGTTCTTGGGTTGCGGGCATTTCAGCCGGACCAACAAGTTTCTTGAGCAGAATGGCGAAACGCCGATCGAGTGGCGTCTGCCGCCGATTTGATGGGCTGACTGAGCCGGCCCCTTCGCGAGCAGGCTCGCTCCCACATTGGTTTTGCGGCGTTCACCTGACCAATGTGGGAGCGAGCTTGCTCGCGAAGAAGGCAACTCGGTCTTGCAGGCTTACTCGGGATTACGATTCCAGTACTTGAACAACGGCTCCGCCAGAAACAGCACAAACAACAGCCGCATTACCTGCATCGCCGTCACCAGCGGCACCGACAATTGCAGCGTCTCCGCCGTCAGGCTCATCTCGGCAATCCCGCCGGGCATCATGCCCAAGGTCAGCGAGCGCAGATCCAGATGGGTCAGCGCACTCAAGCCCAACGCCGCCAACGTTGCGATCAACATGGTCAACGCCGTGCCAATCAACGTCCGTCCCATGAATGAAGGCGCGCGGCGGAAGAACTGCCGGTTGAAGTGACAGCCCAAGCCACTGCCAATCAACCACTGGCCAATCTGACTGCCGCCATTGGGCAAACCGATGTGCAAGTCCCAACCAATGCTTACTGCCGCACTCACCAGCAACGGTCCGAACAGCCACGGATTGGGTTGGCGCAAACGCTGCCAGAGCCACGCAAGCAAACCACCCGCCGGAAACAGTATCGCCAGCCAGCGCCAATCGACGCTGCCAGCGTGAGAAATCGGATTGCCGTCGCCGAGCAAATACTTGAACGCCGCCGGCACACACAACACCACCACCAGAACGCGCAGACTCTGCCCCGCCGCAACGTGGCTAAGCATCGCGCCGTTACGCGCGCCGAGATTGACCATCTCCCCGGAACCGCCGGGCATGCTCGAGAAAAACGCCGTGGCGCGATCCTCACCGGTGCGGCGCATCAACCAAACGCCGACCACCGCCGAGACACTGGTGACCAGTGCCCCAAAGAAGATCAAACCGAAATGACTGAGCACCTGCTCCATCACCACCGGGGTGAAGTGCAGGCCGATGCCGATGCCGACAATCCACTGGCCGCACTTGCGGCCGCCAGGGATTTCCGTGAGTTGCCACGGGGTCAGGCAGCGCACGAGGATGATCGCCAGCAACGAGCCGACCATCCACGGCAGTGGCCAGCCGATCTGGCTGGCGAGGTAGCCGCCAAGCAGACCGACCAGCGGGGTTCCCCACCAGGATCTCAGTGAGGTGCGATCAAACATCGGCGATGGCGCGACGCGCGACCGAACGTTTGCGCCAGATACGTAGCAGCGGCATCAGCAGCATGATTGCGGTCAGTACCCAGACACCGAAGGTGATCGGGCTCGACCAGAGGATCTCCAGTGCACCGTTGGAAATCGACAGCGCCCGACGCAGGTTCTGCTCCATCAAGCCGCCGAGAATGAAGCCCAGCAACACCGGCGACAACGGGAAGTCGAGCTTGCGCAGGATGTAACCGAAGATGCCGATGCCGACCATCAGGAACAGGTCGAACGTGGTGGCGTGTACCGCGTAGACGCCGATCCCGGTGATGATCGCGATCACTGGTACCAGTGCCCAGTTCGGCACGGCGAGGATGCGGGTGAAGATGCGGATCATCGGAATGTTGAGGATCACCAGCATGATGTTGGCGATGAACAACGAGGCGATCAGGCCCCAGACGATGTCCGGTTGCTGTTGGAACAGCAGCGGGCCGGGAGTGATGTTGTACAGCGACAGCGCGCCGATCATCACCGCCGTGGTGCCCGAACCTGGAACGCCCAGCGTCAGCATCGGCACTAAAGCACCACACGCGGAAGCACCGATGGCAGTCTCCGGCGCGGCGAGACCGCGAGCATCACCCTGACCGAATTTGCCACTGGCACCGGCGATGCGTTTTTCAGTCATGTAAGCCACAGCGCTGGCCAGTGTTGCGCCGGCACCCGGCAACACGCCCATGATGAAACCGAGCAGGCCGCAACGGATGTTCACCACGAACACCGACGAGGCTTCCTTGAAGTTGAACATCATCCGCCCGGTGGCTTTCACCGCTTCCTGACCGCGATGGGTTTTCTCCAGCAGCAACAGAATCTCACTGACCGAGAACAGGCCCAGCACCAGCACGACGAACTGAATGCCGTCAGTCAGGTGAATGTTGTCGCCGGTAAAGCGGTAAACACCGCTGTTGGCGTCGATGCCGACGCTCGACAGGAACAGGCCGATCAATGCCGCGATAAAGGTTTTCAACGGTCGATCACCGGCCATACCGCCGAGACAGACAATCGCAAACACCATCAGCACGAAGTATTCCGCCGGGCCGAAGGCAATCGCCCATTTCGCCAACAACGGCGCGAACAGGACCATGCCGCAAGTGGCGATAAACGCGCCGATAAACGAACTCCACGCCGACAGCGACAGCGCAACACCGGCCAGACCTTTGCGGGCCATCGGGTAACCGTCGAGGGTGGTCATCACGGTCGATGCTTCACCCGGAATGTTCAGCAGAATCGAGCTGATCCGCCCGCCGTATTCGCAGCCCAGATACACCGCTGCGAGCAGAATCAACGCCGATTCCGGCGGCAGGCCGAGAGCGAAAGCAATCGGGATCAGCAGTGCCACACCGTTGATCGGGCCTAGACCCGGGAGCAAGCCGACGACTGTGCCGATCAGTGTGCCGGTCAGGGCCGTGACCAGATTATACGGGCTCAGCGCGACGCCGAAGCCTTGACCCAAATAACCGAGGGTATCCATATCAGTTCTCCAGCACGTCGAGCAGGCCAAGGGGCAGCGGAACGTCCATCACACGGTCGAACAGCAGGTACAGACCGATGGCCATCAGCGTGGTGACTACGATGCTCGGCATCCAGCGACCGCCATACAAACGCGCCATCGGAATGCCGATAAGGATGCTGCTGAGGATGAACCCCAGCGGTTCGAACAGACCGGCGAACACCAGCAGCAGTGCGACGCAGATGGCGATCTTGGTCAGGGTTTCGCGATCCAGTGGCGGCTCGTCTTCACTGTGTTTGATCGGCGCCGGGCGAAACACCATGTACAGCAGCGCCGCGCCCATCAGGCCGAGCATCAGCAAAGGAAAGGCGCGCGGGCCGACCGGTTCGTAGGAAAAAGCCGCTTGGTACGGCCACGCCATCAGTGCCAGACCGGCGCAAACCAGCAACAACACTGAGGCGAAAATGCGTTGAATAAGCATGGGAGCTCCTGTGCCGCGTCCACGCAACCGGGAACGCAGCCGCTAGACAGAGGCGATCACTGAATCAGGCCGAACTCTTTGGCCAGCACTTTGTAGTCCGCAACCTGCTTCTTCACGTAGGTGTCGAGCTCCGGGCCGGTCATGGCGAACGGGAACAGTTCACGCTGATCGCGCAGCTTGGCGAACTCGTCGGAGGCCAGCAGTTTGTCGAACGAGTCTTTCCACCAGGCGTAGTCTTCATCGCTGACTTTTGGCCCCAGGTAGAAGCCGCGCACCACCGGCCAGACGATGTCGTAGCCCTGCTCGCGAGCGGTCGGGATGTCTTTCATCTCCGGCTCGTCGAGACGCTTGTCGGCAAACACCGCGAGCAGACGCATGTCGCCGCTCTGGATGTGCGGCATGGAGTCGGAGATGTCGGTACTGCCGACCTGGATGTGGCCACCGAGCAGGGCGGTGGCGATTTCGCCGCCACCTTCGAGGGCGACGTAACGCAGGTCACGCGGGTTGATCCCGGCAGCCTTGGCGATCAGTGCGGTTTGCATCCAGTCCTGGCTGCCGACGGTACCGCCGGAGCCGATCACCACCGAGCTTGGATCTTTCTTCAATGCCTGAACGAGATCGTCGAGGGTCTTGTAGGGCGAATCGCTTTTCACTGCGATGGCGCCGTAGCTGGTGCCGACCGCTGCCAACCAGCGCACGTTGGTTTCATCGAAGCGACCGAACTTGCCTTGGGCCAGGTTCAACAGCGAACCGCTCGACCACGCGACCAGCGTGCCGGCATCGGCAGGACGCTGAGCGACTACGGCGTTATAGGCCACCGCGCCGACACCACCGGGCATGTAGGTCACACGCATCGGTTTGCTCAGCAGTTTCTGGTTGACCAGTGCGCTCTGCACCAGTTTGCAGGTCAGGTCGAAACCACCGCCGGGGGAGGCCGGGGCGATACATTCCGGACGTTTCGGTTCGGCCATCAGTTGGCCGGCAAACAGGATGCAACTGGCGGCCAGTGCAACTTTACGCAGTGACAGGTTCATTCGATTCTCCACGGGCATTGTTGTTATTCGACGTGTTTTTCTTCAACTGGCCATTACCACAGCGCAACGCTGTAGCTCACCAGCAAACGCACTTCGTCTGCATCGCGAGCCGAGTAGTTGGAGCGGTAAGTGGCATTACGCAAACGCACGGCGACATCCTTCAAGGCGCCGCTTTGTACTACATATTTGATTTCGGTGTTGCGTTCCCACTCTTTGCCTTCTTCACCGTTCTTGAGCTTGATGTTGTCACCGCTCAAGTAGCGGCTCATGAAGCTCAGACCAGGAATGCCGAGCTTGGCGAAGTCAAAGTCGTAGCGAGCCTGCCAGGAGCGTTCTTCAGCACCGGCGAAATCGTTGATCTGCACGAAGTTGACCAGGTACGGGTCGCTGCCATCGACATAAGGGAAGGCACTGTCGCCAGACATGTGCTGGTAACCGGCGCTGAACTTGTGGCCGCTCAGCGCATAGCTGACCAGGCCGTTGAGCGAGCGGTTGTCGATTTCGCCGCCGCGGGCCGCGCCCTTATCATCACTGACGGCGAAACGCAGGTCAGTGGCAAACGTGCCCGGGCCCATCGGCCGTGAAGCAACCAGGCCGAAGAAGTGCTGGTTGTAGACTTCGTCGAGTTGGGCGAAGTGGTAACTGCCGGTGATCTTGTCGGTGAACTTGTAGTCCACGCCGCCAAAATCAAAGTGCTTGCCAGCGGCGGTGCCGGCAAAACGGCTGTTCTTGTTGTTGAGGGCGATGTCTTCGAAATCGGTGCTGTCGCGATCCTTGGCTTTCTCCAGACGGCCACCGGTGAAGGTCAGGTTCTTGATCTCTTTGGAGGTCAGCAAGCCGCCTTCAAAGGTCTGCGGCAGGATGCGCCCGTCGTTGGGTTTGAGGATCGGCAGTTCGGGAATCAGGCTGCCGATTTTAAGTTCGGTGGCAGAGATTTTCACTTTGCCGGTCAGGCCGACTTTCGAGTACTCGTCTGCCGCGCGCCCGTCGTCGTGGGTTGGAAGCAGGCCGGTGCCGGTGCGGTCCGGACTCGAATCGAGTTTCACCCCAAGCATGCCCAACGCATCAACACCGAACCCCACGGTGCCGTCGGTGTAACCCGATTGCAGATTGAGCATGAAGCCCTGGGCCCATTCGTCACGCTTGGATTGCTGGGCGCTGGTGCCATCGCGAAAGTCGCGGTTGAAATACATGTTGCGGGTTTCGAAGGTGGCGCTGCTGTCTTCAATGAAGTCGGCAAAACTCAACGGCGAAAAACCGGCAAGGGCGGCGGCACTGACGAGGGCGGTGTGGCTGAAACGGGAAGGGTGAACAGACGTGGACGCCTGAGGCTGCATGGACGGCATGCGGGTGTACTCCGTTTATTGTTCTTATTGGTCGAAAACGCTTCGAGGCGTTTTTCTTTGCGCTGTGTGGCATCAGCGACGGCAGTCGGAACTGTCCGTGGGCCGACTCTAACCAGCTAACCTTTCGCTAACCTTTCAGCAGACTTTCAAGGTTTTCGGGCTTCACAGCGGCGGTTGCGGCTGTAAACTCCGCGGCAAAGCGTGGCGTCGGCCATCCCTGAACGAGGTAAAAATCCATGCGTGTCCTGCTCGTCGAAGACCATCTGCAACTGGCCGAAAGTGTCGCTCAGGCGCTCAAAAGCACCGGTCTGACCGTGGATGTGTTGCACGATGGCGTAGCCGCCGATCTGGCACTGGGCAGTGAGGAATACGCCGTGGCGATCCTCGATGTCGGTCTGCCGCGCATGGACGGTTTTGAAGTGCTGGCGCGGTTGCGCGCACGTGGAAAAAATCTGCCGGTGTTGATGCTGACCGCGCGCAGCGATGTGAAGGATCGCGTCCACGGCCTCAATCTGGGCGCCGACGATTACCTCGCCAAACCTTTCGAACTGACCGAACTGGAAGCGCGCGTCAAAGCCTTGCTGCGCCGCAGTGTGCTCGGTGGCGAACGCCAGCAGCGCTGCGGCGTGCTGGCCTACGACCTCGACACCCGACGTTTCACCCTTGGCGAAGAATTGCTGACGCTGACCTCTCGCGAGCAAGCGGTGCTGGAAGCGCTGATTGCCCGGCCGGGGCGGGTGATGAGCAAGGAGCAACTGGCGTCCCAGGTGTTCGGCCTCGACGAAGAAGCCAGCCCCGACGCGATCGAAATCTACGTGCATCGCTTGCGCAAGAAACTCGATGGCCAACCGGTGGCGATCGTGACTTTCCGTGGCCTCGGTTATCTGCTGGAAAGCCGCGATGCATAAGCCCAGCAGCCTGCGCTGGCGCTTGCTGTGGAACCTCGCATTGCTGCTGGTGGTGTTGATGCTCGCTAGCGGCTTGAGCGCGTACTGGAACGGTCGCGAAGCCGCCGACACCGCGTATGACCGCACGCTGCTGGCCTCGGCGCGGACCATCGCTGCGGGCCTGTCGCAACGTGACGGCACACTGAGTGCCGATGTGCCTTACGTCGCACTCGACACCTTCGCTTATGACAGCGCCGGGCGGATTTACTATCAGGTCAATGACATCCACCAAAAGCTGATTTCCGGCTATGAGAATCTGCCCGGGCCGCCGCCGGGGACGCCGCGCACCGACAGTTATCCAGCGTTGGCGCGTTTCTACAACGCCACCTACAAAGGGCAGAACGTGCGCGTGGTCAGCCTGCTGAAAGCAGTGACCGAGCCGAACATGAACGGCATGGCGGAAATCCGCGTTGCCGAAACCGATGAAGCACGGGTGAGCATGGCGCGCAGTCTGGCGGCCGATACCTTGCTGCGCCTGGGCATGTTGGCGATCGGAGCGTTGCTGCTGGTGTGGTTTGCGGTCAGTGCTGCATTGCGCCCGTTGGAGCGCTTGCGCACAGCTGTGGAAGAGCGGCAGCCCGACGACTTGCGGCCGCTGCCATTGGTTGAAGTGCAGCATGAGCTGTGGCCGTTGGTGCGTGGGCTTAATCATTTCACCGAGCGCTTGCGTGGTCAGTTCGAACGGCAGGCGCAGTTCATCGCCGATGCGGCCCATGAGTTGCGCACGCCATTGGCGGCACTGAAAGCGCGGCTTGAATTGGGCTTGCGTTCGAACGAGCCCGAGACGTGGCGCACGACATTGGAATCCTCGGCGCAAAGCACCGATCGCCTGACCCATCTGGCCAATCAGTTGCTGTCGCTGGCGCGCGTCGAAAACGGCGCCCGGGCGATTGCCGAGGGCGGCGCGCAGTTGCTCGATCTGAGTCAGTTGGCCCGGGAATTGGGCATGGCCATGGCGCCTCTGGCGCACAAGCGCGGGGTAGCGCTGGCGCTGGAGGCGGACGAACCGGTGTGGTTGCGCGGTGAGCCGACGCTGCTGAACGAATTACTGAGCAATCTGGTGGACAACGCTTTGGCGCATACGCCACCGGGCGGTAACGTGATATTGCGGGTGACGGCGCCAGCGGTGCTTGAGGTTGAAGATGACGGGCCGGGGATTCCGCTGGAAGAGCGCGACCGGGTGTTTGAGCGGTTTTACCGGCGCAATCAGCAGGTCGCGGGTTCTGGCTTGGGCTTGGCGATTGTCGGCGAGATCTGCCGGGCGCATCTGGCGCAGATCAGTCTGCATGATGGTGAGCAGGCGGGGTTGAAGGTGCGGGTCAGTTTTATCGCCGGGTGACTTGCAGTGTTTTTGTTGGCCTCATCGCGAGCAGGCTCACTCCTACACTGGAACGCGTTCTCCTGTAGGAGTGAGCCTGCTCGCGATGGCCACAATAAAGTTTCGGATCAGTAAAACATCGTCCGCGATTCTTCCAGATCTTCACACAGCGCTTTGTTCTCCGGATCAATCCCAAGCTTTCTGAACGCCGGAACGGTCATTGGATCAATCCGCGCAAACGGATGATCCGTGTCCTTGTGGCAATACAGGCTCGCCACCTGCACCAGATCGACGTAATCAATGGCCGTCGAATCGCGCTTGAAGTCCTGATAGCGCCCCGGCAATTCCACCAGTCGCTCCGGGAACTCCCAGACGCGCAACAACTTGTCGCCCAGCAACGGATGTATGTGATCGATCACATGGTTGAGGCTGACCGGGTCTGACAGCAGTTCGTAGTGGTCTTCGGCGTAGGTCAGAATCGGCAACACACCGATCTGATGCACCAGTCCGCCGAGCGCTGCCTGATCGGGTTTGAGTTGTGTGTAGCGGCGGCACAACGCATAACTGACGCCAGCAATTTCCAGGCTCTTGCGCCAGACTTCGCGCATCTTCTGTTCGACCACTTCGGAGCGGGCGTGGAAAATCTGCTCCATCACCAGACCGATCGCCAGGTTGCTGCTGTAGTTGATGCCCAGCCGGGTGATGGCCGTGTGCAGGTCGGTGACTTCCTGTGCGGCGCGCAGCAGCGGGCTGTTGACCACTTTGATCAGGCGCGCCGACAGCGCCGTGTCCCGGCCGATCACTTTGCTCAGGTCGCTGACGCTGATTTCCGGGTCTTCAGCGGCCTTGCGAATCTGCAGGGCCACCTCCGGCAACGTGGGCAGAACCAGGTCATCGTTATCGATGGCCTCAACCAAATCCTGTTGGACTTTTTCCGCCAGTTCGCTCATTTAAACTCTCTAGGGTGTTGCAACAAATGCTGCGATCAGCGCTGGATTTCGCGGTCGCGATCCAGTTCGTAAGGCAGGTCGAGCAGATGCAGCGCGGGACCTTCGAGGGTGCCCAGATGCAAATCACCGGCTTCGGCAGCTTCGGCCTGCAGCACCGCCAGGAGTTCAATGTTTTGCCCGGCCTTGGCGGCCAGCACCACTTCACCGATGGAGCTGTTGTGGCTTGGCGCAAACAGTTGTGTGCCAGGCTCCGGCAAATCAGCAGTGTCCAGGCTCAGGCGATACAAGCGCCGCTTGAGTTTGCCCAGGTACTGCATGCGCGCAACGATTTCCTGGCCGGTGTAGCAGCCTTTCTTGAAACTCACGCCGCCGACGGCTTGCAGGTTGAGCATCTGCGGGATAAACAGCTCGCGGGTGCTCGGCATGACCTGGCCGATACCGGCGCGGATCTGGCCCAGCAGCCATTGATTGAGCTCAGCCTCAGGCAGGGCGGCGGACAATTTGGTTTTGATCGCGTCAGCCTGATCGGCCGGTGCCCAGAGTTCGGCGCGATCGGGCGAGACGCGAATCGCGAGCAGGCCTTCGTTGCGCACGAGGCTGTCGGTTTCCGCCGGCAGGTCCAGACCGAGGCTGGTCAAGGCACTTTCGCCGTGCGCCAGACCGAAGCGCACCCAGGCGGCGCTTTCGTCGGTCAGTTTCGATTTGGAGAACACCGCGTACTTTTTCAGGTCCGCCAGTTGCGGCTCCAGCAGCTCGCTGGCCATTGCCAGGACTACGCCGTCACCTTCGAGCAGAATGCGGAAGCTCGACTGCATCCGGCCTTTCTGCGTGCAGCGGGCGCCGAGGCTGGCACGGTTGTCGCTCAGGTAATTGAGATTGCAGGTCAACTGGCCTTGCAGGAATTTTCCGGCATCCGCGCCGCGAACCGCGAGAACGCCTTCATGAGACAGGGTGCAGAAAAAAGCAGAATCGGCCATGGGTCTTCGCAGGGTAAATAGACTGGGGCACATCATAAGGGGGCATGGTTGAAATGGGTAGTTGATAAAGGATCGGTGGTGCCCGACCAAAGCCGACTGTGCGGGCCGCCTCGGGGCTGTATACTTGCCGCCAAATTTGAGGAGGGCTCCATGGTCGAACAAGTTGAACTGAATCGCCTGTTTTGGCACAGCCGTCGCGGCATGCTCGAGCTTGACGTGTTGCTGGTGCCGTTCGTGCAGGAGGTTTACGCGACGTTGAACCAGGTGGATCGCGATCTGTATGTGCGCCTGCTGACGTGCGAGGATCAGGACATGTTCGGCTGGTTCATGGAGCGCAGCGAGTCTGAAGATCCGGAACTGCAGCGCATGGTTCGCATGATCCTGGACCGTGTCCAGCCCAAGTAACACGTTCGAATGCCGCTGGCATGCCTCACGGCAGTTGCTGGCGGCTTATCTGTTGGCCCAGGCGTTCGCGCTGGGCGCTCTGTTTCTGCTCTCTATTCCACTCTGGGCCAGCGTGCTCGGGGCTTTTGGCTGTCTGCTTCACGGGTTTTGGGTGTTGCCTCGGCAGATTCTGCTGAATCACCGTCGGGCGTTTCGCGGATTGCGCCGGGACGCCGATGGCTGGCAGTTGTGGAATCAGGCGGATGGCTGGCAAGCCGTGCAATTGAGGCCGGACAGCCTCGCGCTGCCGTTGATCGTGGTGTTGCGTTTTCGTCTGCGCGGGGAATGGCGGGTCAGGTCGATCTGCGTACCAAGGGACTCGCAGGCGGCGGATTTGCACCGACGCCTGCGAGTGCGGCTCAAGTTCAGCCGACGTAGGTGGGCGGCACCAGAATAGTGTCGAGAGCCTCGGGCAGCAGGTCGGGATAGTCGAGGGTGTAATGCAGGCCGCGACTTTCCTTGCGTTCCATGGCTGAGCAGATCATCAGTTCGGCCACCTGCGCCAGATTGCGCAATTCGATCAGATCGCGGCTGACCTTATAGTTGCTGTAGAACTCGTCGATCTCGTCCAGCAGCAGGCGCACGCGGTGCTGTGCCCGCTGCAGGCGCTTGTTGGTGCGCACGATGCCGACGTAGTCCCACATGAAGCGCCGCAGTTCATCCCAGTTGTGCGCGATGATCACGTCTTCGTCGGAATCGGTCACCTGGCTGGCGTCCCACGCGGGTAAGGCGTTTGGCGCGGTGACATCGTCCAGTTGCGCGAGGATGTCGGCCGCCGCTGAGCGGGCATAGACAAAGCATTCCAGCAGCGAGTTGCTGGCCATGCGGTTGGCGCCGTGCAGGCCGGTGAAGCTGGTTTCGCCGATGGCATACAAGCCCGGCACATCGGTGCGACCGTTCTGATCGACCATCACGCCGCCGCAGGTGTAATGCGCGGCAGGCACGACCGGGATGGGCTGTTTGGTGATGTCTATACCGAAACCGAGACAGCGCTCATAAACAGTGGGGAAGTGCGTCTTGATGAAGTCTTCGGGCTTGTGGCTGATATCGAGATAAACGCAGTCGACACCCAGGCGCTTCATTTCATGGTCGATGGCCCGAGCGACGATGTCGCGCGGTGCCAGTTCGGCGCGCTTGTCGAAGCGATACATGAAGCGTTCGCCGTTCGGCAGCTTCAAATGGGCGCCTTCGCCGCGCAGGGCTTCGGTAATCAGAAAGCTCTTGGCCTGTGGGTGATACAGGCAGGTCGGGTGAAACTGGTTGAATTCCAGGTTCGCCACCCGGCAACCCGAGCGCCAGGCCATGGCAATGCCATCACCGCAGGCACCGTCGGGATTGCTGGTATAGAGGTAGACCTTGGCGGCGCCTCCCGAGGCGAGAATCACAAAGCGTGCGCCGTACGTGTCGACTTCGCCGGTTTTACGGTTGAGTACGTAAGCACCGAGGCAGCGTTCGCCGTCCATGCCCAAGCGTCGTTCGGTGATCAGATCAACGGCAACCCGCTGCTCCAGCAGTTCGACGTTTGAGCGCTCTTTGGCCTGAGCCAGCAGGGTTTTGAAAATCGCCGCGCCGGTCGCATCGGCAGCATGGATGATGCGGCGGTGGCTGTGGCCGCCCTCGCGGGTCAGGTGGAATTCGAATCCACCATCCTCAGTGCCGGATTGATCGTCGCGGGTGAAGGGCACGCCTTGGTCGATCAGCCACTGGATGGCTTCGCGGCTGTGCTCCACGGTGAAACGCACGGCGTCTTCGTGGCACAGACCACCGCCGGCGTTCAGGGTGTCATCAACATGGGATTCGACAGTATCGGTGTCGTCGAGCACGGCGGCGACGCCACCCTGGGCCCAGAACGTGGAACCGTTGGCCAGATCGCCTTTACTTAATACGGCAATGCGCAAATGACCCGGCAGGGTCAGCGCGAGACTCAAACCGGCAGCACCGCTGCCTATGACCAGAACATCATGTTGGAATTGTTGGCTCATTACAGGATTCCGCTCAAAGCGACCCGGGTCGGGGGTGGCGCAAGACAGCTGGATCGGCGAGTCAAGACAGCCACACAGCCCACTAGTATATAGAGGGGTGGGGCGGCACAATAGCCGGGCCGATATGGCATTGTGAAACTACTGTGACGGAAAAAACCGTGTGCTTCGTCGGAAGATTTTTTCCGCCGTTTGGGTAAAAGGCGACTGTATCGCTGCTGAAACAGGCTTTTTCTGCACACGGTTGCCCAATGTCGGGTGGCGACGGCTATAAATAATTGGAACTTTTGCCAAAGGCCCAAGATCAATAGTCGGTGCCAGAGATAAGGGACAGTGTCGGCTTCAGTGCGGAATCTGTGGTTGGATTCCTGCCGGCGAAACCGATGACTAGATTATTTGCGCAGCCGGTTTATCCCGAGCTGCGTTTTTCGTGCGTGCCAAATCAGAGCCCGCAGGAAACTTGCCTTGAGGGGGAGAACTTTTGCGAAAAGCCCGAGTCTATGTTTGCAAGTCTGGTCGTTTAGTTATGCAAGTCTCCTCCGGGCTTATCGAGGAGTGTTCATGCTAACCCAGGAAGAGGATCAGCAGCTGGTCGAGCGCGTTCAACGCGGCGACAAGCGAGCTTTCGATCTGTTGGTGCTGAAGTATCAGCACAAGATTCTCGGGTTGATCGTGCGTTTTGTGCACGACACCCATGAAGCCCAGGACGTGGCTCAGGAAGCCTTTATCAAGGCGTATCGAGCACTTGGAAACTTTCGCGGCGACAGTGCGTTTTATACGTGGCTGTACCGTATTGCCATTAACACGGCGAAGAACTACCTGGTTTCACGCGGCCGTCGGCCGCCGGATAGTGATGTAAGTTCCGAGGATGCAGAGTTCTACGATGGCGATCACGGCCTCAAGGATCTCGAGTCACCAGAACGGGCACTGCTGCGGGATGAGATCGAAGGCACCGTCCATCGAACCATTCAGCAACTGCCAGAGGATTTGCGTACGGCTTTAACTTTACGTGAATTCGATGGTCTGAGTTACGAGGACATTGCGAGCGTCATGCAATGTCCGGTGGGTACCGTGCGCTCCCGGATTTTCCGCGCCCGGGAGGCCATCGATAAAGCCCTGCAGCCGTTGTTGCAGGAAAACTGAGACAGCGGCGACAGCCAAGAGAGGAACGCCATGAGTCGTGAAGCCCTGCAGGAATCGCTGTCCGCAGTGATGGATAACGAAGCGGACGAACTGGAATTGCGTCGAGTGCTCAATGCACTGGATGATGTTGATACCCGTGAGACCTGGGCTCGTTACCAGATCGCTCGGGCAGCCATGCACAAGGATCTGCTGCTTCCACGTCTGGATATCGCTGCGGCAGTGTCTGCTGCACTGGAAGACGAAACGGCTCCGGCCAAAGTATCTCGCAGCCCATGGCGCAACCTCGGCCGTCTGGCTGTTGCAGCCTCGGTAACTGTTGCCGTTCTGGCCGGTGTTCGCCTGTACAACCAGGATGAAATCGCTGGTGTCGAACTGGCTCAGCAATCCAGTCAGACAACCTTGGCGACCCCGCAGGTCAAAGGTCCGGCTGTTCTGGCAGGCTATAGTGAGAGTTCGGAAGCCACTGGTCCTATGGCCAACGGCGTACTGCAAGGTCAGCCAGGCTGGCACGATCAGCGTCTGCCAGGTTACTTGCGCCAGCACGCTCAACAGGCTGCACTGAAAGGCACTGAAAGCGCGTTGCCATACGCACGTGCAGCAAGTCTGGAAAACCGTTAAGGAGGATCATGCGCGCCATACCTCTACTTTCGCTTCTGCTGAGTGGCTGGTTCATTGTTCCAGCCCACGCTGATGAGGCCCAGGACTGGTTGACCCGTCTGGGCCAGGCCGAGCAGCAGCAAAGCTTTCACGGCACATTCGTTTACGAGCGTAACGGTAGCTTTTCTACCCATAACATCTGGCATCGCGTCCAGAATGGCCAAGTCCGCGAGCGTTTACTCCAGCTCGACGGTTCGGCGCAGGAAGTCGTGCGCATTGATGGACACACTCAATGCGTCAGCGGCACCCTGATTGCCGGGCTGGGGGATTCTCCCAACTCAGCCGCTCGTCCTCTTGATCCGCAAAAGCTGAAAAATTGGTATGAACTTGCCGTCATCGGCAAATCGCGCGTGGCTGGGCGGGACGCAGTGATCGTATCGCTGACGCCTCGCGATCAGCATCGTTACGGCTTTGAATTGCATTTGGACAAGAAAACCGGCTTACCGCTGAAGTCGTTGTTGCTGAACGACAAAGGGCAGTTGCTCGAGCGCTTCCAGTTCACCAGTCTTGATACTGACGAAGTCCCGTCGGATAAAGACTTGCAGGCCGACGCTGACTGCAAGGCAGTTACGTTGGACAGTGACAAGGCTTCGGCGGTGAAGACAGCTCAAGTCTGGCATTCTGAATGGCTGCCGCCGGGTTTCGAGCTGACTAGCAGCACCTCGCACAAAGATCCGGAAACCAAGACCCAGGTCAACAGCTTGCTGTATGACGACGGTCTGGCGCGTTTTTCGGTTTTCCTCGAGCCGTTGAATGGCGCGACTGTGACTGACACGCGGACTCAACTGGGCCCGACCGTTGCCGTTTCCCGTCGCCTGACCACGCCCGAAGGCGAAATGATGGTGACGGTCGTGGGCGAGATCCCGATTGGCACCGCCGAACGAATTGCTCTGTCGATGCGAAATACCGATGGCACTGCAACCAGTAAGCAATGAGCTGATTTCAGTCGTTAGCACTTCTTCGTCGAGACGTGGATGAAATGTTTGCTGAGCATTTTCATTTGCAAATACCCCGGAAATTTTTTATAGGTCAGAGCCTCACGGCTCTGGCCTTGTTTGTTTTTGCCGGAACAAAAATGCCGGTCGGTGGTTTCCGGTGTTCCTTGCTCCATATCGCTTAACCCTGCTCGTCGTAACGGGAGCTGTATGTCGATACCAAGTTTGAAATCTTATCTCTCCATTTTCGCCACCGTGCTGCTGCTCGGTCAGGTAGTCCCTGCGGCACAAGCGGCGGATCTGCCTGACTTCACCCAATTGGTCGAACAGGCGTCGCCAGCCGTGGTGAACATCAGTACAACGCAGAAACTGCCGGATCGTAAAGTGAACCAGCAGATGCCTGATCTGGAAGGCCTGCCGCCGATGCTGCGCGAGTTCTTCGAACGTGGCATGCCGCCTCAACAGCGTTCGCCGGGCGGTGGTGGTCGTCAGCGTGAAGCGCAGTCGCTGGGCTCGGGCTTCATCATCTCTCCTGATGGCTACATCCTGACCAACAACCATGTGATCGCTGATGCTGACGAGATCCTCGTGCGTCTGGCTGATCGCAGCGAAATGAAAGCCAAGCTGATCGGCACCGACCCGCGTTCCGACGTGGCATTGCTGAAAATCGAAGGCAAGGATCTGCCGGTATTGAAGCTTGGCAAGTCTCAGGACCTGAAAGCCGGCCAGTGGGTCGTGGCAATCGGTTCGCCGTTCGGCTTCGACCACACCGTGACCCAAGGCATCGTCAGTGCCGTCGGTCGTAGTCTGCCTAACGAAAACTACGTGCCGTTCATTCAGACTGACGTGCCGATCAACCCGGGCAACTCCGGTGGCCCTCTGTTCAACCTGAACGGTGAAGTGGTCGGCATCAACTCGCAGATCTACACGCGTTCGGGCGGCTTCATGGGTGTGTCGTTCGCGATCCCGATCGATGTGGCGATGGACGTTTCCAATCAGCTGAAGAGCGGCGGCAAGGTCAGCCGTGGCTGGTTGGGCGTGGTCATCCAGGAAGTGAACAAGGATCTCGCCGAGTCGTTCGGTCTGGATAAGCCGGCCGGTGCGCTGGTTGCTCAGATTCAGGATGACGGCCCGGCAGCCAAAGGTGGTTTGCAAGTCGGCGACGTGATCCTGAGCATGAACGGCCAGCCGATCGTCATGTCTGCTGACCTGCCGCATCTGGTCGGTGCACTGAAAGCTGGCGCCAAAGCCAATCTGGAAGTGATTCGTGAAGGCAAGCGCAAGAACGTCGAACTGACAGTTGGTGCGATTCCTGACGAAGACAAAGAACTGGATGCGCTGCCGAAGTCCGGCACTGAAAGCACCAGTAATCGCCTCGGTGTTTCGGTGGGCGAACTGACTGCCGAGCAGAAGAAAACCTATGACCTCAAAGGTGGTGTAGTAATCAAGGAAGTGCAGGACGGTCCTGCGGCCCTGATCGGTCTGCAGCCAGGTGACGTGATTACTCACCTCAACAACCAGGCTATCGGTTCCACCAAGGAGTTTGGCGAGATCGCCAAAGCGCTGCCGAAGAATCGTTCGGTGTCGATGCGCGTTCTGCGTCAAGGTCGCGCGAGCTTCATCACCTTCAAGCTGGCTGAATAATCCAGCGCTAAGGTAAAAAAGAAACCGCCTCGGAAGAGGCGGTTTTTTTATGCCTGAAGCTTTTGTCCCGGCGGGTAACGATCAGCCCATCATGTCCTTCACCATCCGCTCCTGCTCCATCAGCTCACGCTGGCGGGCATCGATTCGCGAGGACAGCGGGAAGTTGCTGCCAGCCTTGCGCTTGGCAAAGTCCAGCTGCTGGATCGCCTGACGATAATCGCCAACCAGTGCGAAGTACTCGGCGCGCGCCTGATGCAGGCCAATGATGTTGCCGGACAAGCCACGGGTTTCGGCGACCTGATACCAGACGTCCGGATCATCCGGGCGGGATTTGAGTAACGCTTCCAGGGCCTTTTCGGCATCCGGCGCGCGATTCTGTTTCAGCAGCAGATCCACGCGAACCTGATTCAGTGGATAGTTGCCCGGATATTGCGTGAGCATCCGGTCAACCCGTGATTGCGCATCCGGCAAACGATTATTGGTAATGTCCAGATCGACTTGGGCGAGGTTATAGATGATTTCGTTTGGCGACGTTGCCAGCAATTGCTTGAGATTCTCGCGCGCCTCATTCAGCTGGCCGCCCTTGATCTGCGCAATCGCCAGACCGTAGCGCGCCACATCGTTTTTCGGGTTCTCGTCCAGTTGTGCACGGAAACGCTTGGCACCCAGGCCAGGGGTTTCTTCGTAGATCAACTGCACGCGGGCGCGGATCAGTTGATAGCGCTTGGAATCTTCGATACCGCCTGGTTTGGCCTGTTCGGCACGGTTGCGGGTGTCGGCAATACGCGATTCTGTCACGGGGTGAGTCAACAGGAATTCCGGTGGCTTGGCGTCGAAACGGTACTGGCGCATCAAGCGCTCGAACATGGTCGGCATCGAGCGCGGGTCATACCCGGCCTTTTCCAGATTGAGGATGCCGATGCGGTCGGCTTCCTGTTCGTTCTGCCGGGAGAAGGTGCGTTGAGATTGAATCGCCGCGGCCTGCGTACCGGCAATTGTGGCGATGCCTGCGTCACCGCCACCGGCCGCTGCGATGACGATCCCGGCCAGCAGCGCAGCCATCATCGGTACTTGCATCCGCTGCGAAGCTTCGACGCCACGAGCAAAGTGGCGTTGCGACAAGTGAGCCAGTTCGTGCGCCAGTACCGAAGCGTATTCGCCTTCGGTCTGCGCATTGAGAAACAGACCGCCGTTGACCCCGACCACACCGCCCGGCGCTGCGAAGGCGTTGAGTTGCGGGCTGTTGATCAGGATGAATTCGAGGCGACGGTCAGTGACCTGGCTGGTCTCTACCAGTTTATAAACGCTGGATTCGACGTAGTCTTTGAGCTGCGGATCGTTGAGCTGTGAAACCTGGCTACGCAACATGGCCAGCCAGGCGCGGCCGAGCTGATATTCCTGTTGCGGCGAGACAATGGCAGAACTGGCGTCGCCGAGTGACGGCAGATCGTCGGCAAAGCCTGGTGAGGCGAGCAGGCAAGCGAGCGTCAGCAGGGTAGGGCGCAGAAAAGTCATGCACAAAGCCTTAGAAGACAAAGACCTTACTGTAGCCGGACACCGGAGCTGCGACCAGATATTCTAGGCAGCTCGACGACCCGAACCGGAGTGACGCAATGACTGACGCTGTAGCCCATGACGTGGAACTGGACGCCAGTGGCCTGAATTGTCCGTTGCCGCTGCTCAAGGCAAAAATGGAACTCAACAAGCTCCCGAGTGGCGCTGTGCTCAAGGTCATCGCCACGGATGCTGGCTCGCAGCGCGACTTCCGCACCTTTGCCAGACTGGCCGGTCATATGCTGCTGCGCGAAGAAGACGAAGCGGGCGTTTACCGTTACTGGTTGAAAAAGGCCTGAACCCAAAGCGTAAAAGACCTAAGGATTATTGATGTTCAAAGTGTTACGCGACTGGATTCAGCGCTATTTCTCCGATGAAGAAGCGGTGGTGCTGGCGGTGCTGCTGTTTCTCGCCTTCACGGCGGTGCTCACGCTTGGCGGCATGCTTGCGCCGGTGCTGGCGGGAATGGTGTTGGCGTATCTGATGCAGGGCCTGGTGGTTACGCTCGAGCGTCTGCGCGTGCCGGGTGGTGTGGCAGTAGGGTTGGTGTTCGCGCTGTTCATGGGCGTACTGATGCTGTTTATCGTCGTGGTGCTGCCGTTGCTCTGGCATCAGTTGATCACGCTGTTCAATGAGCTGCCCGGGATGCTCGCCAAATGGCAATCGCTGCTGTTATTGCTGCCGGAGCGTTATCCGCATCTTGTATCCGATGAGCAGGTGTTGCAGGCGATCGAGGCGGCGCGTGGCGAGATCGGCAAGTTCGGCCAGTGGGCGCTGACATTCTCGCTGTCGAGTCTGCCGCTGCTGGTGAACATCATGATCTATCTGGTGCTGGTGCCGATTCTGGTGTTCTTCTTCCTCAAGGACCGGGCGATGATCGGTGAGTGGGTGCGTGGTTATCTTCCACGTGAGCGCGCGCTGATCACTCGGGTTGCGCAGGAAATGAACCGGCAGATCGCCAACTACATTCGCGGCAAGGTCATTGAAATCGTGATTTGCGGTGGTGTGACCTACATCGCTTTTGTCGCTCTTGGGCTCAACTATGCGGCGCTGCTGGCGTTGATGGTCGGTGTGTCGGTGGTGGTGCCGTACGTTGGCGCGGTGGTGGTGACCGTGCCGGTATTGCTGATTGCGTTGTTTCAGTGGGGCTGGAGTGATCAGTTCATCTATTTGATGGCTGTCTACGGAATCATCCAGACCCTGGATGGCAACGTGCTGGTGCCGTTGCTGTTCTCGGAGGCGGTCAACCTGCACCCGGTCGCAATTATCTGCGCGGTGCTGTTGTTTGGCGGGTTGTGGGGATTCTGGGGCGTGTTCTTTGCGATCCCGCTGGCGACCCTGTTCAAGGCTGTGCTGGATGCGTGGCCGCGCCAAGAGCCGGCGGTGGCGCCGCTGCTGTAGCGATTGATCCAGATTTTGCAGGAAGGCTATTCGCGAGCAGGCTCGCTCCCACATTGATCGATTCGCCCATGCGAGCACGGTTTAATGTGGGAGCGAGCCTGCTCGCGAAGGCGTCAGTAAAAATGACGCAAAAACATCAGGCTTTATTCAGAACCTGAGCAGCAGCCAAAACTGCATCCACATGCCCCGGCACCTTCACACCGCGCCATTCCTGACGCAGCACACCTTCCTTGTCAATCAGGAACGTGCTGCGATCAACGCCCAGGTATTCTTTGCCATACAGCTTCTTCAACTTGATTACGTCGAACAATTGGCAGACGGCTTCGTCCTTGTCGCTGATCAGCTCGAACGGAAACTCCTGCTTGCACTTGAAGTTCTCGTGAGACTTCAGGCTGTCGCGCGAAACACCGAAGATTTCCGTGTTGGCAGCCTTGAACGCGGCGTACTGATCACGAAAGCCCTGCCCCTCAGTGGTGCAGCCCGGCGTGCTGTCCTTCGGGTAAAAGTAGATCACCACTTGCTTGCCCTTCAGGGCTGACAAGCTAACGGTCTGTCCGCTGGTGGCCGGTGCTTCGAAATCGGCAACCGGTTGATCGATGACAATGGCCATGAAAGCTTCCTTACATTGGGTTCTGTGGGCGCCAAGGCTCAATCAGTGCGTCGAGGTTCATCGCGTCAGAGAAATCGAGGAACTGGTCGCGCAACCAACTGATCTGGGTGCCGGCCGGCAGGGTCACGGTGAATGTGGCGTTGAGCATGGTGCCGCCGGTTTGCGGCGCCTGATACGTGTCGCAGGTCAGGTTTTCCAGCTCGACGTTGTGATCCATGAAGAACTGGCACAGCTCATTGATGATGTCCGGACGATACGCCGAGCTGACATAGGCCACGTACGGCAGCGCCTGCGGACGATTTTCCAGCGGTGCGCTGCGCACGACGTTGACGGTGAAAGCGTGTTTCTTGGACAGGCCCGACAGACTGCCTTCCAGGCGAGCGAGGGCGTCCCAACTACCGGAGACCTCAAGGATCAGCGCACTGCACTCGCCGTGGCGAGTCAGGCGCGAAGTAACCACGGCGCAGCGATTTTCATGGCTGGCGCGGCACAGGACGTTAGTCAGCTCCATGGGGTTGGCGCCGAGGGCACTGATGACAAGGAATTGTTCGCGAACTGTGGGGGTGGACATGCAGCATTCCTAAAGCGATGAGCGGTCGGTAGGTTATCGGGCGTTGGCTGCCGGGGAGTGCCTGTTCTGGCGGTCCGTACAAAGAGGCCCGGCAAGCTCGCGGCTCGCCCCACTGATAGTGGGAGCGCGCCGATGCGACGCAGGAACGGGGTCTGGGAGGCCGAAAAGGAAGGCTGGAACCCGGCGTACAAGCTGATCAGTACCGATCAAAGTCTGAAGGGTAGCGAAAAGCGGCGCCAAGGGGAATGGCGGCAGCGCAGTACTTCGCTTGTGCAAGCATCTTGGCGCCAGTACCATTACCGCTCTCTTTTTCCGGCAGGAGCGGTTTCATGATTGCGGGCAGTATGGTGGCACTGGTCACTCCCATGGATGCACAAGGGCGTCTTGACTGGGACAGCCTCAGCAAACTCGTGGACTTCCATCTCAAGAACGGCACCCATGCCATTGTCGCGGTCGGTACTACCGGCGAGTCGGCAACCCTTGATGTAGAAGAACACATCGCCGTCATCAAAGCCGTGGTCAAACAGGTTGCCGGGCGCATCCCGGTCATCGCCGGCACTGGCGCCAACTCGACCCGCGAAGCCGTCGAGCTGACCCGCAACGCCAAAGAAGCCGGCGCCGATGCCTGCCTGCTGGTCGTGCCGTACTACAACAAGCCGACTCAGGAAGGCCTGTACCAGCACTTCAAGTACATTGCTGAAGCGGTCGACATTCCGCAGATTCTCTATAACGTTCCGGGCCGCACCTCTTGCGACATGCAGGCCGAGACCGTGATTCGCCTGTCCACCGTGCCGAACATCATCGGTATCAAGGAGGCCACCGGCGACCTGAAACGCGCCAAAGCGATCATCGATGGTGTGAGCAAGGATTTCATCGTGCTGTCCGGCGATGATCCGACTGCCGTTGAACTGATCCTCCTGGGTGGCAAAGGCAACATCTCGGTGACAGCCAACGTCGCTCCGCGCGAAATGGCCGATCTGTGCGAGGCTGCGCTGAAAGGCGACGCCGACACCGCACGGGCAATCAACGAAAAACTGATGCCGCTGCACAAAGACCTGTTCATCGAAGCCAACCCGATTCCGGTGAAGTGGGCTTTGGTTGAAATGGGCCTGATGCACGAAGGCATCCGCCTGCCACTGACCTGGCTGAGCACACCTTGTCACGAAACGCTTCGCTCGGCCCTGCGCCAGTGCAGCGTCCTGGTTTAATTGAGGAAGTACAACGCATGAAGCGAATGGCCGGACTTTCCGCACTTGCCTTGATTATCTCCAGCACCAGCGGCTGCGGATGGGTCTGGGGCCCGGAAGGTTATTTCCGTGACCGTGGTAGCGACTACCTGGAAGCGCAACAGACTGCACCGATGCAACTGCCGCCGGAAGTCAGCACTTCCAAGCGTCTGGATCCGCTGCTGCCGATCCCGCGTAACGTCGCTGATGACACCGCCAAGGGCGAATACATTGTGCCGCGGCCTCAGCCGCTGTCGGCTGTTGCCGATGCCAGCGATTACTCTCTGCAGAAAAGCGGTGACTCGCGTTGGGTTGTGGCCCAGCACCCACCGGCCGAAGTCTGGCCAGTGGCGGTACAATTCTTCCAGGACAACGGTTTCCGTCTGGACGAACAGCGCCCGCAAACCGGCGAATTCACCACCACCTGGCAGCATTCCGATGAACTGTCCGCGTCCATGGCCAAGCGCCTGAGCGCAGCCGGTATTGCCAGCGACAGCGAAACCCGTGTGCGTGTTCGTATCGAGCCGGGTGTACAGCGCAACACCAGTGAAATCTACGTGGTCAGCGCCGAGCGTCCTGCCGGCAGCACGGCCGACGTGGCATTCACCAACCGTTCGGTCAACACTGGCCTGGACGCAGCGCTGGTCGACGACATGCTCGCAAGCATGAGCCGGATCTCCGAGAAGGGCGGTTCGGTGTCGATGCTGGCCTCGCGTGATTTCGATACGCCGAGCCGTGTCAGCCTCAGCGAAGACGGCAGCGGTAACCCGGTGTTGAACGTCGGTACCGATCTGGACCGTGCCTGGTCGAGTGTTGGCCGTGCGCTGGAACAAGGCGAGTGGCGCGTTGAAGACATCAACCGCAGCCTCGGCCTGTACTACATCAACCTGGCCGAAAAAGCCGAGAAGAAAGACGACAAGCCTGGTTTCTTCAGCAGTCTGTTCGGCAGTGCGCCGAGCAAGGAAGAAGTTGAAGCCCGTGCCGAGCGTTATCAGGTTCGCCTGAGCAAGGTTGGCGAGAACATTCAGGTGACCGTCGAGAAAAACATCAACACCGTCGCGCCGGCTGAAGTGGCACGCAAAGTGTTGAGCGTGATTCAGGACAACCTGGGCTGATCAACCATGCGTTTTGCCGTTCTCGGCAGCGGTAGCCAAGGGAACGGCACGCTGATCGCCAGTGCTGATACGTATGTGCTGGTGGATTGTGGTTTTTCCCTGCGGGAAACCGAAAAACGCCTGTTGCGCCTGGGTGTGAACCCGGCGCAACTGAGCGCGATACTCGTAACCCACGAACATGCCGACCACGTGCATGGCGTGGGTTTGCTGTCTCGGCGCTACAATCTACCGGTCTACCTCAGTCGCGGCACACTGCGCGGGATGCGCAAACCGATCGAACCCGCAGGCTTTCTGGCCGGCGGCGAGCAACTGCAGATCGGTGCACTGAACATCGGGGTCATTGCCGTGGCCCATGATGCGCAGGAACCGACCCAGTATGTCTTCAGTGATCACGAGCAGCGGCGTTTCGGCCTGCTGACCGACCTGGGTTCCTACTGCGAGCGGGTGCTGGACGGTTATCGGGATCTCGATGCGTTGATGATCGAATCCAACCATTGTCGCGACATGCTGGCCCGTGGTCATTACCCGTACTTTCTCAAGCAGCGGGTGGGCGGCGAGCTGGGACATTTGAACAACCATCAGGCGGCATTCCTGGTGTCGGAGTTGGGCTGGCAAGGTCTGCAACACCTGGTTCTGGCCCATCTGAGCAGCAAGAACAACCTGCCGCAGCTGGCCCGGCAATGTTTTGTCGACACCCTCGGGTGCGACCCGGACTGGCTGCAACTGGCCGATCAAGATTCAGGGCTCGACTGGCGCCACATCGCCTAGCCCACCTACTTAGCAAGCGGAGCCCATCATGGAAAAACGTGAAGAACTCTACCGCGGCAAAGCCAAATCGGTTTACAAGACCGACGACGCTGACCGCTTGATCCTGCTGTTTCGCAACGACACCTCGGCGTTCGACGGCAAGCGCATCGAGCAGCTCGACCGCAAAGGCATGGTCAACAACAAGTTCAACGCCTTCATCATGCAGAAACTCGAAGCGGCCGGCATTCCGACCCAATTCGACAAACTGCTGGCCGACAACGAAGTGCTGGTGAAGAAGCTCGACATGATCCCGGTCGAGTGCGTCGTGCGTAACTACGCCGCCGGTAGCCTGGTCAAGCGTCTGGGCGTGGAAGAAGGCCTGAAGCTCAACCCTTACACCTTCGAACTGTTCCTCAAGGACGACGCCAAGGGCGACCCGTTCATCAACGAATCCCACGTCGTGGCATTCGGCTGGGGCACCGCCGAGCAACTGGTTCGCATGAAAGAACTGTCGCTCAAGGTCAACGAAGTCCTGACCAAGCTGTTCGACGACGCCGGCCTGTTGCTGGTCGACTTCAAGCTTGAATTCGGCGTGTTCAGCGACGGCTCGATCGTCCTCGGCGACGAGTTCAGCCCGGACGGCTGCCGTCTGTGGGACAAGGACACCAAGAAGAAGATGGATAAAGACCGCTTCCGTCAGGGCCTCGGTGACGTCATCGAAGCCTACGAAGAAGTCGCCAATCGTCTGGGCGTACCGCTTTAATCGACGCAAGCATCTGATAGCACGGAGAAATTTTCGAAAGAGGGTTTGCTTTCGGTAAAAGTGTTGTTATGATGCGCGCCGTTGGAGAGATGCCAGAGTGGCCGAATGGGACGGATTCGAAATCCGTTGTACCTTCACCGGTACCTAGGGTTCGAATCCCTATCTCTCCGCCATTACATAGGAAAAGCCCCGTAGATGAAAATCTACGGGGCTTTTTCGTTTCTGCGAATCCAGTATTCGTGGCTGTAGCGAGGGTGCTGAAGCGCGTTTTGCACGCTGAGGTCATTGGCAGAGAGGCAATTTAAGTAAATAGAGCCTCTGCCGACATTAGAGATACGACGCTCACAGGACCCGCCGACCCATTTAAAGCCGCGTTCGCAGAGTAGGGGGCTTTCATTATTGGCCAGCGATCGGCCGCCAGATCAAACTCGTCGTCGTTTATCCTCTGTCCAGCCATGAGGCCAGCGCTTTCACTAAAGTGGAGACTTGCTCACCTCGGCCGAGAAAAGCGCATCCAGCGAGTTCCAGCCTCGCTCCCTATTTGAATTGGTTTGAATATGATGATTCCACCATCAACCCAAGGTGCTCACCGCGCTTCTGAACGTCAGTCCGTCAAGTCAGGCAGCAGCGCCGCTCCCCACGTCGACGGGTGCGAAGTACTGGTTGCGCAGCCGCCGGTATTCGAGGATGGCGAGCCGCCAGTCGGCGTGGTTATCCATGCGTATTACCCCGAAGTGCTGCAGGATATCCTGCGCCGTTTGATCAAACTGCCTGAACGCCTGCATCTTTACGTAACCTGCGTAGCCGGTCGTGACGATGAGGTCCGTGCTCAGCTGACGGCCAGTACATTGAGTTTTTCGCTATACCGGGTGCCGAACCACGGCAGGGACGTTTTGCCGTTTCTGCGGGTGCTGCCGTTCTTGCGTGCCGATAATATCCGCACGCTGGTCAAGCTGCACACCAAGCGTTCGCTGCACTTGGGCGGGGACAACGATTGGGGCGTTGAACTGTTCGATGACCTGTTGGGCCCGGTACGATTCAGTCGAGCGCTGGAACACCTTGCCGACCCGCTGCACGTTCCAATGCTGGGTCCCCAGCGATACCTGCTGCCAGTCACCCGATTCCTCAGCGAAAGCAATCGCGCCTTGCTTGTCACCCTGGCCGAGCGTGGCGGCGTTGATCCGCAAGGCATCAACGAAGCGGATTATTTTGCCGGCACCATGTTCTTTGCGCGCACTGAAGTGTTTGCCCCACTGGAGCGGATGCAGCTCACGAGCAACGATTTCGAAGCGGAAAGCGGCCAGCTCGACGGCACCCTCGCACACACTCTGGAGCGATTTTTCGGCGTTCTGGCGAATGTTGGTCGCCAGCAGCGCAATATCGACCTTTATCAGCGCTGGTTGGCGAGTCGGCAACTGGCTGCCGTCGAGGTCGAAGGTTTACCCGCGCGACTGGCGAGCTGGCCGCGGCAACCGGACGTGTTGTTGGTGTTGACCGACACCGTGGGTGACATCGAACTGTTGCGTTCCAGCCTGGCAAGCATCGATCACCAGCTTTATCAGGCGGCGGCCATCGTGGTGCTCTCCGATGCCGAACCTGTAGGCGTTACGCCGGCCGACAATCTGGTCTGGCTGCCGTTGGCCGAATCCTGGCCGAGCCAGCTCAATCAGCTGTTGCAGGAGATCGACGTCGACTGGTGGTACCTGTTACGGGGCGGAGACGAACTGGATCCTCACGCGCTGCTTTTGCTCGCTGAAGGCATCGCGCTGAATCCCGGCGTCAGCGCTTGCTACAGCGATGAAGACTCACTGACCGCTGAAGGCTGCCAGGGTCCGGTATTCAAGCCGGATTTGAATCTGGATATGTTGCGCAGTTATCCGTATGTCGGCCGCGCACTGTCCTTCAGTCGCGAGGCCGCGTTGTCTGCTGGCGGCTTTGATCCCGCCTTCAGCGAACTGGCGCCCCACGATTTGCTTTTTCGGCTGATTGAAACACACGGCCTGGGGACTGTCGGGCACCTCGCGGATGTGCTGGTGCATCAGGCCATCAATTTCCCCCAGTGGCTCAGTGAACCCCAAGTCATCGCAAACTCGGCAGCCATCGTCGGGGCGCACTTGCAGCGGCTGGGCGTGGCTCATGAGCTGCAGGCCGGACCTTTGCCAATGGCTAATCGTGTGGTCTACCGCCATGCGGAGCAGCCGCTGGTCTCGATCCTTATTCCCACCAAGGACTGCCTGCCGATGCTGCTGCGCTGCATCGAAAGCATCATGGAGAAAACCAGCTATACGAATTACGAACTGATCATCGTCGACAACAACAGCGAAACCGCCGAAGCCCGGGACTGGTTCAACGGTATGGAGCTGTTGAACAATCCCAAGGTGCGCATCCTGCGTTATCCGCACCCGTTCAACTATTCGGCGATCAATAATTTTGCCGCCAGCCATGCCCACGGCGATTACCTGGTGCTGCTCAACAATGACACGGCGATCATTGATGGCGACTGGCTTGGTGCGCTGCTGCATCACGCCCAGCGGCCAGAAGTGGGGATAGTGGGCGCCAAACTGTTGTTCCTCGACGGGACTGTTCAGCATGCAGGTGTGGTACTCGGGTTGCGTGGCGTTGCAGACCACCCGTTTATCGGCGATTCAATGCAGTCCAACGGCTACCTTCACCGCTTGCATCTTGATCAGAACTACAGCGCTGTCACCGCCGCCTGCCTGATGATCAGCACCGAGCTGTACCAGCAAGTGGGTGGAATGGACGAGGTCGGCCTGGCCGTTTCCTTTAACGATGTGGATCTGTGTCTGAAAGTCGGCCAGGCTGGACGGCTGATCGTCTGGACGCCCTATGTGCTGCTCGTTCACGAAGCCAGTGTGAGCCAGAACAACGTCGACACGACCAAGGAAGAAGCCAAGCGCAAACGGTTCAAGGGCGAACAATCGGTGATGTACCAGCGTTGGCTTGCGCAAATCGCCAACGATCCGGCCTACAACCGCAACCTGACCCTGGAGGGCAGTGGCTTCTCCTCCAAATACCGCACCGATACGGACTGGCACCCGTTTGCCAGTCGTGAGTTGCCTCACGTGCTGTGTCACCCCCTCGACTCTTTCGGCAGCGGACACTACCGCGTGCGTCAGCCTTTCGCTGCCCTGAAAGCCGCGCAGCTGATCGGCGGAACGGTAAGCGACGAGGGACTGCAACCGACAGAACTGGAGCGCATTGCGCCGGACACGATCATATTCCAGGGGCAGCACACAACGCCTCATCTGGAGTACATGCAGGACACCAAGGCATTCTCCAGGGCGTTCAAGGTTTACGAGCTGGATGACTATATTCTTGACGTGCCCGCAGGCAACTTGAACCACGAATTGCTGCCCAAAGACATCACCAAACGCTTGAAGAAAGCGGTAGGGCTGTGCGATCGCTTGGTGGTGTCGACCGAACCGCTGGCCAATGCGCTGAAGGGCTTCAATACCGACATCCGGGTGATGGAAAACCGTCTGCCGAGCCACTGGTGGAGCGACCTGACCAGCCGGCGCCAGCAAGGCCGCAAGCCTCGGGTTGGCTGGGCCGGCGGCTCGAGTCACAGCGCCGACCTGCAAGTCATCGCCGAAGTGGTTCGTGCGCTGGAAGGGGAAGTTGAATGGGTGTTCATGGGAATGTGCCCACCAGCGCTGCGTCCCTATGTCCATGAGTTTCATAGAGGGGTGAGTATTGAAAAATACCCGCAAAGACTGGCCGGCCTGAACCTGGACCTGGCTTTGGCACCGCTGAAAGACAACTTTTTCAACGCCTGCAAAAGCAATTTGCGCTTGTTGGAATATGGCGCCTGTGGTTTCCCCGTGATCTGCTCGGACATCGTTTGTTATCAGGGGGATTTCCCGGTGACGAGGGTCAGGAACCGTTCGCAAGACTGGATTGCCGCTATTCGCGAACATCTTGCCGAACCCGATGCCAGCGCCAGGGCTGGGCAGGCCCTGCGCAGCGTTGTACTTGATCACTGGATGCTCAAGGACGAGCATCTGTTGGCGTGGCGAAACGCCTGGCTGGCGGACTGAACAAGAGGCCTGCATTGCGCGCGGGTCTCTGTCAGGTCTTTCCCACCGTCGCGCAAAGCGCCCAAGCGTGTTCGAGCCCGAAAAAAGCCTCACAGTCTTCAAACTGTGGGGCTTTTCCATTTCCGCAGGGTCGTGCAGAGCGGCTAAATCACCTTGACCGGCGTCTCCCCCTGCACAGCCTTGATCAGCCCGATCACATGCAAGCAATCCGCCTTGTTCACATACGACTCGCCACTGGCGATGGTCTCGTGGTTACCCGCCCTCAGTCTCCAGCGCCATTGTCCTTTGCCGGTGCTCGGGGTGCCTCTGGATTGCCTGTAAATCTCGAAATACATTCAGTTCGCTCCATGCGATTCATTGTGCGACAGCCTGTGTGGCGCATGCTCGCAAGCCTAGCGCAGACGGTTTTTTTGGCTATCGGACATTTGTTTCCAATCGTTCGCGGATGTTTCTGAAGGGCGCGGGCTAGAGCGTGTGGATAGGCCTCTGGATTGGCCAATATGACGCCGTCTGCGCCTTGCAACGCCGTCGACGCTCCTGCTTAATACGGGACGGCTCATGGCGTCGAATATCGTTCGGCGACCGACAAACACTATAAGAAGAGCACTCCTTTGACTGAGCACGGAACGCAACAGGCCGGGCAGGTGACGTTATCGCTGGTGGTCCCCGTTTTTAACGAGGAGGACAGCCTCGACACCTTTTTGCGGCGCATCAATGAAGTCTTTCAGGCACAGGCGTTGATCGATCTGGAGCTGGTGTTCGTCAACGACGGCAGCACAGACGCGACCCTTGATCGCCTGCTCGAACATCAGCGCCAGGATGTGCGCCTGCGTATCGTCGACCTGAGCCGCAACTTCGGCAAAGAAGCGGCGTTGTCTGCCGGTTTGCAGATCGCGACCGGGCAGATCGTTGTGCCAATCGATGCTGACTTGCAGGATCCCCCGGAAGTCATTCTGCAGATGATCGAGCGCTGGCGTGAAGGCTTTGAAGTGGTGCTCGGTCACCGCATCAGCCGTCGCAGCGACACTTGGGCGAAACAGACCTCGGCTCACTGGTTTTACCGCCTGCACAACAAAATTGCCGAACAGCCTTTACCCGAAAACGTCGGTGATTTTCGTCTGATGGATCGCTGCGTGGTGGATGCCTTGCTGACCTTGCCCGAATCCCGGCGCTTCATGAAGGGCCTGTTCGCCTGGGTCGGCTTTCGCACTACCCACGTCGATTACGAGCGCCCGGAGCGCGTGGCGGGGCAGAGCAAGTTCAATGGTTGGCGCCTGTGGAATTTCGCGCTGGAAGGCATCACCAGTTTCAGTACCGAGCCATTGCGGATCTGGACGTATGTCGGCGCATTGGTGTCGCTGGTGTCTTTCGCCTTCGCCATGTTCATCGTCGTGCGTACGTTGATTCACGGTGTCGACATGCCCGGTTATGCCTCGCTGATGGTGGCCGTGACCTTTCTCGGTGGCCTGCAATTGATCGGCATCGGCGTACTCGGTGAGTACCTGGGCCGCACGTATATCGAATCCAAACGCCGGCCGGTTTTTCTGGTGCGTCGCGTCTACGACCCCAAGGACTGATACATGGATCTCAAGGAAACCGACATCCTCGGCGACAGCATCAACGAGCATTGGTATTACTGTTCGAAAGCCGCGGCCACCCGGCGTTTGCTGGGAGATGCAACCATCGGCCGAATCCTCGATGTCGGCGCCGGTTCGGGTTTTTTCTCCCACCATTTGCTGACGCACACCGATGCGCGTGAAGCGTGGTGCGTGGATATCAGCTATACCGCCGACTCCAGCACTACCACCGCCGGCAAACCGGTGCACTACCGTCGCGGGATCGAGACCATCGATGCCGATCTGGTGTTGCTGATGGACGTACTGGAGCATGTCGATGACGACCTCGGCCTGCTCAAAATGTACGTCGATAAAGTGCCGTCCGGTAGTCGTTTCCTGATGACAGTGCCGGCATTTCAGTTTCTGTGGAGCGGTCACGACGACTTTCTCGAACACAAGCGCCGCTACACGCTGGCGCAGTTCGAAACACTGGCGCGTGACGCGGGTTTGACGGTGCAGCGCGGTGCTTATTATTTCGGCGCGGTGTTCCCGATTGCGGCGGCGTTGCGCTTGTTGCCGCAAGGCGCGCAAGCGCAACCGCCGCGCTCGCAGCTTAAACGCCATCACCCACTGGTCAACGGCGTTCTCAAGACCTTGTGCAGTCTCGAGCTGCCATTGCTGGGCATCAACCGTCTGGCCGGGTTGAGTGTGTTCGTGCTGGCGCGCAAACCGTGACCTCGGCGGAAAAAAACGCATTGATCCAGCGTGGTGTGCGTTTTGCCGTGACCGGCCTGTTCGTCACCGCGTTGCATGCGTTGGTGGCGGTACTGTTGATCAAATTCATTGCCGCGCAGCCGCCGCTGGCTAACGGCGTGGCGTTTGCCGTAGCGACCGTGGTGTCCTACGTGATCAACACCACCTGGAGTTTTTCTGCCCGTTTGCACGGGCGAACGCTGCTGCGTTTCCTGCTGGTGTCCGTAGGTGGCTTTTTTCTGGCGATGTTGGTTGCCTGGGCCGCACAGATTGCCGGGCTGCACTATCTGCTGGGCATCGTCGCGGTGGCGCTGACGATTCCGGCGTTCACCTTTGTCTTGCACAATTTCTGGACCTATCGATGAAGGCTTCACGACACCATCCGGCGCTGGGCCTGTTGCCTTTACTGCTCGGCGTTGTGGCATTTTTCTGCGTGATCGGGCCGCAAGCGCTCGATCCGCAAAACATTGCCTGGCTGGAGCAGGGCGATCCGGCCACGCATTATCTGGGCTGGGCATATTTCCGCCATTCACCCTGGATCTTTCCGCTGGGCCTTAACCCGTCCTATGGTCTGGAATTGGGCAATTCGATCATTTTCTCCGACTCCAACCCGCTGCTGGCGCTGTTGTTCAAGCCGTTCAATGCGTGGTTACCGGCGACCTTCCAGTATTTCGGTCTGTGGCTGCTGGCGTGTTTCGTTCTGCAAGCCTGGTTCGGCTGGAAACTGCTGGGGTTGATGACGGGCAATCCGTTGATCCGCCTGCTGGGCACTGGATTGCTGGTCATTTCGCCGCCGATGTTCCTGCGCATGGGCGGGCACCTTTCCCTGTCCGGGCATTTCCTTATTCTGGCGGCACTGTACCTGGCGTTATTACCGAACCTGTATCGACGTCGTCTGGCCTGGGGCGCGCTGCTGGCGGTGACGGCGATGGTGCATGCCTACCTGTTGGCGATGGTGGCGCTGATCTGGGTGGCGGATCTGCTCGGCAAGACCTTCAGCCAACAATTGACGCGACGTCAGGGCCTGCTCGAAGGCGTTTCGCTGTTTGCCGTGGTGAGTGTGTGTTGCTGGCAGGTCGGTTACTTCGCTATTGCCGATGGCGCGCAATCCGGCGGTTTCGGTTTGTACCGGATGAACCTGCTGTCGCCACTGGATCCGGCCGGCTGGTCGTTGATTTTGCCGGACCTGCCAAAAGCCAGCGGCGATTACGAAGGCTTCAATTATCCGGGTCTGGGTGTGCTGTTGCTGGTGCCGTTGGCGCTGATTGCCTTTCTGAGAAATCGCCAGCCGCTGAAGGATGAGCTTCGCCTTCGCCCTTGGCTAATGCTGGCGCTGATCGGTTTATCGTTGTTTGCGCTATCGAACCAGATTGGTGTTGGCGCACACACCTTCAGCTACCCGCTACCGAAAATCGCCATCAAATTGGCGAATGTTTTTCGCGCCTCGGGGCGGATGTTCTGGCCGGTGTTGTACGCGCTAATTCTGCTGGTGATGTTTCTGCTGGTGCGCGGTTACCGGCCACGCATCGTCGTCGCATTGCTGGCGATCGCGTTGACGATACAGGTCGTCGATACGCGCAACGGCTGGATGGGCTTGCGCAATGGCAAGATCATGACGCCGTCCGCAGAATGGCCAACGCCGATGCGTGATCCGTTTTGGGTGAGTGCGGCGGCGCATTACCCGAACATCCGCAGTCTGATGCCGCAGAATCAGTCTGAGCGCTGGCAAGTGATTGCCGATTTCGCCGCGACCCATGGCCTGAAAACCGACGCCGTTTATCTGGGGCGCATGAGTTCCAAAGCGTTGGAGCAGGCCCGACAAAAATCCCGGCACATGCTTGAGTCAGGGCAATACGATGCCGACTCCTTGTACATCCTCGACGACTCCGTGCTGGCCGATGCTGCCAAAAGCATCAACAGTGAAACGGACCTGCTGACCCGCGTGGATGGCCTGGTGGTGCTGGCGCCGGGCTGGAAGCGTTGTTCGCAGTGCCTGAGCATGCCGGATGAAGGACGGCGGATGTCACTACTGGCATTGATGCGCCCCGGTCAGACGCTGATCTTCAACTACTCCGCCCGGCCACTGGCCAACGGCTGGTCGACCCCGGAAAACTGGGGAACATGGTCGACGGGGCAGCAGGCACAGATCGACTTGCGGGTGTCACCCGAGGCGCGCTCGATTGCGCTGGATGTCATGGCATTCGTTATGCCGCAACACCCGGCGCAGCGAGTGATCGTCAGTTTGAATGGCGAGCAGGTGCTGACTACGCGCATGGTGCAACATCAGGATAATCATCTGGAAATACCGATCACCCAGAGCATCCGGCAGCGCCTGGCGGGCGATGATCGCCTGACGATCGAGCTGCAATTGCCCGACGCCATCAGCCCTGAACAATTGGGCATCAATGATGATTCACGGGTCATGGGGCTGGGCTTGAAGCGCTTGACGGTGAACTGACGCACCGTGGCGATGGACGCCGGGGCCCCGGCCTTTCTACACTGCCGGTATTCCGGGGGGGCAGGGGGCAATGGATGAACCGCAATGAACTTCGCAAGGCCGACATCAACCTGATGGTGGTGTTCGAGACCTTGATGCTCGAGCGCAACGTGACCCGCGCGGCCGAGAAGCTGTTTCTCGGCCAGCCGACCATCAGTTCGGCGCTCAATCGCTTGCGCACGATGCTCAACGATCCGCTGTTTATCCGCGTCGGCCACCGCATGGAACCGACCGCCCGCGCCGAAGATATTTTTCGCCATCTCAAGCCTGCGCTGGACTCGTTGTCAGTGGCGCTGAGCCTGACCCGCGATTTTGATCCGGCCGTCAGCACCATGACTTTCCGCATCGGTCTGTCCGATGACGTCGAGTTCGGCCTGTTGCCGCCGCTGTTGCGTGCGCTGCGCCAGGAAGCGCCGAACGTGGTGTTCGTGGTGCAACATGTCGATTACTGGCGCATCCCCGATCTGCTCGCAGCGGGTGATATCACGGTCGGTATCAGCCAGACGCGTGGCTTGCCGGCCAATGCCAAGCGCAAACTGCTGCGGCACATTCAGCCGAGCATCCTGCGCGCCGACGCCAGCGATACACCGCTGACGCTGGATGAATATTGCGCACGCCCGCACGTGCTGGTTTCGCACACGGCCAATGTCAGTGGATTTGCCGATGAGTGGCTCGCGGAACTCGGGCGCACCCGTCAGGTGGTGCTGTCGGTGCCGCAATACAGTGCATTGCCGGCATTGCTGGCCGGCACCGACCTGATTGCCAGTCTGCCGGATAACACGGCGGCGGCCATGGCCACTTCGGGGTTACTGTTCAAGGAGCCGTTCCCGTTCAAGACGCCGACGCTGGATTTGTCGATGGTCTGGCTCAGTCACGTCGACAGCGATCCGGCGGAGCGCTGGTTGCGTTCGCGGCTGGAGCAATTCATGAGCGAACGGCCATTGACCGCAGCCTGAGCCATGACACCGTGTAGGAGCTGCGGCACGCTGCGATCTTTTGATCTTCAAATCTCACGATCAAAAGATCGCAGCCTCGTTTCACTCGACAGCTCCTACAGGGATTGGTGATGAGCCGCATGTGCTATATGTACGACCTTTCTGCCAACTGACCGGGGACCTGCAATGCCACACCTGCACATGGAATACACCGCCAACCTGCCGCAGTTGAACGCCGATGTCGCGTTGATGCGGCTCAACAACACCCTGGTGGGCTCTGGTCAGTTCGCGGCGGAGTTCGATATCAAGAGCCGTGCGGTGAAAGTCGAGACCTTCAAGGTCGGAACCGCCATGGCCGAGCGCGCCTTCGTCTATGTGAAGCTGGCGCTGCTCAGCGGGCGTTCGCCGCAGATCAAGAAGCAGTTGTCAGAAAGCCTGTTGGCAGTCTTGCAGGACCTGTGCGAATGGCCGGCCGGTGTCGAGGTGCAGCTGTGTGTCGAACTGGTCGACATGGATCGCGAGTCCTACAGCAAAACCGCTATTGGCGTGTAGGACTCAGGCCGCTTCGAGTTCGCTGCACACCTTGACCACCTGCTCGCGCAACCACAGATTGGCGCTGTCCTGATCAACGCTCTGGCTCCATTGCATGTCCAGGGTAAAGCCCGGCAAGCCATTTGGTGCCTCGCAGTGATTGAACACCGCCTCGTTGGTCAGCAAGCGCTGGATACGGCGTGGCAGGGTGAGGATGAAGTCGGTCCCGGTGATCATTTTTAATGCCGCGCTGTAGCTGTTCGAGCGCGCAACGATCTGGCGTTTTTGCGCCTGCCGCGCCAGCCAGCCGTCGACCATGTTGGTGGTCGACGTCCACGGTGTAGGGAACACATGCCGGCGTTCGGTAAAGGCCTGCAGGCTCAGGCGCGGCTCCAGTGGCGTGGCGCGTTTGTCGAAGACGCAGACCAGATCATCTTCCAGCAGCATCCGCGATTTCAGGTCGGTGTGATGGCGGTGGAAGTTGGGGCCGAAGCTGATCACCAGATCGAGGCTGCCGTCGCGCAGCTCATCCGCCGGCACATCGGTCTCGAACTTGTGCATGTTGACCATCACCGGCAAATCGTCGAAGTCGAAACGCTTCAACAGGCGCGGCAGAATCAGTTGCTCGAAGTATTCCGGGGCGCAGATGTTGAAGGTGACGGCTTGCCGGGTCGGGTCGAACGTGGGGGCGCCGGCGTGGCACAGGTTGATACTTTCCAGAATCTTCTGCACATGGCCGTACATGGTGCTGGCCTTGTAGGTCGGACGCATGCCGGTGCGGGTGTTGATGAACAGTTCGTCTTCGAAACTGGTGCGCAGTTTTTTCAAACAGTAACTGACGGTGGACTGGCTGACGAACAGGGTTTCTGAAACATCGGTAACGCTGCTTTGCTCATAAACAGCGATAAACACCATGAGATCCTGCATGTCGAGCTTTCGAAGCAAGTTACTGTTCAGCATCCGTTCCGTCTCGCTGTGCTCCTTGCGCTGAATCCGCGCAAACGTGTGCGAATGATCCTAACGGAACGATGGTGCCAGGATAAAGCCCTGTAGGACGTTTCACAGTCAGTTGTGGGACAGAAAGTTTTACGAACACGACGTCCCCGACAAAACCACTGAAATGTGGCCAGAAGCCTTTATCTCGACGCGGGAAAGTGTCGGGCGTAATGCCTGGGATCGAAGCGCCACACCATTAACAGCATCACTCCCATCACAGCGGTCAGCGCCCACCAGGCCCATTCGAAACTCCCAAGCCAATCGCGGATCATTCCGGCCAGCAGCGGCGAAAGGCCGGCGATCAAGTAACCGATGCCCTGCACGAACGCGGTCAG
This sequence comes from Pseudomonas sp. R84, assembly GCF_009834515.1. Classification (NCBI taxonomy): domain Bacteria; kingdom Pseudomonadati; phylum Pseudomonadota; class Gammaproteobacteria; order Pseudomonadales; family Pseudomonadaceae; genus Pseudomonas; species Pseudomonas sp. R84. Next base: position 1,658,120 of record NZ_CP019426.1, read on the forward strand.
CCCACCGGCGCGTTGCGGGTTGTCGAGGTGATCGAGCGAGACGATCAGGCTCATCGGAAACAAACCGCCAATACCCAAACCCAACAGGCACGGCCACAGCAGGCTGAGCTGTTGTGGGCTGAGGATCAGGCCGCAAAATCCGCTGATGATCAGCATCAGTAACGCCATCAGAATCACGCGTCGATCCCGGCTGCGATTGGCGATCGCCGGCACCACCAAGCCGGAAATCACCTCCATGGCCGTCAGAAGACCCAACAACAGCCCAGCGTTTTGTTCACTCCAGCCTTTTTCCACGTAATACGGCGCGAGCCAGGCCAGCACGCAGGTGTAGGACGCTGTCCCCAAACCAAAGAAGATCGCCAGTAACCAGGCGCGGGAATTGGCGAGGAACGAGTCTTTTCTGGCTACCGCCATCTCCGTGGAGGGTTGCTGGCGGCGTTGGAACCACCAGAACACAAACGCGAGTAAAGCCAGCATCGCCCAGAAGGCCAGACCACTGCGCCAGCTCCCGGTTTGCATCAGCACCAGCGGCGCGAGCGAGGCGGCAAGCGCGGCGCCAGCCATGATCGACGTGACGTATAGACCCATGCACAGCGCGACGTTGTCAGCGAAGCGCGATTTGATCAGCGCCGGCATCAACGCCTGAATAAGTGCTATGCCGATGCCGGCCAGCACGGCGCTTGCAATAAATTGGGCAGCAGAGTCGATAAACAGTCGTGACAATGTTGCCAGGCCGATGATCAGCAAGGACAGCAATACCGTCCGTTGCTCACCCAGCCGTTGACTGATGCCAATACCGAAAAACATCGCCAGGCCCATGGCCATCACCGGCAGCATGGTCAGCAGTGAAGCGACAGTGAAGCTCAGCGGGATGTCGCCGCGAATGGCCGACAGTAACGGACCGACTGCCGCCATCGACGGACGCAGATTGAGCGCGACGAGAATGATGGCGAGCATCAACAAGACGGCGGGGCGAGCGGTGGCGCGGAGGTTTTCCATCGTCAGACCTTTGGACAGGGCGGATGATTAGGCGCGGAACCGCTTGTGCTGGGCAAACCAGAAAATCCACAGCCCTTTTTAAAAATCAAATACCGATCCCTGTAGGAGCTGTCGAGTGCAACGAGGCTGCGATCTTTTGATCTGGCTTTAAAGATCAAGATCAAAAGATCGCAGCCTGCGGCAGCTCCTACAGGGGACGCATTGTTTACTGAATAAAAGCTGAACCATTCTCAAATACTTCACAAGTTTCATCACGTCACCAAAGTCCAACTAATCGTTGGCGTCTTTTTCACAAAAAATTGATGGTTGCCTGCTTAAAGTTTGTCATGCCTTGGTTAATGAAATTTTCACAACTGAAATTTCTTTCATGGACTGAGGCTCTTCTTTTCAGGAATCGCCCTTTCTATGTTGAAGTTAAAAGCCGTGCGCCCGGAATGGGTGACGTTGATCGCCAGCGCCTTTCTTTTAATCGGCTGCAATGTTGTCCTCTGGCAGCACCTGTTCGAGATCACCACCGCAGATGGCAAGGGCATCGCCATGCGCGTGGCGTTTGGGGTAATGATCCTGGCGGCATTCAACATTGTGCTGACGGTTCTGGCTTTCCGTCCGCTGCTCAAACCGCTGTTGACCCTGATATTCCTGATCAGCGCCGGCGTGGCTTACTTTATGAGTCAATATGGCGTAATGATCGATGCCGGCATGTTGCGCAACTTTGCCGAAACCAATGCAACGGAAGTGCGTGATCTGCTCTCGTTGAAGTTGTTTGCTTATATTCTGTTGCTTGGTGTCTTGCCATCATTTTTGTTGTGGAAGTTGCCGATTAATTATCGTCGCTGGCACCGTGAGTTGCTTAGTAAAGTTATTGTCAGTGTCGCCTCGGCAGCGGTAATTGGCGGCGTGGCCCTGGCCAACTATCAGGGCTTGTCTTCACTGTTTCGCAACCATCACGAAATTCGCCTGATGCTAGTGCCGAGCAACTACATTGGTGCTTCGGCTGGTTACCTGCGTGAACAAGTGGTTTCGGCGCAGCAACCGTTCGTCAAGATCGGTGAAGACGCTGAGCGCAATCCGGATGTGAAGCTTCAGCCGCGTAAATCCCTGACCGTGTTAGTGGTGGGCGAAAGCGCCCGGGCGGAGAATTTCGGCATCCTCGGTTATGACCGCGACACCACACCGAAACTGGACAAGGAAGCCGGGCTGATCGCCTTTACCGATGTACATTCCTGCGGCACGGAAACGGCTGTTTCTGTGCCGTGCATGTTCTCCAACATGGGTCGCAAGGATTACGACGCCAGCAAGGCGAAGAATGAAGAAGGTTTACTCGATGTGCTCAAGCGTGCCGGGATCGACGTGATCTGGCGTGACAACCAGTCTGGCTGCAAAGGCACCTGTGATCGAGTCACCCTGCAGGATGTCAGCAACCTGAAGGACCCGGCGCTGTGCGCCAACAGCGAGTGCCGCGACGAAATCCTCCTGCAAGGCCTGCAAGGTTTTATCGACCACCTGGACAAGGACACCGTTCTGGTCCTGCACCAGATGGGCAGTCACGGTCCGGAATACTTCAAGCGCTATCCAAAGGAATACCAGCACTTCACGCCTGTTTGTGAAAGTAACGCGCTTAACAATTGCAGTCGCGAAAGTATCGTCAACGGTTACGACAACACGCTGGTGTATACCGACCATGTGCTGTCGAGTCTGATCGATGTATTGCGCAGCAATCAGGACAAAGTCGATACCGCCATGTTGTACCTGTCGGACCACGGTGAGTCGCTGGGCGAATACAACTTGTTCCTGCACGGAACGCCTTACATGCTGGCGCCAGAGCAACAAAAGCATGTAGCGATGCTGGCGTGGTTTTCCGACAACTATCAGAAGGCTTATTCGGTCGACACCCATTGCCTGCAGATGAGCCGCGATAAACCTCTGAGCCAGGACAACCTGTTCCACTCGATGCTTGGCCTGCTTGAGGTCAAGAGCAAGGTCTATCAGCCGGGTCTGGACATGTTTGCCGGTTGCCGTGGCGCGGTGATTGACGGCGTGCTCGCGAAGGAATGAGGCCAATCGGCTCCGTCGTTCTGACGTGACGGGCCTGTCTGTTTCCTCTGTCAGACTATTCTTGCTCTTTGGCAGGACATTTCGTTACAGCTCTTGCCCTTCGCAGGCGCGTAAATCGCCGGTGGCGATATATACTGCGCGCCATTCTTCAAGGGAGAGCCGTGTGGCCATCGATATTCACTGGATTCGCGACAACGAAAGCCTCGCGCAGTTTTGCGCCGAGTGGCAGCAGCTGCCGTTCGTTGCCCTCGACACCGAATTCATGCGGGTCGACACCTTCTACCCGATTGCCGGCCTGTTGCAGATTGGCGACGGCAAACGCGCCTATCTGATCGATCCGCTGACCATCAATGCCTGGCAACCGCTGGCCGCACTGCTGGAAAACCCGGCGGTGCTGAAAGTCCTGCACGCTTGCAGCGAGGACCTTGAAGTCCTGTTGCGCCTGACCGGCAGCCTGCCGGCACCGATGTTCGACACGCAACTGGCCGCTGCTTACCTGAACCTCGGGTTCTCGATGGGCTATTCGCGGCTGGTGCAGGAAGTGCTCGGCATCGAACTACCGAAGGGCGAGACCCGTTCCGACTGGTTGCAGCGTCCGTTGTCCGACACGCAAATCAGCTACGCCGCCGAAGATGCGGTGCATCTGGCGGAAGTTTTCGTACAACTGCGGCCGAAACTGTCTGACGACAAATTCGCCTGGGTGCTGGAGGACGGTGCCGAACTGGTTGCCAACCTGCGCCGCGAAACCGACCCTTACGAGGTCTATCGCGAGGCCAAACTGGCGTGGAAACTCTCGCGGGCGCAACTGGCGGTATTGCGTGAGTTGTGCGCCTGGCGTGAAAAAGAAGCCCGCGCCCGCGATCTGCCGCGCAACCGCATCGTCCGCGAGCATTCGCTGTGGCCGTTGGCTCGTACGCAGCCGGATAACCTCGCCGCGTTGGGCAAGATCGAAGACATGCATCCGCGTACCGTGCGTCAGGACGGCCAGTTTCTGCTTGATCTGATCAAGCGCTCTGGCAGTGTGGGCCCTGATCAATGGCCGCCCGCCGTAGCCGAGCCATTGCCGATCGAAGCGGCTGCGTTGATCAAACAACTGCGCGCATTGGGTCAGGCTGAGGCCGAGCGCCTGGGCATCGCCCCGGAACTGATGCTGCGCAAGAAAACCCTCGAAGCTCTGGTCAAAAGCGGTTATCCCGAGGGTCCTTACCAATTGCCTGAGTCGTTGCGTGGCTGGCGCCGCGAACTCATGGGTCAGAAGCTGCTCGACAGCCTGGCCACCGCCGGAGAACAGCCTTGAAACGTATTTGTTCCATTTACCAAAGCTCCAAGCGCAGCGGCATGTACCTTTATGTGCTCAAAAGTGATGCGCTGGAGCGCGTTCCGGAAGCGCTGATGCTGGCCTTCGGCAAGCCGAAGCATTCCTTCGATCTGGTGCTGTCGCCCGAGCGCAAACTGGCCAGCGAAGACATCGTCGTGGTCCTGGAAAACCTCGACAAGCAGGGCTACCACCTGCAAATGCCGCCGGCTGAGGACGAGTACATCGAGCATTTGCCCGAAGAGTTGCTGCGACGTAACGACCCGGTCTGATCTGCGCGGCTCTGTTCTGAGTCTCGGTTTACCCTGGAACTGTTTTTACCGCGATGGCCGTCCGAATCCGGCGGCCGTCTGCACGGTTTGCGAAAGGTTTGAAGATGCGCGTTCTGATTGCTGAACACGACCACGCGATATACGCCCGGCTGCTGCGTCAGGCAGCGCCCGAGCTTGAAGTACTGACCAGCGGCGACTCCGCCGAGTTGGCCCGTCAGGCCGCCGATTGCCCGGTGTGGCTCGGTCAGCCCGATCTATTGGCGACCCTGCTGCGTCAGGGCCATCAACCACAGTGGCTGCAATCGACCTGGGCCGGTATCACGCCGTTGCTCGCTGACGGTTTGCGCCGCGATTACCGTTTGACCCGCGCGGTGGGGATTTTCGGTCAGGTGATGGCTGAATATGTGCTGACTTACATTCTTGGCCATGAGCGCGAAGTGCTCGCGCGGCTGGTCAGCCAGGTCGAGCGCAAATGGGACAACCGCAGTGGCCAGAGTCTGGTCGGGCGCAAGGTGTTGATCGTTGGCACCGGTGACATTGGCCAGAGCGTGGCGCAGTTCCTGCTGCCATTTGGCATTGAACTGTACGGCATCGCCAGCAGTGCCCGTGAGCAGGCACCGTTTGTCGAGGTCGGTTCGATGGCCGATCTGCCGCGTCTGGTGGGCGAGGTGGATTACGTGGTCAACCTGCTGCCGAACACCGAGCACACCCACGATATCTACGACGCGGCGCTGTTCAAGCAATTCAAGCCGACCGGGTTGTTTATCAACGCCGGACGTGGTGTCGCGGTGGTTGATGCCGATCTGGTGGACGCGTTGAAGGAAGGTCATCTGGCGGGGGCGGTGATCGACGTTTGCCGTCAGGAGCCACTGCCACAGCGCCATCCGTTCTGGACCGCGTGGGGTTTGCTGCTGACCGGGCACAGCTCGGCACCGACGTCACCGGCGTTGATGGTGCAGTTGTTTGTCGAGAACCTGAAGGCGTATCAGGCGAGCGAAGCGTTGCGCGGGGAAGTGGATTTCAACCGCGGGTATTGATACACCGCAATCAATGTAGGAGTGAGCCTGCTCGCGATAGCGGTGTGTCAGACAGCATTAATGTCGACCGACACACCGCTATCGCGAGCAGGCTCACTCCTACAGTTGTTTTACGGTGTGGCTTAGAGGGTGAAGTCGCCTTCAGCCGCCAGTTCATCCAGCGGGCGGCGCGGGCTCGGCTCTTCACGGGCCTGCAGGTATTCAGCCAGCGTTGCCTTGTCACCGAGTTTGCCCACTGCCACGGCCGCGTGCAGCGCGTAACCTTCAGGAATATTCAGCTCCTTACGCGTCAGCTCCTGATCGAAACCCGCCATGCCGTGGGTGTGCCAGCCACTGATGCTCGCTTGCAGCGCCAGATGGCCCCACGCTGAACCCGTGTCAAACGTGTGCCACAACGCTGGAGTTTCCTCGGTGGCACCCGGTGCAGTGAAAGTGGTTTTCGAAATCACGATCACCAGCGCCGACGCATGTTGCGCCCAGCTACGGTTGAATTCATTGAGCAGACCCAGATAACGCTCCCAGTTCGGCGTATCGCGACGTGCATAGAGGAAACGCCATGGCTGCGAGTTGTACGCCGAAGGTGCCCAGCGCGCGGCCTCGAAGAAGCTCAGCAGGGTTTCTTCCGGAATCGCTTCGCCGGTGAAGGCGCGCGGCGACCAGCGGTCGGTGAATTGCGGGTGAATGGCGTAATCGGCAACGCGAGGGTTGGCACTCATCGAGAGATTCCTTGCTACGTTTGAGTCATGAATTCGAGGCAAAACCCTACGTGGAGGCGGTTAGGCTGACAAGCGCGATTTACCGACAGTCGCCAACGCTTGGCCCGCAAGGCCTTGAGCACTAGACTGGCGGCCTTTTCACCACCTGATGTTGATGCTTGAGCCATGGCCGCCAAAGTCGAACCGTTCTGGATACGCAAACCCCTCGATCAACTGGATCACCAGGAATGGGAATCGCTGTGCGACGGCTGTGGTCTGTGCTGCCTGCAGAAACTCGAGGATGAAGAAGACAACAGCGTTTATTACACGCGCATCGCCTGCAAACTGCTGGACCTGAAAACCTGCCAGTGCAGCGACTACCCGAATCGCATCAAGTTTGTCCCGGACTGCATCCAGCTCACCCCGGGTCAGGCTGAAGAATTCAAATGGCTGCCGCCGACCTGCGGCTATCGACTGGTCAGCGAAGGCAAGGATCTGCCGTTGTGGCACCACCTGGTGTGTGGCGATCGCGACGCGGTGCACCATGAGCGTATTTCCCAGTCCGGGCGCATGCTTGCCGAAGGCAGCGTGCCGGAAGATGACTGGGAAGATCACCTGATTTTCCGCGCAGGTTAAACACCTGCTGTTCCAAGCTTTACCAAGGAGTGCGTATGGCTGTCGGATTGCCGCAAGCGTTGATGGTTGCGCTGCTGGCGTTGAGCGCGCCGGTCTGGGCGGCGAAGAAAGTCGATCTGGATTATCACGTGCGCCTGTTGCCACAGAGCGATCAGGCCGAAGTACGCCTGACCCTGGCCAAGGGTGAAGCGGTGCGCAGTCTCGATTTCGATCTTGGCGACGGCAGCCATTACAGCGACTTCAAGGCTGACGGCCAGTGGCTGCTGAGCCCGGGCAAACAGGCGCGCGGGGTGTGGCGCCCCGCCAGCGAAAAGTCCAGCCTGACCTACCGCGTGCGCATCAGCCACGGCCGCAAGAACGGCAGTTTCGACACGCGCATGACCCCGACTTGGGCGTTGATGCGTGGCGACGAACTGGTACCGCCGGCCAAACTCGATCAGCAGGACGGCACCGAACTGGTCGCGCGTCTGCAATTCGAATTGCCTGATGGTTGGAAAAGCGTTGAAACCGCGTGGCCACGCATCGGCAAAAACAAATTCCGCATCGATAACCCGTCACGCCTTTTCGACCGCCCGACCGGCTGGATGCTGGCCGGTCACCTCGGCAGTCGCCGCACACGCCTGGGCGAAACCGAAGTCACCGTGGCCTCGCCGCAAGGGCAGGGCATGCGTCGCATGGACGTGCTGACGTTGCTGACATTCGTCTGGCCGCAGGTGCAGGCGGTTTATCCACGCCATCCGGCCAAACTGTTGATTGTCGGTGCCAACGACCCGATGTGGCGCGGCAGCCTCGGTGCGCATGAATCCATTTACGTAAATACGCGATTGCCGCTGGTCAGCGAGAGCGGTAGCAGCGCGCTGGTGCGTGAGCTGGCACAAGTGTTCGGGCGGATCAACGACGAGCAGCGCAGTGACTGGATCAGCGAAGGTTTTGCCGAGTATTACGCGATCGAACTGGTGCGCCGTGCCGGTGGCATGAGCGATGAGCGTTATCAGAGTTTGCAGGCGAAACTAGCCAGGGACAGCGAGAAAGTCACGACCTTGCGCGGCGCGCAGATCAGCCTGGCGCAGGTGTCAAAAGCAATGATTTTGTTGCAGGAACTGGATCGCGAGATTCGCTTGAAGACGCGCAACAAGCGTTCGCTGGATGATGTGTTGCGTGGGGCGATGCATCTGGGGACAGTGAGTACCAAGGAGTTTGTGCAACTGGCCGAGAGCGTTCTTGGCGAGTCATCCAAAGTCCTCGATACTGCATTACTTAAGTGACACCGCTATCGCGAGCAGGCTCACTCCTACAAGTGAACGCATTCCAAATGTAGGAGTGAGCCTGCTCGCGATGGGGCCCTCAACCCCACCGCAAATCTCGGATCAAACCCCGGTTTTCGGCGACTTCACCGAATCATTGCCGGTCACGGTGGCAGTGCTGGTCGCCGCTTCGGCATTGGCCTTGAGCTTGCTCAGCTCTTCGCCGGCCCGCTCGATCTTCGCCCGCACGTTATTCATGTCCTGACGACTCTTCTCGATCAGGCTTTTCACCGAACTGTGCCCGGTAATCCCGCGCGCCATCGCCACGCCGCCAATCGCCACCTGAATCAAGCCGAACACACCGCCACGGCGCAGGCCCTTGCCGACCATGATCACGCCACCGGCCAATGAGCCGATGCGCTCCCAGCCTTCGACGTTCTGCTCGGGATGGCTCTGGAACGGGGTGGATTCGATACGTTCGACACGTTTGAGCTCGGTCATGATCTTTCTCCAGGCAATGAATAATCGATAAACAAGCTGACTGCCAGAGCAGTCAGCTCGTTCCATCGGATGTGCGACGCTTCAGCGGAATTTTGGCCCGGAGCGGGTGTTCAAGCCCTTGGCCATGCGGTCGTAGAGCACGACGTTGACCGTGGCGGCGAGGTTCATGCAGCCGGTGGTCGGGATGTACACGACGTCTTCGCACCAGTCGCGGATCTCTTTGTCCAGCGAGCCGTCTTCGGGGCCGAAGATGTACAGGGCGCGATCCGGGTGGGTGTATTCCGGCAGCGGGCGGGCGCCCTCGACCAGTTCCACGGCGACCGGCACGCAGTTGAGCGGGAGGATCTTTTTCAGATCGTCGATGCCGATCAGCGGGATGTCGTAGTGCACGCGTTTAGTGTCGGTGACGAAGTCGGCGGCACGTTCATAACGCTTGCCGGTGTAGAACACCGACGCCACGCCATAACAGCCTGCGGCGCGCATCACCGAACCGACGTTCTCCGGTGATTTGGGGTTATACAAACCAATGCAGCTGTACCGTTTGTCTGCCACGAGCGGGGTGCCTTCGGGAAAAAGAGCGCGATTATACGGGGATAAGATCAAAAGATCGCAGCCTTCGGCAGCTCCTACATTTGGATGGTGTACACCCTGTAGGAGCTGCCGAAGGCTGCGATCTTTTGCTTTTTAATCTTCTTTCTTCATCAACCCGGCCAACGCGGCAAACGGGTTATGCGTCGCCTTGGCAATCTTCGGCGTGCTCAGCGAGCCTTCGCTGAAATACTGCTGATCGGTATAACGCGAGTGTTCGTTGTCGTGGCAATACAGGCACAACAATTCCCAGTTAGAGCCGTCCTGCGGGTTGTTGTCGTGGTTGTGGTCGCGGTGGTGCACGGTCAGTTCGCTCAGGCGCTTGCCGGAAAACTCACGGGTGCAGCGGCCACAGACGTGCGGGTACATCTTCAGGGCTTTGTCGCGGTAGCCCATTTCCTTGTCGCGCTGGTTGTCGGCGAGGATGCGATCCAGTTTCGACGTATTGGTTGGGGTGGACGAACTCATGGGTTCACCTTTGTAAAAGACTAATGACGGTTATGCGCAGAGTTTAGCTCAGCCTTTGAGCTTCTCGGCAATCCAGATCGTGTGGCGCGTGCCCTTGTTGCCATGGGCGAAGACCTGAACTTCTTCGGCCTTGAAACCGGCCTTCTTCAATTTGTCGGAAAACAGCCGATCGGCGCTGGCCGACCACACCGCCAGCACACCTTTCGGTCGCAATGCTTTGGCACAGGCATTCAGACCAGCGGCGGAGTACAGCCAGCTATTGGCCTTCTGGGTCAGGCCTTCGGGGCCGTTGTCGACGTCGAGCATGATCGCGTCGAAGCCGTTCGGTTCGCTTTGCAGCACCTTGGCCACGTCTTCCTGACGGATCACCGTGCGCGGATCGAGCAGCGGCCGGCCGGACTTCTCGCCGAGCGGGCCACGGTTCCACTCGACCACGCCGGGCACCAGTTCCGCGACCACCACTTCAGCGGTTTTGCCCAGATGCTTGAGCGCCGAGGCGAGGGTAAAGCCCATGCCCAGACCGCCGATCAGCACCCGTGAGTCCGGCCGCCCGGCCACTTTACGGCAAGGAATTTCGGCCAGAGCATCTTCGGAGCCGTGCATGCGCGTGTTCATCAATTGCCCGCCGTCGCCGCCCTGGATCTTGATGACGAAGTCCTCGCCATATTCGAACAGGCACAGGGCACCGCCGCTTTCAGGGATCGGGGTGGTGTCGAGCAGAACGAAACGTTTCATGGAAATCTCTACAAGGGGGAAGGCAAGCAGGCCCGTTGGGAGTAGCCTGAGCGCAGACTAGAGGCCAAACGGAGCCCTTGATGAAGCGCACCATTCTAACGGTCATTGCCCTGGCCGCGCTCTCGATTACTGCAGTGCAGGCGCAACAGACAATACCGGTCAGCCCGGCGCCGCAACCCGGCGCGCCCGGCACCGCGACGCCGACGCCGTATCCGCAGATCACGCCGATCAACATTCCCAAGTCGGGTGCCGGCAGTGGCAGCCCGCCGCTGGTGCCGATTGAAATGCCCAGCCCGCCGAGCAAGGATCAACCTGTGCCGGGCATTGAACCGAGCGGCACCAAAGCGAAAACCCCCGGCGGTTAAACCTGTTGCGCCGCCAGTTGACCGTCGGCCATGCGCAGGCGTTTCGACAGGGATACGGCGAGGGCGCGGATGATCTTCGCGGCGATCTTCGGCGCGTCGTTGAGCATTTTTTCCAGCGAATCCTTACCTAGGTTCAGTAGCTGGCAATTAGTCGCGGCGACGCAGGTGGCCGAGCGGCGTTCACCGTCCAGAACGGCCATTTCACCGAACGCCCGACCGCTGCGCAGGGTGGCCATAGTGATCACCTGACCATCGGGCCCGGTTTTCTGCACGGCGACCTGGCCGGTGTGGAGGATGCACATGAAACTGCCGGCATCGCCCTCGCGGAAAATCGCCTCGCCCTCAGCCACAGTGCTGATGCTGAAGTAGCCGGAAGCGGCCGCAAAGTCGGCCAGTTGCAATTGATCGAACAGGCCGCAGTCCATCAGCCAGTCGCGGATTTCGTTGTTCAGTAAGGTCGGTTCTGACATGTCGTCACGGTCTTTTTGTTTTCACTGTTTCAGGCTTCAGACGATCCCTTGTAGGAGTGAGCCTGCTCGCGATAGCGGTCGGTCATTCAAATCATCTTTAACTGACATACCGCTATCGCGAGCAGGCTCACTCCTACAGGGGATCTGTGTGGTATCGGCCTCTTGGGTCTGCAATTAAGACCCAAGTGACCGACGGAGTTCCTCAGGCCAGGCCCAAAACCTTGAAAACAAATGCATATTCGAGCGCTACGTCACGTAATCCCTGATAACGCCCGCTCATCCCGCCATGCCCGGCGCCCAGTTCAGTCTTGAGCAACAGCACATTGTTGTCAGTCTTGGTCGCGCGCAATTTCGCCACCCACTTGGCCGCTTCCCAATACTGCACGCGGCTGTCGTTGTAGCCGGCGATTACCAGCGTTGCAGGATAGTCCTGCGCGCTGACGTTTTCGTACGGCGCGTAAGCCTTGATCCGCTCGTAAACCTCCGGTTCTTCGGGATTGCCCCATTCGTCGTATTCGGTGACGGTCAGCGGCAGCTCCGGGTCGAGCATGGTGTTGAGCACGTCGACGAACGGCACTTCAGCAATCGCCACGCCGAACAGATCCGGACGCTGGTTGAGCACTGCACCGATGAGCAGACCGCCGGCGCTGCCACCGCTGATCGCCAGTTTTTCCGCAGTGGTAATGCCGTTGAGGATCAGAAACTCGGCGCAGGCAATGAAGTCGCTGAAGGTGTTGTGCTTGTGTTCCTGCTTGCCGGCGCGATACCAGGCCTCGCCCAATTCACCGCCGCCACGCACGTGAGCAATGGCGAAGGCCATACCACGATCCAAAAGGCTCAGGCGGGCGTGGGAGAACCACGGATCAAGGCTCGAGCCGTAAGCGCCGTAACCATAAAGATAGAGCGGCACCGCTTGGCCGACCATTTCGCGCTTCATCACCAGGCTGATCGGCACTTGCGTACCGTCCGGCGCGGTCGCCCACAAACGCTGGCTGACGTACGCGTCGGCGTCGAACGGGCCGAGTACCGGGGTTTCTTTCAAAACGGTTTGTTCGCCACTGGCGAGGAGCAGTTGGCGAACCTGTGCCGGGCGGTTTAGCGCCTCGTAGCGCAGACGAATGCGGTCGCTCTCGAACTCCAGGCTGTTTTGCACATAGAGGCTGTAGGCCGCGTCCGGCAATTGCACGCGATAAGGCGTCAGACCGTGTGGGTGAACTTCGATGATCGGCAGGCCACCCTCGCGCAGGCTCAGGGTCATGGCGTCGGTGTTGAGGCTGACGCCATCGAGCATCACTGTGTCGCTGTGGGGGATCAGGTTTTGCCAGTCGGCTTCGGTCGGCGCGGTGCCGCTGTCCGGCGCCTGGTACAGGGCGTAGTTGATGCCGTCGCGGTTGGTGCGGATAAACCATGTCCACACGCCATCGAGCAGACCGTGATCGACATCGTATTCATGATCTTCGACCCGTGGCGCCAGGCAAGTGAAGGGCTGGTGCGGCTGATTGGCGTCGAGCGCCCAGACTTCGCTGGTGGTCTTGCTACCCAGCGACAGCAGCAATTGCTGCTCGGAACTGGAACGGTAGCAGTGCAGGAAGAAACGCCCGTCCGGCTCGTGGAAAACTTCTTCGGCAGCGGTGCCGTCGAGGCGATAACGGAACAGTTTGTGTGGACGATGGGTGTCGTCGAGTACGCCGAAAAACAGGGTCAGGCTGTCGTTGGCCCAGGTCATGCTGCCGTCGCAGTCTGCGAATTCCAGTTCGCTGACTTTGTCGTTGGCCAGTTCCTTGACGAACAACGTGTAGATTTCATCGCCCGAGGCGTCGACGCTGTAGGCCAGACGCTGGTGATCCGGGCTGATGCTGAACGCACCCAGTGAGAAAAAACCGCCATTGGCCAGCACATTCGGGTCGAGCAGCAGTTGTTCGCGGCTTTCGTCGAGGCTCAGGCTATCGTCTGCCGGACGCGGGCAGCGGTAATGCCGGGCGTATTCGTCGCCCGCCGTGGTGCGGGTGTAATACAGATACGGGCCCCACGGCGAGGGCAGGGACAGGTCGGTTTCCAGAATCCGGCCCTTGATCTCCTCGAACAGGGCTTCGCGCAGTTCAGCTTGATCGGCGGTTTGCGCTTCCTGATAGGCGTTTTCGGCCTTGAGGTAATCGAGCACCGCGTCGGTGTCGCGCTCCTGCAGCCAGGCATACGGGTCGGCACCGGCAGCCTTGTGGGCGATCGGGGCACTGATGACGTTGGCGGATTGGGGCATGGAAGGCTCTCGGACAATGTTCGGAATAAAGGTTTTCGCGGATCGTGAAACCGCCGCAGTCCCCTGTGGGAGCGAGCCTGCTCGCGAATGCGGTGGGTCAGACAACAAAGTTTCAACTGACAGTCCGTATTCGCGAGCAGGCTCGCTCCCACAGGTCGTGTGTCTATTGGGACAAGCCGCACGGGCGAAAAGTCGTTACTATAAGCGCCTCTTTGCCTGCCTTGCCATGGACACCATGACCGAGAACGACTATCTGATCGCCTGGGGCCTCTACGCCTTTGCCGCTGTGGGCTGCCTGTTGGTATGGATGCGCCTGACTACCTGGATGTGGCGCTGGTTGCGCGAGCCGCTGCGCGTGTTGATGGCGGTGTTGCTGTTCAGCCCGACCATCATTGATCCGGTGAAAGCCAAGGTTGCGCCGTCCATTGCCATCACCGCGCTGGACCTGGCCTTCAAGGTCGGCAACAACGCCTGGCGGGCGATCTCCGATCTGTTCATGTACAGCATGATCGCTTTCGGCATCTACTTGATTTTCGTGGCGATCCGCTTCCCGATCGAGCGTGCTTCGCGTGCGCGTCGTGAACAGGCAGAAGCCGCCAAAGCCGCCGCCCGCGCCGATGATCGCGATGACGATCAACCGTTTGGCGGCGCCGGTGATGACCGTTATGGCCGTCCACCTCTGCCGAATAATCCGCAGCGCATGCGGGTCGAGCCGCGCCTGTAACCCGAGAGTCCGCACATGTGTGAATTACTGGGCATGAGTGCCAACGTGCCGACCGATATCGTGTTCAGCTTCACCGGCTTGATGCAGCGCGGCGGCCGCACCGGCCCGCACCGCGATGGCTGGGGCATTGCCTTCTATGAAGGCCGTGGCTTGCGCCTGTTTCAGGACCCGGCCGCGAGTTGCGAGTCGGAAGTCGCCAATCTGGTGCAGCGTTATCCGATCAAGAGTGAAGTGGTCATCGGCCACATCCGCCAGGCCAACGTCGGCAAAGTCTGCCTGTCCAACACCCACCCGTTCGTCCGCGAACTGTGGGGACGCAACTGGTGCTTCGCGCACAACGGCCAGCTCGCCGATTTCACCCCGATCAAAAGCTTCTACCGCCCGGTCGGCGATACCGACAGCGAAGCGGCATTCTGCGATTTGCTCAACCGCGTGCGTGCAGCATTCCCGGAGCCGGTCGATATAGAAGAACTGCTGCCGGATCTGGTCGCCGCGTGCGCCGAATACCGCAGCAAAGGCGTGTTCAATTGCCTGCTCAGCGATGGCGACTGGCTGTTCTGCTATTGCTCGACCAAACTCGCACAGATCACCCGTCGCGCACCGTTCGGCCCGGCGCGTCTGAAGGATGTCGACGTGATCGTCGATTTTCAGGCGGAAACCACGCCCAACGACGTGGTCACGGTGATCGCCACTGAGCCTTTGACCGAAAACGAAACCTGGACCCGTTACGAACCGGGCCAATGGAGCCTGTGGCGACGCGGCGAATGCGTCAGTCAGGGCAAGACCGAATAAGGATTGCACCCCATGTTGCTCAGTTATGTACGGCTGGTTTTGTTTGCGGCGGGCCTGTTGATTGGTGTCCAGGTGCCGGGTTTCATCAACGATTACGCGAAACGCGTCGAGGCGCATCTGATCGAAGCGCAGACCGGTCTGCGCGGTTTTCAGGGCACGGCTGATCAATTCTTCAAAGGCGATATGCAGGCGCTGGTCGCGCATTATCGCGCCAGTGAAGACCCAGTGTTTCGCAGCGATGCCGACAGCCTGAACACGTTGCTCAGCCGTCAGATCGCGCTGGACAAGCAGTTCCAGGCGATGCAAGGCCCGTGGTACATCCGCTTTCTTCAAGTGGTGCTGGCCGCTGATCCGGATATCCGCAAGGAAACGTGGAACGGCTACAGCTACCAGATCCTGCTGACCCCGGAAGCGATGATCTGGGGCATGAGCGGCGCGTTGCTGCTGTCGTTCGGGGTTGAGTGCCTGTTCCGCTTGATCGATTGGGTCGTGCTCGGTGGCCGGCGCCTGCGTCAGAGCCGGCCGATCGAAGACCGCGACGTGCGTGGGTTGTAACAGCTCAAGATCAAAAGATCGTCCGATCGCGGCCCGAACCTTCGGCAGCTCCTACAGAGATCAATGTAGGAGCTGCCGAAGGTTCGGGCCGCGATCGGACGATCTTTTGCTGTTAAGGGGTCAAAACCACATACCCATCACCGACCTTCTGCGCATACCCCACCAGCACCTGCTGACACAACGTCACAATCTCCTCGACCCACTCAACCCCCACCCGCCACGACACCACCACCTGCAAGTCCGGCGGCCGTTGATCAATCGCCAACAAGGTCAATTCGCCCCGCGCCAGTTCCTCAGCCACCAGCACCGGCGGCAGCACACCAATACCAAACCCATCACGCAACAACCGCGTGATCGCCGACACCGAATTCACGCAATTCAAGCGCGGCGCTATCACGCCGCTCGCCTGCATCAACGCCAGCAGGTCCTGATGCGGCCGGGAGTTTTTCGAGTAGGTGATGATCCGCTCCTGCGCCAGTTCGGTGAGGTCGGCGTAGTCGCGGTTGTAGATCGAATTACTGGCGACAATCCAGCCCAGCGGATGGCTGGCCAGCTCCAGACTGCGCACGCTTTCATGGCGGATCAGGTCAGTTTGCAGAACGATGTCGAGAAAGCCTTTTTGCAATTGATCGCAGAGGTTCAGCGAAGTATCCGCCACCAGCTCGATTTCCACCCGTGGATACAGGTCGGTCATTTGCGCCACCAACGGGCTGAGCCAGGTGTGAATCACCGTGTCCATCACGCCGATACGTACACGGCCGACCTTGCTCGACCGGGTCTCGATCGACTGTTTCAGTGCTGACATGGTGTCCAGCATCTGCTCGGCATACTCCAGCACTTTCAACCCTTCGGGCGTCAGGCTGACACCACGTGAATCGCGCAAAAACAGCTTCACCCCCAGCTCACCCTCCAACACCGCGATGCGGCTGGAAATCGACGCCTGGGTGGTGAACAGCTTGTCGGCGGTCAGGCGAAAACTCTTCAGGCGGGCGACCCAGACAAAGGTCTCGAGAAACTTCAGGTTCATGGGCAAGGCTCGGGTGACAAATTTTTCTTATGGCTAAGGCGGGTTTTTATTCGTTGGACGCAGCAGGGCCGCGCGACGAAAAATCGACGCATCCGGTCCCCACGATAGGCGTCGTCGGGGCTACGAACAAGACCAATAAAAAACCTGCGGAGATAAGCCATGCGTGCTCCCGACACCCTAGAAGTACCCAAGGCAACGGCGCGTCCCGGGCCTTTCGACTGGTATCGCAACATCAACCAACAGGAGCGCCGCACGTTCTGGAGCTGCAAGATCGGCTACGGTCTGGACGGCATGGACACGCAGATGCTCAGCTTCGTCGTGCCGACGCTGATCGCGATGTGGGGCATTACCACCGGTGAGGCCGGGCTGATTCACACCAGCACCTTGATCGCTTCGGCCATCGGCGGCTGGGTCGCCGGAATTCTCTCCGACCGCATCGGTCGTGTGCGCACCCTGCAACTGACCGTGCTGTGGTTCGCCTTCTTTACCTTCCTCTGCGGCTTCGCGCAAAACTACGAACAACTGCTGATCGCCCGGACCTTGATGGGCTTCGGTTTCGGCGGCGAATGGACCGCCGGGGCGGTGCTGATCGGCGAGGTCATCCGCGCCAAGGATCGCGGCAAAGCGGTGGGCATGGTGCAATCCGGGTGGGCGTTGGGCTGGGGACTGACGGCGATTCTGTATGCGTTGCTGTTCTCGGTATTGCCGCCGGAAGATGCCTGGCGGGCGCTGTTCATCCTCGGCATCGTGCCGGCGATTTTTGTGATTTTTGTCCGCCGTCTGGTGAAGGATCCGGAGATCTACCGCGAAGCCAAGGCGCAGCAAACGCCAGAAAACCAATCGAAGTTCTATGAGATCTTCGCCCCCGGCATGCTCTTCACCACGTTTCGCGCTTCGCTGCTGACCACCGGCGCGCTGGGTGGTTACTACGCGATCACTTCGTGGCTTCCGACCTTTCTGAAAAACGAACGCGGCTTGAGCGTACTCGGCACGGGCGGTTATCTGGCGATGGTGATTGTCGGCTCTTACGTCGGTTACGTGATCAGCGCTTATCTGACTGACCTGCTGGGGCGGAAAAAGAACTTCATCCTCTTCGCAGTCGGCTCGTTCACCATCGTTCTGCTCTACACGCAGTTGCCGGTGAGCAACGGCGTGATGCTGTGGCTGGGCTTCCCGCTGGGCTTCTTCGCCTCGGGGATTTTCAGCGGCATGGGCGCGTTTCTGACCGAGCTGTTTCCCACGCGAATTCGCGGTTCGGGGCAGGGCTTTTGCTACAACATCGGTCGGGCGCTGGCGGCATTGTTTCCGCTGCTGATTGGTCTGCTTAGCCAGAAAGTACCGTTGAGCGTAGGCATTGGTGCCTTTGCCGCAGTGTCTTACGGCGTGGTGATTATCGCGGCGTTGAGTCTGCCGGAAACCCGAGGCAAGCAACTCGATGCGCAGTAACTGATAACCTGCGCAGCACAGTCCTACAGATAAAAAGACAAGCACCTACAGGAGTGTTCACCGTGAGCCGCCTGCTATTGAATTGCGACATTGGCGAGAGCTTCGGCAGTTGGACCATGGGTCTGGATGCCGAGGTCATGCCCTTCATCGATTGCGCCAACGTGGCCTGTGGTTTCCACGCGGGTGATCCGAGCATCATGCGCAAGACCGTCAGCCTGGCGTTGAGCCACGGCGTGCAGATCGGCGCACACCCGGCCTATCAGGACCTGGTCGGATTCGGCCGCCGCTCCATGGCGTATTCGGCGCAAGAGCTGCAAGACATCCTGCATTACCAGATCGGAGCCCTCGACGGCATTTGCAAAGCCCAAGGCGGGCGAGTCAGTTACGTAAAGCCCCATGGCGCGATGTACAACGACATGATGGCCAACGCGGCGCAATTGCGTGCAGTGATTCAGGCAGTGGCCGCTTATGACCGCAGCCTGCCGCTGATGCTGATGGCCACTCGCGACAACTCCGCTGCGCAGCAGATCGGCGATGAGTATGGCGTGACAATGTGGTTCGAAGCCTTCGCCGACCGCGCCTACGACAGCGCCGGCAAACTGGTTTCACGGCAATTGCCGGGCGCGGTGCATCACGATGCCGAAACCATTATCGAACAAGCCCTGACCATCGCCCGTGGCGACAACCTCATCGCCAGCGACGGCAGCGCCTTGCTGCTGCACGCCAATACCCTCTGCGTTCACGGCGACAACGCCAGTTCGGTCGCCGCCGTGCAGCGCATTCGCGAGGCCTTGAATCAGCAGAGTGCGCCATGAACCCAAGGATTGAAGTGGTGGCACTGGATTGCCTGATGCTGCGGCTGTTCGATGAAATCGTCGAAGCCAACATGCCTTGGATGCTCGCTGCCAGTGAGCGTTTGCGTGCGGTATTCGGCGAGCAACTGATTGATCTGGTGCCGTCCTATACGACGTTGATGGTGCATTACGATCTGACGGCTCTGAGCCCGAGTCAGGCGCGGGAGTTGATCGCCGAGGCGTTGATCGACCTGTCGCCGAATGTGCGAACTGGCGGTCAATGTCATGTGTTGCCGGTCTGGTATGACTTGAGCGTCGGCCCGGAATTGGTCCTGCTGGCCGAGCGCAGTGGGCTGGCAGTGGAGGAGGTGATACGTCGCCACAGTGGTCGCGAATATCAGGTGTTTGCGCTTGGCTTTGCGCCGGGATTCGCGTTTATGGGGTTGGTCGAAGAAGTGCTTGCCGCGCCTCGCCTGAACACGCCGCGCAAGAAAGTCGCGGCTGGCAGTGTCGGTATTGCTGAACGGCAAACCGCTGCCTATCCCGTCGTGTCTCCCGGCGGCTGGAATCTGATCGGCCGCACCCCGGCCAAATTGTTCGACCGCAACCGCGAGGGCTACAGTCTGATGCAACCGGGCGACACGGTGCGATTCGAAGCGGTCAGTCATGCCGAGTTCGTCAATCTGGGCGGCGATGACACGCCACTGGAGGTGCAGGCATGAGCCGACTGACGATTGAAGCGAGTACGCCGCTGTGCCTGTTGCAGGACGCAGGACGTTTCGGCGTGCGCCATCTGGGCGTCACCCAGGGCGGCGCAGCGGACTGGTGCTCAATGAGCTGGGCCAACTGGTTGCTGGGCAACGGACTGGATGTGCCGGTGATCGAAATCACCCTCGGCGGCCTTGCCGTCATCGCGGAGGAGGACTGCTTGCTGGCGCTGGCTGGAGCTGATCTTGGCGCGCAGATTGAGGGTCAACCGCTGGCGCCGTGGCGCAGTTTCAAGTTGGGTAAAGGACAGAAGTTGCTGTTCACGCAGCCGTTGCTTGGGGCTCGGGCCTATCTGGCGGCGCCCGGTGGTTTTGATGCACCGAAGGTGCTGGGCAGTAGCGCCACGGTTGTACGTGAAGAACTCGGTGGTCTGGATGGCATGGGTTTGCCGTTGGCCGCGGAATCAACGCTGAGTTATCGCGGGGAATCGCTGTGGGTACGGGAAGTGCCGTTGGCGTTGCGGCCGGATCTGAAGTCGAATGCACCACTGGATCTGGTGCTCGGTGCGCAGATTGGCCATTTCAGCGGGCAGAGTCTGTTCGATGCATTCAACAGTGCCTGGAGGCTGGACAGTCGCGCCGATCGCATGGGCATTCGCTTGCTCGGCAAAGCGTTGCAATACCAAGGCCAGCCGATGATTTCCGAGGGTATTCCGTTAGGCGCCGTTCAAGTGCCACCGGACGGGCAGCCGATTGTGTTGCTCAATGATCGGCAGACGATTGGCGGTTATCCGCGATTGGGCGCGTTGACGCCGATGGCGTTGGCGCGGTTGGCGCAGTGTCTGCCGGGGGCGCAGGTGCGGTTGCGGCCGGTGGTGCAGGAGGTTGCGCACCGTGAGCACACCAAATATCTGCAGCGCTTCAAAGATAGCTAGAAGCATCGCGAGCAGGCTCACTCCTACAGGGGAACGCATTCCAAATGTAGGAGTGAGCCTGCTCGCGATAGCGTCCGTACAGACAAAGCAGGTTATTTGGAAAGAAACCGCATCCCTTCCTCAAGCCCGCGCAACGTCAACGGATACATCTGATCCTCGATCAGATCCCGCACGATATTGGTCGATGAGGTATAGCCCCAGGTATCTTTCGGATACGGGTTGATCCAGATGAGCTTCTTGTACTTCTCCATGAAGCGCTGCATCCACACGTAGCCCGGCTCTTCGTTCCAGTGCTCGACACTGCCGCCGG
The DNA here is from genome assembly GCF_009834515.1 of Pseudomonas sp. R84. Taxonomy (NCBI): domain Bacteria; kingdom Pseudomonadati; phylum Pseudomonadota; class Gammaproteobacteria; order Pseudomonadales; family Pseudomonadaceae; genus Pseudomonas; species Pseudomonas sp. R84. The sequence goes on from NZ_CP019426.1 coordinate 1,679,047, forward strand.
CCTGGGTGATTTCATAAGGCGCCATGGCTGCGTCACCGATGAAGATCACTTTGTAGTCGGCGCCGTACTTGTGCAACAGATCCTGGGTCGAGGTGCGCTCGGAGGTGCGGCGCATGTTGTTCTTCCACACCGATTCGTAAACGAAGTTGTGGAAGTAGAAATACTCCAGATGCTTGAACTCGGTCTTGCAGGCCGAGAACAGCTCTTCGCAAATCTTCACATGCGCGTCCATCGAACCGCCGATGTCGAACAGCAGCAACAGCTTCACGGTGTTGCGTCGCTCGGGGCGCATCTGGATATTCAGCAGACCGGCGTCCTTGGCGGTGTGGTCGATGGTGCCGTCGATGTCCAGCTCTTCTGCCGCGCCTTGGCGGGCGAATTTGCGCAGTCGGCGCAGGGCGACTTTGATATTGCGCGTGCCCAGTTCCACCGAATCATCGAGGTTCTTGTATTCGCGCTGATCCCAGACTTTCACCGCTTTGCCTTGGCGTTTGCCGGCATCGCCAACGCGAATGCCTTCCGGGTTGAAGCCACCGGAGCCGAACGGGCTGGTGCCGCCAGTGCCAATCCATTTATTGCCGCCGGCGTGGCGTTCCTTCTGTTCTTCCAGACGTTTCTTGAACTCTTCGATCAGCTTGTCCAGACCGCCGAGGGACTGGATCTGCGCGCGTTCCTCGTCGCTCAGCGAGCGCTCGAACTCCTTGCGCAGCCAGTCTTCGGGAATCAGCGCCTGCAAGTGATCATCGAGCTTTTCGAGACCATTGAAGTAGGCGCCGAACGCGCGGTCGAACTTGTCGAAATGGCGTTCGTCCTTGACCAGAATCGCCCGCGACAAGTAGTAGAACTCGTCCATGTCGGCGAAGGTCACGCGCTGTTTCAGCGCGTTGATCAGGTCGAGCAACTCGCGCACGGACACGGGCACCTTGGCGGCACGCATTTCATTGAACAGGTTGAGCAACATGGCATCAGCCTCTTAGCGGGTGCCGCGACGGCTCATGAACGCCAGGCGCTCAAGCAGTTGCACGTCCTGTTCGTTCTTCACCAGCGCACCGGCCAGCGGCGGGATGGCTTTAGTCGGATCACGTTCGCGCAGCACCGCTTCGCCGATGTTGTCGGCCATCAGCAGCTTGAGCCAGTCGACCAGTTCCGAGGTCGACGGCTTCTTCTTCAGGCCCGGCACCTTGCGCACATCGAAGAACACGTCCAGCGCTTCGCTGACCAGATCCTTCTTGATGTCCGGGTAGTGCACGTCAACGATTTTCTGCAGGGTGGTGCGGTCGGGGAAGGCGATGTAGTGGAAGAAGCAGCGGCGCAGGAAGGCATCCGGCAGCTCTTTTTCATTGTTAGAGGTAATGATGATGATCGGGCGCTTCTTGGCCTTGATGGTCTCGTCGATCTCGTAAACGTAGAACTCCATCTTGTCGAGTTCTTGCAGCAAGTCGTTAGGGAACTCGATGTCAGCCTTGTCGATTTCATCGATCAGCAGAATGACCCGCTCTTCGGACTCGAACGCCTCCCAGAGCTTGCCTTTCTTCAAGTAGTTGCGCACGTCGTGGACTTTTTCATTGCCCAATTGCGAGTCGCGCAGGCGGCTGACCGCATCGTACTCGTACAGGCCCTGATGGGCTTTGGTGGTGGATTTGATGTGCCAGGTGATCAACTTGGCGCCGAACGATTCGGCCAGTTGCTCGGCGAGCATGGTCTTGCCGGTGCCCGGCTCGCCCTTGACCAGCAGCGGTCGCTCCAGAGTGATGGCGGCGTTGACCGCCAGCTTCAGGTCATCGGTGGCGACGTAGGCCTGGGTGCCTTCGAACTTCATCTGCTAATCCTCGAACGGTAACGCCGACCTGACGGGCAGGGCGGGGGCGAAATAATCGGATGCCCGACTATAACGCGCAGGCCGGTCGACTGTGAACGCAGACGGCTTATTCAGTCTCTGAATGGGGCGTCACATGTTGACTCAGTCTCGGCCGATGGCCGGTATTCAGGCCTCGTTGATTTGACGATAGCCTTCAGGATGTCCACTGAATCTGTGGCGAGGGAGCTTGCTCCCGCTGGGCTGCGAAGCAGTCCCCATGTGCCTGGAGGCGCTGAATTGATGCTATCCATGAAACGACCACGCTTGGCGGCAGTTACTGCACTCTCTGATTGCCGGCTTGCACTGGACTTTGTTGATGGTCGAGCGCTGACACTCGATTTGAGTCGAGATATTCAAACGTGTAAGCAGTTGCAGCCCTTGCTTGATCCCCAAGTCTTTGCGACTGCCATCTTGGGCGATAAAGGTTGGACCGTTGAATGGCCGGCCCCGGATATTCAGATTGGCGCCGATACTCTATATCTGGATGCTTTTCCAGAAATGAACCCTAACCCGCATCCGGCTTCGGCCGCTCATACCGCGCATTGAATGCCTGTACGAAACCATTACGCAAAATCTGCAAAAACGCTTCGAACGCGCTGATATTTTGCTGATGTACGTTGCCTCTGAGCTCAACTTTGGTGGCGAACTGGTTTTTCGCCTGGTTCTTCAGCACGGTTTCCGTGCCGCCCACCAGCGCCTCCCAGACCGAGCGGAAAATGCTCTTGTTCTTGTTTTCCACGTCCTGCTGCCAGTTGAACACTTCGACATCGCGCAGCAGCGGTTTGATGTAGCCGTTGACCTGGGCCTTTTTTGCCTGGGCTTCGATCACCACGTCACCGTGGCCGGCGTTGAAGTCGAACTTGCCGTAGGCCGAGGCGAAGTCGTTCATTCGTTTAAGTTCGATGTCTTTGGCGCGCAGACGGAATTCGAAGTCCTCGAAGTTGCTCAGCGGGTCGAACGTGGCGGTGGTTTCCAGCGGTGCATGCCCCAGCAGCAGGGCTTTGCCTTCAAAGCGGGCGTCGCGTTTGCCCTGTTTGTCGACTACGTTGGTCAGGTTGTAGATGCTGGCGTCGACGTTGGTCGCGTTCATGTTCACTGGTGGTTTTGAGTTGAAGTTGCGGAAGCTGATCTTGCCGTCTTGAATCTGTACTTCGTCGAGGGTGATCGGCAGCAATTTACCCAGTTGCGCGCGCCAGTCGGTTCCTTGACCGGTCTGGGAGTTCTGCTTGTTGGCCCCGCCATCGACGAAATTGATCTCGGGATTGACGAATTTCACTTGCGCCACCACAGCATGGTCGTACCACAGCGAATGCCAGCTGACCGCCAGATCGATCAGCGGTGCGTTAACGAATGGTACCGGTACCTTGCCGTCGACCTTGACGATTTTCAGCCCGTTGATCTTGTAGGCGCCGCGCCATAGGGCCAGATCGACATCAGTGATCTGGCCCCGATAATCACCCATATCCGCGAGTTTGCCGTTCAGGTAGTCGCGCACCATGTAAGGCAGCGCAATATGCAGCGCGATCAGCAGCACAACGACGACGGCGAAAATCCCTAGTGGCCAACTGTAGCGACGCTTCATGACGGCAATTCCCTGACGATGTAAGCGATTGACTATTGCCTGGCGCAGTCGTTCGACCCGACTGGACTGCGCCAGGCAACAGGCATACCTTTGAAGGCTGAATTCAATGCTGCATAAGGACCCAGCCATGAGCCGTATTTTTGCTGACAACGCCCATTCCATCGGTAATACGCCGCTGGTGCAGATCAACCGTATCGCGCCGCGTGGCGTGACTATTCTGGCCAAGATCGAAGGGCGCAACCCCGGTTATTCGGTCAAGTGCCGGATCGGCGCCAACATGATCTGGGACGCCGAAAGCAGCGGCAAACTCAAGCCGGGCATGACCATTGTCGAGCCTACGTCGGGTAATACAGGCATTGGCCTGGCATTTGTGGCTGCTGCCCGTGGTTACAAATTGATGCTGACCATGCCGGCCTCGATGAGTATCGAGCGTCGCAAGGTTCTCAAGGCTTTGGGCGCCGAACTGGTGTTGACCGAGCCGGCCAAGGGCATGAAAGGCGCCATCGAAAAGGCCGCCGAGATCGTTGCCAGCGATGCCGATAAATACTTCATGCCGGCGCAGTTCGACAACCCGGCCAACCCGGCGATTCACGAAAAAACCACGGGTCCGGAAATCTGGAACGACACCGATGGCGCCGTCGATGTACTGGTCGCGGGCGTCGGCACCGGCGGAACCATCACCGGTGTTTCGCGGTATATCAAGAATACCCAGGGCAAACCGATCCTGTCGGTAGCGGTGGAGCCGATGTCATCGCCAGTAATCACCCAAGCGCTGGCCGGTGAAGAGATCAAACCGAGCCCGCACAAGATTCAGGGGATCGGTGCCGGTTTTGTGCCGAAAAACCTTGATCTGTCGATGGTGGACCGAGTCGAGCAGGTCACCGACGACGAATCCAAGGCCATGGCGCTGCGCTTGATGCAGGAAGAAGGGATTTTGTGCGGCATCTCCTGCGGTGCAGCGATGGCGGTAGCAGTGCGTCTGGCTGAGACTCCGGAAATGCAGGGCAAGACTATCGTGGTGATTCTGCCGGACTCCGGCGAGCGTTATCTGTCGAGCATGTTGTTCAGTGATCTGTTTACCGAACAGGAGACGCAGCAGTAACCGAGTTGATTCAGGTCAGCCAGGGTTCAGGATCGTTATGCTAATAAATGCTTTGTTGCGCAATTCTTAACACTGAATCTTGTGTAAGGCGGGTTTTGCCCGGCGCCGGTAGTGTTTATCATGGCCGGCTGCCATGCCGGGTAAAGGGCATTGCGCAGCGTTGTCTTTATTCAAGGAGTCGTTGATGACCTTTTCGTTAGCCGCCAAGGTATTGGTGCTGCTGCTGTTTGTGGGCAGCATCCTGTATGTGCATTTGCGCGGCAAGGCGCGTTTGCCGGTTCTGCGCCAGTTCGTCAACCACTCGGCACTGTTCGCCCCGTACAACGCCTTGATGTACCTGTTCTCCGGCGTCCCGTCCAAGCCGTACCTGGATCGCAGCAAGTTCCCGGAACTGGATGTGCTGCGCGACAACTGGGAAACCATTCGCGACGAAGCCATGCATTTGTTCGATGAGGGCTATATTCGCGCGGCGGAAAAGAACAACGACGCCGGTTTCGGCTCGTTCTTCAAGAAGGGCTGGAAGCGTTTCTACCTCAAGTGGTATGACAAACCTCTACCATCTGCCGAAACCCTGTGCCCGAAAACCGTGGCGCTGGTCAGCGCGATTCCCAACGTCAAAGGGGCGATGTTTGCGTTGCTGCCGGGGGGCAGTCACCTGAACCCGCATCGTGACCCGTTTGCCGGCTCGCTGCGCTATCACCTCGGCCTGTCGACGCCGAACTCCGACGATTGCCGGATCTTCGTCGATGGCCAGGTCTACGCCTGGCGTGACGGCGAAGACGTGATGTTCGACGAAACCTACGTGCACTGGGTCAAGAACGAAACCGACCAAACCCGCGTGATTCTGTTCTGCGACGTCGAGCGTCCGCTGAGCAACCGCTTCATGACCCGCATCAATCGCTCGATCAGCGCTTGGCTCGGCCGTGCGACCGCACCGCAGAACCTTGATGATGAACGCGTCGGCGGGATCAACCAGGCCTATGCCTGGAGCAAGAACTTCAGCGACAAGTTCAGTGGCGTGGTCAAACAGTGGAAGCGCCGTCATCCGAAGGCTTACCGCGTGATGCGGCCGGTGTTGGCAGTGGTGGTGTTGACGTTGTTGGGGTATTGGCTGTTTGGTTGAGGCTGAATCGCAGGCAATAAAAAACCGCTCCTTGAGAGCGGTTTTTTTATGAAGAGAAGGTGAACGAAGCGCCAGCGAGGACGCCTCCTGGCTCTTCCGCGGCTGGGTTCACCAATGCTTCTCTGATTCGGTGCAACTCCCGTTCAGACAACTTTCCGGAAGAGCGTTTTCTATCAGCTTTTATCGATCTGGCGCCTGGCGCTTTTTTTTCAACGGCAGCCTTCATGGTGTCTCCGGCGTTGATCATTAAATGAGCAGTTGTCCGATACTAGTCTTAGTCAATTAGCCCTTGTCCCCCATGGTTTGGTGTCGCGATTGCAATCCAGCCTATTCACCTTGCGGCCAACTGTCCCTGCTGGCCCTTTGTCCAAATCATTGCAATCCATGTCCCACGCTGGTTATAGTCGGCGCTCGTGAGTCGTATGCCTCACGCTCCACCCTCTCAAAAAAGATCTGCGCCAATGCCTGCATCCCTCATCAACGCGGTAGTCGATTCAGCGGTCAACGCTGGCGTCGTGCCGTGCGGGAATCAGCAGCCCAAGCAGATCAGTCATTACCCTCCACCTGTCAGTAGCACGCCGGTGTGCGCAGTCGTATCACCGCCGGGCGTTGGCGTTTCGGGCTGATCGGCAGTTTCTGCTGACCCCTGCGCCCGCCAGAAAAACCTACTGAATTTCAGCTTCGGCTGAGTTGGCTCCTTGCCTGACTACAGGTGGTATTCATGTTTGTCCTTTCGAAAAAATCCGCGCTCGCGGCTGCGTCCACGAGCCTGTTCGTTCTGCTGTGGAGCAGCGGGGCGATCTTCTCCAAATGGGGCCTGGCGCACGCTTCGCCGTTTGCCTTTCTGCTGATTCGCTTTGTGATTGCCCTGTGTGGGCTTCTGCTGTTGGCGCCGCTGCTCAAACTGAAGTTGCCCAAGGGGGGGCGGCCGATGCTGTTTGCGATCGCCACGGGTGTGGTGTTGTTGGGCGCTTATCAGATTTTCTATCTGCTGGCGCTCAACACCAAAGTCACCCCCGGTGTGATGGCGACCATCATGGGCGTGCAGCCGATTCTCACCGTCGTCTTCATGGAGCGGCAGCGCTCGGCCAGCCGCCTGTTCGGTCTGGCGCTGGGGCTGGCGGGGCTGATCATGGTGGTGTACCAGGGCATCAGTCTGGCCGGGATGTCCTGGGCGGGAATGCTGTTTGGTCTGTTGGCGCTGGCGAGCATGACGCTGGGCTCGATCATGCAGAAACGCATCACCGACAATCCCCTCGGCACACTGCCGGTGCAATATCTGGCCGGGCTATTGTTGTGCGGGATCTTCGTGCCGTTTCAGCCGTTCCATTTTGAACACAGCACCGGTTTTATCGTGCCGGTGTTGTGGATGGGGCTGGTGGTCTCGGTGCTGGCGACGCTGTTGCTGTATCGGCTGATCGCGCGGGGCAATCTGGTGAATGTCACCAGTTTGTTCTATCTGGTACCGGCGGTGACGGCGGTGATGGATTATCTGATTTTCGACAATCGCCTGGCAGTGTTGAGTGTGCTGGGGATGCTGTTGATCATTGTCGGTCTAGCGTTTGTGTTCCGTAAAACCAGCTAACAGATCGTCAGGTGGCGGCTTTTAGGCCGCCGATCGCGAGCACGCTCACTCCTACAGGGGAACGCATTCCAATTGTAGGAGTGAGCCTGCTCGCGATGGCCTTTTCGGCAACAGCACAAATTTATCGGGCCGGCACCTCAGCCGACTTCACCACCGCCGGCTTCAACACCAACCACAACGCCGCCGCAATCAACACCCCGCCGTAGACATGCGCCATCGATAACGGCTCATCCAGCAACAACGCCCCCCACAGCACGCCAAACGGCGGAATCATGAAGGTCACGGTCATCGACTTCACCGGGCCGATCGAACTGAGCAGGCGGAAATAAATGATGTAGGCAAACGCCGTGCAGCCCAGACCCAGGCCCAGCAGCGACAGCCAGACATTCCAGCCGCCCCAACTGACGGGTGGAGCGCTGATCACGCTATAAATGAACAACGGCAACAGGAACAACGTCGCACCGAGCATGCTGCCCAGCGCCGACAGACGACTGTCCAGTCCACCGGCCTGATCCAGCCAGCGCCGCGCGAGGAATCCGGCAAAACCATAACAAGTGGTTGCGAGCAGACAGGCAACGGCGCCCATCAACAGCTGCAAGTCGAACGCCACGGGGCCGGCACGGGTCAGCACGCCAACACCGAATAGCCCGAGAAACACCCCACCCAACTTGGCTGCGGAGAGTTTTTCACTGAAGAACAACCCGCCAATCAGTACGCCCATCAGCGGCGTGGTGGCATTGAAAATCGCCGAGTAGCCGGCCGGCAGTACCTGGGCCGCAACCGAATACAGCGTCGCCGGAATCCCTGAGTTGATGACGCCCAGCAGCATCACGGTTTTCAGTTTGCCTTTGAAATCCCAGCGCACGCGCATCAGCCCGAGGATTACCAGCAGCCCTGCAGCCGCAATCGACACGCGAAAGAACCCGGTCGGAATCGTGCCGATCACCGGCGCAATAATGCGCATGAACAGAAAGCTCGCGCCCCATATGGCCGCCAGCGACAACATACGGAAAATATCGACAGGGCTCACGGCGGGTCTCCTTCCTTGATCGGGACGAGAGTGTTGCCGAGCGCCCTGACGAAGGCAACCGCTATTCGGGCATGCAACTTTCCGATCAGATCACAAAGCGTGTCACCAGGCCGTTGAGATCGACGGCCAGACGCGACAGTTCCTGGCTCGCGGCCGAGGTCTGAGTGGCGCCGGCGGCGGTCTGCGTTGAGAGGTCACGGATGGTCACCAGATTCTGATCGACCTCACGCGCCACCAATGCCTGCTGCTCGGCCGCGCTGGCGATCACCAGGTTGCGTTGGTTGATCTGCGAGATCGACGCGGTGATTTTTTCCAGTGCCTGACCGGCACTGTTGGCGCGGCGCAGCGTCTGACCCGCCTGTTCGGCACTGCTCTGCAACGCGCCAACGGTTGCCCCGGTGCCTTGCTGGATGCTGCTGATCATCAGCTCGATTTCTTCGGTGGAATTTTGCGTGCGTTGGGCCAGCGAACGCACTTCATCGGCGACCACGGCGAAGCCGCGGCCGGCCTCACCGGCCCGAGCCGCTTCGATCGCCGCATTGAGCGCCAACAGGTTGGTCTGCCCGGCAATCCCGCGAATCACCTCCAGCACTTTGCTGATGTTCTGCGCCTGCGTGGCCAGACCCTCGGCTTGTCCGGAAGCACCGAGTACCGCATCGACCAGTTGCTGAATCGAGCTGATGGTTTCGCTGACCTGTACATGGCCGTGCTTGCTGTCTTCGTTGGAGGCAGCGGACGCTTCGGCGCTGGACACAGCGTTGGCGGCGACTTCATCCACTGCTGTGCTCATCTCGGTGACCGCCGTGGCGGCTTGTTCGATTTGATCGTTCTGCTGCTGCAGGCCGCGAGTACTTTGCTCCATCACCGAACTCATTTCCTCGGCAGCGGAAGCCAGTTGCTGTGCCGATTCGCTAATACCGCGGATGGTCGAGCGCAGATTGCCCTGCATCTCGGCCAAGGCGTCGAGCAACTGCGACGCCTCATCTTTGCCGCTACTGATAATTTCGCCATTGAGATTGCCGGCAGCAATGCGCCGCGCCACATTCAGTGCCTGATTGATCGGCGTGGTGATGCTGCGGGTCAGCAACCAGGCCAATAGCAATGTGGCAATCAGGGCGACCACGATGATCGTTGCGACGATCCATAATGCCTGCTGATACATCTGCGCAGCGGCTTTGGCGGCGGCATCCGCGCCTTGTTGGTTGAGGCTGATCATCTGCTCCAGCGTCTTGTCGAGCACAGTGCCCTGCGGTGCCAGTTCGTTGCTCAAACGCGTGGCAGCCTGCTCGTTCTGCCCCGCGTCAATCTGGCTGACAATCTGATCGAGAATGCTCAGGTATTTGCCAACGGCCGCGTTCAAGCCGTCGAGCATCGCTTGTTCCTGATCACTGGCGATCAAGGCTTTATGATCGTTGAGGCGTTTGAGCAACTCCTCACGTTGCGCCTTGAGGATGCCGTTGCTTCGGTCGCGCACAGCAGGCTGGGAGTTGGTGATCAGACGCAACGATTCGAGACGGATGCTGGCGATGTTCGCCGCCGCGTCATGAATGCTCTCGATGCTCGGCATCCATGATTCTTCGATCACCGCAGCACTTTCGCGCAGGGTTTTCATCTGGCCCAGACCGAACAGGCCGACCACCACCAGCAGACTGGCCAAAACGGCGAAGCTCAAACTGGCGCGCAAACCTATGCGCAGATTCCGGATAGACATCAGTGTGCTCCTTGATCTTTGAGGGGGGAGGTCGTCCTCGTCAGCGAGGATCTTGTTATGAGGCGGGTGATGGCGGGCTATATATCAAAGTGCCACTATTTTGGTAAGACCAATCTGGGGGTGTCGTTGAGGGGGCGTGAATTTGCAGCAAAACCACGGCCTAGACGCGTCTGCTTTGTATTGGATCCGAAGCCCAGAGAATTCGCGGGCTGGCGCGGAGCGGCAAGAAGGATTGCTCAGGCGATTAGCTGACCGAACGGTCGATTAAAAAAACTTTGCAAAAAATGCTTTTGGCGTCAACCCCGGCGCAGATTTGGCAGAAATTGCACTTCACCTGTGTGCGCATCCGTAGCTAAGCTCAGGCACAGATTTCCAAATGCACGCCGAGGTCTTATTTATGCCGCAGCAATGGCCAGCCACCGACATCGCCCGCATGATCCTCGATGGCTTTGACGATTACCGCGAGCATTTCCGGCGGATCACCGACGGCGCCCGGGAGCGCTTCGAGCAGGCGCGCTGGCAGGAGACGCAAACGGCGTCGGCGGCGCGGATCAATCTCTATGAAGAAAAGGTCAGCGAAACCATCGCCCGTCTGCGTGAATACTTCGATGACGAAACGCTGATGAATGTCAGTTGCTGGCCGCTGGTGAAAAGCGCCTACATCAGCGTCATCGACCTGCGCTTCGACGATGAGCTGTCCGAGACCTGGTACAACTCGATTTTCTGCGGTCTGTTCAGCCATGACCTGATCAGCGACGGCTGCATGTTCATCCACACCACGCGTCCGAGCCTGCGCCGCGCCCGCGCCGCGCAAACCCGCACGTACAAACCACAGGGACAGCTGTCGGGGATGCTCGCGAGCATTTTTGCCGACTATCGTTTCAGCGAGGACTACGCCGATCTGCCCGGCGATTTGCTTCGCCTCGAAGCACAACTGCGCGACAATCTGCCGGACTGGGTGTGCAAGGACCCGGAACTCAGCGTCGAGCTGTTTTCCTCGGTGCTCTACCGCAACAAAGGCGCGTATCTGGTCGGGCGTATTTACACCCGCGACGAGCAGTGGCCGCTGGTGATTCCGCTGCTGCACCGCGAAGGACGCGGGATCCAGATCGATGCGCTGATCACCGACGAAGCCGATGTGTCGATCATTTTCTCGTTCACCCGTTCGTACTTCATGGTCGATGTGCCGGTGCCGGCGGAATTCATCGGTTTCCTGCGGCGCATTCTGCCGGGTAAGCACATCGCCGAGCTGTACACCTCGATCGGCTTCTACAAGCACGGAAAATCCGAGTTCTACCGTGCACTGATCAATCATCTGGCCAACACCGACGACCAGTTCATCATGGCCCCGGGCGTACGCGGCATGGTCATGAGCGTGTTCACCCTGCCGGGCTTCAACACCGTATTCAAAATCATCAAGGACCGTTTCTCGCCGTCGAAAAACGTCGACCGTGCCACGGTGATCGAGAAGTACCGGCTGGTAAAAAGTGTCGACCGGGTAGGGCGCATGGCCGATACCCAGGAGTTTGCCGACTTCCGTTTTCCGCTGAGCAAATTTGATCCGGCGTGTCTTGAGGAGTTGCTGGAAGTCGCACCGTCGACGGTGTCGGTCGAAGGCGACACGGTGCTGATCCGCCACTGCTGGACCGAGCGGCGAATGACCCCGCTCAATCTGTATCTGGAAAACGCCAACGACGCGCAGGTGCGCGAAGCGCTGGAGGATTACGGCCTGGCGATCAAGCAACTGGCAGCGGCGAACATCTTTCCCGGCGACATGCTGCTGAAGAACTTCGGCGTCACCCGGCATGGGCGGGTGGTGTTTTATGACTACGACGAGATCTGCTTTCTGACCGAAGCCAACTTCCGCCACATCCCAGCGCCGCGCACGCCGGAGGACGAAATGGCCTCCGAACCGTGGTATTCGATCGGGCCGCTGGATGTGTTTCCCGAGGAGTTTCCGCCGTTCCTGTTTGCCGATTCCGGGCAGCGCAAGTTGTTCGATCAGTTGCATGGCGAGTTGTATAACGCCGATTACTGGAAGAGCCTGCAGGAGGCGATTCGGGCGGGGAAGGTCATTGATGTCTTTCCGTATCGGCGCAGAGGCTTGGATAACGAGTAAGCCCTGAAACCCTCACCCCAGCCCTCTCCCAAGGGGAGAGGGGGCCGACCGAGGTGTCTTGGGTCAAACGCCGACCTGAAAGATTTTGGCGATTATGGATTCGGTGATGCACGTTCAGGTCGGCGAAGCTGGCAAAGTTGACTCGGTCGGTCCCCTCTCCCTCCGGGAGAGGGCTAGGGTGAGGGCAGCAATCCCCCAGACACGCCACAAATCCGCCAAATCTGCGACAATCCGCCCCCTGCATAAATAGACGACCGAATTGCCTACCCGATGACCGACGAATCGCCCTCCATCGACAAACTGCTGAAAAACCTCGATCACGCCATGCTCGCCGACCGTCACCGGCTGCGGCGGCAGTTGCTTGAGCTGCGCAAGAAACCCGACGAGGCCAAGCTGGCCCAGTGGGTGACGCGCATGCAGGCGTCCTGTGATCAGGTGCTGGCGCGCAAGGCGAGCCTGCCGGTGATTCGTTACGACGACAGTTTGCCGATCGCCGCCAAGCGTGACGAAATCAAGAAGGCGCTGGAGCAGCATCAGGTTCTGATCATCGCCGGCGAAACCGGTTCGGGTAAAACCACCCAGTTGCCGAAAATCTGTCTGGAAATCGGTCGCGGCCAGCACGGTCTGATTGGCCACACGCAACCGCGCCGAATCGCCGCACGCAGCGTCGCCAGCCGCGTTGCCGAGGAACTCGGCACGCCGCTCGGTTCGCTGGTCGGCTATCAGGTACGTTTCGAGGATCAAAGCGATTCCAACACCCTGATCAAGCTGATGACCGACGGCATCCTGCTCGCGGAAACCCAGAACGATCGCTACCTCGAACGCTACGACACGATCATCGTCGACGAAGCCCATGAACGCAGTCTCAACATCGATTTCCTGCTCGGTTACCTGAAAACCCTGCTGCCGCGTCGCCCGGATCTGAAAGTCATCATCACCTCGGCGACCATCGATCTGGAGCGTTTCTCCAAACACTTCGATGATGCGCCGATTGTTGAAGTGTCGGGCCGTACCTTCCCGGTGGACACCTGGTATCGCCCGCTGACGCTCGAGCAGGACGAAGAGGGCAACCGCGTCGAGGATGACCTGACCGTCGATCAAGCGATCCTCGCCACCCTCGACGAAATCGCCGCCTATGAGCGCAGCGAACGCCGCAGTCCCGGTGACGTGCTGGTGTTCCTGCCCGGCGAGCGTGAGATTCGCGACGCTGCCGACATGCTGCGCAAGGCACAAATCAAACACACTGAAATCCTGCCGCTGTACGCGCGCCTGTCGCCGGCCGAGCAGCAGCGGATTTTCCAGTCGCACCCGGGCCGTCGCGTGGTGCTGGCGACCAACGTCGCCGAGACTTCGCTGACCGTGCCAGGCATCCGTTATGTGATTGATAGCGGCACCGCACGCATCAGCCGCTACAGCTACCGCGCCAAGGTACAGCGCCTGCCGATCGAAGCGATTTCCCAGGCCAGCGCCAATCAGCGTAAAGGCCGTTGCGGTCGGGTCGAGCCGGGCATTTGCATTCGGTTGTACAGCGAAGAAGATTTTAACGGGCGCCCGGAATTCACCGATCCGGAGATTCTGCGCACTAACCTCGCGGCAGTTATCCTGCAGATGCTGCATCTGCGCCTCGGCGAGATCACCGCGTTTCCGTTCATTGAACCGCCGGATGGCAAGGCGATCAGTGACGGTTTCAACCTTCTGCAAGAACTCTCTGCAGTCGATCGCAACAGTCAGTTGACGCCGCTGGGTCGGCAGTTGGCGCGCTTGCCGGTCGACCCGCGCATGGGCCGCATGCTGCTCGAAGCGGCCAAGCTCGGCAGCCTGCAGGAAGTGCTGATCGTCGCCAGTGCGATGTCGATTCAAGACCCGCGCGAGCGGCCGCCGGAGCGTCAGCAAGCCGCCGATCAGGCCCACGCGCAATGGAAAGACATCGATTCGGACTTCGCCGGTTTGGTGAATCTGTGGCGTGGCTTTGAAGAGCAGCGCCAGGCGTTGACCGCGAGTCCGCTACGCAACTGGTGCCGCAAGAATTTCCTCAACTATCTACGCTTGCGCGAATGGCGCGATTCCCACCGCCAGTTGAGCCTGATCTGCCGTGACATGCAGCTCAGCCTTAACAAAGAGCCGGCGGATTATCCGAAACTGCACAAAGCGGTACTGGTCGGTTTGCTCAGCCAGATCGGTCAGAAAACCGAGGACGGCGATTATCTTGGTGCGCGTCAGCGGCGTTTCTGGATTCACCCGTCGTCGGGCATCGGCAAGAAGCGCCCGCAATGGCTGATGACCGCCGAACTGGTGGAAACCACCAAGCTCTACGCGCGCATGGTCGCCAAGATCGACGCCGACTGGATCGAGCCGCTGGCCGGGCACCTGATCAAGAAAAACCACTTCGAACCGCATTGGGAGAAGAAGCGCGGCCAGGTCGTCGCGTTTGAACAGATCACCCTGTTCGGGCTGATCGTGGTCGGCCGCCGCCCGGTGCATTACGGTCCGGTCGATCCAGTGGTTTCGCGTGAGCTGTTTATCCGTGAAGGTCTGGTGCGTGGCGAGATTCAGTCGAAAGCCAAGTGTCTGAGCGCCAACAAACAACTGCTGGAACAGCTCGACGAACTGGAAGCCAAGGCCCGTCGCCGCGACATTCTTGCCGACGAAGAAACCCTGTACGCGTTCTACGACGCGCGTTTGCCGGCGGAGATTCACCAGACTGCGACCTTCGACAGTTGGTATCGCATCAACAGTCAGAAAGACCCGCAACTGCTGATCATGCGCGAAGAAGACGTGCTGGCTCGCGAGGCCAGTGAAGTCACCGCGCGTGATTACCCGGACACCCTGCACATCGGTGATCTGGAACTGGCGCTGACCTATCACTTCGAACCCAATCACCCGCGTGACGGCGTGACCCTGCGCGTACCGGCACCGCTGTTGCCGATGCTGCCGCCGGAGCGCCTGGAATGGCTGGTACCGGGGCTGATCGAAGCCAAGTGCATCGCCCTCGTGCGCAACCTGCCCAAAGCTTTGCGCAAGAACTTCGTGCCGGTGCCGGACTTCATCAAGGCTGCCTTGCAACGTATGACCTTTGCCGAAGGTTCGTTGCCGCAAGCGCTGGGCCGTGAATTGCTGCGCATGACCGGCGCGCGGGTCAGCGATGAGGCGTGGGCAGAAGCCGAGCTAGGCGTCGAGGGGCATCTGCGGATGAACCTGGAAATCGTCGACGGCCAGGGCAAGTTCCTCGGCGAAGGCCGCGATCTGGCTGAGCTGACCGCACGGTTTGCCGAAGCCAGTCAGGCCGCGTTGGCCGTGCCGCAAAGTGCGAAAAGCCAGCAACCGGTAGAGGCGAAAGTCTTCGCGCCGGTGGCAGAAAAGACTCAACAGAAGATCGCCGGGTTGTCGATGACGGTGTATCCGGCGCTGGTCGAAGAGGGCGGTACGGTCAAGGAAGGGCGCTTTTCGACCCCGGCCGAGGCCGAGTTCCAGCATCGCCGCGCGTTGCAGCGGTTGTTGATGCAGCAACTGGCGGAGCCGGCCAAATTCCTGCGCGGCAAGTTGCCGGGGCAGACCGAACTGGGCTTGCTCTATCGCGAGCTGGGCCGCGTTGATGCGCTGGTTGAAGACATTCTGCTGGCGAGCCTCGACAGCTGCATTCTCGAAGGCGAAGACCCGTTGCCCCGCGACGGCGCCGGTTTGGCGGCACTGGCCGAGCGCAAACGCGGCAACTGGACCGAGCATGCCGAGCGCGTGGCCCGGTTGACGCTGGAGATTCTCAAGCTCTGGCACGGTCTGCAAAAACGCTTCAAAGGCAAGATCGACCTGGCGCAAGCCGTGGCGCTGAATGACATCAAGCAGCAAATCAACAATCTGGTGTATCCGGGTTTTGTCCGCGAGACGCCGATGCAGTGGCTCAAAGAGTTGCCGCGTTACTTGAAGGCGGTCGAGCAGCGTTTCGAAAAGCTCGGTGCGCAGGTGCAGAAGGATCGCGTCTGGAGCGGCGAACTCGCCGGCCTCTGGACGCAATACCAGACCCGCGCAGCGAAACATGCGCAGGAAGGCAAACGCGATCCGCAGCTTGAGTTGTATCGCTGGTGGCTGGAGGAATACCGGGTCTCGCTGTTCGCCCAGCAGTTGGGCACGAAAACGCCGATTTCAGACAAACGCCTGAACAAGCAGTGGACTCAGGTCGAACCCTGACCTTGAGCCGTACGCAATCCCCTGTAGGAGTGAGCCTGCTCGCGATTGCGGTGTGTCAGTCACATTATCACTGGCAGACAGACCGCTATCGCGAGCAGGCTCACTCCTACAGGGGGATCGCGTTTAGAAGGAGAAAGGCGCCAAAAGCCCACGTTTATGGCAAACTTCGCGACCATAAACGCCGGTTTCGCGACCCAGAGCCTTCGGCCGGGGTGCGAGACGGAATAAAGCGATGCCAGGTTTGCGTCCCCCGGATGGGAATAGACCCTTTGTGTGTTGGTACGACGGTTCCAGCACTTTCTGCCTGAACAGATTAGAGAAACGACCATGCATAACGTCGTCATCAGCGGCACCGGCCTGTACACCCCGGCCAACAGCATCTCCAACGAAGAGCTGGTGCAGTCTTTCAATACCTACGTCGCCCAGTTCAACGCCGACAACGCCGACGCGATCGCCAGCGGCGAAGTCCAGGCCCTGACCGAATCCAGCGCTGCGTTTATCGAAAAGGCTTCCGGCATCAAGAGCCGCTTTGTCATGGACAAGGACGGCATCCTCGATCCACAACGCATGGCTCCGTGTCTGCCGGAGCGCTCCAACGACGAATGGTCGGTGCTCTGCCAGATGGCCATCGGCGCTGCCGAACAGGCCCTGCAACGCGCCGGCAAAACTGCCGCTGATATCGACGGCGTGATCGTCGCCTGCTCCAACCTGCAGCGCGCCTACCCGGCCATCGCCATCGAAGTCCAGGAAGCCTTGGGCATTCAGGGCTTCGGTTTCGACATGAACGTGGCCTGCTCCTCGGCCACCTTCGGCATCCAGGCTGCGGCCAACAGCGTGCAACTGGGCCAGGCCCGGGCGATCCTGATGGTCAACCCGGAAGTCTGCACCGGGCACCTGAACTTCCGTGACCGCGACAGCCACTTCATCTTCGGCGACGCCGCCACTGCCGTGGTCATCGAGCGCGCTGATACAGCGACCTCCAAGTACCAGTTCGACGTGGTCAGCACCAAACTGCTGACCAAGTTCTCCAACAACATCCGCAACAACTTCGGCTTCCTCAACCGTGCGGCGGAAGAGGGCATCGGTGCCCGCGACAAGCTGTTCGTGCAGGAAGGCCGCAAGGTGTTCAAGGACGTTTGCCCGATGGTTGCCGAACTTATTGGCGAGCATCTGCAAGAGAACCAGCTTAACGTCGGCGACGTGAAGCGCTTCTGGCTGCACCAGGCCAACCTGAGCATGAACCATCTGATCGTGCGCAAGTTGCTTGGTCGCGAAGCCACCGAAGAAGAAGCGCCGGTGATTCTCGATACTTACGCCAACACCAGTTCGGCGGGTTCGGTCATTGCTTTCCACAAATATCAGGATGATCTGGCGAGCGGTTCGCTGGCGGTGCTGAGTTCGTTCGGTGCCGGCTATTCGATTGGCAGCGTGATTCTGCGCAAGCGTTGAAAATTGGTTTAATTTCCTCTTAATCGCGCCGACTTTTCCTACATCCGAATCGGCTCAAACGCTGTAATTTTTCGGAAATGGCGGCAGGTGAAGACCTGCCGCCGTCATTTTCGAAATCGGAACAAGGGGATTGATGGATGGCGGCTGACGAGACCCAACTGCTTGTGCGCCTGCTGGCAGGTGAACAACAGGCTTTCAAGGAACTGGTGACGACCTATCAGAGCGCCATGCGCGCCGTGGCATATGCGATTGTCGGCCAGCGTCATGTCGAAGAAGTGGTGCAGGACGCCTGGCTTTCCGTCGTGCGCCATATCGGCAGCTTCGAAGGTCGCTCCAGTCTCAAGACCTGGCTGTTGACCATCACGGCCAACTCAGCCAAAAGCCGTTATAAACTGAATCGCCGCGAAGTGTTGATGGATGATTTGCCATCGCCCCACGGCACCATTGATGACGACCGCTTTTTTTCCGGTGACGGCCATTGGCTGGTCGCCCCGTTCGCCTGGCACCAGGACACACCGGAAGCGCTGCTGACCGAGAGCGAATTGCGCGAATGTCTGGAGCACACCCTGTTGAATCTGTCGGAACTGCAAAGCAGCGTTTTGCTGTTGCGAGAACGGCAGGGGCTGGAGTTGGAGGAGATCTGTAATCTTCTGGAGATCTCGCTCTCCAATGTCCGTGTGCTGCTGCATCGTGCGCGGCTGAAAGTCTTCGCGACCGTGGAGCATTTTGAGGAGACAGGAGAATGTTGACCTGCAAGGAGCAAGTGGCACGATCCAGCGATTATCTCGATGGCCAGTTGAGCTTTCGTGAAAAGTGGATGGTGCGTCATCACCTGATGTTTTGCCCGAACTGCCGGCGTTTCATTCGTCAGATGCGTTTGATGCAAGCCACCTTGAAGGCGCTGCCGGAGCAACCGGAAGAGGGCGTGGATGCCTTGGCGGAACGCCTGGCGGCGCAGCGGCGGGACGATAGCCCGTAAAAAACACAGCCCGGTGCAGCGTCAGCGAACGGATGATGGGGATCGCTGTAACTGCACCGGGCTGCAGGAAAATCAGCTTCGATCGACAAGTCGCAAGGGGAGCGGTGACTTGCAGTTTGTTGCTCGAAGCTTGTCGCTGTTTTCTTAGAACTTGGCTTCCGCGTCCAGCTGCAGGGTGTTGGCGTCAGCATCACGCTGGGTACGGCTGGCGAAGTCGGCCTTGGTCAGGAAGTACGTAGCGCCAATGGCGAAGTTCTTGTCGATGTCGTAACCGACCTTGAACTTGTGGCCACGGGAACCAGTGGTGCCGTTGGCGAAGTCGGAGTCGGTGAAGGCGCCGACCACGGCGTTGCGCTGCACGTCACGATAGTTGTAATCGAGGTTCAGGCCGAAGACTTTCGACTTGGCACCCAACAGCCACGCGGTGTCCTGATCGGTCACGGCGTCGTTGTTCTTCACGTACTGGCCGTAGAACGACAGTGGCATCGGCAGACCGCCGATGTCGACCTGGCTGAACCCTTCATACAGACGGAATTCGTTGTTGGCCGAGTTGCCATTGACCGCCAGGGCGCACGGGGTGGAAGTGCCGGTGCAGCGGCTGTCTTCGTCGTTCTGGTAGGCGTAGACGCTGCCGCCCAGGGTCACTTTCAGGTTGTCGCTGATGTTGAAGCGGCTACCCAACTGGCCAGCGGTCAGACGCAGGTCGTGACGGAATTGCACGCCATCGCCGTCGACGTTGTCCTTGAGGTTGTAGTTACCCAGGCTGCCGAACAGTTCGGCGCTGCTGCCCAACGGGTATTTGTAGGTAACGGCCAGACCTTCCGGGTTGATGTCGCTATCCCAGATCACGTCGCCCATGCTGACCCACGGCTGAAGCATCTTGCCGCCGATGATGTGCAGGTTCTTGATCTGATCCGGGTGGTAGTCGATGTAACCCAGGTCGAGCCAGATCTGCTTCTTGTCGAAGTAGTTGTCCTGATCCTGGTTGGTCGAACGGGCATCGTCGCCGCCGCCGGTGGCGATACGGATGCCGGTGTCGACCTGTGGGTTGATCTCGGTGTAGGCGCCCAGACGGGCACGGATGCGCTGACGATCCTTGTCGCGGCCGCCGTTGTTCGGTTCGCCGTCGATCTTGATGGTTTCCTGACGGATACGCACATCGCCTTTGAACTGGGTCTTGGCCGCCCAGGCGAGTTTCTGGTCGAAGACGCTTTTTTCGTTGGTTTTCTTCGCAACGGCGGCGACTTGTTCGTTGGTCTCTTGCTGCGCCTGCTGCGCGATTTGCTGAGCCTTCTGATCCTTGGCCAGTTCAGTTTGCAGTTCGATGTACTGCGCCTGGGAAATGGAACCGTTAGCCTTGAGCATGTCGAGCAGTTTGGCGTCGACTGCAGCACTGGCCGGAACACTCATGGCCAGCAACAAGCCACCGCACAGGGCCGCCGCAGTTTTCGTGGAAGCAAGACGCATAGCAATCTCCGAAGATGAGAGGGGATGGCACAGCCATCCGGGGCACAACCGACGATTCGAGCGTCGGAAAACAGTGTCCGGGTAGAACCCGGCGCTCTAAAAACAGGCGCCAGTATCGCGATGGTTTATGACAGAGCAGTGGCACAGTGATGGCAGGTTGATGACGATATCGATTCGCCCTGAACTATTGATCTAGAGCGCTGTCGGCCGATTGCGGGTGTGCAAAGCCGCGCAATCGGCGATACTCGCCGGGCGCTGAAGTCCTGTTGTGGAGAGCTTGTTGATGCCGTTGCAACGCCTGCAAAACCTGTCGGAAATCGCCTCGGCAAGCTGGGATGCACTAGTGCCTGAAAGCCAGCCATTTCTGCGCCACGCCTTTCTCAGTGCGCTGGAAGACAGTGGTAGCGTTGGCCCCCACACCGGCTGGCAACCGGAGCATTTGCTGCACATCGAAGATGATCGACTGATCGCCGCGTTACCCAGTTATCGCAAGTGGCATTCCTACGGCGAGTACGTGTTCGATCACGGCTGGGCCGACGCCTGCGCCCGTGCCGGCATCGATTACTACCCCAAGCTGTTGACCGCTGTGCCGTTCAGTCCGGTGAGCGGCCCGCGCTTGTTGGCGGCCAATGTCGAAGACGGTTTCGAACTGCTCAAGAGCCTGCCGGGTTATCTGGAAATCGAAGGGCTTTCCAGCGCGCACATCAATTTCACCGACGCTTTCACCGATGCTGCGATGGCCGAACAGCCTGGTTGGCTGCAACGTATTGGCTGTCAGTATCACTGGCAGAATCGCGGCTACCGCGACTTCCAGGACTTTCTCGACGTGCTCAGTTCGCGCAAGCGCAAACAGATGCGCAAGGAACGCGAGCAGGTGGCGGGGCAGGGTTTTGAATTTGAGTGGCTGGAGGGGCGCGAGCTGGACGAGGTGCAGTGGGATTTCGTCTACGCCTGTTACGCCAATACCTACGCGGTGCGCCGTCAGACCCCGTATCTGACGCGGGAATTTTTCAGTCTGTTGGCCGAGCGCATGCCCGAGGCAATCCGCGTGGTGCTGGCTAAACAGGGCTCACGGCCGGTAGCAATGGCCTTCAGTCTGGTCGGTGGCGACAGTTTCTACGGGCGCTATTGGGGGTGCCTGGCGGAGTTTGATCGACTGCACTTCGAGACCTGTTTTTATCAGGGGATGGATTATGCAATTGCCCAGGGTTATCAGCGTTTCGATGCTGGCGCTCAGGGCGAGCACAAGTTGATTCGCGGGTTCGAACCGGTGATCACGCATTCGTGGCATTACCTGCTGCATCCGGGTCTGAAAGCAGCGGTGAAGGATTTCCTGCAACAGGAGCGTGCCGGCATCCTTGCGTATGCCGAAGAAGCGAAAACAGCCTTGCCTTATCGCCAGACATAGATCCTTTGTAGGAGTGAGCCTGCTCGCGATAGCGATCTGTCAGAGCCATTGATGTTGACTGACACACCGCTATCGCGAGCAGGCTCACTCCTACAAGGGGATCTCAGGCACCCCTCAGGTTTCTTCTTTGCCCAACCACCGATAAATCCCACCACCGACCACCGCACCCATCAACGGGGCGACCCAGAACATCCACAACTGCGCAATCGCCCAGCCGCCGACCATCAGTGCCGGTCCCGTGCTTCGGGCCGGGTTGACCGAGGTGTTGGTGACCGGAATCGAGATCAGGTGGATCAACGTCAGGCCCAGGCCGATGGCGATCGGGGCCAGCCCGGGTGGTGCGCGTTTATCGGTGGCGCCGAGGATGATTATCACAAACACCGCGGTCATCACTAGCTCAGTGACAAACCCTGCCGCCATCGAATACTTGCCCGGCGAGTGTTCGCCATAACCGTTGGACGCCAGGCCGGCGGCGATGTCGAAGCCCTCCTTGCCGCTGGCGATGTGGGCGATCAGCGCCGCCGCGAGAATCGCGCCGAGCACTTGAGCAATGATGTAAGCGGGCAACTCTTTGGCCGGAAACCGACCGCCAATGAACAGCCCGACCGATACGGCCGGGTTGAGGTGACATCCGCTGATGTGGCCAATGGCAAACGCCATAGTCAGCACCGTCAGACCAAACGCCAGGGCCACCCCCAGCACCCCGATTCCCAGCGGTGAAGACGCGGCAATCACCGCGCTGCCACAACCACCCAATACCAACCAGAACGTACCCAACAACTCAGTGACTGAACGTTTGAACAGAGACATGAGAGGCGTCCTTGATAGCCCTGCTATCGAGACTGCATCGAGTTGTGCATCCTTGCAGACTTTACTACAGGTTCCGTTCCGGAACCTCGGCTGAGTACAGCAGGCTTAACGGATTTCCACCAGATGCAAAAAAAACCGCCAGTGCCCGTGGTTAAAGGGCTGTGGCGGTTTTATCCTGTGCCGATGGCACCTGTAGGAGTGAGCCTGCTCGCGATAGCGGTGTGTCAGCCGACATTAACGGGACTGACACACCGCTATCGCGAGCAGGCTCACTCCTACAGGGGGCTGTGGTGACTGGACGGGTCAGTCGATGCCGACAAACCCCCCGGTCTGATGCGCCCAAAGCCGTGCATACAACCCGCGATGAGCCAACAGTTCAGCATGGGTGCCGCTCTCGGCAATCTTCCCGTTCTCCAGCACCACCAGCCGATCCATGCGCGCGATGGTCGAGAGTCGGTGCGCAATCGCGATCACGGTTTTACCCTGCATCAGGGTTTCCAGGCTTTCCTGAATCGCCGCTTCGACTTCCGAATCCAGTGCCGAGGTCGCTTCGTCCATGATCAAAATCGGCGCGTCCTTGAGCAGCACTCGCGCAATCGCAATGCGCTGGCGCTGGCCGCCGGACAGTTTCACCCCACGCTCACCGACATGCGCATCGAATCCGGTGCGGCCCTCAGCGTCCGACAGCAGCGGAATGAACTCATCGGCGCGGGCCTTGTGCACCGCATCCCACAGCTCGGCATCAGTCGCGTCCGGTTTGCCGTACAACAAGTTGTCGCGGATCGAGCGGTGCAGCAGCGAGGTGTCCTGGGTGATCATGCCGATCCGCGCGCGCAGGCTTTCCTGACCGACTTCGGCGATGTTCTGGCCGTCGATCATAATCCGTCCGCCTTCGACGTCGTACAGGCGCAGCAGCAGGTTGACCAGCGTTGATTTGCCGGCGCCGGACGGCCCGATCAAGCCGATTTTCTCGCCCGGTTTGATGTTCAGATTGAGGTCGCCGATGATCCCGCGCTTCTTGCCGTAGTGAAAATCCACGTGCTCGAAACGCACTTCGCCGCGAGCCACCTCCAGCGGTTTGGCCTGCTCGTGATCGGTGACGCTGACCGGTTGCGAAATGGTGCGCAGACCGTCCTGGACCATGCCGATGTTTTCGAAAATGCCGGTGACCACCCACATGATCCAGCCGGACATGTTGACGATGCGAATCACCAGGCCAGTGGCCAAGGCGATCGCCCCGACAGTGATCAGCGACTGCGTCCACAACCACAGGGCCAACGCCGTGGTGCCGACGATCAACAAGCCGTTCATGGCGGTGATCACCACGTCCATGCTGGTGACGACGCGGCCGGCCATCTGCGCTTTGACAGTCTGTTCTTCGATGGCTTCCTTGGCGTAATGCTGTTCGAAATTGGTGTGGGCGAACAGCTTCAGCGTGGCGATGTTGGTGTAGCCATCGACGATGCGGCCCATCAGTTTCGAACGCGCGTCAGAAGCCTCCACCGAGCGATCTTTCACCCGCGGTACGAAGTAGTAGAGCGCGCCGATGTAGGCGACGATCCACGTCAGCAGCGGGATCATCAGGCGCCAGTCGGCCTCGGCGAACAACACCAGCGAACTGATTGCGTAGATCACCACGTGCCACAGCGCATCCACCGCCTGCACCGCTGAGTCACGTAGCGAGTTGCCGGTCTGCATGATGCGTTGGGCGATGCGCCCGGCGAAGTCGTTCTGGAAGAAATTCAGGCTCTGTTTGAGCACGTAGTTGTGGTTCTGCCAGCGAATCATGCTGGTCATGCCGGGACTCAAGGTCTGATGCACCAGCAAGTCATGCAGGCCGAAGAAGATCGGCCGCAGCACCAGGGCAACCACCAGCATCCACGTCAGTTCGAGGGCGTGGTCGCTGAAGAAATTCGGGTTGGGTGTGCCTTGGGCCAGGTCGATGATGCGGCTCAGGTAACTGAACAGCGCTACTTCGATCAGCGCGGCGAACAAGCCGACGACGAGCAGGGCGGCAAAACTTGGCCAGACCTGCTTGAGGTAATAGGTATAGAAGGGGAGAACGCGGTCCGGCGGAGACGCCGTCGGGGCTTCACGGAATATGTCGATCAGTTGTTCGAAACGGCGATAGAGCATCAGATAACCGCCCGGAGTACGGGCT
The DNA here is from genome assembly GCF_009834515.1 of Pseudomonas sp. R84. Classification (NCBI taxonomy): domain Bacteria; kingdom Pseudomonadati; phylum Pseudomonadota; class Gammaproteobacteria; order Pseudomonadales; family Pseudomonadaceae; genus Pseudomonas; species Pseudomonas sp. R84. Next base: position 1,703,613 of record NZ_CP019426.1, read on the forward strand.
CTCCTTTTATCGGTGTGAGCGGCGTGAGGTTGAATTCACGCCGCTCTATACGCCCTGTGCAGCTTAGTCGATGACTTTGGCCGACTTGATGATCACAGGGTCGACAGGCACGTTTTGCATGCCGCTTTTGGTGGTGGTTTGCGAGTTGACGATGATGTCGACCACGTCCATGCCCTTGACCACTTTGGCGAACACCGCGTAACCGGCGTCACGGCCCGGATCAAGGAACGCGTTGTCAGCCACGTTGATGAAGAACTGGCTGGTGGCCGAATCCGGGTTGGAGGTGCGTGCCATCGACAAGGTGCCGCGAACGTTGTGCAGGCCGTTGCTGGCTTCGTTCTTGATCGGTGCCTTGGTGTCTTTCTGTTGCATCTGCTGGGTGAAGCCGCCGCCCTGAGCCATGAAGCCCGGGATCACACGGTGGAAAATGGTGTTGGTGTAGAAGCCGCTGTTGACGTAATCGAGAAAGTTCTTGGTACTGATCGGCGCCTTGACCGGGTCCAGTTCGATTTCGATCTGGCCGTTGGTGGTGTCCAGCAGCACGTGCGGTGCTTTGGCCGGCGTGGCAGCCATCAGGTTGGCGGCAAACAGCACAGTACCAGCGGCGAGGGCGAGTTTTTTCAGCATGGGTCAGTGATCCTGAGATTGAATATCGGCTGCGGCGAGAAACTCCAGCAGCGTTTGATTGAAGCGTTCGGGTTGATCGAGCGGAGTGGCGTGGCGCGAATCGGCGATTACCACCAGCCGCGCATTCGGCAGCAGTTTTACATAGGTTTCTTTCAGCGCAACCGGTGTGTAGTCACGGTCGGCGCTGATGACGAGCGTTGGACAGGTCACCCGGGAAAGTCGTTCCTGAACGCCCCAGCCAACAATCGCATCGAAGCTGGCGAGATAAGCACGTTTGTCGTTTTTTGCCCAGCGTTCGGCCATTTTCTGCCGCAGATCGGCTTGTTCGGGTTTCGGAAAAAGTTTGCCGCCCAGCGCTTTGCCAATGGCCGCGAGACTCAGCACGCGCATCAGGCTCCAGCGTTTGAACCACTGCCAGTAGTCATCGCGGCTGCGGATTTTGACTTCGGGCGCGCTGTTGACGATGGACAGGCTCTTGAGCATTTGCGGATGATCGACGCCGAACTGGAAGCCGATCATGCCGCCCATCGATAGCCCGACGTAATGCACCGGGCCAAGGTTCAAGTGCTCGATCAGCGCCAGCAGGTCGGCGCTGAAACCGGCAATGCTGTAGCGCTCGCGCGGTTTGTCCGAGCGCCCGTGGCCGCGAATATCGGGGACGACCACCCGAAAATGCGCGGCCAGAGCCGGGATCTGCATTTCCCAGTCCAGCGTGCTCGAACCGAGCCCGTGAACCAGCAGCAACGGCGTGCCGTGGCCATATTCCTCGTAGTGCAGGTTGCAACCATCGTGCTCGAAATACGCCATCGGTGAACTCCGTGTCAGGCTTGTTCAGGGGCGGCGAACGGGGCGTCCAGCGGCAAGGTGTCGAAGGTACGCAGCAGTTCGATGAGGATTTGCGTGGCCGGGCCCAGGGGTTTGTCCTTGTTCGAATACAGATAGAAGCTGGAATTGCGGTTGCCGCCCCTGTCCAACGGTAGCAGCTTGAGCGAACCATCTTTTAGTTCCCGCTCGATCATGTGCCGGGGCAGCCAGGCAAAACCGAGGCCGCTGCTGACGAATGTGGCCGCCGTGGCGAGGCTGCCGACGGTCCAGCGCTGCTCGGCGCCGAGCCAGCCGACATCCCGCGGCTGCTGGCGGCCGGAGTCGCGGATGACCACTTGCATCTGGGTCTCCAGATCCTGAAAGCTCAGCTCGCGATTGAGCCGATGCAGCGGGTGATCGGGATGGGCGACGGCGACGAACTCGACGTCACTCAATTCCGCGCCGAGGTAGCCGGGAATGCTCAGGCCAGTGATGGCCAGATCGGCCACGCCTTCGAGCAGCACTTCCTCTACACCCGACAACACTTCCTCACGCAGACGCACGCGGCAGCCGCGACTCTGCGGCATGAACGCGGTCAATGCGCGGACGATGCGCGCGCTCGGGTAGGCCGCATCGACTACCAGCCGCACCTCGGCTTCCCAACCTTGTTCCATGTGATGGGCGAGGTCTTCCAGTTGACTGGCCTGTTTCACCAGTTGCCGCGAGCGACGTAGCAGCACGCCGCCGGCCTCGGTGAGCACGGCTTTACGCCCATCGATGCGCAGCAACGGCACGCCGAGCTGGTCCTGCATGCGGGCGACGGTGTAGCTCACCGACGATTGCGAACGGTGCAAGGCCTCGGCGGCCTGGGCGAATCCGCCGTGGTCGACCACGGCCTGCAATGTTCGCCATTGATCAAGGGTCACGCGGGGCGCTTTCATCAATAGCTCCTCTTGTCCTAAGCTGGCCGTCCCTCATGGAGACTGCCGAATGAAAAAATTCTGTTGTGTGCTGCTGGCGCTGCTACCGCTGACTGCTTTTGCGTACCCGATCGATGTGCAGAAAGAACTCAACGGCATGAAGATCGATTACGAGACCTTCGACACCGATAACGACATCGGCTCGATTCGGGTGGCCAACTACGGTGACGTCGATGCGACATGCAAAGCCGTGTTCAGCAATGGCCCGGAAGCACCGCGCACCCGCAACATCGAAGTGGCAGCCGGCAAACATAAAAACGCCACGGCCAAGTTCACCCGCGAGATCATCAAGCTGCGCATCAAACTGAGCTGCGTCCCGAAATAACACCGATCCCTGTAGGAGTGAGCCTGCTCGCGATAGCGGTGTTTCAGTTAATGCAGATGTAGCTGACACACCGCTATCGCGAGCAGGCTCACTCCTACAAGGGTATGCGTCAGCTTATAAACGAATTTATCGATGTGTTATAGCAATTATTTGCGCTTTTTCATCGATTCAACTCTGTTTAACCTTCACTCCATCGACCTACAACATTCTCGGATGGAGGCTACACACCATGTCCCGCGTTCTGATCATCGAAAGCAGCGCCCGCCAGCAAGACTCGGTATCCCGTCAACTGACCCAGACCTTCATCAGTCAGTGGAAAGCTGCGCATCCCAACGATCAGATCACCGTACGTGACCTCGCCGCGAACCCGGTACCACACCTGGACAGCAACCTGCTGGGTGGCTGGATGAAGCCCGCCGAGCAGCGCAACGCCAACGAGCAATCGTCGCTGGACCGTTCCAACGAATTGACCGATGAGTTGCTCGCCGCCGACGTGCTGGTGATGGCCGCGCCGATGTACAACTTTGCGATCCCGAGCACCCTCAAGGCCTGGCTCGACCACGTGCTGCGTGCCGGTGTGACCTTCAAGTACACCGAAACCGGCCCGCAAGGTCTGCTCAGCGGCAAACGTGCCTACGTACTGACCGCTCGCGGCGGCATCTACGCCGGTGGCCCGGCGGATCATCAGGAACCGTATCTGCGTCAGGTCATGGGTTTCATCGGCATCAACGACGTGACGTTCATTCACGCCGAGGGCATGAACCTCGGTGGCGACTTCCAGGAGAAGGGTCTGAATCAGGCCAACGCCAAGCTGTCCCAGGTCGCTTGATATGTTAATCGCCAGATAATCGCTGGATGGTCTAGTGACCTGGCGCAACCCCTTCAAGGCTCTACGCGCATCGAACCTCCCTTTGCACTTGTTGCTCCTGAGTGCTGTAGCCCGATTGAACGCATTAGCGAGATCGGGCTTTTTTTTGCCTGTGTTTTTTGAACGACGCAAAACTCCTTGTGGGAGCGAGCCTGCTCGCGAAAGCGGTGTATCAGACAAGTATTTGCCGTCTGACACTCTGCCTTCGCGAGCAGGCTCGCTCCCACAGGGGGATTTTGTGTTTCCGGCTATTCGCAGTGAGACCAGAAAACCGCTATCGTCGCCGCCATTCGATTTCGAGGCGAGCATGGGCTATCTACTTTTTGTCACGCTGATCCAAGCGTTTTCCTTCAGTCTGATCGGCGAATACCTGGCCGGTCATGTCGACAGTTACTTCGCGGTACTGGTGCGTGTGGTGCTGGCCGGGCTGGTGTTTATCCCGCTGACTCGCTGGCGCTCGGTCGAACCTTCGTTCATGCGCGGCATGCTAGTGATCGGCGCGTTGCAGTTCGGCGTGACTTACGTCTGTCTGTACTTGAGCTTCCGCGTGCTGACGGTGCCGGAGGTGTTGCTGTTCACCATTCTCACGCCGCTGCACGTGACGCTGATCGAAGATGCACTGAACCGCCGCTTCAATCCATGGGCGCTGATTGCGGCGCTGGTGGCGGTGGGCGGGGCGGCGGTGATTCGTTTCGACAGCATCAGCCCGGACTTCTTCATGGGCTTCCTGCTCCTGCAACTGGCCAACTTCACCTACGCGGCAGGGCAGGTGATGTACAAGCATCTGGTGGCGAAACACCCAAGCGATCTGCCGCATTACCGGCGTTTCGGCTTCTTCTACCTCGGCGCGCTGGCGGTGGTGCTGCCTGCATTCCTGATGTTCGGCAAAGCGAACTTCCTCCCGGAAGCACCGCTGCAGTGGGGCGTGTTGCTGTTCCTCGGTCTGGTCTCGACCGCGCTGGGCATGTATTGGTGGAACAAGGGCGCGTGCATGGTCAACGGCGGCACGCTGGCGGTGATGAACAACCTGCATGTGCCCGTGGGGTTGCTGCTGAATTTGCTGATCTGGAATCAGCATGAGGAACTGGGGCGGTTGTTCCTTGGCGGCAGCGTCATCCTCGCTGCCGTATGGATCAGCCGACTGGGCATCCGCAAATCCCCAGCCACCGCATAACCCCTGTAGGAGTGAGCCTGCTCGCGATAGCGGTGTATCAGTCAATATGGATTTGTCTGACACACCGCTATCGCGAGCAGGCTCACTCCTACAGTTTTGATCGGTGGGGTTACATGAGGTGTTTCTGCGGCTCGGGAATGCTGGCCGCGCCAAGCACCGTCGGCAGCAACCCGGAACGCAAATCCCCACCACTCGGCTGCTGATACAGGCTCAAGCCAAACTCCGGCAGCACCGCCAGCAGATAATCAAAAATATCCCCCTGAATCCGCTCGTAATCGGCCCACACCGTGGTGCGGGTGAAGCAGTAGATTTCCAGCGGAATGCCCTGCGCGGTGGTCTGCATCTGCCGGACCATGCAGGTCATGTTCGGCTGAATCTCCGGATGACTCTTTAGATACGCCAGTGCATACGCGCGAAACGTGCCGATATTGGTCATGCGTCGGCGATTGGCCGACATAGCCGCGACATTGCCCTGCGCCTCGTTCCACGCCTTGAGCTCGGCTTTCTTGCGGCTCATGTAATCGGTCAGCAAGTGCACCTGCGAGAGCTTTTCTTCTTCGTCATCACGAATGAAACGCACACCGCTGGCATCGATGAACAGGCTGCGCTTGATCCGCCGTCCGCCCGATTGCTGCATGCCGCGCCAGTTCTTGAACGACTCCGACATCAGCCGCCAGGTCGGGATCGAGACGATGGTCTTGTCAAAATTCTGCACCTTGACCGTGTGCAGGGTGATGTCGACCACATCGCCATCGGCGCCGACCTGCGGCATCTCGATCCAGTCGCCGACCCGCAGCATGTCGTTGCTGGTCAACTGCACGCTGGCAACGAACGACAACAGGGTGTCCTTGTAAACCAACAGGATCACCGCCGACATCGCACCCAGACCCGAGAGCAGCAACAACGGTGAACGGTCGATCAACGTCGCGACAATGATGATCGCGCCAAATACGTACAAAACCATTTTTGCCAGTTGCACGTAGCCTTTGATCGAGCGCGTGCGGGCGTGCTCGGTGCGCGCATAAATGTCGAGCAGGGCATTGAGCAGGGCGCTGACCGACAGCAGCAGGAACAGAATGGTGAACGACAACGCGACGTTGCCGAGGAAAGTCATCGCGGTTTTGCTCAGTTCCGGCACCAGATGCAGGCCGAACTGAATCACCAGCGACGGCGTCATCTGCGCCAGACGCTGAAACACCTTGTTGTGGCGAAAGTCATTGATCCAGTGCAGCGACGGCTGGCGCCCGAGCATGCGGCTGGCGTGCAGGATCAGGTAACGGGCCACTCGTCCGAGCACCAGCGCGATTCCCAGCAGCAGCGTCAGGGCGAGGCCGGCCTGCAAAAGTGGATGCTGTTCGAGGGTGCCCCAGAGGTCCTGGGCGTTGAGCCAGAGCTGTTTGAAATCCATATGAGCAACGATTCTTCTATAAGACGCGATGGGTAATTAGAGCATTTAAGCCGCCGTGTATTACCGTTGGAGACAAATCGAGCAACAAAAAAGCCACTGATTGCGTCCGTTTGTATAAAGAAACTCGGCCTGAGCGCTCGAAACCGGTAACCTATGCAGCTGTTTTTTTGCATATCTTCGAGGTAGCACCCGTGTTTTCCCAATTCGCCCTGCACGAACGCCTGCTTAAAGCTGTGGCCGAGCTGAAATTTGTCGAGCCAACGCCTGTGCAAGCCGCGGCCATTCCGCTGGCGCTCCAAGGGCGTGATCTGCGGGTGACGGCGCAAACCGGTAGCGGCAAAACCGCCGCTTTCGTTCTGCCAATCCTCAATCGCCTGATCGGCCCGGCCAAGGTTCGCGTCAGCATCAAGACGCTGATCCTGCTGCCGACCCGCGAGCTGGCCCAGCAGACGCTGAAGGAAGTTGAACGTTTTTCGCAGTTCACTTTCATCAAGTCCGGTCTGATCACCGGCGGTGAAGACTTCAAGGTCCAGGCGGCGATGCTGCGCAAAGTGCCGGACATCCTCATCGGCACCCCGGGCCGGATGATCGAGCAACTCAACGCCGGCAACCTCGACCTCAAAGAAGTCGAAGTGCTGGTGCTCGACGAAGCCGACCGCATGCTCGACATGGGCTTCGCCGAAGATGTGCAGCGTCTGGTCGACGAATGCCCGAACCGTCAGCAGACCATGCTGTTCTCCGCCACCACCGGTGGTTCCGGCCTGCGCGACATGATCGGCAAGGTGCTGAACAACCCTGAGCACTTGCAGCTCAACGCGGTCAGCCAGCTGAACTCGACCACCCGTCAGCAAATCATCACCGCCGACCACAATCAGCACAAAGAGCAGATTGTGAACTGGCTGCTGGCCAACGAGACCTACCAGAAAGCGATCATCTTCACCAACACCCGCGCCATGGCCGACCGCATCTACGGCCGCCTTGTGGCTCAGGAATACAAAGCGTTCGTGCTGCACGGCGAGAAAGACCAGAAGGATCGCAAACTGGCGATCGACCGTCTGAAGCAGGGCGGCGTGAAGATCCTCGTGGCCACCGACGTCGCGGCCCGTGGTCTGGACGTTGATGGTCTGGACATGGTGATCAACTTCGACATGCCTCGCAGCGGCGACGAGTACGTGCACCGCATCGGTCGTACCGGTCGTGCCGGTAACGACGGCCTGGCGATCTCGCTGATCTGCCACGGCGACTGGAACCTGATGTCGAGCATCGAGCGCTACCTCAAGCAGAGCTTCGAGCGTCGCACCATCAAGGAAGTCAAAGGCGTCTATGGCGGTCCGAAGAAGGTCAAGGCCTCGGGCAAAGCCGTTGGCGTGAAGAAGAAAAAGACTGACGCCAAGGGCGACAAGAAAAAAACTGCCGCCAAGACGCCGACCAAGCGCAAGAGCGCCAACCGTCCGAAGCCGGACTCGTTGGTGAGCAGTGACGGCATGGCGCCGCTGAAACGCCGCAAGCCAGCAGAGCCTGCGGCTGAGTAAAGCGTTTCAGACGTGTAAAAAAAAACCGGACAGTGTCCGGTTTTTTTTCGTCCATCAGTTGCCGAGTTGGCCACTGGTGTCGGCGTCAAAGCGCCGCTTGGCTTGATCCGCTGCCGGTTTCAATGCGCCGAGCAGTGTTGCTTCGCTGTACAACCCGGTAACCGCCAATTCCTTGGGTGTCGGCTCGATCGGGATCAGCACGTCTTCACCGTCGGCATGCAGCCAGATCGCCACAACGTGCAGTGCCGAGACAAACAACACACGCAGTTCAACGGTCTTGCCCTGAAGTTGCGGTGCTTGTTCTGCCAGTTTCAGCGCACTCACCGTTGCAGCGGCGTGATCGCCGTGATTCAACGAGGCGAACTCGACATGCCCGCGCACTTCGGCCAATTGCGCATCGGCAATCGTCACGCCGTCGGCAAACACCAGGTAATGCCAGTCGCCAATCCGTGCGTCTTGCAGACCTTTGCCTTGGCTCAGGTCATCCAGACTCAGCGAATAGCCACGATAAGCCTCACTGAGGCTGATCTTCGCAGGTGCTGCGTTGGCGAACTGGCGATTGGCGCCGAAGCCCTGGGTTTGCAGCGCAGCTTGCAGCGCCGGACGCAAGGTTTGTACGCCGTTGGAAGGCGCCTTTGGATAAGTCAGTTGCATGATGTCGCCCTCCTAGTTTTTCACGGTGAAGTAAGTGTGAGTCCAATTGCCGCCGCCGTTGTAGGCGCGGGGGAACGCGTTCAGCGCACGGGTCGAATAGCCGTAGATCGAGTCCGCGACCAACAGGTAATCGCCGTTGGTGCCGTAAATCGTCAGGAAATGCGCCCCACCGCCGTACCAGGCGCAGCGCAAGCCGACAGGACGGCCCATGCTGATCTGGTTCTGAATGGCCGACATCTGTAGCGAACCCTGATTCATGCCGTTGTAGCTGCGGGTGGTTTGCAGGGCCGAATCCAGATAGCCGTAAACGTTGCACGGCCCCGGCTGATTGCAGCAATTGCGATCGAGCTGGGTGCTGGCGACACCACACTGAGTCCAGTTGCCGGTGCCGTAATAGTTGCCGACCGAGGCGGAAACGGCGGCCCAGCACCAGTTGGTCTGGGTCTGTTTCTGCATGTTGAAGTTGAGGCTGCCGGCGGCGAGGGGGCTGATTTGTTCAGCGGCTTCGACTTCGGTGAGTTGCGGGTCGAGCAGGTGACCGGCCAGGCACCTTGGCAGTGATTCGCCGGTGAATTGTGTTGCTGCGGTGGTTAACATTCTTCAATCCTCCATGAGTGAAAACAAGCGTCCAGCTTGTGTGGATGTAGCAGTGTTGCCGAGCGATCGGTGCTTAACGGTTGCCATCTTCTGTGGCCGGTTCCGATCTCCTTGCTCGAGGTAACCCTAGTCAGAGATATGCATTAATGCAAATAAATAAATGCATTAATGCATTTTTGGTGGCAAAAGATCGCAGCCTTCGGCAGCTCTACAGGGTTTTGTGTAAGAGCTGCCGAAGGCTGCGATCTTTTGATCTTGCTGTTAGCCCTCGGTCTTCTTCTCGGCAGAATTCAGTTCTCTCAAGCGCTGATCAATCAACTGGCATTTATCCGGCAGATCCGCACTGGCCGTACCCAGATCCATCTTCTGCAATTCGGCATTGATCTCTTTGGCCTTTGCCGGATTCTGCTCGGTTAGCTTCGAGACTTCCTTGGCTAATTGTTCGCGTTTGGCGGTGGCTTCTTCCGGCGTGCAGGCCCAGACGGGCAGGGCGCAGGCGAGGGTGGCGGCGAGGGTAAGCTTGATCAGGGTTTTCATCGGGGCAGGCCTCAGTTCCGGTTAAGGCGGTTAACCGGTTGAGCGGCGAAACTGGCGAAAAGTTCACACTCTGTGGGAGCGAGCTTGCTCGCTCCCACAAAGGGCTTTCAGTTTCCGTGGCAGCAACTGGATTTTGTCGCTAACGCATAGCGATCATGATGCCGAACCCACTCCATGATCTCGTCCTCATTCCTGCCTTTGGGCGTGAGATCGAGGTAGTTGTAGGCGCCAACCAGCATGTCCAGACCGCGGGCATAGGTTGAGTAGGTGTGGAATATGTCGCCCTTTGCATCACGATAAAACACGCTCAGGCCGGGCATTTCTTCCTCGGCGCTGTCAGTCTTTTCGTAATTGTACGTAGCCTTTCCCGCTGCGACATCTTCAGCCCGTGCGCAAACTCCGAAGTCATAGTTGAAGTCGCAGCCTTCTGAAGACACCCAGTCAAACTTCCAGCCCATCCGCTGTTTAAATGCCTGAAACTCATTGAACGGCGCATGAGACACAGCAACCACCGCAATATCGTGATGCGCCAGATGCAGGTTGGCGCCATCAATGTGGTCGCTGAGGAACGAGCAACCCTGGCAACCTTCCTCCCAATCCTTGGCAAACATGAAGTGGTAAACCACCAATTGGCTGTGTTTGCCGAACAGGTCGGCCAGCTTCAATTCGCCGTTGGGCCCCTGAAAGTGGTAGTCCTTGTCGACCTTCACCCAAGGCAAGGCGCGACGTTCAGCGCTGAGGCGATCGCGTTCCCTGGTGAAGGCTTTTTCGTGAGAGAGGTGTTGCTTACGGGCGGCGAGCCATTCTTCGCGCGATACCACCGGATGATTCTCAACGTTCATGATGATTTCTCCTGCGGGGTTGAAGGCGGCACTTTCAGACTAGTCGTTTAACCCAGCGGGAAATCGACAGACCGCCGGTCGGTCGGCTCGGGAAATGCGGCTGAACGGCTGAGAACGGCTCCGGTCACAACCTATGAACGCGCCATAAATCACGCGCACCGGAGGTTGTATCAGGATGACGACTTATAACTGGGATTTGATTGAACGCTTGCTGCACGAAGTGCAAAACAGCGCAGGCCACAGCTTTGCCCCACGGGCTTATGCCGAAGATTATGCGGCCGAGAAAGCCAGCGCCGGCGAGCCGATCGAGAACCTTGATCACCTGAAAACGCTGGCTTGCGACTATGAAAGGTTGTTGCTCCTGCGCGGCTATATCGCACCGCGCCCGGATGAGGAGGGCAGCACCGGAAACAATTTTGTCCTGACCCCGCGCGGCTCAAGCCTGCTGAGCCTGATCGACAGCAGTATTCCCGGCAATGATCACCCGCGTCAGGTGCTGGATGAACAGGACGATGCGCTGGCTGAGGCGACGTTTGATGAAGTGGCTTCAAAAGCCCAGATCGCCTGAGTTCACGCGGATCCCCCTGTAGGAGTGAGCCTGCTCGCGATTGCGTTCTTCCAGTCAACATTGATGTCACTGGAAGTCCGCTATCGCGAGCAGGCTCACTCCTACATTGGATTCGGGTATGTTCAGGTTTTTTGCGCGGCCTTGAGGCATTTGAGGTCGTTGAAGTCTTTACGCACACCCTCGATCTTCTTCAATAACCGCTGACGCTGTTGCGGCGTACTTTCGGCCATCAGGTCAACCGCCAGTGAACGTCCCTGCGCTTCAGTTTCGGCGAAGGCCTTGCGGTAATCCGCTGTCCATAAGCTCTCGCGATTGACCAGAAGCGTCTCGATTCTCTGTGGGAATTCGGGGCTTTTACGTTGCGCCACTGCTGCACTGAACTGCTTCTGCCAATGGGCGCGGTTGGCAATCCATTGGGTGTACTGATCGCCCAGCGCGGTCGACCACGCCATGACTCGCTGTTCCTGGGTGGCGCTCAAGGGGCCGAGCCAGTCATTCAAGCGTTTAACCATTCGTGCGCCACGCTCGGCAATTTGTTGATCAAGCGGTGGTTTCAGGTATTCCTGCTGACGCTTGCGCAGATCCTTGGCAAACGCGTCATTCATCTCGGCCACTTGCCTGTCATCCAGACCTTGCAACAACTCAATGGCCGAAGGCGTGATTTCCTTCGCTGTTTCGGCAATGGCCTGCTTGGCTTCCGTAGTGCGCGCCTGTAACGCAGCATCGGTGACCTGATTGGTTTCGACCATGCTCTGCAGGCGATCAAGCCAGTCCAGATAACCCGGCAATTGCGTGGTGCAATGCCAGCTCAGGTGGTCCTTGAGGCGTTCGTTGAACCAGTCTTTCTGCTCGCCGTTCATGTCCAGGTAATCACCGAGCGTCCACGGAATAATGACGTCGAGATTGCGATAGGCCAGACCGACGCGACTGCAAGCGCCGAGGGCGAGGGTGAAAATCAGTAGTGCGGTGATGTGCGTGAACCAGCGAGACATGGGCGAATCCTTGCGTGAGCCTGGCTTCGAGGGACTGATTCCTATGTGAACGCAGAATGAACCCGGCAGTTCAGCCGATCAATAGAACGCGCGGGCAGCCTTGAGGGTGACGAGGCCGTCGCACTCGCTGTTGTGCCCGGAATAGGCTGAGCAATCGCTGCCGCTGAGGCTGGAGTTGCTGTAGATCAGGTCGAGGTCGACGCCCATGAACGGCCGGGATAATTTCACCGACCAGTCGGTAAAACTGCTGACATAACCACCGTCCACGGCGACGGGCGTGTTCAGTTGGTGGGTGGTGTATTTCATGCTGACGCCGATACCGAATGGCTGGTTGCCGCCAAGATCGGCAAACAAGGTGTTGTTCTGTTTATCCGGGTCGTTGCTGAAGGCCACGCCGAAACGACTGCCGAGCAAGGTCAGGCCACCGAACAGCTCCTGGCTGTCGAGGGTATCTACCTTGGGATAGCTGTAGTGGATCATCCCGACTTCGTAGCCAAGGGTCTGATCGAAAGGTTGTTTAAAACCGACGTAGGAATCGATCTCGAGATTCTTGCCCGGGGAGATGCCCATACTCGGCGCGTATTGGCCAACGTAGAGGCCACTGTCGTGGCTCAGGTCGAGGCCGCCGTGGAAGGAACCGATTGCCGCCGGCTTGACCAGGCCTTGAGCCATGCTGCGCGTGGGCGTGGTGCCGAGTTTGAGATCGAAGTCGCCCAGTTCACGCTGGAAAATCTGCGCGTGCGCGGTTGCACTGGCCAGAAGGCTTACGAGTAATAAACAGGGTGTTTTGCGCATGCGTCACTCCATGAACAGCGAGGGCAGGGCGGCGGGCCTGCTGAAACGCTTGATCTAGACGCGTGCAAGGATACCGGCGAATGATCGGCATTGAAGGCCGTTCGTCGATTTACAAGGATTTTTGTTTAACAAGGGAGGGATGTTGCGCGGTGCCAGTCCAGGCGCTTCGAAGCTCAAAGCGCCTCTGGACGGGTGTAAAACCGGGTGTTACTTCTTGCCCAGGCTGATCTGCTTGGACGGGCCGAACGTCTGGCCACTGACGCCTTTGGCAATTTGCTGGATCTCGCCGCCAGACTTGAGGAACGCTGCGATCTGATCGTTGATCGATTCGCTGGTTTCAACGGCTGGAGCTGGCTTTGCTTTGCTGGTGGATGCTTTTACACGCATGGCGGCCATTAACCTGTAGAAAAGTAACTCGGCCAGGCATCGTACAGGAATAACTTGACAATTGCTTGGTAAATATCCCCCGGAATAACCCAGCGCTGTGCTGCATTATTCTCGATTGAATATTCGATATATCCGGCTAACCTGCTGTTTTAAATAAGAACATTTGGGTTGGGCGGCATTGAAATACTCAGCCGCGGGCGGTGCTGCCTGCCAGACGAGCGGCATCACAGCCCCGCCGCGCATAAGGAAAATCAAGGCGTTGCGCAGAATTCCGACGCGTGCGGATCTGCCGCCCGACGGCCAGCACAAAAACGGGTAGAATGCCGCCCACGCAATGAGGGTTCTGGAAATGGCTTTAGTCGGGCGTTACAACAGTTTGCAAGTGGTTAAACACACTAACTTCGGTTTATATCTGGACGGCGGTGCTGACGGCGAGATTCTTTTGCCTAATCGTTATATCCCGAAAGATATTCCGACCGAAGATGAAGATTGGCTCAACGTATTTGTTTATCTGGACAGCGAAGACAAACTTCTCGCTACCACGGAAAAACCAAAAGTTCAGGTCGGCGAATTTGCCAGTCTGAAAGTCGTTGAAGTCAACAGCATCGGTGTGTTCCTCGATTGGGGGCTGCCGAAGGATCTGTTGCTGCCGTATTCCGAAGAAAAGCGCCAGATGACCGCCGGCGAATACTGCGTGGTGCATGTCTACCTCGACAAGCACACCCGCCGCATCACCGCAACTGCGCGTCTGGATCGCTACCTCGACAAGACCCCGGCCAACTACAGCCAGGGCCAGGAAGTTGATCTGCTGGTTGCCGAAGCCACCGACATGGGCTTCAAGGCGATCATCAACAACAAGCACTGGGGTTTGATTCACAAGAACGAAATCTTCAAGTTCATGCGCGCCGGCATGATCGAGAAGGGCTACATCAAGGAAGTCCGTGCCGACGGCAAGATCGCCCTGAGCCTGCAACCGGTTGGTCAGGAAGCGGCCAGCAGCCTGAACTCGAAGATCCTCGCCAAGTTGCGCGACAACAGCGGCACACTGCCGGTCAGCGACAAGAGCGATCCAGCGTTGATCAGCAGCCTGTTCGGCGTCAGCAAGGGCAACTTCAAGAAGGCGATCGGTTCGCTGTACAAGGAAGGCAAGATCGTCATTCACGCTGATCGCATTGAACTAACCTGAGCCTTGCGTGGCCCATCCTGCATGGGCACACATGAGGTCGGGTCGATGAAAAAAGCGCTGATTGGCTATGTTGCAACGCTGCTGACGTTTCTGCTGCTCGACGGCATCTGGCTCGGCCTGCTGATGGCACCGACCTACCGCGAGCTACTCGGTCCGCTGATGCTCGAAAAACCGCTGCTGGTTCCGGCAGCGGTTTTTTATTGCCTGTATGTTTTTGGCTGCGTGATATTTGTGGTGCTGCCGGCCGTGACGTGGCAATGGGCGGCGAAGCGGGGCGCGTTGTTAGGGCTGATAGCTTACGGCACGTATGACCTGACCAATTGGGCGACGTTGCGCGGGTGGTCGGTGCAGGTGACGCTGATGGATTGGGCGTGGGGGACGTTTGCCACTGCTGTGGCTTGTAGCGTTGGGTTTTTGTTGGCGAGGCGGTTTGGCAAGGTCTGATCCGAAATGCTGGTAAGCCATGCGGGCCTCTTCGCGAGCAGGGAACGCAATCCAAAGTGGGAGCGAGCCTGCTCGCGAATGGCGGCGCAGCCGACAGCCATTCACCACTGCCGCCACTGAAGCACTAAATGTCTTTTCCAGACGCCTTTTTTCCGCCCGACTGATTGATAATCCCCAGCACTATTTTCTGACCATTGGATGGCCTGCCATGTTGTGTGTGTTCGAGGTGTTGCGGTGAGTGTCGAGCGGCGCAATGCCGACAGTTTCGCCTTGCAGGTGATGATCGGCCTCTGCCTGATCTGGGGCGTGCAGCAAGTGATGATCAAATGGGCGGCGCCGGACATCGCGCCTGTCATGCAAGCGGCCGCGCGCTCGGGGATCTCTGCGTTACTGGTGGGGTTGCTGATCTGCTGGAAGGGCGGCTGGGATCAGGTCGGTACGACCTGGCGCGGCGGCTTGCTGGCCGGTGCGCTGTTCGGTCTGGAATTCCTTTTCATCGCTGAAGGTCTGCAACTGACCACCGCTGCGCACATGTCGGTGTTCCTCTACACCGCGCCGATTTTCACCGCTTTGGGGGTGCATTTCCTGTTAGCCAGTGAGCGCCTGCGACCTTTGCAATGGCTGGGCATTCTCCTTGCGTTTATCGGCATCGCGATTGCCTTCGCCGGGGGCGTGTCGTGGGACAACCTCGACCGGCGCATGCTGCTGGGTGATGCTTTTGGCGTACTGGCTGGCGCCTGTTGGGGCGCGACCACGGTGGTGGTGCGCGCCTCGCGGCTGTCGGAAGCACCGGTGACGCTGACCTTGTTCTATCAGTTGATCGTCGGCTTCCTCGGCCTGCTGCTGATCGCGCTGTTCAGCGGCCAGATCACCCACGTCAGCCTGACTCCCGTGGCGGTGGCCAGCGTGCTGTTCCAGGGCCTGGTGGTGTCGTTCTTCAGTTACCTGATCTGGTTCTGGCTGCTGCGTCGTTATCTGGCGGCCAACCTTGCGGTGTTTTCGTTTATGACGCCGCTGTTCGGCGTGACCTTTGGCGTGTTGCTGCTCGACGAACAGTTGACGGTTAACTTCGTAGTCGGCGCCGTACTGGTGCTGCTCGGCATCACTTTTGTCAGCGCCGAGCAGTGGCTGCGTCGGCGTTTGCGCAAAGCGCTGGGTCAGCGTTAGTCGATTGCATCGCCAGGCCGCCGGCAATCAGCAAGCCGCTGCCGGCGATGATCAGCGCCGGCTGCAGGCCACCGCTGAAATGGCTGCTCAGCGCTGCCAATAGAGGGCCGCTGAGTTGGCCGACGGCGAAGCAGGCGGTAAGCATCCCGGCATTGCGCTGGGTGGCGTGCGGCGCCAGTTCCCGCGAGCGTTGCATGACCAGTTGCATGCAGGCGAGGAATGGCGTGCCGCAGAGGATCACCCCCAGTGCTAGGCCGATGCCGCTGCCGAGCAGGCAGGCGAATACGCCGGCCGCTTGAAGCCACAGCGTCGCCATCAACCAGTGCCGGGTGGTGGCGGGATCGTGACGCCGCAGGCTCACCAGCAACACGCCAAGCGCCGCAGCCAGACCAAAGCAAGGCCAGAACAGATCCGCCTGCCATTCCCCGTGAAACTGCGCATTGGCCATTTGCGAGAGGAAGGTCGCCGGAATGATGTAGCCGACGCCGTAAAGCGCATAAATCAAGGCCAGCCGTCCAATGCCCCGATTCGATGGACTGACTGGCGCTGCAACCACCGTCGCCGTTGCGACAGGCGTTGGCAGCAGTCGCCAGACCCCCAGCATCATCACCAGCGCAGCCGCGGCATAAATCAGCCACAACGTTGCGGACGTCTGATTCAGCAGATGTGAGACCAGCGCCAGCAACCCCGTCAGAAAAATCCCCAACCCCGGTCCGGCAAACACCAGTGCTCCCAATCTCGGACGACCTGCTGCTGCCGCCAACGGTTGACTCAACGAAGTGATCATCACCAGCACCCAGGCACTCGCCACCCCGGTGCCGAAGCGCAGCACCAAGTGCGACCAGAATCCATTGGCCCAGAACGACGCCAGCGTCAGCAGCACGCACAACCACAGTCCGCCATGCAGGCGCCGCTGAACCTGCTGCGGGCGATGGGCGAACATCGCATCCACCGCACCGAGCAAGTAGCCGAGGTAGTTGGCCGCCGCAATCAGACCGGCGGCCGTCAGGTCGATCTGCCCTTCGCTGAGCAGGTGTGGCATTTGCGGGGTGAGGGCGAAACGCCCGATGCCCATGGCCATCATCAGGGCAACGAAACAGGCGGATAAGCGAATCAAGGGCGACATGGTCGGAATTCCTTGGAAGGATCAATGACCGTCAGGCTAAGACTGATTGACTTTCTTTAAAATTGAATAATAGTGAGTAACTTGTTCTGTTGTGGAGAAAGGTTGTGGAGTTCAGCCAACTGCGGATTTTTCAGGCCGTGGCCGAAGAAGGGTCGATCACCCGCGCCGCCGAACGCCTGCACCGGGTGCCGTCGAACCTGTCGACGCGGCTCAAACAGCTTGAAGAACAACTCGGTGTCGAGCTTTTCGTCCGTGAGCGTCAGCGTTTGCAGCTGTCGCCTGCGGGAAAAGTCCTGCTGGACTACATCGGCAAACTCTTCGCCCTGCGCGATCAGGCCAGTGCGGCGGTCATGGGCGGCAAACCGGCCGGCGACTTCGCTCTGGGCACCATGTACAGCACGGCGGCGATCCATTTGCCGGCGCTGCTGGCGCAGTATCACAAGCAGTATCCGGCGGTGAATCTGCAGGTGCAGTCGGCGCCAAGCGGGGAGTTGCTGGAAGGTTTGCTCACCGGACGTCTGGATGCCGCGTTGGTCGATGGACCGCTGGAACTGGCCGGGCTCGACGGCGTGCCGTTGTGCGAGGAGCGGTTGGTGCTGATCACGGAAATCGATCATCCGCCGGTACGCAGTGCCCGGGATGTCGAGGGGCGTTCAGTTTTCACTTTTAGGCGGGGTTGTTCCTACCGCATGCGTCTTGAAGCGTGGTTTTCGCACTACCACGCGACGATGGGTCGGGCGATGGAGATCGAGTCCTATCAGGGCATGCTCGCCTGCGTGATTGCCGGAAGTGGCGTGGCACTGATGTCGGAGTCGATGCTGGCCAGTCTGCCGGGGCGCGATAGCGTCGCCGCGCACCCGTTGGCCGAGCCATTCGTGGGTGCGACAACATGGCTCATGTGGCGCAAGGGCATGCTCGGCGCCAACCTCAATGCCTGGATCGAGGTTCAGCAGGCCGTCTATCCTGCGGCTCAGATCGAAACCCGGGAAACAGCCTGAACCAATGGCGGCATATTCTGTTCAATTCAGTAACAGATCATTGCGGATTTGGCCGAGCATTACGTAGGACTTCGGACTATTATCAGTGCGAAGCGGCCTCAGAATTCCGGCCGCTCAGCACCACCCTGAAGGGGGCATGACGATGAAAGAGAAAATTCAAAACTGGCTGCACGATTTGGGTGTTGCCCTCGGTTTGATCGAACCGCCTCTGCAACCTGTACCGATCCGCACCGATGACGAGCAGCGCCGCCGTCAACAACGGCGCCGGTAACGCCCCCGATCCGAGATCAAAGGATTCAAGATCAAGAGATCGCAGCCTTCGGCAACTCCTGCATAAAACAGTGTAGGAGCTGCCGCAGGCTGCGATCTTTTGCTTTCAGTGCCGCCCGATCTCGAGCAAAAACCGGCTCAAGTCATTCGCCGTCTTCGCGGTCTTGAGCATGCGGTCTTCCTCGGCGGTGAACGCCGTCAGCCCGAATTCATCTTCCAGATGAAAGATCAGATCCTCGATATCCGCTTTTTCCAAGCCCAATTGCACCAGGCTGGTGTTGTCGTTGAATTCGCGGGTTTCCAGCAGACGCCGGATATACCGGTGCACGGCGGCACGTACGGCAGCTCTTCTCATGGCAGATTTTTCTGATGGTTGTTGTGCTTGAGTGAAGCAGGCCTCAGGCGTGGCCGCGCAACCACTGGTCAATCATCGAGCGCAAATGCTCCCCGGAAAAACTGCCAAAATGCCCGCCATGCACCGTGCGGATCGGCAACGCCTGCAAACGCCGCAGACTGGCGGCGTAATCCTCAAGATTGGAGTGGTAGGCGTCTTCGATCAGCGGCCCGTCGTAGATGATGTCGCCGCTGAACAGCGTCTCAGTCGCCGCCTCATACAGGCTGATGCCGCCCGGCGAATGCCCCGGTGTGTGCAGCACTTGCAGCGTGCGATTGCCCAGATCGAGCACATCGCCGTCCTCGACAAATCCGGTGGCCGGCGCGGCTTTGACCCGGTATTCGGCGTAGCACAACGGGCAGTCCGGATGCGCTTCAAACATGTCGTCGCCGACGAAGGCGCGGCTCAAATCGTTTTCGCCATCCGGCGCTGCAAGGATGTCCGCTTCGGCGCGATGCACCAGCCGTTCAGCAAATTCATGATGCCCGGCGATGTGGTCGAAGTGACAATGACTGGCCACCGCCACCAATGGCCGCTCGGTGATCCAGGGCAACTGCTCGCGCAGGCTCACCAGCCCCGAACCGCTGTCCAGCAACAGGTCTTTGTCGCGCCCCTGAATGTGCCACAGGTTGCAGCGGTAGAACGGTCGAATATACGGCTCGTGAATCAGCCGAATGCCATCGCTCAAACTCTGCACTTCAAACCAATGATCACGCGATACGATCTTCATCAGCCATTTTCTCCAGACGTAAAAAAACGGGTGTGGCAACCGACGCCACACCCGTCGAAGAAAGCATCAAGTTGTTACATCAGAGCTTAGATCGCACTCGCCACCGTCGCCGGGCGAGGGGAGAGCAGGCTGACCACCACAAAACTCACCAGACCCGCGGCCAGGCTGTAGTAGATCGGCGTGTTGGCATCCAGACCGTCCTTGAACATGAATAGCAGTGCGGTGGCGAAGCCCAGGCCCATGCTGGCGATGGCGCCGGCAGTGGTCGCGCGTTTCCAGAAAATTGCACCCATCAGCGGGATCAGCATGCCGCCCACCAACAGGTTGTAAGCGAGGGTCAGGGCGCTGATCACATCGTTCACCACCAGCGCGATACCCAGCACGACAACACCAGTGAGTAGTGTGAACAGGCGGTTGATGCCCAGGCTCGACTGTTTGCCGCCACGCAGTTTCGGCAGCAGGTCTTCAGTCAACGTGGTCGCCGCAGCGAGCAGGCCGGCGCTGGCAGTGGACATCATCGCGGCGAGTGCCGCAGCGATCACCAGACCACGGATGCCGTCCGGAAGCGACAGTTTGACGATGGCGGCGAAGGCGTTGTTGACGTTGTCCAGATCCGGGATCAGCACATGCGCAGCCATGCCGATCAGCGCGCAGGCCAGGCCGTAGACGATGCAGTAGATGCCGGCGATGCTGCCGGCGTATTGCGCGACTTTCGCGGTTTTGACGGTGAACACCCGTTGCCAGATGTCCTGACCGATCAGGATGCCGAAGAAGTAGATCATGAAGTAAGTGATGATCGTGTCCCAGCCGATGGTGGTGAAGCTGAAGGCAGTCGCCGGCAGTTTCAGCACCAGTTCGTCCCAACCGCCCACGCGGTACAGGCAGATCGGCAACAGGATGAACATCAGGCCCACGGTCTTGATGATGAACTGGACGATGTCGGTAAGGGTCAGCGACCACATGCCGCCGATCGCCGAGTAGATCACCACGACGCCACCACCGACGAGTACCGAAACCCAGAATGGCAGGTCAAACAGTACTTGCAGGACGGTGCCAATCGCCAGGATCGAGGTCACGCCGATCATCAGTGCGTAGGCCAGCATGATTGCCGCGCTCGCCGAACGGGCCATCGGGTTGTAGCGTTTTTCCAGGACCTGGGTAACGGTGTAGATCTTCAGTTTCAGCAGTGGTTTGGCGAGGAACAGGTTCAGCGCGACGATGCCGCAACCCAGTGCCGCGCACAGCCAGAAACCGGAAATGCCATGCACGTAGCCCAGACGCACGGTGCCGACGGTGGACGCGCCACCGAGTACGGTCGCGGCCATGGTGCCCATGTACAGGCTGGGGCCCAGGTTTCGACCGGCAACGAGAAAGTCCTCGTTGGTCTTGGCCTTGCGCATGCCGAAGTAGCCGAGCAAGAGCATGCCGGCGGCGTAGATGAGGACGACGAATAAATCCAAAGCCATGATGGCGTGTCTCCGATTGTCTTTTTTATGTTGAGGCCAAAATCATTTTCCTTGTAGAAGTGAGCCTGCTCGCGATAGCGGTCTGTCAGTCACATCTTTATTGGATGTGCTGAAGTCATCGCGAGCAGGCTCACTCCTACAGGGATCGGCGTCAGGCGGCCTGGCGCAGTTCAGGTTTTCCCACGATTTGGCTGCGGGCATCCTTCGGGCCGAACACTTCGCGCGGTTCCGGGAACAGGCTCAGCAGCGTCAGATACACCACCGAAGCCAGGCCCAGGGTCACCGGCAAACTGATGTCGATGCCGCCGGCCATTTCACCCAGCGGGCCGACGAATTGCCCCGGCAAGTTCACGAAGCACAGGCCAACCGCCGCGCTCGGGACCCAGGCGCCCAGACCACGCCAGTTCCAGCCGTGGCTGAACCAGTAGCGTCCGCCCTGTTCGCCGCGCGTGAACACTTGCAGGTCATCCGGGCAGTAGAAGCCGCGACGCACCAACAGGCCGATGATCATGATCACCATCCATGGCGTGGTGCAGGTGATGATCAGCACGGCGAAGGTCGACACGCTCTGCACCAGGTTCGCCGCAAAGCGCCCGATGAAGATGAAGGCAATCGACAGCACGCCGATCAGCAGCGTCGCCTTGACCCGCGACAGCACGCGCGGAAACACGCTGGACATGTCCAGCCCGGTGCCATACAGCGAGGTGGTGCCGGTGGACATGCCGCCGATCACCGCAATCAGGCACACCGGCAGGAAGAACCAGCTCGGCGACACCGCCAGCAAACCGCCCACATAGTTGTTCGCCGCGATGTAGTCCGGCGCCTTGATCGCGACGATGGTCGCTGTGGTCAGGCCGAACAGGAACGGGATGAACGTGGCGATCTGCGACAGCACCACCGCCGCCATGATCCGTTGCTTGGAAGTTTCACGCGGGATGTAGCGCGACCAGTCGCCGAGGAACGCGCCGAAGGAAATCGGGTTGCTCATCGCCACCAGCGCGGCACCGATGAACGCCGCCCAGAAGCCCGGCTGGCCGAGGCTGACGGTGCCGGCGTAATGCGCGTCGAAAGGACCGGCGAAGGCGAAGATGCCCAGCAGGAATAACAGGCTGGCGCTCCACACCGCGATCTTGTTCACCCACAGCAAAAAGCGGAAGCCGTAGATGCACACGGTCAGCACCAGAATCGCGAACAGACCGTAGGCCAGGCCCAGGGTCAGGTCGGTTTCCGGCAGACCGATCAGGCGTTTTGCACCGCCGATCAGCGCATCCCCCGAACTCCACACCGAGAGCGAGAAAAACGCGATAGCGGTCAACAGCGACAGGAACGAACCGACGATCCGCCCGTGCACGCCGAAGTGTGCACCGGACGACACGGCATTGTTGGTGCCGTTGAGCGGGCCGAACAGGCCCATCGGTGCGAGGATCAGCGAGCCAAGCAGCACGCCCGACACAATCGCCCAGACGCCGGCCTGAAAAGACAGACCGAACAGCACCGGGAAACTGCCGAGCACGGCGGTGGCAAAGGTATTCGAACCGCCGAAGATCATCCGGAACAAATCCGTCGGGCCTGCGCTGCGTTCGTGGTCCGGGATCTGTTCGACCCCGTGGGTTTCAATCTGCGTAAGGCTTTGGTCGTTGTTGTTGTTATTCATGATCTGCTCCGATCATAAAGGCGCGCCTCATCGTGCGTGAGGCGTCACCTGTTTGGCTAAGGGGATGGCAGCCCTTCCGGCATTGCGGACAAATGTTCGTGGCAGGCCAGCCAATGGCCTTGTTGTTCTAGGCTCGACGCTTGTTTCCTGAAAACAATCGTCTCGCGCTCCTGGCTGAAGTGTTGCTCCCCTTGCATGCGCAGCTCGGTGGCCACGTCATGGATGAAAATCGCCACGTCACCCTGCAGGCTGACGAAGGCGTTGCTCGAGGTGCACGCAAGCACCTCGAAGCCATCCTCGGCGCGCCAGCTGTCCCACAAGGCCTGATAGGCATCGCGCGACAGCAATGGCTGTTCGAGGGTGTAGAAAACGAAACTTGCATCGGCGCTGAAGGCGCCGAAATAAGCCTCGCGATCATTACGGGCGAAGGCGGACACCAGATCGGCGGCCGCTTGCAAAACCTGATCACGTTCGTTCATGACCCGATCCTCAGCGATGGACCACGCCAGGCAGTACGCAGAGCATTTCGTACAGCAGGTTGGCGGCCAGCAGCGAGGTGTTGCCGGTGGTGTCATAAGCGGGCGAGACTTCTACCAGATCGCAACCGATCAGGTCGAGGCCTTGGCAGCCACGGACGATTTCAATCGCCTGAATGGTCGTCAGACCACCGATTTCCGGGGTGCCGGTGCCCGGTGCCCAGGCCGGGTCGATGCCGTCGATGTCGAAGCTCAGATACACCGGACCACCGCCGACTTTCTCGCGCACTTCGGCCATCAGCGGCGCCAGCGACTTGTGCCAGCACTCTTCAGCCTGAACCACGCGGAAACCCTGATCGCGGCTCCAGTTGAAGTCATCAGCGGTGTAACCCTGAGCGCGCAGACCGATCTGTACGACGCGGTCGCAGTCCAGCAGACCTTCTTCGACGGCGCGACGGAAGGTGGTGCCGTGGGCGATCTTCTCGCCAAACATGTGATCGTTTACGTCAGCGTGGGCATCGATGTGCACCAGACCGACCTTGCCGTGCTTCTTGTGAATCGCCCGCAGGATCGGCAGGGTGATGGTGTGGTCACCACCCAGGGTCATCGGGATCACGTTGTGCTCGAGGATGTTGTCGTAGGCTTCTTCGATGATGCGCACGGCGTCGAGCAGATTGAAGGTGTTGATCGCCACGTCACCGATGTCGGCGACCGACAGCGAGTCGAACGGCGCAGCGCCGGTAGCCATGTTGTACGGGCGGATCATGACTGATTCGGTGCGGATGTCGCGTGGCCCGAAGCGGGTACCGGGGCGCAGGGAAGTACCGATGTCCAGTGGCACGCCAACAAAGGCAGCGTCCAGGCCGGCAGCGGTCGGTACATGGGGGAGTCGGAGCATGGTGGCGATGCCGCCGAAGCGCGGCATTTCGTTGCCGCCCAGTGGTTGGTGAAGAATCTTGTCCACGGGTAAGGCCTCATCGTCTTTGTTTTATTTATGTCGGCGCGCCGTTGAGCACAGGTTCGGGCGCCGCTGTGGGGCCGATGATGCGAAATGTAGTGAGGGGAAAGAATCGCTACGGGCAAAAACTTAGTTCAGATTTTTCTAAACTAATGGGCGAGGGGCGATTAGACTTTGTCGGGTTCGGGTCGTGTGATCGACAGGGAATCGTTGCCCTCACCCCAGCCCTCTCCCAGAGGTAGAGGGGGCCGACCGAGTTGTTGGCGGAATCTGCATCGACCTGAAAAATCAAGTCGAACTCAGGATTTGAAAGCCATAGAGATCAGCCCCCTCTCCCTCACGCCCAGAGGTAGAGGGGGCCGATCGAGTTGTTGGCGGAATCTGCATCGACCTGAAAAATCAAGTCGAACTCAGGATTTGAAAGCCATAGAGATCAGCCCCCTCTCCCTCACGCCCAGAGGTAGAGGGGGCCGACCGAGTTGTTGGCGGAATCTGCATCGACCTGGAAAATCGAGTCGAACTCAGGATTTGAAAGCCATGGAGATCAGCTCCCTCTCCCTCGGGGAGAGGGCTGGGGTGAGGGGCTTTTCCCACAGACACACAGTTGCAAAGCCCGGAGCAGACATGGCCAACGCTTTACCCGACCTGAAACTGTTGCGCATCTTCGTCAGCGTCGTGCGTCATCAGGGTTTCGCCAACGCCCAACAGGAACTCAACCTGTCGACCTCGGCGATCAGCACCTACATGAGCCAGCTCGAAGCCGCGCTCGGCCTGGTGCTGTGTCATCGCGGGCGCGGCGGGTTCAGCCTGACCAGCAAGGGCGAGCTGTTCCATCAGGAAACCCTGCGCCTGCTCGCCGAGCTCGAAGGTTTCGAGCAATACGCCGCCGCGCTCAAGGGCGAACTGCGTGGCACGCTCAACCTCGGCGTGATCGACTCCACCGTCAGTGACAAGGCCTTGCCGTTCGCCGAAGCCATCGGCGCCTACAGCCAGGAACACCCGGCGGTGCATTTGCATCTGTCGGTGATGAGCCCGTACGAACTGCAACTCGGCGTGCAGGACAACCGTCTCGATCTGGCCATCGGTGCGTTTTCCACGCGCATGAGCGGTCTGATCTACATGCCGCTGTACCGCGAGCAGCATTGGCTGTACTGCAGCAGCCGCCATCCGTTGTTCAACGAGCGGCGCATTCCCGAGCAAGTCATCACCCAGCAACGCATGGTCGGACGTGGTTACTGGAGTCAGGCCGAACTGGCGCGACACGGCTTCAAACACAGCGCGGCGACGGTGGAAAGTATGGAGGCGCAGCTGATTCTGGTGCTGTCCGGCGCCTACATTGGTTACTTGCCAGAACACTACGCTCAGGCCTGGGCCGACAAGGGTGACCTGCGCGTGCTGCTGCCGGCGACCTTCGGTTATCAGGCGCCGTTTTCGATGATCATGCGTCGCGGCCGTAGCCGCGAACCGCTGATCCAGACCTTCCGTGATCTGCTCAAAGCACAGCTCAATCAGGCTTAAGACCGATGTCCAGAATTCAATGCCCGCGCTGCCTGCGCCCCCAAACCCATTGCCTGTGCCCGTTGATCCCGAGCCTCGACAGCCGCACGCGGGTATTGCTGTTGCAGCATCCGAGCGAGGTCAATCATGCGTTGAATACTGCGCGGTTGGCGGCTCTGGGGTTGAGCAATGCCGAGTTGATTGTTGGCGAAGTGTTCGAGGATTTGCCGGCGCTGCTGAACCGTCCGGGCTATCGGGCGCGGTTGTTGTTTCCCGCTGATGATGCGCAGCCGATGCAGGCTTACGGCGAGTCCGATGAACCCCTGTTGCTGGTCGTTCCGGATGGCACGTGGCGCAAGGCGCGCAAGATGTTGCACCTCAATCCGCTGCTGGCGGCGTTGCCACGGGTGACGCTGGCCGAAGGTGGGGTGTCGCGCTATCGCTTGCGCAAGGCACCGGGGCCGGGGGCGTTGTCGACCATCGAGGCTATTGTGCAGGCGTTGCAGACGCTGGAAGCACCGACGTCATTCGAGCCGTTGCTCAAGCCGTTCGAGGCCTTGATCGAGGGGCAGATTGCGGCGATGGGGGAGGAGACGTTTCAGCGTAATCATGGCGATAGATAAGTTTTGTTTGGACTGGCGCCATCGCGAGCAGGCTCACTCCTACAGGGGAATGCATTCCAAAGGTAGGAGTGAGCCTGCTCGCGATAGCAATTGTTCAGTCAACACAGGTTATGGCGAAATTTACCGTTCGCGCATCGCCTCGGTCCGCGCTTTCAGTACCGGTTTGAGCAGGTAATCCAGAACACTTTTCTCCCCGGTAATAATGTCCACCGTCGCCACCATCCCCGGAATAATCAGCAGCGGTTTCACATCCCCGCCCAAGTGGTTTTTATCGGTACGCACCTGAATCAGATAGAAGCTGTTGCCCTTGTCATCGGTGATCGTGTCGGCACCGATCAACTCAAGCTTGGCGCTCAGCCCACCGTAAATCGTGTAGTCGTAGGCACTGAACTTGACCATGGCTTTCTGGCCCGGATGCAGGAACGCGACGTCCTGCGGCCGCACTTTGGCCTCGATCAACAGGTTGTCTTCCAGCGGTACGATTTCAACCATGTCGCTGCCCGGTTGAACCACGCCGCCGATGGTGTTGACCTTCAATTGCTTGATCACCCCATGCACCGGTGAGGTCACCGTTGTGCGGGTGACGCGGTCGTCAATGGCGATGCTGGTGGCGGTGATTTTCGACAGGTCGGTGCGTTTCTCATTCAGCTCTTTGGCAGCTTCGGAGCGGAAGGTTTGTTCCGACTCGTCGATCTTGCTGCGGATCTCGGCAATTGCCGATTCGGCGCGGGGGATAGCCAGCGTTGTCGCGTTCAATGAGCCGCGGATTTCTACGGCGCTGCGTTTGAGTCGGAGGATTTCCACCGGTGATACCGCACCGGTTTTCACCAGCGGCTCGGACATGTTCATTTCTTGCTGCAGCAACGCCAGACTTGAGCTGAACTGACCCTGCTTGGAGCGAAACTCGGCGAGTTCCTGAGTCTTCTGCCGCAGTTGTTCGCTGAGCGTGCGCTGTTCGCTGGCCAGCCGTCGCTGACGTTGTTCGTACAGCGAGCGCTCGTCTTCGGCGACTTGCGGGGCTTTGGCGATGACTTCATCGGAGAGCTTGAACGGCCGGCCCTCGGCCTCCGCCGACAGCCGTTCGACCTGCGCGGTCAACGCATAGCGATCGGCCTCGCTCTCGCCCTTGTTCGAGCGAAAGCGTGTGTCATCCAGACGCAGTAAGGTGTCGCCCTTGTTCACCATCTGCCCTTCACGAAAGAAAATCTCGGTGACGATGCCGCCCTCAAGGTTCTGGATCACCTGAATCTTGCTCGAAGGAATCGCCTTGCCTTCGCCCATGGTCACTTCTTCGAGCACAGCGAACTTGGCCCAGACCACCGCGCTGATCAGCAGCGCCGCCGCCAGCCACACGGTGATCCGCGACCAGCGCGGCGAATCCTGCAAGGATGCGCCGGCGGTTTCCGGCATGAACTCGGCTTCGGCGCTTTTGCCGAAACTGTCGAAGTAGCCGCGATCTTTGCTATCGGTGGAAGCAGACATGGGGCAACTCCTAGACTGCCGCCGAGCCAACACGGCCCTTGCGCAGTGCATCGATGACCGCTTCTTTCGGACCGTCGGCGACGACCCGGCCGTTGTCCAGCACCAGCAAGCGGTCCACCAGACTCAGCATTGAAGTGCGGTGGGTGACCAGCAGCAGTGTCTTGCCTTGCACCCAGCCGTGCAGCTTCTGCCGCAGTTGGTCTTCGCTGCTGTTGTCCATGGCACTGGTGGGTTCGTCGAGCAGCATGATCGGTGGATCGAGCAACAAGGATCGCGCCAGCAACACGGCCTGACGTTGGCCGCCGGAGAGCAATTGCCCGCGCTCGCCCACCGGACGATCGAAGCCTTGCGGGTGCTGGCGAGCGAGTTCGGTAACGCCGGTCAGTTCGGCCACTTCGAGCATGCGTGAATCGCTGATGTAGCGTGCGCCAAGGGTGAGGTTGTCGCGCAAACTGCCGGCCAGCAGCGGCAGATCGTGGGCGACGTAACCGATCTGTTGGCGCAGGTCGGCGACGTCGAGTTGGCGCAGGTCGAGGCCGTCGAGCAATAGCTGGCCTTCCTCGGGTTCATAAAAGCCCATGACCAATCGCGCTAACGTGCTTTTGCCCGACCCGCTGCGACCGATGATGCCGACCCGCTCACCGGGTTTCAGGCTGAAGCTGACATTGCTCAGCGCCGGCGCATTCTGGCCGTTGTAATGAAAGGTCACGCCGCTGACGTCCAGCGCGCCTTGCAGTTGCGTGCGTTCCAGCGGCCGTTGTTTGCCGTCGCGTTCCTGCGGCAGAGCCATCAGCGCATCGGTGCTTTTCATGGTCAGTTGCGCTTGCTGATAGCGGGTGATCAGCCCGGCAATCTGCCCCAGCGGCGCGAGCACGCGGCTGCCGAGCATATAACTGGCGACCAGCGCACCGACGCTGAGGTTGCCGGCGATGATGCTGTAAACCCCGGCGACAATCGTCGCCATACCCGAGAACTGCTGAATGAACAGGGTGCCGTTGGTGGCCAGCGCCGAGAGATTGCGTGCGTGGCTGTCGAGGCGGGTGAGGGCGCCGTGAGTGCTCTCCCATTTGTGCTGGCGCTCGCTTTCGGCGCTGCAGGCCTTGAGGGTTTCCAGGCCGCCGAGGGTTTCGATCAACACCGCCTGGCGTTCGGCACCGAGGCTCAGGCTCTTTTGCACGGTGTCACGCAGGCGCACCTGAATGATCATTGCGAAGATGATGGTGATCGGAAACGCCAGCAGCGGAATCACCACCAGCCAGCCGCCGAGCAGGCCGATCACCACCAGCATCAGCACCACGAAGGGCAGGTCGATCAGGCTGGTCAACGTCACCGCCGTGAGAAATTCACGCAGGCCCTGAAAGTCATGAATGCTCTGCGCGAAACCGCCGATGGTCGCCGGCCGTGCCTTCATCGACATACCGGTGATGCGCTCGAACAAAGTCGCGGAAAGGATCACATCGGTTTTCTTGCCGGCGGTGTCGAGCAGGTGCGCGCGCACCACCCGCAGCACCAATTCAAATCCGGTGCCGATCAGCAAACCGATCGACAACACCCACAGGGTCGAGGTGGCCTGATTCGGCACCACGCGGTCGTAGGTCTGCATGACGAACAGCGGCACCATCAGGCCTAACAGGTTGATCAGGAAACTGGCGAGAATCGCATCGCTATACAACCATTTCGACAGCTTCAGGGTGTCGCGAAACCACGCATGCACCCGTGGCACCAGCGGTGATCGCAGGTCTTCGAGTTCATGGCGCGGACGGGCGAACAAGGCCTGGCCGCTGTAGTGTTCAGTGAGTTCGTCGCGGCTGATCCATTGCTCGCCGCCATCGGCTTCGCTGGGCAGGATCAGTGCTTTGCCGTCGTCGCCGAAGCGCCGTAAAACAGCAGTGCGACCATCGTTGAGCAGCAGCAGAATCGGCAGGTTGAGTGGCGAGATGTCTTTCAGCTCACGGCGCAGAATACGCGCCTGCAACCCGGCCCGGGCCGCTGCGCGCGGCAGCAGGTCGAGGCTCAGGCGTTGTTTGTTCAGCGGCAGCCCGGCGCTCAGGCTGGCGCGACTGACCGTCGCGCCATGCAGTTTGCAGAGGATCAACAGACCGTCGAGTAACGGATCATCGAAGCTCAGCCGCGGATCGATCCCGGTGTGGCCGGGTTCCATGCTGGTCATATTGATCGCTCCCCTGTTACCGCTTCATTGATCGTTCCCACGCGGAGCGTGTGAACGATCAGGGCAAAGCTAACTCCTGCGTTGGTTACTTCAGCTCGGGCAGGCGCGCTTCGTTTTTCACTTCGGTCGCAGCGATCGCATCGGCTGGCAGCACCACCCGCTGTTTGCTCAGCAATTGGCCCATGTTTGCCAGCACGCGGTACATCGAATATTCCTCGGTGTAGCGGATTTCGGTGTAGCGACGGTTGGCGTTGTAGAGCTCGTTTTCACTGTCGAGCAAGTCGAGCAGGGTGCGTTGGCCGAGGCCGAACTGATCCTGATACGCGGCGCGTACGCGTTTGGTGGTTTCGGCATATTCGCGGGCGGTCGGGGTTTGTTTCTTCGCGTTGACCATAGCGTTCCAGGCCAGACGAATGTTCTCGTTGAGCTGACGCAGGGCGTTGTTACGGATGTCCATCGCCTGGTTGATCTGGTGCGCATCGGAGGCCAGGCGCGCCTTGTCGCTGCCGCCTCGGAACAGGTTGTAGTTCATCACCACACCCACGCGCCATTCGTTGTCGTGGCCTTCATCGCCCTGCACGTTGTTGTTCGCGCCGACGGCCGCTTCCGCGTCGAAGCGTGGATAGAACGGCGACTTGGCGACTTCGTACTGGCTCTCGGCCGATTGCACGTCAGCCTGGGCGGACTTCAGGTACGGGTTGTTGTCGACCATGCTCTGCTGGGCTTCACGCAATTCGGTTGGCAGTTCGCCGCGGGTCGAGGCCGGGGTTTCCAGCTCATCGGGCATGCGCCCGACCACGCTGTAGAAGTTGGCTTCGGCGTCAGACAGATCGACTTCAGCAGTGTCGAGGTTGTTCTGCGCCAGCGCTTTACGGGCGACCGATTGATCGGAGTCGGCGGTGCTGCCAACACCGCGTTCGGTGCGCAAACCGATCTGATCGTTGACGCGCAAGTGTGCCTGCAAGTTGTTGCGGGCAAGGGTCACCAGTTCGCGACGCTTGAGCACTTCGAGGTAGACCTCGATGGTGCGCAAGGCCAGATCCTGGGCGGTGCCTTGCGCGTAGTAAGCGCGCGAATTGGACACGCCTTTGGTGCGCTCGACTTCGTTGGCGGTATTGAAGCCATCGAACAGCATCTGCCGCAGGCGCAGCTCGGACTGCGTGTAATTGAGAATTTCGGTGTGGTGATTACCGAAGGCCCGGGTGTTGGTGTTGTCGCTGTAGCCACGGCCATACGCGGCGTTCAAATCGACGGACGGATAGAAGCCGCCCTTGGCGACTTTGACTTGTTCATCAGCCGACAGGCGAGCGTCCACCCGCGAGGCCAGTTCCGGGTGAGTGGCGATGGTGCTTTGAATGGCTTCGGTGAGGTTCATGGCCTGGGCTTGGGAAGTGCAAGCCATGGCCAGCAAAACCGCGCTGCAGAGGGGGGTTAGAACGCGCATGGGTGCATCTCCCTGAGTCCTGATGGTGTGTTACTGTCGCCAAATATTTGACGATATTTTTAGGTGTAAGCGTTTCACTCTTGTAACAACAGAGCTAAGAACATCCTGAAGCGTAGCTAAGAAAAAATTTTCATAAGGCTTATGCCGAAAAAAACTTATGCGCTTTGTAAAAACCGGCACATTGTTCAGCATGAAAGCCTTTGTTTTATGCGCTTTAGGGAGCGCAGGAAGGCTTGAGGAAAGTTCCACTCACTTTGCGACATACGGCGAAGTAATGCTGAAGGGGAGGGACGCGTAGCGGTTGATGAGCGACATTTTTTTGTCACTCAAGTGATTCACCACCGTTACGTAGCGTTAGTGGGCGTATGGCTTTGATCAGGATGCGGAAGTGCTTGATAGCACTGATGTTTCCGAGTAAAGCCGCCTGCGAAACGAACTGTTGAAGGTGCGAGCGTTGCCTCCAACAACCCGATTGAGCCATGGGCTGCTTCGCTTACCAGTGCCG
Organism: Pseudomonas sp. R84; assembly: GCF_009834515.1. NCBI lineage: Bacteria > Pseudomonadati > Pseudomonadota > Gammaproteobacteria > Pseudomonadales > Pseudomonadaceae > Pseudomonas > Pseudomonas sp. R84. Next base: position 1,735,293 of record NZ_CP019426.1, read on the forward strand.
ACGGTGGTCGGCAGCGGAGGATTTCACATGGCAACGCTCATCGGTACAGTCACTAAAGTCATTGGCCAGGTTTTCGCCCAGTCAGCCGACGGCACTAAGCGCGCACTGGTTGAGGGGGATCACCTGTTTGCCGGCGATCAACTGATCACCGGCGCAGAAGGCGCCGTCGCCGTTCATCTGCAAAATGGCCAGGAACTGACCCTCGGACGCGGCAGCAGCATGACCATGACCGGTGAACTGCTGGCGGGTCAGGCGGCGCATGTAAATGCCGCTGAGGCAGTGACCCCGAGCGACGCGCAATTGACCGACGTTGAGCAAATCCAGAAAGCCATCGCCGCCGGTGATGACCCAACTAAAAATGCTGAAGCTACTGCCGCCGGCCCGAATGCACCCGGTGGTGCGCCGGGTGAGTTGGGTGGTGGGCATAGTTTCGTCTTGCTGACGGAGGTCGGCGGCCGGGTCGACCCGATCATCGGTTTCCCCACCGCCGGGTTCGGCGGTATTCCCGAATTCCCTGAAGAACGCCACAACGCGGTGATCGACAACGGTGATGACACCCCGGCTGTCGTGGTGCAGCCACCAGTCAACAATCCGGTGACCCTCACAGGCCTGAACGTGGCTGGTGGCGAACTCAATCTCAATGAAGCCAATCTGCCTGCCGGCTCGGCGGCCAATCCTGGCGCACTCACGCAAAGCGGCAGCTTTACCGTGTCGGCGCCGGACGGTCTGACCAGCCTGAGCATCGGTGGCATCAACGTCATCGTTGGTGGCGTGCCGATCGGCTTTCCGCAATCGATCACTTCGCAACTGGGCAACACCCTGACCATCACCGGTTACAACCCGGCGACTGGCGTTGTCAGCTACAGCTACACCCTCAACGGCAACGAAAGCCACGCGGCCGGTGACGGCGCGAACAATCTCAGCGAACAGTTCACGGTGATTGCCGGCGACAGCAATGGCGACACCGCGACCGGCACGCTCGACGTCAACATCACCGACGATGTGCCAAAAGCCTTTGATGACAACAATGGCACGGCGTCTGAAACGCAGCTGACACTCACTGGCAACGTGTTGACCAATGACGTGCAAGGTGCTGATCGCGTGCCAACCGGCCCGGTCACTGCCGGTACTTTTACCGGTACTTACGGCACCTTGGTGCTGAATGCCAACGGCACATACACCTACACGCTGAACACCAACGACGCCGACTTCAAAAATCTGCACGGTGGCGGTAACGGCACGGAAACCTTCGCCTACACCATCACCGATTCGGACGGTGATACCAGCACGGCGAATCTGGTGCTGCAGATCCACAACAACGACGATCCAGTGGTCATCAATGGCCTGAACGTCGAAGGCGGCGAGCTGACGGTCTACGAGAAAAACCTCAGCGACGGCAGCACACCGGATGCTACCGCGCTGACCCAGAGCGGCACGTTCACCATCACTGCACTCGATGGTGTAACGACGCTCACTGTCGGTGGCATCGCCGTCGTCACCAACGGCGTGGCCGCAGGATTCCCGCAATCAATCACCACACCCTTGGGCAGCACGCTGACCATCACCGGTTTCAACGCTACCACCGGCGTGGTCAGCTACAGCTACACCCTGGTCGACAATGAAGCGCATCCAACCGCCAACGGTGCGAACAATCTGCCTGAGCAATTCGCCGTCACCGTGGTCGATGACAACGGCAGCACTGCCAACGGCACGCTCGACGTGAACATCACCGACGACGTGCCGAAAGCCTTTGATGACAGCAATGGCACGGCGTCTGAAACGCAACTGACACTGACCGGCAACGTGCTGACCAACGATGTGCAGGGCGCCGACCGCGTGGTGACCAACGAAAGTGCCGGGCCGATCACCGCCGGTACATTCACCGGGACTTACGGCACCCTGGTGCTCAACGCCAATGGCACGTACACCTACACGCTGAACACCAACGACGCCGACTTCAAAAACCTCCATGGAGGCGGCAACGGCACGGAAACTTTCGCCTACACCATCACCGATTCAGACGGCGATACCAGCACTGCCAACCTCGTGCTGCAGATCCACAACAACGACGATCCGGTGATCATCAACGGCCTCGACGTGAATGGCGGCGAACTCACCGTCTACGAGAAAAATCTCCCTGAAGGCAGCGCGCCGGATTCCACCGCGCTGACTCAGAGCGGCACGTTTACCATCACCGCACTCGATGGCGTGACGACCCTGACTGTCGGCGGCATCGCCGTCGTCACCAACGGTGTAGCAGCAGGTTTTCCACAATCGGTCACCACGCCATTGGGCAGCACACTGACCATCACCGGTTTCAATGCCACCACCGGCGTCGTCAGCTACAGCTACACCCTGGTCGACAACGAAGCACATCCAACCGCCAACGGCGCGAACAATCTGCCCGAGCAGTTCGCCGTCACCGTGGTCGATGATAACGGTACCACCGCTAACGGCACGCTCGACGTGAACATCGTCGACGACCTGCCCAAAGCTGTGGATGACAGCAACACCGGCACCGCATCGGAAACCCTGCTGACCCTGACCGGTAATGTCCTGACCAACGATGTGCAAGGCGCCGACCGCGTACCGACTGGGCCGGTCACTCCGGGCACTTTCACCGGGACTTACGGCACCTTGGTCCTCAACGCCAACGGCACCTACACCTACACGCTAAACACCAACGACGCCGACTTCAAAAACCTGCACGGCGGTGGCAACGGCACGGAAAACTTCGCCTACACCATTACCGATTCCGACGGCGATACCAGCACCGCCAACCTCGTCCTGCAGATCCACAACAACGACGATCCGGTGATCATCAACGGCCTCGACGTGAATGGCGGTGAACTCACCGTCTACGAGAAAAACCTCACTGACGGCAGCACGCCGGACGCCAACGCGCTGACCCAAAGCGGCACCTTCACCATCACCGCACTGGATGGTGTCACCACGCTGACTGTCGGCGGCATCGCCGTGGTCACCAACGGTGTAGCCGCAGGTTTCCCACAATCGGTCACCACGCCATTGGGCAGCACACTGACCATCACCGGTTTCAACGGCACCACCGGCGTGGTCAGCTACAGCTACACCCTGGTCGACAACGAAGCGCACCCAACCGCCAACGGCGCGAACAATCTGCCTGAGCAATTCGCCGTCACCGTGGTCGATGACAACGGCACCACCGCCAACGCGACCCTCGATGTGAACATCGTCGACGACCTGCCAAAAGCCGTGAACGATTCCAACACCGGCACCGCATCGGAAACCTTGCTGACACTGACCGGCAACGTCCTGACCAATGACGTGCAAGGTGCGGATCGCGTACCGAGCGGACCGATAACCCCGGGCACATTCACCGGCACTTACGGTACCTTGGTCCTGAACGCCAACGGCACCTACACCTACACGCTGAACACCAACGACGCCGACTTCAAAAACCTCCACGGCGGTGGCAACGGCACGGAAAACTTCGCCTACACCATCACCGATTCGGACGGTGATACCAGCACCGCCAACCTGGTGCTGAACATTCACAACAACGACGATCAGGTCTACCTCAATGGCCTTGACGTCAACGGCGGCGAGCTGACGGTCTACGAGAAAAACCTCAGTGACGGCACCAGCCCCAACGCCCCGGCGCTGACCCAAAGCGGCACCTTCACGGTCACCGCCCTCGACGGCCTGCAAACCCTGACCGTAGGCGGTATTAGCGTGGTGACCGGTGGCGTGGCCGCAGGCTTCCCGCAATCGATCGTCACGCCGCTCGGCAGCACGTTGACCATCACCGGTTACAACCCAGCCACCGGCGTGGTCAGTTACAGCTACACCCTGGTCGACAACGAAACTCACCCGAACGCCAACGGCGCCAACAGCATCACCGAGAACTTCAACGTCGTCGCCACCGACACCGATGGCAGCACGGCCAGCGGCCAGATCAACGTCAACATCGTCGATGATTTGCCCAGCGCCCACCCTGACGCCGCATCGGTGGCGGAGGGCGGCACGGTCAGCGGCAACGTGCTGAACAACGACATCGGTGGCGCCGATGGCCCGGCCGTGACCGGTGCCGTGGTCGGCGTGCGCGCCGGCTCCGATACCTCGACCTCGGCCATCGGCGGCCTCAACAGCAACATCAATGGCACCTACGGCTACCTGACCCTGGACGCCAACGGCAACGCCGTCTACCACAGCAATCCCAACGTCGTGAACGGCCCGGGCGCAGTGGATGTGTTCACCTACACCGTGCGCGATTCCGACGGTGATGAAAGCACCACCACCATCACCATCGATGTCGCCAACAGTAAGCTGTGCGCGACCAGCGACACCGACGTCACGGTCTTCGAGAAAGCCCTCGACCTGACCAAGGACGGCGCGGATCTGGCCGCTGGTACGGTCACCGGCAGTGACCCGACCAGCACCGGCGAAACCGCGTCCGGCACCTTGGTCGGCTCGGTCACCGGTGCGGTCGGCGCCATCAGTTACGCGCTGGTCGGCAGCGCCACCGGCAACTACGGGCAGATCGTCCTCAACCCCAACGGCACATATACCTACACGCTGACCTCGCCGGCGAGCACCACGCCACATGCCGACGATGGCGCCAACACCCTGACCGAAACCTTCTCCTATCAGGCCACCGATTCACTGGGCAACATCGTCACCAGCACCATTGTTGTCAGCATCGTCGATGACGTGCCGAAAGCGGTGAACGACAGCAACGCCAACAGCGCCTCGGAAACCCAGCTGACCCTGACCGGCAATGTGCTGACCAACGATGTACAAGGCGCCGACGTGGTCGCGACCGGACCGAATGCCGGGCCGATCACCGCCGGCACCTTCACCGGTACTTACGGCACGCTGGTGCTCAACGCCAACGGCACGTACACCTACACGCTGAACCCCAACGATGCCGACTTCAAAAACCTGCACGGCGGCGGTAACGGCACCGAGACGTTCACCTATACCCTGACCGATGCCGACGGCGATACCAGCACCGCCAGCTTGGTGCTGAACATCCACAACAACGACGATCCGGTGGTGCTCAACGGCCTCGACGTCAATGGCGGCGAACTCACCGTCTACGAGAAAAACCTCGTTGAGGGCACCAGTCCCAACAACCCGGCGCTGACCCAAAGCGGCACCTTTACCGTCACCGCGCTCGATGGCTTGCAAACCCTTACTGTGGGCGGCATCACCGTGGTCACCAACGGTGTTGCCGCGGGCTTCCCACAGTCGGTCGTCTCGCCGCTGGGCAGCACCTTCACCGTCACCGGTTACAACCCGGCGACCGGTGTCGTCAGTTACAGCTACACCTTGGTCGACAACGAAACCCACCCGAACGCCAACGGTGCCAACAGCCTCACCGAGAACTTCAACGTGGTGGCGACGGACACCGATGGCAGCACTGCCAATGGTCAGATCAACGTCAACATCATCGATGATCTGCCGACCGCCAAACCCGACACCGGTTCGGTGGCCGAGGGCGGAACGGTCAATGTCAGTGTGCTCGGCAATGACATCAGCGGTGCCGATGGCGCCGCCACTGTGGTCGGCGTGCGCGCCGGCAGCAACACCGGCACTTCGGCCATCGGCGGCCTCAATAGCAACATCAATGGCAACTTCGGTTACCTGACCCTCGACGCGGCGGGCAACGCTGTCTATCACAGCAACCCGAACTCGGTGAGCCCACCGGGCGCCATCGACACTTTCACCTATACGATCCGCGACAGCGACGGTGATGAAAGCACCACGACCATCACCATCAACGTCGCCGACAGCAAACTGGTGGCCTCGGTCGATCAGGACGTGACGGTCTATGAAAAAGCCCTCGACCTGAGCAAGGACGGCGCGGATCTGACCCCCGGTACGGTCACCGGCAGCGACCCGAGCAACACCGGTGAAACCGCGACCGGCACGCTGGTTGGTGCGGTCACTGGCGGCACAGGCGCGATCACCTACACCCTGGTCGGCAGCGCCACGGGCACCTACGGGCAGATCCAGCTCAATGCCGACGGCACCTACACTTACACGCTGACTTCGGCGCCGAAAACCTCGCCGAGCGCCAACGACGGGGCGAACACCCTCAGCGAAAGCTTCACCTACAAAGCCACTGATGCACTGGGCAACAGCACCACCAGCACCCTTGTGGTGAACATCGTCGATGACGTACCAAAAGCGCTGCCCTCCGATCGCTCGGTGGCGGCAGTGGAGATCGATTCCAACCTGCTTATCGTGCTCGACATCTCCGGCAGTATGGCCGACGCCTCCGGTGTGCCGGGTCTGTCGCGGCTGGCGCTGGCCAAGCAGGCAATCAGCGCCTTGCTCGACAAGTACGACGACCTCGGGGATGTCAAAGTCCAGCTCGTCACGTTCAGCAGCAACGCCACTGACCGAACCTCGGTGTGGGTCGATGTGGCGACCGCCAAGACGATTCTCGCCGGCCTGACGGCGGGTGGCGGCACCAACTACGACGCCGCGGTGGCGGTGATGCAAACCGCCTTCAACACCTCGGGCAAACTCACCGGGGCGCAGAACGTCGGTTACTTCTTCTCGGACGGCAAACCCAACGAAGGCGACATCAACGCCGCTGATGAAGCCGCGCTGAAAAACTTCCTCGATGCCAACAACATCAAGAACTACGCGATCGGCCTCGGCAGCGGCGTGAGCAACGCCAACCTCGACCCGCTGGCGTATGACGGCATCAGCCACACCAACACCAACGCGGTGGTGGTCACCGATCTCAATCAACTCAACTCGGTGCTGTCCGGCACCGTACAGGGTGCGCCGGTCACCGGTTCGTTGCTGGGCGAGGGCGGCACCTTTGGCGCCGATGGCGGTTTCATCAAGTCCATCGTGGTTGACGGCACCACTTACACCTACGATCCGAAAGCCCTCAGCGGCCAAGGCTCGTTGACCCCAAGCGGCGGCATCAACCACGGCACCTTCAACACCACCAACAACACGCTGAGCATTGCCACCAATAACGGCGGCACACTGCTGATCAACCTCGACACCGGCGACTACACCTACACCTCGCAGAAAACCACCGCTGTGGTCATCACCGAGAACATCGGCTTCACCGTCAGCGACAACGATGGCGACCTCGCCAGTTCGACACTGACCGTGAAAGTGATCCCTAATGCGCCGCCCGTGGCGGTCGATGACCACGTCATCACCAACGTGCTGTCGGGCAATATCGTCGTGCCGGGCGAGCTGTTGCTGGCCAACGACACCGATCCGAATGGCGATACGCTCAACGCCACGCCGACCAGTTTCAACACCGGCTGGATCTCGAAAGCGGCGGATTTCACCGGCACCGGTGCGATCAACTTCACCGGCACCAACGTCAACACCGCCGCCAACCAGAACCTGGCCAACGTGCGTAATTCGTTCAGTGCCAACGCCGCGACAATGACTGCCGTGCTGGTGGTCAGTGGCTATCTCGGTGCGGTGACCAACAGCAACGCCAACGATGAAGACCGCATCACCGTCAACCTGCGCCAGGGTGAAACACTCAACCTCGATCACAACCTGGCGGCCGGTCACGTCACCATGGAGTACTCGATCAACGGTGGCGCCTACACAACCCTGGCGGACGGGCAAACCCTCACCGCGTCGGCCGATGGCGTCTATCAGATCCACATCACCAACATTGCCAATCCCAGCGGCGGCGGTAACCCCAACGCGGCGGAAAACTATCAACTGACCATGACCCTCAACTACGCCGGGGCGCATGACATCACCCCGGACTTCCACGGCACTTACACCGCCAACGACAACCATGGCGGCAGCGACACCGCCAACGTGTCCATCAGCTATCAGGACGGCCACACCCTCACCGGTACCTCGGGGGATGACGTGCTGGTGGCCGGCACCGGCGACAACATCATCAACGCTGGCGATGGCAATGATGTGCTCAGCGCAGGTTCAGGCAACAACGAACTGCACGGCGGCGCCGGCAACGACTTGCTCTACAGCGGCCCGGGCAACGATCTGCTCGACGGCGGCACTGGCAGCGACACCGCCAGCTATGCCCACGCCACCGCCGGGGTGACGGTCAACCTCGGCCTGCTCGGTGCGCAAAACACGATCGGCGCGGGGACGGACACCCTGACCGGCATCGAAAACCTCGTCGGCTCGAACTTCAACGACACCCTCACCGGCGATAACAATAACAACGTGATCAACGGTGGCCTCGGTAACGACATCCTCAACGGTGGCGGCGGTGATGACCTGCTGATCGGCGGCATGGGCAACAACACCATGACCGGTGGCGCAGGGGCCGACACCTTCCAGTGGCTCAAAGGCAACAGCGGTCATGACCTGATCACCGACTTCACCCCCGGCACCGACAAACTCGACTTGTCGCAACTGCTGCAGGGTGAAAACGGCACCAGCGCCTCGCTGGATGACTACCTTCACTTCACTGTCAGCGGCAGCGGCGCGTCGGTAATGACCAGCATCGATGTCAGCGCCATGGCCGGCGCCACGCCCAACCAGACCATCGACCTGGCCGGCGTCAACCTGGCCAGCCATTACGGCGTGACGCCGGGGGCGGGTGGGATGATTGCCAGCGGGCATGACACGGCGACGATCATCAGCGGGATGTTGAATGATCATTCGCTGAAGGTGGATACGGTGTAAGCGACGCAGGAAACGACAAAACCCGCCGCCCCGGTTGATGGGGCGGCGGGTTTTTTCTGTCTGATGGTATGGCATTGCTCATTCTGGCCCCTTCGCGAGCAGGCTCGCTCCCACATTGGAGCGCGGTCACTGTGGGAGCGAGCCTGCTCGCGAAAGCGCCAGATCTGACGCCGAATAACTCAGCGGTTGATCACGCCTGCATCAACCCGGCAACTCCAGATTATCCAGCACCCGATTCACCGCCAGCTCCCCGAGCATGATCAATTGCGCGATACCCAGCAGCGTTCTGCGCTGCGACGCGGGTATGAGGTGGGCGAAGTCATGAGCGATGGTTCTGGCTGAGGCGAGAGTTTCGCTGGCATCGGCCAGCAGTTCTTCGTTTTTGAAGTCTGCGGTCACGGCGTACATCCGGCGGGTTTTTCGGGGCGGTGGGGTGGAGCCGGGTGGGCAGAGATAGTGGTCGAGGGCGCGCTCGGCGGCTTCGTGGAGTTTTTTTGAATCGAGGGATTCGTAGGGGGAGGTGGCGTCGGTTTCGGGTGGGTTGGGTGTTGGTTTGATCATGTTGAGACTCCGTGGTTGATTTGGCCGCCACGGCTCATCGCTAAACAAGTAAAGGTGGCGGCTGTACGCAGGTTAGCGATCCGGGTCACAGAAACCCCGGGTAGACCCGAAGGTCTCCCACGCACAGCCACCATGACGCCAAGTGCAGATAGACAAAGCTGCAATTGAGACTGGGGATTGAGCGTCTGTAGGGTATCGGATCGCTAAACCCGATCGCTGATTCGTCAGCGACCGACCCACAATAGAACCCGAGCCCAAGGCGCACAAGCCGGCGGATTCTGGCGTAGCTGTAGGCAATGGCGCAAGAATTTGTAGCCTGAAAGGCGTGTCTGAAGGTGTCTTTTAAACGCCTGAGTTTAAAAGGCGATTTGCGCTGACTTCAGTGACCTCTTCGCGAGCAAGCTCGCTCCCACATTTGGAATGCGTTTCCCTGTGGGAGCGAGCTTGCTCGCGAAGGGGCCAGAATTGTCACGGCATCAACCAGCGCTTTTCCCCACGCCCGCGTCAACTAGCCACTCCAGATTATTCAGCACCCGGTCCGTCAGCCGATTCTCAGCACAGCAATCCGGCTGTTGGAGGTGTTGCACACATATGCTCTGCGCCCGTCAGGGCTCAAAGCGATGCCGTACGCGGTTCCTCCGCCCAATGGCAGGGTGCCAACCACTTCTTGACGTGAAAGGTCGATCACCGAGACCGAGCCGGGTAAATAGTTCGTGACGTAGGCAAGCGTCCCTTGACTGTTAGTTACGATCGCGTAGGGGAAGCTTCCAACCGGGATGTATTTCAAAACACTCATCGATGCCGTGTCGATAACGGCAACCTCATTTTTGGAGTAGAGCACGACATATACAAAACGCTCATCGTTGCTGGAAGCCACGTGAATGGGGTTTGATCCTGAAGGCAGGCCGATTTGTCTGATCACACTGAGACTGACAGCATCGAGGATGTCCAGTCTGTCAGGGGTGCCGTTGAGTGCGACATATAGGCGTCTGCCATCGTTGCTGAAGTGCAACCATGAAGGCCTATTGTGCAGATTGGTTTCCTTGATTTTCGCCCCTGTCTTCGCGTCGCAAACATGAAGTTTTTCGTATTCCCATGTGCTGATGTACGTTTTTGAGCTATCACGGCTCACCGCCGAGACAAAGGCGAGTTCGCTGCCAACCGAGAGTCTGCGGGTGACTGCTTGCTGACCTATATCGATTTCATAAACGTTGTTGTTTCGGTTCGTGGTGTAGGCGCGTGTTCCATCGGGACTGATAGAAATAGTCTGCGGCCCAATCTCTACGGGTATGTTTCTGATGACTTGAAGTTTCTGTGTATCAATGACAGCGACAGTACTGATGGACGCAAGAGGTGCGTAAAGGTGCTTGCCGTCGGGTGTTATCACGATATCAACTGGCGCGCTGTTCATCTCTATCCACTCAACCACGCCCGGCTGTTCCACCTCTACCGTCGCTGTAGCCGTTTGCCCTTCGCTGCTGGCAGTCAACGTGTAGCTGTCTATCACGCTCGGTGTCCGCACGTCCCCGACAGTGACGATGCCCAGGCTATCAGTGGTGAATGTGCGTGAGCCGGTTCCGCCATCGCCGTAGGCAAAGCCGAGGGGAAGGGTGATCACCACGTTTTGCCCAGGCTGAGGACTGCCATTCTTCAACAGTTCGAGACTGATGTCCCTGAGCAGGCCATCCGTTACCGCTGAATAGGGTGCATCCCTGAAATTCAGGTCCAGCAGCGGTGCAGGTATCCTCACGCGTAAAATGGGAGAGGTGTGCTCCGCGCCATTGTTGGTCAGTACACACTGAAGTCTGAGAACTCTGCCTTGATGTGCCGTTAGTAACGCTTGGCTAAGGTTGAAGTTCGCGCGCAGGTTCTTGTTCAATTTAAGTGGAGCAGCCGGTGGAGTGCCAGGTAATGGGTTGAGCATCTGTAGTTCGACAACATCACCCACATTTGCCGCTTTAGCTTCAAATCGAGTGATGACTCCATTCGGATCGATCGGCACAGCGATCGGATTCTCAGACGGCACTAACACGAGAGTGCTGATCAGGTCCTTCTGGGCGAGACGAATCTCGAGCGTCTGGATTGCAGACTCCGCGAAATTGTTCAACTGATCTTCGACCGTAAACCAGGCCTGAACGGTGCCGTCGATGATGTCGATGAGGTCAGCGGTGTACAGCGTTATCGTCAGCGGCTTGGTGGGGTCGGTTACGGGTATGGGGAACGTTTTGTCGGCGATTTTCAGAGACAAGGCATCATGAAGCTCCACCGGTACATATCTGCACTCGAACTTGATTCCCTTGCGCAGCCAGTTCAGGGGTCACGCCCTTGGCAATCACCTCAGGCGGAATCACCAGCTCAAGGTTGGCATGGGGGCGCTGGTGATAGAGCACACGCAAAATATCCGATGACTCCGTGTTACCACTGAGTCGTTCCACCTCGTACTGGATTTCGTTGACGCCATCTACAAACGATCCTTGGCGTGCGAAGAGTAGGACTCGTTTGCTTTCGTCACCCTCAAGGACAGTGGAACTGTCGACAAACGTCCTGTTGACATACAACTTCACTGTATCGAACGCGGCCATGGGCTGGGCTTTCCGGCGTTGCAGTGCAGACCATGGATCCACCACACACGGCAGGCGTTTTGGTTCGCCGACAAAAAGATGTCTGCCAACGCCTCCGTGGGCGAGATCAGAAGGCTCCACCGGCGTTACCAAGCCAGGTATGAAAGCCGGAAACAGTTTGAGGGTTTCAATAAGTTCGTCAGACTGGATGTCTATAGCGGATTGAGAATCCATGGCGCGCTCCTGGCCATGACCGGCCGGCAAGTAGGTGTTGGGCTATCACACACCTGCCGGGGGGTGTTGCCTACTGTCATATCTGACAGGTGAGCCTTGTTTTCAGATGAATGGTCGACTTGAGTGCATCAGGATTTGTGCAAGGTTTTCTGGCGCAGGATGTAAACCGTCACCAGCACCGCACTGGTCAACATGAACCCCCGCGCCCACGGCAGTGGCACCAGGTAGCACGAGAACAGAATGCTCGCCCACATCAGCCCGATCGCGTAGACCTTGCCCTTGAGCGGTATGCCGTTGCCATCGAGGTAATCGCGGATCCATGGCCCCAGCCGGGGATGCTCGACCAGCCATTGATAGAAACGCGGAGAGCTGCGCGCGAAACAGGCCGCGGCGAGCAGAAGGAAAGGGGTGGTGGGCAGGACGGGCAGGAAAATCCCGATCACCCCCAATGCCACGCTGAGCCAGCCGACGGCCAGCAAGAAGTAGCGCAACATCAGGGGGCGGTTGCCTATGGGGTTGTCCATAGGCCGGATCTTAGTGGTGACGTGGCTTGAGGATCGCCGGTTTTTCGTCGGGCGCCTGGCACAGCAGGTACAGCGCGGTCAGGGCTTCCGGGATCTGTACGATCATGTCGTCCATCAGGTTGGCGTCTTTGGCGATGTCTTCGAATTCTGGCTGTTCGTCGAACAGGCCCGAACCGACCATGATCGGCAGCAACATTTCGCTGACTTCTTCCTCGGCAGTTTCGAACCAGGCGGCCTCACGCAGGAACACGCCTTCCATGAAACCAATGCACCAGCCGCGCAATTCGGAATCGTCCGGCTCGTCGCCCAGATCCAGTTCGCATGGCAGTTCGAACTCTTCATCCGAGGCCAGTTGACGGGCGATGTGCGCCTTGAGGCCGATCAGGGTGGCTTCGATCTCTTCGCGCTGGGCGTCGCTGCTGTAATGCGGCTCTTCGGCGAACAGGGCGTCGATCCACTCACGCTCCGGTACGTCTTCAGCGCAGATCGACAGCGCGGTGAGGTAGCCGTGAGCGGCCACGTAATCCAGCGCCTCGTCATGCAGCTCGTCGGCGTCGAGGAAAACTTGCAGGCGGGTCAGTTGCTCAGCGAAGGACATTACGGGGCTACCTTGGGGAATAAACAATGCGGGAATTCTAGGCCTTCTTGCGCGCTCAAGCCAGCCGCATGGCAGATTTGACCTGCCATACCCTGCATACACCCTGTAGGAGCTGCCGAAGGCTGCGATCTTTTGATTTGCTTTTAATAAAGACAAGATCAAAAGATCGCAGCCTTCGGCAGCTCCTACACAGGTATCAGCGATTGTATCGACGGGTGTCGCCCTGCGCAGGGGAGGCCTCGGGTATACTGCCGCGTTTTGCGATCCCTGCCCGCATTACGCGTGTCACGTAATGCGCTCTTACGTTTTGTTTAAGCAGCCCTGACTGTTCTGAACCAGCCTGCGCAGGGATGTATCGGTAGATTTTTGGAGTTTTTATGCTCGAACAGGCTCAACGCGTCCTCAAGGACATCTTCGGCTACGACAGTTTCCGTGGCCGTCAGGGTGCAATCATTGAGCGCGTGGCCAGTGGCGGTGATGCGCTGGTGCTGATGCCTACCGGTGGCGGCAAGTCCCTGTGCTTTCAGGTGCCGGCGCTGTTGCGCGATGGCCTGGCGGTGGTGGTGTCGCCGCTGATCGCACTGATGGACGATCAGGTCGCCACCCTCGAAGAGCTGGGTGTGGCCGCTGCCGCGCTGAACTCCACCTTGAGCGCCGAGCAGCAGCGTGATCTGGCGGCGCGAATCAAGCGCGGTGAAGTGAAGATGTTGTATCTGGCGCCCGAGCGTCTGGTGCAGCCGCGCATGCTGTCGTTCCTGCAAGGCTTGAACATTGCGTTGTTCGCCATCGACGAAGCGCACTGCGTATCGCAATGGGGTCACGATTTCCGTCCGGAATACCTGCAACTGGGCCAGTTGGCCGAGATGTTTCCCGACGTGCCGCGCATCGCCCTGACCGCCACCGCCGACAAGCGCACCCGTGAAGAAATCGTCACCCGCCTGCACCTGCAAAATGCCGAGCGCTTCCTGTCGAGCTTCGACCGTCCGAATATCTTTTACCGCATCGTTCCCAAGGAGCAGCCGCGCAAGCAGTTGCTGGCGTTTTTGGCCGAGCGACGCAGCGATGCCGGCATCGTCTATTGCCTGTCGCGCAAGAAAGTCGAAGAAGTCGCAACGTTTCTGAGCGAGCAGGGCTTCCCGGCGCTGCCGTATCACGCCGGTTTGCCCAATGAGCTACGTGCCTTCAACCAGAAGCGCTTTCTCAACGAGGAAGGTCTGATCATGGTCGCCACTGTGGCGTTCGGCATGGGCATCGACAAGCCCAACGTGCGCTTTGTCGCCCACCTCGATCTACCGAAATCCCTTGAGGCGTATTACCAGGAAACCGGGCGCGGCGGCCGTGACGGCCTGCCGGCGGATGCGTGGATGGCCTACGGTCTGCAAGATGTGGTGATGCTCAAGCAGATGCTGCAGAACTCCGAAGGCGACGAGCGGCACAAGCGCCTGGAGCAACACAAGCTCGACGCGATGCTGTCGCTGTGCGAAGAAACCCGTTGCCGCCGTCAGACCCTGCTTGCGTACTTCGATGAAGACATGCCCGAACCGTGCGGCCATTGTGATAACTGTGTCGACGGCGTGCAGACCTGGGATGCCACCGAGCCAGCGCGTCAGGCGTTATCGGCGATTTTCCGCACGGGTCAGCGTTATGGCGTCGGTCATCTGGTTGACGTGCTGCTGGGCAAGGAAAACGAAAAAGTCCGCAGTTTTGGCCATCAACACCTGTCGGTGTACGGCGTCGGCAAGGCATTGAGCGAAAGCGAATGGCGCTCGCTGTTCCGCCAATTGGTCGCGCGCGGTCTGGCGGATGTCGACCACGAAGGCTATGGCGGTCTGCGTCTGAATGACAGTTGCCGGCCATTGCTCAAGGGCGAAGTCACGCTGGAACTGCGCCGCGACCTCAAACCGCAGGTCACCGCCAAAACTGCGAGCAAGAGCCCGGCCAGCCAACTGGTGCGCGGCGAAGAGCGCGAACAGTGGGAAGCCCTGCGCGCGCTGCGCCGCAAACTGGCCGAAGAACATGGCGTGCCGCCGTACGTCATCTTCCCCGATTCGACGTTGCTGGAAATGCTCCGCAGCCAACCGACTTCGCTGGCGGAAATGGCCCGGGTCAGCGGCGTTGGCGCGCGCAAGCTGGAACGCTATGGCGATGCCTTCCTCGAAGTGCTCGGCGGCGAGGTCGAGGCGCCGAAAGCGGTAGCCGACGTGCGCCACGAGTTGATCACTTTGGCCCGTGCGGGCATGACACCGCTGCAGATCGCCGGTCAGTTGCAGTGCTCGGAAAAGAACGTCTACACCATGCTCGCCGAGGCGATCGGCAAGCAGCAGTTGTCGCTGGAACAGGCGCTGGATTTGCCGGAAGAGCTGATGGGTGAAGTGCAGGATGCGTTCCTCGATGGTGAAGGTGAGCTGCCGTCCGTTGCCGAAGTGGCCGAGCTGTTTGCCGGGCGTGTTCCGGAGGGCGTGCTGTATTGCGTGCGGGCTGCACTGCAATCGGAATTCGAGATGTAATTTGGCCGTCGCCCCTCACCCCAACCCTCTCCCGGAGGGAGAGGGGGCCTACCGAGGTGTCTTGCGCTATACATCGACCTGAGAACCCGAGTCGATTATGGGTTCAGCGCCGATCTGCCACGTCGGCGTAATTCCCGAATATCCCCCATTCAGTCCCCTCTCCCTCCGGGAGAGGGCTAGGGTGAGGGGCCTCAAGATGTAACGATTCAGTACAGACCGCCACTTGCCTATAACTGCAGCTCATGCTTAGCTGGCTAATAATTAGAAATTCTTTATTTTCAGTCTAACCGTGAGTGTTTTATGCCGTTAACCGATCAACACCGCTTTGGCATGCAACTGGCCCAGATGTCCCGTGGCTGGCGTGCCGAACTGGATCGCCGACTGGCCGGGCTGGGGTTGTCCCAGGCGCGCTGGCTGGTGCTGCTGCATCTGGCGCGTTTTGAAGACGCGCCGACCCAGCGTGAGCTGGCGCAGAGCGTCGGCGTCGAAGGTCCGACCCTTGCGCGCTTGCTCGATAGTCTGGAAAGCCAGGGCCTGGTGCAACGCCAGTCCGTGATGGAAGACCGCCGGGCGAAAAAGATCGTCCTCTGCGCACCAGCCCTGCCGTTGATCGAACAAATCGAAACCATCGCCACACAGCTGCGTCATGAGTTGTTCGAAGGCGTCGACGAAGCGGATTTGAAGGTGTGCATGCGGGTTCACGGGCATATTCTGGCCAACCTGGAAAAATCTTGAGGCACATCCACGTGCCGGATCTTTGAGAGATCGCGCTGAGCCGACTATAAGAACTACTGGGCAATATCGTGTTCGTACCGGATGTGCGAACGCATAGAAGTCGGTTTTGCTTATTTAAGGGATGCTCATGCTCGCAAGTCGGCACGTGGTACTGCGCGGTGGCGCCAAATGGTTGCTGGTCGCCGGTGTTTTCAGCTATTCGGCCTGGTCGATGGCCTTGGGGCTGGGTGATATCACCGTTCATTCAGGCCTCAATCAGCCGCTCAAGGCCGACATTGCGTTGGTCGATGTCGGCGGGCTGACGCAAAACGATCTGGCGGTGCGTCTGGCCACGGCGGATGAATTCGCCGAGGCCGGGGTCGAGCGGGTGTTCTTTCTCAACGACCTCAAGTTCATCCCGATCCTGCATGGCAATCGCCAGATGATCCGGGTGACCTCCAGCAAACCGGTCAACGAACCCTTCCTGAATTTCCTCGTGCAGCTCGATCAGCCCAATGGCCGTTTGCTGCGTGAGTACACGGTGTTGATCGATCCGCCGGGTTCACCGGGTATCGTGCCGGCCACCGATGAGCCGGATCCGCGTGCGCAATCCTCCGCGTTTCCCACTGTCGAGCCTGTCGTGGCGGCGCCACAGGCGCCACAAGCCAAGCGCGATACCGTGCCAGCACCCACGCAGGCAACTTCGCCCGCCAACGATGCACTGGCCGAACAATTGGCGGCCAGTGTTCTGCTCAATCAGCAACAGCAGAAGACCATTGATGAACTGAGCGCAAAACTGCAGACACAGGATGTGCAGATTGCCGACGGCAAAAAGCAGATCAGTGACCTGCAAACACGCTTGGTCGAGCTGCAGAAAACGCCGCCACCGATCGTGCAAACCCCGGCACCGACTCCTGCGCCGGCTGTGGCGTCAGCGGAATCCAGCAATGACGGTTTGAACTGGCCATTGCTCGGCGGCCTGTTGCTGTTGTTGGGGGTGTTGGCCGGGTTGTTGGTGCACCGTCGACGGCAGCAACAGCAACAGCAACAGCAAGTTGCCGAGCCGCTGCCCCAGTTGCCGCAAGGCAATGAGGTAGACGTCGCTGAGGCAGAGAACGCCGATCCCGTCAGATCCCACGCTTCAGCCGAACACCGGGAAGAGCCGGCGGCTGGCGATGTGCTGGAGGCGGTGGGGATCTATCTGGCCTATGGCCGACTGGGCGAAGCGGCGGGTTTGCTGCGCGATGCCTTGCACAAGGAGCCTGCGCGCAGCGATATCGGTTTGCAGTTGCTTGAAGTTCTGGGCCGCCAGGGTGACAGCGCCGCGTATGAACAACAAGAAAGTCATTTGCGTGAGCTGGGCGTGGATGCCCAGACGTTGCAGGATGTTCGCACGCGGCACCCGAAACTGGCGGTTGCGGCACCGTTGGTCGCGGTGCCGCCCATTATTGCAGCGGCCCCGCTTGTCGCTGCTCCACCGGCACCTGAAGATGATTTCGAGCTGAATCTGGGCGAGCTGTCGATGGATTCCAGCTGGGACCTGGAAGACACTCGCCCGACTTCCGATGAGCCGCAGGCAGACACCTCGGCGCTCGGCTCCGGGCTGCAAGTCCTGCCTCAGGATTTCGAATTGCCCGAGCCCGAGTCCAGCGAAGAGGCCGAGTTGGAGTGGATCCCTGAATCGGATGCCGAGCCGCTGGATGAAGATTTTCTCAATGAGTTTGCTGATGCCAAGCCGTCACTGGCGTTGCAACCGCTGGATCTGCAGACACCAGAGCCGGTACATGACGAAAATTCCGGAAAGCTCGAACAGGCGCAGACGTGCATTGATGACGGCGATATCGACAGTGCGGTTGCGTTGCTCAATGAATTGCTCAAGGAAGGGGATGAGCCGTTGAAGCAAACGGCGAGGACGTTGCTGGCGGGGATTCGCTGAACCCCTGATCGATTTGCGGTGGATCCGATACCGCCTTCGCGAGCAGGCTCGCTCCCACATTGGAATGCGTTCCCCTGTGGGAGCGAGCCTGCTCGCGAAGACTGACCTTCAGTCAATATCAATTCCGAATCTGGATCAGAAGGTCTGCCCCAGATTCAGATAAACCGCCTGCTCATTCGCATCATTCAACCCATAACTGAAATTCAACGGCCCCAGCGGTGTGTCAAAACCGATAAACACGCTGGCGGCGTTGATGTAGCCACTGTCGAACTCATTGTCGTTGTTCCACGCCCGTCCACGCTCCAGCGAGGCACCGGCGTACAGCGGAAAATCCAGCGGCAGGTACGAGCGCGGCGTCAGACGGCGGTAATACACCGCGCGCATCAGGCTGATGTTCTGCCCGGAAATCGCGTCTTCACGGAAGCCCGACAACTGCCGCGCACCGCCGAGCAGGAAGCTTGAGGTCACCACGTTGGCATCATCCAGCGTACGCCCGTAGCGCCCGCCGAGTATCAGCGTATCCGGGCCATGGCTCATGGCCTTATCGACTTTAAAGTCCCACTGTCGATAGCGCGTGTCCGACCCCAGGCCCGGTTCAAACTGCGTCAGCGTCAGGCTGACGTCCTTGCCTTCGTGAGGGAAATACACGTTATCCAGCGAGTCGTACGAATACTTCAGCGCGTAGAAGCCTTCGTTGAAGTTTTCACTCGGCAGGTCCTGATCGCCAATCCGCACATCTGCCTTGCCCCAGGCCTCGCCAACACCGAAACGCACTTCGCCGTTGTTGCCGATCTGTCGGCCGAAGTTGAGGCCGAAACCGTAGCGCTCGACGCGATACTGCGCGATCGGGTCGTTGTCGAGTACCGCTTCAACGTTCTGCGCTTCGAACGAGGCGTACGGCGCGACGAAGTAGCGCGAGCCGACGTCCAGCGGTTGATAGAACTCGCTGTACAACTCTTGTTTGTCACCGATTTGCGCCCGAGTCAGCCATTCCGCACCGAGGCGGTTGATGCCATTGATGCGATAACTGGCGCCAAGGTTGAAGGCGCTGTCGCCGCGCATGTCGTCCGACAGATTGAGGCCGACCCGCAAGTAATCGGTGCCGCTGCGTTTGCCCCGGGCACTGATCACCAGTGTGTGATCCTGGCCTTTGTGCACCACGCGGTATTGCACCTGCTCGAAGTAGTCGAGGCCATACAAGGTGCCCATGTCCGAGTGCAATCGAGCCAGATCCAGTGGCTCGCCAATGTGCTGGCGTATGTAGTAGCGGATCACATCGTCGTCGACTTTTGAGTCGTTCTCGACGCGGATCGCGGTGATGATCGGCGTGCGCTGACCCGGCGAACGCGCGGCGTTGAGTTCGGCGTCCTGGGATTCTTTGGGTTTGAGGACGGCGAGGCGCGCATCGAGGATGCGGGTGGCGCGGTAACCGGCGTCGATCATCTCCTGTGCCTTGCCGAAATCGGTGACACCGAACGCTGCTAGCGCGGGTTGGATCAGCACATCGGAGGATTTCAGCGCGGCCAGTTGTTCTTCAGAGTTACTGCGGGTCATCAGGGTGATCGACTGGTTCAACACATCGACCACGGTGGTCAGTTGCTTGCGGTTGCGCAGTGGTGTGCCGATATCGACAACGATGGCCACGTCGACGCCCATTTCTCGCGCGACATCCAGCGGGATATTGTCAGTCATACCGCCGTCTACCAACAGTCGGCCGTCGAGCTCGACCGGGGCGAATACCGCCGGGATCGACATGCTGGCGCGGATCACCTGAGGCAAATGACCTTTGCGGAAGACCACTTTTTCGCCATTGGAAATGTCGGTGGCGACGGCGCGGAACGGGATCGGCAGTTTGTCGAAATTCCGGGTGTCGCTGGTGTGGGCCAATAGACTTTCCAGCAGCAACGAGAGGTTCTGGCCCTGAATCACGCCCAGGGGCAAGCCGAGACTACCGTCGTCGCGAAAGCTGAGTTTCTGTTTGACCAGAAAGTCGCGGTCATCCTGTTTACGCCGAAACGGCACGTCTTCACGCGGCGGGGCGTCGGACAGCGCGGCTTGCCAGTCGATGCTCAGCGCGAGTTTTTCCAGCTCATCGATCTTGTAACCCGAGGCGTACAAGCCACCGACCACCGCGCCCATGCTGGTGCCGGCAATCGCATCGATCTTGATGCCTTGCTCTTCCAGCGCCTTGAGCACACCGATATGCGCCAGCCCGCGCGCGGCACCGCCGGACAGCACCAGGCCGACTTTCGGTCGTGACGCCTCACTGGCATGGACAAGCAGGGGAAGGAAACCAAGCAGCAGGCAGAACAGCAGACGGCGCATTGTGAGTCTCGGGGCAAGCGTTAAAGCCGGCTATTATAGCGGCGCCCTCTGTCTCAGGAGTTCCAGCGAACATGACTGTCGCAAAAGCAGAAGTTGTCATCACCTATTGCACCCAATGCCAGTGGCTGCTGCGCGCCGCGTGGCTGGCGCAGGAGCTGCTCAGCACCTTTGCCGACGACCTCGGCAAAGTCTCGCTGGTGCCAG
This sequence comes from Pseudomonas sp. R84, assembly GCF_009834515.1. NCBI lineage: Bacteria > Pseudomonadati > Pseudomonadota > Gammaproteobacteria > Pseudomonadales > Pseudomonadaceae > Pseudomonas > Pseudomonas sp. R84. The sequence continues at coordinate 1,756,100 of NZ_CP019426.1, forward strand.
GCACCGGCGGGGTATTTCACATCACCTGCGCCGGCGTGCAGATCTGGGAACGCAAGGCCGACGGCGGTTTTCCCGAGGCCAAGGTCTTGAAGCAGCGGGTTCGCGATCAGATCGATCCTGACCGCGACCTCGGTCACAACGACCGCACTCAGTGAGACCCAGCCTCGGCGGCGACGGTTTTCTTGTCGGCATGGCCGGACATCCGCGCTGACACGACGATGGCAACAATGATCAACGCACCGCCGATCAACATCTTCGACGTCGGGTTTTCATTGAACAACAGCCAGGCGACGGTGATGCCGTAGACCGGCTCCAGCGCAAACACTACCGCCGCCGTGCGCGCCTTGATCACCGCCAGACTGGCAACGAACAGGCTGTGCGCGACGCCGGTACAGAACACCCCCAGCAGCGCAATCCACAGCCAGTCGAGTGCGCGCACTTCGCTCAGTTGCGGCGCTGCAACCGGGAGTAGGCACAGCGCCACCACGACGTTTTGGCACAGCGCCGCTTGCACCGCCGGAATCCGCCCGGAGCTGGCGCGGTTAGTTAGTGACAACAGCGAGAACAACAGTCCCGACAGCACCGACCAAAGCAAACCGATGGTCGCGCCGCTGCCCAGGTCGAACGCCGGGGTCACCAGAATCAGGCCGATGCTGACCAACACCACCAGCACAATTTCATTGGCACGGATGCGTTCGCGGAAAATCAGCCCTTCGAGAATCACCGTGAACGCCGGGAAACTGGCAAAGCCCAAGGTTGCGATGGCGACACCGGCGATCTTCACCGACAGGAAGAAACTCACCCAGTGCCCGGCCAGCAACACACCGCTGAGGGCCAGGCGCCGCCAGTCCATAGCCTGAAGTTTCTGCCAGCCGTGCTGTCTGGCAAAACGGGCGAAAAACGCCAGGGCGAGCACGGCGAAAGCCGCGCGACCGAAGACGATCACGGCGGGGGACGCAGCGGCGAGTTTGCCGAACACACCGGTCAGGCCAAACATCAAAGCACCGATATGCAGAGCGCCGAGGGCGGTACGCGGAGTCATTGCAATCCTTCTATCTTAAACGCGATTTCAACTGGAGGAGCAGCCTCCTGCAGCTCCTACATATTGAACCGGGTAACAGCCAGAAGTCTGTCGGCAGGCTATCGTCTTTTGTCGCCGGAATCGCGGCGAAGCTGGCCGGGCGACGAACCGAACTCGCGCAGGACGGCAGCCGAGAAGGCACTCTGCGAGCTGTAGCCGACGCGACTGGCAATCTCGCCAATCGGCAGTGCGGTGTCGCGCAGCAGTTGCACCGCCAGATGCAAGCGTCGACTGCGGATGTAATCCATCGGCGTCTGCCCGCATTCGGCCATGAACCGTGCATGCATGCGGGCATTGGACAATCCGGCGACCCGTGCCAGATCGGCGACTTGCAGCGGATAAGCGGCGTGTTGTTCGATGTGTGCATCCAGCGCGGCATAGGGCAGGCGGCGGGCGGCAACTTCGGCAGGCTGCGAGTGATTAAGACTGGCCAGCAGCAACACTGCGCCTTGTTGCGCGATCAACGGATCGCTCACCGGACTGTTCGCCAGCCAGCTGACCAACTGGTTTTGCCCGGAATCCAGCGACAGGCGCGCGGGCTGATCGAGCAAACGATGACTGGCATCGGCATGCTCGCCCAATGAGTCCGTCACCCACTGCCCATTCGGGATATCCAGCACCAGACAGCGGCTGCCGTCGGGACTGCCGCAGGCATGATGCGCACCGGACGGAATCACCACAAAACTCTGCTGACGCACCTGGCTGCCGCAACCCTCGACCTCGAAATCCAGCGCACCGGACAGCCCGAACACCAATTGCGCGTGGTCGTGGCTGTGGACGATCAGGTCGTGGGTGTACTGACGCAGGGTGAGGATCGGTCGCATGGCAGGTTGTCTCCGAAGTGATCGCCAGTCTACACCGACGCACGCGCAATGCGTTGTCACACGACTGACTCACGCTTGTCATGGTCGATTAACCGGGCAGGCGCACAGTGGCGAAAACATCGCAGAGGGTTGCCCATGACCAGCGCCGAGCTCGCCAGACCCAGTCGCAAACAACGGGTGCGAACCCTGTGGATCTCCGACGTGCACCTGGGCACACGGGATTGCCAGGCCGAGCACTTGTCGCAATTTCTCAAGGGCTACCATGCCGACAAGATTTACCTGGTCGGCGACATCATTGACGGCTGGAAGCTGCGCGGCGGCATGTACTGGCCACAAGCGCACACCAACGTGATCCGCCGCTTGCTGACCATGAGCAAGCGCGGCACCGAAGTGATCTACGTCACCGGCAACCATGACGAATTCCTGCGGCGTTATTCGAAGCTGATTCTGGGCAATATCCAACTGGTCGACGAGGCGGTGCATGTCACCGCAGACGGTCGGCATCTGCTGGTGATTCACGGCGATCAGTTCGATGTGATCACCCGCTATCACCGCTGGCTGGCCTTCCTCGGCGACTCCGCCTACGAATTCACCCTGACCCTCAATCGCTGGCTCAACCACTGGCGGGCGCGCTATGGCTACGGTTACTGGTCGCTGTCGGCGTACCTCAAGCACAAGGTGAAAACGGCGGTGAGTTTCATCAGCGACTTTGAAGAAGCCATTGCCCATGAGTGCGTGAAGCGCGAGTTGCATGGCGTGGTGTGCGGGCACATTCACCACGCCGAGATCCGCAAGGTGGGGGAGGTGGATTACCTCAATTGCGGCGATTGGGTGGAGTCGTGCACGGCGTTGATCGAGCATTGGGATGGCACGATCGAGTTGTATCGGCTGGCGGATGCGCAGGCGCGGGAGGCGGAGCTCAAGGCTGCCAAAGTCGCTGAACTCGCATAATGCTCTGGTGATTGAGAGGGCCTCATCGCGAGCAGGCTCACTCCTACAGGGGTACGCATTTCAACTGTAGGAGTGAGCCTGCTCGCGATGAACCGCGCAGCGGTTCCCGAGGATGATTACGCTGGCGAGAGTTCCTCCATCGCCGCTTTGTAAATCGAGTTCTTCGGCTGCGCAAACAACCGTTCCATCATCGGCTCAAAGAAGCTCAACGGCAGCGTGTCATAGTCAGGATCAAACGCCGCCGCATCGTATTTGGCACAGAACTCGGCGGTCGCCTGAAACTGCGGATGACCGGCGAACTGCTCACGCAGATGCCGATCCATGCCCAGATGATGAAAGAAGTAATACCCCTGAAACACCCCGTGCTTCTCGACCATCCACAGATTTTCGGCACTGACGAACGGCTTGAGAATCGCCGCAGCAATGTCCGGATGGTTATACGAGCCCAGTGTGTCGCCAATGTCATGCAGCAGTGCACAAACCACATATTCTTCGTCGCGGCCATCACGAAAGGCGCGGGTCGCGGTTTGCAGTGAGTGGGTCAGACGATCCACCGGAAAGCCGCCGAAATCGCCTTCCAGCAGTTTCAGGTGAGTCAGGATTCGCGAAGGCAGTTGTTTGGCGTAGGCACTGAAATCTGCGGCGATGATCGCCCAGTCTTCTTGGGTGCCGTCTTTCATATGGGTGAAGCGGGCATTGGCATTCATTGGCTGACCCTCATTCAGAACGCCACGCGACCCAGAATCATGTCGCGGTACATGACGAAGTCGCCGAGCAGGCTGTACAGCGGATGCTGGAAAGTCGCCGGGCGGTTCTTTTCAAAAAAGAAGTGCCCGACCCAGGCAAAACTGTAACCGGCCAGCGGCACCGCCAATAGCAGCAGCCACGCGCCTTTGGCGATGGTCATCGCCAGTATGAAAATCACCAGTGTCGTGCCGATGAAATGCAGGCGCCGACAGGTGCTGTTGCTGTGTTCGCTGAGATAATACGGATAGAACTCAGCGAAGCTGTTGAAATGCTTGATGTTTTCCACGACCGCGTTCTCTGTGGTTATTGTTCTGGCGACGAGTTGTTCTGCGGGTAGCTTATTTGAGTCTAGAGTGATCATTGGCGTGGGCCAGTGACAATCGGCGCCACTTTAGTATCCTTCGCAAATCAGGCCGTAACATGCGGCCCCTCATGTAAAAGAAAAACGCCATGAGCGAACGAACGACTTCTGCAAGCTGGGCGATGGGGATTGTCAAAGCATTGGAGATGGACGGCCTGGATTGCCGGGTTCTGTTCAAGCAGCTGGGGCTTGATTACACGGCTCTGGATGATCCGGATGCGCGCTTCCCGCAAGATTCCATGACCCGCCTCTGGCAACGGGCAGTCGAGCTGTCCGGCAACCCGGCGATTGGCCTGAACATGGGCAAGGTGGTGCGACCGGCGTCGTTTCATGTCGCCGGCTATGCACTGATGTCGAGCAATACCCTGGCCGAAGGCTTCCAGCGACTGGTGCGTTATCAGCGCATCATCGCCGAGAGCGCCGATCTGAGTTTTCGGTTACTTGATGAAGGTTATGCGCTGATTCTGACGGTGCACGGCGATCATCTGCCGCCGACCCGGCAAAGTGCCGAAGCCTCGCTGGCCTGTGCACTGGGCCTGTGTGGCTGGTTGAGCGGGCGTACCCTGCATCCGGTCAAAGTCTTGGTGCAGGGCGCTGAGCCGGATGACCTGGAACCCTATAAACAAGCTTTCCACGCACCGCTGATGTTCAACGCGCCCTACGATGCGCTGATCTTCGAGCGTGCCGACATGGAAGCACCGCTGCCCACCGCCAACGAAGCCATGGCGCTGTTGCATGACCGCTTTGCCGGAGAATATCTGGCACGGTTTTCCGAAAGCCGCGTGACCCACAAGGCGCGACAGGTGCTGTGCCGGTTGCTGCCACAAGGCGAGCCAAAGCGCGATACCGTGGCGCAAACCCTGCATTTATCGCAGCGTACCTTGCAGCGGCGCTTGCAGGAGGAGGGCACCAGTTTTCAACAGTTGCTCGACGACACCCGCCGCGAACTCGCCGAGCAGTATCTGGCGCAACCGAGCATGACCTTGCTGGAAATCGCTTATCTGTTGGGCTTCGCCGATCCGAGCAACTTCTTTCGCGCGTTCCGCCGCTGGTTCGACACCACGCCCGGTGACTACCGGACGCGGTTGTTGCAGGCGCCGGCTGCGGTCAGTGACGCCAAAAGGCCGGAATACACAGCACAAACACCGTAATGATCTCCAGTCGACCGAGCAGCATGCCGAACGACAGGATCCACTTGGCCGCATCGGGAAGGGTGGCGAAGTTGCCCGCCGGGCCAATGGTTTCGCCAAGGCCCGGGCCGACACCGGACACGGTGCTGGCGGCACCGGTCAGTGCGGTCATCCAGTCTACACCGAGCAGCGACAGCAGCAGGGCGATCACGCAGATGGTGATGGCGAAGAAGAACGAAAACGTCAGAATCGAACGGACGATCTCTTCGTCGAGGCGGTGACCGTTGTACTTCTGCTTGATCACCGCGCGCGGGTGAATCAGCTGATTAAGGTTGGCCTTGAGCAGGATGTAGGCGACCTGGAAACGGAAAATCTTGATCCCGCCCGCTGTCGAACCGGAACAGCCGCCGACAAAGCCCAGATAGAAAAACAGCATCAGCGAGAAGTTGCCCCACAGGCTGTAGTCGCCGAGGGCGAAACCGGTGGTGGTGACTACCGAGGTCACGTTCAGTGCGACGTGGCGTAGCGCATCGAGCCAATGCAGATTGGTCGTCCACCAGTACCAGGTGCCGAGCACCAGCCAGGTCACCAGCAACATGCCGAGCAAACCCTGCACCTGCTGATCCTTGATCAACGCCTTGCGGTTGCCGCGCAGCGTCGCCACGTACAGTGTGAACGGCAGGCTGCCGAGAATCATGATGACCACCGCAACCCAGTGCACCGCCGGTTGCGTCCACTTGGCCAGCGACTGATCGGAGGTCGAGAACCCGCCGGTGGAAATCGCTGACATCGCGTGGTTGATCGCATCGAACGGGCTCATCCCGGCCCACCAGAACGCCAGGCTGCCAAGAATGGTGATGCCGACATACGCCGCGACGATCAGCCGCGCCACCATGTGCGAACGCGGCATGACCTTTTCCGAGCGGTCCGAGGATTCGGTCTGGAACAGGCGCATGCCACCGATGCGCAGCAGCGGCAGAATTGCCACCGCCATACCGATAAAGCCGATGCCGCCGATCCAGTGCAGCAACGAGCGCCACATCAGGATGCCCGGCGACATGTCGTCGAGATGATTGAGCACGGTCGAGCCGGTGGCGGTAATGCCCGACATACTTTCGAAGAACGAGTCGGTGTAGCTGATGTGCTGAGTCAGCAAGAATGGCAGCGCGGCAAAAATGCACACCACCAGCCAACTGCTGACCGTCAGCAGGTACATGTCGCGCGGGCGCAGATGAATGTGTTCGGGCCGGCCGGGAATCACCAGCGCGAGGCCTGCGACGAAGGTGATCATGCTCGCCCAGAGGAACGACGGCAGGTCGCTGGTGCGTTCAAAAATCACCAGGGTGGCCATCGGCACGACCATGGCCACGGCCAGGGTGATCAGGAAGATGCCGATGATGAAACCAATGATCCGTAAGGTCGGCAACGCCATGAAGTCCGCTCGGGCTGATGTGGGAAGGGCGCCATTCTACCCGTGGGGCAGGGCATGTAAACCGGCATCCTGTTGGCAGATAAAGCTAGAATAGCCGCACATATTTTTCAGGAGGTGGCCGATGCAGGCTCTCGACGCGTTGCTCAACCGTGTTTCCGTTCCACGACTGGTCGAACCGGCCCCCACTGCCGAGCAGCGCGAAGCTCTGTTTGGTGCCGCATTGCGCGCGCCGGATCACGGGCATTTGCAGCCGTATCGCTTTCTGACCGTCGAAGGCGCAGCGCGCGAGCAGATGGGCGAGTTGTTGGCCGAAGCGGCGCAAATGCAGGAAGGCGAGGTCACCGAAGCGATGATCGACAAGGCCCGTAACGGTCCGCTGCGTGCACCGCTGGTGGTGGTAGTGATCGCCAGATTGCAGGAACACGTTAAATATCCTAAGGCCGAGCAGTTGCTCGCGGCCGGGTGTGCGGCGCACGGGATTTTGCTGGCGGCGTATGCGCAGGGGATTGGTGCGGTTTGGCGTACGGGGGATTTGGCTTATTCGCAGCATGTGGCTAAAGGCTTGGGGCTGGCGGAGGGTGAAGAGGTGATTGCGTTTCTTTACCTTGGCACGCCGCAGAAGGAGCCTCGCGTAGCTGAAAAGGTCGACCTGACCGAGTTCGTTAGTGTCTGGCCTGGTAAAGCCTGAAGATCAAAAGCCCCTCACCCTAGCCCTCTCCCGGAGGGAGAGGGGACTGATTTGGGGGATGCTGTAGAGGTACGCCGACCTGAAAGTGCTCGGCTGAATCCAGAGTCGATAACGGTTCCGATGCATTTCGAGCTCGGAGTCGATAACGGTTCCGATGCATTTCGAACCCAGAGTCGGCGACGATTCACGTGCCTTCCGGGCCTATAATCAACTCGGTTCTTCAGGTCGATGTAGGGCGCAAGACACCTCGGTCTGCCCCCTCTCCCTCCGGGAGAGGGCTGGGGTGAGGGGCTTTTCTGGGGTGAGGGTGGCTTTTAGGGTTGGACAACGGCACCAGGCACCAATGGCAATTCCAGACTCGCAATAAACCCGCCCTGCGGATGATTGGCCAGCGTCAAACTCCCACCATGGCGCTCCGCCGCCCTTCGTGCAATCGCCAGGCCCAAGCCATGTCCGGCCGCCGTCTGCCCCGGTGCCCGGTAAAACGGCTCGCCCAGCTGACTCAAATGTTCCGCCTGCACCCCCGGCCCATGGTCACGCACACTCACGACAATTTTTTCGCCCTGACGCGAAGCCTGCATTTCAATCGCCTGACCTTCAGGGTTGAAGCGCTGGGCATTGCGCAACAAGTTATCGACGGCGCGCTCGATCATGGTCGGCCAACCCTTCAGGTTCAGCTGCGGTTCGGCATCAAGACGCACGATCTGCTCGGGCGATGCAAGTTTCGCATCCTTCTGCAACGTGCCGAGAAGGGCATTCAAATCCACATCTTCGGCACTGGCGTTGTCGGCATCGACTCGCGCCAGCACCAGAATTTCACTGATCAAAGCTTCCAGCCGATCGCACTCGCGGGTCAGTCGTGGCCAGAGTTTCTCGCGTTCTTCGGGGTTGGCCCGTTCCGCCAGCGCCAAGGCAATGCGCAGCCGCGCCAACGGTGAGCGCAATTCGTGAGACACGTCGCGCAACAGCTGCCGTTGGCTGCCAATCAGGCTCTGCAGACGCGCCCCCATGCGATTGAAGTCATTAGCCAGTACACCAAATTCATCGCGACGGTTAGCCAGTTTCGCCAAGCTGTTCTGCTGATAAGTCGTCTGCCCGAGATCATGCACTGCGCCGCGCAAACGGCTGAGCGGGCGGGTGATGGAGAAGGTCACCAGCAAACTGAACAGGGTCAGCACCACCAGCGCGATGCCCAGTGCGCTCAGCGGCCATAGCAGGCTTTCGCGGTGCCAGGCGTCGAGTTCCGGGTGCGGGATACGGTAGATAAAGAGGTAAGTGTCACCGGTTTTTTCACTGGTGAACTCATCGGTCAGGCGCCGCCAGGGCAGGCGGCGGTCATCGTTGTTCTGCCGCGCTTCGAAGGCGGCGGCGCGGCGCGGGAACGTCCCACGCACCAGCGGATCGCCGCTTTCGTTGAGCACTTGGACGTCGATGTGATATTGGCGTTTGCGCTGTTCGAGGATGTCCTGGGCGGCTTCTTCGCCCTGGGCTTCGTAGGTTTGCGTCCATTCGCCGGCGAGGCTGTTGAGGCCCGGATGGCGGCTGAGGATCCACGCGTCCTGGTTGAGCATGTGCCCGAGCAGAATGGACAACCCGGCCACCAGCGCGATGGCCAGCCAGAAGCTCGCGAGAATACGCCAGAACAATGAACGCACAGAAAATCCTCAATCAAACACAAATCCCTGTAGGAACTGCCGAAGGCTGCGATCTTTTGACTTTGTTTTTTAAGATCAAGATCAAAAGATCGCAGCCTTCGGCAGCTCCTACAGGTTCCGGGTTGCAAAAGACCCGACGGGTTAACCGTCGGGTCCGGGTCAGAACATTATTGCGCCTTTTGCGCCTGTTGCGCTTTCCACGCCTTGAACTCGGCCCATTCGGCGCGACGCTCGGCCTGTTTCTTCTGGATCTCGTCGAATTTCTTCTGTTGATCCGGTTTCAACACGGCGCGCACATCGGTCTCGGCTTTCTTGTGGTTGGCGGCCATCTCGTCTTTCATGGCTTTCTGGTCAGCCGGCGAGAGTTTTTCCAGGTACTTGTCGACCACTTGCTTACGCTCGTGCATCTGCTCGCCCATGATCTTGCGGATCTGCTCGCGCTGTTCACGAGACAGGTCGAGTTGGCTGTACGGGCCTTTGCCGTGCATGCCGTGCATCTGACCGCCGTGGCGTGGGCCGTCAAGCGGGCCACCCATCGGGCCGCCGTCTTGCGGCATGGCCATGGCGACGGTTGGCAGAGCGGCAGCGAACATCAGAGCGATAAGAGTCTTGCGCATGGTGTATCTCCTTGTCTCGTTCCCGGTACGTTCCGGATGAGTACAGATTACGGAGATCAAGGTCAGCGGCGGTCAGCACAGCGTAAAGCTTCGGTAAAGACGCTTCGGGTCCAACCTTACACATGCCCTGTGTAGGAGCTGCCGAAGGCTGCGATCTTTTGATCTTGTTTTTAAAAGACAGATCAAAAGATCGCAGCCTTCGGCAGCTCCTACAGTGGGAATGGGCGCGGTTCAGAGGCTATAGAAGTAACCGCGGCTACGCAGAGCGACGATGCGCGGGCGGCCGTCGGGGTGCGGGCCGATCTTTTTGCGCAGATTGCTGACGTGCATGTCGAGGCTGCGGTCGTACAGGGTCAGCTTGCGACCGAGGGCGATCTGCGCCAGTTCCTGTTTGTCCAGCGGCTCGCCCGGCTGTTTTAGCAGCGCTTCGAGCAGACGGCTTTCGGAAACAGTGAGGGTCAGTTCTTTCTCGTCGATGCTGACCACGCCGCGCACCGGGCTGAAACTCAGATCGCCCAGCTCAAGCTGAGTCGACACCGCCGCCGGATGGCTGCGGCGCAGTACAGCGCGCAGACGTGCGGTCAACTCGCGCGGATCGCACGGTTTGGCCAGATAATCGTCGGCGCCCAGTTCCAGGCCAAGTATACGATCCAGCGGCTCGCCGCGGGCCGAGAGCATCAGCACCGGCAGATCAGCGTGATCGTTGCGCAGTTGCTTGAGCAGTTCCAGACCGCTGCCGTCGGGCAGCATCACGTCCAGCACCACCGCCGCCGGGGCCGTTTCAGCCAGTGCCTTGCGGGCGCTCTGGCCATCGTGGCAGGCACGCACGTGGAAGCCTTCCTGGCTTAGCCAGCTACTCAGGAGTTCGCACAACTCTTGGTCATCATCAATCAGTAACAGCTCGCTCATGACTCACTCAATTTAGCCATTGCCGACGTTTTCGGCTTGCTCCACTGGCAAAGATACCGCAGAGCAGCGCCAATAGCGCTACTCCGGCGCCCGTGACGAACCACTGCTGCTGATCGGTCAGCAGACGCGGCAGCGGGCTGGCCTGGGCTTCCTTGAGTTGCAGCTTGAGACGCTGGTTCTCCTGGCGCAACCGGGCAAGCTGGGCACTTTCGCGGGTGTTGTCGGCATTTTGCAGTTGTTTGCTCAATTCTTCCCGTTGCTGCTCGCTGGCCTTGAGGCGCTGTTGCAACTCGGTGATCTGGCTGCCGGCGCTTAACGACAATGGCGTGGAGCTGCCGCCTTCGGTGGTTTCCTCACCATGGGCGGGTGCCATGATCGACAACGTGACCAACATCAGACACAACGGACCCTTGCGCATCGCGACACCTGTTTCCAAATGGATATTGGGCAGGTTGTCGGCAGGCAAACGAGAATAATGAGCGATTGAGAGCAGCAAGAACCAGGAAGGTTCAGTGTCAGCGGCAATGTCGCGGGTGATGAGGGGAGAAATCCCCTCATCACCGGACTTTCAAGGCAGGACTTGTTTGAACGGTTTCACGAGCACATTGGCGTAAACGCCAGCGGCAATATACGGATCGGCATCTGCCCACGCTTGCGCTGCACTCAGCGAATCGAATTCGGCGACGATCAGGCTGCCGGTGAAACCCGCTTCGCCCGGATCATTGCTGTCGACGGCCGGGTGTGGGCCGGCCAATACGATGCGGCCTTCGCCCTTGAGCGCTTGCAGGCGTTCCAGATGCGCAGGACGCGCGGTCAGGCGTGCTTCGAGCGAGTTGGCGACGTCGGTGGCAATGATTGCGTAGAGCATGTCAGTCCTCGGTTTTTGGTGTTGTTGTGGTATCGGCATCGTGCAGGTGGCGCGACAGGTAAATGCCCTGTGCGACCAGGAACACCAGAGTCATGCCCAGGCTGCCGAACACCTTGAAGTCCACCCAGTAGCTCTGGAAGGTGAAGGCGACGAACAGGTTGGCAGCGCCGCAGAACAGGAAAAAGGCGATCCAGGCGATGTTCAGGCGGGTCCAGACCGGATCCGGCAGGGTCAGCGCGTGGCCCATGATGCGTTTGATCAGCAGACGGTCACCGATGAAGTGACTGCCGATGAAGGCGACGGCGAACAGCCAGTTGACCACCGGCGCTTTCCATTTCAGGAAGGTCTCGCTATGGAAAGCCAGTGTCAGGCTGCCGAACACCAGGCAGGCGATCAGGGTCAGCCATTGGCTCTTTTCCAGCTTGCGCTGTTTGATGAACAACGCGCCATACACCACCAGGGAACTGATGATCAGCATCGCCGTGGCGCTGTAAATACCGCCTACAGTCACTTCATGGCCAGCGATGTCGACGACCCGTGGATCAAGTTTGTAAACGATGAAGAACAGCAGAAGCGGGATGAAATCGATGAATTGTTTCACAGTGAGAGCCAGAAGCTGGATGTGGCGGCATAATAACAAACATATGGGCGCGCGATAGCGCCAGCTGATTTGAGGTTACAACTCCCCGTGAATGTTGATTTGCACTGCCATAGCACGGCCTCCGATGGCGCCCTGGCGCCTGCGGTTCTGGTTGCGCGTGCGTTCGAGAACGGCGTGCGAGTCCTGGCGTTGACCGACCACGACACCCTCGAAGGCCTAGCCGAAGCGCGCGTGGCTGCCAATGAGTTGGGCATGCAACTGGTCAACGGCGTCGAATTGTCCTGTACGTGGGGCGGCGCGACCATTCATGTGTTGGGCTACGGTTTTGATGTGAATGCCGCGCCGTTGGTCGAGGCGATTGCCAAATTGCACGATGGCCGCTGGCTGCGGTCGGAAGAAATAAGCCGCAAGCTCGCCCTCAAGGGCATGCCCGGTGCCCTCGAAGGCGCCCGGCAGGTTCAGCAGGAACTGGGCGACAGCGGCAACGCCCCGGCCCGTCCGCATTTCGCCGACTGGATGGTGCGTGAAGGTTTTGTAAAGGATCGCGCCGAAGCCTTCCGCAAATGGCTCGGCGCCGGCAAGCTGGGTGACGTCAAGTTGCACTGGCCGACGCTGGAAGACACCGTTGGCACACTGCGCGCCGCCGGGGCCTGGGTCAGCCTGGCGCATCCGTGGCACTACGATTTCACCCGCAGCAAGCGCCGGAAGCTGATTGCCGACTATATTCAAGCAGGCGGGCATGCGATCGAGGTGGTCAATGGCCATCAGCCTGCGGAACAGGTGGGCAGCCTGGCAATCCTTGCCCGTGAGTTCGGTCTGCTGGTCAGCGCCGGCAGTGACTTCCATGGCCCTGGCGGCTGGTCCGAGATCGGCCAGTACCGGCCGGTACCCGAGGACCTTCCACCCCTGTGGTGTCGGTTCAAACATGACACAGATATTGCCGCCGTCTGAACAGGTAGAGAATGTGAGTCAATTTTTCCAGATTCATCCGGAAAACCCGCAAGCGCGCCTGATAAAGCAGGCGGTCGAGATCATCCGCAAGGGCGGGGTGGTGGTTTATCCCACGGACTCTTCCTACGCGATCGGTTGCCAGATCGGCGATAAAACCGCGATCGAGCGTGTTCGTCGCCTGCGTCAGCTCGATGAAAAGCACAACTTTGCGCTGATCTGCAGCGACCTGTCGCAACTGGGCAACTACGCCAAGATCGACACCGGCACCTTCCGCATTCTCAAAGCACATTTGCCGGGGCCATACACCTTCATTCTCAACGCCACCCGCGAAGTGCCGCGTCTTTTGCTGCATCCGAAGAAGCGCACCATCGGCCTGCGTGTGCCGAGCCATCCGATTGCGCTGGCGCTGCTGGCCGAACTCGGCGAGCCGCTGATGAGTGTGACCCTGATCATGCCTGGCGATGAAGACCCGCTGAGCGATCCGTACGAAATGCGCCAGTTGCTTGAGCACCAAGTGGACTTGATCGTCGATGGCGGCTTCGGCGGCATCAAGGCCTCCACGGTGATTGACTTGACTGGCGACGACCCGGAAGTGGTTCGCGTCGGTTGCGGCGATCCGACGCCGTTCATGGTCGAGGCCTGAATGTCCGCAGTGGAAACCGTTGTCGATCCCCAGGCCGGCGCTCAGCAAGAGCTGCCGTTTGCCATGGTCTATGGCCAGGCGGTCATGGAAATGCCGCTCGACCTGTACATCCCGCCGGATGCACTGGAAGTCTTTCTCGAAGCGTTTGAAGGCCCGCTTGACCTGCTGCTGTACCTGATCCGCAAACAGAACATCAACATCCTCGACATCCCGGTGGCGGAAATCACCCGTCAGTACATGGGCTATGTCGAGTTGATGCAGTCGGTGCGTCTGGAGCTGGCCGCCGAGTATCTGGTGATGGCCGCGATGCTCGCCGAGATCAAGTCGCGCATGCTCCTGCCGCGCGCCGAAACCGTCGAAGACGAAGAAGACGACCCGCGCGCCGAACTGATCCGCCGCTTGCAGGAATACGAGCGCTTCAAGGCGGCCGCCGAAGGTATCGACGGCTTGAGCCGGGTCGGTCGTGACGTGATCGTGCCCAAGCTCGACGCCCCGGAAGCCCGCGCGCGCAAGCTGTTGCCGGATGTCGCGCTGGAAGAGATTTTGATGTGCATGGCCGAAGTGCTGCGCCGTGGCGATATGTTTGAAAGCCACCAGGTCAGCCGCGAGGCATTGTCCACCCGCGAGCGCATGAGCGATGTGCTGGAACGGCTCAAGGGCGGCGGTTTTGTGCCGTTCGTCGAGTTGTTCACTGCCGAAGAGGGCAGGCTGGGTGTGGTGGTGACCTTTATGGCAATCCTTGAACTGGTCAAGGAATCCTTGGTCGAGCTGGTGCAGAATGAGCCGTTCGCCGCGATCCACGTGCGAGCCCGAGCCGAATAACGAGTCGAAACATGAACCTGACTGAACCCCGCGAGCTGGCCTCCCTGCTTGAAGCCTTTCTGTTGGCCTCGGGAAAGCCGCAATCCCTTGAGCGCCTGTTTGAACTGTTTGAAGAAGGCGAACGGCCCGAGCCTGCGGTTTTCAAGAAAGCCCTGACCCTGTTGGGCAAATCCTGCGAAGGCCGCGCGTTCGAGCTCAAAGAAGTCTCGTCGGGCTATCGCTTGCAGATTCGCGAGAAGTTTTCGCCATGGGTTGGCCGACTCTGGGAGGAACGCCCGCAGCGTTATTCCCGTGCGTTGCTGGAAACCATTGCGCTGATCGCTTATCGCCAGCCGATTACTCGGGGCGAGATCGAAGACGTGCGTGGCGTGGCGGTGAACAGCAACATCGTCAAAACCTTGCTGGAGCGCGAGTGGATTCGCGTCGTTGGTTACCGCGACGTGCCGGGCAAACCGGCGATGTTTGCCACCACCAAGATGTTTCTTGATCACTTCAACCTGAAAAATCTCGAAGACCTGCCGCCGCTGGCCGAACTGCGCGAGATGGAAACCGACCCGGTACTCGATTTCGACGACGCCCCGGTGCCGCAGGGCCTGCAGGAACTGGCCGACGCCAGCGCCGAGCCGGAGGAGGAGAAGGAAGAGACCAGTTTCCACACCTTGCTGTTGGAGCTGGACAGCATGGAGGAGGGGATCAAGACCGACTTCGACGACTTGCTGCGGGATGCGGCGGATGGTGAGGCGCCGACGCCTGAAGCAGAAATCGAGACTGAGCCTGAGCCGCAGATCGCCCAGCCAACCATCGAAGTTGAACTTGGAGCCGAGCCCGAAGCCGAACCGGACGAGGACATTCTTGGTGTCGCTGAGGCCCGCGAAAAGCTGTTGGCCGCCGTCGCCGCCCTCGAACAACCGGCGCCAGAACCTGAACCGGAGCTAAGCGAAGAAGAAGCCGAAGCCCGCGCCCTGGCCGAAGCCATCGAAGCCGAACGCCGCGAATTCGAAGACTGAGCCGCCCTCAAAACCACCGCGATCCCCTGTAGGAGTGAGCCTGCTCGCGATAGCGGTGTATCTGCCAAGAAGATGTCGACTGACACACCGCTATCGCGAGCAGGCTCACTCCTACAGGGATTTGTGTGTTTCTGGAGACTGCGATGAGTTCCACCAAAGACCCGTGCATCAGCGTTTGCAAATTCAGCGACGACATCTGCCTCGGCTGCGGTCGCAGCAAGCGCGAAATCAAAGCCTGGAAGAAACTCGACAAGGACGACAAGCGCAGCGTACTGGCCGAAGCTGCGCTGCGCCTGATCAAACTCGGTGGCGCCGGTCGGCGGAAAAAGAAATAACTGTCGATCGATCAGCTAGTCTCTGATGCGCGACGGCGCACATCCGCGTATGATTCTCGACCCTTCGCCGATCCCTTCGGCCGAGAACCCAGATTTCAATGCTTCAGGCGCCGCCTGAACAGACCACACCGGGAGGTGCCCAGATGAGCGACATCATTCAGAAAGACGACCAGGAAATCGGCCCCGCAGGCGAAAAACTGCAGAAAGTCCTCGCCCGTATCGGCGTCGGCTCGCGCCGTGACGTGGAGTCCTGGATCAGCCAGGGCCGGATCAAGGTCAATGGCAAAGACGCCACCCTCGGTCTGCGCGTCGACATGCACGACGCCATCACCATTGATGGCAAGGTCATCAAGCGTGAAGAGGCGGCCGAATCGGTACGCCGCGTGATCATGTACAACAAACCCGATGGCGAGATCTGTACCCGTGACGATCCGGAAGGCCGTCCGACCGTGTTCGACAAGCTGCCGCGTCCGAAAGAAGGTCGCTGGATCAACATCGGTCGTCTCGACATCAACACCACCGGTCTGCTGATGTTCACCACCGATGGTGAGCTGGCCAACCGCCTGATGCACCCGTCCTACGAGATGGACCGTGAATACGCCGTGCGTGTACGCGGTGAAGTCGACGACGAAATGATCGAGCGTCTGAAAGCTGGCGTGGTGCTGGAAGACGGCCCGGCGAAGTTCACCGACATCAAACAGGCACCGGGCGGCGAAGGGTTCAACCACTGGTACCACTGCGTGGTGATGGAAGGCCGTAACCGTGAGGTTCGTCGTCTGTGGGAATCGCAAGGTCTGGTGGTCAGCCGTCTGAAGCGCGTGCGTTTCGGCCCGGTGTTCCTCAACTCCGACCTGCCGATGGGCCGCTGGCGCGAAATGAGCCAGTACGAAGTCGACATCCTCAGTGCTGAAGTCGGCCTGACGCCGGTAGCGATGCCGCAACTGAACGCCAAGAGCAAAGACAAGCTTGAGCGTATGCAGCGCAAATCGTCGCGTCCGATGGGCAAGACCGAGCGCGTACGCACGTTGCGTCCGGCTGCTGGCGCGCCGACTGGCCCACGCCCGAGCCGTGAGCCGCAGATCGAAGGCGAGCGCCCAGGTCGCAAGCCAGTTGCCGCCCGTGACGGCGAGCGCGCTCCGCGTCCGGCCAACGGTCGCACCGAGCGTGGCGAACGTGGTGCACCTGCCGGTCGTGGCACGCCTGTGGCGGATCGTCCAGCGGACACCACCAACAAGCGCCCGGCCAAGCCTGCGCCGAAGCGTCCGGGGATCAAGCTGGTTGACGGCGACAAGCCGTCGGGCAAGCGCCGTGGCGCACCGGCCGGTTCCGGTCAGCGTCCGGGTTTCGGTCGTAAAAAGCCGGAATAAGGCAGGTGTGAGCTTCTACCGGCAAGCTTCAAGCCAAAGCAGAAACGCCAATCTCAGGGTTGGCGTTTTTTTTCGTCTGGCGAAAGAGTTGTAGTGGTTGAGAGATTGCTATCGCGAGCAGGCTCACTCCTACAATTTGAAATGCGTTCCCCTGTAGGAGTGAGCCTGCTCGCGATGACGTCGGTGGCATCAACACAAAGCTTAAAGTCAGAACACAAACCGTCCATCAAACACCGGCTTGTCATCCAGCGCCAACACCCCGCCAGAAAAGATCAGATCCAGATGATGACTACCCTTGGCGCCACCACCCAACCCAAGGTGCAAGCCACAATGCCGCTCCTCAAACCCGGCATTGCGCGCATACAGATCCTTCACACCTTCATTGGTACCAATCCCCAACTCCTCAATCCGCCGGTTCGACGGATTCGCATCCAAGTACTTGTTGAAATCATGCTCCAGCCCCGGCACCTCGGTGGCGATGCGGCTGATGGTCGAGTTCTCGATCCACAGTTCCAGCGGTGATTCCAGCACGCCGTATTTGCGCGCAAACGGGATGGTGCTGAGGAATGTGCCCTTGAACTTCACATGGCCGTTGATTTCCTCACTGTGAGTAGCGATCTCACCGGGCGCCAAGTCAAAGTTGCCGACACCGTTGATGTCAGTCCACTTCTTGATGCTGCTCAGCGGTGTTTCAAACCATGAGCCTTCATCGTCCTTGAAGCTCAGCGTGGTCGCTTGGGACATACGCTGGATCAAGTGGCTGTTCAGGCCGGCAATCCGCTGCGGCGTGACGCTGAAGGTGTCGTAGAAATAATCGCCGTAATCCTTGAACAGCAGCGACTTTTTCCAGTTTTCTGCCATCACGCCTTGCAGCGCGCGGACGAATTCCGGGCCGTCGGGGCGCGGATTGGGCAGGGTGGAAGAGTCGTAGAAGAAAATGTACAGATCGCTGTCGGTGATAGCCGAGGTCAGCGCTGTGGTGCTTTCCAGGTCCAGGCGTCGGGCACTGAATTGGAAGCGTGGATGATCGCCAGCCTGTTCGGCGATGGCGCCGGTCAGCGCTTGGTAATCAGCTGTGTGGCCGAGCAATACCTTCGCCGAGTCGAGGCCGGCAAGGGCAGGGTGATGTTCGAGGTAGTAAAGGAAATGCGAGATCGCGCGGGGCTTATCCATGAGTCCTCCCTGACTGACCGTGAAGAAAGCGGCAGGCACGACCGGCCGGATCGTGCCTGCCCGGGGATGTCTTACAGAGGCCACATCGCCGTGCCGAACGGAACTACCGCATCGGCTTGCATCATTTCCACTGCTGCCTCATGGGTCGGTGCTTCAAACCATTCGTCCAGTTGCAGTTCGGTATCCAAGTCTTTTTCCAGTGCTTGCATGGTCGATCTCCTAGATGACTTTCACGGTTGTGACTGGCCGGTCGAGGTGGCCGGCAAGACGTGAAGAACCTAGTTCAGAGTTTTTTGTAATGCAAAAAATTATTCATTTAATTTTTAAATAGACTTTTTATTCTGTTTTTCAGCGTAAGTTTTCTTATTTGAAAACAAAAAACTAAATAGCGCGTTTCATTAGCAAGCTAGCTACCGTCAATTTGCAGACGTCTGACAGATATTTCTGAAATGGAAACTTTGCGTTACGCATTGTAAATAAATATTTACGAAAAACCCGGTAAACCTGAGTGAATCCAACCCGCCATGGCCGCTGTAAGGAAAAGCTGCCGCAGCCTGCTCCGCCGCGGGCTGGGCAGGGCTCTGGCGCGCTTGTTTCAGCGGCGTTTGCAGGGTGATATGCGCCCCATGCCTGTCGTGCAGGTGCATAACAAGAAGGAGGCGCAATGAACGCCGTGACTGATCTCCACCTCTCTCCGTGGGACGGTTTTTTCCTCGTCCATGCCGATGGCCTGCAAAGGCCTGACTCAATTTTTGCAGCCGCTCGAGTGTCTCGAGGCGGACACACGCAATCCCGGCAACCGACACGCTGATCCAGCGGGGTCTGGCAGCAGGGGGTTAGCGGTGTACAATGCGCCGCGTTTTAACTGTGACCCTCTGCGTAATCGCGCAAATCTCAAGGCTATCCGCCTTGTTCACTCCGTGGCGCCACAAGCGTTTCGGGTTCGATTTCGTCACAGATAAAAACAAACAGGTGACGCATGACCGTTGTAAACAAGCTGAACTCCTGGTGCCTGCGCTGGGGTTTGATCGGGGCTGCCTGAAATCGCAACCTTGCAGCAACGTCTACTGAACACCATCAAACCTTGCGTGAGACCTTTTTCATGAGTGGACAACCCTCGCAATCAGGCGAGCTGAAACGCGGCCTGAAAAATCGCCACATTCAACTGATCGCCCTCGGTGGCGCGATCGGTACCGGATTGTTCCTCGGCTCGGCCGGGGTATTGAAATCCGCCGGCCCGTCGATGATCCTCGGCTACGCCATCTGCGGCTTCATCGCCTTCATGATCATGCGCCAGCTCGGCGAGATGATCGTTGAAGAGCCGGTGGCCGGTTCCTTCAGCCATTTCGCGCACAAGTACTGGGGCGGCTTTGCCGGGTTCCTGTCGGGCTGGAACTGCTGGATTCTGTACATTCTGGTGGGCATGTCGGAGCTGACTGCGGTCGGCAAATACATCCACTACTGGGCGCCGGATATCCCGACCTGGGTTTCTGCGGCAGCCTTCTTCGTGCTGATCAATGCGATCAACCTGGCCAACGTCAAAGTCTTCGGTGAAGCCGAATTCTGGTTCGCGATCATCAAGGTCGTGGCGATCGTCGGCATGATTGCACTCGGCAGCTACTTGCTGGTCAGCGGTAATGGCGGCCCGCAGGCCTCGGTAAGCAACCTGTGGTCGCACGGTGGTTTCTTCCCGAACGGGGTGAGCGGTCTGGTGATGGCCATGGCGATCATCATGTTCTCCTTCGGCGGTCTGGAAATGCTCGGGTTCACCGCTGCTGAAGCCGACAAGCCGAAAACCGTGATCCCGAAAGCGATCAACCAGGTGATCTACCGGATCCTGATTTTCTACATCGGTGCACTGGTGATCCTGCTGTCGCTGACGCCATGGGACAGTCTGCTGGCAACCCTCAACGCGTCCGGCGACTCGTACAGCGGCAGCCCGTTCGTGCAAGTGTTCTCGATGCTCGGCAGCAACACCGCCGCGCACATCCTCAACTTCGTGGTCCTGACTGCTGCGTTGTCGGTGTACAACAGTGGCACCTACTGCAACAGCCGCATGCTGCTGGGCATGGCCGAGCAGGGCGATGCGCCGAAAGGTCTGGCGAAGATCGACAAGCGTGGCGTGCCGGTGCGGTCGATCCTGGCTTCGGCTGCTGTGACACTGGTTGCGGTGCTGCTCAACTACCTGATCCCCCAACACGCGCTGGAACTGCTGATGTCGCTGGTGGTTGCAACGCTGGTGATCAACTGGGCGATGATCAGCTTCTCGCACTTCAAGTTCCGTCAGCACATGAACAAGACCCAGCAGACGCCGCTGTTCAAGGCGCTGTGGTACCCGTACGGCAACTACATCTGCCTGGCGTTTGTTGCGTTCATCCTTGGTGTGATGCTGCTGATCCCGGGCATTCAGATCTCGGTGTATGCGATTCCGCTGTGGGTGGTGTTCATGTGGGTTTGCTACGTGATCAAGAACAAGCGCGGTGCGCAGCAGGCCGTGCACGCGGCAGGTGCTGCCAAGTAAGCGCTGACGCAGAAACACAAAACCCGGCCTGAGTGCCGGGTTTTTTTATGGATGCAAATGTTGAAGCGCTATTGATAGTCGGCGAAAGGATAGTCCCTGCACAGGGTTTCGACCTCTGAGCGAAACTGCGCAAGGAGCAAGGGCTCCAGGGTGTAATCCTGTTCGCCGAGCGGCGCCACCGTGTTCAGAATCCGCACGATCAAATCGACGATCTGGCGGCTGCCGTGGACATCGACCCGGCGTTGCGCCAGAGCAGCCGTGCCGATTCGAAGCCCGCTGGTGACAAGTGCCGAACGGTGATCGTCGGGTACGCGATGTCTGTTGACGATGATCCCGCAGTGCCCCAGCGCCGCCTCCGCGATAGCTCCCGTGATGCCACCCCGCAAGCGAATCAGCACCGTATGGTTTTCACTGCAGCCGCCAACCACTTCATAATCCTTGGCCTGAAACGCTTTGGCCATTTCATCGGCCGTGCTGCGGATCTGCGCCATGCAGGCGTCGAATGCTGCGGACATTGCATAACCCAGCGCTGCAGCCTTCGCAGCGATCATGTTGGCAGCAGGCGCGCCCTGCATTCGCGGGTAAACGGCTTGATCAAGCAGGCGACTGAAGGTGGTCCGCAAACCGGGAATCTTGGTGTTCGCATCAGCACCGCTGAGAATCACCCCGCCGCGAGGCCCGGCGAGTTGCTTGTGCGTGCAGGTGACGGTGACATGGGCGGCGTCGATCGGACTTGGATGGCGCCCGGTGGCGACCAGCCCGGCGATATGCGAAATGTCGGCGAGCAGGATGGCCCCGGCTTCATCGGCAATTTCGCGAAAGCGCTTGAAGTCCACTTCGCGCGAATAGGCGCTGGCGCCGCAGAGGATGACGCGTGGGCGATGGGCGAGTGCGAGCAGGCGCACTTTGTCGTAATCGATCAGACCGTCTGCTGTCGTGCCGTACTGGATCGCCTTGTAGTAGGCGCCGGAAAACGCGGCGAGGCTGCCATGCGTCAGATGACCGCCGTGTTCCACCGCCATGCCCAGCAAGGTATCGCCGGGCTCAAGCAAGGCCGTGAGCACTTGGTAAACGGCGTTCGACGCTGAGTGTGGCTGCACGTTGGCGTATTGCGCGCCGAACAGTTGCCGCGCCCGGCGGATGGCCAGCGATTCGACCAGCTCGACATTTTCGCACCCAGCGCTGTGACGCTTGCCGGACATGCGTTCTGCGGTCACGTTGACCAGCACAGAGGCGGAGGCCGCCAAGGTTCGCGGCTGGACTGCGCAGGAGGAGGAGACCAGTGAAAGCGTGTGCTGTTGACGCGTGATTTCAGCGTCGAGAATTGCCGCCAGTTCGGCGTCTTCTGCGCGAAGATCCGCCAGGCCGCGTCGCAGCAAGTCAGCCTGGTTCTTGAGCGGTTCAGTAATGACGGCCATTGCTTGATTCCTTCCCTGGTTTTGCGTGATTTGCGCATGTCCTTGCTTGCCAGATCTGTACAGGCGAATCCGTGTTTTGACCGCTGTGCGTGCAAAACTAAACCCTGTACAGGCCTCCCGGTTTTTCGTTCTTTCACTCTTGAGAATGCGACGCCGGATTGACGCATCATAGATTTTTCAGTGAGGAACGCCACAGAATTAATCAAAAAAATGAACATTCTTCAAAGAAAATGATTCTTTTTGTAGTCGCGTCGGGTGTAAAACAGGCATTGCCCGGAGCCGATTTTCAGGCCAAGGGTGGAAGTGGACAGGAACTGACGAGTCATTAGCGAGGCTGAAAGCCCCGCATGTTGGCGGAAGCAGCCTGTGAAAGCTGACTTTTTATACCGAGCCCAGGGAGGGAGAATGCTATGATCCTGCGCGGCACTGACAGGGATATAACTGCAATTTCCTACCTCACTTGTGTATGTCCGGAATGATCATTCGGGGCGTGACATTGATTGCAGTTAAAAATGGATGATAAGCATGTGATGCACAGAAGAGAAAGATCGGAGAATCTGAAGAACAACATCAAATACCTGATAAAGAGTCGCGGGGAGACGCAACTGTCCTTGTGCAACTCCAGTGGTTTGACCCGAACGACCATCTACAACATCCTTGAAGGCAAGGTGGTCAATGTCCAGCAGTCCACTGTGCGCAAGATTTCTGATTTCTTCGGGGTGTCTTACGAAGAAATAGAGACGATTGATTTTGAAGAGAAGGAAATCATCGAAAGCAGTATTTCGCCACAGGGGAACATGAATCCGGCGGCGGTGCCTGTCATCAAGGAAAGTATGCTGCTGCAAAGTCTGGATAAAAGAATTGGCGAGTTGGCCACTATTTATCCCCTGACTTACTATTTTGGCGCGTCCTTTAACCTGATTGGCGTACTTCTGGAAAATGAAATCAGTGGCATGAATGAACCCGGCGATCTATTGATCGTGCAGAAAGGAGCATCGACCAGCGACAGGGAAAAGCTGGTGTATGACAAAATCACAACGAAGTTATCTATAAGCCATGAAGGCAGCTTTGATACGGATCGTGTATGCGTGATCGGAGATGTAATCGAGGAACGATTTAATGGATTGCAGTGTTGACGTTGAAAACAGCAAGTACAAGTTGCTGGGGTTCGAAAATGGTAAAAGCCTGGCCGTCATCATGGTCATCGCGACAGGCAAAATAATTAAAATAAAGCTAAGTGAAGTGTTGAATAGTGAGATTATGGATAATCTGAATAAGATCGAAGTGAAAAACCTCTACAAGAAGTTTTACTCCCAGGGCGGAGCACTCACCGCTTACGAAATAAATGACCGCCATGAGAGTTCCTGGATGATCTACATCATCCTGAACCTGATGCTGTTCACGCTTTACATTTTTACCAGTATTGCAGCGACAAAACCGATCTACCTCGAGTATTTCGATATTGTCGTAACGCCGGGCACCTTCCTCTATCCGCTGACGTTTCTGATCGTTGACTTGCTCAATGAAACGTTTGGCCTGAGGCTGGCGCGAAAAGCGATTCTGTTCGCGTTCATCAGCAACGCCGCGATTATCATTCTGCTGGCCATCACGACCCATCTTCCGGGATTGCCGGGCTGGAAGCTCGATGGCGCTTACAATGATGTTATTAGTCAGTTGTCAGCAGTTCTGGTAGCGTCTTCTATATCGTTTCTGGTTTCCGAGAACATAAACTCGTATCTGTTTTGCAAGATTAAAGAACTCACAAATTCCAGGTTTCTGTTTTTGCGAGTATTTTTAAGCACGTTGTTTGCCGTGATCATCGACAGTTTTCTGTTCTGCTATATCGCGTTTTACGGGACGATGGAAAATAGCGCGATACTGGGCATGATCTACGTTCAGATCGCAATCAAGGTAGGTTTTGCCTTCTTTAATATCTTGCCGGCCTACGGCGCAAGATCATTGTTCAAGAAGTACCTGACGGGTGCGCAAACGCAGTAAGCAGAGGAGGGCGCTCACTCGGCACGTTGTTGCCAACATGCTCGAGTGAGCGCTCCTTGTTGCGGTATTACTTTAAGCCAAGTTTCCCTTTCAAGCTTTGAGTTACCTGTACTTTATTGTTCAGGAACTCATTCAAGCCTTTGGCACGAAGATTACAGGCATCACAATCGGAACATCCAGTACCTTTGATGCCGTTGTAGCAAGTCAGTGTTTCTTCGCGAACCAGATCCAGTTGATGGTGGTAATCAGCCAAGGCCCAGGTTTCTGCCTTGTTCAGCCACATCAACGGCGTATCCAGTTTCAGTTTGTAATCCATGCCTAATTCAAGGGCTTTATTCAAGGCCTTGACGAATTCATCCCGGCAATCGGGATAGCCCGAGAAGTCGGTTTCACAGACACCGGTAATGACCGTTTTGGCCTGGACTTGATAGGCATAGATAGAAGCCAGCGTCAGAAACAAAATGTTCCGCCCTGGAACGAAGGTGCTTGGCAGGCTCTCGCCAGAGCTATTCACGGTCGGAACCGGAATGTTATCGCGCGTCAGGCTGCTGATGGCTAGCTCATTGAGCAAGGACACATCCAGCGTTTTATGCACGGTCACACCGAGCTTTTTCGACAGATGCTGCGCCACTTCAATTTCCGCGTGATGACGCTGACCATAGTCGAACGTGATGCAGTGGACTTCATCGTAGTGGGTCAGGGCGTGGATCAAGCACGTGGTGGAGTCCTGCCCGCCGCTGAATACGATAACTGCTTTGTTGGTCATGGTTATGCTTCCTGCATTGAGGTCTTGAGGGCAAAGGTGGAGATGATACTCGAAATAGGGATGGAGTTCGGTGCAGAGTCCAGAGGCGCGCGTGAGTCCGCGAGCGGCCTGATCCACTTTAGAGCCTTTTTTTTGCTGCCCTCTCTCGGGCAGTAGGTGGTTGTTAGACGAAAGCTATACTTTATTAATTCTCAAGGACGTGATTCGTCCGCAAAGAGTTTCATAATGAAAAGTAATCACGAGCAGACGGGCTGCTCGCTGGTCAAATGATATGATTGGAAATCAAGTCTATAAAAATCAGTCTGCAATCTCGAGGATTTTTATCTGTCGACCAATTATGTAAAGCTCTCCATCCTCGCGTATCTGGGCAAGTGAAGTAGGGTCGGCATCCATGTCGTAATTTCCATCAATTTCCACGCACCAGACGTCGTCAAATTTCAAGATCCTAACCCCAGAGCATATCGAGTTAAACTGATTGCCTTTAACTTTATCTTAATTTTTTCAAGGGTGGACTATATTCAAGAAATTCAATAAGCCAGGCCAGACTGCGTGGAGATTAACCACGCCATCTATAATCAACTCAATCAGCTTATGAAAATCAGTTGAAATCATATGTAGGCCAAGGCTTTTTGTAAGCTAGTGTATTGTGAGTTGAGATGGATTATCAATCATGATCCACTCCGCGGACTCCCCTGCAACACTGTAAAATTCGTCAAAAAAGCAATTTAAGTCGCTGGAAAAAACGTCAAATGCGCCATGCCCATACTCGCCTGAAGTTTTTGCGATCGCGACATATTGGCAGGAGTTTTTGAAAAGCTTATATGTCTCTTGGCTTATGGAGAAATCATTGCTCTGCAAGAAAACAGTTAAGGCGGGAGGCGTAGGTTTTTCCACGCTTCGATGCCTTGATAGTATTTCATATTTTTTGATGTCCACTTCGTATCGTCTATACGCGTTCACTGCGCGCTCGAACTCCCCATCTTTATCTCTAAATATAAAAAATGGCATGTAATGAAGTTCTTTGCTTGAGGGGGGCTGAAGTTTTCCGTCGATATCGATGTAGTAACAATTGCTGATTAGAGATTTAAGCGCAGCAGCGCCTTCCTTAGATTTATCGAACCCGATGGAGCCTTTTTGACCAACAGAGGCTAGCACTGCGAAATCGTCATTAATTTCCGCAGGGAGATTCCTAATGCGACCGCTAGATGATTTTTTGAAATCATCGAATTTTGCCCGATAACAAATAACAGAGGCTGGATACTCGGCTTTCATTTTTTCAAGGACTTGACAAATTTCTGATTGATCGCAATGACGTCAACATGTCTTTTGTGCGAAAAGTTTCCGAGCATGTCTTGTAGATGCATGTGCTCTAACTCGTTGGTCTCCATTTCGTACGCAGCATTGATCAAAAATAACCCTAAGCGTTTTATAGTTGCAGGATCTGCGAGAATTGAAATTTCATCCAGTTTGATGCTTTTGCGTTTTCCAGTAGAAGATCCATAAATAGTGAGTTTTTTTAGGTTTTTCATGATTTAATTGTGGGGCTCGACAGTTTTATATTATTCGAACGGTTCGTTAATTTCGTTTTGAAGATCGTGTATTTTGCTTGCTAATATCTTTTTGCTCAATGTTATGATGTCCAGATAATGGCTGATGCTCATCTTTTCAGTAAAAATATTGTTTCTTTCCCAAGGCTTCAAAACTATATAGCTATCACCTGCTACACTAAAAAATGCACCCGTGTCGCCATCGAATGCTTCAATTCCGAGAGGCAAGCAGGAGTGTCTAATATCATTGTTGATAAGTGACGAAAGTGTTTCCTCCAGTTTGTCTGGCTCGCAATCAATTGAGCTATATTCTTCAAGTCGAAAAATTAGATCTTCGAGAACTCCAATCAGATTTTTCCCTAAGATGATTTGTTCGAAGTCGCCAATGGTTATCGACTCAAAAATAAAGCAGCAGCGTGTGAATATGTACCGTTTATCTTCCGATAAAAATACATCAACCTTAACATGTGGGTCAGTCATTTCACTCTCCTGCAATAGCAGTCTTTTTTCATTGCGCTGAATCGTTTGTCGACTTCTGGTGGTACTGGGATACCTCGATTCTGAGAGGTGTCTCCATTCCTCAACCCCAAGCGCTGGCCGGCCTGGAGTCTCCATTGGTTTATCGCATGTGCATGTCGAGCTAAAGCTTTTCAATCAAACGATTAAACGCACGTGAGCAGCCTCGTTGCTTTGCATCTCTGATCATCGAATCGTGAGTGGACGGTTCAAACGTTTCGCGAACCGCTTTCTTTGCTATTTCATTGAACTGCACATTATCAAAATCACACTCTACCGTTGAAACCATATAAGAATTGCGCTTGGACCACTGGTCAAACCTTATGACGATTTTTTCGTCGAAAATCAGTGCCCCATCACTTTTGTCCTCGAAGAAAAAGAACACCACGTGATTCGTATCGACATGCCCCATTGATGTAGCAAATGGCTGTTTTCTCAAAAGCGATGTCAGCCTTACCCCACCTGCAATACCAAGTCCTCCCCCCAAACTCCCACGCGCAAAAAAATACTGCTTGAACACTACCGTTATTTTTCTACGAAAATAAGGAACGTCGTATGCTTTCTCGAAAGAATGAAAACCATTTGAATCGCCGATCATTTCAAAATCGGCGCTAATGAAATCCGACTCGGAAAGGCTGTCCAACCCCAAAAATACTTGGCTGAAGATTACCCGACCCCTCTATGAACAACTCAACAAGCTGATGAAAATCAGTAGAAACCATATGTGGGTCAGGACTTTTTGTAATCTAATATAGTGTTAGTTTAGACGGATTATCAACCCTGAGGCACTTTACTTGGTTCAAGATGAACGGCTCGCGGATCAAGAACAGATGTTAGGGTGCCGATCTTGTTAGGGGTAGACGGTGTATGTTGGTTTTTTGACCATATGATCCCCCCCCCTATATGCTCCGCAAGATCTAATTCAAGGCCACACAATCAAGGCTTTCTTTCTTTGTAATTACACTCCGCCACTCTTGCAACGTTCTCGCTTTCATCATTGAGCAGCTTTTCAAGAATTTCGATAGGTGTTTTTCTATTTGCAGCTATTGCACCTCTCACCACGGAGCAGGGATCCAAGGAAAGTCGCTCGAACAATGTAAGTGATAATTTTCGCTTGGATGCAACGAAACGTCGGACACTGGCATCGAACGCACATAGCTCTTCAAGAATTTCCAGTGGTACTGTTTTATTGTGAGCCACCCATCTTCTATGCTCAGGAAATCTTTCAATTACTTCGCGCCACACTGAAAGAGGAGCCTCTTCCATTGCTGCTCGATCATAATCGACTTTTATTTCACTATCGCGCAGCGCGACAAATTCTTCAGCAGACGTAATCATTTAGCATCCTTACACTTCAAAGACTTAAAGTTTATATTCTTCCCTGTCTCACTCTTATGTTTGCTCATGTAGTCACCGTAGGTGTCAGCGTCAGCAATCCATTCTCCTTTTTGGTCGTAGACCTTCCACGCACTCTCACCATGACCCGTTTTGTCCTCTGACCACCATGTATCGGTTTTAGTGTCGTGATGGTACTTCGCGTAACCAACGCCAGCCACGTTCCCTTCACAAACTCGATCATACCGATTAACTTCCCATTTTTTCCTGCACGGGCATTTGGAGTTTTGATTTGGTTTATCAGACTTAGGTTTTCGCCCCGCACCATTTGGCGACTTCGTCAATCCAAGTGGATCGAGCCAGCTAAGCGGATTGGGCGCGTAGGCATACAGATTCAAACCGCCCACGTAGCTAACTGGATCCTTACTGATAAACCGCCCAACTCCCGGATCATAGTACCGATGCCGGTTGTAATGCAGCCCCGTCTCATGATCGTGATACTGCCCCTGGAACCGTATCGGGTTCATCACGCCATGCTGCCGCGCCCACTCCGAGCGCTGCTCCGTCACCTGTCCCCACGCCTTGTATTGCGCGGTCCAGGCAAGGTTGCCTTGCGAGTCCGTCAATTCCTGCGGTGTGCCGAGGTGATCACACTGATACCAGGCCAACGCATCAAACGGTAAAGCCGTTGCCTTGTGATTCCACACCGGGTCTTCATCGAGGCTGTATTCACCGCTGTAATCCGGCAGCCCAATCAGATCGATTGGCGCGTGCCGTACAGCCTGTGCCACAGGGACAAAAGTGCCCGGTTCGAAGACGTAGTGCACCGTGCGACCCGGTTCACCATCGCTTTGCGCTGGGCTGCTTTCCCAGGCGAGGTTGTCGCCATCCCAGCCGTACAAGGTGAAGCCGCAGCCGAGTTCGCGTTGTTTGCGCGCGTGCTCGTTTCTGTTCCAGAGGGAACCTGCTTCAGGACGTTGTTTGTAATGCGCGCGGGATTTTTTGTGCAGGCGGCGTCCCAGTGCGTCGTAGGCGAAATCCACGCTTAGGCGCGGGTCTTCGAAATGCACAAGTCGATCAAACAAATCCCACTGTAGATCGCTGCGTTGGCCGTTGTGCCAGCGCTGGATCTGGTTGCCGCGTTCGTCGTAGTCGTAGTGGGTGCCGGCGTATTCGCGCAGCAGGTTGTCGACCAGTTTGCTGCGTGGTGGGGTCAGGTCCAGTGGGCGGCGAATCTCTGTCGCCTTGTCGTCGAGCAGGTTGCCGGCCGGGTCGAAAGCGAAGGTTTCCACGCCT
Organism: Pseudomonas sp. R84; assembly: GCF_009834515.1. Taxonomy (NCBI): domain Bacteria; kingdom Pseudomonadati; phylum Pseudomonadota; class Gammaproteobacteria; order Pseudomonadales; family Pseudomonadaceae; genus Pseudomonas; species Pseudomonas sp. R84. Next base: position 1,785,659 of record NZ_CP019426.1, read on the forward strand.
TGACGTGTGGTGGCGCTGAGCAGTCGGCCGACCGGATCGTAGCGATAGGCGAGCGGCCCGCGGCGGCTGTCGTTGATGTCGGTCAGTTGGCCGGCGGCGTCGTAGCTGTACTCGCGTTTGAGCAGGGTGGATTTGTCGTCGCTGCGTCCCAGCAACTGTTCCTGCAAGCGGCCGGCCGGGTCCCAGCTTTGGGTTTGCAGCAGGTGGTTGCCTTGATGGCGGGCGACTTCGCGGTGCAGGTCGTCACGCTCGTAGCCGATCAGTTCGTGTTCATCGAGGCGCAGGCCCAGCAGGTGGCCGCTGCCGTAAGTCAGCCAACTGACGCGGTGGCCGTCGGGGCGCACGCTGGCGACTCGTTGGTTGAGTACGTCGTACTCGTGCTGCCAGATCGCGACGGTGGGTTTTTCCAGGCCGAGATAATGCTGGTGTTCGCGCAGCAGATTGCCGGCCGGGTCGTGAAACCATTGCAGACGGCTGTCGGCGTTGTCGGCCAGCACCAGGTTGCCGTTGCCATCGTAGGCAAAGGTTTCGCTTTGCGACTGGTCGCCCAGAGTGGCGCGACGCTCGGTCAAGCGGCCCATCGGGTCGAAGCTCAAAGAGATGACGCGTTGGCCATTGATCGATTGCGCGAGGCGGCCGGTGAGTGGGTCGTACTGATAGCGCGTGCTGCGGCCGTCGAAACCGCGTTCCTCGAGCAGACGACCGACCGGGTCGTAGTGGAAGTGCGCTCGTTGTTCGTTTTCGTTTTCCAAAGCCGTTAACCGTCCGAGACGGTCCCAGCGATAGCGCAGGGTTTGTTCGGCTGCGTCGACACGTTCAGCGATCAAACCGGCGGCGCTGTAGCTCCACGTGGTGCAACGATCAAGTCCATCAACGTGCGCCAACAACCGACCTTCGGCGTCGCGCTCGAAGCGCTCTTCGGTCTTGTCCGGGTGCTTGATCCGCACTAGCTGGCCGGCCTTGTACTCGTACTCGGTGGCGTTTCCGGCGGCGTCGGTGAAGCAGATCATCTGCCCGAGTTCGTTGTAGTCCCAGGCGCTGGTTTTGCCCGAGCAATCGACGTACTCGACCAGTTGCCCGGCGTCGTTGTAGTCGAGGGTTTTTTCGTTGCCGTTGGCGTCCTTGATCGCGGTGGGCTGGCCGGATTTGTTGTAGGCGTATTCGGTTTTGTTGCCCAGCGGATCGAGCGCTTCGACCAGGTTGCCTTGATCGTCATAGGCGCGCTGCCACTGACCGCCCTCGGCATCGCTGATCTTGATCAGCAGATCCTGATCATCGTAGGCGTAATGCATCACCGTGTGATCGGCGCGGATGTGTTCGAGCAGGTTGCTGCGCTCATCGTAGCTGTAGCGATCAGTGCTGCCGTCGGCATTGACGCGGCGCACGATGTTCTTGGCCTCGTCGCGGAAGAACCATTCCGAACGCTCGTCGGCGTAACGGATGCGGTAGGTGTAGCCAAGGATGTCGTAGTAGTGCCAGGTCTCGTTGCCGAGGGCGTCGGTGACGTAGGTCAGACGGATGTTTTCGTCCCACTCCAGGCGCGTGTCGAAGTTGCCGTCGTCGGCCCATTCGCGCACGGCTTTGGCCTTGGCGCTTGAACCGTCCCACTGCAGGTTCATGCCGCGCCCGGTGCGGTCGGTGTAGCGGGTGATCAGGTGATGCTCGAACTGATACGACCAGACTGCACCGTTCTCGTCTTGTGCCTGAATCAGGTCGCCATAGGCATCGTACTGATAGGCGCAGAGCTGGCGCAGTGGTTCGCCATCAACGATCTGCCAGAGACCGATAAACCGGCCGTGCTCGTCGATCATCGTGCCGAGGTGCAAATGGACTTTGGTGAAGTCGTTTTCCTGATAGGTGATCAGGTCGGAGAGCAGCGAGTGTTCGCCGTGACGGTGCTCGTAATGCAGCATGATCCCGGCGCCGTTGCGCATCGAAATGTTGCTCAGCACATAGCGCTGGCCACGGCGGACGTAGGTTTCCTTGCGCTCGAAACCACGGCACAGCAGCAGTTGATCTTCGCTGTTGCGGACCAGGGTGATGTCTTCGATGGCGTCGTAGTGGAACAGGCCGACCTTAGGCAACGGATAGCTGTGGTCGCGGCCATCGGCGCCATAGAACATCAGGCCATCGTCAACGCAGTCAAAGCGTGTGGTGAATTCACTGATCCAGCGAGCGCCGAGGTCGCTCTGATCGTAAGCGTCGAGGCGTGAGTTGTAGGTGCGCGTCCATTCGATCGGGAAGGGGCCGGGCAGGCTGAAATCGGTATGGCTGAGGCTTTCCGAACCCAAGGCAAAGTTGATGCTGAATTCAGTGGCGCATTTACAGGGACCTTTCTCCGGATTGGGCGCGCTTTTCGCTGGGGCTTGCTTGTTGTTAACACCCAGTTCGCCTTCCGCTGCCGTGTGGGTGGCCTTACCGGTCTTCTCCGTATGGACCGCGGCGTTCTGGCCATGGGCATTGCGCTTGCGCCACAGGATCACGGCACTGGAGAGGATCTGCAGCAGCCAGCCGATGGAATTCTGCACGTTTTTATCGTCGAGCTTGCTCAACTGCGTGCGCAGCTCCGGGCCCATCGCGCGCAGTTTGCCGGTCTCGGTGGTGATCTGTGTCTGGAGCTTGGTCGACACCAGATTCTGCGCGACGCTGTTGGCCAAGCCCTTGCCTGCCGCTTTCAAGGCGCTGTTGGCGGCCGCTAAAAAGTTGTCGGCCGTCGCGAGGGGGTCGTTGAGCAGTTGGCCGCGGCCGACGCTGGCTCTCGCGCTGGCTTCCTCCAGATCACCCTTGGCATCCAGCCGGCCAAGGGCCGTTGTTTCGATACCGGTGGCAATCTCGTTGATGATTTGTTCGCCGAGCTTGCCAGCGTCCGCCAAAATGCCCGGCAACTTGCCTTTGGCTTGCTCAACAAAGTCATCGAGGGTGCCGATGATCGAGGCGTTCAGGTGACCGACCAGCACCTCGATCACGGAGGTGCTGAGCAACAACTTGCTGCTGGCTCTCATCTCCTGACGCACCAGAAACAGCGTCGGCCGCAGGGTCATGCGCGCTGCGGCCATCGACGGTGGCAACGGCAAGACGCCGATCAGATTGATGCCGAGGCTGGCCCACGTGAGCAAGTCGCGTTGCTTGGCGTCCGACAGGGTGACGATGTCACTCAGCGCATCGACCAGCGCCATGATGTTGCCGACCACCGGCAAGAAACCGGCGTAGTTCTTGATCCGATCAAGCGTAACCACACCATCGGTGGCGGATTGCAGCCAGGCATCGAAAGCCGCCGCACTGCTGGCGACGTCCTGAACGTCGATGGCATTGAGTGGAACGATGGCGGCTTGGGGCTCACGTTTTGCGACAGCAGTTTCAGTGGTCATCACGGCATCTCACCCGGCGACAAGGTCCGGGCTTTGCGGGCAAAAATTGAAGACCTCAATGAGCGGGCGAGAAAAAGCCGCCTCTCAGAGGTACGCATCAAAGTGAAAAAACGGGATTAGCTGACGACAGCGCCTTTCGGGCCGCTGGCGATCAAGGCGGCGCCGCAGGCGGTTTTCATGCCGTCCAGTGCGATGGGGGTGCCATCGACGGTGTAGGTGCTGCTGCCCTCGGCAATCGGGAAAACCCCTTTGCACAGCGGGCAGCTGACTTTGTGCCCGACTCCGGCAATCGGTTTGCCGTTGAGGTCGGTCTGGGAGAAGGCTTCGAGGACTTTGCCACCGTGCGTGGTGGCGTCGCCCAAGCGAATTGCGTCTTTCATTGCGTCATTCCTTTGACCGAGGGTGGCTGGCTCGGCGAGCAACCCTGTCTTTCCTGCCTGCGTTCAGCACGCGTTAGTGCCGATTTGATATCAAAATCCGTGCCAGCCACTATATGGCCATTACGCGGCAAGGGTTTGCGCCGTGTGTCTGCGGGATAAATCGATTTTTGCTGTGGGAAACCGCGTCAAAGTGCGCAAGAAGTTGCGCAGTGCTGTGCAACTTCTTGCGCACTCGGCTACAGGGCCCGTGTGACGTTGGCTGCAGGCGATTGGCGGGCGCTTTTTCGAAGGCAGGTGCGCAAGAAGTTGCGCACTTGGGCGGCTGATCGATTTCTGCCAAATCGATGGCGATTGCACTGACCTCAGCGTGAACAGGCGAAGGTCTGCAGTGGATCTTCAGCAGGTTGTGGGTCTGTTTCGCGGTATCCTGCGCGTTCTGATTACGGACGTTTTTCCATGCTGGTGATTTCCAACAACGTGCATCTGCCGGATGCCGAGATCGAACTGACCGCCATCCGCGCGCAAGGCGCCGGTGGGCAGAACGTCAACAAGGTCTCCAGCGCCATGCACTTGCGCTTCGACATACCGGCCTCGTCGTTGCCCGAGTTCTACAAGGAGCGGCTGCTGGCGCTGCGTGACAGTCGCATCACCAGCGACGGCGTGTTGATCATCAAAGCCCAGCAATACCGCACGCAGGAAGCCAACCGCGCCGATGCGCTGGAGCGTCTGGTCGAGCTGATTCTCAGCGCGACCAAAGTCGAAAAGAAACGCCGTCCGACCAAGCCGACCCTCGGCTCAAAGAAGCGCCGACTCGAATCGAAAACCAAGCGCGGCAGTATCAAGGCCGGGCGCGGCAAGGTGGATTTCTAGTCTTCGCGATACTTGGCGGTGTGCTTGTACAGATACACGCTCAGTGCCAATCCGCTTAGCGAGGCGAGGGCGGCGAAGAGGAAAATCGAGGCAAAACCGAATCCCGCCGCAATCGCCCCGGCCAATGGCCCGGTGATCCCCAGCGACAAGTCGATGAACAGCGAGTAAGCACCGACGGCTGCGCCGCGACTGGAGGCCGGCACCAGATTCACCGCTTCCACACCCAGCGCCGGGAACACCAGCGAGAAACCAAACCCGCTCAACGCCGCACCGGCCAGCGCCCAATGTGCGTCCGGCGCCAGCCACAACAGCAGCAGACCAAGGGTTTCCACCGACAGACAGGCAATCGCCACGCGAAAGCCGCCGAGGCGGTTGATCAGGTTGCCGAACAGCAGGCGCGCACCAATGAAGCTGGCACCGAACAAACTCAGGCACAGCACGGCGTTGTCCCAATGCTGGGTCGCGTAATACAGGGTGATGAAGGTGGCGATGGTGCCGAAGCCGATCGAGCCCAGCGCCAGACCGCAGCCATGGGGAAACACCTTACCGAGCACATGCATGAACGGCAGGCGTTCGCCGGCGACAATCGGTGCCGGGGTTTTTGGCCAGGCGAGCAACAGGCCCAGCGCGGCGAGCAGGATGATGCTGACGCCCATGCTCCACAGACCCAATTGGCCGACCAGCCAAACGCCGAACGGGGCGCCGACCGCCAGTGCGCCGTAACTGGCGATGCCGTTCCAGGAAATCACCTTGGCGGTGTTTGCTGCGCCAACCCGGCCTATGCCCCAGCCAATCGAGCCGGAACCCACGAGGCTTTCAGCGCTGCCCAGCACCAGACGACCGATCAACAGACTGATCAGACTGAGCATCGGCAGGTTCGGTGTCCACGCCGAAATCAGCATGAACACACCGCTCAGGCCACACCCGGCGAGGCCAATCATCACCGCGCGTTTGCTGCCCTGGTTGTCGATGATCTTGCCGGCGTACGGACGGCTGAGCAAGGTCGCGAGGTATTGCACGCTGATCACCAGACCGGCGATCACCGCGCCAAAGCCTAGATCACTGTGCACATAGCCCGGCAACACCGCGAGCGGAATGCCGATGTTCAGGTAACCGATAAAGGTGAAGAGGACGATGGAGACGACTTGCAGCGTGACCGCCAGGGGGCGCTGGGGTTCTGGCATAGAGGATGACATGGGTAACGATCCACGGGAACGGCAGATTAGATAGGCTGCTTATGATACCGGCGCGGACGGATCTGGGGCGGGAAAAGTAAAACTATTTGTCGGGAGGCTACTTCAGGATTTGGCCGGGGCAACCAGTTGTGTGGTGACCAGCGCCGCCAGGGCATTTTCTTCGCTGCCGAAACGGGCGAGCAGGGCGGCTTGTTTCTCGGGCGAGAGACGGTTCCAGATCTCGATCATTTTCTCGGTGGCGCCGATCAGGACGGCAGCTTGGCTTTCGGAGAATTCGTCGGTCATGGCGGGCTCGGGGTTCAGGCAGTGTGGAAAGCGCATGTTAGCGCTTTCCACACGGTCTGTACGACGGGTCTTACTCTTCGTTGTCGGCCGGGCGGCTCTCAACGGCTTCTTTCGGCTCGGGTTGCCCCGCGCCGGCTTGTTGCGTGGTCGTCTGCTCAGGTACGTGCAGGCTTGGGAAGGGGAGATTAGGAATCTCGTGCATGGTTGCGCTCCTCGCTAAGTCTGTTGATAGATCTGGTAGATCCGCGCTTCTTGAAAGCCTGCGCAGGATACAGCAGGAAAAATGACAATCAGACTTTTAATTCAAATTAATGCGACAGATGGCCGCAGGGGAGGGCAAAAACGAAAGGTCACCACAAAACAAATGTAGGAGCTGCCGAAGGCTGCGATCTTTTGATCCTGCTTTAGAAACAAGATCAAAAGATCGCAGCCTTCGGCAGCTCCTACAGGGGTACTGCGGTGTTTTGATTATTTGCAGACGCTGGCGATGGCTTCGGCCAACAGGGCGAGGCGGGTGGCGTCGATACCGGCGACGTTAGCCCGGCCCGAGCTGACCATGTACACATGGTGATGCTCGCGCAGTTGTTTCACTTGCTCCGGCGACAGCCCGGTGTAAGAGAACATCCCGCGTTGCACGCCAATGTGCGCAAAGCGTTCACGCAGGCCGTGCGGCTCCAGCGCTTCGACCAGACCGCTGCGCAGTTGCGCAATCCGCAGACGCATGGCTTCCACTTCATCGGCCCAACGGGCTTTCAGTTCTGGATCGGCGAGGATGGTCGCGACCACCGCCGCACCGTGATCCGGCGGCGTCGACCACAGGTTGCGGGCAATGTTGGCCAGTTGGCTGCGGATGTCGATGAGCTTGTCGGCGGTTTTTGCGCAGACGATCAGCGCACCGGTGCGGTCGCGGTACAGGCCGAAGTTCTTCGAGCAGGAGCTGGTGATCAGCAGCTCGGGCACCTCTGCCGCGAACAAGCGGGTCGACCACGCATCCTGTTCCAGACCATCGCCAAAGCCCTGGTAGGCAAAGTCGATCAGCGGCAGCAGATTGCGCGCGCGCACCACATCGAGCACGCGCTGCCAGTCGTCATGGCTCAAGTCAAAACCGGTCGGGTTGTGGCAGCACGCGTGGAGCAGCACCACATCACCTTTCGGCACTTGGTTGAGCACCGCGAGCATGGCGTCGACGTCGAGGCGGTTGTCACTGCCCACGTATGGGTAGTGACTGACCTTGACCCCGGCCGCGGCGAAAATGGTTTCGTGGATCGGCCAGGTCGGGTTGCTCAGCCAAACGCCTTTGCCCGGCAGGCACTGGGCGATGAAGTCAGCCGCCAAACGCAGGGCACCGGTGCCGCCCGGGGTCTGGGTGGCGCCGGCACGTTGTCCGGCGATCAGCTTCGAGTCGGCGCCAAGCACCAGCTCGTTGATGACTTTGCCGAACAGCGGGTTGCCGTGGCCACCGATGTAGGTCTTGGTGTCCTGGCTTTCGACGAGGCGCGCTTCAGCGATTTTCACCGCTTCCGGGATCGGTGTCAGGCCCTGAGCGTCCTTGTAGACGCCAACGCCCAAGTCGAATTTGCGCGGGTTGCTGTCCTGCGCATACGCCTCCATCAAGCCGAGGATCGGGTCGCCGGGTACCCGGCCGATGGCGTCGAAATGCATTACTTGCGTCCTTCTGCAGTCTTGGCCACTTCGTCAGTGCGCGCGGCCATGATGAAGTCGTTGCGGTGCAGGCCTTTGATCGAGTGGCTCCACCAGGTCACGGTGACTTTGCCCCACTCGGTCAGCAGGCCCGGGTGATGACCTTCGGCCTCGGAGATTTCACCGACAGCGTTGGTGAACGCCAGCGCGTGCTTGAAGTTCTTGAACAGGAAGACCTTCTCCAGTTGCATGATGCTGTCGCGTACTTCGATGTTCCAGTCAGGGATCTGCTTGATCAGGATCGGCAGTTCTTCGTCGCTGACTTGTGGCGCATCGGCGCGGCAGGCTTCGCAGTGGGCTTGGTTCAAAGTCGACATGGTGTATTCCTGAAATCGAGTGTGTTTTTTTTATTAAAGCGTTGGAGCCGTCAATGCCGTCACGCTAAACCAAAGTGGCGGCGACTGACAGGCTCAATTGTCAGCAAAAGTCGCGGTTCACGCGGCTTTCGGTTTCGGCGGAAATTTCGGTGCGTGCAGACCTAGCTGCATGCCTTGGCGAACCATGGCCATGATGTCTTCATGGGCCACATCGAACAGACGCTTGAGGTTCGGCAGGACAAAGTACAGCGGTTGCAGGATGTCGATGCGATACGGCGTGCGCATGGCTTCGAGCGGATCGAACGCCTGATGCTCAGGCTCGTCCGACAGCGAATAAACGGTTTCTTTCGGTGAAGACAGAATGCCGCCGCCGTAGATGCGTTTGCCTTGTGGGGTGTCGACCAGACCAAACTCGATGGTCATCCAGTACAGACGCGCCAGGTACACGCGTTCTTCCTTGGTCGCCTGCAAGCCGAGCTTGCCGTAGGTGTGGGTGAATTCGGCGAAATACGGATTGGTCAGCAGCGGGCAGTGACCAAAGATCTCGTGGAAAATGTCCGGCTCTTGCAGGTAGTCCAGCTCTTCGCGGGTACGAATAAAGGTCGCGACCGGAAATTGCTTGCTGGCCAGCAGTTCAAAAAAGGTCTGGAAGGGGATCAGTGCCGGAACGCGGGCGACCTGCCAACCGGTGGTCTCGCCGAGCACTTTGTTGATCTCGCCGAGTTGCGGAATGCGGTCGTGGGGCAGACCGAGTTTTTCGATACCGTCCAGGTACTCCTGGCAGGCACGCCCTTCAATCACTTTCAACTGGCGAGTGATCAGCGTGTTCCACACCGCGTGTTCTTCGGCGGGGTAGTCGATAAAACCTTGCGCATCGGGCTCGCGGGCCACGTATTGCGTCTGCTTCATACTGCTCTCCTGCTAGGGAATTCGTTCTTGTTATGTCCAGCGATGGATTCAGAATTACCTGAGAGCGGGTTGATGTGCAGCAGGTTGAATGGCCTATGCGTAGGAAATTTCTCTTTAATTCGTAAAGTTATCGTTACGGTTTGGCGGATATCTCGCGTTTGCAGTGATTCATGGGTTTGAAAAGGCGGTTGGCTGTCACATAATCTTGACAACTATCTGCGTGCCGCCACAGAAAAGTCTGGCGCGGTCCCCCTGTAGGAGTGAGCCTGCTCGCGATAGCGGTGTATCAGTCAGCATCAATATCAACTGACCCAAAGCCATCGCGAGCAGGCTCACTCCTACAGGTTCTTCATCGTTTATTCGGGCGATTTATATGCGCATCAAAGTCCACTGCCAGAACCGCATCGGCATCCTGCGCGACATTCTCAACCTGCTGGTGGCCTACGGCATCAACGTCGCGCGCGGTGAGGTCGGTGGCGAGCACGGCAATGCGATCTATCTGCATTGCCCGAACCTGATCAATATCCAGTTCCAGGCGCTTCGTCCAAAGTTCGAGGCGATCGCCGGGGTGTTTGGCGTCAAGCGGGTAGGGCTGATGCCCAGCGAACGACGGCACATGGAGTTGAATGCCTTGCTCGGCGCGCTGGAGTTTCCAGTGCTGTCGATCGACATGGGCGGATCGATCGTCGCTGCCAACCGCGCGGCCGCTCAGTTGCTCGGGGTGCGCGTCGATGAGGTGCCGGGTATTCCGCTGTCGCGTTACGCCGAAGATTTCGACTTGCCGGAACTGGTGCGCGCGAACAAATCGCGAATCAACGGCATGCGGGTCAAGGTTAAGGGCGACATCTTTCTGGCTGACATCGCGCCACTGCAATCAGAGCATGACGACAGCGAGGCCATGGCCGGCGCCGTGCTGACCTTGCACCGCGCCGACCGCGTAGGCGAGCGCATCTACAACGTGCGCAAGCAGGAGCTGCGTGGCTTCGACAGCATTTTCCAAAGTTCGAAAGTCATGGCCGCCGTGGTGCGTGAAGCGCGGCGTATGGCCCCGCTGGATGCGCCGCTATTGATTGAAGGCGAAACCGGCACCGGTAAGGAGTTGCTGGCGCGTGCCTGCCACCTCGCCAGTCCGCGCGGGCAGTCGCCGTTGATGGCGCTCAACTGCGCAGGCCTGCCTGAGTCGATGGCCGAGACCGAGCTGTTCGGTTATGGCCCGGGTGCATTCGAAGGCGCGCGCGCTGAGGGCAAGCTCGGTCTGTTGGAATTGACGGCGGGCGGCACATTGTTTCTCGACGGCGTCGGCGAAATGAGTCCGCGTCTTCAAGTGAAGTTACTGCGCTTTCTACAGGACGGTTGCTTCCGCCGGGTCGGCAGTGATGAGGAGGTTTATCTGGATGTGCGGGTGATCTGTGCCACCCAGGTGGACTTGTCCGAGCTGTGCGCACGCGGCGAGTTTCGCCAGGATTTGTATCACCGCTTGAACGTGCTCTCCCTGCACATCCCGCCGCTGCGCGAATGCCTCGACGGCTTGACCCCGCTGGTCGAACACTTTCTCGATCAGGCCAGTCGGCAGATCGGCTGTTCGCTGCCGAAACTGGCGCCGGCGGCGATGGATCGGCTCAGTCATTACCATTGGCCGGGTAACGTGCGGCAACTGGAGAACGTGCTGTTCCAGGCGGTTTCGCTGTGCGATGGCGGCACGGTGAAGGCAGAGCATATTCGGCTGCCGGATTACGGCGTGCGTCAGCCGCTTGGCGATTTCTCGCTGGAAGGTGGCTTGGACGAAATTGTCGGGCGCTTTGAGAAAGCGGTGCTGGAGCGGTTGTATTCCGAGCATCCGAGCAGTCGGCAGTTGGGTAAGCGGCTGGGGGTATCGCATACGACGATTGCCAACAAACTGCGTGAATACGAAGTCGGCAAAGATCCTGAAGCTTAAGAGCAAAAGATCGCAGCCTTCGGCAGCTCCTACAGGAGTACGTATTTCAAATGTAGGAGCTGCGGCACGCTGCGATCTTTTGAGCCTTTGCCGCGAAGCGGCATAACACCGCCGGTTTTTCGACTTCGATACATTTCAGATTTCCCCTCGCCATCCCTCAAGTCCTTTGTTTACCGGGCCTTTGTGCGCCAGAAAAAAGTTGGTCTGCAAATTGCTTATGGCTCAGCAGTACAGCGGTGGGCGGCAAACGTCCGGCATGCAGAGGAAAGAGTGTGGACAAGTACCTTTATGTGGCAATGACCGGCGCCAGCCAGAATGCGCTGGCGCAAAAGGCGCATGCCAACAACCTGGCGAACATCTCCACCAACGGTTTTCAGCGCGACCTGGAGCAGGCGCGTTCGATGCCGGTGTTCGGTGACAGCTTTCCGGCGCGTGCGTTTGCCATGAGCGAACGGCCCGCCACCGACTTCACCCCGGGCTCGCTGGTGCAGACCGGTCGTGACCTGGACGTCGCGGTGACCGGCAACGGTTTCATTGCCGTGCAGAACCCTAACGGCGGCGAAAGCTACGTGCGCACCGGCAGCCTCAACGTCGACGCCCTCGGCGTTCTGCGCGCCGGCAACGGCATGCCGGTGATCGGCAACGGCGGCCCGATCGCCGTGCCGCCCGAGCAGCAGATCGAAGTCGGTGAAGACGGCACCATCAGTATTCGTGCGATGGGTGAGGGCCCGCGCGTCATGGCGGAAGTCGACCGGATCAAACTGGTCAACCCGGACATCAAGAACATGAACAAGGGCCTCGACGGCTCGATCTACACCAAGGACGGCCAGCCGGCGCAGGCCGATGCTAACGTCAAACTGGTGTCGGGTTTCCTTGAGTCGAGCAACGTCAACGCCGTCGAAGAGATGACCTCGGTGCTGGCCTTGGCCAAGCAGTTCGAGTTGCACGTCAAGATGATGAACACCGCCAAAGACGACGACCAGGCCATGGCTCGGGTCTTGCAGATCAGCTAATTATCAGAACGTCGCGCCGAAAAACAGGCGCACGAGGAGAATCGAATGCTTCCGGCTCTATGGGTTGCCAAAACCGGTCTGTCCGCCCAGGACACCAACCTGACCACCATTTCCAACAACCTGGCGAACGTGTCGACCACGGGTTTCAAACGTGATCGCGCCGAGTTCCAGGACTTGCTCTATCAGATCAAACGCCAGCCAGGCGCCCAGTCGACCCAGGACAGCGAACTGCCGTCGGGTCTGCAACTGGGTACCGGTGTGCGCATCGTCGGCACCCAGAAAAACTTCACTGCCGGTAGCCTGCAAACCACCGAGCAGCCGCTGGACATGGCCATCGACGGTCGCGGTTTCTTCCAGATTCTGCAGCCGGACGGCACCACGTCCTACACCCGTGACGGTACCTTCCACCTCGATTCCAACGGCCAGATCGTTAACGCCAGCGGTTTCGCTCTGGAACCGGCCATCGTCATTCCGAACGATGCCCAGACCTTCACCGTCGGCCGTGACGGCACGGTGTCCATCACGGTTGCTGGCAACGCTGCGTCTCAGGTGATCGGCAATCTGCAAACCGCCGACTTCATCAACCCGGCCGGTCTGCAAGCCGTGGGCAACAACCTGTTCCTGGAAACCGCCGCTTCCGGCGCGCCGCAAGTCGGCACCCCGGGTCTGGCCGGTTTCGGTACCACCCTGCAGAACACCCTGGAAACCTCCAACGTCAGCACTGTTGAAGAGATGGTCAACATGATCACCACTCAGCGCGCTTACGAGATGAACTCCAAGGTGATCTCCACCGCTGACCAGATGCTCTCGTTCGTAACGCAGAATCTGTAATCAAGTCTATGAGGCGGCCATGAGGTCGCCTGCAACACCGTGAGGTAGGGTCATGAATCGCTTTGTATCTGTTCTGGCATTGAGTGGGGTCGTCTCGCTCGCGGGCTGCGTCGCCCCGACGCCCAAGCCCAATGACCCTTACTACGCCCCGGTGTTGCCGCGCACGCCGCTGCCGGCTGCCGCCAATAACGGCTCGATCTATCAGGCCGGTTTCGAGCAGAACCTGTACAGCGACCGCAAGGCTTTCCGGGTCGGTGACATCATCACCATCACCCTGAACGAGCGCACGCAGGCGAGCAAGAACGCCAACTCGCAGATGGACAAGAACAGCGACAACAAGGTCGGTCTGACCTCGTTGTTCGGTTCCAGCCTGACCACCAACAACCCGATCGGGGGCAACGACCTGAGTCTGAACGCCGGCTACAGTGCCGACCGCTCGACCAAGGGCGACGCCAAGTCCGGGCAGAGCAACAGCCTGACCGGTTCGATCACCGTGACCGTCGCTGACGTGCTGCCCAACGGCATCATCGCCGTGCGTGGCGAGAAGTGGCTGACGCTCAATACCGGTGACGAACTGGTGCGCATCGCCGGCCTGGTGCGTGCCGATGACATCGCCACGGACAACACCGTGTCGTCGACCCGGGTCGCCGATGCACGCATCACCTACTCGGGTACCGGCGCATTTGCCGATACGAGTCAGCCAGGCTGGTTCGACCGTTTCTTCCTCAGCCCGCTGTTCCCTTTCTAGGTGGCTACGTTGAATCTGAAAAGCCTTATGGTGGCCGCGCTGTTGATGTCGGCGGCCTTCAATGCACAAGCCGAGCGGCTGAAAGATATCGCCAGCATTTCCGGCGTGCGTTCCAACCAGTTGATCGGTTACGGCCTGGTGGTCGGGCTTAACGGCACCGGCGACCAGACGACGCAAACCCCGTTCACCCTGCAGACCTTCAACAACATGCTCTCGCAGTTCGGCATCAAGGTGCCGCCGGGATCGGGCAACGTGCAGTTGAAGAACGTCGCGGCGGTGTCGATCAGTGCTGATTTGCCGGCGTTCGCCAAGCCAGGTCAGCAGGTCGACATCACGGTGTCCTCGATCGGTAACTCCAAGAGCCTGCGCGGCGGCACGCTGTTGCTGACCCCGCTCAAGGGTATCGACGGCAACGTCTACGCGGTCGCTCAGGGCAACCTGGTGGTTGGCGGTTTCGACGCCGAAGGCCGTGACGGTTCGAAGATCACCGTCAACGTTCCGTCAGCCGGTCGCATCCCCGGCGGTGCCTCTGTGGAGCGCTCGGTGCCGAGCGGTTTCAATCAAGGCAACAGCCTGACGCTGAACCTCAACCGTTCCGACTTCACCACCGCCAAACGCATCGTCGACAAGATCAACGACATGCTCGGCCCTGGCGTTGCGCAAGCCATCGACGGTGGTTCGATCCGCGTCACCGCACCGCTCGATCCAAGCCAGCGCGTCGACTACCTGTCGATCCTGGAAAACCTCGAAGTCGACCCGGGGCAGGCGGTGGCGAAAGTCATCATCAACTCGCGTACCGGCACCATCGTCATCGGCCAGAACGTGAAAGTGTCGCCAGCCGCCGTGACCCACGGCAGCCTGACCGTGACCATCACCGAAGACCCGATCGTCAGCCAGCCGGGCCCGTTGTCCAACGGCCAGACCGCTGTCGTGCCGCGCTCGCGGGTGAATGCCGAGCAGGAAGCCAAGCCGATGTTCAAGTTCGGCCCTGGCACCACTCTCGACGAGATCGTCCGTGCGGTGAATCAGGTCGGCGCGGCACCGGGTGACTTGATGGCGATCCTCGAAGCCTTGAAGCAGGCCGGCGCGTTGCAAGCCGACCTGATCGTGATCTGAGGCCGACCCTTATGGACATGCGCAAAAGTGGTCTGGTCAGCAGCAGCGATTCGGGTTCCTACTCGGACCTTAATCGCCTGAACCAACTCAAGGTCGGCGACAAGAACAGCGATGCGAACCTGCGCAAAGTGGCGCAGGAATTCGAATCGCTGTTCCTCGGCGAAATGCTTAAGTCGATGCGCTCGGCGACCAACGCCTTGGGTGAAGACAATCCGCTCAACACGCCAGCGGCCAAGCAGTATCAGGAAATGTACGACCAGCAATTGGCCGTTTCCATGTCCCGCGAGGGTGGTGGTATCGGTCTGGCCGACGTGCTGATGCGCCAGATGTCGAAGAACAAACCGCTGGCACCGGGTGAGGCTGCGGCCGCGTCCGCCGCCAAGCAGGAAGAGGCCAAGGCGAAAGCTGCGGCCGTGGTCACACCGGTTGCCGCTGGCACCGTTGCCACCAACGGCCCGTTGTCGCGACTCAATGGCGAGCGTCCGTTGTGGGCATCGCGTTCGGTGAGCGCACCGAACACGCAGCTGGCTCATCGCAACGACATGGAATTGATCAATCAGCGTCGTCTGGCCTTGCCACCGAAACTGGCCGATCGTTTGCTCGCCGGGCTGGTACCGTCGGCGACGCCGGCAGCCGCCACGCAATTGCCGCAGCGCGCGGCCACAGCGGCCACCACCGGCGCCGGCCCGCTGTACAACGGCGACTGGCTGGCGCGCGCCGAGGGCGAAAAGGCCTCTGGCGGGCAGATGCAGGTCTACGGTCGTGCCATGGCGCAGATTCCGCTGGCGCCGGCCAAGAAAGCCTTCAGTTCCGCCGACGAATTCGTCAACACCATGCTGCCGATGGCCAAGGAAGCGGCTGACCGTATCGGCGTCGATCCGCGTTATCTGGTGGCGCAAGCGGCGCTGGAAACCGGTTGGGGCAAGTCGGTCATGCGTGCCCAGGATGGCAGTAGCAGCCACAACCTGTTCGGCATCAAGGCGAGCAGCAACTGGAAGGGCGATTCGGCCCGCGCGATCACCAGCGAGTTCCGCGATGGCGCGATGGTCAAGGAGACGGCCGAGTTCCGTTCCTACGCCTCGTACAAGGACAGCTTCCACGATCTGGTGACTTTGCTGCAGAGCAATAATCGCTATCAAGATGTGCTGAAGTCTGCCGATAACCCAGAACAGTTTGTACGCGAGTTGCAAAAGGCCGGTTACGCCACCGACCCTAACTACGCAAGCAAGATTTCGCAGATAGCCAAGCAGATGAACAGTTTCCAAAACTACGCTGCGGCGGGTGTATCCACCACGCCTTTATAAGGCACAAGGTATAAGGTCTGAACCATGAGTTTGCTCAATATCGGGATGTCGGGACTGTCGGCCAGCCAGTCCTCTTTGGCTACGACAGGCAACAACATTGCCAACGTCGACACCGCCGGTTATTCACGTCAGCAAACCGTGCAGGGCACCAAATCCTCGCAGCAGTTCGGCACCGTGTTCATCGGTACGGGCACCACCCTGGCTGACGTGCGCCGGGTGTACAACTCGTACCTGGAAAGCCAACTGCACACCGCTACTTCGCTCGACAGTGAATCGGCTGCTTATCTGGCGCAGGCCACACCGCTGGACTCGATGCTGTCGGACACCAATACCGGCCTGACCGGCGTGCTGCAGAAATTCTTCACCACCATGCAGGGCGTCTCGACGTCGGCGACCGATGACACCTCCCGTCAATCGGTGCTGACCGGTGCGCAGGCGCTGACCAGTCGCTTCAATACCATCGCCAAACAGCTCAACGACCAGAACACCACCATCAATGGCAGCCTCGGCGACATGACGTCCCAGGTGAACAAGCTGGCCACGGCGATTGCCAACCTGAACCAGAAGATCGGCGAGATCTCCACCAGCGGTGGTGCGCCGAACGACCTGCTCGACAGCCGTAACGAAGCGGTACGCCAGCTCTCCGAACTGACCGGTGCACAGGTCGTCGAGCGTGGCACCAGTTTCGACGTCTACGTCGGCAGCGGTCAGCCGCTGGTGATCGGCAACACCACCAACACGCTGAGCATGGTCGCGAGCAAAGACGATCCGTCGCGCATGGCCATCCAGATGGATCGCGGTTCGAGCACCATCGACATCACCTCGGCGATGAGCGGTGGCGAAATCGGTGGTCTGCTGACCTATCGCAAAGAAGTCCTCGACCCGTCGCTCAACGAACTGGGGCGTGTGGCACTGGTGATCGCTGATCAGGTCAACAGTCAGCAAGCCCAGGGCATCGACAAGAACGGTGACTTCGGCGCGGCAATTTTCAACAACATCAACAGTGCCGCGCTGGTCAGTTCGCGCAGCATCGCGCAGTCGGGCAACAGCACCGGTTCGGGTAACCTCGATGTCACCATCAAGGACACCGGCAAGCTGACCACCAGCGATTATCAAGTGACGTTCACCAGCGCCACTGACTACACGGTCAAGCGCTCCGACGGCACCGACCTGGGCGCCTTCAGCACCACAACCAATCCGCCGCCAGTGATCGACGGTTTCACCCTTGCACTCAAGGGTGGTGCGTTGAGCGCCGGTGACAGCTTCAAAATCACCCCGACCCGCAATGCGGCCGCGAGCATCCAGACGGTGCTTACCGATCCGAAGAAAATCGCTGCGGCCGGTCCGTTGACCGGTGTGGCCAGCGCCAACGGTCTGGGCACTTTCACCCAGCCGACGCTGACCAGCAAGATCGATATCTACAACCCGACTGCCCAGGCTGACATGCAGGCGGCGCTGAAGAATTCGACGCCGGTGAAACTGGTGTTTGGTGCGGTTACCGGGGGCAGCCAGTCTTACACTTTCGTGGATGCCAAGGGCGGCCTCATCAGCAGCGGCACTATCGTTCCCGGTCAATCGAACGCGCTGGAACTTAAAGTCGGCATCGTCGATGCCAGCGGCAACCCGGTGCTGGACACCAGCGTCACGCCGAACGTACAGAAAACCTTCTCCGTACAGACCACCGTTGGCGGCACACCGAAGCCTGGCGAAACCTTCACCATGAACCTGACCGGTGCGGCGTCTTCGGACAACCGCAACGCGCAATCGCTGGTCGCCCTGCAAACTGCGCAGACCGTCGATACCGGTTCGGCGAGCAAGGGCATCAGCCTGACTGACGCCTACAACAAGCTGGTGACCAACGTCGGCACCAAGACCGCCCAAGGCAAGTCCGACAGCGCCGCGACCTCGGCGATTCTCGATAACGCCAAAGGCGCGCGCGATTCGCTGTCCGGGGTCAACCTGGATGAGGAAACCGGCAACCTGGTCAAATATCAGCAGTACTACACAGCGTCTTCGCAGATCATCAAAGCTGCGCAGGAAACTTTCGCCACGCTGATCAACAGCCTTTAAGGAGTCGTAATTCATGCGCATTTCCACCGCCCAGTATTACGGCACGCAAGCGTCGGACTATCAACGTAACTTCAACAAGGCTGTCGCCACCGCCAGTGAGGCGAGCAGCCTGCAGCGCATCACCAATGCGTCCGATGATCCGATCGGCGCCGGTCGTTTGCTGCAACTGGGCCAGCAGGCCGCGCTGCTGGATCAGTACGGCACTAACGTCAACAGCGCCAAGAGTGCGTTGAACGTGCAGGAATCCACGCTGGATGCCATCACCACAGCGTTGGGTCGTGCCAAAGAGCTGGCCCTGGCCGCGAACAACGGCACCGCCACCGACAAGGACCGCCAGGCTTACGCCTCGGAACTGGGCGAGATCCAGCAACAAGTGCTGGGTCTGATGAACGCCAAGGATGCCAACGGCAATTACCTGTTCTCCGGTTCGAAAACCGATACCGCGCCGTACTCGAAGAATGCCGACGGCACCTTCTCTTACAACGGTGACCAGACCACGATCAATCTGGACATCGGCGATGGGATGACCGTTGGTACCAATACCACCGGTTGGGATGCGTTCCAGCAAACCATCAACACCGGTCGCACCAACACCCAGATGACCGCTCCGGCGGTGGATGACGGTCGTGTAGTGCTGTCCAACGGTACCGTTGGCACCGCTGCAACCTACGATGCCAAGTTTACTGCCGGCCAGCCTTACACCGTGGCTTTCGTCAGCAGCACCCAGCTGAAAATCACCGATGCCCTGGGCAACGACGTGACCGCTGAGGCGAGCCAGAACGGCTTGGTCAGCAACAGCAGCGGCGCCAACCAGACCGTCAGCTTCCGTGGCGTCGACATGAAGCTGAACATCAACCTGAAGGCCGGCGACACCAACCCGGATGCCGTGATTGCCGGGCACAGCTTCCAGCTGTCGACTTCGCCGGACTCGTTCACCACCACGCGCAACCCGGGCAACCCGTCGACGACCGTCATCACCGGTTCCAGCATCACCAACCAGGCGGCCTACACCGCAGCATTCCCGCAGGGTGGCGCGGTTCTCAAGTTCACCAGCGCGACGGCTTTCGATCTGTACGCGGCGCCGGTCACGGCTGACAGCAAGCCGGTATCGTCGGGCACTGTGGCCGGTGGTAACGCGACAGCAGCGGGTGTGACCTTCGCCTTGGGCGGCACGCCGGCGGCGGGCGATCAGTTCTCGATCCAGCCGAACAATCACCAGACCCAGAACGTGCTCGACACCCTGGGCCAGATGATCACGGCGCTGAACACCCCAGTCGATGGTGATGCGGTCGCCAAGCAGAAGCTGCAGGGCGCCATGGAGGCGGGCCTGGGCAACCTCGACGCCGCAGCCAACCAGATTGGCACTTCCGTCACCACCATTGGTGCGCGCGGCCAGTCGCTGGACATGCAGACCATCACCAACTCGAGCCTGAGCACGGCGAACTCCACGACCCAAGGCTCGATCCGTGATTCGGATCCGGCCGAAGTCATGACTCGCCTGACCTTGCAGCAAACCATGCTGCAGGCCGCGCAACTGGCGTTCAGCAAGATCAGTCAGTTGGGTCTGTTCAACAAGATCTGACGGTTGGCGGGCGCGTGAGCGCCCGTTTGCCCTGTCCCTCAGTTAATGTTTTTTAGCGGTATCAGGGCTCGCTTTTCCGAGCAGGCTCGTACCGCCTGTGAGCCCGCCGTGAATTCACTCCCCCTCGTCAGCATTGCCATTCCCGCCTTCAATCCGCGCTTTTTCGAGCGGACGTTGAACAGTGCCGTGAGCCAGAACTACGGCAATCTCGACATCATTGTGTGCGATGACAGTCGTGGCGACGAGATCGAAGACATCGTCAAGTCGGTCATGGAGCAGACGGGGGCGGTGGTGCGTTACGTGCGCAATCCACGTACGTTGGGGCTGGTCGGTAACCTGAAGGTCTGCCTTGAGCAGTCCCGGGGCGAGTTCATCAAGTTCCTGTGTGACGATGACTTGCTCTATTCGGCGTGTATCGAACAGCAAGCCCATGAGATGCGCCGTGAGGAAGTCAGTCTGGTGGTGGCGCAGCGGCTGCTGTGGGATGCCAACGACATCATCCTGCCGGCACGTCTCGAAAACAGCTCGTTGTCGCCGGCCAGTGGCTTGCTCAAAGGTGATGATGTACTGAGCATCTTTGAGAAATTTCCGGTCAACGTGCTTGGCGGTTTCAGCAGCGCAATGTTCCGGCGCGCGGATGTCGCCGGACTGTTGCCGGCCCTGACCGAAGACGCTGCCTGCTTCGTCGCGACCCTGGATTTTGCCTTGTATGTCTGCCTGCTGCGGCGCGGCAACCTGGTGGTCTCCAACAATGTGCTGAGTGCCGAGCGTCTTTACCCCGAGCGTCTGAGCGCGCAGCAACCGATGAAAGACGCGGCGGAGATCGAGCGCGAGTGGATCTCGCAAATGCTCAAGGTCCGCAGCGGCGAGTCGGCGCCGGCGTCGGGCTGGGTTCGTTATGTGCCGTTGACCAAGGCTGACGAGTCGCCTCGGGTCTGGGAAGAGCTGCCGCTGAGCCGCACCCTCGGCGCCAAGCAGAGCCGTCAGGAGCTGGGGGTCGGTGTCGACAGCTTCAGTTTCGGCGAACTCTATGCGCAGTGGCTGGCAGTTCGCGTGCTGACCGAGGCGCAGCGCCAATGGCTGCCGGAAACCCTCGCGGGCTGGCCGCATCAGCCGCGCATCGTACCGATCATCATTGATGCCCAAGGCAGTCGCGATGGCCTGGAGCGCACCCTTGAGGCACTCGCCGCTCAGGATTATCCGCCGGAGCTGGTGCTGGTGTTGTCTGCGGCGTGCACCGAAGCGCAGCTGGATGGTCGGGTGTTCCACATGCCGTTGCAGGATGACGGCCTGGAGCAGATCAACACGTTGCTGCCGCAACTGGACGGCGCCGACTGGTTCTATCTGCTGCAGTCGGGTGATTGCCCGGTGGCAGCGGCGCTGCTGGTGATGGCCGATCGCATTGCGCACTCAAGTGCGCTGACGTGCCTGTACAGCGACGAAGGCAGCCTACGCGATGGCGAGTCGGCCGAGCCTGCGTTCAAGCCGGATTTCAACCTCGACCTTATGCGCAGTTACCCCTACGTCGGGCGTGCCCTGGCGTTCCAGCGCGAACGGTTTCTGGCGCTCGGCGGTTTTGCCTCGACGTTCGCTGAACTGGCGCCCCACGATGTGCTGTGGCGTATGGTTGAAAGCGATGGCCTGCAAGTGGTCGGGCACATTGCTGAAGTGTTGCTGGAGTCGAAATTCGACCTGTCGCAATGGCTCACTGATCCTGGCGTTGCGCAGCAAAGCCCGCGCATTCTCGAAGCGCATCTGCAACGTCTCGGCATCGCTCACGAAATCCGCGACGGTAACAGCGGGCTGCTCAATCGTGTCGACTATCACCATGCCCGGCGCCCATTGGTGTCGGTGGTCATTGTCACGCAGGACCAGACTGCCGCGTTGCAGCGCTGCGTCGAGACACTGCTGGAGAAGACCGCCTACACCGAGTACGAATTGCTCTTGGTCGATAACGGCTGCAAAAGCGCCGAAGCGTTGGCGTGGCTGGACGGTATGGCGCAAATGGGCAGCGAGCGGATTCGCGTGCTGAGCTATCCGCAAAAGGGCAACGCGGCAGCGGTGCACAACTTTGCCGTCAGCCAGGCGCGCGGTGAGTATGTGTTGATGCTCAATGCCTTTGCGGTGATCACCCAGAGCGATTGGCTCGACGAACTGCTCAATCATGCGCAGCGTCCTGAGGTCGGCGTGGTCGGCGCCAAGCTGTTCAACCCGGACGGAGGCGTGCTGCACGCGGGGCTGATTCTTGGCTTGAACGGGCCGGTCGGGTTGCCGTTCTATGGCCAGCCGGTGCAGTCGGAAGGGTACATGCACCGCCTGCAAGCGGTGCATGACCTGAGTGCCGTCGGCGGCGATTGCCTGATGATTCGCAAGTCGGTGTTCGAAGCCGCCGGCGGGCTGGACGAGCAGGACTTCAAGCAAACGCTCAATGTCGTGGACCTGTGTCTGCGTGTTGGCCGCGACGGTTATCTGGTGGTGTTGAACCCCCATGCCGTGCTGGCCGTGGGGGCGCGGCCGAATGCCGTGGCGACGCCTGAGGAAGAAGCGCAGCACCTTGAGGAGAGGGACACGTTTTACCAGCGCTGGCTGCCGCTGGTGGCGCGCGACCCGGCCTACAACGTCAACCTGACGTTGCAGGGCGTGGGCGCCACCAACTTCAGTCTGGAGCCGGGCCTGCGCACTGGCTGGAGTGCATTCTCCAAGGCACAGTTGCCCAACCTGCTAGTGGTGCCGATCAACGCTTCGGCCATCGGCCATTACCGCATGAGCCAGCCGATGATCGAGCTGGAAGCGGCCAACCGGGCAGAAGGGCGCATTTGCTACGGCCTGCCGTCGATCATCGATATCGAGCGTCAGTCACCCGACGTGATCGTCCTGCAAGGGCGCTACTCGGAGCACGCCATCGATGAAATTCCACCGCTGAAGAAATACTTCAATGCTCGGCGGATCTTCGAACTCGACGACTATGTCATCGACGTTCCTCACCGCAACGCGCACATCCGCAACATGCCGAGCAAGCAGGACATGGAGCGCATGGTGCGGCGTGCGATCGGGCTGTGCGATCGCGCGGTCGTTTCCACCGCGCCGCTGGCCAACGTGCTGTCGGACATGCACCACGACATTCGTGTGGTGCCGAACATGCTGGCCAAGGACTTGTGGGGCCATCTGCGCAGCCAGCGTCGGACCTCGAAGAAACCACGGGTCGGCTGGGGCGGCGGCACCAGTCACCACGGTGATCTGGCGGTGATCGCCGAGGTCGTTCGTGAACTGGCCAATGAAGTCGACTGGGTGTTCTTCGGCATGTGCCCGGATGACCTGCGTCCCTACATGCATGAGTTCCATGGCGTCATCGGCCTGGACGTGTACCCGGCGAAACTGGCCAGCCTCAACCTCGATCTCGCGTTGGCGCCGCTGGAGTTCCATATCTTCAACGACTGCAAGAGCAACTTGCGGCTGCTGGAATACGGCGCCTGCGGTTACCCGGTGATCTGCACGGATACTGAGGCCTATCGCGGTTATTTGCCGTGCACGCGGATCAAGACCAACAGCACGGATGAATGGCTGCAAGCGATCCGCATGCACCTGGCGGATCCGGATGCCAGTTATCGCATGGGTGATGAATTGCGTGAGGTGGTGCTGCGCGATTACGTGTTGCGCGGCGATAACCTGCGCTACTGGGAATACGGCTGGCTGGCCGATTGATCGAGCGGGGCGTGATCAACAGAAAACAGGCGACTTTTATAGCCGCCTGTTTTTTTTGCCGTTGAAAATCGTCTTTGCATCAGTCTCGATACAAATTTTTGCCGACGCTCAAGCTTCGCGTCTTTGCAGTCGATAGCTCTTTATTCGTTTACTCATCCGGCAGGGATTGCACGCTTGAGCGGTCTCTCCCTGCCGACAGAACCGCTTTCAACAACAACGCAAGGAAGACGCAAATGTCAGTAGTAAATGGAACGAGTGAAGCGGATGTCCTGTTGGGCACCGACGGCAATGACTGGATGTGGGGCGGGGATGGCGCCGATCATTTCGTCGGTGGCGAGGGTTACGATACCGTCAGCTACAGCGACAGCCTTGAGGGCGTGAGAGTCGCAGACTTCGCCAACTACGACGGCCTGACCATTGCCTACGGTGACACCTTCACCGGCATTGAAGCGCTGCAGGGTTCGGGCTTTGATGATGTGATTTATCGTCATAAAGACTTTATGAACATCGACGGTGCTGACGGCCATGACACCGTGAGTTATCGCTACGCTTTCGATCCGGTCAACATTTTGATCGGCGGCGGCGTCAACGCTGCGGGCGACACACTGATTAATGTGGAAGAGGTTATTGGTTCCACCGATGCCGACCACTTCACCGTGAACACCAGTGGTGTGGTCGTCGCTGGCGGTGGCGGTGACGATGTCTACATGATCAACAGCACCGGCGTGACCATCGAGGAAATCGAAGGCTACATGGGCGGTACCGATCGCGTGTACACCAGCCTGTCCGAGTTGAGACTGAGCGCGTTCGTTGAAAACCTGACCTATACCGGCAGCGCGGACTTCATCGGCTACGGCAATGACGAGAACAACACCATCGTCTCCGGTGCCGGCAATGATCTGCTGTTGGGCGGTGCGGGTGCCGATAACTTTGAGGGTGGCGCTGGTATCGACATCGTCAGCTACGACGACAGTACCGAAGGCTTGAGCGCTTCGCTGAAATGGGGCGTGCAGAGCGGGATTGCATTCCACGATGTTTACATCGATATCGAAGGCCTGCGCGGTAGCCAGTTCAATGACGTTCTGGAAGGCGATTGGGGCGATAACATTCTTGAAGGCAGCGCGGGCGACGACCAGATTCAGGGGGGCGATGGCAACGATCACATTTATGGTGGGCTGGCCTCTGGTCTCGATGTCGGCGGTCAGTCCGATAGCCTGTCGGGTGGCGCTGGTGATGACGTTATCGTTGGTGCGGTCAATGATCTGTTCACCTGGGCCAGTGGTGACGATGGCAATGACAGCATCACGCTGGGGCGAGGGTTTGCTTTCGGCGGCGCGGGTAATGACGTGCTGACCGGCACTGGCAGCGACTACATGCTGCAGGGCGATGGCGGCAATGATGTGTTGATTCTCAACCTTGCCGGTCAGTCGAATTCCGGCGGCAGTGCGTATGGCGGGCAGGGCGATGACAGCTACGTGGTGAATACGTCTGGCCTGGTGACAATCAAGGATGAGGGGCTGGATATCAATGACACGCTGATCCTGAATACGATCGCCAATGCCAGTCAGTTGAGTGTGACCCGTATTGGCAACGATGCTTATCTGCACAGTGCCAATGACGGTAGCAGTGGTGTGCCGGATAACGGCGTGAAACTGGCGGATTGGTATGCCGGGTTCAACACCATCGAGCACCTTCAGACTGCCGATGGTCAGGCGTTTGAAGTGCCGGTGAGTGGTGATGGGTTTGCCATGTTTGGGTAGTCGTTTGCATTGTTGATCTGGGTTGTCTGGGGCTTGGCGGCCTTTGGGCCGACCATGCTCTTGGGGTTTTGGGGGGGGTATCCGTTGCTGCGGGTGTTGCTGATTAGGGTTCCGCCCTTACGGCGGGTCACTTTTCCCAGACGCCGAAAAAGTAACCAAAAAGGCTTGCTCCTGCGTGCGGCCCGCTCGCTGGGGCTCGGGGTTCCTTCGCTCCGGGATCGATCCGGGCGCAGCGCCTACGGTTTGCTTCGCTGCACCTCCTCTCGCTGTGTTTGGCTTCGCCAAACGGTCGCTGCGCTCCCACGCCCGGATCAATCCCTCCACTCAGCCTTCCGACGTCGCCCTACAGATCAAAAGCCGCAGCCGAGCTAACGCTCATCCTGTTGAGTGGTGAGGGGCGGGTGTTCCGCTTTGGTTTTGCGGTGGGGCTGCCCCTCACCCCAGCCCTCTCCCGAGGGAGAGGGAGCCGATTTGTGGGCCTTTCAAAATCTGAGTTCAACGCGGAATTGCACGTCGGCGTAACTCTCCCAGACACCTCGATCAGTCCCCTCTCCCTTTGGGAGAGGGTTAGGGTGAGGGGCTTGTGGAGCTGGCGCGTTTCCTGCAAGTCCCCTGTAAATCGCCATAAAACGAGCGCTCGCGGTCACTCCAGCGGCGCCCGGAGCGGCAAAAGGTTTAGCCAGACGGCCCGCAGCGCTCAACAAAGCCATGCGCAGCCCGCTGAAGAACAAGAGGGGAGACGATGAAGGCAGTTATTTTGGCGGGTGGCCTCGGCACGCGCATCAGTGAAGAGTCGCACCTCAAGCCCAAGCCAATGATCGAGATCGGTGGCAAGCCAATTCTCTGGCACATCATGAAGCAGTATTCCGCCCACGGAATTCACGACTTCGTGATCTGCCTTGGCTATAAGGGCTATGCGATCAAGGATTTCTTCGCCAACTACTTTCTGCACACCTCTGACGTCACCTTCAACATGCGCGAAAACCGCATGGATGTGCACCAGAACTACAGCGAACCGTGGAGCGTCACCCTCATCGACACTGGTGAAGAAACCATGACGGGTGGCCGTCTGCTGCGCGCCAGCCGTTACCTCAAGGATGAAGAGGCGTTCTGCTTCACCTACGGCGACGGCGTTTCCGATATCAACATTGCGCAACTTGTGGATTTCCATAAAGGCCACGGCCGTCTCGCGACCGTCACTGCCGTGCAACCGCCGGGTCGTTACGGCGCGCTTGAGCGTCAAGGCGATCAAGTGCTGGGTTTTACCGAAAAACCTCGCGGTGACGGTGGCTGGATCAACGGTGGCTTTTTCGTACTGTCGCCCAAAGTGCTGCCGTACATCGCCGATGACGCGACCACTTGGGAAGCCGAACCCTTGGCGCGTCTGGCCGCGGACGAACAACTGAAAGCCTTCGAACACGAAGGTTTCTGGCATCCGATGGACACCCTGCGCGACAAGAACCATCTCGAAGCGCTGTGGCAGAGCGGGGAGGCCCCATGGAAGCAATGGGCCTGAGTGCGGATTTCTGGCGCGGCAAACGCGTTCTCGTCACCGGACATACCGGTTTCAAAGGCAGTTGGCTGACCCTGTGGCTGCAAAGCCTCGGCGCGCAAGTCAGCGGCTTTTCTCTGGATCCGTCGACTGAACCGAGCCTGTTCGAACTGGCGCGCGTGCATGAAGGCATCAACGATCAGCGCGGTGATCTGCGTGATCTTGGCGCTCTGCTGGAAATCATCGCCGACACCGAGCCGGAAATCGTTCTGCACCTGGCCGCGCAGCCGTTGGTGCGCGAAGGCTATCGCGACCCGCTTGGCACTTACTCCAGCAACGTCATGGGTACGCTGAACCTGCTCGAAGCGATTCGTCAGGTCGGTTGCGTGCGCTCTTGCGTGCTGGTCACCACTGACAAGGTCTACGCCAACAAGGAATGGCTGTGGCCGTACCGCGAAGACGAAGCCCTCGGTGGTCACGACCCTTACAGCAGCAGCAAGGCCTGCTGTGAACTGCTCGCGCAATCCTATGCCGCGTCGTTTTTTCCGGCGGACAAGTACGCCGAACACGGTCTGGCCTTGGCCACTGCGCGTGCCGGCAACGTCCTCGGCGGCGGCGATTTTGCTCCTGAGCGACTGATTCCCGACGTGCTCAAAGCGTGGACTGCCGACGAGCCGGTGACCTTGCGCTACCCGCAGGCCGTGCGCCCGTGGCAGCACGCGCTGGAGCCGCTGGCCGGTTACCTGCAACTGGCCGCCGGCCTCTACGAACAAGGGCCGGAATACGCCGGTGCGTGGAACTTCGGCCCGGGCGAGGCGGACATGTGCAGCGTTGGCGAAGTGGTCGAACTGCTCGCCAGCCGCTGGCCGCAGGCGCGCGGTTTGCGCATCGAGAAAAGCGAACTGCACGAAGCCGGTCTGTTGCGTCTGGACAGCAGTCGCGCGCGGCAAGTGCTCGGCTGGCAGCCACGCTGGACCTTGCAGGCCTGCCTGACCCAGACCGTCGACTGGCACTTGGCCTGGCAGAACGGCGATGACATGCGCAGCGTCACTCTCGGTCAACTGAACCTGTACCGAGGCGCGCTGTGAGCGAGTTTTCCCTGAAGGCATTGCCGCTGGCCGGATTGTTCAGCGTCCAGCACAAACGTTTCGAAGATCAGCGCGGGCACTTCGCACGGCTGTTTTGCGAAGGCAGCCTGAGTGCGTTCGGTAGCGAATTTCATATCCGCCAGATCAACCATTCCTGCACCCGCGAGAAGGGCAGTGTGCGCGGTCTGCATTATCAGAACGCTAACGCGCCGGAAGCCAAACTGATCACCTGCCTGCGCGGTGAAGTGTGGGACGTGGCGGTGGATCTGCGTCCGGATTCCGAAACCTTTTTGCACTGGCACGCCGAACACCTGAAGGCCGGCGATGGTCGCAGCCTGTTGATCCCGGCCGGGTTCGCCCACGGTTTCCAGACGCTGAGCGAAGACGCCGAATTGCTCTACCTGCACAGCGCCGATTACGCGCCGGAGCACGAGGGCGGGCTGTCGGTGAACGATCCACGGCTGGCGATTGCCTGGCCGTTGCCTGTCAATAATTTGTCAGCGCGTGATTCCAGCCATCCCGCGCTCGATCAACACTTTGCTGGAGTGCGTCTATGAACTGCCGTGGGTGCGCCGCACCGCTGAGCCTGCCGCTGATCGACCTCGGCACCTCGCCACCGTCCAACGCCTACGTCCACGCTGATCGCCTGGAGCAGGCCGAGCAGTGGGTGCCGTTGAAGGTCGCCGTGTGTCAGCAATGCTGGCTGGTACAGACCGAGGATTACACCCGAGCCGACAGCCTGTTCGACGCCGAGTACGCCTACTTCAGTTCGTTCTCCAGCACGTGGCTGGCCCATGCCGAACGGTATGTCGCCGAGATGGTCGAGCGTTTCGGTCTGAACGCCGACAGCCGCGTAGTGGAAGTCGCCGCCAACGACGGTTACCTGCTGCAATACGTCGCTGGTCGCGGCATTGCCTGCCTGGGTGTTGAGCCGACGCGCAGCACCGCACAAGCAGCACGCGAGAAGGGCCTGGAAATCCGCGAACTGTTCTTCGGTCGCGACACCGCCGCGCAATTGAAAAGCGAAGGCTGGGGCGCCGACCTGATGGCGGCCAACAATGTGCTCGCGCATGTGCCGGACATTAACGATTTCCTCGGCGGCTTCGCGACACTGCTCAAGCCGACCGGCGTGGCCACCTTCGAATTCCCGCAACTGCTGACGCTGATGGCTGGCGCGCAGTTCGACACGCTGTATCACGAACACTATTCGTACCTGTCGCTGACCGCCGTGCAGACACTGTGCGAACGCAATGGCCTGGAAGTGTTCGACGTCAGCCAACTGACCACCCACGGTGGCTCGCTGCGCGTGTTCGTGCAGCGCAAGGACGGCCAGCGCCGCGCGGTTCAACCTGCGGTGCAGCAACAATTGCAAGCCGAACTGGATGCCGGGGTAAAAACCGCCGAGTACTACGCGACCCTCGCGCCTGCTGCCGAGCGTATCAAGCATGACTTGCTGCGCTTCCTGTTGCAGGCCAAGGCCGACGGCAAACGCGTGGTCGGTTATGGCGCGGCGGCCAAGGGCAACACCTTGCTCAACTACGCCGGGGTCAAACCGGACCTGCTGGCCTGGGTGGCTGATGCCAATCCGCACAAGCAGGGCAAGTTTATGCCGGGCAGCCGCATTCCGATCGTGGCGCCGGCGCAGATCGATATCGACAAACCGGACTACGTTTTGGTGTTGCCGTGGAACCTGCTCCACGAAGTCAGCCAGCAACTGGCGCAAGTGCGTCAGTGGGATGGCCGCTTCGTGATCGCCGTGCCTGAGTTGAGCGTTCTGTGAAGGTTCTGGTCACTGGCGCCACAGGGTTTGTCGGTCGGCATCTGGTCGCGGCGTTGCTTGCACGCGGCTGCGATGTTCGCGCCGTGGCGCGTAACGCAGAAACCGCACAAGGCATGCCGTGGATCAACAACGTCGAGTTCATCGCAGTGGATATTCACGCCGCCGATCTCGATATCCACGCGTTGACCGATGGCATCGACGCACTGGCGCACCTGGCCTGGCCGGGTTTGCCGAACTACCGGGCGCTGTTCCATTTCGAACACAACCTGATGGCCGACTATCGCTTTATCAAAAGCGCGGTCGAGGCGGGCGTGCAGCAGGTGCTGGTCACCGGCACTTGTTTCGAATACGGCATGCAAAGCGGGCCGCTCAGCGAAAGTACCGAGCCGCAGCCGAGCAATCCTTACGGTCTGGCCAAGCACACGCTACAGCTGTTTTTGCAAAATCTGCAGCAGGAAAAACCGTTCACCTTGCAGTGGGCGCGCTTGTTCTATCTGCATGGCGAAGGGCAGAACCCCAACAGTCTGTTGGCCGCACTGGACCGGGCGATCGATGCCGGTGAGCCGTCGTTCAACATGTCCGCCGGCGAGCAACTGCGTGATTTTCTGCCGATTGAAAACGCTGCCGGTTACCTCGCCGCGATCCTGCAAAAAACCGACTTCAACGGCGTGATCAATTGCGCCAGCGGCCAGCCGATTTCGGTTCGCTCATTGGTCGAACAACGCCTGCGCGAACGCGGCGCGACGCTGCATCTGAACCTCGGCCACTACCCGTATCCGACCCACGAACCCCTGGCGTTCTGGGCGGTGACCGAGCGTTTGCAACAGTTACTGGGAGAGCCGCAATGACGCACGAGTTGTACCGGGTCACCGACCTGCCGGTGCTGCAGAACCGCACCTTTGCCGATGCCGCATCAGCGCAGGCCTCGGCCAGCGCCGACATGTTGTTGGTGCAGGACGAGCGCAGCGGTTTGATCTTCAATGCGGCGTTCGATGCCGACAAGCTCAGCTACGACGCCGATTACCAGAACGAGCAGGCGCATTCCGGCCAGTTCCAGAAGCACTTGAGCGACGTCGAAGGCATCATCGCCAAGCACTTCAAGGGCCAGGAGCTGATCGAAGTCGGCTGCGGCAAAGGCTATTTCCTGGAGTTGCTCAAGGGCCTCGGTTATTCGATCACCGGCATCGATCCGGCTTACGAAGGCGAAAACGCCGACGTGATCAAGGCGCCGTTCACTCGCGGCCTGGGGCTCGCGGCAGACGCCATCGTGCTGCGCCATGTGCTGGAGCATATTCAGGATCCGGTGAGCTTCCTCGCCGAAATCGCCAATGCCAATCAGGGCGGGCAGATCTACATCGAAGTGCCGTGCTTCGACTGGATTCTCGAACACAAAGCCTGGTTCGACCTGTTCTACGAACACGTCAATTATTTCCGCCTCGATGACCTGCGGCGGATGTTCGGCACCGTGCATGAGGCCGGTCATCTGTTCGGTGGCCAATACCTGTACATCGTCGCCGACCTGTCGACGTTGCGCCTGACCCCGGATCAACCGGTGCCGCGACTGGCGCTGCCTGACGGTTTTACCGCCAGCCTCGATCGTGCGGTGCAGATCATTCAGTCCGCCCCCGAGCAGGGTTCGGCGATCTGGGGCGCCTCGTCCAAAGGCGTGATCTATTCGCTATTCCTGCAACGCGCAGGTGTCGCAGTGGATCGCGTAGTGGATATCAACCCGGCCAAGCAGGGGCGTTATCTGCCGTTGAGCGGCGCGCGGGTTTCCTCGCCGCAAGAGGCGATGGACGCGCTGCCTGAAGGTGCCCACCTGTTTGTGATGAATTCCAATTACCTCGAAGAGATCAAGCGGATGACCGGTGGACGCTACGTCTATCACGCCGTCGACAGCGCTTCGTTTCAGTGACCCTAGAGATTATTAAAATGACCGACAACAGCATCAACCAAGCCTTCGAAGCAGAGTGCCGGGAACAGATTGCCCAGCAGGGTGACGACCAGAAACTGACCGGCCTGGCCCGCGATTTCTTCAATGAATCGGCCAAGCACAAATACAGCTATCACTTCTCGTGGATGGGCCGCCCGATCATCCAGTTGCCACAAGACATGATGGCCATGCAGGAGATCATCTGGCAGGTCAAACCGGATCTGGTCATCGAGTGCGGCATCGCCCACGGCGGTTCGATCATCTACTACGCCTCGTTGCTGGAGCTGCAAGGCCACGGCGAAGTGCTGGGCATCGACCTCGACATTCGCCCGCACAACCGCGAAGCGATCGAAAGCCACCCGATGGCCAAACGCATCAAGATGATCGAAGGTTCGAGCATCGACGCCGGCATTGCCGCCCAAGTGCAGGCTGCAGCGAAAGGCAAGAAAGTCATTCTGGTCCTCGACTCCAACCACACCCACGATCACGTCCTCGAAGAGCTGCGTCTGTACGCACCGCTGGTGTCGGTCGACAGCTATTGCGTGGTGATGGACACCGTGGTTGAAGACATGCCGGCCGATTTCTTCCCGGATCGTCCATGGGGCCCGGGCGATAACCCGAAAACCGCCGTGTGGAAATACCTGGAAGAGAACCAGGATTTCGAGATCGACCAGCAGTTGCAGAACAAGCTGCTGATCACCGTGGCGCCGGACGGCTATCTGCGTCGCGTCCGTTAATTCGCAACATCACCAAGCGTTGTTTCGGCGAGTCGCCGGTTGTGGAGAGAAGTTATGCAAGGCAAGTACAGTACTGAACTGGCGCTACCGCTCAATGAGCTATTGACCGTCGTCCTGATTACTCACAATCGGCCGGCGTTTTTGCGCCGGGCGGTGAAGTATTACAGCAGCTTGCCCTGCAGAATCATGGTGCTCGATTCGACTCTGGATCGACCTGAAGGCGACTTTTCCGCTGTCGACTACCACCACGTGCCGCAGTTCGCGTACTGGGGCATGCAGGCCAAACTGGCCTATGGTGTCGAGCATCTGACCACGCCGTATATGGTGCTGGCGGCCGACGACGACTTCATCCTGCATGATTCACTGGCAGAGTCCGTTGGCTTCCTGCATGCCAACCCTGATTACGGTATGTGCCACGGCTATTGCCTGATGTACCTGTCATTGGCCCATGGCGTGAACTACTACCGCCGTGACAAGAAAGTCCAGGAAGACTATGCGTCCGAGCGGGCGCAGGATCGTGTCCTCGATTACATGCACCAGTACATCCCGCCGTTCTACGCGGTAACCCGTACTGACCTGATGAAAAACTGGCACGCGGCGTTGCCGCCGGGGACCAATTTCCAGTGGCAGGAAATTGGCCACATCTACTACCTGCTGGCCAGTGCCAAGGCCCGCATCCTGCCGATTCCGTACGTAGTGCGCGAGATCAACTACGGTGTCTCCGAGCACAACACCGATGTGTATCACTCGCTGACCTACGTCGACGCCAAATCGGTCGCCGAACGCGAGGCGTTTGCCGAGTTCCTCGTCTCGCTGCCCACCGCTATCGAAGGGCTGGATGCCGGGCAGGCCAAGGCCTTTGCCCTGGAGAGTTTCGAGGCAATGGCCGACAGCCTGAAGTCCGGGCGGGCGCTGACCGCCGAGCTGATTATCGAGTCGACCTGGAACCAGGAACTGAAGGCGCCGGATCGTCGTTTTGGCCCGCTGCAGTATGTCGAAATGCCGTTTTACAACCAGGCATTCTTCGAACGTCTGGAACAGTTCGAATTCATCTTGCACGCCCTGCCGGCCGGCCGCATGCAACTGGAAGGGCTGGAAGGCGTGTGGACGCGTCAGGCGCACCTGTTGCAGGCGCGCAACAACGATACAGCGGAAAGTGTGCTGGACCGGTTGTGGCAGGCGCATGATCTGAATGCGTTCAACCAGACCGTGGTCAAACGTCTGGCGGCGCAACTGGATATCGTCGGTGACGAGAGCGCCGCGCAAGCCATGCACGAGTGGATCGCCCGCCTCGAAGTGCTGACGGTTGAAGATAATCAGCCGGCCTTCGATAAGATGAAGTCCGGTCGTCTGTTGCAGTGGCTGGCGGCTCGCGCGCCGGCAATCAAGCCACTCGAGTCGATCGGCGAACATCTGGCGACTGAAGGCGGTGGTCCGCAATTCGGCATTTTCGTGCTCGACCTGGACAACGACATCGACAAGTTGCAGGTAACGCTCGACAGCCTGCTCGAAGGTCACTGCAAAGCGTTCAGGGTGGTGGTGTTCACCACCGGTGAAGCGCCGGCGGCGACGACCGCGCAAAACACCCTGCACTTTGTGCGTGTCACCCAGAGCAACGTTGTCGACAAGCTCAACCTCAGCGCTCAGCAGTCGCCAAGCGATTGGTTGCTGCTGTGTGAGGCGGGTGACCAGTTCACCAGCAGCGGCCTGTTGCGCGCCAGTCTGGAACTGATGTCCGCCGACGGTGTGCGTGCCGTTGCCACCGATGAAATCCAGCGCAAGGACAATGGCGCACTGGTTGACGTATTCCGCCCGGGCTTCAATCTGGATCTGCTGCAAAGCGTACCGTCACTGATGGCGCGCCACTGGTTGATCCGTCGCGAAGTGTTGCTCGACGCCGGTGGTTATCAGGCTGACTTCAGCAAGGCGCTGGAGTTTGACCTGTTGCTGCGCATCATCGAGCAGGGCGGCCTCGACGGCTTGGCGCACCTCGACGAGCCGTTGCTGATCACGCAGGCGGCGGAGCTGGAAGAAAACGCCCACGAACGTCAGGCGTTGCTGCGTCATCTGGGCAATCGCGGCTACAAGGCCAAGGTCACGTCGTCGGCGCCGGGCACCTGGCAGATCGATTACCGCCACAGCGAACAGCCGCTGGTGTCGATTATTCTGCCGGTGATCGACGATCTGCCGGTGCTGCGCCGCTGCCTGGAAGGCGTGCTGCTCAGAACGCGTTACAGCCGTTATGAAGTGTTGCTGGCGGCAAACGCCAATCAGTCGGCAGCGGTCAACGACTGGCTGGGCACCCTGCGCCACGCCAAGGTCAATGTGCTGCGTGCCGATCAGCCACTGAGTGAGGTCGCGTTGTACAACGCCGCCAGCGAGCAGGCTCAGGGTGAGTATCTGGTGCTGTTGGCCGCTGACAGCGAAGTGGTCAATCCGAACTGGATCGATTCGTTGCTCAACCACGCCCAGCGTCCGGAAGTGGGCGTCGTCGGTGCCAAACTGGTCGACCGCGACGGCAACATCGCTCAGGCCGGTCTGATTCTTGGCCTCAATGACGGCGTGGGTTCGCCCTTCATCGGCGAAAAACACAGCGCAGACAGCTACATGCATCGTTTGACGGTCGAGCAGAATTACTCGGCCGTGTCGAAGGTGTGTCTGATGGTGCGCAAAGAGCTGTTCAACACCCTTGGCGGGCTGGATGAAGTGACGTTCGCCGAGGGTTATGCCGATGTCGATCTGTGCCTCAAGGCGGGTCAGTCCGGTTACCTCATCGTGTGGACGCCGTTGGTGCAGGTGCTGCATACCGGCGAGCTGCCACAGGCGCCGCAAGCACTGGCGGCATTGCGTGAAAAATGGAGCGGCGCTTTCGCTCAGGATTCGGCATACAACGCCAACCTGGCCCTGACCGGCAAAGGGTTCACCCTGGGTGAAAATGCCTCGATCAACTGGGCGCAGTTGCTCGCTTAAGCGTGCCGGACAGGAATCAGCATATGTTCAACGGTCAATCGATTTTCATCTCCGGCGGCACCGGTTCGTTCGGGCGCAAATTCATCGCTCGACTGCTTGAGCAATACCAGCCCAAGCGCGTGGTGGTGTTCTCGCGTGACGAGCTGAAACAGTACGAGATGCAGCAGACGTTCAACGCGCCGTGCATGCGTTACTTCATTGGTGATGTGCGTGACGCAGACCGTCTGCGTCAGGCCATGCGCGGCATCGACTACGTGGTGCATGCTGCGGCGTTGAAGCAGGTGCCGGCGGCGGAATACAACCCCACCGAATGCATTCGCACCAACGTCAATGGCGCGGAAAACATCATCGCCGCCGCCATCGATAACGGCGTGAAAAAGGTTGTGGCGCTGTCCACCGACAAGGCGGCCAGCCCGATCAACCTGTACGGCGCGACCAAGTTGCTCTCGGACAAATTGTTCGTCGCCGCCAATAACATTGCCGGCGAGCAGGAAACCCGCTTTGCCGTGGTGCGCTACGGTAATGTCGCCGGGTCGCGTGGCTCGGTGGTGCCGTTTTTCAGCAAGTTGATCGCCGACGGTGCTCAGGAGTTGCCGATCACCGACGAACGCATGACGCGGTTCTGGATCACCCTCGACCACGGCGTGCAGTTTGTCCTCGACAGCTTTGCGCGGATGCACGGTGGTGAAGTGTTCGTGCCGAAGATTCCGTCGATCCGCATTGTCGATCTGGCGCGCGGCATGGCCGAACATCTGCCACACAAGCACGTCGGCATTCGTCCCGGTGAAAAGCTTCATGAGTTGATGGTGCCGCTGGACGACGCGCGGATGACCCTTGAGTTCGAAGATCACTACACCATCCAGCCGTCGATCCGCTTCACCAGCGTCGATGTCGATTTTGCCGTCGACAAGCTTGGCGAGCAGGGGCTTGCCGTGAGTGAAGATTTCGAATATCGCTCCGACACCAATCCGCACTTTCTCTCGGTCGGGCAGATCGCCGACCTGCACGCGAAGCTCTCGACATGATTCCCTACGGTCGGCAAAGCCTCGATCAGGCAGACATCGATGCGGTCGTCGAAGTGCTGCAATCGGACTGGCTGACCCAGGGGCCGACCATCGAACGCTTCGAGCAGGCGATGGCCGAACGTTGTCAGGCGGACTTCGCCGTTGCGGTGTGCAATGCCACGGCGGCGCTGCACATTGCCTGTCTGGCCGCTGGCCTGGGTCCGGGCGATCGCTTGTGGACGACGCCAAACACTTTCCTCGCTTCGGCCAATTGCGGGCGCTATTGCGGCGCTGAGGTCGATTTCGTCGATATCGATCCGCTGACCTGGAACCTTGATGCCTTCGCCCTCGCAGCGAAGCTTGATCAGGCCGAACAGGACGGCACTTTGCCGAAAGTGCTGGTGGCGGTGGCGTTTTCCGGGCAGAGCTGCGACATGCGGCGCATTGCTGAATTGGCCGAGCGCTACAACTTCACGGTGATCGAGGATGCCTCGCACGCCGTCGGTGCCAGTTACGCCGGGCGCCCGGTCGGCTGCGGTGAATTCGCGGCGATGACCGTGTTCAGTTTTCATCCGGTGAAAATCATCACCAGTGCTGAAGGTGGCATGGTGCTAACCAACCGCCCGCATCTGGCCGAGCGCCTGCAACGTTTGCGCAGCCACGGCATGACCCGTGATCCGCAGCAAATGACCGAATCCAGTCATGGGCCGTGGTACTACCAACAGGTCGAGCTGGGTTTCAACTACCGGATTACCGATCTGCAGGCTGCGCTGGGCTTGTCTCAGTTGAACAAGCTGGACGACTTCATCGCCCGGCGTCGCGAACTGGCGGCGCGTTACGATCGTTTGCTGGCGTATTTGCCGGTGACGCTGCCCAGCCCTCAGGCGGAAGCGGAGTCGGCGTGGCATCTGTACGTGATTCGCTTGCAGACCGAGCGCATCGGCCTTAATCATCGTCAGGTTTTCGAAGGCTTGCGCGCCGCCGGGATCGGCGTAAACCTGCACTATATTCCCGTGCATTTGCAGCCCTACTATCGTGACCTGGGTTTTGCCGAGGGCGATTTTCCCGAGGCCGAACGCTATTACGCCGAGGCCATCAGCTTGCCGCTGTACCCGTTGCTGAGTGATCAGCAGCAGGATTATGTAGTCGAGCAATTGCGTCGACTGACCGAATGAATACCGCCGTGGCGGTGGGTGAGACTGAGTCATGCGTAATCTGAGCGAGCAGGAAAAGTTCTGGCAGGGTGAGTTCGGCAACCAGTACGTTGAGCGCAATATCGGCCAACCGCTGGTGGCGGCCAATCTTGCCTTGTTTGCCAAAGCGTTGAGCCGCGCCGGGCGCATTGAAAGCCTGGTGGAGCTGGGCACCAATGCCGGCAATAATTTGCAGGCGCTGCATCAGTTGCTGCCGCGCTGTGAGCTGTTTGGGGTCGAGATCAATGACAGCGCTTTTGCTCAGGCACGGGCGTTGAACATTGCGCAGATCTGGCATGGCTCGCTGTTCGATTTCCCGCGCGAGCGCCGCTACGATCTGACCCTGAGCAAAGGTGTGCTGATCCATCTGGCCCCTGAACTGTTGCCGACCGCTTATGCGCAGTTGTACGCGTTGAGCCAGCGCTATATTTTGATCGCCGAGTACTACAACCCGGCACCGGTGGAAGTGTCCTATCGCGGTAACAGCGGCAAGCTGTTCAAGCGTGATTTCGCCGGTGAAATGCTCGATCGCTACGCTGATCTGCAACTGCTGGATTACGGCTTTGTTTACCATCGTGACCCGCAGTTCCCGGCGGATGACGTCACTTGGTTCCTGATGGAAAAACGTCCTTGAGCAACGTTGCAATCATTCCGGCCCGCGGCGGCAGCAAGCGCATCCCGCGCAAGAATCTCTTGCCGTTCGACGGTGTGCCGATGATTGTCCGTTCGATCCGCACTGCGCTGGAGTCGGGCGTGTTCGATCAGGTCGTGGTCAGCACCGACGATGCCGAGATTGCCGATGTCGCGCGAGCCCATGGCGCGCAAGTGCCGTTCCTGCGCCCGGCGGAACTGGCTGACGATTTCACCGGTACGGCGGCAGTGATCGTGCATGCCTTGCAGCAGTTGCCAACCTTCGATTTCGCCTGCTGTGTGTACGCCACGGCGCCGCTGCTGCAGGCGCGCTATCTGCATCAGGGACTGGAATTACTGGAACAGCGTCGCGACAAGTCTTTTGCGTTTTCCGTGTGCAGTTTCGGTTTTCCGGTGCAGCGTGCGCTGACGCTGGACGGGCAGGGCGCGCTGACTGCGTTGTATCCCGAATTTCGTAATACCCGCTCGCAGGATCTGCCCGAAGCGTTTCAGGATGCCGGTCAGTTCTACTGGGGCCGCAGTGAGGCCTGGTTGCGTGGTGAGGTGGTTTATTCGCCGGCCAGTCTGCCGGTGATTTTGCCCCGGCACCTGGTGCAGGACATCGACACGCCCGAAGACTGGAAGCGCGCCGAATACTTGTACGCCGCGCTCAAGGCGGGCGGAGAGCTGCAATGAGAGTGCTGATTCGCGCCGACGCCTCGCCGACCATCGGCAGTGGCCATATTGCCCGTTGCCTGACGCTGGCGCGGGTGTTGCGCGGGCAGGGCAGCCATGTCGCGTTTGCCTGTCGGCAATTGCCGGGGCATCGGCTGGAGGCGCTGAACGACGAAGGGTTTGAAACCTTTGCGCTGCCTGATCGTTACCTCGCTGAAGACCCACAGCAAGCCATCGAGTCGATGCTGCCGTGGCAGGCCGATATCGACGCACTCGGTCTGCTGCTGGACGGCCATGCCGAGTTCGACTGGATCATCGTCGATCATTACGGCCTCGATCATCACTGGCAAACCGCTGCACGCCGCTGGGCACATCGCATCGCGGCGGTGGATGATCTGGCGACCCGGCGCTACAGCGTTGATCTGTTGCTCAATCAGAACTTGTCCGGCCTCAGCGAAAACTACACACCCTTGCTACCTGAGGGTTGCCGCACGTTGCTGGGCCCGCGCTACGCCATGCTGCGCGAAGAGTTCAATTGCCCGGCCATCGACATCAAACCCAC
The DNA here is from genome assembly GCF_009834515.1 of Pseudomonas sp. R84. NCBI lineage: Bacteria > Pseudomonadati > Pseudomonadota > Gammaproteobacteria > Pseudomonadales > Pseudomonadaceae > Pseudomonas > Pseudomonas sp. R84. Next base: position 1,824,811 of record NZ_CP019426.1, read on the forward strand.
GGCTCGCCGGGTACTGGTGAATTTCGGCGGCTTCGATGCGGCGATGCAGACTCATCACGCGATGCTCGCCCTCGCTGATTTCAGCGAGTTGCAGGTGGATTTCGTTGCTGGTGCCGACAACCCGGCGTGGGCGCAGATGCAGGCCTTGGCCGAGACGCGGCCGAACTGGCGCCTGCACAGCTTCGTCAGTGATTTCTACCAGCGCATGAGCGAAGCCGATCTGTTTATCGGTGCCGGCGGCGGTACCAGTTGGGAGCGTGCAGCGCTGGGGCTGCCGACGATTTGTATCGCGGTGTCGAACAACCAGCAGGTCAACGGCGAAGTCATGGCCGCAGCGGGGGCGCATGTGTTCATGGGCGCCCGTGAGCAGGTCAGTGTCGAGCAATTGCGTGACGCTGTCGGTTTTGTGGTGGGCAATCATTTTCTGCGCCAGAGCCTGGCCGAACGTTCGCGGCAATTGGTCGATGGTCGCGGCGCCGAGCGCGTTGCGGCAGCGCTGGCTGGCGCGGTGCTCAAGTTGCGCCCGGCGACGCTGGACGATGCGCAATTGTTGTTCGAGGGGCGTAATGCCGAAGCCGTGCGGCGCTGGTCGCCGCAGACTGGCGCGATCGATTGGGTGCAACACCTCAACTGGCTGACGGCAAGTTTGCGTAATCCGCAGCGCCTGCTGTTGATCGCCGAGGCAGACGATGGCGCCGTCGGTGTTGTGCGTTATGACCTGCGCGGATTTGAAGCCGAAGTCTCGATCTACTTGCTGCAAGGGCGTATCGGCCTCGGCTGGGGCAGGGCGCTGTTGACCCGTGGTCAGGCATTCGTCGCCGCGCACTGGCCACAACTGGCGGTCATCAACGCCTGCGTCCTGCCGGACAATCTGCCCTCATTGAATGTGTTTCGTGACGCCGGGTTTACCCAAGGGGCCTGCGCGTTCACCCGTGTTTTGAAGGATCACCCGCATGACTAGTTTCAAGATCGGCAACCGCTTGATCGGCGCCGATGCGCCGCCCTTCATCATTGCCGAGATGAGTGGCAACCATAACCAGTCGCTGGACGTGGCCCTGCAAATTGTCGAGGCCGCGGCCAGGGCCGGCGCGCATGCCCTGAAGCTGCAGACCTACACCGCCGAAACCATGACCCTGGACCTGGCTGAGGGCGAGTTCTTTATCAAGGATCCGGGCAGTCTGTGGGCGGGTACTTCGCTCTACGACTTGTATGAAAAAGCCCACACGCCGTGGGAGTGGCATGCACCGATTTTCGCCCGCGCAAAAGAACTGGGCATGCTTGCATTCTCGACACCGTTCGATGCCACAGCGGTGGATTTTCTCGAAAGTCTTGATGTGCCGGCCTACAAGATCGCCAGTTTCGAAAACACCGACCTGCCGTTGATCCGTCGTGTGGCCGCCACCGGCAAGCCGCTGATCATCTCCACCGGCATGGCCAGCATCGCCGAGCTGGATGAAACCGTGCGTGCCGCCCGCGAGGCCGGCTGCAAGGATCTGGTGCTGCTCAAGTGCACCAGCACTTATCCGGCGACGCCGCTCAACAGCAACGTGCGCACGATTCCCCATCTGCGTGAATTGTTCGGTTGCGAAGTGGGGCTGTCCGATCACTCGATGGGCGTTGGCGTGTCGGTGGCGGCGGTGGCGCTGGGCGCGACGGTGGTGGAAAAACACTTCACCCTCGACCGTTCGGCAGGTGGCGTCGATGCGAGTTTTTCGCTGGAGCCGGCGGAAATGGCCAGTCTGGTAGTGGAAACCGAACGAGCCTGGCAGGCCTTGGGTCAGGTGCGCTATGGCGCCACCGACGCCGAACTGAAATCTGTGGTGTATCGCCGCTCGCTGTACGTTACCGCCGACATGGCCGCTGGTGACACCTTTACCGGGGACAATCTGCGGGCGATTCGCCCCGGTCTCGGACTGCCGCCCAAGCACACCGAGGCCGTCCTCGGTCGCCGCGCGCGTGCGCCGATCAAGCGCGGCACGCCGCTGGACTGGTCGCTGGTCGAATAAGCTGATCTGCACCGAATCGGCAAAATAGCGTGACCTGCGAGTCATAACGCGCATCTTCACTGTATTGTATTGATCGGGGAGATGGCGCCTGGCTCGTTTTCGATTCCAGTGATAGCCCTTTGCGCTCCCCGTGGCTGCCCGTTGTGGCGGCCGTTTTCGTTTGTCGGCGCCCCTCGAAATCCTTGCGAGCGGTGGTCTTGGGCTGTTTTTTATTGGGAAGCCGTAATGATTGGCATAAAAAGCATTGCGAGCTACGTTCCTGTAGCCGGCGTGGACAATTACGCACAAGGTGCAAAATTCGAGAAGGATGAAGAATTCATCCTTGGCAAGATCGGCTCGGCGTTCCTGCCGCGCAAAGATGCTGAACAGGAAACCTCCGATCTGTGCGTGGAAGCGGCCAATGCGCTGTTTGCCAGCAACCCTGGACTGAAACGTGAATCGATCGACGCCTTGATCGTCGTCACTCAGAACGGTGATGAAGAAGGCCTGCCGCACACCGCCGCGATCGTACAGGACAAGCTCGGTCTGCCGACCAACGTGGCGGCGTTCGACATTTCCCTGGGCTGCTCCGGTTATGTCTACGGCATCTACGCGATCAAGGGCTTCATGGAAGCCGCCGGTCTGAAGAACGGCCTGCTGATCACTGCTGACCCGTATTCGAAAATCGTCGATCCGGAAGACCGCAACACCACCATGCTGTTTGGCGATGCCGCGACCGCTACGTGGATGGGCGAAGATCCGACCTGGGCGCTGGGCAAGGCCAAGTTCGGCACTGACGGCTCAGGTGCGCCGCACTTGAAAGTCACCGATGGCGTGTTCTTCATGAACGGTCGTCAGGTCTTCAACTTCGCACTGCTCAAAGTCCCGGCACACTTGCACGAACTGCTCGATGATTCCGGTCTGAAGGCCGATGACATCGATGCGTTCTGCATTCACCAGGGCAGTGCGGCGATTGTCGATGCCGTGGCGCGGCGTTTCGAAGGCGAGCCGGAGAAGTTCATCAAGGACATGGTCGAGACCGGTAATACCGTGTCGTCGAGCATTCCGTTGCTGCTGGAAAAACACGTACTCGATTCCGACTGGCAACGTATTGCGCTGAGCGGTTTCGGTGTCGGTCTGTCGTGGGGCTCGGCGATCATCTATCGTCCTTGAGTCCGAGCAAAAACGGCGGATACAAAAATAGCGTTCAAGGTTAACCTTGAACGCTATTTTTTTGCCTGAAACGGAGCGCGAGGCGCCATGAGCGAGTTTTTCCAAGCCAATGCCGAGGTGTTGCAACGGCGCTGGCCGGCGCTGTTCGAGCGACTGATGGCTGAAGACAGTGCGGCCGTTCCAGCTCAATTGGTTGAGGGGCATGGCTCGACGCTGAGCATCAACGGCATTCAACTCACCAGCCGCCATGACCGCCTCCATGAAGCGCGGACTCAGGCGGCCAGCCTGCCAGAAAAAGCACAATTGCATGTTTATGGCACGGGCCTCGGTGATTTGCCCGGGGTGCTGCTTGAACGCGAAGGGCTGCAACGCTTGTACGTGCACATCCTTAACGGCGCGTTGTTTGCGCTGGTGGTGCAACTGCTTGATCAGCGTGAATGGCTGGACGATCCGCGCGTCGAGTTGTTTTATGCCGGTGATCACGCGGATTTTTTCACGCCGTTTTTTGCCTTGCCCGCCGAGATGCTGCTGGCCGATGACTTCAACGCGAAAGTCCGTGATCGCTTGGTCAGTGAAGTGCACCTGAGTTTCAACAATCGGGATTTCGATCCGCAGTCGCCGGAGATTCAACAGCGTTTGCAGGCGTGCCTGCCTGTACTGCTCGCCGATGCGGATGTGGCGCAGTTGTTCGGCACGTGTGTGGGTCGGGAAATCTATGTGATCGCCACCGGGCCGACACTGGAGCAGCATTACCAGCGTCTCGCTGCAATCCGCCAGCGCGCCGAACGCCCGCTATTCATCTGTGTCGACACTGCGTATCGACCGCTGCGCGAACACGGGATTGTGCCTGATCTGGTGGTGAGCATTGATCAGCGCATCAGTTTTCGTCATCTGCCCTTCGAAGAGTCCGACTGCATCCCGCTGGTGTATCTGCCGATGAGCGATCCGGCGGTGTTGAAGGCGTGGAAGGGCAAACGTTACGGTGGTTATTCCGCAAGTCCGATCTACGCGAACTTGCGTGAGCAGCATCCGCGAGCGCAGTTGCACGTTGGCGGCAGTGTGATTCACCCGGCGGTGGATCTGGCGGTAAAGATGGGGGCCGCCAGCATTACGCTGTTTGGCGCTGACTTCGCTTTTCCGATGAACAAGACCCATGCCGGCTGGAACGACGGCGAGCTGGGGCCGTCGGTGAATCAGGCGCGGCATTGGGTGCGCGATGGCCATGGCCAACGGGTCAGCACGCAACTCAATTTTCGCGGTTATCTGTGCGTGCTGGAGCGCTACATCGCTGCGCATCCACAGGTCGGGTTTCTCAACAGCAGCCGCGGCGGGGCGCTGATCGCCGGAACCGCTTTCAATCCGGAGTTTGTGCAATGAGTGCGCTGAGTGTCTGTAAGGATGAATGTCGCCAGTGCGCAGGGTTGTTTCGTCTGGGTCGCGATGTCGAGGCGGCGCTGGCGATGGTCGATGTGTTTGAAAAGGCCCAGCAGTGTTTATCGTCTGCTTCTGCAGAGGTGCAGCAGATGTGGGCGCAGCTGTTACTGCAAATGCTCGCTTCCCAGGAGCGCCAGGACTGGCTGGGGCTGGCTGACGCTATGGAGTATGAACTGGTGGATTTGCTGGAAAGTGTCCCGGCCTGAGTGTGCCGACAGCACTGGCCCGCAGGTTTGCGCGACAGTCGGTTTTATGACGTCATTTATTCGCGGTGGATGGACTGCTAAGTCTTTGTTTTCTCGGGGGTGGCAGGGTGATGGCAAATTTTTTTCAAAAAGCCCTCAAGCAACCTGCAAACCCGACGATAACTATTACGAAGGTTCTCTAGGCCATACCCGGCGGTTGCCAGGGCCGGAAGCCGCAGTACCCAACCAACGAGGAATTCGTCATGGCTTTAACAGTAAACACCAACACTACGTCGTTGAACGTTCAGAAAAACCTGAACCGCGCTTCCGACGCTCTGTCGACTTCGATGCAGCGCCTGTCTTCCGGCCTGAAAATCAACAGCGCTAAAGACGACGCCGCTGGCCTGCAAATCTCCAACCGTATGTCTTCCCAGATCCGCGGTAACACCCAGGCTATCCAGAACGCCAACGACGGTATCTCCGTAGCTCAGACCGCTGAAGGCGCTCTGCAAGCCACTACCGACATTCTGCAGCGTATGCGTGAACTGGCTGTTAAAGCACGTAACGGTACCAACGGCACTGCTGACCAGACCGCTACCAACGCTGAATTCGCTCAGATGTCTGACGAAATCACCCGTATCTCGGCTTCGACCAACCTGAACGGCAAAAACCTGCTGGACGGTTCGGCTGGTACTGTGACCCTGCAAGTGGGCGCAAACACCGGTTCGGCTAACCACATCGACCTGGTACTGAGCTCCAAGTTCGACGCAGTAAGCCTGTCGGTAGGCAGCGGTACTCTGTCCCTGACCGGTGCTAGCGTTTCTGGCGCTGCTACCAACATCGACAGCGCTATCACTGCAATCGACGCCGCTATCGCTGCAATCGGTTCGACTCGTGCCAGCCTGGGTGCTTCGCAAAACCGTCTGACCAGCACCATCCAGAACTTGCAGAACATCACCGAGAACACCACTGCTGCACAAGGTCGCGTACAAGATACCGACTTCGCCGCAGAGACTGCTAACCTGACCAAGCAGCAAACCCTGCAACAGGCTTCGACCTCTGTTCTGGCTCAAGCCAACCAACTGCCTTCCGCTGTACTGAAGCTGCTTCAGTAATTTCGGAATAAGTTTAAGCGGGGGAGTGTGCTTGTCGCGCTCTCTCGCTTTTTTCGTTAAGAGGTGATGGGCATGGACATGAGCGTAAAGCTTAACGTGTCTTATCCGGCTCCCAAGCCAGCGACCCCTGTTGCTGACAAGCCGTCAGAGACGCCAAAAGTTGCGAAGGCCGATGCTCCGGTTGCTGACCGCAAAAGTCAGGACACGGATGACGCCAAGTTGAAACTGGCTGTGCAGGAGATCGAGAAGTTCGTTCAATCGATCAAGCGCAATCTGGAGTTCTCGATCGATGAGCATTCCGGTAAGGTCATCGTCAAGGTGATCGCAAGCGAGACGGGTGAGGTCGTTCGACAGATTCCCTCCGCAGAAGCCCTCAAGCTGGCAGACAGCCTCGCCAATGCGAGCCACGTTCTGTTCGACGCCAAAGTCTGATAGCTGGCATGAATAATGTTTGTACGTTCTCAGGACGCGTGTAACGGTCAAAAGAATGGCAACAATCTGAAGGGAGATGCACATGGCAAGTCCAATTCTACCGGGTTCCGGACTGGGTTCCGGCCTGGACATCGGCGCGATCGTGACCGCGCTGGTCAACGCCGACAAGTCTGCCAAGCAGACGCAGATCGACACTCAGACGAAAACCAACTCGCTGAAGATTTCCGGTGTCGGTTCGCTGAAAAGCGCACTGGCGGCGTATCAGAAGGCGATGACCGACCTTAATAAAGCGTCGAGCCCGGCATTTGCCGGTTTTACCGCAACGTCGGACACACCAACGATTGTCGGTGCAACATCGGACAAAACGGCCGTACCGGGTACTTACAGCGTTGTTGTGAAGAACCTGGCCACCGGCTCGAAAGTCGCCAGTGCCGCATTTGCCGGCGGTGCCGCCAGTGCTATTCCGAGTGGTACTCTGAAAATCAGTCAGAATGGCATTGATTACAATGTTGCGATTCCGGCCAATGCCACCTTGCAGTCCACGCGGGACGCGATCAACACGGCGCAGGCCAGCAACGGTATTTCCGCCAACATCGTGACCGACAGTAGCGGTTCTTCGCGCCTGGTGCTGAGCTCGAACAAGACTGGCGCCGGCATGGACCTGCAGGTCAGCGGTATCGCGGGTCTTGAGATCGATGGCACCCAGGAAATGGGTGACAACCCGGCGGCAGGCGCTTCCGGGGCGGTCGGTAAGGTGGCCAAAGATGCCAACCTCACCATTGACGGGCTGGCTGTCAGCAGCAAGACCAACACGGTAACAGGCGCAATCAGCGGCATGACGCTGAATCTGGTGGCTGCGAGCCCTGTCGTCAACGGCACGGCAACCCCGGCGACGGTTTCGGTTGCGACCAATACCGCCGGTATCCAGACGTCGCTGCAGACGTTCATCGATTCCTACAACACCCTGAAGAAAACCGTCGACACGCTGTCCAAGGCGACGCCGGACGCCGATGGCAATCTGACCGTTTCATCGGCTTTCACCGGTGATGCGCTGCCGCGCTCGTTGATGGCTGATGTGCGTGCTCAGCTGACTGATCCAGGGGCTGGTGGCAAAGGGCAATTGTCCGTGCTGTCGCAGATGGGTGTTCTGACTGACAGTAAAACCGGTTTGCTGACGCTCGACACGGCGGTGTTCAACAAGCGTATGGAACTCCCGGGCATGGCTGGTCAGGTTCAACAGCTGTTCAGTGGTACCGACGCCAAAAATGGTTTGTTGGCACGCATGAACGCGGCGGTTGATCCGTACGTCAAGACCGGTGGCCTGCTCGATCAGCGCAGTTCCAACCTGACGAACATCACCTCGGCCCTGCAAAAGCAGCAGACGGCCCTGGACTTGCGCGTCGATAACCTGACCAAGACGCTGACGGCCAAGTACAACGCCATGGACCTGCTGGTCGGGCAGATGAAAGCAACGGCGAGTAATATCACGTCGTTCTTCAGCTCCCTGAACGCTCAGCAGTCCGCGAAGTAACAGGCAGTAACGACAAAAACCCGGCTACGCTTTATCGGCGTGCGCCGGGTTTTTGTCTTTTGAACTAAAGTTCTGTGATTCGTTGGCGATACACTGGTTATACGAGTCATTGTGGCAATGAGGTAGAACATGAATCCGATGTTAGCCCTTCGGCAGTACCAGAAAGTCGGCGCACACGCTCAGACATCCGAAGCGAGCCCGCACCGTCTGGTGCAAATGTTGATGGAAGGTGGACTGGCCCGTATCGCTCAGGCCAAAGGCGCCATCGAGCGCAAGGACATTCCTGGCAAGTGCACTTCGATCAGCAAAGCGATTGGCATTGTCAGCGGCCTGCGCGAAGGCCTCGATCTGGAGAACAGCGCAGACACCCTGGCTGATCTGGACGGGCTGTACATCTACATGATGAAGCGCCTCGCCGAGGCGAACATCAGCAGCGATCCGCGCATTCTCGATGAGGTTGCAGGCTTGCTGGGCACGGTGAAAGAAGGCTGGGATGCCATTGCTCCTGTGCCAGCTCCGCAGTTCTGAAGGAGATCGTCATGAGTCTAGTATTGCAGCGAATCGCCGATACCCGTGAAGCGTTGGTCACCGCGCTGGCCGAACGCAACTGGGAAGCCATTGGCGAGCTGGATCTGGCTTGCCGTTCCTGCATGGAAGACGTCATGGCTGAAGCTGCGCTGGATGAAGTCGCGTTGCGCGATAATCTTGAGGAGTTGCTCCATGTCTACAAGGAGCTTCTTGAGGTGGCGATGGGGGAGCGACAGGCGATAGCCAACGAGATGTCGCAGATCACCCAAGCGCAAAAGGCGGCAAAGGTTTACCATCTGTTTGGTTAATTAACCCCCAGTTAATCCAGACATGTGCGCCATAAATTTGACTGTGCACGGTTTTTTGACTTAACTAGTGGCTGTTTTCAGATTTCAGGCGTCTACAGGCACATGGTGTCCTGCAAGCGTCTCGCTTGCCCCTTATTTTGGGCATTGAGTTGACTAGGGAAGTTGCTATTGCATGTGGCGTGAAACCAAAATTCTGCTGATCGATGACGATAGCGTCCGCCGCCGCGACCTGGCGGTGATTCTAAATTTTCTTGGCGAAGAAAATTTACCCTGCGGCAGCCATGACTGGCAGCAGGCAGTCGGCTCTTTGTCGTCTAGTCGTGAGGTCATTTGCGTACTGATCGGGACCGTTAATGCTCCTGGTGCGCTTTTGGGCTTGCTAAAGACACTCTCAACCTGGGATGAGTTCCTTCCGGTTTTGTTGATGGGCGATAATTCTTCCGTCGACTTGCCTGAAGATCAGCGTCGCCGAGTGCTTTCGACCCTCGAAATGCCGCCCAGCTACAGCAAATTGCTCGACTCCCTGCACCGTGCCCAGGTCTATCGCGAGATGTATGATCAGGCCCGTGAGCGCGGTCGTCATCGCGAACCCAATCTGTTCCGTAGCCTCGTCGGCACCAGCCGTGCGATCCAGCACGTGCGCCAGATGATGCAGCAAGTGGCCGACACCGACGCCAGCGTGCTGATCCTCGGCGAGTCCGGGACCGGCAAGGAAGTGGTCGCGCGCAACCTGCATTACCATTCCAAGCGTCGCGATGCGCCATTCGTGCCGGTCAACTGCGGGGCGATCCCGGCAGAGCTGCTCGAAAGCGAATTGTTCGGTCACGAGAAGGGCGCCTTCACCGGCGCAATCACCAGTCGTGCCGGGCGTTTCGAACTGGCCAATGGCGGTACGCTGTTCCTCGATGAAATCGGCGACATGCCGCTGCCGATGCAGGTCAAGCTGCTGCGCGTCCTGCAGGAGCGCACCTTCGAGCGCGTGGGCAGCAACAAGACCCAGAGCGTCGACGTGCGCATCATCGCTGCGACGCACAAGAATCTCGAAAGCATGATCGAGATCGGCACCTTCCGCGAAGACCTCTACTATCGCCTCAACGTGTTCCCGATCGAGATGGCGCCGCTGCGTGAGCGCGTCGAAGACATTCCGTTGTTGATGAACGAACTGATCTCGCGCATGGAGCATGAGAAGCGTGGTTCGATCCGCTTCAACTCGGCGGCGATCATGTCGCTGTGCCGTCACGGCTGGCCGGGCAACGTCCGCGAGCTGGCCAACCTGGTCGAGCGCATGGCGATCATGCATCCGTACGGGGTGATCGGCGTGGTCGAACTGCCGAAGAAATTCCGCTACGTCGACGACGAAGACGAGCAAATGGTCGACAGCCTGCGCAGTGATCTCGAAGAGCGCGTGGCGATCAATGGTCATACGCCGGACTTCACCGCCAACGCCATGCTGCCGCCGGAAGGCCTGGACCTGAAGGACTATCTCGGTGGTCTGGAACAGGGGCTGATTCAACAGGCGCTGGACGATGCCAATGGCATTGTCGCGCGTGCGGCTGAACGTCTGCGTATCCGTCGTACCACCCTGGTCGAGAAGATGCGCAAGTACGGCATGAGCCGACGCGATGGAGATGAACAGGCGGAGGATTGACGCCTGTTTTTCAACTGCTTCATTTATAAGCAGTTTTTTTTAGGCACGGGTATTGCTATAGCCCTCGCAACGTTCCGTTTAACTGACGGTCAGCCAAGCGAGAAAGCACAATGCCCCACGCCCAGATGTCTTCTGCCTCCAGTCCCGAGGGGCAACCGTCCTCCGTAGAGCAGGCAAGCCGGCAGGGCCTTGAGCAGGCATTCGAGCTGTTCAGCCAAATGTCCAGCCAACTGACTGACTCTTACAGCATGCTTGAAGCGCGGGTAACCGAGCTTAAGGGTGAGCTGGCAGTGGTGAGCGCCCAGCGCATGCAGGAGCTGGCCGAAAAGGAACGCTTGGCCAACCGTCTGCAAAACCTTCTTGATCTGTTGCCCGGTGGCGTTATCGTCATCGACGGTCACGGCATTGTGCATGAGGCCAACCCGGCCGCCATCGAGTTGCTGGGGCTGCCGCTTGAAGGCGAATTATGGCGCCATGTGATTGCCCGCTGCTTCGCCCCGCGTGAAGACGATGGCCATGAAATTTCCCTGAAAAACGGTCGGCGCCTGTCGATTGCCACCCGCTCGCTGGACGCCGAGCCGGGGCAACTGGTGCTGCTCAACGACCTGACAGAAACCCGTCATCTGCAGGATCAACTGGCGCGCCACGAGCGCTTGTCCTCGTTGGGCCGTATGGTCGCTTCGCTGGCGCATCAGATCCGCACGCCGTTGTCCGCAGCGTTGCTCTACGCCAGTCATTTGACTGAGCAGGAATTGCCGGTGGCCACTCAGCAGCGTTTCGCGGGGCGCCTGAAAGAGCGCCTGCATGAGCTGGAGCACCAGGTGCGCGACATGCTGGTGTTCGCTCGCGGTGAATTGCCGCTGACCGATCGCCTCACACCCAACGCTTTGATGCAGGCGCTGCAAGCGGCGGCGCTGACCCATGTGCAGGATCTGCCAATCCGCTGGCAGTGCGACAGTCATGTCGGCGAGCTGCTGTGTAATCGCGACACGTTGGTCGGCGCGCTGTTGAATCTGATCGAAAACGCGATTCAGGCCAGTGCCGGCGACGTCCGCCTGAAAGTCCATTGCTACACCCGCGACAACAGCCTGCGCCTGTGCATCAGCGACAGTGGCAGCGGCATCGAGCCAGCCGTTCTGGCGCGGCTCGGCGAACCGTTTTTTACCACCAAAGTTACCGGTACCGGCCTCGGCCTGACCGTGGTCAAGGCTGTGGCTCGGGCACATCAGGGAGAATTGCTGCTGCGTTCGCGGGTCGGGCGCGGCACGTGCGCGCAGGTGATTCTGCCGCTGTTTTCCGCGGTACAGGGAGCTGAGTGAAAGACATGGGCATCAAGGTTTTGCTGGTCGAAGATGACCGTTCGTTGCGCGAAGCGCTGGCCGACACGCTGTTGCTGGCCGGCCACGATTATCACTCGGTCGGTTGCGCTGAAGACGCGCTGACGGCAGTAGCGCGCGAAGCGTTCAGTCTGGTAGTCAGTGACGTCAACATGCCCGGCATGGATGGTCATCAATTGCTTGCACTGCTGCGTGCCCGCCAGCCGCAATTACCGGTGCTGCTGATGACGGCGCACGGTGCGGTCGAGCGCGCGGTCGATGCGATGCGTCAGGGGGCGGCGGACTATCTGGTCAAACCGTTCGAGCCCAAGGCTTTGCTGGATCTGGTGGCGCGGCATGCGCTGGGCAATATTGGCGTGAGCGACATTGAAGGCCCTATCGCCGTCGAGCCGGCCAGTGCGCAACTTCTCGAATTGGCCGCACGAGTGGCGCGCAGCGATTCCACGGTGCTGATCTCCGGCGAATCCGGTACGGGTAAAGAAGTGCTGGCGCGCTACATTCATCAGCAATCCCATCGCGCCAGCCAGCCGTTCATTGCGATCAACTGTGCGGCGATCCCTGACAACATGCTCGAGGCGACGCTGTTCGGTCACGAGAAGGGTTCGTTCACCGGTGCCATCGCCGCGCAGGCCGGCAAATTCGAACAGGCGGACGGCGGCACATTACTGCTCGACGAAATCTCCGAAATGCCCCTTGGCCTGCAAGCCAAACTGCTACGCGTGTTGCAGGAGCGCGAAGTCGAGCGTGTCGGTGCGCGTAAGCCGATTGCCCTGGATATTCGCGTGGTCGCCACCACTAACCGCGACTTGGTGGGCGAAGTGGCGGCGGGGCGTTTCCGTGAAGACCTTTATTACCGTTTGTCGGTTTTCCCTCTCGCGTGGCGTCCACTTCGCGAGCGCACTGCCGATATCCTGCCGCTGGCCGAAAGGTTGCTGGCCAAACACGTCAATAAAATGAAGCACGCCGCAGCGAAACTTTCGCCTGACGCACAAGCCTGCCTGATCGCGTACCCGTGGCCGGGTAATGTGCGTGAACTGGATAACGCCATTCAGCGAGCGCTGATCCTGCAGCAGGGCGGTTTGATTCAGCCGCAGGATTTCTGTCTGGCAGGTCCCGTGACGTACACCGCGGTGCCCGTCGCCGCGCCGGTGTCTGCGGTGATTCGCGAGGTGGAAATCGATGCGGATTCCGCCGGTGCACTGGGTGATGACCTGCGCCGCCGGGAGTTTCAGATGATCATCGACACCCTGCGCGCCGAGCGTGGACGACGCAAGGAAGCCGCAGAAAAGCTCGGCATCAGCCCGCGTACCCTGCGCTACAAACTGGCGCAAATGCGCGATGCCGGGATGGACGTCGAAGGTTATCTGTTCGCCACCTGAGGCGTGATGAAAAAGTTGAAAACGCTTTTCTGAAAGAGGTGCCCATGAGCTGGCACCCTTGTTGCTAATACCTGTGTACCCGCCGAGTGAGTGTCAAAAAATTGCGGGCCGCCCAAGAGAGTAGACCATGAGCCAAGGTATTGAATTTAATCGGTTGATGACAGACATGAAGGCCATGAAACTGGATGCCATGTCTGCGCCGAAATCGACGACCGCTGTCCCTGAGCTGGGAGGCAGCAGCTTTTCCGACATGCTCGGTCAGGCGATCAATAAGGTCAGCGATACCCAGACCGCGTCGACTCAGTTGGCCAATGCCTTTGAAGTGGGCAAGAGCGGCGTCGATCTGACGGACGTGATGATCGCTTCGCAAAAAGCCAGCGTGTCGTTCCAGGCTCTGACCCAGGTGCGCAACAAGCTGGTTCAGGCTTATCAAGACATCATGCAGATGCCGGTTTAAGGACGAGATTGAGTCATGGCAGAAGCAGTCGCCGATAACGTTCCGGCCAAGGCCACCCCGATAGACGGCAAACCGCCGCTGTTCGGCCTGTCCTTCCTGGAAAACCTCTCCGAGATGACCATGCTGCGTCAGGTGGGCCTGTTGGTCGGCCTGGCTGCGAGCGTGGCGATTGGCTTTGCCGTGGTGCTGTGGTCGCAGCAGCCGGATTACCGTCCGTTGTACGGCAGCCTTGCCGGCATGGACGCCAAGCAGGTCATGGAAACCCTGGCCGCCGCCGACATTCCTTACAACGTCGAACCGAACTCCGGCGCCTTGCTGGTCAAGGCCGACGACCTGTCCCGTGCGCGGATGAAACTCGCGGCTGCTGGTGTCACTCCCAGCGACGGCAATATCGGTTTCGAAATCCTCGACAAGGAACAGGGGCTGGGCACCAGCCAGTTCATGGAAGCGACGCGTTATCGTCGCGGCCTCGAAGGTGAACTGGCGCGGACCATTTCCAGCCTGAACAACGTCAAGGGTGCCCGCGTGCACCTGGCGATTCCGAAAAGCTCGGTGTTCGTCCGTGACGAGCGCAAGCCAAGCGCTTCGGTGCTGATCGAGTTGTACTCCGGTCGTTCGCTGGAGCCGGGTCAGGTGATTGCGATCATCAACCTGGTGGCGACTTCTGTTCCCGAGTTGAGCAAATCGCAGATCACCGTCGTCGACCAGAAGGGCAACCTGCTCTCTGATCAGGCGGAAAACTCCGAAATGACCATGGCCGGCAAGCAGTTCGATTACAGCCGCCGCATGGAAAGCATGCTCACCCAGCGCGTGCACAACATTCTGCAACCGGTATTGGGCAACGATCGCTATAAGGCGGAAGTTTCGGCTGACATCGATTTCAACGCTGTCGAGTCGACGGCCGAGCAGTTCAACCCGGATCAACCGGCGTTGCGCAGCGAGCAGTCGGTCAACGAACAACGCACCGCCAGCAATGGCCCGCAAGGTGTGCCGGGTGCCCTGAGCAACCAGCCGCCGTCGCCAGCCTCGGCGCCGCAAACCACCGGTGGTGCCGCAGCGCCAGCCGCGATGGTGCAGCCAGGTCAGCCGTTGGTTGACGCCAACGGTCAGCAGATCATGGACCCGGCCACCGGCCAGCCGATGCTCGCGCCGTACCCGGCAGACAAGCGTCAACAATCGACCAAGAACTTCGAGCTCGACCGTTCCATCAGCCACACCAAACAGCAGCAGGGTCGCCTGAATCGTCTGTCGGTGTCGGTTGTTGTCGACGATCAGGTCAAGGTCAACGCGGCCAACGGCGAAACCAGCCGTACGCCGTGGAGCGCCGACGAATTGGCGCGCTTCACTCGTCTGGTCCAGGATGCCGTCGGTTTCGACGCCAGCCGTGGCGACAGCGTCAGCGTGATCAACATGCCGTTCTCTGCCGAGCGCGGCGAAGTGATTGCCGATATTCCGTTCTACTCCCAGCCATGGTTCTGGGACATCGTCAAACAAGTGCTGGGTGTGTTGTTCATCCTGGTGCTGGTGTTTGGTGTGCTGCGTCCGGTGCTCAACAACATCACCGGCGGCGGCAAAGGCAAGGAGCTGGCCGGTCTTGGCAGCGACGTGGAACTCGGTGGCATGGGCGGCCTGGACGGCGAACTTTCCAACGACCGCGTGAGCCTCGGTGGTCCGCAGAGCATTCTGTTGCCGAGCCCGAGTGAGGGTTATGACGCGCAACTGAATGCAATCAAGAGTCTGGTGGCAGAAGACCCGGGTCGCGTGGCCCAGGTCGTGAAAGAGTGGATTAACGCAGATGAGTGATAACCGAGCCGCTGTCGCTAAACTGTCCCGGGTCGACAAAGCCGCAATTCTGCTGCTGTCCCTGGGTTCGACCGATGCTGCGCAAGTGCTGCGCCACATGGGCCCGAAAGAGGTTCAGCGTGTGGGTGTGGCCATGGCGCAGATGGGCAACGTCCATCGCGAACAGGTCGAGCAGGTCATGAGCGAGTTCGTCGACATCGTCGGCGACCAGACCAGCCTGGGTGTCGGTTCCGACGACTACGTGCGCAAAATGCTCACCCAGGCCCTGGGTGAAGACAAGGCCAACGGCCTGATCGACCGCATCCTGCTCGGTGGCAACACCAGTGGCCTCGACAGCCTGAAATGGATGGAGCCGCGCGCCGTTGCCGACGTGATCCGTTACGAACACCCGCAGATTCAGGCGATCGTGGTCGCGTACCTCGACCCGGATCAGGCCGGTGAAGTGCTGGGCAACTTCGACCACAAGGTGCGTCTGGACATCATCCTGCGCGTGTCGTCGTTGAACACCGTACAGCCAGCAGCATTGAAAGAGCTCAACCAGATTCTCGAGAAGCAGTTCTCCGGCAACTCGAATGCCTCGCGCACCACCCTGGGTGGCATCAAGCGTGCGGCGGACATCATGAACTTCCTCGACAGCTCGATCGAAGGCCAGCTCATGGACTCGATCCGCGAAGTCGACGAAGACCTGTCCGGTCAGATCGAAGACCTCATGTTCGTGTTCAACAACCTCGCCGATGTCGACGACCGTGGCATTCAGGCGTTGCTGCGCGAAGTGTCTTCCGACGTGCTGGTGCTGGCCCTCAAGGGTTCCGACGAAGGCGTCAAAGAGAAGATCTTCAAGAACATGTCCAAACGTGCTGCCGAACTGTTGCGCGACGACCTCGAGGCCAAAGGCCCGGTACGCGTCAGCGACGTCGAAACCGCACAGAAAGAAATCCTCACCATTGCCCGTCGTATGGCCGAAGCCGGCGAAATCGTCCTCGGTGGCAAAGGTGGCGAGGAAATGATCTAAGCCCATGGACAAGCACGACGACGATGTGACGGATCTGATCCGTGCCCGCGATGTCCGTGGTTTCGAATCCTGGGCCATGCCCAGCTTCGATCCGCCGAAGCCGGAACCCGAGCCTGAGCCGGAACCCGAACCGCCGGAAATGGAAGAAGTGCCGCTGGAAGAAGTCCAGCCACTGACTCTGGAAGAACTCGAAAGCATCCGTCAGGAGGCTTACAACGAGGGCTTCGGCATCGGCGAAAAGGAAGGTTTTCACAGTGCCACGCTCAAGGTCCGTCAGGAAGCTGAAGTGGCGTTGGCGGCAAAACTTGCCAGCCTTGAGCAGTTGATGGCGAACCTGTTCGAACCCATCGCTGAGCAAGACACGCAGATCGAAAAGTCGCTGGTCGACCTCGTGCAACACATCACCAAACAGGTGATCAAGCGCGAACTGGCCATCGATTCCAGCCAGATCGAACACGTCATGCGTGATGCCCTCAAGCTGTTGCCGCTGGGCGTCGATAACGTGCGTCTGTACGTCAATCCGCAGGACTTCGAGCAGGCCAAGGCCTTGCGCGAACGTCATGAGGAAAACTGGCGCATCGTCGAAGATGAATCGCTGCTGCCGGGTGGCTGCCGGGTTGAAACCGAGCACAGCCGCATTGATGCGAGCATTGAAACCCGCGTTACTCAGGTCATGGCCAAACTGTTCGATCAGTTGCACGAGCAGGCTTTGCACCCTGCTGAAGCGGATCTGACTCTGGACATTCCAGAAGACGTAAAACCGGCGGCCTCGCCTGAAGAGCCGCTCGCGGACGAACCCGATGCGCCTTGAACGCACCAGTTTCGCCAAGCGCCTGAGCACTTACGCTGAGGCCACCGAGATTGCCGGTGCGCCGATTCTTGAAGGCCGCCTGCTGCGCATGGTCGGCCTCACCCTCGAAGCCGAAGGCCTTCGCGCGGCCATGGGCACGCGCTGCCTGGTGATCAATGACGACAGCTATCACCCCTCCCAGGTGGAAGCGGAAGTCATGGGCTTTTCCGGCAGCAAAGTCTTTCTGATGCCGGTCGGCAGTGTCGCCGGCATCGCCCCTGGCGCTCGCGTGGTGCCACTGGCTGATACCGGTCGTTTGCCGATGGGCATGAGCATGCTCGGTCGCGTCCTCGACGGTGCGGGCCGTGCGCTGGATGGCAAGGGCGGCATGAAAGCCGAAGACTGGGTGCCGATGGACGGCCCGACGATCAACCCGCTCAACCGTGACCCGATCAGCGTGCCGCTGGATGTCGGTATCCGTTGCATCAACGGTTTGCTGACGGTCGGTCGCGGCCAGCGTCTCGGTCTGTTCGCCGGTACCGGTGTCGGTAAGTCCGTGCTGTTGGGCATGATGACCCGCTTCACCGAGGCCGACATCATCGTCGTCGGCCTGATCGGCGAGCGGGGTCGCGAAGTTAAGGAATTCATCGAGCACAGCCTCGGTGAAGAAGGCCTCAAGCGTTCCGTGGTGGTTGCCTCGCCAGCGGACGATGCGCCGTTGATGCGTCTGCGCGCTGCGATGTATTGCACGCGCATCGCCGAGTATTTCCGCGACAAGGGCAAGAACGTCCTGTTGCTGATGGATTCGCTGACCCGTTTCGCTCAGGCGCAGCGGGAAATCGCTTTGGCCATCGGCGAGCCGCCCGCGACCAAGGGTTATCCGCCATCGGTGTTCGCCAAATTGCCGAAACTGGTCGAGCGCGCCGGTAACGCAGAGAAGGGCGGTGGTTCGATTACCGCGTTCTACACCGTGCTGTCCGAAGGCGATGACCAGCAGGATCCGATTGCCGACTCGGCCCGAGGCGTGCTCGACGGCCACATCGTGTTGTCGCGGCGCTTGGCTGAAGAGGGTCACTATCCGGCCATCGACATCGAAGCGTCGATCAGCCGGGTGATGCCAGCGGTGGTTTCGCCAGAGCACATGCAGCGCGCGCAGTACTTCAAACAGTTGTGGTCGCGTTATCAGCAGAGTCGCGATCTGATCAGCGTTGGCGCCTACGTTGCCGGCGGCGATCGCGAGACCGATCTGGCGATCTCCCTGCAACCACAATTGGTTCGCTACCAGCGTCAGGGCCTCAACGACAAAATCAACATGGGCGAAAGCCAGGCTTACCTCGCAACCCTGTTTGCCCCAGCGGCGGGCGGCTAACCGGCCATGGCTGCCGTCAGTCGAGCCGCGCGTCTGGCGCCGGTGGTGGACATGGCCGAACAGGCCGAGAAAGCCGCCGTTCAACGCCTGGGCTATTTTCAGGGTCAGGTAAAAGTTGCGGAAAGCAAACTGGCTGACCTCAATGCCTTTCGTCTGGATTATTCCGAGCAATGGATCGTGCGCGGCGCCACCGGCGTGAGCGGGCAATGGTTACTGGGCTTTCAGGGCTTTCTGGCGCAGCTCGACACTGCTGTTGATCAGCAGCGGCAGAGCCTGGTCTGGCACCAGAACAAACTCGACAAGGCGCGTGAGGAATGGCAACAGGCGTTTGCCAAGGTCGAAGGTCTGCGCAAACTGGTGCAGCGTTATCGCGAAGAGGCGCAACGCCTCGAAGACAAGCGCGAGCAGAAGCTGCTCGACGAGTTGTCGCAGCGCTTGCCCCGCCAGAATCCCTTTTAAAACAAGATCAAAAGATCGCAGCCTTCGGCAGTTCCTACAGGGGGATCAGTGTAGGAGCTGCCGAAGGCTGCGATCTTTTGATCTGGCTTCTAACCTTGCTGCAACTCTGTGCAGGTGCTAAACCTTGTACAGGTTCGTCAATGACAAGGAAGCCAGTCAATGTCAGTCGTTACAGAAGTCTCTCCAGATGGTCAAAAACTGACGATCTCGGTCAAGGGGCGATTCGATTTCGGTCGCCATCAGGAATTTCGTGAGTCCTACGAGCATCTTGCCAAGAAGCCCGACTCCATCGTGGTTGATCTGAAAGAGGCCACCTATCTCGATAGCTCCGCATTGGGCATGCTGCTCCTGCTGAGGGATCACGCCGGTGGCGATAACTCGGATGTGCGGGTGGTGAACAGCAGCTCCGACGTGCGCAAGATCCTCGCCATCTCCAATTTCGACAAACTCTTCGACATCAGTTGACGGCCATGCTGGCGCAAGAGCCGCTGATTATCCTGATCGCAGAAGACAGTGCCGCCGACCGCCTGCTGCTCTCGACCATCGTTCGCCGCCAGGGCCATGAAGTCCTGACGGCGGCCAACGGTGCCGAAGCGGTCGATCTGTTTCGCCGGCAGCAACCCGATCTGGTGCTGATGGACGCGATGATGCCGGTCATGGATGGCTTCGAAGCGGCGCGGCAGATCAAGGCGTTGGCGGGCGAGATGCTAGTGCCGATCATCTTTCTCACCTCGCTGACCGAAAGCGAAGCGCTGGCCCGTTGTCTGGAGGCTGGCGGCGACGACTTTCTGGCGAAGCCCTACAACCAGGTGATTCTCGCCGCCAAAATCAAGGCGATGGATCGCTTGCGCCGTTTGCAGGCGACTGTCTTGCAACAGCGCGACCTGATCGCCAAACACCATGATTACCTGCTCAACGAACAGCGCGTGGCCAAAGCGGTGTTCGATAAGGTCGCCCATTCCGGTTGCCTGAGTGCGCCGAACATCCGCTACCTGCAATCACCTTATGCGCTGTTCAACGGTGACCTGCTGCTGGCAGCCTACACGCCGGCCGGTGACATGCATGTGCTGCTCGGCGATTTCACCGGTCACGGGCTGCCGGCAGCAGTGGGTGCCATGCCGCTCGCCGAAGTCTTCTACGGCATGACCGCCAAGGGCTACGGCCTCGCTGAAACCCTGCGCGAAATGAACGCCAAACTCAAACGCATCCTGCCGGTGGACATGTTCTGCTGCGCCACGCTGCTGTGTCTGAGTTTTCAGCGGCGTTCGGTCGAAGTGTGGAACGGCGGCATGCCTGACGGCTATCTGCATCGGATTGTCAGCGGTGAGCGTGTGCCGCTGGCGGCGCGGCACTTGCCGTTGGGCGTACTGAGCGCGCAGGCGTTCGATGATCGTACTGAAGTGCATCCGATGGGCGCTGGTGATCGGGTCTTTCTGTTGTCGGACGGGGTGATCGACACCAGTGATGCCAGTGATCAACTGTTCGGTGTCGAGCGTTTACAGCAAGTGTTCGCCGCCAATCGCGAGCCTGACCGATTGTTCGAGGACATCGAACAGGCGCTGCGGGATTTTCGCGGCGAGGCGCGCGACGACGTCAGCATGGTCGAGGTCAGCCTGCTGGAGCCGGCGCAGGTCAAACCGTCGGCGCCGTTGTACTCCGACAGCGGCCAGTCTTGTCCGCTGGACTGGTCGGTGAGTTTCGAGTTTCGCGGCGCCACGCTCAAACGTTTCAATCCGTTGCCGTACCTGTTGCAGTTGCTGCTTGAGGTGCATGGGCTGCGGGCGCAGAGTGGCGCTTTATACAGTGTGCTCGCCGAGTTGTATTCCAACGCGCTGGAGCACGGCGTGCTGGGGCTGGACTCCAGTCTCAAGCGCGATGCGGCGGGTTTTGCTCAGTATTATCAGCAGCGCAATGATCGGCTGGAGGCGCTGCAGGACGGTTTCGTGCGCGTGCATTTGCAGGTGCAGCCACGGGGCGAGGGCGGTTGTCTGGTGATTTGCGTGGAAGACAGCGGCAAGGGTTTTGATGTGGCGCGGGTCATGCAGCGGCCGCTGGACGGTGTCCGTTTGTCGGGGCGTGGCGTCAGTCTGGTCAGACAATTGGGGCTTAACGCCAGTTGGTCGGACGAAGGTCGTAGTGCTCGCGTGGAGTTTTGCTGGGAGGTTGAGGCATAATCCGCGCAATTCTTGATCAAGGAGTGAGCAAGTGACTGACATACATGTAGATCGCGAAGTGCTCGACACCTTGCGCGACGTTATGGAAGACAGCTATCCGGATTTGCTGGACACCTTTCTGAGTGATTCGAAAATTCGCCTGGAGCAATTGCAAGAGACTGCAGATGCCAAGGAACTGTCGGAAGTTGCCCATAGCTTCAAGGGCAGCGCAAGCAATATGGGTGCGGTTCGACTGGCGACGCTTTGCCAGGAGCTGGAATCAAACGCCAAAGACAAAAGTCCCGCCGAGATCGTAAGGCTGGTCGCTGATATCAGCGTCGAATTCGCTGAGGTTCGCTCTGTTTACGAAGACGAGCGACAGCACGCCACCACTCACTGACCTCACCGTCCGGCGCTTTTCACAAGCGTCGGACAAAACTGGCCCGGCACTTGCAGCTATCTCCCCCAACTGTACCTACGATCCCAGTGCAGCGGAGACCGTTTCATGCCTGCGACCCCCAACATCCTTCTTCAGAATGCCGCTCAGGCCAAGGCGCAAGCCGCCTCGGCCAAAACGTCGGCCATGGCCGTAGATACCGGGGATAAAGCCTCAAGCTTCGCGAAAGTGTTCGCCGATCAGGGATCGAGCAAGCCGGTTGCCAGCGCTGACAACTCGCCCAAGTCGTCGCGTGACAAAGTCGCTGACAACAGCGGTAAAAAGGAAGTCGGCAAGGATCAGTCTGCCGCTGCGCAACCGGCGGTTGCCGATAGCGGCAACGACTTGCCTGCCGATAAAACGGCGGCAACCGATGACACCACCGCCAGCAGCGACGACAGCACGGACACTCCTCAGGCTCCAGTAGTGGATGCTGCGCCGGTCGACCCGACGCTCGATCCGGCATTGGCCACCGCTGTGCAGCCTGTGGTGACGGCGCCTGTGGTGCCGGCCCCGGCTGTAACCTCTGCGCAGCCTGAAACCGAAAACCCTGCGCTCGCCGCGTTGCCGGGTACGGTCAAAGATCCGGCACCGACCACCGACAGCGATTTCGATCCTGCGGCCGACCCCCTCGACTCGATGCCGGCCGTGCGTATGGCGATGGAGCAGGGCGGGCACATTTCCGCTGCCAGCCAGGCACAACCGAAGGCTTCGCCGGCTCAGGCACAGGCCGACGGCGAATTGACTGCGGCGCAGAACTTCGCTGCTGGCATGGCCAGCATGCTCGACGTACAAGCCGACAAGGACAGCACCAGCCAGGGCGGCGAAAAAGCCTTCAGCGGTTTGATCGACGATGGCCTCAAAGACCTCAAAACCGCCACCAGCGATACCCGCGTGGATGACTTCGCCAACCGTCTGGCGGCATTGACGCAGGCCGCCACGCCGAAGACCGCGAACGCCGTGCCGGTGAACCAGCCAATCGCCATGCACCAGAGCGGTTGGACCGAAGAAGTGGTCAACCGCGTCATGTATCTGTCGAGCGCCAATCTGAAAGCGGCGGACATTCAGTTGCAGCCGGCCGAACTGGGGCGCCTGGACATCCGCGTCAACATGGTCCCGGATCAGCAGACCCAAGTGACGTTCATGAGTGCGCATCCGAGCGTGCGTGAAGCACTCGACGGACAGATGCATCGTTTGCGCGAGATGTTCAACCAGCAGGGCATGGGCCAGGTCGACGTCAATGTCTCCGACCAGAGCCGTGGCTGGCAGGGGCAGCAAGGTCAGGAGCAGGCACAGCAGGGCCAGAGTGGTCGCACCAGCGCTGCCGGTGGTCGCCTCGATTCGGCGGATGAAGAGTTGGCGCCTGCCACCATTGCTGACGCCGCTGCTCAAACCACCAGCGTGATTGGCACCAGCGCCGTCGACTATTACGCCTGATCAAATCAAGAGCCCCTCACCCTAGCCCTCTCCCAGAGGGAGAGGGGACTGATCGGGGGATATTGGAGATTTACACCGACTTGAAATAGCGTCTGTGAATCCATGATCGCCAAGACTTGATGGATGACTCCCTAATCGACTCGGTCTTTCAGGTCGACGTATCACGACAAAGCAACTCGGTCGGCTCCCTCTCCCTCCGGGAGAGGGCTGGGGTGAGGGTGCCTTTGACTTTGACTTTAGCGTTGTCTCCACTACTACCGACACTTCTGGCATAACACTTGCTCTTGCCTTGCCGTGCGACTGTGAAAACCCGAATAGTGACGGATTATTGGCATGGCGAAGAGCGAAACCGCAGCAGTGAAAGACCCCGCAACCAAAGGCAAACTCAAGCTGATCATTGTGATCGTGCTGGCGTTGCTGTTGGCCATTGGTGCATCCGTGGGGGCGACCTGGTTCTTCATGCACAGTGCCCAGAGCAAGCCTGCCGAGGCCGCTGATGCAGCGCCCGTCGGCAAGCAGCCAGCGATCTTCGAACCGATGGCGCCGGCCTTTGTCGCCAACTACAACCAGAACGGCCGTCAGCGCTACATGCAGGTGAGCATCACCATGCTGGCGCGTAATCAGGCCGATCTGGAAGCGCTCAAAGTGCACATGCCGGTAATCCGCAACAACCTGGTGATGCTCTTCTCCGGTCAGGATTTCGCCACCTTGGCGACCCCGGTCGGGCAGGAGATGTTGCGCCAGAAGGCCACCGCCAGCGTCCAGGAAGTGGCGCAGAAAGAGCTGGGCAAAGTGGTGATCGAACAGTTGCTTTTCACTAATTTCGTACTGCAGTAGGAACACGACATGGCCGTGCAGGATCTGCTGTCCCAGGATGAAATCGACGCGCTGTTGCATGGCGTCGACGATGGTCTGGTACAGACCGATAACGCTGCCGAACCCGGCAGTGTCAAAAGCTACGACCTGACCAGTCAGGATCGCATCGTCCGTGGACGCATGCCGACTCTGGAAATGATCAACGAGCGTTTTGCCCGCTACACCCGCATCAGCATGTTCAACATGCTGCGCCGCTCGGCGGACGTTGCCGTCGGTGGCGTGCAGGTGATGAAGTTCGGCGAATACGTGCACTCGCTGTACGTACCGACCAGCCTCAACCTGGTCAAGATCAAACCGTTGCGCGGCACCGCGCTGTTCATCCTTGACGCCAAACTGGTGTTCAAACTGGTGGACAACTTCTTCGGCGGCGACGGCCGTCACGCCAAGATCGAAGGGCGTGAATTCACCCCGACCGAACTGCGCGTAGTGCGCATGGTGCTGGAACAGGCCTTCGTCGATTTGAAAGAAGCCTGGCAGGCGATCATGGAAGTCAATTTCGAGTACATCAACTCGGAAGTGAACCCGGCCATGGCCAACATCGTCGGCCCGAGCGAAGCGATTGTGGTCTCCACCTTCCACATCGAGCTCGATGGCGGTGGCGGCGACCTGCACGTGACCATGCCGTACTCGATGATCGAGCCGGTGCGCGAAATGCTCGACGCCGGCTTCCAGTCCGACCTCGACGATCAGGACGAGCGCTGGGTCAACGCCCTGCGCCAGGACGTGCTCGACGTTGACGTGCCGATCGGTGCCACCGTCGCGCGTCGCCAGTTGAAATTGCGCGACATCCTGCACATGCAGCCGGGGGATGTGATCCCGGTCGAAATGCCGGACGAAATGATCATGCGCGCCAACGGCGTGCCGGCCTTCAAGGTCAAGATGGGCTCGCACAAAGGCAACCTCGCGTTGCAGGTGATCGAGCCGATCGAGCGTCGCTGAAGCGGCGCTCCAACCCCCAAGCATTTAACTGAATTTTTGCCCGCCGAGGACAAATGATGAACGACGATATGAACGCCCAGGACGACCAGGCACTGGCTGACGAATGGGCTGCTGCCCTGGAAGAAACCGGTGATGGTCAGGCTGACATCGACGCCCTGCTGGCCGCCGACGCAGCCAGCGGCTCGCGTCTGCCGATGGAAGAGTTCGGCAGCGTGCCGAAGAACAACGATCCGGTGACCCTCGACGGCCCGAACCTGGACGTGATCCTCGACATCCCGGTATCGATCTCGATGGAAGTGGGCAGCACCGACATCAACATCCGCAACCTGCTGCAACTCAATCAGGGTTCGGTGATTGAGCTTGATCGTCTGGCCGGTGAGCCGTTGGACGTGCTGGTCAACGGCACCCTGATTGCGCACGGTGAAGTGGTGGTGGTCAACGAGAAGTTCGGCATCCGCCTGACTGACGTGATCAGCCCAAGCGAACGCATCAAGAAGCTGCGCTGAGTGAAACGGTTTCTCTGGGCTCTGTTGGCATTGCCGCTGAGCGTGCTGGCCGCCGAACCGTCGACCGCCACCACGGTGCCTGCCGCGACCGCGCCGATGGTCAGCAGCGGCGTGGCCGGGCAACTGACGCAACTGGTGTTCGGCCTGTTGCTGGTGCTGGGGGTGATCTTCTTCCTCGCCTGGCTGCTGCGCCGTGTGCAGCAGGCAGGTCCGGCCGGCAAGGGGCAGGTGATCGAGCTGATCGGTTCGCGCGCGCTCGGTCCGCGTGACCGTTTGCTGCTGGTGCAGGTTGGCAGCGAGCAGATTCTGCTCGGCTTGAGCCCGGGCACCATCACCGCGCTGCATGTGCTCAAGGAACCGGTCGACGTGCCTGTAACCCGTGAAAAAGCGACTCCGGAATTTGCTCAGCATCTGCTGAAGATTCTCGGCAAGGATCAGAAGGATACGAAGTAATGGGTGCGCTACGCATCGTCTTGACGCTGGCCCTGTTGCTGGCCGCGCCACTGGCGTTCGCCGCCGATCCGTTGTCGATCCCGGCGATCACGCTGGGCACCAACGCCGACGGCGCGCAGGAGTATTCGGTCAGTCTGCAGATCCTGCTGATCATGACCGCCCTGAGCTTCATTCCGGCGGCCGTGATTCTGATGACCAGTTTCACCCGGATCATCATTGTCTTCTCGATCCTGCGTCAGGCCCTCGGCCTGCAACAGACGCCGTCGAACCAGATCCTCACCGGCATGGCGCTGTTCCTCACCATGTTCATCATGGCCCCGGTGTTCGACCGGGTGAACAACGATGCGCTGCAACCGTATCTGGCGGAAAAACTTACCGCCCAGCAAGCGGTAGAAAAAGCCCAGGTACCGATCAAGGACTTCATGCTCGCCCAGACCCGCACCAGTGATCTGGAGCTGTTCATGCGCCTGTCCAAGCGCACCGACATCGCCACCCCGGATCAGGCGCCGCTGACCATTCTGGTGCCGGCGTTCGTCACCTCCGAGCTGAAAACCGCGTTCCAGATCGGTTTCATGATCTTCATTCCGTTCCTGATCATCGACCTCGTCGTGGCCAGTGTGCTGATGGCGATGGGTATGATGATGCTCTCGCCGCTGATCATCTCGCTGCCGTTCAAGATCATGCTGTTCGTGCTGGTCGATGGCTGGGCGCTGATCATCGGCACCCTGGCCAGCAGTTTTGGAGGTGTCTCGCCATGACGCCGGAAGTTGCGGTCGATATCTTTCGTGAAGCCCTTTGGCTGACCACATTGATGGTCGCGATTCTGGTGGTGCCGAGTCTGCTGGTCGGCCTGCTGGTGGCGATGTTTCAGGCTGCCACACAGATCAACGAACAGACCTTGAGCTTCCTGCCGCGTCTGCTGGTGATGCTGGTCACGTTGATCGTCGCCGGTCCGTGGATCGTGCAGACGTTCATGGAATACATCATTCAGTTGTACAAAAACATCCCGATGGTCATCGGCTAAGCCATGCAATCGCTGCTTCAGCTGACCGACACCCAGATCAGTACCTGGGTGGCCTCGTTCATGTTGCCGCTGTTTCGCGTGGCGTCGATGTTGATGGTCATGCCGGTGTTTGGCACCACCCTGGTGTCACGCCGGATACGCCTGTATTTCGCCGTGGCGATCACCGTGTGCATTGCCCCGAGCCTGCCGCCGATGCCAGCGGTAAGTCCGTTGGACCTCAGTGGCTTGATGTTGATTGCCGAACAGATTCTGGTCGGTGCCGTGCTCGGGTTTTCCCTGCAGCTGTTCTTCCAGGCGTTTGCCGTGGCCGGGCAGATTGTCGCGATCCAGATGGGCATGGGTTTCGCCTCAATGGTCGATCCGGCCAACGGTGTCTCGGTGGCGGTGATCGGGCAGTTCTTCACCATGCTGGTGACGTTGCTGTTCCTGTCGATGAACGGCCACCTGGTGGTCTTCGAAGTGCTCACCGAAAGCTTCACCACGCTACCGGTCGGCAGCGGTCTGATGACCGCGCATTACTGGGAGCTGGCCGGCAAACTTGGCTGGGTCCTTGGCGCCGCGTTGTTGCTGGTGTTGCCGGCGGTGACGGCGTTGCTGGTGGTCAACATCGCGTTTGGCGTGATGACCCGCGCCGCGCCACAACTGAACATTTTCTCCATCGGTTTTCCGCTGACCCTGGTGCTCGGCTTGTTTATCGTCTGGGTCGGCCTGGCGGATATTCTCAATCAGTACCAGCCGCTGGCCACTGAAGCCTTGCAGCTGCTACGCGAACTGGCACGGGCGCGCTGAGTCATGGCAGAGAGCGAAAGCGGTCAGGACAAAACAGAAGACCCCACGGAGAAACGTAAAAAGGACTCCCGTGAGAAGGGTGAGATTGCCCGTTCCAAAGAGCTCAACACCCTCGCCGTGATGATGGCCGGTGCCGGCGCGCTGCTGGTGTTCGGCGGCATGCTGGCTGAAGACCTGATGGAGCTGATGCGCCTGAACTTCACGCTGTCGCGTGAGGTGATCATGGATCAGGGTTCCATGGGCGCATTTTTGTTGAAGTCGGGTCAGATGGCGCTGGTGGCCATCCAGCCGTTCATGATCACGCTATTGCTGGCCGCATTGATCGGGCCGATTTCCCTGGGGGGCTGGTTGTTTGCGGCCGGCTCCATGGCACCCAAGTTCAGCCGGATGAACCCGGCGGCAGGCTTGAAGCGAATGTTTTCGTTCAAGGCTGTGGTCGAACTGCTCAAGGCACTGGCCAAGTTTCTGGTCACCTTGGGGGTGGCGTTGGTGGTGCTGATGTCGGATGTCGATGACTTGATGCGGATTGCTCACGAGCCGCTTGAGATGGCGATCATTCACAGCGTCACGCTGGTCGGCTGGAGCACTTTGTGGCTGGCCTGCGGCCTGATCATCATCGCCGCCGTCGACGTGCCGGTGCAGCTCTGGGAAGCGCACAAAAAACTGCTGATGACCAAGCAGGAAGTGCGCGACGAGCACAAGGATCAGGAGGGGCGCCCAGAAGTCAAACAGCGCATCCGCCAGACCCAGCGCGAGATGTCCCAGCGGCGGATGATGGCGGCGATTCCCGACGCCGACGTGGTCATCACCAACCCGACCCACTACGCCGTCGCGCTCAAGTACGACTCGGAGAAGGGCGGCGCCCCGGTACTGCTGGCCAAGGGCAGCGACTTCCTCGCGTTGAAAATCCGCGAAATCGCCGTCGCCAACAACGTCATGCTCCTCGAATCGCCGGGGCTGGCGCGTTCGATCTATTACTCCACCGAACTCGAGCAGGAAATCCCCGGCGGGCTGTATCTGGCGGTTGCTCAGGTCTTGGCCTACGTCTACCAGATCCGCCAGTACCGCGCCGGCAAAGGCAAACGCCCGGATCCGCTCAAGGACGATTTGCCGATTCCGCCGGATCTGCGCCGCGATTCCTGACGTTGTTGTGCAGCCATTGGTCTGAGACTCCCCATTACTGTCAACTCTGACAGGTGCGCTTCCCGTGATTTTGCAGTTTGATGCAAGGTGGCGCCGCGAACCTGGCGCGGTCAGGCGAGCGAGTGCAAGGGAGCAAGACAATGAAAGGTATTTTCAGCAGCTACGATGAAAAAACCGGAAGAGGCACCATCACGCCGAAGCCCTCGGGACGATGTATTTCCTTTGCTGAGGCCACCGGTTTTTTTCTGACCGCCAAAGAATACCGATTCAGCATTCCATTGGCCGATGCCCGGCAGGCGAACGTCAAAGTGGGCGGCGAGGTCGAGTTCGAATTGCCCAGGAACAAGAATGGAAAAGTGAAAATCCTTCGGTATTGAGCAATCGATCGCAAAGCCGCTGAAAACGGGGCGGCGGTTTTTTATGATCGTTCCCACGCGCAGCAAAGGAATGCAGCCCGGGACGCTCCGCGTCCCTTCCAAAGCCGAACGCGGAGCGTCCGTTGAGGCATTCCCACGCAGGAGCGTGGGAACGATCATCGCGTGTCGCTACTGCGGCAACTCCAGATTATCCATCACCCGATTCACCGCCAACTCGCCGAGCATGATCAGTTGCGCAATTCCCAATAGCGTCCTGCGTTGCGACGCGGGTATGAGATGGGCAAAGTCATGGGCGATGGTTCTGGCTGAGGCGAGTGTTTCGCTGGCATCGGCCAGCAGCTCCTCGTTTTTGAAGTCAGCGGTAACGGCGTACATCCGGCGGGTTTTACGGGGCGGTGGCGTGGAGCCGGGTGGGCAGAGGTAGTGATCGAGCGCGCGTTCGGCGGCGTCGTTGAGCTTTTTTGAATCGAGGGATTCGTAGGGAGAGGCGAGGTCGGTTTCGGGTGGGTTGGGTGTTGGTTTGATCATGGTGACGCTCCTTTGAAGTGGAGCCGCTACAACCTGTCGCTAAACAGGTGGGTGGCGGCTGTACGCAGGTTAGCGAACCGGTCAAAGGCACCCGGCAGACCCGAGGGTCTCCCGCATACAGCCACCATGACGAAATCGCGAAAATACAGATCCGCAACGAAGCCTGGAACGCCGATGCACCTTTGACTTGAGTTCGAGTCGCTAAACCCGATCGCTGATTCGTCAGCGACCGACCCACAATAGAACCCGACCCCAAAGCGCACAAGCCGGCGGATTCTGGCGTAGCTGTAGGCAATGGCGCAAGAATTTGTAGCCTGTAAGGCGTGTCTGGAGGTGTCTTTTAAACATGGAAGTTAAATGCGCAATAAAACGCGGTTTTCACCTCCCGCGCCGATGTGCCGACTCCGCCAGATTGTATTTTTCGCCAACTGTGTCAGTGCCATTCGTCTGAAAAACCCGCGCACCTGTTAGTTCTGACAGTGGTCGAATGTTCTCGTGAAGTTTTCAATGGCCTCTGCAGATCCTTGGCAAACCGCTACGGAATTTTTCAGGAGCAGGGCAATGATTGGTTTGATGGTGATGCCGATTGAGGACGTTATCGACGATACGCAACATGACATTGCCCCTTTTGACTCCAGCGGAGGTCTGGGGCTTTTTTCGTTGTACCCGCCCAATATTCCCGGACAGTTTACAAGTATCGATTTTCCGCCGGCGCAAGTTGGGGTCAATCGGCCCATGCTCCATACAAGCGCCAATGGACTTCGGGTGCTGGTTCAGGCCTATCTGAATATGGCCGAAGACGACACCATTCGGCTGTACGTCGATGAGAATCTGGTTGCCACGTCGGTGCTGCCTGCGGATCACGGCAATCACGATGTGGTGATGCACATCGCTGCGAAGCTGGTTCCGGCCGGCGTGCATACCTTGCGCTACGAGATTTTGCGCAAAAGCGGTCAGGCGCCGGAGGGGGCGCAACTCGACGTCTTGTTCAAGATCGATCCGCCGGGCGGCATCGATCCCGAGCCGGATTTGCCCGGTCATCAACGACTCAAGCCGGCTCGACTTCAGTTGAAGCCCGGGCAAGTCATTGACGAGGAAGTGGCTGCCGAGGGCGTCTGGGCGATCATCTCTGCGTGGCTCTTCATGACCAAGGGGGACAAGTTGAAACTCTGTTTCCACGGCGTTGCTGTCACGCCCTACACGGTGCTGGAGAGCGAGGTCGGAAAAGAGATCAGTGTTTTCATTTCGCCAGAGATTATCCGGGAGGCGGGCCCCGCAAATCCGGCGGTGGTGGTCTATCAGATCGAAGATCAGGTGGAGAACGTCAGTGATTTTTCGGAGCGTACGACCGTCGTCAGCGATCCAGACAAAAACTGGCTCGATCCGGTATTCGTTCCTCTCGCCGATGAAGATCTGGTCAGCCTTGATGCGGTTGGATTCGACGACCTGGAGGTTCAGATCATTACGCGCCCCGGTTTTGCGCTGAAAGAGAAACTACAGCTTCGATGGGTGGCTACAACGCAGAGCGGTGAAGTGGTCGAGCACAGTGAAGAGCAATCGATTACTCGTCTCGGCATTCAGTCTTTTAAAGTTCCCAATCCTGTTGTGCTTGCCAGCGCCTCCGGCCAGGTGCAAGTGGATTACCTGCGCACGCAAGCAGATGGCACACGGGATAGCTCAGAGGTCTACATCTTCACCTTGCAAGGAAAGACGTTGCGACTACCGGCTCCGCAGATACCGGACCTGGTCGGCGGCACACTCGATCCTGCGCTGAGCCGGACCACGGTGTTGTGCGGGCCCGATGACCGGATCAAAAAGGGCTTCAGAGTCACATTGACGTGGCTGGGGACCAGTGCCTCGGGGCGTCCGCACCTGTATCAAACGTATCGCGACGTCAGCGATCGCTTGGTGGGGCAAGCCATTGCCTTTAATGTCACTGGCAACCACATTGCTCCATTGATCCGAGGGTCGGTCGGTGTTTCGTATGAGGTCAACCATGCCACGTTGAATCCTGCGCTGGTTTCTGATGCGCTGAATGCGCGTGTGGAAGATTTCAAACCCGTCTTGCCTGCGCCAGTGGTCATTGGCGCCATCGATGGTGTGCTCAATCCTGCTCAAGTGCCGTACGGAACGGATATTCAGGTCGCGGCAGCTTCGTATACCCGCCTGGGCGATGTGGTGCATGTGGAGGGGCGGGGCGATGCGGGCGGGGTAGTGTTTCGGGACAAGTTGCCGATTGATCAAACCCGGGCAGGTAAGGATCTGGAGTTCTGGCTGGACGGCGAGGCTATCAAGTTCTATCGGGAGCAGTTTTTCAGTTTACTTTGGTGGATCGAGCGGCCAGACGAGCTGCCGCAATCATCCGCATTGCTCGAGTTGTATATCGGCGACCCGGCGCAGTCGTTGCAGCCGCCAACTGTCCGCCGCGCTCCAGATGGCGTGCTTGACCCGTTGGAAAATAATGGAGGTGCCCGCGCGCGCGTCCATTTGGCCAGTCCGCGCCCGGGTGATCAAGTGCGTTTGATTGTCAAAGGAGCGCCGGGAGAGGGCTCGCCGACGTTTGCTCCTCAGCAGTTGAATGCTGACAACGTTGCATTCTTTGTGCTGCGGCCTTCATTCATTGCGGAAAATCTGGGAAAACTGGTTGAAGTCCTTTACGAGCTGATCAGAAATGGCAAGACGATCCAGTCCAGGCCGTTGATGTTGACGGTCAAGACAATCAGTGACGGTGATCCCGTCCTGACTCGGCCGCATATCGTCGAAGCCGGGGCTGTACCGCTGATCGATCTGAGAATCATCCAGACTGACCTCACATGCGTGGTCGAGCCGCCGTTGCCGATAGCCGAGGTCGGGCAGCGCGTCTGGATCATGGTCAGCAGCGAGGGCGCTAAGCCTTTGGTATTGCGCCCCGGTACCGCGTTGACTGCCGAAGAAGTCGCTCAAGGCATTAGCGTCAAGGCCGCGCGAAGCTGGTTCTATGATCTGAAGGATCTCTCTGACTGTGAGGTGACCTGCAAAATAGCACTGGGCAGCTCTGATGGTGAGGACACGGCACTGGTGCTTCCGGTGGCGCGGTATACCGTTAAAGTCACAGAGAAATTGGCGATTGATACTCAGCCGATGCTTTTGAATGGCTGGAAACTGTTGGGCGGCGCAGCGTATGGATTACGCGAGCGAGAGGTCGTCAACAATGTGCAAATGCGCGTGCCTACGGGTGGACGGCC
The DNA here is from genome assembly GCF_009834515.1 of Pseudomonas sp. R84. NCBI lineage: Bacteria > Pseudomonadati > Pseudomonadota > Gammaproteobacteria > Pseudomonadales > Pseudomonadaceae > Pseudomonas > Pseudomonas sp. R84. Next base: position 1,857,641 of record NZ_CP019426.1, read on the forward strand.
GCCTTACTCCTATCGTTCAGCCAATGCTGGCATAGCATCGGTCGATGCCAACGGCAAGGTGTCGGGGCTGAGTAATCAATCAACCACCATCACGGTGACGGATGCCGATGAAAACCAGGTTGCCTATCCGGTGCGTGTGATGAATGTCCACCGGCTGATATTGAACAATACCTTCATGACTGCAGCCGAGGCCGGCGCTTGGTTCAGGCAGTTCGGTGCCGTCAGCATGGACAACAGTGGACAACCCATGGGATGGGGGATTTTGCATAACAACTTTGTTGACGTGACGCCCATTTATGGCGGGCGAGGCCTGTATTACGGGCGGTTTGTTTCGACCAATCTTTCATACCCGCACTTGTATGCAATCGAACATTCGTTGCTGGTGAGCAACGGGGTCATGGGCAGTCGCAACGTGTTGTTATCTGATGGGGCGACTCGCTCTCGGGCAATGGGGTATTTCCCGACGTAGTCAGATAGGCGTCATGGCTGAAAGTGGCGGCGATCACCGCTTTCAGCGGCTTTCCGGGCGGGGCAAGCCGTTCTGGAGCCATCACTGTGGATCGTTCCCACGCATAGTACGGGAACGATTTTCTGCTAAACAGCGTCGTTTAAATCGAAAAATTTGTGCCGGACATAAGGGCCTCTTCGCGAGCAGGCTCGCTCCCACATTTAGAATGCATTCCAATCCCTCCTTTGGTTGCATCACATTCCCAATTTGGAATGCATTCCCCTGTGGGAGCGAGCCTGCTCGCGAAGGGGCCGTCCCGGTCAGCAGAAAACTCACGGTCAAAACCCCTCTGTTTCACTCATTGGCAAAAGTTGGAAAGCTTCTTGCAGTACCCGCCGTGAGCCCGCTCTGGGCGTCAAAAGTTTGCTTTAAAGGAACGGGGAAAACCGGTGGATCGCTCTCAGTTATTCAACACTGCTCGCACGAATGTTGCCGACCTCAGTCGAGGCAATCTGGGCGTGCCGTTGTTGCTGCTGGTGATGCTGGCGATGATGATGTTGCCGGTGCCGCCGTTCCTGCTCGACGTGTTCTTCACCTTCAACATTGCCTTGTCGATTGTCGTCCTGCTGGTCTGCGTGTATGCGCTGCGACCGCTGGATTTCGCCGTGTTCCCGACGATTCTGCTGGTCGCGACGTTGCTGCGGCTGGCGTTGAACGTGGCCTCGACGCGGGTGGTCATGCTCCACGGTCAGGACGGCCACGCCGCTGCCGGTAAGGTGATTCAGGCCTTCGGTGAGGTGGTGATCGGCGGTAACTACGTGGTCGGTATCGTGGTCTTCGCGATTTTGATGATCATCAACTTCGTCGTGGTGACCAAGGGGGCCGGGCGGATTTCCGAGGTGAGCGCGCGTTTCACCCTCGATGCGATGCCCGGCAAACAAATGGCGATCGACGCCGACCTCAACGCCGGTCTGATCGACCAGAACCAAGCCAAGATGCGCCGTCAGGAAGTCGCCCAAGAGGCTGAGTTCTACGGTTCGATGGACGGTGCCAGCAAGTTCGTCCGTGGTGACGCCATCGCGGGCCTGCTGATTCTGTTCATCAACCTGATCGGCGGCATGGCCGTGGGTATCTTCCAGCATGGCATGACGTTCGGCGATGCCGGTCGGGTTTACGCCTTGCTGACCATCGGTGACGGTTTAGTGGCGCAATTGCCATCACTGTTGTTATCGACAGCAGCAGCGATCATGGTGACCCGTGCTTCCGGTTCGGAAGACATGGGCAAGCAGATCAATCGCCAGATGTTCGCCTCGCCGAAAGCGCTGGCGGTGGCGGCCGGTCTGATGGCGGTCATGGGCTTGGTGCCGGGCATGCCGCACTTCTCGTTCCTGAGCATGGCCGCGCTGGCCGCTGGCGGCGCGTACCTGTTCTGGAAAAAACAGAATGTGGCCAAGGTCGTAGCGTTGGAAGAGGTCAAGCGCCAGCAGGAACTGCTGCCGTCGCCGGCCCGCGCCATGGAAACCAAAGAGCTCGGCTGGGACGATGTGACGCCCATCGACATGATCGGCCTGGAAGTCGGCTATCGCCTGATTCCGCTGGTGGACCGCAATCAAGGCGGGCAATTGCTGGCGCGGATCAAGGGCGTGCGCAAGAAGCTCTCGCAGGATCTGGGCTTCCTGATGCCGACTGTGCACATTCGCGACAACCTCGATCTGGCGCCAAGCGCCTATCGCCTGACCCTGATGGGCGTGATTCTCGCCGAAGCCGAGATCTACCCGGATCGCGAACTGGCGATCAACCCGGGCCAGGTCTACGGCACACTCAACGGTATCAACGCCAAAGATCCGGCTTTCGGCCTGGAGGCGGTGTGGATCGAAATCAGCCAGCGTGCGCAGGCACAATCCCTCGGTTACACGGTGGTGGACGCCAGCACCGTGGTCGCGACTCACTTGAACCAGATTCTATACAAGCACTCCAGCGAGCTGATCGGCCACGAAGAAGTGCAGCAACTCATGCAATTGCTGGCCAAGAGCTCGCCGAAACTGGCAGAAGAGCTGGTGCCGGGCGTGGTCACGTTGTCGCAGTTGCTCAAGGTGCTGCAAGCGCTGCTCGCCGAACACGTGCCGGTGCGCGATATCCGCAGCATTGCCGAAGCCATCGCCAACAACGCCGCGAAGAGTCAAGATACCGCCGCGTTGGTGGCCGCTGTACGGGTCGGCGTATCCCGCGCCATCGTCCAAAGCATTGTAGGCACTGAGTCGGAGCTGCCTGTGATCACCTTGGAACCAAGGTTGGAACAAATATTGCTCAATAGTCTGCAGAAGGCAGGACAAGGCTCGGAAGAGGGCGTTCTGCTGGAGCCAAGCATGGCCGAGAAGCTGCAGCGTTCGCTCATCGAAGCGGCGCAGCGTCAGGAAATGCAAGGTCAGCCGGTGATCCTTTTGGTAGCCGGCCCGATCCGCGCGATGCTCTCGCGCTTTGGCCGCCTCGCAGTCCCTGGATTGCATGTGCTGGCCTACCAGGAAATACCGGACAACAAGCAAGTGACCATCGTTGCGACAGTAGGGCCCAACGGCTGAGGTAGTGGTTTATGCAAGTTAAGCGTTTCTTTGCCGCCGATATGCGTCAGGCCATGAAGCTGGTTCGTGATGAGCTGGGCGCTGATGCCGCCATCATTGGCAACCGCCGCATTGCTGGCGGTGTCGAGCTGACGGCGGCACTGGATTACAAATTGTCGGCGCTGGCGCCACGGGTTCCGAACATGGAACTCGAAGACGAGCTGCGCAAGACTCAGTCGCGCATCGTCACCGCCCAGGCCGAACTGAGCCTGCGTGGCGAAGCCGACGGCAACAGCAATCGCCAGATCTTCGCAGGGCTGCCGTTGACCGCTGGCCTGCCGCTGACTGCCGCTGAACCGCTGAGCGAGCCGACTTACGCTGCTCCAGCGCGTCCGGCCCCGGCGCCTGCGCAGTCTTCCGGCGGCGTTGATCCGCGTGCCCTGGATTCGATGCGTTTCGAATTGAACAGCCTGCGCGAGCTGATGGAAGTTCAGCTCGGCACTCTGGCCTGGAATCAGCTGCAAGGCAGCCGTCCGGCGCAAGCCAATCTGTATCGTCGTCTGCAACGTATCGGTCTGTCCGGCCCGTTGTCGCGCGATCTGCTGGCGATGATCACTGATATCGAAGAGCCGCGTCAGGCCTGGCGCATGTTGCTCGCGCACCTGGCGCGGATGATTGCCGTACCGGAAGTCGAGCCGTTGGAAGAGGGCGGTGTGATTGCCATGGTCGGCCCTGCCGGCATGGGCAAGACCACCACGCTGGCCAAGCTCGCCGCGCGCTACGTGCTGAAATACGGCGCGCAGAATGTCGCGCTGGTGAGCATGGACAGTTTCCGCATCGGCGCGCAGGAACAACTGAAGACGCTGGGCCGCATTCTCAATGTGCCGGTGACCCACGTCGATCCGGGCCAATCGTTGGTGCAGGCGCTGGATCCACTGCTGCGCAAACGCGTGGTATTGATCGATACTGCTGGCCTGCAAGCCAGCGATCCGGCGCTGCGCATGCAGCTGGAAAGCCTGGCCGGGCGTGGCATTCGTTCAAAAAATTATCTGGTCTTGGCAACCACCAGCCAGAAACAGGTTCTAACCGCCGCTTATCACAGTTACAAGCGTTGCGGGCTAGCCGGGTGCATCCTGACTAAACTGGATGAAACGGCCAGCCTTGGCGAAGTGTTGAGCCTGGCGATCAGTCATGAATTGCCGGTCGCGTACCTGACCGATGGCCCACGGATTCCGGATGATTTGCATCTGCCGCGCCGTCATCAACTGGTCAGCCGCGCCGTCAGCGTGCAAATGCAGGAAGAACCCAGCGAAGAAGCCATGGCTGACATGTTCGCTGATATCTATCACAGCCCGACCAAGCAGGTAGGCTGAGGTATTCATGAACAGTTTTTGTACCTACATCGATGGTCTGCCATGCATTGTTCCGGTTGTGAACGCGCAGCCAGTAATGTGGCCTCCGTCTATGCAAGACAAGGTAAAGAAATAACATGGGCAGCATGCATCCCGTACAGGTGATCGCGGTGACCGGCGGCAAAGGTGGCGTCGGCAAGACTAACGTGTCAGTGAACTTGTCTCTGGCGCTGGCAGAGCTTGGCCGTCGGGTCATGCTGCTGGACGCCGATCTGGGACTGGCGAACGTCGACGTTTTGTTGGGTCTGACCCCTAAACGCACACTGGCCGACGTGATCGAAGGCCGTTGCGAATTGCGCGACGTGCTGTTGCAAGGCCCCGGTGGCATCCGCATCGTCCCGGCCGCGTCCGGCACGCAGAGCATGGTCCACCTGAGCCCGGCGCAACATGCCGGCCTGATTCAGGCGTTCAGCGACATCGGCGACAATCTCGACGTACTGGTGATCGACACCGCTGCGGGTATTGGTGACTCGGTAGTCAGTTTCGTACGCGCCGCGCAAGAAGTGTTGCTGGTGGTCTGCGACGAGCCAACCTCGATCACTGACGCCTACGCACTGATCAAACTGCTTAACCGCGATTACGGCATGAACCGCTTCCGCGTCCTCGCCAACATGGCGCAGAGCCCGCAGGAAGGGCGCAACCTGTTCGCCAAGTTGACCAAGGTCACGGATCGGTTCCTTGACGTGGCCCTACAATACGTCGGCGCCGTGCCTTACGACGAAAGCGTGCGTAAAGCGGTGCAGAAGCAGCGTGCCGTTTACGAAGCCTTCCCGCGCTCCAAGTGCGCGCTGGCATTCAAGGCCATTGCACAGAAGGTCGACACCTGGCCGCTGCCCGCCAACCCGCGTGGCCATCTCGAGTTTTTCGTCGAGCGCCTCGTGCAGCAAACGGCAGGGCCCGTGCTATGACAGCAAGCGGTATGAACTACTACAAGAAGTCGGCACGCGACGCTCAGTACGAGCTGATCGAGCGTTACGCGCCGCTGGTCAAACGCATTGCCTACCACTTGCTGGCACGGTTGCCGGCGAGTGTGCAGGTCGAAGACCTGATCCAGGCCGGGATGATCGGCCTGCTCGAAGTCTCGACCAAATATGACGCCAGCAAAGGCGCCAGTTTCGAAACGTACGCGGGCATTCGAATCCGCGGCGCGATGCTCGACGAAGTGCGCAAAGGGGACTGGGCACCACGCTCGGTTCACCGCAATACCCGTATGGTCAGCGACGCAATTCGCTCAATTGAAGCTAAAACCGGCCGTGACGCTAAAGATCACGAGGTTGCAGCCGAACTCCAATTGAGTCTCGACGATTACTACGGGATTTTGAATGACACCTTGGGCAGTCGCCTGTTCAGTTTCGACGATCTGTTGCAGGACGGCGAACACGAAGGGCTGCACGAGGATGGCGCGAGTGCTCATCTTGAGCCGTCACGCGATCTGGAAGATGAACGTTTCCAGGCAGCGTTGGCGGACGCGATTGCCAATTTGCCGGAGCGTGAGCGACTGGTGTTGGCGCTGTACTACGACGAAGAGCTGAACCTCAAGGAGATCGGTGAAGTCCTTGGCGTCAGTGAATCGCGGGTCAGCCAGTTACACAGCCAGTGCGCGGCCCGTTTGCGGGGGCGTTTGGGGGAGTGGCGAGCGCGCTGAAGGCAGTGTGGGGACACTGCGAACGAGGCTGGTGCGGTGATGAACGGCACCGGTCTTGCTCTGTTGTGCTCCAGACAGTCTTCAAGTGCTGCGCCGATTGATTGAAGTGGCGCGTCCAGGTGCTGGGCGCGTTTAAGACTGCTTGGAGGTCGAATTGAACAAAGACATGAAAATCCTCATCGTTGATGACTTCTCAACGATGCGGCGGATCATCAAGAACCTGCTGCGTGATCTTGGGTTCACCAACACCGTCGAGGCTGACGATGGCGTGACTGCCATTCCAGTGCTCAACAGCGGCAGCATCGACTTTCTGGTAACGGACTGGAACATGCCGGGCATGACCGGTATCGACCTGCTGCGCCACGTGCGTGCCGATGAAAAACTCAAGCACCTGCCAGTGCTGATGGTGACTGCAGAAGCCAAGCGCGAGCAGATCATCGAAGCCGCTCAGGCCGGTGTAAACGGCTACGTAGTCAAACCTTTCACGGCTCAGGCGTTGAAAGACAAAATCGAGAAGATTTTCGAACGCATCGGCTGATGAACGCGCGGGGGAGCTATGGAGCATAACGAATCTTCACAGGGCGATTTCGAGTCGACCCTGAAAAAACACGCGGTCGAACTGGTCGAAAGCCTTGAAAAAGGCAGGTTCGGCGACGCTGTGCAACTGATCCATGAGCTCAATCAGACCCGTGACCGTGGCCTGTACCAGGAAGTCGGCAAGCTCACACGTGAATTGCACAGTGCGATCGTCAACTTCCAGATCGACCCGAACATGCCGCAGGCCGAGGAAGTGTCGCAAATCACCGACGCCACCGAACGCCTGGGTTATGTGGTCAAGCTGACGGAAGCCGCGGCTAACCGCACCATGGATCTGGTGGAAAGCGCCACGCCGGTGGTCAATGGTCTGGCTGACGAAGCGCAGACCTTGAGCGCCGATTGGGGTCGCTTCATGCGTCGCGAGGTCGGGGCTGAAGAGTTCCGTGAACTGGCGCGCCGGGTCGACGGTTTTCTGTCACGCAGCAGCACGGACAACCGTGCGGTGTCGAGCAATCTCAACGACATCCTGCTGGCCCAGGATTACCAGGACCTGACCGGTCAGGTGATCAAGCGTGTGACCCAACTGGTCACCGAAGTCGAAAGCAATTTGCTCAAACTCGTGCTCATGGCCAGTCAGGTGGACCGCTTTGCGGGCATCGAACATGACCGCGCCGCGATGCTTGCAGAAAAAGATCCACAAAAACATCTCTCGCAGGGTGAAGGTCCGCAGATTCATGCCGATAAACGAGAAGACGTTGTGTCCGGTCAGGACGATGTGGACGATTTGTTATCCAGCCTCGGGTTCTAGAGTTTTGGAATTTTAGGTTTTTTGGGTTTTTAGACCTGTAGGAGCACCCCATTAATGAGCTTCGGCGCCGATGAAGAGATCCTTCAGGATTTCCTGGTTGAGGCCGGCGAGATTCTTGAGCAACTGTCCGAACAACTGGTCGAGCTGGAAAGCCGCCCGGATGACGCAGATCTGCTCAACGCAATTTTTCGCGGTTTCCACACTGTAAAAGGGGGCGCCGGCTTCCTTCAGCTCAATGAGCTGGTGGAGTGCTGTCACATCGCCGAAAACGTGTTCGACATCCTGCGTAAGGGTGAGCGTCGCGTTGATGCAGAACTGATGGACGTTGTCCTCGAAGCACTGGACGCGGTGAACAGCATGTTCACTGAAGTTCGTGAGCGTGCTCCGATCACCGCCGCCACGCCGGAGCTGCTGGCCGCCTTGGCGCGTCTGGCCGAACCGCAATCGGCGGACGCAGCCCCGGCTTCGCCAGTGGCCGAGATGATCGAAGAACTGGTCGTCGAAGGCGACTCGTCGGGCGACATCACCGATAACGAATTTGAACAGCTGCTGGATTCGCTGAACGCCGTCAAGGCTGAAGCCGAAGCCCCGGCCGCTGCTGCCCCTGCGCAAACGGCCGCTGAAGCCGCGAGCGATGAAATCACCGATGCCGAGTTCGAGTCGTTGCTCGATCAACTGCACGGCAAGGGCCAGTTTGCGGTGGACGCGGTTGCGCCAGCGGCGGCAGCCCCTGCGGCTCCGGCCAAGGGCGACAGCTCTGACATCACCGACGACGAATTCGAAGCCTTGCTCGATCAGTTGCATGGCAAGGGCAACTTTGCCGTGGATGCGCTGGAGTCGGCGATTGCTTCGGCACCTGCGCCTGCTGCTCCAGCGGCCGCCGCTGCCGGCAGCGATCTGATCAGCGATCACGAGTTCGAATCGCTGCTCGACGAACTGCACGGCAAAGGCAAGTTCTCCGAAGTCGGCACCGCTGCTGCTGGCAGTGCTTCGACCGTCGCCACGCCTGCTGCCAAGGCACCGGCCGCTGCTGCAGCGCCCAAGCCTGCCGCCAAGCCTGAGCCAAAAGCCGAGGCGCCAAAACCGGCTGCCGCTGCTGCACCGGCTCCGGCCCGTGCGCCGGCTACACCGCCACCGGAAAAACCGGCGAGCGAAGCCGAAACCACCGTGCGTGTCGACACCGCCCGTCTCGACGAAATCATGAACATGGTCGGCGAACTGGTGCTGGTGCGTAACCGTCTGGTGCGTCTGGGCCTGAACAGCGGCGATGAAGCCATGCAAAAGGCCGTGTCGAACCTCGACGTGGTCACGGCTGACTTGCAGACCGCCGTCATGAAAACGCGGATGCAGCCGATCAAAAAGGTCTTCGGGCGCTTCCCGCGTCTGGTTCGTGACCTCGCGCGTCAGCTCAAGAAAGAGATCAACCTGGAACTGGTGGGTGAAGAAACCGACCTCGACAAAAACCTTGTCGAGGCCCTGGCCGACCCGCTGGTCCACTTGGTGCGCAACGCCGTCGACCACGGCATCGAGTCGCCGGAAGAACGCGAAGCGTCGGGCAAGGCTCGTGGCGGTCGCGTGGTGCTCGCGGCCGAACAGGAAGGCGACCATATCCTGCTGTCGATTTCCGATGACGGCAAAGGCATGGACCCGAACGTCCTGCGCGCCATCGCGGTAAAACGCGGTGTGATGGACAAGGACGCGGCCGATCGCCTCAGCGATACCGAGTGCTACAACCTGATTTTCGCCCCGGGTTTCTCGACCAAGACCGAGATCTCCGACGTCTCCGGTCGTGGTGTCGGCATGGACGTGGTGAAGACCAAGATTTCCCAGCTCAACGGTTCGATCAACATCTACTCGACCAAGGGCCAGGGCTCGAAGATCGTCATCAAGGTGCCGCTGACCCTCGCGATCATGCCAACCCTGATGGTCATGCTCGGCAATCAGGCATTTGCGTTCCCGTTGGTCAACGTCAACGAGATCTTCCACCTCGACCTGTCGACCACCAACGTCGTCGACGGTCAGGAAGTGGTGATCGTGCGGGACAAGGCGCTGCCATTGTTCTACCTCAAGCGCTGGCTGGTCAGCTCCGCCGCTCACGAAGAGCAGCGTGAAGGCCACGTGGTGATCCTTTCGGTGGGCACTCAGCGGATCGGCTTCGTCGTCGATCAACTGGTCGGTCAGGAAGAAGTGGTCATCAAGCCATTGGGCAAAATGCTGCAGGGCACTCCGGGCATGTCCGGCGCCACCATTACCGGTGACGGCCGCATCGCGCTGATTCTCGATGTTCCAAGCATGCTCAAGCGTTACGCCGCACGGCGTATTTGAATCCGGGGCGGCGGGGCGACAACGTCCCGCAGCACCTAATGGAGTGTTTATGGCAGTCAAAGTCCTGGTGGTGGACGATTCGGGTTTTTTCCGCCGCCGCGTCTCGGAAATTCTTTCAGCGGATCCGAGCATTCAGGTGGTCGGCACCGCCACCAACGGTAAAGAGGCGATCGATCAGGCCCTGGCACTCAAGCCGGACGTGATCACCATGGACTACGAGATGCCGATGATGGACGGCATCACGGCAGTGCGGCACATCATGCAGCGCTGCCCGACCCCGGTGTTGATGTTCTCCTCGCTGACGCACGAAGGCGCCCGGGTCACCCTGGATGCGCTGGACGCTGGCGCGGTGGATTTCCTGCCGAAGAATTTCGAAGACATCTCGCGTAACCCGGAGAAGGTCAAGCAACTGTTGTGCGAGAAGGTCCATAGCATCTCGCGCAGTAACCGTCGTTTCAGTGCTTATAGCGCACCGGCTCCAGCCGCAGCGCCAACGCCTGCACCGGCGCCATCCAGCTTCAGCAGCCACAGCACCAGCGCACCGGCACGTCCGGCACACGCGCCTGTGCATGCACCTGCTCCTGCTCCAAGCCGTGCTCCGGCCGCCAGCGCTTCGTCGCCAGCGCCGAAACGCAAAGCCTACAAACTGGTTGCCATCGGTACCTCGACTGGCGGCCCGGTGGCCCTGCAACGTGTGCTGACTCAGTTGCCGGCGAATTTTCCGGCGCCGATCGTGCTGATCCAGCACATGCCGGCAGCGTTCACCAAGGCGTTTGCCGAGCGTCTCGACAAGCTCTGCCGCATCAGCGTCAAGGAAGCCGAGGATGGCGACATCCTGCGTCCGGGCCTGGCGTTGCTGGCGCCGGGTGGCAAGCAAATGATGATCGACGGCCGTGGCGCGGTGAAAATCCTCCCGGGCGACGAGCGTCTGAACTACAAGCCTTGCGTTGACATCACTTTCGGTTCTGCAGCGAAATCCTACGGCGACAAAGTTCTGGCGGTGGTGTTGACCGGCATGGGCGCCGACGGCCGTGAGGGCGCGCGTCTGCTCAAGCAGGGCGGCAGCGCGGTCTGGGCACAAGATGAGGCAAGCTGCGTGATCTACGGCATGCCGATGGCCATCGTCAAAGCCGACCTCGCCGACGCGGTGTACAGCCTCGACGACATCGGCAAACACATTGTCGAGGCGTGTCTCTGATGGATGTTTTAAGCCTTATCGGGATCATCATGGCGTTCGTCGCCATCATCGGTGGTAACTACCTTGAGGGTGGTCACCTCGGTGCGCTGGCCAACGGCCCGGCGGCATTGATCGTACTGGGCGGCACCATCGGTGCCGCACTGCTGCAATCGCCGATGAGCGCGTTCAAACGCGCCATGCAGATCCTTGCCTGGATTCTGTTTCCGCCACGGGTCGATCTGGCCGGTGGCATTGATCGCGTCGTCAACTGGAGCCTCACCGCACGCAAGGAAGGCCTGCTGGGTCTGGAAGGCGTGGCCGATGCCGAACCCGACAATTACTCGCGCAAAGGCCTGCAACTGCTGGTCGACGGTGCCGAGCCGGAAGCGATCCGCAGCATCCTCGAGGTGGATTTCTACACCCAGGAAGCGCGTGACATTGAGGCGGCAAAAGTCTTTGAAAGCATGGGCGGCTACGCGCCAACCATCGGCATCATCGGTGCGGTGATGGGCCTGATCCATGTGATGGGCAACCTCGCGGATCCGACGCAACTGGGCAGCGGCATCGCCGTGGCGTTCGTCGCGACCATCTACGGTGTAGCCAGTGCCAACCTGGTGTTGCTGCCGATCGCTGCCAAGCTGAAGTCAATTGCGTTGCGGCAGTCGCGTTATCGCGAAATGTTGTTGGAAGGGATCCTGTCGATCGCCGAAGGTGAAAACCCTCGCTCCATTGAGTTGAAGCTGCAAGGCTTCATGGATTAAGGGAATAACCTCATGGCACGTCGTCGCCACCAGGAAGAGCATGTAAACCACGAACGCTGGCTGGTTTCCTACGCTGACTTCATCACGTTGCTGTTCGCGTTCTTCGTGGTCATGTACTCGATTTCGTCGATCAACGAAGGCAAGTACAAGGAAATTTCCGAAGCGCTGGTCGGCGTCTTCAAAGACTCCGACCGCGCGCTCAAACCGATCCAGATCGGCGACGAACGACCGAAAACCGTGACTCCGGCCAAGCCGCTGGTCAAGGACGCCGAGCAGATCGATGCCGGTATCGCCGGTGCCAGCGATCCGCTGAAAAGCATCGCCGATGACATCAGCGCCGCGTTCGGTGACCTGATCAGCTCCAACCAGATGACTGTGCGTGGCAACGAGCTGTGGGTCGAGATCGAACTCAACTCCAGCCTGTTGTTCGGCAGCGGCGACGCCATGCCGAGTGACATTGCGTTCAACATCATCGACAAGGTTGCAGCGATTCTGAAACCGTTCGACAACCCGATCCACGTTGAAGGCTTCACCGACGATCAGCCAATCCGCACCGCGCAGTACCCGACCAACTGGGAACTGTCCTCGGCGCGTTCGGCGAGCATCGTGCGCATGCTGGCCATGCAGGGCGTGAACCCTGGCCGATTGGCATCGGTGGGTTACGGCGAGTTTCAACCGGTGGCCAACAACGCTACCGCTGAAGGCCGGGGAAAAAACCGCCGGGTGGTGCTGGTGGTCTCGCGCAATCTCGATGTACGTCGCAGCCTCACGGGCACCGGAACCGCCAATGCGCAACCGGACGCTGCATTGAAGCGGGCTGGCACACAAACTGCACCGACCCCGGTCAAGACGCCGGGACGCGAGAGTGCCGTCAATTCTCCGTCACCCGCATTAACACGCTGAGCTATGTCTCGGTCGAGCATATCGGCCGGGAGGAACGAACTGAATGAGAGTCTGGGCAGTCGCCAATCAAAAGGGTGGTGTCGGTAAAACCACATCTTCCATCGCTTTAGCCGGGTTGCTGGCCGAGGCGGGCAAGCGCGTGGTTGTGGTCGATCTCGACCCGCACGGCTCGATGACCAGCTATTTCGGCTACGACCCCGACAGCCTGGAACACAGCAACTACGACCTGTTTCTACACAAGGGCAGCGTGCCGCAAGGCCTGCCGGGGCAGTTGCTGTTGTCGACCAGTGACGAACGCATTTCCCTGCTGCCGTCGAGCACCGCGCTGGCAACCCTTGAGCGGCAGTCGCCGGGGCAGAGTGGCCTCGGTCTTGTAATCGCCAAGAGTCTGGCGCAACTGTGGCAGGACTTCGATTACGCGGTGATCGACAGCCCGCCGTTGCTCGGCGTGCTGATGGTCAACGCCCTTGCGGCGAGCCAGCAACTGGTGATCCCGGTGCAGACCGAACACCTGGCCGTCAAAGGCCTGGAACGCATGGTCAACACCCTGGCGATGATCAACCGCTCGCGCAAACAGGCGTTGCCGTTCAGCATCGTGCCGACCCTGTTTGATCGCCGTACCCAGGCCTCGATGCATACCTTGCGCGTGCTGCGTGACAAATTCCCCGACGAGATCTGGCAGGGTTATATCCCGGTCGATACCCGTCTGCGCGACGCCAGCCGAGCCGGCGTCACGCCTTCGCAATTCGACGGCAAGAGCCGTGGCGTGCTGGCGTATCGCGCGCTGCTCAAGCACCTGTTGGCGCAACAACTTGTTCCGCAGGTGGCTTGAATGACGTTGAACCTTGTAGGAGCTGCCGCAGGCTGCGATCTTTTGATCTTGCCTTGTGGCGCTCCTGAAAAGATCAAAAGATCGCAGCCTGCGGCAGCTCCTACATGGGGTTGTGTATGAATCGGCCTTTGAAGTTGACGTCTAAGCCGCAATTGGCGCTGCAGTCTTATCTGGATAATTTGCTGCAGGAAATTCCTGAGGAGCTGCCGCCGGTCATTGAGGCGCAGCCTGAAGTTGTGGAAAGCAGCGAGGCGCTGGACGAGTTCCAGGCTGCGGTACTGGAAGAGCAGGCACGTGATGCGCAGAAGGCTGCCCGGCCTGCTGCGCCGGTTGCCGCGCCTGCCGCCGCAGCGGTGACCAAAGCACCGGTTGCATTGATCGAAGAGGCCGAGCCGGTTCGCGCGTCGGTCTCGACACTGGCACCGCTGCTGCAAACCCAACTGCTGAAAACCGCGCCGGAACCGGCCGTGGTCGAACCGGCTCCTGCTCCAGTTGCACCCGCACCCGTCGAGCAAACGCTGGTTCCGCCGCTGGTCGAAGTGCATCTGCCGCCGAACAACACGCCGCCACCGGTGGAAACCGATGGTCGCCCGGCCTGGGCCTCGGAAGCCTTCGAATGCCTGCTGTTCGACGTCGCCGGTCTGACCCTGGCAGTGCCGCTGGTGTGCCTTGGCTCGATCTATTCGCTGGCCGGCCACGAGCTGACGCCGCTGTTCGGTCAGCCGGAATGGTTCCTCGGGATTCTGCCGAGCCAGGCCGGCAACCTGAAAGTGCTGGATACCGCGCGCTGGGTCATGCCGGATCGCTATCGCGATGACTTCCGTCAGGGCTTGCAGTACGTGATTTCGGTACAAGGTTACGAGTGGGGCCTGGCGGTGCATCAGGTCAGTCGCTCGTTGCGTCTGGATCCGAATGAAATCAAATGGAGAAGTCACCGGGGTCAGCGGCCATGGCTCGCCGGCACCGTGATTGAGCACATGTGTGCATTGCTTGACGTTTCCGCACTGGCCGAGTTGATCGCCAGCGGTGGGGCAAAGCACCTGAGCGGCCACAAGCCGCTACATAAACCGACATAGCAGCCGACATAACAATCAGGCGACGGCATTGTTGAATGCCGCCACACAGAACACACACCGCTCAGCGCGGTTTTTTCGAGGGGTCAGGGTATGAGTAGTCAGGCGACGAATGCAAAAGGTTCTGAAGATCCGATCCTGCAATGGGTTACCTTCAAACTGGACAACGAAACCTACGGCATCAACGTGATGCGCGTTCAGGAAGTGCTGCGCTACACCGAGATCGCTCCGGTGCCGGGCGCGCCAAGCTACGTGCTGGGCATCATCAACCTGCGCGGTAACGTGGTTACCGTGATCGACACCCGTCAGCGCTTCGGCCTGAACAGCGGCGAGATCAGCGACAACACCCGTATCGTCATCATCGAAGCCGACAAGCAAGTCGTTGGCATCATGGTCGACAGCGTGGCCGAAGTGGTTTACCTGCGTCAGTCGGAAATCGAGACGGCGCCGAACGTCGGCAACGAAGAGTCGGCCAAGTTCATCCAGGGCGTGTGCAACAAGAACAACGAGTTGCTGATCCTGGTCGAGCTGGACAAGATGATGAGCGAAGAAGAATGGTCGGACCTGGAGAATATCTGATTGATTCTCGAGGTTGCGGTCATTGTCCTGTTCCTCTTCTGGGCAGGCACGCTGGCAATGTTTGTGTCGTACATCAAGGCGCAAAAAGTCATTGCTGCGCAACAGGCTCAGGGCGATGCGCTGCGTGATCAGCGCATCAAGGACCTGGCCAAGCGTGTCGACGATTACCAGAACGGTAATGTGCGCATGGGCGAGGCGCTGCACGAGTTGCGTGCGGTAGTCAGCCCTTTGCCGGACAAAATCGTTCAGCTGGAACAGCGCGATCCATCGAGCCTGTCATTCGCCCAAGCGGCGAAACTGGTGGGCATGGGTGCGAGCGTTGATGAACTGACTCAGTCCTGCGGGTTGACCCAGGCTGAGGCGGAGTTGATGCGCAAACTACATAAAGGCAGCTAAGAGCTTCGAGCTTTTAGCGGCAAGCAAGATCAAAAGATCGCAGCCTTCGGCAGCTCCTACAGGGAAACGCATTCCAATGTAGGAGCTGCCGAAGGCTGCGATCTTTTGCTTTTAAGGCTCAGTAATCATCCCCGCGATCGGTCACATCCTTCTCGACCATCGGCGCATCCGGATCCTGCCCCTCGGGAAATTTCCCCTTCAGATTCCACGCAAACGCGATGATTTCGGCGATCGTGCGATACAGCTCCTCAGGAATGCTGTCGCCCAATTCCATCCGCGCCAACAGCCGCACCAATTCGGCATTTTCGTAAATCGGCACTTCGCAATCGCGAGCAATGCGCAGGATTTCTTCGGCCAGCTCTTCGTCGCCTTTGGCGGTGAGGGTCGGGGCGTGGTTGCCGTCGTATTTGAGGGCGATGGCCTGGCGTGGGGCAGTGGAATCGTTCATGCGGTTTCGTCGACCCAGCGGTGCTCAAGACGGGTTTGATTGCCTTGCGGCGGGGTGCCGAGATGGCAGTCGATATCGCCAACGTTGAGCCCGCGATCAAGCAGGCGCTGGCGCAGGGCGAACAGGTTGTTTTCGATCAGGTCAGCGGTGTACGGCCGTTCGGCCCACAGTTGGCTGGAAAGGCTGCCGGCGATCAGTTGCGCCTGAATCTGCAGCGGCCCGAGCGGTTCCATGTCGAACGCCAGATCGACGCGCCACAGTTGTTGCTTGGGCTCGCGTTCCTCGCGACGTTCGTTCGGTTGCGGCTCTCGCTCCGGGGCTTCTTCACGCTGGAACTTGACCTGCAGCGGCACGATGTCCTGCAGATTGCGCATGGGGATTTCCAGTTGCCAGGTGCTGAGCAGACGCCCATCGTCGGTAACGCCGGTCTGCTCCAGACTTGATAGTTGATGACTTTGCAGGCGCGATACCGCAGCGGCGGCGAGGCGCAGCAACTGTTCCAGATCGCCTTCGCCGTCCAGACTTTGCAGCAAGCGGTCGGGCAGCGGGAAGCTGCTCGGCACCGGTTTCGCGCTGACCTGACCGAGCATGCCGAGCGCATTACGCACGAAACTCGGCAGCGCTTGCGCCAGGGTGTTGGCGGCGATGATCGCGTTGAAACTGGTGCTGCTCGGCAGGCCCGGAGTCAGTTGCGCGATCAGCTTCAGCAGGTCGGCCTTCATGTCCGGGGCCAGCGTCGGGTTCTGCCCGGTCAACAGTTTGGCTTCGAGGAACGCGCCGCTGTTGGCCAGCGCCAGCGCCACGCCTTTGGCGGTGCTCAGTTGTTGCACGTCCGGCAGGCTGGCAAGGAGTTTGTCGACCACCGCGCGCAAATCCTGCGATGCCTGATCGGTATCGCTCGGCAGATTCTGCAAAGCATTCAGCAACCCTGTCAGGGAGGCCTGACGACTTTGCTGGCCGAGCAGTTGCTGACTGACGGCCAGTTGTTCCTGGCGGCTGCTCATCGGCAGAAACTTGAGAGTTTGTGCATCTTCCACCAGCGCCGAAAGCAAGGTGCCGATGCGCAGTGGCTGCGGGCTATCGATGGTCAGTGTGCTGCCGCTCTGTGCGGTGTTGAGCAGGCTGACCAACGAGCGGAACACCGCGGCTTGCCCCGGCGTCTGCGGCAGCGCCTGCGAGGTCAGCACTTTGCCTTGCAGCAGCGTGCCGACTGGCAATTGCGCGGTGTCGATGCGGGTGAGGGTGGCGACGCTGCTGGCGATGGCTTGCTGCACGGTAATCGCCAGGTTGCCCGCCGAGGGCTGGGTGATCGCCAGACTGGTGCCTTGCGGCAATGGCAGATTGCTGGTCGCCTGCACGGTGGTCTGGCGTCCGCCGTCGACGGTCACCTTGAGCAATAACTGAAAGGTCTGATCCGCCTGCTTGAGCGACAACACCTCGGCTTTGGCGCTTTGCCCGGCGCCGATCAGGCCTTCGACCGGGGTCAGCAGCTTGAGCAGCTCACCGACCTGCGGACGCACGGTCGCCGGGGTGGTGGGCAGGAGCGGGAGGATGTTCATTTCGCCTGTCATACGCGGACACAACCTGAGGAAAATGCACTCTTGAGAGTAAGGCACGACATGTATAATGCCGCCCGTCTTGCGCTTCGAATAAAAAACATAGCAATTGTTTGACCCAGCTCTCTAGATCGAGCCGTCAATGCATCTATGCTGCATCTCTTTAACGGCCGCGCCAGAGCCGACTTGAACCGTATAAGGCCCGTGATCCCTTGACCAGTCCTGTCCTGCAAACCGTTGCCCTCGCGTGTGAACGTGATCTGCGGCTGCTCTTCGAAAATCTCGAATTGAGACTCGCCAGCGGCGATATGGTGCAGATCAGCGGACCCAACGGCAGCGGCAAGACCAGCCTTTTGCGCCTGTTGTCCGGGCTGATGCAGCCGACCGCCGGGCACGTCCTGCTCAATGGCCAGCCGCTGACCGAACAACGCAGCGAACTCGCACGCAACCTGCTGTGGATCGGCCACGCCGCCGGGATCAAGGACCTGCTGACCCCGGAAGAGAACCTTTCCTGGCTTTGTGCCCTGCATCATCCCGCCGAACGCGAGGCCATCTGGCAAGCGCTGGCAGCTGTAGGATTGCGCGGTTTCGAAGATGTTCCCTGCCACAGCCTGTCCGCCGGTCAGCAACGTCGCGTGGCGCTGGCGCGTTTGTATCTCGACAGCCCGCCATTGTGGATTCTCGATGAGCCGTTTACCGCTCTGGACAAACAAGGTGTGGCGCAGCTCGAAGAGCATCTGGCCGGACACTGCGAACGCGGTGGTCTGGTGGTGTTGACCACGCACCACACGCTGAGCCGGATGCCTGCCGGTTATCGCGACATCGATCTGGGGAACTGGGCAGTATGAGTGTGTTTGGCCTGCTGGTTGCCCGTGAATCCCGATTGCTGTTTCGCCGCCCGGCGGAGCTGGCCAATCCGCTGATTTTCTTTGCCATCGTCATTGCTTTGTTCCCGCTGGCCGTCGGCCCGGAAACTCAAGTGTTGCAAAACCTGTCCCCCGGGTTAGTCTGGGTGGCGGCGCTGTTGTCGGTCCTGCTCTCGCTGGACGGGCTGTTCCGCAGTGATTTCGAGGATGGCTCGCTGGAACAGTGGGTCCTTTCGTCGCACCCGCTGCCACTTCTGGTCTTGGCCAAGGTGCTGGCACACTGGCTTTTCTCCGGGCTGGCACTGGTTCTGCTCTCACCGCTGCTGGCGTTGATGCTCGGTTTGCCTGCCGCCTGCCTGCCGGTTTTGCTGTTTTCGTTGCTGCTGGGAACACCGGTGCTGAGCTTGCTCGGCGCGGTGGGCGCGGCACTGACGGTCGGTTTGAAACGCGGCGGCCTGTTGCTGGCGCTGCTGATTCTGCCGTTGTACATCCCGGTGTTGATCCTTGGCAGTGGCGCCTTGCAGGCAGCCCTCCAAGGCATGCCGGCGACCGGGTATCTGCTGTGGCTTGGGAGCCTGACCGCACTGGCGATCACCCTGACACCCTTTGCAATAGCTGCTGGCCTGAAGATCAGCGTCGGCGAATAATAATGAGGTCTGGTTAAAATTAACCGCTTTTTAATAAAAGCATGACCCTATGCCAGCTCACACCGATGAGCGGCATCCGTGATGGAAACAGTATGAACTGGACCTGGTTTCACAAGCTCGGCTCGCCCAAGTGGTTCTACGGCATCAGCAGCAAGTTCCTGCCATGGTTGAGCATCGCAGCGTTGCTACTGATCGGCGTCGGCGTCGTTTGGGGCCTGGCCTTCGCGCCGCCGGATTATCAGCAAGGCAACAGCTTTCGCATCATCTATATCCACGTACCTGCCGCGATGCTCGCTCAGTCGATCTACGTGATGCTGGCGGTGTGCGGTGTGGTCGGGCTGGTGTGGAAGATGAAACTGGCCGACGTCGCCCTGCAATGCGCGGCACCGATCGGCGCGTGGATGACCGCCGTGGCGCTGGTCACCGGGGCGATCTGGGGCAAACCGACCTGGGGCTCGTGGTGGGTCTGGGATGCGCGCTTGACCTCAATGCTGATTCTGCTGTTCCTGTATTTCGGCGTGATCGCGCTAGGCAATGCGATCAGCAACCGCGACAGCGCCGCCAAGGCCTGCGCCGTGCTGGCCATCGTCGGTGTGATCAACATCCCGATCATCAAATACTCGGTGGAGTGGTGGAACACCCTGCACCAAGGCGCGACCTTCACCCTCACTGAAAAACCGGCGATGCCGGCGCAAATGTGGCTGCCATTGTTGCTGACGGTGCTGGGTTTCTACTGCTTCTTCGGCGCCGTGCTGTTGCTGCGCATGCGTCTGGAAGTGCTCAAGCGCGAAGCCCGCGCCAGTTGGGTGAAAGAAGAAGTGCAGCACAGTCTGGAGGCCGCTCGATGAGTTTTGCTTCATTCGGCGACTTCCTCGCCATGGGCCATCATGGCCTGTATGTCTGGTCGGCCTATGGCATCTGTCTGGCGGTGCTGATCCTCAACGTGGTGGCGCCGATTGCGGCCCGCAAGCGCTATCTGCAACAAGAGGCGCGTCGTCTGCGCCGGGAGAACGGCAAGTGAATCCGCTGCGCAAGAAACGTCTGATCATCATTCTGGCCATTCTGGTCGGGGTCGGCGCTGCCGTCGGCCTGGCCCTCAGCGCCCTGCAGCAGAACATCAATCTGTTCTACACGCCGACGCAGATCGCCAATGGCGAAGCGCCGCAAGACACGCGCATCCGCGCCGGCGGCATGGTTGAGGCCGGTTCGCTGCAGCGCTCGAAGGATTCGCTGGACGTCAAATTCGTCGTCACTGACTTCAATAAATCCGTGACCATCGCCTATCGCGGCATCCTCCCGGATCTGTTCCGCGAAGGGCAGGGCATCGTCGCCCTCGGCAAGCTCAACGCCGACGGCGTGGTGGTGGCCGATGAAGTGCTGGCCAAGCACGACGAAAAATACATGCCGCCGGAAGTGACCAAAGCCTTGAAAGACAGCGGTCAATCGGCACCAACGCCTGCGAAGGAGGGTTGATCGATGACCTCGGCGATTTTTATTCCTGAGTTGGGTCATCTGGCGATGATTCTGGCGCTGTGTTTTGCGCTGGTGCAGGCCGTGGTGCCATTGATCGGTGCCTGGCGCGGCGATCGTTTCTGGATGAGCCTGGCACAGCCGGCGGCGTGGGGTCAGTTTGCCTTTTTGCTATTTGCGTTCGGCATTCTGACCTACGCATTCATGACTGATGACTTCTCCGTCGCCTATGTCGCCAACAACTCCAACACCGCGTTGCCGTGGTATTACAAATTCAGCGCGGTGTGGGGCGCCCACGAAGGGTCGTTGCTGCTGTGGGCCCTGATCCTCGGCGGCTGGACCTTCGCCGTGTCGGTGTTCTCGCGGCAGTTGCCGCAAGTCATGCTCGCTCGTGTACTGGCGGTGATGGGCATGATCAGCACCGGTTTCTTGCTGTTCCTGATCCTGACGTCCAACCCGTTCAAGCGCATCCTGCCGCAAATGCCGAGCAATGGCGCTGACTTGAATCCACTGTTGCAAGACATCGGCCTGATCGTGCACCCGCCAATGTTGTACATGGGTTACGTCGGTTTTTCGGTGGCGTTTGCCTTTGCCATCGCGGCGTTGATGGGCGGTCGACTGGATGCCGCGTGGGCGCGCTGGTCGCGTCCATGGACCATCGTTGCCTGGGCCTTCCTCGGCATCGGCATCACCCTCGGTTCGTGGTGGGCCTATTACGAACTCGGCTGGGGTGGCTGGTGGTTCTGGGACCCGGTGGAAAACGCCTCGTTCATGCCGTGGCTGGTCGGCACCGCGCTGATCCACTCGCTGGCGGTCACCGAAAAACGTGGCGTGTTCAAGAGCTGGACGGTGTTGCTGGCGATTGCCGCGTTTTCGCTGAGCCTGCTCGGTACGTTCCTGGTGCGCTCCGGCGTGCTGACTTCGGTGCACGCGTTTGCCTCTGATCCGGAGCGCGGCGTGTTCATCCTGATCTTCCTGTTGTTCGTGGTCGGCGGCTCGCTGACCCTGTTCGCCCTGCGCGCGCCAGTGGTCAAGAGTCAGGTCGGTTTCAACCTGTGGTCGCGGGAAACCCTGCTGCTGGGCAACAACCTGGTGCTGGTGGTGGCGGCGTCGATGATCCTGCTCGGCACGCTGTATCCGCTGATCCTCGATGCCCTCAGCGGTGCGAAGATGTCAGTCGGCCCGCCTTACTTCAACGCGCTTTTCATTCCGTTGATGGCATTGCTGATGATGGTGATGGCGGTCGGCGTGATCGTGCGTTGGAAGGACACCCCGGTGAAATGGCTGGGCAGCATGCTCACGCCAGTGCTGCTTGGCAGCGTCGCGCTGGCGGTGGTGGCCGGTGTCGCTTACGGCGATTTCAACTGGGCGGTGATCGCGACTTTCCTGCTCGCGGCGTGGGTATTGCTCGCCGGTGTCCGTGACATCTTCGACAAGACTCGCCACAGAGGCCTGATCAAAGGCTTGCCAACGCTGACCCGCAGTTATTGGGGCATGCAGATCGCTCACCTCGGCATCGCGGTGTGCGCGCTGGGCGTAGTGTTGTCGAGTCAAAACAGTGCCGAGCGCGACCTGCGTCTGGCGCCGGGCGAATCGATGAACCTGGCCGGTTATCACTTCATTTTCGAAGGCGCCAAGCACTTTGAAGGGCCGAACTTCACCTCCGACAAGGGCACCATTCGGGTGATCCGCGACGGCAAGGAAATCAGCGTGCTGCACCCGGAAAAGCGCCTGTACACCGTGCAGAGTTCGATGATGACCGAAGCCGGCATCGATGCCGGTTTCACCCGTGACCTTTACGTCGCCCTCGGCGAACCGCTGGACAACGGCGCCTGGGCTGTACGCGTACACGTCAAACCGTTCGTGCGCTGGATCTGGTTCGGCGGGCTGCTGACTGGTTTCGGTGGGTTGCTGGCGGCGCTGGATCGACGTTATCGGGTCAAGGTGAAAGCCAAGGTGCGTGAAGCGCTGGGCATGACGGGAGCGGCAGCATGAGACGTTGGTTGATGCTGGTACCACTGGCGATTTTCCTGCTGGTGGCGGTGTTTCTTTATCGCGGTTTGTACCTCGATCCGGCGGAGCTGCCGTCGGCGATGATCAACAAGCCGTTCCCGGAGTTTTCCCTGCCAAATGTGCAGGGCGACAAGAGCCTGACCAAGGCTGACATTCTCGGCAAACCGGCACTGGTCAATGTCTGGGGCACCTGGTGCATTTCCTGCCGGGTCGAGCATCCGGTGCTGAACAAACTCGCCGAGCGCGGCGTGGTGATCTACGGCATCAACTACAAGGACACCAACGCCGATGCCTTGAAATGGCTGGCCGAATTCCACAATCCGTATGCGCTGGATATCCGCGACGACGAAGGCTCGCTGGGCCTCAACCTAGGGGTTTACGGCGCGCCGGAAACCTTCTTCATCGACGCCAAGGGCATCATCCGCGACAAGTACGTCGGTGTGATCGACGAGCAGGTCTGGCGTGAAAAACTCGCGGCCAAGTATCAGGCACTGGTCGATGAGGCCAAGCCATGAAGCGTTTTTTAGCGGCGCTGGTATTGGGCTTGAGTCTGGCCGGTGTCGCCCATGCTGCCATCGATACGTATGAGTTCGCCAAAGAAGGCGATCGCGAGCGCTTCCGCGAACTGACCAAGGAACTGCGCTGCCCCAAGTGCCAGAACCAGGACATCGCCGACTCCAACGCGCCGATTGCCGCTGACTTGCGCAAAGAGATTTTCCGCATGCTCGGCGAGGGCAAGGACAACCAGCAGATCATCGACTTCATGGTCGATCGCTACGGTGATTTCGTCCGCTACAAACCGGCACTCAATGCCAAGACCGCACTGCTGTGGTTCGGCCCGGCCGGCCTGCTGCTCGGTGGTCTGGTGGTGATCGCGGTGATCGTCCGCCGTCGTCGCGGCCAGCGTGCCGAGACACCGCAAGCGCTGTCCAGCGAAGAGCGTCAGCGCCTCGACCAACTGTTGGATAAAAACCAAGAATGATTGATTTCTGGCTTGCCGCAGGGCTGTTGCTTCTGGTCGCCCTGAGTTTTCTACTGATCCCGGTGCTGCGTGAGCGTCGCGCCCAGCGTGAAGAGGATCGTACTGCCCTGAACGTCGCGCTGTATCAGGAGCGTGTCGCCGAGTTGCAAGCGCAACAGGCTGAAGGCGTGCTCGACGCTGCGCAAATGGACAGTGGTCGTGCCGAGGCTGCACGTGAGTTGCTGGCAGATACCGAAGGCGTCAGCGCGCCACGGGTTTCCCGACTGGGTAAACCGTTGCCGTTGTTGGCGGCTGTGCTGGTGCCGGTGTTGGGCCTGGGGCTGTATCTGCATTTTGGCGCTGCCGACAAAGTCGAACTGACCCGCGAATTCGCCCAGGCGCCGCAGTCGATGGAAGAGATGACCCAGCGTCTGGAGCGTGCTGTTGCAGCGCAACCGGATTCTGCAGAAGGACTGTATTTCCTTGGCCGCACCTACATGGCGCAAGAGCGCCCGGCGGACGCAGCAAAGATGTTCGAACGCGCCGCCAATCTGGCGGGTCGTCAGCCGGAACTGCTCGGCCAGTGGGCACAGGCGCAGTACTTTGCGGATGGCAAGAAATGGTCGGCGAAGATTCAGGCGCTGACTGACGAAGCGCTGAAGGCGGATCCGAAAGAAGTCACCAGCCTCGGCCTGCTCGGCATCGCTGCGTTTGAAGGCGAGCGTTATCAGGAGGCTATCGATTATTGGAACCGCTTGCTCGCGCAATTGCCGCCGGAGGACAGCTCCCGCGCTGCGCTGCAAGGCGGGATCAAACGCGCCGCCGAGCGTCTGGAAGCCAGTGGCGGCAAAGTCGCTCAGGCACCGGTAGCCGCGAAAGCCGCGCTGTTGAAAGTCAGCGTCGATCTGGCCAGCGAACTCAGAAGCAAAGTGAAACCGGGCGACAGCGTGTTCATCTTCGCTCGCGCCACCTCCGGCCCACCAGCACCGCTGGCGGCCAAACGCCTGACCGTGGCCGATCTGCCGGTGACCGTCGAACTGGGCGATGCTGACGCAATGATGCCGCAGTTGAAACTGTCGAACTTCCCTGAAGTCCAACTGGTTGCGCGCATCTCACGGGCTGGTCAACCGACCGCCGGTGAGTGGGTCGGTCGCAGCGGCCCTCTGGCCAGCAGCACCACTGCGCTACAAAAACTGACCATCGACAGCCCGGACCAATAGCCGGACACAACAGGAAAGCACCGCCATGCACACCATCGCCCGAATCACAGTCCTCACACTGGCCCTGGGCTTGAGTGCATGTGCGGTGCAACGACCGGAACCGACCACCAACCTGCCGCCAATCCCACCGTCGCAGCCAAGCCCGACCCCGTCGACCTCGCCGACCCCAGGCAAAAGCATCCCGGCGAAACCAACCAAACCAGTGCCGCGCACCTCAGCCAGCTTCGCACCACCACCGGGCGGCAACAGCCACTGGGATCAGAAACTCGGCGTCTACGTCCTCGACGACCAGACCAACACCTTCTACCGCCAGCGCACCTACTACCGCTGGAACAACGGCTGGAGCCGCTCGGTCAGCCCCAACGGCCCGTGGGAAGACACCAACGTCCACGGCGTGCCACCGGGGTTGGGCAAGCAGTTCGGGCAGTGAATGCAAACGGCGATCTTTGGATCGCCGTTTTGCTGTGTGCCTGTTGGGTTCGCACGGAAATTGCTCAAGGAAGTGCTGCGCAAAGCTCAGGGTCTAGCGTTTCAATCACACTCTGTAAAACAACCGGGCGTCGCTTCCAGGATTTCTGTGCTTGAGTAAAGATAACTCTAGGGTTACTTTTAAAAGGCCAGGGCAAGGAGGCGGTTGGTGCAAAGCAGGCTATTGATCAAGGAGTTGGAGGAGGCAGGCTGGACGCTGGATCGGGTCACTGGCAGTCATCACATCTTCAGGCACCGATACAACCCGTACACGATTCCCGTTCCTCACCCGAAAAAGGATTTGCCACTGGGGACGGTCAAAAGCATCAGGAGGCGTGCCGGGTTGTACAACCCGCCAGCCAGCTACCAAGGAGATCCGTAATGCAATATCCAATCTGCATCGAATGGGGTGATGAAAATACCGCCATCGGTATTCAGATCCCTGATATTCCCGGCGCAGTAACGGCAGGGGATAGCTTTGAAGATGCCTACAAGGCTGCGGTTGAAGTCGCCCACATCATGCTGCAGGAGATTGCGGCGGACGGGGAGTCGATTCCTATGCCGACTTCGGCATCCGCTCATCGCAGTAATCCGGACTTTGCCGACATGGGATGGGGCATGCTCGAGCTGGATATCTCGCCCTATCTCGGCAAGACCGAGAAGGTCAACGTAACGCTGCCCGGTTATGTGATTCAGCGAATCGACCGTTATGTGCGTGAACACAACGTTAAAAGTCGCTCCTCCTTTCTGGCGGATGCGGCCATGGAGAAACTGGTTCGTTATTAAGCTTACTCGCTCCCCCAGGCTCAGTGAATAACCTGTGGGAGCGAGCCTGCTCGCGAAGCTTTTGGCGCCTTATGCCGTTGCCAATGAACCACGCTGGGAAGCACTCAAAAACCGCAACAATGCCAACAGCGGAAACACACTCCCCACAATCACGATCCACAACCAGCCGCCATGCTCATACACCGCACTGGCCACCGATGAGCCGAAGGCGCCGCCGATAAAGATGCTGGTCATGTACAGCGCGTTCAAACGGCCACGGCTTTTCGCGTCCAGCGAGTAGACCGCGCGCTGACCGAGGACCATGTTCATTTGCACACAAAAATCGAGCACCACGCCGGTCACGGCCAGGCCGATGACGCTGTAAGCCGGGTGAATGAAGGCGGGCAGGAAGCTCAGGCTGGCGAAGACCATGGCCAACAACGAAGCGATGCGGGTGTGGCCGGCGTCGGCCAGGCGTCCGCTGATCGGCGCGGCGATGGCACCGATAGCGCCGACCAGGGCGAAGATGGCGATTTCGCTTTGCGACAGGCCATGGTTACGCGCCAGTTCCAGCGGCACGGCGGTCCAGAACAGGCTGAACGTAGCGAACATGCAGCCCTGATAAAACGCCCGTTGACGCAGTACCGGTTGCTGGCGCAGCAACGTCCACAGCGAACCGATCAGTTGGCCGTAGGTGGCGCTATGATCCGGTTGGCGCTTGGGCACGGTCAGCGCCAATACAACGCTGATCGCTGCCATCAATGCGGCGGCAATCATGAACATCGCCCGCCAGCCGAGATGGTC
Organism: Pseudomonas sp. R84; assembly: GCF_009834515.1. Classification (NCBI taxonomy): domain Bacteria; kingdom Pseudomonadati; phylum Pseudomonadota; class Gammaproteobacteria; order Pseudomonadales; family Pseudomonadaceae; genus Pseudomonas; species Pseudomonas sp. R84. Next base: position 1,884,313 of record NZ_CP019426.1, read on the forward strand.
AGCGACCACGCTCGACACCGGCCGCGCCAACAGAATGCCCAGCAGCAAACCGCCCATGATCCCGCCGACCACCCGGCCACGGGATTCTTCCGGTGCCAGATGCGCCGCCAGTGGAATCAGGATCTGCACCGACACCGAGCTGAAGCCCACCAACAACGAGATCAGCAAAAACACATTCGGCTGATCGGTAAACGCCGCTGCCAGCAAGCTCGCAATCGCCACCACGGTGGTGGTGATCATCAATCGTCGGTTTTCCAGCAGATCGCCCAGCGGCACGAGGAAGAACAGGCCCAGCGCATAACCGATCTGCGTCAGCGAGACGATGAAGCTGGCCATGGTGTCGCTCAGGCCGATATCGGGAGCGATCAGGCCGATGATCGGCTGTGCGTAGTAGATGTTGGCAACGATGGCGCCGCAGCAGAAGGCGAACAGCAGCACCATGCCTCGGGTCATTGCGTGAGTGGTGGTGGTCATAAGGTTTCTCGATCCAGCGAAAGGGAATGCGGTGAGGCTATGGGACAAACCCGATGGGCAGAAGGCGCCTTCGGTCGATATCAGTTATTCCGTTGCGGAATGACCGTGGCTGTCGCATGTCATCCATCGGCGAACCTTGCGTCCGACCGTCTGGGGGCGATGATACATTCACTTACATCCTGTTCGATAGCGTGCTTATGTTTGCATTGGCTTGTACAACATTGATGACCGGAGGATTGCAATGAAGCTTCGTCTTATCGCAACGATTGTCCTGACTAGCTTGCTAGGCGCGACGAGCGGGCAGGCCGCCGACGCACCGGGGATGCGCATGGGTGTGCGCGGCGAGATCACCGGGGTCAGTCCCGACAGCTTAAAAGTCCACGTCAACAGCGGTGAGAGCGTGGTGATTCAGTTAACCGGTGACACCAAGGTTCGCGCCGTCACCCTGGCCAATATCGAAGACATCAAACCCGGCAGCTACATCGGTTCGGCGGCGATACCGCAGGAGGATGGCACGCTCAAGGCGCTGGAGGTGCATGTGTTCCCGCCGGAACTGGCGGGTAGCGGCGACGGGCATCGGCCGTTCGATCTGGCCAAGGGCAGCAGCATGACCAATGGCAGCGTCGGCGATCTGGTGGTGAGCAACGGGCGGGTGTTGACGGTGAACTACAAGGGTGGGCAGCAGAAGATTCTGGTGCCCGAGGATGTGCCGATTGTGAATTTGGTGCCGGGGGATCGGAGCTTGCTGAAGGTTGGGGTGAAGATCGTTACGTTCGTCACGCAGAGTGCGGATGGCACGCTGACGGCGCAATCGATTTCTGCGGGGAAGGATGGCGTCACCCCACCGATGTAAAAGCCCCTCACCCTAACCCTCTCCCAGAGGGAGAGGGGACTGACCGAGGTGTCTGGCGCTATACATCGACCTGAAAGACTTGCAGCGATTATGGATTCACAGCAGCACTTTCAGGTCGGCAAATCTTTTGAGCATCCCACGGTCGGCCCCCTCTCCCTCTGGGAGAGGGCTGGGGTGAGGGTAAAGCGGCCACAAAAAAGGCGACCACTGTGGATCGCCTTTTTCACGCCAGCTTAAACCTTACTGCCCGCTATAAATCTGATCGAAAACCCCACCATCATTGAAGTGAGTCTTCTGCACCGTACGCCAGTCACCGAAGGTCTTCTCCACCGAAAGGAAATCAACTTTCGGGAAGCGATCGGTGTACTTCGCCAGCACCGCCGGATCACGCGGACGCAGGTAGTTTGCCGCCGCGATCTCCTGACCTTCCGGCGACCACAGGTACTTCAGATATTCATCCGCCGCCGCACGCGAGCCTTTCTTGTCGACCACTTTGTCGACCACTGACACCGGCGGCTCAGCCTCAGCCGAAACACTCGGGTAGATCACTTCAAACTGATCACGACCAAACTCGCGGGCAATCATTTCCGCTTCGTTTTCGAAGGTCACCAGCACGTCGCCGATCTGGTTGGTCATGAACGTGGTGGTCGCCGCACGGCCACCGGTGTCCAGTACTGGCGCCTGCTTGAACAGTTTGCCGACGAAATCCTTGGCCTTGTTCTCGTCACCACCATTCTTCAGCACATAACCCCACGCCGACAGGTAGGTGTAGCGGCCATTACCCGAGGTTTTCGGGTTTGGCACGATCACTTGCACGCCGTCCTTGAGCAGATCCGGCCAGTCTTTCAGGGCTTTCGGGTTGCCTTTACGGACGATGAACACAGTGGCTGAAGTAAACGGCGCGCTGTTGTTCGGCAGACGCGTGACCCAGTTCTCCGGCACCAGTTTGCCGTTGTCGGCGAGGGCGTTGATGTCGGTGGCCATGTTCATGGTGATGACGTCAGCCGGCAGGCCATCGATCACCGAGCGCGCTTGCTTGCTCGAACCGCCGAAGGACATCTGTACGGTAATGTTTTCGTTGTGCTCGGCTTGCCAGTGTTTCTGGAACGCAGTGTTGTAGTCCTTGTAGAAATCGCGCATCACGTCGTAGGAAACGTTGAGCAGCGTCGGGGCTGCCTGAGCGATGTTGGTCAAGGCCAGGCCGGCGGCGAGAAGTGAGGCGCCAAAGAGTTTTTTCACTGCGCATTCCTTGTTTTATCGGTGTAGAAGCAGGGAGTGATGTTCAATTGCCACTGACTATAACGGGGCGCGCATAGTCGTTTAAAGATTAAAAAGCTCTGTGCTTATTCCAGTTTCTTGAACAACGCATTGCCACATCGCGAGCAGAACGCCGCGCCGTGTTCATGGCTGTTTTTCTTACACACCGGGCAGTCGTGTTGCAGCTGTTCGCCGCGCATGGCGTTGGCCAGTTCGGCGGTGAAAATCCCCGTCGGCACGGCGATGATCGAATAACCGGTGATCATCACCAGCGACGAAATCACCTGGCCCAGCGGCGTCTTCGGCACGATGTCGCCGAAGCCCACGGTGGTCAACGTGACGATGGCCCAATAGATGCCTTTGGGAATGCTGGTGAAGCCATGTTCCGGGCCTTCGATCACGTACATCAAGGTGCCGAACACCGTCACCAGGGTGCAGACGCTGACCAGAAACACGACGATCTTCTGCTTGCTGCCACGCAGCGCCGACATCAGATAATTGGCTTGCTTGAGGTACGGGCTGAGCTTGAGCACCCGGAAGATCCGCAACATGCGGATGATCCGGATAATCAGCAGGTACTGCGCATCGCTGTAATACAGGGCGAGGATGCCGGGCACGATCGCCAGCAAATCCACCAGCCCGTAAAAGCTGAAGGCATAACGTAACGGCTTCGGTGAGCAGTACAGACGCAGGATGTACTCGCCGAGAAAGATGATCGTGAAGCCCCACTCGATGTAGGCCAGCACGTTCGCGTAGTTCTGGTGAATGCTGTCGATACTGTCGAGCATCACGATCACCAGACTGGCGAGGATGATCAACAGCAGGATGCCGTCGAAGCGACGCCCGGCGAGGGTGTCGCTCTGGAAAATCATCACGTAAAGCCGTTCGCGCCAACTGTTGCTGCTGTCCATGGATAACGCCTGAATCGAAGATCAGCGCAGCCTAGGTTGATTCTCCCCATGAGCGCAAGGCGCACGCTCGACCGGCGTTTTGCCGAGCATCTGAATACCGGCGCGGATCAGCCAGCCGGCGAGGATGAACGGCGCGGTCAGGGTGGCCAGGCCGACAGCGGCAAATAGCGGAGTGACCAGCAGCGCCAGCACGATGCCGACCAGTGGCAGCCAAGGTTGCTGGCGTTGCGCGGAGAATGCAAGGGCGGCGAGCACGGCGTTATAGCTGCCGAGACCGAGCAAAGCGGAGCCGCTTTCGTGATGCAGCAGGCTGGAGCCGAGGCCGATCACCGAGGCGAGCATTGCCCAGCAAAATGCGCGGCGATCAGCGACCAGCAAACCGATGGCAATCAGCGCGCCGGCCAGCGGATGGCCGAGGAACATCACCTGGCCCAAACCGCGCAATTCGGCGGCAAGCACATTCAGCGTGTTCATTTCGATGTGCGCCATCGGCGCTGACGGTTCGGCGAACAGCAGCAATACCCAGCTCATGGCCACGAACGGCGAGGTGTAGGCCGGTATGGCTCGGCTGCGATATACGTGTTTGAGCCATTGCTGCGTGACCATCGCGCTCAATCCGCCAGCGGCAAGAATCAGCGGCGGCAGCAGCGGCGACCAAGGGAAATACAGGCTCAGCAACAGGCCAAGCAAAATGCCGTTGTAGCTGAACAGTCCAGCCTGGCGATCAGCCTTGGCGTAGTTGCGGCGTTGCGCGGTGAGCAAACCGGCAACGGCACCGAGCAGCGCACCGGCGAACAGCACGGGCGCCGTCAGCAGGATCGCCAACAGGCACAACAGGCCGCACAGCGGATGACGCTGGAGGAATATTTGACTGAAACCGTTGAGCAAAGCCTCGGCCCAGTCGGGGCAGTGGGTGTTGAAATGATTGGCAGGCATGGCAGTTCTGAAAGTCAGAGAAACCGGGTTGCCTTCTTCGCCAGCAGGCTGGCTCCCACATTGAATCTTTGTTCAGTCATTGAGTTTGTGATGTACACAAATCAACTGTGGGAGCGAGCCTGCTCGCGAAGAGGCCGGTACAGGCGCTAAATCAATGTCTCGATCCGCAGCGAGTTAGTCGATCCGGGCTGCCCGAACGGCACGCCGGCAGTGATCAGCAACGTGTCACCACGCTCTGCCATGCCTTGCGCCTGGGCGATTTCCAGGGCGGTAGAGCAGACTTCGTCGACCTGACGCAGACGATCGTTGACCACCGAATGAATGCCCCACGCCACGCTCAAGCGCCGCGCGGTCTGCAGGTTCGGTGTCAGGTTGAGGATCGGCGCTTTCGGCCGTTCCCGCGCTGCACGCAGGCTCGATGCACCGGACTCGCTGTAGTTGACCAGCACCGCCACCGGCAGCACGTTGCTGATACGCCGGATCGCACAGCTGATCGCATCGGAAACGGTCGCTTCAGCTTTCGGCCGGCTGACGTCGAGTTGGGTCTGATAATCCGGACCGTTCTCAACCTGGCGAATGATCTTGCTCATCATCTGCACGGCTTCCAGCGGGTACTCACCGGAGGCGGTTTCCGCCGACAGCATCACCGCATCGGCGCCTTCGGCCACGGCGTTGGCAACGTCCGTCACCTCGGCGCGGGTCGGAGCAGGAGAGAAGCGCATCGACTCGAGCATCTGCGTCGCCACCACCACCGGTTTGCCCAGTTCGCGGCAGGTGGTGATGATGTTTTTCTGAATCTGCGGCACGCTTTCGGCAGGTACTTCAACGCCGAGATCGCCACGGGCAACCATGATCGCGTCGCTCAGTTCAGCGATTTCACGCAATTGCTCGACGGCGGAAGGCTTCTCGATTTTCGCCATCAGAAAGGCTTTGTCGCCGATCAGTGCGCGGGCTTCGATGATGTCTTGCGGACGCTGTACAAACGACAGCGCGACCCAGTCCACACCCAGTTCCAGACCGAAGCTCAGATCGCGGCGATCCTTGGCGGTCAGCGGGCTGAGGTCGAGCACCGCTTGCGGCACGTTGACGCCTTTGCGGTCCGACAGTTCGCCGCCGTTGAGCACGGTGGTATCGATCGCGTCGGCGTATTTGCTGACCACGCGCAGACGCAGTTTGCCGTCGTCGAGCAGCAGATCCATTCCCGCTTCCAGCGCGGCAATGATCTCCGGATGCGGCAGATTCACCCGGCGCTCATCGCCCGGCGTCGCGTCCAGATCCAGACGGAAGGCCTGACCACGATGCAGTTGCACCTTGCCGTCAGCGAACTTGCCGACGCGCAGTTTCGGCCCCTGCAAGTCCATCAGAATGCCCAGCGGGTAGTTGAGCTGGCGCTCGACTTCGCGGATCCACTGATAGCGCTTGGCGTGGTCGGCGTGATCGCCGTGGCTGAAGTTCAGGCGGAAGATATTCACCCCGGCCTCGACCAGTTCACGGATGTCTTCGATGCCATCGACAGCAGGCCCGAGGGTGGCGAGGATTTTGACCTTTTTATCAGGCGTCATGATTTGCAGCTCTCAAGGATCAGAATGGCGCGGAAGTCGTTGACGTTGGTGCGGGTCGGCTCAGTGACGATCAGCGCATCGAGCGCCGCGAAATAGCCATAGCCGTTGTTGTTATCCAGTTCATCACTGGCGCTCAAACCGAGGGCGGCGGCGCGGGCGTAGCTGTCCGGAGTCATGATCGCGCCGGCGTTGTCTTCCGAACCGTCGATGCCGTCGGTGTCACCGGCCAGCGCATAGACGCCGGGCTGGCCTTTGAGATTGTCGGTGAGGCTCAAGAGGAATTCGGCGTTGCGCCCGCCACGGCCATTGCCGCGCACGGTTACGGTGGTTTCGCCGCCGGAAAGGATCACGCACGGCGCTGCCAGTGGCTGGCCGTGGTTGATGATCTGGCGGGCGATGCCGGCGTGGACTTTCGCCACTTCGCGCGACTCACCTTCGAGGTCGCCGAGGATCAGCGTGCTGAAACCGGCCTGACGGCATTTCACCGCAGCGGCATCCAGCGATTGCTGAGGACGGGCGATCAACTGGAAGTGGCTGCGCGCCAAGGATGGATCACCGGGTTTGACGGTTTCCGACTCAGGGCTTTGCAACCAGTTACGCACCGAAACCGGAATCTCGATGCCGTAGCGTTTGATGATCGCCAGCGCTTCAGCGGAAGTGCTTGGGTCGGCCACGGTCGGGCCGGAAGCGATAACCGTGGCGAGGTCGCCCGGTACATCGGAAATTGCGTAGGTATAAACAGTGGCAGGCCAGCAGGCCTTGCCCAGACGCCCGCCCTTGATCGCCGAGAGGTGCTTGCGCACGCAGTTCATCTCGCCGATGGTCGCGCCGGATTTGAGCAGGGCTTTGTTGATCGATTGCTTGTCGGCGAGGGTAATGCCTGCGGCCGGCAACGCCAGTAGGGCAGAGCCGCCACCAGAGAGCAGGAAGATCACGCGGTCGTCTTCGCTCAGGTTGCTGACCAGTTCGAGCACGCGTTTGGCCACGGCCAGACCGGCAGCATCCGGGACGGGATGCGCGGCTTCGACCACTTCGATTTTTTCGCACGGAGCGCCGTGACCGTAACGGGTCACAACCAGGCCAGAGACTTCACCTTCCCAGCAGCGCTCGACCACTTGCGCCATCGCGGCGGCGGCTTTGCCGGCACCGATGACGATCACCCGGCCGCTACGATCGGTGGGCAAATGGGCTTCGAGGACCTGGTTCGGATGGGCCGCGTCGATGGCTGTGGCAAACAGCTCGCGCAGCAGTTGTTGCGGATCGACCGACATGGCGGGCTCCCGGAATTCTTGTTATTCGAAAGGGCGGTAGAGATCCCTGTGGGAGCGAGCTTGCTCGCGAAAGCGATGGATCAGTCAATATCCATGTCGACTGACACGCCCTCTTCGCGAGCAAGCTCGCTCCCACAGGTTTTAAGCGGTGGGGCAGTGGCTTATTTGTTGTCGCGAATCGAGAAGTTGGCCATGTGTTCCAGACCCTTGATCAGCGCCGAGTGGTCCCAATTGCTGCCACCGATCGCCGCGCAGGTGCTGAACACTTGCTGGGCGTTGGCGGTGTTTGGCAGGTTGATGTTCAGCTCTTTCGCGCCTTGCAGGGCCAGGTTCAGGTCCTTCTGGTGCAGGCTGATGCGGAAGCCTGGATCGAAAGTGCCTTTGATCATGCGCTCGCCGTGCACTTCAAGGATTTTCGAGGAGGCGAAACCGCCCATCAGTGCTTCACGCACCTTGGCTGGATCGGCACCGTTTTTCGAAGCGAACAGCAGGGCTTCAGCGACGGCCTGAATGTTCAGGGCAACGATGATCTGGTTGGCGACTTTGGCGGTTTGACCGTCGCCATTGCCACCGACCAGGGTGATGTTCTTGCCCATGGCCTGGAACAGCGGCAGCGCGCGTTCGAAGGCATCGGCGTCGCCACCGATCATGATGCTCAGGGTCGCGGCTTTGGCGCCGACTTCACCACCGGACACCGGTGCGTCGAGGTATTGCGCGCCTTTCTCGTTGATCTTTGCAGCGAATGCCTTGGTGGCGGTCGGCGAGATCGAGCTCATGTCGATAACGATTTTGCCTTTGCTCAGGCCTGCGGCAACGCCGTCGGCGCGGAATAGTACATCGTCGACCTGCGGGGTATCCGGCACCATGACGATGATGAATTCTGCTTCCTGCGCGACTTCGCGCGGGTTGGCCAGGGCGACGGCGCCAGCGGCAACCAGGTCGGCCGGGGCGGCGTCGTGGTGCGCCGACAGGAACAGGCTGTGACCGGCTTTCTGCAGGTTCGAAGCCATTGGGTGGCCCATGATGCCGGTGCCGATAAATCCGATTTTAGCCATGAGAAAATCCTCTTGTTTTTGTCTTGCTCAAGCAAATAGGGGGGAAGCTGTTGCTTTTATGTAGGAGTGAGCCTGCTCGCGATTCAGGCGCTGAGGTACATCAGGTGTACCGAGGTGAATTCATCGCGAGCAGGCTCACTCCTACAGGGGAGCTGCGTTAGATTGCGTTGTGGGTTTTCAGCCAGCCGAGGCCTGCTTCGGTGGTGGTCAGCGGCTTGTATTCGCAACCCACCCAACCCTGATAACCGATGCGATCGAGGTGTTCGAACAGGAAGCGGTAGTTGATTTCACCGGTGCCTGGTTCGTTACGGCCCGGGTTGTCTGCGAGCTGCACATGGTTGATCTCGCCCAGGTGCGATTGCAGGGTGCGGGCCAGATCGCCTTCCATGATTTGCATGTGATAGATGTCGTATTGCAGGAACAGATTGGCGCTGCCGACCTGTTCGCGAATCGACAGGGCTTGCGCCGTGTTGTTCAGGTAGAAGCCCGGGATGTCGCGGGTGTTGATCGCTTCCATCACCAGTTTGATGCCCGCTGCCTGCAGCTTGTCGGCGGCGTATTTCAGGTTGGCAACGAAGGTCTTTTCCACGGTGGGATCGTCAACGCCTTGCGGACGAATACCGGCCAGGCAGTTGATCTGGGTGTTGCCCAGCACTTGTGCGTAAGCGATGGCCAGATCGACACCAGCGCGGAACTCTTCGACACGATCCGGCAGGCACGCGATACCGCGCTCGCCCTTGGCCCAGTCACCGGCCGGCAGGTTGAACAGCACTTGGGTCAGACCGTTGGCGTCGAGCTTGGCCTTGATTTCGGCGGAGCTGAAGTCGTACGGGAACAGGTATTCGACACCGCTGAAACCGGCCTTGGCGGCGGCGTCGAAACGGGCAAGGAAATCCTGTTCGGTGAACAGCATGGACAGGTTGGCTGCGAAACGCGGCATGGTGGTCTCCTAAAAACGGATGTGACACGGTTGGTCAGACTGAACGCGATCAAGTCCCCTCTCCTGGGGGAGAGGGTTAGGGTGAGGGGGATCCTGAGTCTGATCCGAATTTTGCGATCACCGCAAAACCTTTCCCTCACCCCAGCCCTCTCCCATAGGGAGAGGGGGCTAAAAGCGATCAATCAAGCAGCGAAATCGCCGTTGGCGCATCGTTGCCGACCAGCGCCAGGTCTTCGAATTCGTTGACGGCGTTGATCTCGGTGCCCATGGAGATGTTGGTCACACGCTCCAGAATGATCTCGACGATCACCGGCACCTTGAACTCTTCGATCATTTGTTCGGCCTTGCGCAGGGCCGGGGCGATTTCCGAGGGTTCGAACACCCGCAGCGCCTTACAGCCGAGGCCTTCCGCCACTGCGACGTGGTCAACACCGTAACCGTTGAGTTCCGGCGCGTTCAGGTTATCGAAGGACAGCTGCACGCAGTAGTCCATTTCGAACCCGCGCTGGGCCTGACGGATCAGACCCAGGTACGAGTTGTTCACCACGACGTGGATGTACGGCAGTTTGAACTGAGCGCCGACCGCCAGTTCTTCGATCATGAACTGGAAGTCATAGTCCCCCGACAGGGCCACGACTTTGCGGTTCGGATCGGCCTTCACCACGCCCAGCGCTGCCGGAATGGTCCAGCCCAACGGGCCTGCCTGGCCACAGTTGATCCAGTGACGCGGCTTGTAGACGTGCAGGAACTGCGCGCCGGCAATCTGCGACAGACCAATGGTGCTGACGTAGCAGGTGTCCTTGCCGAACACCTGGTTCATTTCTTCGTAAACGCGTTGCGGTTTCACCGGCACGTTGTCGAAGTGGGTCTTGCGATGCAGGCTGGCTTTGCGCTGCTGGCAGTCTTGCAGCCAGGCACTGCGGTTTTTCAGCTTGCCGGCGGCTTGCCATTCACGGGCGACTTCGATGAACACGGTCAGCGCAGCGGCGGCGTCGGACACGATGCCCAGATCCGGGGTGAACACACGACCGATCTGCGTGCCTTCGATGTCGACGTGAATGAATTTGCGGCCTTCGGTGTAGACGTCAACCGAACCGGTGTGACGGTTGGCCCAACGGTTACCGATACCCAACACCACGTCGGATTTCAGCATCGTCGCGTTGCCGTAACGGTGCGAAGTCTGCAGACCCACCATACCGACCATCAGCGGGTGATCGTCCGGGATGGTGCCCCAGCCCATCAGGGTCGGGATCACCGGGATGCCGGTCAGCTCAGCGAATTCAACCAGCAGATCGCTGGCGTCGGCGTTGATGATGCCGCCGCCGGCCACCAGCAATGGACGCTCAGCCTGATCGAGCAAAGCCAATGCCTTCTCGACCTGAACGCGGGTCGCGGTCGGTTTGGCCAATGGCAGCGGCTGGTAGGCGTCGATGTCGAATTCGATCTCGGCCATCTGCACGTCGAACGGCAGGTCGATCAGCACCGGGCCTGGACGGCCGGAGCGCATTTCAAAGAAGGCTTTCTGGAACGCATACGGCACTTGGCCCGGTTCCAGAACAGTGGTCGCCCACTTGGTGACTGGCTTGACGATGCTGGTGATGTCGACAGCCTGGAAGTCTTCCTTGTGCATACGGGCGCGGGGTGCCTGGCCGGTAATGCAGAGGATTGGAATCGAGTCGGCCGAGGCGCTGTAGAGCCCGGTGACCATGTCGGTACCGGCAGGGCCGGAAGTGCCGATGCACACGCCGATGTTGCCGGCCTTGGTGCGGGTGTAGCCCTCGGCCATGTGCGAGGCGCCTTCAACGTGGCGAGCAAGGACGTGATCGATGCCACCGACCTTCTGCAAGGCGGAGTACAGCGGGTTGATGGCAGCGCCCGGGATGCCAAAAGCGGTATCAACCCCTTCACGGCGCATCACCAGAACGGCGGCTTCGATTGCTCTCATTTTGCTCATGGTTTTGTGCCTCTTTACGTTTTGTAATTGTATACAAGTGGCTTTGCGCAGAGTGTATTCACGGCGGATGGCGCAGGTCAATCCATTTTCTCAAGCGCCTGTTTCATTCGTCGGAAGCCTTTATGACTGTGGCTTTTCGTCGCATGTGGCGCTTTTCGAGAATTATTGTATACAAAAAAATAACTCATTGTGTTCTATTTGTTGCATCGAGCTGCGGCAGAAAAGCGCAGCCCCACGACTTTCCCTATAACAAAATGAGGACGGCACCATGAGCGCTTTAACCTTGAAAGTCGCAGTCAACCTGGTCAACGAAGCCATCAATGCAGGGCGCCGCATCAACGCCGCGCCGCTGACCATCGCGGTACTTGATACCGGCGGCCACCTGATCACCCTGCAACGTGAAGACGGCGCGAGCCTGTTGCGCCCGAACATCGCCATCGGCAAAGCCTGGGGCGCGATCGCCTTGGGTAAAGGCTCGCGCCTGCTCGCACTCGACGCGCAACAACGCCCAGCGTTTATTGCCGCACTGAACAGCATGGGCCAGGGCAGCGTCGTGCCGGCACCGGGTGGTGTGTTGATTCGTGATCAGGCAGGGAATGTGCTGGGCGCAATCGGGATCAGCGGGGATTTGTCGGATATTGATGAGCAGGTGGCTATTAAAGCGGTGGAGGCGCTGGAGTTGCGGGCGGATGCGGGGGTGGCTGCTTGAATCTGCGTTGATTGAATAACCGCTATCGCGAGCAGGCTCACTCCTACAGGGATTTGTGTTCAGACACAAAATGTTTGAACACCTCAGATCCCCTGTAGGAGTGAGCCTGCTCGCGATTGCTATCTACCAGACACATCCTGCCAACAGTTGACCGCTCCATCTGCCTTTCCCGGTACTAGCCTTGTCATGACCTGATCACAGAGGGCAAAGGAATGCCGGATCTACCTGCTGCACATAAATTGCGAGTCGGGCGCTATACCGAAGTCAGTCGAATCTACCTGTTAACCAGCACCACTTATCAACGAAAGCCGATCTTCACGAATTTTGCTTTGGGCAAACTGGTCGCTGATCAATTCCGACACGCGCAAGATTCAGGGCTGGTGAGCTCACTAGCCTGGGTAGTGATGCCAGATCATTTCCATTGGTTGATTGAATTGCAACGAGGTTCATTGAGTGAGGTAATGCAAAAAACCAAATCGCTGAGCACCAAGGCTGTCAGGCAAGCTTCCGGTGGAAACAGCGTTCTCTGGCAGAGAGGGTTTCATGACCGCGCCCTGAGACGGGAAGAAGATCTGGTGAAGATGGCGCGTTATGTCGTGGCCAACCCGTTGCGGGCCGGGCTGGTGGAGAAGCTTGGCGACTATCCGCTGTGGGATGCCATCTGGGTTTGACCTGAAACCAAGTTGCCTCGATCGCGAGCAGGCTCACTCCTACAGGGGAACGCATTCCAAATGTAGGAGCGAGCCTGCTCGCGATGGCGTCTCCAAAGTGTTTCAGTCCGGCTCACAGCCTTTCAACACCAACCGGATAATCGTCTGCGCCGCCGCTTCATAATCGGCTTCATCCAGCTTGTCCTTCCCCGTGATGGCAGAAATCTGCCAGTCAAAGTCGGCGTAGGTCTGGGTCGCGGCCCAGATGCTGAACATCAGGTGGTTGGGGTCGATCGGGGCGATCTGGCCGCGATCGATCCAGCTCTGGATGCAGTCGATGTTGTGCTTGGCCTGGCCGTTGAGCTGCTCGACCAGGTCGGCGCTCAGGTGCGGGGCGCCGTGCATGATTTCGCTGGCGAATACTTTCGAGGCGAAGGGCAGGTCGCGGGAGATACGGATCTTCGAGCGGATGTAGCCGCTCAGCACTTCGCTCGGTACGCCGTCCGGATTGAAAGGCGTCGAGGCCTGCAAAATCGGCACGATGATGCTTTCCAATACCTCGCGGTAGAGGTTTTCCTTGGACTTGAAGTAGTAGTAGACGTTGGGCTTGGGCAATCCCGCCTTGGCGGCGATGTCGCTGGTTTTGGTCGCAGCGAAGCCCTTGTCGGCAAACTCCTCACTGGCGGCACGCAGGATCAGTTCTTTGTTGCGCTCGCGGATTGTGCTCATAAACCCGGTGGTTCCTTGCCTGTTCTGGCGGTTGCGCATGGTAGCACCGGCCTCGCGCGACGCTCAAGAATGCCCCGCGTGGTCTAAGGTCGCGTTATGCTTCGCAACATTCATACATAAAAGGAAACAGGATTCATGGCAGGAAGCAGTTTGCTGGTGCTGGTCGACGATATTGCCACCGTGCTGGACGACGTGGCGTTGATGAGCAAAATGGCCGCCAAGAAGACCGCCGGCGTACTCGGCGATGATCTGGCGCTCAACGCCCAGCAGGTCTCCGGCGTACGTGCCGAGCGGGAAATTCCCGTGGTCTGGGCCGTGGCCAAGGGCTCGTTCGTCAACAAGCTGATTCTGGTGCCATCGGCGCTAGCGATCAGTGCGTTCGTGCCGTGGCTGGTGACGCCGCTGTTGATGGTCGGTGGTGCCTATCTGTGTTTCGAGGGCTTCGAGAAGCTCGCGCACAAGTTTCTGCACAGTGCGGCTGAAGATGAAGCCGAACATGCGCAACTGACTGAGGCGGTAGCGGATCCGGCGACGGATCTGGTGGCGTACGAGAAGGACAAGATCAAAGGCGCGATTCGCACCGACTTCATCCTCTCGGCAGAGATTATCGCGATCACTCTGGGCACCGTGGCAACTGCCTCGCTGACTCAGCAAGTGATTGTCATGTCCGGCATTGCGATTGTGATGACGGTGGGCGTTTATGGCCTGGTGGCGGGCATCGTCAAACTCGACGACCTCGGCCTGTGGCTGACGCAAAAGCCTGGGCAGTTTGCGAAAAAAGTCGGCAGCGCCATTCTCAGCGCCGCGCCATACATGATGAAAACCTTGTCGGTGGTCGGTACGGCAGCGATGTTCCTGGTCGGCGGCGGCATCCTCACCCACGGCGTGCCGGTGGTGCATGACTGGATTGAAGGCGTAGGCGCAGCGGCCGGCAGTGTCGGGTTTGCGGTGCCGATGTTGCTCAATGGTGTCGCGGGGATTATCGCTGGGGCAGTGGTGTTGGCGGTGGTTTCCGTTGTCGGCAAAATCTGGAAATCTCTGAAAAACTGACATTCAACACAAAACCCTTGTAGGAGTGAGCCTGCTCGCGATAGCGGTGTGTCAGCACTGCAAATGGTGGCGGGTAGACCGCTATCGCGAGCAGGCTCACTCCTACAGTTTGATCTTTGTTGCGACATGAAAAAGGGCCATTCGACTCGCATCGAATGGCCCTTTTTGTACCTGCCGAAAACTACTCGGCGATCTGCAACTTACGCGCCTCGGTATATACGTAACGCACCTTCTCGTACTCGAACGGTGAGTTCATCTGGCCATAACGGAAGCTGGTCTGATAACGCTTGTCGACCGCACGCAGGGCCCAGACTTCTGGATGGTTGGAGCTGACTTCCGAGACGTTGAGGAAGTTGATCGCCGATTCAGCGGTGTAATCGACAGCAAGGCCTGCAGTGTCGCGGATGTTCGACGGGCCGAAGATCGGCAGCACGAAGTAGGCACCGCCCGGTACACCGTAGAAGCCCAACGTCTGACCGAAGTCTTCGCTCTGACGCGGCAGGCCCATGGCGGTGGCCGGGTCCCACAGGCCGGCGATGCCGATGGTGGTGTTGAGCAGCAGGCGTGCGGTGGTTTCCATCGAGCGCTGGCCCTTGAACTGCAGCAGGCTGTTGACCAGGTTCGGGACGTCACCGAGGTTGTTGAAGAAGTTGCTCACGCCCGTGCGCAAAAAGCTGGGTGTGATGTAACGGTAGCCATCGACCACCGGCAGGAACACCCATTGGTCGAAGCGATAGTTGAAGTGGTAAACCCGGCGGTTCCACGATTCCAGCGGGTCGTAGACGTTCAGTGCGTTGAGCGTCGAACGCTCGAATTCGCGCTGATCCAGCCCCGGGTTGAACTTGAGTTTGGACAGCGGTTCCTTGAAGCCGTCGCTGTCGACGACCACCGGCGCGTTGGCTTTACTGTTGTCGGCCTGGGCCACGCCTGCGCAGAGGAGCGCTGCCATCAGCAGGAGATATTTAGCCACGGAAGAACTCCAGCATGGCGTCGCTGTTGACGCGGTAGTTAATGTTGCCGCAATGGCCGCCCAGAGGGTAAACGGTCAGGCGATCACCGAAGGTCTTGCGCAGGAAACCGAGGTCGCCCGGGCCGAGGATCACGTCGTCGGCGTTGTGCATCACGGCGATTTTCGGGCTGTCGTGCAGGTAATCCTTGAGCGCATACAGGCTGACCTGATCGATCAGTTGCAGCAGGCTGCCGCCGTCGGTGCGCGCGCGCCACATCGGGATCACCTGATCGGTCAGGTAGCAGTCGAAGTCGCACTGCAGCGCACGCTTGAGGAACGGCGTGAGGCTGGTGCCTTCGGTGATCGGGAATTTCGGCGGGGTGATCAGGCCACGGCGGTTGATCAGGTCCGAGGTGAACGCAATGTCGGCCGCCGAGAAGCGGAACGAGGTGCCGATCAGCATCGCCATCTGTTCGTTGGTCAGGTGCTGCTTGGACTGCTGGAAGTCGTAGAGCAGCGCATCGTTGAGGTCGATGTAGCCTTTCTGCTGGAAGTAGCGGGTCAGCTTCGACAACACCAGCTCATAGAATGTCGTGCTGGTGTTGATGCCTTTAACTTCGGTTTGCACCAGTTTGTCGAGATTGGTGATCGAGGTGTAGAGGTTGACCGGCGGATTGAGCAACAGCACTTTCTTGAAGTTGAAGCTGCGGCGCGTCTCGTCCAGATGCGCAACGAACGCGGCATCCAGAGCGCCGAGGCTGTAACCGGTCAGGTAATACTCGGTGACTGGCAGCTTGGGATTTTGCGCGCGAACGGCTTGCATCACCCGGTACATGTCTTCGGCGTCTTCCTTGGTCACGCCCGGCGTGGCGAAACGCGAGGCCGCGCTGATGAAGTCGAAACTGGTCGGCGACGACAGCTGCACAACGTGGTAGCCGGCCTTGTAGTAAAGCTTTTTCAGGTATTCGTTGAGCGTGCTGTCATAGCGCGCGCCGGTGCCGGCGATCAGGAAGATCAGCGGTGCCGGCTTGTCCTGGGTGGCGATGCGGTAGGTGAGCTTTTTCACCGCCCAGAAGTTGTCCGGCAGGATGAACTCTCGTTCCGGACGCAACGTCAAGCTGCGGTCCGACTGATTGATGTCGTCGTCCAGCGGCAATTCCGGGCGCAAGTCCGGCGGCGTCGTGGCGATGGTCGCCTCGAACGGGTTGGTCAGGGGATAGCCATAACTGGCGGCATCGATATCCACCGCCAGTGCGGACGCACTCAAAATAAGGCCGCTGAACAGCGCGGCGAAGCGCAAGGAACGGAGCATGACTAGATCCCTTAGAGGAAGGTGCCGAATGAAGTTCGCAGGCTATGACCACCGGGGTTGCGCCAAAGTGCCATGCTGCGGCACCAAACAGGCAGAATTCGGAGTAATAGTAGCTGGACGATACACTTTGCACGCCCTGAATGAACAGTTAACAGTTGTTAGTTCTTGCACACGGCTGGCGGCAGATTAAGCTGGCCGCCGATTTCCGAAGATTGGAGTGTTTCATGTCCCACCGTTTTCCCGTGATTTTGCTGCTCGTTCTGTTGCCGTTGTGGCTGGCCGCCAGTTATGGCGCGCGTTATGGCTTTATGGAAGACGGGCAGTGGGTCGGTATCTGCGTGGATGAGGCCAGCCGCTGGGAATGTCAGGTGCGTTCGAACCTGGGCTTGATGATTCATTTCAAGGTGTTGGGCTGGACGGCGCTCGGCGCGGCGCTGATCGGTTTCGTGTTGCCCGGGCGGGCAGGGTGGTGGCTGGCGGTGCTGGCGCTGGTGTTCGGCGTGCCGGCACTGGCGTTGTACAACACCACGTTGGCGGTGTTTGCGTTGGTGATTGCCGGGTTGCGACTGGTCCGCGAGTCCCGTAGCGACTGATGGAAAAGATCGCAGCCTTCGGCAGCTCCTACATTGAAATGGCGTACACCTTGTAGGAGCTGCCGAAGGCTGCGATCTTTTGATCTTGCTTTTGATCAGTCTTTTCGAACGCGCAGGCAGCGCCACAAAGCAGCCACCATCAACCCGCTGACCAACGCCCAACCCCACGCCTGCTGATTCTGCAACCCTTCCTGATACAGCTGCGGCGCAATCCCCGCGCCGACAATAAACGTCAGCAGGGCAATTTCCCGGCGCGGCACGCTGACCGGACGGCACAGATAAACCAGCGCCGGCAGCACGAACGCCATGCTCGCAAAGCTGCGATAACGCGGATCGAACACCATCTCCAGCATCATCACCGCAGCGGCAAAGCCTGCTGCCGCGACCAGCCAGCCCGCGCGGCGCTCCAGTAGATTGAACGCCCGCTCACGCCAGCCGGCACGCGCGCTCAGCGTCAGCGCAGCGTGTGCCAACACCAACAGATTCAACGCCGTCAGCAAACCGACCCACAACCACTCACTGGCAAACCGCGTAGTCACCCGCGCCAGATCACCCCAAGCGCCAATCGAGCAGGCGGCGAGGACGCCCAGCAGCGGCAACACCAGCGCCGAGCGCGTCGTGCGAACGCGACCGCCGAGCATCAGTGTGCCAAGAAAAATCAAACCACCGACCGCCAGCCATTCCTTCCAGTACGGCACGTTGGTCACCGGCCCGGCGAGCACGCCTTTGTCCTGACGATCCGCGTCGAACAGCCCCCAGTAACCGCCGACCGCGCCTTCACTGCCGCGCTTCCACGGCTGGTCAAACGCTTCGATCAGGTTGTAATGCCAGCCCTCCTTCTCGGCCATCGCGACAAAACCACGAATGAATTTGGCCTCATTGACCCGACTCGGCAGGGCGGTCTCGCGCTGACGGCCTTCGCTCGGCCAGCCGGTTTCGCCGATCATTACGTCCTTCGGTGCGAACTTATTGCCGAACACTTGGCGCACATCCGCGACATGTTGCAGGGCGACGTCGATGTTTGACGGATCATCTTCCCAGTACGGCAGCAGGTGAATGGTCAGGAAGTCCACCGCCGGCGCGATTTCCGGATGCTTGAGCCAGAACTCCCAGACATCGGCGTACGTCACCGATTGCTTGACCTGACTTTTGACCTTGTTGATCAATCGGGCCAGTTGCGCGCCGGTGACTTCCTTGCGCAGCAGCGCCTCGTTGCCGACGATCACCGCGCTGACCACGTCCGGGTTGGCGTTGGCCGATTTGATCAGCAGGTCGACTTCTTTCTCGGTGTCCACCGGATTGCTGTTGACCCATGCGCCGATCATCAATTTGAGACCATGTTTGCGCGCCAGATCCGGCAGGGCTTCGAGGCCCGTCATCGAATAAGTGCGAATGCACTCAAAGCGTGTCGCCAGCAATGCGAGATCGGCGTCCATGCGCTCCGGGCGCAGCTTGAACGGCACGTCGAACGGTGATTGGTCTTTATCGAACGGGGTGTAGGAGGCGCACTGCAATTTATGCGTCGGGGTCGCAGCGTCGGGCAGGATCACCGGTTGGCCGAGGCCGTACCAGAAGCCCCCGAGGGCAAACAGCCCAAGCAGGCAGGCGAAGAGATAAGGCAGAAAGGGAAAACGGGAAGTCGCGGACATGGTCAGGCCGAGTGGCTGCAAAGCGACGCATGTTACCTGCATTTATAGAGGGGTTGGTGGCCCGCATGATTTGTACATGCAAAGTTCGGGCGGATTGTCTGGCGTCAAATATTCGGGCGCCATTAATGGCCTTGTGATGTCGTTTCTCGTTGTCTTGAGGTCGCTGGCAGAGCAGGTCGACTGCCGCGTGAGGTTGATGATCAAGCCATCAGTGCTCCGCTGATGTTCTAACGAGTTTGCGGTCAGGCGTGATGGGGGCGCCGTGCACCATAACAATACGTTGACGCCGCCCGTCATCCGTCGGGCGCAGCATTTCGGGGAAGTAACGATGAAGATGCGACGACTTTTAGGCGCAAGTGCTGCTCTGGTGCTTGCGATGAGTTCCACGTTCGCCAGTGCAGAAAAACAGACCCTGAACATCGGTTACGTTGACGGTTGGTCCGACAGCGTCGCGACCACCCACGTGGCGGCCGAGGTGATCAAACAGAAACTCGGCTACGACGTGAAACTGCAAGCCGTTGCCACCGGGATCATGTGGCAGGGTGTTGCCACCGGCAAGCTCGACGCCATGCTCTCCGCCTGGCTGCCAGTGACCCATGGCGAGTACTGGACGAAGAACAAGGATCTGGTCGTCGACTACGGCCCGAACTTCAAGGATGCGAAAATCGGCCTGATCGTGCCGGAGTATGTGAAAGCCAAGTCGATCGAAGACCTGAAAACCGATGACACCTTCAAAAATCGCATCGTCGGTATCGACGCCGGTTCGGGCGTTATGCTCAAAACCGATCAGGCGATCAAGGATTACGGCCTCGACAAATACAGCCTCAAAGCCAGTTCTGGCGCCGGCATGATTGCCGAGCTGACCCGTGCCGAGAAGAAAAACGAATCCATCGCGGTCACCGGTTGGGTGCCGCACTGGATGTTCGCCAAGTGGAAACTGCGCTTCCTCGACGACCCGAAAGGCGTGTATGGCGCGGCTGAAACCGTGAACAGCATCGGCAGTAAAGAACTCGCGACCAAAGCACCGGAAGTGGCCAAGTTCCTGAAGAACTTCCAGTGGGCGTCGAAAGACGAAATCGGCGAGGTCATGCTGGCAATCCAGGACGGTGCCAAGCCTGACGCAGCGGCGAAAGATTGGGTCGCCAAGCACCCGGATCGCGTGGCTGACTGGACCAAATAACCGCAACACCGCTGTACCCCTGTAGGAGTGAGCCTGCTCGCGATAGCGTCCTGTCAGTTGATGAAAATGTCGACTGATACGACGCCATCGCGAGCAGGTTCACTCCTACAGTTGTTTTGTGTGTACCGGAAATTGGCAAAAGTGTCATGGCGTTCTACTACTAAGGTCGTCTGTTACCGCTCCCGCAGCCGCATACATTAGCTATGTTCCAACAATAATCTGTGCTGCGAGGATAAAAACAATGAACGACAGCATTTACCTCTCGATTCAAAACAGTCCCCGATTCAAGGAGCTGGTGCGAAAAAGGGAAAAGTTCGCCTGGATACTCTCGGCGATCATGCTCGGGCTTTACTCTGGCTTCATCCTTCTGATCGCTTACGGGCCGCATATTCTGGGCGCGAAACTCAGTCCGGAATCCTCGATTACCTGGGGTATTCCGATCGGTGTCGGACTGATTCTTTCGGCATTCATCCTCACCGCTATCTATGTGCGCCGCGCCAATGGCGAGTTTGACGACCTGAACAATGCGATTCTCAAGGAGGCTCAGCAATGATCCGGCGTCTACTGGCTTTATTGAGTGTTGCGGCTTTCGCGCCGAGTGTCTGGGCGGCTGACGCGTTGACGGGGGAAGTGGCCAAACAGCCGCTTAACATTCCGGCGATCCTGATGTTCGTCGCCTTCGTTGGCGCGACGTTGTACATCACCTACTGGGCCTCGAAGAAAAACAACTCGGCGGCCGACTACTATGCGGCGGGCGGCAAGATCACCGGTTTCCAGAACGGTCTGGCAATTGCCGGTGACTACATGTCGGCGGCGTCCTTCCTGGGGATTTCCGCGCTGGTGTTCACCTCCGGCTACGATGGCCTGATCTACTCGATCGGCTTCCTGGTGGGCTGGCCGATCATTCTGTTCCTGATCGCCGAGCGTCTGCGCAACCTGGGTAAATACACTTTTGCCGACGTGGCGTCCTACCGCCTCGGGCAAACCCAGATCCGCACCCTATCGGCCTGCGGCTCGCTGGTGGTCGTGGCGTTCTACCTGATTGCGCAAATGGTTGGTGCCGGCAAGCTGATTCAGCTGTTGTTCGGTCTGGACTACCACGTTGCGGTGATTCTGGTCGGTGTGCTGATGTGCATGTACGTGCTGTTCGGCGGCATGCTGGCGACCACTTGGGTACAGATCATCAAGGCTGTGCTGTTGCTGTCCGGTGCCTCGTTCATGGCGCTGATGGTCATGAAGCACGTAGGCTTCGACTTCAACACGCTGTTCTCCGAGGCGATCAAGGTGCACGCCAAGGGCGAAGCAATCATGAGCCCCGGCGGTCTGGTCAAGGACCCGATTTCGGCCTTCTCGCTGGGTCTGGCGCTGATGTTCGGTACGGCTGGCCTGCCACACATTCTGATGCGCTTCTTCACCGTGAGTGACGCAAAAGAAGCTCGCAAGAGCGTGCTCTACGCAACTGGCTTCATCGGTTACTTCTACATCCTGACCTTCATCATCGGCTTCGGCGCGATCCTGCTGGTCAGCACTAACCCGGCCTTCAAAGATGCTGCTGGCGCGCTGTTGGGCGGCAACAACATGGCGGCGGTGCACCTGGCCAACGCAGTTGGAGGCAGTATCTTCCTCGGCTTTATCTCGGCGGTGGCGTTCGCGACCATTCTGGCGGTTGTTGCCGGTCTGACGCTGGCGGGTGCTTCGGCGGTTTCTCACGACCTGTATGCCAGTGTGATCAAAAAGGGCAAGGCGAACGAGAAGGACGAGATTCGTGTCTCGAAGATCACCACCATTGCCTTGGCGGTGCTGGCGATTGGCTTGGGCATCCTGTTCGAAAGCCAGAACATTGCGTTCATGGTTGGCTTGGCGTTCTCCATCGCGGCGAGTTGCAACTTCCCGGTGCTGTTGCTTTCGATGTACTGGAAGAAGCTGACCACTCGTGGGGCGATGATTGGCGGCTGGTTGGGTCTGGTCAGTGCCGTTGGTTTGATGGTGCTTGGGCCGACCATCTGGGTGCAGATTCTGCATCATGAGAAGGCGATCTTCCCTTACGAGTATCCGGCGCTGTTCTCGATGATCATTGCTTTTGTGGGGATCTGGTTCTTCTCGATTACCGATAAGTCGGCGGCTGCGGACAAGGAGCGGGCGTTGTTCTTCCCGCAGTTTGTGCGTTCGCAGACGGGGTTGGGGGCGAGTGGGGCGGTTTCGCATTGATCGCTTGATGGTTTTGTAATGTTGTGCTGAATGCCCCGGTTGAGAGATCGGGGCATTTTTTGTGGGCGGTTATCTGCTAGAGCTGTGTACATATCCGTTGCTGCGGTAACGGCTTCTTAGGGTTTCGCCCTTACGGCGACTCACTTTTTTTCAAACGCCAAAAAAAGTAAGCAAAAAACGCTTGCTCCTACGTGCGGCCCGCTCGCTGAGGCTCGGGGTTCCTTCGCTGCGGGATCGATCCGGGCGCAGCGCCTACGGTTTGCTTCGCTGCACCTCCTCTCGCTGTGTTTGGCTTCGCCAAACGGTCGCTGCGCTCCCACCCCCGGATCAATCCCTCCACTCAGCCTTCCGACGTCGCCTTACAGATCAAGAGCTGCAGCCGAGCTAACGCTCATCCTGTTGAGTGATGAAGAGCACGGGTATTCGGCTTGGGGTTTGTGTTGGAGCTGCCCCTCACCCCAGCCCTCTCCCGAGGGAGAGGGAGCCGATTTTTGCGCTTTTCAACATCTGAGTTCAACTCGATATCCAAGTCGGCGTATCTCTTCCAGTCCACGCGGTCAGTCCCCTCTCCCTCTGGGAGGGGGCTAGGGTGAGGGGCTCTTGATCTGGCTTGTGATCTTGCTTTGGCTTTGGCTTTGGCTTTGGCTTTGGCTTTGGCTTTGGCTTTGGTTCTTGATCTTTTGCCCCATCGGCAGGCCGAGCGTAGGTGTTCATCCGGGGGGAGGCGCGCAGCGCCGTGCGGCGCAGCCGCATACATCGAGAGGAGGTGCAGCGAAGCAAACCGTAGGCGATGCCCCCCGGATGGACACCGTAGCGAGGGAACACTGAGCCTAAGCGAAGTGCCGTACGCCAGGGGCAAAGCCTTTTGGTTCCTTTTTGGCGTTTGAAAAAGGGACTCGCTGTAAGAGCGAAACCGCCAGCGGCAGCACCCGAAAAACGGATATGCCCCCAATCCCAATCCCCAGACAAACAAAAACGGCCCCTATATAAATAGAGGCCGTTCCCGGTACAACTTAAGACTTCATCGCAAGACAAATCTTATTTACGGTCTTCCAGCTTGGAAATATCACGCGACTCGTAACCAGTGTACAGCTGACGCGGACGGCCAATCTTGTACGGGCTGGAGAGCATCTCTTTCCAGTGCGAAATCCAGCCAACAGTACGTGCCAACGCGAAAATCACGGTGAACATGCTGGTCGGAATGCCGATCGCCTTGAGGATAATCCCCGAGTAGAAGTCGACGTTCGGGTACAGCGAGCGTTCGATGAAGTACGGGTCAGTCAACGCAATCTCTTCCAGGCGCATGGCCAGTTCGAGTTGCGGATCGTTGTTGATGCCCAGTTCCTTCAGTACTTCGTCGCAGGTCTGCTTCATGACAGTCGCGCGAGGGTCGCGGTTCTTGTAAACGCGGTGACCGAAGCCCATCAGTTTGAACGAATCGTTCTTGTCCTTGGCCTTGGCGATGAACTTGTCGATGTTCGACACATCGCCAATCTCGTCAAGCATGGTCAGAACGGCTTCGTTCGCACCGCCGTGGGCAGGGCCCCACAGTGCGGCGATACCGGCGGCGATACAGGCAAACGGGTTGGCACCCGAAGAACCGGCCAGACGCACGGTGGAGGTCGACGCGTTCTGCTCGTGGTCGGCGTGGAGGATGAAGATGCGGTCCATGGCCTTGGCGAGCACCGGGCTGATCGGTTTGATCTCGCACGGGGTGTTGAACATCATGTGCAGGAAGTTTTCCGCGTACGTCAGGTCGTTGCGCGGGTACATCATGGGTTGGCCCATGGAGTACTTGTAAACCATCGCTGCCAGGGTCGGCATCTTGGCAACCAGACGGATCGCGGAGATTTCGCGATGCTGCGGGTTATTGATGTCGAGGGAGTCGTGGTAGAAGGCCGAGAGGGCGCCGACTACACCGCACATGACGGCCATCGGGTGGGCGTCGCGACGGAAACCGTTGAAGAAGGTTTTCAACTGCTCGTGAACCATGGTGTGGTTTTTCACGGTGCTGACGAACTGGGCCTTCTGTTCTGCGGTCGGCAGTTCGCCGTTGAGCAGCAGGTAGCAGGTTTCCAGGTAGTCCGACTTTTCAGCCAGCTGTTCGATCGGGTAGCCGCGGTGCAACAGAATGCCGTTGTCGCCGTCAATATAGGTAATCTTCGATTCGCACGAGGCGGTCGACATGAAACCCGGGTCGAAAGTGAAGCGGCCCGTGGCCGTCAGGCCCCGAACATCGATTACATCGGGACCAACGGTGCCGGTTAAAATGGGCAGCTCGACGGGGGCTGCGCCCTCGATGATCAACTGCGCTTTTTTGTCAGCCATGTGGCCTCCTATTTATGCTTGAACCATCAGACAGACCCCCCACGCAGGGCCCGCACCACTATAGTGAGATAAATTCGAATGTCAATTTGCCTAAAGTCTTGCTCCAGAAGGCTTTAAGCGCACTTTTTCCTCGAAATTGACTGCCATTTACGCCTTTTATACGACTTGTGCAATCAGCTATTGGGGGTAGGTGATTGCGTTGTCATTAGTAACCTAACTGTCTATACTCGGCCACCGACCGCCAAGGGCTTTTGGGCCAGCTTTGTTGGGGGTCGCATCCCTGGGTGGTGGTTACCTGACCAGTGCACTCCCCAACAACTTTGCCCTGATTGTTAGGGGCTCTTCAGTGTGAAAAAAAAGCCGTGAAAAGCCAACGACCTGTAAACCTAGACCTAAGGACCATCAAACTCCCCATCACCGGCGTTACGTCGTTTCTTCACCGTGTTTCCGGCATCATCCTCTTCCTGGGTATCGGCTTCATGCTTTATGCATTGGGCAAATCTCTGGGTTCCGAGGAAGGTTTTGCCGAGGTGAAGGCATGCTTGACCAGCCCGCTGGCCAAGTTCGTAGCATGGGGCCTCCTGTCCGCTCTGCTGTATCACCTGGTAGCCGGTGTGCGCCACTTGATCATGGACATGGGCATCGGTGAGACGCTGGAAGGCGGCCGCCTGGGCTCGAAAATTATCATCGCCGTTTCCGTGGTGCTGATCGTTCTGGCAGGAGTTTGGATATGGTAACCAGCGTTACGAACCTTTCGCGTTCGGGCCTCTATGACTGGATGGCGCAACGTGTGTCTGCGGTTGTTCTCGCGGCTTATTTCATCTTCCTGATCGGATACCTTGCAGCGAATCCGGGCATTGGCTACGACCAGTGGCACGGCCTGTTCGCTCACAACGGGATGCGTATCTTCAGTCTGCTGGCCCTCGTTGCCCTTGGCGCTCACGCCTGGGTCGGCATGTGGACCATCGCGACCGACTACCTGACGCCAATGGCGCTGGGCAAGTCCGCGACTGCAGTACGTTTCCTTTTCCAGGCAGTATGCGGCGTTGCGATGTTCGCTTACTTCGTCTGGGGTGTGCAGATTCTCTGGGGTATCTGAGTCATGGCTAACATTCCAACGATTTCTTTCGACGCCATCATTATTGGTGGTGGCGGTGCCGGCATGCGCGCGGCGCTGCAACTGGCACAGGGCGGTCACAAGACTGCCGTGATCACCAAGGTTTTCCCGACCCGTTCGCACACTGTATCCGCTCAGGGCGGTATCACTTGCGCAATCGCGTCCGCTGACCCGAATGATGACTGGCGCTGGCACATGTACGATACCGTCAAGGGTTCCGACTACATCGGTGACCAGGACGCTATCGAATACATGTGCCAGGAAGGCCCGGCTGCCGTTTACGAGCTGGACCACATGGGCATGCCGTTTTCGCGTACCGAACAAGGCCGCATCTATCAGCGTCCGTTCGGTGGCCAGTCCAAGGACTACGGCAAGGGCGGTCAGGCTGCACGTACTTGCGCGGCTTCCGACCGTACCGGTCACGCGCTGCTGCACACCCTTTATCAGGGCAACCTGAAAGCCGGCACCACGTTCCTGAACGAGTACTACGCTGTCGATCTGGTGAAAAACCAGGAAGGCGACTTCGTCGGTGTGATCGCGATCTGCATCGAAACCGGCGAAACCACCTACATTCGCGCTAAAGCCACTGTATTGGCTACCGGCGGTGCAGGTCGTATCTACGCTTCCACCACCAACGCCCTGATCAACACCGGTGACGGCGTCGGCATGGCTCTGCGTGCTGGCGTGCCGGTACAAGACATCGAAATGTGGCAGTTCCACCCGACCGGCATCGCCGGCGCCGGTGTACTGGTTACCGAAGGTTGCCGTGGTGAAGGTGGTTACCTGATCAACAAGCACGGCGAGCGTTTCATGGAGCGTTATGCTCCGAACGCCAAAGACCTTGCCGGTCGTGACGTGGTTGCTCGCTCGATGGTTAAAGAAATCATCGCCGGCAACGGTTGCGGTCCGAATGGCGACCACGTACTGCTCAAACTCGACCATCTGGGCGAGGAAGTGCTGCACAGCCGTCTGCCAGGCATCTGCGAGCTGTCGAAGACTTTCGCACACGTTGACCCGGTTGTTGCTCCGGTTCCGGTTGTTCCGACTTGCCACTATATGATGGGCGGCGTTGCCACCAACATTCATGGTCAGGCGATCACCCAGGACGCTGAAGGCGTCGACAAGATCATCCCTGGTCTGTTCGCTGTGGGCGAAGTGGCTTGCGTATCGGTTCACGGTGCCAACCGTCTGGGCGGCAACTCGCTGCTCGACCTGGTGGTATTCGGCCGCGCTGCCGGCCTGCACCTGGAAAAGGCGCTGACCGACGGCATCGAATACGACGACGCTACCGAAGCCGACATCGAAGCTGCCCTGTCGCGTCTGAACGCGCTGAACAGCCGTACCGACGGTGAAGATGTGGCAACCCTGCGTCGCGAGCTGCAGAACTGCATGCAGAACTACTTCGGTGTATTCCGTACTGGCGAATACATGCAGAAAGGTATCGCTCAGCTTGCTGACCTGCGTACCCGTATCGCCAACGTGAAAATCAACGATAAGTCGCAGGCGTTCAACACTGCCCGTATCGAAGCGCTGGAACTGCAAAACCTGCTGGAAGTGGCTGAAGCTACCGCCATCGCGGCTGAAGTACGCAAGGAGTCGCGCGGTGCTCACGCCCGTGAAGACTTCGAAGACCGTGACGACGAAAACTGGCTGTGCCACACCCTGTACTTCCCGGGTGACAAGCGCGTCACCAAGCGTGCCGTGAACTTCTCGCCGAAGACTGTTCCGACTTTTGAACCTAAGATTCGGACTTATTAAGGGTGGCCGCCATGTTGCAAGTCAGCGTTTATCGTTACAACCCTGATCAGGACGCCGCGCCGTTCATGCAGGAATTCCAGATCGATACCGGTGGTAAAGATCTGATGGTGCTGGACGTACTGGCCCTGATCAAAGAACAGGACGAAGGTTTCTCCTATCGTCGCTCTTGCCGTGAGGGCGTTTGTGGTTCCGACGGCATGAACATCAACGGCAAGAACGGCCTGGCGTGCATCACGCCGCTGTCTGCCGTTGTAAAAGGTAACAAGTTGGTTGTTCGTCCACTGCCAGGTTTGCCGGTTATCCGTGACCTGGTTGTCGATATGAGCATCTTCTACAAGCAATACGAGAAGGTGAAGCCTTACCTGCAGAACGACACGCCGGCTCCGGCCATCGAGCGTCTGCAGTCGCCAGAAGAGCGCGAAAAGCTCGACGGTCTGTACGAGTGCATCCTGTGCGCTTGCTGCTCGACCTCTTGCCCGTCCTTCTGGTGGAACCCGGACAAGTTCCTGGGTCCAGCTGCACTGCTGCAAGCTTATCGCTTCCTGGCAGACAGCCGTGACACCAAGACCAACGAGCGTCTGGCTTCACTCGATGACCCGTTCAGCGTCTTCCGCTGCCGGGGCATCATGAACTGCGTCAACGTATGTCCGAAAGGCCTGAACCCGACTAAGGCCATCGGTCACATCCGTAACATGCTGCTTTCGAGCGGCGTGTGATTCAGCTGCTGTAACCGCTGCACCGTAGAGGCTGTGGCGCGGGCTTCAACCCGCGTCATGGCTATAACCAGAGCAGTAGCCATAAGCTGCGGCTCTTATTTTGAAGAAATGAGACAAGCAGGGGCATCCGGGCTGGTACCCGGACTATCAGTGTGATCCTAAGTGGCTTGTTTTAGTCGCTGCATTCGGACTTCTGCAAGTTTGCTCGGTGTCGACATCGATGGTGTTCCCCTAACCGAGGGTGACCAAGCATGCAAGAAAGCGTGATGCAGCGCATGTGGAACAGCGCCTACCTTTCAGGTGGAAACGCTGCCTATGTGGAAGAGCTTTATGAGCTCTACCTGCACGACCCTAACGCTGTGCCAGAAGAGTGGCGCACCTACTTTCAGAAGTTGCCTGCCGACGGCAACTCTGCCACTGATGTTTCGCACTCGACAATTCGCGATCATTTCGTGCTGCTGGCAAAGAACCAGCGCCGCGCTCAACCGGTTTCCGCCGGCAGCGTGAGCAGTGAGCACGAGAAGAAGCAAGTTGAAGTGCTGCGATTGATCCAGGCCTACCGTATGCGTGGCCACCAGGCAGCCCAGCTTGACCCGCTGGGGCTGTGGCAGCGTCCTGCACCTGCAGACCTGTCGATCAATCATTACGGCTTGACCAATGCCGATCTTGATACGACCTTCCGTGCCGGCGACCTGTTCATCGGCAAAGAGGAAGCGAGCCTACGCGAAATTCACGAAGCGTTGCAGCAGACATATTGCCGCACCATCGGCGCTGAATTTACGCACATCACCGATTCCGAGCAGCGCCAGTGGTTCCAGCAGCGTCTGGAAAGCGTGCGCGGTCGTCCGACGTACTCCGCCGACATCAAGAGCCACCTGCTTGAGCGCGTGACTGCCGGTGAAGGCCTGGAAAAATACCTGGGCACCAAATACCCGGGCACCAAGCGTTTCGGTCTGGAAGGCGGCGAAAGCCTGATTCCGATGCTCGACGAACTGATCCAGCGTTCCGGTTCCTACGGCACCAAGGAAGTTGTCATCGGCATGGCCCACCGTGGTCGTCTGAACGTGCTGGTCAATACCTTCGGCAAGAACCCGCGCGAGCTGTTCGACGAGTTCGAAGGCAAGAAGAAGGTCGAGCTGGGTTCCGGTGACGTTAAGTATCACCAGGGCTTCTCGTCCAATGTGATGACCGCCGGCGGTGAAGTTCACCTGGCCATGGCGTTCAACCCGTCCCACCTGGAAATCGTTTCCCCGGTGGTAGAAGGTTCGGTTCGCGCCCGTCAGGATCGTCGTAACGACCCGACCGGTGAGAAGGTTCTGCCGATCTCCATCCACGGTGACGCTGCATTCGCAGGTCAGGGCGTGGTCATGGAAACCTTCCAGATGTCGCAGACCCGCGGTTTCAAGACCGGCGGTACCGTGCACATCGTGATCAACAACCAGGTTGGTTTCACCATCAGCAACCCGCTGGACTCGCGTTCCACCGAGTACGCCACCGACGTTGCCAAGATGATCCAGGCGCCGATCCTCCATGTGAATGGTGATGATCCGGAAGCCGTGTTGTTCGTGACCCAACTGGCCATCGACTACCGCATGCAGTTCAAGCGTGACGTGGTCATCGATCTGGTCTGCTACCGTCGTCGCGGCCACAACGAGGCCGACGAGCCAAGCGGCACCCAGCCTCTGATGTATCAGCAGATCACCAAACAGCGCACCACTCGTGAGCTGTACGCTGATCGTCTGACCCAGGGCGGTGTGCTTGACGCAGAGCGTGTTCAGGCGAAAGTCGACGAATACCGCAACGCGCTGGACAACGGTCTGCACGTAGTGAAATCGCTGGTCAAAGAGCCGAACAAAGAGTTGTTCGTGGACTGGCGTCCGTATCTGGGCCACGCCTGGACTGCGCGTCACGACACCCGCTTTGATCTGAAGACCCTGCAAGAACTGTCCGCCAAGCTGCTGGAAATTCCAGAAGGCTTCGTGGTTCAGCGTCAGGTTTCGAAGATCTACGAAGACCGTCAGAAGATGCAAGCCGGCGGCCTGCCGATCAACTGGGGTTACGCCGAAACCATGGCGTACGCGACCCTGGCGTTCGAAGGTCACCCGATCCGCATGACCGGTCAGGACATCGGCCGCGGTACGTTCTCGCACCGTCACGCTGTGCTGCACAACCAGAAAGACGCGGGCACCTACATTCCGCTGCAGCACCTGTACGACGGTCAGCCACGCTTTGACCTGTACGACTCGTTCCTGTCGGAAGAAGCGGTACTGGCGTTCGAATACGGTTACTCGACCACCACGCCGGATGCGCTGGTGATCTGGGAAGCCCAGTTCGGCGACTTCGCCAACGGTGCACAGGTTGTAATCGACCAGTTCATCACCAGCGGCGAGCACAAGTGGGGCCGTCTCTGCGGTCTGACCATGTTGCTGCCACACGGTTACGAAGGTCAGGGCCCTGAGCACAGCTCGGCACGTCTTGAGCGTTACCTGCAACTGTGCGCCGAGCACAACATTCAGGTAGCGGTACCGACCACGCCAGCACAGATCTACCACTTGCTGCGTCGTCAGGTGATTCGTCCGCTGCGCAAGCCGCTGATCGTGCTGACTCCAAAGTCGCTGCTGCGCCACAAACTGGCCATCTCGACCCTGGAAGATCTGGCCGAAGGTTCGTTCCAGACCGTGATCCCGGAAATCGATACCCTGGACCCGAAAAAGGTCGAGCGTGTTGTTCTGTGTAGCGGCAAGGTCTACTACGACCTGCTGGAAAAACGCCGTGCCGAAGGCCGTGAAGATATCGCCATCGTGCGTATCGAGCAGCTGTACCCATTCCCTGAGGACGACTTGAAAGAAGTCCTGGCTCCATACACCAACGTCAAAAATGCCGTTTGGTGTCAGGAAGAGCCGATGAACCAGGGCGCCTGGTACTGCAGCCAGCACCACTTGCGTCGCAGCATCGGGAACCTCGACAAGTCTCTCGTACTTGAGTACGCGGGCCGTGAGGCTTCTGCTGCCCCAGCTTGTGGTTACGCATCGATGCACGCCGAGCAGCAGGAAAAACTCCTGCAAGCCGCGTTTACCATTTAATGCCTTCGCGCACCTGAAACCGAATTTAAGGAACCACAGATAATGGCTATCGAGATCAAAGCCCCCACTTTCCCGGAATCGGTTGCCGATGGCACCGTTGCCACCTGGCACAAGCAACCGGGCGACGCCGTCAAGCGTGACGACCTGATCGTCGACATCGAAACCGACAAAGTCGTACTGGAAGTGCTGGCCACCGCCGACGGCGTGCTGGGCGCAATCGTCAAGAACGAAGGCGACACCGTTCTGTCCGACGAAGTGCTGGGCTCCATCGAAGCTGGCGGCGCTGCTGCCGCTGCTCCAGCCGCCGCTGCTGCTCCGGCCGCTGCTGCCGCTGCACCGGCTGCTGCCGAAGGCGAAGATGATCCTGTTGCTGCACCGGCTGCGCGCAAGCTGGCTGAAGAAAACGGCATCAACATCGCTTCCGTTGCCGGCACCGGCAAGGGCGGTCGTGTGACCAAGGAAGACGTGGTTGCAGCGGTTGCTGCCAAGAAAGCCGCTCCGGCTGCCGCACCTGCCAAGGCTGCTGCTCCATCGGCTGCTGCTCCTGTGTTCGCTGCTGGCGACCGCATCGAGAAGCGCGTACCGATGACCCGCGTTCGTGCCACCGTGGCCAAGCGTCTGGTTGAAGCTCAGTCGAACATGGCGATGCTGACCACTTTCAACGAAGTCGACATGACTGAAGTCATGGCCCTGCGTTCGAAGTACAAAGACCTGTTCGAGAAGTCCCACAACGGCGTACGCCTGGGCTTCATGTCGTTCTTCGTGAAAGCGGCCACCGAAGCGCTGAAACGCTTCCCGGCTGTCAACGCGTCGATCGACGGCGGCGACATCGTTTACCACGGCTACGCGGACATCGGCGTTGCCGTTTCCAGCGACCGTGGCCTGGTTGTTCCGGTTCTGCGTAACGCCGAGCTGATGAGCCTGGCTGAAATCGAAGGCGGCATCGCCACTTTCGGCAAGAAAGCCCGTGACGGCAAATTGTCGATGGACGAGATGACCGGTGGTACCTTCACCATCACCAACGGTGGTACCTTCGGTTCGATGATGTCGACCCCGATCGTCAACCCGCCGCAGGCAGCGATTCTGGGCATGCACAACATCATCCAGCGTCCTATGGCCATCAACGGTCAGGTCGTTATCCGTCCGATGATGTACCTGGCACTGTCCTACGATCACCGTCTGATCGATGGCAAAGAAGCTGTGACCTTCCTGGTGACCATCAAGAACCTGCTGGAAGATCCGGCTCGTCTGTTGCTGGATATTTGATAGAAGCAGCTGCAAGTCTCAAGCTGCAAGCTGCGAGTAACCGCAGTTTGGCTTGAGGCTTGCGGCTTCACGCTTGCTGCAAAAAAGAGGATTTTTGAATGTCGCAGAAATTTGACGTAGTAGTGATCGGTGCTGGCCCTGGTGGCTACGTGGCTGCCATCAAGGCGGCGCAGCTGGGTCTGACCACTGCCTGCATCGAGAAGTACACCGACGCAGAAGGCAAGCAAGCCTTGGGCGGCACCTGCCTGAACGTGGGCTGCATTCCTTCCAAGGCGCTGCTCGACAGCTCCTGGAAATATAAGGAAGCGAAAGAAAGCTTCAACGTTCACGGTATCTCGACTGGCGAAGTCAAAATGGACGTCGCTGCGATGGTTGGCCGCAAGGCTGGCATCGTCAAGAACCTGACCGGCGGCGTTGCCACTCTGTTCAAGGCCAACGGCGTTACTTCGATTCAGGGCCACGGCAAACTGCTGGCTGGCAAGAAAGTCGAAGTCACCAAGCCAGACGGCTCGGTTGAAGTCATCGAAGCTGAAAACGTCATCCTGGCTCCAGGCTCGCGTCCGATCGACATTCCACCGGCTCCGGTTGATCAGAAAGTCATCGTCGATTCGACTGGCGCACTGGAATTCCAAAGCGTACCTAAGCGTCTGGGCGTGATCGGCGCTGGCGTGATCGGTCTGGAACTGGGTTCGGTGTGGTCGCGTCTGGGTTCGGAAGTGGTTGTCCTGGAAGCACTGGACACTTTCCTGATGGCAGCGGACACCGCTGTTTCCAAGGAAGCCCTGAAAACCCTGACCAAACAAGGTCTGGACATCAAACTGGGTGCTCGCGTGACCGGCTCGAAAGTCAACGGCGACGAAGTCGTTGTGAACTACACCGATGCCAACGGCGAACAGACCATCACTTTCGACAAGCTGATCGTAGCCGTTGGTCGCCGTCCGGTGACCACTGATCTGCTGGCTTCCGACAGCGGCGTGACCCTCGACGAGCGCGGTTTCGTGCACGTTGACGATCACTGCGCGACCACCGTACCGGGCGTTTTCGCCATCGGTGACGTGGTTCGCGGCATGATGCTGGCTCACAAGGCATCGGAAGAAGGCATCATGGTTGTCGAGCGCATCAAGGGCCACAAAGCCCAGATGAACTATGACCTGATCCCTTCGGTTATTTATACTCACCCGGAAATCGCGTGGGTTGGCAAAACCGAGCAGGCCTTGAAAGCTGAAGGCGTTGAAGTTAACGTCGGCACCTTCCCGTTCGCCGCTTCCGGCCGTGCCATGGCTGCCAACGATACCGGTGGTTTCGTCAAGGTCATCGCTGATGCCAAGACTGACCGCGTATTGGGCGTGCACGTGATTGGTCCGAGCGCTGCAGAACTGGTTCAGCAGGGCGCGATCGGTATGGAATTCGGCACCAGCGCTGAAGATCTGGGCATGATGGTTTTCTCCCATCCGACCCTGTCTGAAGCCTTGCACGAAGCTGCTCTGGCTGTGAATGGCGGTGCCATCCACATTGCCAACCGCAAAAAGCGTTAACAGACAATAAGAAACCACGGCGGTAACGGCCCGTCGTGAGCCTTGCGAGCAAGTCTCACCGCGGAATGTCCGCTGGACGCAGTCTTGCGTAGCTCAGCTACGCAAGCAGCAGTCACAGGTGGCGCGGCACTCAAACGAGCGCAGCGCCGAATGCGCAGTACCTAACGAAGACGGTAAAAAGCATGAATCTTCACGAGTATCAGGGTAAGCAGCTGTTCGCTGAATACGGCCTGCCAGTTTCCACTGGTTACGCAGTAGACACCCCGGAAGCAGCAGCAGAAGCTTGCGACAAAATCGGCGGCAGTGAGTGGGTTGTCAAAGCCCAGGTCCACGCCGGTGGTCGCGGTAAAGCGGGCGGCGTCAAGCTGGTTCGCAGCAAAGAAGACGCCAAAGCCTTCGCACAGCAATGGCTGGGCAAGCGTCTGGTGACTTACCAGACTGACGCCAATGGCCAGCCAGTCACCAAGATCCTGGTTGAATCGTGCACTGATATCGCTAAAGAGCTGTACCTGGGCGCTGTCGTTGACCGTTCGAGCCGTCGCATCGTGTTCATGGCTTCCACCGAAGGTGGCGTGGACATCGAGAAAATCGCTCACGACACTCCAGAAAAAATTCTCAAGGCCACTATCGATCCACTGGTTGGCGCTCAGCCATTCCAGGGTCGCGAGCTGGCATTCCAGCTGGGTCTGGAAGGCAAACAGGTTGCTCAGTTCGCCAAGATCTTCGTAGGTCTGGCCAAGCTGTTCAAGGATCACGACCTGGCTCTGCTGGAAGTGAACCCGCTGGTGATCAAGGCTGACGGCGATCTGCACTGCCTGGACGCCAAGATCAACATCGACGCCAACGCCATGTACCGTCAGCCTAAGCTGAAAACTTTCCACGATCCGTCGCAAGACGATCCGCGCGAAGCGCACGCTGCCAAGTTCGAACTGAACTACGTAGCACTGGAAGGCAACATCGGCTGCATGGTCAACGGTGCTGGCCTGGCCATGGGTACCATGGACATCGTCAACCTGCATGGCGGCAAGCCAGCCAACTTCCTCGACGTAGGTGGTGGCGCTACCAAAGAACGCGTAACTGAAGCGTTCAAGATCATTCTGTCCGACACCAACGTCGCTGCAGTACTGGTCAACATCTTCGGCGGCATCGTTCGCTGCGACATGATTGCCGAAGGCATCATTGGCGCTGTGAAAGAAGTCGGCGTGAAAATCCCGGTTGTTGTTCGCCTTGAAGGCAACAACGCTGAGCTGGGCGCTAAAGTACTGGCAGAAAGCGGTTTGAACATCATCGCTGCTACCAGCCTGACCGACGCTGCTCAACAAGTTGTCAAAGCTGCGGAGGGCAAATAATGAGCGTCCTGATCAATAAAGACACCAAAGTTATCTGCCAGGGTATTACCGGTTCGCAAGGTAGTTTCCACACCCAGCAAGCCATCGAATACGGCACCAAAATGGTTGGTGGCGTTACTCCTGGCAAAGGCGGCACCGAGCACCTGGGTCTGCCAGTGTTCAACACCGTTAAAGACGCAGTAGAAGCCACTGGCGCTACCGCCTCCGTGATCTACGTTCCGGCTCCTTTCTGCAAAGATTCGATCCTGGAAGCGGCATTCGGCGGCATCAAGCTGATCGTCTGCATCACCGAAGGCATTCCTACCTTGGACATGCTGGACGCTAAAGTTAAGTGCGACGAGCTGGGCGTAGTCCTGATCGGCCCTAACTGCCCAGGCGTTATCACTCCGGGCGAGTGCAAGATCGGCATCATGCCAGGTCACATTCACTTGCCAGGCAAGGTCGGTATCGTTTCGCGTTCCGGCACCCTGACCTACGAAGCTGTGAAGCAGACCACTGACGCCGGTTTCGGTCAGTCGACTTGCGTCGGCATCGGTGGTGACCCGATCCCGGGTTCGAACTTCATCGACATCCTGAAGCTGTTCCAGGAAGACCCGAAGACCGAAGCGATCGTCATGATCGGTGAGATCGGCGGTTCGGCTGAAGAAGAAGCGGCTGCCTACATCAAGGCACACGTGACCAAGCCAGTTGTTTCCTACATTGCTGGTGTGACTGCTCCTCCGGGCAAGCGCATGGGCCATGCTGGCGCAATCATCTCTGGCGGCAAAGGCACTGCAGACGAGAAATTCGCTGCGCTGCAAGACGCAGGCGTTAAAACCGTGCGTTCGCTGGCAGACATCGGCAAGGCCCTGGCCGAGCTGACCGGTTGGGCTGTCAAGTAAGCCTCGCGCTTAGCTGACGCTTCACCAAACAAAGGCCACCTTCGGGTGGCCTTTGTCGTTTCTGCAGATCAGAAGATCAAAGATCGCAGCCTTCGGCAGCTCCTACAGAGGAACGCAATCTCCTGTAGGAGCTGCCGAAGGCTCGGGCCGCGATCGGACGATCTTTTGATCTTTGCCGTACCAACGAAAAATAAATACGTAAACGCGACACGGAAACGTCGCGTATCGGATAGTTCGCCCTCTAACAGTGCGTTTACACGGCAAATTCGTTAGGCTAGCAGCCATTTTTGCGTCTGCCGCCCACAAGGCATGCAACGCGCTTTAAGGGTCAGTCCCATACGGATCGACAGCATTTCCCTAATTACACAGGGCAATCCCCCTCTAAATTCCGATTCAGTAGTGTGGTATTACCTTAATGAAAGTTTTGAAAGGTCAGGACATCCTGGCACTTGGCTTTATGACATTTGCCCTGTTCGTCGGGGCTGGCAACATCATTTTCCCGCCGATCGTGGGTTTGCAGGCCGGACCTCACGTCTGGATGGCCGCGCTGGGCTTCCTGATCACCGCGGTGGGTTTGCCGGTGATCACTGTCGTTGCACTGGCCAAGGTCGGTGGGGCGATGGATGCGCTGAGCAGCCCGATCGGCAAGATTGCCGGCGGCATTCTGGCGGCTGCCTGCTACCTGGCAGTCGGCCCGTTGTTCGCCACGCCGCGTACCGCGACCGTATCCTTTGAAGTAGGCTTGGCGCCGCTGACCGGCGAAAGCCCGTTGGCACTGTTCCTTTACAGTTCGGTGTACTTCCTGCTGGTGTTCTTCATCTCGCTCTACCCTGGGCGTTTGCTGGACACCGTTGGCCGCTTCCTTGCGCCATTGAAGATCATCGCGCTGGCAGTCCTCGGCATTGCTGCATTTGCCCTGCCGGCAGGTGACATCGGCCACGGCACGCCGGAATACGTCGCGGCACCGTTCTCCCAAGGCTTTATCAATGGTTACCTGACCATGGATACCCTCGGGGCACTGGTGTTCGGCATTGTCATCGTTAACGCGATCCGCTCCCGTGGCGTCGAGTCGCCGGCGTTGATCACCCGTTACGCGATCATCGCTGGCCTGATCGCCGGCGTCGGTTTGGCGCTGGTGTATATCAGCCTGTTCCGTCTCGGTTCCGGTAGCCATGAAGTGGCGGTTGGCGCGACCAATGGCGCGGCAGTATTGCACGCGTATGTGCAACACACCTTCGGTTCGCTGGGCAGCGGTTTCCTCGCGGTGCTGATCTCGCTGGCGTGTCTGGTGACAGCGGTCGGCCTGACCTGTGCTTGCGCCGAATACTTCAGCCGCGTGCTGCCACTGTCCTACAAGACCCTGGTGATCATTCTGGCGGCGTTCTCGCTGCTGGTGTCCAACCTGGGCCTGACCAAGCTGATTGCGTTCTCGATTCCGGTGCTGACCGCAATCTATCCGCCGTGCATCGTGCTGGTGGCGCTGAGCTTCTGCAAAGACTTCTGGCATGAGCACGGCCGCATTCTCGGTCCGGTGATGCTGGTGTCGTTCATCTTCGGCACCATCGACGCGCTGAAAGGCGCTGGTCTGGCCGGCTGGATGCCATCGCAGTTGTCCCACCTGCCGCTGAGCGAGCAGGGCCTGGCATGGCTGGTGCCGTGCGTGATGACCCTGGTGGTCGCGGTGGTTTGCGATCGCCTGCTGGGCAAGCGCAGCGAAGCCGTTGCCTGACGTTGTCTGACCCGTCATAAGCGGGTCTTCAACGCTTAAACAGAAATGCCCCGTATCAATCGATACGGGGCATTTTTTATGCGCGTCAGGCAGTGTCTTTTTCCCTGAGCTAACGTCGAAGGGTTGCCGAAATCTCAATGTGGGAGCGAGCAGGCTCGCTCCCACAAGTAATCAGTGCGTGTACACACCTCACAAGGAATTGCATGTCGTTCATCCAAGCCAACCTGATCCACCTGCTCGCCGCCGTCTGGTTCGTCATCTGCTGGGGTGGTTATACCCGTTATGCCTCTTGGAAGGGCCGCGATACAGCATGTCTTGCGAGTGTGCTGCACCTGTACCGCGAAGACTGGATGCGCCGCATGCTGCTGCGTGACAACCGCATCGCCGACGCCAGTGTGATCGGTAACCTTGAGCGCAACGCCTCGTTCTTCGCTTCCAGCACATTGATCATCCTCGCCGGCATTCTCACCGTGCTTGGCGCATCTGAGCGGGCAGTGTCGTTGCTGGCAGATATTCCGATGGTGCAACAGGCGTCGCAGGGCATGTCGGAAATCAAGTTGCTGTGTCTGGCGATGGTGTTCGTCTACGCGTTCTTTACCTTCAGTTGGTGCATGCGTCAGTACAACTTCGCGGCCGTGTTGGTCGGCTCGGCGCCAATGATCGGTGAGCGACATGTCTCCGAACAGGAGCGCAAGGCTTTCGCTGCGCGGGCGGCGCGGGTGATTTCGATGGCGGCCAACCAGTTCAACTTCGGGCTGCGCTCCTACTACTTCGGCATGACCATGCTGGCCTGGTTTGTCAGCCCGTGGTTGTTCATGCTCATGAGCGCCGGGGTGGTATTGGTCTTGTATCGCCGCGAGTTTCATTCCGACGTTCTCGATGTAATGGTCTATACCCCTACAGAGGCGCCCATCCCCGAGGCGAACAAAGAGGCTGCTTGATGAGTATTCCGTTCTGGTGTGTGTTTATCAGTGCACTGATGATCTATATCGCGCGTATGCCGGTGGGCAAAGCGATGAAAGAACAGGGGGGGTACAACAATCACCTGCCGCGCCAGCAACAGGCGCAGCTGACCGGTTACGGTGCGAGGGCGCTGGCGGCTCACCAGAACAGTATCGAAGCTTTCATCCTGTTCGCAGTCGGTGTGTTGATGGCGCACACCACGCAAACGGCAGGCTGGCTGATCGATACATTGGCGATCATCTTCGTGATCGCGCGGATCCTCTACTTGTGGTTCTATCTGGCCGATCTGCCCAAGCTGCGCAGTCTGGTGTGGCTAGTTGGTTTAGTCTGTTCGCTGTTGTTGATGATTAGTCCGACTTTTAGAACTGTCTTGCTCTAAGGTGAGCCTGGCGCTAAATGACAGGCAAAAGAAAACCCGCGCTTGGCGGGTTTTCTTTTTTCTGCAGCAAAAAGCGGATTATTGCTTCTTGGCAG
This sequence comes from Pseudomonas sp. R84, assembly GCF_009834515.1. Taxonomy (NCBI): domain Bacteria; kingdom Pseudomonadati; phylum Pseudomonadota; class Gammaproteobacteria; order Pseudomonadales; family Pseudomonadaceae; genus Pseudomonas; species Pseudomonas sp. R84. The sequence continues at coordinate 1,923,754 of NZ_CP019426.1, forward strand.
CTTCTTCTTGCGCGGCGGCGTTCGATTCAGCCTGAGCTTTGGCAGCTTCGGCGTTTTCTTTCGCAGCGTCGTTCACTTTATCCTGAGCTTTGTTCATGTCTTGCTGAGCTTGTTCAGCATGTTGGTTGGCATCTTGAGCTTTGTCCTCGGATTTTTTATCGCAGGCAGCGAGACCGAGGGAAGCGGTCAACATCAAGGCAATAGCTAAAGTCTTACGCATGGGGTGTTTCTCCTTATGGAAAATAACTACTGGCCTTAAGAGCTTGGCGCTACAGGTTAAGTTCCTCATTTGTGTCAGATATATAAGTTTGTTTTGCTACGGAACTTTTGGTCTGTTCGCTACTACTGGCCAATGGCTTTAACGAGAGTAATTATCATATGGCTGAAAACCCCGTTTTTGAGCGCGCGACGAGATTTCTTTCAGCGTTAAGACACTGTCAGGTACTTGGTTTGCGAGTACATGAAGCCTCCAGCGAAGGGCTCACGGTGATCCTGCCTTATAGTCCGCAAATCGTCGGTAATCCGCAGACCGGGGTTATTCATGGTGGCGCAATTACCTCGTTAATGGACACCGCTTGCGGGATGTCGACGCTCTGTGTGTTGCCGGAATTCGAAGTCTGCCCGACCCTCGATTTGCGCATTGACTATATGCACGCCGCCGAACCGAACAAAGACGTCTATGGCTTCGCCCAGTGCTACCGGGTAACCACCGATGTGATCTTCGCTCGTGGTTTCGCCTATCAGGACAATCCCGAACAACCCATCGCCCACGTCGTCGGTACGTTCATGCGCATGGGCAAGGGCCTTAAAGGCACCAAAGGCTTCGGCGGCGCGATCAAGGGAGCAGGGCAATGAGCGATGATCTGAAACAGCAGTTGCAGCAGGCTCACGCTGAGGGCGACTACGCGCCGCTGTTGCAGTTGATTCCCTACGCCGGGCTGATCGGCATCGAATGCTCACGCGTCGGCGATGAATTGCTGTTCAAGCTGCCAGCGAACAAAGACAACATTGGTAACCCTTTATTGCCGGCAATTCATGGCGGGGTGATCGCCGGATTCATGGAGCTGGCGGCGGCACTTCATTTGCTGATCTTTACCGAAACGCCGGGCGTGCCGAAGATCATTGATTTCTCCCTCGATTACCTGCGCGCCGGGCAGTTCCGCGATACCTGGGCCAAGTGTCAGGTCTGCCGCCACGGCCGGCGCGTGGCTAACGTCGCCATTACTGCTTGGCAAAGCACCGAAAGCGAACCGATTGCCACCGCCCGCGCGCACTTCAAAATCGATGAGCCCTTGAAATCCTGAACAGCGCCCCAAACTCACAAGACAACCCGCCGCCGACCATTTCGGGTCGCGGCCACTGCCATCTGATTGGAGTTTGATGACCATGAGTGTGGAAACTCAAAAGGAAACCCTGGGCTTCCAGACCGAGGTAAAGCAACTGCTGCACCTCATGATCCATTCGCTGTATTCCAACAAGGAAATTTTCCTTCGCGAATTGATCTCGAACGCCTCTGACGCTGTCGACAAGCTGCGCTTCGAAGCCCTGGCCAAGCCAGAGTTGCTCGAAGGTGGCGCTGACCTGAAAATCCGTGTGAGCTTCGACAAGGACGCCAAAACCGTCACTCTCGAAGACAACGGTATCGGCATGAACCGTGATGATGTGATCACCCACCTGGGGACCATCGCCAAATCCGGTACCGCTGATTTCATGAAGAATCTCTCGGGCGATCAAAAGAAAGATTCCCACCTGATCGGCCAGTTCGGTGTGGGCTTCTACTCTGCCTTCATCGTTGCCGACCAGGTTGACGTATACAGCCGTCGCGCCGGCACCCCGGCCAGCGAAGGCGTGCACTGGTCGTCGAAAGGCGAGGGCGAGTTCGAAGTCGCCACCATCGAAAAACCAGAGCGTGGCACGCGCATCGTTCTGCACCTCAAAGCTGCAGAAGACGAGTTTGCTGATGGCTGGCGTCTGCGCAACATCATCAAGAAGTACTCCGACCACATCGCTTTGCCGATCGAGCTGCCGAAAGAAGCGGCTGCTGCCGAAGGCGAAGAGACTCCGGCCGTTGAGTGGGAAACCGTCAACCGCGCCAGCGCCCTGTGGACCCGTCCGCGCACTGAAGTGAAGGACGAGGAATACCAGGAGTTCTACAAGCACATCGCTCACGACTTTGAAAACCCGCTGGCCTGGAGCCACAACAAAGTCGAAGGCAAGCTTGAATACAGCTCGCTGCTGTACGTGCCGGCCCGCGCACCGTTCGACTTGTACCAGCGTGAAGCGCCGAAAGGCCTGAAGCTGTACGTTCAGCGCGTGTTCGTCATGGATCAGGCCGAGTCGTTCCTGCCGCTGTACCTGCGCTTCATCAAAGGTGTGGTCGATTCCAACGACCTGTCGCTGAACGTGTCGCGTGAAATCCTGCAGAAAGACCCGATCATCGATTCGATGAAGACCGCGCTGACCAAGCGCGTGCTCGACATGCTGGAAAAACTGGCGAAGAACGAGCCTGAGCAATACAAGGGCTTCTGGAAGAACTTCGGTCAGGTCATGAAAGAAGGCCCGGCAGAAGACTTCGCCAACAAAGAGAAAATCGCCGGTCTGCTGCGTTTTGCATCGACCAACGGCGACGACGGCGAGCAGATCGTCGGTCTGGCCGACTACCTGGCACGCGCCAAGGAAGGTCAGGACAAGATCTACTACCTGACCGGTGAAACCTACGCGCAGGTCAAGAACAGCCCGCACCTGGAAGTCTTCCGCAAGAAAGGCATCGAAGTGTTGCTGCTGACTGATCGCATCGATGAGTGGCTGATGAGCTACCTCAGCGAGTTTGACGGCAAGACTTTCGTCGACGTGGCACGTGGTGATCTTGATCTGGGCAACCTGGACTCGGAAGAGGACAAGAAAGCCGCAGAAGAAGTCGCCAAGTCCAAAGAAGGTCTGGTTGAGCGTCTGAAAACCGCGCTGGGCGATTCCGTAGCTGAAGTTCGCGTATCGCATCGTCTGACCGATTCGCCTGCCATCCTCGCCATCGGCGAACAGGATCTGGGTCTGCAAATGCGTCAGATCCTCGAAGCCAGCGGGCAGAAAGTGCCGGATTCGAAGCCGATCTTCGAGTTCAACCCGAGCCACCCGCTGATCGAGAAACTCGATGGCGAGCAGAGCGAAGAGCGTTTTGGCGACCTGTCGCACATTCTCTTCGACCAGGCTGCGCTGGCGGCGGGTGACAGCTTGAAAGATCCGGCCGCCTACGTGCGCCGCCTGAACAAGCTGCTGGTTGAACTGTCAGCTTGATCACGTTGTAGAAAAACCCGCTTCGGCGGGTTTTTTCATTCTGGTGTTTAACAAATCAGGAGTCAGAAATGAGCCAAGTCACAGTACGTTCCGTGGTCTATCAGATTGACGGCCAGCCTTATGAAGGTCGTCTGGCGTTCGACGCCGAGCACAAAGGCGCGCGTCCGGGTTTGTTGATGGCGCCGAACTGGATGGGTGTCAGTGCTGGTGCCGAAGAGATCGCTAAATCGGTGGCGGCCAAGGGCTACGTGGTGTTGATCGCTGACGTCTACGGTCAGGCCGTGCGTCCGCAGAATGCTGATCAAGCGGGCGCGGCGATGATGCCGTTGAAGGACGATCGTGCGTTGCTGCGCACGCGGATGCAGGCGGCGTTCGAGCAGTTGCAGAAGCAGGGTGAGGCGGCGGTTGATACGTCGAAACTGGCAGTGTTCGGCTTCTGCTTTGGCGGTTGCTGTGCGCTGGATCTGGCTCGCACGGGGGCGCCGGTGAAGGCGGCGGTGTCGTTCCACGGTACGCTGGATTCGCCGAACCCGGCGGATGCGCAGAACATCAAGGGCTCGGTGCTGGTGTTGCACGGTGCTTCCGACCCGTTGGTGCCGAAGGAGCAGTTGCCGGCGTTTGAAGACGAGATGAACGCGGCGAATGTCGATTGGCAGTTGCTCAGCTATGGCGGTGCGGTGCACTCGTTCACTGATCCGCATGCCAATGTGCCGGGCAAGATGATGTACGACGCGAAGACCGCGAAGCGCGCGTTCAAGTCGATGCATGATTTGCTGGATGAAGTGTTCAAGGGCTGAAGCCTGAAAATCAAAAGCCCCTCACCCTAACCCTCTCCCGGAGGGAGAGGGGACTGAATGGGGGATGCTTGGGAGTTACGCCGACTTGAAAGGGCTGTGCTGAATCCATAGTCGCCAAGACTTTTCAGGTCAGCGTATAACCTGAGACATCTCGGTCGGCTCCCTCTCCCTCTGGGAGAGGGCTGGGGTGAGGGTACTTTTCAGCGCGGTAACTCGATCCGCTCAACTTCTCCCGGCACCGTCGGCCAATCCCCGGCCGCCCATTTGCGCCGCGCTTGATCAATCGCCGCCGGATCGCTCGCGACAAAATTCCAGTTGATCCGCCGAGGCCCGTCCAACGGCGCGCCGCCAAACACCACCGCGTGCACATCACTTTCGGCAAACAAACTCATCTCTTCCCCAGCCGGCAACACAACCAGCGCATGCGGCTCAATCGCTTCGCCGTTCAATTGCGCATCCCCACTCAGCACATAAACCGCCCGCTCTTCATGCTCGGTCGGAATCAGCAAAGTGGTTGCGGTTTGCATGTTCACTTCCGCATACAACGTAGGAGAGAGCACCGGCACCGGCGATTCCAGGCAAAAGCCTGACCCGGCAATCATGCGGATCTGTACGCCGAGGTTATCGCTGACCGGCAATGTCGCCGCCGGGTGATGGCTGTAATGCCCGGGACCTTGTTCATGATCCTTGGGCGAGGCCAGCCAGATCTGCAAGCCGTGCATGGTGAAGCTCTGGTCCCACAACGGTTCCGGCGTGCGCTCGACGTGTGCAATCGCGCTGCCGGCGGTCATCCAGCTGACATCTCCAGCGCTGACCACCTGGTCCGAGCCAAGGCTGTCCTTGTGCTGAATCTGCCCTTCAAACAAATACGTGAGCGTCGACAGACCAATGTGCGGATGCTGTCGGATGTTCATACCTTTGCCCGTCGGATAAACCGTCTCGAGCATGTGATCAAAAAACACGAAAGGCCCGACGCTGCGGCATTTGGCTGACGGCAATGGGCGCAGAATCGGCTGGCCTTCGACGTCTTCGGCGCGCGGACGGATGATCAGAGGTTGCGTGTCCATGGTGCATTCCAGGCTGAGCGGGTGATGCCAGAAGCATAACCCGCCGCTGGCATGAGGAGGATTACTGGCTGTCGAAGCCTTGTGGGGCGTGGGTTTCGATCGTCACTTCGCTGGTGGTCATCAGCTTGTGAATCGGGCAGCGATCGGCAACGCGCAGCAATTCCTCGCGCTGGGCATTGGTAAGGACGCCTTTGAGAGTAAGGGTGACGTGCAAGACGTATTTACCTTTCTGCTCTTCGCTATTGTCGCGTTTGACGTCAACACCGACACCGGTCAGCGGGATGTCTTTCTTCTTCGCGTACATCTTCAGGGTCAGTGCTTTGCAGGCGCCGAGGGCTGCATCGAAATAGTCGTGCGGCTCAGGTGCCGAGCCTTCGCCGCCTGCCGATTTCGGCACGTCGGCAAACAATTCGTGGTCATCAATTTGTACGGTGTGACGAAAACCTTCAGCGGAGACGGTATTGACGGTAACGGTCATGGGAACCTCACTGGCAGTAGGAAAAGTCGCTTCGATCAAAAAAGACCTTGCAGTTATAGAGTATTCCCACCGGTACGCGTTCCACTTTCCTGCGGGATGAACCCTTGTCGTCAGGGCAGGGTCTAGGCTATGCCTACTTCCTGGAGATTACTTGTGTCCCTGTATCGTTTGAGTCTTGCCTGTTTGTTGGTATTTGCCGGCAACGTCAGCGCCCGCGAGTACACCTACAGCGATGCGCACCTGCATTACGTGGATTTTTTCCAGGAAAGTGCTGGCATGGCGAAATTGCTGACGGCGATGAAGGGCGGTTCCGTCGAGCATGTGATGATTTCCGGTATTCCGGTTGCTAAGAAGTGGCATGAGGACGAACCCAAGCGCCCGCGCTATTACGCCGGGGATGACGCCGATGCTTACTGGTATAGCGCGACCGACGTGATTGTCGCCGACGCGGTGCAAAAACTGAGCGCCGAGCAGCGCCCGTACTTTCATCCGTTCCTCTCGGGCTTCAATCCCAACGACAAGAACTCCGCCGCACATATCCAGCGCATGCTCGATCTGTATCCGGGGCTGTGGCAGGGCATCGGTGAGGTGTTCACCCGCCACGACGACCTGACAGCGCTGACCTCTGGCGACACGCCACGCGCCAACAACGAAGCGATGACCAAGATCTATCATTTGGCCGCCGAGAACGATTTGCCGGTGATGCTGCATTCCAATATCACCTCCAAGCGTGAGAAGAATCCGCTGTACTTGAAGGAAATCGAGGAGCCGCTGCGCAATCACCCGCACACACGGTTTATCTGGGCGCACGCGGGCACCAGCGCAGAAATCCATCGGCATCAGACGCAACTGACATTCCTGTTGCCCACGCTGACGCGCATGCTTGAGGCGTATCCCAATCTGTTCATCGACTTGTCATGGAGCATGCTAACGCCGTACCTGCTGGACGAGCAGGGCAAGCCGCGAGCGGAATGGCTGGCGCTGGTCGAGAAATACCCGGAGCGCTTCATGCTGGGTTCAGACGTAGTCGGGCGATTCAACAAACTCGGTGAGGAAATGCACAGCTTCAAGCCATTCCTCGATGCATTGCCCGAGGACGTCGCGAAAAAAGTCGCTCGGGATAACTTCCTGGCGATCTTGCCGCGAACGGTGCTCAAGTCCGGCAAAAGCACGCTGAATCGTTAATGCCAACGGTTCGATGGATCAAGGCCTTTTGATATCGCCTTTTCGTCTTACGCATTTTTCCGCCGGGCCGATACCTTCTAAAGCAACCAGCTGCAGGTTTGATGCAGCGCTTTTGGAAGGAACCAGAGCAATGAGTATCCGTAGTCTCAATATTGCCCCGCGCGCCGGGCTCGGTTTTGGCTTGTTGGCGTTGATGGTATTTGCCCTCGGGGCGTTCGCTTTATTGCAAATGTCGAACATGCGCGCGCAGTCCGACGAGGTTGATAACAACTGGCTGCCGAGCGTGATGGCGGTCGGTGAGATGAGCCAGGACATGCTGCGCCTGCGCGCATTGACCATGCGCCTGCTGCTCAATCGAGATCCGCAGGCACTCGAACAGAACGTTGCCAAGCTCAATGAATTACGCGGTGTGCTCAGTGAGGCCCAGCAGCGTTATGACGTGCTGATCGTACTGCCCGAGGAGCGCAAGCTATTTGACCGCTTCAAGGTCGCCGAGCACCAGTACCTGGAGTTTCAGGCGCAGGTCATGCAGTTGTCTGCGCAGAATCGGGTCGAGGAGGCCGCGACCATTCTCAACGGTCAGATGAGTCCCTTGGCCGATGAAATTGCAGTGCTTTTGCGCGAACTGGTCGAACTGAATAAACACAATGCCAATCTCGCCACCGAAGCAGCGCGGCTGGTGTTTACCAGTTCGCGGGTGTGGGTCGGCGTGATGGTCGGTATCACTGCGCTGATCACCATTGGCTTGGCCCTGTTGCTGACGCGCAGCATCGTGCTGCCGCTGGCGCAATCGTTGGGTGTCGCCGAGGTGGTGGCAGGAGGTGATCTGACCGGCGATATCAACATCAGCGGCAAGGACGAACCGGCGCGACTGCTGCACGCGCTCAAGAGCATGCAACACAACCTGCGTGACACGATTCGGCAAATCTCCGAGTCCTCCAGTCAATTGGCCTCGGCCTCGGAAGAGCTGAGTTGCGTCACGGAAGACGCTACGCGCGGTTTGCACCAGCAGAGCCTGGAAATCGAACAGGCGGCCACGGCGGTCAATCAGATGACGGCTGCGGTGGAGGAGGTGGCAAGCAATGCCGTGGCCACGTCCGAGGCCTCTCGTGAATCCGATCGTATTGCCCAGCATGGCCGTCAACAGGTGCATCAAACGGTGTTGTCTATTGAATCGCTCGCCGATGATGTGACAGCCAATGCAAGTCAGGTGGAAGATCTGGCGCAGAAGGTTTACAGCATCAGCAAAGTGCTGGACGTGATTCGTTCGATTGCCGAGCAGACCAATCTGCTCGCTTTGAATGCTGCGATCGAGGCGGCGCGGGCTGGTGATGCCGGACGTGGGTTTGCGGTGGTAGCGGATGAGGTACGGGCCTTGGCGCATCGCACTCAGCAATCGACTCAGGAAATCGAGCAGATGATTGGCGGCATTCAGCAGGGCACCGATTCGGCGGTCAGTTCGATGCAGCAAAGCAATGTGCGCGCGCGTTCGACGCTCGAGTTGGCCAAGGCGGCCGGGACTGCACTTGAAGAGATCGCCTCGGCGTTCACGCTGATCAACGAGCGTAATCTGGTGATCGCCAGTGCTTCAGAGGAGCAGGCGGCTGTGGCACGTGAGGTTGATCGCAATCTGATGAATATTCGTGATCTGGCGATGCAGACCTCGGCGGGGGCCAATCAGACCAGTGCGGCCAGTCAGGAGTTGTCGCGGTTGGCGGTGGATCTGAACAGCATGGTGGCGAAGTTTTCGGTTTGAGTTTCGCCTTCAAAAGCCCCTCACCCTAGCCCTCTCCCAAGGGAGAGGGGACTGACCGTGGGAGATTGGCGAGATACACCGACCTGATCTGGCTTTGGAGAATCCATAATCGACTCGATTTTTCAGGTCGATGCATGGCGAAAGACACCTCGGGCGGCTCCCTCTCCCTCGGGAGAGGGCTGGGGTGAGGGGCGAGCCAGGCACAAGTCTCCAATCCAGCAGGCAAAAAAAGCCCCGCATTTCGCGGGGCTCTTTGTTCTTGCGGCAAATCAGCTGCCTTTAACGGTTTTGCCGTTGACCGTGCCGTCCTGGAGCATGATGTTGTACTCCTTGCCGTCGGTTTCAACCTGTTGCAGGCGAACCAGCAGGTAATCCCAATCCTTGGCGAACCAGAGGACGGTGGTGCGCTTGCTTTGTGTCGGGTCGCGTACGCGCTCGACCTTGATCGCATCGATCTTGCCAGCCTTGGTTTCGACTTTTTCCGAACCCAGCACGCGGAAGTCATAGGTATCGACTTCGCCGTCATCGACCACTTGATAGCTCATGGTCTTTTTGCCAGCAGCCACATCATGTTGCAGCGCCAGTTGATAGGTGGACTTGTCGACCATGCCACGGTTCAGCGGGATCTTCACCGCGTCGCCACGGTCGGTGCCGGTGACCATCTTGCTGTTCCAGTCGAAATCCAGATCAGCTTTTTTCGCCTTGCCCAGGCCACCACGTTCAAAGTGGTAGGACTGCGGCAGCAAAGTGTCCTTGTCCAGGGTCAGGGTGCTTTCTTCTGTCAGGCTGGCGATCATCATCGAAGCCTTGAAGCTGAGCTTCCAGACGCCGCTGGCTTCCTTGACCAGGCTGCGCTCGGCGGTGCCGCTCATGGGCAACTGCTTCCAGTCGGCGGTGTAGCTGGCGGAGAACGGTTGAAGTTCCGCTGCCTGCGCGAAGGGCAGGGCGAGCAGAGCGCAAGCGAAGAGCAGGGCGCGACGCATAATATCTCCTAGTGTCGAATCAAGTGGCCGCTGGCCGCGAGTAACTGGCCATCCAGTAAAGCACCGTGTTCACCAAGTGCCAGCCTGCCTTCGGCAAACCAGCGAACAGCCATCGGGTAGATCAGGTGTTCCTGAACGTGGACTCGCTGCGCAAGAGTCTGCGGCGTGTCGTGCAACTCTACCGGTAATACTGCCTGTACGACCAGTGGTCCGCCATCGAGTTCCTCGGTGACGAAGTGCACGGAGCAGCCGTGCTCAGTATCGCCGGCCTCCAGCGCGCGCTGATGAGTGTGTAACCCTTTGTATTTGGGCAGCAGCGACGGGTGGATGTTGAGCAGGCGACCCTGATAGTGGCGAACGAAGTCAGCGCTGAGAATGCGCATGAAGCCGGCCAGCACCACGAGTTTCGGATTGAATTCGTCGATCAGTTCGATCAGAGCAGCATCGAAGGCCTCGCGACCTTCGAATGCCTTGTGATCCAGCGAGCGGGTAGCGATACCTGCGTCACTGGCGCGTTGCAGGCCGTAGGCGTCGGCGCGATTGGAAATCACTGCAGCGATGCGGGCCGGGCTGTCGCCGGTCCGCGTGCTGTCGATCAGAGCCTGCAAGTTACTGCCGGTGCCGGACAGCAGCACCACGACATCACAGGTTGCGGACATTAATGAGCCTTAAGGTTCTGCAGATCAACCTGAGCAGCGCCTTCGGCAGCGGCAGCGATCTGACCGATGACCCAAGGCTGTTCGCCGGCGTCACGCAGGGTGTTCAGGGCAACTTCTACGTGTTCCTGAGCCACGCAGATGACCATGCCAACGCCGCAATTCAGTACGCGGTGCATCTCTGTTTCGTCAACGTTGCCTTTCTCTTGCAGCCAGTCGAATACGGCCGGGCGAGTCCAGCTAGCCACATCAACCACCGCCTGAGCGCCTTTTGGCAGAACGCGCGGGATGTTGTCGAGCAGGCCGCCACCGGTGATGTGGGCCATGGCTTTGACCGCGCCGGTGTCTTTGATCAGCTTGAGCAGCGGCTTCACGTAGATGCGGGTCGGGGCCATCAGCAGGTCGGTCAGCGGTTTGCCGTCGAGCTGGATGTTTTCGATTTCGGCACCGGAGACTTCGATGATCTTGCGGATCAGTGAGTAGCCGTTCGAGTGTGGGCCGGACGATGGCAGGGCGATCAGTGCGTCACCGGTGGCAACTTTCGAGCCGTCGATGATTTCCGCTTTTTCCACGACGCCGACGCAGAAGCCGGCCAGGTCGTAGTCTTCGCCTTCGTACATGCCTGGCATTTCAGCGGTTTCGCCGCCAACCAGCGAGCAACCCGACAGTTCGCAGCCAGCGCCGATGCCGGTAACCACTTGGGTCGCGGTCTCGACATTGAGTTTGCCGGTGGCGTAGTAGTCGAGGAAGAACAGTGGCTCGGCGCCGCACACCACGAGGTCGTTGACGCACATGGCAACCAGGTCGATACCGATGCTGTCGTGCTTGTTCAGGTTCAGCGCCAGACGCAGCTTGGTGCCGACGCCGTCGGTGCCGGAAACCAGAACTGGCTGCTTGTAGCCGGCCGGGATTTCGCAGAGGGCGCCGAAACCGCCCAGGCCGCCCATGACTTCCGGGCGCGCAGTGCGCTTGGCGACGCTCTTGATGCGTTCGACCAATGCTTCACCGGCGTCGATGTCTACACCGGCGTCCTTGTAGCTCAGGGAGGGTTGCTTGCTCATGATCCAGGCCTTTAGGGGAGGGGATTCAGGGGTAACGACCGAGTTCAGCGGGAACTTCGAAATCGACGGGGCGATGGCCTCACGCGAGTTTCGAGGTGCCCGGCTGTTGCCGGTCTGCGAAGGCGCGCGATTTTATCAGGCTTGAGGGGCAGCGGCCATCCTCGCACCGACGGGCAGGGCCATATCAGCGGAAATTTTTTGCAATTGAGCCGTATGAACGTCTGTATAAAGTGTGGCGATTAACCGTCTATCGTTATCACTGTGCAAAATTTTACCGCTGTCGTGTGAATGTTTAGTGCTGGCAGATTGTCACAGCCTTGCTTAACCGGTTCACGCGGCCTGTTCCAGCCGCTCCTGTCGACGGGAATTCTCCATGCGTTTGTGTAAATTGTTGTTTGTGGGTTGTTTGTCTCTGATCAGCCTGGCGAGTCATGCCGAAAACCTCAAAGGTCTTTATCAAGTGCGCGAACCGGTCAATGGCCAGGCGCCGGAAGAACGTGGTCGCGCCACGCAAGCGGCGCTCGATACATTGGTGTTGCGCCTGACCGGCGATCCGAAGGCTGCGCAAAACCCGGGGTTGGCGGCGATTCGCAAGGATCCGCAGCAAATCATCAGTCAGTTCGGTTTCGATGCCGGGCCGCCGGAGGTGCTGAAGGTCGATTTCGATCCGGCGACCACCGAGCAGGCGTTGCGTCGTGCCGGGTTGTCGTTGTGGGGCGCCAGTCGCCCGTCGATCCTGAGTTGGTGGCTGAATGATTCGGCCGAGGGTTCGAGTCTGGTCGGTGATGGTCAGGCCGCTGCCGCGCCGTTGCGTACGGCTGCACAACATCGCGGCTTGCCATTGCGTTTGCCGCTGGCTGATTTGAGTGAGCAGTTGGTTGCCACTGCGCCAGCGCTTGAGGGCACGGATCCGGCGCCACTGCGCGGTGCTTCGGAGCGCTACAACGCTGATGCCTTGCTGGCGGTGCATGCCCGTGAAGAGGGCGGGCAGTGGCAGGCCAAATGGCACTTGTGGCTGGGCGATCAGAAAGAGGCGGGCAGTGTGCAGGGCGCCGATCAGGCTGCTGTCGCTGACGCAGTGATGCTGGCGGTGGCTGAGCGGCTGGCGCCACGTTTTGTGGCCAAGCCCGGCGCTTCGGGGCAGCAGACTCTGGAAGTGCAAGGTATGAATCTGGAGCATTACGCGGCGCTGTTGCGGTTACTCGAACCGTTTGGCGTGCGTCTGCAAAGTGTTGACGGCGATCGCATCGTTTATCGGGTCAATGGCAGCGCCGATCAAATGCGTGCGCAGTTGTCGCTGGCCAAGTTGCAGGAGTTGCCGGCCGAGGCGCCGACTCCGTTGGCTGCGCCACAGCCTGCGGTTGCAGGTGCGGCGCCAGTCGCGGCGCCAGCCCCGACCCCGGCAGCACCGTCGTTGCGGTTTCGCTGGTAAGTCTTTCCTTATATAGAAGCAGGAGTGGTACATGGCCGATACGCGGCGTTGGTTCTGGCTCGGTGGGGTAGTCCTGCTTTGCGCGTTTGTATGGTTGCTGCATCCGATCCTCACGCCGTTCCTGGTGGCGCTGCTGCTGGCTTATCTGTTCGATCCGCTGGTGGATCGACTGGAGCGGCTCGGTTTGTCGCGAACCTGGGGCGTGATCGCGGTGTTTGCTCTGTTCACCTTGATCGTCACCGCACTGATGCTGGTGCTGGTGCCGATGCTCGCCAAGCAGTTGCTACGTCTGTACGAACTGGCGCCGCAAATGCTCGATTGGCTGCAGCACACGGCGGTGCCGTGGGCGCAGTCGAAGCTGGGGTTGTCGGACGGTTTCTGGAAGTTCGATAAGGTCAAGGCCGCGATCAGCGAGCACATGGGGCAGACTACCGACATTGTCGGCGTGGTGCTCAGTCAGGCAACGGCCTCCAGTCTGGCGCTGATCGGCTGGCTGGCCAATCTGGTGCTGATTCCGGTGGTGAGCTTTTACTTGTTGCGCGACTGGGACGTGATGATGGCCAAGATCCGCAGCCTCCTGCCGCGTGATCGGGAAGAGACCATCGTATCGCTGGCCGGTGAATGTCATGAGGTGCTGGGCGCATTTGTTCGCGGTCAGTTGCTGGTGATGGTGGCGTTGGGCGTGATCTACGCAGCGGGCCTGATGATCGTTGGGCTGGAGCTGGGGTTGTTGATCGGCCTGATTGCGGGTCTGGCGGCGATCGTGCCTTATATGGGCTTCGTGATCGGTATTGGCGCGGCGCTGATTGCCGGGTTGTTCCAGTTCGGTGGCGATCTGTATCCGATGGTCGGGATCGTCGCGGTGTTCATGGTTGGTCAGGCGCTGGAAGGCATGGTGCTGACGCCTTTATTGGTGGGCGATCGTATCGGTCTGCATCCGGTGGCGGTGATTTTCGCGATTCTGGCCGGCGGCGAACTGTTCGGTTTCACCGGCGTGCTGCTGGCATTGCCGGTGGCGGCGGTGATCATGGTGCTGGTGCGCCATGTGCACGACTTGTACAAGGACTCCGACATCTATAGTGGCGTTGACGATCCGCAGTTGTAATGGCACAGGGACGGCCCGGCGAATCGCCGGGTTGGCCCGGGTCCTGCAGGCGTTGGTGCCAAAGAATCTGTCATAAATCCAGTGTGTTATCGCAAACCTTTGATTTTGCTTGGACTCTGTCGCATTGTGCGCTCAGCTTCACGGGTATAAACTTCGCAAACTTTACACAGAGGCCACTAACGGTTCCTTGAGAACTGTTCAGTCAGCATGAAACCGATTCAGCTGCCCCTAGGTGTGCGTCTGCGTGACGACGCCACCTTCATCAACTACTACCCAGGCGCCAATGCCGCTGCACTCGGCTATGTCGAGCGTCTATGCGAAGCCGACGCCGGCTGGACAGAAAGCCTGATCTACCTGTGGGGCAAACACGGCGTAGGGCGTACGCATCTGTTGCAAGCGGCGTGTCTGCGATTCGAGCAGATGGGCGAGCCGGCGGTGTACTTGCCGTTGGCCGAGTTGATGGATCGCGGTGTCGAAATCCTCGACAACCTCGAACAGTACGAACTGGTTTGCCTGGACGACTTGCAGGTGATTGCCGGCAAGGCTGACTGGGAAGAGGCGATGTTTCATCTGTTCAACCGTCTACGCGACAGCGGTCGGCGCTTGCTGATTGCCGCTTCCACCTCTCCGCGTGAGCTGCCGGTCAAACTGGCTGACTTGAAATCGCGCCTGACCCTGGCGCTGATTTTTCAGATGCGGCCGCTCTCCGATGAAGACAAACTGCGTGCTCTGCAATTGCGCGCCTCGCGTCGCGGTCTGCACCTGACCGATGAAGTCGGGCATTTTATTTTGACTCGCGGCACCCGCAGCATGAGTGCGCTGTTTGACTTGCTTGAACAGCTCGATCAGGCCTCATTGCAGGCTCAGCGCAAGCTGACCATTCCCTTCCTGAAAGAAACGCTGGGCTGGTAGCTATCCCTTTGATTCTGCGGCTTTCAGCGTATTTCGGCATATTTCAGGCGCCAGAAAATCCGCTTTCCTGCACGGTGTGCAAGCCGCGTATCGGTTCAAATGGGCTTAAGCGCTTAGATGTAAACGAGAAACCGAGAAGTCACAAAAAGATCGATTGAATTTGCAAATGAGGCTGATAGCGGGCATAGTCTCGCCTTCTTTACAACTATCAGCCACGGTCGTGCCCATGCTAAAGCGCTTCGCACCCCTCGTGCCTCTCGCACTCGTCACCCTGTTGTACGGTTGTGCTGCTCATTCTCCAGTTCAAGAGCAGCCTCAACAGGTTAAAAATTCTGCCACGGCTCAGTCTTCCGTTATTTATCAGGAAGAGCTGGACACCGAAAAAGAACTCAACGAATTCAATGGCAAGAAGCCTTATCAGCTTCCTGTTCTGGCCGACAGCATCCTCGAACGCGGCATGTCCCTGATCGGTACCCGTTACCGTTTCGGCGGTACCTCTGAAGCCGGTTTCGATTGCAGCGGTTTCATCGGCTACCTGTTCCGTGAAGAAGCTGGCATGAACCTGCCACGCTCCACGCGTGAAATGATTAACGTCGATGCTCCACTGGTATCGCGCAGCAACCTTGAGCCGGGCGATCTGCTGTTTTTCGCCACCAACGGTCGTCGCGGTCGTGTCAGTCACGCCGGGATCTACCTCGGTGACAACCAGTTCATCCACTCCAGCAGTCGTCGCAGCGGCGGTGTTCGCATCGACAGCCTGGGTGACAGCTACTGGAGCAAGACCTTCATCGAAGCGAAACGCGCATTGGCCAACGCTCCGACGGTTGTCACCGCTCGCAAGTAATCCCCATTGTCGCTGCGTTCGCGGCGACAATCAGGCTTCCGGCAACGGAGTAGACGTAGACTTTACAAGGTGAAGTTAAAGTCTTACTTGAAGTTTGCCGCGTAGCCGCTAGAATCCTGTATCTATATTGATGGCAAACCGCCTGCGTGCTCACGCAGGCGGTTTTGTTTTCTGTCCATCGGCAGAAAAAGCCGCAGCCAGATCAGGATGTTCTGCTTATGACGATGTCGGCACGCCTCACTTTGATCTTCTTCGCAGCGCTGCTCAGCGCCTGCGCCAGTCGCACGCCGCCACCTGCGCCGGTGGTACGCGCCCCGGTCGTGTTCGGCCCCTCCCAAGCTTTTTCGCCTGCTGCTGAGGACGTGCTGTTTCGCGCGCTCGGCTTGGTCGGCACGCCTTATCGCTGGGGCGGCAACACGCCGGATTCGGGGTTTGATTGCAGCGGCCTGATCGGGTTTGTCTACCGTGATGCAGCAGGCATCTCGCTGCCGCGCTCCACGCGCGAGATGATCGTCATGCAGGCGCCGAATGTTGGCAAGGAAGGCTTGCAGACGGGCGACCTGATTTTCTTCGCCACCAATGGCGGCTCGCAGGTCAGTCACGCGGGGATTTATGTCGGCGAAGGGCGGTTTGTGCATGCGCCTGCCACGGGCGGGACGGTCAAGCTCGACAGCCTGTCGAAGGCGTATTGGCAGAAGGCTTATCTGAGTGCCAAGCGGGTGTTGCAGCCGGAGCATCTGGCGCATAACCCGTAGTAAAAATCGCAGCAATCCTAATGTGGGAGCGAGCCTGCTCGCGAAAGCGGTGTATCAGTCAACTCAATGGAGACTGACACTCCGCATTCGCGAGCAGGCTCGCTCCCACAGTTGTTTCAGGTCACATTCAACATCACTTCGTGGCTGAGACTCGCCACACCTTATTGCCAACATCATCCGCCACCAGCAAGCCACCCTGCTGATCAATCACCACGCCTACCGGCCGGCCCAATGCATTCTCGTCCTTGTCGAGGAACCCGGTCAGCACATCCACCGGTGTGCCGCTCGGCTTGCCGCCGGTAAACGGCACGAAAATCACTTTGTAGCCACTGTGCGGTTTGCGGTTCCATGAGCCGTGCTGGCCGATGAACGCGCCTTCCTTGAACTGCGCCGGCAGGGTGTTGCCCTCGGCGAAGCTCAGGCCCAACGAGGCGGTGTGCGGCCCGACCGCGTAATCCGGGGCGATGGCCTTGGCCACCAGGTCCGCGTTTTGCGGCGACACGCGGACATCAACATGCTGACCGTAGTAACTGAACGGCCAGCCATAGAATCCGCCGTCCTTCACTGAAGTGATGTAGTCCGGCACCAGATCACTGCCGATTTCGTCACGCTCGTTGACGGCTGTCCACAACGCGCCACTGCTGGGCTCCCAGGCCAGGCCGTTGGGGTTGCGGATGCCCGAGGCGAAGATGCGGTGATTGCCGGTCGCCCGATCGACTTCCCAGATCGCTGCGCGGCCTTCTTCCTTATCCAGACCATTTTCGCCGACGTTGCTGTTCGAGCCGACCGTGACGTACAGCTTGCTGCCGTCTTTGCTGGCGGTGACGTTTTTGGTCCAGTGATGATTCAGCGTGCCGCCGGGCAAATCGACAACCTTGATTGGTTGCGACTTGATTTCGGTCGCGCCGGGTTCGTAGTTGAAGCGCAGCAAGCGATCGGTGTCAGCGACGTAAAGATCGTTGCCGACCAGCGTCATACCGAACGGCGAGTTGAGGTTCTGCAGGAACACCGTGCGCGTCTCAGCCACGCCATCGTGATCGGCGTCACGCAGCAAGGTGATGCGGTTCGGACTCGGCACGCCCGCGCCAGCCTTGCCCATGACCTTTTTCATCACCCAGCCGCGAATGCCACTGCTGTCATCAGGCTTTGGCGGGGCGTTGGTTTCCGCCACCAGCACATCGCCATTGGGCAAGACATAGAGCCAGCGCGGATGATCGAGGCCTTCGGCGAACGCTGCCACCTGAGTGCCAGCCGCCGCAGTCGGTTTGCCGCCTGCGGGCCAGCCGATTGCCGGGGCGATGTTCACCGTCGGGATCAGGGTCTTGTTCGGTTCGGGGAGTTTCGGTGACGGGCCGGTGCCGTCGGAGACTTGCAGGCTGGAGGTTTCACCGCAGGCGGCGAGTCCTCCGGCGAAGGCGATGACAAAAACGAGCTGGGGCTTGCGCATTGCTGATCTTCCCTATGAATGCATTCCTAATCATAGAGGAGGGCGCAAGCCCGATGGTTCAACTGCTCAGCCGCGGGCTTCCTTGAACAGCACGGCGATGCCCGGGTGATAGTTGCCCGCTTCGCTGCGCAATTTGCGGTAGGCGTAGGGGAAATACCAGGCGACGGCACAGGTGTGTTCCTTTTGCAGATCGTCGACCATGTCCTGCAGCTCTTCGGGGCTGGCGCTGTGCTGGGCTTTTTGCGGCGCGACAAACAGGCAGCCGAGCTTGAGGTCGCTGGCATAGCTGATGCGTTTGGCATCGTTGGAGATGTCCAGCAGAGCTTGGGTCAGATTCAGGTTGGTAACCTTTGGCCAGCGTTGCGTGGCCTGAATGAAAGCGCGGTCCTCAGCACCGGCGAGAAACATATCGGCGCGGGCATTGCGCTCGCCTTCTTCGTTCTGTTTGCGCGTGGCAGTGTCGTTCAAAGTGACCAGCTCGGCCATCCACGCCGCCGCCGAGAGCAATCCGAGATTGGCTTTCTCGTCATGCCAGTAAGGCGTGTCGCTGTCGCCGCGCACGGCGTTGTAACGGTCGATACAGTCAAACCAGCGTTCAAGCACCGGGCGCAGGAATTCCAGGCGCGGGTTGCTGATGATCATGCCTTGCATCGTCATCATCCTTTATTGTTGTAGTGGGCGTTTCGGAAAAAGCATGGCTCTTTGATATCACTTGTATCAGTGTGGCACAAGATTGGCGTCAGAGAATTGATCGACGGCAGTTATTCGCTCGATGGCCGCCTCTTTAATTGACGCTCCACCCCCAACCCTCTAACCTTCGCGGCTTGTTTCAGGTGCTCTGTGACCTGCGTCGACAGAGTGAAACAGGGAAGCCGGTGAGGGTTGTCTTCGCACGAAGAACCACCACGATCCCGGCGCTGCCCCCGCAACGGTAAATGAGTGAACACTGCGTCGAATGCCACTGCTCAAAGCGGGAAGGCGCGCAGTCAGGCCAACGCCGCTCATGAGCCCGGAGACCGGCCTGATCCATCCAGCGGCATCACGGTGGGCGATGCCAGGCTTTTTGCCGTCTATTCTTGTGCCTGCCCGCCGTTATCCAGCCTCAACGGAGAGCTCCCCCATGACTGATTCCCCCGAGCGCGACGAACGCCATCTGGCGCGTATGCAACGCAAAAAAGCCGTGATCGACGAACGCATCGCCAACTCGCCTGACGAGTGTGGCCTGGTGCTGGTGCTGACCGGCAACGGCAAAGGCAAAAGCAGCTCGGCGTTCGGCATGCTCGCCCGCGCTATGGGCCACGGCATGCAGTGCGGTGTGGTGCAGTTCATCAAGGGCCGCAACAGCACCGGTGAAGAACTGTTTTTCCGCCGCTTCCCCGAGCAAGTTCGCTTCCATGTGATGGGCGAAGGCTTCACTTGGGAAACCCAGGATCGTCAGCGCGACATCGCCGCTGCCGAAGCCGCGTGGGCAGTCTCGCGCGAACTGCTGCGTGATCCGTCGATCGGTCTGGTGGTGCTCGATGAATTGAACATCGCCCTCAAACACGGCTACCTCGATCTCGATCAGGTACTCAGCGATCTGCAGGCGCGTCCGCCGATGCAGCACGTGATCGTCACCGGTCGCGCGGCCAAGCCGGAAATGATCGAAATGGGCGACACGGTCACCGAAATGGGCATGCTCAAACACGCCTTTCAGGCCGGCATCAAAGCGCAGAAAGGCGTCGAACTTTGAATCAACCACGTCACTGCCCGGCGGTGCTCATCGCCGCGCCGGCTTCCGGTCAGGGCAAGACCACCGTCACCGCCGCGCTCGCCCGTTTGCATCGCAATCAGGGGCGCAAAGTGCGCGTGTTCAAATGCGGCCCGGACTTTCTCGACCCGATGATCCTCGAACGCGCCAGCGGTGCGCCGGTGTATCAACTGGACATGTGGATGGTCGGTGAGCAGGAAAGTCGTCGCCTGTTGTGGGACGCCGCTGCCGAGGCGGATCTGATTCTGATCGAAGGCGTGATGGGCCTGTTTGACGGCACGCCGTCCAGCGCCGATCTGGCGCGGCACTTCGGTGTGCCGGTGCTTGGCGTGATTGATGGGACGGCGATGGCGCAGACTTTTGGTGCGTTGGCGCTGGGCCTGGCGAAGTATCAGCCGGATTTGCCATTTGCCGGCGTGCTGGCCAATCGTGTTGGCACTTTGCGCCATGCGCAATTGCTCGAAGGCAGCCTGACTGAAGGTTTGCGCTGGTACGGTGCGTTGTCGCGTGAGACTGGCATCGAATTGCCGAGTCGTCACCTCGGCCTCGTGCAGGCTAGCGAATTGAATGACCTCGATGTGCGTCTCGACGCCGCTGCCGATGCATTGGCCAGCAGTTGCGAGGTAGCGCTGCCACCGGCGGTTGAGTTCGCCGCGCCTGACGTGATAGCTGTCGAGCCGCTGCTGAAGGATGTGCGCATTGCCGTTGCGCGTGATGAGGCGTTTGCCTTCACTTATGGCGCGAGTCTGGATCTGCTGCGTGCGATGGGCGCTGAGTTGAGTTTCTTCTCGCCGATCCGCGATACGCACTTGCCTGAGGCGGATAGCTTGTATCTGCCCGGCGGTTATCCGGAATTGCACCATGTTGCATTGTCGCAGAACACCGCGATGCTTGAGGCGATTCGTGCGCATCATGCGGCGGGGAAACCGTTGCTCGCTGAATGTGGCGGCATGTTGTATTTGCTCGCCTCTTTGACGGACGTTGAAGGCACTCGTACCGAACTGGTCGGACTGCTTGAGGGCGATGCGGTGATGCAGAAGCGTCTGGCGGCGTTGGCGTTGCAAGCGGTGGATCTGCCGGAAGGTTCGCTGCGCGGTCACACCTATCATCACTCCCTGACCACCACCGAACTGACGCCGATTGCCCGTGGCTTGAGCCCGAATGGTGGGCGTGGCGCCGAGGCGGTTTATCGGGAAGGGCGGATGACGGCCTCTTATGTGCACTTCTATTTTCCCTCGAATCCGAATGCGATTGCCGCATTGTTTGCGCCAGACCGTGAGGCCGCCTTCGCGAGCAAGCTCGCTCCCACAGGGGATTGCGTTTCTTGAGCAAGCACCCCGTCCAATGTGGGAGCGAGCTTGCTCGCGAAGAGGCCATGACCGACAACACATTTTCCGAAGCCGAGCGCGAAGCGGTTTATAGAGCCATCGCCGAGCGCCGCGACATGCGCCATTTCACCGGCGGCAGCGTCGAGCCGGAGCTGTTGCGCCGACTTTTGGAAGCCGCCCACCAGGCCCCAAGCGTCGGCCTGATGCAGCCTTGGCGCTTCATTCGCATCAGCGACCGAACTTTACGCGGGCAGATCCAGAACCTCGTCGAAGAAGAACGCATCCGCACCGCCGAAGCCCTCGGCGAGCGCAGCGACGAGTTCATGAAACTCAAGGTCGAGGGTATCCATGAGTGCGCCGAAGTGCTGGTCGCCGCGTTGATGGACGATCGCGAAAAGCACATTTTCGGTCGTCGCACGCTGCCGGAAATGGACATGGCCTCGCTGTCCTGCGCGATCCAGAATCTGTGGCTGGCCTCGCGCGCCGAAGGCCTGGGCATGGGCTGGGTTTCACTATTCGAGCCACAGGCACTCGCTGACCTGTTGAAGTTGCCCGAAGGCGCCAAGCCTCTCGCTGTTTTATGTCTGGGCCCGGTCAAGGAATTCTATCCGGCGCCGATGCTGGTACTCGAAGGGTGGGCGCAGGCGCGTCCGCTCAATGAGTTGCTGTACGAAAATTATTGGGGAGTGAGTCAATGAGTGTGGCGTTGTTGAGTGTCGCCGCGGTGGCGCTGGATGCGCTGCTCGGTGAACCGAAACGCTGGCATCCGCTGGTGGCTTTCGGCAATTTTGCCGGGCGCATCGAGCAACGTTTCAACGCCGGTGGCCGGGGCTGGCGCAGCCACGGCGTCACCGCGTGGGTGATCGCGGTGCTGCCGCTGACCTTGCTCGCCACCGCATTTTCCTGGGCACCGTACGTGGGCTGGGTCGTCGAGATTCTTGCATTGTATTGCGCCCTCGGCATGCGCAGCCTCGGCGAGCATGTGGCGCCGGTGGCCGCTGCTTTGCGCGCAGATGATCTGGAAGAGGCGCGCAAGCGTGTCGGCTATCTGGTCAGCCGCCAGACCGATGAGCTCGATAGCACTGCCGTCGCTCGGGCTGCCACTGAGTCGGTGCTGGAAAACGGCAGCGATGCGGTGTTTGCCGCGTTGTTCTGGTTTGTCGTGGCCGGTGCGCCGGGCGTGGTCCTCTATCGCTTGAGCAACACGCTCGATGCGATGTGGGGCTATCGCAACGAACGCTTCGAACGTTTCGGCTGGGCGGCGGCGAAAATCGACGACGTGTTGAACTACATTCCTGCGCGTCTGGTGGCATTGACCTACGCACTGTTGGGCAAAACCCGACTTGCACTGAAGTGCTGGCGCACCCAGGCGCCGAAGTGGGACAGCCCCAACGCTGGCCCGGTGATGGCGGCTGGCGCCGGTGCGCTGGGCGTGGAATTAGGTGGGCCGGCGATTTACCACGGCGAACTTCACGACCGTCCGCAACTGGGTGAAGGCGTTCCCGCCGATGCAGATTCCATTGACCGTGGCTGGCAATTGGTCCAGCGCGGCGTATGGTTATGGCTGCTGATTCTCTGCGTGGGGGCTGAATTCTATGCTTGAGCA
Source organism: Pseudomonas sp. R84 (assembly GCF_009834515.1). Classification (NCBI taxonomy): domain Bacteria; kingdom Pseudomonadati; phylum Pseudomonadota; class Gammaproteobacteria; order Pseudomonadales; family Pseudomonadaceae; genus Pseudomonas; species Pseudomonas sp. R84. The sequence goes on from NZ_CP019426.1 coordinate 1,946,207, forward strand.
CGGTGGCCGGCTGCGCAAGGCTGCACACGATTACGGCATTGCCGAGGCGGACTGGCTCGACCTGTCCAGCGGCCTCGCGCCATGGCCATTTCCGATCCCGGAAATCCCGCTGCGCGCCTGGGCGCGCCTGCCGGAAACCGACGACGGCCTGGAGCAAGCTGCGTGCGATTACTACGGTGCCGCGCAAGTGCTGCCGGTGGCCGGTTCGCAGATGGCCATTCAGTTGCTGCCGCGTTTGCGTCGGGCCGGCAAGGTCGGTGTGTTGTCGCCGTGTTATGCCGAACACGCCGAAGCTTGGCGGCGCAGCGGTTACATCGTGCGCGAAGTGCTGGAGCAGGAAGTCGAATTCTTTCTCGACAGCCTCGACGTGCTGGTGGTGGTCAACCCGAACAACCCGACCGGCCTGAGCCTGACCCCGGCGCGATTGCTCGACTGGCATGCGCGGCTCGCCCGGCGCGGTGGCTGGCTGGTGGTCGATGAAGCTTTCATGGATAACACGCCACAACTGAGTCTGGCGCCGCATGCCCATCAAGTCGGGCTGATCGTGTTGCGTTCGTTCGGCAAGTTTTTCGGTCTGGCCGGGGTGCGTCTGGGCTTTGTCCTGGCCGAGCGCAAGTTGCTCAAGCTGCTCGCCGAACAGGTCGGGCCTTGGGCGGTGAGTGGGCCGACGCGGGTGCTCGGGCAAGCGTGTCTGCAAGACACTGAAGGGCACACACGCCAACGGATTCGCAGTGATGAGGCCAGTGAGCGGCTGGCGGCGCTGCTTGAACGCTACGGCTTCAAGCCGCAGGGCGGCTGCGCGCTGTTCCAGTGGCTGATCACCGAGCATGCCGAAGCGATGCACGGGTTCATGGCCCGTCGCGGCATTCTCCTGCGCATCTTCACTCACAACAGCAGTTTGCGTTTTGGCCTGCCCGCCGACGCGGCTGAAGAGGCGCGTCTCGAACACGCTTTAAGCGCTTTTGCCAAGGATCACGCATGACCACCCTGATGGTGCAGGGCACCACCTCCGATGCCGGTAAAAGCACACTGGTGACGGCGCTGTGCCGCTGGGCGACGCGTCAAGGCGTGGCGGTCGTACCGTTCAAGCCACAGAACATGGCGCTCAACAGCGCCGTGACCGCCGATGGCGGTGAGATCGGCCGCGCGCAAGCGGTGCAGGCGCAAGCAGCGTTTCTTGAACCGCACACCGACATGAATCCGGTGCTGCTCAAGCCCAACAGCGATATCGGCGCGCAAGTGATCATTCATGGCCGCGCGGTAACGTCGATGAATGCCGTGGCGTATCACGACTACAAAGCCATCGCGATGAAAGCGGTGCTCGCGTCCCACGAACGGCTCAGCGCGGCGTATCCGTTGGTGATGGTCGAAGGCGCGGGTTCGCCGGCGGAGATCAATCTGCGCGCGGGCGACATCGCCAACATGGGGTTTGCCGAAGCGGTGGATTGCCCGGTTTTGCTGATTGCCGACATCAATCGTGGCGGGGTTTTCGCGCATCTGGTCGGCACCCTGGAGTTGCTCTCGCCGAGCGAACAGGCGCGGGTGAAGGGCTTCATCATCAACCGTTTTCGCGGTGACATCGCCTTGCTGCAACCGGGCCTCGACTGGCTGGAACAGCGCACCGGCAAACCGGTGGTGGGCGTGTTGCCATATGTGATGGATCTGCACCTTGAGGCCGAGGACGGCATCGATCAGCGCCAGACCGACAAGGCCGAACAAGTGCTGAAAGTGGTGGTGCCGGTGCTGCCACGCATCAGCAACCACACCGATTTCGATCCGCTGCGTTTGCATCCGCAGGTCGATCTGCAATTTGTCGGGCCGGGGCAGGCGATTCCTGCTGCTGACCTGATCATTCTGCCGGGCTCGAAAAGCGTGCGCAGCGATCTGGCTTATCTGCGTGCCAATGGCTGGGATGCGGCGATTTCTCGGCACTTGCGTTACGGCGGCAAAGTGCTGGGGATCTGCGGCGGTCTGCAGATGCTCGGTGAGCAGGTGCATGACCCGCTCGGTCTTGAAGGTGCGCCGGGCACGAGTGCCGGTTTGGGCTTGCTGGCGTTCGAAACCACACTTGAAGCCGAGAAGCAGTTGCGCAATGTGCGTGGACGGCTGGCGCTGGAAGATGCCGACGTCAGCGGCTATGAAATTCATGCCGGCGTGACCAGCGGACCGGCACTGGAAAACGCTGCGGTGTATCTGGATGACGGTCGTTGCGATGGTGCACAGAGTGTTGATGGGCAGGTATTTGGCACCTATCTGCATGGCCTGTTTGAATCGCCGGCGGCGAGTGCGGCGTTGTTGCGCTGGGCCGGGTTGAGCGATGTCCAGGAGGTGGATTACCACGGCTTGCGCGAGCGTGATATCGAGCGTTTGGCGGATCTGGTGGAGAAGCATCTGGATACTGATCTGTTGCGTCGGCTCTGTGGGATTTGAGTTGCCTGTGCTGGCCTCTTCGCGAGCAGGCTCGCTCCCACAGTGAATGCGGTTAGCCATACATTTTGAGTACAACTCATAACCCTGTGGGAGCGAGCCTGCTCGCGAAAGCGGCGGTTGTCTCACTTGAATTTTCCTGGATGAACCCATGCTCCAACTGATCCTCGGCGGCGCCCGCTCCGGCAAAAGTCGCCTGGCAGAAAAACTCGCCAGCGATAGCCATCTGGCGGTCACCTATATCGCCACCAGCCAACCCCTCGATGGCGAGATGAGCGATCGCGTCGCCCATCACCGCGCCCGCCGTCCCGTCGAATGGGCACTCATTGAAGAACCCTTGGAACTGGCCCGCGTCCTGCGCGAAAGCGCCAGCGCCGAGCGTTGCCTGTTAGTCGATTGCCTGACCCTGTGGCTGACCAATCTGCTGATGCTCGATGACGCCGAACGCCTCGCTGCCGAGCGCGAAGCCCTGCTCGAATGCTTGGCCTCGCTGCCGGGAGAAATCATTTTTGTCAGCAACGAGACCGGAATGGGTGTCGTGCCGCTGGGCGAATTGACTCGCCGCTACGTCGATGAAGCCGGTTGGCTGCATCAAGCTCTGGCCGAGCGTTGTCAGCGTGTTGTCCTGACCGTCGCCGGCCTGCCCCTGACTCTGAAAGGACCTGCGTTATGACTCAAACCTGGTGGCTGAACCCGTGCAAACCGGTCGATCTCAACGTCGTTGCACAAGCGACGGCACGGCAGCAGCAATTGACCAAACCGGCCGGTTCGCTCGGTCGACTGGAATCGGTCGCGGTGCAACTGGCCGGTCTGCAAGGCCAGATCAAACCGACGCTGGCGCAAGTGTGGATCGCGATTTTTGCCGGTGATCACGGCGTGGTGGCTGAAGGGGTTTCGGCGTTCCCGCAGGAAGTCACCGGGCAGATGCTGCTCAACTTCGTCAGCGGTGGCGCGGCGATCAGCGTGCTGGCACGTCAGCTCGGTGCGCAGCTGGAAGTGGTCGATCTGGGCACGGTGAATCCCGCGCTGAACCTGCCGGGTGTGCGCCACTTGAACATCGGCGCGGGCACGGCGAACTTCGTGCAGGGCGCGGCGATGACTCAGGCCCAGGGCGAACTGGCGTTGCAGGCCGGTCGCGACAGTCTGTTGCGGGCGAAAGCGGCGGGCGCGCAGTTGTTCATCGGTGGCGAAATGGGCATAGGCAACACCACGGCCGCGAGTGCCTTGGCCTGCGCCTTGCTCGATTGCCCGGTGGTACACCTGACCGGTCCCGGTACCGGGTTGAATGCCGAAGGCGTCAGCCATAAAGCGCAAGTGATCGAGCGTGCATTGGCGTTGCATGCAGCGCAGCGTGGCGATGTGTTGCAGACGCTGTTCAACCTGGGTGGTTTTGAAATCGCCGCGCTGGTCGGTGCCTATCTGGCAGCGGCTCAAGAAGGCATTGCGGTGTTGGTCGACGGCTTTATCTGCACGGTCGCGGCGCTGGTTGCGGTGCGTTTGAATCCGGCCTGCCGCGAGTGGTTGCTGTTCGGCCATCGCGGTGCCGAGCCGGGCCATCGTCATGTGCTGGAAACCCTGCAGGCCGAGCCGTTGCTGGAGCTCGGTTTGCGTCTGGGCGAGGGCAGTGGCGCAGCGCTGGCGGTGCCATTGCTGCGTCTGGCCTGTGATCTGCACGGGCAGATGGCGACCTTCGCCGAAGCAGCGGTAGCGGATCGTCCGGCATGACCCTGCAACTGGATCTGCTGCGCCACGGTGAGACTGAACTCGGCGGTGGTTTGCGCGGCAGCCTCGACGATGCACTGACCGAAAAGGGCTGGACGCAAATGCGTGCGGCCGTGGTCGAGGGCGGGCCGTGGGATCGGATCGTCAGTTCGCCGTTGCAACGTTGCGCGCGGTTTGCCGCAGAGCTAGGTGAGCAACTGAACCTGTCAGTGCATCTGGACAAGGATCTGCAGGAACTGCATTTCGGTGCGTGGGAAGGGCAGAGCGCGGCCGCGTTGATGGAGACCGATGCTGAAGCGCTGGGGTTGTTCTGGGCCGATCCGTATTCGTTTACGCCGCCGCAGGGTGAACCGGTCAGCGAGTTTTCTACTCGAGTGCTGGAGGCCGTTGCGCGCCTGCACAGTGCATACGCTGGCGAGCGGGTTTTGCTGATCAGTCATGGCGGCGTGATGCGTTTGTTGCTGGCGCAAGCGCGAGGGTTGCCGCGCGAACAACTGCTCAATGTCGAGGTTGCTCATGGCGCGTTGTTTGCGCTGACGGTCGATGTTGACGGTTCACTCAAGGAAGGTTGCTGACATGTTGCCGCTGTGGATCGCCCTGCAATTTCTCAGCAGCCTGCCGATTCGTTTGTCGGGGATGCCTGAGCCGGAGCAACTTGGGCGGTCGCTGCTGTTTTATCCGTTGGTGGGGCTGCTGTTCGGCGTGATCCTGTGGGCGCTGAATCTCGCCTTGAGCGGCGCGCCGTTGTTGCTGCATGCGGCATTGCTGTTGACGGTTTGGGTGCTGCTCAGCGGCGCACTGCACCTTGATGGTCTGGCTGACAGCGCCGATGCCTGGCTCGGCGGTTTTGGTGATCGCGAGCGTACGCTGACCATCATGAAGGACCCGCGCAGCGGGCCGATTGCGGTAGTGACGCTGGTGTTGGTGTTGCTGCTCAAGTTTGCCGCGCTGCTGGCGCTGATTGAGCAACAGCAAGGCGTTGCGTTGATCATTGTGCCGTTGCTCGGGCGGGCGGCATTGCTTGGGTTGTTTCTGACCACGCCGTATGTGCGCGCGGGCGGGTTGGGGCAGGCGTTGGCGGATCATTTGCCGCGCAAGGCCGGGTGGTGGGTGCTGGGCGCAAGTGCGTTGGCCTGCGTGCTGATTGCCGGGTTCAGTGGCGTTGTTGCGCTGGTGATTTCGGTCGGTGTGTTTGTCTGGTTGCGGCAGGTGATGATGCGGCGGTTGGGCGGGACGACGGGCGATACGGCGGGGGCGTTGCTGGAATTGCTGGAGATGGTGGTGCTGGTTGGAGTGGTTTTGGCCTGATGGATTTCTACTGGTCATGCCGGCCTCATCGCGAGCAGGCTCACTCCTACAGTTGACCGCGTTCCCCTGTAGGAGTGAGCCTACTCGCGATAGCGGTTTGCCAGGTAGTACAAATGTTATGGATAAACTCATCTGTAACTTGATTTAACACAGTCGCGGGTATATACACGCATCATGCTTCCTTCTCAGTGTTTGTGCACCAACCTGCGTCGCGCCGCGCGTGGCGTCAGCAGGCATTACGACGGCGCTCTCGACGGCTTCGGGATCAACGTTGCCCAGTATTCTTTGCTGTGCAACCTGCAGCGTCTGGATCAACCGAGCATCTCCGAACTCGCCGAAGCGATGGGCCTGGATCGCAGCACCCTCGGGCGCAATTTGCGGGTGCTGGAAGGCGAGGGGCTGGTGGTATTGGCCGAGGGCGAGGACATGCGTAACCGCATCGTCAAGCTTACCGAGACCGGCGTGCAACGCTTGGCAGCAGCACTGCCAGCCTGGGAAGCGGCGCAGCAGCGGTTGATTGACCGACTGGGTGCCGAGAAGCGTGAAACCTTGCTCAGATTGCTGGATGAACTGGCCTGAGGCCGGTTTTTTCCAAACTCAAGCGGGTATATACCCGCAAGCGGAGAACAATAATGACATCGATGTGGCGTACGTGCGGGTGGGTGTTGGTCGGGAGTGCGCTGATTCTCGCGTTGTCATTGGGCGTGCGGCACGGTTTCGGTCTGTTCCTGTCGCCGATGAGCGCGCAGTTCGGCTGGGGGCGCGAGGTGTTTGCCTTCGCCATCGCTTTGCAGAATTTGATCTGGGGCCTGGCGCAACCGTTTACCGGCGCATTGGCTGACCGCTTCGGCGCGGCAAAAGTGGTGCTCATCGGTGGGGTGCTCTACGCGGCAGGTCTGGTGTGCATGGGCCTGTCGGATTCGGCGGTGACGCTGTCGCTGAGCGCTGGTCTGCTGATTGGTATCGGTCTGTCCGGCACCTCGTTCTCGGTGATTCTCGGCGTGGTCGGCCGCGCGGTGCCGCCGGAAAAACGCAGCATGGGCATGGGCATTGCCAGCGCCGCCGGCTCTTTCGGCCAGTTCGCCATGTTGCCGGGTACCCTCGGCTTGATTGGCTGGCTCGGCTGGTCGGCGGCGTTGTTGGTATTGGGCTTGCTGGTGGCGCTGATCGTGCCGCTGGTGAGCATGCTCAAGGACAAGCCGATGCCGGTGCTTGGGCATGAACAAACCCTGTCCGAAGCGCTGCGCGAAGCCTGCTCGCATTCGGGTTTCTGGTTGTTGGCATTCGGCTTTTTCGTCTGCGGTTTTCAGGTGGTGTTTATCGGCGTGCACTTGCCTGCGTATCTGGTCGATCAGCATCTGCCAGCCAGCGTTGGCACGACGGTGTTGGCGTTGATCGGATTGTTCAATATCTTCGGTACCTACACCGCCGGTTGGCTCGGCGGGCGTATGTCCAAACCGCGTCTGTTGACAGCGTTGTACTTGTTGCGTGCGGTGGTGATTGTGCTGTTTCTGTGGCTGCCGGTGACGACCACGTCGGCCTACCTGTTCGGTATGGCCATGGGGTTGCTGTGGCTATCGACGGTGCCGTTGACCAACGGTACGGTGGCGACCTTGTTTGGCGTGCGAAATCTGTCCATGCTCGGTGGCATCGTGTTTCTGTTCCATCAGCTGGGTTCGTTCCTCGGCGGCTGGCTGGGCGGGGTGGTGTATGACCGAACCGGGAGTTACGACTTGATCTGGCAAGTGGCGATTTTGCTGAGCCTGCTGGCGGCCGCGCTCAACTGGCCGGTGCGCGAGCGCCCGGTCGCACGTCTGCAGACCGCAGCGGGCGCCGCATGAGCCGATTCTGGCCACGAATGGCCATCACCGCACTCGGCGCCACCTTGCTGGCACTGGTGTGGTGGGGCTGGCAGCAGGGCGGCCTGGCCTTGATGCAGTTGGGCATGAGCATTTGCTAGAAACGGGGATGACGAGTAACGTCGAATTCTGAACGACTGCTCAAGGATGCTCGACATGCTGATGCGCTGGTGTGCTGTTCCCGCGATGCTGATGGCGTTGACTGGCCTGGCTCAGGCCGCTGACTGTCCTGAACTGCTGCAAGGCTCGCTGCCCAAATTGCGGGCGAAGGAATCCATCGATCTGTGTAAACAGTACGCCGACAAACCGTTGGTGGTGGTCAACACCGCCAGCTTTTGCGGTTTTGCCCCTCAGTTCGAAGGCCTTGAGGCGCTGCATAAGCGCTTTGAGTCGCAAGGACTGCAAATGCTCGGCGTCCCTTCCAATGACTTCAAGCAGGAGTCCAAGGACAGCGCCGAGACTGCCAAGGTCTGCTACGCCAACTACGGCGTGACGTTCGCCATGACTGAGCCGCAGAAAGTCCGTGGCGATGACGCGACGCATATGTTCCAAGTGCTGGCTGCGCAGAGCAGCGCGCCGAAGTGGAATTTCTACAAGTATGTGGTCGATCGCCAAGGCAAGGTGATCGCCAATTTCTCCAGCCTGACCAAGCCTGATGATCCGGAGTTTGTTGCCGCGATCGAAAAGGCTATCGCCTCGAAACCACTGAAGCCCTGAATCCGTAGGCCGGCGATGATTTTGTAGGAGCTGCGGCACGCTGCGATCTTTTGACTTTAAAAAACAGATCAAAAGATCGCAGTCTCGTTGCACTCGACAGCTCCTACACGTGTCGCAAACGTCAGGCATTAAAAAGCCCCGCCTCTGCAAAGAGAGCGGGGCTTTTTTGTGGGCGAGGGATCAGCCTCGCCACACAGCATCAGAAGCGATAAGTCGCGCCGACACCGAAACCGTTTGCCGAGTTTTCATACTTGGCGTCGTAGCTCTGTCCACGGTTGTTTTCGTTGCGGATCTTCACCGACTCTTCTTTCAGATACGAGTAGGCAACGTCGATGGTCAGGTCGTCGGTCGGACTCCAGCCGGCACCGATACTGAAGATGGTACGGTCGCCAGTCGGAATGCGTGGCGAACGGTCTTCATTATTGGTCGGCGACTGGTCGAAGGTCAGACCGGTACGCAGTACCCATTCCTTGTTCAACTGGTACGAAGTACCCACGGCGTAGGCCCAGGAGTCATGCCAGTTCTGGTCTTCGTTAATCGAACCGAACTGGCCGGCCAGCAGCGGCTGCACACCGGAGTTTTTCACGGTGATTTTTTCCAGCTGGCTCCAACGGGTCCAGGTGGTACCGGCATACACGTTCCAGCGATCGTTGATCGCCTGGGTAACCGAGAGGTCGACCGATTCGGGTGTGGTGATCTTCAGCGAAGCGTCGTACTTCTGGCTGGCGCCCAGACCGACTGCGGCCAGTGCGCCGTAGTTGACCTTGGTGTTGCCTTCGAGCTTGTAGTCGACTTTCGAGTGATAGGTCAGGCCCACGCGAGTGGTGTCGGTGGCTTGTACCAGCAGGCCGACGTTGTAGCCCAGTGCGGTGTCGTCACCCTTGATCTTCACCTTGCCGTCCGGCAGGGCTTGAGTGATCGACAGGTTGGATTCCAGCGCACCGTCAATGCGGTTGATGGTTGGGCCGAAACCGATCGACACCTTGTCGTTGAAGGCGTAGCTGATGGTCGGTTGGAAAGTGATGACTTGTACTTCGGACTTGCTGCCGAAGTAACGGCCGGCAAAGCCGTTTTCATAATCAGTGATCAGGCCGAACGGCACATAAACGCCGAGGCCGAATGCCCAATGCTCATCGATTGGTTTGACATAGAAGCCCATAGGTACCGCGGTGAAGGGCACCATGTCGCCTTTGTTGCTGCCGCCGTTGGGGCTGGAGCTGGCATTGCTGATATCGGTATGAGCATCGACGACGGCTACGCCACCGGTAACTTGTTCGCGCTTGATGCGCGACATGCCGGCAGGGTTGCCATACACAGTGCTTGCGTCGTCGGCAGAAGAAGATCGCCCGGCAAAACCAGTCCCCATCCCACTGATGCTTTGTTCGTTGAGGGCAAAGCCGGCCGCAAAAATTTGAGTGGAGGCAAGGGTAACGGCGAGGCTAAGGGTGGTTTTGAGCATGACTTTTTTCATTATTAGAACTCCTGGTGATCACCGGGGCGAAAATTACCAAGATTTTCGTCACAGCGCTATAGTCCGTATGCCTTGAGTTAGAGCGGTTTTGTAGGACAATCCGACCAGAATCGCGACCTGTTGGCAGATCTTCTGAAACCAGTGGGTCAGCACGCGACCTGATTCACCGTTGAAACACAGGTGTGCCAGGCATAAGTGAAGTCGCGCAGGCGACCTTGGGGTTGAAAGGTCTGGCGCCAGATACGCGCCATTCCCAGCAAATCGTTGGAGTCGGGTAGGGTGGGGTTTTGTTCTTCCACCAGCAACCAGGCGATGGCCGTGGCGTAACGCAGATTGACCGTCAGTTCCAGGTGTGGACCGCTCAGGAATGCATGTTGACTGGCGAGGCCGCGCACCAGGCTGGCGCGTTCCGGATAGAGCGCCAGATAATCATCCCAAAGGGCTTGATGGCGATGCTCGGCGATGCGGTAGAGGCCGTGGCCCCGGCGGTCATGCAGGGCTGAACCCAGGGCTGACTGGCTGGCGGCGATGCCCAGCAGCAGGGATTCGGCAGTCGCGCTGTGACGTCCCAGGTAGATCAGCGTAGGACGGATCACGTAGCGGCATAGTTCGCTGGCAGCGATACCCATAAAACCCTCGGTTCTTGTTATTAATGGCGAGTCCTGAAGGGGGCTTGGCAGCTGTGGATCGGTTCAGGCTCGCCGCAAGCGGATCACGCCGCTTGAGTTGAAGTGTAGTGTCATATTCGCGACGTAAAGGCCTGTTTTTAAAATATTTTCGGCTTCGAGTTATAACCGTTATATCGGTTGGTACTTAAGCGCCGTCGGCTAAAAGTGAAACATCGGGCAATAAAAAGCCCCGCATTTTTGTGCGGGGCTTTGCTTTTGCAGCCTTTTCGGCTCTCAGGCAATCAATGCCTGACGGGTACGATCGATCACGGCCTGCAGCGGTTCCGCGCTGGAGTACTGATCGGGGTACAGACGCTCGCTGTGGCGGGCGATACCGTGTTCGTTGACCAGTGTGAAACTGAAGCAGCCTTTGCGAGCGGCCATGATCAGGCAGTTCATTGGTGCAAAAGCGTTGGTTAGGGTGCGAATGGCATCCTGAGTATGGATTTGAGTAGACATAGTTATTAGGTGTTCCTACAAATGACACGGATAAGAACCGTGCAACGTTAAAACGTTCCAGTAACGTCGATCACCATTGATCGAACGAAGAACCCGACTGGAACAAAGCAGCCAGTTTGAAGCGCTGATAAGTTGGCGCGCTTGGGCTGGCAGGTAGGTACTTAGGAGGGCAGGCATCACAACAAGGGCAAAGGTTCTGGGCCCGGGGTGAAGATCCTGATCAATTTGCAGGTTGGTTCGGTCAGAGTAAGTGCTCTTCGCAACACCCTTCGCATCATTGGAAGGCAGTGTTGTCGCAAGATTTACCTGGAAACCATCGAGGGGTCGTTCCCGCTTTTTCGGTAGGGCTTCTTGGTAGAAGGCTGACCGTGGGGATGTGTTCGACCGGAATTGACTTTCAGCTTGGTACTAACGCCGCGGATACTAACGGATCGAAACGGGTAAAGCAAACTTGGCGTAGAAAAACATTGCAGCCACAGATCGAGTCTGCTTGGCCGGTTGACTGAATTGCCCGTAATTGGCGCATTTTTTGACCGCCGGTCGGTGAAGAGATTTTCATCAGGGCGCGTGCCAGACCGGTTTATCCCCAGCCCGACTGCCAAAGCGACCCGAAAAAGCGCAGCGATATAACCAGGTAACAGGTACTTGTGCACATTAGTTGCGCAGGCTGTAACGGCGCTGTCATACCAATCCTGACCCCGGTGGCTGCCTGTAACGAAAGTTTAAGTCAATGAAAAACATCGCTTTTTTTTGTTGGTGAAAAAATCGTCAGTTTGACTGCGAGCCCCATTCCATAAGGCTTTGCGAGAGTTGGAAGGCGGTTGTCCACTGAGTTATCCACAGCTTCTGTGGATTGTCCCGAGCGCTTGCTCTAGGACGGGCGTGCCGGGTTTTTTTTCGACTTTACCTGTAAGAAAAAGAGAGTAGAGTGGCGCGCCTTCCGATTCGTCCCACAGTGCTTTATGAAGTTTCGCTCAGTATCAGACTCTGTTACCTCACAGCCTTCTCCTGTTACCCCGCCCAAGCGATTTTCCGTTCGCGTTGCCGAATGGCTGCTCGACAGTCCGCGCCTGAGCGACAGTGACAATGCCAAACACCTCGCTGGCCGCCTGCTCAAGCAACCGGCGCGTGAAGGTGTGGTCGCCGCGCAAAGTCGCCTCGGTCAATTGATGTGCCGCGAGTGCGGCAACGCACGGGATCGTCGCATCGGTCAGGATCTGCTGCGTCAGGCCGCCCGCGCCGGCGACCGTCGCGCGCAACAGGAACTTGGTCTGCTCGAAGACTGAGCTGTCCAAGACCTGACACCTTGGTTAACCTTCAGGCTTTATAAGATCGGCGGGAGTGGCTATGGCTATGGACTTGACCAGCGTATTGCTGGGGCTTGCAGGGGCGGGATTGCCACTGCTGGCATTGGCCTGGCAGCTGCAACGCCGGGCGAGCAATGGGCAGGCCGAGGTCGCGTTGCTTGAAGAACGGTTGGCCATGGCACAACTGGCACAGGACGGACTCAACGCGCAGCTCGACGCCAGCCGCGATGAAGTCGCCGATCTCGGCCAGGCCAATGCCGCCAAGCAGGCTGATCTGGCGGCCCTGCGCCGGGAAGTCGAACTGCTGCAGATCGAGCGCGACGACGCCCGCGATGCCTCCCACGCCTGGAACCTCGAACGCGCCAACAAGGAAGCCGAGCTGCGCCGCCTCGACGCACAGGCCGCTTCATTGAACGCCGAACTGCGCGAGCAACAGGAAAGCCACCAGCAACGCCTCAACGATCTGCAAGGCTCGCGCGATGAACTGCGCGCGCAGTTTGCCGAGCTGGCCGGGAAGATCTTCGATGAGCGCGAGCAGCGTTTTGCCGAGACCAGTCAGCAACGGCTCGGTCAGTTGCTCGATCCGCTCAAGGAACGCATTCAGTCCTTCGAAAAACGTGTGGAAGAAAGTTATCAGGCCGAGGCCCGCGAGCGTTTCTCGCTAGCCAAGGAGCTGGAGCGCTTGCAGGCGCTCAATCTGCGTCTGAGCGACGAAGCCACCAACCTGACCCGTGCCCTCAAAGGCCAGAAAACCCAAGGCAACTGGGGCGAGCTGATTCTCGAGCGTGTGCTCGAACACGCCGGTCTGGAGAAGGGCCGCGAGTACCAGACCCAGGTCAACCTCAAAGGCCCGGATGGCGAGCGTTTTCAGCCTGACGTGATCATTTATCTGCCGGGCGACAAGCAAGTGGTGGTGGATTCCAAGGTCAGTCTCACCGCGTATCAGCAATACGTGGCTGCCGACGACGACAGCCTTGGGCAGATCGCGATCAAGCAGCACGTGCTGTCGTTGCGCAATCACGTCAAAGGCCTGGCCGGCAAGGACTACAAGCGCCTGGAAGGCCTGCACAGCCTTGATTTCGTTTTGCTCTTCGTGCCGATCGAAGCGGCGTTTTCGGCGGCGTTGCAGGCTGAGCCATCGCTGTTTCAGGAAGCCTTCGACCGCAACATCGTCATCGTCAGCCCGACCACCCTGCTGGCAACTTTGCGCGTGATCGACAGCCTCTGGAAGCAGGAGCGCCAGAGCCAGAACGCCCGTGAAATCGCCGAGCGCGCCGGCTGGCTGTACGACAAATTCGTGCTGTTCATTCAGGATCTGGACGAGGTTGGCAATCGTCTGCAACAGCTGGATAAAGCCTACAGTTCAGCGCGCAACAAGCTGACCGAGGGGCGCGGCAATCTGGTCAGTCGCAGTGAACAGCTCAAATTGCTCGGTGCGCGGGCGAGCAAGAGTTTGCCGGCGGACTTGCTGGAGCGGGCGATGACCGATGTCGATGGTCTCGTCGAACTCCCTGAATAAAGATCAAAAAATCACAGCCTCCGGCAGCTCCTACAGGATGTACGCCATACCAATGTAGGAGCTGCCGGAGGCTGCGATCTTTTGCTTCTATAGCGGCAAATACCGACTCAACAACGCCCGCAACGCCGCCGGTTTCACCGGTTTCGGCAGATAATCCAACCCCGCCGCATGCACCTGCGCAACCATCTCCGGTCGCCCGTCAGCACTGATCACCACGCCTGGCACCGGCTCGCCCAGGCGGGTGCGCAACCATGCCATCAACTCGGTGCCGGTATCGCCGTGGTCAAGGTGATAGTCGACCAACGCCAGTTGCGGTCGCACGCCGTCACTCAGCAGCGCCGCACATTCCTCACGGTTGCGCGCCGTCCACACCTGACAACCCCAGCGGCTCAACAGGCTGTTCATGCCGATCAGAATGCTGTCTTCATTGTCGACACACAGCACCTGCGCGCCGCTCAGCAATTTGCCATTCAATTCAACGGCGGCGCTCGCCGGCACCGCTTGTGAGCGAGCCAGCGGCACGCTGACGCTGAACACACTGCCGCGCCCCGGCCACGAACGCACACGCAAGGTATGCCCGAGTACACGGCACAAACCATCGGCAATCGCCAACCCCAGCCCGAGGCCTTTTTCGGCACGGGTCTGATGGCTGTCGAGGCGTTTGAATTCTTCGAAAATCACCTGTTGTTTATCTTCCGGAATTCCCGGCCCGCGATCCCACACTTCCAGGCACAGTTCGCCGCCACGCCGGCGCACACCCAGTAACACCGGGCCTTTGGCGTAGCGAAATGCGTTAGTGAGGAAGTTCTGCAGAATCCGTCGCAGTAATTTGATGTCGCTGTCGATGCGCAAATGACTGCCGCGCACACGGAAAATCAGTCCTTGTTCCTGGGCCAGGGCCTTGAACTCGGCACCGAGAATGTCGAACAGTTCATTGACGGCGAACGGCTTGCGATCCGGGTTGATCTTGCCGTTTTCCAGGCGGGAAATGTCCAGCAGATCGCTGATCAAGTCCTCGGCCGAGCGCAACGAACTGTCGAGGTGCTGCACCAGTTTCTGCGCCTCACTGCTCAAACCATCGTCTTGATGGGAGAGGGCGGCGGAGAACAGCCGCGCCGCGTTCAGCGGCTGCATCAAGTCATGGCTGACCGCCGCAAGGAAGCGGGTTTTCGACTGGTTGGCCGCCTCAGCAGTGCCCTTGGCGTCAGTCAGCGCGACGTTGAGTTGCGACAGTTCCTGGGTGCGTTCGCTGACGCGTTGCTCCAGCCCTTCGTTAGCTTCGGTCAGTGCCTGCTCGGCTTCGCGGAACGCGGTGATGTCGGTGAAACTCATGACGAAGCCGCCGCCCGGCATCGGATTGCCGATCAACTCGATCACTCGGCCGTTGGGGAATAGCCGCTCAGACGTATGCGCGCGGCCCTGACGCATCCAGTGCAAACGGCGGGCAACGTGGACTTCTGCTTCGCCGGGGCCGCACAAACCGCGCTCGGCGTTGTAGCGAATAATGTCGGCGATCGGTCGGCCGACACTGATCAAACCGTCGGGGTAGTTGAACAGTTCCAGATAACGCCGGTTCCAGGCCACCAGTTTCAGCGACTGGTCGACCACGCTGATGCCTTGGGTAATGTTCTCGATCGCCCCTTGCAGCAAGGCGCGGTTGAACTGCAGTACCTCGGAGGCTTCGTCGGCGATGCGGACTACATCCTCCAGTTGCATTTCCCGACCTTCGATGGCGGCTTTTACCACGGCGCGCGTCGAAGAAGCGCCAAGCACACCGGCCAGCAAGCGCTCGGTGTGGGCGATCCATTCGCCGTCGGCATTCTGGTTCGGATTGAAGCCCTTGCCTTGGCGATAGGCGAAGCGAATGAAGCTCTGACGCGCGCGTTCCTCACCGACAAAGCGCGCGGCCAATTGCAGTAAGTCGTCGATCTGCACCGCCAGCATCGAGCGTGCACTCGGCCGCGCGCTGATCTCTTGACCGATGAAGCGCCCGGCCTGCCAGTGCTCCGAGACGCGAGTACGCGACAGCACCGAGACCCAGGCAAACAAAGTGAAGTTGCCGGCCAGCGACAGCACCACACCTTGGGTCAGCGGGGTAATTGGCAGGTTCAGTGGATTGCTGTGCAGCCACGCCAGCCCCGGAAAACTGCTTAGCGACCAGCCCAGGCTGTGCGCGGCAATCGGCAGGATCAACGTGTAGAACCAGAGGAATGTACCCGCGGCCAAACCGGCGAAAACACCGCGGCGGTTGGCCTGTTTCCAGTACAGCGCGCCGAGCATCGCTGGTGCCAGTTGGGTCACCGCAGCGAAGGCGATCTGGCCGATGGTCGCCAGGCTCGCGGTCGAGCCGAGCAAGCGATAGCTGACGTACGCCAGCAACAGAATCACCACGATGCTCACGCGGCGCACCGAGAGCATCCACTGACGGAATACTTCGAATGGGCGCTCGGCGTTATTTCTGCGCAGCAACCACGGCAACAGCATGTCGTTGGAGACCATGGTCGACAACGCCACGCTGGCGACAATCACCATGCCGGTTGCCGCTGATGCGCCACCGATAAACGCCAGCATCGCCAGCGCCGGATGCGCCTGCGCCAAGGGCAGGCTGATCACGAAGGAGTCGGGCAGTACGTCGCTGGGCAGCATCATCTGGCCGGCCAGCGCGATCGGTACGACAAACAGCGCGGCCAGTGCGAGATAGGCGGGAAACACCCATTTGGCCAGACGCAGATCCTGCGGGTCGATGTTCTCCACCACCGTGACGTGGAACTGCCGAGGCAGGCAGATAATCGCCATCATCGCCACGCCGGTCTGCACCACCATCGACGGCCAGTTAATGGTTTCCTTCCAGTATTCCTCAAGGCGCGGGGCGAGCATGGCCTGATTGAACAAGTCGTCAAAACCGTCGTACAAGCCGTAAGTGACGAAGGCGCCGACGGCGAGGAAGGCGAACAGCTTGACCAGCGATTCGAAGGCAATCGCCAACACCATGCCCCGGTGGTGTTCGGTGGCATCGAGGTTGCGCGTGCCGAAGACAATGGTGAACAGCGCCAGCACCAGCGACACGATCAGCGCGGTGTCCTGGGCGCGGGTGCCCATGGCGTCGGCACCGGCACCGATCAACAGATTCACGCCGAGAACGATGCCTTTGAGCTGCAGGGCAATATATGGCAGGACGCCGACCAGACAGATCAGCGCCACGACCACCGCCAGCGATTGCGATTTGCCGTAGCGTGCAGCGATGAAGTCAGCGATGGAGGTGATGTTCTCCTGTTTGCTGATCATCACCATTTTCTGCAGGACCCACGGCGCGCCGACCAGCAGCAGGATCGGCCCAAGGTAAATCGGCAGGAATGACCACAGTTGTTCGGCCGCCTGACCGACTGCGCCGAAGAACGTCCAGCTGGTGCAATAAACTGCCAATGACAGGCTGTACACCCAGGCACGCATGCGCGGCGGCAACGGCGCGCTGCGACGGTCGCCGTAGAAGGCGATGGCGAACATTATGGCCATATAGGCCAGGGCGACGGCGGCGATCAGCCCGGTGGACAGCGACATGCAACACTCCCGACAGAAGACTCCCCGGCACTCCTGCCCGGGCGGACAGTCTCGCATGCGCGGGGCGGTTAGTCAGTGTCGACCAAGGTCGTGGCGTGGCGGGGTGTCGCAGGTGGGGAATCGGGTGGTTTCCGCCGTTGCGCTGCCAAGCACAAAACCCTGTAGGAGCTGTCGAGTGAAACGAGGCTGCGATCTTTTGATCTTTGCAATCAAGATCAAAAGATCGCAGCGTGCCGCAGCTCCTACGTGGGGATCGGCGTCAGTGCTGGTTCAGCGCAATATCTATCAGCCGATGCAGTTCATCCACCTCCAGCGGCGCCGCCGAAAACAGAATCCGGAACACCACCGGCGCCACCACCAGATTGATCAGCCGATCAACACTCGGAGCCACTTCATCCGGATGCCGCTCGATGATCGTCTGCAACTGCGCGCCAATGATCGTCACGCAGTACCCCGGCGTAGCGCTCGCCTGCACGTCGCGCATCATGTTGCGCCCAGGCTCCGAACTCATCTCATCGAGATACTGCTCAGCCCACGCACGAATATCACTGCGCAAACTGCCGGTCTGCGCCGGCTCGCTGTCGGGGCGCATGCGGGCGAGGGCGACGTCGGCCAACAATGCCGACAGATCACCCCAGCGCCGGTAAATCGTCGACGGTGTAACGCCTGCACGCGCGGCGATCTGCGGGACGGTCACGGTCGAGCGCTCCTGTTCTTGCAGGAGCGCACGGACTGCCGAATGAATTGCATCTTGCACCCGGGCACTGCGGCCGCCGGGGCGTAAACCTTCTTTAATAGCCATGCGGCAGACCTTAACACAAAGAATTTGCTTTAAGCGTTGAGCGGTAGCACACTCCGCAAAAGCAAAAAATTAGCTTTTGCGGAGTGTGCACATGAATAGCGCTGTTTCACATCGTTCGAATCTGTGGTTTCTGGCGATCACCTTACTCAGTTTTCTCGCCGCTTCCACTGCGCCGACGCCGTTGTATCACTTGTATCAGGACCAACTGCATTTCTCGGCAACGGTGCTGACCCTGATTTTCGGGGTCTACGCCCTGAGTCTGCTGGCGGCGCTACTGACTGTCGGTTCGCTCTCGGATCACCTCGGACGCAAACCGGTGATCTTCACTTCGGTGCTGCTCAACGCGTTGGCGATGCTGCTGTTCATTTATGCTGACAGCGTCAGTGGGTTGATCGCAGCACGCGTACTGCAAGGCTTCGCTACTGGCATGGCCACCGCCGTTTTAAGTGCCACGTTGCTGGACACCGATCGCCAGCAAGGACCGCTGATCAACAGTGTCGCGCCGTTGCTGGGCATGGCGCTGGGTGGCATGGGCTGCGGGTTGCTGGCCGAGTTTGCCCCCGCGCCGTTGCAACTGACTTACTGGCTGCTGCTGGCACTGTTTGTATTGCAGGCGTTATACGTTTGGCGTCTGCCGGAAAGCGTTACGCCGCAAGCCGGAGCGTGGGCATCGTTGCGGCCGACTTTGCATGTGCCGGTGCAGGCACGTTCAACGTTGTGGCGAGTGTTGCCGCTGAACACTGCAACCTGGGCGCTAGGCGGTTTCTATGCATCTCTGGCGCCATCGCTGGTGCGCACCGCCACCGGTTCGACCTCCAATCTGATCGGCGGCGCAACCGTGGCAGCCTTGACGGTGACCGGAGCATTGATGATTTTCACGCTGCGCAATCGTCCCGCGACAAGGGCCTTGCAGTTGGGCGCGAGCCTGTTGCCGATCGGCCTGGTGTTGATTCTGCTGGGTGTGCACAGCGCCAGCTTGGCGTTGTTTTTCCTCGGCACGCTGGTGGCCGGTTGCGGCTTTGGCTCGGGTTTTCTCGGTGCCGTTCGCAGCCTGGTGCCGCTGGCCTTGGCCCATGAGCGCGCGGGGTTGATGGCCGCGTATTACGTGCTCAGTTATCTGGCGTTCTGCCTGCCGGCGTTGCTCGCCGGGCACTTGTCGCGCAGTTACGGTCTGCTGGCGACCACCGATGGTTACGGTGCGGTGTTGATCGTGCTGGCCGTCGGCGCGTTGTTGCTCAGCCTGCGTTCCGCGCCAGCCAAAGTGTGCCGCGCTCCATAATCACTGCGGTTTCGGTTAGCCTTGGCCAGCCTTCTTCTCACGGATCGACTCATGAAGATTATCCGCAGCAAAACCTTCACCGCCGAGCGCGCCTGGGGCGCACTGGACATCGCCAACATGAACGGCATCACCACGCGCCTGCACTGGACGGATCAACCGTACAAATGGCACGTCAACGATGGCGAGGAAGTGTTTGTGGTGCTCGATGGCCAAGTGCTGATGCATTACCGCGAGCAGGGCCAAGAAAAACAGGTGCAGCTGGATGTCGGCGACATCTTCTATGCGAGCGTCGGCACCGAGCACGTCGCGCATCCGCAGGGCGCAGCGCGGATTCTGGTAATTGAGAGCGAAGGCAGCGTCTGACTTCTTATTGGTAAAACAGATAACAGTTAGAGATATTACCCGTTATATAGATATTCGATTCGGTTCTACCATGGACTCAACCTCACCAGAGGAGAGGAGTTCATGATGATTTGCCCCAACAGCGCCAAACCCGGCATCAAGCCGTTCAGCCAGCTTCAGCATCCGCGTGAAGTGATTCGCCAGTTCACTCCGAACTGGTTCGCCGCGACCATGGGCACGGGTGTGCTGGCGTTGGCGCTGGCGCAACTGCCGTTGGCCATTCCAGGTCTGCACGCTATCGCGGAAGGTTTGTGGTTGTTCAACATTCTGTTGTTCAGCCTGTTTACCGCTGCGTACGCTGTGCGCTGGATCTTGTTCTTTGATGAAGCGCGGCGGATTTTCGGCCACTCCACGGTATCGATGTTCTTCGGCACGATTCCGATGGGCCTGGCGACGATCATCAACGGTTTTCTGCTGTTCGGCCTGCCACGTTGGGGCGACGGTGTGATTCATCTCGCCGAAGTGCTGTGGTGGATGGATGTGACTATGTCGCTGGCTTGCGGCGTGTTGATTCCGTACATGATGTTTACCCGCCAGGAACACAGCATCGACCAGATGACCGCCGTTTGGCTGTTACCGGTAGTCGCCGCCGAAGTAGCGGCGGCCAGTGGTGCTTTGCTCGCACCGCATCTCAGCGATGCCCACTCGCAACTGGTTGTGCTGACGACGAGCTACGTGCTCTGGGCCTTTTCCCTGCCGGTAGCGTTCAGCATTCTGACGATCCTGCTGTTGCGCATGGCCCTGCATAAACTGCCCCACGAAAACATGGCCGCTTCGAGCTGGCTGGCCCTCGGCCCGATCGGCACCGGCGCGCTGGGCATGTTGCTGCTCGGTGGAGATGCGCCTGCGATCTTCGCGGCGAATGGTCTGCCAGGCATCGGTGAAATCGCCTCGGGTCTTGGGCTTATTGCAGGGATTACGCTGTGGGGCTTTGGTCTGTGGTGGATGCTGATGGCACTGCTGATCACCGTGCGTTACTTGCGTGATGGCATCCCGTTCAACCTCGGCTGGTGGGGATTCACCTTCCCATTGGGTGTGTATTCGCTGGCAACTCTGAAACTGGCGAGTACTCTGAACCTGACGTTTTTCAGCGTTGTCGGCACGCTGTTGGTGATGTTGCTGGCGCTGATGTGGCTGATCGTCGGTAAACGCACGGTGCAAGGCGCTTGGCGTGGCGAGCTGTTTGTCTCGCCATGCATCGCAGGTTTGAAGAAATAACCTGAAAAGTTTAGGTAAGGTGTGGCCTGGATCGCGGTTCGAGAATCCAATAAGCAGTACCCAGGCCTCTCTACCTTAAACATCAGGGAAACACGGAAGATGAGTCACCCCTCACAGTTCAACCTGCTGCGCACCCGGCGCTTCTTGCCGTTCTTCATCACGCAGTCGCTCGGCGCGTTCAACGATAACGTGTTCAAGCAGTCACTGATCCTCGCCATTCTCTATCGGCTGACCATCGAGGGTGACCGTTCAATCTGGGTCAACCTGTGTGCGTTGCTGTTTATTCTGCCGTTCTTCCTGTTCTCGGCGCTGGCCGGGCAATTTGGAGAAAAGTTTGCCAAGGACGCGCTGATCCGTCTGATCAAACTCGCGGAAATCGCGATCATGGCCGTAGGATCGGTCGGTTTCCTCTTCGATCACCTGTCGCTGATGCTGGTGGCGCTGTTCGCCATGGGCACCCATTCGGCGCTGTTCGGGCCGGTGAAATACTCGATTCTGCCGCAGGCGCTGCGTGAGGATGAACTGGTTGGCGGCAACGGCCTGGTGGAGATGGGCACGTTTCTGGCGATTCTCGCCGGGACGATTGGCGCCGGGGTCATCATGTCTTCCTCGCACTACGCGCCGCTGGTGTCCTGCGCCATCGTCGGGATTGCCGTGCTGGGCTATCTGGCCAGTCGCAGCATTCCGCGCGCGGCGGCATCCTCCCCGGAAATGCGCCTGAACTGGAATATCTTCAGCCAGTCGTGGGTCACGTTGAAACTCGGTCTGGGCCAGACTCCGGCGGTATCGCGTTCGATAGTCGGCAACTCGTGGTTCTGGTTTGTCGGGGCGATTTACCTGACGCAGATTCCGGCCTATGCCAAGGAATGGATGCACGGCGATGAGACCGTGGTCACCCTGATTCTCACCGTGTTCTCGGTTGGTATCGCGCTGGGTTCGATGCTTTGCGAGAAGCTGTCCGGGCGCAAGGTCGAGATCGGTCTGGTGCCGTTCGGCTCATTCGGTCTGACCGTGTTCGGTCTGCTGCTGTGGTGGCACTCCGGTGGAATCCCCGACAGTGTCACCGGCCACAGCTGGATTGAAGTGCTGGGCTTTGTGCACACCTGGGCAGTGTTGATCGATATCCTTGGCCTCGGCATCTTTGGTGGTTTCTACATCGTGCCGCTGTATGCCTTGATCCAGTCACGTACCGCTGAAAACGAGCGGGCCCGGGTGATTGCCGCCAACAACATTCTCAACGCATTGTTTATGGTGGTCTCGGCCATCGTCTCGATCGTGCTGCTGAGCGTGGCCAAGCTGTCGATCCCGCAGTTGTTCCTCGTGGTGTCGCTGCTGAACATCGGCGTCAACGCTTACATCTTCAAAATCGTCCCCGAGTTCAGCATGCGTTTCATGATCTGGCTGCTCAGCCATTCCATGTACCGTGTCGAGCACCGCAACCTTGAGGCGATACCGGACGAGGGTGCGGCGCTGCTGGTGTGCAACCACGTGTCGTTTGTCGATGCCTTACTGATTGGTGGTGCAGTGCGTCGGCCGATTCGCTTTGTCATGTACTACAAGATCTACAACTTGCCGGTGCTGAACTTTATCTTCCGCACGGCGGGGACAATTCCGATTGCCGGACGTAATGAAGACATCCAGATTTACGAAAAGGCTTTCACCCGGATTGCTCAATATCTGAAGGATGGCGAGCTGGTGTGCATCTTCCCGGAAGGCAAGTTGACCGCCGACGGCGAGATGAACGAATTCCGGGGCGGGCTGACACGGATTCTCGAGGAGACGCCAGTGCCGGTGATTCCGTTGGCGTTGCAGGGGTTGTGGGGGAGTTTCTTCAGTCGCGATCCGAATAAAGGTGTGTTTCGGCGGTTGTGGTCGCGGGTGACGTTGGTGGCGGGAGCGCCAGTGGGCATTGATGTGGCTGAGCCGGCGAAGTTGCAGGGGTTGGTGGGGGAATTGCGCGGGGCAGTCAGATAGTCGCTGATTGTGTTGGCGTTATCGCGAGCAGGCTCACTCCTACATTTGAAATGCGTTTCCCTGTAGGAGTGAGCCTGCTCGCGATTGCGGTAGATGCCTAAGCGCTGACCTTAAGGCCAATCAATCCGGTAATGATCAACGCCACACTGGCCAGACGAATCAACGCCATCGACTCGCCGAACAGAATGATTCCGGCAATCACCGTGCCCACGGCACCGACACCGGTCCAGATCGCATAGGCCGTGCCCAGCGGCAATTCCTTCATCGCAAGGCCAAGCAGGCCAAGGCTGATGGCCATGGCCGCAACGGTCAGAACGGTGGGCAGCGGGCGGGTGAAACCGTCGGTGTATTTCAGGCCGACGGCCCAGCCGACTTCGAACAGGCCGGCGAAAAACAGAATGATCCAGGACATGCAAGACCCCCATCGATTGACGGGGTCGTCCCCAGATTAATGACTCGATCGAGCCGCAGGGTCGTCCCCGCGTTGCGCGCTAGTTTGACCAGCATTAACCCGGGGATCAAGTTTGCGCCTCAGTCGGCCGCTTGTTGCGCCAGTGTCTCGCGATCTTCCTTTTCACTCATGCGCCGGAAGTACGTCGACAGCAGTGCTCCGGAAATATTGTGCCAGACGCTGAACAGCGCGCTCGGCACCGCCGCCAACGGCGAGAAATGTGCGCTGGCCAATGCTGCGCCCAACCCCGAATTCTGCATGCCCACTTCCAGCGCCAAGGATTTGCGCTGGGCCAGCGGCAACTTGAACAGGCGCCCGGTGAAGTAGCCCAGCAGATAACCGAAGCTGTTGTGCAGCATGACCACGGCCATGATCAACAGGCCGGATTCGGCGATTTTCGCCTGACTGGCGGCCACCACGGCGGTGACGATAATGACGATGCTGACCACCGACACCAGCGGCAACACATCCACCGCGTGACGCACTTTGTCGCCAAGCAAGCGCTGGGCAACCACGCCAAGAATGATCGGCAGCAACACCACTTGCAGGATCGACCAGAACAACTCCATGAACGACACCGGCAACCACGCCGAAGCCAGCAGCCAGATCAGCGCTGGGGTCAGCAGCGGGGCGAGGAGGGTGGTGACGGCGGCGATCGCCACCGACAACGCCAGATCACCACGGGCCAGCCAGGTCATGACGTTGGACGACGTGCCGCTCGGGCAGCAACCGACGAGAATAACCCCGACGGCGATTTCCGGCGGCAGGTGAAACACCTGGCAGAGCAACCACGCCACGCCGGGCATGATCACGAAATGTGCAACGACGCCCAGCGCTACACGCCACGGATGGCGGGCAACAGCAGCGAAGTCGTCGAGTTTGAGGGTCAGGCCCATGCCGAACATCACCAGCCCGAGCAACGGTACGATTGCGCTTTTCAGGCCGAGGAACCACGCCGGTTGCAGGAACGCAATCACCGCGAAAATCAGAACCCAGTAAGCGAAGGTATTGCCGACAAAGCGGCTGAGTGCAGCCAGTGCGCGCATGGCCTGATCCTTATTATTAAATGAACACCACAAAACCAATGTAGGAGTGAGCCTGCTCGCGATAGCGGTCTTTCAATCAACACATTAGTTGAATGTCAGTCCCTCATCGCGAGCAGGCTCACTCCTACAGTTTGGACATCACAAGGCGTTAGATCCCCTGCGGAGTCTCTTCCCCACCCAACGCTTCCACCAACGCCGGCAGGAAGTCGCCAAACGTCAGCATCATCAGGGTGAAGCTGGCATCCAGTTGACCCAGCGCCTCGTCGCCACCGTCCTGCTCCGCCTGATCCTGCAACAGATCTTCGAACTTCAGACGTTTAACGGTCATCTTGTCATCGAGCAGGAACGACAGTTTGTCCTGCCAGGCCAGCGACAATTGAGTCACGACTTTGCCAGTGCTCAGGTGCAGCTGGATTTCTTCGCTGGTCAGATCCTGACGCTTGCAACGGACGATACCGCCGTCTTCGTGGGTGTCGCGCAGTTCGCACTCGTCCAGTACATAGAAGTCGTCGGCCGCTTTCTGCGTGGTGACCCAGTCGGTCATGACGGCCGTTGGAGCCATTTTTACCGTCAGCGGGCGGACGGGCAGGGTGCCGATCACTTCGCGCAGGGTCGACAGCAGGTCTTCGGCGCGTTTCGGGCTGGCCGAGTTGACCAGAATCAGACCCTGTTTCGGCGCGATGGCGGCGAAGGTCGACGAGCGACGGATAAACGCGCGCGGCAGGAGGGCCTGAATGATTTCATCCTTGATCTGGTCGCGCTCCTTCTTGTAGACCTTGCGCATCTGCTCGGCTTCGATCTCTTCGACCTTCTCCTTGACCGCGTCGCGCACGACGCTGCCCGGCAGGATGCGTTCTTCTTTACGCGCGGAAATCAGCAGGAAGTCACCGCTGACGTGCACCAATGGAGCATCTTCGCCTTTGCCGAACGGCGCGACGAAACCGTAGGTGGTCAACTCCTGGCTTGCACATGGACGCGCCAGTTTGGTGGCCAGTGCAGTTTCCAGCGCCTCGGCATCGACAGGCAGGTCTTGGGTCAGGCGATAGATAAGCAGGTTTTTGAACCACATGGGGTGAGTCTCTCCTTTATACAAAGGGGGGCATTATTGTCTTCGCCGTCTCATAGGCCAACCCTTCTCTAAGCCTTTGGAAGGCCTGAGAAAATTATTTAAAAAAGTGCTTGCCAGAGGTTGGGTCGCTCCGTAGAATGCGCGCCACACCGAAGCGAAGGGTGATTAGCTCAGCTGGGAGAGCGTCTGCCTTACAAGCAGAATGTCGGCGGTTCGATCCCGTCATCACCCACCATTCGTTTCAAGTGTTTAGCGCAGCGGTAGTTCAGTCGGTTAGAATACCGGCCTGTCACGCCGGGGGTCGCGGGTTCGAGTCCCGTCCGCTGCGCCATATTCGGTAACCTGGACCACTGAACGCCAGGTCACCACGGAAAAACCCGCCAAGGCGGGTTTTTTTCTGCTCCAAGGTTGTACCCGCGGGATGTGTCGCTTTACTGGTTTTCGGATTTATTTGAAAAAAAACTTCAATTAAATCAACACATTACGAAAACTTGTGGCATAATGCGTCCCGTAACGAAGCGAAGGGTGATTAGCTCAGCTGGGAGAGCGTCTGCCTTACAAGCAGAATGTCGGCGGTTCGATCCCGTCATCACCCACCATTCGTTTCAAGCGTTTCGCGCAGCGGTAGTTCAGTCGGTTAGAATACCGGCCTGTCACGCCGGGGGTCGCGGGTTCGAGTCCCGTCCGCTGCGCCATATTCGGAATCTGCAACACTGAACGCCAGATTCCACAGAAAGCCCGCCAAGTGCGGGCTTTTTGCTGTCTGGCGTTTGAGTATTTTTCACTGCATATATCTATGTAGTGCCTGTGGAACACGTCGCTTTCGGACAATGGGCAATGTTCTTCATGATCATTTGGGTCATGGAGCAATTCCGTTGCCAGCCGAGAGACCGATCAGATGCCTTCGACTCCTGCCTTAACCGATATTCCTTCTTCCGCCGAAGACACGGATGCGCTGTCATTCATGGCAAGTAATCCGGCATTTTTATCCAGCGACGATGCAGCCACTGGCTTGCACAATCTGTTGAAAACGCCGCTCAGCGCAGAACTTCACGGGTTCATTCTGAAAAATACCGAGGGGCGCTTCTTTTGTGCTCAACGTGTTGACGCCAATCCTGTCAGTGGCGAACTTCGGAGCGAAGTAACGACGCTTCTGCGCACGACCCTTGTGGTAACTGTGGGTGGCTTGGGCGAGTTGATTGTCCCGAGCGGTTTTACTATCGAAGCGAGCTTTCACGCCCGCCCGGCCCAAGCCCGTGGTGTTGACGAATCCACCAGTGAATGGGCTCAGCGTAATCGGTTCTTCACGATTGCCGATTTGTCAGCTGTGATGAACAGTCATCGTAAATATTCGAAGTGTTATCTGTCCGCCTACAATGGCGGACTCCTGTGCTACGCCTCGACGAACCTGCCGTTTGAACAGGAATTGGCGCCCCGACTGTCGAGGCGGCCTCAAAGTGGCCCAAAATTGTTCGAAAGCTTGCTTGCCAGAGGGGCAATCCCCAGCAGCCTGTGGATCTTGCTGGTCTTGGCGGCCGGGCAAGTGAGCGTTGTGGTAACGGGCGATCTCTGGCGGCGCCGAGGCCCGCTCAAAGCCAGCTGGCGGTCGGATGTCCTTGAAGCCAAGCCGCCGATTACACAGATGCCAATCTTCGGGCCGATCTGCCGAAATGCGGGGGAGGTCGCACTTTACTTGCGCGAAAAGTTATCCGTCCCACCGCCAGCGAGTCCGCGTGTCGGCTTCATCCTTAAACATAACGCCAGCGATTTCCTGGTGGTCACTGACCCGGTCTCCATTCCCTACGCCAGTTTTGATCGGGCAGCTTTATTTCCCAAGGATCAGCACGGCAACCCACTGATCCCAAGAGGGTTTCGGGTGCACGGTATTTATCACTCCACGCCGCAATTGGCGGCCGAGCGACAGCCTCCGAGGGGAATGGATTTGTACCGGAATTTTTTCACGCCCGAGGATCTGAAAGTCGGCCTGGATCATATGATTGCGGCACCCAATCAGCGAATTTTTATGGTCACCCCCGATGGCGCCGTCTTGCGATTCGCCAAACCGATAATCCCCAAGGTTCGGGAGCTGAAAGCGAACCTTGAGCAAGGCCTCAAGCAAAAAATCATCGACGGCGACATGCCACCGCAGGGGTTTGTCGACAAGGTTGCCGACGCGGGCATCCTCAGCGTTTTATTGGCGAGTCAGACCTGGCCGGATCTCGGCAAGATCACGGCTGCCTCTACTGTCGATGTTACAGGCGTAGAGACTTCCCAATGATTACTCACTATTACGCTGGTGACGATAGTCGCTGACCGCTTCGTACACGGCCTTGCGCAACCGGTTGATCCCTCCGATCGGGCGATGCGCCTCAATGCCAAACCAAGGGTTGAACGACAGGTTATCGCATTGCAGATTCAACGCCGGGGTGTCGAAATCCTGCGGCGGCAGGGTGATCCGCGCGACGGTTTCGAAGGGCGAATCCTGCTCGCGCCATTCGATGCTGGTGTCCTCGATCGGCATGTATTGATGGGCATCCTGACGCTGAATCTGCAGCACGAAGCAGGCGGGTACACGATCCGTCGACAGTTGCTGATTCAACGCGCTGCGCAGAAAGTTCGGCAGGTCGTGATTTTGTTTGGGCAATGTATAGGCGGGGCAGTTATCCGGATCGGGTGCTACACGAAACTTTGCATTCGACTCACCGAATTTGTAAGGCGAAACCGAAAAGTAAGTCGTCGCCGTCGGGCTATCCGGCGGCGGCGCCAAGGTTGCCAGCGCGATAAACAAATGGCGGATCTGCCAGGTGCGCGGATCCCATCCGGGGAAAAACGCCATGACCTTCTTGCCGTCAGCCTGCGCCGCCACGTTCTGACGGTACTCGGCGACATCGCTGACGAAAAAGTTCGGGTGGCTGAACATCACGAAATCCTGCTCAGGCTGTGCCTGGCGGTTGCCGAGCAGCTGTTTTCCCGAAACATCCAGCAGTTTGATTGCCATGCCTCTGGCGTCGCGGATGCTGTCGAACTGTGGGTAGGCATTGCCGTTGGACAGACGAATCATTGCCTGCCAGGTTTTTCCGGGTTCACTGAACACGCCCTGTCGCAGCGACTGCGCCAGTTCCGGCAACACCTGCACCTGCGCCTTCACGCAACCATGAGCCTTGGCGTGTGCGTCGCGCAGATAACGTGTGCCTTCGCGGTGCTGATCAACGATGCGCACGGCGGTCTGAATCACGTTTTGAGTCATCGCGGCTTCGCCGGGTGGAGTCTGTTCCAGCGCTGAAACCGGGCCACGGTGTTGCCAGGCAAACCACGCCGTGGCGATGGCCCAGCCGAGCAGGCCGATGGCGGCCAATATCAGCAGGGCTTTGCCAAGCAGACGTCCAAGCCACAACCAGATTCTGGCCAACAGCGGTAACTCTTTCTTGAAGGTCGAGATCATGGCAGTTGCGCCTCCAGTGGGCCGCCGAGGACTTTCAGGTACTCAAGAAGTGCCCAGCGTTCTTCGGGCTGCAATAGCCGACCAATCACGCCGTTACCACGTTCGCCGGCACGGAACTCATGGCCGCTGTTGTGGTTGCCTGTGATGCGCGTGTCGAACAGGAAGCCATTGGTAAACGCTTCGGTGCGATAACCCAGATGGCGCGGATCATATTCAAGGGTGCCTTTGAGGAAGGTTGTGGCGCGTTCATCCTGCGGCGACAGCAACTGATAAATGCTCGGCACCGAACCGTTGTGCAGAAACGGCGCCGTGGCCCAGATACCGGCCAGCGGACGGGCCTTGTAGGCGACTTTTTCGCGCACACCGATTGGCAGGCCGAAACCGTCCAGCTGTGGTTTCTCCTGCGGCGTGACGTTGGCCTCGCGGTAGGCGCGGTCTTCGACAAAAGCGGTGACGTAAGCCAGCCCCTTGGCCACTGACAACTGGCTCAGATCCAGAGGTTCCCTGGGCGTCGGATGCAGTTTGACGTCCATGGTTTCGAGTTCCTTCAGGTCCCATTGCAGGGCAGTCAGATCGAAACGGTGGCTGGCGATATTGTTGGCGGCGGTCGGGTCGGTGCCGATGACATCGACCGGCAGCATGTGCAAATGCTGCACCCAGCGTTCACCTTCCTGCGTCTGGCGCGGTACGTGACAACCGGCGCAATTCTCGGCAAACAGCGTGCGCCCCTTGGCTGCCAGTGATTTGTCGATGGCACCAAGCAGCTCCTCTGGCCAAACGGGCGGTTTGAGCTTTTGCAGGGTTTCTTCGATTTTGTGCAGATCACGCACGCGCACGCTGGAGGCATAGCGGGCTTCGCCTTGCAGTGGCTGGCCGTTGCCATCAAAAAAATTCAGGGTGGCGCCGACGCCCAACGCTTCGCCGATGTTGCGTGCCATCGGCTGCTGTGCGGAGCCGTTCCATTGCACCCAATCGAATGTCCACATGTCCCAGAGCTGCGGATAATCCACCGGGGCATTGGCCACGCGGTAGTTGGCGGGGGAAATCGCATCGCCAAACGTTGCATTGGCAATGCGTCCAAAGGCGTCGGCGCGGCCGGGACCTTCTTCGGTCGGATAGAGGCCGCGATGGGTATCGTTCCAGGCCACTTTAAGGAATGTGTTCAGTGAAGTTTTGAAGTCTTTGCGCAATTGCTCGTGGCGCGTGTCGTATTCGTCGCCCAGCACGGTTCTGGCAAAGCGTTCGAATTTCCATGGGTTGTAGTAAGTCGAGGTCAGACTTGCCACCAAAGCCTGTCCGAAACTTCCGCCCCGTAAAGTAGGAACACTGGAAGGCAACACATGTTGCGCGGTACCGCCGTCGATCCGTACGGCCTGGCCTTTGAAGCGCAATTCGCCGGTGTGGCAAGCGGCGCAAGTGATGTCCAGATATTGCTCGGAGCTGCCGGGATTCTGGTGCCGGGCAAAACCGACGGGGAGGTTACCCGGATTGTTCGCCGTGGCTTTCTGCTGCGGATCAATCAGAAAACCGAAACGCGCGAGGTAATCGGGTGAGGCGAAACGTCGCTCAGAGAAGGGCAGTTCCAACGCCTCGAACCACTCATAGCGCAGGCCTTTGACCTGCGTGCCCTGAGGCGTGAAATAGTAGGTTTGCCGCTCTTCGTCACTCCACTGATTGAGGTAATGCACCTGCTCGGCGGCGGTGTAGAAGGGCAATTTCGGGTTGGCAACGTAATACAGCACCACGGCGAGAACGAGTCCCAGCAGCACGACGATCAGGGTCAGCACACGGAATAGAAGGCGCAAGATAAACATCCTTGTCAAATTGTTCCGCTGTTATGCCTGAGCCTGCCAAATGCGGCAAGTGGCCATTACGCCAGATGATGCAAGGAGAAACGACGCTGATTGTCGGGACAAGATGACAGAAGCTTCATCGTCGCTTCGCCTCAATGCGTTTTAATCCCTGAACTTATCGGAAGTTTCCTGCTCTCATGCCGGTAGCCATTGGTCGTGGCGGCCTGATAAGCTCGCGGCTTTACTCGATTGCCCTTTCGGCGCATGAACAAGGAAATAGCATGAAACAGCATCGGTTGGCGGCGGCGGTTGCCCTGGTTGGCCTGGTCCTCGCGGGTTGTGATTCGCAGACCAGCGTAGAGCTGAAAACCCCGGCGCAAAAAGCTTCCTACGGTATCGGCCTGAACATGGGCAAGAGCCTGGCTCAGGAAGGCATGGATGATCTGGACTCCAAAGCGGTAGCCCAGGGCATCGAAGATGCCGTCGGCAAGAAAGAACAGAAGCTGAAAGACGAAGAACTGGTCGAAGCCTTCGCCGCGCTGCAAAAGCGTGCTGAAGAGCGTATGGCCAAGATGAGCGAAGAGTCGGCTGCGGCTGGCAAGAAGTTCCTCGAAGAAAACGGCAAGAAGGCGGGTGTAACCACCACCGCTTCCGGCCTGCAGTACGAAGTGGTCAAGAAAGCCGACGGTCCACAGCCTAAGCCGACTGACGTAGTGACTGTTCACTACACCGGCAAGCTGACCAACGGCACCGTATTCGACAGCTCCGTCGAGCGCGGCAGCCCGATTGATCTGCCGGTGAGCGGCGTGATTCCGGGTTGGGTTGAAGGTCTGCAACTGATGCACGTTGGCGAGAAGTACAAACTGTACATCCCTAGCGATCTGGCTTACGGCGCTCAGTCGCCAAGCCCGGCAATCCCGGCCAACTCGGTTCTGGTCTTCGACCTGGAACTGCTGGCCATCAAGGATCCAGCCAAAGAAGCTGCTGCTGCCAAGTAACTGGCAAAGGCTTCAACAACAACGCCTCGCTTATGCGGGGCGTTGTTGCATCTGGAGTCTGGCAAGGGTAAACAGAGCGAACCGATGGCGGTCGGGAGAGTCATAGCCAATGAGACTGTCATCGCTAGCCGCCCTGAGCAGCCAAGTCAATGAAATATTGGGGTTTTTTATGTGAGTAAAAAACGCCCGATCTGAGCGCAGCCCTTATGAAACGGGGCTTTCAGCGCTGAAATGCAGCTCTGTTCACAAGGTTATCCACAATTTGTGTGGATAACATTTCAACGGGAGGAATAGATGAAAGCTCCGTGGAATTTCGCTCGATTCCTGCCCTTGGCTGGCCGCCTGCTGGCACGCGGCCGCTTGCCGACCTTATTGTTTGCGGTCGCCAGCAAAGGCGCTGCACAGGGCAATCGCCTCGGTAAACTCAAGGACGATTTACGTTTACTCCAGGCTTTGTGCCTGGCCTATTGGCGCGGCGAGTATCGGGCCATCAGTGGCAAAGCGTTGATTTCGGTGGTTGCAGGGTTGATGTACTTCCTCAGCCCGGTGGATGCGATTCCGGATTTCATTCCCGTGTTCGGTATGCTCGACGACATCGCCGTCCTCGCCTGGCTGATGAAAACCCTCGACGATGAGCTCAATGCCTTCCGCCTCTGGCGCAACCGCCAGCAACCGGAAAAACTCGCGGTGGTCGAACGGTTGCCCGATACCCCTGAACAACTGCAACTTCAGGGGCCGAAAAAGCCCTGATTCATTAAGTCTTCCTGTAGATAGATACCCCCCGCGACCTTGGCCGCTGTTAGGATTACACTTCTAGGGAAAAGTGCCGACTCGCTAAGTGTTGTTGTCCTACGGGGTAGTCATGGATATTCAGATAATTGCACGCGATGGCGAACCCGAATACGCGGTTCTGCCGTGGGCTCAGTATCAGGCTCTACTAAAAGCAGCAGGCATCAATGAAACACCGTCGCGTCCGGCAGCCACGCCACTCGCGGCCTCACCAGACACGATTCTTCCAGGTCTGGATCAACTACGCAGTTTGCGCGAAGGGAAGGGCATCGCCATTGAGGCGCTGGCCCGCACGGTAGGCATCAGCCCGTCATATCTGGCCATGATCGAAAGTGGCGAGCGTCAGCCCGACGCCGCGATTCGCCGCAGCCTGGCCTGGGAATTGACGGTGCCAGGGTGGAGGGATGAATCGTGAGCGTACGCATCAGTCGTCAACATTGGGACGGATTGCTCGGGGAACTGGATCAGGCGCGCCGCCAGCGCCATCTGCTGACTTATCGGGCCTTGCTGGAGCGGTTGCAACTACCGACACCGGCGATGCAGACCCTGACCGCCGCACTCGAGCATCTGGCCGCGCTAGACGCGAAGGCCGAGCAACCCTTGCGCAGTTCGCTGGTGATCAGCCAGGGCGCGAGTCGCCTGCCACGCACCGGTTTCTTTGAATGTGTTGAACGTCTGGGGCGCTTTTCCGGGCCGTCCGATGGCGTTGCCGCCGCCTCTTGGCATGCTTCGGAAGTCGTCCGTGTTTTTGAGTACGAGTACCCGGAATCGGCGGAGGCCTGAGTGTTTTTACGACTCAAGGCGCGGGCCAGTTACTGGCTGGCCCGCAGGCTGTTTCACTGGTCATGGTTTGTTCGCCAACCGCGCGGCTGGCGCTGGCTCGAAGGTCAGTTTGCGCGCATGGCCAACCTTGGCGATGTCGGTGCGCAGAGCTTCTATGGGCACATCCTGACCTTTCGCGGTGTCGGCCTGGGCGCGCGTGAAGAAGGTGTGCGCCTGTTGCGGTTGGCGGCACTTGCGGGTGATGGCAAAGCGGCTTATCAGGTCGGCGTGATCAGCCTGGCCGGGACTACGAGCAAACCGTCGGATCCGGTCGAAGCCGCACGCTGGTGGAACATAGCTGCCAAAGCCGGGCACCCATTGGCTGAACTCAAATTGAAAGAGCTGAGTACTCGCAACTCAACACTGTAAATCCAGTTATGTCTGCTCAAATAAACGCGGTGTGAGGCTTTCCTCACGCCGCGTTTGCTTTTTTGCGCGTTTGTTTATCCAAGAGCGATTTTTACAGACAAGTCCTACAGTCATCGCCTACTTGCCTGACTTCTTTCCTGATTGATCCCCCGCACAGTTCCCGCGCCTAATTTTTTGCGCGAGGGAACGCTCATGTTTGACCCGCTTATTCAGTCCACTTCGCCCACCCGCGTGCGCTGATGGAAGCCGTTACTCGCATCGAGCAAGCACTCGACAGCTTTCCCGCCTCCCTCAGCCTTTACCGCGAGCAGCTCAAGCATTGGGCCAGTCGAGGGGCGGACAAGGTTAGCCATGCTGCGGATTTGCCGTCGTTGATGGGTATGGAGCGGATCATTCGCTTCGGCTCCGATAGCACTGTCGTCAGCAGCGCCGACAACGCGTTTTTCTCCGGCGTCGTCCAGTGCCCGGAGAGCGGCCCGATGCTGATCGAAAGCAAATTCGAGTCGGTCTACGACATTCCCCTCGGCAACATCGCGGTCGATGTGATTGCCATGGACGGTGGCGAAACCACCCCCATCACTCTTGATGCGCAAGGCAAGGGCTCATTCAAAGGAATACCTGGCAAGTTCTACCGGGTGCAGGTGCACAGCGATGTCACTGAGAGTCAGGTCGAGGACCTGTTCAAAGCCTATGACGGCCTGACCGCTGAGCTGGATGGCTGGCTGCGCAGTGAATGGCAGGGTTTCAAGCCGCAGTGGTCGCAGTCGGTAGCGACGGCGGCGGGCAACGGCATGCTCGCCGGGAGCTGGGCGGCGATCGAGGGCGTGTGGGACAGCATTGGCCTGCTCTCGGACATTCTCAAGGATCCCGGGGCGTTCGCCGAGCGATTGGGTGAGGGCGCCACGCAGTTGATGGCGCTGGCAGCGAGCGCACCCGACGTCATGGAAAAGCTTCAATTGCTGGTCAGTGACGAAGCTGCACTGTGTTTATTGCTGCGCACTGCCAGCCTTTGGCTGGAGATGCTGCCGCCCAGTGAAATCGCCGGCAAAACCGCTGAAGCGGCATCAATGATGATGGTGCAGTTGCTCATCGATGTGCTGATCAGCGTCGTCTTGACGTTCGTCAGTGGTGGTGCAGGCATCGCATATCTGACGCTGCGTCTGGCGGATCGCGCCGTGCAATTGCTGTCGGCGGTGAAACGTTTGGTGAAGGCGATATTCGGCATCGTCGAGGGCTTCATCAAATACGTCGATCAATACAAAGCCGTTGCTGCCCGAGGCATCGCGGCGGGTGTAAAAAAGGGCCGAATGCAATTGCGCTGGGATGCGCAGCGCAACACCTTGCTGAAGAAAGACGAGCATCACGACGACTCGCCGGATCAGGCGAAAAACCCCAATGGCGACAGCGCCGATTGTGTGCCCCACACCTGCACCAACGGTTGCCCGGTGTCGATGGTCACCGGTGAAGAACTGCTGACCCTGACTGATGCCGTGCTTGATGGCGTGTTGCCGTTTGAATTCACGCGGTTGTATCGCAGCAGTGCCGCCGAGATCGATGTCGGGCTGGGGTTTGGCTGGAGTCATTCGCTGGCGCATCGGCTGGAATTTTTCGCTGATGAGGTTGTTTGGGTCGATCACGAAAACCGGCGTACATGGTTTCCGTTGCCGAGCGTTGAACGACCGGCGATTCACAACAGCCTATCGCGGGCGGCGATTTTTCTGGGCGATGAGCCGGAAGAGCTGATCCTCGCGTTGGCCGGGGACGCGGCGCGGTTTTATCACTTTCGCGCGGGACGGCTGACGGCGATCAGCGATGCCTATGGCAATCGTCTGACGGTGCAGCGCGATCGCTCTGACCGGGTGCAGCGCCTGGACAACGGCGCCGGGCGTTCGCTGCTGTTGCGCTATGACCGCGCGCAGTTGGTTGGTGTGGATTACCAGGTGTTTCGCGACGGTGCCTGGAGCACCGAACAGGCGCTGGTCAGTTACCGCTACGACGCCTATCAGCACCTGATCGAAGCGAGCAACGCCGTCGGTGACAGCGAGCGTTACGACTACGACGACGCTCACGTGATTCTGCAGCGGCAACTGGCCGGTGGCGCGAGTTTTTTCTGGGAGTGGGAACGTTCGGGCAAGGCTTCTCGCTGTGTCAGGCATTGGGCCTCGTTTTCGCAGATGGACACGCGCTACGTCTGGAACGACGACGGCAGTGTCGCGGTGCATTACGTCGATGGCACCGAAGAAACGTACGTCCACGACGAGCGTGCGCGGCTGGTGCGTAAAGTCTCGGCGGATGGTGGCGAGCAGCTCAAGGCCTATGACTCATCGGGGCGGTTGATCGCCGAGCAGGATGCCTTGGGGGCGGTCACCGAATACCGCTACGACGAGGTCGGACGGCTGATCGCGCTGATTCCGCCGGACGAGGCGCCCACGTCCTACGAGTATCGCAACGGTTTCTTGCATCGGCGTTCGCGCGGCGAGGCGGTGTGGATCTGCCGGCGCAATGCCGAGGGCGATGTCACCGAGGCGGTCGATCCCGACGGCCAGGTTACGCATTACTACTACGACACCCGTGGGCAGTTGCTGTCGATCCGTTACCCGGACAGCAGCCGCCATCGCTTGGTCTGGAACAACCTCGGCCAGTTGACCGAGGAAACCCTGCCCGACGGTGGCGTGCGGCGTTTTTCCTACGATGCACTGGGGCGCCGGACCACAACCGCAGACGAACACGGTGCGGTCACCCGCCAGCATTGGGATGCCGTCGGCCGACTGATTCAGACGACGTTTCCTACCGGCAGCACTCGCGCCTACAGCTACGGCGCCTACGGTCAGGTCATTGCCGAGCGCGATGAACTCGGGCGCATCACCCGTTATGAGTATGACGACGACCTGCACCTGGTTTCGCGGCGAATCAACCCCGACGGCACGCAGGTGCAGTATCGCTACGACCATGCGCAGTTATTGCTCACCGAGATCGAAAACGAATCGGGGGAAAAATACCGGCTCGATTACACGCCGACCGGGCTGATTCGCCAGGAAAGCGGTTTTGATGGCCGGCGTACCGCGTATGCCTATGACCTCAACGGCCATCTGCTGGAGAAAACCGAGTTCGGCGATGACGGCTCTTGTCTGCTCACCGCTTATGAGCGCGATGCCGCTGGCCGGCTGTTAGTCAAAACCCTGCCCGATGGGATCAAGGTCACCTACCAATACGATCGCCTCGGCCGACTGGTCAGCGTCGACGATGGCCAGAACCATCCGCTCGCCTTCGAGTACGACCGCCAGGACCGCTTGATCACCGAGCATCAGGGCTGGGGCACTCTGCGTTACCGCTACGACGCCTGCGGTCAGCTCAAGCGCCTGCGTCTACCGGACAACAGCGTGCTCGATTACCGCCACGCCAAGGGCGGCGCGCTGACCGACATCGACCTCAACGGCACGCCGCTGACCCGTCACGTCTATCAGTCCGGACGCGAAAGGCAACGTCAGCAAGGTCTGCTGCTCAGCGAATATACCTACGACGACCAGGGACGATTACTCGCCCACGCCGTAGGCCATCAGCGCGATGCGTTGTATCGCCGCGATTATGCCTACAACGCCAACGGCAATCTCGCGCACATCGCCGACAGCCGCCACGGCCAGCGCACCTACGGCTACGACGCCCTCGACCGCCTCATTCGCGTACGCCACTCGCGCGACGAACTGCCGGAAAGCTTCGCCCACGACCCGGCCGGCAACCTGCTGATGCAGGACCGCCCCGGCCCGAGCCAGATCAAGGGCAACCGCCTGCTGATGCAGGGCGACCGCCACTATGACTACGACGCCTTCGGCAACCTGATCCGCGAACGCCGCGGCCGCGCGCAAACTCTCGTCACTGCATACCGCTACGACAGCCAGCACCGCCTGATCGGCCTGACCCGCCCCGACGGCCAGACCGCCAGTTACCGCTACGACGCCTTCGGCCGACGCATCCGCAAAACCGTCGGCGACGACACCACCGAGTTCTTCTGGCAAGGCGACCATCTCGTCGCCGAAAGCAGCGAACGCGAATACCGCAGCTACGTCTACGAACCCGGCACCTTCCGCCCGCTCGCGCTGCTCGACGGCAAAGGCCCGAAAAAGGCCTGCCCGTTCTACTACCAACTCGATCATCTCGGCACCCCGCAGGAACTCACCGACTACAGCGGCGACATCGTCTGGTCCGCGCAATACGACGCCTACGGCAAAGTCGCCACGCTGACCCTGGCCGGCGACGACTACCTGAATCAGCCGCTGCGCTTTCAGGGGCAGTATTTCGACGGGGAAAGCGGCCTGCATTACAACCGGCACCGGTATTACGACCCGCGGCTGGGAAGGTATCTGACGCCGGATCCGATCAAGTTGGCGGGTGGGCTGAATCAGTACCAGTACGTGCCGAATCCGACGGGGTGGGTGGATCCGTTGGGGTTGAGCTCTAACTGCCCGCCGCCGAACAAGCCTGGGTGTGAGGTGCCGGGTGGGATTGGTGGCGCTAAGGTAGATGAAGGTGAGCCAGCGCTGCCGAAGATGACGGCGCAGGAGCGGAGGGCAAGGATTGATGAGTTGGCGGAGGAAAATGCGAAACGTGAAGTTTTGAAACTGGAGAAAAAGTACAAAATGCACACCGTCGCTAAACACAACCCGGAGATACCAGACAAGGCGTTAAAACAGAGATCTATCGACGGTAGTCATCCGACAAAAAAAGGGGTGAAAGAAGGTGTTAATTCTAGCTCGCAGTTTAAGAGTTGGTTGCTTCAGCTTCATGCGATAAATGATGCTATTTCTAGAATGAGTAGAACGCCTCCCGCGCCTACCGGATTTACCAAGAAAGGCGATCCGGTTGTAAGAAAGGAAATGCCAAATGGTGGTAGGGGGTATAAGCCGAACAAAAAAGATAAACAAAATCCAAAATATGTGGATGAGTTAAATGTTTCAGAGGTGCGGTTTTCTAGTCAAGATATTAAAAAACCATACACGGCATTCCCAGATTAGGATTGTTACTATGTTAAAGTGGCCGGAGTTTGATCTTCCATTTGTTCCTCAGCTCTCATATTGGTTAGGGGGGATAGAGGTCTATGATCGGGAAGAAACCTTAGGCGTTTTGCTATCAGCCTATGATCCAAATAATTTGTCTGATAGAGAGATTGTGATAAAGGAATTTATTCTTATTAATTTTCCTAGTTTTACATATAAGCATAAATTTTTGATGGTTAAGGTTCTCGAGGATGCCTTGAACTCACCCGAGCATGATTTTACTAGGCAGTTTGAGGACGACTATGAATCAAATACCTGCGTTGCATGGAATGAAACGATGGTGAATGATGCACGAGGATTTTTTGAAGATATATATAGATTAGCCAACGAGTGCTGGAGTGAAGACTTAGAAAAGGCAAGGGTGGAAGATCTGTCGACTTGGTAATTATTGACGAGTCCTAAATCTCCATGGTTGCCTCTTCGCGAGCAAATTTGCTTCCACAGGTATTTGTTTCGTCTGGGGAAATTAACGTTGGCCGATCAGCTGCGATTGATGGATGTCGGTAGCAGTGAGACTATCAATCACATGCACGCTATACCCCGGAACATTCTTCGCATGATGCTTCGCCTGGGAAGCCATTTCCGCGAGTTGACTGGCGTCGAGTTGTGCGCAGGCCTCGGGGTGTAGGTGCACCACTCCAATGGACAGCGACAACAGCGGAAACTCCTGCCGCACCCCTTGGCGATTCGGCGCAATAAAACATCCCGCCTCAAGGTGTTCGGGGCGATAGAAACGTCGGCATTGGCTCTGAAAGTCATCAAGCAGTTGATTGAGGCGTTTGCGCCAGTCTTCCGGGCCGAGAACGAGGAGGAAGTCATCGCCGCCGATATGGCCAACGAAGTCACGGGTCGGGTCCACCCGCTCGTTGAGGCATTGCGCCAGGCACAGAAGGACTTCGTCGCCGCGACCATAGCCGTAGATGTCATTGAAGGGTTTGAAACTGTCGATGTCGACGTAGCAGATGACGGATTCACGCCCCTGTTGCAGCAGGCGAGTCAGGCATTGCTGAATCGGCACATTACCCGGCAGCAAGGTCAGCGGGTTGGCATAACGAGCCTGTTGAATTTTCAGCTCGGTGATCAGCTTGAGCACATCGATCACCCGGCCAAGACCCAGGTAGCCGCCGTTAAGAGTAATGATGAAGTCCTCTTCGATGCGCTGGCGGGCACGGCTGGTGATCAGGCGGCTGACCTGTTGCAGCGACTGACTCATTTCCACGGCGAGGAAATCATCGTTCATCAGACGGCTGATCGGTTTGCGTGCGAACAGGTCGGTGGCGAAGGGTTTGAGCAGGGCATCCGACAACGAGTGGCGGTGGACGATGCCGCAGGGTTGGCCTTGTTCGTCGAGTACTGCCAGTGAGTTGAGGTTGGCCTGGCGGCGAAAGGCTTCGAGCACGGTGGCGGTCGGTGTGTCGCGGGGTACGGCTGGCTGGTCGTTGAGCAGGGCACTTAGGTCGCTGCCTTCGTCGTTCAGCGCAACGCTGCTGCTGTCGTGTTTGGGCATCAAGGCGCGGGCATCGCGCGGAGGGTGTTCCTGAGGGCGGCCGAGCAAGTAACCCTGCACCAGATCGACGCCCATTTCAGTCAGCACCGCGAGTTCTTCCGGCAGTTCGATACCTTCGGCGATGACTTGCGCGCGCGAGGCTTTGGCGATTTGCAGGATCGAGCCGACAAACTCGCGCTTCAGCGCATCCTGATGAATGCCGTCGATGAAGTGTCGGTCGATCTTCACGTAGTCCGGGCGCAGTTCTGACCATAACCGCAGGCTCGAATA
Organism: Pseudomonas sp. R84; assembly: GCF_009834515.1. NCBI lineage: Bacteria > Pseudomonadati > Pseudomonadota > Gammaproteobacteria > Pseudomonadales > Pseudomonadaceae > Pseudomonas > Pseudomonas sp. R84. Next base: position 1,986,504 of record NZ_CP019426.1, read on the forward strand.
ACCGGCCCCCAGATCATCCAGCGCAATGGAAAAACCCATCGCTCGATAGTGATGCAAGGCGGTTTGCAGCAACTGAAAATCGTCGATCGGTGTTTGTTCAGTCAGTTCGATGACCACCTGACTCGGCGGAATGCCGAAATCCTGCAGCAACTGCAACGTGCGCCCCGGTTGGTGCGCGGCTTCAAGCAAGGATTCCGGCGAGACGTTGAGAAACAGTTTGCCCGGCAGTTGCTGCTCGTTAAAGCGGCGACAAGCGCTCTGACGGCAGGCGATTTCCAGTTCGCTCAAACGCCCGGCCTGACGCGCCACGGCGAACAGCGCGATCGGCGAGTGAAGAGGGCTGTTGGAAGGGCCGCGCGTGAGGGCTTCATAGCCGAGAATGCGCCGTTCGGAGAGAGAGATGATTGGTTGGAACAGGCTGTGTAAACCGCTTTGAGTCAGGATCGAGCTCAAGGCACTCAGCTGTTCGGTCGTGGTCATGGCAATCTCTGGCGATAAAAAAAGGACTGGGAGCGTTCTCAATGAAGAGAGTGGCTCCCAGTCCTTTATTGCACGACAGAATGATGACTGTTTGATGACGATCCGGGGATCGTCAGCACTAAATTGCCATCATCTTACTTCTTGGCCACCTGATTACTCAGCTTCAGGTAATCCAGCAGCACGCGCCCGGTTTCGCTCAGGTAGGCATCGTCTTCTGGTTTGACCTTGTCCGGGTCGGCAGCCGCGAGGGCGTCTTCGTCTTCTTTCTTCAGCTCTTTAAGCGGCTCTTCGCCTTTGGCTTTGCGACGGATGTTTTCCATCGTCAGTTGCTTGGCGTCGATGTCGTTGTGCTGGGCACGGCGCTCGGCTTCGTTGAGGCTGACGGTTTTTTCTTCCATCAGTTTCTGCGCCAGAGCCAGCTTGTCACGGATGAACACGAACTCGGCATCCTTGGCGGTGCGCGTGTCATGCTCGGACTTGAGCTGAGCCAGGAACGGCTTGAACGGATCGGCTGCCGGTTTGATTGCCGCGCGGATGGTGTCCCATGGCATGGCTTCCGGCAGTGCGCTCTCGCCGATTTCCTTGGTGTCGATCAGCGACGGATAGTCGATGTCCGGCAGCACGCCCTGATGCTGGGTGCTCTGCCCGGAGACACGGTAGAACTTGGCCAGGGTCAGTTTCAGTTCGCCATGGTTGAGCGGCTGAATGGTCTGCACCGTGCCTTTACCGAAGGTCTGGCCACCGATGATCAACGCGCGGTGATAGTCCTGCATGGCGCCGGCGAAAATCTCCGAAGCCGAGGCGGACAAGCGGTTGACCAAGAGTGCCATCGGACCTTTGTAGAACGCGCCCGGGTTTTCGTCTTCGAGTACGTCGACACGGCCATCGGCATTACGCACGAGTACGGTCGGGCCTTTGTCGATGAACAGACTGGTCAGCTCGGTGGCTTCCTGCAGGGAACCGCCGCCATTGTTGCGCAGGTCGATGACCACGCCGTCGACTTTGTCTTTCTGCAACTCGGTGAGCAGTTTCTTGACGTCACGGGTGGTGCTCTTGTAGTCCGGATCACCGGCACGGAACGCCTTGAAGTCGAGGTAGAAGGCTGGAATCTCGATCACACCGAGTTTGTAGTCCTTGCCGTCCTGTTTCAGGTTGAGCACGGACTTCTTCACGGCCTGGTCTTCGAGCTTCACCGCTTCACGGGTGATCGGCACGATCTTGGTGGTCTGGTCATTCGGCGCATTGCTCGCCGGAATCACTTCCAGACGCACCACGGTGCCTTTCGGGCCACGGATCAGTTTGACCACTTCGTCCAGACGCCAGCCGACCACGTCGACCATTTCCTTGTTGCCTTGGGCAACGCCGATGATCTTGTCAGCCGGTGCAACTTGCTTGGTCTTGTCGGCCGGGCCTGCCGGCACCAGACGCACGACTTTCACCTGGTCGTTGTCGCTCTGCAACACGGCACCGATGCCCTCAAGGGACAGGCTCATGTTGATGTCGAAGTTTTCCGCGTTATCCGGCGACAGATAGTTGGTGTGCGGATCGTAAGACATGGCGAAGGTGTTGATGTACGCCTGGAAGATGTCTTCCGGACGGGTCTGGTCCAGGCGCGCCAACTGGTTCTTGTAGCGCTTGGTCAGGGTTTCCTGGATCTGCTTCGGCTCTTTGCCGGCGATCTTCATCCGCAGCACTTCGTCCTTGACGCGTTTGCGCCACAGGTCGTCGAGTTCAGCGGTGGATTTGAGCCAAGGAGCGTCCTTGCGATCGATCAGCAAGGTTTCCCTGGTGGTGAAGTCCATCTTGTCGACGCCTTTGTTCAGCTCGGCAAGGGCGAAGTCCAGCCGCGACTTGACGCGGTCCAGATAGCGCTTGTAGATGGTGAAGCCGGCGTTGAGGTCGCCGCTTTTGAGGAAGTCGTCGAACTGGGTCTTCCACTTGTCGAATTCGCTGATGTCGCTGGCCATGAAGTAGCTGCGCGACGGATCCAGCAGCTTGAGGTAGCTGTCGTAGATGATCACCGAGCGCGCATCGTCGAGCGGCGGCTTGCTGTAGTGGTGACGCTTGAGCAACTCGACGACGTTCAGGCTGGCGATGACTTCATCGCGATCAGGCTGCAATTTGTCCCAGCTGTTGGCTGCGAATGTATTGCCCGACACCGGCAACAAACCGATACCGATGAAAAGAGCGAGGGCGGTGCTGGGGAGCAAATGCTTCATGCTGATTCGACGCGGGGACAATTGATAACGCATATTAGGCCGTCTTTGAAGTCGCCGGTTCTACGAGAGCCGGTCGCATAATGCAAAAAGCCCGGCGCTACAGCTTCGGGCTCAGTCCAGACTCACTATGGAGGCACTGTGAAGGCATTGCAAGGCGTTGACGGTCAAGTGGCATGGGTTGAGGAGCCGAGTCCTACGTGCGATGTAGGACAAGTCCGCATTCGAGTGGCGGCAGCCGGCCTCAATCGCGCCGATTTATTACAGAAAGCAGGGCTCTATCCGCCACCACCAGGGGCCAGCCAGGTACTCGGTCTTGAGTGTTCCGGGGTGATCAGCGAGGTCGGCGCGGGCAGTGCCTGGCAAGTTGGCGATCGGGTTTGCGCCTTACTGGCCGGGGGGGGCATGGCCGAGGAGGTGGTCGTCGACGGGCGGCACGTGCTGCCGGTTCCCGAAGGCGTCTCGCTGATTGAGGCCGCGGCATTGCCCGAGGTTTATGCAACAGTCTGGCTGAATGTGTTTCAACTTGCGGCGCTCACACCGGGTGAGAAAATTCTCTTGCACGCCGGCGCAAGTGGAATCGGTTCAGCCGCCATTCAGTTGTGCAAGGCGTTTGGCAATCCCTGCTGGGTCAGCGTCGGTTCGGCCGAGCGTCTGGCTTATTGCGAGGCGCTGGGCGCGCAGGGCGGAGTGGTGCGCACCGATGATCTGGAGAGCCTGCGTGATTTCGGACCGTTCAATGTCATTCTCGACCCGGTCGGCGGTAGTTATTCGGCGTTGAACCTCAAGCTGATGGCGCTGGATGGGCGTTGGGTGTTGATCGGTTTGATGGGCGGCCGTGAGGCGAATCTGGATCTGGCGCAGGTATTGGCCAAGCGTGTGCAGTTGCTCGGCTCGACGTTGCGTAGTCGTGACGATCAGTTCAAGGCGGATCTGTTGAGTGATCTGGGCCAGCAGGTGTGGCCGCTGTTTGCTGAGGGGCGATTGAGTCCACGGTTGGCCAAGGCGTTCCCGGTGAAGGATGCTGAAGCGGCTTTTGCCGAGTTGGCGAGTAATACCGTTTCTGGAAAATTGGTATTGGTGATTGACGAAAGTCTGAGCTGATTTGTAGGAGAAGCCCCTCACCCTAACCCTCTCCCAAAGGGAGAGGGGACTGACCGGGTTGTTCTGCCGGGCTACATCGACCTGATGCATCGGGTCGAACTCAGGTTTGGGATGTCAGCCTGTCTGCAATTGCAGATTAAATCTTTGTCATTTCCAGAGGTGGATCGGCCAGCCGGATTTTTCGGCGTGCTCAAGCAGCACCGGGTCCGGGTTGACCACATGCGGAAAGTCCACCTTCAGTAACAGCGGCAAATCATTGCGCGAGTCGGAATAGAAGCTCGCACCCTCCAGGTTCTCTTCTTCAGCATCCAGCCATTCCAGCAAACGGGTGATCTTGCCTTCGCGGTAGGTCAGGGTGCCAACGGTGTGGCCGCTGTAAACACCATGCGCGACTTCCAGTTCGATGCCGAGAATTTCATCGATGCCCAGTCGATCGGCAATCGGTTTGACCAAGTGCGTGCCTGACGCCGAGATCACCAGAATGCGATCGCCGGCCTTGCGATGGGCGGCGATGGTCTTGGTGGCATCGCTGAAGATGATCGGTTCAATGAAGTCTTCCACCCACGGGCCTACCAGATGTTCGACTTCTTCCGGCGTGCGGCCGATCAGCGGTTCGAGGCTGAATTCCATGTAGTCTTCCATGCGCAATTTGCCATGGCTGTAGGCGTCCATCAGCTCGTTGTTCTTGCGCATGAACGACTCGGGATCGACCCAGCCCAAGCGCCCCATCTGTTCGCTCCAGAGGGTGGCGCAGTCGCCGTGGATCAACGTTTCGTCCAGATCAAAAATTGCCAAAGCCATCGGTTCTCTCCGAGAACAGCTGCGAGCTACAAGCGTCGAGCTGCAAGAATTGAAATCAGTTACGCCGCAGTCTACAACTTGAAGCTTGTAGCTCGAAGCTTGCAGCTGCTTTTAAGCTACTTCACACAGGGCCGTCGGATCGATGGAAAGCGCCAGACGCTGACCGTCGGGATGCAGATCGGCGGCCGAGCGGTTGAGCACATCCACCACCAGTTCCACGCCGCGGGCTTCGATGCGATAGCGGATCACGTTGCCAAGCAGGCTGTGGCTACGGATCTGCGCGTCGAGTTCGCCTTCGAGGCTCAGTTCGATGGCTTCCGGGCGAATGGCGATGCGGTGGTTGATCGGGCGCTGCAGCAGCTTCGAGGCGTCGTCGGCATCGAGCAGGTTGTAGTTGCCGATGAAGCCGGCGGCAAATACATCGACGGGGGCGGTGTAGAGGGTTTCGGCATCGCCGCTTTGTACGATTTTTCCCTGATTCATCAGGAAAATCCGATCAGACATGGTCAGCGCTTCCTCCTGATCGTGGGTGACGAAAATCGTCGTCAGGCCGAGTTCGCGCTGAATCTGACGGATCTGTTCACGCAAGTGTTTACGAATTCGTGCATCAAGAGCCGACAGCGGCTCATCCAGCAGCAGCAAACGCGGGCGCGTCACCAGCGAACGGGCGAGGGCCACGCGTTGGCATTGGCCTCCGGATAGCTGATGTGGGTAGCGGCCGGCGAAGTCGTTTAGTTCCACCAGCTTCAACACCTCGGAAACGCGTTTATGACTGTCATCGGCGTTGACCTTCTGCATGCGCAAACCGAAGGCAACGTTCTGCTCGACGGTCATGTTGGGGAACAGCGCGTAGCTCTGGAACACCATGCCGATCCCGCGTTTCTGCGGACTCAACGGCACGATATCGACGCCATCGAGCAGGATCTTGCCGCCATCCACCGGCGTCAGGCCGGCGATGCAACGCAGCAGGGTCGACTTGCCGCAGCCGGACGGGCCGAGCAGGGTGACGAACTCGCCTTTGTTGATCTCGCAGTTGATGTCGCTGAACACGGTCGTGCCCGCGTAATTTTTTTGCAGGTGTTGGACGCTGACATAGCTCATTCGCTTTTGTCCTTGTTCAAGATGTTGGCGATCCAGGTCAGGACCAGCACGAAAAAGAAATACGAAATGACCAGCGCGCTGGTGAAGTGGCCGCTGCTGTTGCGCATGTTGTTCAGGTACACCTGCAGGGTTTCGTAACGGGTGCCGACCAGAATATTGGCGAAGACGAACTCACCAAACAGGAACGAGAACGACAGCAGCAAGGCGACCATCAGGCCTTTGCGCAGGTTCGGCAGCACCACCAGAAACGCCGCCTGAAAGGTGCTGGCGCCGAGCAGTTGCGCGGCGTCCATCAGGTCGCGCAGGTTGATCGCCTGCAGGTTGTTGGTGATTGCCCGGTACATGAACGGCAACGCCACGGTGAAGTAGCAACCGATCAGGATCCACGGCGTGCCAACCATCGCCATCGGCCCGGAACCGTAAAGCTGCAACAGACCCACCGACGACACCACTGGCGGCACCGCGAAGGGCAGCAGGATGAGGATGTTCATCAGCGCATCGAGTTTCGGGAAGTGGTAATGCACGACGAACAGCAGCGGCAGGATCAGCACCACCGACAGTACCAGCGCACCGACGCACACCAGCAATGACTGACCGAAGGCGTGCAGGAAACGCGGATCGCTCCACAACTGGATGTACCACTTGAAGGTGAAACCGCTGGGCAGAATAGTCGCCGACCAACTGCTGGCGATCGAGTAGACCAGCGTGCCCGCCAGCGGCAGCAAGAGGATCGCGAACAACAGATAAACCACGACGCGGTGGTAGAGGCCGGCCGGGCCGGATTCAGCGCGAGACATGGTAGCTCCTCTTCAACAGCAGTTGATGCACGACGGTGACGATGGTCATCAGCGCCACCAGCACCACGGCCAGAGCACTGGCCAGATTCGGATCGAGGGAAATGTCGCCGGAGACCATCGCTGCAATACGGATCGGCAGGACGTTGAAGTTGCCCGTCGTCAGCGCATACACCGTGGCGTAGGCGCCGAGGGCGTTGGCCAGCAGGATCACGAATGTACCGAGCAACGCCGGGGTCAGCACCGGCAAACCGATGTGTCGCCAGAACTGCCAGCCGTTGGCGCCGAGCAACGCGGCCGACTCGCGCCAGTCTTCACGCAAGGCGTCGAAGGCGGGATAGAGCAGCAGCACACCAAGCGGAATCTGGAAGTAGGTGTAAAGGATGATCAGGCCGGTTTTCGAGTACAGGTTAAAGTCCTGAATGATCCCCGACTGCTTGAGCATGATGGTGATGCTGCCGTTGAAACCGAGCAGGATGATGAACGCGAAGGCCAAGGGTACGCCGGAAAAATTGCTGGTCATGTTGGCGAAGGCATTCACGAAATTGCGCAGTTTCGAATCGACCCGGCGCAGGGAATACGCACCGATTACGGCAATGATGATGCCGAACACGCTCGACCAGAAACTGATTTCGAGGCTGTACTGGATCGCCTGCAAATAGAACTTCGAGCTGAAGATCTTGCTGAAATTGGCCAAGCTCCAGCCGAACTCTTCCGATTGCAGGCTGCTGATCATCACCCAGGTCAGCGGGGCGATTTCGAAGACGATAAAGAACAGCGCGAAGGGCACCACGCACAAGGCTGCCAGCCATTTGCCGCGAGTCATTGAGTTCACTTGAGCAACTCCCGGCACACAGGTTTGTCATGGGGTACGCCGAGCAGTTCGCAGACGGTGCCGCAGATTTCCGTTTGCTTCGGCGCGGCATCAGCGCTGAAGCTGAAGGCATCGCCGAGGACGAAAAGCGGCACTTGGCGTTCTTCCGGCAGCAGGCCGTTGTGCGAGCGGTCGTTGTTCATGCCGTGGTCGGCGGTCACCAGCACTTGATAACCAGCGTCGAGCCAGCTCTGCAAATAGTCGGCGAGGATGATGTCGGCCGAGCGCGCACTGTTGCGGTATTGCGAACTGTCGAGGCCGTGTTTGTGCCCGGCGTCGTCGATGTTCATCGGGTGGATCAGCAGGAAGTTCGGATCGTGGCGCAGGCGCAGGTTTTCCGCGTCGGCGAACAGGTGCGAATCCGGATAGTGATCGTTCCAGTAGAAATGCCCGTGCTGGATCGGCAGCGACAGATTGTCGGTGTGCCGGTCGCGGGCAGCCACGAACGGTGAGCGGTTGTACAACTCGCTGACCCAGTGATACGCCGCTGCTGCGGTTTTCAGACCGGCATCGCGGGCGTAGTGATAAATGCTGCGCTGGTTGGACAGGCGCGAGACGTTGTTGTGGACGATGCCGCTGTCGATCGGCGGTACGCCGGTGAGGATGCATTCATAAAGCGGTCGGGACAGGGCCGGCAGTTCGCACTCCAACTGGTAGAGCGCGGCGCGTCCTGCGCCAACATAAGCCTGCAGATGCCCCATGGCGTGACGCGCGACCTCGTGGTTGAGGCCATCGAGCACGACAAGGATGACGTTGTGCTTCATAGGGGCAAAAACTCCGCGAAATTCAAATATTCCGAAATCAACTCAATCCCCTTGTGGGAGCGAGCCTGCTCGCGAAAGCGTCGTGTCAGTCACATCATTGTTGAATGACACACCGCATTCGCGAGCAGGCTCGCTCCCACATTTGGAACTCCAGCGGATCCCGAAGAGGGATCTACAGGCTTACTTCATCTCTACGATGACTTCCTCGTTCCACTGCTGTGGCAGGGCCTTGGAAGTCTTTTCCCACGCATCGGCGTCTTTGATCGGAGTGACCTTTTTGTACTGCTCGTTCGGCAGCAGCTTGGCCTTCACGTCTTCCGGCAGTTGCAGGTGTTCGGCGCGGATCGGGCGGGCGTTGCCGCGGGCGAGGTTGGTCTGGCCGGCATCGCTGAAGATGTATTCGCGGGTCAGCTTGGCGGCGTTAGGATTTTTCGCGTACTTGTTGATGATCGTGGTGTAGCCGGAAATCACCGAACCGTCGGACGGGATCAGCACCACGTAGTCATCCGGGTTGGCCATCTTGGCTTTGTAGCTGAGGCCGTTGAAGTCCCAGACCACACCGACTTCGATCTCGCCTTTTTCCATGGTAGCGATGGTCGGGTTGGCCATCGACAGGCGACCTTGCTTGGCGATGTCGGCGAACAGCAGCAGCGCAGGCTTGATGTTTTTCTCGTCGCCACCGTTGGCCAGGGCTGCGGCCAGTACGCCGTTGGCCGCTTGTGCGGCGGTGCTCACGTCACCGATGGAGACCTTGTATTTGCCGCCCTTGAGGTCAGCCCATTTGGTCGGTACTTCGGAGCCGTGCAGGAGTTTTTTGTTGACGATGAACGCGATGGTGCCGGTGTAGGCCAGTGCCCAGTTGCCGTCCTTGTCCTTGGCCCAGTCCGGTACCTGATCCCAGGTGCTTGGCTTGTACGGTTGCACCACGCCTTGCTTGACCGCGATCGGGCCGAACGCGGCACCGACGTCGCCGATGTCGGCGCTGGCATTGTCTTTCTCGGCGGCGAACTTGGCGATTTCCTGGGCGGAACTCATGTCGGTATCGATGTGTTTCAGGCCGTAGGTCTTGGCCAGGTCTTCCCAGGTGCCTTTCCAGTTGGCCCAGTCATCGGGCATGCCGACGCTGTTGACGGCGCCTTCCGCTTTCGCAGCGGCTTCGAGGGTTTTCAGATCGGTGCCGGCCGCCATGGCGGAGGTGCACATTGCAATGGTCGAGCCTAACAGTGTTGCCAGGAAAAGCTGTTTCATTCCGAAGCTCCTTGGTCGTGTTCAACGCTGCGTTTGCGGTGTTTGTTGGTCTAGGTCAGCAATACCTGAGCCAATCTAAGTGGGCTGGATGACACTTTGATGTCTGCTGGCCGTCGGCAGGCGTTTTTTCTGCCCGGTATCGGCGGGTCCCAGATAAGCGTAGACCATGCCCAAAGGCCCGAAGAGCAAGGGACTTGGCCGATGTATTGCAAGTCGTGAAGACGACCGTTCGGTAGTTTTGTCATCTCTCGGTCATCTGCACTGCCTAGGCTTGCATCATCAGGAAACGGCTCGATTGCCGTGCGGTTTTGCCCCGAAACAGTGCTGGTCTAGTCCAGATAGGTAACGTTGATGCGCGATGAGGCAACAAAAGCGGTGACAGCGATTGGCCAGGTGCTGCAGGAACAACTCGATCACGGGTTGTTGGCGGCGGGCAGCAAGTTGCCGGCCGAGCGCAAGCTCAGTGAGTTGTTCGGCACAACGCGGATTACCGTGCGTGAGGCGTTGTTGCAACTGGAGGCGCAGGGGCAGATTTATCGTGAGGAGCGTCGTGGCTGGTTCGTCTCGCCGCCGCGTCTGGCGTACAACCTGATGCAGCGCAGTCACTTTCACGCGATGGTCAGTGCGCAGGGGCGGGTGCCGTCGACCGAGGTGATTTCGGCGCGGTTGCAGCCGGCTTCGGCGGCGGTGTGTGCGTGGTTGCAGCTGCCGGCGTTGTCGAGCGTGATTCAGATTTGCCGGTCGCGGCGCATTGATGGGCGGTTGGTGCTTTATGTTGAGCATTATTTGAATCCGCAGTTTTTTCCGGGGATTCTGGGGTTGGATCTGAATCAGTCGATGACCGAGTTGTATGCGCGGCATTACGATTTGCACTATGGGCGGGTGCGCTTTGAGATTGTGCCTACGTCACTGTCTGTGGATGCGGCGGCGGCTTTGCGGGTGTCGGTGGGGAGTCCGGGGTTGCGGATTGCTCGGGTCAATTATGATCAGCATGAGCGGTTGATTGATTGTGATCTGGAGTTTTGGCGGCATGATGCGATTCACGTTGGGGTTGATGTTGTTTGAGCTTTGACCTTGACCTTGGCGGCCTGTGGGCCGGCCAGGTTCTTGGGGTTTTGAGTGTATATCCGTTGCTTCGGGTGCTGCCGCTGACGGTTTCGCTCTTACAGCGACTCACTTTTCCAGACGCCGAAAAGTAAGCAAAAGGCTGGGCCCCGGCGTTCGGCCCGCTCGCTGGAGCTCGGGGTTCCTTCGTTCCGGGATCGATCCGGGGGCATCGCTTCCGGTTTGCTTCGCTGCACCTACTTTCGATGTGTTCGACTTCGTCGAACGGCGCTGCGCGCCCACCCCCGGATAGACCCCTCCACTCAGCCTGCCGAAGGGGCCGGCACGACAAGATCAAGAGCGGTACTCGAGCTTGCGCTCATTGTGTTGAGTGGTGAGAAGCCGAAGCGATTTAGGTTTACCGGTTGGACTCAATCCCTGACTTGCCAGCGATGGCGGCCTGACAGCCGACCTGTTCCTGCGGATGTACTCAATCCCTTGTAGGAGTGAGCCTGCTCGCGATGGCGGCCTGACAGCTGCCCGATTTCTGGCAGGCTGCACACGGTCCAAATGTGGGAGCGAGCCTGCTCGCGAAAGCGCCCCCACAGTCACCTCATTCCTACTTGCCCGCGCCCGCATTGGCATACAGATAATCCGTCGCCAACGAGGCCAATGTTCTCACGCCTACCACCAGCGCCGACTCATCGACAAAGAACCCCGGATTATGATTCGGCGCGGCCTTGCTCATGTCTTGATCACGCGGTGTCACGCCGAGAAACACAAACAATCCCGGCACTTCCTTGGCATAGAACGAAAAGTCTTCCGCGCCACCCACCAGCGGTGCATTCACCACATCGTCCTTGGCCGCCCACTTCAGCGTCGGCAGCATTTTTTCTGTCAGCGCCGGGTTGTTGATGGTCGGATCGTATTTTTCGATGATGGTCACGTCTGCTTTTGCACCGCCGCTTTCGGCGATTTTTTCCACGGTCTGGCGTACGTCAGCATGCAGTTTCTGGCGGATGCCGTAGTCGTAGGAGCGGATCGTGCCGGTCATGTCCACGGATTCGGGAATGATGTTGTAGCGCGTGCCGCCGTTGATGGTGCCGATGCTGACCACTGACGGATACGAGGAGATATCGGTGCGACGGCTGACTACAGTTTGCAGGCCGACGATGGTTTGCGCGCCGACGGTGATCGGGTCGATGCCGTCCCATGGACGGCCGGCGTGGGTCTGTTTGCCGAGGATTTTGATGCGCAGGTCGTCGGAGCTGGCGAGGGTGGCGCCTGGGCGGTAGGCGATCTGGCCGGCGGGGACGCCGGCCCAGACGTGCAGGCCGAAGACCGCGTCGGGTTTTGGCGATTTCATCACGCCTTCCTCGACCATCATTTTCGCGCCCCAAGTGTTTTTGCCGTCGGGGATGAAGTCGCTCGGGCCTTCTTCGGCGGGCTGGAAGTAGAACACCACGGTGCCGGGCAGGGTGTCGCGCATACCCGTGAGAACTTTCGCCGTGCTGAGCAGGATCGCGGTGTGCGCATCGTGGCCGCAGGCGTGCATGACGTCGACTTCTTTGTCGAGGTAGGTGCCTTTGGCTTTTGATGCGAACGGCAGGTCGGCGACTTCCTTGACCGGCAGCGCGTCCATGTCGGCGCGCAGGGCCACGGTCGGGCCGGGCAGGGCGCCTTTGAGGACGGCGACCACGCCGGTGCGGGCGACGCCGGTTTTCACTTCGAGGCCCATGGCTTTGAGTTGTTTGGCGACCAACTCAGCGGTGCGTTTTTCCGTGTTACCGAGTTCCGGGTGAGCGTGGATGTCGCGGCGGGTTTCCAGCAATTCCGGTTCGAGTTTTTGCGCCTCTTCGGCGATCGTTGTGCGGGTGCTTTCCAACGTCGCGGCGCCAGCGTGGCTGGCGAACAGGCTGAGCAGAACGGCTTGGGCAATGCGCGTCAGTTGCATCGGTTACTCCTTGATTATTGTTGTCGGGCTTCCCTGCCTGTGACTGCAACCGCGCGCCTGAGTGCTATTCCTTCGGTTGTCCGCCACCGGCAGTGATTACTTGCACGCTCATGCGCGGCGTCGCCAGATCGAGCCCGGCTTCGTCGAGGTGGCGTTTGAGCGACAGGTTGAAGGCTCGGGACACTTCCCATTGTTTGATCGGTGCGGTCTTGAATCGCGCGCGCAGAATCGCGCTGCCGGATTCGAAGCTCTCGACACCCTGAATCTCCAGCGGCGACCAGATGTTGCGCCGCTGCAATGGATCGGTGCGCATCTTCTGGCCGACTTCACGCATCAGTTTGATCGCGTCGTCGATTTCCATGTTGTACGGCACCGCCACGCGGAAGATCGCGTAGCCGAACTCCCGTGAGTAGTTCTTGATGCTTTTGATTTCGCTGAACGGGATGGTGTGGACGATGCCGTCGATGTCGCGCAGGCGCACGGTGCGGATGGTCAGGCCTTCGACGGTGCCGAGGTGGCCGCCGACGTCGACGTAGTCATCGATGGCCAGCGAGTCTTCGATGATGATGAACAGGCCGGTGATCAAGTCCGCGACCAGCGACTGCGCACCGAAACCGATGGCCAGACCGATCACACCGGCACCGGCCAGCAGTGGCGTGACGTTCATGCCCATGTTCGCCAGGGCGACGATCAGCGCGATGATGAAGATCGCTACGAACAGCACGTTACGGATCAGCGGCATCATCGTTTGCGCGCGGGCATTCGCCAGACCTTTGCGCGAGCGGGTGAGGGCGTGGTGCACGGCGGTGTCGGCGAGGATCCAGATCAGCCAGGAGAAAATCAGCGTGCCGATCAGGCTGAACAGTTTGACGCTGACGTCATGCCCTTCGCCCTCGGCGAAACCGATCAGCGACTGGCCCCAGACGCGCAGGCCGAGTTCGATGAAGACCAGCCAGACCACCAGGTGCGCGAGGGTGTAGAAGAAGTTTTTCAGGCGTTCGGAGTACAGCGCGTGGCGTTTCGGACCGCGTTGCGGTTTCAAGGAATGCCGGCGCACGAGGCCGTTGATCACCATGCACATCACCAGCAGCACGGTGCAGATCAGTGACTGGCGCAAGGCGGTGCTGGTGTCGCCGGCGGAAACGAACGTGGCGAACAGCGAGATGCCGACCAGCACCAGCGCCGGCACGTACCAGAAGGTGCCGAGGATTTCGATGGTGTCGCTGAGGGCACGGCGGGTCAGGCGTCGCGACAGTGGCTGGTTGCGGATCAGGTGCGCGATCGGTCGGCGGAAACGCAGGATGAACAGTCCGGTCGACAGCGCCGCGAGGACATTGGCGATAGTGGCGGCGGAGTGCGCCAGATGCACGCCCAGACTTTCGATCAGGCGTGGATCGTTCAACGCCTCGCCGAACGCGGCGAAGCTGCCGATCAGCCACAGCGGCCGGAACGCCTGATGACGCAGGATGTACAGCGCGCGATGACGGTGCGGGCCATCGAGCAGGGAAAACGCTATCACGCAGATTGCCGAGAAACAGGTACCGACCACCAGCGCATAGGCCAACACCATCGCCAGGCTTTTGCCCAGTGACGACGGCAGCGCGTAGCTCATGTAGACGGTCATCACCAACGCGATCAGCCACGGCCCGAGCTTGCGTAACGCAAAGCGCAACATGTCGAGGGCCTTGGGGTGTTGCGGCAATTCTTCGGTAAGGCCGAAGCGCATGCGCACCCGATGGCTGAGCCAGATCAGTGCGGCGGCGAGCAGGCTCCACACCGCGAGGATCATGGCGAAGCCGAAGATGATCGGCAGCCACTCGTTGGCCGGCAGCATCATCGCGCTCAGTTCGTCCTTGGCCAGGTCGAACTCGTTGCCCCAGCGGTTGAGCGGGCTGTCGGCGCCGGTAAATTGTTTTTCGAAGTTGGACAGGGTGCCGCCGATCAAGCCGAGCACGCCTTCTTCAGGGCTGGCCTGAGCCTTTTTGGTGGCGTCGCGCAGCTTCTTCAGATCGGTCAGCAACTGTGCGCGTTGCTTGTCGTTTTCCAGCGACTTGATGACTTCGTCGAGGGACTGGCCGAGCGGTTCCTGGGCTTCCGGTTGGGCTTTGTTGGTGTTGAGCAGACCGGGCAAACCGACCGCGTGGGCGGGCGCCAGCGGCAGCAGCGTCATCAGGCAGACGAAGAACAGGCTGGGCAAAGCAAAAAGACGAGCGAACACTAGGCGGTCAACCTCGCAAGGGGCGGATTCGCTGGAGTGTACGAGGCCCACTAAAGCAATGCGAGCCGGGCGCGGATTTATTCGTTGAGTTTGGCGAGGATCTTGTACACCACGGTGGCGAGGATCGTGAGCATGCCGATCCACATGGCAAACACCCCGGCGTTCTTGTCACGGAAGTTGAAACCGATCGCCAGCAGGATCATTCCGCACAGGATGGGAATGAGCATGGCGTGGAACGAAGACATCGAGATCATGGAGACTGCCTTGTCGAAATGAATGATGTAAGTCTAGGTCGGTTTCTGCCGACCGCTATTGATCTGAGTAGGAGCTGCCGAAGGCTGCGATCTTTTGATCTTAAAAACAGAATCAAAAGATCGCAGCCTTCGGCAGCTCCTACAGCGAACAAGTGGTCCCGAATGGTTACGGCAATTCGCGGCAGGCGTAAAACGCGCTCAGCACTTTGACCAGATGCGCCAGGTCGTGGCTGCCACACAGTTCGCGGATCGAGTGCATGGCGAAGGTCGGCAGGCCGATATCGACAGTACGCACACCGAGGTGGCTGGCGGTGATCGGGCCGATGGTCGAGCCGCAGCCCATGTCACTGCGCACCACGAAGCTTTGCACCGGTACTTCTTCGGCCATGCACAGATGGCGGAAGAAGCCGGCGGTTTCGCTGTTGGTGGCGTAGCGCTGGTTGCTGTTGACCTTGATCACCGGGCCGGCGTTGAGTTTCGGGCCGTGGTTGGCGTCGTGCTTTTCTGCGTAGTTGGGGTGTACACCATGGGCGTTGTCGGCCGAGACCAGCAGGGATTTCTGGATGGTGCGGACGAACTCGTCACCTTCCGGCAGCAGACGGCGCAAGGTCTGTTCGAGCATCGGGCCGTCGGCACCGCAGGCCGAGCAGGAACCGACTTCTTCGTGGTCGTTGCACACCAGCACGCAGGTTTCGTCGGTTTCGGCGGTGAGCAAGGCTTGCAGGCCGGCGTAGCACGACAACAGGTTATCGAGGCGCGCACCGGCAATGAAATCGCCGTTGAGGCCGATAACCGCAGCACTTTGCGTGTCGTAGAAACTCAGCTCGTAATCGAGCACGACGTCGGCGTTCAAGCCGTGTTCGCGGGCCAGTTGATCGGTGAGCACGGCGCGGAAATCGACGCGCTCGTCACCGGCAAATTGCGCGAGGATCGGCGGTAGCTCGGTCTGCGCGTTGATCGCCCAGCCCTGATTGGCTTCACGGTTGAGGTGAATGGCCAGGTTGGGAATGATCGCGATCGGTGCCTTGAAGTCGATCAATTGGCTTTCGACTTTGCCGTCGCGGCGGAAGGTGACGCGGCCGGCCAGCGACAGATCACGGTCGAACCACGGTGCGAGCAGGGCGCCGCCGTAGACTTCAACGCCGAGTTGCCAGAAGCCCTGACGCTGCAGCTCCGGTTGCGGCTTGACCCGCAGGCACGGGCTGTCGGTGTGCGCGCCGACCAGGCGGATGCCGCCGTGCAGTGGCGAAGTGCGGCCCATTTTGATCGCGACGATCGAAGAGTCGTTACGGGTGACGTAATAGCGGCCGTTCGGCTCGGTGGTCCATGGCTCGCGCTCGTCGAGGCGCACATAACCGGCAGCCTCCAGACGCTGCACCAGACTGGCGGTGGCGTGGAACGGGGTAGGGGAGGCCTTGAGAAAGTCGATCAGGCCTTGGTTCAACTCTTCGCGCATAAGAAACTCCAGACAGCAATGGGCGGGAGTTTAACGCATCGGCCGGGGAATTGAATCTGCACCGGATCCCTGTAGGAGTGAGCCTGCTCGCGAAAGCGATTGATCAATCAACATCAATGCTGAATGTGAAACCGCTTTCGCGAGCAGGCTCGCTCCCACAGGGGGCAGTGTGGTCTGTCAGAACGGCGCGGGACACTCGAAGCGCAGGCGTTCGCCGGTTTGCGGATGGGTGAAGCTGAGCATGCTTGCGTGCAGGCACAAACGTGGCCATGCCGCCAGCGCCTGCTCATGGGCGTAGAGCCCGTCACCAAGCAGCGGATGTCCGATCGACAGCATGTGCACGCGCAATTGATGCGAACGACCAGTGATCGGTGTCAGCTCAACGCGACACCAGTCGCCGCAGCGCTCCAGCACACGCCAGAAGGTCAGCGCATGCTTGCCGAATTCGTGATCAACCACGTGGCGTGGTTTGGTCGGCGGATCATACCGCAGGGGCAAATCGATACTGCCACTGTCGAGTTCCGGCTGACCCCAGGCCAGTGCGGTGTAGGCCTTTTCGGTTTCGCGATCGTGAAACTGGCGCGACAGTTCGCGATGAGTGTCGGCGTCACGCGCGAGCAAAATGATGCCGGAGGTTTCCCAGTCCAAGCGATGGACGATGCGCGCTTCCGGGTAGCCGTTTTCCTGCAAACGGGTAATCAGGCAATCCTTGTTATCGTCGGCGCGACCGGGCACCGAGAGCAGCAACGTCGGTTTGTTCACCACCAGTACGGCGGCGTCCTGATGGAGGATGTGGATGTTGGACAGCGGCATTAAAACAGCCTCGTAACAAATGCCAACGGCGGTTCAGGGCCATTCCCGCATGGGATGGCCCTGAACCGCCGTCGTTCCTGCCAAATCGACTCAGCGATCAGGCAGGGTGATGTTGAGTTCCAGAATCGAGCAACTGCCCTGGCTTTCCAGTGCAACATGTACGTCGTCGTTGCCGATGTTGACGTACTTGCGGATCACGTCGACCAGTTCCTTCTGCAAGGCTGGCAGGTAATCCGGCGTGCTGCGCTGGCCGCGCTCATGCGCCACGATGATCTGTAGACGCTCTTTCGCTACCGAGGCGGTACTTGGCTTTTTGTTGGCACGAAAGAAGTCAAAAAGGTTCATTACCTACCTCCAAACAGGCGCTCGAAGAATCCCTTCTTCTCGACATCGAGGAAACGGTGGGCTTTTTCTTTGCCCAACAGGCGGTCGACGGTATCGCTGTAAGCCTGACCGGCATCGCTCTGGTCGTCGAGAATCACCGGCACGCCCTGGTTGGATGCCTTGAGCACCGCCTGGGATTCCGGGATCACGCCGAGCAGCGTTACCGAGAGGATTTCCTTGACGTCTTCAACGCCGAGCATTTCGCCCTTTTCAACACGCTCTGGATGGTAGCGAGTGATCAGCAGGTGTTCCTTGATCGGGTCTTCGCCACGTTCGGCGCGACGCGATTTGCTGGCCAACAGGCCGAGCATGCGGTCCGAATCTCGTACCGAGGACACTTCCGGGTTGGTCACGACGATCGCTTCGTCAGCGAAGTACATGGCCAGGTGCGCACCTTTTTCGATGCCGGCCGGGGAGTCGCAGACGACGAACTCGAATTGTTCCTTGAGCTCCATCAGGACTTTTTCCACGCCTTCGACAGTCAGCGCGTCTTTGTCGCGGGTCTGACTGGCGGCCAGTACGTAGAGGTTTTCCAGACGCTTGTCTTTGATCAGCGCTTGTTGCAGGTTGGCTTCGCCATTGACCACGTTGACGAAGTCATACACCACGCGGCGCTCGCAACCCATGATCAGGTCAAGGTTACGCAAGCCCACGTCGAAGTCGACGATCACTGTTTTGTGGCCGCGCAGAGCGAGGCCGGTACCGATAGCGGCGCTGGTGGTGGTCTTACCCACACCACCCTTGCCGGATGTAACCACGAGAATCTTGGCCAAGGTGTTTCACCCCTAAGGAAGAAGGACTTTTTAGCCCCTGAAAAACATCTCTTGAAAACTACTGCAGTCGGACAGCCTTGGCTGGAATTCGGCGTTGAGCCTTTTTCCTACTTCGTTTGAGCCGTTTTCGCTACGTTTTAGAGATGCTTGGAAAATGCGGCAGTATCCGTTAAAGCCGAATGATGTTCAACACGTCGCCCGACAGGCTGACCTGTACGCCCGAGCCCCACATAGGGTCGCGGCGCAAATCTTCGGAAACCTTGTAATGACCGGCGATGGAGATCAGTTCAGCGCTCAATTGCTGACAGAAAATCCGTGCCTTGGTGTCACCCTTCACGCCGGCCAGCGCCCGACCACGCATCGGGCCGTATACATGGATGTTGCCATCGGCGAGAAGTTCCGCCCCCGGACTGACCGAAGACACCACGACCAAATCGCCACCCTGGGCATATATCTGTTGGCCACCACGTACTGGCGTGGTGATGACACGGGTCGGTTTGACGGTGGGTTCCGGCGGTTTTTCCGGCTTCTTTTTGACTTCGGCTTCCGGGGTTTCCAGCGGCCGCTCACGGGCGCCGGACGGCGGCAATACCGGAATGTCGATGGCGATGGCGGCGGCAATGTCTTCGATGCGGCTGGCGCGAATCGCCAGGGTGCGCAGGCCATGTTGGCGGCAGACGCGCATCAGGCCCGGCAGATCGACGGCGCCTTCGCTCGGCGGCAGTTTGTCCAGCGCCAGAACCAGCGGCGCATTGCTGAAAAAGTTCGGCGCCTGGGCGACTTTGGCGGCCAGTTGCCGATCGAGGCTTTCGAGGTCGTTACGGGCCAGTTCCAGCACAGTAATGGCCAGCATGCTGCCCTTGAGCTGGAATACGGGATCTTGGTCTAACGGTTCGGTTTGGCTCATGTCGGCATACAACGGCTTGTCACTAAAAGTGCCGAGACTTATAACGAGAACGCCCGCGAGCCGCAAGCCGGGTCGAACGATGTAGAATGCGCGGCCACTGTATTTACGGAAGCTTTAATGGATCGCCCGCGTTTTCGAAAAGCATTTCTTGCTCCACGCTTCTGGCCGCTCTGGTGCGGTCTGGGGCTTTTATGGCTGATCGTGCAGTTGCCGTATCCGGCGTTGCTGACCATCGGTCGAGTTTTGGGCGCCTTGATGTATCGCGTGGCCGGCGACCGGCGGCGCATCGCCAAGCGCAATCTTGAGCTGTGCTTCCCGGAAAAATCCGCCGCCGAGCGCAAACGTCTACTCAAGGAGAACTTCGCCTCCACCGGCATCGCTTTCTTTGAAATGGCCATGAGCTGGTGGTGGTCGCGTGAACGTCTGGCCAAGCTGGCCCACGTTGAAGGCCTGGAGCATCTGCAAAAGGCCCAGCGCGAAGGCAAAGGCGTGATCCTGATGGCGGCGCATTTCACCACGCTGGAAATCGGCGCGGCGTTGCTCGGCCAGCAGCACACCATCGACGGCATGTACCGCGAGCACAAGAATCCGTTGTTTGACTATGTTCAGCGTCAGGGCCGTGAGCGGCACAACCTCGATTCGCTGGCGGTGGAGCGTGACGACGTGCGCGGCATGCTCAAGCTGCTGCGCTCCGGTCGGGCGATCTGGTATGCGCCGGATCAGGATTACGGCGCCAAGCAGAGCATCTTCGTGCCGCTGTTCGGCATTCAAGCCGCGACTGTTACGGCGACAACGAAATTTGCCCGTCTGGGCAAGGCGCTGGTCGTGCCGTTCACGCAGGAACGTCTGGCCGATGGCAGTGGTTATCGGTTGGTGATTCATCCGCCGCTGGAAGATTTCCCTGGCGAAACCGAAGAAGCCGACTGCATCCGCATCAACCAGTGGGTCGAGAGCGCTTTGCGTGCCTGCCCCGAGCAATATCTGTGGGCGCACCGTCGCTTCAAGAGCCGTCCACCGGGCGAGCCAAAGCTGTACGCCAAACGCGGTTGATTCACCCATCCTTTTAAGCACCATGGAGTGTTGCGATGAGCCCAGCTGAACCGGTCACAGGTTTGATTCTTTCCGGCGGCGGGGCTCGGGCGGCGTATCAGGTGGGGGTGCTGGCGGCAATTGCGGAGTTGCTGCCATTGGGCGCGGACAATCCGTTTCCGGTGATCGTCGGCACCTCGGCCGGGGCGATCAACGCGGTCAGCCTGGCCAGTGGTGCCACGGATTTTCGCGCCGCGATCGAGCGTCTCACCTTTTTTTGGCAGGGCTTTCGCAGTCATCGCGTGCTGCGCAGTGACTGGCCCGGCGTTATCCGTCAGGCCAGCCGCTTTGTCAGTCACAGCTTGCTCGGCATCGGTCGGCAACTGCCGGTGGCCCTGCTCAACAGTTCGCCGCTGCGCGAACTGCTCAATGAAAAACTGCACATGCCCGGCATCGCCGAATCGATCGCGCGCAAGCAATTGCATGCGGTGGCGGTGACCGCGTTCGGCTACGAATCCGGGCAAGCGGTGACGTTCTATCAGGGCGGCGGCAAGATCGATGCGTGGTTGCGGCATCGGCGTATTGGTGTGCCGACGCAACTGTCGGTGGATCACTTGCTCGCCAGTTCGGCGATTCCGTTGCTGTTCGCGCCGGTGAAAATCGGTGATGAATATTTTGGCGACGGCGCGGTGCGGCAATCGGCACCGATCAGCCCGGCATTGCATTTGGGCGCGAGCCGGGTGCTGGTGGTCGGTGTCAGCGGCAACCCGCGCGGGTTTGATCCGCAGCAGCCGCTGGAGCGCGCCTACACGGGGCAACAGCCGACTCTGGCGCAGATTGGCGGGCACATGCTCAACAGCACGTTCATTGACAGCCTGGAGAGCGACATCGAGTTGCTGCAGCGTCTCAACCAGTTCAGCCACTTGGTACCCGCCGGCACACCGACTCGCGAATTGGGTGTGGCACCGGTGGAGGTGTTGGTGATTTCGCCGAGTCAGCCGATCGATGAGATCGCGGCGCGGCATCGCCAGGAATTGCCGGCGGCGTTGCGTTTGTTTTTGCGCGGGCCGGGGGCGACCAAGACCAGTGGGGCAGGGGTGTTGAGTTATCTGCTGTTCGAGGCGGGGTATTGCAGCGAGTTGATTGATTTGGGGCGGCGCGATGCGTTGGCCAAACGTGAGGAGTTGTGCCGGTTTTTGGGATTGTCATTTTAAAGCAAAAGATCGCAGCCTTCGGCAGCTCCTACATTGGAATGCGCTATCCCTGTAGGAGCTGGCGAAGCCTGCGATCTTTTGATTTTTATCAGAAGTGGAACTTCACCAGGAAACTCGTGGTGCTCTGATTGGTCTTGAACGCACCGGTGTCGTCGATGCCGTACTTGTCTTTCCAGTAGTCGTATTCCACACCGACATACAACTGCTTCTCGCCAAAACTCAGCGCCTTGCCCAAGTCGTATTTGACCTGTGGGTTGAAGTGCAGGTTGGCGTGGTAGTCGCCTTTGGAGTTGGAGTCGTTGTCGGTGACCCAGTCCATGAAGCCGTCGATCAGGATGTCCGACTTGCCGACCGGGATGGTGTAGGACCAGACCGGGGTGATCTGCCAGACGTTGTCACCGGCGCGAGCACCTTGGGTGTGACGCTGGTAGAAGTTCAACTGGAAGTAGTCGAAGCCCGGGATCGCCAGGTCGAAGCCTGGACCGATCAGGTACGACTCGGTGTCGCCTTCGCCGAACTCGTAAGTCATCGCCACCAGCACGTCTTTGATCGGGCCGAACTCGATCTTCTGGTCGAGCACCTTGCCCAGCGAGATGCGCGGGCTGAACTCACCGTAGTAGGTGTTCGGACCGTTGCTGAAGTCCTTGCCACCGTTGTAGAAGATCTTGTCGAAGAAGAAGAAGTTGTCCCCATAAGTCCACGCGTCGGCGTGTTCGAAAGTGACGGTCTGCTGGATGCGCGGGTTGACCTGGAAGTCCTTGCCGTAGAGGTAGGTCAGGCTGTTGTTCTGCCACTGCAGCAGGCCCTCGGCCATGGCCTGGCCGCCGGCCAACATCGATCCCGCGAGCATCAGGCTGGTGCACATACGTTTCATTCGGTTGCTCCCAAAGTAGGTGTTCCACGTTTATTTTTTTTAAGATCGGCGCTCTGGTGTGGCGCCTTTTTTCGTTGCTGCAAAAGTCATCCGATCGGTCAGCTTCGTTGCTGTTAGCAAGAGCCGAGCCAAGGCTTTCGAAAAGCAAAAAAACACCCGCTCGGCTGCTGAAAAACAGTCGATTGAGTGTGTTTTCGGGATGCCTCGGTACTGACCGGGGCCGGGATAAGTTGGCTTTTCGGTCAGGAATTAAATCCGGGCTTTTTTTTAGACCGAATTCATGAGGCCGCGGAGAATACTGACTCAACGGCCAGGTCTCAAGTGCCCCGCAACAGAGCACCGACGACAGGCATGGGGCACGGTTGCGGGCCATCTTAAAAGTGCACCTTGACCAGCAGGCTGGCGGTGTTCTGATTGGTGTCGAAGTTGTGCGTATTTTCGACGCCGTATTTATTTTTCCAGTAACTGTATTCGGTGCCGACATACAGTTGCTTGTGGCTCCAGCCCAAGGCTTTGCCGAGGTCATATTTGATCTGCGGATTGATGTGCAGGTTGGCGTGGTAGGTGCCGCGCGAGTTCTCATCGTTGTCGACCACCCAATCGAGGTAGCCGTCGATCAGCACATCGGAATTGCCTAAAGGAAAGCTGTAGGACCAGCCGGGGGTGATCTGCCAGACGCCGTCGCCGGGGCGTGGGCCTTCGGTCTGGCGGCGGAAAATGTTCAGGGTGACGTAGTTGAAGCCGGGCACCTTGAGGTCGAAGCCGGGGCCGATCAGATAGGCCTCGCTGTCGCCTTCGCCATATTCGTAAGTCATCGCCAGCAGCACGTCTTTGATCGGGCCGAACTCGAGCTTCTGGTCGAAGATCTTGCCGAACGAGAAACGCGGGGTGAATTCACCGTAGAACGCGTGCGGGCCTTTGTTCGCGTCTTCCTTGCCGTTGTAGAAGATCTTGTCGACGAACAGGAAGTTGTCGCCGTACTTCCACTTGTCGGCGTGCTCGAAGGTCAGCGTCTGTTGGATCGACGGGTTGATCGCAAAATTCTTGCCGTACAGGTAGCTCAGGCTGTTGGTCTGCCACAGCAGTAAATCGCCGGCCATGGCCTGACTCGCGGCCAGCAGGCCGCCACTCAACAGAACGCTGGTTTGCGTGCGAATCATCTGTTGCTCCCTCTTGTTTTTATTGTTTGAGGCGCAGAGCTGTTGCGCGCCCTTGTAGGAGTGAGCCTGCTCGCGATAGCGGTGAATCAGTCAACGAATCTGTTGAATCTGATAACGACATCGCGAGCAGGCTCACTCCTACAGGGGGATAGCGTTTTTCAGTTAATGCTGGTGCGCATGGCAGTCGTTGATCGCTGCGCGCTCTTTGCCGCCGAGAATGTTGAACAGCAGGTTCAGCGTCAGCGCACTGAGCGTTGCCATGGCGATGCCACTGTGAGTAATCGGGCTCATCCACAGTGGCAGATGCGCGAAGAACTCCGGACGCACTACCGGGATCAAGCCCATGCCGATGCTCACCGCGACCAGCAACTGGTTGCGGCGGTCACCGATGTCGGCTTCCTGGAGAATCTTGATGCCGGTCGCCGCGACCATGCCGAACATCGCAATCGCTGCGCCGCCGAGTACCGCCGGTGGAATCGACGCCACCAGAAACGCCGCTTTCGGCAGCAGGCTCAACACGATCAGCAAGCCACCAGCAACGATGGTCACCGAGCGGCAGCGCACACCGGTCATCTGCACCAGACCGATGTTCTGCGCGAAAGAGGAGTGGGTAAACGTGTTGAAGAAACCCGCCACAAACGAGGCGCCGGCATCACACAGCAAGCCGCGACGCAGCATGCGTGGGCAGACTTCCTGGCCGGTGATTTTACCTAGCGCGAGGAACATCCCGGTGGACTCGACGAAGATGATCACCACCACCAGACACATCGACAGGATCGGCGCGAGTTCGAATTTCGGCATGCCGAAATGCAGCGGGGTGACGAACTGAACCCATGGCGCGTTGGCCATGCCGCTCAGATCCACCATACCGATCGCGCCGCACAGCAGGTAGCCGAAGCACATGCCGATCAGTACTGAGATGTTGACCCAGAAACCGCGCATAAAGCGGTGGATCAACAGAATGGTGCCCAACACCAGCGCGGCGATGGCCAGATAAATCGGTGAGCCGAATTGTGCGGCGGCGGCACCGCCACCGGCCCAGTTCACGGCCACGGGGAACAGCGACAAACCGATCGAGGTGATGACCGTGCCGGTCACCAGCGGCGGGAAAAAGCGCACGACCTTGGACATGAACGGCGCGATGAGCATGCCGAAGAAACCGGCGGCGATCGTTGCACCGAAGATGCCTTGCAGGCCGATGCCGGGCATGCCGGCCATGGCGACCATGCTGCCGACTGCAGCAAAACTGGCGCCCATCATCACCGGCATGCGAATGCCCATCGGGCCGATGCCCATGGACTGCACAATGGTAGCGATGCCGGCGACCAGCAGATCGGCGTTGATCAGGAAGGCTATTTCTTCACGACTCAGGCCAGCGGCCTGTCCAATGATCAGCGGCACCGCGATGGCACCACCGTACATCAGCAGAACATGTTGCAAACCGACCAGGATCAGTTGCAAAAGGGGCAATCGCTGAATGGCGGGTGCGTCGGGGATGCGCGCTTTGGACAGCTCGGACATGCAACACCTCGGATCTTTTTATTCTTGTGATTGAACAGCTGCCGGGTTGCTCACAGCTGTTTCTTTACATCAGGTAAACCGCGTTATGGCGATTCGCGAGCAGGCTCGCTCCCACAGGAAATGCGCGATCTCTGTGGGAGCGAGCCTGCTCGCGAAGCTTTGTTGCTTAGTTGGTCTGTGCTCCCTGGGCAATCCATGCACCGATCAGGTCACGTTCCTGCTGGGTCATCTGCGTGATGTTGCCCAGTGGCATGATCTGCGTGGTGATGGCTTGCGCCTGGATGCGCGCCGCGTTCTGACGGATCTGCTCTGGAGTGTCGAACATCACACCGGCAGGCGCCGCGCTGAACAACGGGCTGGTTGGTTTGGCCGAATGGCAAACCGCGCAGCGTTCCTGGATCACTGTGTGCACTTTGTCGAAACCCGGGCCAGCATTCGACGCCTGTGCCGGTGCTGCAGGTGCCTCTGCGGGTGCAGCAGGTGCCGCCGCTTCAGCTGGTTTCGCGCCACCGCCCAGTGCCGTTTCCGGCAGCGGTTGGTATTCGATTTTCGCTGGCGCCTTGGCCACTTCCGGAGCGGTCGACATCGGCATCGGGCCGGTGACGTACGCCAGACTGATCATGCCCACCGCCGCAACCGGCAGGGTCCAGGCAAACTTGTGGCTGTCATGACGGGTGTTGAAGTAGTGACGCACCAACACCGCCAACACCGCGATCCCGGCCAGGATCAACCAGTTGTACTGGCTGCCATAGGTGCTCGGGAAGTGGTTGCTGATCATGATGAACAGCACCGGTAGGGTGAAGTAGTTGTTGTGACGCGAACGCAGCAAGCCTTTGGCTGGCAGCGCCGGATCCGGCGTACGGTTCTCGGCAATCGCCGCGACCAGTGCGCGTTGCGCCGGCATGATGATGCGGAACACGTTGCCGACCATGATGGTGCCGATAATCGCGCCGACGTGCAGGTACGCGCCACGACCGCTGAACACTTTGCTGAAGCCATACGCCGCGCCGATGATCAGCACGAACAGAATGAAGCCGAGCAGAGCAGGGCGTTTGCCCAGGGCCGAATCACAGAGGAAGGAGTAGATGAACCAGCCGATAAACAGCGAGCCGATACCGATGGCCACACCTTCAGGGCCGCTCAGTGTGCTGCCCGGAGCCAGCAGGTAGAGCGTTGGATTGGAGTAGAACACCACGCACAGCAGCGCGATACCCGACATCCAGGTGAAGTAGGCTTCCCATTTGAACCAGTGCAGGTTTTCCGGCATCGCCGGCGGGGCCAGTTTGTATTTTTCGAGGTGATAGATACCGCCACCGTGGATCGCCCACAGGTCACCGGCCAGGCCGGTTTTCGGGTTGACGCGGTTGAGGTTGTTCTCCAGCCAGACGAAGTAGAACGACGCGCCGATCCAGGCCACGCCAGTAATCATGTGAACCCAGCGCACGCTCAGGTTCAGCCATTCCAACAGATGTGCTTCCACAGTCTTTACCTCTCGCCTGTCACTCTTGTTGTCGAGTGATCAGACCTTCTCTTATTGGTGGGGGGCGAGGATCAAACGCTCATCCTCTTTGAAAAAATGCTCATCGCAGTTGTTGCCTGTGCCACTGCGATCAACCACCAGGAAGTCATCCCGCTTTTCGATCGTCAGCACCGGATGGTGCCAAACGCCGCGATGGTAATTAATGCCCTGCCTGCCGTTGGTGACGAAGGCGCGGACCAAGCCTGATACAGGTTCATCGCCAACTGGCGCGACCACGATCAGAAAGGGGTTGCCGAGCAGCGGAATGAAAGCCTGGCTGCCCAGCGGGTGGCGTTCCAGCATGCAAACGGTCAGGGGCATGTCCTGCGCGTCGGCGCGGAAGATGCTGATGATCGCGTTGTCCTCAGGCTGAGCGGTTTCGACCGTCGCCAGTTTGTGGAAGCGCATGGTCGAACCGTTGTTGATCATGAAGTGATCGCTGCCGTCGGTTTCGATGACGTCACCGAAAGGGGCGAAGGCTTCTTTGCTCAGCGGTTCAATCGTTAGTGTGCGCATGCTGTTCTTCTTATCCGAATTCTGTGTTGTTCAACTTGTCAGTGCGTCTTGCGCGATCCCTGTAGGAACTGGCGAAGCCTGCGATCTTTTGACTTTGTTTTTAAGATCAAAAGATCGCAGCCTGCGGCAGCTCCTACAGGCTCAGCATTACTTCGCGACCTTGCCGAGAACGCGCAGGCGACTCACACCACCATCCGGGAACACGTTCAGACGGATGTGGGTGATCGGGCCCAGCGCTTTGATCTGCTCGACGAAGGTGTGTTCGGCGTGCATTTCCAGCTTCTGGCTTGGCAGCAGTTCGCGCCAGAACAGCGACTGGGTTTCGATCTGGCTGTCAGTACCGCCTTTCACGAACGCGCCCTGGATCGAGCAAGTGTCCGGGTAGTTGCCTTTGAAGTGCAGGGTGTCGACGACGATCTTCTCGATCTCGCCCGGGTGACCCAGCGCGACGATTACCCAGTCATTGCCTGGCGTGCGACGACGTGCAGTTTCCCAGCCGTCGCCCATGTTGATGCCACGGCCCGGGTTGAGGATGTTGCTCATGCGGCCGAAGTGTTCGTCGGAGCAGGCGAGGGCGCGGCCACCATTGAGGGCTGCTGCCAGATCGACTTGCTCGTTGTCGCCAACCGCCGACCAGTCGCGGAACGGGATGCCGTACACGCGCAGACGGGCGACACCGCCGTCCGGGTAGATGTTGAAGCGCAGGTGGCTGAACGCTTGGTCGTTGCTGATTTCGTGGTAGTGGTGGCTGTTGCCCTGCAGCTCGACGGCCGACAGCACTTCAGTCCACTGAGTGTTTTCATCAGGCTCGCCCGAGGCCAGGAAGCACGCTTCCAGAGAGGCCGATGGCGGGAAGTTGCCGGTGAAGAATGAAGTGTCGATGTCCACGCCTTTGATCGAGCCCGGTACGCCCAGACGGATCACTGCGCTGTCGAAGCCTTCGAAGCGCTTGCGGCGCGATTCCCAGCCGTCCATCCACTTGCCGTTGTCATCGAACACGCCCTCCTTCCATACGGCCGGGGTCGGTTGGAACAGACGATTGGCGTCTGCGAACCAGTCATCGGTGACCGAGATGATTTTGGTGCCCAGACGGGCATCGGCCAGGTTGACGAATTTTTCGAAAGGTACGGCGTAAGCTTTCATTCTTCTTGTCTGCCTTTAAATAAGTGGCTGGGGATGCTTGCGAGACCCTGGGTACTCTCCGCGTTTGATGTACTCGGGTCAGGCTCGCTATAGGGTCAGTAAACGGAACAGGGCGATCTTGTTGATCTCCGCCAGCGCGCATTTGAACTCGGTATCTTGCGAGTTGTGAATGCGCGTTTCGAACGCCGCGAGGATCTGATGCCGGTTGCTGCCTTTTACCGCCATGATGAAGGGAAACTTGAACTTGGCTTTGTAGGCGTCGTTCAGCTCGGTGAAGCGCTGGAACTCTTCGGCCGTGCATTGGTGAATACCGGCGCCAGCTTGTTCATTGGTGCTGGCTTCGGTCAGTTGGCCCTGGACGGCGGCTTTGCCGGCCAGGTCCGGGTGAGCGTTGATCAGGGCCAGCTGACTGGCGTGATCGGCGCTCAACAGGATGTCGCTCATGCGCTGGTGCAGGGTTTCGATCTCGTCGATCGAAGCGTCCGCGCCCAGGTCGTAGGCCTTCTCGGCTACCCATGGCGAATGTTCGTAGATGTCGGCGAAAGCGTTGACGAAAGCGTCGCGGCTCAGGCTCGACGGTTGCAGGGTTTGAAAGCGGCTCATTTGGCGGCCCCTTGGTACGGCTGGGTTTCGTGCCAGTGACGCGCGATGTCGACGCGACGGCTGAACCACACCTGTTCATGACTTTTGGCGTATTCGATAAAGCGTTTGAGCGAAGCGATGCGACCCGGACGGCCGATCAGACGGCAGTGCAGACCGATCGAGAGCATCTTCGGCGCTTCGGCACCTTCGGCGTAGAGCACGTCGAACGCGTCTTTGAGGTATTCGAAAAAGTCGTCACCCTTGTTGAAACCCTGCACTTGCGTGAAGCGCATGTCGTTGGTGTCGAGGGTGTACGGGATCACCAGATGCGGCTTGCCGGTCGGGTTGTTTGGTTCCCAGTAGGGCAGGTCATCGTCGTAGGTGTCGCAGTCGTAGAGGAAACCACCTTCTTCCATGACCAGACGACGGGTGTTCGGGCCGGTGCGGCCGGTGTACCAGCCCAGTGGGCGCTCGCCGGTGATTTCGGTGAGGATGCGGATCGCTTCGAGCATGTGCTCGCGTTCCTGCGCTTCGTCCATGTACTGATAGTCGATCCAGCGGTAGCCGTGGCTGCAGATTTCGTGGCCGGCATCGACCATCGCGCGGATCACGTCCGGGTGGCGCTGGGCGGCCATGGCGACAGCGAAGATGGTCAGCGGAATGTCGAATTCCTTGAACAGTTTCAGGATCCGCCAGACGCCGGCACGGCTGCCATACTCGTAAAGCGATTCCATGCTCATGTTGCGCGCGCCTTGCAGCGGCTGAGCAGCAACCATTTCAGACAGGAAGGCTTCGGATTCTTTGTCGCCGTGCAGAATGTTGCGCTCGCCGCCTTCTTCGTAATTGAGTACGAACGACAGGGCGATGCGGGCATTGCCCGGCCAGTGTGGGTGAGGAGGGTTACTGCCGTAACCGATCAGGTCGCGTGGGTAGTCAGCGCTCACTGCAGTCTTCCTTCTTTTTCGTTGACAGATTTGTGTGGCGGCCTGGCTGGCTGGCGTCACAGCGATGGGCTGATTGTATACAACTTTATTCGCAATTTGTAAGCCTGAATTTTCGCATTTCTCACCGACTGTCATCTTTTACTGCGATTGGCGTGAGCCTGCAAGAAACCTGCCTGACCAGTCAGCTAATGGATAGGAGGTTCAATGAATAGGCGTATCGCTGGCTCATCGGCAGGAAACCCCCGAATGGCGGGGGTGATATGAAAAATGTCGTTTTTATTGTGTACAATTTTTTTGAAAAGTGTCTTAATCAATTGCTCGCCGCAGCTTTTCGTGCTCCGAATCGGTGCGGTCTCCTTTTCAACTGACTTCGGGAGGCGCGAAGTCTGACTGCTCCATGCAGGCAGGCGCGCAGAATCAATGGGACGTTTGACAACACACGTTTTGGACGCTGCACACGGTTGCCCGGGCAGTTCGATCAAGGTCGAGCTGTACCGCGTTGAAGGTTTGCAACTGGAATTGGTCGCCAGTGCGATAACCAACAGCGACGGCAGGGTCGATGCACCGTTGCTGCAAGGCGATGATTATCGCACCGGCGTTTATCAGGTTCAGTTCCACGCCGGCGATTACTACCGCGCTCGTGGCGTGCAGTTGCCGGAGCCGGCATTTCTGGACGTGGTCGTGCTGCGCTTCGGCATCTCTGCCGAACAGGATCACTACCACGTGCCATTGCTGATTTCGCCGTACAGCTATTCCACGTACCGGGGCAGCTGACCCCCAAGCAGCTGCCCCCACCGGGAAGCGACTGCGCATATAGCTTCTTTGGTCTTTCGCCCGCCCACACTGCGGGCTTTTTTTTATTCCAGCATTTTGTGTCGATCTGCCTGCGTACGCTCCAGAGAACTGCGGAGCGCGTTGCTCCGCTTCCTGTAAGGGGCATTCAGCTGTGTCGGGTGACGATAAGGTTGTGTTCGTGAGTAGGAAGAGGCTCGTTGGTGCCCAGCAAAAAAATGATCCTGTCCGTGTGTAAATGCTCCATCAGGTCATCTTTGATGTGGGTGTCCATGTTGTCGACAAAGACTCTTTTTTTCAGCCAGGCAATGGGATCAGGGAGAAAAACAGTGTTGTTTTGAATCCTGTCCATGAACATGATGAAAACAGGGTCAACCCCCGTTCGCTTGATCAACAAGGCATTCCCCAGGTTGGCGCCAAAATCATGGGCAATGTTGTAGCCGTGTGCGCTAAGAAGATCTTTGAAAAGTGTTCGCGTTGTTCGGCCACCCCTGTGATGTTGCGAACCGGAGAGCAGTTTCGGGTTGAAGTCGATTCTTTGCAGACCTTCAGTGGACGGTAGCGGCATACGCATGTAGCCATGTACGTCGGCCGCAAGCGGCGAGAGGAGCATCAACGGGTCGCTCAAGTCCTGGCGAACGACTCTGTTATCGCCGACGAAGACAGAGCGGTTTTCCCAGTACTTGAAAGTCTCGAACAATGCACTGATCCCGGGCCCTGTTATTTTGTCGGAGTGACTGGCCCGGTGGAACATCTCCCGTGCGGCTTTACTTGCCGAGTGATCGGAAAGGTAGGGAAACTGATCGCTGACATATTGAGTCAGGCTTTTTTCAAATGGCCGACTCTCGATGATTCTCCATGCTTCACCGCCGTGCCCCGTATTGTCCGCCAACTTCACCGCACCCCTGGGTTGTAACTCAGGATTGGTCAGCAGCAACTGTTCGAAAGCATCGAAACGAGCAGCAGAAAACAGTGGGGGCTTGATGAAGGCAAAGGCGTCAACGGCGTGAGTCGGCTGGTCAAGTATCGCAAAGTGCTTGCCGGCGATTTCGATGGAGTCGCCGGCTGACGGTTTCGTCGTGGTTCCCCAGCCTTTCCATAATTCACTGATGCCCATGAGTACGAAGGGATTGAGAGGATCACTGTCTTCTGGCAGTCGAGGGCGTTTACTTGGGCTCGGGCCGGGTTTTTCCGAGTGGGTGAGGGCACGGGAACTGCCCGGTTGTGGATCTGTAGCGGTGTTCAGTTTACGGCGCCAGACGAATTGCCCCGGAATCTGTTCGAAGGTTATATCCGGCACATTGATCGTTGTTGCAGAAGCCAGTTTGTATTCGCCTTGTTCATTCCTGCGAACCAGGATGGTTCCGTCGGCAATATCGACATAGGTTTTCCCGCGCGGTCCTTTGCGGATGCCGTCCAGGGACTCGCGCGCGGCAGGGAGAAGGGTCGCCAGGTGCGGGTCGACAAGGATGATTTCTTGTGGCAGTTCGGCAGTCCGTTGCTGCGCTGACAGATTTCTCTGCCTGGATTGAGCCGTGTACCACTGTGCCTCGACTCGCCAACGTGGCTGGCCGTCGATTTTTTTCAGAATCGGTGGCGTAACGCCTGGCGCTGCAGGCCAGGGAATCTGGTAATCACCGGCGGTGTTGAGTTCAACCCGGTAATGACGGCCGTCTTCCAGATGCGCGTAAATCTGACCGCCCGGGGCCACGAATAAGCCGTCGACGGATTTGTGTGGCTTCAGCAGATGGGTTTGTAATACCGGCAGGGATATCTCCGCCAGTCTGGCATTGGCTTCGGCGAGCACCGGATCCGTTAGGTAACTCACCACAACACGTGGATCGCCAACCACTTCGCTGCCAGATGTGTGGGGAGTGGAAGTGTCGGACGGTCGATTCGAACCTGGCGCGAAAGTCTCAGAAGTACCGGTATTTTTCAGGCTGCCATTGCCAGCCTCAGACCTGTTGATAGTTGAGTTGTCGGGCGACGGAGGGCGAACCGTGGTCTTTGTAGGTTTGGTCATTGAAGTGCCTCTAAGCGATTGATGTTTTTGTGCTCACTGCGCTGCTCGATCATTGGTCTTTGAAAATGAACAGCGTGGTTTGCCCCAGAACATCTGTCTGGGTTCCGCCGAGCAGGTAGCTGATCTTTTTTTCTTTGCTGTAAGCCGACAGTGGCTTTGGTTCGCTGCTGGATGTTTGCACCACGACCTCACTGCGTTGAAAATGCTCAGGCTGAAATCGCTGCAACTTCCCGTTAATAAGAGGGGGCAGTTTCAGCACGAATACGTGATCGATTTTCTCGCGGTGAAACAGCAATTCGTTCTCGGCAAACGTGCTTGTCGAGGAGGTCAGCACGTATCCTTCATCTGCCAGAAGCTGGCTGAACAGCCTTCGCAAGTTGGGCGCAGTTGGCGCTGCGGCGTACTCGTTCCAGTGCCGAGAGAAGCGTCCGGGATCAAAATCCAGTCGCATCAAGCCCTCCCCCAGTGAGGAGGGAATCGCCAGGGTTTCTTCCGGTCCGGAAACAGGGCGCAACATGAGTAACGGGTCAGCCAGTTCTCGACGCGGCGCTCTGCGCTGACCCCTGTTGGCCCAGTAACGAAACACCAGATTCATCAGCGCCAAGCCGGGGGCAACGATGATTTCGGATCGGTTCGCCTGATTGAACATGGCTCGGGCGAGTGAGTTGACCGATTGATCCGAGAGATATTTGAAGGTTCTGGAGATGTACTGAGTGATCGGCATCTCAAAGGGCGCGACGCTGTCCAGTACCGTCCACTGGTTGTTTCGTTTGACCGCCCATTTCGGCTGCATCGACGGGTTATCCCGCAGCATGTATTCGAAGGTGTCGTACAGGGCGGGTGAGAATAACGGATGTTGCAGGTAGACCAGTCGCGGGTTGGCATTCAAGTCCTGTTGCATCACTCGGTAATACTGACCGTCTATCTCGATATGCTGGCCTGATCGTGGGCGAATACTGTGTCCCCAGTTTCGCCATAACCCGAAACTCAGGTTGATTGCGTCGGGATTGGCCGACAGCAAACTCTCGGTCAGCGCGTGGGTGGCGTCTGTCCCTTCTTCCTGATGCAGTCGTTTGCTGGAGCCGGCCGTGGGCTCCGGTGTATCGGTTGAGGCTTTGCGTTTTTCCTGTGGCGACCGCTCCGGTACAGAATCGGTTTGCTCGGTTTTGCGCCGCCACAGTCGCGTCCCCGGAATCTGTTCGAACAATAATGCGGATGCATCGCGCACGGTCGCGGAGGTTTGCTGATACTCACCGTTGGCGTTTTTACGCACCATGACGGTTCCTTCAGTGGTATCGATATAGGTTTTGCGGTGCTTGTCGTAGCGGATTCCATCCGGTGTTTGCAGGCGAGGAGAGAGCAGGGCTGCATCATCGGGGGCGAGGTAGATCGGTTGCTCCGTCAGGAAACCCTCGGCGGCAGCATTTCGCCTGTCGCTTTCTGTATTGTGTGCCAGCCAGTTCGGTCGTTCGAAAGTCCAGACAGGCTGGCGCTCTGTCTTGATCAGGAAGGGGCCAGGCAAGTGCGGGGCGAAGTTGAAGGGGATCTGGTAACGGCCATCGTATTGAATCTCGACCAGCAGGTGTCCTTCATTTTCCACGTGGGCATACAACTTGCCATCCGGACTGGTGAACAGTCCGCTGTCTGGATCGAGACGTTGTAGCAGATGTACTTGATCGGCAGGCCAGGTGATTGATTGCAGCGCGGCTTCAAGCCGTGATTGAGGTGCAGGAATCTCGTGGACCTGTACCGACGGCTGGTCCATTGAGATGCCCGGCAGACCTGTGGAGGAACCCGCGCTTGCCTGGCTTTCGCCCGGGAGTCTGTGGGAAGTGTTACCGGTATTGGGATGTGAATCGGGCGCAGTAACCCCGGCCACACGCTTCGGTGGTTTGACCATTAAGTGAATCTCGCTATTGGAAAGGTGGGGTGCTCAGGCTGTGGCTTGTCCACAGGCGGTTGCGGACGCGCCGCTCAGATGTTCGGCGCAGGCTCAGCCCTCTCTCACAATGAACAGCGTCGGGTTGTCAGGGGAAATATGTTGTATGCCACCCACCAGATAGATCAGTTCGGTATGGGCCAGATGGCTGTCCAGCTTGTGTTTTTGCGCAGTGCTGAGTCTGGTCAGATAGGCGGGATCGGTAAGTTCGGATCCAGCGGGAGTGGTGCGAGGAACCTGGTTTCCAGCGATGGGCGGCAGCTTCAACACGAATACAGCAGCAACGCCTGGACGGTGGAAAATCAATGCGCCTTCGCTGAGTCTGCGCGTGGTCGGATTGATGCTGTAACCGTTGTGTTGCAGCACGTTCACCAGTAATGCACGCAGGTTGCCTGGCGTCGGCGTCGCT
Organism: Pseudomonas sp. R84; assembly: GCF_009834515.1. NCBI lineage: Bacteria > Pseudomonadati > Pseudomonadota > Gammaproteobacteria > Pseudomonadales > Pseudomonadaceae > Pseudomonas > Pseudomonas sp. R84. The sequence continues at coordinate 2,021,354 of NZ_CP019426.1, forward strand.
GCGTAAGGAGCCCACTCCTGAGGGAATCGTTGTGGATCGAAATCCAGGCGCTGCAGCACGGCTGAATTGTACGCAGGCAAGGTCAGCAAGCCACCGCTTGGCAGGTGGCCGGGCGGTGTCGGCAGTTTTGGCAGCATCACCAACGGGTCCGACAGGTTGTGCATCGGTGGCTCGTTATTCACCCGATCTACCCAGTGGCGAAAGGTCAGCGCCATCACCGAAAGTCCATGGGCGTTTACTCCCTCAGGCAGGGAGACCCGATCGAATACCGCTCTGGCGACGTTGCTGGTCGACTGTTCCGACAGATAGTTATAAGCGGTGGAAACATATTGCCTGGCGGACATTTCGAACGGTGCATGGTTGTCCAGAACCTTCCAGTGGCCCTGGATTTTCAGCGCCCATTTCGGCTGACGCGAAGGTTCATGACGCAGCATGTTTTCGAAAGCGTCATAGCTGTCCAGTGAAAATCCGGGGTGCTGCAAATAGACTAGTGCGGTATCGGCGCGTAAACCTTGAGCAACGATCTGGAAGTGCTGCCCGTCGATTTCAATTGACTCGCCTGAGCCGGGTTTTGTGGCTCTTCCCCAGTTTTTCCACTGACCTGCGGAAAGATCCAGCGCGACGTTCTGTTGGGAGAAAAGATGTTCGACCAGTGTGCTTGTGTCCGTTGCAACATGGGTATGTTCGTCGAGGCGCGGGGGCCTGCTCGGACCGGGCACGGCGTCAGTCGTTTCGGTGGTCACTGAATCGGTCGCAGCTTGATGACGGGGTCGCGTCACGTCGGTTTCACGCCACAGCTTTGTGCCGGGAATCTGTTCAACCCTCTCACCCGTAGGGGTCGATTCCCCGGCGTGAGTCTGTCGCCAGCCGTCCGGGGTTCTGCCCACCATGACCATACCGCCGGGCATTTCGACATAGGCTTTCTTGCGCTTGTCGTATCGAAAACCTTCTTCGGTGTCTGGCTGCAACTTCAGTCGGCTTGCCGATTCGGCGTTGATGAAGACCGGGTGCTGCGCTCGCTCTCTCGTGGAGGTACTTGCCACGGCGGCCTGCTGGTTTTCGCTGAAGTGCAGGGCGACCCACTCCGCGGCGTTTGCAAGCGTTGAAACCTCAGGAAGGTGGTGGACGATGACTGAGGGGCGTTGGGAAGCTTCAGGCGGTAAGTGATGGATAGTGACAGTGGGGCGCGGTTCCGGTGCCGCCGGCAAGGCATTGGCAGATGACGATTCGGCTAAGGCAGGCACGTTGGCGGTGCCAGGAGCAGGATGAACGTTTTCACCAGTATTGGCCTCGTGAGCAATGTTTGAATGTTCGACTGATGTCACGTGTGAGTCGGGTGGAAGCGTGCGCGGAATTTTCTTGGGTGGCTTGGCCATTGAATGACTCCTTTGGATGGTTGATCCAGTCGTTTGCATAGGGGCAGATGTTCAGGTCGCCACTTTGCGGTCGCCTGGCCAGTGACTCCGAAGGGATCATGGTCGGCAAAAGAAGTCCTTGGCGTGCGGTATATATGTATTGTGATGAGGGCAAGTGCTGCACGGTGTTACGAGACGTCTGGAGGATTGCCACTCGCTCCGGCAGGCGCGGTGCGAGTGTCAGAGACAACTCAGCGCTCTCTGATAACGAACACCGAATCCGGAGTGGAATCGACCTTCAATACTCCACCGATGAGCCAGATCACTTTGTTTTCTATCGTCGCGGTTGTCAGAGCAGCAAACGCCTCGTTGCCAATCCGCGCCGGCAAGTTCGGTTCTGCCAGTTCATTGCCGGGCGTGTGGGACAAGCCGACATGTTCCACCGCACCCAGTTTCATGAAATAAATCTGGTCATGGGTCTCGCGCCGAAATACCAGGGTTGGCATGCGATGCTCATAAGTCAGGGGAAAGACGTCGTAGCCGCTGCGCACCAACAGGGCGCCGAGCAGGCGTCTGAGGTTCAGATCTGTCGGGTAGGTTTTGTAGTGATTCCATTCGATGGGAAAGCGCTGTGGATTGAAGGTGAGTCGTTGCAGTTCGCCGTCGACCTGGAAGGGCATCCGGATCAGTTTTTTTCCGTTGAAGTCGATGGACGGCGCCACAGACAGCATGTTCAGCGGGTCGGCATACGCAGGGGCGGTGGGAAACGGTCGTTGCTTCCACTGATGCAGGACCGCCTGAATATTGACCAGTCCGGTGCCGGTAATCTCCGGTGAGTTGTCGGCGAGTTCAAACAGTTTTCTGGCGACGGTATAGGCAGTGGCATCAGAAAAGTCGGGGAACGCATTGGCAACTGACCGGGATATCGGTTCATCAAAAAAACGCTTTCCGGGGTTTATTTCTCCCGGGTCGTTGCCGATGCGAAATGTTGCAACAGGCTGCAGCGAGGGCGCTGTACGCAGCATTTGCTCAAAGGTGTCGAAGCCCGCTGGCGTAAAGTCAGGATGCTGTACAAAGTACACTTTGGGGTTGCGGTTGGAGCCAATGGGCACTATCGGATAATGAAACCAGCCGAGCTGGACGGATTCCACCTGCACGGGTTTGTTCAGATGGCCCCATGGTAGCCAGAAGAACGGTGTCTGCTCGGCTGGGGGGGGCGGTTCGAAAGTTGGCGATGGCACTGGATCTTTAGGCTCTTCGACCCGCGCGCGTTTGCTCGGGCCGGGTTGCGGTTCGTCCGCCTCGGCTAGCGGCCGAGACCTGCTCGCAGCAGGATTTTCAATGGTTGGCGAGCCTGGATTCTTCAAGCGCCAGAGCACCGTTCCGGGAATCTGTTCAAAAAATACATCAGGCAAGTCTCTGCTCGTTGCAGAGGTCAGTTGATAATCGCCTTGCTGGTTTTTCCGCACCATGACCGTGCCTTCTGCCGTATCGACGAAGGTGTGTTTGAGTTTGTTGTAACGGATTCCACCCGTTGATAGTTCTGCTCGGGTCAGCGTTTTTGCGTCATCGTGCGCCAGGTAGGAGAGGGTTAATGGCGTGGCAGGCGTACCGGGCCGGGTCTGTGTCGATTGCCAGCCGGGACGCTGGATGTGCCAACTGGCCTGGCCTTCAATCCTGGTCAGTACCGGGCCGGGAATTCCGGGCGCAAAAGTCAGTGGAACGTAGTAGTTGCCCTGCAAGTCTCGTTCGACGACGAACCGGCCTTCGTTGCCGATTTGCGCGTAGATTCGCTGATCCGGCCCGGTGAACAAGCCGGTGTTTTCTCCGCTTGGCGTCAGTTCGTGCAATCGATCCTGAGGCCAGGCGATTGCGCTACGGGCGGCCCTGTAGGTATCGGGGATTTCATTGACGATGACGGCTGGCGGCCGATTGGTGGAGGTGCCGGGGGGCTGTGACCCCGTGGTTGAGTCGACGCCAGACAGCGGGGTATCAGGTAGGTTTGTGGTAACCCGGCTACCCGAGCCTGACTGCGCAGGTCTTGTTGTAACAGTCGTATCGGCTGCTGCTGTCACTGGGACTTTCTTGGGTGGTTTCGCCATGTGAAATTACTCGTTGAGGGATGATGCGCAACGCACGCAAGTGCCTCGCCGCATTTTTCAGGCGCACTCGTCTACATCCCGGAAAATCCGGGTCGGGAAAACGATGGAGAAGTTTGGTTACTTCAACTTCGGAGTGCGCGCGTGGTATCGGGTTCGCCTGGTATACGGCGTGTCAAGCGACAGGCACATTCATCAAGGGCGGCGGCGTGAAGAGGGTGAGATCTTGATGGCTGCAGCGGTTGATCACGTGCAGTGCGGAATATTCAACGCGAGATTTGTCGCTGCGCAGGATCCAGCCGTGCGCGGGGAAGCTGTAACTCAGCGCTCCGGGCCGGTTGTCGGCAAGGACGATATTTCTCACTTTGATCTCTTTATTGGCCATTGCCGCGAAGGCTTCGGGCAATGTTTTTGCCGAGTCGGGCTCTTCAAAGAACCGTGCATCCAGGCCGTCCAGGTAAACCCTGTCGAAGGAAAGATCGACGGTATGGACGACACCTTTTTCGGTGATGACGCGAACTTGATCGATCAGGTCTTCGCTTTCGTATTCGGGCAGATGAATAATGCAGGTGCCGACGTGCAACTGGTTGTTTTCCAGCCTGATCTCGACTTTGCCAAGTGCTGTCGCATCGAGATCCCAAGTCGACGAGTAAGGCAATCGCTCTGGGGCGTTCGCGAGTGCTCCTGGTGTCGAGAGTCTGATCGCTATATCGGCAACCAGATGTATCAGGTACGTGGCGCCAGCACCTTCAAGATTCTGGATCGAGGTTTGTTCGGGGTAGGAAAAAAGCGAGCCGCACCCCGCCCTGTCGAATTTGAAGGGTTTGCTGTCCGGTAATTCAAAAGAGGTCTGATCCGCACGACGTGGCAGCGGCAGTGAAAGCGGCGTTGTCCAGCGATCAAAGCCATACGGATTGTGGCTTGCAAGGGGGCACACATCGGTTTCGGGTGTCAGTCCGGCATTGACAGTGACGCCACCTTTAAAAATGAGCACAACCCGGTAGTTGGGGCGTGCGGCCATGGTTCTCAGGATTCTGGTCATGTTTCGGGGGTCAGATCCGCCTTCCGCATAGGCGAAATCCCTGAACTTGATTGTGTTTTGGCCAAAGTGATAACGCAGGTCACATCCGACAAAGAATTCTCGATTGGCTTTCCACTCGCCGGAGCCAAAGTGCGCTTCGACCTTGGTCAGTTCACTGATGTCGTAGTCCAGATGCAGGCGGACTACCGCTTCGGCACGCTTTACCGACCAGAATGTAGTATTTTTCCTGGACCTTGGGAGGTAGTAACTCGCCTCGCGTTGATGTTCGATCGAGCACTCGGGAGCGTGGAGGATAAGCGGTCTTTCGGGTGTTCCTTTTTTTACAACGACGACCTCGATTTCGAGCTTGTGGTCATTGTCGATACTCTCGGGAAGGTCATGTGCATCAGGCAGTTTTAAAGAGTAGCCGTCGCTGGTCATGAACGTCAGTTTGCTGTTCTGTAGTACGAATTTGTTTTCGTTTTTCTTATAGACGTTCTGGATGGCCACGACGCTTTTGGGGTTGTCCGCGAATGCGAACCGTGAACTGATAAACAGCGAGCCATTCTCGATTATCCAGCTATCGATCAGTTCATATTTCCAGTTGAGCAGGATGATACTTTCCTCTGCTCCGTCTTCTATGATGGAGATCCGGCCTGGTTTATGGTCAATGATGTATTCGTCAATGCCAGCTTCGCCGGAGGCTGTTGCTCCCGGGTATGACAGATGGATTTGATCGTTTCCAGCCCCCGCATTAACAGTGTCCTCGCCGCGCGAATTAATAACGTTGCGTTGTTCTGAGCCAGTTACGACACTGATTGCACCGCTTACGGTTTCAACATTTTCGATACTTTCAAGAAGGCTGTGGAGCGTATATTTTTCAGCCCCTTCGGTAGACGGGTCGTTGATGATTATCTGCAGGGTTTGTGCGAGCAGATCGACGTCATAGCCTTTTTTATCGGTATGGCGGGTGTAGTTGTTTCCGGCCAGGACAAGGGTGTCGATGCCTGCGCCTCCTTTCAATGTCGAGTATTCAGATAGCTGCACATCCTGTACTAAAAGGTCCCCTGCACCCTCAAACACGAAGCGGTCGTTTTTCTCACCCCCCGTCAGCTCTTTTTTTCCCGATCGGTAATGAAAGCTGTTTGGCTTGTCCTCGACGCCCTTGATCGAATCCTGACCATCGCTGATGAACCAAAGAATGCCCTTGTGTTCGGCAGATGTTCCCAGTTCTGCCCCAGGCGTGTCCTTGGTCACACCGTCACGGGCGTCAATGACATCATCGCCGCCCCTGATTTCGGGGATTTGTACCGTTTCCCAGCTGTCTTGTTTGGTCCACCAGTTGCGCTTGCGCACCCGCGATGGTTTGAGGTGGACTTCGAATTTGCCATTAACAATGGCTTCGGTGGTGTCCTTTAACTGGCCATCCAGCAGTTTTCTGGCTGTTTCTTTCAATTGCTTCGCGTGTTGAAATCTGGTTTTTGCCAGCAGATAGCGGTTCTGCACGGCTTGGTCAGGATCCATCATGCAGAACGAAAACCAGCCTGTACGCCAGCGTTCGTCCAGGGTCAGTTCGATGTAGTCATCAATGTCGTCCACCACACGCACTGCGCCATAAATTTGCGATCCGATGGCCAGGATCGCTCCCGCCGCCAGCCCCACCGGGCCTGCAAATGAAAACCCTGCCAACGCAGCGGTGCCGAGGATGATCGTCATGGCTGCGCTGGTAATACTCAATCCAGCGCTCACGTAATGATCCATGGCTTCTTTGCCGGTTGCATTTTCAGCGGCATTGATCGATCTGACGGCGGTGAAGATATCGAACGGCAATGTCAGTGCGCCGCCGATCAAACCGCCGGAACGGCCGAGCCTCAGCGCAAACCGGGTCTTGGCAAAATCCAGCAGGGCACCTTGCCCGGCCGAGAGCATATTGGATGCAATTTTGCTGACGGCGATGTCAACCGCGATGGAGCCGACTTCCGTGCCAATACCCACGCTGTTGATTACAACCTCAGTAGTATTGTCAGCTTTGATGGCATCCACCACGCCGCGCAAACCCATGAAGATCCCGAAACCCTGAATGCCGACACTTGAGCCGAGCGTTGCATAGCTTTTTGTCACACCCACCCAGCGGGGGTTATGTTTGGGCAAGTTTGCGTGATAGAGGTCAAGTTTTTGTGCGGAGCCCAGTAGTTTTACCAGTTTGCTGCGATAGCTGCCTTTGTCTGTAGTGGCGTTCGAACTTTCTCTTATCAGGTGAGGGGCGCTGAGTGGACGTTCGCTGGCCATTTCGAACAGCAGTGTCGTCAATAAATAACTGTCCTGGCCCGTTGAGGACTTCATGTAGTGTTCAATATCGACAGCGCTGAATTGCAACGCGTTGATGAAAGATCGCTTGGGAACCCTGAAGAAGGTGTTCTTGCCATTGAGCGGCTGGCCGGCAAACGTTGCACCCAAGGCATCGAGAGACGCTCGGGTTATGGAAATGTTGCCGATTTGTAGCGGGCCGAATACGGAGTCGGCAAGTTGCAACTGATCTACTTTGCTTTTGGCTTTTATGCTGGTTGTTTCATCAGGGCTGCGTTTGAGGTCAATGGTCGAAGCATGACGCTCATTACTTTCAAAGCGCATGTCAGTGATGACGACAGCGTCTGTGATTTCCGCAGTTTCCAATGACGCTTTACGTATCATGGTGGCCATTTGAACTTCCTTGTTCTGGCAGGTTTTTGTTTGCGCGAGTCGTGATAGTACGGTCGCTTTTCGAACGATGTACATCAACGGGTTGTTGCTGTGTATTGCGCGTCAGAGATGGGGTTTTTATTGCGGGGATATGTCACGAGCAACGCGAGCGGTCGCTGCGAAAGCCATCCAGACTTGTGCGTTGCAGTCAGGATGGCTTCAGGTAAACAATGATCAGTGATTCACGCGTTTCAGTGACTGCTGAGCAACGATGCAGCGCCAGCGCCTCCGAATAAACCGGCACTGATCCGGTTGAACCAGCTTTGTCCTTTGCCACTGCGCAAGTAACGCGCAGCGCCGTGGGCACCGAGACCGTAGGCCAGCTTGCACAGCAGATCCAGCAGGGTCCAGGTGGCGATCATCACCAGTAGCTGCGGCAGGAAGGGCTGTTCGGCGCTAAGGAACTGTGGCAGGAAGGCGGCAAAAAACAGGATGTCTTTCGGGTTGCTGGCACCCAGTACAAACGCGCGTCCGAACAATGCGCGAAAGCGTGGAACGGCTGCCGCTTGCGGTACGACGGCGCCCACCGATGGCTGGCGCGATTGCTGCCAGCTCTGCCAGGCCAGATAGAACAGGTACAGCCCGCCGACGATTTTCAAGGCGCTGAACAATTGCTCCGATGCCAGCAACAAGGCACCCAGCCCCAGCGCCGAAGCACTGAGCAAACAGATCGAGGCGAATACGCCGCCGAGAAATGCCGGGTACGAGCGGCGCAATCCATAATTCAGACTGTTGCTGATCATCAGCAACGACAGTGGCCCCGGAATCAGGATCACCACCAGCGCAGCACCGCTGAACAGCAGCCAGGTTTCCAGACTCATCACTTTCCTCCTTTTTTGTTGTATTGAAAAATGCACAAAGCCCCACCCGTCAGGGTGAGGCTGTTTTGAAGCCTGAACCGCGTAGCGCTTACAGGAAGATGAACTTGGCGATGAAGATCGCGCAGAGCACCCACAGGCTCACGGAAATTTCCTTGTACTTGCCGGTCCCGGCCTTCAACGCCACATAGGTGATGAAGCCCAGCGCGATGCCGTCGGCGACCGAAAAGGTCAGTGGCATCATGATCGCGGTGACGATGGCCGGGATAGCGTCAGTCGCTTCCTCCCATTCGATGTGGGCCATGCCGCCCATCATCAGCATCGCAACGTAGATCAGTGCACCGGCGGTGGCATAAGCGGGAATCATGCCGGCCAGCGGTGCGAAAAACATTGCCGCTATAAATAGCACACCTACGGTGACTGCGGTAAGACCAGTCCGACCACCAGCGGCGACACCGGCAGCACTTTCCACATAGCTTGTTACTGGAGGAACTCCAACCACGGCACCGAATACGCTGGAGGCACTGTCGGCTTTCATCGCCCGGGAGAGGTTTTCGATGCGGCCGTCAGCGTTCACCAGATTGGCGCGCTGGGCGACCCCCATCAGGGTACCGGCGGTGTCGAACATGTGCACAAAGAGGAAGGCCAATACCACGCTGATCATGCTGACGTTGAATACGCCGGCGACGTTCATGGCCATGAACGTCGGAGCCAGACTCGGCGGGGTCGACATGATTCCTTCGTAGTGCACGATGCCCAGGCCCCAACCGGCCAGGGTCACGGTGATGATGCTGATGAGAATTGCGCCGAAGACTCGGTGATAGCTGAGGATCGCGATCATCAGAAAGCAGATGGCCGCGAGCAGCGGGCCAGGTTCGCGCAGGGAGCCGAGTTTGATCAGTGTGGCCGGGCTATCGACGACGATGCCTGCAGTTTTCAAACCGATCAGGCCGAGGAACAAACCAACGCCAGCACCCATCGCAAAGCGCAGGCTGACCGGAATGCTGTTGAGCAGCCACTCACGAATCCGCGAAAAAGTCAGGATCATGAACAGCACACCGGAGACGAACACCGCACCCAGCGCAGTTTCCCAGTTGTAGCCCATGGTGCCGACCACGGTGTAAGTGAAGAACGCGTTGAGACCCATGCCCGGCGCCAGACCCACTGGCCAGTTGGCATACAGGCCCATCAACAGGCAGCCCAGTGCAGCGGCGATACAGGTGGCGACGAAGGCTGCACCGTGATCGATCCCGGCATCGGCCATGATGTTCGGATTGACGAAGATGATGTAGGCCATGGTGATGAAGGTTGTCAGACCGGCAATCAGCTCGGTCTTCACCGTGGTGCCATGCAAGCTGAGTTTAAACAGACGTTCCAGCAAGCCACTGCGTAATGGTGGCGAGAGGTCCAGCGTCGATGCTTCGGATTTGCGGCTTTCCACAGCGAGTACTCCTCAAGAGTTTTATTGTTATTTCCAGGGCCGGACCCATGAGGGGTGGCAGCGGCCCTTTGAGGCATACGCGAATTTGTTGACCATGCGGTCAGGAACTCGCACGCTGTGGATTATGCTTTTGTGTACAAATAAAGCAAATATTGTTTTTGGTTTTGTTTACGAAAGTTCCGTCGATAGGGATATATCGCCCTTGATAGCCCCTTCGCGAGCAAGCTCGCTCCCACATTTGAAATGCGTTCCTCTGTGGGAGCGAGCCTGCTCGCGAAGAAGCAGTGCCATTCAATCGAGAGCCGTCTGACTTTTCCCCAATGCCAGATTCACCGCCAACCAGCCATTCACCGCCGCTTCACCAGCCTCGGCAAACACCCGCTCCAGCAATTTCACCTGCTCACGGCGCAACGCCTGTTCAAATTTCGCGCCTTCCGCCGTCAGCTCCAGCAGGCGTTTACGCTTGTCGGCCTCCGACGCCACGCTGTCCACCAGATGCATTTCCTGCAACTGCCGCAACGGCATGTTCAGCGCCTGCTTGCTCACGCCGAGTAATCCCAGCAATTCCTTCACGCTCAAATTCGGATACCGCGCGATGAAAAACACAATGCGCTGATGCACCCGCGACAGCCCACGGCGCTCGAGCATTTCATCAGCCTTGGCGGTGAAGGCCTGATAGCCGAAGAAAAACGCTTCCATCGCCTGTTGCTGACTGGATGGGTTTTTAAGGTCAATCATGTTGACGTACTCGCTCAAGCTGTCGTAATTTCAGTCAACCAGTTTGACTCATTTTTCGTCCGCCTCGCTACCGGTGACCTCCATGGCCTTTTCCGAACGTGTCTCGCGCCTTAAAAGTTCTTTGATCCGTGAAATCCTTGCCGCCGCCCAGCGCCCGGAGGTCATGTCGTTCGCTGGCGGCTTGCCTGCTGAAGCCATGTTGCCCAAGGTTGAATGGGCCGACATGCCGCTGTCTCTTGGCCAATACGGCATGAGCGAAGGCGAACCGGCGTTGCGCGAAGCGTTGGCGGCGGAGGCGAGGGCGCTTGGACTGGAGTGTCAGGCGAGTCAGGTGCTGGTGGTCAGCGGTTCCCAGCAAACCCTCGATCTGGCGGCCAAGTTGTACATCGACAAGGGCACGGAAATTTTGCTGGAGGCGCCGACGTATCTCGCCGCACTACAGATATTCCAGCTGTTCGGCGCCGATTGCCTGACCGTGCCGCAGGAGTCCGACGGCCCGAACCTGGCGCAGTTGCGCGAGCGTTTGGAGCAACATCACCCAGCGTTTATCTACCTGATTCCGACGTTCCAGAACCCGTCCGCCGTGCGCTACAGCGAAGAAAAGCGTGCAGCGGTAGCGGCTTTGCTCGACGAGTTTGGCGTCACCCTGATCGAAGATGAGCCTTACCGTGAACTGACTTTCGACGGTGGCAGCGCGAAGCCGATTGCCGGGCGTCTGCAGAAGTCCAGTTGGATCTACACCGGCACCGTGTCGAAAACCCTGCTGCCGGGTTTGCGTGTCGGCTATCTGATCGCCAGTCCCGATCTTTTTCCGCACTTGCTCAAACTCAAGCAATCGGCGGATCTGCACACCAATCGCATCGGCCAATGGCAGGCGTTGCAGTGGATTGGTACTGAAAAGTATCAGCAGCATTTGAGTGAGTTGCGCGGCTTCTATCGGCAGCGGCGGAATGCCTTTCAAGCGGCTCTGGAAACGCATTTTTCTGATCTGGCGGATTGGAACATGCCACAGGGTGGGTTGTTTTTCTGGCTGACGCTGAAGCAACCGCTGGACACGCGAACGTTGCTTAACGAGGCGTTGACCAATGATGTGGCGTTTATGCCGGGGGAGCCGTTTTTTCCCGAGCCAGATAAACATCATGGGCATTTGCGCTTGAACTTCAGCCACATCGATCCGGCGCGACTGGATGAGGGATTGAAGCGATTGGCGGCGGTGGTGCGGCAGGCGCAGCTAGAGAAAGCGGCCTGAAAACAAATAAACCGGTTCGAGGGCCGGTTTATTTTTGTCTGGGATTTGCGGTGGCTGAGAGGGCCTCTTCGCGAGCAGGCTCGCTCCCACAGTGGAAATGCATTCCAAAGGGTGGGAGCGAGCCTGCTCGCGAAGGCGTCAATCAACCCACCAAATAATCTTCAGACAGCAGCAAAGCGCTTATCCAGATAATCAATAATCACCTTGGACTCGTACATCCAGGTGGTCTGGCCATTCTCTTCAATCCGCAGGCAAGGCACCTTGATTCGGCCGCCCTGTTCCAGCAGTTCCTGACGATCCTGCTCGTTGTTCTTCGCATCCTTCAGCGCCACCGGCACATTCAGGCGGTGCAGCGTACGACGGGTTTTCACGCAGAACGGGCAGGCATGGAACTGATACAGGGTCAGACCCTTCGCAGCGGCGTTGACCTGTGCCTGAGTTTCGGCAGGGCGCTGTTTCTTGCCCGGACGGGTGATGAAGTCGATGAAGATAACCAGTTGGCCGAGGCCGACACGAAGCGCTTTGACGAACACGTTGAAAGCCTCACGGTGCAAATAAAGAAAGGCGCGCAGCTTACCCGATTTTTCCCGGGCGAAAAAAAACCGGCGATGAATGCCGGTTTTTTTCGTACTGCGAATTACTTGATCAGGCTGAGAAATTCGCTGCGAGTCGCTGCGTTTTCGCGGAACTCACCGAGCATCACCGAAGTGATCATCGACGAATTCTGCTTCTCGACACCGCGCATCATCATGCACATGTGCTTGGCCTCGATCACCACGGCTACGCCCAGCGCGCCGGTGACTTGCATCACTGCATCGGCGATCTGACGGCTGAGGTTTTCCTGGATCTGCAGGCGACGGGCGTACATGTCGACGATCCGCGCGACCTTAGACAGGCCCAGCACTTTGCCGCTCGGGATGTACGCAACATGCGCCTTGCCGATGAACGGCAGCAGGTGGTGTTCGCACAACGAGTACAGCTCGATGTCCTTGACCAGCACCATTTCGCTGTTGTCGGAGCTGAACAGGGCACCGTTGGTGACCTCTTCGAGCGTCTGTTCATAACCGCGGCAGAGGTACTGCATGGCTTTGGCGGCACGCTTTGGCGTGTCGAGCAGGCCCTCGCGGGAGACGTCCTCGCCCAATTGGCCGAGAATCGCGGTGTAGTTCTGTTCCAGTGTCACAGGGGCTGATTCCATAAGGGTTTCAGAGGGGTACTGTTTCTGTCTGTACCAATTTTGTACCAATCAAGCTGTTTTCGAGCTTGCCGAGTTCACCCCAGTCAGTGCTGGAATGGGGTCCATCGTGCGTAAGTCGATAGCAACATCTGAACGCTATGACCGAGCTGAGTGGCAATAAACGCAGGGTTCATACCCGCCATGAGGCACATGGTAGCGTATGTGTGTCGGCAGTTGTATTGCCGGCGGGCGCGAATCCCCAATTCGGTCAGCGCGGCCTGAAACGCTCACCGACACCCAGAGCGCCAGACCCGATCTCTCACTTCAGCGATTTTATCGAGTAAAATCGCGGGCCGCAGGTCACCTTTACCGTGTAAAGAACGCGCAGAGCGGCTGCGTGTCGAGGCTGAGCCTTGGCATGTGGAAGGCAACAAGCGTTGAGTGAAAGGTTCATTGAAACGACGGCCCGAAAGGGCCTTTTGCATTACCTGGATGCGATTTTCGCGCCCGTTAGCCAAAGGAAAATCATGAAAAGTACAATCAATGATATGGCGTTTACCGAGCGTCGCCGCGTGCCTGTGAGGGCTTTATTGGGTGGTGTTTTATTCTTGGTCATGGCCATCCAGGGGTTCCGTATGGACTCCAATGGAATCGCTGCGCTGCTGCTGGTGTGTTCGTTATGGTATTTGGGCATGGCGTGGCTGAATCGCAACGCGGGTTCGCAAACCTTGATGATCCTCAAGGACAAAGGCATCTGGTTTTTCAATGCTGATGGGTTAGTCCCCTACACATCGATTGAAGCCACAGAGGTCGAATCGTACAGCGGGATAGCTCAGATGCAGCTCAATACCGTACTTCATATCGTTGCCGAAAAGGCTGACACCCTGCCGAACTTTAACGACAGCCGGTGGAAGATCTTTTTCAAGATGCCAAGTGCGCGCAAGGGTAAAGGCTTTCGTAAGCATCTTGTCGTGTTCAACTATGGTGGTCTGCGCGACGAAGACGGCAAAAACGTCGACTATGAAAACCTTGAAGAAGAACTTGCGTACCGTATCGAAAAGGCTCACCACGAGGAACATGAGCAGAGCAATTCGGTTTATGTGCCCTCATCGTCAGCGAACGATGCGCTGTCGCCTGTCACTCATTGAATCCCGCTTATCGCGAAGGGCGCTGGCAGTGGGTGCAAAGCCGACTGCCGAGAGCTGCCGTTCAGCAACGCCATTCGAACAGCTTCAGCAAAGTGAAAGCCCTGCATCGTGACTAACGATGCGGGGCTTCAGAGGGGGCGGATTATTCGTCGCGACCTTCCATCATCGTGCGTTTAAGCATCACGTAAACCGCGCCGGCACCGCCGTGTTTGGCCTGGCACGAGCAGAAACCCAGCACCTGCGCATGTTGGCGCAGCCAGGTGTTGACGTGGCTTTTGATCATCGGCCGCTTGCCGTCCAGACGCACAGCCTTGCCGTGGGTGACGCGTACGCAGCGGATTTCGAATTTGGTCGCTTCGGCAAGAAACGCCCAAAGGGTTTCCCGGGCTTTTTCCACACTCATGCCATGCAAATCGAGGCTGCCCTCGAACGGAATCTGGCCGACCTTGAGTTTGCGCATCTGACTTTCCTGCACCCCGTCACGAGCCCACATCAACTCGTCTTCCGGGCCGACGTCTATCACGAACTGATCGGACAGACCATCAACGGTAGCGGTGTCAGTGCGCACGGTGGCCGACTGACGCAGCTTGGCAATCTGTGCGCGGTCAGCCTTGGGTTTGCCGGTGTCGGCGCGGTCGTGCTTGATCGGCTTGACGCCTTGGATCGCACTTTTGAACAGGGAAAAATCGTCGTCTTGCATGTCAGCCTCCGCGAAGGGCGGCCAGTTTACCCAAGTCGAAACAAAACGGCCCGGCAAAAAGCCAGGCCGGTGATTCAGTCGTGTTTTTTCATCAGGTGCGGGGACATGTTCAGTTCCCGCGATTGCCGCGCGCGACGGCGGCAGCGGCGCCACAGAGCAACACCGAAATACAGAAACAGCAAACCGACCGCCAGAATGATTGCCGAGCCCATTGGCGTGGCATTCAAGTCACCGAGCGCTGGTGGGCGCCCGAGCAGGCTGGCCGCCCCGGCCATCGCCAGCAGCACGCCAAACGTCGCCAGAATGGCCGCGATCGCCGCGCCGAATCGAAAACGCCAGTTGCTTTGGCCTTTGGGCCGCAAGCGGCGTGCGTCAAATCCATCGGATAACTTCATTCCGACCTTCCTCAATGGGTATCGGCCCTTCGACCGGGAGTTGACCGGGTTGTTCCTGAGGCTATGGCATTTGCGGCAAATGAGAGGAATTTGCGGATGAGCGGCGTGCTGAGCCGCTCATCAGAGCAGATCAGATCAGGTCTTGAGTCAGTGCGAGGGTGGCGAAGTTGTCCGCCATGATCGCCATTTCCGCTTCCTGCACCACGGCGGCGCTGAGCACGCGGCCCTTGAACGGCAAGTCGCGGGTGGCGCAGGCGTCTTCCACCAGGGTGCAACGGAAACCCAGGTTCTTCGCCGCACGCACGGTGGTGCTGACGCTGGAGTGGCTCATGAACCCGCAGACGATCAAGTCCAGCGAGCCAAGGTTTTGCAGACGATCGAGCAACTCGGTGCCATGGAAGGCGCTCGGCAGCAGTTTGCCGATAATGGTTTCATCGCCTTGTGGCTCGAGGCCCGGGATGAATTCGCCGCGTTCACCCTGTGGGTCGAACAGGCCACCGACGGTGCCGAGATGACGCACGTGCACGATCGGCCGACCGGCTGCACGGGCTGCGGCAACCACTTGTTTGATGTTCGCGACGGCCGCGTCCATGCCGCTCAGGGCCAGCGGGCCACTGAGATACTCTTTCTGGGCATCGATGATGACCACGGTGGCATGGCTCAGTGTGGCCGCTGCGTAACCGCGACCGCTGAGTTGAAACATCGTTTTTGGAACGGACATTCTGGGGCTCCTTGGGGTGGGGCTTTTGCGACATTGTCCTCTGGCTGAGCGGTTCTGTGAATCGCTACCATCGTAGGCACCGTCGTTATTGGCCTGCAGCCTTGTCAAGTTACACGTTCTGTTCAATAGCTGATGCAAAAAACAGAAAACTCCTACTGTCGCGCGATGTTTTTCCCGCGTCGTCGTCAGGCGTTTTGGCTGGTAGAATCGCCAGTCGTTTTTTCTGGAGTTCTGCGCCGTGATCACTTCCCGCCTTCGTACCCTGCGTGACCATATCCGTTGGGCCGTCAGCCGCTTCCATGGGGAGGATCTGTTTTTCGGCCATGGCACCGACAATGCCTGGGACGAAGCCCGGCAGCTTGTGCTGGGAGCTTTGCACCTGCCGTGGGAAATCGCCGACAGCTATCTCGATTGCGCGCTGGAAGACGACGAGCTGGTCAACCTGCAGCGACTGCTCAAGCGCCGCATCGAAGAACGCATTCCCACCGCTTATCTGTTGGGTGAAGCGTGGTTCTGCGGCATGTCGTTTATCGTCGATGAGCGTGTGTTGATCCCGCGTTCGCCGATTGGCGAATTGATCGAAAAACACTTCGCCCCGTGGATCGGCACCGAACCTGCGCGGATTCTCGACCTGTGCACCGGCTCCGGTTGCATCGGTATCGCCTGCGCCTACGAGTTCCAGGACGCCGAAGTGGTGCTGGCGGATCTGTCGTTCGAAGCGCTGGAAGTGGCCAATCAGAACATCGAGCGTCATGGTGTCGATGAGCGCGTGTACACCGTGCAGGGCGATGGATTTGATGGTTTGCCGGGTCAGCGTTTCGACCTGATCGTGTCGAACCCGCCTTACGTGGATGCGGAAGATTTCGCCGACATGCCGGACGAATATCAACATGAGCCCGAGCTGGGTCTGGCGTGTGGCGATGATGGTCTGAATCTGGTTCGACGGATGTTGGCTCAAGCGGCCGATCATCTGACCGAGAAGGGCTTGCTGATCGTTGAAGTGGGCAACAGCCAGGTACACGTTGACGCGCTGTACCCGGAAGTCGATTTCGCCTGGCTCGAGTTCGAGCGCGGCGGGCATGGCGTGTTCATGCTGACGGCGGAGCAGTGCCGCGATCATCAGGCCTTGTTCGCTTCCCGCGTCTGACCCGTTAAAAGCAAAAGATCGCAGCCTTCGGCAGCTCCAGGGGGTACACCATCCCGTGTAGGAGCCGTCGAAGGCTGCGATCTTTTGATCTACCGGTGCGTGGCAATCCAGATCAACAACCCTGCCTGAAACACTGCAAACGCCACCAGACAAGTGATGGTGAAACGCAGCCCGGCGTCTTCACGCTTGAACTTGCTGACCTTGTCTTCCTGCTTCTTCAGCTTCACTTCCTGCTCGGCCAGATTTTGCTCCGCTTGCTGAAGCATCTGCGCCGCTTCAAGAATTTCGACGATCTGCAGCTTTTCGCTGTTCCAGTCACCGAGCAGATCGCCAACCTGCACTTCCTTGACGCTACCCTTCAAATGCTGGGCATCGGCATAGACCACATCAAAACCATGCACACGCAGGAAATGATCGCGACGCAGACGCGTGTCTTCGTTCAGCGCGTCCTTGTTGTTCAAATCCATGCCGTCGACGGTGTAGGTCGGCCAGCGCTTTTTCGCCCAATTGATGCCTTGCGCGGCCATATAGCGGCCAATGCCACGGTTCATCGGTTCGATCTGCAAGCCGCTGTCCGGGCCGAAGTGCACACGCTTGGTCGTGTGATCAACCCACACGTCCAGTTGATTCTGCTCTTTGCGCACACGCTGGCCGGGCAGTTTGATGGCCATGCGCATCAGGCTTTTTTCTTTGCTGTTGCGCTCGGCATAGCCGAATTCGACGAAGCGCAAAGGGCGACCGCCGGTGTTGCGGTCGGTCTGCAGCGGGGCCAGGCGGAGCATCTTGTGGTGCTCGACGTGGACATCCGCCCACGGCAGCTCGACCGCTGGCGGTGCGTCTTTTTCAGCGGTGGTGTCGGGTGAAGTCGGGGTATCAGTCATAACGGCGAGATCCTGTCCAAGCCCTGCTTGTCGCCAGCCATTGCGCTGGCGACAAAGGCTTATCGGCCGTTTTTTGCAGGACTAGAGGGTAAACCGCGCTTAACGGGTGCGAAGTCCGTCAATAAACTCGATGATCTTCGCGCCGAGTTCCGCCGCCAGCGGCAAATTTGGATCCTTGTACGAAGCCAATTGCCGCTTCATATCGTTGTGCACGATGCGCATGACGTGGTTCATGCCTTCGATCACCACCAGATCGGCGTCCGGTTTGACGGCTTTGAGGCGTTTCGCGTCCTCGGTGCCAACCTGGATATCGTTGCTGCCCTGAACAATCAGCGCCGGCATCTTCAATTGCGCGAACGCTTTTGCCGGGTCCTGGCGGAACAGTGAAATCAGATACGGCTGCACGCTCGGGCGGAAAATCACCTGCAACGGCTGCGGAACATTGTCGTCGGTGTGGCCAGCCTTGAGGCTGTCGAGCAGTTCGTTACTGCGCAGCATCAGCGGTGGCGGCAGGCTGCGGGCCAGTTGCTCGCGGATCACCTGATCGACCGGACGGGCGCTGCCGGACAGAGAAATCACCGCCGCTGCATCGACTTTCGGCGCAGCGAGGCTGGCAATCAGCGCGCCTTCGCTGTGCCCGAGCAGAATCAATTTGCCGAAACGCGGATCGGCCTTGAGCTTCTGCCCCCATGCCACCGCGTCCGCCGCGTAGGCTTCTATCGACAAATTGCGCTCATCCGGCGTCGCAGCGAGACTCGCGGCAACACCGCGTTTGTCGTAACGCACGCTGGCAATGTTGTGTTTGGCCAACACCCAGGCCAGGCGCTTGAGGCTGTCATTGCGCCCACCGTCGGGGTTGTTTCCGTCACGGTCCGTAGGACCCGAGCCAGAAATAATCAGGACAACCGGCACCGGGTTGTCAGATTTTGGCAGCAGCAGCGAACCGAAAAGTTCGCCGGTGCCGGTATCCAAAGTGACCGGGCGTTGTAGGACCGTCGCTTGGGCAAAGCCCGTAAACAGGGTAAGACTCAAGATCAAAACTCGCAGCATCATCACGCCATCATTCGCCAAGGTGCCGGTTGGACTCGCCAGCACCACTAAGGTTCGAGGATGAACTACTCGGTTAGCCTGCGTATACTGGCGCGCATCACGAATTTGGGTTTGATTTCACGGAGCGTCCTGCATGTCCGGCAATACCTACGGCAAGTTGTTCACTGTCACCACCGCTGGCGAAAGCCATGGTCCGGCGTTGGTCGCCATTGTCGACGGCTGCCCGCCGGGCCTGGAGATCTCCCTCGAAGACCTGCAGCGCGACCTTGATCGCCGCAAGCCAGGCACCAGCCGCCACACCACCCAGCGTCAGGAAGCCGACGAAGTCGAAATCCTTTCCGGCGTGTTCGAAGGGCGCACCACCGGTTGCTCGATCGGCTTGCTGATCCGCAACACCGACCAGAAGTCCAAGGACTACTCGGCGATCAAGGACCTGTTCCGTCCGGCCCACGCCGACTACACCTACCACCATAAATACGGTGAGCGCGACTACCGTGGCGGTGGCCGCAGTTCGGCCCGCGAAACCGCGATGCGCGTAGCGGCCGGTGCGATTGCCAAGAAATATCTGGCAACCCAAGGCATCGTCATTCGTGGCTACATGAGCCAGCTCGGTCCGATCGAAATCCCGTTCAAGACTTGGGATTCGGTGGAAGAGAACGCCTTCTTCAGCCCGGATCCGGACAAGGTTCCTGAGCTTGAGGCCTACATGGATCAATTGCGTCGCGACCAGGACTCGGTCGGCGCAAAAATCACCGTGGTCGCCGAAGGCGTCATGCCAGGTCTGGGCGAGCCGATTTTCGACCGCCTCGACGCTGAACTGGCCCACGCACTGATGAGCATCAACGCAGTGAAAGGCGTGGAAATCGGCGCTGGGTTTGCCTCGGTCGCGCAGCGCGGCACCGAACACCGCGATGAAATGACTCCGGAAGGTTTCCTCAGCAACAACGCCGGCGGCATTCTCGGCGGTATTTCCTCCGGTCAGCCGATCGTTGCGCATCTGGCGTTGAAGCCGACTTCCAGCATCACCACCCCGGGTCGATCGATCGACATCCACGGCAATCCGGTGGACGTGATCACCAAGGGGCGTCACGACCCTTGCGTCGGCATTCGTGCCACGCCGATCGCCGAAGCGATGATGGCCATTGTGCTGATGGATCACCTGCTGCGTCACCGTGGCCAGAACGCCGATGTGCGCGTGAGCACGCCGGTGCTGGGTCAGCTTTGATGGCAGGTTCTAAAGCTGTCGCGGCATAACCGTGACGGCGCTCCCTTACTGGCGGCTGTCCAGTTTCTATCTGTTCTATTTCGCCTTGCTCGGTTCGACAGCGCCGTTTCTGGCGCTGTACTTCGACCATCTCGGCTTCAGTCCGGCGCGCATCGGTGAGCTGGTCGCCATTCCGATGCTGATGCGCTGCGTGGCGCCGAACATCTGGGGCTGGCTCGGCGATTACACCGGCAGACGCCTGGCCATCGTGCGCTTTGGCGCGGTGTGCACACTACTGACCTTCTCGTTGATTTTCGTCAGCAAGACCTACGCCTGGCTGGCGATGGTCATGGCGCTGCACGCATTCTTCTGGCACGCGGTGCTGCCGCAGTTTGAAGTCATCACCCTGGCGCATTTGCAAGGGCAGACCTCGCGTTACAGCCAGATTCGTTTGTGGGGTTCGATCGGTTTCATTATCACCGTGGTTGTGTTGGGGCGGCTGTTCGAATGGCTGAGCCTCGACATTTATCCGGCGGCGTTGGTGTTGATCATGGCCGGCATCGTCCTCAGCAGCCTGTGGGTGCCGAATGCGCAACCGCCGCAAGGCAATCGGCCGAGCAGTGAGGGCTTCCTCAAGCAACTGCGCAATCCCGGCGTGCTGGCGTTCTATGGCTGTGTGGCGCTGATGCAAATGAGCCACGGCCCGTATTACACCTTTCTGACCTTGCACCTCGAACGACTCGGCTACACACGCGGCACCATCGGTATGCTCTGGGCCGTGGGCGTGGTCGCCGAAGTGCTGATGTTCATGGCCATGAGCCGGATTCTTGCGCGGTTTTCCCTGCGCCGCGTGCTGATGGCGAGTTTTCTGCTGGCGGCGCTGCGCTGGTTGCTGCTAGGTTCGTTCGCCGAGTTTCTGTGGGTGCTGTTGCTCGCGCAGATTCTGCACGCGGCGACCTTCGGCAGTTTTCACGCCGCTGCCATCGCGTTCGTGCAACGTAGCTTCGGCGCCCGCCAGCAAGGGCAGGGCCAGGCGTTGTACGCAGCACTGGCCGGCACCGGTGGTGCGCTCGGCGCGTTGTATTCCGGTTACAGCTGGAATGCCCTCGGCGCGACATTGACCTTTAGTATTGCCAGTCTCGCGGCGCTCGCTGCTGCCGTTATCATTGCCACACGTATGCAAGAGGACAGGCCATGAGCCTTACGCGTGAACAACTCGCCCAGCAAATCGTCGACGCCGGGCGCTTTCTTTATGGTCGCGGCTGGTCGCCGGCCACCAGCAGTAATTACTCGACGCGCCTGTCGCCGAGCGAAGCGCTGCTGACCGTATCCGGCAAGCACAAGGGCCAGTTGGGCCTGGACGATGTGCTCGCCACGGACCTTTCCGGCAACAGTCTGGAGCCGGGTAAAAAACCGTCCGCCGAAACCCTGCTGCACACCCAGCTCTACAGCTGGCGGGCGGAGATCGGCGCAGTGCTGCACACTCATTCGGTGAACGCCACGGTGTTGTCGCGCCTGACCCCGGAAGACTTTATCGAGTTCGAAGACTACGAACTGCAAAAAGCCTTCAGCGGCATCTCGACCCACGAATCGCGGGTGCGCGTGCCGATTTTCGACAACGATCAGGACATTGCGCGCCTCGCCGCCAAGGTGCAGCCTTGGCTCGACGCCCATCCCGATTGCGTCGGTTATCTGATTCGCGGCCACGGCCTCTACACCTGGGGTGCGCAGATGAACGACGCGCTGCGACAGATCGAGGCTTTTGAATTTTTGTTTGAATGCGAGTTGAAAACCCGCAGCGTCATGAACCGCCAAGGCTGACTTCACCAGAAGCAGCCCATTTGCCTGATGAAATGCTGTGCCCGACCGGTCTGCAAGAACCGGACGGCAAGGCTGATACCGAGGAATTGCCCCAATGAGCAGCCTGTCCGTCTATCACGTCTCCAGCCCCGAGATTCCCAACAAAGTGCTGACCCACTTTGAAGACATCGCCTCGACCCTGGCCGAACAGGGCGTGCGCTTCGACCGCTGGCAAGCCGCCGCAAAGATCCAGCCCGGCGCCACCCAGGAAGAAGTGATCAGCGCTTATAAAGAGCAGATCGACAAGCTGATGACCGAGCGCGGTTACATTACTGTCGACGTGATCAGCCTGAACAGTGATCACCCGCAAAAAGCCGAACTGCGCGCCAAGTTCCTTGAAGAACACCGCCATGGCGAAGACGAAGTACGCTTTTTCGTTGCTGGCCGTGGGCTGTTTACCTTGCACATCGACGATTACGTTTACGCCGTGCTCTGTGAGAAGAACGACCTGATTTCAGTGCCGGCCGGCACCAAGCATTGGTTCGACATGGGCGAGCATCCGCACTTTGTCGCGATCCGTCTGTTCAACAACCCTGAAGGCTGGGTTGCCAATTTCACCGGCGAAGACATCGCCGGTCGTTTCCCGCGACTGGAGGACTGATTCGATGTCGATCAAAGCCATTGTCACTGACATCGAAGGCACCACCAGCGCGGTGAGTTTCGTCTTCGACGTGCTGTTTCCGTATGCCGCTAAACACCTGCCGGACTTTGTCCGTCAGAACGCCGAGCGTGCCGATGTCGCCGAGCAACTTGATGCCGTGCGCCGTGACAGCAATGCACCGCAGGCGGATGTTGAACGGGTTGTTGAAATCCTCTTGAGCTGGATCGAGGAAGATCGCAAAGCCACTCCGCTCAAGGCCTTGCAAGGCATGGTCTGGGCCCAGGGTTATCACGCCGGGCAGTTGAAAGGGCATGTTTATCCGGATGCCGTTGAAGCGCTCAAGCAATGGCATCAGGCGGGTTATCAACTGTTTGTGTACTCGTCGGGCTCGATTCAGGCGCAGAAGCTGATTTTCGGCTGCTCGGAGGCGGGGGATCTGACACCGCTGTTCAGCGGCTATTTCGACACGACGTCGGGGCCCAAGCGCGATTCGCAGTCGTACACCAATATCCAGAAAGCCATTGGCGTCGAACCCGAAGAAATCCTGTTCCTCTCGGATATCGTCGAAGAACTCGACGCCGCGCAGTCTGCCGGCCTGCAAACCTGCGGTTTGGCTCGCGAAGGCGGCGAGCTGGGCAGCCACATCACCGTCGACACCTTCACCGGCATCGAACCCGAAGCCTTCTAACCCACACAATCCCTGTAGATACTCTGTTCACGGTCAAGCTTTTGCGAGATCTTTTGCGCAAAAAAGCTTGGCCGTATTGAAATCTTCGCCGGCTCGCATGCAGGCCCACAAGCCGGTCAGGTATTTGCGCATGACGGCGACGATAGCCTGCATCTTTCTCTTCCCTCGCCCGATCAACGCTTCGTAAAAGGCTTTCACGTTGCTGTCGCAACGTATGGCAGTCAGCGCTGGCATGTACATCGCTGAACGTAGGTAGGTGTTTCCGCCCTTACTTATCCGCCCAGGTTTATCGATGCTGGTACCTGATTGCGTAAGCCGCACATCGAGTCCTGCATGTCGGCTGACCTGCGCGGACTTAAGTGTCACTGGCAAGGTCGTCAATTCAGCCAGTGCCGCAAATACTGAAATTTCGCCCATGCCCGGCGCTGCGATCATGTGCCCAAACTGGGCGCTTAGCGTCGGGCAGTTGTCGATCAGCGCCCGACCTGCGAGCCTGAAACGCTCGATTCGCTTGTCAAAAGCTTCAATGGCTTCTTCTTCGTCTTCAATCAGCATTTTCACGGTTGTTTGAGTAGCTTTCAGCGCATGCAGCTCGTTCTTGGCTCGGGTGCGATGACACGTCAAACGATTGATATGCCTTCCGATAGCCCGCAGTTCCAACTGTATGGTCGTGGGCGGCGTCCACAATTTTGGGCTCATGCGTTCGCCGTATTCGGCTAGCAACTGGGCATCGATCGCATCGGTTTTGCTGTTTTTCAGCATCAGCTTGGCAAAGTTATGAAAGCTCTTCGGGTTGATAACCGAAACGGGCAAACCCGCCGCGGTGAGCTCCATGGCCAAATCCAGGTAATAGATGCCGGTGGCCTCCATCACTACGGATAAAGGCTTGAGCTCGAGCAACCTGTTGACCGCTGCTTTGCGCCCGGCGGGTGTTTGGTCGATGTTGCAGGCCCCTGCAAAACGGCCGTCGTTGCGCCAGCCCATGGCGGTCGTGCGAGACCCCACATCCAAACCGACATGCATGCTCATGCTTTCAACTCCGAGTGAACTGGGTTAGAAATGCATCCTGGTTCCCCTGACCTCGAACTTCATGCCACTGCAACCTTGTAATGCGAAGTCCGACTTGTCGGCTTCTCGATACTCTTCGTGGTGGGCAATGAGGCGGGGGGACCTCTCTACAGACAAGGTCAGGAGCAAGTCCTGCCTTTAGGAGCGATCGGTCTCCCCCAGAAACACATCTTCGTATGTCCGCACCAGCGAGCTTAGATCTCAATTGACTGGTGTGAGGGCAACATACAAGGAGCTGCGGAAGGCTGCGATCTTTTGATTCTGATCTTAAAAAAAAGATCAAAAGATCGCAGCGTTCCGCAGCTCCTACAAAGAGTTCGCGATCGCGATGGAGATCGCGCATAAAAAAACAGGCCGTGAAGCGAGAGCTCCACGGCCTGTTTTGTTTAAAGCGCTTTAGAAGTTACAGCGAGTGATAAGTCGGCAGGGCAAAACGCTGCTGGCTCTGCAGCATGGCAATTTGCGGCAGTTCACTGGCCTGTTCAGCCAGGTCGCGGCGAATTGCACTGATCGCCCACGACAGTTGGTCGCCGGCATGCAGTTGTTGATAAGTCAGTGCGCGTTTAAACACTTTGCCGTCGCTGCTGCGCAGAGTCAGCAGGATCCCGCCATCGGGACGTGGCGCAGTGGTGACGTCGAAGTTGGAGAACAGGGAGGTAAATTTTTCTTGGATCAGGCTCATGTCTTTCAGCTCCGTATGCACTTGAATGGCAAGCATGCAAAGGAGGTTGCAGTGATTGTGCCAGCATTTAAAAATAAAATTATCGTTATAAATCAATTAGTTATAAATAATGAAAATTCAGGTCGTCGTGCAAACTGCATGAATGGCCATCGTGCATCCTGCATTTTGCGGGATCGTTATCGAAACAACGGAACCAATCGCTTACCCGATGATCATCGCCGCCCTCGGCCGATCAGCGGATACAAAACATTGCAAAAACCGCGTGTACAGTCTGAGAAGCGCTGACGTATTTTCGATCTCGACCCGCGCTCGCACGCGTCGGTTACTGCAAGCCAAAGCCCGAAAAATAAAAACATCGACCTGCACGCCAAGGTCGGACGGGGAGCTTTTATGAGCCACGCGCCAAGCGACACGATTACCTGGGGCATGATGCTCCGCAAACTGCCGATGATCGCCAAAGCTATCCCTCGGGTGGTCAAGGGCATGAAGGTGGCCAACGTCACGGATCCGACCCAAAGCTGTGGCCTTGGCTGGACGTTCGAGCAAGCGACACTGCGCAATCCCGAGGGGCCGGCGTTATTGCAGGGCGATGTATCGCTGACCTATTCGCAGGTCAATCAGTGGGCCAACCGCATTGCTCATTATCTGAACGGGCAGGGCATCGGCAAGGGCGACGTGGTCGCGGTGTTTATCGAAAACCGCCCGGAGTTGCTGGTGACCATTCTGGCGCTGGCCAAGGTCGGCGCGGTCAGTGCTCTGCTCAATACCTCGCAGACTCGCGACACGCTGATCCACAGTGTGAATCTGGTGGCGCCGGTGGCAATTGTCGTCGGCGAAGAACTGCTTCCGGCGTATGCGGCGATTCGCGAGCAAGTGGCGATTACCACGCCGCGCACCTGGTTTGTCGCCGATCAGGACACCTATAGCCATCCGGGCATTGCGCCCGAAGGCTACGTCAATCTGATCAGCGCCAGTGCCGACGCCGCCAGTGATAATCCGCCGAGCAGTCAGCAGGTGTTTTTCGACGATCCGTGTTTCTACATTTACACCTCCGGCACCACCGGCCTGCCCAAGGCCGGGGTGTTCAAGCACGGGCGCTGGATGCGCAGCTCCGCCAGTTTCGGCATGATCGCCCTCAACATGGGCCCCGACGATGTCGTCTACTGCACCTTGCCGCTGTATCACGCCACCGGTCTTTGCGTGTGCTGGGGCTCGGCAGTCAACGGCGCCTCGGGCTTCGCGATTCGTCGCAAGTTCAGCGCCAGCCAGTTCTGGAACGACGTGCGTCGTTATCGCGCGACGACCATCGGTTACGTCGGCGAGTTGTGCCGCTATCTGGTCGATCAACCGGCCAGCGCCGATGACAGCCGCCACGAGGTGCGCAAGATGATCGGCAATGGCTTGCGCCCCGGCGCCTGGGCTGAGTTCAAGACGCGCTTTGCCGTCGAGCACATCTGTGAGCTGTACGCGGCGAGCGACGGCAACATTGGTTTTACCAACATCCTCAACTTCGACAACACCATTGGCTTCTCGCTGATGGCTTGGGAGCTGGTGGCTTACGATCATGACAGCGGAGAGCCGCTGCGCGGTGCCGACGGTTTCATGCGCAAGGTCGGCAAGGGCGAGCAGGGCTTGCTGCTGGCGCGAATCGACGAAAAGGCGCCGCTGGATGGCTACACCGATCCGCAAAAAACCGCCAAAGTTGTCCTTCACGACGTGTTTAGCAAAGGCGATCGCTTTTTCAACACCGGTGATCTGCTGCGCAACATCGGTTTCGGCCACGCACAATTTGTTGATCGACTCGGTGATACCTATCGCTGGAAGGGCGAAAACGTCTCGACCACTGAAGTCGAAAACCTGTTGCTGCAACACCCGCACATCTCCGAAGCGGTGGCCTATGGGGTGGAAATTCGCAATACCAACGGCCGTGCCGGGATGGCGGCTATCACGCCGGCGGAGTCCCTGGCGACGCTGGATTTCGCCGAGTTGCTGACCTTTGCCCGCGAACGTATGCCGGCCTACGCGGTGCCGTTGTTCCTGCGGGTGAAGGTAAAAATGGAAACCACCGGTACCTTCAAATACCAGAAAACCCGATTGAAAAATGAAGGCTTCGACCCCGGCCAGACCAGCGATGACCCGATTTACGCTTGGCTGCCCGGCACGCAGACTTACGTACGAGTCACCGACGAAGTGTTGGCGGAAATTCATCAGGGCAAGCATCGTTATTGAATCTGGCTATGGCGCGACTTGAGAAAAAGGGGGTGACAGCCAGCGTCTCGCTCGGGAAACTGTCGGCTTTCCGATTGACCGAAAGTGGAGTTGCACCATGTCCGACCAAAGCCGCCAGATGACCCCTGAAGAAGCTGCCGAATTCACCGAGCAGGTTTTCAACAAGGCGCGCGACGGTGATGCCGAGATGCTTGATCGTCTGGTCACGGCCGGTTTGCCGGTGAACCTGAAAAACAGCAAGGGCGACACATTGCTGATGCTGGCCAGCTACTACGGCCATGTGGATGCGGTGCAAGTGCTGCTTAAACACAAGGCCGACCCGGAAATGCGCAATGGCAACGGCCAGAGTCCGATTGCCGGTGCGGCGTTCAAAGGTGATCTGGCAGTGGTCAAGGCGCTGGTCGAGGCGGGTGCCGAGATTGAGGGCTCGTCATTTGACGGGCGTACGGCGCTGATGATGGCAGCGATGTTCAACCGTGTTGAAATCGTTGAATACCTGATCAGCAAAGGCGCCAACGCGCAGGCCAAGGACGCCAATGGCGTGACTGCACTCGACGCGGCCCGGACGATGGGCGCGGTTGATACCACTGCTCAGTTGGAAAAGCTGTCGGGTTGAAATCCCTTCTGATGGACTGTGGCGAAGGAGAGAATGCGCTATCCTTCGCGCCCTCGAAATTCACCTTCGCCACAGGATCCGCCCTCATGAAAGCTGCACTCGTCGAACTCATCAGCAAAATCAGCTCCGGCTGCATGGGCGAGGACGAGATCGTGAAAGTCGCCGACGAAGCGGCACAGGCCTACGCCGATGCCGATGCTTTTCTGGCAGCCAACCCCGACATCAACTACGACGACACCTTCCCGATCCCGCTGGGCGAGTGGGTCGTGGTCGGTAGCTTGCCGGAAACCGTGCTGTTCCAGGCAGACACCTATGGCGACCTGTTCGCGCAGATCGTCGCCTCGTTCGGCCCAGGCGTGGATTTCAACCTCAAGCCCAAGCAATTGGCCAAGACCGAAGCGCTGGTCGCACTCAACCGCATCCAGGTGCAGATGAGCAGCATGAACAAGGAAAACGGCGGCTACACGCTGATGAACTTCAGCCAATTGCTCGACGACGAATTGCAAATGGTGTTGGTTTTCGGCAACGACGTGCCTCGGGTGCTGGAACTGTGCGCCGAAGTCGGCATCGCCGCCGCGCCTTCGCTGGAAGCCTTGAAGATCGCCGTTCACGTCTGAACGTAATAAAAGGGAACCCTGCGCGCGACCGTCTATCCTAAAAGTGCATGCCACTATTCTGGAGCGACACCATGGGTTCCACGTTCAACGGTCTGATTGGCCTGATCATCCTTGCCCTCGACATCTGGGCCATCATCAATGTGCTGAAAAGCGGCGCGACCACCGGGATGAAAATCGTCTGGGTGTTGCTGATCATCCTCCTGCCAGTGCTGGGCCTGATCATCTGGGCGATCGCCGGGCCGCGCGGCAACGTGCGGATCTGACCCGATCCCGAGAACACCGCAATACCCTGTAGGAGTGAGCCTGCTAGCGATAGCTATTTTCCAGTCAATGAGTCAGTGACTGAAAAACCGCTATCGCGAGCAGGCTCACTCCTACAAGGGATTATGGTTTGCCGATGAAGTGAGGTTCGACCTGTCATCTTCGGCAACGTAGAATGCGCGCCTTTCCCGGGCAATCGTCCCCACGATTGGCGCCCGCGCATTCATCGGAGCACTTGACCATGACCGTCACCAAAACCAGCGAGTACCTGGAAACCCTCTACGAAGGCTACGGCCAGCGTTTTCGCATGGAAAAACTGCTGCACGAAGTGCGCACCGAACACCAGCACCTGGTGATCTTCCAGAACCCGCGTATGGGCCGTGTCATGGCGCTGGACGGCGTGATCCAGACCACCGAAGCCGACGAATTCATCTACCACGAAATGCTCACCCACGTGCCGATCCTCGCTCACGGCAGTGCCAAGCGCGTGCTGATCATCGGTGGCGGTGACGGCGGCATGTTGCGCGAAGTGACCAAGCACGCCGGTGTCGAGCACATCACCATGGTCGAGATCGACGGCACCGTGGTCGACATGTGCAAAGAGTTCCTGCCGAACCACTCCAGCGGCGCCTACGACGATCCACGTCTGAACCTGGTGATCGACGACGGCATGCGTTTCGTCGCCACCACCACGGAAAAATTCGACGTGATCATCTCCGACTCCACCGACCCGATCGGCCCGGGCGAAGTGCTGTTCTCGGAAAACTTCTATCAGGCCTGCCACCGCTGCCTGAACGAGGGCGGCATCCTCGTGACCCAGAACGGCACGCCGTTCATGCAGATCGACGAAGTGAAAACCACCGCCGGTCGCCTCAACAGCCTGTTCCCGGACTGGCACTTCTATCAGGCGGCCGTACCGACCTACATCGGCGGCTCGATGACATTTGCGTGGGGCTCGACCAACCCGGCCTACCGCAAGCTCAGCCGTGAAACCCTGCAACAGCGCTTCATCGGCAGCGGCATCGTTACCCGCTACTACAACCCGGAAATCCACATCGGCGCCTTCGCCTTGCCGCAATACGTGCTGCAGGCGATCAACAAGCCAAGCAACGACTAAAAGAACACTGCAACTCCCCTGTGGGAGCCGGCTCGCTCCCACATTTGTTTGCCCCCCACGATAGATGTCGTTTTTTTCATCTTTGCCCGCTGTAATCCTTTTGAACCAACTTTCGGCGTACACAGTCGAGATAGGTGTAAGCCCATTTGCGGGTTTGATCGAGGAGGCACCGATGCAAAAGTGGAAAGTCACTTTCGTGGACGATCATGGTGAAATTGTCGATGAGGTGTTCGAGCGCGCGGAATGTCCCAGCGACGATGAGGCCGCTCGATTGATCAAGGCACGGCTTCTGCCCGTCGCCGCCGAACTGGACCTGAACGATCTGGAAGGGCGCACCGCCGATGCGGGCGTGAAAAACCTGAAAACCCAGAACAGCATCGAAATCCGCAGCATTACTCCCGTCTGACATTCTTCCTGACACCTTTCACACCAGGCCTTGGCAGCGGCTCTAACTTGGGGCTACTCTGCAAGCGAGATCAGCGAACGGATCGCTAAGGTCTGGTCTTGTCAGCTACATGCTTGTTCCCGCGTGCAACCACGTTGCCGTAGTACTTTGGCCAGAGGCCCGGGGCGGGAATACGGAAAGTCTATCCATCTATGCGAGGGGGACGATTCATGAGCACAGCCTATCAAGAAGACATCAGCAGCAATGTTCTGCGCCGCATGAAAGAAGGCGGTTTCGATTTTTCCCGATTCCATCCCATCGAGTTCTACGCAATTTTCCCGGACGAGGAGCGGGCGCGCAGGGCGGCAGGCAAATTTCGCGGTGAATCCATCAATGCTCAGGTCAGCGTGCGTGATGACGGTGCGTGGGCGCTGGAATTGAGCAAAGTGATGTACGCGACGTATGACGATATCGGCGACTTCGAGCAGGGATTCTCTGCCGTGGTTGAACCTTTGGGCGGCATCATCGAAGGCTGGGGCGTGAAGCAGGAGGTGCGCAATCGCCACCGTTTGAACTGATCTCTGATTTCAATGGTTGAACAACGGCTGACCTTCGGGTTGGCCGTTGTCGTTTCCGGCGTACGCAAAGCGCCGTGGCAAAACCCTGAAACAAGAAACCGAGGCAAAAAAGAGCCACCGGAGAGGGTGGCTAAAAGGGAAGACCGACAAGGAGAGGAAACCGGTCAGGGTTACAGCGGGGCGGGCTGCGAGGGCAGTCCAGATCAGTTGAGCTGGCGACTTCGCGGCGCTGTGCACGCGGAAGTTTTGCAGCGAATGCGCGGATTATCCGCAGGCAGCGCCGGGCAGTGAAATCAACTCTGACTATGCTGGTGATAGGCGATGCAGTGCGTCGCAATGAAGCGGGGGCAATCCGGTTGGGGCATTTGCCGCACAGGAATGGTGCGGTGCCTGCGGCGTGTATTTCCAACCGATTGAAATCAAAGCGTTTATGCCGATGGCACGGGCCTTGCGAAGGCCTGTATGTCCGGGTGACAAGGAGTACGGCATGATCCGCACCTATTTTGATGAGATGTACGATGCCGGCGGCCAGGTTCGCCCGCATTATCGGGAGTTCGCCCGCTGGCTGGCCGACACGCCTGACGAACTGCTGGCTCAACGGCGACGCGAGGCCGATCTGCTGTTCCATCGCGCCGGCATTACCTTCACGCTCTACGGCGACGAGCAGGGCACCGAGCGCCTGATTCCTTTCGACACCATTCCGCGCAGCATCCCTGCCAGTGAATGGCGGATCGTCGAGCGCGGCTGCATCCAGCGCGTCAAAGCGTTGAACATGTTTCTCGCCGACCTCTATCACGAGCAGCGCATCATCAAGGCCGGGATCATTCCCGCCGAACAGGTGCTGGCCAACGAGCAATACCAGTTGGCGATGCAAGGCCTGGATCTGCACCGCGATATCTATTCGCACATCTCCGGCGTCGATCTGGTGCGTGATGGCGACGGCACGTATTACGTGCTCGAAGACAACCTGCGCACGCCGAGCGGCGTTAGCTACATGCTCGAAGACCGCAAGATGATGATGCGCCTGTTCCCGGAGCTGTTCGCCGCCCAGCGCATTGCGCCGATCGATCACTACCCGAACCTGTTGCTCGATACCCTGAAAAGCTCAAGTCCGATCGATGACCCAAGCGTGGTGGTGCTGACGCCGGGGCGCTTCAATAGTGCGTTCTTCGAGCACGCTTTTTTGGCGCGGGAAATGGGCGTGGAGCTGGTCGAGGGTGCGGATCTGTTCGTGCGTGACGACAAGGTTTTCATGCGCACCACTGACGGCCCGAAAGCGGTGGACGTGATCTACCGCCGCCTCGACGATGCGTTCCTCGATCCACTGGCGTTCAATCCTGATTCGATGCTTGGTGTGCCGGGGCTGCTGTCGTCCTATCGCTCGGGCAACGTGGTGCTGGCCAACGCCATCGGTACCGGCGTGGCGGACGACAAATCGGTGTATCCGTTTGTCACCGACATGATCCGTTTTTACCTCGACGAAGAACCGATCCTGAAGAACGTGCCGACCTGGCAATGCCGCAACCCGTCTGAACTTTCCCATGTCCTGGCCAATCTTCCAGATCTGGTGGTCAAGGAAACCCAAGGCTCGGGTGGTTACGGGATGTTGGTGGGGCCAGCATCGACGAAGGCCGAAATCGACGCCTTCCGCGAGCGCATCAAAGCCAAGCCGCACGCATACATCGCGCAACCGACGCTGTCGCTGTCGACCTGTCCGACCTTTGTCGAAAACGGCATCGCCCCGCGCCATATCGACTTGCGTCCATTTGTCTTGTCCGGGCGCGAAACCCGCGTGGTGCCTGGCGGTTTGACCCGTGTGGCACTGCGCGAAGGCTCCCTGGTGGTGAATTCCTCCCAGGGCGGCGGAACCAAGGACACCTGGGTGGTCGAGGATTGAAGGAAGCTTGCCATGTTAAGTAGAACTGCCTCGGATCTGTATTGGATGTCGCGTTACCTGGAGCGGGCGGAAAACCTCGCACGGATGCTCGACATCAGTTATTCGCTGTCGCTGATGCCGCAGGACGGCCGTGGTGACGGTCTGCACGAACTCGCCATGCCGCTGCTCATCACTGGCACCCTCGACGATTATCTGGAGCGTCACGGCGCGCTGCATGCCGAACGCCTGCTGCACTTTTTTGCCCTCGACGCCGCCAACCCGGCGAGCATTTACAGCTGCCTCGGCGCGGCGCGGGCCAGCGCCCATGCGGTGCGTGGGCGCATCACGGCGGATATGTGGGAGAACATCAATTCGACATGGTTGGAGATTCGCGGGATCGCCGAACAGGGTCTCAGTCGCTATGGAATGAGCCGTTTCTGCGAGTGGATCAAGGAACGTTCACACCTGTTCCGTGGTGCGTCGTACGGCACGATCATGCGCAACGATGCGTTTCGTTTCATTCGTCTCGGGACGTTTATCGAGCGCGCGGACAACACCTTGCGACTGCTCGATGCCCGTTATGAAATGGCCGGTGATCAGGCCGAAGCGGTCAGCGACGGCACTGCCCACGCCTATTATCAGTGGAGTGCCTTGCTGCGTGCGTTGTCTTCCTTTGAGGCCTACACCGAAATCTACCGCGATGCGCCCGGCGCCCGTCACGTCGCCGAGTTGCTGCTGTTGCGCGCCGATGTACCGCGCTCACTGCGTGCCTGCACCGAAGAGATTGATCAGATCCTCGCGCAACTGCCCGGTGCCAACGGTCGTCCGGCGCAACGTCTGGCGGCAGAGATGGACGCGCGCCTGCGTTACACCGGCATCAACGAAATTCTCGAGGAAGGCCTGCACGCCTGGCTGACCGAATTCATCCCGCTGGTGCGCCAGTTGGGTAACGCCATTCACAGTTCATACCTGGAGGCTGCATGAGACTTTCCATAAGCCACGAAACCACCTATCACTACGAAGATCAGGTGCGGGCGAGCATCCAGTACCTGCGGCTGACACCCCACGACAGCGAGCGTCAGCACGTGTTGAGCTGGCAGCTCGACCTGCCGCGCCCGGTGCGTGCGCAACTCGATCCGTTCGGCAATATCCTGCATGTGCTGACCATGGATGAACCGCACGAAGCGATCATCATCGGCGCGCGCGGGCAGGTTGATATCGACGAACTGCGCGAGGCCGAGCATGAGAGCCAGTCGGCGCTGCCGTTCCTGCGCTTTACTCGCTTGACCGAGGCGGACGAGGCCTTGCGCGCGTTTGCCGAGAGGTCCTGCAAGCAACGGCGGGATCGCACCGCGCTGATTGATCTTATGCACGGTTTGAATCAACACATGACTTACACGCCGGGATCCACCGAGGTCGATACCAGCGCCGCTGAGGCCTTCGCCGGGCGTGCGGGTGTTTGCCAGGATCATGCTCACGCGTTTCTGGCTTGTGCACGTAGTCTCGGGATTCCGTCGCGTTATGTGTCGGGGTACTTGTACAGCGAGGATTGCGAACATCTCGCCAGCCACGCCTGGGCAGAAGCATGGCTGGATGACGCCTGGTACAGCTTTGACGTGACCAATCAACTGGCGCGGCCGGAGCGGCACTTGAAACTGGCGGTGGGTCTGGATTATCTGGATGCCTGCCCGGTGCGCGGCATGCGCCGGGGCGGCGGGTGTGAGCAGATGCACGCGAAGGTATTTGTCTCGCCGACGCCAGTCATCTCCGTACAACAACAGTAAACGCCGTACTCCTGTGGGAGCGAGCCTGCTCGCGATAGCGGTCTGTCAGTTACAAATGTGCTGACTGATACACCGCTATCGCGAGCAGGCTCACTCCTACAAGGAAATGTGCTCAGGGCTTAACTTTGCGTCCGGCCATGTGCTGGAGATACCCCACAAGCATTTCCAGATCCCCCTCCGGCAACACCTCTACCGAAAACCCCGGCATCTTCGCCTGCGGCCACTGACGCAAACTCTGCGGATCACGAATGTAACGCTTGAGGAAATCCGCGCCGAAGTACTCGGTCGGGTTATACGGAATATTCAGATCCGGCCCGAACTGCGCATCCCCCGCACCGTTCAACCGGTGACACGCCAGACAGTTTTTCTGAAACAGCGCAAATCCCAGGTTCACAGGGTCATCCGCTTTCAACGCAGAATCCGGTAGCAGGGCAGGAAAGCGCTCGGCCACTGGTGCCATGCGCTTGATGCTCGCGACCTGGAATGGCCATTGCTCCGGGCTGATATTGCCGGCTTGCGGATCGCTCCAGACCAGATAGAACGGCCCGGCGCTGTGCTTGCCTTCCGACAGTGCTGGCCACGGCTGCGCCGGATCTTCGATGGCCAGCCAGGCCCGTGCGCCGTCGCGGTTAAGCAGTGGCGCAGCGGCCAGTTCTGCAGCAAACCCGTCCAGTGCCACCGCTTGCAGATGATCTTGCGGTTTTATCCCGGTCAGCAGCGCAGCCACAGGCACGACGCGATAGGTCATGTCCTTTTTATAGGACACATCGTTTTTGATCGTGAGGGTTTGCACTTGAGGATGCTTGAGCAATTCCTCGGTCTGCCAGGTGCGGCTGTTTGTACCCAGTTGTAAGTTCAACTGAGCGGCAGACAAGGGCATGCTCAGCAGCATGGCCCCGAACACAATGAGCGCTTTCAAATGATCGCCGTCCATGTCGTGGGAGTGCGCCAAGGTTGGCACAGCCACGCTGGCCCGGGTAGCGGGCCAGTCACATTTTCAGTGGCGATAAACAGCACCTGCCGCTCGATTCAGCCGATGACCTTGGTCAGATTCGGCAAAATCAACAACAGCGTCGTGGCGAAAAGAATGAGCCCTGCTTGACGAACTTTCGGTTGTTTGAACATGGCTTGACCGCCTTTATTGTTATTTCCTGATGCTTGCCTGCATATCCATGACGGCGAGCGCTGCACTTCCTGTTGAAGAACGTAGGCCTCGGCAAAACCCGACGACCCTGACGTACATGTACTACCTTAGGGCCCGCGTCACGCTTGCCTTAGATCCATTTCATATGGAGTTACTGAAAATCGCGATTAAAAAAGCATGAGGCGTATTGCCAGCTTCTTTGCCGCCCGCTGGCTAGACAACTCGCTGACCTGAACCGGTTCACCCGGCCTTTGATGACCGTCCGTCTGAGCGTGTGCGTCAAGTGTATTGAGCACTGTGGTCATTGAAACGATGACGGCTTGGGCCAAGAGTGAAGGTACAAGAAATCACTCACCGCACAGGTTCGAGGACGACATGACCCAAGCTTTGATATTCGATGCGTTACGCACGCCCCGTGGCAGAGGCAAGGCCGATGGCGCCCTGCACAGCGTCAAACCGGTGAATCTGCTGGCCGGTCTGCTGACCGCGCTGCAAGCGCGCACCGCGCTGGACACCAGTCAGGTCGATGACGTAGTGATCGGCTGCGTGACGCCGATTGGCGATCAAGGCTCGGACATCGCCAAAACCGCCGTGCAAGTGGCCGATTGGGACGTCAGCGTCGCGGGCGTGCAGATCAACCGTTTCTGCGCCTCGGGACTCGAAGCGGTCAACCTCGGCGCAATGAAAGTGCGTTCGGGCTTCGAAGACCTGGTGGTGGTCGGTGGTGTCGAGTCGATGTCGCGGGTGCCGATGGGCAGCGATGGCGGCGCCTGGGCACTGGACCCGCAGACCAACCTGCACAGCCACTTCACCCCGCAAGGGGTTGGCGCTGACCTGATCGCCACGCTGGAAGGCTTCAGTCGTCAGGACGTCGATGCCTACGCCTTACACTCGCAACAGAAGGCCGCGTGGGCCCGGGCTGACGGCTCGTTCAACAAGTCGCTGGTGCCGGTGCAGGACCAGAACGGCATCATCCTGCTCGATCATGATGAGCTCATTCGTGCCGAGTCGACTCTGGAAGGCTTGGGCAAGCTCAAGCCGAGTTTCGAAATGATCGGGCAGATGGGCTTCGACGCCACGGCGTTGCGGGTCTACAGCCATGTCGAGCGAATCAATCACGTGCACACACCGGGTAACAGTTCCGGGATCGTCGACGGTGCGGCGCTGATGCTGATCGGCTCAGAAGCGAAGGGACGGGCGCTGGGCTTGCAACCTCGGGCGCGCATCGTCGCCACGGCGGTCACCAGCACCGACCCGACCATCATGCTCACCGGCCCTGCGCCGGCGACGCGCAAGGCACTGGCCAAGGCCGGGTTGCGCGTTGAAGACATCGATCTGTTTGAGGTCAACGAAGCGTTCGCTTCGGTGGTGCTGAAGTTCATCAAGGACATGGCAGTCGACCCCGACAAGGTCAATGTCAACGGCGGCTCCATCGCCATGGGCCACCCGCTGGGCGCGACCGGTTGCGCGATCCTCGGTACCTTGCTCGATGAGCTGGAAGCGCGACGCCTGCGCTATGGCCTGGCGACGCTGTGCGTCGGCGGCGGCATGGGCATTGCGACCATCATCGAACGCCTCTGAGCCCGAATCCAAGGAACCTTGTTATGAGCGAAGCCATTCGTTACGAAAAAGGCCAGGACGCTATCGTCGTGCTGACCATCGACATGCCGGGCCAGAGCGCCAACACCATGAACGCTGTGTACCGCGAGGCCATGGCCGCTTGCGTTGCCCGTCTGGTGACTGAAAAAGACCAGATTGCCGGGGTCATCATCACCTCGGCGAAGAAAACCTTCTTTGCCGGCGGCGACCTTAAGGAGCTGATCAAGATCGGCAAGCCCGAAGCCAAAGCCTTCTACGACATGGTGCTGACCCTCAAAGCGCAGTTACGCACCCTGGAGACCCTTGGCAAACCGGTGGTCGCGGCGATCAACGGCGCGGCGTTGGGCGGCGGTTGGGAAATCTGCCTCGCCTGTCATCATCGCGTGGCGCTGGACGATGCATCGGTGCAGCTCGGTCTGCCGGAAGTGACTCTCGGCCTGTTGCCGGGCGGCGGCGGAGTGGTGCGCATGGTGCGCATGCTCGGGATCGAGAAAGCGCTGCCGTATTTGCTCGAAGGCAAGAAAGTACGTCCGCAACAGGCGTTGCAGGCGGGGTTGATTGATGAACTGGCGGCGGATCGCGATGAATTGCTGGCCAAGGCGCGCGCCTGGATCGTTGCCAATCCGACGGCAGTGCAGCGATGGGATGTGAAGGGTTATCAGATTCCGGGCGGCACGCCGTCGAATCCGAAAGTCGCGCAGATGCTGGCGATTGCGCCGTCGATTCTGCGCAGCAAGACCCAAGGGACAATGCCGGCGCCGGAGAAAATCCTCTGCGCGGCAGTCGAGGGCGCTCAGGTCGATTTCGACACCGCGCACCTGATCGAAACCCGTTACTTCACCGAACTGACCACCGGGCAGATCTCGAAAAACCTGATCGGCACGTTCTGGTTTCAACTCAATGAGATCAACGCCGGTGGTTCGCGGCCGCAGGGCTTTGCGCCTTATAAGACGCAAAAGGTCGGCGTGCTTGGCGCTGGGATGATGGGCGCGGGGATTGCGTTTGTCAGTGCTTCGTCGGGTATTGAAGTGGTGCTCAAGGACGTCAATCTGGCTGCCGCCGAAAAAGGCAAAGCACATTCTGCGGCGTTGCTGGACAAGAAAGTCGCTCGCGGACAGATGGATGCTGCGAAGCGTGATGAGGTGTTGGCGCGGATCAAGCCGTGCGAAAGTGATGCGGACCTCGCGGGATGCGATCTGATCATCGAAGCGGTGTTCGAAGATCGCGATCTCAAGGCTAGGGTTTCCTCTGCCGCCCAGCAAGTGGTTGGCGCCGAAGCCGTCATCGCTTCCAATACTTCGACGTTGCCTATCACCGGTCTGGCAAAGGCTGTGCCTGATCCTGGCAAATTCATCGGCCTGCATTTCTTCAGTCCGGTGGAAAAAATGCCGCTGGTGGAAATCATCAAAGGGGCACAGACCACCGATGAAACGCTTGCCCGAGGTTTTGATTTCGTCCTGCAAATCAAGAAAACCCCGATCGTCGTCAACGACAGTCGCGGCTTCTTTACTTCACGCGTCTTCGGCACCTTCACCAACGAAGGCATCGCCATGCTTGGCGAGGGCGTGAGTGCGCCGATGATCGAAACCGAGGCGCGCAAGGCCGGCATGCCGGTCGGGCCTCTGGCGATCTCCGACGAAGTTTCCCTCAGCCTGATGAGCCATATCCGTCAGCAAACTGCCAAGGACCTACAGGCAGAAGGGAAATCGCTGATTGAGCACCCGGCCTTCGCCGTGATTGACTTGCTGCTCAATGAATACAAGCGCCCGGGCAAAGCGGCGGGTGGCGGCTTTTACGATTATCCGGCCGGTGGACAGAAACATTTGTGGCCCGAACTGGAGGCGCGTTTCGAGCAGGTCGACGGGCAGATTTCGCCCAAAGACGTGCGTGATCGACTGTTGTTTGTGCAAGCCATCGAAACCGTGCGCTGCGTGGAAGAGGGCGTATTGACCTCGACGGCGGACGCCAATATCGGTTCGATCTTCGGCATCGGATTTGCGCCGTGGACCGGTGGCGCCTTGCAGTTCATCAACCAGTACGGGGTGAAGGATTTCGTCGCTCGCGCGCAGTATCTGGCCGAGCAGTATGGCGAGCGTTTCGCGCCGCCAGCGTTGCTGCTGGATAAAGCGGCAAAAGGTGAAATGTTCTAAGGGCAACGAGCATTCCGGGGCTTGCCTTGCCAGGGTGTTTCAAGGCAGGCTCTGGGGTGTTCATTATTCCCATCACGTGTCAGGTATTTTTTATGTCGCTACGCATCTGCATTCTGGAAACCGACATCCTGCGTCCAGAGCTGGTCGATCAATATCAGGGTTACGGGCAGATGTTCCAGCGCCTGTTCTCACAGCAACCGATTGCCGCCGAGTTCACCGTCTACAACGTGATGCAGGGCGAATACCCAAGCGACAACCAAACCTTCGACGCGTACCTGGTCACCGGCAGCAAGGCTGACTCGTTCGGTACTGATCCGTGGATCCAGACCCTCAAGGAATACCTGCTGACTCGTTACGAGCGTGGTGACAAACTGCTCGGCGTGTGCTTCGGCCATCAACTGCTGGCGCTGCTGCTCGGTGGCAAGAGCGAGCGCGCCACGCAAGGTTGGGGTGTTGGCACCCACAATTACAAACTGGCAGCCAAGGCGCCATGGATGAGCCCGGTACGCGAAGAGTTGACGCTGCTGATCAGCCACCAGGATCAGGTCACAGCGCTGCCGGAAAACGCGACGGTTATTGCATCCAGCGATTTCTGCCCGTTCGCGGCCTATCACATCAACGATCAGGTGCTGTGCTTCCAGGGGCATCCGGAATTTATCCACGATTATTCGCGGGCGCTGCTGGATCTGCGTCAGGAAGCGTTGGGTTCGCAGATCTACACCAAGGGCGTGGCCAGTCTTGAGCAGGAACACCATGGTGCGACGGTTGCGGAGTGGATGATGCGTTTTGTGGCGCATAAGCCAGAAACTGTCTAAGGCCAAAAAGCTTCGCGAGCAGTCTCGCTCCCACATTGGATGTTCGGTGCGCCATCGATCAGTGTGGGAGCGAGCCTGCTCGCGAATGTTCCAGACAACTCGGTCTGCGCTACAACCACCCGGACTTCTTGAAGCTCGCCCACAAACTCACACACCCCACCGCAATAAACCCCAGCACCCCGAAGTAACCGTAGTGCCAGCTCAACTCCGGCATGTTCTGGAAGTTCATCCCGTAAATCCCCGCCACCGCCGTCGGAAACGCCAGGATCGCCGCCCAGGCAGCAAACTTGCGCTGCACCACGCTTTGCCGTGAAGCCTCGAGCAACACACCGATCTCGATGGTCTGGCTGGCGATGTCGGCCAAAGTGCTCAGGTCTTCCATCTGCCGCGTTACGTGGATCTGCACATCGCGGAAGTACGGGCGCATGTTCTTGTCGATAAACGGGAAACTCAGTTTCTGCAGTTCCTCGCCAATCTCCACCATCGGCGCCGCGTAACGGCGCAGGCGCACGACATCGCGGCGCAAGCCATGCAGCTTCTGAATGTCGCGTTCGTTCAACGCGCTACACAACACGTTGCGTTCCAGTTCATCGATTTCGGCATGAATGGCTTCGCCCACCGGTTGGTAGTTCTCGATGACGAAATCCAGCAGCGCATAGAGTACGAAATCTTCTCCATGCTCCAGCAGCAGCGGACGCGCCTCACAACGTTGGCGGACATGCGCGTAGGACGCCGAGTGACCGTTACGCGCGGTGATGATGTAGCCCTTGCCGGCAAAGATGTGCGTCTCGATAAATTGCAGAACGCCGTTTTCGCGGATGGGCGAATAGGTGACGATAAACAAAGCGTCGCCAAAGGTTTCCAGCTTCGGTCGGCTATGTTTTTCCAGGGCATCTTCAATGGCCAGTTCGTGCAGGTTGAACTGACGTTGCAGATTGGAAAGCTCTTGAGCGTCCGGCTCTTCCAGGCCGATCCAGACAAAGTGACCGGTTTTCGCGGCCCAGGCAGCGCCTTCGTCGAGGGTAATATTGGTGACTTTCTTGCCTGCGCTGTACACCGCAGCAGCAACAACTCGACCCATGGTGGTGATTCACTTCTTCTTGGCAGGTGGCAGGGAATACACGGCTTCAGCTTAGCCGTGTCGTTGCTTGAGAGTCAGTGAAATCTGTACAGTTCACCGGGCAAAAGAAAACCCGCACAGGGCGGGTTATCTTTTCAGGCGGCTTGCAGTTGCCGATCCATCGACTCAATGCACTCGCGCATCTGTTCGCGGCACTGATTGATGAGCATGGGCATGTCATCCATGGTCAATCCGGCTGTAGGAATCGCCGGCAGCGAGCGTATGAGGATTTTCCCGCTACGCCAGCGATTCAGACGCATGTGCTTGATGTAACTGCTCACGCAAACCGGAACGATCGGTACACCGGCGGCAATCGCCATCTGGAACGCGCCTTTCTTGAAGGGCAGCAATTCTTCGCCGAGATTGCGCGTGCCTTCCGGAAACACCCAGATCGAGGTGTCTTCGTTCTGCAAGGTATTGGTGGTGGTCAGCATCGACTGACGTGCTTTGTGCGCATTGCCACGATCGATCAACACATTGCCGGCCAGCCAGAACAGTTGTCCGAACAGTGGCACCCACTTGAGGCTCTTCTTGCCGATGCACACGGTACGGCGTGGCACGACGTTGCCGAAAACGAACAGGTCATAGTTGGACTGATGGTTGGCGATGATCACGCAGCTATCGGGTTTGTTCAGCAAACCGCTGACATCGGATTTCACTCGTAAACGCAAAATACACATCGCTGGTAGCGCATAGAGGCGGGCGCACAGACGGCTGTTGTCAGGATTGAACGGGCGGCAGATCCCGAGAATCACCCCGAGCACACCGGCCAGAATAAAGTGCAGGCCCATCAATAACATACGAAACACGAACAGCATTTTCAGGCCCCACCGGGACAAAAGGTGGCGCAGTGTACGGATGTGCACTGTTTTCGGCAATTGCCACTATAGAGTCCGGAGATAGCCGATGTTTAAGCGCATGTTTCCGAATTGATGATCAGACCTGTCCTAGAGCTGTTGCAGACTTTTAAACCATATGTGCAAGTAAAAGCCCGACACGACGGTCGGGCTTTTCGTTACGTTCTTGAATCCAGGCTTAACCCAGATGCTCCTGATCCTGGATGATCGCGTTATCCAGCGCTTCCAGCAGTGCCTTACGGACTTTCAACTTGGTGTTCTTGTGCGCGAGCATGTTGATCTTCTTCAGTTGGCGCGCAGCGGCGAGGGCGGCGCCTTGCAGCTCCTCGGCGGAAACCACCTTGTCGAGAAAACCGGCATCCACGGCGCTTTTCGGATCGAACATCTCGCCGTTGATTACCGAGCGGTGAAATGCCGAGCGACGCAGACGGTCACGCGCCAACTCGATACCAGCGTGGTGCATGGTCATACCGATCTGCACTTCGTTCAGGCCGATGCTGAACGGGCCATCAACACCGATGCGGTAATCGGCAGACAACAGAATAAACGCGCCCTTGGCCACGGCATGACCCGGGCAAGCTACGATCACCGGGAACGGGTGAGAGAGCAGACGACGGGCCAGCGTCGAACCGGCAGTCACCAACGCTACCGCTTCTTTAGGGCCGGCTGTCATCACCTTCAGGTCATAGCCGCCGGACAAAATCCCTGGCTGACCGGTGATGATCACGATGGCACGATCCGTTACCGCCTGATCCAGCGCCGCGTTGAATGCCACAATCACGTCCGGAGAAATGGCATTGACCTTGCCGTTGCTCAAGGTCAGGGTCGCGATACCGTCTTCGAGGTGGTAGGAAATCAACTCACTCATGACGCTATTCCTTGTAAGAAAGATCGGCAGACGTTACCCACCGTCGCAGGCCAGGTAAAGCGCCGTGACTGACTCGCCAGTCACCGTTTCCCGGCCCACCCAGCGTAACGAGGCATTGCGCTTCTATATAGAAGGGCCGCGCCCACCGAAGATTGGCCGGTTTGCCATGGCCCGCCGGTGGGCAAAATGGTTTTTTCTCTTAACCGCATGAAAATTCTGAAAAAAAGTTTGCCATCGCAAAAGCTTTCGACTACATTAGCGCGCCTC
The DNA here is from genome assembly GCF_009834515.1 of Pseudomonas sp. R84. Lineage (NCBI taxonomy): Bacteria > Pseudomonadati > Pseudomonadota > Gammaproteobacteria > Pseudomonadales > Pseudomonadaceae > Pseudomonas > Pseudomonas sp. R84. The sequence continues at coordinate 2,064,419 of NZ_CP019426.1, forward strand.
GACAGACAGAACATGTTTGAAGAGATACGGTGAAGTGTCCGAGTGGCTTAAGGAGCACGCCTGGAAAGTGTGTATACAGGAAACTGTATCGAGAGTTCGAATCTCTCCTTCACCGCCATATTCAGTACACAAAACCCCTGATTTCGAAAGAAGTCAGGGGTTTTGTGGTTTCTGGCGTCCGGATTTTATTGGCTGCGGCTTGAATTCCGCTTTGAGCTATTACAATCGCGGATTTATTCATCCATATAGGCACGACATTCCATGATTATTTCCACCACGCACGCAATTGAAGGTCGGCAGATCACCGCATACCTGGACATCGTCAGCGCCGAGTCGGTGCAGGGCGTCAATGTGATCCGTGACATGTTTGCCGGTATGCGCGACTTTTTCGGCGGGCGTTCGCAGACGCTGGAGCGGGCGTTGAAGGAGGCGCGTATTCAGGCGACTGAAGAGATCAGGGAGCGCGCGCGTGCTCTGCAAGCTGATGCGGTGGTCGGAGTGGATTTCGAAATCAGCATGCCCGGCGGCAAGGGCGGGATGGTTGTGGTGTTTGCGACGGGTACAGCGGTGAAGTTGCGCTGAGTTTGTTGGGCGGTGTGTGAGCCCATTCAGAGATTGAACGGGCTCAGTCTTTCTGTGTAATCAGCCTTGTGGCTTGAGGAGCACGGTGCCTCTTTCGTCATAGGTCAGTGGTGTATCAATGGCGACCAGAGGGGGTGTATCAGAAGGCGGGATGGGTTCGACTGGCTTGCTGGGATGGTAAATGACCCCTGGTTGCAGAACCGGTGTATCCGGATCTGGATACTTGATGGTGATTTCACCGGAAGCGATCTTTTCCTTGAGTTTTTCAGCGCCAGCCTTGCCGGCTGCGATCTGTTCGTCCGTGAGTTTTACGACAGGCATATTCGGGAATCCGTTGATTTGCATGTTCTCTCCTTGAGATTCATTTGTATGAAAAAGGGCAACGGCCTGTCTCTGCAATTCTTTAGCGGTGTAGGACCAATGGCACTACATCGCGTTGAGTTTTTGTAGGCCATTCGTCGGGCATCAGGAGATCTGAATAACAAGTCCAGGAATGACCAGCTAGTCTCAAAAACGTTGGAGGTCGATATTTTTTCAGGCGAATGGGTTTTTGCCGGTGTCGACCGGTGGCGAAGGGGCGATGGTATGACTGATCCGTATATCGAAGACGATGGCGCTGAATTTTCCTTCAATAACTGTGTACGGTGCGGTCAGACCGAGTACCAGTCAGGCTTTGGCGAGGACCGGGTGCAGACCGGCAAGATCAAATCCACAGCACCGAAAGGACCGAAGGCAAAATTTCTACCCAAGGTCAGCGCGCGATCCAGAAAATAATCTGTCACTGCATAACCCCGTCATTGAACGGGGTTTTTTATGGCTGATTGAGTGAGAGACATGTCCTACTCAGTTCGGCGGCAAATGCAGTGGGCTTTCACAAACTTTTCACGTCTACCGCGGTAGGGTGAAGCCATCCGTTAGAAAGCAAGTCTCCAGCCCGTCTCCCCAGCGGGCTTTTTTTTGCCTGTCATAAAACCTTTTGCAGAATCGCTGTCCAATCGGCGCCGAGTACGCGAAGCCTCTGATTTCGGCTGGACTTTTGCGCAGCGACGGCATTAAATCCCGGCCCTTTTTGTCATCCCAATTTTTGAGGTTTTCGTCATGCGTTTAACACTGCCTGCTCTGGTTCTCGGGCTTCTGGTTGCTCAAGGTGCAATGGCTGCTGGCGATGGTACTGCTGCGCTGGGCGGTGGTCTGGGTGGCGCGCTGGGTAATGTCGTCGGCCAGAAAATGGGCGGCAGCACTGGCGCGGCAATCGGTGCTGGCGTAGCAGGCGCGGCGGGCAGCGCAATGGCGGCACGCAAGGGTAGCCGGACCAAAGCGGCCATTGGCGGCGGTGTTGGTGCAGCCGGTGGTTCGGTGATCGGCAACAGCCTGGGCGGCAGAACCGGCGCCACGATTGGTGCAGGCCTGGGCGGCGCAGCTGGCGGCGCGGTGGGCAGCAACTTGTCCAAAGGTCACAAGCGTCACTGAGACTGATTGTTTGTCCGAAAAAGCCCGGCTTGATGTCTAATGCTGTTCACTTAAGCATTTGAATCCTCGCCGGGCTTCTTCGAAAATCCGATGTCAGATCTCTGGCATCGGATTTTTTTATGTCTGTTCAACAGGACTTGCTCGACCTCGGCGACCTTTTCAACTTCTGTGACTTGAGTACTTTCACTCAAAATATTCCCATCGAGTGGGTTGCGTCTGCGCTGGATCTGTCTAGCCAGGCCACTATCCGGCGGCGTCGCTTGCCTGCCGACCAAGTGCTCTGGCTGGTGCTCGGCATGGCATTGTTTCGCGACGAGCCCGTTCATGAGGTCGCCCGACGTTTGAACATCTGCGCCCAAGGTCTGGCTTCTGACCATCTGTTGGCCCGTAGCGGTGTGACCGAGGCCCGCAAGCGGCTGGGGGCCGACCCGGTTGAGTGGTTGTTTCGCAAAACGGGTACTCAATGGGGCGCGCAGCGCTATCCCGATGATGCCTGGCAGGATCTGCAAGTATTTGCAGTCGATGGTGCGCTTCTGCGCACGCCGGATACGCCGGAGTTGCGAGACCATTTCGGTTCTGGAAACACCTCGACCGACCGCCAGACTCCCTTTCCCATGCTGCGCCTGGTGGCGCTGATGAATGTGCGTTCACACCTGATCCTGGATGCACAGCTTAGCCCTTACCGACGCAACGAAATGCGTCTGGCCGATGAGTTTTTGCAGCAGATCCCCGACCACTCCGTGACGCTGTTCGATAAGGGATTCTGGAGCGCCGATCTCATGCTCAGCCTGAGCGGCGACGGCAACCAGCGCCACTGGCTGATTCCGGCAAAAAAGGGATTGGTTTGCGAGGAGATAGCCCGTTACAACCAGCACGACCGTTTGGTGCGTATGAAAGTGTCGCCGCAAGCCAGAAAGCGAAATCCGACTCTTCCCACACACTGGGAGGCGCGTGAAGTCAGTTATGAAATTCAAGGCAAAGTAAAAACAGTCATGACGTCGTTGCCGGCCAAGATCTACAGCACCAAGTCTGTTGCCAAGCTTTATCAGGAGCGCTGGGAAATCGAATTGGGCTTCAGGGATATCAAAAGCTCAATGCAGCAAAACGCAATGACCTTGCGCAGCAAAAAGGTCGATCTGATCTACCAGGAAGTATGGGGGTTGTTGCTGGCTTACAACGTGATTCGTCGGGAGGCAAGTCAGGCAGCAGTGGCGTTTGGTCGAGCGCCGTCGGACGTCCGTTTCAAGCCGGTTTGCCAGTACATCGCCGTGCAGTTGATCGTGATGGCTGCGGCCAATCCTGTTTCAGCGACGGGTAGACGGTTGGCGGAACTTAGAAAAGGCGTTGGCGGGTTGTTTCTGGATCACCGCCCAAGGCCTTCGAGGCCAAGGACGGTGAAGAGCTCAAAAACCCGGTTTCCGGTGGACCGTAAGGCTGCTCCGCTTAAGTGAACAGCATTAGGCTTGATGTCGGGCTTTTTCATGGCTGAACGTTTTTCCCGTTTGCGTCTCCAATCTCACATAGGCCCATGTCTGGGCGGACTGTCCCGCTTCGGGAACTGTGAGGTTCATATGCGCTTGTCATTATCTGCACTGTTTTTCGGTTTGCTGGTAGCACAAGGGGCGATGGCCGCTGGTGATGGCACCGCCGCTGTGGGTGGCGGCCTGGGCGGCGCGCTCGGCAATGTGGTCGGTGGACAACTCGGTGGCAGTACTGGCGCGGCGGTAGGTGCGGGTGTTGGCGGCGCGGCCGGCAGTGCCGTCGGGGCGAATAAGCGTAATCGCACCGAAGCTGCCATTGGTGGTGGTCTCGGCGCGGCGGGTGGCTCGGTCGTCGGCAACAGCCTCGGCGGCTCAACGGGTTCGACCATTGGCGCAGGGTTGGGCGGCGCGGCGGGTGGTGCGGTCGGTAATAACCTCGGTGACGATGGTGGCTCTCATTCGGGCGGCGGTCATAAACACAAGAACAAACATAAAAACCGCCATCATTGATGGAGGTTTGAACAGAAACCCGGCTTTTTGCCGGGTTTTTTGTATTTGCTCGTCAGACACCGGAACGATTGGCCGTAGGGCTTTTCGAACGTCATACACGCCATGAGATGATGAGGTTTGCCATGACTCCCGAAACTGAAGGCAAGGAAGAGAAAGGTTCGAGTGGACTGCCGTTTATCAATGACCCGGGGAATGAGGATCCGGGGTCGTTGATGGATGATGCCACGGTGCCGTTGAATGATTCGGATGAGGCGGATATGGAGTATGAAGAGGATGAGGATGAGGATGAGCAGTGAACGCTTGTCTTCAAACCGAACCTAGTTATCTGAACCTGAATCTACTGGGCCTGTAATTTCAGGCCCTTATAGGTGTGCATGCTAGTCAGCCATACTTTCGTTTAACTTCCTTTCGATGTGATGTAGCCATACTTCGCCAGATGCCCATTCGTTCCAGTAACAGTAGTAGCAATGCAGTTCCTTTAACAGAAACGCCCGTAGGTCCATTTCGTTTAGCCTTCGGCTGAGTAAGGTTTGCAACTCGTTACGGACTAATAGTAATACTTCCTTGTCGGAGTTTCTCAAAAAATCGTCAATCACTTGATCAGATGTGTCGTGCTCCACCAGCCAGTCTTGATGAAAGTAGGCGCCAAAAAATCATGAGCCTCTGGAAAGTCACTTTTCATAGCTCTGGAAATCCCGTTAGTAAAAAATATCCCAAAGGTAGCGCAGGGTCTTTTTTCAAGACCAATAGTAATTTTGATGTTGAGTGAGAGTGCGTGAAGCCATTGAGCATGTTTGTAGATGGTTTTCACACTACAGGGCCTGTTTTCAGGCCCTATTGGAAGTAAGTGGTGATTTGGTAGTTTCCTTCGACTGGATGATGTTTTTTAAAAATCAATGATCGATCGTTTACCTCCGTTTTTTTAGTAAAAGCTTAACGTGATCTAGCCATTCGATCCCATTCGGCCATTCATGCCAGTAGCAGTAACAACATCCTATTTCTTTGAGTAAAAAACTCCGTAAGTCAGTTTCTGTAAGATTTAGCGCCAATAGGGTTTCAATTTCTTTTGCGACATCGAGCAATGTTACTTCCTCGGAGTCTGCTATGAACGACTTGATAATGTCGTCTGCCCGTGCTGACTCACACATCCAGTCTTCATGGAAATATGCGCCGAGGAATTGAAAGAGCTGGGGGTGATCATCATTTGTCATTTACGAATCCTGTCAAAATGAAATAGCCGAGAGGTGCTTTTGCCTCACGTTGGATTATCAGCCTAATGCTGAATAGCGGTTCCAGCTTCCCGCTCTGCCGAACAACACCTACGCCTGCCGGAGCAATTGTAGGTTCATTGATAACAAGTTTCTTTCCCTTACCTTTGAGAAAACTGTCTATCTTGTTTTGATTGTTTTTGATCACGGCTGAAATAGAGGATTCGGCTTCAGTTCTAGTGAGAAATGTGGAGGCAATGGGTATGTTTGGCTCTGCTTTTAACCTATGTCTTAGCTGGGCCTCAGATCGTTCGACATGTTTTTCATAAACATGCCCTCCCCGAGAGTCGTTTGCCTTCAAACCACCTCCTGGAACTATCTCACTATAGGGTCCATCAGCTTGTATTGCTCCCGGACACGGAGTGCAAGTCAACCCCAACGGATCCACCCACCCCGTCGGATTCGGCACGTACTGGTACTGATTCAACCCACCGGCCAACTTGATCGGATCCGGCGTCAGATACCGTCCCAGCCGCGGGTCGTAGTACCGGTGCCGGTTGTAATGCAGGCCGCTTTCCCCGTCGAAATACTGCCCCTGAAAGCGCAGCGGCTGATTCAGGTAGTCGTCGCCGGCCAGGGTCAGCGTGGCGACTTTGCCGTAGGCGTCGTATTGCGCGGACCAGACGATGTCGCCGCTGTAGTCGGTGAGTTCCTGCGGGGTGCCGAGATGATCGAGTTGGTAGTAGAACGGGCAGGCCTTTTTCGGGCCTTTGCCGTCGAGCAGCGCGAGCGGGCGGAAGGTGCCGGGTTCGTAGACGTAGCTGCGGTATTCGTGTTCGCTGCTTTCAGCGACGAGGTGGTCGCCTTGCCAGAAGAATTCGGTGGTGGCGTCGCCGACGGTTTTGCGGATGCGTCGGCCGAAAGCGTCGTAGGCGTAAGTCGCGGTCTGGCCGTCGGGGCGGGTCAGGCCTATCAGGCGGTGCTGGCTGTCGTAGCGGTATGCAGTGACGAGAGTTTGCGCGCGGCCGCGGCGTTCGCGGATCAGGTTGCCGAAGGCGTCGTAGTCGTAATGGCGGTCGCCCTGCATGAGCAGGCGGTTGCCTTTGATTTGACTCGGGCCGGGGCGGTCCTGCATCAGCAGGTTGCCGGCCGGGTCGTGGGCGAAGCTTTCCGGCAGTTCGTCGCGCGAGTGGCGTACGCGAATGAGGCGGTCGAGGGCGTCGTAGCCGTAGGTGCGCTGGCCGTGGCGGCTGTCGGCGATGTGCGCGAGATTGCCGTTGGCGTTGTAGGCATAATCGCGGCGATACAACGCATCGCGCTGATGGCCTACGGCGTGGGCGAGTAATCGTCCCTGGTCGTCGTAGGTATATTCGCTGAGCAGCAGACCTTGCTGACGTTGCCTTTCGCGTCCGGACTGATAGACGTGACGGGTCAGCGGCGTGCCGTTGAGGTCGATGTCGGTCAGCGCGCCGCCCTTGGCGTGGCGGTAATCGAGCACGCTGTTGTCCGGTAGACGCAGGCGCTTGAGCTGACCGCAGGCGTCGTAGCGGTAACGCAGAGTGCCCCAGCCCTGATGCTCGGTGATCAAGCGGTCCTGGCGGTCGTACTCGAAGGCGAGCGGATGGTTCTGGCCATCGTCGACGCTGACCAGTCGGCCGAGGCGATCGTATTGGTAGGTGACCTTGATCCCATCGGGCAGGGTTTTGACTAACAGCCGGCCAGCGGCATCGCGCTCATAAGCGGTGAGCAGACAAGAGCCGTCATCGCCGAACTCGGTTTTCTCCAGCAGATGGCCGTTGAGGTCATAGGCATACGCGGTACGCCGGCTATCAAAACCGCTTTCCTGGCGAATCAGCCCGGTCGGCGTGTAATCGAGCCGGTATTTTTCCCCCGATTCGTTTTCGATCTCGGTGAGCAATAACTGCGCATGGTCGTAGCGATACTGCACCTGCGTGCCGTCGGGGTTGATTCGCCGCGAAACCAGGTGCAGGTCGTCGTCATACTCATAACGGGTGATGCGCCCCAGTTCATCGCGCTCGGCAATGACCTGACCGTAGGCGCCGTAGCTGTAGGCGCGAGTGCTGCCGGTAGGAAAAGTCGTCTGAATCAGTCGGCCAACGGCGTCCCAATGCTGGCGGGTGACCGCACCGTGTTCGTCTGCGGTTGTGGTCCGGCGCCCCAGTGCATCGTAGGAAAAACGCCGCACGCCACCGTCGGGCAGGGTTTCCTCGGTCAACTGGCCGAGGTTGTTCCAGACCAAGCGATGGCGGCTGCTGTCCGGATAACGGATCGACAGCAACTGACCCCAGGTGTCGTAGTAGTAATGGGTGACCTGACCATCGGGGTCGACCGCTTCGGTGACATCGCCCTCGGCATTGCGCCGGTAGATCCACACCGCCTCGCCGCGCGAACGCCGATGCAAGAAACCGTTGCGATACTCGTAGGACGTGGGCGCCTCGTCCGGCGGAATCAGCGCGATCAGCCGTCCGACCTCGTCGTAGCGGTATTCGGTGACCGCCCCCAAGGCATCCTGCTCGGCGATCAACCGCCCCGATGAGTCATAGGCCTTGAGCTGCTCGCCACCATCCGCCGAGACTTTACGCACCAGCCGCGCACGCTCGTCGTGGACGTACGTTTCTTCGGTGCCATCGACGTAATGCACCGCGACACTGCCGTCGTCGTTCCAGACGTAGCGCGTGTCCATCTGCGAAAACGAGGCCCAATGCCTGACACAGCGAGAAGCCTTGCCCGAACGTTCCCACTCCCAGAAAAAACTCGCGCCACCGGCCAGTTGCCGCTGCAGAATCACGTGAGCGTCGTCGTAGTCGTAACGCTCGCTGTCACCGACGGCGTTGCTCGCTTCGATCAGGTGCTGATAGGCGTCGTAGCGGTAACTGACCAGCGCCTGTTCGGTGCTCCAGGCACCGTCGCGAAACACCTGGTAATCCACACCAACCAACTGCGCGCGGTCATAGCGCAACAGCAGCGAACGCCCGGCGCCGTTGTCCAGGCGCTGCACCCGGTCAGAGCGATCGCGCTGCACCGTCAGACGATTGCCATAGGCATCGCTGATCGCCGTCAGCCGTCCCGCGCGAAAGTGATAAAACCGCGCCGCGTCCCCGGCCAGTGCGAGGATCAGCTCTTCCGGCTCATCGCCCAGAAAAATCGCCGCCCGCGATAGGCTGTTGTGAATCGCCGGTCGTTCAACGCTCGGCAACGGAAAACGAGTACACCGGTTTTCGTGGTCGACCCAGACCACAGAGTCGCCCTCAAACGCCAGTCGATGCGCCAGCGAATGGCTCCAGCCAAACCCCAACCCAACATCGATTTCGGCGGCACTGCTGCGATACAACCGCGTGAATTCAAACGGCAACACGCCATCGAGCACGGCATCAGTCAGGGTCAGCAGTTCTTCACCGGTGACCATCGACACCGGGCAACCGTTGGTGCAGGTGTGGGGCACACAATCAGCGCTGTCACCGTTGGGATTTTTCGCCTGATCCGGCGAGTCGTCATGCGGCTCATGTCGCTCGATCCGGCTCGAACCGCCAGACTTGTCCCGCACAACAGGCGCCGGATTCGGCACCGTCAACACCACAGAATCGGCCTGACGAATGTTCAGCGGTATCGACGGTGTCGGTTTCAACTCAACGTCACGCACATTGAGCATCAGTGGCTTCAAAACGCTGGCATGCCGCGTCAAATCCGCCGAGGACGTCAGTTCGGCCAAGCGCAACGCCGAGGCCGCCAGCCATTCCCGCGCCCGTGGCGACTTGACCTTCGCCAGCACCTTGCTGCTCAAGCGCACCGGCACGCCGACGCCACCCGACAACCCCATCAGCAGAAAACTGATCAGCAGTTCGACCCGCACCTCGGCTACCACTTCAGCTACATACTGCGGCGGCAGCATCTTCAGCCAACTGGTGAACGCGGCCAGATGAATGAACAGCAAAGGCTCGTCACTGAGGATCAGCAGACCATTGGCAATGGCGTCGCTGGAGGCATTCAACAACGCCTCAAGCTCGGCCTCACTGAGGTACTCCAGCAGTTTTTCACTGTTGGCCTGCAGGTCGGCGAGCAGGCCGAATACCTGTTTGATGTCGTCCCAAACGCCATTCAGGGCTTTCTCGAACCCGCGCCAGTCGGCCTGCTGCAACTGGCCGTAACGGTCAAGAAATCCGGCGCTGGAGAACTCCGTCCACTGGGGCTGAAACCCTGCCCACTCAGCGCGCAGCCAGCCTTCCAGGCCTGCAATGACACCTTCATAAGAGGCATACAGCGCACGCACATGGTCCGTGGACACATCGGGAAAGAAGGTGATGCGATAACGCTGGCCCCGATCGCAGTTGGTCACCTGCAGAATGCCGCTGGGGCCGATGGTGTAATGCAGCGCTTCGCCGAAAGTCAGCACGCCGCCGACATCGGCAAGCACCGGTTCGAGGGTTACCGGGGTGTTGCCAATCGGCACAAACCGCGCGGCGTCGAATATGTGCACCAGCGTCAACGTCCCGCTGGCCGGGCACATGACCACCGATGAACTGAGCGGTTGGCGCGACTTGATCGGCGCGCTGAGGCGCACGTCGTTGCCGACAGTGAACACCTGCTCGACCTCCAGCGCGGTGCCTGTCCAGAACTGCTCGGCCCAGGCGTCGTAGTGGTTCAGGCACAGGCGGAATTCGCGGATCAGGTGTTCGAAGTCCGGCTCGTCCGGGTTCAAAGCAGCAACAACGAGCAGGCCGATGCTGTTGTTCAGGGCCAGCAGCCGATCGGTTGGAAGCATTCGCAGTCTCTCGCGCACATCAAAAAGGTGCGGGGACTTTGCGGGGGATCAATCAGGAAAGAAGTCGGGCGAGTAGGCAATACCTGTAGGATGTTTCGCTGAATTGTTACGAGTCGTTCATCGCTGCGATGGACATTGCCGTTGCTCAATGTCCGTCGCGCTCGTTATGCTGCTGAACCCTTTAATCAGATCCGCGTAGTGGCGCCAACTGTGCCGCCCGGGATGTCTTTGTTAACGGATCCGATGATGAATGCACCGCTGAAGGCGTTCGGCCCGATCAAGGCCGTGATTTTCGATATGGACGGTTTGCTGCTGGACACCGAGGGCATTTACACCGAAGTCACCTCGTTGATTGCCGGGCGCTACGGGCGCACCTTCGACTGGAGCATCAAGCAGAACATCATTGGTCGCGGGGCCAACGATCTGGCGAACTACGTGGTGCAGGCACTGGATCTGCCGATCACCGCCGAAGAGTTTCTGGTGATTCGCGAGCCGCTGATGCGCGAACGTTTTCCCACCGCACAAGCGATGCCGGGCGCAGAGGAATTGATTCGCCATCTCAAGGCGCACAACATCCCGATTGCTGTTGGCACCAGTTCCTCGCGTCAATCGTTCGGCCAGAAAACCACGCTGCACCGTGACTGGTTTGCGTTGTTCGACTTCATCGTCACGGCAGACGACCCGGAAGTCGGCGCGGCCAAACCGGCGCCGGATATCTTCCTGACCGCTGCCCGTCGTTTGGGTGTCGCGCCTGAAGATTGTCTGGTGTTCGAGGATTCGCCGTTTGGCGTGACCGCTGCGAAAGCCGCAGGCATGACCGCGATTGCGATCCCCGATGCTGCCATGGCCGATGAAAAGTACGCACACGCCGACGGGATTCTGCGCACACTGAAAGCGTTTACTCCGAGTGCTTGCGGCTTGCCGGCGCTGGAATGGGCGTAAGCATCTGACACAAAAAACGCCGCCCCTCTGTAACAAGAGGGGCGGCGTTTTTCGTTCAGGCGACCCGGAAAAATCAGGCGCCGAAACCACCGTCGATGGTCAGGCTGGCACCGGTGATGTAACCGGCTTCCGGGCCTGCCAGGTAGGCGACGAAACTGGCGATTTCTTCGGCTTTGCCGTAACGACCCACTGCCATCAACGGGATCAGGCTTTCGGCAAAGTCACCGTGCGCCGGGTTCATGTCGGTGTCGACCGGGCCGGGTTGCACGTTGTTGACGGTGATACCGCGTGGGCCGAGGTCGCGGGCCAGGCCTTTGGTCAGGCCGACCAGCGCTGATTTGCTCATCGCATACACACCGCCGCCGGCAAAGGGCATGCGGTCGGCGTTGGTGCTGCCGATGTTGATGATGCGCGCGCCTTCGCCCATGTGCTTGGCGGCTTCCTGCGAGGCGATGAAGACGCTGCGGATGTTGATCGCCACGGTCTGGTCGAAGTCTTCGAGTTTGAAATCTTCCAGTGGTGCGACGGCCAGCACGCCAGCGTTGTTGACCAGAATATCGACGCGGCCAAAGGCTTCGACGGTGGCGCTGACGGCGTGGCGAATGGCGGCGGCATCAGCGCTGTCAGCCTTGATCGCCAAGGCTTTGCCGCCGTTGGCGGTGATGCTGTTCTGCAATTCTTCGGCTTTGGCGGTGGAGCTGACGTAGGTGAAGGCTACTGCAGCGCCTTCAGCGGCCAGGCGTTTGACGATGGCTGCGCCGATACCACGGGAACCGCCTTGAATCAGAGCAACTTTACCGCTGAGGTGTTGAGTGGTCATGTTCGATCTCCAGAGTGGTCAAGGCAGGAATGCCTTGGTATTGGTGCCGAGTATCGGCGTGGTATCGACAACTGTGTAGACCATGATTGCTATAGTCTGTGTAAACCAGAAGTTTATAGTGGCAATCATGGAAACCTTCAGCAGCATTGAATGCTTCGTGCGCAGCGCCGAAGTCGGCAGCTTTGCCGAGGCCGCGCGACGCTTGAGCCTGACCCCGGCAGCCGTCGGCAAAAGTGTGGCCAAACTCGAAGTGCGGCTCGGCGTGCGGCTGTTCCAGCGTAGTACACGCAGCCTGACGCTGACCGAGGCCGGGCAACTTTTCCTGGATCAGGTCAGTGGCAGTTTGACGACGATTCAAAATGCCGTGGCCAATCTGTCCAGTGTCGAAGGCCTGCCGGCGGGAACGCTGAAAGTCAGCATGGGCGCAGCATTTGGCTGTCTGCATATCGTGCCGATGCTCGGTGAGTTTCTACGACGATATCCCGCGATCAATCCGGACTGGCATTTCGATAATCGACAGGTTGATCTGATCGGGCAGGGCTTTGATGCGGCCATTGGTGGTGGTTTTGAACTGCCGCAAGGGGTGATCGCACGCAAGTTGAGCCCGGCGCACCGTATATTGGTGGCATCCAAAGATTATCTAAAGGCCAACCCCAAGATCATCGATCCAGACGACCTCAGCCATCACGACGGCATTCTGATCCGCTCGCCGCAAACCGGACGCGTGCGTTCCTGGCAATTGACCGGACGTAATCCACAGAACTGTCAGCCGTTGATGCTCAAGGCGCGAATGACCATGAGTGATTCCGAGGCGGCTTGCAGGACAGCAGCACAAGGCTTGGGAATCGCGCTGGTGAGTATGCCTTTTGCGGTGGGCTATCTGCAGGCCGGGACATTGCAGCGGGTGTTGCCGGACTGGTTTGTTGATGATGGCAATATCTCGATCTATTACGCCGAACATAAATTGTTGCCTGGCAAGACTCGGGCGTTTGTGGATTTTGTGATTGAGCAGTTTGCGGAGCAGGGGTTGGCGCGACGGTTCAGTGCGATTTGAGTAAGGCATCAGATCGAGTTGTGGCCTTCGCGAGCAGGCTCGCTCCCACATTTGGAATGCGTTTCCCCTGTGGGAGCGAACCTGCTCGCGAATGGGTCGACTCGGTTTTTCGCTGATGACCTCAGCGGGCAAACCGCCCCGGCCAGCCAATGATGGTCTTCGGTCGCGGTGTCGCGTAAGTCCGCACTTTCGAGGTTGATAACTTCAGTCGAACCAGCGATTCCGCAATCGTCACCGCCGCCGTCACTCCATCCACCACTGGCACCCCGGTACGCCGACGAATCTGCTCATCCAGCCCGGCCATGCCGCCGCAACCCAGGCAGATCACCTCGGCTTTGTCCTGCGTCACCGCCAGTTCTGCCTGATGCACGATGGCTTCCAAGGCACGCTGCGGCTCGTGTTCCAGTTCCAGCACCGCCAAACCACTGGCCCGTACCGAAGCGCAGCGGTCCCACAGACCGGACAGTTTCAACCGATCCTCAATCAGCGGCACGGTGCGATCCAGCGTGGTCACCACCGAATACGCATGCCCCAAAAACATCGCCGTACTCGCTGCAGCATCGGTGATGTCCACCACCGGCACGTTGAGCAATTCCTGCAAACCTTCACGACCATGTTCGCCGTAACCGGCCTGAATCACCGCGTCGAACGGTTGATCGTAGGCCATCACCCGATCCATCACCGCGATGGCCGCCAGGTAGCTTTCAAAATTTCCTTCAATCGAATCGGCGCCGAAGTACGGCGTCAAACCGACGATTTCGGTACCGGGTGACGCAACGGCCTGCGCCGAACGGGCGATGGCCTCGGTGATGGACTCGGTGGTGTTGACGTTGACCACGAGAATACGCATGGGGAAATCCTTATAGCGGGCAGTTCTGCGGCCCGAAACCGGGCCGCGAGGGAGTTAATGGCAGACGTTGTCGACAGCGATCGATTCGCCGCTGATGTCGGCGTAGTGCGGTTGGCGTTTGGCGATGATCAGGTAAAGCATTCCGGCGATCCCGGCGCCGATCAGCCAGGAGAACGGCGAGACGCTGTGGAAACCGGGAACCAAGGCCAGGACCATCGCGATCAGCGCCGCAGGAATAAACGCCGCCACCGCACGGAAATTGACGCCGTGGCTGTAGTAATAAGCGCCGTTGGGATCTTCGCTGTAGAGCTGCGGGACGTTGATCCGGCCTTTGCGGATCAACCAGTAGTCGACCATGATCACCCCGTACAACGGGCCGAGCAGGGCGCCGAGACCGGACAGGAAGTACACGATCACCAGTGGGCTGTTGTAGAGATTCCACGGCAGGATCAACACAGCGATGGTCGCGCTGATCAGCCCGGCGCGGCGGAAGGTCAGGTACTTCGGCGCCAGGTTGCTGAGGACGAAGGCCGGGGCGACGAAGTTGGCCATGATGTTCACCGCCACGGTGACAATCAGGAATGCCAGGCAACCGAGCACCAGGAAGAAGGTGTTGGGAATCGAGGCGATGATCTCGGTCGGGCTTTCGATGATCCGGCCATTGATCTGAAATTGCGCGCCGCAGAGCAGGACAGTAATCGCAGCGAACACCAGAATATTCACCGGCAAACCCCAGAAGTTTCCTACCTTGATGGTCTTGCGGCACGGCGAGGAGCGGGCGAAGTCGCAGAAATTCAGAATCAACGTGCCGTAGATCGCCAGCCACAACGCGCCGCCGGCAAAGATGTTGCGCCACATCTCGCCACCGGTGAGCGGTTCGCGGATCGACCAGGCGATGGTCGCGTCGGCCTGGAAATACATCCAGGCGGCGAGGGCGGCAACGGTTAGCAGAATCACCGGCCCGGCAAACGCTTCGTAGCGGCGAACCATCTCCATGCCGTAGGCGAGGATCGCCAGTTGTACGAACCAGATCGCCACGAAGCAAATCCAACCCAGCGTCGACAGGCCAAGAATCGAATCGTGGTCGTATTCGGCAAAACCGGGATGCACTGCGGTGAGCAATACGCGGAACACCACCGACGCCAGATACGTCTGAATGCCGAACCAGGCGATGGCGATAACCGCCCGGATCAGTGCAGGAATTTGCGCGCCGTGGATGCCGAAACTGATCCGGCTGATCACCGGAAACGGCACTCCGGTTTTCTGCCCCATGTAACCGGACAGGTTCATGAAGAAATACACCAGCGCCGCACCAATCCCCAGCGACAGCAGAATCTGCCAGCCCCCCAGGCCCAGGGCGTACAGGCCAATGGCGAACGAGTAGTTGGCGATGTTGTGCACATCGTTGGTCCACAGGGCGAAGATGCTGTATTTGCCCCAGCGTCGACCTTCGGCCTTGGTTGGCGCCAGATCGCTGTTGTGCAGGCGGGGGCTCAGTTGCAGCGGCTCAATCAGGCCATCGTGCGGCGACGGTTGATCGAGAGCAGAGGCAGGCAGATTCAGCGCGATGTTATTGGAGAGACTTGTACGCATTCCGGCAGGCTCCTGATGTTCAAGGCTGCGATGACTGTGCATAAGCCGTGAGGCTCGACAAATCTTCGTCGCGGCCAGCAAACATCACTGGTTACGGGGCATCTGCAGCCTGTACGGGATAGGGCGCTTCAGGCTTGCGGATCGAAAGTGTTTATGTTTTGCAGTTTTGTATACAAAACATGTATGCACCTAAGCCAGATCTGTGCCAGTCGTTGATCTATGCGCAACCGTGCTCATTTCGAAAAGTTATCGATGAGCGCTAAGTGTCTGAAAATAATTGGTTAAAAATTGACCGGTTGAACAGGTATTTATTTTTGGCGCGGGAATTTCATCGCGGATTGGAGTGAGCGTTTTGCAGGCGGGATGTAACTTTTCAGGGCGCGGAAACAAAAAAGTGCACACATAAATGGCACCGATGGTGACATTCGTGTGTACATGTTTTTAGAGTCGCTAGTGACCTTTGTAGGAGTGAGCCTGCTCGCGATAGCGGTATATCAGGCAAAAAATTCATCGACTGAGACACCGTTATCGCGAGCAGGCTCACTCCTACAGGGGGAAATCAGCGCGACAGGGAGTTACGTCTTGCTGATGATGTTACCGGCATGCAGCCCGCACTCTTTCTGCGTCGCTTCTTCCCACCACCAGCGCCCCTCGCGCTCGTGCTGGTTCGGCAGCACCGGGCGGGTGCACGGTTCGCAGCCGATGCTGATAAAGCCGCGCTCATGCAGGCTGTTGTACGGCAGTTCGAGCATGCGGATGTAACCCCAGATCTCTTCGCTGGTCATCTGCGCCAGCGGGTTGAACTTGTACAGGGTGCGCTCAGGAGTGGAGAACGCAGTATCGATTTCCATCACCGCCACGGCACTGCGTGTACCCGGGCTCTGGTCGCGGCGCTGGCCGGTGGCCCAGGCTTTGACACCGGACAGTTTGCGGCGCAGCGGCTCGATCTTGCGGATGCCGCAGCATTCGCCGTGGCCGTCCTTGTAAAAACTGAACAGGCCTTTTTCCTTCACGAACGGTTCGAGTTTCGTGTAGTCCGGCGACACCAGTTCGATATCGATCTTGTAGTGCTCGCGCACTTGATCGATGAAGCGGTAGGTCTCTGGATGCAGACGGCCGGTGTCGAGGCTGAACACCTTGACGTTCTTGTTGAGCTTCCAGGCCATGTCCACCAGCACCACATCCTCGGCGCCGCTGAAAGATATCCACAGGTCATCGCCGAACTCGGCAAACGCGAGTTTGAGGATGTCTTGCGCGGATTTGTTGGCATAGGTCGTGGCGAGTTCCACGACGTCGAACGTTGCACTCATCAGGGCGGCTTCCTACAGGTCGGTGGCGCTGGGCGCTCTATATGGCGCTGATGGTAACAAAAAGCTGCACGACTCGGGGACGTGCTGTGCGTTGCGCGTCTGCATGTGAGTCGCTAGAGTTCGGCCTCGCTCGACTCAAATAATCAATACAAACGGGAGTGTCTTGTGGAAATTGCTTGCCTGGATCTTGAAGGGGTGTTGGTGCCGGAAATCTGGATCGCCTTCGCCGAAAAAACCGGAATCGAATCCCTCAAGGCCACGACCCGGGACATTCCCGATTACGACGTGCTGATGAAGCAGCGCCTGCGCATCCTTGATGAGCATGGCTTGAAGCTGTCGGACATTCAGGAAGTGATCGCCACGCTGAAGCCGTTGGACGGGGCGGTGGAATTCGTCAACTGGCTGCGCGAGCGCTTTCAGGTAGTGATTCTGTCGGACACGTTTTACGAGTTTTCACAGCCGCTGATGCGCCAGTTGGGCTTCCCGACGTTGCTTTGCCATCGTCTGATTACTGACGAGACCGGGCGGGTGACCAGCTATCAACTGCGTCAGAAAGATCCCAAGCGTCAGTCGGTGCTGGCGTTCAAGAGCCTGTATTACCGGGTGATTGCGGCGGGGGATTCGTATAACGATACGACGATGCTGGGCGAGGCGGACGCGGGGATTCTGTTTCACGCGCCGGAGAATGTGATTCGCGAGTTTCCGCAGTTTCCGGCGGTGCATACCTTTGCCGAGTTGAAACAGGAATTCTTGAAGGCTTCTAATAGAGAGTTGAGTTTTTAGTCGTCTGGAAGGACGCCTTCGCGAGCAGGCTCGCTCCCACATTTGGAACGTATTCACCCTGTGGGAGCGAGCCTGCTCGCGAAGCTTTTAAGCTTTTAGAGGTTCTGCAGGGTTTCCAGGAGGATTTTGACTTTGGTGATCGACTCCTGATACTCCGCCTGCCAGTCCGAATCGGCAACAATCCCGCCGCCGCCCCAGCAACACACCTGCCCATCCTTGACCAACAGACTGCGGATCGCGATGGAACTGTCCATCTCGCCGCGCACGTCCAGATACAGCAGCGACCCGCAATACAACCCACGCCGCGTCGGCTCCAGCTCATCAATGATCTGCATCGCGCGAATCTTCGGCGCGCCGGTGATCGAGCCGCCGGGGAAGCTGCCGGCAATCAGATCCAGTGCATCGCGGTCATCCGCCAATTCACCGGTCACGCTGCTGACCAGGTGATGCACGTTCGGATAGCTTTCCAGGCTGAACAACTCCGGCACCCGCACCGAGCCGATGCGGCAGGTGCGGCCGAGGTCGTTGCGCAACAGGTCGACGATCATCAGGTTTTCCGCGCGATCCTTGGGGCTGGCCAGCAGTTCAGCGGCGTTGGCGGCATCTTCGGCGGGTGTCAGGCCACGCGGGCGGGTGCCTTTGATCGGGCGAGTTTCCACCTGGCGCTGGCTGACTTTGACGAAGCGCTCGGGTGACAGACTCAACACGGCGCCGCCGTCGGGCAGGCTCTGGAAACCGGAAAACGGCGTCGGGCAGGCTTCGCGCAATTTGCAGTAGGCCAGCCACGGGTCGCCCTGGCACGACGCGCGGAAACGCTGAGCGAAATTGACCTGATAGCAGTCGCCGGCCTGGATGTAATGCTGAATGCGTTCGAACGCCTGGCGGTAATCGTCGGCCGAGAGATCGGCGGCCATCGGCTTGTTCAGTTTGAACGGGATCAGTGCACTGGCGACTGGCTGCGTGAACAACGCAATCAGCCGCTGTTTCTCGCTATCAATCACCGACGGGTGGAAGACCAATTGGCTGGTGGCCGCCTGGTGATCGCTGATCAGTGCCCAGTCGTAGAGGCCAAAACGTGCATCCGGCAGCTGCAGATCATCGCGGGCCTGGCTCGGCAGGTTTTCCAGATGCCGGCCGAAGTCGTAGCTCAGATAACCGATCAAGCCGCCAGCGAATGGCAGTTCGAAACCCGCTGGCAAATCAGCCTCACCGAGGCGATTCAGATTGTCACGCAGACGTTGCAGGAAATGGCTGCCGCTTTCGTCAGGCAACACCGCCAGTTGTTCCAGCGGCCAGGCGCTGAGCAGGTCATAACGGCCACGGTCAGCGCTCGGCCGGCCGCTGTCGAGCAGCACGGCGCCGGGCGCGTTGCGGATGGCCGCGAAATAGTCGGCGGGATTGGCGCGGTAGGGCAGCGGGTGTACGGAACAGGTCAACATGGGCGGGGCAGATCGGCCGTTGAGGCGGGGTGGGGATTGTAGTCCTCTCCGATGCCAGATCAAAGTCAAAAGCCTCCCCCTCACCCCAACCCTCTCCCCCAAGGGGGGCGAGGGGGAAAGGGGGCAGATCGGGGGCTTTTCAAAACTTGGGTTCGGCTCGATATCTTGGGGGAGGGAGCCGATCTTCATGCTTTTCAAGGCCTGAGTTCGATTCAAGACGTTCAGGTCGGCGTACCTCGAACATCCACCTCGGTCAGTCCCCTCTCCCTTTGGGAGAGGGCTAGGGTGAGGGGCTTTTCAGCTTTTAGCCCTCGACCGCAGGAATATGCCCAAACATTTCCTGAGTAAACGCCACCCGCTCCTCAACCGTCTCCGTCACCCCACGCGCCTTCAGCTCTTCCAACCGCGCTTCCACCGCATGTGTACGCAACGTCAGCCCACAGTCGTTGGCAATCTGAATATTCAACCCAGGCCGCGCATTCAGCTCCAGAATCAGCGGACCTTTCTCCTGATCCAGCACCATATCAACACCGATATAGCCCAACCCGCACAGCTCATAACAGCCAGCCGCCAGTTTCATGAAGCCGTCCCAGTAGGGCAGTTGCACGCCGTCCACCGCGTTGGTGGTGTCGGGGTGTTTGGTGATGATGTTGTTCAGCCAGGTGCCACGCAACGTCAAACCGGTCGCCAGATCGACACCGACGCCAATCGCGCCCTGGTGCAGGTTGGCCTTGCCGCCCGACTGCCGGGTCGGCAGGCGCAGCATCGCCATCACCGGATAACCCATCAGCACGATGATGCGGATGTCCGGCACGCCTTCATAACTGATGCTTTTGAAGATCTGATCCGGGGTCACGCGGTATTCGATCAGCGCGCGGTCACGGTGGCCGCCCAGCGAGTACAAACCGGTAAGGATGCTCGAGATGTGATGCTCAAGCTCCTCATGGGCGAGGATCTTGCCAGACACCGTGCGATAGCGGCCCTCGAAGCGGTCGGCAATCACGATGATGCCGTCGCCGCCCGCGCCCTGCGCCGGTTTGATTACGAAATCGTTGCGCCCGCCGATGATCTCGTCGAGCTTGTCGATTTCCTTCTCGGTGGAGATCACACCATACAGTTCCGGCACATGGATGCCGGCCTCGATGGCGCGCTCCTTGGTGATGATCTTGTCATCGACGATCGGGTACAGGCTGCGCTTGTTGTACTTGAGCACGTAGTCGGCGTTACGCCGATTGATGCCCATGATGCCCCGCGCCTCCAGGGCCTTCCAGGTCTTCCAGAAACCGAACATCAGGCGTCAGCCTTCTTCAGGAAAGCCTTGAAGCGCACCAGCTCGGTCAGGCGGTAGCCGCGATAACGCCCCATCGCCAACATGAAGCCGACCAGAATCAGCAGGATCGCAGGGAAGGTAAACACGAAGTACACCAGCTCAGGCACGGTCATGATCAGGTGCGCCAGAGAAGCGGCGAACAGCGTACCAATCGCGACTTTCATCGCATGGCTGGCACCGCGCTCTTCCCAAGTGATCGACAGGCGTTCGATGGTCATGGTCAGAATCACCATCGGGAACAGCGCTACAGACAAGCCGCGCTCCAGACCCAGTTTATGGCTGAACAAACTGATCGCCGCGATCAGCACTACGACAAAGGTCAACACCACCGAGAGTCGCGGCAGCATTTGCAGCTTCAGGTGTTCCAGATACGAACGTAATGACAGGCCCAGCGCGGTGATCACGGTAAACAGCAGAATGCCGAAGCCCAGCTGCGTTTCGCGGAAGGCGAGAGCGATCAGTACCGGGGTAAACGTGCCGAGGGTCTGCAGGCCGATCAGGTTGCGCAGTATCAGAATCACCAGCACGCCGATCGGGATCATCACCATGATCATGAAGGTCTGCTGGGTCTGCAGCGGCAAGCCATACAGCGAGTATTCGAGGAAGTTGGCGTCGGTGTTTTCGTCGGTCAGCTTGGCCAGACGAATCGCGTTCATCTCGCTGTTGTTCAGGCTGAAGGTCACGTTGGCTTTTTTGCCACCGTCGACGGTGATCAGGTTTTCATCGCCGGTCCACCACAGCAGGCGGTCGGTCGGCAGGCCTTGCTCGCCGGTTTCCGGGTTGAAGTACAGCCAGTCGTTGCCGTTGAAGCTGCGCAGCCACAGTTCAGGCATTTGTGGCTGGTCGGCGACGAGGCGGATGGTGTGGACTTTTTCCACCGGGACGTGGGCGATGGACAACAGCAGTTCGACGATTTTGGCTTTGTGCGCCGTCGATGGATCGCCGGCCAGCAGCAGTTTCACGTTGTCATCGTTAAGGTTGTTGACGCGTTTGATCGCCTCGCCAATAAAGGTTTCGACGTCGGCCGAGTGTTGGCGAATCGGCGCGAGCAGGGCTTCGGCGGCGATTTTCTCAGGGCCTTCGATGGCGATGCTGTCGCGGAAGGTCGGGCCCTTGATCTTGGATTTTTCGGCGGTGTAACGCTTGGTCAGCACCAAACGGTAATAAAGGGTTTGGTTGCCCTTGGCCCGGCGCGCCGACCAGGTGACCTTGCGGTTGCCGTCGACGCGGTTGACGGCGACGCCGTAGTTATTGGAGATAAAGCTTTCGTTGAGACTGACGTAGTCGCGGCTCAACGGTGGCACGAACATCTGGATCTTCACCGGATCCTTGGTGCTGGCGACGAACTCGACCTTGGCGTCGATGTTCCACAAGTCGTCGGTGGCATCTTCGGTCACCGGGATGCCGAGCACGAAAATCTGATAGGCCGTAACCGAAACGCCCAGGAGCACCAGAATGGTGATCAGGATTTTCAGGTGGAAGGTTAGAGAACGCATGGAAATTACTCGGCGGTATGAGCGGCGATGGTGCAGGCGGGTTTGCCGGCAGCGTATTTAAGGCTTGGATCGACCAGCGCATCGAAGCGTTTCAGCGCTTCGGAGCCAATCAAAAGCGGGTATTGGAACGCACTTCGGTCGGTCAGGTTCACTTCGATGCTGCGAAGCGCCGTGCCCATGCAGATATCCAGCTCGATCACCGGACGGGCGGTGTACTTCTTACCCTCTTCAGGGTCGTAGTCGCCGGCGCGGCGCTTGATCTTGCTGACCCGGGCCAACGGCCGTTCGATCGGGTGCGAATGCGCGGCGTCAATCGCCAGGTAGAAACGTACCCAGGACTCACCATTGCGTTTAAAGCGTTTGATGTCGCGGGCACTCAGCGAGGCGGTTTTCGCGCCCGTATCGAGTTTGGCTGCGACTTCGAGATTGATGCCGTCAAGCGAAGCGTATTCGTTGAGGCCGTACACGGTTTTTTCCCCCGCGGCGGCGAGGCCGGGCAGGCAAAACAGGGCAAAGAATGTGGGAAAAGGCTTGAGTCTCATAAATCCTGGTGCGCAGCGTTCCGTTTTCGGTTCAGGTCCTTGGCAAAACTTGCGCAAGGCCCTTCGTGTGCCTGGCAGCTTTATATGACAAGCCGTACAAATGGCCAGCAAATGCGGGCGGCATTCTAGCACGGTGGTTTTATGGCGCCAGCGCCGGGGCCGGTCTATAAAACATCAAAAGATCGCAGCCTTCGGCAGCTCCTACATAGGATTTGCGTGCGACCTGTAGGAGCTGCCGAAGGCTGCGATCTTTTAAGGTTATTAGACGATTGTCGACAATGCCCATTTATCCTTTGACTGATGCGGGCTAATTGGCTAGTTTTTGCCGCATTGGATTTAAAGGTGTCGACAATCATGCTGGATCAACTCGATCCCCCGGTCATCAGCGGCGACGATTCCGAGACACTCTCGGAAAACGTCTTCCGGCGCATTCAGGCAGCCATCGTCAAAGGCGAGATCGCTCCGGGCAGCAAGATCTCCGAGCCGGAGCTGGCGCGCACCTACGGCATCAGCCGTGGGCCGTTGCGTGAGGCGATTCATCGCCTGGAAGGCCAGCGCCTGCTGGTGCGCGTACCACACGTTGGTGCGCGGGTGGTCTCGCTCAGCCACGCCGAATTGCTCGAACTCTACGAAATCCGCGAATCCCTCGAGGGCATGGCCTGCCGTCTGGCGGCCGAACGCATGAGCGTCGAAGAAATCGACGAACTGCGCCGGGTGCTGGAAACCCACGAGCGCGACGCGGCGTTTCAGGCCGGCGTGGGTTATTACCAACAGGAAGGTGATTTCGACTTCCATTACCGGATCATCCAGGGCAGCGGCAACCGCACGCTGACGCAGATGCTCTGCGGCGAGCTCTATCAATTGGTGCGCATGTACCGCATCCAGTTCTCCACCACACCGAACCGCCCGCGTCAGGCCTTCGCCGAACACCACCGGATTCTCGATGCCATCGCCGACCGTGACGGCGAGCTCGCGGAATTGTTGATGCGCCGTCACATCGGCGCCTCGAAACGCAACATCGCCCGTCATTACCAGGACGGCACCCACAATAAGACAGCCACTGAACGAGGTGAGTCATGAGTTCCAAGCACAGCACCCCAGGCCAGCGTTTCCGCGATGCGGTCGCCAGCGAGCATCCCTTGCAGGTGGTCGGCGCGATCAACGCCAACCACGCGCTGCTGGCCAAGCGCGCCGGTTTCAAGGCGATCTACCTGTCCGGTGGCGGGGTGGCCGCAGGCTCGCTCGGCGTGCCGGATCTGGGCATCACCGGTCTGGATGACGTGCTGACCGACGTGCGCCGTATCACCGACGTTTGCGATCTGCCGCTGCTGGTCGACGTCGACACCGGTTTCGGCTCGTCGGCGTTCAACGTCGCGCGCACGGTGAAGTCGATGATCAAGTTCGGCGCGGCGGCGATTCATATCGAGGATCAGGTTGGCGCCAAGCGTTGCGGCCACCGTCCTAATAAAGAGATCGTCAGCCAGCAGGAAATGGTCGACCGCATCAAAGCCGCCGTTGATGCCCGCACCGACGACAGCTTTGTGATCATGGCCCGCACCGATGCGCTGGCGGTGGAAGGTCTGGAATCGGCACTCGATCGCGCTGCCGCGTGCATTGAGGCCGGTGCTGACATGATTTTCCCGGAAGCGATCACTGAGCTGGAGATGTACAAGCTGTTCGCCAACCGTGTGAAAGCGCCGATTCTGGCCAACATCACCGAGTTCGGTTCGACACCGCTGTACACCACCGAGCAACTGGCTGGCGCCGATGTTTCGCTGGTGCTCTATCCACTGTCGGCGTTCCGCGCGATGAACAAGGCCGCGGAAAACGTCTACACCGCAATCCGCCGCGACGGCACGCAGCAGAATGTCATCGACACCATGCAGACTCGCATGGAGCTTTACGATCGCATCGATTACCACACGTTCGAGCAGAAGCTCGATGCGTTGTTTGCACAAAAGAAAGGCTGAATCAAACCCTGTGGGAGCGAGCCTGCTCGCGAAAGCGGCGGGTCAGGCAATATCAATGTGACTGACACGACGCATTCGCGAGCAGGCTCGCTCCCACAAGTTTCCCCATACAAATTCAAGAAGATTGGAGAACACAATGGCCGAAGCAAAAGTACTCAGTGGCGCCGGGCTCCGTGGCCAGGTTGCCGGGCAAACCGCACTGTCCACCGTGGGCCAGGCCGGTGCCGGGCTGACCTATCGCGGCTACGACGTGCGTGAACTGGCAGCCGATGCGCAATTTGAAGAAGTCGCGTACTTGCTGCTGTACGGCGAGCTGCCAACGAAAGCGCAACTTGACGAATACCAAGGCAAACTGAGCAAGCTGCGCGACCTGCCGCAAGCGCTGAAAGAAGTGCTCGAACGCATCCCTGCCGACGCCCACCCGATGGACGTGATGCGCACCGGTTGCTCGTTCCTCGGCAACATCGAACCGGAGAAAGACTTCTCCGAGCAGCGCGACAGGACTGACCGTCTGCTCGCCGCGTTCCCGGCGATCATGTGCTACTGGTATCGCTTCAGCCACGACGGCAAACGCATCAACTGCGTTAGCGACGAGCCGACTATCGGCGGCCACTTCCTGCACCTGCTGCACGACAAGAAACCGAGCGAACTGCACGTCAAAGTGATGAACGTCTCGCTGATCCTTTACGCCGAACACGAATTCAACGCCTCGACCTTCACCGCCCGCGTTTGCGCCTCGACCCTGTCCGATTTGTATTCTTGCGTGACCGCCGCCATCGGCTCACTGCGCGGCCCGTTGCACGGTGGCGCCAACGAAGCGGCGATGGAAATGATCGAACGCTTCTCGTCGCCGGAAGAGGCAATCAAAGGCACCCTCGGCATGCTCGAACGCAAAGACAAGATCATGGGCTTCGGCCACGCGATCTATAAGGACAGCGATCCGCGCAACGAGGTGATCAAGGGCTGGTCGAAAAAACTCGCGGATGAAGTCGGTGACAAGGTGTTGTTTCCGGTTTCCGAAGCGATCGACAAGACCATGTGGGAGCAGAAAAAACTGTTCCCCAACGCCGATTTCTACCATGCCTCGGCGTACCACTTCATGGGCATCCCGACCAAGCTGTTCACGCCGATTTTCGTCTGCTCGCGCCTGACCGGCTGGGCTGCGCATGTGTTCGAACAGCGCGCCAACAACCGCATCATCCGTCCAAGCGCCGAGTACGTCGGCGTTGAACAGCGCAAGTTCGTGCCAATCGAACGTCGCTGAAATGGTGAGCTGACCCGGAACCAGAGAGCACCGCTAGACCCTGTGGGAGCGAGCCTGCTCGCGAAGACGGACTGACATCCAGCATGGATGTAGACTGATCTACCGCTTTCGCGAGCAGGCTCGCTCCCACAGTGGACGGTGTGTAACTCAGGTTTCTGGCCTCACCCTTTGAAACTACCGTGACCCGAGTCCTGACCCGATGAACACAGAATTCCGTAAAACCCTGACCGGCAGCCCTCTGGATTATTTCGACGCCCGTGCGGCGGTCGAAGCGATTCAGCCCGGCAGTTACGACACCCTGCCGTACACCTCCCGCGTGCTGGCGGAAAACCTCGTACGTCGCTGCGACCCGGCCACGCTCACCGATTCCCTCAAACAACTGATCGAACGCAAACGCGACCTCGACTTCCCGTGGTTCCCGGCGCGCGTGGTCTGCCACGACATTCTCGGCCAGACCGCGCTGGTCGACCTCGCCGGTTTGCGTGACGCGATCGCCTTGCAGGGCGGCGATCCGGCGCAGGTCAATCCGGTGGTGCCGACGCAATTGATCGTCGACCACTCGCTGGCAGTGGAAGCGGGCGGTTTCGACAAGCAGGCGTTCGAGAAAAACCGCGCCATCGAAGACCGGCGCAACGAAGACCGTTTTCACTTCATCAACTGGACCAAAAAGGCTTTCAAGAACGTTGATGTGATCCCGCCGGGCAACGGCATCATGCACCAGATCAACCTGGAGAAAATGTCACCGGTGATTCAGGTGCGTGAGGGCGTCGCGTTCCCCGATACTTGCGTCGGCACCGACAGCCACACCCCGCATGTCGATGCTTTGGGCGTGATCGCCATCGGCGTCGGCGGCCTCGAAGCCGAGAGCGTGATGCTCGGTCGCGCTTCGTGGATGCGTCTGCCGGAAAGCGTCGGCGTCGAGCTGACCGGCAAGCTGCAACCGGGCATCACCGCCACCGACATGGTGCTGGCGCTGACCGAATACCTGCGCAAACAGAAAGTCGTCGGCGCGTGGCTGGAATTCTTCGGCGAAGGCGCCGCCGCGCTGACCCTCGGCGACCGCGCAACCATCTCCAACATGGCCCCGGAATATGGCGCCACGGCGGCGATGTTCTACATCGATCAGCAGACCATCGATTACCTGAAACTGACCGGTCGTGAAGACCAGCAAGTGCAGCTCGTCGAGCAATACGCCAAGCTCACCGGCCTCTGGGCCGACAGTCTGAAAGGTGCGCAATATGAGCGCGGTCTGACTTTCGACCTGTCTTCGGTGGTGCGCAACATGGCCGGCCCGAGCAACCCGCACGCGCGCGTCGCGGTGTCGGATCTGGCCGCCAAAGGCATCTCCGGGCAGTGGGATGACGTGCCGGGGCAAATGCCTGACGGCGCGGTGATCATCGCCGCCATCACCAGTTGCACCAACACTAGCAACCCGCGCAACGTGATTGCTGCCGGCCTGCTGGCGCGCAACGCCAACAAGCTCGGTCTGACCCGCAAGCCGTGGGTGAAATCCTCGCTGGCGCCGGGTTCGAAAACCGTGGCGTTGTACCTCGATGAAGCAGGACTGACCACTGAGCTGGAGCAGCTCGGTTTCGGTGTCGTCGCCTTCGCTTGCACCACGTGCAATGGCATGTCCGGCGCGCTCGATCCGCTGATCCA
Organism: Pseudomonas sp. R84; assembly: GCF_009834515.1. Lineage (NCBI taxonomy): Bacteria > Pseudomonadati > Pseudomonadota > Gammaproteobacteria > Pseudomonadales > Pseudomonadaceae > Pseudomonas > Pseudomonas sp. R84. The sequence goes on from NZ_CP019426.1 coordinate 2,091,502, forward strand.
GCAAGAGATTATCGATCGCGATCTCTACGCCACCGCCGTGCTCTCGGGCAACCGCAACTTCGACGGCCGCATTCACCCGTACGCCAAGCAAGCGTTCCTCGCCTCGCCGCCGCTGGTGGTCGCCTATGCGATTGCCGGGACCATCCGCTTCGATATCGAGAAGGACGTGTTGGGCGTGGTCGATGGCAAGGAAATCCGCCTGAAAGACATCTGGCCGAGCGATGAAGAAATCGACGCCGTGGTGAAGTCTTCGGTCAAGCCTGAGCAGTTCCGTCAGGTCTACATTCCGATGTTCGCCATCCACGAAGACACCGGCCCGAAAGTCACGCCGCTGTACGACTGGCGCGAGATGAGCACCTACATCCGCCGTCCGCCGTACTGGGAAGGCGCACTGGCCGGCGCCCGTCCGCTCAAAGGCATGCGCCCGCTGGCGGTGCTGCCGGACAACATCACCACCGATCACCTGTCGCCGTCCAACGCAATCATGCTCGACAGCGCCGCCGGCGAATACCTGGCGAAAATGGGTCTGCCGGAAGAAGACTTCAACTCGTACGCCACCCACCGTGGTGACCACTTGACCGCGCAACGCGCGACGTTCGCCAACCCGAAACTGTTCAACGAAATGGTCGTGGAAAACGGCAAGGTCAAGCAGGGTTCGCTGGCCCGTGTCGAGCCGGAAAGAAAAGTGATGCGCATGTGGGAAGCCATCGAAACCTACATGGAACGCAAGCAGCCGCTGATCATCATTGCCGGCGCCGATTACGGTCAGGGATCGTCCCGCGACTGGGCGGCGAAAGGCGTGCGACTGGCCGGCGTCGAAGCGATTGCCGCTGAGGGTTTCGAGCGCATTCACCGCACCAACCTGGTGGGCATGGGCGTGTTGCCGCTGGAGTTCAAAGCGGGCACCGACCGTCACACCCTGGCCATCGACGGCAGCGAAACCTACGACGTGATCGGCGAGCGCAAACCGCGTGCGGATCTGACAATGGTGATCCATCGCCAGAACGGCGAGCGCGTTGAGGTGCCGGTGACCTGTCGTCTGGATACCGCTGAAGAAGTGTCGATCTACGAGGCTGGCGGCGTATTGCAGCGCTTCGCGCAGGACTTCCTTGAAGAGTCGGCGGTTGCCGTTTAAATCAACTGATGTGGGCATGGGATTTTAAGTCCCATGCTTTCGGTAAGGAGCAATATGGCTCACGCACCACAAATCAAAATCCCCGCCATCTACATGCGAGGCGGCACCAGCAAAGGCGTGTTCTTCAGCCTCAAGGATCTGCCTGAAGCGGCACAGATTCCCGGCCCGGCTCGGGACGCTTTATTGCTGCGCGTGATCGGCAGTCCTGACCCGTACGACAAGCAGATCGACGGCATGGGCGGCGCGACTTCGAGCACCAGCAAAACCGTGATCCTGTCGAAAAGCATCAAGGCCGATCACGACGTCGATTACCTGTTCGGACAGGTCTCGATCGACAAGCCGTTCGTGGACTGGAGCGGCAACTGCGGCAACCTCTCGGCTGCGGTCGGTTCGTTTGCCATCAGCAACGGTCTGGTCGACGCCAGCCGCATTCCGCACAACGGTGTCGCGGTGGTGCGCGTGTGGCAGGCCAACATTGGCAAAACGATTATTGCCCACGTGCCGATCACCAACGGCGAAGTGCAGGAAACCGGTGATTTCGAACTCGACGGCGTGACCTTTCCTGCGGCCGAAGTGCAAGTTGAATTCATGGACCCGGCAGCGGAAGAAGAGGGTGGCGGTGGCTCGATGTTTCCTACCGGCAACCTGATCGATGAGCTGGAAGTGCCGGGTGTCGGTACGTTCAAGGCGACCATGATCAACGCCGGTATCCCGACGATTTTCGTCAACGCCGCAGACATCGGTTACACCGGGACCGAGTTGCAGAGTGCGATCAACAGCGATCCGCAAGCGCTGCAGATGTTCGAGACGATTCGAGCTTATGGCGCGTTGCGCATGGGCCTGATTGCCAATGTGGATGAAGCGGCCAAGCGGCAGCACACGCCGAAAGTCGCGTTCGTTGCCAAGCCTGCTGATTACGTGGCGTCGAGTGGCAAAGCGGTTGGGGCTGGCGATGTGGATTTGCTGGTGCGCGCGTTGTCGATGGGCAAGTTGCACCACGCGATGATGGGCACGGCGGCGGTGGCGATTGGGACTGCGGCGGCTATTTCCGGCACGTTGGTAAACCTTGCTGCCGGTGGCGTTGAACGCAATGCCGTGCGTTTCGGGCATCCGTCCGGGACCTTGCGCGTTGGCGCTGAAGCCAGTCTGGAAAACGGCGAGTGGATCGTCAAAAAAGCCATCATGAGCCGTAGTGCCCGCGTGCTGATGGAAGGCTATGTACGCATCCCCGGAGACTCTTTCTGATTCGATAACCTTTGCCCTCACCCCAGCCCTCTCCCGGAGGGAGAGGGGGCCGACCGAGGTGTCTGGGGTTGTACATTGATCTGATCGATTATGGATTCAGCGCAGATCGCTCACGTCGGTGAACCTCTACAGCATCCCCCATTCGGTTCCCTCTCCCTCGGGAGAGGGCTAGGGTGAGGGGCAACTCACTGAAGAAACCCAAAACAAGCAGGCACCCCGGACCTGCAATCAACCAGACCAACCCAGCCAAGCCCTGAGGAAGACCGCACCACTCATCATTCCCGCACAGGAGAACCGCAATGAGCGCCAACGTCGACCTGAACAACCGCCCCGATTACGACCGTGTCCTGCAGGACATTGCCGACTACGTCCTCACCTTCAAAGCCCCCTCTGCCGAAGCCCTCGACACCGCCCGCAACTGCCTGATGGACACGCTGGGCTGTGGCCTGCTGGCGTTGCGCTTTCCCGAGTGCACCAAACACCTGGGCCCGATAGTCGAAGGAACGGTGGTTCCTTACGGTGCGCGGGTCCCCGGCACCTCCTATCGCCTCGACCCAGTCAAGGCCGCGTGGGACATCGGCTGCATCGTCCGCTGGCTCGACTACAACGACACCTGGCTCGCTGCCGAGTGGGGCCATCCATCCGACAACCTCGGCGGGATTCTCGCGGTGGCCGATCATCTTTCGCAGAAGCGTCTGGCCAGCGCTGAAGCGCCGCTGACAATCCGCGATGTGCTTGAAGCGATGATCATGGCCCACGAAATTCAAGGTGTGATTGCCCTGGAAAACTCCTTCAATCGTGTAGGACTCGATCACGTCATTCTGGTGAAAGTCGCTTCAACCGCTGTCACCGCCAAACTGATGGGCGCCAATCGTGAGCAACTGTTGTCGGCGTTGTCTCATGCGTTTGCCGATGGTCAGGCCCTGCGTACCTATCGTCATGCGCCGAACGCCGGTTCACGAAAATCCTGGGCGGCGGGGGATGCGTCGAGTCGCGGTGTGCGTCTGGCCGATATTGCGATGCGTGGCGAGATGGGCATTCCCGGCGTTCTCACCGCCAGGCAATGGGGCTTTTATGATGTGCTGTTCAGCCACACCAATAGCGATCTGGCGCTGAAACCGGAAGATAAACGCGCCTTCAATTTCTCTCGGCCATTCGGCAGTTATGTGATGGAAAACGTCCTGTTCAAGATCAGCTTTCCCGCCGAATTCCACGCGCAAACCGCCTGCGAAGCCGCGGTGACACTGCACCCGCAAGTGCGCAATCGCCTGCACGAAATCGACAAAATCGTCATCACCACCCACGAATCGGCAATCCGCATCATTTCCAAGGTTGGACCGTTGGCCAACGCCGCCGACCGCGACCACTGCATCCAGTACATGACCGCCGTGCCACTGGCCTTCGGCAATCTGGTCGCCGAGCAATACGAAGACGATTTCCACCGTGCGCATCCGATCATCGATGTGCTGCGCGAGAAAATGCTCATCGTCGAAGAACCGCGTTTCACCCGCGAATATCTGGAGGCTGACAAGCGCTCGATCGCCAACGCCGTGCAGGTGTTTTTCAAGGATGGCAGCAGCACGGAAAACGTTGTCGTGGAGTACCCGATCGGCCATCGCCGGCGCCGTGCCGAGGGCATTCCATTACTGGAAGACAAGTTCAAGGCCAATCTGGCAACACGTTTCACCGGCCAGCGCAGCGGTGAGATCTTTGCGTTGTGCAAGGATCAAACCCGGCTCGAGGCCACCCCGGTAAACCGTTTCGTCGACCTACTTGTGATCTGACGAAAAACCTGTAGGAGCTGCCGCAGGCTGCGATCTTTTGACGTTGATGTTTAAAACAAGATCAAAGGATCGCAGCCTTCGGCAGCTCCTACACGGACCGCGTACGCCATTTTTCGATGGGCAATTTGGTGATCGCAAAACCGCTCAACAAAATCGCTGAATAGATCATCAACTCCCGGGACAGGGGTTGTCCCTCGTACCAGGCGCCGATGATCACGGCGAACACCGGGAAAATGATAAACACGAACGACAGAATGATCGGGCTCAAGCGTTTAAGCAGCAAAAAGTAAACGATGAATCCGCCGACCGACGCCACCAGTCCTAGGTAAAACAGGGCAGCCCAGGAGCGTGCGCTGACATCCCTGAACACCGGCGTCTCAATGCTCAGCCCGACAATAAATAACATCGCCCCGGCAATGCCGATCGGTAGCGTGTTGTAGGTAATCACGCTGATGGCGCTGCCATGTTTTTTCGTCACCACGTAACACAGCGCGTGCATCACCGCTGCGCACAGGATCGCCAGCCCCCCCAGCCATTCGGCCTGATCCAGGTGCAGACCCTGACTGCGGATAATCATGAGCAGACTGCCAAAGCCAATCGCGATACCGAGCATCTGCGACGGGTAGATTTTCTCGCGCAGAAACAACGCGGAAAACAGCAGGATAAACACCGGCATGCAACTGAACAGCAGGGCGGTCAAGCCCGATGACACGTGCATCTCGCCGTAGTTGAGCAGGTAGTAGGGCAGGCTGAAATACGACAGCGTGACGAACACAAAAAACCAGCGACTTTTTCTGGGAAACAACAGCGGTTCCTTGCGCAACAGCGCGAAGCTCAGAAACAGCGGAAAAGCGATCAAAAAACGCAATCCGGCGGCCGTCAGCGGCGGCACGCTTTCCACCGCAATCTTGATCCCCAGCCACGTCGTGCCCCAACTCAGGCAGACGATCAGAAACAAGGTGCTGGTAACCAGTCCTGCGAGCCAGGGTTTGCTGATGTGCATCGGTGTGCTGACGGCGGTCGACATGTGGCGTGCTCCGAACGGTGGAATTGACCTGATCGCGGAAACGGTCTATTTCTGATTGACCCTTTTTTAATCACGCTATTCGGGGTGAGAATGACTGTCAAAGTAAGTATTGCCATGGTGTCAATCCTCCGTGGTGGTCTCGCCAATGGCGTGGGCGTGAAGTACAAACGCCTGGCGAATGCCGTCGCGCAGGCCATCGATGAGGGCGTCATCGATTCCGGTAGTAAACTGCCGCCGCATCGGTTGTTGGCCGACAATCTCGGAGTGACCATCGGTACGATCAGCCGTGCCTACGGCGAATTGGAACGCGTGGGATTGGTCGTCGCCCGCGTCGGAGATGGCACTTATGTGTCTCAGCGCGGGATGGAGCGGGCGCAGGACAAAGGCTTTCGTAATGTCAGCGATGAGCCGTCAGCCTGTTTCGATATGAGCCGCAATCAGCCGATTCCCGCACAGGAAGCGGCGTTCATGAGCCAGAGTCTGCAGGAACTGGCCAGTGATCCGCGGGTGTTACAGCAGTTGACCGGTTACACCGCCGAAGCGGGGCTGGCACGGCACCGATTGGCCGGGGCGGTCTGGCTGCAGCACGAAGCGTTCGTGCCGCACGCCGATCAGGTGTTGTGCGTCAACGGTGGTCAGCATGGCTTGTTGTGCGCGTTGATGGGCCTGCTCAAGGTCGGCGACACAGTGGTGACTGAGCATTTGTCCTACCCGGGATTGATCGGCGTCGCACGCCAGCTTGGGATAAAACTTGTCGGCGCGACGATGGATGACGAAGGACTGTTGCCGTCGGCACTGGAGGACATCTGCCGTCAACATCGTGTTTCAGCGCTGTATTGCACGCCAACGATCCAGAATCCTACAGCCGCTGTGATGTCGATCTCACGGCGCCAGGCGATTGCCGATATCTGCCGCCAGCACAATTTGCTGATTATCGAAGACGAAGCCCATGCGGTTCTGGACCGCCAGCGCCCGTTGCCGCTGAGTTATTTCGCGCCGGAGCGCTCGGTGTTGATCGGCAGTCTGAGCAAGGCTGTTTCCGCCGGATTGCGCGTCGGTTACCTGCATGCGCCACTGCCGCTGGTCGGGCGTTTGAGTTCCGCCATTCGTGCAACGTGCTGGATGGCCAATCCGTTATCGATGGAAGTGGCGAGCCTGTGGATTGAAAGCGGCATGGCCGAGCGCTTGTTGGACGAGCAAATAAGCGAGATTGGCCGGCGCAAGGCACTGGTTTCGCCCGTTCTGCAGGGCTTGAATTACAAGACTCATGCTTACAGCCCGCATTTCTGGGTGGAGGTGCCTGAGCTGTGGCGGGCGTCGCAGATTGCCGCGGAGTTGAAGGAAAACAACTATCTGGTCGCCACCGCTGAGGCGTTTGCGGTCGGGCATGCGGCGGTGCCGCAGTTTGTTCGGGTGAGTGTGTGTAATGCAGTGGGGGATGATGGGTTGTTGCTGGGGGGCTTTGAAGCTCTGGCGCAGGCATTAACAGAGTCCGTGTAATCGTTCTTCGCGAGCAAGCTCGCTCCCACAGTGGACCGCATTCTTTCAGTTGGAATGCATTCCCCCTGTGGGAGCGAGCCTGCTCGCGATAGCGGTCATTCAGACACCACAAATCTATTTGAACCGCCGCTCCACACCTTTCTCCACCAGAATCTTCGCCGAAATCTCTTCCACCGAAAAATGCGTGGAGTTGATGTTGGGGATGTTCTCGCGGCGGAACAGATTCTCTACCTCACGCACTTCGAATTCGCACTGGGCGTAGCTCGAATAGCGGCTGTTGGGCTTGCGCTCGTTGCGGATCGCGGTGAGGCGGTCGGGGTCGATGGTCAGGCCGAACAGCTTGTGCTGATGGGCGCGCAGGGCCGTCGGCAGGGTCAGGCGTTCCATGTCGTCTTCGGTCAGCGGATAGTTGGCCGCGCGAATGCCGAACTGCATGGCCATGTACAGACACGTCGGCGTTTTGCCGCATCGCGACACGCCCACTAGTATCAAATCGGCTTTGTCGTAATAGTGCGTGCGCGCACCGTCGTCGTTGTCGAGGGCAAAGTTAACCGCCTCGATACGCTCCATGTAATTGGAGTTGTGCCCGATCGAGTGCGACTTGCCGACCGTGTAGGAAGAGTGCTCGGTCAGTTCCTGCTCCAGCGGGGCAAGAAAGGTCGAGAAAATGTCGATCATGAAACCATTGGACGTTGCGAGAATCTCACGGATGTCCTGATTGACGATGGTGTCGAAGATGATCGGGCGAAAGCCGTCGGTTTCAGCGGCTTTGTTGATTTGTTGTACCATGGCCCGCGCTTTTTCAACGCTGTCGATGTACGGTCGCGTGAATTTGCTGAAGGTAATGTTTTCGAACTGCGCCAGAAGGCTTTGACCCAGGGTTTCGGCAGTGATGCCGGTGCCATCGGAGATGAAGAAAGCAGATCGTTTCATTTGCACCTTGGGCCTTAAGCTAATGAGCATTTCTGGATATGATAGGCGCGATTTGTCGGCCGCGACTGGCCCGCATTCTCACTTATTTTCCAGGTCCAGGCCATACAACCGGCCAAGGCTCCCCCGGGCCGCCGGTTTCTGAGCTTTTCCAACACAGTTAGTGGAGAGATCACCTTGGTAGAGTACGTAGTTTCCCTCGATAAGCTCGGCAAACACGATGTTGAGCATGTGGGGGGCAAGAACGCATCCCTGGGCGAGATGATCAGTAACCTGGCAGGCGCCGGTGTTTCGGTCCCCGGCGGCTTCGCCACGACGGCTCAGGCTTATCGTGATTTCCTCGAACTGAGCGGCCTCAATGACCAGATCCACGCGGCCCTCGATGCGCTCGACGTCGACGACGTCAACGCCCTGGCCAAGACCGGCGCGCAGATCCGTCAATGGATCATGGAAGCCGAATTCCCGGAAAAACTGAATGCCGAGATCCGCACCGCCTTCGCCGCGCTGTCGGCCGGCAACCCTGACGTGGCCGTGGCCGTGCGTTCTTCCGCCACCGCCGAAGACTTGCCGGACGCCTCGTTCGCCGGTCAGCAGGAAACCTTCCTGAACATCCGTGGTGTGGAAAACGTTATCCGCGCCGCCAAAGAGGTGTTTGCTTCGCTGTTCAACGACCGTGCGATTTCCTACCGCGTGCACCAGGGCTTCGACCACAAACTGGTCGCCCTGTCGGCTGGCGTGCAGCGCATGGTGCGTTCGGAAACCGGCACTGCCGGCGTGATGTTCACCCTCGATACCGAATCCGGTTTCCGTGACGTGGTGTTCATCACCGGCGCTTACGGCCTGGGCGAAACCGTCGTACAAGGCGCGGTCAACCCGGATGAGTTCTACGTGCACAAGGGCACGCTGGAAGCCGGTCGTCCGGCGATCCTGCGTCGCAACCTCGGCAGCAAAGCCATCAAGATGATCTACGGCGACGAGGCCAAGGCCGGTCGTTCGGTCAAGACCATCGATGTCGACAAGGCTGACCGCGCGCGTTTCTGCCTGTCCGACGCTGAAGTCAGCGAGCTGGCCAAGCAAGCGATGATCATCGAAAAGCACTACCAGTGCCCGATGGACATCGAATGGGCCAAGGACGGTGACGACGGCAAGCTGTATATCGTTCAGGCCCGTCCGGAAACCGTGAAAAGCCGCACCCAGGCCAACGTCATGGAACGTTACCTGTTGAAAGAAACCGGCACCGTGCTGGTTGAAGGTCGCGCCATTGGCCAGCGCATCGGCGCCGGTAAAGTGCGCATCATCAAAGATGTCTCCGAGATGGACAAAGTCCAGCCGGGCGACGTACTCGTTTCCGACATGACCGACCCGGACTGGGAACCGGTGATGAAGCGCGCCAGCGCCATCGTCACCAACCGTGGCGGCCGTACTTGCCACGCAGCGATCATCGCTCGCGAGCTGGGTATTCCGGCTGTGGTTGGTTGCGGCAACGCCACCCAATTGCTGAAGGATGGCCAGGGCGTGACCGTGTCCTGCGCTGAAGGCGACACCGGTTACATCTTCGAAGGCGAGCTGGGTTTCGACATCAAGAAGAACTCCGTCGACGCCATGCCGGAGCTGCCGTTCAAGATCATGATGAACGTCGGCAACCCGGACCGCGCTTTCGACTTCGCACAGTTGCCGAATGCCGGTGTCGGCCTGGCCCGTCTGGAATTCATCATCAACCGCATGATCGGCGTCCACCCGAAAGCGCTGTTGAACTACGACGGTCTGCCACAGGAAATCAAGGACAGCGTCGACAAGCGTATCGCCGGTTACAATGACCCGGTCGACTTCTACGTCGACAAACTGGTGGAAGGCATCAGCACCCTGGCTGCAGCGTTCACGCCGAAAAAAGTCATCGTGCGTCTGTCGGACTTCAAGTCCAACGAATACGCCAACCTGATCGGTGGCAAGCTCTACGAGCCGGAAGAAGAGAACCCGATGTTGGGCTTCCGTGGCGCTTCGCGTTACATCAGCGAATCGTTCCGTGACTGCTTCGAACTCGAATGCCGCGCGCTGAAACGTGTGCGCAACGAGATGGGCCTGACCAACGTTGAAATCATGGTGCCGTTCGTCCGTACCTTGGGCGAAGCCAGTCAGGTTGTCGATCTGCTCGCCGAAAACGGCTTGAAGCGCGGCGAAAACGGTCTGCGCGTGATCATGATGTGCGAATTGCCATCCAACGCGATTCTGGCCGAAGAGTTCCTCGAATTCTTCGACGGTTTCTCGATCGGTTCCAACGACCTGACTCAGCTGACGCTGGGCCTGGACCGCGATTCCGGTATCATCGCGCACCTGTTCGACGAGCGTAATCCGGCGGTCAAGAAGCTCTTGGCCAACGCGATTGCCGCGTGCAACAAGGCCGGCAAGTACATCGGCATCTGCGGTCAGGGTCCTTCGGACCACCCGGATCTGGCCAAGTGGCTGATGGAACAGGGCATCGAAAGCGTGTCGCTGAACCCGGATACCGTGCTGGAAACCTGGTTCTTCCTGGCGGAAGGCCAGGCGCCGGCTTGATCAACATGTGAATGGGCCGCGTCCCCCTGTAGGAGTGAGCCTGCTCGCGATAGCGTCATGACAGTCTGCATTGATTCGAATGACACACCGCCATCGCGAGCAGGCTCGCTCCTACACGATTCGGCTCCTTATGATTCAAACAGGGCGGGGTCTCCGGATGCCGCCCTTTTTTGTGCAAGAGCATTATGCAAAGCAGCAGCAACCTGTTTCCTGTCGCCCTGATCAGCGCCGAACGGCGCGGCGATCTGAGCGAAGACGTTTACCGACTGAAGCCCGGCAACAGTCCCGACTGGTCCGTGGAGATCGCCGTCACCCGTTTGGGCATGGCCGATGACTCCGCGCCACGCGGCGTGCCGGTGATTCTGCTGCACGGCAGTTTTTCCAATCGTCGCTTCTGGTTTTCACCGAAAGGCCTGGGCCTGGGCGCGTATCTGACGCGACTGGGGTTCGACGTGTGGATTCCGGAGATGCGCGGCCACGGCCTGTCGCAGCGCAATGAGGAGTACCGGCGCAATCGTGTCGCCGACTACGCCCGTTACGATCTGCCGGCGATTGCCGCGTTCGTGCGTGAGCAGAGCGGGCAGATCCCGCACTGGATCGGCCATTCGCTGGGCGGCATCACTTTGGCCGCAGCGCTCGGTGGCGAATACCTCGGCGAGCCTGCCGTAGCTTCGGCAGCGTTTTTCGGCACACAAGTCAGCCGCACTTACTGGCCGCTGAAAATTCCGCCGGTGGAGTGGAGCAGCCGCTTCATTCTCAAGCGTTTTGCGCAACTGTCGGGTTCACGCCTCAAGCGCGGCCCGGAAGATGAGCCGATCGGTCTGGCGCTGGAAAGCATGCGCTGGTACGGCTTGTTCGGCCGTTTTGGCGACAAGGACACGGATTGGTGGGCGGGGCTGGCCGATGTTCAAGTGCCAGTGCTGGCGGTGACTGCAGCAGGGGATCATCAGGATCCTGCGTGGGCCTGTCGCAAACTGTTTGAGCAAATTGGCTCCGAACACAAGCAGTTCATCAATCTGGGGCGCGAGAAGGGTTTCACTGATAATTTCGGTCATGTTGAAATGTTGGTGAGCAAAACCGCGCAGACTGAGGTGTGGCCGTTGGTGGCGCGCTGGTTGAACGATCAGCACGCGCCGTTGCTGGGCGAGCAGCCTGATCTGGTTGCTGCGGTCTGAGACGGAGGCTCTGAAGGGCATTTCGTTCAGATCGGCTTGCGGCTAAGATATGACGAATTGTGCGGTTCTGGTCATATTCGGTGACTGTTTAGCAATTACGTTTCAGCGTTTGTTCAGGTTCATTCAGCGAACATTCAATGAGCTAAGGTAAACAGCGACCAGCGGAGCTCGTCTCTTCAGAACGCGGCATCCTTGATCGTCTTCCTTTTTACAGGAGTTTTTCGATGAACCATTACCTTACGCCTGACCTGTGCGACGCCTATCCGGAGCTGGTGCAGGTGCTGGAACCGATGTTCAGCAATTTCGGTGGCCGTGATTCGTTCGGTGGCGAAATCGTGACCATCAAATGCTTCGAAGACAACTCGTTGGTCAAGGAACAAGCCGAACTCAAAGGTAATGGCAAGGTGCTGGTGGTCGATGGCGGTGGTTCGCTGCGTCGCGCGCTGCTGGGCGACATGATTGCCGAGAAGGCTGCTAAAAACGGTTGGGAAGGGCTGGTGATCTACGGTTGCATCCGTGACGTCGACGTCATCGCGCAAACCGATCTGGGTGTGCAGGCGCTGGCCAGCCATCCGATGAAAACTGAAAAACGTGGTATCGGTGACCTCAACGTTCCGGTGACTTTCGCCGGTGTGACGTTCCACCCGGGCCAGTACATTTATGCGGACAACAACGGCGTGATCATTTCGCCGAGCCCGCTGCAGATGCCTGAATAAGAGTTTCGACAAAGGGATGCGGATGTTCGAGGAAGAAAACGCGCAATGGGGGTTGGTGCATGCCCTGGTGCTGGACGGAAAAGGCGGTGCGCGTTCGATAGCCCGGACTGAGCTCGACGATTTGCAGTTGCAGGCCCATGAAAGCCTGTGGCTGCATTGGGATCGCAGCCATCCGCAGACCCAGACCTGGCTGCGCAAATCCAGCGGTCTCAACGAATTCACCTGCGACCTGCTGCTGGAAGAGAACACGCGTCCGCGCCTGTTGCCGTTGCCGGATGCCGAACTGCTGCTGTTTCTGCGCGGGGTCAATCTCAACCCGGGTGCCGAGCCGGAAGACATGGTTTCGGTGCGGATTTTTGCTTCGGCCCAACGGGTGATTTCCCTGCGCTTGCGCCCATTGCGCGCCACCGATGAACTGTTGGTGCAATTGGCGGATGGCAAAGGTCCGAAAACGGCCTCTGAACTGATCCTTTATCTGGCGCAGTTCCTCACCAACAAGGTTCAGGATCTGGTCACTTGCCTCTCGGAAATCGCCGATGAGGAAGAAGAAAAGATGGATGCCGACGAACGGTATACCCCTGAGCATGGCGCCATTTTGCACATCCGTCGCAGGGCTGCCGGGCTGAAGCGTTTTCTTGCGCCGCAGCGGGATATTTTTGGACAACTCACGCGGATAAAACTGCCGTGGTTTGTCGATGACGATGCCGATTACTGGAACGAATTGAACAACAGCCTGACCCGCTATCTCGAAGAGCTCGAATTGACCCGAGAGCGCGTGGGGCTTGTGCTTGAGGCTGAAGACCGGCGTTTGAGCGAGCGCATGAATCGCACGATGTACCGCTTCGGGATCATCACCTGCATCTTTTTACCGATGAGTTTCATCACCGGTCTGCTGGGCATCAACGTTGGCGGCATTCCATTCTCCAGCAGCCCCTATGGTTTCCTGATTGCCTGTTTGACGGTGCTCGCCCTGGCCTTTGGTCAGTGGTGGTTGTTCCGTCGTTTGCGCTGGGTTTGAACATGGAGCATGTGACCCGACCAAATCTGCCCGCGTCTTTCACAGACATCACGAGAGGTGCGTATGCACGATCCGTTTGAACAGTCTTTGCGCGACATGCTCAACGCCTCGCCGTCCAGCCGCGACGACGATGCGTGCTTGGGCCGCGTACTCAAAACCGCCAACCGCCAGGTTGGCGCCGGTGATCTGTTCAGCCTGCTGGGCCGCTGGCTGCCCGCGCTGATGATCGCCCTGAATAACGGCTCGGCCCATGTCTCGCCGGTTTCCCGTCTTCGTAAACCTACCGCTCGCACTGCTGATAAGGCTGATTGAATATGGAACTCGACCTCTGGACTCAGAGCCTCGTCACTGCAATGACTGCGTTGTGGACCAAAGTGGCCAATTTCATCCCGAACCTGTTCGGCGCACTCGTCGTGCTGCTGTTGGGTTTCGTCGTGGCCAAGCTGCTCGATACCTTGCTCTCCAAGCTGCTCGCCAAACTGGGCCTTGATCGCCTGATGGGCGGTACCGGGCTGACCAAATTGATGTCCCGGGCGGGACTGCAGGTTCCGATTTCGACGCTGATCGGTAAAATCGTTTACTGGTTCGTCCTGCTGATTTTTCTGGTTTCTGCAGCAGAATCCCTTGGCCTTGAGCGAGTTTCAGCTACGCTGGATATGTTGGCGCTCTATTTGCCGAAAGTATTCGGCGCGGCGCTGGTGTTGCTGGTAGGTGTCTTGCTCGCGCAACTGGCCAACGGACTGGTGCGCGGGGCGGCAGAAGGCGTAGGCCTGGACTACGCTTCGGGGCTTGGGCGAATTGCTCAGGGGCTGGTAATCATCATCAGCATTTCGGTCGCGATCAGCCAGCTTGAGGTCAAGACCGACCTGCTGAACCATGTGATCGTCATCGTTTTGATTACCGTTGGTCTGGCGGTTGCGCTGGCCATGGGTTTGGGAAGCCGGGAAATTGCCGGTCAGATTCTTGCGGGAATCTATGTGCGTGAGTTGTATCAGGTTGGGCAACAAGTGCGTGTTGGCGAGGTCGAAGGGCAGATCGAGGAGATCGGCACGGTGAAAACCACATTGCTGACCGATGAGGGTGAGCTAGTCTCTCTTTCCAATCGGATCCTGCTGGAACAGCATGTGAGTAGCCGCTAATCCGGCAAACCCTGCTAATGTATGCCGCCGCAAAATGCCAGCTGATGCTGGTCGCGGTGGACATTGACCTGACTGTCGGCACGACTTGTTTTGAATAAAGCCCAAACGCTATCCACGCGCTACGACCCCCGCGAGCTCTCTGATGAGGAGTTGGTCGCGCGCTCGCATACCGAGCTTTTTCACGTAACGCGCGCTTATGAAGAACTGATGCGGCGTTACCAGAGAACATTATTTAACGTTTGTGCGAGATATCTTGGGAACGATCGCGACGCAGACGATGTCTGTCAGGAAGTCATGTTGAAGGTGCTGTATGGCCTGAAGAACTTCGAGGGGAAATCGAAGTTCAAAACGTGGCTCTACAGCATCACGTACAACGAATGTATTACGCAGTATCGGAAGGAACGGCGAAAGCGTCGCTTGATGGACGCATTGAGTCTTGACCCCCTCGAGGAAGCGTCCGAAGAAAAGGCGCCGAAACCCGAGGAGAAGGGCGGGCTTGATCGCTGGCTGGTGTATGTGAACCCGATTGACCGCGAAATTCTGGTGCTTCGATTTGTCGCAGAGCTGGAATTTCAGGAGATCGCAGACATCATGCACATGGGTTTGAGTGCGACAAAAATGCGTTACAAACGTGCTCTAGATAAATTGCGTGAGAAATTTGCAGGCATTGCTGAAACTTAGTTCAGCGCAAATATCTCTTACGTGTAGGCAAGTTCTGATAGACTTGCCGCCGAGTTGTCCCCCGGTTTGCGGGACTGCTTCACAATCACCAGATGGGGATTTAACGGATGAAACTGAAAAACACCTTGGGCTTGGCCATTGGTTCTCTGATTGCCGCCACTTCGTTCGGCGCTCTGGCACAAGGCCAAGGCGCAGTTGAAATCGAAGGCTTCGCAAAGAAAGAACAATTCGACAGCGCTCGTAACTTCAAGAACAACGGCAACCTGTTCGGCGGTTCGATCGGTTACTTCCTGACCGACGACGTTGAACTGCGTCTGGGCTACGACGAAGTGCACAACGTGCGTTCCGACGACGGTCGTAACATCAAGGGCGCTAACACCGCTCTGGACGCTCTGTACCACTTCAACAACCCAGGCGACATGCTGCGTCCATACGTATCGGCTGGTTTCTCCGATCAGAGCATCGGTCAGAACGGTTCTGGCGGTCGTAACCGTTCCACCTTCGCCAACGTTGGCGGCGGTGCCAAGCTGTACTTCACCGAGAACTTCTACGCCCGTGCCGGCGTTGAAGCTCAGTACAACATCGACCAGGGCGACACCGAGTGGGCTCCTAGCGTTGGTATCGGTGTGAACTTCGGTGGTGGCTCCAAGCCTGCTGCTGCTCCAGTTCCAGCACCAGCTGAAGTTTGCTCCGACAGCGACAACGATGGCGTTTGCGACAACGTTGACAAGTGCCCGGACACCCCAGCCAACGTAACTGTTGACGCTGACGGCTGCCCAGCAGTTGCTGAAGTTGTTCGTGTTGAGCTGGACGTTAAGTTCGATTTCGACAAATCTGTTGTTAAAACCAACAGCTACGGCGACATCAAGAACCTGGCGGACTTCATGAAGCAGTACCCATCCACCACCACTACTGTTGAAGGTCACACTGACTCCGTCGGTCCTGACGCTTACAACCAGAAACTGTCCGAGCGTCGTGCAAACGCCGTTAAGCAAGTTCTGACCAACCAGTACGGTGTTGAATCGTCCCGCGTTCAGTCTGTTGGCTACGGCGAATCCCGCCCAGTTGCTGACAACAAAACTGAAGCTGGCCGCGCTGTAAACCGTCGCGTAGAAGCGCAGGTTGAAGCTCAAGCTAAGTAATTAGCTGCCGCTCTGAGAAAAGCCCGGCTTAGGCCGGGCTTTTCTTTGCCTGCGATTTGAGATTGAAGCTTTGAAACCAGGCTGCTCCTACATTGCGGCAATACGCGTCTCGCTGGCTTCCTGCGCATAACCGGCCACGGCGCCGATCACCAGTATCGCAGGGCTCTTCAATTGAAATCTGTAGGCTGCTTCGTTCATTGCCGTGAGATCGCTCCGGCATTCTCGTTGTTCTGGTAACGATGCATTCTCGATCATCGCCACCGGGGTATCCGCCGCCATTCCGCCCGCCAACAACTGATCGCGAATCTCGCCCAGCTTAGCCACGCCCATGTATATCACCAGCGTTGTGCCACTTTGCGCCAGTGCCTGCCAGTTCAACTGGCTGTCGTCCTGAGTATGCGCAGTCACCAGCGTCACCCCGCGCGCTACACCGCGTAACGTCAATGGAATATCGCACTGCGTCGCCCCAGCGAGCCCGGCGGTGATGCCATTGACCAACTCCACCTCAACGCCACGTTCACGCAGCCATTGCGCCTCTTCACCGCCACGGCCGAAGATGCACGGATCGCCGCCCTTGAGCCGCACCACACACTTGCCATGACGGGCATAGCGCAGCATCAACCGATGGATAAATGCCTGCGGCGTGGAACGGCAACCACCGCGCTTACCCACCGCAATAATGCGCGCGCCAGGGCAGTGCTCGAGCACTGCGTCGTTGACCAGATCATCGATCAGCACCACATCGGCCTCGCGCAGGGCGCGCACCGCTTTGAGGGTCAGTAATTCGGGATCACCAGGACCTGCACCCACCAGCCAGACTTTTGCGTTCATGGTGTTTTCCTCATCAGATGACGGCGACTGGCTGCACATCGGCAGCCAGCAAGCGTTTTATTTCCGGGACACAGGAGCCGCATTGCGTGCCGCAGCCCAGATTGTTTTTCAAGCCTTGCAAATCGAGCCCTTGGCGAATACCGGCGCAGACCGCGTTGAGGCTGACGTTCTTGCAGTTGCACAGGGTTTTATCCGCAGCGATCTGCGCCCCGGCACTACCCGGAGGAGCACTCATCGGTGCCAGCAACCAGCGCCGCAGTTGTTCGTCCGCACGGCCCTCCAGCCACAACCCTTGCAGCCAATGCCGGGCGAGGGTTTCGCCGGCCAGGCGAATCGCGGTGATTCGGCCGTTTTCAATGCGTACGCGCTTGCCAATGGCCCGACGTGGATCGTCGTAAGCCAGAACCGGGCCGTCGATCAGTGACAGGCATCGGTCGATTTCATTGAGCAACTGCGCATCCGGCGCCTCGCTGCTGGCTGCGCGTATCAGCAATGCCGGTCGTTCACGTCCGACAAGGCTGAGACTCACGTAGGAAAATGCCTCACAGAGCGGTCGCAGGGCCTCGAAATGCCGTTGAACATCACCCTCAATGAGCGCGAAAAGCTGCCACGGCAGATTGACCGGCTCCAGGCGCACGCCGCTGTGTTTGAGTTCCGGTTGTTTCGACAACGGGTCGAAGGCCGGCAGGGTCAGGCTGTTTACGCCACCCTTGAGAAAGCGGTCGCCCCAGTGCATCGGTAGAAATGCCTGTCCCGGACGCACACTGTCATCGCTGCCAACCGCGACGATCACTGCGCCGCGACGACTTTTGAGGTTGACCAGATCTCCTGGCTGCAAGCGATGCCTGCGCAGTTCGTCCGGGTGCAAGCTCAACACCGCTTCGCTGACATGCCCGAACAATTGCGCCGCCGTGCCGGTGCGGCTCATACCGTGCCATTGATCACGCAGACGTCCAGTGATCAACGTCAGTGGAAAACGTGCGTCGCGCTGTTCTTTGGCGGCGCGATAAGGGTCGGCTATGAATTGCGCGCGTCCGTTGGCGGTTGGGAAAATCCCATCCTCGTACAGGCGTGGCGTTCCTTGCCGCGCTCCGACAGGGAAGGGCCATTGCTGCGGTCCGATCTCGTCGATCAGCGCGTGACTGATCCCGGACATATCCAGATCGCGGCCGCGTGTCAGCCCTTTGAACTCATCGAACAACTGCGCGGGCCGAGTAAACGTAAACAGGCTCGGCTCAGCGGGACGCAGATGTTTCTCCAGGCGCTGTGCGAAATCCACTGTGATCGCCCAGTCCGGCCGCGCTTCGCCCGGTGGGAGGATGGCCTTGCGTACGTGGGAAATGCGTCGTTCGGAGTTGGTCACCGAGCCTTCCTTCTCGCCCCAACTGGCGGCGGGTAGCAGGAGATCGGCAAACGCTGCGGTTTCGGTGGTGCGAAAGGCTTCTTGCAGAACCACAAACGGGCAAGCTTCCAGCGCCGCGCGCACTGAGTTCTGATCCGGCATCGATTGCGCAGGGTTGGTGCAGGCAATCCACAACGCCTTGATCTTGCCGCTGCGCACTTGCTCGAACAGTTCGATGGCGCTGAGACCAGTGTTTTCCGGCAGTTGATCCACACCCCAATAAGCCGCCACTTGTGAGCGATGCTCCGGGTTGGCCGCGTCACGATGACCCGGCAACAGGTTCGACAAGCTGCCGGTTTCGCGTCCGCCCATGGCATTTGGCTGGCCGGTCAGGGAGAAAGGTCCTGCACCCGGACGACCGATTTGTCCGGTGGCCAGGTGCAGATTGATCAGTGCACTGTTTTTCGCGCTGCCAGCCGTGGACTGGTTCAAACCCATGCACCACAGCGACAGAAAACTCGGCGAAGTGCCCACCCATTCGGCGCACTGCTGCAATTGCTCGACGCTGATGCCGCATAACTGCGAAACCATTTGCGGGGTGTAATCGCGCACCAGACTTTTCAGTTCGGCGAGGCCATCGGTGTGCGCTTTGACGAAATCGCGGTCGATCCAGTCTTCCCACAACAACAGATGCAAAATCCCATGAAACAAAGCGACATCGGTACCGGGCAGAATCGCCAGGTGCAAATCGGCAAGGTCGCAGGTGTCGGTGCGCCGTGGATCAATGACGATGACTTTCATCTGCGGGCGGCGAGATTTTGCTTCTTCCAGCCGACGAAAAAGTACCGGATGGGCGTAGGCCATGTTACTGCCGACGATCATCACGCAATCGCTGAGCTCCAGATCCTCATAACTGCACGGCGGGGCGTCGGCGCCGAGGCTGCGCTTGTAGCCGACCACGGCTGAGGACATGCACAGGCGCGAATTGCTGTCGATGTTGTTGGTCCCGACCAGTGCCCGTGCCAGCTTGTTGAAGGCGTAGTAGTCCTCGGTCAGCAACTGTCCGGAGATATAGAACGCCACGCTGTCAGGGCCGTGCTCGGCGATGGTCTCGGCGAACACGTTGGCAGCGTGTTCCAGTGCGGTGTCCCAGTCTGTGCGGCTGCGCGCCAGGCCTTTGCCCAGGCGCAATTCCGGGTACAGCGCGCGAGCGGCAAGGTCGCCGGTCAGATGCAGGGTCGAGCCTTTGCTGCACAGTTTGCCGAAGTTGGCCGGGTGCGCCGGATCGCCGCTGACGCCGAGGATGCGCTCGCCGTCATGCTCGATCAGCACGCCGCAGCCGACCCCGCAATAACAGCAGGTCGAGGCGGTCGTCTGGCGGTTCATCAGATGGCGTCCCGCAGGGCCAGTTGCACACGACCGTTTTCGACCCGCGCCGGGTGATGGTGCGCGCAACCGATGTCCGGCGCCTGCGCTTCGCCGGATTCGAGATCGATCTGCCAGTTGTGCAGCGGGCAGGCCACACGTTTGCCGTAGATCAAGCCTTGCGACAACGGCCCACCCTTGTGCGGGCAGCGGTCGTCGAGGGCGAAAACCTCATCGTCGCTTGTACGAAAAATCGCGATGTCACCTTTCGGCCCGGCAATGATCCGCGAGCCGAGGGCGTTGATCTCTTCGAGAGCACAGATATCCAGCCAGTTCATGCCGGCACCTCCAGGTTTTTCACAGGGATCACATCGAATTCTTTCTTCAGTTGCGGCTGCGCCAGGCGTTCTTTCCACGGGTCTTGTTCGAACGACAGGGAGAATTGCAGGCGTTCGTTCAGCGCTCTGCGGCGCTCCGGGTCTTCCAGCACGGCTTTCTTGATGTGTTCCATGCCGACCCGTTGCAGGTAATGCACGGTGCGTTCGAGGTAGAAGGCTTCTTCGCGATACAGCTGCAGAAAGGCGCCGTTGTATTCGCGCACTTCTTCGGCGGTTTTCAGCTTGACGAAGAATTCGGCGACTTCGGTTTTGATCCCGCCGTTGCCGCCGATGTACATCTCCCAACCGGAGTCGACGCCGATGATTCCTACGTCTTTGATCCCCGCTTCCGAGCAGTTGCGTGGGCATCCGGAGACAGCGAGTTTCACTTTGTGCGGCGACCACATGTTGAACAGGTCGTGCTCGAGTTCGATGCCCAGTTGTGTCGAGTTCTGCGTGCCGAAGCGGCAGAACTCGCTGCCGACGCAGGTTTTCACCGTGCGGATGGATTTGCCGTAAGCGTGGCCGGACGGCATGTCGAGGTCTTTCCAGACGCCGGGCAAGTCCTGCTTCTTGATGCCGAGCAAGTCGATGCGCTGACCGCCGGTGACCTTGACCATCGGCACGTTGTACTTGTCGGCGACGTCGGCAATCCGTCGCAGTTCCGAAGGATTGGTCACGCCGCCCCACATCCGTGGCACCACCGAATACGTGCCGTCCTTCTGGATGTTGGCGTGTGCACGTTCGTTGATCAGGCGTGATTGCGGATCGTCCTTGGCTTCGCCGGGCCAAGTGGAAATCAGGTAATAGTTGAGAGCAGGGCGGCACGTTGCGCAGCCGTTCGGCGTGCGCCAGTTGAGGTAGCTCATGGTGCCGGCGATGGTCAGCAGATGTTGCTCGCGAATGGCTTGGCGGATCTGCCCGTGATTGAGGTCGCTGCAACCGCAGATGGCTTTTTCGCTTTTCGGTTTGACGTCGGCCGCACCGCCGACGGTGTTGATCAGGATCTGTTCGACCAGCCCGGCGCACGAGCCACAGGAGCTGGCAGCCTTGGTGTGTTTCTTCACCTCATCGACGCTGAACAGGCCGTGTTCCTGAATGGCTTTGACAATGGTGCCTTTGCACACGCCGTTGCAGCCGCAGACTTCGGCGGTGTCGGCCATGACCATGGCTTTGTCCTGGCCCTGATGTCCTACGTCGCCGAGGGCGTTTTCGCCGAACATCAAGTGATCGCGGATCTCGCCGATGGCGTGATTCTCACGAATCTGCCGGAAATACCAACCGCCATCTGCCGTATCGCCGTACAGACAGGCGCCGACCAGTACGTCATCCTTGATCACCAGTTTTTTGTACACACCGCCGATCGGGTCGGAGAGGGTGATGGTCTCGGTGCCTTCGCCGCCCATGAAGTCGCCAGCGGAAAACAGGTCGATGCCGGTGACTTTGAGTTTGGTCGAAGTCACCGAACCCTGATAACGGGCGAACCCCAGTTGTGCGAGGTGATTGGCGCAGACTTTGGCCTGTTCGAACAGTGGCGCGACCAGACCGTAGGCAATCCCGCGATGGCTGGCGCACTCGCCGATCGCGTAAATGCGCGGGTCGTAGGTTTGCAGCGTGTCATTGACCAGGATCCCGCGATTGCACGGGATGCCGGCCTTCTCAGCGAGTTCGGTGTTGGGGCGAATGCCGGCAGCCATCACCACCAGATCAGCGGGGATGATGTCGCCGTTCTTGAATTGCACCGAGCCGACCCGGCCATTGCCAGCGTCGTGCAGGGCTTGGGTCTGTTCGCACAGACGGAAGTGCAAACCACGGGATTCGAGGGCGCTTTGCAGCAGTTGACCGCTGGTTTTATCCAGTTGCCGTTCCAACAACCATTCGCCGATATGCACCACGGTGACGTGCATGCCGCGCAGCATCAGGCCGTTGGCCGCTTCGAGACCGAGCAGACCGCCACCGATGACCACCGCGTGTTTGTGGGTTTTGGCGGTGTCGATCATGGCTTGGGTGTCGGCGATGTCGCGATAACCGATCACACCGTGCAGGGTGTTGCCGGGGATCGGCAGAATGAACGGCGTCGAGCCGGTGGCGATCAGCAGGCGGTCGTATTCGGCTTCGGTGCCGTCCTCGGCGATCACCCGGCGTTTGACCCGGTCGATCTCCACCACTTTGCGGTTGAGCAGCAACTTGATGTTGTTTTCCAGGTACCAATCGAGGTCGTTGAGGACGATCTCTTCGAAGGTCTGCTCGCCGGCCAGCACCGGTGACAGCAGAATGCGGTTGTAGTTGGTATGCGGTTCGGCGCCGAAGACGGTGATGTCGTACAGCTCGTTGCTCAGCTTGAGCAATTCTTCGAGGGTGCGGACCCCGGCCATGCCATTGCCGATCATCACCAGTTTGAGTTTTTTCATCAGGTTCTCCGGGGAGCTGCGGCTGGCCTCTTGTGGGCAGTCAGGCCTTGCTCGAGAAATTTTGCGCAAACAAAAAAAGGCGTCCCGCTAGTTGCCTAGCGAGGACGCCTTTGTCCTGGTCCCGTTCTCTCGGGAAGCGCAGCCTTCGTCGTTGAAGGTTGAGCTTTATGTGTGTGTTGGGAGAGGTAATGCAGTGGTTGTGCCAAGTGGGGACGGTGGCGGGTTTATTGGGGGTGACCGATTTTGAGGATGGATTTTTTGCACTGATTCGAAGCGGGTTGCTCGTTCGTGGGGCATTCAGGCAGTTGAATTTGTGGTGACTGGGCGGGCGCCTTCGCGAGCAGGCTCGCTCCCACAGTGGCTCTTTGTCGTTCACAAATTCCTTGTGGGAGCGCGCCTGCTCGCGAATGACGCGACGCGGTGTCAGCCATGAAACAACAAAACCAGCAGCACCATATTCCCCAATAAAGCCACCAACGCTATCGTCCGCCAAACCTTCAACGGCTCACGCTCCAGTAACGGTCTGGGCCGCACACTCAAACTGCGCCGCTCGCCCTGTTCCAACACCAACAGCCATTCCTCAGCCGTTTCAAACCGTTGTTGCGGATCAGCCGCCACCCCACGCTCCAGGCTCTGCGCCAACCATTCCGGCAGATCCGGCCGAAATCGACTGGCACTCACTGCCACAGCAAATCGCGGCCGCTGAAACGCTTCGATCTCGCCATAGGGAAAATGCCCGGTGAGCAAGAAATACAGGGTCACACCGACCGCATACAAATCCTGCTGCACATTCGGCGGATCCCCACGAAACGCTTCCGGGGCGATATAGCTGGGCGTTCCCGGCAACGTCGACGGCGCGTCTTCGGACAAGCCTGGGCAGTACGCCAGGCCAAAATCCAGCAGACGCAATTCGCCGTCGTCGCCCACGTGCAGATTTTCCGGTTTGATGTCCCGATGCAGGATCTGCCGCCGATGCAGCAGCCCGACCGCACGCAACAGGCGCTCGGCGATGTCCTGCCACTGTGCCAACGGCAATGGGCCTGACTGTTGAAACAACTGTGCCAGCGTCGCCCCGGAATATTCTCGCATCACGTAGTACAAATGCTGACGCTGATTACACGCATGGACTTCAGGAAAATGCCGGCCGGCCACGCGTTTCAGGAACCATTCCTCGGACAGCAGCGCCTGCCCGGCGTGAGGATCATCGGCGCTGCGCGACGGCAGGGTTTTCAGCAACCACATCTGACCTTGCTCATCGACAATCCGATACAGCAGCGATTGCTGGCTCTGAGCGACAATGTCCAGCACTTGCCAGCCTTCGAACGACTGACCGGGTTTCAACGGTGGCGGCAGTGGCCATTGCTGCAAATGAATCAGTGCATCGCCGATATTTGCCTCACCCAAAGCATCCACCCGCACCAGCAAAGCACTGGCATTGTCCTGGCTCCCCGCAAGATGCGCGGCGTTGACCAGCGTCTGCGCGGCGCTGTGCAGATCCGGCTGATCACGCAGAATCGCCGCAATGGCGGTATCGCCGAGTGTCGACCAGACACCATCGCTGAGCAGCACAAAGCTTTCGCCTTCACGCAGTTCGCCATCGAGAAAATCCAGCACCAGATGCTGATCCAGCCCCAGCGCGCGTTTGAGCACATGCTGCATGCCCGGCTGATCCCAGACATGATCCTCCGAGATCCGCTGCAAACTATCGTAGTGCCAGCGATACACCCGGCAATCTCCGACGTGCGCGAGGGTAAAACGCCGACCGCGCATGACCAAAGCACTGACCGTGGTGAGCAACGGTTGCCCACCACCGTTGGCCTGCAACCAGCGGTTTTGCGCGAGCAGCAGGCGATCCAGTGCCTGCGCCACGCTCCAGGTTTCCGGCGTGGCGTAGTAGTCGAGCGCCAAGGCCTGCAAGGTCGAACGCGCAGCCAGTCCGCCATCGGCACACTGACTGACGCCGTCGGCGATGGCGAACAGAAAACCTTTGCTCGCCGCCAACGCCGGAGCGGGCGTGACCAGGCGCAAAGCGTCCTGATTCTCTGCGCGCGGGCCGGTGGCGCTGGCTTCGGCGAAACTCAGTTGCAGGGCCATCGATGCTTCAGACCCGCGCCGCCGTCACTGCCGCCGAACCCCAGGTGGTTCTCCAGCGACGCTTGACGCCGTGCAGGCCAAACCATGCCAACACGCCGAGACTGGCGAACAACCACAGGGCCAGTTGATAGCTGCCGGTGCTCTGTTTGATCGCGCCCATGCCGGCGGCCAAGGCAAAACCGCCGATGCCGCCGGCCATGCCGATCAGTCCGGTCATCACGCCGATCTCCAGACGAAAACGCTGCGGTACCAGTTGGAAAACGGCGCCGTTGCCGGCGCCCAGACCGAGCATGGTGCAGACGAAAAGTGCCAGCGCCGCATAGGAACTTGGCAGGTTGAAGCCGACAGCAGCGATACAGACAGCAGCGACGGTGTACATCGCCAGCAAGGTGCGGATGCCACCGAAACGGTCAGCCAGGGCGCCACCCAATGGCCGCATCAAACTGCCGCCGAACACGCAGGCTGCGGTGTAGTAGCCAGCGGTCACCGGGCTCAGCCCGTATTGATCGTTGAAGTAGCCGGGCAGGGCGCTGGCCAAGCCGATGAAGCCGCCGAAGGTGACGCTGTAGAAAAACATGAACCACCAGCTGTCGCGGTCGCCCAAGGCTTTGAAGTAGTCGGTCATGGCTTTGGCTTTCGGCCGCTCAGGCGCATTTTTTGCCAGCCAGGCGAACAGCACCAGAGTCAGGATCAGCGGAATCAAAGCGAAACCGAAGACATTGCTCCAGCCGAACGCGGCGGCGAGCACCGGTGCCAGCAGCGCGGCGAACACGGTGCCGGAGTTGCCCGCACCGGCGATACCCATGGCTTTGCCTTGATGCTGTGGTGGATACCATTGCGAGGCCAAGGGCAGGGCGACGGCAAACGACGCGCCGGCCATACCAAGAAACAGGCCGAGTATCAGCGCCTGTTCGTAACTGTGAATGCCGATTTTCCAGGCGCCGAACAATGCGCAGATGACGATGACCTGGCCGATCAGCCCGGCGGTTTTCGGCGACAGTCGATCGGCGAGCATGCCCATCACGAAGCGCAGTACGGCGCCGGCGAGGATCGGTGTGGCGACGACGAGGCCGCGTTGTTGCGTGGTCAGGTGCAGGTCGGCGGCAATCTGCACCGCCAGCGGGCCGAGCAGGTACCAGACCATGAAGCTCAGGTCGAAATAGAGGAAGGCCGCGAACAGGGTCGGGGTGTGGCCGGATTTCCAGAAGCTTGAATTCATCGCGCACCTCAGCTGAAAAGAGTCTCGAAAGGAGTCATGCAACAGCAGGTGGAGCGCCGCCACGGCCGCACCACCGGCCCCGAGCTGTGGGGCCAAAACGCAAAAACGCCGCTACCTGATGCGCCGGTTGGGCGAACGGGTGAGCGACGTCTTTGTCGTGGGTGGGGCAACCGCCGTTGGTTACCTGTGCGTTTTACGTAGCGAGATTTGTGCCAACAGCTGAAAGATCAAAAGCCCCTCACCCTAGCCCTCTCCCAGAGGGAGAGGGGACTGACCGAGGTGTCTTGCGCAAAACATCGACCTGAAACACGGAGTCGAATATGGATTCACCGAAAATCGTTCAGGTCGGCAGTATTACTGCGCCATCCCCCAATCAGTCCCCTCTCCCTCTGGGAGAGGGCTAGGGTGAGGGGCTTTTCAGCGGTGAGAACACCTCAGCCAAGCAACTCACTCATCGCAATAATCTGCTCCGCCACCTGAATCAGCTTCTGCTGCCGACTCATCGCCTGCCGCCGCATCAGGGTGTAAGCCTCTTCCTCATTGCAATCCTTCATCTTCATCAACAAACCCTTGGCCAGCTCAATACGCTTGCGCTCAGCCAATTGCTGATCACGCGCCTGCAACTGCGCACGCAAGGCCTGATCACTCTCGAAACGCGCCATCGCCACATCCAGAATTGGCTGCAGACGCTGGGCGTGAATGCCTTCGACGATGTAAGCACTGACCCCTGACTTGATCGCCTGGCGCATCACCCCCGGATCATGTTCATCGGTAAACATCACGATTGGCCGTGGCTGGTCGCGGCTGACCAGCACAACTTGTTCCATGACATCGCGGCCCGGTGACTCGGTATCGATCAGGATCACGTCCGGGCGCACCGTTTCGACGCGCGCGGGCAGGTCGATGGTCAGGCCGGACTCGTCGATCACCTCGAAACCGGCCTCGGTCAACGCAGCTTTCAGGCGACCGACTTTTTTCGCTGTGTCGTTGATCAACAGAATGCGCAACATGTTCGCGGTCTCCTGTCAGCGGCGGGCGAGAAGGGGGGCGTCGTCGTTCAACGCGTGCAGCTTGAAACTGCGCGCGTAGCCGGCGGGATCGCTGCCGTCCCAGACTTTGCCGTCGAGCAACTGGCTGCTGCGCATGTCTGTGCCCCACGCCGCTACGTCGACTGCCGTCGCAGCATCGCGGTAGATATCCATTTGCTGGACCTGACGGGCGACGGCGAGGTAATCCGGATCCTCACGCAGCAGGCCCCAGCGGCGGAACTGGGTCATGAACCACATGCCGTCCGACAGATAGGGCAGATTCACCTCGCCGTTGCCGTGAAAACGCAGCGCGTGTGGATCCTGCCAGCGATTGCCGAGCCCATCGGCATAATCACCGAGAAAACGCGGCTCGATGCACGAAAGCGGCGCGTCCAGATATTCCGGAGCGCTGAGCAATTGCGCGGTGCTACGGCGATTCTCCGGGCTTTCTTCGATGAAGCGGCTGGCCTCAAGAATCGCCATCACTAACGCCCGCGCAGTGTTCGGGTATTGCTCGACAAATTCACGGGTGCAACCAAGGACTTTTTCCGGGTGATCGGGCCAGATGGTCTGGCTGGTGGCCAAGGTGAAACCGAGATCCTGCTGCACCGCACTGGCCGCCCAAGGCTCGCCGACACAAAAACCGTCGATGCGCCCGGCTTGCAGGTGCGCGACCATTTGCGGCGGCGGCACGACGACGCTGTCGACGTCCTGCAATGGATGAATGCCCTGACTCGCCAGCCAGTAATACAGCCACATGGCATGAGTGCCGGTGGGAAAGGTCTGGGCGAAGGTGAGTTTTGCGCGGCTTTGGTGCACGTGGCGGTCCAGCGCTTCAGGACTGGTCACGCCAAGGTTCTGGAGACCGTGGGAGAGGTTGAGGCTCTGACCGTTCTGGTTCAGGCCCATCAGCACGGCCATATCGGTCGGGGCGACGCCGCCGATGCCCAGGTGCACGGCGTAAATCAGGCCATACAGACTGTGCGCGGCATCCAGTTCGCCGCTGACCAGTTTGTCGCGCAGATTCGCCCAGGAGGCCTGGCGCTTCAGGTTCAGCGTTAGGCCGTAAGGCTGGGCAAAGCCCTGTGTGGCCGCGACGACCACCGAGGCACAATCGCTCAGGGCCATGAAACCGAGGTTGATTGCAGTCTTTTCCGGGGCATCGCTGCCATTGACCCAGGCCAGTGGCCCTACCGAAGGTTCATTCATACACCGCCACCTCGAAAAAAAGCGCCGCCGCGGACTTTGCGCAGGCAAAACCCGGGACGACGCCATTGTCCTTGCCCGCGTGCCGTCATTGGCCTTGCGCGCTGATGGCAAGGAGGGTGCAAGGCATATGCCAGTGACAGCGATTTGCGCGTGCGCCTCGCGCCGCAGGTCGATGCCCGGCTATAATCGCCGCCTCTTTTCGCCGCCCGAGTCATCGCCGCCCATGTACACCCTGGCCCGTCAGCTGTTGTTCAAACTTTCCCCGGAAACCTCCCACGATCTGTCGCTGGATCTGATCGGCGCGGGTGGGCGTTTGGGCCTCAACGGCTTGCTGTGCAAGGCGCCGGCGAAGAAACCGGTGACGGTCATGGGCCTCGAATTCCCGAACCCGGTGGGTCTGGCCGCCGGTCTGGACAAGAACGGCGCGGCCATTGATGGCTTCGCGCAACTGGGTTTCGGTTTTGTCGAAATCGGCACCGTGACTCCGCGCCCGCAGCCGGGCAACCCGAAACCACGGATTTTTCGCTTGCCGGAAGCCGAGGCGATTATCAATCGCATGGGCTTCAACAACCTCGGTGTCGATAACCTGCTGGCGCGGGTGGCAGTGGCGAAATACAAAGGTGTGCTGGGCATCAACATCGGCAAGAACTTCGATACTCCGGTTGAACGTGCGGTCGACGATTACCTGATCTGCCTGGACAAGGTCTACGCCCACGCCAGCTATGTGACGGTCAACGTCAGCTCGCCAAATACCCCGGGCCTGCGCAGCCTGCAGTTCGGTGATTCGCTCAAGCAATTGCTCGCGGATCTGGCCACGCGCCGCGCTGAACTGGCGTTGCGTCATGGCAAACATGTGCCGTTGGCGATCAAGATCGCGCCGGACATGACCGATGAAGAAACCGCGCAGGTGGCTCAAGCGTTGATCGAAACCGGCATGGACGCGGTGATCGCGACTAACACCACCCTCAGCCGGGTTGGTGTTGAAGGCATGGAGCATGGCGACGAGGCGGGCGGTTTGTCGGGCGCGCCGGTGCGGGAGAAGAGCACCAATACGGTGAAGGTGCTGGCCGGTGAGCTGGCTGGGCGTTTGCCGATCATTGCCGCGGGCGGGATTACTGAAGGCAAGCATGCGGCCGAGAAGATCACCGCCGGTGCGAGCCTGGTGCAGATCTACTCCGGCTTCATCTATAAAGGCCCGGCGCTGATTCGCGAATCGGTCGACGCGATCGCCGCCCTACGCTGATCCCCCTAGGCTGACCTGGCCAATGTAGGAGCCTTCGGCAGCTCCTACACGAAATGTGTGTCAGCCAGACAGGCATAAAAAAGGGCTCCTCGAAGGAGCCCCTGGGCCGCAGCCCGCCGTCCGGGAAGGACGTGCATGGTAAGTCGTTACAAATTCAGATTGTCGTGTCGGAATAAATGCCCTGTGTCAGCCGACGGCGTGAAGTTCGTTGAGTCTGTGGATTCCCGCAGTGCCGGTCATACCGTCCCAGTTGTCGCCGCGTCCTTCTCGCCAGCCGTTAATCCAGGCTTGACGTACCGACGGTAGAGTAAATGGGCAAAGCTCACGGGATTTGCCACCAACGCCATATTGATATCCGCGCAAAAATGCTCTTTCCAACGGATCACGCTTAAGTCTTCTCATAGGGTGTTTCCCTCACTTGTTGACTGTTTTGTGTCGCGTTGACCTCAACTGAGGTCTGGCAGAAGAAA
Organism: Pseudomonas sp. R84; assembly: GCF_009834515.1. NCBI lineage: Bacteria > Pseudomonadati > Pseudomonadota > Gammaproteobacteria > Pseudomonadales > Pseudomonadaceae > Pseudomonas > Pseudomonas sp. R84. Next base: position 2,121,136 of record NZ_CP019426.1, read on the forward strand.
CCTGCCATGGTGCGGCTCGCTGCCGGCGTGGCGAGCCAAGGTGTTGACGCCGTTGCGACGTCAACCTGTGTTCAGTTCTAACCAATGAGTCACACCGAGGGAATGATCGTTTTGTCATAAGGACGTAACGAAATTAGTGCTACAGCCATAAGTAACGACGGGTTTCATGCACGGTTTTTCAGCAAACCCCGGTATGATCGGCCCCGCGCTGGATGATGGGGTTAATTCTTTAGTGAGAATGACCCACGTTTGCGCTGGGGTATAAAGCGACGAAGGGTCGCTTTAAGACTTTTTGTTGCATCAACTTTTTTATCTGTCCCGGCATCTAAGCTCTTTTAACCCGAGCAGCGGGGATGGAACGGCACACCTTCGTGCCACACGGGCGTTCTTTTAGAAAAGCGCCTGATTGAAAACCGGATCGGCAATGCGTTGCCGATTCACTAGCCAAAGGCTCTGGAAATACCATGTCCGACCGTTTCGAACTCTTCCTCACTTGCCCTAAAGGCCTTGAAGGCCTGCTCATCGAGGAAGCCGTCGGGCTTGGCCTTGAAGAAGCGCGCGAGCACACTTCCGCCGTGCGTGGCATGGCGACCATGGAAACCGCTTATCGCCTGTGCCTCTGGTCGCGTCTGGCCAACCGTGTGTTGCTGGTGCTCAAGCGTTTTCCGATGAAAGACGCTGAAGACCTCTACCACGGCGTGCTCGACATCGAGTGGCAGGATCACATGCTCAGCGACGGTACCTTGGCCGTTGAATTCAGCGGCCACGGCTCAGGCATCGACAACACCCACTTCGGTGCCCTGAAAGTCAAAGACGCCATCGTCGACAAACTGCGCACCCCACAGGGCGACCGTCCGTCGATCGACAAGCTCAACCCGGATCTGCGCATTCACCTGCGTCTGGATCGCGGCGAAGCGATTCTCTCCCTCGACCTCTCCGGCCACAGCCTGCACCAGCGCGGCTATCGCTTGCAGCAAGGTGCGGCACCGCTGAAGGAAAACCTCGCGGCAGCCATCCTGATCCGTTCCGGCTGGCCACGCATTGCTGCCGAAGGCGGCGCGCTGGCTGACCCGATGTGCGGTGTCGGTACGTTCCTCGTCGAAGCCGGCATGATTGCCGCCGACATGGCGCCGAACCTGCGTCGTGAGCAGTGGGGTTTCACCGCCTGGCTCGGTCACGTCCCGGCGCTGTGGAAAAAACTCCATGAAGAAGCCGTCGAACGCGCCGCTGCCGGTCTGGCCAAGCCACCGCTGTGGATTCGTGGTTATGAAGCTGACCCTCGTCTGATTCAACCGGGTCGCAACAACGTTGAGCGTGCCGGCCTGAGCGAGTGGATCAAGATCTACCAGGGCGAAGTCGCGACCTTCGAGCCGCGTCCGGATCAGAACCAGAAAGGTCTGGTGATCTGCAACCCACCGTACGGCGAGCGTCTCGGTGACGAAGCCAGCCTGTTGTACCTCTACCAGAACCTCGGTGAGCGCCTGCGTCAGGCCTGCCTGAACTGGGAAGCGGCGGTATTCACCGGCGCGCCGGATCTGGGCAAGCGCATGGGCATTCGCAGCCACAAACAGTATTCGTTCTGGAACGGCGCACTGCCGTGCAAACTGCTGTTGATCAAAGTGCTGCCGGATCAGTTCGTCACCGGCGAGCGTCGTACCCCGGAACAGCGTCAGGCCGAGCGCGAGCAAGCGGCTTACGACCAGACTCCGGACGAGCCGCAAGAGCGCAAGTTCAACAAGAACGGCAACCCGATCAAACCGACGCCAGCCCCGACACCGGTGATCGAGCAACCGCGCTTGAGCGAAGGCGGGCAGATGTTTGCCAACCGTCTGCAAAAGAATCTCAAGGCCATGGGCAAGTGGGTCAAGCGCGAAGGCATTGATTGCTACCGCGTTTACGATGCCGACATGCCTGAGTACGCGATGGCGATCGACCTGTACCACGATTGGGTGCATGTCCAGGAATACGCCGCGCCGAAATCCATCGACCCGGAAAAAGCCTCGGCGCGCATGTTCGATGCCCTGGCAGCCATTCCGCAGGCGCTGAACGTCGACAAGAGCCGCGTGGTGGTCAAACGCCGCGAGCGCCAGAGCGGCACCAAGCAGTACGAGCGTCAGGCTGCACAGGGCAAGTTCAATGAAGTCAGCGAGGGCGGCGTGAAGTTGCTGGTCAACCTCACCGACTACCTCGACACGGGTCTGTTCCTCGACCACCGCCCGATGCGCATGCGCATTCAGAAAGAGGCCGCCGGCAAGCGCTTCCTCAATCTGTTCTGCTACACCGCGACCGCCAGCGTACACGCGGCCAAGGGCGGCGCGCGCAGCACCACCAGCGTCGACCTGTCGAAAACCTACCTCGACTGGGCGCGCCGCAACCTGTCGTTGAACGGCTACTCGGACAAGAACCGTCTGGAGCAGGGCGATGTCATGGCGTGGCTGGAAAGCAGCCGTGACGAGTACGACCTGATCTTCATCGATCCGCCGACGTTCTCCAACTCCAAGCGCATGGAAGGCATCTTCGACGTGCAACGTGATCAGGTGCAGTTGATCGACCTGGCCATGGCCCGTCTGGCAACCGGCGGTGTGCTGTATTTCTCCAACAACTTCCGCAAGTTCCAGTTGGAAGAAAACCTCGCCGAGCGTTACGCGGTCGAGGAAATCAGTGCGCAGACCATCGATCCGGATTTCGCCCGCAACTCCAAGATCCACCGCGCCTGGAAAATCACGGCTCGTTGACGCTTTGCCGGGTTGGATCCACAGAGCCTTGATTTTTAAAGGCTCCGTGGATCTGCCCGCGCTAGCTAAATTAGTGGCTAATAGCTATAACTCACACACGGTCAATGGGGTTTTCCCGTAAATGCTGGCGTAGTGAGTTGTCTTTATGTCGTTGCACCCCGTGCGCCCAAAGATTCTGGGTTTCATCAGCGAAGACGTCTCGGCCTGGCTGGTCGCGCTGCTGGTATTGCTCGCCGGCGGGATTCTCACGGGGCTGCTCGCCTGGGCCACCCTCAATCAGTTTCAGCAACAAACCCGTCAGCGTTTTCAACTTCTGGCCAACGAACGTTACAGTCGCATCGAAGAACGCTTTCAGGATCAGGAGCAACGCCTCGACGGCCTGCGCCGCTTCTTCGCCAACTCTGAATCGGTGTCCCGCGCCGAATTCGACGGTTACACCCAACCCTTATTAATGCGTACCCAGGCCTATTCGTTTGCCCTCAAGGTCAGCGGTGCCGAGCGCGCTGCGTTCGAGCAACGGGTGCGTGACGAAGGCCTGAGTAACTTCACCCTGCGTGAACTGAATGCACAGGGCGAGCTGCAACTGGCTGGCGTGCGCGATGCCTATGTGCCGGTGCTCTATAGCCAGACGCAAAGTCGGCTCGGCTCACCGTTGGGTTATGACCTGCTCGCGCAACCTTTACGCCGCGACACGTTGCAACGCGCCGACAGGCTCGGCGGTCTGGCAGTATCGCAACCGATGCATCTGGTCAGCATCGAGCCGTCCTATGCGCGCGGTGTGCTGCTCGTCGCGCCTGTAAGCCGCAGTGGCGAGCGCCAATCGTTCGGCTACGTGATGGCGGTGATCAGCATGCGTCAGTTGCTGGCCGACGGTTTGCCGGATGCCTTCCATGACTATCTGTCGGTGCGCATTCTCGACATGTCGACCAATGATCAGCACGAGGTGTTGTTCGAGTCGACCAATGAACCGGCGCCGAGCGACCTGACTGCCACGCGCTTGGTGCGCATGGCCGATCATGATTATCAGGTCGATATTCTGCCGAGCGACGCGTTCGTTCAGGCCAACCATTCGTCGGTCGGCAGTGTGATCATTCTGGGCAGCTTGCTCAGTCTGCTGCTCAGCGCCTTGCTCTATGTGTTGGTCAGTCAGCGCCAGCGCGCCTTGCGCATGGTCGAATTGCGCACACAGGAACTGCATGCCAGCGAACAGGAGCTGCGCGGCACCCACGGTCAGTTGCGCGGCGTGCTGAATGCGGCGACGCAGGTGGCGATCATCGCTACCGACCTGCGCGGTGTGATCAATACCTTCAACCCAGGCGCCGAACAAATGCTCGGCTACAGCAGCGCCGAGGTGGTCGGTCACATGACCCTGGAAAACCTGCACCTGCCCCGTGAGCTGACGGCCCGTGCTGCCGAATTGAGTGCGCGCTACGGTAAAAGCATCCCGACCTGCCACGCGATGCTGGTCGAGGGCGGCGAAGTCGGCGGCCACGAGGCCCGCGAGTGGACGCTGGTGCGCAGCGATGGCAGCCATATTCCGGTGAACATGCTGGCCACCCCGGTGCTCGATGAGCAGGGTTTATGGGTCGGGCATCTGGCGATCTGCATCGACATCACCGAGCGCAAGCGCGTGCACGAAGTGCTGGCCGCGCGCGACGTGCTGCTAAAGAAACTCAGCGCGCACGTACCCGGCGGCATCTATCAGTTCAAGATGGAATTCGACGGACGCTTCAGTGTGATCTACGCCAGCGACGGCATCCGCGAGATCTACGAGCTGGAGCCGGACGTGCTGCTGTTCAACGCCGAAGCGATCTTCACGCGCATTCATCCACAGGACGTTACTCGTGTGCGCTCTTCCATTCGCGCCTCGGCCGACAGCCTCAGCCCGTGGCGCGAGGAATACCGCGTGCAACTGCCCGAACGTGGCCTGCGCTGGGTGCGCGGCGAGGCGACGCCGGAGGAACTGCCGGGCGGCGGCGTGCTGTGGCACGGCTATATCTCGGATATTTCCGACCTGAAACGCGTGGAAGAAGAACTGCGTGCGCTGTCGGTGACCGATTCGCTGACCGGCATCCACAACCGCCGCTATTTTCAGGAACGCCTGACCACGGAAATGGCCCGGGTCGAGCGCGGTGGCGGCGAGCTGTCGGTGATCATGCTCGACATCGACCATTTCAAACGCATCAACGATCAGTACGGCCATGCCGTGGGCGACCGCGTGCTGCAAGCGGTGTGCGAGCGGATCGGCCATCGATTGCGGCGCACCGATGTGTTCTGTCGCTTGGGCGGCGAGGAATTCATGGTGCTGTGCCCGGACATCGACGGCGAACACGCGTACATGTTGGCGGTTGAGTTGTGGCAGGGTTTGCGCAGTGCGCCGGTGGATGTGGTCGGCGTGGTCACGGCGAGTTTCGGGATCGCCAGTTGGCGACCGGAGGAGGGCGCGGATGCGCTGTTGTTGCGGGCGGACTCGGGTGTGTATATGGCGAAGCAGCGCGGGCGCGATCGCGTCGAGCAGATGAGTTAGCCGCGACGCTAAACCCTTGTAGGAGTGAGCCTGCTCGCGATCGCGATATGTCAGTCACTTTGATATGCCTGAACTGACGCTATCGCGAGCAGGCTCACTCCTACAGGGGGCCGCGGTGATCAGAGGACCGAAGCGGTCTGCGCCAGTTTCGGCTGTTTGTACAGATCGAGCAGCACCTGATCCAGAACCGACGATGCCCCAAACGGTGCCTTGTCGTTGAGGATCGCCACCACCGCCCAGGTGTTGCCATTCACATCACGGCTGAAACCGGCAATCGCTCGCACAGTGTTCAAAGTACCTGTCTTGACGTGCGCTTCACCGCGCATTGCCGTGGTCTTCAGACGCTTGCGCATGGTGCCGTCGGTACCAGCGATCGGCAGCGAGCTGATGTACTCGGCGGCATACGGGCTGTGCCAGGCGGCTTGCAGCATGCTTGCCATTTCACGGGCGCTGACCCGTTCAGCACGGGACAGGCCGGAGCCGTTCTCCATCACCAGGTGCGGCGCAGTAATGCCTTTCTTCGCCATCCACTGGCGCACCACACGTTGTGCGGCTTTCGCGTCATCACCGTCGGCGTCGTTGCGGAATTTCTGCCCAAGACTCAGAAACAATTGCTGAGCCATGGTGTTGTTACTGTATTTGTTGATGTCGCGGATGATCTCCGCCAGATCCGGCGAGTAGGCACGCGCGAGCAGTTTGGCGTTGCCCGGCGTCGAGGCCAGACGATCCTTGCCCTGAATGCTGCCACCCAGTTCTTTCCAGATCGCCCGCACGGCGCCGGCGGTGTAGGTCGCGTGGTCGAGCAGCGACAGGTAAGTCTGCGAGCTGCAACCTTCGCCCAACTGGCCGGCCACGGTCACGGTCACGCTGCCATCAGCTTCTGGCACCGGGTTGTAGCGCACGCCGCCGGTGCATTGTTTGGAGGGCAGGGCTTTAACGGTGTTGGCGATGTGGATGCTGGCAATCGGCGGTTCAACCGAGATCAGTACCCGGCCATTGTCGTTGCGGGCAACAAAGCGCAGGGCTTTGAGGTTGACCAGCAGCGAATCCGGTTTGACCAGGAACGGTTTGTTCTCGTCATTGCCGTCATCGTTGAATTCCGGCAGCACCGGCTGCACGAAGAAGTTGCGGTCGAGGATCAGGTCGCCGGTGATCTGGGTCACGCCGTTGGCGCGCAGGTCGCGCATCAGCAGCCAGAGTTTTTCCATGTTCAGCTTCGGATCGCCGCCACCCTTGAGGTAGAGGTTGCCGTTGAGGATGCCGCCATTGAGGTCGCCGTCGGTGTAGAACTCGGTCTTCCATTGATGATTGGGGCCGAGCATTTCCAGCGCCGCGTAGGTAGTCACCAGTTTCATGGTCGAGGCCGGGTTGACCGAAACGTCGGCATTGAACACGGTCGGCGTGCCCGGGCCGTCGAGCGGCACCATCACCAGCGACAGGGCGCTGGGCTGCAATTTGCTCGCCTTGAGGGCTTTTTCAACGTTGGGGGTCAGGGAAGTATTGATGGTGGCAGCAGAAACAGGCAGGGCCAGAGGCAGAAGAAGGCCAGCGAGCAATAGAGGACGCAACGATTTGATCATATGAAATAAAACCCTACAGTCGAGGGGAAAATAACGAGGACATGGATGAAAAAGCCCTCAGCGGTCATGAAAGTGTCGGCATTATGCCCCAAGGTGTTACAGCTTGTGCCTTGTCGGGGCCGGCCAATACGTTATTTTTTTACAGGCGGTCGGCTTCAGGGGCCAGAGAGTCGGGCAATCGACGGCTTAAACTGGTAAAGTGCCGGCCGTTAATACTTATGAGGATTGTTCCAATGGCGACTAACCGTTCCCAGCGTCTGCGCAAAAAACTGTGCGTTGATGAATTTCAAGAGCTGGGTTTCGAACTGAACCTGGACTTCAAAGAAGACTTGTCCGAAGAAGCCATTGACGCTTTCCTCGAAGCCTTCATCAAAGAAGCCATGGAAGCCAATGGTCTGGGTTATGTTGGCGGCGACGACTTCGGTCTGGTTTGCCTGCAGAAGCGTGGCTCGGTCAACGAAGAGCAGCGCGCTGCCGTTGAAGCCTGGCTGAAAACCCGCTCCGAGCTGACCAAGTATGACGTCAGCCCGTTGCTGGACGTTTGGTATCCGGAAAAGCCGATCAACGCGGCTAAGTGATACTGAAAAAAACGGCGACCTGAGGGTCGCCGTTTTTTTTCGTCTGGGGTTTGGGGGGGCGGTTTGGGATTTGTGGTGAGTCTACCCCTCACCCCAGCCCTCTCCCCCTGGAGAGGGAGCCGACTTGTGGGCTGTTCAAAATTTGAGTTCGACTCGGTATCCCGCGTCGCTATAACTCCCGCATACAACGCGGTCAGTCCCCTCTCCCTCCGGGAGAGGGCTAGGGTGAGGGGCTTTTGACCTTAAGCTTTGCGCCAATTGAGGATCAGCAAGGTCAGCACCCCCGCAACAATCCCCCAAAACGCCGAACCAATGGAAAACAGCGTCAACCCCGAGGCCGTGACCATAAAGGTGATCAACGCCGCTTCCCGTTCCTTCACCTCGGTCATGGCAATGCTTAAACCATTGATGATCGAACCGAACAACGCCAGCGCCGCAATCGACAGCACCAGTTCCTTCGGCAGCGCGGCAAACAATGCCGCCAATGTCGCGCCGAACACCCCGGCAATCCCGTAGAAAATCCCGCACCAGACCGCCGCGGTGTAGCGCTTGTTGCGATCTTCATGGGCGTGCGGCCCGGTGCAGATCGCTGCGCTGATGGCCGCCAGGTTGATGCCGTGGGAGCCGAACGGCGCCAGCAGCAGCGAGGCGATACCGGTGGTGGTGATCAGCGGCGAGGCCGGTACGTTGTAGCCATCGGCGCGCAGGACAGCGATGCCGGGCATGTTCTGCGAGGTCATCGCGACCACGAACAATGGAATGCCGATGCTGATGGTCGCCGCCAGCGAGAAGTGCGGCGTCGTCCATACCGGCGTCGCCACTTCCAGATGAAAACCGCTGAAATCCAGCAAGCCCATGAAGCCCGACAGCGCGGTGCCGATCAGCAGCGCGGCGAGCACGGCGTAGCGCGGTGACAGACGCTTGACCAGCAGATAGGTAAAAAACATCCCCAGTACCAGCCCGGTACGATGCTGCGCGGCGACGAAGATTTCGCTGCCGATCTTGAACAGAATCCCTGCCAGCAATGCCGCCGCCAAAGAGGCCGGAATCTTTTTTACCAGCCGCTCGAAGCTGCCGGTCAGCCCGCAGATCGTCACCAGCACCGCGCAAGTGATGTAGGCGCCGATGGCCTCGCCATAGCTGACACCGCCAAGACTGGTGATCAGCAGGGCCGCGCCGGGCGTCGACCAGGCGATGGTGATCGGCGTGCGATAGCGCAGCGACAGACCGATCGAACACACTGCCATGCCAATGGAAATCGCCCAGATCCACGAAGAAATCTGGCCGCTGGTCAGGCCCGCCGCTTGCCCGGCCTGGAACATCAGCACCAGTGAGCTGGTGTAGCCGGTCATCATCGCAATGAAACCGGCGACGATCGCCGAGGGCGAGGTGTCGGCCAGAGGGCGCAGTCGAGTGTGGGTGGCGTCGTTCATGACAACGGTGTTCCTTATACAGATAAAGATGTCCCCTTTGACGCGATCCCTTGTAGGAGTGAGCCTGCTCGCGATGGCGGTGTGTCAGTCGAATTATTATTGAATGACACACCGCCATCGCGAGCAGGCTCACTCCTACAGGGAAATGTGCACTGAAGGCGGATTCTGTGATCAAGCCTAAACTCAATCGTAACGGATCGTTGCAATACAGCCGAAGTCACAAACAGCCGTACAGTCGTGTTGCCACCTTCCATTGTGTACAATCGCGCTGTTTTTTACGCGATACTTGCCAGCGACCTACTGTGCCGTATTACAGTCACGGTCTATTCGCCGCAGTTCTCCCGACTCGAGTGCCCATGAACGAACAGTTGCAACCCCTCAAGAAACAACCGCGAGCAGGCAAAGCCGGCCGCAGCGGAACCCAGGACGATATTGTCTACGCGCATATCTTCGAGGCCATCCTCGAACAGCGTCTGGCGCCCGGCACAAAATTGAGCGAAGAAGCGCTGGGGGAAATCTTCGGGGTCAGCCGCACCATCATTCGCCGCGCGCTCTCGCGTCTGGCCCATGAAGGTGTGGTGCTGTTGCGGCCGAACCGTGGCGCCGTGGTTGCCAGCCCGAGTGTGGAAGAGGCGCGACAGGTGTTCCTCGCCCGCCGTCTGGTGGAGCGTGCGATCACTGAGCTGGCGGTGCAACACGCCACCGCCGAGCAGATCGCCGAGCTGCGGCAGATGGTCAACGACGAGCGCGACAGCTTCTCCCGTGGCGATCGTGGTGCCGGTATTCGTCTGTCGGGCGAATTCCACCTGAAACTCGCGGAAGCGGCGATGAACGCACCGTTGATCAGCTTCCAGCGCAGTCTGGTTTCACAGACGTCGCTGATCATTGCCCAGTACGAAAGCGGCAACCGCTCGCACTGCTCGTATGACGAACACACCCAGTTGATCGACGCGATCGAGAAGCGCGACGGTGAGTTGGCGGTGAATCTGATGATGCATCACATGGATCACATCGACAGCAAGCTCAACCTCGATGAGGAAGGTGCGTCGGATGACTTGCATGCGGTGTTCTCGCATTTGTTGCAGACCAAGAAACCGGGGCGCCCAGCGGCCAAGCTCTGAGCCTGCTCGCGAAGGCGATCTGACAGGCAATAAAAATCCCCCGGGGTGAACACCACCGGGGGATTTTTTATGCCTTGGAAAAAGCTTAGCGCTGATGCACTAGCGCACCCGCCGCATACGTCTGCTGCACCGTGCGGTCATCACCCAGCGTCATCAGCACAAACAACGTTTCGGCAATGTTGTTGGCCTGCTTCAAGCGGTAGCTCAGCAGCGGCGTAGCGTGGTAATCCAGCACCAGGAAGTCGGCGTCGGAACCCGGTTGCAGATTGCCGATCTTGTCTTCCAGGCGCAGCGCCCGCGCACCGCCCAGTGTCGCCAGATACAGCGACTTGAACGGGCTCAGTCGCGCACCTTGCAGCTGCATCACTTTGTACGCTTCGTTCAGTGTCTGTAGCAGCGAGAAACTGGTGCCGCCACCGACGTCAGTGCCCAGGCCGACATTGAGCTTGTGCTTCTCGGCCATCGGCAAGTTGAATAGGCCACTGCCGAGGAAGAAGTTCGAGGTTGGGCAGAACGAAATCGCCGAGCCGGTTTCTGCCAGTCGCGCGCATTCGTCGTCGCACAAGTGCACACCGTGGGCGAACACCGAGCGCTCACCGAGCAGTTTGTAGTGATCGTAAACGTCGAGGTAGCCCTTGCGCTCAGGGAACAGCTCCTTGACCCACTCGATTTCCTTGAGGTTTTCGCTGATGTGGGTCTGCATGTACAGATCCGGGTATTCGGTCAGCAGTTGCCCGGCGAGGGTCAGCTGTTCCGGGGTGCTGGTCGGTGCGAAGCGCGGGGTGACCGCATAGTGCAGACGACCCTTGCCATGCCAGCGCTCGATCAGCGCTTTGCTGTCGACATAGCTCGATTCGGCGGTGTCGGTCAGGTAGTCCGGGGCGTTGCGGTCCATCATCACCTTACCGGCGATCATCCGCAGGTCGAGCTTCTCGGCTGCTTCAAAGAGCGAGTTCACCGATTGCGGGTGCACGCTGCCAAACACCAGTGCGGTGGTGGTGCCGTTGCGCAGCAGCTCCTTGACGAAAATGTCAGCGACTTCGTCGGCGTGGGCCTTGTCGCCGAACTGGCTTTCGCACGGGAAGGTGTAGGTGTTCAGCCAGTCGAGCAATTGCTCGCCGTAGGCACCGACCATGCCGGTTTGCGGAAAGTGAATGTGGGTGTCGATGAAGCCCGGAGTAATCAGCGCGTCTTGGTAGTGCTCGATTTCGATGTCTGCCGGCAGCGTCGGCAGCAAATCACTGGCGTGGCCAAGGGCGCTGATCTTGCCGCCATCGACCACCAGCAGGCCATCCTCGAAATATTCGTAGGAGGCTTCGATCCCGACTTCGGCAGGGTCGGCGATGCTGTGCAGGATGGCGGCGCGGTAGGCTTTGCGAGTCAGAGGCATGAGGGTTCTCTAATCAGTTTGAGGCTTTGAGTTTGGTCGCCTGACTGCGCCGCGAAACCGGCAGCAGTTTGGCAATCGGTTCGGCGCTGGCGGTCTGCTGGCCGAAGTTGGCGTTGTAGGTGGCGATGATTTCGCCGGCGATGGAGATGGCGATTTCCACAGGCAGTTTGCCTTTGACCTCGCCGATGCCCATCGGGCAGCGCATGCGTTGCACGACGCCGCTGTCGAAACCGCGATCACGCAAACGATGTTCGAACTTCGCGCGTTTGGTCTTCGAACCGATCAGGCCGAAGTAGGCGAAGTCGTTGCGCTTGAGAATCGCGGCAGTGAGTTCAAGGTCGAGCTGATGGTTGTGGGTCATGACGATGCAATAACTGCCGGCGGGCAGCTCATCGATTTCATCCGCAGGCTCTTCGGAAACGATTTTACGCACGCCGTGGGGGATCTGTTCGGGGAATTCGGCCTCGCGCGAATCGATCCAGCGCACCCGGCAGGGCAGGCTGGCGAGCAACGGCACCAAGGCGCGGCCAACGTGGCCGGCACCGAACACAGCGATTTGCGCCTGCACCTGGCCCATCGGTTCGAACAGCAACACGGTGGCGCCGCCGCAGCACTGGCCCAGGCTGGCGCCGAGGCTGAAACGCTCCAGATGGGTGTCCTGCTTGCCGCTGGCGAGCATCTCGCGGGCGATCTGCATGGCTTTGTATTCCAGATGCCCGCCACCGATGGTGTCGAAACTCTGATTAGCGCTGATGACCATTTTCGAGCCGGCGTTGCGTGGCGTCGAGCCGAGTTCTTCGATGATCGTCACCAGCACACAGGGCTCGCCCTGGTTCTGCAGGTCGGCGAGGGCGTCGATCCAGTTGTACATAGTTCACCCCTACAACATCGTTGTCTGTTCGGGCCTCTTCGCGAGCGAGCTCGCTGCCACATTTGGAATGCATTCCCCTGTGGGAGCGAGCCTGCTCGCGAATGGCCGCGCCTCGGTCTTTAGAGCGGAGCCAACTCGGTTTCAGCTTCAACGGCTTTCACCGCTTTCAACTGACGCATCTGCTCACACCCCCACAACACCCGCTCCGGCGTCGCTGGCGCATCGATCTGCGGCTGATGCTTGTAATCACCGAGGCTCGCCACCGCATCCTTGATCGCACACCACGAGGCAATCCCGAGCATGAACGGCGGTTCACCGACAGCCTTGGAATGGAACACCGTGTCTTCCGGGTTCTTGCGGTTTTCCACCAGCTTCACCCGCAGGTCGAGCGGCATGTCCGCCACCGCCGGAATCTTGTAGCTGGCCGGGCCGTTGGTCATCAGCTTGCCTTTGTTGTTCCAGACCAGCTCTTCCATGGTCAGCCAGCCCATGCCCTGAATGAAGCCACCTTCGACCTGACCGATGTCGATGGACGGGTTCAGCGAGGCGCCGACGTCGTGAAGGATGTCGGTACGCAGCATTTTGTATTCGCCGGTCAGGGTGTCGACGATCACTTCGCAGCACGCCGCGCCGAAGGCGAAGTAGTAGAACGGACGGCCACGCGCCTGGCTGCGGTCGTAGTAGATCTTCGGCGTCTTGTAGAACCCGGTGCTCGATAGCGACACCTGATTGAAATACGCCTGCTGAATCAGCGCTTCAAAGGTCAGGATATGGTCACGAACACGCACGTGGCCGTTGTGGAATTCAACGTCTTCTTCAGTGACTTTGAAGTGACGTGCAGCGAATTCGATCAGGCGTTTCTTGATGATTTCCGCCGCGTTCTGCGCCGCTTTACCGTTCAGGTCAGCGCCGCTGGACGCCGCTGTCGGCGAGGTGTTCGGCACCTTGTCGGTGTTGGTCGCGGTGATCTGCACGCGATCGATTTCAACCTGGAACACTTCGGCCACGACCTGCGCGACTTTGGTGTTCAGGCCCTGACCCATTTCGGTGCCGCCATGGTTCAGGTGGATGCTGCCGTCGGTGTAGATGTGAATCAGCGCACCGGCCTGGTTCAAGAAACTCGCGGTGAAGGAAATACCAAATTTAACCGGGGTCAGCGCCAGGCCTTTTTTCAGGATCGGGCTGTTGGCGTTGTAGCGACGGATCGCTTCGCGACGCTCGTGATACTGGCTGCTTTCTTCCAGTTCGGCGGTCATTTCCTCGAGCATGTTGTGCTCGACGGTCTGATAGTAATGGGTGACGTTGCGTTCGGTCTTGCCATAGTAGTTGGCCTTGCGTACCGCGAGCGGATCAAGCTGCAGGTGACGGGCAATCGCGTCCATCACTTCTTCGATCGCGACCATGCCTTGTGGGCCACCGAAACCACGGTAAGCAGTGTTCGACGCGGTGTTGGTCTTGCAGCGGTGACCGTTAATGGTCGCATCGCCGAGGTAGTACGAGTTGTCGGAGTGGAACATCGCCCGGTCAACGATCGAGGCGGACAAGTCCGGCGAGCAGCCGCAGTTGCCGGCCAGATCCATGTTGATCCCGTGCAGGCGTCCGGTGCTGTCGAAGCCGACGTCGTATTCGACGTAGAACGGGTGACGCTTGCCGGTCATCAGCATGTCTTCAACACGCGGCAGACGCATCTTGGTCGGCTGGCCGGTGAGGTGCGCGACCACGGCACACAGGCACGCCGGACTCGCAGCTTGAGTTTCCTTGCCGCCGAAACCACCGCCCATGCGGCGCATGTCGACGACGATTTTGTTCATCGACACGTCGAGTACTTCGGCGACCAGTTTCTGCACTTCGGTCGGGTTCTGCGTCGAGCAGTAGACGATCATGCCGCCGTCTTCGGTGGGCATTACCGAGGAGATTTGCGTCTCTAGGTAAAAGTGTTCCTGACCGCCGATGTGCAGCGTGCCTTGAATGCGGTGTTCAGCAGTGGCCAGCGCAGAGGCGGAATCGCCGCGCTGGTGGGTGTGGCTGTCGAGCACGAAGTGGCGTTTGCGCAGGGCCTCAACCACGTCGAGCACAGGTTCGAGGTCTTCGTATTCGATGATCGCCGCCATCGCGGCTTTGCGCGCGGTTTCCAGATCCTTCGCGGCGACGGCAAGCACCGGTTGACCGACGAACTGCACGTCATCGATGGCCAGCAGCGGATCGCCCGGCATCAACGGGCCGATGTCTTTCAGGCCTGGCACGTCTTCGTGGGTGATGGCGATGCGCACGCCCTCGAAGGCGTAGCACGGCGAGGTATCGATGCTGATGATTTTCGCGTGGGCGCGGTCCGACATGCGTGCATACAGGTGCAGTTGGTTCGGAAACTCCAGGCGGTCATCGATGTACTGCGCTTCACCGGACACGTGCTTGGCGGCGCTGTCGTGCTTGACGCTGCGGCCGACACCGGAGGTCAAATCCTTGGCGAACAGTTTAGCCAGTTCAGCTTGAGTTTTCTCTACGCCGTGATGGTTAGACATAAGCGGTCACCCGAGTCTCGATGTGCGGTGTTTGCAGTTCGATGAAGTATTTGCGCAGCAGGTTCTGCGCGCTGAGCAGGCGATATTCCTTGCTGGCGCGGAAGTCCGAGAGCGGGGTGAAATCTTCCGCCAGGGCAGCGCAGGCGCGTTCGACCACGGCGTTGTTGAACGGCGCACCGATCAGCGCGGCTTCACAGTGGGCAGCGCGTTTCGGGATCGCAGCCATACCGCCGAAGGCCATGCGCGCATCGGTGATCACGCCGTTTTCGACGCGCAGGTTGAAGGCGGCGCAGACGGCGGAGATGTCGTCGTCCAGACGCTTGGAGACTTTGTAGGCACGGAACAACTGCTCGGCGCTGGCGCGCGGGACGATGATCTTCTCGATGAACTCACTTTCCTGACGGGCAGTGACTTTGTAATCGATGAAGTAATCGTCAAGGTTCAGGGTGCGGCGGGTTTCGCCCTTGCACAGCACAACCTGCGCGCCGAGGGCGATCAGCAGCGGTGGCGAGTCACCGATCGGCGAGGCGTTGCCGATGTTGCCGCCGAGGGTGCCCTGGTTGCGGATCTGCAGCGAGGCGAAGCGGTGCAGCAACTCGCCGAAGTCCGGGTACTCGGCGTTCAACGCTTCGTAGCAATCGGAGAGGGCGGTGGCGGCGCCGATTTCAATGCGGTCTTCGAAGGTGTCGATGCGCTTCATTTCCGAGACGTTGCCGACGTAGATCATCACCGGCAGGGTGCGGTGAAACTGGGTGACTTCCAGTGCCAGATCGGTACCGCCGGCGAGCAGGCGCGCTTGTGGATAAGCATCGTAGAGGTCGGCCAGATCGGCGACGGTCAGCGGCACCAGGCAGCGTTTGTCGCCGCTGTTGAGTTCACCGATATCGGTCGGGGCAATGGCTTTGAGGCGCGAGATGGTCTCCGCTTCGCGGGCATCGAACTGATCCGTTTGCTTGCCGCAGCACGATTGCTCGGCAGCCGCCAGAATAGGGCGGTAGCCGGTGCAGCGGCAGAGGTTGCCGGCCAGCGCTTCGTGGGCCTTGGCGTGATCCGGTGCATCGCTGTTCTTTTGCAGGGCGAACAGCGACATGACGAAACCGGGGGTGCAGAAGCCGCACTGCGAGCCATGGCACTCGACCATGGCTTTCTGCACGCTGTGCAGTTCGCCTTGGTGCTTGAGGTCTTCGACGCTGATCAGTTGTTTGCCGTGCAGCGACGAAACAAAGGTCAGGCACGAATTGAGGCTGCGATAGCGAATGTGTTCGCGGCCAGCGTCATCCGTTTGCAACTCGCCGACCACCACGGTGCAGGCGCCGCAGTCACCGCTGGCGCAACCTTCTTTGGTGCCGGATTTACCGACGTGTTCACGCAGGTAATTGAGCACAGTCAGATTCGGGTCCAGGGCGTGCTCGCTACGGAGTTCCTGGTTAAGTAAAAACTGGATCACGGAAGGCCTCGCAGACTCATTATTGTTGTTAACCGACTTGAGCCGAATTTAGCAGGTCTGACTTTTCGGTCAATGGTTTTCTGACTTAAAGGTCAGGAAAGTGTATTTCGTCGATCAACAACGTGTCTATTCAGTATTGACCCACATCGGATCTCCTGCTTTTTTGCGGGAATCGTGCCAAAAACCGCTGAGTGGGCACTCCGCCATGACCGTGCATTTGCGCTACACTGCGCCGCTTGTGCAGATCGATAGAGTTTGAAGGACAACCATGACGTTCAAGGCGCCGGACAGCCTCGCCGAGCAAATCGCTCACCACCTCGCCGAACGCATCATTCGTGGCGAAATGAAGCCGGGAGAGCGCATCCAGGAACAGAAGGTCACGCTGGCACTGAATGTCAGCCGCGGTTCGGTCCGCGAAGCCTTGCTGATCCTCGAACGCCGTCACCTGATCGCGATCCTGCCGCGCCGTGGCGCGCACGTCACCGAGCTGACGCCGCACAAGGTGCAGAGCCTTTGCACGCTGATGAGCGAGCTGTACATCCTGCTTGGCAACTCGGTGGCCAATGGCTGGCAAGTGCAGTCGGACATGGCGCCGTTCGTGCAGATCCAGCAGCGCTTGACCGCCAGCTACGAGCGTCAGGACATCCGCAGCTTTGTCGACGACAGCTTCGCGGTGATGCGCGCCGCTTATCCGTTCGCCAACAATCCTTACCTGCAAGAAACCGTCGAGAACCTGCAGCCGGCGATGAGTCGCGCCTACTTTCTCGCCCTCGAACAGCGCAAGGCCTCAATGAGCGAGTTCCTCGAACTGTTCGAACGCTTGCTGGCCGCTGTGCTCGCCCGTGATTTGCCGCAGATCCGCATCGTGCTGACGGCTTACGCCCAGCGCAGCTGCGATCTGGTGGTTTCTGCCCTGACGGTTGCCTAAGCGTGCGGCTCAAGTGCATCAAACTGGCGGGATTCAAATCCTTCGTCGACCCGACCACGGTGAACTTCCCCAGTAACATGGCGGCGGTCGTCGGGCCGAACGGTTGCGGCAAGTCGAACATCATCGACGCCGTACGCTGGGTGATGGGCGAGAGTTCGGCGAAGAACCTCCGTGGCGAGTCGATGACCGACGTCATCTTCAACGGTTCGACCAGTCGCAAACCGGTGAGTCAGGCGAGTATCGAGCTGGTCTTCGACAACTCCGACGGCACGCTGCTGGGCGAATACGCGGCCTACGCCGAGATCTCGATTCGCCGCAAAGTCACCCGCGACAGCCAGACCACTTATTACCTCAACGGCACCAAATGCCGGCGCCGCGACATCACCGATATCTTCCTTGGCACCGGTCTTGGCCCACGCAGCTATTCGATCATCGAGCAGGGGATGATCTCCAAGCTGATCGAATCCAAGCCCGAAGACCTGCGTAATTTCATCGAAGAAGCGGCCGGCATCTCCAAGTACAAGGAGCGCCGCCGCGAGACCGAAAACCGTATCCGCCGCACCCACGAAAACCTCGCGCGTCTGACTGACCTGCGCGATGAGCTGGAACGGCAACTCGAACGCCTGCACCGCCAGGCCGAAGCGGCGAAGAAGTATCAGGAATTCAAAGCCGAGGAGCGCCAGCTCAAGGCGCAACTGTCGGCCCTGCGCTGGCAGGATCTCAACGATCAGGTCGGCCAGCGCGAGTCGATCATCGGCACCCAGGAAATCAGTTTCGAAGCCTTGGTCGCTGAGCAGCGCAATGCCGATGCGGCCATCGAACGCCTGCGTGACGGGCACCATGACCTGTCCGAACGCTTCAATCTGGTGCAAGGGCGCTTCTATTCGGTCGGCGGCGATATTGCCCGGGTCGAGCAAAGCATCCAGCACGGCCAGCAACGTCTGCGGCAGTTGCAGGACGACTTGAAAGAAGCCGAACGCGCACGCCTCGAAACCGAGTCGCATCTGGGCCACGACCGCACGTTGCTACTGACCCTCGGCGAAGAGCTGGACATGCTCACCCCCGAGCAGGAAGTCACCAGCGCCGCCGCCGAAGAAGCCGCCGCTGCGCTGGAGGATTCCGAATCCGTCATGCACGGCTGGCAGGAGCAGTGGGACGCCTTCAACCTGACCGCCGCCGAACCGCGTCGTCAGGCCGAAGTGCAACAGTCGCGCATCCAGCAGTTGGAAACCAGCATGGAGCGCCTCGCTGACCGGCAGAAACGCCTCGGCGAAGAGCGCGCGTTGCTCTCGGCTGATCCGGAGGACGCGGCGATCATGGAGCTCAACGAGCAGCTCGCCGAGTCCGAAGCGACCCTCGAAGATTTGCAGACCAGCGAAGAAGCCCAAGTCGAAAAACTCGAACAATTGCGTCAGGAGTTGCAGCAAGCACTGACCGCGCAGCAACAGGCGCAGGGCGATTTGCAGCGCCTCAACGGTCGCCTCGCGTCCCTCGAAGCCTTGCAACAAGCCGCGCTCGATCCAGGCACCGGCACCGCCGAATGGCTGAAGGAACACCACCTCGCCGAGCGCCCGCGTCTTGCCGAAGGCCTGAAGGTTGAAGCAGGTTGGGAACTGGCGGTGGAAACCGTGCTCGGCGCTGACCTGCAAGCGGTGCTGGTTGACGATTTCAATGGCTTCGATTTATCCGGTTTCACCCAAGGCGATCTACGTCTGCTCAGCCCCGGCAATGATGGTGTGCGAGCGGCGGGCAGCTTGCTGGATAAAGTCGACGCGCAGATCGATCTGTCGCCGTGGCTGGGTCAGGTCAAACCGGTCGACAGCCTCGAACAGGCCTTGGCTTTGCGCGGGCAATTGAGCGCTGGTGAGAGCCTGATCAGTCGTGACGGTTACTGGGTCGGTCGGCACTTTTTACGCGTGCGTCGGGCCAGCGAAGCGGAAAGCGGCATGCTCGCCCGTGGCCAGGAAATCGAAGCGCTGCATCTTGAGCGTGAAGAGAAAGAAGCCACCGTCGAGGCGATGGAAACCCGTCTGCAAACCCTGCGTGCGCAACAGCGTCAGCAGGAAAACGGCCGCGAACATTTGCGCCGTTTGCTGCAAGACGAAGCGCGTCAGCAGGGCGAGTTGAAAGCACAGCTGTCCGCCGGCAAAGCCAAGGCCGAACAGCTGACCTTGCGCCGCAAACGCCTCGATGAAGAACTGGTCGAACTCGGCGAACAGCGCGAACTCGAGCACGAACAAATCGGTGAAGCGCGCATGCAACTGCAGGACGCGCTGGATGCCATGGCGCTGGACACCGAGCAGCGCGAGTTGCTGCTGGCCCAGCGTGACAGCCTGCGCGAACGCCTCGACCGCGTGCGTCAGGAAGCGCGGCAGCACAAGGATCATGCGCATCAATTGGCCGTGCGTCTCGGCTCGTTGCGCGCGCAGCACGACTCCACGCGTCAGGCGCTGGAACGTCTGGAAATGCAGGCCGAGCGCCTCACCGAAAAACGCGAACAGTTGAGTCTGAACCTTGAGGAGGGCGAGGCACCGCTGGAAGAGCTGCGCCTGAAACTCGAAGAACTGCTCGACAAGCGCATGACCGTCGACGAAGAACTGAAAACCGCGCAGATCGCCCTCGAAGATGCCGACCGCGAATTGCGCGACGCGGAAAAACGCCGGACTCAGGCCGAGCAGCAATCGCAGTTGATTCGCGGCCAGCTCGAACAGCAGCGCATGGAATGGCAAGCCCTGACCGTGCGCCGCAAGGCCTTGCAGGATCAATTGCTCGAAGACGGCTACGATCTCAACGGCGTGCTCGCGACATTAACCGCGCAAGCCAGTGAACGCGAAGCCGAAGAAGAACTCGAACGCATCAATGCGCGGATTCAGCGTTTGGGTGCGATCAACCTCGCGGCCATCGATGAATACACGCAACAATCCGAGCGTAAACGTTATCTGGATGCGCAGGACGCCGATCTGGTCGAAGCACTGGAGACCCTGGAAAACGTCATTCGCAAGATCGACAAGGAAACCCGTAATCGCTTCAAAGATACCTTTGATCAGATCAACGGCGGTTTACAGGCACTTTTTCCAAAAGTTTTCGGTGGTGGACGGGCGTATTTGGAACTGACGGGCGAAGATCTACTCGATACAGGGGTAACGATCATGGCGCAGCCGCCAGGGAAGAAGAACAGCACCATCCATTTGCTCTCCGGCGGGGAAAAAGCCCTGACCGCACTGGCACTGGTTTTTGCCATCTTCAAATTGAACCCGGCGCCGTTCTGCATGCTCGATGAGGTTGACGCGCCACTGGATGACGCTAACGTTGGACGCTACGCACGCTTGGTCAAAGAGATGTCGCAGACCGTGCAGTTCATCTATATCACCCACAACAAGATCGCCATGGAAATGGCCGAGCAGTTGATGGGCGTGACGATGCATGAGCCGGGTTGTTCGCGACTGGTAGCCGTGGATGTCGAGGAGGCGATGGCGATGGTGGACGCCTGAGCCAGCGTGGTGTCGGAAAGGTAATTGAGGGTTGTAGGACTTTTTTACCGGGTTCGACTTGCTGGCCAATCGACATATTCGCGCAAGCCAATGAGACAGACGGTGTAAAGTTGTCTTTGGTCGTGCTAGTTTAATGTCAATTTTTCGTATACGTGGGCAAAACGCCTGTCAGAACATAGAGTTGGCGCCACGTTTTAAAGCGGTTTGCACAATGTAAACCCCTTATTTTTCAGCATTTTTTATAGAGGCACGGGATTACATGGAAATCGGTCTGCGCGAGTGGCTGATCGTCATCGGCATCATTGTGATAGCCGGTATTCTTTTCGATGGCTGGCGCCGTATGCGCGGCGGCAAGGGAAAACTGAAATTCCGTCTTGACCGAAGTCTGTCCAACCTGCCGGACGAGGACACCAGCGCTGAGCTGTTGGGCCCGGCCCGTGTTCTGGACAACCATAAAGAACCACAGCTGGACGAACACGACCTGCCGTCGGTGAGCATGCCGGCCCGCGAAGCACGCGAGCCTCGCGAATCCGGCTCGAAACGTGGCAAGCGTGGCAGCAACGGTCCGGCTCAGGGCGACTTGAACCTCGACCTGGATCTGGACGGCGGCCCGAGCTTCAGCAGCCGTGACGACGATTTCGCCGAAGACAGCAAGCCATCGCCGGCGGTGGTCGACAAGGATCAGCCGCAAGCTGAAGAAGTGCTGGTGATCAGCGTGATCTGCCGCGACGCTGCCGGCTTCAAAGGCCCGGCGCTGTTGCAGAACATTCTCGAAAGCGGTCTGCGTTTTGGCGAGATGGATATCTTCCATCGCCACGAAAGCATGGCCGGTAACGGTGAAGTGCTGTTCTCCATGGCCAATGCGGTCAAGCCGGGTATCTTCGATCTGGACGACATCGACCATTTCAGCACTCCGGCGGTGAGCTTCTTCCTCGGCCTACCAGGCCCGCGTCACCCGAAGCAGGCCTTCGACGTGATGGTGGCGGCAGCCCGCAAGTTGTCGCAGGAACTGAACGGCGAGCTGAAAGATGACCAGCGCAGCGTTCTGACCGCACAAACGATTGAGCACTACCGTCAGCGCATCGTTGAATTCGAACGTCGCGCCCTGACCCAGAAGCGCTAAGGCCAAGATCAAAAGATCGCAGCCTCGTTTCACTCGACAGCTCCTACAGGAATGCTATTTCTGTAGGAGCTGCCGAAGGCTGCGATCTTTTGCTTCTGCTGCCACAGATAGATGAATTAGAGCAGCCTCGGCTGCTCTTTTGCTTTATGAGAGAACACCCATGACCGCCGCGAAAAACCGCATTCTCGAGCTACGCGCTGAACTCGATCAACACAACTACCGTTACCATGTCCTCGACGAGCCGAGCATTCCGGACGCCGAGTACGACCGGTTGTTCCACGAGCTCAAGGCGCTGGAAGCGGCCAATCCGGAGCTGATTACCAGCGACTCGCCGACCCAGCGCGTCGGCAGCGTGGCGCTCACCGCGTTCACTCAGGTGCGTCACGAAGTGCCGATGCTCAGCCTCGGCAACGCCTTCGAAGAAAGCGACATGCGCGAGTTCGATCGCCGCGTCACCGAGGGGCTGGATATCCCTGCAGGTGATCTGTTTGGCGGCGGCGCGGCGGTGGAATACAGCTGCGAGCCAAAGCTCGATGGCCTGGCGGTCAGCCTGCTCTATCAGGACGGTGTGCTGGTACGTGGCGCCACACGCGGCGACGGCACTACTGGTGAAGACATCAGCGTCAACGTGCGCACCGTGCGCAATATTCCGCTGAAGCTGCACGGCGAAGGCTGGCCGGCGACGCTGGAAGTGCGCGGTGAGGTGTTCATGTCCAAGGCCGGTTTCGAGCGCCTTAATGCCTCGCAACTGGAAGTTGGCGGTAAGACTTTCGCCAACCCGCGCAATGCTGCTGCCGGCAGCTTGCGCCAGCTCGATTCGAAGATCACCGCCAACCGTCCGCTGGAATTCTGCTGCTACGGCATCGGTCAGGTTTCCCACGATATTGCCGACACCCACATCGGCAACCTCAAGCAGTTGCAGCAGTGGGGCATGCCGATCAGCCACGAGCTGAAGCTGGCCAAGGGCATCGACGAATGTCTGGATTACTACCGCGACATTGGCGCGCGCCGTAACTCGCTGACGTATGAAATCGATGGCGTGGTGTTCAAGGTCAACAGCATTGCCGATCAGCGTGAACTGGGCTTCCGTGCCCGTGAGCCGCGCTGGGCGATTGCGCATAAATTCCCGGCGATGGAAGAACTCACCGAACTGCTCGACGTCGAGTTTCAGGTTGGCCGTACTGGCGCTGTTACGCCGGTGGCACGATTGAAACCGGTCAAGGTCGCTGGCGTCACCGTGGCCAACGCCACGCTGCACAACATGGATGAAGTCGCGCGTCTGGGCCTGATGATCGGCGACACCGTGATTATCCGCCGCGCCGGTGATGTGATTCCGCAGGTGGTGCAGGTGGTTCTGGAGCGCCGCCCGGAAAACGCACGGCCGGTGGCGATTCCCGAGAGCTGTCCGGTCTGTGGCTCACACGTCGAGCGCACGCAACTGGTCAAGCGCAGCAAAGGCAAAGAAACCGTCAGCGAAGGCGCGGTGTATCGCTGCGTCGGCCGTCTGGCCTGCGGCGCACAACTGAAGCAGGCGATCATTCATTTCGTTTCGCGTCGGGCGATGGATATCGAAGGGCTGGGCGACAAGAGTGTCGAGCAACTGGTCGATGAAGGTTTAGTCAATTCGCCGGCTGATCTGTATGCGCTGAAGTTTGACGATATCGTCGATCTGGAAGGCTTTGCCGAAGTCTCCAGCAACAAACTGTTGGCAGCCATTGAGGACAGCAAGAAGCCGGGGCTGGCGCGCTTCATTTATGCGCTGGGGATTCCCGATGTCGGCGAAGAGACGGCCAAGGTGCTGGCGCGCTCGCTGGGTTCGCTGGAGCGTGTGCAGCAGGCGCTGCCGCAAGTGCTGACCTACCTGCCGGATGTCGGCTTGGAAGTGGCGCACGAGATTCACAGCTTCTTTGAGGATGCGCATAACCAGCAGGTGATTGCCGAGTTGCTGGGGCATGGTTTGCAGATTCAGGATCAGGGTGAGCTGGGCGCCGAGTTTGCTGCCAGCACGACGCTGGGTGGCTTCCTCGACAAGCTGCACATTCCGTCGGTCGGCCCCGGTGGCGCGCAGAAACTGGCGGACAAGTTTGGCTCGCTGGAAGCGGTGATGGATGCGGACTGGCTGGACATGCGTCAGGCATTGCCGGAGAAACAGGCGAATTCGGTGCGAGAGTTTTTTGCGTTGCCTGAGCATCGGCAACTGGCTGAGGCATCTGAGAAACAACTGCGTGATTTCGGCATGCACTGGCAGAGCGAGAGGAAAGTCGTGGAAGGCTTGCCACTGTCCGGCGAAACCTGGGTGCTGACCGGCAAGGTCGAGTTGATGAGCCGCGATGTCGCCAAGGAGCATCTGGAAAGCCTGGGCGCCAAGGTCGCGGGTTCGGTGTCGGCGAAGACCCATTGTGTGGTCGCAGGCCCCGGCGCCGGTTCCAAACTGACCAAGGCCAATGAGTTGGGCGTGAAAGTGATGGACGAAGAAACTTTCATCGCGTTCCTCAAAACTCACGGCGTCGCCGTTTAAGATCAAAAGATCGCAGCCTGCGGCAGCTCCTTGGGGTTAGTGTCTAGCACATTGATCTCCTGTAGGAGCTGCCGCAGGCTGCGATCTTTTGATTTATCCCAAACACAGCGCGGGAACGATGTTGTCACGGGAATGATCTAGTCTTGGCAAGCCCCAGGGAGAGATCGCCATGCACCGTTTTTTCGAGCAGCTCAGTTCCCGCATCATCGCGCCGTTCATGGGCGAATCCTCACGCAACAGCAAAGTCTGGCCGTGCCGCTGCGGCCAGTCGCTGTTCTTTCGCAACAGCCAGTGCCTGGCCTGTAACGCTTTGCTCGGTTATCAACCGGAAGAAAGTCGTCTGACTTCGCTGCAACCGGGCCCGTACGAGGGCACCTGGACGCTCGACGCCGATCCCGACGCCGGATTGTTCCGCCGCTGCGCCAACCTCGACACAGCCGCCGCGTGCAACTGGCTGCTGCCGGCCAACGATCACGACAGCCTGTGCATCGCTTGCAGCCTCAATCGCACCATCCCCGACCTGTCCGATCCGGACAACCCCGAACGCTGGCGCAAAGTCGAAATCGCCAAGCGTCGTCTTGTCGCACAACTGATCACCCTCGGCTTGCAGGTCATCCCGAAGAGCGTGGATGAAGACACCGGGCTGGCCTTCGATTTCATCGGCGTCGACCTCGAAGGCAACGCGCCGATGACCGGCCACGCCAACGGCCTGATCACCCTCGACATCAAAGAAGCCGACGATGCCCACCGCGAGCAGGTGAGGGCGCAGATGCACGAACCGTATCGCACGCTGCTCGGACATTTTCGCCATGAGGTGGGCCACTATTACTGGGATCGCCTGATCGCCAACGGCCCGTGGCTCGGCTCATTCCGCAGCCTGTTCGGCGACGAACGCGCCAGTTACGCCGAGGCGCTCGATCGTCACTATCAGCAAGGCGCGCCGCTGGACTGGCCGCAGCAATACGTCAGCGCCTACGCAACCATGCATCCCTGGGAAGACTGGGCGGAAACTTGGGCGCATTACCTGCACATGATGGATGCCGTGGACACCGCGTTGGGTTTTGGCATGAGCGCGCGGGAAATGGATTTTGATTACCAGCCGTTTCCGACCAGCACGCTGTACGACCCGGAGCATCCCGGCGGCGAGGCGTTCCTATCGTTCGTCAATGCGTGGATCGAGTTGGCGGGGATGCTCAATGAACTGTCACGCAGCATGGGTCAGCCGGATTTCTATCCGTTCGTATTGCCGGCGGCGGCGATTGCCAAGCTGCACTTCATTCATCTGGTGATCCAGCAGGCGGGCGGCCGGGCGGACGAGGTTTTGGCCCTGTAGGCGCTGCCGCAGGCTGCGATCTTTATGTCCTTGAACCCGTTCATATTTTTAATCTGCAACCAACGGTTGTAACTTCGTCTCAGATAGGTACAATGGCGCGGCTCGCCGACAGGCAAGCGTCGTTATGGTGACCCCATCGGTCCCCCCGCAACGATTACCCGTGAACCTGGTCAGAGCCGGAAGGCAGCAGCCACAGCGGGAACATTGTGTGCCGGGGTGTGGCTGGTGGGGTTACCACCTTAACGAACAATCGAACGCTTCAACCAGAACTGCATGGGTTTCGCCCACTGCGGTTTTTTTGTGTCTGCGATTTGTCAGGTCGGCACAAATCCCCTGTAGGAGTGAGCCTGCTCGCGATGGCGGTGGGCCAGTCAGCTCATGTTTGGGAGACAGGACGCCATCGCGAGCAGGCTCACTCCTACAAGGGTTATGGGGTGGCTTCAGAGGACCCGGTATACAACCGGATAATCTCATCAATCTCCCCCGACATTTTCATCCGCAGTAACGTGCGCAATATCCGCTGCACCGGCACCTTCGGATCATTCCTCACATAACAACCGACCTTCTGCTCCTGCAACACCGCCACCGCTTGCAGTTGTTGCTCCGGCATCAAGCGTTGGTTAAACCAGTCCAGCGTCCACTGATTGCTCACTGCATACCGATAACGCCCGGCCAGCAGCTTCTCCAACACCTGCTCCTGATTGCGCGCATCTTCGCGTTGCAGTCGGTCAGCGTCGAACAACGGTTGCAGAGTCGGGTAGGTGTAGCCAAGCACGGTGCCGATGGATTGGCGGGGCAGGTGAGCGGGATCGGCGCTGGCAGGTTGATCCTTGCGGCTGATCAACAGATCGCGCTGGAAGAACAACGGCAGACTCCAGATGTAGTCCCCCGACTGATTCGGCAGCCATGACTGCGCGGCATAGCAGCGCACGTCGATCTCGCCGTGCTCCATCGCCGTCTGCACACGGGCGCGGGGCAGGACGTGAAACTCGGCCGGTACGCCGACCTGCGTGGCCAGGCTGAGCATCAGGTCGTAAAGAATGCCCTGGGTCGGGCGGCCGCGTTCGTATTGCACCATCGGCATCGCCCAGCTGTCGGGCATGGCGAAGCGCAACGGGGCTTGCGCTGCCATCACATTCAGGCTGATTCCCAGCAACGCCCCCACGGCCCACCGCATAAACGCTCCGGTAATTCCCGATCCCGAGCCGATAAAAGCCTCTGCTGATGCAGCTTAGCCATATTAGACGAGGACACCGGATGCAATTTTGCCCTTGCTCCGCTAGCATTAGCCGCTTCTGCTTCCTTCGCTGCGACGGTTTTCGATGAGTTATCAGGTTCTTGCACGTAAATGGCGTCCGCGCTCGTTCCGCGAAATGGTCGGCCAGACCCATGTGCTCAAGGCTCTGATCAATGCCTTGGACAGCCAGCGGCTGCACCACGCGTACCTGTTCACCGGTACGCGCGGGGTGGGTAAAACCACGATTGCGCGGATCATTGCCAAATGCCTGAACTGTGAGACAGGTATCACTTCCAGCCCGTGCGGCGAATGCTCGGTGTGCCGTGAAATCGACGAAGGTCGCTTTGTCGACCTGATCGAGATCGACGCCGCGAGCCGCACCAAGGTCGAAGACACCCGCGAACTGCTCGACAATGTGCAGTACGCGCCAAGCCGTGGGCGCTTCAAGGTCTACCTGATCGACGAAGTGCACATGCTTTCCAGCCATTCCTTCAATGCGCTGCTGAAAACCCTCGAAGAGCCGCCGCCGTACGTCAAGTTCATTCTGGCGACCACTGACCCGCAGAAACTTCCGGCAACGATTTTGTCGCGCTGCCTGCAGTTCTCGCTGAAGAACATGACGCCCGAGCGTGTGGTCGAGCATTTGACCCACGTCCTGACCGCCGAAAACGTGCCGTTCGAAGACGATGCGCTGTGGCTGCTCGGTCGCGCCGCTGACGGTTCGATGCGAGATGCCATGAGTCTGACCGATCAGGCGATTGCCTTCGGTGAAGGCAAGGTGCTCGCCACCGACGTGCGGGCAATGCTCGGTACGCTGGATCACGGTCAGGTCTATGACGTCCTGCATTCGTTGATCGAAGGCGATGCCAAGGCGTTGCTTGAGGCGGTGCGTCACTTGGCCGAACAGGGCCCTGACTGGAACGGCGTGCTCTCGGAAATTCTCAACGTGTTGCACCGCGTGGCCATCGCTCAGGCGTTGCCGGAAGGTGTCGACAACGGGCACGGTGACCGCGATCGCGTGCTGGCCTTGGCGCAGGCGTTGCCGGCCGAAGACGTGCAGTTTTATTACCAGATGGGCCTGATCGGTCGCCGCGATTTGCCGCTGGCGCCGGATCCGCGTGGCGGTTTCGAAATGGTCCTGCTGCGGATGCTTGCTTTCCGGCCCGCCGACACCGCGGACGCCCCGAGGCAACCGCTAAAGCCAGTGGGGATCAGCCAGGCCACAGTTGATTCCGCAAACTCCGTGGCTGCCGCGCCTAAACCTGCGCCGGTAGTCGCTGCGGCTGTTGCGCCGGCTCCAGCTCCGGCACCCGTGGCGGTACCAGCGCCTGCACCGGCTCCCGAACCCGCGCCGGTTGCGCCCGTTGCCGCGCCAGAACCTGAACATGATCCTGATCCTGAACCTGCGCCTGTCGTCGCCGAAGCCGTCGTCGACCTGCCGTGGAATGCCCCGGCTGAGCCCGAGACGGAGCCAGAGCCCGAGCCTGCGCAGCAACCCGCCGTCGAGCCGGTACTGGAAACCACCGCCGAGCAACCCGATTTGCCGCCGATGCCGTTGCCGACCCCGGACAGCGTCGTTCCGGAGGCTCCAGAATGGGCCGCCGCACCGATTCCCGAGCCGTCGGTCGCCGATGTCGATGCCGCCACACCGGGCATCGACATGGACGACGAGCCGCCGCTCGACGAGGACTACATCGAGCCGGACATGGATTCGGCCTACAGCTACCTCGACGAACTGGCCAGCGAACACGCCGCCGAGCCTGCCCCGGAACCTGAGCCAGAACCGGCTGCAGCGCCGGCCACAGGTTTGGCGTTGCAATGGCTGGAGCTGTTCCCGAAACTGCCGATCTCCGGCATGACCGGCAGCATCGCCGCCAACTGCACGTTGATCGCGGTCGATGGCGATCATTGGCTGATGCACCTCGACCCGGCGCACAGCGCACTGTTCAACGCTACGCAACAGCGGCGTCTGAACGACGCGTTGAACCAGTTCCACGGCCGCACGCTGAGCCTGACCATCGAGCTGATCAAGCCCGAACAGGAGACCCCGGCTCAGGCCGCATCCCGCCGGCGCGCCAACCGTCAACGCGAGGCGGAGGAGTCGATTCACGGCGATCCGTTCATCCAGCAGATGGTTCAGCAGTTCGGC
This sequence comes from Pseudomonas sp. R84, assembly GCF_009834515.1. Classification (NCBI taxonomy): domain Bacteria; kingdom Pseudomonadati; phylum Pseudomonadota; class Gammaproteobacteria; order Pseudomonadales; family Pseudomonadaceae; genus Pseudomonas; species Pseudomonas sp. R84. The sequence continues at coordinate 2,150,116 of NZ_CP019426.1, forward strand.
GCGGTGGTGCGACACGATACTATTGAACCTGTCGACGCCTTGGTCGCCCAAGGCTAATAACTGAAGGTGCCCGGCCTTGCTGGCCGGGCGCTGTTTTGATCCAAGTACTTTTGAGGTGATTCCCATGATGAAAGGTGGCATGGCCGGCCTGATGAAGCAGGCGCAGCAGATGCAGGAAAAAATGGCCAAGATGCAGGAAGAACTGGCCAACGCCGAAGTCACCGGTAAGGCCGGCGGCGACATGGTCACCGTGGTGATGACCGGTCGTCACGACGTGAAAAGCGTGAGCATCGACCCAAGCCTGGTTGAAGGCATGAGCGAAGACGACAAAGAAATGCTGGAAGCGGTGATTGCTTCCGCCGTCAACGACGCCGTGCGCAAGATCGAAAAAAACAGCCAGGACAAAATGGGCAACATGACCGCCGGCATGAACCTGCCAGCCGGTATGAAACTGCCATTCTGATTCGCCAATCGGCGGCAGATGAGCTACACAAAATGCCAGGCCTTGCGCCTGGCATTTTTGTTTCCGACTCTTGGTGGTGCGGTGTCTTTGAGGCCGCCTTCGCGAGCAGGCTCGCTGCCACATTTGAAACGCATTCCCCTGTGGGAGCGAGCCTGCTCGCGAATGAATTCACCTCGGTCCACCTGAATAAACATCGAACGCGCAAAAGCCTCAACGGTCTGCTCTATACCCGCTGAATTCACCCTTCACAGGAGACGCTGACATGTCCGAACCTCTCACCCTCAACCAGCGCTTTGTCCTCGCCTCACGCCCGGTCGGTGCGCCGACCCCGGAAAACTTCCGCCTCGAACGCGAAGCGCTGCCGGATCTGCAGGACGGTGAAGTACTGCTGAAAACCCTGTACCTGTCCCTCGATCCCTATATGCGCGGACGCATGAGTGACGCGCCGTCCTACGCTGCGCCGGTGCAAATCGGCGAAGTGATGACCGGTGGCGCTGTCAGCCGTGTCGAGGACTCACGTCATCCGAAGTTTCATAAAGGCGATCTGGTGGTCGGCGCCACCGGTTGGCAAAGCCACAGCATCAGCGACGGTCGTAACATCATCCCGATTCCGTCCGGTCTGCCGAGCCCGTCGATGGCGCTGGGTGTGTTGGGCATGCCGGGCATGACCGCGTACATGGGCTTGATGGACATCGGTCAGCCTAAAGAAGGCGAAACGCTAGTCGTCGCTGCGGCGTCCGGCGCGGTGGGCTCGGTGGTCGGCCAAGTGGCGAAGATCAAAGGCCTGCGCGCGGTCGGCGTGGCCGGCGGTGCCGACAAATGCAAATACGTGGTCGAAGAGCTGGGTTTCGATGCCTGCATCGATCACAAGGCGCCCGATTTTGCTGAGCAATTGGCCAAGGCCTGCCCCGATGGCATCGACATCTATTACGAGAACGTCGGTGGTCATGTGTTCGATGCGGTGATGCCGTTGCTCAACCCCAAGGCGCGCATTCCGTTGTGTGGCCTGATCGCCGGTTACAACGCCTCCGAAGCGCCGCAAGGCGCGGATCGCCTGCCAATGCTGCAACGCACACTGCTGACCAAGCGCGTGCGCATTCAGGGCTTTATCGTGTTCGACGACTACGGCGATCGTCAGCCGGAATTCATCAGCCACATGGTGCCGTGGGTGCGCGATGGCAAGGTCAAATTCCGCGAGGACGTGGTGGAAGGCCTGGAGCAGGCACCCGAGGCGTTTATCGGTCTGCTGGAGGGGCGCAACTTCGGCAAACTGGTAGTGAAGGTCGCGCAGGACTGAGTATTTGACGCTGGCCGGAGGCGCGGGTATAAACCGCGTCTCGTTGTTTTGTCGGACTTTTTACCCATGAGCTTCAGCCCTTTGATTCGCCAACTGATCGACGCCTTGCGCACCTTGCCGGGCGTGGGTCAGAAAACCGCCCAGCGCATGGCGTTGCAGATGCTCGAGCGTGACCGCAGCGGCGGTTTGCGTCTGGCCCAGGCCCTCAGCCAGGCTATGGAAGGGGTCGGTCACTGCCGCCAGTGCCGCACGCTGACCGAAGACGATCTGTGCCCGCAATGCGCCGATACCCGCCGTGACGACACGCTGCTGTGCGTGGTCGAAGGGCCGATGGATGTGTATGCCGTCGAGCAGACCGGCTTCCGTGGGCGCTACTTTGTGCTCAAGGGCCATTTGTCGCCGCTTGATGGCCTCGGGCCTGAGGCGATCGGCATTCCGCAGTTGATGACGCGGATCGAAGAGGCGGGGACGTTTACCGAAGTCATTCTCGCCACCAATCCGACAGTGGAAGGTGAGGCGACGGCGCATTACATCGCACAGCTGCTGAGCAACAAAGGCCTGATCGCTTCGCGGATTGCCCACGGCGTGCCGTTGGGTGGTGAGCTGGAGCTGGTCGATGGCGGCACGCTGGCGCATTCGTTTGCCGGGCGTAAACCGATCTCCCTCTGATAAAAATCAAAAGATCGCAGCCTTCGGCAGCTCCTACAGGGAAGCGCGTATTTCCAATGTAGGAGCTGCCGAAGGCTGCGATCTTTTGATCTTCTGCATCTTGTAAACCAAGCAAGCGCTCGGTTAAGTTCGGCGAACCCTTCCGTGGAGCTCGCCCATGCCTGCCTTTCAGGAATACTTCGACCCCAGCCACCAATTGGTCCGCGACAGCGTCAGACGTTTCGTCGAACGCGAGATCCTGCCGGACATCGATCAGTGGGAAGAAGCCGAAAGCTTCCCCCGCGAGCTATACCTGAAGGCTGGCGCGGCAGGCATCCTCGGCATTGGTTACCCCGAAACGCTGGGAGGCAGCCATGAAGGCGATCTGTTCGCCAAGGTTGCCGCCAGCGAGGAGTTGATGCGCTGCGGCTCTGGCGGCCTGGTAGCGGGGCTCGGCTCGCTGGATATCGGCTTGCCGCCGATCGTCAAATGGGCCCATCCCGAGGTGCGTGAGCGTGTTGTGCCGCAAGTGCTCAGCGGCGAGAAGATCAGCGCCCTGGCGGTCACCGAGCCCGTCGGCGGCTCCGACGTCGCCAACCTGCAAACCCGCGCCGTGCGTGACGGTGACTGCTACCGGGTCAGCGGCAGCAAAACCTTTATCACCAGTGGCGTACGCGCCGATTTCTACACCGTTGCGGTGCGCACCGGTGCGCTGGGTTTCGGCGGCATCAGCCTGTTGTTGATCGAGAAGGGTACGCCGGGCTTCACCGTTGGTCGCCAGCTGAAGAAAATGGGCTGGTGGGCGTCGGACACGGCTGAATTGTTTTTCGACGACTGCCGGGTGCCTGTGGGAAATCTGATCGGTGCCGAAAACATGGGCTTCGCCTGCATCATGGGCAACTTTCAAAGCGAACGACTGGCGCTGGCGCTGATGGCCAACATGACCTCACAGCTTGCGTTGGAAGAGAGCCTGAAGTGGGCGCGCGAGCGTGAGGCGTTCGGCAAGCCGATCGGCAAGTTCCAGGTGATCAAGCATCGCCTCGCCGAGATGGCCACGGCGCTGGAGGTCTCGCGGGAATTCACCTATCGGCAAGCGGCGAAGATGGCGGCGGGGCAGAGTGTGATCAAGGAGATTTCCATGGCGAAGAATTTTGCCACGGACACGTCGGACCGGATCACCACCGAGGCGGTGCAGATTCTCGGCGGGCTGGGGTATATGCGCGAGAGTCTGGTGGAACGGCTGTATCGGGATAACCGCATCTTGTCGATTGGCGGCGGGACGCGGGAGGTGATGAACGAGATCATCAGCAAGCAGATGGGGCTTTAGGTTTTGCGTGGAGGCGCCCGACGCCTTCGCGAGCAGGCTCGCTCCCACAGGAGAATGCATTCCAAATGTGGGAGCGAGCCTGCTCGCGAAAGCGGTCTGACAGGCGCTACTTACTTATCAGTCAGGGCAAACTGCGTCAGGCAGAAGGTAGGAATCCCCATGTCCTCAAGCCGCTGCGACCCGTTCAGCTCCGGCAAATCAATGATCGCCGCCGCCTCATGCACCCGCGCGCCCATGCGGCGAATCAGGTTGGCGGCTGCAATCAACGTCCCGCCAGTGGCGATCAAGTCATCGAACATCACCACCGAGTCGCCTTCACACAGGCTGTCGGCGTGTACTTCCAGGAACGCTTCGCCGTACTCGGTCGCATAACCTTCGGCCAACACGTCCGCCGGCAGTTTGCCTTGCTTGCGGAACAGCACCAGCGGCTTGTTCAACTGATAGGCCAACACCGAACCGATCAGGAAACCACGGGCATCCATCGCGCCGATGTGGGTGAAGTCGGCTTCAACGTAGCGGTGGGCGAAGCTGTCCATCACCAGGCGCAGGGCCGTCGGCGACTGGAACAGCGGGGTGATGTCGCGAAAGATCACGCCCGGTTTCGGGAAGTCGATCACTGGGCGGATAAGCGATTTGATGTCGAAGGAGTCGAAGACCATCGTCGAGGTGTCCTGGCAGGGCTGCAAACGGCGCAGTATACCCGCGGCTGAAACGCTTCGCTCAACCGCGGATCGAGATCAGCCTTCGATCGAGCCACCGGCCAGTGCGCACAACTGGATCGGGTCGAGGATGTGAATCTCCTTGCCCTCGGCGGCGATCAGCTCGTTTTGCTGGAAGCGCGTGAACACGCGAGACACGGTTTCCACGGCCAGACCGAGATAGTTGCCGATTTCATTGCGCGACATGCTCAGGCGGAACTGATTGGCCGAGAAGCCGCGAGCGCGGAAGCGCGCGGACAGATTGACCAGAAAGGTGGCGATGCGCTCGTCGGCGGTTTTTTTCGACAGCAGCAACATCATTTGCTGGTCGTCGCGGATTTCCCGGCTCATCACGCGCATCAACTGGCGGCGCAGCTGCGGCAGTTGCAGGGCCAATTCGTCGAGGCGTTCAAACGGAATTTCGCAGACCGAGGTGGTTTCCAGCGCCTGGGCGGAGACTGGGTGTTTCTCAGTGTCCATGCCGGACAGGCCGACCAGTTCGCTCGGCAGGTGGAAACCGGTCAGTTGCTCTTCGCCGCTGTCGCTGAGGCTGAAGGTCTTCAGGGCGCCGGAGCGTACTGCATAAACGGAATCGAACGTGTCGCCCTGGCGGAACAGGAACTCGCCTTTTTTCAGCGGGCGGCCACGTTTAACGATTTCGTCCAGCGCATCCATGTCTTCCAGATTCAGAGAAAGTGGCAGGCAGAGAGGGGCCAGGCTGCAATCCTTGCAATGGGCCTGGTTGTGAGCGCGCAGTTTAACTGGCTCGGACATTTCTTTAATCCTTGTGGGAAAACACACATAAGCCGTAAGGGTAACCCACGGGAGGACATTCAGGCCAGTCTGTGGCGACTTTGTCCCACCGCCATAAAGCCGCAGAGCGAGCCGCCGATATACAGGTATCAGAACGCATACAAGGAACGCTTCGATGGCCACCATTGGCACGCTGGGCCCCGGTAGCAGCGACGTTGCGGCAGTGCCGGAAACGTTTAAAGCTTCGTCGGGCAATGCACGCGACCCAGACTCGACCGAAGAGGCAACCCCGACCTTGGTCGAGGGCGTCAAAGTGTCGCTGTCCGGTGCGTCGATCGCAAAATCCGCCGGTGTCGGTGGTGAAAACAGCGACATCGACGACAGCGGATTGCCGGAGAACATCCAGCAATTGCTGAAGATGATCCGCAAGTTGCAAAAACAGATTGCCGAGAAAAAGGCGCTTATCGAAGCGGTCATGGCCGACAAGCGCCTTTCCAACGAAGAAAAAATCAACAAGGTCGCGGCTCTTCGCGGCGCCATCGCCGCGTTGAATACGGGTCTGATCACCGCCAATCTGGCCTTGTCCAAAGTGGTCGGGCAATCGGGCCTGACCGCGGATCAGAACTTCAAAGTCGGTTCGCTGCTGATGAAAAACTAAATCACCCGCGAGAAACGCTGGCGGTTCTGCTGCTCCAGATACGCATCGAACACCATGCACACCGAGCGCACCAGCAGACGTCCCGCTGGCAATACTTCGATCCGCTCGCGATCCAGTTCGATCAGGCCATCACTGGCCATGCCTTGCAACTGCGGCCACAGCGTGCCGAAATACCCCTGAAAGTCGATGTTGAACTGCTGCTCGATCTCGGCGAATTCCAGACTGAAATTGCAGATCAGTTGCTGAATCACTGCACGGCGCAAGCGATCATCGGCGTTGCACACCAGGCCCCGGCTAGTCGCCAGTTGCGCGGCGGCGAGGGTGTTCTGGTACTCGTTGAGGTCGCTGCTGTTCTGGCAGTACAGGTCGCCGATCTGGCTGATGGCCGACACGCCCAAGCCAATCAAGTCGCAATGACCATGGGTGGTGTAACCCTGGAAGTTGCGTTGCAGGGTTTGCTCTTCCTGGGCAATCGCCAGCTCATCGTCGGGCAGGGCAAAGTGATCCATGCCGATGTAGCGATAGCCGGCGGCGGTGAGCTGTTCGATGGTGCGCTCGAGCATTTCCAGTTTCTGCGCGGGCGCCGGCAGTTCATTGCCATTGATCCGCCGCTGCGGCATGAAGCGCTCCGGCAGGTGTGCATAGTTGAACACCGAGAGCCGATCCGGTTGCAGGCTGATCACTTCCTCGACGGTGCGGGCGAAGTTTTCCGGCGTCTGCTTGGGCAAGCCGTAAATCAAGTCGATATTGATCGAGCGAAACTGCAGGGTGCGCGCGGCATCGATCACCGCGCGGGTTTCTTCCAGACTCTGCAGGCGATTGACCGCGCGCTGCACCGCCGGATCGAGATCCTGCAGGCCGATGCTGACCCGGTTGAAGCCGAGTTCGCGCAGCAGGCCCATGGTCGACCAGTCGGCTTCGCGCGGGTCGATCTCGATACCGTAGTCGCCGGAGTCGTCGTCCAGCAGATTGAAATGCTTGCGCAGGTGCGCCATCAACTGCCGCAGTTCGTCGTGGCTGAGAAAGGTCGGCGTGCCGCCGCCAAAGTGCAATTGCTCGACTTTTTGTGCCGGGTCGAGGTGGCAGGCGATCAACTGGATTTCCTGCTCCAGCCGCTGTAGATATGGCGCCGCGCGACCTCGGTCCTTGGTGATGACCTTGTTGCACGCGCAGTAGTAGCAAATGTTCGCGCAGAACGGCACATGCACGTACAGCGACAACGGGCGCAGGGCCTTGCGGCTGTCGCGCAGGGCATGAAACAGGTCGAAGGTGCCGACCTGACCGTGAAATTGCACGGCCGTCGGATAAGAGGTGTAGCGCGGCCCCGCCAGGTCGTAGCGGCGGATCAGATCAGAGTCCCAACGAATGGCGTCGAGCATGCGGGCATTCCCCCGGATAGGCTGGCAGTGTGGCGAGTCTAGGGGAGGGCGCGCAGGGGCATCTTGATTTGCATCAACAGCATAAGATCAAAAGATCGCAGCCTGCGGCAACTCCTACAGGGAAACGCATTCCAAAGGTAGGAGCAGCCGAAGGCTGCGATCTTTTGATCTTAATGGCCCATCAACCAATGCTGATGCGGTCCGGGCAATGTCCATATCCCGAACAGAATCACCAGCAAACCACCGGCCATGCGCACGCTGCGTTTGCGCAACAGCGCCGTAACCCGCTCAGCCGCAAGCCCTGTGGCGAGCAACACCGGCCAGGTGCCGAGGCCAAACGCAAGCATCAACAATGCACTGTCCAGCGCATTGCCCTGACTCGCCGACCACAACAGCGTGCTGTAAACCAGTCCGCACGGCAGCCAGCCCCACAACGCGCCAAGCAACAGCGCGCGAGGCAAACTCGACACCGGCAGCAAGCGATTGGCGACCGGCTGAATGTAGCGCCACAGCCCGCGGCCGAGGCTTTCAATGCGGGTCAGTCCGCTCCACCAACCGGCCAGATACAAACCCATGGCGATCAGCAACAACCCGGCCAATACACGCATGAACAATGCGCCTGGACTGTTCGCCACCGCCCATCCCGCCAGCCCGATCAGCAAGCCAGCCGTGGCATAACTGAGGATTCGGCCCAGGTTGTACGCCAGCAACAAGCGAAAACGCCGACTGCGCTGCTCCTTGGGGATCGCCAAAGTCAGCGCGCCCATCAAACCGCCGCACATGCCCAGGCAATGACCACCACCGAGCAGGCCGAGGATCAATGCCGAGATCAGCAAGGGCGCCAGTTCAAGCATGAGGCGGGGCCTTGTCGTCCGGTTTGCTGGCGTTGACTTCGTCCACGGCGGCGGTGTGGTTCGGATCCTGATCATCGAACAGAATGCTGTGCGCAGGGCCGTCGAGGTCGTCGTACTGACCGCTGTCCACCGCCCAGAAAAAGATGTACACGGCGATGGCCACAATCAGCAGGGCGGCCGGGATCATCACGTAGAGAGCTGGCATCGGTACTCCAGGCGCCCGCGCGGTTCAGGCCGGCAGCGGGCGGGTTTGTGATCGGGTGCTGGCGGGCGGCGGACTCGGCAGGCGAGTCAGGCGCAGGGCATTGAGCACCACGGTCAACGAACTGATCGACATGCCGACGGCGGCCCACACCGGCGTGATCCAGCCGAGGGCGGCGAACGGCAACATGAGGCCATTGTACAGCGCCGCCCACAGCAGGTTCTCGATGATTACCCGGCGGGTGCGCCGAGCCAGAGTGAACGCTTGAACCAAGGCGTCGAGACGGTTGGACAGCAGCACCGCATCGGCGCTGGTTTTCGCCAGATCGGTGGCCGAACCCATGGCGACACTGATGTCGGCTGCCGCGAGCACTGGTACATCGTTGACGCCGTCGCCGAGCATCAGCACTTTGCGACCTTCCTTGTGCAGTTGCTGCAGGACTTGCAGTTTGTCGTCCGGGCGCAAGCCGCCGCGAGCCTCATCAATGCCCAGTTCCGCCGCCACACTGGCGACCATCGGCGAGCTGTCACCGGATAACAACAGCGTACGCCAGCCGCGTGCCTTACAAGCAGCGAGCAAGGCGGGGGCGTCATCACGCAAGCGATCGTCGAGGACGAACCACGCCAGTGGCCCTTGAGTATCGCCGAGCAGCAACCATTGGCCGGCCTCGTCCGGCATCGACGGTGCCGTTGCGCCGCTGAGGGCGCAGACAAACTCGGCCTGGCCGATGCGCAAACGCTGTCCGCCCACCAAGCCTTCGAGGCCAAGCCCCGGCGTGCTGTGGACGTCTTCAGCGGCCAGCGGCGCACGGCCAAAGGCACGGGCAATCGGGTGTTCCGACCGGTTTTCCAGAGCGGCGGCGAGGCTCAGGCATTGATCACTGTCCTGCGCGCCGAGTGGGCGAATCGAACGCAGCATCAATCGGCCTTCGGTGAGGGTGCCGGTCTTGTCGAAGATCACCGTGTCGATCTGATTCAAGCCTTCCAGCACATGCCCGCGCGTCAGCAGCAAACCAAGTTTGTGCAAGGTACCGGTGGCGGCGGTGAGCGCGGTCGGCGTCGCCAGCGACAGGGCGCACGGGCAGGTGGCAACCAGCATGGCGAGGACAATCCAGAATGCTCGCGACGAATCCAGTTCCCACCACAACAGGCCAATGGCGGCTGCGGCGATCAGCGATAACAACAAAAACCATTGCGCGGCACGGTCGGCGATTTCTGCCAGTCGCGGTTTTTCCGCTTGAGCGCGGTCGAGCAGGCGGACAATGGCCGATAGGCGCGTGTCTTGGCCCAGCGCCTGAACTTCCACGGTGAGCGCGCCTTCAACGTTGAGCGTGCCAGCGGTGACCGCATCGCCCGGCATGCGCGGTTGCGGCAGGTATTCGCCGGTGAGCAGCGATTCGTCGATGCTCGACTGGCCGTCGATGATCTTGCCGTCCGCCGGCAGAATCGAGCCGGCCTGCACCAGAATCCGCTCGCCGAGGCGTAGCTCGCTGAGCAGGATGCGTTCGCTCTGGCCGTTGTTGTCCAGCCGTAGACACGAGGCCGGCAATAGATTCACAAGTTGCGCCGTCGCGGCAGCGGTGCGCTCACGGGCACGGCGTTCCAGATAGCGGCCGGCGAGCAGGAACAGCGCAAACATGCCGACCGCATCGAAATACAACTCGCCAACGCCGGTGATCGAAGTCCAGATCCCGGCAATGTAGGCGCTGCCGATCGCCAGTGACACCGAGACATCCATGGTCAGGTGGCGCGTGCGCAGATCGCGCATTGCGCCTTTGAAGAACGGCGCGCAGCTGTAGAACACGATCGGTGTGGTCAGGAACAGTGCGACCCAGCGCAGGATCGTGTGCAGCTCGGGGCTGAGGTCGATGTTGAATTCCGGCCAAGTGGCCATGGTCGCCATCATCGCCTGAAACCACAGCAGTCCAGCCACGCCGAGCTGGCGCAGAGCGAGGCGGTTTTCACTGGCCAGTTGTTCGCTGGCACGGTCGGCCTGATACGGGTGGGCGGCGTAACCGATGTGGCGCAGTTCGGCGAGGATCTGGCTCAGCGGTAATTGCGCGTCGGCCCAACTCACGTGCAAACGATGGTTGGACAGGTTCAGCCGCGCCTCGGCCACGGCGGGCAGCGTGCGCAGGTGTTTTTCGATCAGCCAGCCGCAAGCGGCGCAACTGATGCCTTCCATCAACAGGGTGGTTTCGGCCAGATCGCCTTCATGGCGAACGAAGGGTTGCTGCACATCGGCGCGGTCGTACAGGGCCAGCTCATCGACCAATTGCACCGGCAATGCTTCGGGGTTGGCCGAGGCTTCGCTGCGGTGTTGGTAGTAGCTTTCCAGACCACCGGCGACGATGGCTTCGGCCACAGCCTGACAGCCCGGACAGCAGAACTCGCGGGAATCCCCGAGTACGACGGCGGTGAAGCGGCTGCCGGAGGGGACGGGCAGGGCGCAGTGGTAGCAGGGGAGTGGGGTGGTCATGGCATCGTTGAGGGATTAAACCCTTGCATTGGAGTTGTCCGCTTGCCCTCACCCCAGCCCTCTCCCGGAGGGAGAGGGCGCCGATCGGTGTGAGCCTGGATTTTCACTGTCATACACAAAACGTGCAAACGCTCGAGATCAGTTCCCTCTCCTGGGGGAGAGGGCTAGGGTGAGGGGGCTTTCGAAGTTGCTTATTTTTTCAGGTCTTCGGCGCCTTGCAGCGGCTCATCACCGAGCAGCAGATCCTTGTCATGGCTCACCAACTCTTCCTCGAACATGCGCCACACATGGTCATCCTGACTGCCGAGCAATTCGACAAAGCGACGACCCTCAACCTTGTCACCCAGTTGACCGATGTAGCGGCCCGTTTCAGTCTCGCTGCGAGTCAGGACAATCTTGCGATCCTTCTCGGGCTGCGTCGGCGAAATCAGGTTCAATTCCAGTGTCTTCGGCTGACTGTCACCGCTCAAACGCAGATCAACCTCACCAGTAACATCATCCAGACGCACCGCCGCACGCATCTTCAGATTCTGCGCCAACAGCTCACGGTCCAGCGAACGGTTGATGCCTTTGCCAGCCTCGTAATAGTTGTCGTTGACGAGGTTGTCCGGGTTGTTCACCGCAATGGTCACCATGGACAGGGTCAGGGTCACCGAACAGGCCAGAATCCCGATGATGATCCATGGCCAGAGGTGCTTGTACCAGGGACTTGCGGCGTTTGCTGCGGGCATGTTCAGTTCTCTCAACGGATTTGTGGGCCGATGAATCGGCTCTTGGCTTCAACGTGGACGCTGTCATCATCGGCATCCTTGAGGAGGAATTTCACCTCGTTGGTGCTCGATGGCAGTTGTTCCGGCGCGCTCGACAACTCGACCGGCATGCTGACGATGTCGCCGGCCGCGACTTTGATCTCGCGCTTGCCTTGCAGGCGCAGATCCGGCAAACCGCTGGCTTCGAGCACGTAGGTGTGGTCGCGCTGATCCTTGTTCATGATCTTCAGGCTGTAGACGTTTTCGATTCGGCCTTCAGCGTTTTCGCGGTACAGCACGCGGTCCTTGCTGACGTCAAAACCGACCAGCGAACGCATGAAGAACGCGGTGACCAACAGGCTGATCATCGCCAGCAACACCACGGCATAACCGATCAGGCGTGGCCGCAGTTTATGGGTTTTCTGCCCAGACAGGTTGTGTTCAGTGGTGTAACTGATGAGCCCGCGCGGGTAATCCATTTTGTCCATGATGCTGTCGCAGGCATCGATGCACGCGGCGCAGCCGATGCACTCGATCTGCAGGCCGTCGCGGATGTCGATGCCGGTCGGGCAGACCTGAACACACATGGTGCAGTCGATGCAGTCACCAAGGCCCTGGGCTTTGTAATCAATACCTTTCTTGCGCGGGCCACGGCTTTCGCCACGACGTGGATCGTAGGAGACGATCAGCGTGTCCTTGTCGAACATCACGCTCTGAAAGCGCGCATACGGGCACATGTAAATACACACCTGCTCGCGCAACCAGCCGGCGTTGCCGTAGGTAGCGAGGGTGAAGAAACCGACCCAGAAATACGACCAGCCATCGGCTTGCCCTGTGAAGAACTCAAAGACCAGTTCGCGGATCGGCGAAAAGTAGCCGACAAAGGTCATGCCGGTGACGAAACCGATCAATAGCCACATCACGTGTTTGGCGGCTTTGCGCAGGAACTTGTTGGCGCTCATCGGCGCCTTGTCGAGCTTGATGCGCTGGTTGCGGTCGCCTTCGGTGACCTTCTCGCACCACATGAAAATCCACGTCCACACACTTTGCGGACAGGTATAACCGCACCAGACGCGCCCGGCATACACGGTGATGAAGAACAGGCCGAACGCGGCAATGATCAACAGGCCCGAGAGCAGGATGAAATCCTGCGGCCAGAACGTTGCGCCGAAGATGAAGAACTTGCGCTCCGGCAGATTCCACCATACGGCCTGGTGACCGCCCCAGTTCAGCCACACCGTGCCGAAATACAGCAGGAACAAGGCGGCGCCGCCCATCATCCGCAAGTTGCGGAACAGACCGGTGAAGGCACGGGTGTAGATTTTTTCTCTGGAGGCGTAAAGGTCAACGCTGTTGTTCGCGTTTTTGCTCGGTGGTGTGACGTCGTGTACCGGAATCTGATTGCTCATCATTGCATCCCACGGCAGTGGAAAAATGCCCCGGTCGATACGTGCCAACCAAGGTCAAAAAGGGGCGTTGCAGTGGCGCAATGATACGCCGGTCGCTCTGGGTCGAGGGTGCGACCTTTGGTCGCGTTGGGTAAAAAACCTGAATGGTGTAGCGAATGCAGTAAAGCCTGATGCAGGTCAATTGACTTATTGAGTATGGACGGTTTTGGCGTGGTGGCTAATCCGTTGTTGTCAGGGGTTCATCGGTACGACGCGCTTGCCACCGCAAGCCTTGGAAAAATCTGGGTCGACTTGAAGGGGGGCGAGCACTGACAGTGTCATCTTCAGGTTTCCAGTTGCAGAAGTTGCCGAGTGAGCACTTCAAAGTGCAACTTCAAACATGGCTTTTTGCATCAGGCGTTGTTGTAAGTTTTTTTTGTGCCTGAAACATATCTACTTGATTGTTCTGGTTCGGTGCTTTGAAGTTTTCTGTTTTTTCTAATAAGTTCTGTTTTCGCGAAAACTTGTTCGCGTGTAATTGATTAATTTAAATGGAATTTTAAGTATGACTTTCAATAAGTTTACAAGCGTTGTGCTGGGGGTTTGTTTATTGGCTTCGGTTGCCTGCGCTCAGGCGATGACCGGAACCCCGAAACACATGGTTTTTGCCTCGGATACTCAATATCCCTGGACCGACAAGACAGATAACCGTGATCCTGAATCCGACTCGGAATTCGAAGTTCGCTCCAAGTGGCTGGTCGACAGTCAGCTTGCGAGTATTGCTGATTTCAGAAATCAGCATGGTTCGCAAGCCCAGGTTCCACTGATGATCAATGGTGACATAACCGCTTTTGGTCATGGCTGGCAGCGGTCTTTTATGAAGGATATGTTGAACAAACACTTTAAGGGTGACTACTTGTACGGCCTGGGTAATCACGATTATGAAAATAATGTTGATGATTGTTTTACCAATAGCTGTGCGGCGGGAAGTATCGTCGAGTTCAAGGAACATCATGAAGGCAAGGTGGACAGCTTTGATTTGAAAGTCACCAGTGGATTTCTCAGCAAGACGTACTCCGGCAGTCTCGCGTATTCAAAAAATATCGGCGAAGTTCATATGGTTCAGCTCAATAACGAGCCGACTTATACCACCCGGATTGCTCATCCACTGAACCCGACGACATTTGAAATCAACGACGCGCTGGACTGGCTCGAGAAGGACCTCAGGCTGGCACGAGTTTCGGGTTACGCCATCATCATCAATATGCATAAACCGTTGAACCACAAAGGGACCCAGGCGCAACAAAAACGCTTCCACGACATGGTCAATAAATATCAAGTGACGGCGATCTTTGCCGGCCATTTACATAAGGATGGAGGTGATGCTTATTGGGAGGGTAGCGTACCCATCTACCTGAGCGGCAGTACGTCTCAGCAAACCTATCTGATTGCCAGTTTCACCGAGGACCGCAAGCAGTTGCAGGTCTATCTGGTGAAGAACAATCAGTGGCGCAATCGAACGCTGATCGATACGACGCCGGTGCATTCAATCTTTGCCAAGCGCCCATAAAAAAAGCCCCGCCAGTGATTAGGCGGGGCTTTGTACGATCAGTGATTGGCAGCGTTCCATGGATTGATCAGATGAACGCCGCTGAGTTGGAAATCGGCAACATTACGGGTGACCAGCGTCAGCCCATGAACAAGCGCGGTGGCGGCGATCAAAGCGTCGCATTCATTGCTGCGATCAGGCACGTGCAGCTGTGCGCATCGGCTAGCGACGGCGCTATCGACCGAGAGGATTCTTCCCGAGAATGCGGGTTTGACATGACGCTCGAGCCAGTTGCGCAGCATCCCTCCTTGTGGCGGGTCGCGGCGTTCGATACGCAGAATGCCGGTTTCCAGCTCCAGCACAGTGATGGCCGATAAATACAGGCTGGCCGGGGCAACGCTGTTTGCCCATGTCACCACTTGCCGGTCGGCTTGGGGTTTTCTCAGCTCGGAAACGACATTGGTATCGAGTAGAAACATCAGGACAGATCCACGCTGCGAGGGAGGATGACGGCGCGCTCGGGTTCGAATTCGATGTCAGGCGCATTCGGCATGACCAGCAGGTCGACGATGCTGGTCTGGCTACCGGTCAGTTTCTGGTACTCCTCGATGCTCAGCAGTACATGGGCAGGCTTGCCACGATCGGTAATGATGACCGGACCCAGATGCGCGGCTTTTTTGGCAGCACTGGTGTCCTGATTGAATTCGCGGCTGGAAATGGTCGTGATGGCCATCAAGTTCGGCCTCCGGTGATTCTGGTGTAGAAACGTTACTACGCTGAGGTTTTCCCGGCAATCGGAAAGGTGGGTTGCGGACGATCGGTTTATCACTGTCATAACGGCACCAGCCAGAGCGCCCCAGCCAACGGGCAGGGGCGCAGGATATCGGGCGAATATTCGCTGCGTTTTGCTGCTTTTTCAGAGCAATCGGCCGCCGCCGAGACCGTCCAGACCGCCACCGTTACCTGGATGGGCCATGGTGTCTGGCGATGTCGAGCGTGCGAGCGCAGCAGGTGTTTTTACCGGCGTTGCTTGATGGTCAGGGCAGGGCTGCAAACATTTTGGCAGTGTGTTTTCGTTATTTTTTGACATGTAGGCTTCATCCTTGAAGGTTGACCCGATGCTGCTCATCGGGGTGGGAAAAACCTACAGGGCACCTTTCCTCAGGTCTATTGAGCAAACGTTACAAGTCATGAATGCCAGCATGAAAAAAGGCCCCGCCAATCAATATTGGCGGGGCCTTTTTTTGTTTCAAGCGATGACCCTATTCGGCGTTCGCTTCCGGTGCTTTTTCACCGTGAGACAGGCTGTAAACGTAAGCCGCCAGCAGGTGCACCTTGTCGTTGCCTTGCAGTTGTTCCTGCGCAGGCATCTGGCCCTGACGGCCGTAACGAATGGTCTGCTGCAGTTGCGCAAAGCTCGAACCGTAGATGAAAGCACCCGGGTGAGTCAGGTCAGGCGCGCCCATGGCGGGAGTGCCTTTGCCGGCCGGACCGTGGCACGCCACGCAGTTGGCGGCGAACAGTTTGCCGCCGTTGGCCGGATCAGCCTTGGTGCCTTCCGGCAGCTTGCGGCCATCCAGATTGGTCACGACAAAAGCTGCCACGTCGGCAACGCCTTGCTCGCCAATCACTTCAGCCCAGGCCGGCATCACCGCGTGGCGACCGCCCATGATAGTGGTCTTGATGGTTTCCGGCTCGCCGCCCCAGCGCCAGTCGGCGTCGGTCAGGTTAGGGAAACCGTAAGCGCCCTTGGCGTCGGAACCGTGGCACACCGAGCAGTTGGAGGCGAACAGGCGGCCACCCATTTTCAGTGCTTGTGGATCCTTGGCGACTTCTTCGATTGGCATCGCGGCGAACTTGGCGAAGATCGGACCGAATTTGGCGTCCGAGCGAGCCATTTCCTTTTCCCACTCGTGTACGCCGGTCCAGCCGGTCTGGCCGTTGGCGAACGCGGTCTGTTTGTCGTTATCAAGGTAGTTGTAGCCCGGCAGCAGGCCTTTCCAGTTGCCCAGGCCCGGGTACAGCACCAGGTAACCCAAGGCAAAAATGATGGTGCCGACAAACAGCATGAACCACCATTTCGGCAGTGGGTTGTCGTACTCCTCGATCCCGTCGAAGGAGTGCCCGACCGTCTCGTCCGTCTGTTCGCTGCGCTGGCCCTTGCGGGTCGACAGCAGCAGCCAGGTCAGGGCGAAGATCGTACCGAGACTGAGGACTGTGACGTACAGACTCCAGAATGTAGTCATTCTTTGTTACTCCTAGAAGCTTGCTCGACGTGCTTGATGGCTTCGGGATCATCCGCAAAAGGCAACAAGGTCGCGTCTTCAAACTCCGACTTGCGCTTGGGGCTGAACACCCACAACGCCAGACCGATGAAGGCCACCATCACGACAACGGTGCCCAGGCCACGAATCATCCCGATATCCATCTAATTCACCGTTTGCTTTTGATGATGGTGCCCAGGCCTTGCAGGTAGGCCACCAGCGCGTCCATTTCGGTTTTGCCCTTCACGGCATCCTTGGCACCGGCGATGTCTTCGTCGGTGTAAGGGACGCCGAGCGTGCGCAAGACTTCCATTTTTTTGGCCGTCTCTTTGCCGTCGAGCTTGTTTTCCACGAGGAACGGGTAAGCCGGCATTTTCGACTCAGGCACTACGTTGCGCGGGTTGTACAAGTGCGCACGTTGCCAGTCATCGGAGTAACGACCGCCGACACGGGCCAGGTCCGGACCGGTACGTTTGGAGCCCCACAGGAACGGGTGGTCCCAGACGCTTTCACCGGCAACCGAGTAGTGGCCGTAGCGTTCGGTTTCAGCACGGAACGGACGGATCATCTGCGAGTGGCAGCCGACACAACCGTTGGCGATGTAAACGTCGCGGCCTTCCAGCTCCAGTGCCGAACGCGGCTTCATGCCTTCGACCGGCTTGTTGGTGACGTCCTGGAAAAACAGCGGAACGATTTGGGTCAGGCCGCCAACGCTGACGGCGATGACCATGAAGAAGGCCAGCAGGCCAATATTCTTCTCGACAGCTTCATGCTTCATCAGTGAGCTCCAACGACAGCGATCTGGGCAGCGGCTTCGGCTTCAGCCGGGTTCGAGGCGCGCACGGTGCGCCAGACGTTGTAAGCCATCAGGAACATGCCGCTGGCGAAGAAAGCACCGCCCAAGGCACGCACGATGTAACCCGGGTGGCTGGCTTGCAGTGCTTCAACGAACGAGTAGGTGAGGGTGCCGTCGTCGTTGATTGCACGCCACATCAGGCCCTGAGTGATGCCGTTGACCCACATCGAAGCGATATACAACACAGTGCCGATGGTCGCGAGCCAGAAGTGCGCGTTGATCAAGCCGACACTGTGCATCTGCGCACGGCCGAACAGACGCGGGATCATGTGGTAGATCGCGCCGATCGAGATCATCGCCACCCAGCCGAGAGCGCCGGCGTGTACATGGCCGATGGTCCAGTCGGTGTAGTGCGAGAGCGAGTTGACGGTCTTGATCGCCATCATCGGACCTTCGAAGGTCGACATGCCGTAGAACGCCAGGGATACCACGAGGAAACGCAGGATCGGGTCGGTGCGCAGCTTATGCCAGGCACCCGACAGGGTCATCATGCCGTTGATCATGCCGCCCCAGCTTGGCGCCAGGAGGATGATCGACATCGCCATGCCTAGCGATTGTGCCCAATCCGGCAGTGCGGTGTAGTGCAAGTGGTGCGGGCCGGCCCAGATGTACAGGGTGATCAGTGCCCAGAAGTGCACGATCGACAGGCGATAAGAGTAGATCGGACGCTCGGCCTGTTTCGGCACGAAGTAATACATCATCCCGAGGAAACCGGTGGTGAGGAAGAAGCCCACCGCGTTGTGGCCGTACCACCACTGGATCATCGCGTCGGTCGCGCCCGAGTAGGCAGAGTAGGACTTGAACAGGTTCACCGGCAGCGACATGTGGTTGACGATGTGCAGCATCGCGGTCACGACGATGAAGGCACCGTAGAACCAGTTACCCACGTAGATGTGCTTGGTTTTGCGCTTGGTGATGGTGCCGAAGAACACCAGACCGTAAGTGACCCAGACAATGGCCAGCAAAATGGCGATCGGCCATTCCAGTTCCGCGTATTCCTTGGTGGTGGTGTAACCCAGCGGCAAGGTAATGATCGCGCCGACAATCACCGCTTGCCAGCCCCAGAAGGTGAAGGCCGCGAGGCTGTCGGAAATCAGTCGCGTCTGGCAGGTTCGCTGCACGACATAGTAGGAAGTGGCGAATAGTGCACAACCACCGAAGGCGAAAATCACCAGGTTTGTGTGCAACGGGCGCAGGCGTCCAAAGCTCGTCCACGGCAGACCGAAGTTCAACTCCGGCCAGACCAGTTGCGAGGCGATGAAGACACCGAGCCCCATGCCAAGGATCCCCCAGACCACCGTCATGATGGCGAACTGGCGGACTACCTTATAGTTATAAGCAGTCGGACTGATTGCTGTGCTCATTCTAAGGTTCCACGGTTTGGGTGTTTTATTAGGATTAAAATCGGCCGCAAGTATGCAGAGAGCAGGGGGTCATTGCAACGCGCCATGACCTGGGTCAATGCTTTCCAACGCTGATTCTGCGGCCTTTCCATGCGCCGCGTAAGGACAAAATCGGCCTCGGACAAAATGTCGCAGCGGACGAAAAAAGCGAGGGGTTCAGGTCGCTTGTAACGGGGTGTGTTCAAACGCTCGGTTCGGGTGACGGATGGCAAATGGCACGACAGCCGGTATCTACCGGCGTTTGCGGCCACATCAGTCAGCCGGTTCGCGGAACACAGCAGTCAGCGTTGACCTGGAACCGGCACAAGCCAGTCCGCATCGAGCAAGCGTAGACCCGAATCCGGGGAACCGAAAGGAGAGGGTGTGAAGGGGTGCGACAATGCGTCGCAAAGGGGCTGGATGCTGCCGCACCGAGAATGGTGCGGCAGATGTGTACGCAATACTTACTTTTTCTTGTCTTCAGTAATCAGTTTTTCTGTATTCAATCCGTGCGACAGGCTGTACACATAAGCGGCCAGCAATTGCACTTTATCGTTACCCAGCAGTTCGTTCTGCGCCGGCATATGGCCCTGACGACCGTGGCGAATGGTCTGCTCGAGTTGAGTCAGGCTGGTGCCATAGATAAACCCGGCCGGGTGCGTCAGATTCGGCGCGCCCATGGCTTCAGTGCCGTGACCGGTTGCCCCATGACAGGCCACGCAAGTGGTGCTAAATGCCTGCTGCCCCGCTTGCAGATCAGCCTTGCTGTCGGCGGGCAGCGGCAGGCCGGCGAGTTCGTGACGCACATAGGCGGCCACGTTCTTCACCCCGGCTTCGCCCAAAACTTCGCCCCAGGCCGGCATCGCCGCCATCCGGCCACCCATGATGGTGGTTTTGATGGTGTCGGCGTCGCCGCCCCAGCGCCAGTCGCTGTCGGCAAGGTTAGGGAAACCGAACGCGCCTTTGGCATCGGAACCGTGGCACACCGAGCAATTGGAAGCGAACAAGCGGCCACCCATTTTCAGCGCCTGCGGGTCCTTCGCCACTTCTTCCAGCGGCATGGCGGCGAACTTGGCGAAGATCGGGCCGAACCTGGCGTCAGCCTTGTTCATCTCCTTTTCCCACTCGTGCACGCCGGTCCAGCCATCCTCGTAACCCGGCAGGATGCCTTTCCAGTTGCCCAGGCCCGGATAAAGGATCAAATAGCCCACGGAAAACACCAGGGTGCCGGCGAACAGCATGAACCACCACTGCGGCAGCGGGTTGTCGTACTCCTCGATGCCGTCGAAGCTGTGGCCCATGGTCTGGTCGACGCTGCCCTTGGTTTCGCCCCGGCGGGTGCCGATCAGCAGCCACGTCAGGCCGATCAGGCTGCCGATGGTTAGTACGCAGATCCACGTACTCCAGAAGGTGGTCATGGCCGGGTACTCCTTGGTTCAGGTGCTTGGGTTGTTTCAAATGCTGGGGTAGTTTCGGGTTGTGGCTCGTCGGCGAACGGCAGCAGACGTGCTTCAGCGAACTCTGGGGTGCGCTTGCGGTTGAACACCCACAAGGTCAAGCCGACGAACGCTACAAACACGACAACGGTGCCTAAACCACGGATCAGCCCTGCGCTCATATCAAAGACCATCGTGCTCACCTCTTGCTCTTGATCGCAGTGCCGAGCACTTGCAGGTAAGAAACGAGGGCGTCCATTTCGGTCTTGCCCTTGAGGCTGGCCACCGCGCCGCTGATGTCGTCGTCGGTGTACGGCACGCCGAGGGTGCGCATGGTCTTGAGCTTGGTTTCGGTGTGGCTGCTGTCGACCGCTTGCGTGACCAGCCACGGGTAGGCCGGCATTTTCGATTCCGGTACGACGTTGCGCGGGTTGTACAAGTGCGCGCGGTGCCAGTCATCCGAGTAGCGGGCACCGACCCGGGCCAGATCCGGACCGGTACGTTTCGACCCCCACAGGAACGGGTGATCCCAAACGCTTTCGCCCGCTACCGAGTAGTGCCCGTAGCGTTCGGTTTCGGCGCGGAACGGCCGGATCATCTGCGAGTGGCAACCGACGCAGCCTTCGCGGATATAGATGTCGCGGCCTTCCAGTTGCAGCGCGGTGTAGGGTTTCATGCCTTCCACCGGTTTGTTGGTGACGTCCTGGAAGAACAGCGGGACGATCTGGGTCAGGCCGCCGATGCTCACGGCGAACACCATGAGCAACATCAACAGGCCGACGTTCTTTTCAATCGTTTCGTGTTTCATGGCGGACTCCTCAGGCCATCTGCGCGGCAGCGACGACGTCAGCAGGCTGCGAGGCCCGCACGGTGCGCCAGGTGTTGTAAGCCATCAGGAACATGCCGCTGAGGAAGATCGCCCCACCAATCAGCCGCACGACGAAGCCAGGGTGGCTGGCCACCAGGGTTTCGACGAAGGAGTAGGTCAGCGTGCCGTCCTCGTTGACTGCGCGCCACATCAGGCCCTGAGCGATACCGTTGACCCACATCGACGCGATGTAGAGCACGGTGCCGATGGTCGCGAGCCAGAAGTGCGCGTTGATCAGGCCGACGCTGTGCATCTGTGCTTTGCCGAAGATTTTCGGGATCATGTGGTACAGCGCGCCGATGGAAATCATCGCCACCCAACCGAGGGCGCCGGCGTGTACGTGGCCGATGGTCCAGTCGGTGTAGTGGGAGAGGGCGTTGACGGTTTTGATCGCCATCATCGGACCTTCGAAAGTCGACATGCCGTAGAACGCCAGCGAGACCACAAGGAAGCGCAGGATCGGGTCGCTGCGCAACTTATGCCAGGCGCCCGAGAGGGTCATCATGCCGTTGATCATGCCGCCCCAGCTCGGCGCCAGCAGAATCAGCGACATCACCATCCCCAGCGACTGCGCCCAGTCCGGCAGCGCGGTGTAGTGCAAGTGGTGCGGGCCGGCCCAGATGTACAGGGTGATGAGTGCCCAGAAGTGCACGATCGACAGGCGATACGAATACACCGGACGCTCGGCCTGTTTCGGCACGAAGTAGTACATCATCCCGAGGAAACCGGCGGTGAGGAAAAAGCCTACGGCGTTGTGGCCGTACCACCATTGCACCATCGCGTCGGTTGCACCGGCGTACACCGAGTACGACTTGGTGAAACTCACCGGCAACTCAAGGTTGTTGACGATGTGCAGAATCGCCACGGTGATGATGAACGCGCCGAAGAACCAGTTGCCCACATAGATGTGCTTGGTCTTGCGCTGCATGATCGTGCCGAAGAATACGATGGCGTAGGCGACCCAGACGATGGTAATCAGGATGTCGATCGGCCATTCCAGTTCGGCGTATTCCTTGGAACTGGTGTAACCCAGCGGCAAGCTGATCGCCGCCAACAGGATCACCAACTGCCAGCCCCAGAAGCAGAACGCGGCGATTTTTGGTGCAAACAATTGGGTCCGGCAGGTGCGTTGCACCGAGTAAAACGAACTGGCGAACAGCGCACAGCCACCGAAGGCGAAGATCACCGCGTTGGTGTGCAGCGGGCGCAGACGGCCGAAACTGGTCCAGGGCAAATTGAAGTTGAGTTCGGGCCAGACCAATTGGGCCGCGAGAAAAACCCCGAGCCCCATGCCGACGATGCCCCACACCACCGTCATAATGGCGAATTGGCGGACCACCTTGTAGTTGTAGGCGGTACTGATAGAAGTGTTCATGGTTCCCCATCCACGGTTCAGCCGAAGTGAGCGCGCGCAAAACACGCGGCGAATCCTTCGTCTGGAGTTATAGGCAGACTAAAAGCGAGGCAAGCATGGACAAACAGCACAAGGCCAGTATTGACGGGGATCAATGGGCGCAGTGCGTGCGTGATCATGGGTGGCTTTGGGATGCCGCCAGTGGTAAGGCTGCGGCGACGTTGATCCTTGCTCACGGTGCTGGTGCGCCGATGGACAGTGACTGGATGAATGACATGGCTGGGCGCCTTGCTGCACTGGGTGTGAACGTGTTGCGGTTTGAGTTTGCGTATATGGCGCAGCGGCGGGTGGATGGGGTTAAACGGCCGCCGAATCCTGCTGGGAAATTGCAGGAATGCTGGCGTGAGGTGTATGCCGAGGTGCGGCGTCATGTCGCTGGGGTTTTGGCCGTTGGCGGGAAGTCTATGGGTGGGCGGATGGCGAGTCTGCTTGCTGATGAGTTGGGGGCTGACGCGTTGGTGTGTCTGGGGTATCCGTTTTATGCGGTGGGGAAGCCGGAGAAACCGCGGGTTGAGCATTTGGCTTCTTTGCAGACTCGGACGTTGATTGTGCAGGGGGAGCGGGATGCGTTGGGCAATCGTGAGGCTGTCGAGGCTTACACTTTGTCACCGAGTATTGAGGTGGCGTGGCTAGTGACCGGGGATCATGACCTCAAGCCATTAAAGGTTTCCGGGTTTACCCATGAACAGCATTTGGCTGCCGCTGCGCAGAAAGTATCCGAATTTCTCAAGGGTTAACCGAGATCCCGAACCGCATAAAGATCGGCTCCCTTTCCCCCTCGCCCCCTTGGGGGAGAGGGCTGGGGTGAGGGGGTAGATCTTGAACGCGACACATTTTTCAATCTGAGTACATATCCGTTGCTGCGGTAACGGCCGCTCAGGGTTCCGCCCTTACGGCGGGTTACTTTTTACAAACGCCTAAAAAGTAACCAAAAACGCTTGCTCCTACGTACGGCCCGCTCGCTGGGGCTCGGGGTTCCTTCGCTGCGGGATCGATCCGGGCGCAGCGTCTCCGGTTTGCTTCGCTGCACCTCCTCTCGCTGTGTTTGGCTGCGCCAAACGGTCGCTGCGCTCCCACGCCAGGATCAATCCCTCCACTCAGCCTTCCGACGTCGCCCGTGGATCAAGATCAAGAGCAGGCGAGCTGACACTCGGCCTATTGAGTGGTGAAGAGCGGATGTTCGGCTTTAGTGTTGTGGTGGATTTTCCCCTCACCCCAGCCCTCTCCCGGAGGGAGAGGGAGAGGGAGCTGATTTT
Source organism: Pseudomonas sp. R84 (assembly GCF_009834515.1). Classification (NCBI taxonomy): domain Bacteria; kingdom Pseudomonadati; phylum Pseudomonadota; class Gammaproteobacteria; order Pseudomonadales; family Pseudomonadaceae; genus Pseudomonas; species Pseudomonas sp. R84. The sequence goes on from NZ_CP019426.1 coordinate 2,174,035, forward strand.
TGAGCTTTTCAGAATCTGAGTTCAACTCGGTATCGCACGTCGGCGTATCTCTTCCATTCCACGCGGTCAGTCCCCTCTCCCTCTGGGAGAGGGTTAGGGTGAGGGGCGATTTCGCTGACACAATAAAAAACTGGAAGCGCTCTCTGTCCAGCATTTCCTGTGTGTAAACATGATTTTGTGAACGCGTTTAAAGTACACGAACCGTTACGCCATCAGGCCTACAACACCTTGCGCCGTTACCTACGCGTACGCCAGAATCCGCCGGCTTACGCGGCTATAGGCCGGGCTATATCGTTTGCCTGTCACTGCAAATCAGTGATCGGGTTTGGTAGCCCGCTTTAAATTGTCGTTGTTGCGACACCGTCGATGCCGTCTCCTTTTTTGAGATATGGCTTTGTATGGTGGGCATGCGTGGGGCTCCTCTGTGAGCGCCGGGTTACCCAATTTGACCGGTCTACCAACCCGCGCATGGCCGCCACCCGCCGTTTGGTAGCGAGGGTGATGGCTCCCTTTTTTCAAATTGGAGCTTTATCTATGTTCAAAATCACACCAAACCCACCAGTCACCGATCCAGTCCCCCACGACCCCTCACTTGATCCGCAAAAGGTCAAAGAAGCGACTGATCGCGCCCTCGACTACTACCTCAGACCCGAAGCCCTGGGGGCTCCACCAAGCTCGCCAAAATTTCGCCCGGTCTATCTCGTCGACCCCACGCTGGATGACGAAACCCTGCTGGTCGAGGCGAGCGAGTCGCTTTCATACGCCCATGCCATGGCCGGTAACATCGCCAACTCAATCGGCGGCCCAGAGCGCAAACCGCTGCTGGCGCTGCAACAGGTGATCATGCTCAACGAACTGTTGGTCAATCGACTGCTGGATAAGCTGAAGTTGCCTCAGTAATTTCGCTGGCTGTTATGGCCTCATCGCGAGCAGGCTCACTCCTACAGGGGATTGTCGTCGGACACAAATCTGTGATCCCACTACGTTCCAAAGTGGGAGCGAGCCCTGCTCGCGAAGGTGGTCTGCCAAGCACTATCAATTTCAGACACGCAATAAAAAAACCGGAAGCTTTCGCTGCCCGGTTTTGCAGGATCAAAGGATCGCAGCCTGCAACAGCCCTTACAGATCATCGGCATGGACGGTGCGCAGGTAGCGATCTTTCGCTTGTTGCCGGTCTCGATTAGCTCTTTGAGTCACAAATCATCCAGATCGGGAAAGATAATCCTGCCTAATGCCCAGGGTTCAACGATTTCACAATGCACGGTGCGCAAAAATGACCCCCACTCGCTTCGGTTATGGGCATCCGGGCCGGTGATTGTCAGTAGCAAGTACTCATCCCGAAAAGCGTCATAGGCATAAATCAGCCAAAAGTCATTGTCAGCATCATTAACCAATGCTGTCCGGTAATACTGACGATTGATTTTTGCCCATCGAGCCTGCAGTGCCTGTGTACTGGCAAGGTGGATATGGTGCATGTCGCTCAGATCGAGTCGTTCATCCCGCCCGAAAATGGCAGGTAATTCATCGCAGATTTTGTAGTTGTAGAAGTGTGCAGCAAAGTTTTGCCAGTTATTGATTCGTTCAAAAAGTGCAGAAATTTTGATGGCTGGCATCCAGGCCTACTTTGTAATAGGTAGCCTGCCAGTGATCACAAATTTATCGAACACTTTCTGCCCATCACGCGCGGCTTGCCGAACATCAAGGAATGTCAGTTCTTCACGAACTTCCTTTTTGCTGGGTTTGTCGGTTTTTCGGGTGGTGGCCATCGGAGCCTCCGAAGGATGTGTATTCATGCTGACCAGCTTATGTGAATAAGTTTTGACCGGCAAACAATAGAACCTGGCCTTAACGAGCACCAGTCGGCTCATTCTGGGCTCGTTGTAGGCAGTGTCTGCATTGCTTGAGTGAGATCTTCGCCGGCAGAGAAGGCCTCTTCGCGAGCAAGCTCGCTCCCACAGGAGATTGTCGTCGGACACAAAACTGTGGTCCCAAGCAGTTCCAATGTGGGAGCGAGCTTGCTCGCGAAAGCGGTCTGCCACCATCACTTTCAGACAAGCAACAAAAAACCCGGAAGCTCTCGCTCTCCGGGTTTTTTGTTATCGCCAGTTCAATCAGCGGTTAAACCGCTCCACCAACGAGTACTGCGTATTCGCCGTCTTCGTCAGTTCTTCACTCAGCAACGCCGAGTTATGCGCCTGCTCGGAAGTCTGATCCGCCAACTCCGAAATATTGCTGATGTTGCGGCTGATCTCCTCAGCCACCGCACTTTGCTCTTCGGTCGCGGCTGCAATCTGCGTGGTCATGTCGGTGATGTTGGCCACCGCTTCACTGATCCCGACCAGCGCCTGATCCGCTTCCAGCACCCGCGCTACACCCTCTTCAGCCTGACGATGCCCGGCTTCCATGGTTTGCACAGCACTCGAAGCTGTCTGTTGCAGCTTGGCGATCAGAGCGTGAATCTGCCCGGTCGATTCGCTGGTGCGTTGCGCCAGTTGGCGTACTTCGTCAGCCACCACAGCAAAACCACGGCCCATTTCACCGGCACGCGCGGCTTCGATCGCAGCGTTCAGAGCGAGCAAGTTGGTCTGGTCGGCGATGCCTTTGATCACATCAACCACGCCGCCGATTTCGTCGCTGTCCTTGGCCAGTTGGGTCACGGTCAGACCGGTTTCCCCAACAACTACGGATAGACGCTGAATGGCTTCGCGGGTTTCCCCGGCGATGTCACGACCACGACCGGTCAGGCGATTGGCTTCCTGAGTCGCGTCAGCGGTGCGCTGCACGTGGCTCGCCACTTCCTGAGTGGTCGCGGCCATCTGGTTGACGGCGGTGGCGACTTGTTCAGTTTCCACGCGTTGACGTTCCAGGCCGGTCGAGCTGCTGTGTGCCAGTCGGTCGGATTGCTTGGCCTGATCGGTCAGGTGTTCGGCTGTGTCCTGCAAACGGGTCAGGCAGGTTTTCAGGCGTGCTTCCTGGCTTAGGATCGACATTTCCAGACGCGCCTGCGCGCCACGGCTGTCGGTGTACATCTGCGCGATCAACGGGTCGGAGGTGGTCTGCTCGGCCAGGCGCAGCAGGCGTTTGAGCCCGCGTTGCTGCCATTGCAGGCCCATCAGGCCCAGCGGCACCGACAAACCGGCAGCCAGAGCAAAGCCCCACTGCGAGTTCAGTGTCGCGCCGATCACGAAGCTCAGTTGGCTGACCAGAATGAACGGCAGCCAGTCTTGCAACACCGGCAGCCATTTATCGCTGGAAGGGATCGCCGACTTGCCCTGGTTGATGCGTTGGTAGAGCGCTTCGGCACGGCGGATCTGTTCGGCGGTGGGTTTGATCCGCACCGACTCGTAACCGACCACCTGATTACCGTCGAACACCGGTGTTACATAGGCGTTAACCCAGTAATGGTCACCGGTCTTGCAGCGATTCTTGACAATGCCCATCCATGGCAAGCCTTGTTTCAGTGTGCCCCACATGTGCGAAAACACCGCAGCCGGGACGTCGGGGTGACGAACCAGGTTGTGCGGCGCACGGATCAGTTCCTCACGCGAAAACCCGCTGATCTCGACGAATGCGTCGTTGCAGTAGGTGATCACGCCCTTGGCGTCGGTTGTGGAAATCAACCGCTGCTGAGCCGGGAAAGTCCGTTCGCGTTGTGTAATGGGCTGGTTATTACGCATGGTTTTTCAATCCGCAAGGCTTTGAAAGGTTGTCGGCGGTGCCAGCTTTTTATTGAAATTTTTTTTCAATAATCAGCACGGCGTCGCAAAACGGCGCTTGCTTCAGCCGGCGAGCATCGGATAAGTGAACAAGCCGAAATGCAGCAGGTTCAGGCCGAAATGCGTGGCGATCGCCGCGCCGAGTCCGCCAAAACGGTAGGCCAGACCATAACCGACGCCCGCCAGCCCTGCCAGCAACACCCAGGTCCAGCCCGCGCCGGCATGCACCAGACCAAACAGCAGCGAGGCCAGCAGCAGGGCGAGGTTGTCCCCGTACGGCAAGTGTTTGAAGCGCTGGCTGAGGCCGCCCTGTATATAGCCGCGAAACAGCGCTTCCTCGACCAAGGTCACTAGCAGCAGGTTGTTCAGCACCCACAGCCAGGCCTGATCCGGCCATTTCGGTGCCCAGGCAATCACGCCCAGCAACAGCGCGCCGCCGAGGGCCAGAACCGTGCTTAGCGTCAGGGCGAGGGCGGTGGCGTACACGCTCAGGCGTAACGAACGTCGCCCGACAATCCACGGGCACACCAGCAGCAGCCAGAAGCCAATGAGCGGTTTATCCAGATTCAGGTACATCGAGAATGGCACGGCGTTGTCGGTGAAGCGCTGCGGATCAATGGCGCGACCGTTGGCGAAGCCCGGCAGCCAGTGCAACGCCAGCGCCAAAGCCAGCACGATAAATAGGCCATGGCCGAGAAAACGTGCGACCGGAACCTGTTGCTGGCGAACGGCAAAACCGGCGAACACCAGCAGCCCCACGGAAATCAAAGCGAGCCAGCCGAGGTGGCCGTAGCTCAGCGCCCATCCATAACCGAGGCTGAGAAGCGCCAGATAGAGCCATGGCAAAGCCTTCATCGAAAGTCCCTGTGCAGAATGTGTGGAGGGGCTTTCTACACGGGTGGGGGCGTGGGGACAAGTGAAGGTGAGGCGGTGATCGGGGACAACCAAAATATCCTTGGTAACCCGATCAACTGTAGGAGTGAGCCTGCTCGCGATTGCGGTGTGTCATTCAACGCAGATGTTGGCGGACCCACCGCAATCGCGAGCAGGCTCACTCCTACAGGGTTTTGTATTTGGCTGACGAATCAGTGCAGATTGAGTTTCGCGGCAGCACGCTCGGTGATTTCCGTGCGCAACTTCAGTGATGGCGCCGCACGCAAACGTGCCTCATCGACAATCGCACCCGGCGCAGTCTCCGGGCTGCCCGAGTTGAACGGCGGCGCTGGGGCATATTCCAATTGCAACTGAATCAGTTGCGCCGTGTCGGCCCCCACCAACTCTTCAGCCAACACCAAGGCAAAATCGATCCCCGCTGTAATTCCGCCACCCGTAAACAGGTTGCCGTCACGCACCACCCGATCCTTCACCGCAATCGCCCCCAATGTCGGCAGCAAATCGTGATACGCCCAATGCGTGGTCGCGCGTTTGCCTTGCAGCAGGCCTGCTGCGCCGAGGACCAGCGAGCCGGTGCACACTGAGGTCACATATTTCGCCTGAAGGGCCTGGCGTTTGATGAAGTCCAGCGTCTGCGCGTCTTCCATCAACGGCCCGACACCGCCGCCGCCGGGAATGCAGATCACATCCAGACACGGGCAATCCTCGAACGTGATGGTCGGTTTCAATAGCAGACCGGTGCTGGCGGTCACCGGCATCAGATCCTTCCAGATCAGATGCACCTGCACGCCCGGCAACGAGGCGAGCACGTCGTACGGCCCGGTCAGGTCGAGTTGCTGAACCTGTGGAAACAACAGAAAACCGATCTGCAGCGTCATCGTTCTTGCTCCATGAAAAAGGGGTGGACGGCTTCACTGTAGGCGCGTAGGTTCTGGCGCATACGCCAATAACCCCACGAATTACGCCAAATGCCCAAAGCCATCCACGTACTCGCGTTTGCCAACATGCAGATCCTCGATGTCACCGGGCCGTTGCAGGTGTTCGCCTCGGCCAACGACATCGCCCGTCAGCGCGGCTTGCCGATGCCTTATGCACCGAGTGTGATTGCCAGCGGCGGCGGGGCGGTGATGTCATCGGCGGGTTTGGCGGTGTTGGCTGAGCCGTTGCCCGAAGCGCCCAGCGACACGTTGATCATTGCCGGTGGCTGGGGCATTTATCCCGCCGCCGAAGATGTGCCGCTGGTGGATTGGGTGCGCCAACATGCCGGTAAATGTCGACGCGTGGCCTCCGTGTGTACAGGGGCATTTCTATTGGCCGCCAGTGGCTGGCTTGATGGCCGCAGAGTGGTCACCCACTGGACCCGCTGCGAACAACTGGCGCAGCAGCACCCGAAACTGCAAGTCGAAGCCAATCCGATTTTCATCAATGACGGCCCGGTGTGGACCTCGGCAGGTGTCACTGCCGGCATCGATCTGGCGCTGGCGATGGTGGAAGAGGACTTGGGCAGCGACATCGCATTGGACGTCGCCCGGCATCTTGTGGTGTTTCTCAAACGTCCGGGCGGACAGTCGCAGTTCAGCGTGACCCTGTCGTTGCAGAATCAGGGCAATCGTTTTGATGAGTTGCACGCGTGGATCGCCGAAAACCTCACCTGCGATCTCGGCATCCCGACGCTGGCCGAGCAGGCTGGCATGAGCGAACGCAGTTTCGTCCGCCATTACCGCGCCGACACCGGCCAGACCCCGGCGCGGGCGATTGAACTGATCCGCGTCGAAACCGCCCGGCGATTGCTCAGTGACACAGGTTTGCCGGTCAAACGCATCGCCGCCAATTGCGGGTTTGGCAGTGAAGAGACATTGCGACGAAGTTTCCTGCGGGCTATCGGCGTGACGCCTCAGGCCTATCGCGAGCGATTTTCGGTTAGCGCTGCAGCAGAACTGGTGATGCCTTGAGCATTTCCGGTGGGGCTTTCTCCGGTTCAGATAGACTGCGCAGCTTATTCTGCCAACCGACTTCAAGGACGATGCATGTCACTCAAATCGCTGCTTGCTCTGCTGGTATTCGTCGGGATGCTGGCCGGTTGCGCTTCGCCGCCCCCGTCACTGCCGGATACCCCGCAACGCCGTGAACTGATGGAGCGCATGTTTGCCAAGTCGACGATCATGCTGTCATTCAAGGAACTCGAAGCACGAGCTGCCGCCGAGCCGGGCGAACGAAAGCGCCAAGTCTCTGCAGATGAGGCAGTGGCCAGCCATAAGAAACAAATGAATGTCGACCTGCCAGCCGCGTACTGGCAGCAGCGCCGCGCAAACCTCGCGCAACTGATCGATGCCAGAGCCAAGGGCGAAGCCATCGGCCTGACGGCTTATAAAGAAAAGTACTTCGAGCAGTTGTCCGAGGCTCCGACGCCCATGCTAGCGGCTCTGGCCGATGCACCGCGAATGGACGCGCTTCCAGAGTTTGCGCTGGTGCTGCCCAATGATCATCAACTCAGTTACTTCTACTTGATGACCGTCGCGGATGAGACGTTCTGGGAAATTGAGCAGTTTTACCAGCACATGGCCGATCTGGATGCCCAGTACGGCGTATGCGCGCTGTACCCGGATTGCTACCGCCCGGACTTCCGCACGGCTAAGCCTCGGCTTCCGCCACCTGATTGAAATACTTCGTCCGATCCGGCGTAAACGTCACACGCATCTTCGTCCGCGAGCAGGTCAGCGAACGCTCTTCACTCAAATCGATATCCAGATCCTCGCCGCGCAAGCCTTGCCACTGCGCCAGATACTTCAGCGAGCCATATTTCTCGTTTTTCTTCAGGCTGCGGCTCACGCCACCTTTCCAGCCGAGCACTGGCAGTTCGTCGGCGAGGCAGCGCTGGGCGAGGTCGGGGAAGCGGGTGGCGCGTTGGCGGCCGATTTCCCAGCATTTGATCAGGCCTTTGTCCGCGGCTTCCCAGAGTTGGGTGCGGGTCAGGCCGCTGCGAAGAGGCGTGTCGATGGTGCGCTGGACGTGCTGGGACATTCTGGTTCCTTGAATTCGGGTTTTATTGGACAGCTCCGCTGTGCCCGTTGCGGTGGATGGTAGGGGCGGATGTAACGGCTGGCAACAAGGTATTTCGGGGTGTAAGTGCAAGTTACGAGGGTGGCTTTACGTGGCGTTTGTGAGTTTTTTGCAGGCATTGATTTACACAAAGTGTCGCCGCAGGTAACCGGTGCAGGGGGCAGCGCCGAAATTCGGCGCTGGGTGATGTGTGTGGCGTGTAGTCCGGCTTCCCACAAAAGGCGTTTAAAGTACGATTTATCTGACAGACGCTGACGAAGAACGGGACGACCTCAAGGCTGCCACTCACTCTTTTCCCCGCTCAAGCGTCGATCCAGAAAGCTCGCCGCACTGATCAACGCCAGATGTGTCAACGCCTGTGGCGTATTGCCAAGGTGCCGGCCATGGCTGTCGAATTCTTCGGCATACAACCCGAGCGGGTTGGCATAGCGCAGCAATTGCTCAAACTCCAGATGTGCTTTTTCAACCTGCCCCGCGCGAGCCAGGCATTCGACATACCAGAACGAGCACGCAGCAAAAGCGCCTTCGGTGCCGGCCAGGCCATCGATATTGCTGTCGTCGTTGCGATAGCGATACACCATGCCGTCGCGCACCAGATGTTTTTCAATCGCCTCAAGCGTCGACAGCCAGCGCGGATCCTTGGCGCTGACGAAGCGCACCAACGGCATCAGCAGCATCGAGCCGTCCAGCGCCGTGCCACCCTTGTACTGAACGAAATGCCCGCGCTTTTCATCCCAGAAGTTGTCCCAGATATCCGCGTAGATCGCCTGCCGGGTCTGATCCCATTGCGCGAATGGCGCCGGCAGCGAGCGTTTCGAGGCCAAACGAATAGCCCGGTCCAGCGCTACCCAGCACATCAAACGCGAGTGCAGAAAGTGGTGCTGCTCACCGCGCATCTCCCAAATGCCAACGTCTTTGGTCTGCCACGTCTCACAGACTTGATCGACGACTTCGCGCACGTGTTTCCAGCCCTCGTGGGAAATTGCATCGCCGTATTTGTTGACCAGATACACCGCGTCCATCAGCTCGCCGAAGATATCCAGTTGAATCTGATCGTAAGCGCCGTTGCCGATGCGCACCGGTTGCGCGCCGCCGTGACCGGACAGGTGCGAAAGCTCGGTTTCCGGCAATTCCTGTCGTCCGTCGATGGCGTACAGAATGTTCAACTTCATCGGCTTGCCGCAGCAATCGCTGACCCGTCCGCGCAGCCAGCCCATATAGGCGTTGGCTTCGCCGACAAAGCCCAGGCGCATGAACGCGTACACCGTGAATGACGCGTCGCGGATCCACGTGTAGCGATAATCCCAGTTGCGTTCGCCGCCGGGCGTTTCCGGAAGACCGAAAGTGGCGGCAGCGAGAATGGCTCCGTGTTTGCGCGACGTCAGCAGTTTCAACGCAAGGGCCGAGCGGTTGACCATTTCGCGCCAGCGTCCGCGGTAAATCGACTGTCCGATCCAGTCGCGCCAGAACTTCAGCGTGCGGTCCATGCACAAGTGTCCGGCGCCTTCGGCGAATCGAGGATCATCGGTGGCACCGAGCATGAACGCCGCCGTTTCATCTTGCTTGAGCGTGAATTGCGCCACCGCTGCTTGCGCATCGATCCGCAGCGGCTGGTCCGAAGCCAGGCGCAGTGATGGTTGGCCAGCAGCGCTGAACGTCACGTCTTGTTGATCCATCTCTGCTCGGGTGTCGGCTCGGGCGTAATCGTGGCGCACGGCGCAGCGCATCGTGAAAGTCGCCGAGCCACTTACTACGCGAACCCGCCGCATTAACAGCGGCAGGGCATCGTCACTGTCTCCGATAGGCAACAGGTCGGTGATTTCTACCACCGCACGCTCACTCAGCCAGCGGGTTTGCAGCACATTGGTGTCGGGCAGGTAAATCTGCTCGCGGCGCGCATCGGGCAAGTCCGGCGCCAACTGAAAAATCCCCGCGTCGGGGCTGTCCAGCAACGAACAGAAAATCGACGGGCTGTCGAACTCCGGCCAGCAGAAGAAATCCACGCTACCGCGATCATTGATCAGCGCTGCACTGCGCATGTCACCGATGATGCCGTGGGCATCGATCGGACTTTGTCGTTCCAGGTGATGCTCAGCCATTGCCGCGAAACTCCGGATAGAGGCTCATGCCGCCGTCGATGAACAGGGTGGTGCCGACGATGTAATCGGAGGCATCCGAGGCGAGAAAGACCACGGCGTTGGCGATGTCTTCCGCGTCGCCGATACGGCCGTAGGGGATCAGCTCCAGCAGTTTGTCGCCGGCAGCGCCTTCGGTCGCGTCTTTGTTGATTGCCGTGCGAATCGCCCCCGGCGCGATGCCGTTAATGCGAATGCGTTGATGGCTGACTTCCTGCGCGAGGGTCTGCATCAATTGATCGACGCCACCCTTGGACGCGGCGTAATTGACGTGCCCGGCCCAGGGAATGCGTTGGTGCACTGAACTCATGTGAATGATTTTGCCGGCGGCGCTGGACACGCCTTCGCGAATGCCCTGGCGATTGAAGATGCGCAGGGCGGCGCGGGCACAGAGAAACTGTCCGGTGAGATTGACGCCGATGACCGCGTTCCAGTCGTCGAGGGTCATGTCCACGGCGGCGGCGTCTTTTTGCATCCCGGAATTGGCGATCAGAATATCCAGTGAGCCGAAGGCGTCGAGGGTTTCGGCGAACAGTCGCTCAACGTCGTCTTCCTTCGAGACGTCGGCGCCGATGGCCAGCGCCTGGCCGCCGTCGGCAATGATCTGCCGGGCCAGTGCTTCGGCCGGTTCTGCCTGGCGGTTGTAGTTGATGACCACCGCCGCGCCGGCTGCGGCCAAGGCTTTGGCGCACGCCTGGCCAATGCCGGAGCTGGCGCCGGTGATCAGAGCTGTTTGTCCGGCGAGGGAAATGTGCATGCAAAGTCGCACCTTGGGTCAGTGGGCTTATTTAGCTGACTGACGTGCGGCGGCGAGAGTTCATCTCGCGATCATGAAAAGATCGACAGCTTCAGACCCGATAGCGCCCACTTGTGCGATGCCATTCGACATTGCCGGCCAGCCAGCTCTTGATTCCGCACAGGTAACGTTTGAGCGGCGCTGATGCGTTCGGCAGTACGGACTGTTCTGCGGCTTCGTACAAATGCATGATTTCTTCGTGAATGGCGGCACTTTGCGCCATGGCTTGTTCGGGCGAGCATTGCTGTTCACGGGTCAACAGCAAAGGCAGGTTGAAATCACCGATCCCGGCCTGCTGTTCTTTCAGCGCCGAAAAAAGATCATTGGCAATGATCGTCGCGCTGGCGGCCAGAGCCGTGACGCGTCGCACATCCGGTGCGCTATACACATTCGCGGGGAGTTCGTAGCCCCCGATGATGTCGATCAACGACAGGCACGGCAGGAAACTGTTGACCTGACGGTGGGCCAGATATTCCCAAAGCGCGGGCGTGAGACCTTCGGTGCGCCAGGCCGCTTCGGCGCTCATGGTCACGAACATGGCGATGATTTCATGGCGTACGCGTGCGACCTGTGCCGGTGTTGCGAGGGCCTCCACCCGCGCCAGATAGCCGCGCAGAGCGACCAATACCGGATCGCTGCTCAATGCCTGCTCAAGACCGGGCCGGAACCGTTCGCTCAAGTACACCGGTTCCAGCGCCGCCAGCGCCACGGACAGGCGCGGGCCGACCATTTTCGGTTCAGATCCCGTTCTCTCATCATCACAGTAGTAATCATCGACAGCGAAGAGGGCGGCAAAACATTGCGCCGCCAGCAACAGCCGAGCCGGATCATCGGTGTCGGTATGACACAGCATGGCGAAGCGGCCGAAGCCCATGGCGCGCACTTTTGCATGGTGTCCTGGAAAAATTCCGACCTGCTCAATCCACGGCATGAGGCGATCATCCACTTCTGCCGCCAGAGAGAGGTCGACTCTAAAGGGCGCAAGTCCATAAAGCTGCGGGACGGTCCAGGGCGATTTCATCGACGATTCCTTCGCGGTTGAGCGCAGGGTCATCAGAGCCCTATTGGCCAAAAAAGGCACCTGTCAGACCTGACAGGTCTGTGCGTTTTGCGACGGATGGTCAACGTCGATCCAGCATCCAACGGAGATTTCCATCGGTCTGGTCAGTTGACACCGGCAGGCTCGCCGGGGCGGCTGAGTCATCTGTTTATCAAAAGGCCCTTGGACTTCACTCCTTCACATTCCACCAACAATTCCCCGCTTCCCCGACATCCGACCCTATGGCAACTTGGCGGCCCTTGATGAGGCTGCAAACGATGGCAAACCCCTACCGCGAATTATTCACCGCCCCCGGCGCACGCAATTTTGTGCTGGCCGGGATGATCGCGCGCATGCCGATCTCCATGACCGGTATCGGCGTGATCACCATGCTCTCGCAGTTGAAGGGCGGCTATGCGTTGGCCGGTGGTGTGGCGGCAACGTTTGCTCTGGCCACGGCGTTTTGTGCGCCGCAGGTGTCGCGGCTGGTGGACCGCTTCGGCCAGGGGCGGATTCTGCCGGTGTCAGCGTTGATCGGCGGCGGCGCACTGCTGATGTTGCTGCTGTGCACGCGGTTGCAAGCGCCAAACTGGACGCTGTTCATCTTCGCCGCGCTGGCCGGGTGCATGCCGAGCATGTCGGCAATGGTGCGTGCGCGCTGGACCGAGATCTATCGCGGTCAGCCGCAATTGCAGACGGCCTATGCGCTGGAGTCGGTGCTCGATGAAGTCTGTTTCATCGTCGGCCCGCCATTGTCGGTGGGGTTGTGCGTGGCGGTGTTTCCCGAGGCGGGACCGCTGGCGGCGCTGCTGGCGCTGGCGATCGGCGTGACGGCGTTTGTCGCCCAGCGCAGCACCGAGCCGGGGGTGCATCCGCACTCGTCCGAAGATCAGGGCTCGATCATTGGTTCGACCGACGTTCAATTACTGCTAGCGCTGATGATCGCCATGGGCGTTATTGTCGGCGTGATTGATGTAGTCAGCGTTGCGTTTGCCCAACAGCAAGGGCAGCCGGCGGCCGCGAGCATCGTGCTGTCGGTGTACGCGATCGGTTCGTGCCTGGCCGGCATCGCCTTCGGTGCGATGCGCTCGAAATTGCCATTGCCGCAGTTGTTCCTGTACGGCGGGGTGGCGACGGCGGTGACGACATTGCCGCTGTTGCTGGCGAGCAATATTTTTGGCTTGTCGCTGGCCGTATTCGTTGCCGGGCTGTTCTTCTCGCCGACGCTGATTGTGGCGATGGCGTTGATTGAACGCATTGTGCCAGCGGCCAAACTCACCGAAGGGTTGACCTGGCTGGTTACCGGTTTGAGTATCGGCGTGGCCGTCGGGGCTGCCGGCTCCGGTTGGCTGGTGGACGCTTTCGGTGCGCGCAGCGGTTTCTGGCTGGCGATTGCAGCAGGGGCGGTGGTGCTTGGCTCCGCGATACAGAGCTACCGCCATCTCAAGTAGGAGCTGCGGCACGCTGCGATCTTTTGATCTTGATCGTTAAAGTCAAAAGATCGCAGCCTCGTTTCACTCGACAGCTCCTACAAAGTGGAGGTGGCAACTGTTTACCAGCCCCGTCCCGAATTCACCCAGAAATTCACCGACAGTGATGTCGACACCGACTCCACCTGATGGAACCAGCCCTCCGGCAAAAACAGCAGATCCCCAGCCTCCAGCGTTACGCGCAGGAAGGTCACGTCCCGAGCGGCGGGGAAGCGCTTGTAATCCGGCGCATCGGGGTTGAAATCACAACCATCCAGCCCGCCCTTCGGCGCCGTCGACCAAGTGCCCAGCGCCTCGCGGTGATGCGGCGCGGCGAGGGTGAATTTCTTCTTTCCCCAGACTTGCGCGAACAGGTTGTCGGTGTCATCGCGATGCAGCGGCGTCAGCGTGCCTTTGGGACCGATCCAGATACGCGGCGGAATGAATAACGAGGCGTCGAAGTAGGCCGGGTATTTGATCTGTTGCATCAACTGCGCTGGCAGAATGTTGTTGCCCATATACGCTGGCGGCTCGCCATCCGCACCCTTGACCGCCGGTTGGTCCAGCGAGGCGATAAAGTCGGCCATCGACGTCGAGCGGAAATCACGCTCGGTGGAGAAGGTTTTCTTCACATAATCGCCATGGCGGGTGATGCCTTGCAGCTCGGCGAAATGCACCAGCGATTCTTCGCGGCTGAGCTTGAACAGTGGCCAGTCGTGCAGCGCATTGCTGATCACCACCGGAATGCCATTGGGCAGGTAACGGCTGTTGAATTCGGCGACCGACAGATCACTGCGGGCAAGGCGTTCGATGCTGCTTTGGGTCGGCAGGCTGGCGGTGAGTTTTTCACTGAAGCGCGGCGGGGTTGGGTAGCGCTTGTTCATGTCGACTTTTTCCGCCACGGCGGCGCCGTGCATCGCATGCTCGATGATTTGCGGCAGCATCGTTGCCAGGCCCATGTTGCCGCCGATTTTCAGGCGCCCGCTGGCGAACAGCTCCTCAACGTTGGCCATGCCGCTCATGATCCCGAGGAAATCGCGCTCGGCGACTTCAATGGTCACGTCCGGGCTGGCGTGAAGTCCTGGCTCGGTGCGGCTGCTGGCCTTGACCTCTGACCAGAAAGCCAGGTGCGGGCCAAAGACGAATTGGAAAACGCCTTCGATGCCGACGGCACCGGCATTGGCGAACAGCTTGCCCAGAATGCTCTGCAGGTCCACGGTGAATCCTCGTTATTGGTTTTGGCCTGAACAGTTAACGAGCGCCTGTGGGGGGAATTTACCGGTCGACGACTAATTTAACCGCCACGGGATCCGTTTCTCTCTACAGATGAATTTTCCGAGGAAAGCGTGGTGACCAAGCTGACCCTGCTGTGCCTGCCGTATTCCGGCGCCAGTGCCATGGTCTACAGCCGCTGGCGGCCGAAACTGCCGCAGTGGCTACACTTGCAACCGGTTGAGCTGCCGGGACGTGGCGCACGTTTTGGTGAGCCGCTGCACACTGACATGCGTGGGCTGGCGATGCAGCTGGCCAAGGAATTGCGCCCGACCCTAAAAGCGCCTTATGCGCTGTTCGGCCACAGCCTTGGCGCGTTGCTGGCCTGCGAAATTGCTCATGCCTTGCGTGCGCTGGGTTGTCCGGAGCCGGTGGCGATGTTCGCTTCGGGAACCGCGGCGCCGACGATGCGTGCCGATTATGATCGCGGCTTTGCCGAACCCAAGACCGACGCCGAATTGATCGAACAATTGCGCACGCTCAATGGCACCAGCGAGGAAGTGCTGGCCAACGAAGAATTGATGAGCCTGACCCTGCCGATCCTGCGTGCCGACTTCCAGCTCTGCGGCAAGTTCGAGCCGCTGGCCCGACCGCTGCTCAACTGCCCGGTGCATGTGTTGGGCGGCAAGGCAGATCGCGCCACCACCGAGCAATTGATCGGCTGGAGCAAGGAAACCCGCGGCAGTTTCTCGGTGGACATGTTCGCCGGCGGGCACTTCTTTATTCATGAGCATGAAGCGAAGGTATTGAAGGTGATCAAGGATCAGCTCGACGTGCACCATCGCCGGCATGCCATGGCCGCCACCGCCTGAACACCGAAAATCCCTGTGGGAGCGAGACTGCTCGCGAATGCGCCCTGTCAGCCAATATAGATGGCGCCTGACACACCGCGTTCGCGAGCAGGCTCGCTCCCACACTGATTTGCACATGTCTCAAACCCTCGCATAGCCCGCCTGACAGTTGTTCTCATTCGCTAATTTTTCCGGTCTGCATTCGTTTTATAGGGATGACGTGCCTTTGTGCTTCCTGCCTACTGATCCGGATGCTGAGAAATGAATGCTGAAGACTCCTTGAAACTTGCTCGCCGGTTTATCGGGTTGCCCCTGGAAAAGCGCCAGATGTTCCTCGCGGCGCTGCAAAAGGAGGGCGTGGATTTCGCCCGGTTTCCGATCCCGGCCGGGATCGAAGCCGAGGATCGCCTGGCGTTGTCCTACGCGCAGCGGCGCATGTGGTTTCTCTGGCAACTCGATCCGCAGAGCGGCGCCTATAACCTGCCGGGCGCGGTGCGCCTGAGCGGCCGCCTCAACCTCGGCGCGCTGGAGCAAGCTTTCGCTAGCCTGGTCGAGCGTCACGAAACTCTGCGCACGGTGTTCCAGCGCCAGGCGGACGACAGCCTGTTGCAGGTGCCGGCCACGGCGCCGCTGATGATCAGGCATGAAGATTTCAGCGCGCTGCCAGCCAGTGAGCGGGAGCAGGCCGTGGTGCAGGCCGCCGAACAGCAATCGGTATTGCCGTTCGATCTGGCCGTCGGCCCGCTGCTGCGGGTGACCTTGCTCAAGCTCGCCGAGCAGGAACATGTTCTGCTGCTGACCCTGCACCACATCGTCTCCGATGGCTGGTCGATGAACGTGCTGATCGACGAATTCATTCGTTGCTACGACGCGTTCGATGCCGGTCAGCCGCCACAGCTGAGCGCGCTGCCGATCCAGTACAGCGACTATGCCCTGTGGCAGCGCCGTTGGTTGGAGGCCGGCGAGCAGGCGCGGCAACTCGATTACTGGCAAGCACAACTGGGTGACGAACACCCGGTGCTGGAGCTGCCGCTGGATCATGCCCGCCCGGCGATGCCGAGCTATCGCGGCACTCGTTACGAATTCGCCATTGATGGGCAATTGGCCGAGCAACTGCGCAATACCGCGCAGAAGTATCAGGTCACCCTGTTCATGTTGTTGCTCGGTGCCTTCAACGCGCTGCTGCATCGCTACACCGGTCAGACTGACATCCGTGTCGGCGTGCCGATTGCCAACCGCAACCGTGGCGAAATCGAAGGGCTGATCGGCTTCTTCGTCAACACTCAGGTGTTGCGTACTCGACTGGACGGGCAGACGCGAGTCGATGACCTGCTGCGCGGGATCAAGGAAACCGCGCTCGGCGCTCAGGCGCATCAGGATCTGCCATTCGAGCAACTGGTCGAAGCACTGAAACTGGAGCGCAGCCTCAGTCACACGCCGCTGTTCCAGGTGATGTACAACCATCAGCCGCAAGTGGCCGATATCGCCACCCTCAGCACGGCGTCCGGTCTGGTGCTCGACAGCCTCGACTGGCAGAGCCGCACCACCCAATTCGATCTGACCCTGGATACCTACGAGAAGGGCGGCAAGTTGCACGCCGCGCTGACGTACGCTAGCGATTTGTTCGAGCCCGCGACCATTGAGCGCATGGCGCGCCACTGGCTGCGTCTGCTCACCGCCATGGTCGCCGATCCGTCGCAACGCATCGGCGAATTGCCGTTGCTGGAAGCGGATGAACAACACACGCTGGTGCATGACTGGAACAACGTCCACGCGGTCTATCCGACCGAAACACCCATCCACCAACTGATTGAGGCGCAAGTTGCGCGCACGCCGAATGCGCCTGCGCTGGTCTTTGGCGAGCAGACCCTGAGCTACGCCGAACTGGATGCCCGGGCCAACCGCCTCGCGCATCTGTTGCGTGAGCAAGGCGTGCGGGCCGACAGTCTGGTCGGTGTTTGCGCGCTGCGCTCGGTAGAAATGGTCGTCGCGCTGCTGGCGATTCTCAAGGCCGGTGGTGCCTACGTACCACTCGATCCGGAGTACCCGCAGGAACGTCTGGCCTACATGATCGAGGACAGCGGCATCACCTTGCTGCTGACCCAGGATGCTTTGCGGGCATCGCTGCCGACTGACGGCGTGCAGGTCATCACGCTGGATCAACCGGGCCTGCTCGACGGCTACGGCGACAGCCGTCCCGAGGTCAGCGTCGATCCGCTGAGCCTGGCTTATGTGATTTACACCTCCGGCTCTACCGGTAAACCGAAAGGCGCCGGCAACAGTCACGCCGCGCTGGTCAACCGCTTGTGCTGGATGCAGGAAGCCTACGGGCTCGACGCCAGCGATTCGGTGCTGCAGAAAACCCCGTTCAGTTTCGACGTGTCGGTCTGGGAATTCTTCTGGCCGCTGCTGACCGGTGCGCGTCTGGTGGTTGCCGCGCCGGGTGCGCACCGCGATCCGCTGCAACTGATCGACATCATCAACCGCCACGGCATCAGCACGCTGCACTTTGTGCCGTCGATGTTGCAGGCGTTCATTCACGAGGCGGGCGTGGAAAGCTGCGTCGGCCTCAAGCGCATCGTGTGCAGCGGTGAAGCGCTGCCGCTGGACGCACAACTGCAAGTCTTCGCCAAACTGCCGAACGCCGGCCTCTACAACCTCTACGGCCCGACCGAAGCGGCCATCGACGTGACCCACTGGACGTGCGTTGACGAAGGCGCCGACAGCGTGCCGATCGGTCGGCCGATCGCCAACCTGCGCACCCACGTCCTCGACGCGGAGCTGCTGCCGGTACCGAGCGGCGTGGCCGGCGAACTGTACCTGGGCGGCGCCGGTCTGGCGCGCAGTTATCACCAGCGCCCGGCGCTGACCGCCGAGCGTTTTGTGCCGTGCCCGTTCCACGACGGCGCGCGGCTGTACCGCACCGGTGACCGGGTGCGTCAGCGCGCCGACGGCGTGATCGAATACCTCGGTCGTCTCGACCATCAAGTGAAACTGCGCGGTCTGCGCATCGAGCTGGGTGAAATCGAAACCCGCCTGATGCAGCACCCGCTGGTGCGCGAAGCGGTGGTGCTGGTGCAGGGCGGCAAGCACTTGGTGGCCTACCTTGTGCTGGAACAGGCTCAGCCGGACGAACAGTGGCAGCAGGACGTCAAGGCGTGGCTGCTCGGCAGCCTGCCGGAATTCATGGTGCCGGCCTACCTGATGACGCTGGAAAAACTGCCGGTAACGGCCAACGGCAAACTCGATCGCAAAGCCTTGCCGCAACCGGACGCCGCGCCGCAACAGGCGTTCGTCGCGCCGCAGGATGCGCTACAAAAAGCTCTGGCGGCGATTTGGGAGGACGTGCTCGGCCTTGAACGCGTCGGCCTCGAAGACAACTTCTTCGAACTGGGCGGCGACTCGATCATCTCGATTCAAGTGGTCAGCCGTGCGCGGCAGGCCGGGATTCGACTCAGCCCGCGCGACCTGTTCCAGTACCAGACTGTGCGCAGCCTCGCGCTGGTTGCCACGCTGGATAATCAGACCTCGGTAGATCAAGGGCCGGTGACCGGCAGCGCCGTACTCGGGCCGATCCAGCAGCACTTCTTCAGCCGCGCGATGCCGCTGCGTGAACACTGGAACCAGTCGCTGCTGCTGACGCCGCGCGACACCCTGAATGCACAGTGGCTTGATGCCGCGCTGGCGCAGGTGATCAATCATCACGACGCCTTGCGCCTGCGCTTTGTCGAAAGCGCCGAAGGCTGGCAGCAAAGCCACGGCCCGCTGGTCGACAGTGCTGAGCTGTGGCTGCGTGACGCCGAGACTGCTGAGCAATTGCAGGCGCTGTGCAACGAAGCCCAGCGCAGCCTTGATCTGCAAAACGGTCCGCTGCTGCGTGCACTGCTGGTGACGCTGGCCGATGGCTCTCAGCGCCTGGCGTTGATTATTCACCACTTGGCGGTGGACGGCGTTTCCTGGCGGGTGTTGCTGGAAGATGTTCAGCAGGCGTACGAGCAATTGGCGGCGGGAGGCGGCATTCAGTTGCCGGCCAAGACCAATGCCTTCCAGACCTGGACCGCGCGCCTCGAAAGCGCCGCTTCACGCTTCGACGAACAACTGGATTACTGGAAAACCCAGCATCAAGGTGCGCAGGATTTGCCGTGCGAACGTCCCGATGGCAGCCTGCAAAACCTGCACGGCGAGAAAATCGAATGGCGCCTTGATGCCGAGCGCACCCGTCAGTTGCTGCAACAGGCACCGGCCGCGTATCGCACGCAGGTCAATGATCTGCTGCTCACTGCATTGGCGCGCACCATCAGCCGCTGGACCCGGCAGCCGGGTACGCTGATTGAACTGGAAGGGCATGGTCGTGAAGACCTGTTCGATGACATCGACCTGACCCGCACCGTGGGCTGGTTCACCAGTCTGTTCGCGGTCAAGCTGACGGCTAGTGACGATCTCGACGGGTCGATCAAGTCGATCAAGGAGCAGCTGCGCGCGGTGCCGGACAAAGGTCTGGGCTACGGCGTGCTGCGTTATCTGGCGGCGCCATCGGTGCGCGCCGAGCTGGCGCAGTTGGCACCGCCACGCATTACCTTCAACTACCTCGGCCAGTTCGACCGTCAGTTCGACGACGCCGCGCTGTTAGTGCCGTCCGCTGAAACCAGCGGCGTCGCCCAGGATCCGGCTGCGCCCTTGGCCAACTGGCTGACCGTAGAAGGTCAGGTGTATGGCGGTGAGTTGTCGATGAGCTGGGGTTTCAGTCGTGAGATGTTCGACAGCGCGACCGTGCAGCATCTGGTCGATCGATACGCGCTGGAACTGCATGCGCTGATCGAGCATTGCTGCACGTTGCAAGCCGCGCAAGCGACGCCGTCGGACTTCCCGCTGGCGCGCGTGACGCAAGCGCAACTGGATGGGTTGCCGGTGCCAGCGGGTCAACTCGACGATGTCTATCCTCTGTCGCCGATGCAGCAAGGCTTGCTGTTCCATACCCTCTACGAACAAGCCGCGGGCGAGTACATCAACCAGTTGCGCGTTGACGTACAAGGTCTCGATCCCGAGCGGTTCCGCGCTGCGTGGCAAGCCACCGTCGATGCGCAGGACATTCTGCGCAGCGGGTTCGTCTGGCAGGGTGAGCTGGCGCAGCCGGTGCAGATCGTCCACAAGCAGGTGCATCTGCCATTCAGCACGCTGGACTGGCGCGACCGCGACGATCAGCCCGCAGCGCTTGCGGCGTTGGCCGATGCCGAGCGTCAGCAAGGTTTCGATCTGAGCAGTGCACCATTGTTGCGACTGCTGCTGGTGCAGACTGGCGCCGAGCAATGGCACCTGATTTACACCCATCACCACATCCTCATGGACGGCTGGAGCAACTCACAGTTGCTCGGCGAAGTCTTGCAGCGCTACAGCGGGCGCACGCCGGCGAATGGCGGCGGGCGTTATCGCGACTACATCGCCTGGCTGCAACGCCAGGATGGTCAACTGAGTCAGGCATTCTGGAGCGGTCAATTGGCCGCGCTGCAAGAGCCGACGCGACTGGCGCGCGCAGCCACCGGCGGCGAGAACCTCAGCGGCCACGGCGATCACTACCTGACCCTGGACGTGCAGCGCACTCAAACACTGGAGGCCTTCGCCCGCCAGCAAAAAGTCACCGTCAACACCTTGGTGCAAGCGGCGTGGCTGCTGTTGCTGCAACGCTATACCGGTCACGAAGCCGTGGCGTTCGGTGCGACCGTGGCCGGGCGTCCGGCGGATCTGCCGGGCATCGAGCAACAGGTGGGTCTGTTCATCAACACCTTGCCGGTGATTGGCGCGCCGCGTCCGGATCAAAGCGTTGGCAGCTGGTTGCAAGCCGTTCAGGCGCAAAACCTGAGCCTGCGCGACTTCGAACACACGCCACTGGCGGACATCCAGCGTTGGGCCGGGCAGGGCGGTGAAGCACTGTTCGACAATATTCTGGTGTTCGAAAACTACCCGATTGCCCAGGCGCTGAGTCAGGCCGGACAAGGACTGACATTCGGCGAGGTCGGTAACCTCGAACAGACGCACTATGCACTGAGCGTGGCGGTCACGCTTGGCCAGCAACTGGCGTTGCACTACAGCTTTGATCGCGGCCAGTTTGACAGCGATGTCGTCGCCGGCATCAGTGCACACCTGCTGCAATTGTTGGAACAGTTCGCCCTGTCGGCCGAGCGCAATCTCGGTGAAATCGCTCTGGCAGATGCTCAAGAGCAGGCACGCCAGCAAGCCGAAAACCACCCGCAGCCGTACCCGGTGGACATCGGCGTGCATCAGCGCATTGCCGCATTGGCCGCTGAAAATCCGCAACGCACAGCGGTGATTTTCAATGATCAGCATTTCAGCTACGGCGAAATCGACCAGCGAGCCAATCAACTGGCGCACGCGCTGATCGCCCGTGGTGTCGGTGCCGAAACCCGCGTTGGCGTAGCGTTGCCGCGCAGTGAGTCGGTAATCGTCGCGCTGCTGGCCGTGCTCAAGGCGGGCGGCGCCTATGTGCCGCTGGACACCAGTTATCCGCGCGAGCGTCTGGCCTATCTGATCGAAGATTCCGGGCTGGCGCTGCTGATCAGCGACTCGTCGGTGTCGGCGCAATTGCCGGTCGATGAAGCGGTGCCGCTGCTGGAACTGGATCGCCTCGATTTGCGTGAGCTGCCGATCAAGGCACCGCAGGTGCAACTCGATCCGCACAACCTCGCCTACGTTATCTACACCTCCGGTTCCACCGGCAACCCGAAAGGCGTCAGCGTCGCGCACGGCCCGTTGGCCATGCACTGTCAGGCCATTGGTCAGCGCTATGAGATGCGTGACAGCGACTGCGAATTCCACTTCATGTCGTTCGCCTTCGATGGTGCCCACGAACGCTGGCTGACCAGCCTGACTCACGGTGCGTCGCTGCTGATTCGCGACGACACGCTGTGGACGCCGGAGCAGACCTACAACGCAATGATCGAACACGGCGTAACCGTGGTCGCCTTCCCGCCGGTGTACTTGCAACAACTGGCCGAACACGCCGAGCGCGTCGGCAATCCGCCGAAGGTGCGTATCTATTGCTTCGGCGGTGATGCGGTGCCGAACGCGAGTTTCGAGCGGGTTAAACGCGCGCTCGATCCGGACTACATCATCAACGGTTACGGCCCGACCGAAACCGTGGTCACCCCACTGATCTGGAAGGCCGGACGCGAAGTGCCATGCGGTGCAGCCTATGCGCCAATCGGCAGCCGCATTGGTGACCGTAGCGCTTATGTGCTCGACGCCGATTTGAACCTGCTGCCGCAAGGCATGGCCGGTGAGTTGTACCTTGGTGGTACAGGGTTGGCGCGGGGTTACCTGAACCGTCCGGGTCTGACCGCCGAGCGCTTTGTCGCTGATCCGTTCAGCACCACCGGCGGTTTGATTTATCGCACGGGCGACCTGGTGCGTCAGCGTGGCGATGGCACGTTCGACTATCTGGATCGCATCGATAATCAGGTGAAAATTCGTGGCTTCCGCATCGAGCTCGGCGAAGTCGAAGCGGCGCTGCAAGCCCTCGACGGCGTGCGCGAAGCGGTGGTCGTCGCGCAGGAAGGCAGCGCCGGCAGTGGCAAGCGCTTGGTGGCGTATGTAGTCGGCGATGCAGACCGTGCCGGCTTCACCGACGATCTGCGTGCACAACTCAAGGCGACGTTGCCGGCGCACATGGTGCCGGCGTACGTGCTGCGTCTGGAACGCATGCCGCTGACACCGAACGGCAAACTGGATCGCAAGAACCTGCCGAAACCGGACGTCAGCCAACTGCAGCAAACTTACGTTGCACCGCAAACCGCGCTAGAACAGCAACTGGCGACGATCTGGCAGGACGTGCTCAAACTTGAGCAAGTGGGCGTCAGCGACAACTTCTTCGAGCTGGGCGGCGACTCGATCATTTCGATTCAGGTGGTCAGCCGTGCACGGCAGGCCGGGATTCGCTTTACACCGAAAGACCTTTTTCAGCACCAGACCATCGCGGCGTTGGCGTTGGTGGCGCAGACCGGTGAAGCGCTGCAGTCGATTGATCAGCAACCGGTGACGGGCAGCACTGCGCTGTTGCCGATTCATCAGGAATTCTTCGCGCAGGCGATTCCCGATCGTCATCACTGGAACCAGTCGGTGATGCTCAAGCCGAATCAGGCGCTGGACGCGCAGCTGCTGGAACAAGCGCTGGACGCTTTGGTACTGCATCACGACAGCTTGCGTCTGGACTTTGTCGAGCAGGCTGACGGCTGGGTCGCGCAATACCGCGATGCTGCAACGCAAGCGGGCGAGACCATCCTCTGGCAAGTCGAGGTGGCTGATCTCGCGGCGCTGCAGGCCCTGGGTGAAAAGGCCCAGCGCAGCTTGCAATTGAGCGGCGGCTCGCTGATTCGCGCGGTGCTGGCGAACCTGGCTGACGGTACGCAACGCCTGTTGCTGATCGTTCATCACCTGGTAGTCGACGGCGTGTCGTGGCGAATTCTGTTCGAAGACCTGCAGAACGCTTACCGGCAGATCCTTGCCGGTCAACCCGTGCAATTGCCGGCCAAGACCAGCGCAGTCAAAGCCTGGGCGGCAGCGTTGCAGGACTATGCGGCAACCCCAGCGCTGCAAACCGAACTGGGCTTCTGGCAGCAGCAGTTGCAGGGCGCTTCGGCTGCCTTGCCTTACGACCATCCGGACGGTGGGCAGCAACACGATCAGGCGCTGACGATCCGCCGCAACCTCGACAAAAACCTCACCCGCCAGTTGCTGCAGAACGCTCCGGCCGCCTATCGCACGCAGGTCAACGATCTACTGCTGACGGCACTGGCGCGAGTGATGGTGCGCTGGACCGGTGCTGACAACGCGTTGGTCTTGCTTGAGGGCCACGGTCGCGAAGACCTCTTCGACAACATCGATCTGACCCGCACGGTCGGTTGGTTCACCAGTGTGTTCCCGGCGCGTCTGTCGCCAGTGGCTGAGCTGGGGGCTTCGCTGAAACAGATCAAGGAGCAGTTGCGGGCGATTCCGCACAAAGGCATCGGCTTCGGTGCGCTGGCACATCTGGGCGATGCGCAGGCTCGCGAATCGCTGCAAGCCTTGCCGGCGCCGCGCCTGACCTTCAACTATCTGGGCCAGTTCGATGGCAGCTTTGCCGAGGCGGATGAGGCTTTGTTCGCACCGACCAGCGAATCCGGAGGCGCTGAAGTCAACCTGCAAGGCCCGCTGGGCAACCCGTTGGCGCTGAACGGCAAAGTCTTCGGCGGTGAACTGGACCTGAGCTGGACCTATAGCGGCGCGATGTTCGACGCGGCGACCATCGAGCGTCTGGCCGATGACTACGTGCAGGAACTAACGGCGCTGATCGGCCATTGCTGTGACAACGACAACCGTGGCGTGACGCCGTCGGACTTCCCGCTGGCGCAACTGTCGCAAGCGCAACTGGATGCGCTGGTGCTGGAGCCGCAAGGCATCAATGACATCTACCCGCTATCGCCGATGCAGCAGGGTATGTTGTTCCACACCCTGCTCGAACAGGGCAGTGGCGACTATATCAACCAGATGCGGCTGGACGTCGATGGCGTCGATCCGCAGCGTTTCCACGCCGCGTGGCAAGCGGTGGTGGATGCCCACGACATTCTGCGCACGGGGTTCTTCTGGCAGGGCGACTTGCCGCAACCGGTGCAAGTGGTGCAACGGCAGGTGGACGTGCCGTTCAGTGTGCTCGACTGGAGCGGCAAGGCTGATCTGGATTCGGCGTTGCAAACCCTGGTTGATGAGGAGCGCGCACTGGGGCTGGACCTGACCTGTGCGCCGCTGCTGCGTCTGGTGCTGGTGCGCACGGCGACTGATCGTCATCACCTGATTTACACCAACCATCACATCCTGATGGATGGCTGGAGCAGTGCGCAATTGCTCGGCGAAGTGCTGCAGCATTATCGCGGCGAAGCGGTGCCGCGTCCGGCGGGTCGCTATCGCGATTACATCGGTTGGCTGCAACGTCAGGATGCAACGGCGGCTGAAGCCTACTGGCTGGCGGCGCTGGAACCTCTGCACGAGCCGACGCGTCTGGCCAATGCCATTGCACGGCCAGTCGATGCTTTGCCAAGTGTCGGTTACGGCGACCATTACCAAGTGCTGGACGCTGATCTGAGCGTGCGTCTGGGTGAATTTGCCCGGGCCTCGAAAGTCACCGTCAACACACTGGTGCAAGCCGCATGGCTGCTGCTGTTGCAGCGCTACACCGGCAAGGACTGCGTGGCGTTCGGCGCGACCGTGGCCGGGCGTCCGGCGGATCTGCCGGGGGCCGAGGAGCAGATCGGTCTGTTCATCAACACCTTGCCAGTGGTGGCCGCGCCGCAAACGCAGCAAAGTCTGGCCAGTTGGCTGCAAGCCGTGCAGGCGCAGAACCTCGCTTCACGCGAGTTCGAACACACGCCGCTGGCGGACCTTCAGCGCTGGGCCGGGCAGGGCGGTGACGCACTGTTCGACAGCCTGATGGTTTTCGAGAACTATCCGATTGGCGAAGCGCTGGAGCGCGGCGCGCCGCAGGGTTTGCGTTTCGGTGCAGTGGTCAATCAGGAACAGACCAACTATCCGTTGACCTTGCTGGTGAGCATGGGCGCGCAACTGTCGGTGCACTTCAGTTACCAGCGCGACAGTTTCGCCCCGGCCAGCGTGGCGCAGTTGGGCGCGAGTCTGCAGCGTTTGCTGACGCAGATGGCTGCAGCAGGTGAACGTTCGTTGAGCGAGTTGAACCTGATCGACCACATCACGAACGTCGACACCGACTTCGTCACCGAACTGTGCATTCATCAAGGCATTGCCCGCCAAGTGGCAGCAACGCCGGATGCGCTGGCGGTGACCTTCGCCGATACACGACTGACCTACGGCGAACTGGACGCGCAGGCCAACCGTCTGGCGCACAAGTTGATCGAGCTCGGTGTCGGTCCTGAAGTGCGCGTAGGCGTGGCGATGCCGCGTTCCGAGCAGTTGCTGATTGCGCTGTTGGCAGTGCTCAAGTCGGGTGGCGCTTATGTGCCGCTGGACCCGGATTACCCGGCTGATCGCGTTGCCTACATGCTTGAAGACAGCCGTGCGCGAGTGCTGCTCACCGAGCAAGCAGTCGCGGCGACGCTGAGCGTGCCGGGCGATACGCAGGTGCTGCTGATGGATCCGGATTCGCTGAGCGGTTATTCAGCCGTCGCACCGCAAACCAAAGTGCAGCCGGACAACCTCGCGTATGTGATCTACACCTCCGGTTCCACCGGCAAACCGAAAGGCGTAGCGATTGCCCACCGCAATGTCATGGCGCTGATCGATTGGTCGGCCAAGGTCTACAGCCGTGACGACATTCAAGGCGTGCTGGCGTCAACTTCGGTGTGCTTCGACCTGTCGGTGTGGGAGCTGTTTGGCACGTTGGCCAATGGCGGTTCGCTGATCATCGCGCGCAACGCGCTGGAGTTGCCGAACCTGCCGGCGCGCGATCAGGTACGCCTGATCAACACCGTACCGTCGGCCATCGCTGCGCTGCAACGCGCCGGGCAGATTCCGCCGAGCGTGCGCATCATCAACCTGGCCGGTGAGCCGCTGAAACAAGGGCTGGTCGACGCGCTGTATCAACAGCCCACCGTTGAGCATGTCTACGACCTTTACGGCCCGTCGGAAGACACCACCTATTCGACGTGGACTCATCGCACCGCCGGTGGCCAGCCGCGCATCGGTCGTGCTCTCGATCACAGCGCCAGTCACTTGCTCGACGCCGATCTGCAAGCGGTACCGCACGGGGTTTCGGCGGAGCTGTACTTGTCTGGTGCCGGCATCACCCGCGGTTATCTGGGCCGTGCGGCGATGACCGCTGAGCGCTTTGTGCCGAACCCGTTCGTCGGCAATGGCGAGCGCATGTACCGCACCGGCGACCTGATTCGTGAACGCGAAGAGGGCGAGCTGGAGTACATGGGGCGGATCGACCATCAGGTGAAAATTCGTGGATTCCGCATCGAACTGGGCGAGATCGAGGCGCGATTGCTCGCGCAACCGGCGGTCACCGAAACGGCGGTGCTTGCCGTTGAAGGCGAGGGCGGTGCGCAACTGGTGGCCTACGTGGTCGCCGCGCAACTGGATCTGTATGACGGTGAAGCGCAGCGGCAACTGCGCGACGGACTAAAGACTGGCCTCAAGTCTTCGTTACCTGACTACATGATTCCCGCGCACCTGCTGTTCCTTGAGCAGTTGCCACTGACGCCCAACGGCAAACTCGACCGCAAGGCCCTGCCAGCGGTGGATGCCAGCCAGATGCAGGCCGCGTATGTCGCGCCGCAGAGTGAGCTTGAGCAGCAGGTCGCGGCGATCTGGCAGCAAGTGCTCGAGGTTGAACGCATTGGTCTGAACGATCACTTCTTCGAACTGGGCGGGCACTCGCTGCTGGCCGTCAACGTGGTGTCGCGCATGGCCCTTGAACTGGGCCTGACGCTGACCCCGCAACTGTTATTCCAGCACCCCGTCCTGAGCGACTTTGTCGCTCGACTCGATACAGGAGGCGGGGCAATCAACGAACAGAAACTGAACAAGCTGGAAGCCCTGCTTGACGATATGGAGGAAGTCTGATGGACAAGAGTGTTGCTTTGAGGGTAGCCAAGCGCTTTATCACTCTGCCGCTGGACAAACGTAAGCTGTACCTGGAAAAGATGCTCGAAGAGGGCGTCTCTCCGGCCAACCTGCCGATCCCGGAAACACGTTCCGGGTTTGCAGCGATTCCTCTGTCGTACGCTCAGGAACGCCAACTGTTCCTCTGGCAAATGGACCCGCATAGCACCGCGTATCACATTCCCAGCGCCTTGCGCCTCAAGGGGCAGCTGGACGTGGCGGCGCTGGAGCGCAGCTTCAATGCCGTGGCCGCGCGTCATGAAAGTTTGCGCACCACGTTCGCCGAGCACGGCGAAACTTTCTGTCAGGTGATTCACCCGCAGTTGCCGCTGAGCATCACCCTGGCCCCTTTACCGGCCGGCCTCGACACCGCTGGCGCAGAGGCGGCGATCAAGGCGTTCGTCGAAAGCGAAACCGCGCGCCCGTTCAATCTGCAACAGGGGCCGCTGCTGCGCGTGGCATTGCTCAAGGTCGCCGATGACGATCATGTGCTGGTGTTGATCCAGCACCACATCATCTCCGATGGCTGGTCGATCAAAGTGCTGGTCAACGAGTTGATCCAGCATTACGCCGCCGACACCGCCGGGCAGCCACTGGCATTGCCGGAACTGGAGGTGCAATACGCCGACTACGCGATCTGGCAGCGTCACTGGCTGGAAGCGGGCGAGCGTGAGCGGCAACTGGCTTACTGGATCAAGACGCTGGACGGCGAGCAGCCGGTGCTGGAATTGCCCATCGACTTTCCGCGCCCGGCGGTGCAAAGCCTGCGCGGTGCACGTCTGCAACTGGACCTGCCAGCCGCCCTCGGCGATGCGCTCAAACAACTGGCCCAGCGTGAAGGCGCGAGCCTGTTCATGGTGTTGCTGGCGTCGTTCCAGGCGTTGCTGCATCGCTACAGTGGCCAGGCGCAGATTCGTGTCGGCGTGCCGACTGCCAACCGCAACCGGGTCGAAACTGAAGGCCTGATTGGCTTCTTCGTCAACACCCAGGTCTTGAATGCCGAGGTCAATGGTCAACTGCCGTTCAACCAATTGCTGGCGCAGGTCAAGCAAGCGGCGATGGCCGCCCAAGCGCATCAGGATCTGCCGTTCGAGCAGTTGATCGAAGCGCTGCAACCGGAACGCAGCCTGAGCCACAGCCCGGTGTTCCAAGTGATGTTCAACCATCAGACCAGCCGTGATCAGGGCCGTGGCGCGGTGCAACTGCCGCAACTGAGCGTCGAGGATGTGCAGTGGGAAGGGCGCACCGCGCAATTCGACCTGACCCTCAATACCTATGAATCGAATGACGGTTTTGCCGCCGAGCTGACCTACGCCACCGATCTGTTCAAACCGGAAACCGTCGAGCGTCTGGCCCGTCACTGGCAGAACCTGTTGCAAGGCATCATCACCGCGCCAACCCAGCGTGTCGGCGAACTGCCGCTGCTGGACAGCGCTGAACACGGCGTGTTGTTGCAGGACTGGTTGCGCGTGGCGGATCACAGTGCGCAGGCCGAGTGCGTGCAGCAGGACTTTGCCTTGCAGGCGCAACAAAACCCGCAGGCCACGGCGCTGATCATCGGCGACGAGGTGCTGACGTATGGCGAACTGGATACCCGGGCCAATCAACTGGCGCATCACCTGATCAAGGCCGGCGTCGGCCCGGATCAGTTGGTCGGCATCGCGGTCGAGCGCAGCGTTGAGATGATCGTCGGCCTGCTGGCGATCCTCAAGGCCGGTGGCGCTTATGTGCCGCTGGACCCGGCGTATCCCGAGGATCGTCTGGCCTACATGATCGAAGACAGCGGTCTGCAATTGCTGCTGACCCAAACGCACTTGCAGGCGCAATTGCCGATCCCGGCGGGTGTGCAAACCCTGTTGCTCGATCAGCCCGGTGACTGGCTGGCGGCTTACCCACAGACCGCGCCGGACGTTGCCGTCAATGGCGAACACTTGGCGTACACGCTCTACACCTCTGGCTCTACCGGCAAACCGAAAGGCGTGATGGTACGCCACGCGGCGCTGCGCAACTTTGTCGCGAGCATGATCAAGCAGCCGGGGATTGCCGCTGCGGATCGCATGCTGTCGCTGACCACGTTCTCCTTCGATATTTTCGGCCTGGAAATCTACGGCCCGCTGCTCGCCGGCGCCTGTGTGGTACTGACCGGCAAGGACGTGCATCAAGACCCGCAAGCGGTGCTCGAACTGATCGAGCGTCATGCCGTCAGCGTGCTGCAAGCCACGCCATCGACCTGGCGCATGCTGCTCGACAACGAACACGCAGCGATTCTCAAGGGCCGCACGTTCCTCTGTGGCGGTGAAGCGCTGCCGCAGGAACTGGCCCAGCGCATGCTGGCGCTGACGCCGAGTGTGTGGAACCTGTATGGCCCGACCGAAACCACGATCTGGTCGGCGCAACATGCGCTGAGCGTGGACGACAGTCGTCCATTCCTTGGCACGCCGATCGACAACACCGCGCTGTACATCCTCGGCAGCGACCTTGAGCTGAATCCGCTCGGCGCACCCGGTGAATTGCTGATTGGTGGTGACGGTCTGGCGCGTGGTTATTTCCAGCGTCCGAGCCTGACCGCTGAACGTTTTGTGCCGGATCCGTTTTCGGCAAACGGCGCGCGTCTGTACCGCACCGGCGACCTGACCCGTTATCGCGCAGAAGGCGTGATCGAGTACATCGGGCGCATCGACCATCAAGTGAAAATCCGTGGTTTCCGTATCGAGCTTGGCGAGATCGAAGCGCGCTTGCTTGCGTTGGACAGCGTGCGTGAAACCGTCGTCGTCGCTCAGGACGGCCCGACCGGTCCGCAACTGGTCGGCTATGTGGTGCCGTCCGCCAGTGCTGTTGACGAAGTCGAACTGCGCGCCGCACTGAAAGCCAGCCTCAAGGCTGAGCTGCCGGAATACATGGTGCCGGCGCACCTGTTGTTCCTCGCGCAACTGCCGCTGACGCCCAACGGCAAAGTCGACCGCAAAGCCTTGCCGGCACCCGACGCCAGCCAGTTGCAATCGACTTACAGCGCGCCGCAAACCGCCACCCAACACACCGTCGCCGAGATCTGGCAAGCGGTGCTCAAGCTTGAGCGTGTCAGCCTCAGTGACAACTTCTTCGAACTCGGCGGCCATTCCTTGCTGGTAACGCAAGTGGTCTCCCGTGTGCGTCAGGCGCTGAACGTTCAGGTGCCGCTGCGCACGCTGTTCGAACACAGCACGCTGGAAGATTTCGTTGCTGCATTGGGTGTCGATCAAGCCACTCAGGAACCACCGATTGTTGCCTTGCCACGCCTGCAACCGCTGGCGCTTTCCTATGCACAGGAACGCCAATGGTTCCTCTGGCAGCTGGAACCGACCAGCAGCGCTTATCACGTTCCGGCGGCACTGCGTCTGCGTGGCGAATTGGATCTGCCGGCGTTGCAGCAAAGCTTCAATGCGCTGATCGAGCGCCACGAGTCCCTGCGCACCTGCTTCGTCGAAGAGCAGGGCCAGACCCTGCAAGTGATTCAGGCCCACGGCACGCTGAATCTGCAAGTGCAGGACGTGGCGGGGCTCGACGATGCGGCGCTGCAAGCGCTGGTCGCCGCAGAAACCCTGCACTTGTTCAATTTGCAGCAAGGCCCGTTGCTGCGGGTGAAACTGCTGCGCCTGGCCGCCGATGACCATGCGCTGGTGATCACCTTGCACCACATCGTCTCCGATGGCTGGTCGATGAACATCATGGTCGATGAACTGGTGGCGCTCTATGCCGCGTACAGCCAGGGCCAGACCGCGCAATTGCCGGCGCTGCCGGTGCAATACGCCGACTATGCCGTGTGGCAGAAACAGTGGATGGACGCTGGTGAACGCGAGCGTCAGTTGAGCTACTGGACCGCGCAACTCGGCGATGGTGATCAACCGTTGCTGGAGCTGCCGACCGACCGTCCACGTCCCGCCGAGCAAAGCTATCGCGGCGCGCGTCGCGACATCCCGCTGAGCCGCGAACTGGCCGCAGCCCTCAAGCACATCGCGCAGCGTGAAAACGTCACCCTGTTCGCGCTGCTGCTGGCCTCGTTCCAGACCTTGCTGCACCGTTACAGCGGTCAGGCCGACATCCGTGTTGGCGTGCCCGTGGCCAACCGTAATCGAGTCGAGACTGAAGGGTTGATTGGC
The DNA here is from genome assembly GCF_009834515.1 of Pseudomonas sp. R84. Taxonomy (NCBI): domain Bacteria; kingdom Pseudomonadati; phylum Pseudomonadota; class Gammaproteobacteria; order Pseudomonadales; family Pseudomonadaceae; genus Pseudomonas; species Pseudomonas sp. R84. The sequence continues at coordinate 2,205,964 of NZ_CP019426.1, forward strand.
TTCTTCGTCAACACCCAAGTGCTCAAGGCTGAATTCGACAGCCAGCAGACCTTCCGCAGCCTGTTGCAACAAGTGAAGAACACCGTGCTCGGCGCTCAGGCCCATCAGGATCTGCCGTTTGAGCAACTGGTCGACGCGCTGCAACCGGAACGCAGCCTCAGCCACAGCCCGCTGTTCCAGGTGATGCACAACCACCAGAGCCAGGCGCGTCAGGCGCAGGGTGCTACACGTCTGCCGCAACTGCAGATCGAAGGCTTGCCTTGGGCGTCGAATACCGCGCAGTTCGATCTGACGCTGAACACCTTTGAGTCGACCGACAATGTCTGGGCCGAGCTGACTTACGCCACCGACCTGTTCGACGTCGAGACCATCGAGCGTCTGTCGCAACACTGGACGAATCTGCTGCAAGGCATCGTCGCGGACAGCGCCCAGCGTATCGCCGAACTGCCACTGCACGATGCCACCGAGCGCGGCGCGACCCTGCTGCAATGGAACCCGGCCGTGGCCGACTTCCCAAGCGAGCAGTGCCTGCATCACTTGATCGAAGCCCAGGCCGCCCGCGCACCGCAAGCGGTTGCCGTGACGTATGCCGAGCAATCCTTGAGCTACGGTGAACTGAACAGCCGCGCCAACCAGTTGGCGCACAAGCTGATCGCCAATGGCGTCGGCCCGGACGTGCGCGTCGGTCTGGCAGCTGAACGCAGTCTCGACATGCTGGTCGGACTGCTCGCCATTCTCAAGGCCGGCGGTGCTTACGTGCCGCTCGACCCAAGCTACCCGGAAGAACGCCTGAGCTACATGATCGGCGACAGCGGCATCGGCCTGCTGTTGACCCAGAGCCATCTGCTCGGTCGTCTGCCGGTGCCGGATTCGGTGCGCAGCCTGATACTCGATCAGGATCGCGAAGACCTCGAGGGCTACAGCGACAGCAATCCGCACGTGAGCATGAGCGCGGATAACCTGGCGTACGTGATCTACACCTCGGGATCGACCGGCCAGCCCAAAGGCACCTTGCTCGCCCATCGCAATGTGCTGCGCCTGTTCGAAGCCACTGATGCCTGGTTCGATTTCGGCCCTTCAGATGTGTGGAGCCTGTTCCACTCCTATGCGTTCGACTTCTCCGTGTGGGAGATTTTCGGCGCGTTGCTGTACGGCGGCAAACTGGTGGTGGTGCCTTACGAGGTCAGCCGTGCGCCGGAAGATTTCTTTGCCTTGCTGTGCCGCGAAGGCATCACCGTGCTCAACCAGACGCCTTCGGCGTTCAAGCAGTTGATGCAAGTTGCTTGCGCCCCGGAGCACGCTGCGCAACAGCTGGCGCTGCGTTACGTGGTGTTTGGCGGTGAGGCGCTGGAAGTGAAAAGCCTGCGTCCATGGTTCGAGCGTTTCGGCGACCAAACGCCGCAACTGATCAACATGTACGGCATCACCGAAACCACCGTCCACGTGACGTACCGGCCGTTGTCGATGGCCGATTTGCAGCGTGACGCCAGCAGCCCGATCGGCGAGCCGATCCCGGACCTGTCGTGGTATTTGCTCGACGGCGACCTGAACCCGGTGGCCAAAGGCTGCATCGGTGAGCTGTACGTCGGTCGCGCCGGTCTGGCGCGCGGTTATCTGAACCGTGCCGATCTGACGTCGTTGCGGTTTATTCCCGATCCGTTTGCCGCTGACGGTGGTCGTCTGTATCGCACCGGCGACCTGGCGCGTTATCGCGCTGACGGCGTGATCGAATACATCGGGCGGATCGACCATCAGGTGAAGATTCGCGGTTTCCGTATCGAACTCGGTGAGATCGAAGCGCAGCTGCTCGAACAGACTGCCGTGCGTCAGGCGGTGGTGCTGGCGCAACCGGGCCTCAGTGGTCAGCAACTGGTTGCTTGGCTAGTGCCGAACGATGCGGCGTTGCTCGACGCCAGCGCCGCTGAGCAAGCGCAATGGCGCGACAGCGTGCGTGCCGAGCTCAAGGAAAACCTGCCGGATCACATGATCCCGGCGCACCTGTTGCTGCTCGGGCAATTGCCGCTGACGGCCAACGGCAAGCTCAACCGCAGCGCGTTGCCGTCGCCGGATGCCAGTCAGGCGCAGCAGGCCTATAAGGCGCCGCAAAGTGAGCTGGAACAACGCTTGGCGGCGATCTGGCAAGACGTGCTGAAGCTGCCGCAAGTGGGCCTCAACGACAACTTCTTCGAGCTGGGTGGCGACTCGATCATCTCGATTCAGGTGGTCAGCCGCGCGCGACAGGCCGGCATTCGGCTGAATCCGAAAGATTTGTTCCAGCACCAGACCATTCAGCGTCTGGCGCTGGTCGCGCAGTTGGGCGACGACGAATCGAGCATCGACCAGCAAGCGGTCACCGGTGCGGCGTTGTTGCTGCCGATCCAGCAGCAGTTTTTCGAAGACGATATCCCTGAGCGTCAGCACTGGAACCAGTCGGTGTTGCTCAAGCCGCGTCAGCCGCTGGACGCGGAGAAAATCGAGCAAGTATTGCGCGCGCTGGTCGCGCATCACGATGCCTTACGCCTGAGCTTCACTCTGCACAACGGCGTGTGGCAGGCCGAGCACCGCGCGATTGAAGCGCAGCCGCACAACCTGCTGTGGCAAGAAGACGTCACCGATGCCGCTGCGCTGGAAGCCTTGGGCAATCGTGCCCAGCGCAGCCTCGACCTGCAGAGCGGGCCGTTGCTACGGGCGGTGCTGGTGAATCTGGCCGATGGTACTCAGCGTTTGCAGCTGGTGATCCATCACCTGGCTGTCGACGGTGTGTCGTGGCGGATTCTGCTGGAGGATCTGCAAAACGCTTATCAACAAGTGCTCGACGGTCAGCCCCTGAACCTGCCGTCCAAAACCAGTGCCTTCAAGGACTGGAGCGAGCACTTGCAGCGCTACGCCAACAGCGCGGCGTTGCAACAGGAACTGGCTTACTGGCAGGCATGCCTGAGTGATGTCGGCAGCGATCTGCCGTGCAAGCGGATGGACGCCGGTCAGCAGAACAGACTGGCGCAGACGGTACAGACCAAACTGGGCGCGGAGCTGACCCGACAACTGTTGCAAGAAGCGCCGGCGGCTTATCGCACTCAGGTCAACGACCTGTTGTTGACGGCGCTGGCGCGGGTGATCGGGCGCTGGAGCGGGCAGTCATCGACGCTGATTCAGCTCGAAGGCCATGGCCGTGAAGAGCTGTTCGACGGCGTCGATCTGACCCGCACCGTGGGCTGGTTCACCAGTCTGTTCCCGGTGCGTCTGACCCCGGCGGCTACGCCGGGCGAGTCGATCAAGCAGATCAAGGAACAACTGCGCTCGATCCCCAACAAGGGCATCGGTTTCGGTGCGCTGCGTCACCTTGGCGATGCTCAGGCACAACAGAGCCTGCGCACCTTGCCGACCCCGCGCATCACCTTCAACTACCTCGGCCAGTTCGACGGCAGTTTCGAGGGCGATGACGGCGCGCTGTTCGCTCCGGCGCCGGACAATGCCGGTCTCGACCAGAGCCTGGATGCGCCAATGGGCAACTGGCTGACCCTCAACGGTCAGGTGTATGGCGGTGAACTGCGCGTGGGCTGGACCTTCAGCAGCGAGCGTTTCGACAACGCCGTGATCGAAGCACTGGCGGCGGATTACGCCAAAGAACTGGCCGCTTTGATCGAGCATTGCCTGACCCCGGGCGTCGAAGGCCTGACGCCGTCGGACTTCCCTTTGGCGGCGCTGACCCAGGCACAACTCGACGGCTTGCCTTTGCCGGCCCAGCAGATTGCCGATGTCTATCCGCTGTCGGCGATGCAGCAGGGCATGTTGTTCCACAGTCTCTACGAACAGGCCACCGGTGATTACATCAACCAGGTCCGTCTCGACGTCGAAGGCCTCGACCCGCAGCGCTTCCAGCAGGCCTGGCAAGCGGCGGTGGATAACCACGACATCCTGCGCACCAGTTTTGTCTGGCAAGGTGAACTGGCGCGCCCGGTGCAAGTGGTGCACAAGCAACTGGACATGCCATTCAGCGTGCTCGACTGGCGCGAGCGGGGCGACTGCCGGACTGAACTGGAAACGCTGGCCAGTGCCGAGCAGGCGCAAGGTTTCGACCTGAGTCAGGGGCCGCTATTGCGTATGGTCGTGGTGCGCCTGGACGATCAGCGCTGCCATTTGATCTACACCAACCACCACATCCTGATGGACGGCTGGAGCAACTCGCAGTTGCTCGGCGAAGTGCTGCAGCGCTACAGCGGCATTGCCCAGCCGACGCTGGCCGGGCGTTATCGCGATTACATCGAATGGCTGCAGCGTCAGGACGTGCAGGCCAGCGAACATTACTGGACCGCGCAACTGGCTGACCTGGAAGCGCCAACCCTGTTGGCGCAAGCACTTCAGGCGCAGCGTGGCGACGCCCCGCGAGACGGTCATGGCGAACATTTCTGTGTGCTCGACGCGGCGCAAACCCGGCAGTTGGGCGAGTTCGCCCGTCAGCAGAAAATAACGCTCAACACCTTGATTCAAGCGGCCTGGTTGCTGTTGTTGCAGCGCTTGACCGGTCAACAGAACGTCGCATTCGGCGCTACGGTGGCGGGGCGTCCGGCGGAACTCAAAGGTGTCGAGCAGCAGATCGGTCTGTTCATCAACACCTTGCCGGTGATCGCCAGCCCACGTTCGCAATCGAGCGTAGGTGAGTGGTTGCAGAGCGTGCAGGCGCAGAATCTGACGTTGCGCGAGCATGAACACACGCCGTTGTTCGACATTCAGCGGTGGGCGGCGCGCAACGGTGAAGCGTTGTTCGACAACATTCTGGTGTTTGAAAACTACCCGGTGTCCGAGGCGCTGGAGCAGGGCGCGCCGCAGGAATTGCGCTTCGGCGAGATCAACAACCATGAGCAGACCAACTATCCGCTGACGCTGTTGGTACATCTGAGCGATGAGTTGTCGATGCACTTCAGCTACCAGTGCGACAGCTTTGCGGCGCACAGCGTTGTGCAGTTGGGCGAATACTTGCAGCGCCTGCTCGGGCAAATGAGCGAGTCGGGCGAACGTACGCTCAGCGAGTTGAACCTGATCGATAATGTCACGAGCGTCGAGACCGATTTCGTCGCCGAGCGGTGCATTCATCAAGCCATCGCTCGCCAAGTGGCGGCGACTCCGGATGCGTTTGCGGTGACCTTCGCCGATACACAACTGACCTACGCTGAACTGGATGCGCAGGCCAATCGTCTGGCGCACAAGCTGATCGAGTTGGGTGTCGGCCCGGAAGTGCGCGTGGGCGTGGCGATGCCGCGTTCCGAGCAGTTGCTGATTGCCTTGCTGGCGGTGCTCAAATCCGGTGGCGCGTATGTGCCGCTGGACCCGGATTACCCGGCGGATCGCGTTGCCTACATGCTCGAAGACAGCCGTGCGCGGGTGCTGCTCACCGAGCAAGCGGTCGCGGCGACGCTGAGCGTACCGGGCGATACGCAAGTGCTGCTGATGGATCAGGTTTCGCTGAACGCTTATCCGGCTAGCGCACCTCAAACATCGGTCATACCGGACAACCTCGCCTACGTGATCTACACCTCCGGTTCCACTGGCAAACCGAAAGGCGTGGCGATTGCCCATCGCAACGTCATGGCGCTGATTGGCTGGTCGGCCAAGGTTTACAGCCGCGACGACATCCAAGGCGTGCTGGCCTCGACTTCGGTGTGCTTCGACCTGTCGGTGTGGGAGCTGTTTGTCACCTTGGCCAATGGTGGTTCGCTGATCATTGCGCGCAATGCTCTCGAACTGCCGCAGTTGCCAGCGCGTGATCAGGTACGCCTGATCAACACCGTGCCGTCGGCCATCGCTGCACTGCAACGCGCCGGACAGATCCCCGCGAGCGTGCGCATCATCAATCTGGCCGGCGAACCGCTCAAGCAAGGCCTGGTCGACGCGTTGTATCAGCAGTCGACGGTCGAGCATGTCTACGACCTCTATGGCCCATCGGAAGACACCACCTATTCGACCTGGACCCGCCGCACCGCCGGTGGTCAGGCGCGCATTGGTCGTGCCCTGAACTACACCGCCAGCCATCTGCTCGATGCCGATCTGCACGTTGTGCCGCAAGGTGTGTCGGCGGAGCTGTACCTCTCCGGTGCCGGCATAACGCGCGGTTATCTGGGCCGTGCGGCCATGACCGCCGAGCGGTTTGTGCCCAATCCACTCGCCAGCAACGGTGAGCGCATGTACCGCACTGGCGACCTGATTCGTGAACGCGAAGAGGGTGAGCTGGAGTACATGGGGCGGATCGACCATCAGGTGAAGATTCGCGGTTTGCGTATCGAACTCGGCGAAATCGAAGCGCGCCTGGTGGCGCATGACGGCGTACGCGAAGCGGTCGTGGTGGCCAGTGAAGTGCAGGGCAGCCAGCAGTTGATCGCCTACCTTGTGCCGAGTGATCCGGCGACGGTCGACGCCAGCGCCGAGCAGCAACGTCAGTTGCATGACAGCCTCAGTACCTGGCTGGGCGCAACGCTGCCGGATTACATGGTGCCGACCCATCGTCTGTGGCTGGCGCAAATGCCGCTCACGCCCAATGGCAAGATTGATCGCAAGCGCTTGCCGATTCTGGAACTCACGGCGGCGCAACAACACGTCGACCCGGTCAATGCCACCGAGCAGGCGTTGGTGGAGATCTGGAAAGACGTGCTGGGGCTGGCACAGGTCAGCACCAGCGACAGCTTCTTCGCCCTGGGCGGCGATTCGATCATTTCGATTCAAGTGGTCAGCCGCGCCCGTCAGCAAGGCCTGGAACTGAGTCCGAAGGACCTGTTCCAGCACCCGACGATTGCGCAATTGGCCCTGCGCGTCGAAGCCTCCTGCGATAAGCCGGTGGCAGCACTGATCGAGGTGCCGCTGCATGGTCTGAGTGAGGTGCAAGTCGCGCAATTGCCGCTGCCGCAAGATCAGTTGGCAGGTCTTTATCGTCTGTCGCCGATGCAGCAGGGCATGCTGTTCCTCGGCCTGAACGCGCCGGAGTCGGATCTCTACATCAACCAGTTGTGCATTCCGGTGCAGGGCCTTGACCCGGCGCGGTTGAAGGACGCCTGGGCAACCGTCAGCCGACGCCACGATATCCTGCGCACCGGATTCCTCTGGCAGGACATGGCCGAGCCGCTGCAATTCGTCCTCGCTGATCCGCAATTGCCAATCAGCCTGCTTGACTGGCGCGAGCAGGATCACTCGGCCGAAGCGCTGCAAGCGTTGGCCGATGCCGAGCGAGCCAAGGGCTTCGATCTCGATCAGCCGCCGCTGCAACGCCTGACGCTGGTGCAAGTGGGCGAGGACAGCTATCAACTGATCTGGACCTACCACCACATTCTGCTCGACGGCTGGAGCAGTTCGCAGTTGATCGGTGAGGTGTTGAGCCAATACTCCGGCAAGCCATTGGCCGACGCCGTGCCGTACCGCCGCTATATCAACTGGCTGCAACAGCAGGATGGCAACGCCAGTGAAGGGTTCTGGCGTCAGCACCTGAGTCAGCTCGACGAGCCGACTTATCTGGCCGACGCCGTGGCGCGCACCGGCAGCGGTCGTGGCCACGAAGCGTTGTACAGCCGCCTGGGCGAAGAACGTACCGAACAGCTCAAAGCCTTCGCGCAAGCACAGCAAGTCACCCTCAATACCTTGGTGCAGGGCGCGTGGCTGATGCTGCTCAGCCGTTACAGCGGTCAGCGTTGTGTGGCGTTCGGCGCCACGGTGGCGGGGCGCCCGGCGAGTCTGCGGGCGTCGGAATCGATCCTCGGTCTGTTCATCAACACCTTGCCGGTGATCAAGGATGTACCGGCCGAGCAGGCGGTCGGCGACTGGCTGCGCGACTTGCAGGACTTCAACCTGGAAATGCGTGAGCGCGAATACACCCCGCTCACCGACGTGCAGCGCTGGGCCGGACGTGCCGGGCAATCGCTGTTCGACAGCATCATCGTGTTCGAGAACCACCCGATCGACCAGGCGCTGCGCGAGTGGCGCGATGACTCGCTGAAGTTCGGCGAGATCAGCAACGCCGGCCTGACCAACTTCCCGATGGATTTGATGGTCACCCTCGAAGAGGGGCTGGTGATCGAGTACATGTTCCTTCGCGAGCATTTCGACCGGGCGACCGTTGAAGGCATTCGCAGCAACATGGAAGGCTTGCTTGCGGCGTTGGCACAGGATGCGGCGCAACCGCTGGGGCGCATTGGTCTGCCAACGGGGCAGGCGGCTACCGCGCAGGTTGTGCCGGCCGCTTCGCAAGCACCGGCCGTGCATCAGCGGATCGCTCAATGGGCGGCGCAGCGTGGTGAGCAGACGGCGCTGATCTTCAATGGCCAGACCTTCAGTTACGGGCAGATCGACGCCCGCGCCAACCGTCTGGCCCATGCGCTGATCGCTGAAGGCGTCGGCCCGGAAATACGCGTCGGCGTGGCGTTGCCGCGTAGCGAAAACATGATCGTGGCGTTGCTCGCGGTGCTCAAGGCTGGTGGCGCTTATGTGCCGCTGGATGCGACCTATCCGCGTGAGCGCCTGAGTTATCTGATGCGCGATTCCGGAATTGCCTTGCTGCTCAGTGATTCGAGTCTGCGTCAGGTGCTGCCAACGCAGGACAACCTGCATGTGCTGGAGCTCGATCAACTGGATCTGAGCGCGCACTCCGCCAGCGCACCGGATGTTGCGGTGCAACCGGGCAATCTCGCCTACGTGATCTATACCTCCGGTTCGACCGGCCAGCCGAAAGGCGTCGGTGTCGCTCACGGCCCGTTGGCGATGCACTGCCAGGCGATCGGTCAGCGTTATGAAATGAGTGAGGCCGATTGCGAGCTGCACTTCATGTCGTTCGCGTTCGACGGCGCGCATGAGCGCTGGTTGACCACTCTGACACACGGCGCGCGTTTGCTGATCCGTGACGACAGCCTGTGGACCGCCGAGCAGACGTACAGCGCTCTGCATGAATACGACGTAACCGTGGCCGCGTTCCCGCCAGTGTATTTGCAGCAACTGGCCGAACACGCCGAGCAAGACGGCAATCCGCCGGCGGTGCGTATTTACTGCTTCGGTGGCGATGCCGTGCCGTTGGCGAGTTTCGAACTGGCCAAACGTGCGCTCAAGCCGCAATACATCATCAACGGTTACGGGCCGACGGAAACCGTGGTCACACCGCTGATCTGGAAGGCCGGTGCGGATGATCAGTGCGGTGCGGCCTACGCGCCAATCGGCAGTGTGGTCGGCGAGCGCAGCGGTTATGTGCTCGACGCTGACCTCAATCCATTACCCGCGGGCGTTGCCGGTGAACTGTACCTGGGCGGCGCGCTGGCCCGTGGTTATCTGGGCCGTGCCGGCGGCACCGCCGAGCGCTTTGTGGCCAACCCGTTCAGCACCGACGGCAGTCGTCTGTATCGCACCGGTGACCTGGTTCGCCAGCGCGAGGACGGCACTGTCGACTACCTGGGACGGATCGACCATCAGGTAAAAATCCGTGGTTTCCGCATTGAGCTGGGTGAAGTCGAGGCGCGTCTCAAGCAGCAGCCAGGCGTGCGCGACGCGGCCGTGGTGGCCCGTGAGGGGGCCAGTGGCAAGCAATTGCTCGGCTACGTGTTGGCGAATGCCGATACGCAAACCGATGGTTTGTGCGAACGCCTGCGCGAGCAGCTCAAGGCCAGCTTGCCGGACTACATGGTGCCTGCGCACCTGATGTTGCTCGACCGCATGCCATTGACGCCGAACGGCAAGCTTGACCGCAAGGCGCTGCCGAACCCGGACGCTGAACAGCGTCAGGATTACCTGGCGCCGCGCACTGAGCTGGAAAAGGCCCTGGCGAAGATTTGGCAGGAGGTGCTGAAAATCGAACGCGTCGGCCTCACCGACAACTTCTTCGAACTGGGCGGTGATTCGATTCTCAGCCTGCAAGTGGTGGCCCGTAGTCGTGTGCTCAAGGCTCAGGGGCTGAGCCTGAAACTGCGCGACCTGATGCAGAAACCGAGCATCGCCGAACTGGTCGCCAGTGTGCAGGGCAGCGCCGAAAAAGCTTCCGGGCTGTTGGCGATGAACGCAGAGGTCAAGGGCGTTGCGCCGCTGTTCTGCATCCACGCAGGCTTCGGCACGGTGTTCGACTACGAGCCGTTGGCGCGCCGTTTGAGCGGTCGTCGTCAGGTGTTGGCAATTCAGTCGCGCATGCTCTTGGACCCGGCATTCAACGATGTGTCGTTGCAGAGCATGGCCAGCGCTTACGTGGCGCAGATTCGCGAGAAGCAGCCACACGGGCCGTATCACTTGTTGGGCTGGTCGCTGGGCGGGACGTTGGCGATGTTGATGGCCGCGCAATTGGAACAGGCTGGTCAGACCGTGAAATTCGTCGGCCTGGTGGACAGCTTCGTGCCGTCGGCCAAGGTCAACGAAGGCGCAGTGGATGACTGGCAGGCTGATCTGCGCGATTTCCTGCGGGTGACCCTGCCGGATGCTGCGCAGGACTTGAGCATCGACGGTGAGGAAACACCGCATAACCTGCGGGCACTGTTCGCCGGCGCCATGAGTGTCGAACGTGGCGCTTCAACCTACGTGGCACTCGGCGCCGATGAACTGGCCCATGTGTTCAGCGTGGCACGCCGGCTCAAGCAATTGTCGTTGCAACTGGATCGCTGTGCTCCGTTGGCGGTCAATCCGATCTGCTGGTGGACGCTGGGTCGCGAAGAGGAGGCTGTGGAACTGGCGGCGCAACTTGAGCAACCGGGTATGGGCGGCGAATGGCTCGATTGCGGGCACTTCCAGATCCCGCGCGATGAAACTTTCCTGTCCGAGGCTGAAGAAATGCTCGGCGAGATCGTTGAACCAGTAGCCATGTCCTGAACTATGTTCTGAACCTGAAAAAACGGTCGGGCGCCTTTATGGCGCTCGACCTGTCTGGAGAGATACGAATGTCGTTGAACCCTGATATCGCCGCGTTCCTGCAACTGGTCGGCAACGGCCGGGCCAGTGGCAAGCGCGTTGGCATGCATGAGCTGAGCCCGGCAGAGGCTCGCGAACAGTTTGATCAGTCGTCGTTGTTGATGGACGCCGGCGGCGAAGAGCTGGTTGTGGTGGATGAGTTGCAATTGCCGGTGCGCGATGGCACGCGTCTGAACGCGCGGATCTACAGCAATCAGCCTTTGAGTAGCGGTGCCGGGCGTCCGGCGCTGTTGTATTTCCATGGTGGCGGTTATGTGGTCGGCAGCCTCGATTCCCACGATTCTCTGTGCCGGGCGTTGGCTTCGATGGCTGATTGTGTGGTGTTGTCGGTGGCGTATCGGCTGGCGCCGGAGTTTCGCTTTCCGACGGCAGCCAACGACGCCCGCGATGCCTGGGACTGGCTGGTGGCCCGTGCTGCGGATCTGGGCATCGATGCCGCGCGTCTGGCGATTGCCGGTGACAGCGTCGGTGGCAGCCTGACCACGGTGCTCGCCGCGCAACTGACGGATGCGGCTGTGCAGCCGCGCTTGCAGGTGCTGATCTATCCGGTCACCGATGCCAGTCGCAGCACGCCTTCCATCGAGCAGTTCGGCGAAGGGTATCTGTTGGAGAAGGCTTCGCTGCAGTGGTTTTATGAGCACTATCAGCGTGATGCCAGTGATCGTCTCGATCCGCGTTTCTCGCCGTTGCTGGCTGAGGTTAACGCTAACGTTGCGCCGGTGCTGTTGGTGTTGGCCGAGTGTGATCCGTTGCACGATGAGGGCGTGGCGTATGCGCGTCACTTGCAGGCGGCGGGGGTTGCGGTGGAGTTGAAGGTTTATGAGGGAATGACCCACGACTTCATGCGCATGGGGGCGATTATTGATGAGGCTGAAGAGGCGCAGGAGCATATTGCTGGGTGCTTGGTAGAGGTGTTTGCTTTGGCTTGACGAGGGGGGGGGGAATATCCGTTGCTGCGGGTGTTGCTGATTAGGGTTCCGCCCTTACGGCGGGTCACTTTTTCCAGACGCCGAAAAAGTAACCAAAAAGGCTTGCTCCTGCGTGCGGCCCGCTCGCTGGGGCTCGGGGTTCCTTCGCTGCGGGATCGATCCGGGCGCAGCGTCTCCGGTTTGCTTCGCTGCACCTACTCTCGCTGTGTTTGGCTGCGCCAAACGGTCGCTGCGCTCCCACCCCCGGATCAATCCCTCCACTCAGCCTTCCGACGTCGCCTTACAGATCAAGATCAAAAGCAGGCGAGCTGACACTCGGCCTATTGAGTGGTGAAGAGCACAGCGTGGTCGGCTTTGGGTTTGGTGGTGGATTTGCCCCTCACCCCAGCCCTCTCCCGAGGGAGAGGGAGCCGATTTGGGTGTTTTTCAAGATCTGAGTTCGACTCGGTATTTCACGTCGGCGTAACTCTCCCAAACACCACCGTCAGTCCCCTCTCCCTCAGGGAGAGGGCTAGGGTGAGGGGCTCTTGATCTGGCTTTTGATCTGGCTTCGGCTTTTGATCTTTTGCCCCATCGGCAGGCCGAGCGGAGGTGTTCATCCGGGGGTAGGCGCGCAGCGCCGTTCGACGAAGTCGAACACATCGAGAGGAGGTGCAGCGAAGCAAACCGTAGGCGATGCCCCCGGATGGACACCGTAGCGAGGGAACACTGAGCCTAAGCGAAGTGCCGTACGCCAGGGGCAAAGCCTTTTGCTTACTTTTTGGCGTTTGAAAAAGTGAGTCGCTGTAAGAGCGAAACCGCCAGCGGCAGCACCCGAAGCAACGGATATACACCCAAAACCCAAGATCCCCAAAAAAAACGCCGGCAAATGCCGGCGTTTCAGTGAGCGCAAAACGTATTACCAGTTGTAGGTCACGTCAGCAGTCATGGTACGGCCTTCGCCGTAGTAGCAGTCGAGGGTCCCGTTGCACGCGGCAACATACTTCTCGTCGGTGATGTTCTGCAGGTTAGCCTGCAGCTTCACACCTTTGACATGTAGAGGCGATTTTTCCAGATCATAGGAAACCATCGCGTCATACACGGTGTACGACGGTACCTGGAAGGAATCCGACTCGTAGTCCGAACCGTAGCTTTGTTGTACGTAACGAGCACCCAGGCCCATGCCGAAACCGGCCAGAGCAGTAGAAATGTCGAAGTCGTAGTTGATCCACGCCGATGCGGTCAACGGTGGAGCCATGGCCACGGTGCGACCTTCGCGACCGTCGTTGGCGCTGTGCCACTTGGTCTGGTTACGCGACACGGCGGCCAGTACGCGCAGGTTCTGCGTGACATTGACCTTGCCTTCCAGCTCTACGCCACGCGAACGCACCGTACCGCTCTGGACGCTGAACCCCGGGTTGTTGAGGTCGGTGGTCAGCATGTTGTCCTGGTCGATCTGGTAAGCCGACAGCTGAATGAAACCGTCGACGAAGGTCGGTTCGTACTTGATACCGACTTCGTACTGCTTGCCGGTGGTCGGTTCGAACGCACCACCGCCGATGTCAGTACCGGTTTGCGGCAGGAACGATTCGGCGTAGCTCACGTAAGGGGTGATGCCGTTCTCGAACTCGTAGCCAAGGCCGGCGCGACCGGTGAACTTCTCGTCTTTCTGGTTGCTGTGACCACCGGTCAGCGGTTGCTTGTTGTCGGTTTCGGCGAAGTCGTAACGACCGCCGAGGGTCAGGAACCACTGGTTCCAGCGCAGTTGATCCTGAGCGTACAGACCGGTCTGGGTGATGGTGTTATCCCATTTGTACGGCTGGCGGAAGTTGATCGCGCTGCCATACACCGGGTTGTACAGGTCGATACCCGGAGCAGTGCGGTCATACAGGCCAAGGAACTTCGAGTTGAAGTGGTAGTAGTCCACGCCCAACAGCACGGTGTGGTCGATATCGGCAGTCTTGAACTTGGCCTGGGCAATGTTATCGAGGCCGTAGACCTTGTTGTGCTGCGACCAGTCCACGGCGTAACGGCTCTGGAAGCTGCTGTCGTTGAGGCCGGTGACCGGGTTGGTCGGGAACGAATAGCCGTGCAGCGGCGCGACGTACTGGTCGTTGACGTCGGCGTAACGGGCATTCTGCTTGAAGGTCCAGACGTCGTTGAGTTCGTGAGCGATTTCGTAACCGACGACAAACTGCTCGCGATGGTATTTGTTCACGTCCGGCTCGCCGATGAAGCGGCTGCGGCTGATGCGACCATTGGAGGTGCTCTTGACTGTGCCGAACGCTGGCAGGCCCTGGGCTTCCGGTACGTCGTGGTCCTTCTGGTACTGGCCGAACACGGTGATGGTGGTGCGGTCGTTCGGCAGCCAGGTCAGGCTTGGCGCCAGCATCATGCGGTTCTGGCTGGCGTAGTCGATGGCCGAGTTGCTGTCGTTGACCACACCGGTCAGGCGATAGAGGAATTCACCCTGATCGTCGATCGGGCCGCCGAGGTCGAAGGCACCGTAGGCGCGGTCGTAGCTGCCGCCACCGATCTTCACTTCGTGCAGCGGTGTCGCGGTCGGACGCTTGCTGACCATGTTGACGATGCCGCCAGGCTGGTTCTGACCATAGAGCACCGAGGCCGGACCTTTGAGCACTTCGATGCGCTCCAGGGTGTATGGGTCGATCTGCAGCGAACCGCCGGTGCTGCCGCCGCCGTAAGGCATGTGCAGGCCGTCGAGGTACAGCGGAGTCGGGGAGAAGCCGCGGGAAGTCGGCTCGTCAAAAATCTTCACGCGGTCGGCGAATCCGCCACCAGTGATGCCCGGGGTATAACGCAGGGCCTCGGTGACCGATTGCGAACCGCGCATCTTGATTTCGTCCTGGGTGACGACGTTGATCGTCTGCGGGATGACCTTGATTGCCGTATCGGTTTTCGAACCCGTGGCGCTGCGTTTGGCGACGATCCCGTCGACCGGACCCCAGGCCGATTCCGCGGTGGCGGAGATGTTGGTCGGTGCCAGATCCAGACTGGCGCCGCTGTTGCTGCGCGAGCGCAACGCGACGTTATTGCCTTCAACGCTGTAGGCAATGTCGGTGCCGTTGAGCAACTGCGCGATGGCGGCAGTCGGTTCCAGGTTGCCGCTGACCGCGCTGCTGCGCAGACCACTCACTTCATCCGGGCTGTACAGCACCTGAAGGTTGGTCTGGCGGCCGAATTCCTGCAAAGCGCTCCCCAGCGACTGGGCAGGAATATTGATCGCCACGGCCGCAGCCTGCGCCTGGCCGATCATCGGCAAGGTCAGAACCATGGCGCACAGCGCTGGCAACGTGGAACGGAAAGAACGGCGGATCAGCAGAGCCTTGGCGAGCGGGTGGAGTCCGTGCGGTGCGGGCATTATTCTTCTACTCTTCAAAGTGTTGACTGAGAACTATTTCTATTAACTGTAAATAAGACGTTGAACCTTCCGAAAACCGGAAAGGCTCAACGCACTTTTTTTACAAATTTTTCACAATCAGGCGGGTTGAAGCTCGGTGACCACTTTGCCGGCGCTCATGCGCACCAATTGGTCGGCGACATCGAAGTAACGATCGTCGTGGGAAATGACGATGATGGTTTTGCCCAGACGCTTCAGGTCAGGCAGCAGCTCGGTGTAGAAAATGCGGCGGAAGGTCGGGTCCTGGTCGGCGGCCCATTCGTCGAACACCAGCACCGGACGCTCTTCCAGCCATGCGTTGATCAACGCCAGACGCTTGCGCTGGCCGGTGGACAGGTCGGTGGTGGTGAACGAACCGTCACGCACGCTGACCTTGTGGGCGATCTCCAGGCGCTGCAGGTATTTGTTGGCGTCTTCCGGGATATGCGTGTCGCCCTGGACCACGTCGTCGAACAAGTAATAGTCGGCGAAAATCGTCGTGAACAACTGACGATAATCATCGCGGGTCGCGGCGTCGATGATCTGCTGGTTGAGGCGGATCTCACCCTGTTGCGGCGCGTACAGGCCCAGCAACAGCTTGATCAGAGTGGTCTTGCCACAGCCGTTTTCACCGACGATGAAAATGATGTCGCCCTGTTCGATTTTCAGGTTCACCGGGCCCAGACGAAACGGCGATGCACCTTCCACGGTGGGGAAACTGTACGACACGTCGGTCAGTTCCAGACTGTGCACGACTTTGTTTTTCGGGCCTTGCTCGCTGAGCAGCAGGTGTGGTTCGGGCGAAGAAAATTGCTCCGACAGTTCGGCGATGCGGCGAAACGCGATTTGTGCGCGGCTGACAATTGGCAAAGTGCTGATCAAATGTTCCAGCGGGCCTTTCATGTACAGCAACACCAGCACGAAGCCGCTGATCACCGCTTTATCTGTGCTCGGCCACAGCGATTGCAAGCCCAGCGCCAAGCCGATGACCACGAAAAACAGCATCGAACCGAGGGTTTTGGCGATGACGAACGTGTTCACCGAGCGTACCTGGGTGTCGCAGATCTTGTTCGCCGTTCCTTCGATGCCGGCAACGAACATGCGGTGCCGGCGCGGGCGGTGGATGCGCAGTTCTTTCGCGCCTTCAGCCACGGCGTGGTAGTTTTTCTGCAACTCGTCTTCGTAGTCGCGGGCCTTCATGAAGCCCTGCATGCCACGCCCGCGAGCAATGTACTGAATGATCGTGCTCAGCAGAATCGCGACCACCACCATCAAAAACATCGGCCATGACAACATCGCCAGATAGCCCATGCAGCCCAGGGTGACGGTCATGGAAATCGCCAGCGGGGCGAAAGCGAAAGCGAAGTCGCTGATGGTGTCGACGTCGTGGGTCAGCACCGGGATCAGACGATGGCTGCGATAGCGCTCGATCTGTTCAATGGGGGCCGAGAGGACTTTCTCGCCCAGCTCCTTACGCAGTTTGGCAATGATGTGCTGGCCGACATAGTTGGTACCGATGTCGGAGAAAATCGAACTGGTCAGGGCCAGCAGGCACAACCCGGCGAAGAGCGCGACCATGGTGTTGCTCAGGTCGCCTTCGGTATGCAATACGCTGTTGATGGTCGCCAGTAGCGCGGTGACGCTCAGACCGCCGACCATACCGAGCAGGGTCGAGACGGTCACAATCAGCCGAAAGGGTTTGAGCAGGGCGAACAATTCTTTGATCACCCCGCGTGTTGGTTTGCTCATGGAGGTTCCCTGCTTGAAAGAGCGGCGAAGGCCGCTATTGATCGCGGACTTCGCCTGGATGACGTAGAGGGCGGTGGCGCACCGTGGCGGTTCGCGCTCACCTGTAAAACGACTGGCAGGACGGCTAATTTAGCCGGCGATGGCGTTACAGATCGCGGGCGACGCGAAAGCCGATCCAGTCGCCGCGCGTGTCGGTGTAGGTGGCATTGCGGTTACCGGAGCGGGAGAACACTGGCGCTTCGCCCCAGTCGTTGCCTCGGATGCGGCGGATCTCGCATTTGCCGCTCAGCCAGGCGCTGCCGTCGCTCGGTGCGCCGACGTAGTTTTCGTTGTAGCAGTCGGCGGTCCATTCATAGATGTTGCCGTGCATGTCGTACACGCCGAAGGCATTGGCTGGAAAGCTGCCGGCCGGCGCCGTGAAGTTGTAGCCATCGGCGGCGCCGTAAGTGTTGGCGTGTTTGGCGATGCTGTATTCCTTCCCCTCATCGAATGGGAAGGGGAACGGCCCGGTGCTGCCACCACGTGCGGCGTATTCACGCAGGGATTCGCTGACCAGTCGATATTGCTTGCCGGTCTTTTTCGACAGCCACGCCACGTACGCTTCGATTTCAGGAAAGTCCATGCACACTGCTGGGTGCTTGTCGGTGTACTGTTTGCGCGGGTCGCTGCCCTGATAGTCGGGAATGCCGGCCTTGCACGCACGACCTGGACGCGTGTCGCCGTCGGGCATTTTGTAGCCGCTGTCCTTGAGGTAGGCATCCCACTCGCCGCGCAGTACCTGAAAACGGCTGATCGCCAGCGGCTGGGCAAACGTCACCGGGTGCATCGGGCCTTCGTCAGGCTCGCGGCCGACTTCATCGTCCGGGGTGCCCATGGTGAAGGTGCCGGTGGGCAGCACGACCATTTCCGGGCAGTCCTTGCAGTCCTTGAACACCTTGCCCGGCGCCGGTGGTGTGGCAGCCTGGGCAGCGCCAGGCAGCAGGCCGGCGGCGAGGGCGGTGAGCATCAGCGCCGGCAGGGTCTTGAGAGGAAAACGACGCAGTTCACTGTTCATGGCGGGTCTCGCTAAAAGAAAAAGGGAGCGCTCAGAGGGCTTGGTCGAGCACGGCCAGCAGACGGTCGATTTGTGCTTCGTCATTGAGCAGCCCGGGTGCGGTGCGGATCACCGGGCCGACATCGCGGTGGACGGCATCGGCCACCACGCGGTTGGCCATCAGGTGCGCAGCGATCTTGTCGCTGTCCCTGCCCTTGACCCGGAAGAATGTGAAACCGGCGGACAGCGCTGGACTCAACGGCGTGACGAGTTCGATTTGCGGACGTTGTTGCAGGCGCTGTTTCAAGTAACTGTTGAGCGCGTGAATGCGTGCTTCGACATCAGCCTTGCCCAGTTGCAGGTGCAACTTGAACGCCTCGTCCAGTGCCCAGCGATGCTCGAACGCGTGGTAGCCACCCGGGGTCATGGTGGTGGAAAACGCTGTGGCTTCGGAGAACGTCGGAATAACCGGCGTGACGTATCTGACGTCTTCGAAGCGGCTGCAGATGATCCCGGTACCGCGTGGGCCGAACATCCATTTATGTGTGCCGGCGATGAAGAAGTCGCAGTTCATTTGCGCGAAGTTGAGGTTGTCCACGCCGAAGCCGTGCACGCCGTCGACCACATAGACGATCCGGTCGGCATCGCTGCGACCGCGATTGTGCTTGTCGACGATTGCGCCGATCTCGCCGATTGGCAGTTTCAGGCCGCTGCCCGAATGTACCCAGCACATGCCCAGCACGCGGGTTTCGGGACGTATGGCGTTGTCGATGTTGGCGAGGATTTCGGCTTTGCTGGCGCTGTACACATCCTTGAACAACGGGATCTTGCGCACCCGCGTGCCATCGCGTTCGGTGCGCAAGGCGAGGATGGTGTGGGTGGCGTAATGTTCGTGGACGGTGGTGAGAATTTCCTGGTCGGCGCGCACATGCGCGCCGCCATAAATCGTCGCCAGGCCTTCGGTGGTGCTGCCGGTCAGCGCGATCTGCTTGGCGTTGGCCTGCAAGTAGCGAGCGGCCCAGACCCGCACGTTTTCCTCGCGCTGTTCGATCACGCCCAGGTCCCAATCCATCGCCAGACCGGGGTTTTTGTCGAGGGCCGCGCGATGCTGCTCGATGGCCTCGCGCACCGGTTTGGGGTGCGAGGTGATCAGAAAATTGGAGAAGTGCAGCCAGTCCGGGTCCTGATCGAACAGCTGTTGCAGCTGCGCCCACTTGTTGCGCGGCAGCGGCGCAACGGCTGAAGCACTGGCGAGCGTGGGCAGGCTCGCACCCAGTGGCAGCGCCGCAGCCAGTATCCCGGCCTGCTTGAGAAAATCACGACGATTGCTCATGGCTTGGCGGTTCCCGGCGCGGTGGCCAGTGCCGTTTTCGCGGCTTTCTCGACCTGATCCCAGACCCGCAGGAAGTTGCCGCCCCACAGTTTGGCGATATCCGCCTCGGAATAACCGCGCGAGATCAACTCGGCGGTGACGTTACGGATCTCGCCAACATTCTCGAAACCTTTGACGCCGCCACCTTCGTTGAAGTCGGAGCTGATGCCGACATGATCGATGCCGATCTTGCGTACCGCGTAATCGATGGCGTCGCCCAGGTCCTTGAGGCTGGCTTTCGGCTCTTCTTCGAGGATGCCGTAGAGGCGGCCAGCGTACTGGCCGAACTTCTGTTCGGACCACGCGGCAATGATCGGATCACCGGGCATCAACGCCATGGCCAGGTTTGGCAGGGGCGGCAGATCGAAGTCCTTGCGCATCTCATTGAGTTTGTCTTGCGTGGTCTGCGTCAGTGGGCGCAGGTATTGCGAGAATGCGACGATCTGCACCACGCCGCCACTGTTCTTGATCAGTTGCATTTCCTTGTCGCTGAGGTTGCGTGGAATATCGACCATCGCGCGTGGCGCCGAGTGCGAGGCGATCAGCGGCGTGCGGCTCAGTTGCGCGACTTGCTCAAGGGCCTTGGTCGACATTTGCGAGACGTCGATGATCACGCCCAGATCGTTCAGGCGCTTGACCGCTTGCTTGCCCAGATCCGAGAGACCGTCGAGGGCGTCCGGTGAATCATTGAGGAACGGCAACGGACGCGATGAATCAGCCCAGTCGTTATTGCCGATGTAGCTGAAACCGAACATGCGCATGCCGCGCGCCGTCCACATATCCAGCAGGCTCAGATCGTGGCCCAGCGGGTAGGCGTTGAGCATGCTGATGAAAATCGCGAATTTGCCTTCGCCGTGCAGACGACGGAAATCATCCGGGGTGTAGGCGATGGCGACCTGATTGGGATAGTCGCGGACCATGCCGGAGATGATCTTGAAGCGAATTTCCTGCTGGTTGCGCGCCTCGTCAACGAAGCCGGGTGTTGGCTTGTGCGGTGCGTTCGGACCGTTCCACATTTCTGGCCAGCCGAAGATGGTCAGTGCCGCGCCGGACAGGCGACCGCGATTGGCTTTGGCCAGATCGAACTGGCCGTCACCGTCCTTGTCGGCCTCGTGGCCGTCGGTGCCGAAGTTCTGCGTCAGGCTGACATGGCTATCGAAAGAGAGCATGCGTTCGTGCAGCTCATCTGCCTGTTTCATGACTTTGACCGGGTAGCCCAGGTCATCCTTGAACCAGTGTTGCCATACGGCAAAGCCTGCGCCGGCGCTGATCGCCAAGGCTAACGGCAGGCCAATGAATAGAGCCTTTTTCGAACGTGGTTTTGTCATTGCCATCTCAGTCGGGTTCGCCATTGAGGTGCAGGCGCGGGGGCCTTTGCTATCTGGGAAGAACGAGTGGATGGCCGTGGAATTTAGGTTGCCAGGTTAAAAGATCGCAGCCTTTGGCAGCTCCTACAGGGATATACATTCCATGTAGGAGCTGCCAAAGGCTGCGATCTTTTCAAACCCACATAAATTTACCTGCGCAACAAACGTTCTAGCTTGGATAAAGCCTGCTTCATGGCTGACACAGGTAGGGCAATGAAGATTTCTCGACGATGGTTCATGGCAGGCCTGGCGCTGACTGGCGCTGCCGTGCCGGCGGCTTATTTTGGGCATCGTGAATGGACGAAGCCGGATCCGACGATCACGCCGGGCGAGGCCTCTTTTGATGTGGCGGACATGGCCGGTCAGCGCCTGGCGAACGCCTTGCGCGGGGTCTGGGATATCCGTTTCGAAGGCGCTGACGCGGGCCTTGCAGGCTTGCCGCAGAAAGGTCTGCAGGTGCTTCTCGACATTGGCCATAAAGGTCGGGGCGTGTGCGGTTTTCTCGATACGCCGGAGCGTTTGCGCTCTGGCGAAACACCTCGTTACCGAATTCTCGGTGATCTGGCCAAGGCCGATGCGGCGAAACTGAGTTGGCGGTTGATCGGCGCTGATGGCCAGATCAGCTATGAGCTGGACATGATCCTCGATGAGGTCTGGGCCGATTTCGGCAATGCCGGCAGCGGCACTCTCAGCGGCAAAGCGCTGCGCCTCGACCGGCCGTTGAATTTGCCTGCGCAGGACAACCGCTTCGTCGCGGTCAAGCAGCTGTTTCCCGAAGCCCGCGAGCGCACGCCGCTGAACGCGACGCTGCTGGCGTGGTTGATTTCTCCTGAGCATCGCCTGTTCCACCAGTTGTGGCATGCGACGCGCGACAAATGGCACAAGCTTCCCGAGGACAAGCGCGAGGCGCTGCGCGGGATTGGCTGGCAGCCCGGGCCGCGTGACAAGGAGCGAGATGCCCGTGGCCCGCGCAAAGATCGCAACGGCTCCGGCGTGGACTTCTTTTTCATGCACCGGCACATGCTCGGTACGGCGCGTTCCATGCAGGACCTGCCGTCCTGGGAGTATTTCCCGCTACCGCAGCCGGAGTTGATCCGCGATCGCATCGGTTTCGCCCGCTACTTCGACAACCACGACGGCACGGCTTTGCCGCCAACGTGGACGGCGGCGGGCGACGATGAGTTCAGTCAGTGGGTCAGCGACATCAAGACTGCTGAAACCTATGAAAGCAACTTCCAGGTCTGGGAGTCGCAATACCGCGATCCGGCGTATCTGGCGAAACTCACGTTGGGGCAGTTCGGCTCCGAAGTGGAGCTGGGGCTGCACGACTGGCTGCACATGCGTTGGGCTTCGGTGCCGCGCGATCCTTCCAATGGGCAACCGGTGCCGTTTGCACGGGATCCGGCAGACTTCGCTGCGCGCTGGTACAACGCTGAAAACGACTTCCTCGGTGACCCGTTTTCATCCCACGTCAACCCGGCGTTCTGGCACTTTCATGGCTGGATCGACGATCGCATCGAAGACTGGTTCCGCGCCCATGAGCGTTTTCATCCGGGTGAAGTCAGCCGCCTGCAGGTCAATGGCGTGCAGTGGTTTGCGCCGGGGCGTTGGGTCGAGGTTGATGATCCGTGGCTGGGGCCGATCACCCATGGCTGCAGCACCACGCCGGGCCTGCAGGTGGGCAAGTCGGTGGAAATGGATCCGGAAACCATGAAACTGGCGCTGCGCATCACCTTCATCACCGACGAAGAAAAACTCGCCGGGCTGTTCCGCCGCGTGCCGCAACGACCGTGGTATGCGCGCAATCTGAAGGCTAAAACCAGCCCGGCTTGAGGGCTGCGTCATCGTTCATTCGCGAGCAGGCTCGCTCCCACAGGATCAGGTGTTGCTCGCAGATTGCGTAAACACCGCCATTCATTGTGGGAGCGAGCCTGCTCGCGAAAACGGTCTGCCAGGCAACGCTATTACTGCGTCCACCCACCGCCCAGCGCCTTGTACAGCGCAATGCTTGCCTGCACTCGTGACAGCCGCAGTTGCGCATTCTGGTCCTGCGCGGCATACAGCGTGCGCTGGGTTTCCAATACCGTGAGCAAATCTTCAGCACCGGCCTCGTATCGACTTTGCGCAATGTTGAAAGCGGTCTGCGCCTGATTCAATTCTTCGTTCTGCCACAACCGCTGCTCGTCCAGCCGACGAATGCTGTTGAGGGCTTTTTCCACGTCGGCGAAACCGTTAATGATCGCGCCACGATAGGTTTCCAGCAGCTCTTGCTGGCGTGCCGTGGCCTTGTCGCGTTCCGCGCCGAGGCGACCGTTGTTGAAGATCGGTGCGACCAGCCCGGCGGTCAGGTTGTAGAAAGGGCTGCGAATCAAATCGTCGAACTGGTTGGCGCCTGAGCCGAGCTGGGCGGTCAGGGTCAGTGCTGGCAACATCGCCGCTCGGGCGACTTTGACGTCAGCTTCGGCGGCGGCCAGTTGCGCTTCGGCGCGAGCAATGTCCGGACGATGAGTGAGCAACTCGCTGGGCACGCCGGCGGCAATATCAGGCCATTGCAGGTGATCGAAGGACTCTGTCGGCGACAGTTGCTGCACCGGTCTGCCGAGCAGGGCGGCGAGGCTGATCAACGCTTCCTGGGCTTGCTGTTGCACGCGCGGCAATTGCCACTGCTGGGTGGCGACCAGGCTCTTCTGCTGTGCCAGTTCCAGCGCGGTCGCCGAGCCTGAATCAAAACGCGTCTGCACCAATTTCAGCACGCTTTGTGCGTTGGCCAGATTGAGTTCGGCGATGCGGCTCTGCTCGCGCAGTGACAGGGTTTGCGCATACGTGCTGGCTACGCCGCTGAGCAATGTCAGCTCGACGGTTGCCCGGTCGAATTCGCTGGCCTGCAAAGTGAACTGCGCGCTGTCCCGCGAGGCGCGTTTGCCGCCCCAGAAATCGATTTCGTAAGTGGCGCTCAGATTGGTGTCGAAGTAGTCCACGGCTTTGTTGCTGCTGTTGGCATCGAGCTGGCTGTAGCCATTGCCGCGCAGCAGTTTCTGCCGATTGGCATTGAGCCCGGCCTTGACCTCCGGCAGCAGTGAGCCGCCGGCGATCACCGTGCCGGCCTGCGCCTGGCGCACGCGGGCAACGGCGGCCGCGAGGTCGAAACTGCCGACGCGGGCCTGTTCGATCAGGCGATCCAGCTCGGGGCTGCCGAACTGCGTCCACCACTGCAGGTTGTTGCGGGCGCTGCTGGCGCTGTGCGGCGACTGCCAGATCGCGGGCGCTTGCACGCCACTGTCGGGGCGTTGCACGGGACTGCCGCAGGCGCTGAGGATCAGGCACACGGTCAATAAACTGAGGCGCGGTTTCATAGATCGATCATTCACTGGTAAGGGCCGTGACCGGGTCGAGCCGGGCAGCTTTGCGGGCCGGCATGAAGCCGAAGACAACACCGGTGACAAGGGCGCAGCCGAAAGCGCCGAGCACTGCCATCAACGAGAACGCGACGGCCACTTCGCTCAGAATCAGCACGCCGCCAACGATCAACGCCAGGGCGATGCCGGCAATGCCGCCGACCACCGAGAGCATCACTGCCTCGGTGAGAAACTGGCGCAAAATGTCGCGCTGCCGCGCACCGGTGGCCATGCGGATACCGATCTCGCGGGTACGTTCACGCACGGTCATGAGCATGATGTTCATCACGCCGATGCCGCCGACCAGCAGGGAAATCGCGGCAATCGAGCCGAGCATCAGCGACAGGGTATTTTGCGTGCGCGCCTCGGCCTGGATCATTGCGGCATTGTTGGTCAGCTCGAAATCCTTCTTGCCGTTGTGCAAGCGCAGCATGAGCTGCTCGATGGCTTCTTCGGCGTCCTTGACCTTGCGTGCGTCGGTGGCGGCGATGGCCACGTATTCCGGATCGCGGGTGCCGAACAGCCTGACGCTGGCGGCCGAGTAGGGGATGGCGATGCGGTTGTCGCTGTCGGAGTCGCCAGAGCTGGCGCCTTTTTCCGCCAGTACACCGACCACCTGAAACGGTACGTTCTCGATCAGGATGTATTGGCCGATCGGGTTGATCACGTCCTTGAGCAGTTTGCTCCGGACTTTGTGGCCAATCACCGCCACTGCGGCGGCGTTCGCCTCGTCGGCCTCGGTGAAATAGCTGCCTTGCACCACCGGCCAGTTGAAGATCGCCGGGAAGTTGGTGTCGTTGCCGCCGACGTAACTCAAGTGGTCGGCATTGCCGAACCGCACACCGGCCTCGGCGCCGTTGACCGGCATGATCCGTTGCACTTGCGGCAGGCTCGCCAGTGCGCGGACGTCGTCGAGGGTGATGATCCCCGGTGGCGTGCGCGGATTGGGCGCCGAGCCGCTGAGGTAAATGATGTTCGAACCGAACGCGCCCATCTGCGCCATGACCTGACGCTTGCTGCCTTCGCCGACCGCAAGCATTACCACTACCGAGGCTACGCCGATGATGATGCCGAGCAGGGTCAGCGCGGTGCGGAAGCGATTGATCCACATCACCCGCCAAGCGGCGTGCAAGGCGTCGACCAGTTCGCCTTTCCAGGCGCCGGTGGCTTCGGCGCCTTCGACCAGGCGTTTGCGCAGATCGACGGCTTGCAAGGCGCCAGGGTTGGCGCTGGTCTGGGCTTCGGGGTTGTCCTTGGCGCTGTCACTGATGATCAGGCCGTCGCGAATTTCAATGATGCGTTTGGCCCGCGCCGCCACTTCGCGATCGTGGGTGATGAGAATGACGACGTGGCCCTGACTCGCCAGTTCGTCGAGCAGCGCCATGACTTCCTTGCCGCTGTGGCTGTCGAGGGCGCCGGTCGGTTCGTCGGCAAGAATAATGTGGCCGCCGTTCATCAACGCACGGGCAATCGACACCCGTTGTTGCTGGCCGCCCGAGAGCTGGTGCGGACGGTTGCCGGTGCGTGAGGCCAGGCCGAGGCGGTCTAGCAGGGCGGCCGCGCGGGCGTGGCGCTCGGCGGCCGGAGTGCCGGCATAGATCGCCGGCATCTCGACGTTTTCCTGGGCTGAGCCTGACGGAATCAGGTGATAACCCTGGAACACGAAACCAAAGGCTTCGCGGCGCAGCCATGCGAGTTCGTCGCTGTCGAGGCCGGCGACGTTTTCCCCGGCGAAGCGGTATTCGCCGGACGTCGGGCGGTCGAGGCAGCCGAGGATGTTCATCAGTGTCGATTTGCCGGAACCGGATGCGCCGACAATTGCCACGAATTCGCCGGCGTGGATCGACAGGTCGATGCCGCGCAGTACATGAACTTCAGGTGCGTCGCCGCCGCCGTAGGATTTGCGGATGTCCTGCAGATCGATCAAGGGCGTTTGCATTCAACCACCACTGCCGTCAGCGGGGCCGATGAGCAGGTGATCACCTTCGTCAAGTCCTTCGAGAACCTGCACCTTGAGCCGATCGCTGATCCCGGTACGTACCTCGCGCGACTGGATCTTGCCGTTGGCAGCGACCACTTGGGCTGTTTGCAGGTTGGCGGTAGCGCTGCCTTGCAGAGCAGCCACTGGGGCAGTGAGGACGTCCCTGGCCTGATCAGCGACGAAAAACACCTGGGTAGTCATCTCGGCCATCAAGGCGTTATCGGCGTTATCGACGTCGAGCAAAACCGTGTACAGCACGACGCGAGCGCTGCCGCTTTTACTGCTGCTGGCCGGGCTGCCGCCGCCCTGGCTGGTCTGATCGAGCGGTTTTGGTGGCACCGGCAGAATTTGCCGCACGGTGCTGCTCCAGCGCCGGTTGCCGCCGCTGAGGGTGGTGAAATAAGCCGTCATGCCCGGTTTGACATGGCCGATATCTGCCTCGGAAACCTCGGCCCAAACGGTCATCGGTGACAGCTTGGCGATGCGCAGAATCAGCGGCGTCTGCTGTTGCGCGTTGAGGGTCTGGCCTTCGCGGGCATCGAGGGCGACCACGGTGCCGGCCATTGGCGCATAGATCCGCGTGTAGCCGAGCTCGGCCTGATCGCTGCGCAGGCTGGCTTCGGCCTGACGGATCTGCGCCTGGAACATGTCGATGCGCGCTTGCGTGGCTTTCAGTTCGGCGCGGGCGGTCTGCACGTCTTCCTCGCGGGTTGCACCGCCAGCCGCCAGATTCTGTTGGCGCTGATACTTCTGTTGCGCCAATTCGTGCTGGGCACGTTGTTCCTGCAATTGCGCCTTGAGGTTCTCGACCGAGAAGCGGCCGGCGTCAAGCTTGGCCTTTTGCGTTGATGGATCGATTTCCACCAACAACTGTCCTTCCTTGACCACGTCGCCGACTTCGACATGGATTTTCTGAATCTGCCCGGAGGCTTGCGCGCCAACATCCACGTAACGACGCGGTTGCAGTGTGCCAAGCGCGGTGACGCTGCTTTCGATGTCGCCACGGGTCACTTGCACAGTGGTGAATTTATCCCGACCTGGCGGCAGGATCTGCCACGCAGCGTACGCGACAGCGGGGATCAGACAAAGGACTACGAGCAGGGCGCGTCGGGCGGGGCGGGGACGTTTCATGCAGGGTTCCGGCCAGTGAAAATCGGCCCGTCGTTCGGCTGGCACACAGATTCGGGCAGCACTGAACGCTGTCGCAAGGTGCGACAGACACGGGGAGCTGTCCTGTAAACGATGGAAGTGCAGGAGAATTTAACTGCGGACATACGAAGTTACAGCTATAGAGCAGCACTATTTGTCGGTCAACGATAAACACCACTTTAAATCTATATGAGAATTACTATAAATTACGCACCTCAAGTTGCCACTATCTTGCTACTGCGTTTTGCGCAGGGGTCAATCAGTGAGCTCAAGGACAGAACCCGCAGGTTTGCGGCCGGGAGTCATGTTGGAAAACTACTATCGCGAGCTGGTGTGTTTCCTGAACGCCAAGCTCGGCAACCGTCAGGTTGCCGAAGATGTGGTGCATGACGCCTATCTGCGAGTGCTGGAACGTTCCAGCGACACACCGATCGAGCAACCCCGCGCCTTTCTCTACCGAACCGCGCTGAATCTGGTCATCGACGATCATCGGCGCAACGCTTTGCGCCAGGTCGAGTCACTCGACGTGCTCGATAATGAAGAGCGCTATTTCACCCCGTCTCCCCACGGCAACCTTGATCATGGCCAGCGCCTGGAGATGCTTCAGCGTGCGTTGGCCGAGTTGTCACCGCTGTGTCGCGAAAGTTTTCTGCTGCGCAAGATCGAAGGCCTGTCACACCCGGAAATCGCCGGGCAGCTCGGCATTTCCAAGGCTCTGGTGGAAAAGCACATCGTCAATGCCATGAAGCATTGCCGCCTGCGCATCAAGCAATGGGATGCCCATTGAGCCGTCCGCGTTAAATTTTAATTCACTGTCCTCGTTCCTACTCAACAGACGACCTGCTGTCCTGCTCAAGGCCAGTCAGGTCACTTAGGCTCTCCTTGCCCCTTGTTGAGGGGTTCATCCAGAGGACACTGGAAATGACTCAGGCAATTGCATCGCCCATCGTTCACGACCTGATCGGCGTCGGTTTCGGCCCTTCGAACCTGGCACTGGCCATCGCTCTGCAAGAGCGCGGCCCGACCCAAGGCGAGCTGGATGTGCTGTTCCTCGACAAGCAGGCCAACTACAGCTGGCATGGCAACACCCTGTCGACGCAGAGCGAGTTGCAGATTTCCTTCCTCAAGGATCTGGTGACCCTGCGCAATCCAACCAGCCCGTACTCGTTCGTCAATTACCTCAAATATCACGGTCGTCTGGTCGACTTCATCAACCTCGGCACCTTCTATCCGTGCCGTATGGAGTACAACGACTACCTGCGCTGGGTTGCCGGGCAATTCGCCGAGCAGAGCCGTTACGGCGAAGAAGTGCTGACCATCGAGCCGGTCCTGCACAACCACCAGGTTGAAGCGCTGCGGGTGATTTCCCGTGGCAGCGATGGCCAGCAGCATGTGCGGACCACCCGTTCGGTGGTGGTCAGCGCCGGCGGCACGCCGCGCATTCCGGAGGCGTTCAAGGCGCTGAAGGGCGACACTCGTGTGTTCCACCATTCGCAGTACTTGTCGCAAATGGCCAAGCAGCCATGCGTCAACAATAAACCGATGAGCATCGCGATCATCGGTGGCGGACAGAGTGCGGCGGAAGCCTTTATCGATCTGAACGATTCGTTCCCGTCGGTACAGGTCGACATGATCCTGCGCGGCTCGGCACTCAAGCCTGCCGACGACAGTCCGTTCGTCAACGAAGTGTTCTCCCCGGAGTTCACCGACCTGGTGTTCCAGCAGAACAGCGCCGAGCGTGAGCGTCTGGTCAACGAGTACCACAACACCAACTATTCGGTGGTCGACATCGACCTGATCGAGCGCATCTACGGCATCTTCTATCGTCAGAAGGTGTCCGGGGTTGCCCGTCACGCGTTCCGTACGTTGACCACTGTCGAGAGCGCTACCGCGACCGAAAACGGTATCGAACTGGCCGTGCGCAACAACGCCACCGGCGAAGTCACCGTGCGCAACTACGATGCCGTTGTTCTGGCGACCGGCTACGAACGGCAGATGCACCGCAAACTGCTGGCACCGCTGGAAGAATACCTGGGCGACTTCGAGGTCGATCGCAACTACAAAGTGATCACCGACGAACGCTGCAAGGCCGGCATCTACATGCAGGGCTTCTGCCAGGCCAGCCACGGTCTGAGCGATACGTTGCTATCGGTGCTACCGATTCGTGCGGACGAGATTGCCGGTTCTTTGTATGAGCATGGCAAGAACCGTGGGCATCGTTCCATGACGGACCTGTTGTTGGCGACTGCCAGCTAAGACCAGCGGCGCTGGAAAGACCGCTATCGCGAGCAGGCTCACTCCTACAATGTTCTGTGTACGCAGGACCAATGTAGGAGTGAGCCTGCTCGCGATGGGGCCTTCGAAAACACCAGAGTTTCACAATCCTGAACCCTTCCTGAACATCCCCCACATTCCCCGATACACCTCCTTTTGCGGGTTTACTCTCCAGACATCGGGGCGTAAGCTTCGCGCGTTTTCATCAATAGCGGAGACCCACAGTGGGTACTTGTTCGAGTGACAGTTGTCGGCCGGTCTCGGTAACCGGCAGATTCTCGGCAAGATAACGCGCAGACTTTCTCTGTCGTTGTCTCGCCGTAAAAGCGAGCAGCGGCATCCCGTGCATGACCCGTCCTGGGCCATGGCTAGACGTCCTTCTCATCGACGCTGAACAGAGCGTGATTGCGACTTCATTGTTGTGATCGCAGCCCTATCGACACGCCTGTCTTTTCTGACCGGCGCGCCAAGCCTTGCCGTGCCGGTTTTTCCGGCGGACGAGGCGCGGCGGTACCTGCTTGACGGTTTCCCGGCTGACCATAGGTGCAACAGCCATGAAACTTACGCTCAAGGAATTCTTCGCAGGTTTTCTGCGGACCCGCCACATCGCCCGGCACTTCCGTCGCCTGGCGCTGCTGGAATCGATCAGCGACTCCACGGTCAGCCGTGAAGTCCCGCCCACTCTGGCCAACACCCTGGTCGATGCCGCGCAGTGCGACAGCGGTATGTTGCTGTCGTCACTGGGTACGCATTCCGATGGCCTGACCGATTTCGAAGTAGATGCGCTGCGTGCGCAATACGGCCTCAACGAAGTTGAACACGAGCAGCCGCTGCCATGGTGGATTCACCTGTGGCACTGCTACAAAAACCCGTTCAACCTGCTGCTGACCCTGTTGGCGGTGATCTCGTGGTTGACCGAAGACCTCAAAGCCGCCGTGGTGATTTTCTCCATGGTGGTGCTGTCGACGCTGCTGCGTTTCTGGCAGGAAAGCAAATCCAACCAGGCCGCCGATGCGCTCAAAGCCATGGTCAGCAACACCGCGACGGTGATGCGCCGTGACGCGCCACGCAGCGAATTGCCGATCAAACAATTGGTGCCGGGCGACCTGATCGTGCTATCGGCTGGTGACATGATTCCTGCCGATTGCCGGGTGCTCAGCGCCAAGGATCTGTTCGTCAGCCAAGCGGCGATGACCGGCGAATCGATGCCGGTGGAAAAGTTTCCACGTCAGGCTGATCGCGACACGCGCAATCCTCTGGAGCTGGACAACATCCTGTTCATGGGCACCAACGTCGTCTCCGGCACAGCGGTGGCGGTGATTCTCACCACCGGCAACAGCACTTATTTCGGTGCGTTGGCCCAGCGTGTTGGCGCTACTGATCGCGCAGTGACTTCCTTCCAGCAAGGCGTCAACAAAGTCAGCTGGCTGTTGATCCGTTTCATGTTCGTGATGGCGCCGCTGGTGCTGTTCATCAACGGTTTCACCAAGGGTGACTGGACCGAAGCGCTGCTGTTCGCACTGTCGATTGCCGTCGGCCTGACCCCGGAAATGCTGCCGATGATCGTCACCTCGACGTTGGCCAAAGGCGCGGTGTTTCTGTCACGCAAAAAGGTCATCGTCAAACGTCTGGACGCGATTCAGAACTTCGGTGCCATGGACGTGCTGTGCACCGACAAGACCGGCACGCTGACTCAGGACAAGATCTTCCTGGCGCGCAATGTCGACGTCTGGGGTGAAGACTCCGATGACGTGCTGGAAATGGCTTACCTCAACAGCTACTACCAGACCGGCCTGAAAAACCTGCTGGATGTCGCGGTGCTGGAACACGTGGAAATTCACCGTGAACTGAAAGTCGGCACGGCGTTTCGCAAGGTCGATGAGATTCCGTTCGACTTCAATCGTCGGCGTATGTCGGTGGTGGTCGAAGGGCGTGGCCAGCCACACCAGTTGATCTGCAAAGGTGCGGTGGAAGAAGTGTTGGCGGTGTGCAGCCGCGTGCGTCACGGCGAGGTCGATGAAGCCTTGAGCGATGAATTGCTGACCCGGATTCGTCAGGTCACCGCAGCATTCAACGCTGAAGGCTTGCGCGTGGTGGCGGTGGCTGCCCGCTCAATGCCCGAAGGTCGCGAGATTTACAGCCTGGCCGATGAGCAGGACCTGACGCTGATCGGTTACGTGGCGTTCCTCGATCCACCGAAGGAAAGCACCGCGCCAGCGCTCAAGGCCTTGGCCGAACATGGTGTGGCAGTGAAGGTGCTGACCGGTGACAACGAACTGGTGACTGCGAAGATCTGCCGCGAAGTCGGCCTCGCGCAACAAGGCCTGCTGCTGGGCAATGACGTTGAGCGCATGAGCGATGCCGAACTGGCGGTAGCCGTGGAAACCACCAATGTGTTCGCCAAACTGACGCCGTCGCACAAGGAGCGCATCGTGCGCATCCTCAAAGGCAACGGTCACGTGGTCGGTTTCATGGGTGACGGCATCAACGACGCACCCGCGCTGCGTACGGCTGACATCGGTATCTCGGTAGACAGTGCGGTGGACATCGCCAAGGAAGCGGCCGACATCATCCTCCTCGAAAAGAGCCTGATGGTGCTGGAGGAGGGCGTGCTCGAAGGCCGGCGCACCTTCGCCAACATGCTCAAGTACATCAAAATGACTGCCAGTTCCAACTTCGGCAACGTATTCTCGGTGCTGGTCGCCAGTGCGTTCATTCCGTTCCTGCCGATGCTGCCGATGCACCTGCTGGTGCAGAACCTGCTCTACGACATTTCGCAGATCGCCATTCCATTCGATAACGTCGACGAGGAAATGCTGAAAAAACCACAACGCTGGCAGCCGGGCGATGTCGGGCGCTTCATGCTGTTCTTCGGCCCGATCAGTTCGATCTTTGACATCACCACGTTCGCCTTGATGTGGTACGTGTTTGACGCCAACACGCCGGATCACCAGACGCTGTTCCAGTCCGGCTGGTTCGTGGTCGGCTTGCTGACCCAGACGCTGATCGTGCACATGATTCGCACGCCGAAGATTCCGTTCCTGCAAAGCCGTGCCGCCATGCCGCTGCTGGTGATGACCGGGATCATCATGGCGGTTGGCATCTTCCTGCCGATGGGGCCGCTGGCGCACTACTTCAAATTGCAGGCGCTGCCGTCGCTGTACTTCGTGTTCCTGCCGGTGATTCTGCTGGCGTACATGGCGCTGACCCAGGCGGTGAAAGGTTTTTACATCCGCCGGTTCGGCTGGCAATAAACAGCTAGAACGCTGCCCCCTGTAGGAGCTGCCGAAGGCTGCGATCTTTTGATTCTGCTTCCAAAGATCAAAGGATCGCAGCCTTCGGCAGCTCCTACAGGGCTGTGTATTTTTTCAGGGAGATGACGATGCAAGCCATCAACAACCTCAACCTCGATTCGCTGCTCGACACCCTCGTCAGCCTCAGCGCTGCGTTCATTCTCGGCGGTCTGATCGGCTTCGAGCGCCAGTACCGGCAACGCACCGCCGGCCTGCGCACCAATGTGCTGGTCGCGGTCGGTGCGGCGATTTTCGTCGACATGGCCAACCGTCTCGCCGGCGCTGAAGGCGCGGTGCGTGTGGTCGCCTACGTGGTGTCCGGGATCGGTTTTCTCGGCGCCGGGGTGATCATGCGCGAAGAGGGCAACGTGCGCGGCCTCAACACCGCCGCGACTCTGTGGACTTCAGCGGCGGTCGGCGCCTGTGCCGGCGCCGATCTGCTCGCCGAAGCCGTACTCGGCACGCTGTTCATTCTGGCCGCCAACACCTTGCTGCGGCCGATCGTCAACAACATCAACCGCCAGCCACTGGACGTGGTCTCGGCGGAAGTCACCAACATCGTCTATGTCATCGCCCGACGCTCACAGCAAACCGCCGTGTTTGCCTTGCTCGAAGCCGAGCTTGAACGCAGCAACTACCCGGCCAGCGATGTTGATGTGCATGCGTTCGGTGCCGATGAAATCGAGATCGAAGCGACGCTGGCGACAACGTCGGTCGATGGCGATGAACTCGACGCACTGGTGGCGCGAATTTCCACGTCGGCGCTGGTAGTGCAGGCGTTCTGGAGCCCGAGTACCACTGAGTAAACTGCCTCACCCTCCGATGAGTAGCTGTTTTTTTCGGAATATTCCTACAGATCCCGCCACGAGGCTTGCGTAGTCTTGCCGCACCCAGAAACCGTGACCCCGGGAGATTGACCATGATCAATAAAGCCCTGCGCATCCTGATCGCCGACTCGCAGCACTTCCACCGGATGAAAGTCGAGCGCTTGTTCAACAGCCTCGACTATTACCGCGTGGCGCCGGCGCAAAGCCTTATCGAACTGATGACGCTGGTGGATTACGGTTGCGAGCCCTTCGATGTGGTGGTCATCAACGCCGAACTGGCGGCGGGCTCGCTGGATCTGCTGGGGTTCTTCCTCGATAACCCGCAGGTTCGTCAGGCGTTGATCTACAACGAAGGCACGGCACCGCTACAGCAGGCTTCGGGCTTCGCTCAGGAAAATGTACACGTCAGTCATTTGTCACTGCCCTCAAAGCAGTCGATCCGCCAGTTGATGGCGCTGGTCGATGTACCCGCAAAGCCACACGAACCGGCCGTGCGCAAGGTGTGCCCGTCGGTGCAAAATGCTGCACATGCATAAAAAATCCCTGACCACAACTGTCAGGTCTGACAGGTGATTCGCTCGCCGTTCCATGTAACAGTCCCTGCGCAGCCACTGAGTCTGGATCAGCCCCCATCGGTGGCTCGTTCGCCAGACTTTGCATCGGGAGTGGCCATGAAGTCAGCGCTGATCGTCGATGATCATCCGGTGGTGCGCGCCGCCATCCGAATCGTGTTAATAGCTGCGGGTTTCAAACTGATCTACGAAGCATCTCAAGGCAACGAGGTGGTGTCGCTTATTCGTGAACACAAGCCTCAACTGGTGATACTCGATCTGAATTTGCCAGTACTCGATGGACTGGACGTTCTGGAGCGAATCAGGGTCAATAATCTTCAAAGCCCGGTGGTGGTTTTCAGTACATACGAACCTGCGTTCTATCAGGAGCGCTGTGTGCGTGCCGGGGCCATGGCTTACGTGACCAAAACCAATCAACTGGAGCAGTTGCGCAATGCCATTCGTGCGGTGATGTCAGGGCATACCTATTTTGCCGCACTCCCGGACTATTTCAGCACGCTGAATGCCGTGCAGGCCACGGAAAAACAGATGATCGATCAGCTCTCTGATCGTGAGATGAGCATTTTCCAGCAGCTGGCGCAGGGCAAGTCCAACAAGGCGATTGCCGAGGACATGCACCTGAGCCACAAGACCGTGAGTACTTACAAGACCCGCCTGATGAAAAAACTCGGGGTGATTTCGGCGATGCACTTGCGCGACTTCGCCAAGCGCAATCATTTGATCTGAGCGATCGCACATGAAGCCAGGATGCTGGATTGTCTGGTGGTGGTTGAGCCTGATGGCCACCTGTTGGGCGAGTGAAGCGCCGCAAGTGCTGCAAGTGCTGACCCGCACGGGACCGGGAAATGTCCAGCTACGTCTGGACGAACAGGATCGGCAATGGCTGCGTTTGCACCCGGTGTTGCGCATGGGCATTTCCGGACCGGATTACCCGCCGTTCGAGATCTCCCGCAATCAACAGGAACTCGAAGGGCTGACCGCTGATTACGCCGATCTGCTGGCGCAATTACTCGGCGTGCGCATCGAAGTCCTGCGTTTTGCCAATCGCGATGCGGTGATGGCGGCGCTCAAGCGCGGCGATCTCGATGTGTTGGGGACTTCCAACAGTTTTGAGACCGCCGACCCGGACATCATCCTGTCCCGTGCTTACGCCGAAGATCAGCCGATGCTGGTGACCCGGCTCGAAGAACAATTGCCGAGCGATCTGGCCGGCAAGCGTCTGGCCATGGTCGAGGACTATCTGCCGCTGGCGAGCGTGCAAGCGTTTTATCCCCACGCCAGCGTGCAGCGTTATCCTTCGGCGATGGATGCGCTGGGCGCGGTGGCCTTTGGCGCGGATGACGTTTATCTGGGTGACTTCATCAGCGCCAACTACCTGATCAACACCAATTATCGTAACGACCTGCAATTGGCCGGCCCGGCGGGACTGGACGCCAATGCGTTCGGCTTTGCCCTGTTGCGCAGCGACCCGCACCTCAAACGCATCGTCGATAAAGCGTTGGCGGCCATCCCCATGGAGCGCCGTCAACGTA
Organism: Pseudomonas sp. R84; assembly: GCF_009834515.1. NCBI lineage: Bacteria > Pseudomonadati > Pseudomonadota > Gammaproteobacteria > Pseudomonadales > Pseudomonadaceae > Pseudomonas > Pseudomonas sp. R84. The sequence continues at coordinate 2,241,727 of NZ_CP019426.1, forward strand.
TCGAGCAACGCTGGAGCGCTGGCCTTGCCGAAATGGCTGAACAGTCGCGGGTGCAACTCAGTGCCAGTGAGCGGGAGTGGCTGGAGCAGCATCCGGTGGTGCGCGTCGGTGCCATCGAAGATTTCGCACCGCTGACTTTTTTTGATGCCGATGGCCGTTTCAGCGGGCTGTCGGCGCAACTGCTGAACTTGATCAGCCAGCGCAGCGGCCTGAAGTTCGATATCGTGCGCGGAGCATCGCTCGATCGCCAGATAGAACAGCTCAAGGCCGGTGAACTCGATGTATTGCCGGTGGTGACGCCGAGCAGCGAGCGCGAAACCGAACTGCAATTTACTCGCGCCTATCTGAACAATCCGTTTGTGCTGGTCAGCGCAAACACTGCGCAGGGGCCGCTCAACCTTGATGACCTGGCAGGCAAGCGACTAGCGATTTATCGCGGCCATCCGTTGCGCAGTTATCTCCTGGGACGCGTGCCGCGCGTTCGTCTGGTCGACGTCAAAAGTCCCGCTGAAGGCATGGCGATGATTACCAAAGGTCAAGTCGACGCCACGGTGAGCTCTCTACTGGTCGCACGCTTTCTGATCGCCCGTCACTACCGTGAACACCTGCGGATCAGCGGCACCGTCGGCGATCAACCGGCGCGCATTGCGCTGGCGACCACACCGCAAATGCCCGCGCTGCATTCGATCCTGAACAAGGCACTCCTGAGTATCGCCCCGCAACAGATGGACGAACTGGTTGAACGCTGGAGCCACGATGTGGTGGTCGATGACAGTTACTGGTTAAAACATCGCCAGGAAATCCTGCTTGGCTTTGCCGGTGCAGCGGTCTTGTTGGCGCTGGCACTGGCCTGGATCGTTTTTCAGCGCCAGCAGATTCGCCGGCGCCAGCAATGGTTGCAGCAATTGCAGGAAGCCAAGGATGCGGCGGACGACGCCAATCGGGCGAAAACCACCTTTCTGGCGACCATGAGCCATGAAATCCGCACGCCGATGAATGCCTTGATCGGTATGCTCGAACTGGCCCTGAAGCGCGCAGAAGAGGGTGTGACCGATCGTTTGGCCATTCAGGTGGCGTCCAACGCCGGGCAACAATTGCTGGCGCTGATCGGCGACATTCTTGACATCGCACGGATCGAGACCGGGCATTTGTCACTCGCGCCCGAACGCGCCAACCTGCGTGAACTGGTGGTGTCGGTGTGTCGGGTGTTTGAAGGGCTGGCGCGGCAGAAACGCTTGCTGTGGCACATCGAACTCGATGCGCGCAGCAATGTGGACGTGCTGATTGATCCGACGCGCTTCAAACAGGTGCTGTCGAATTTGCTCAGCAACGCGATCAAGTTCACCGAGGAGGGTGAGGTCAGTCTGCGGCTGACGGTGAGTGCAAGGATGACTGAGCGCCTGGCCGTGAAGGTGCTGATCGAGGACAGCGGAATAGGGATCAGCCACGATGATCGGCAGCGGCTGTTCAGCCCTTTCGTGCAGGCGAGCAATCACTCGCAGTCGGTACGCAGTGGTTCCGGACTTGGGCTGGTCATCAGTCGCAGTCTCTGCGAAATGATGGGCGGCACGCTGCGGCTCGACAGTGCGCGGGGCGAGGGAACGCAGGTCGAAGTGAGTCTCGAACTGCCACTGTTGGTCGTACTCGCTCAGCCCCCGGCAACCCCACGAGCTGCGGCTGCTGATACGTGTTCACTGAGCGTGCTGGTGGTGGACGATCACCCGGTGAACCGTTTGCTGTTGTGCTGGCAGTTGAGTGAACTCGGCCATCACACGGTCGACACCGAGAACGGCGATGAAGGCCTGGAGCGCTGGCGGGCGCAGGCGTTTGATGTGGTGATCACCGACTGCAACATGCCGCGGCGCAACGGTTATCAACTGGCGCGGACCATTCGTGATGAAGAAGCTATCACCGGTCGCGAAGCCTGTCTGATTCTTGGGTTTACCGCCAATGCACAGGCCGAAGAAAGAACGCGTTGCCTGCATGCCGGCATGGACGAATGTCTGTTCAAACCGATCCGCTTGCACGACCTGGCGCAGGCGTTGGCGGCGGCCAGTCATTGCGACATCGCGGTTGACCCCGTTGAGGTGCTGGCGCTGGCGGAAATCGACCTGAGCACCCTGGAGCAAATGGCCGGGGATAATCGTGCCATGATCGAACAGTTGCGCAAGGAAGTGTTGAACAGTTTGCAACTCGATCTGCAACGTCTTGATGATTTGCAGCCTGAGCTGGATCGTGCAGGGCTGCGTGAACTCACTCATCACATCAAGGGCGGGGCGCAGATGGTGGGCGCGGCGCAAGTAGTGGCGGCGTGTGTTGATCTGGAGCTGGCGAGTCAACAGGCGCAAGCGGCCACGCTGGGCATCGCAGTCGAGACGTTGCGCAAGGCCATGACCGGTCTCGCGCAACGTCTGCAGGCCTGAACGGGCAATATCGCTGGATCAGTCCCAGTCTGGCGCGATGCCTTTCGGACTGGTCAGGCGATGGCCGCGATCCAGTTTGGCAATCAGTGCCATGTCGGCGTCGCTCAACGTCAGCGCCGTGGCGGCGAGGTTGCTTTGTAGATTGGCCTGTTTGGTCGACGAAGGAATCACGGCATAGCCCGACTGCATTGCCCAGGCGAGAGTGACTTGCGCCGGAGTAGCCTGCAGGCGCTCGGCGATTTGCAGGATCAGCGGATCGTTCAGCACTTCACCGTAGGCGAGGGTCATGTACGACGTGATGTGGATGCCTTGGCTCTGTGCAAACTCGACGACTTTACCGTTTTGCAGGTACGGGTGCAGTTCGATCTGGTTGGTCGCGATGTGGTCGGCACCGACCGCGGCGATCGCCTGTTGCATCAGCTCGATGGTGAAGTTGGACACACCGATCTGCCGGGTCAGGCCCAGGCGTTTGGCTTCCAGCAGGGCGGCCATGAACTCTTCGACCGGGACCTGGTTTTCCGGCGATGGCCAGTGAATCAGCGTCAGGTCGAGGTAGCCGGTCTGCAGTTTTTCCAGGCTTTCCTTGAGGCTGTCGATCAGGCGATCCTTGGCGAAGTTGGCGACCCAGATCTTGCTGGTGATGAACAGCTCTTCACGCGGGATGCCGCTGGCTGCGATGGCCTGGCCGACATCGGCTTCGTTTTCGTAGATTTGCGCGGTGTCGATGACCCGGTAGCCGAGTTCGAGGGCGGTGCTCACTGAGTCAATGACGACCTGGCCTTGCAAGCGAAACGTGCCAAGGCCAAAAGCGGGAACAGACATGAAAGACTCCAGGGGTTGCAGTGGGAATGGCCGGGAGTATCCGCGTCTGCATCGTTGAGAAAAACCGCTGGCGGGGCAAAGCACTGTTGACCGCAAGTCATGAATCCACCCATTGATTTTTGTTGTTTGGACTGGCCCTATCGCGAGCAGGCTCACTCCTACATTGGAACGCGGTCTCCTGTAGGAGTGAGCCTGCTCGCGATGGTCGCGACTCGGTCTCAGGCTATATCGCTCTGCGCAAACTCCTCCCCGAGAAAATCAATCAACGTGCGCACCGACGGCAACAACCCGCGCCGCGACGGAAAGATCGCATGCACCACCCCGCATTTCGGAGCCCAGCCCGGAATCAACTCCACGACTCGTCCGGTAGCAATGTCCTCTCGCACGACTACGCTCGGCAGATGCGCCACGCCAACGCCGGCAATCACCGCCTGACGCAAGGCAATCAAATCATCGGTGACCATCCGCGGCGTATGCCGATTCAGCGCCGTGTTGCCATTCGGCCCGAGCAGTTCCCATTGATATTCGCGCTGCGCCGCCCCCCAATGCAGGCTCGGCAGGCCATTGAGGTCAGCAGGCGAGGGCGGTGATGACAGACGTTCGACGAACTACGGGCTGCCGACCACTGATTGCGTACTGTTGCCCAGCACTTTCATGACCATGTCGGTGTTTTCCGGCTGCGGGAAACGCACGCGCAAGGCAATGTCAATGCCTTCATGCAACAGATCGACACGGCGGTTGGTGCTCTCGATAAACAACTCCACCATCGTTCTCCAGATAGAACGCTAAGGCTGATTTTTGCAGTCTAGTGCATTAATGGTCATGGATTTAAGCTTAATCCATCGCATCACTCACCCCATTGGAGACAACCATGAAAAACATCATCGGTATCTACACCAGCCCGCGCGGCCATTGGGTCGGCGATGGTTTCCCGGTTCGCACGCTGTTTTCCTACGACAACCTGGGCAAACACATCAGCCCGTTCCTGCTGCTCGATCATGCCGGCCCGGCCGACTTCACCCCGACGACTGAACGGCGTGGCGTTGGTCAGCATCCGCACCGTGGTTTCGAAACCGTGACTATCGTGTATGAAGGCGAAGTGCAGCATCGCGATTCGACCGGCAGTGGCGGCGTCATCGGCCCGGGCGATGTGCAATGGATGACTGCCGCTTCCGGGATCCTCCACGAGGAATTCCATTCGGAAAACTTCGCCAGAACCGGCGGCAAACTGGAAATGGTCCAGTTGTGGGTCAATCTGCCGGCCAAGGACAAAATGGCCGCGCCGGGCTACCAGACGATTCTCGACAGCGACATTCCGAGCATTGCGCTCAAGGACAACGCCGGCAGCCTGCGCCTGATCGCCGGTGAATTCGAGGGGTACAAAGGCCCGTCGCGCACCTTCACACCGATCGACGTGTGGGATCTGCGCCTCAACGCCGGCAAGTTGCTGACGCTGGATCTGCACGAAGGCCGCAATACCGCGCTGGTGGTGTTGAAAGGCTCGGTGCAGGTCAACGGTGTGGAATCGGTGCGTGAAGGGCAGTTGGCGCTGTTCGAACGTGACGGCCATCAGATGACGCTCGAAGCCAGCCAGGACGCGGTGGTGTTGCTGCTCAGCGGCGAGCCGATCGACGAACCGATCGTCGGCCACGGCCCGTTCGTGATGAACACCGAGCAGGAAATTCACCAGGCCTTCGCCGACTTCCAGTCCGGCCGCTTCGGTCAGATGCACGCTTAACGCATCACCACTCCGCTCTACACAGGACGCGTAGGCCGGTTCGCAGGCCAGGGATGGCTGTTGCCTATAGAAAAGAGGAAACGCACATGACCACTCAATACAAACGTCTGGACAAGAACAACGCTGCGGTGCTGCTGGTCGACCATCAAGCCGGACTGCTGTCACTGGTGCGCGACATTGAACCGGACAAATTCAAGAACAACGTGCTGGCGCTGGCCGATCTGGCCAAGTACTTCAAACTGCCGACGATCCTCACCACCAGTTTCGAAACCGGCTCCAACGCCCGTTGGTGCCAGAGCTGAAGGCGCGTCCGGTACGCTCAACGAACTGACCAGCGAATCGGCGTGGAACCGCATGTCCAGCGCCGGTGCGCAATTGATGACCTGGTTCGGTCTGGCCTGCGAGCTGCATCGCGACTGGCGCAACGACATCGAAGGGTTGGGCACGCTGTTCTCCAACCACATCCCGGACTACCGCAACCTGATGACCAGCTACAGCACCCTGACTAACGGTAAGTAATCTGCCACCCCGTAAACCTGTGTAGGAGCTGCCGCAGGCTGCGATCTTTTGATGTTGTTTTTTAAAGATCAAAAGATCGCAGCCTGCGGCAGCTCCTACATGGGTTTCGCGGTGTTTTGGCGTGGGTGTTCAGGCTCTGAAATCAATTGCTCCTACACTTGCTCAATCTGTGCGATCTTCTCGCGATTGGCCCCCGTCGGAGTTGTTTGATGCTGTCTCTGCTCACCGAACATCCGTTGTTCTGCGCGTTGATCCTGATCCTCCTCGATCTGGGCCTGTGGCGTCTGATCTCCTCCCACGGCAGCGAGTGGAAACTGCTGGTGCGGGTGCTGATTTTCACGTTGTTCAGCGTGCTGCTGTTCAACGAAGGCCTCAACCCGATGGAGCCGGCGCCGTGGGCCGACAGCGTGCCGCTGCATCTGGCGGCGACCGGATTGCAGATTGGCTGGTGGCTGTTCGGCGCGCGCACTCTGACGGTGTTGATCGGCGCGGTAATGATGCAGCGGGTCGGCCACACCGGGCGGCTGTTGCAGGACTTGCTCGGCGCGGTGATTTTCCTCATCGCAATCATTGCCGCGCTGGCCTATGTGCTGGATCTGCCGGTCAAAGGCGTGCTGGCGACGTCTGGCGCCTTGGCGATCATCGTCGGTCTGGCTTTGCAGAGCACACTCAGCGATGTGTTCTCCGGGATCGTCCTCAACACCACCAAGCCATATCAACTGGATGACTGGATTTCCATCGACGGCACGGAGGGGCGGGTCACCGACATCGACTGGCGCGCTACGCGTCTGCAAACCAGTCAGGGCAGCATGGCGGTGATCCCTAACTCGCTGGCGGCCAAGGCCAAGATCATCAACTTCAGTCGACCGAGCAATATGTTCGGTGTCGCGGTCAGCGTGCAGGTCAGCCCGCATGCCCGGCCCAGTTCGGTAATCGATGCGCTGGAGCGGGCAATGCAGGGCTGTCGGCAGCTGCTCGATACGCCAGCGCCGAGCGTGGCACTGAAAAGCTCCAGCAGCAGCGGTGCGGAATACGAAATCAGCGGGTTCGTCGCGTCGATGGGCGAGAAGCGTGTAGTGCGCAATCAGCTGTTCGATCTGGCCTATCGGCACTTGCAGGCGTCCGGGGTCAATCTGCTGTCGAGCGATGAAAGCTCTGCACCGACCAATTTGTCGCGGCCCCGGGCGTTGCTCGACAGCTCGCCGATTTTTTCCACCCTGCGTCAGGAAGAGAAAGACACCTTCAGCCAGAACATGAGCCTGCAAACCTTTCGCGCCGGTGAAATCATTCTTGCGGGCGGCGAGGTCAGCGATCACCTGTTCATTATCGAGTCCGGAGTGGTTTCGGTGACATTGAAGCGCCACGGCACACCATTCGAGTCCGGGCGCATGGGGCCGGGCGAGGTGATTGGCGAGGCTGGGATCTTGTCCGACACCGCGTTGCCGGCGGACTTTTCGGCGAAGACCTTTTGCGCGTTGTATCGCATCGAGAAGTCCTACCTTAAACCGTGCCTCGATGCGCGCCATGACATCCACGACGCGATGCAGACGCTGCTCGATTTCCGCCTGCACAAGGCGCAGTCCCTGACCGAGGAAGCGCCGGCGGTGGTACCGAAAAGAGGCTTTTTGCAGTGGCTGCGCAATCGCGCCTGAAGGGTCAGGCGCCGAGTTTCTGCTCCAGATGCAAGCGCACCTGCGGCCACTCGTCGTCGATGATGCTGAAGCGCACCGAGTTGCGCTTGCGTCCATCCGGCATGATCCGCTCATGGCGGACGATGCCTTCCTGTTGCGCGCCAAGGCGCAGAATCGCGTTGCGCGACTTCTGGTTGGTCTCGTCGGTGGTGAACTGCACGCGCACGCAATCGAGCACTTCGAAGGCGTGGCGCAGCATCAGGTACTTGGCTTCGGTATTGACGAAGGATTTCTGCCAGCTCGCCGCGATCCAGCTGCTGCCGATTTCCAGCTTGCGATTGAGCGGGTCAATCTTCCAGAAGCGGGTTGAGCCGATCACTTCCCCGGTGTCTTTCAAGACAATGACAAACGGCAGCACCGTGCCGGCGTCACGGCCGTCGAGGGCTTTTTTCAGGTAGCTGTCGACGGTGCTTGCTGAAGGCACAACCGTGACGGTGAGGTTCCACAACTCGCCATCGGCGGCAGCCTGGAGCAGGGCGGCGGCATCTGAATACTGAAGCGGGCGCAAGAGGATGCGCTGACCTTGCAGCGTGGTTGGCATGGGATTCAGGTCTCGGCGGAACGGGCGAATGACGAGTGTCTATTACGCCGCAGTGGGTGGATCCGATGCAACCGTGGCGATGTTCACGAGGTCACAATTTTCACAGCCCATGGGCAGGAGCCTCAGCCGATGAAAAACCTGCGGATCGCCACCTACAACGTCAACGGCCTGCGCGCGCGTCTGCCAAATCTGCTGGATTGGCTCAAGCGCGAACAACCGGACATCGCCTGCCTGCAAGAACTCAAATCTGTCGACACGGCATTCCCCGCCGCAGAACTGGAAGCCGCCGGTTATGGCGCGATCTGGCAAGGCCAGGCGTCGTGGAACGGCGTGGCGATTCTCGCCCGTGATGCGCAACCGCTGGAGAGTCGACGCGGTCTGCCGGGCGATCCGGATGACAAGCACAGCCGTTATCTGGAAGCAGCGGTGCACGGCGTTCTGGTCGGGTGCCTGTACCTGCCCAACGGCAATCCGCAGCCCGGTCCGAAATTCGATTACAAACTGGCTTGGTTCGAGCGGCTCATCAGCTATGCGAAAGACCTGCAAAGCAGCGATCACCCGGTGGTGCTGGCCGGTGATTACAACGTCGTGCCCACTGATATGGACATCTACAACACCCGCTCCTGGCTCAAGGATGCGCTGCTGCAACCGCAGAGTCGCGAGTGCTACCAGCGCCTGCTCGATCAAGGCTGGACCGATTCGCTGCGGCATCTGTACCCCGAGGATCGCCTCTATACGTTTTGGGACTACTTTCGCCAGCACTGGCAAACCAACTCCGGACTGCGCATCGATCATCTGCTGCTCAACCCGGCGCTGAGTCCCTATTTGCACGAGGCCGGGGTCGACGCCTGGGTGCGCAACGAGCCGCATGCCAGCGACCATGCGCCGACGTGGATTCGTATCGGTTCACGCAAGAAACGCTAGCGGGCGATTGGCGAAATCAATTGTCGAAAACAGTGCCCGATCCCGTATACATGGCGACCATCAACGCAGTGACCTGCGGCCCCATGCATAAGGATCGAGCAATGAGTGAGCCACGCCTGACGAATCTGAAGCTGTACCTGCAACGTTTGGGCTTCGACACACCGCCCGCGCCGGCGCTGGACAGCCTGCGGCAGTTGCAACTGCGCCATACCGGCGTCTTCCCTTTCGAGAATCTGGCGACGATAACCGGTGCACCGGTGCTGATTGATCTGCCGTCCATTGAAGAAAAAGTCTTGCTCGGTGGGCGCGGTGGGTACTGCTATGAACTGAATAACCTGTTCTTTGCCCTGTTGCTGGAGCTGGGCTTCGATACACGGGCCATCAGCGGGCGCGTGGTGATGAATCAGCCGGAAGGCAGCTGGACGGCGCGCACGCACCGCTTGAGTCTGGTGACCATCGACGATGTGCGCTACATCACCGATGTCGGTTTTGGTGGCATGGTGCCGACTGCACCGCTGCTGCTCGACACCGAAGCGGAGCAACCAACGCCACACGAACCTTATCGCATTGAAAAACAGGCCGACGGCTACATGCTGCGTGCCAACGTGGCGGGGGAATGGCGGCCGATGTACCTGTTCGATCTGCAACGCCAGGAAGACATCGATTACACCGTCGGCAATTGGTATGTCTCGACTCACCCTGAGTCACCGTTCAGCCAGCGTCTGATGGTGGCGCGCACCGGGGAGGGCTGGCGCAAGACGCTGAATAACGGCAGTTTCGCTGTTCACCGCATGGGCGCCGAGAGCGAGCGGCGTGAGGTCGCGGACGTCGAGGATCTACTCGATCTGCTTGAGGTTGAGTTCGGGATGCGTGTCGCGCGCCCAGAGTTGTTAAGGCCGGTGCTCGGACACCTTATCCAGCCTGGTCAGGGATCCTCAGCGTAAGCATCGACCTGGATCGTGAAGCGATTGATCTTCGCCCACGACTCCCGTTGCCTGACCTCTGTTTCCTCTGAGCCAATGCTGATCAGGTAGTTGATGCCTGTTGCTGGATCTCTGAATCCATTTTGGGTCGAGTCCCAGACACAACAGGCGCGCGTGATCGGCGAAATCCCGAAGTGCTGTTCAAGGTACTGTTCGGCTTTCGAAGCATTGGCCCCGGATACTTCATAGCTGGCGGAAAATGGCTGGCCCATGCGATCAAGCGCCTGTGTGCAGCCTTTGAATTCAACAAACGATGGCTTGTCTGCGAGCTTCGACAGAAAGTCATCACAGCCAAAGTCGGCACTGGCGCTGTTGGCAATGACCAGCAACAGCGCGGGTATCAATCGGATAAGTAGCAACCGTTTCAATTATTTCTCCACCAGCAATTCACCGACATATTTCCCGCCTTCACCTTTGACTCGCCGGCAGATCAGGTAGTCGTAAACATCGTTCCATTTGATCAGCTCATAAAAGGTTACACAGCCGTCGGACAAATGGCCGACGTGGATGTAACGACTGCTGTTGCCTTTTGTGCCTTGCAGTTCAATGGGAAACCAGACGTCGGTGCAATGCAGATTACCTTGTGCCTTGTAGCCACCTGTGGAGATATTTCCGTGGGAGCGGTCGGGTGCCATGATCCGGTGGCGTCCGGGAGGAATCGGGGTAAATTCGCCGCCCCACTGGCTGTTCAGCGTCACCTTCGCCGTTTTTCCATTGAAGCTGACCTGTGCCCATTGCTGCAGGAGTTTGCCTTTGAACTCCGAGACCGCATGAGCCGGTGCACCGGTGTACTTGACCTTGACGGTGGCCGGCGCCGTTGGCGGGGTATCCATCAGGTACTTCAAGGCATTTTCGGTTTTCAGGCTGGCCGTCTGCCCGACGAACTCAGAATTGCCGTCGGCGATGCGGAAGTAGGTCCGACCACCGGATTCCTTGGTGAAGGTCACTTTGGTGTATTCGCAGAGGGCGACAAGTGTGCCCTTAGGCTCGAGTTTGACACTCAGCCAACCGTTTTCGTCAGCCCGTTTGGTGTATTTGGTGACAACGACCGCCGGATGCGTACTACCACCCTGTCGGTTCGAGGGAGCCTGGTTATTGTTGAGGATTGCCTGCGCCATGCTGGTTACAGCTCCTTTCAGGTGAATTCAGCCGCTGGTTTTTTTCTACTCAGGCTAGGTCGTCAGGCTCCAGATGCAGCATTTCGCTCGCGCGGGTCGACACTCTTTGAGTCAGTCCGCGCTCATTGGTGACACCGCGGATTACCTTGCCCGACGCGGTGGTGATCTTGTAAGCGAAGTCGGGTACGGGCTCGCCATCGGCGTCCAGCAACGTGAACTGTTCGTCGAAACCCAAGTTGATCGGCGGAACGGGGCTGATCGCTGCGCCACCGCCGCTCTGGCCAATGATGACGGTGCCGGAACCGCCGACGATAACGTCGCCGTGGCTGCCCAGGCTGCCTTGCGTGGCGGCGTTTTTACCATTGATGAAAACGGTCGCGGAAATGTTGCCGCTGATGGAGCTGCCGCAAGAGGCGGGGTCGCCGAGGCGCGCGGCTGGCAAACCATCGAAGAATACGTCGGGGGAGCCGGCAACTATTTTCTGTGCCGCATGGGCAGGGCATGTTGTGGCATCTGTTGCGCGTGCAGCGGGCTTTCCACTCATGGTGATGTCCTTTTCTTGCCCGGCAGCGGGCATCCATTAATCCGTACGGCGTGGTGCTTGATCCTGCCACGTGATAGGGGAGCACTCAAGTGGTCAGGCCGTTTGAGTGATGAGTAACCCTCCGCTGTTTTTTTGTATACAAAACCATGGACACTTGTCGCGAGTTTTGAATACAGTGTGCGCATAACAAAAACCAGGGAACCCCCCACCATGAAAACGCCCCATGTTTCACACCAACGGCCCGAGGACGAAAATCTCGGGGTCGGCGCGAATATGGCTTACGGCCTGCAACATGTTCTGACCATGTACGGCGGTATCGTTGCGGTGCCACTGATCATCGGCCAGGCGGCCGGCCTGTCGCCGGCGGACATTGGTTTGCTGATTGCTGCTTCATTGTTTGCTGGGGGGCTGGCGACACTGCTGCAAACCCTGGGTCTGCCGTTTTTTGGCTGTCAGTTGCCGCTGGTACAGGGCGTGTCGTTCTCCGGCGTGGCGACCATGGTCGCGATCGTCAGCAGTGGCGGGGAGGGCGGCTTTCAGTCGGTGCTGGGCGCAGTGATTGCGGCGTCCTTGATAGGCTTATTGATCACACCGGTGTTCTCGCGCATCACCAAGTTCTTCCCGCCCTTGGTTACCGGAATCGTGATCACCACCATCGGCTTGACGCTGATGCCGGTGGCCGCACGCTGGGCCATGGGCGGTAACAGCCATGCGCCGGACTTCGGCAGCATGCAGAACATCGGTCTGGCGGCGGTCACGCTGGTATTGGTGCTGCTGCTGAGCAAGGTCGGCAGCTCGACCATCTCGCGTCTGTCAATCCTGTTGGCCATGGTGATCGGTACGGTGCTGGCGGTGTTCCTCGGCATGGCGGATTTCTCCAGTGTCACCACGGGGCCGATGTTCGGCTTCCCGACGCCGTTCCACTTCGGCATGCCGACCTTCCACTTCGCCGCGATCCTGTCGATGTGCATCGTGGTCATGGTGACGCTGGTGGAAACTTCGGCGGACATTCTGGCGGTCGGTGAAATCATCGGCACCAAGGTCGATTCCAAACGTCTGGGCAATGGACTGCGGGCGGACATGCTGTCGAGCATGTTTGCGCCGATCTTCGGTTCGTTCACCCAGAGTGCGTTCGCCCAGAACGTCGGGCTGGTGGCGGTCACCGGGATCAAGAGCCGTTACGTGGTGGCCACAGGCGGTATCTTCCTGGTCATCCTCGGCCTGCTGCCATTCATGGGTCGGGTCATTGCGGCAGTGCCGACTTCGGTACTCGGTGGTGCCGGTATCGTGCTGTTCGGCACCGTGGCAGCGAGCGGCATCCGTACCTTGTCCAAGGTTGATTATCGCAACAACGTCAACCTGATCATTGTCGCCACCTCGATCGGTTTCGGCATGATCCCGATTGCTGCGCCGAACTTCTACGATCACTTCCCAAGCTGGTTCGCGACCATTTTCCACTCGGGCATCAGCTCGTCGGCGATCATGGCGATCCTGCTCAACCTGGCCTTCAACCACTTCACCGCCGGTAACTCGGATCAGCAATCGGTGTTTGCCGCAGCCGAAGAGCGGACGTTGCGTTATCGCGATCTGGCAGCGCTGCGTGAAGGCGATTACTTCAGCGACGGCAAGTTGCACGACTGCGATGGCAAGGAAGTGCCAGTCATCGAGCCTGATGATCACGATCATGGGCACGGTGCGCCGAAGGTGCAGGTGAAAAGCAGCGAGCATGTCTGACCGCTGTGGCTGAATAGAAAAGGGTCGATCTGTTAACCACAGATCGGCCCTTCTTCATTTCAAGATCAAAAGATCGCAGCCTTCGGCAGCTCCTACACAGATCTCATACTTTGCCGATTCTGCGGATGAACGCTGAACCTGTAGCTGCCGAAGGCTGCGATCTTTTGAGCTTTTCGAGCGCCCACAAAAAAGCCCCTGAATCTCTCGATTCAGGGGCTTTGCTATTTGGCTCCACAACCTGGACTCGAACCAGGGACCCAATGATTAACAGTCATTTGCTCTACCAACTGAGCTATTGCGGAATTGGTGCGTATGTTACTGATTCAAAAAGAGAAGTCAAGCGCCGGTTGCAAAAACGAGTGAATTCTCGGGACGGACGGTGGTTTGTCAGCGATTGGCGGTTACCAGAACCGTAGCAGAGGTCTACCATGGCCGCCCGGAAGTGGTCACACGCGCTGCCGGCCATTCGCCGAAAAAGGTCCGCGTCATGAACCATTTGTCCCGCAACAACGAGGTGTTCGCATGAGCATCGCGCAAATCAGCCTGCCTAAAGGCGTCGGTCCACACGCCGAAAAACTCTTCGACGCAATCACTCAGGCTGGCACCGCTGAAGAATTGAACCGCGCCGGCGGCAAGGCTGAAGGTTTTGTCCTCGGCCTGGAAAGCACCAAGGCGATCAAAAGCCAGATCGCCGAATCGCTGTATGTCGCTTATGACGATGCCGCCACTCAGCGCGCGAGCGAACTGGCTTAACTGCCGAAGGTAATGGTGCCCAGCATCAGTTTGGCGTAAGCCGCTGTGGCTGCCAGTTGCACCAGCCACAGGACCAGGCCACCCAGGAACACCCCGGCGGCGACTTGCAGCACCAGGCTTTTTTCGCGTTTGGCCGAGGCGCGAGGGATGAAATCATCCAGATCGTCACGGTCGGCGCGCAGGTTGTCGTTTTTCATATGGGGTCTCTTCAGAAATCTCGGGTGTACACAAAACCTGTAGGCCTTCGCCTGCTCGCGATAGCGTCGTGTCAGCCGAAGATTCATTACCTGACACGCCGCTATCGCGAGCAGGCTCACTCCTACAGTTTGATTTGTGTGCAGTCTAGAGGGTATGGGGCGTTATTCGTGACAATAAAAAACGGGAAGCCCCAAGGCTTCCCGTTTTTCATCACGCGGCGAAATCAGATGACCTGAACAATCGCATCCGTTACAGCCTTGATGTTGCTCTGGTTCAGCGCCGCCACGCAGATGCGGCCGGTGTCCAGGGCGTAGATGCCGAACTCGTTACGCAGGCGATGCACTTGCTCAGTGGTCAGGCCGGAGTAGGAGAACATGCCGCGTTGACGACCAACGAAGCTGAAATCGCGGCCCGGTGCTTTCTCGGTCAGCAGGGCAACCATCTGCTCGCGCATGCCGCGAATGCGCAGGCGCATTTCGGCCAGCTCGGCTTCCCACTGCGCGCGCAGTTCCGGGCTGTTCAGTACAGCAGCGACGATGCTTGCACCGTGGGTCGGCGGGTTGGAGTAGTTGGTGCGGATCACGCGTTTGACTTGCGACAGCACGCGCGCGCTTTCTTCTTTCGATTCGCTGATGATCGACAAGGCGCCAACGCGCTCGCCGTACAGCGAGAACGACTTGGAGAACGAGCTCGAGACGAAGAAGGTCAGGCCGGATTCAGCGAACAGACGCACGGCAGCGGCGTCTTCGTCGATACCGTCGCCAAAACCCTGATAAGCCATGTCGAGGAACGGCACGTGACCTTTGGTCTTGACCACTTCCAGTACGTTGTTCCAGTCCGCCGGGGTCAGGTCGACGCCGGTCGGGTTGTGGCAGCACGCGTGGAGGATAACGATCGAGCCGTTCGGCAGGGCGTTGAGGTCTTCGAGCATGCCGGCACGGTTAACGTCGTGGGTGGCGGCGTCGTAGTAACGGTAATTCTGCACCGGGAAACCGGCGGTTTCGAACAGCGCGCGGTGGTTTTCCCAGCTTGGGTCGCTGATCGCCACAACGGCGTTCGGCAGCAGTTGCTTGAGGAAGTCGGCACCGATTTTCAGTGCGCCGGTCCCGCCGACAGCCTGAGTGGTGATGACGCGACAGGCGCTGATCAGCGGCGAGTCGTTACCGAACAGCAGCTTTTGTACGGCCTGGTCGTAGGCAGCGATGCCATCGATCGGCAGGTAACCGCGCGAAGCGTGTTGAGCGACGCGAATCGTCTCGGCTTCGATCACGGCGCGCAGAAGTGGAATTCGCCCCTCTTCGTTGCAGTAAACACCCACGCCCAGGTTGACCTTGGTGGTCCGGGTATCGGCGTTGAATGCTTCGTTGAGGCCCAGGATTGGATCGCGGGGTGCCATTTCGACAGCGGAGAACAGGCTCATTATTGCGGCGGCTCTGAATGGAGAATGGAGGGACGTGTCGCGCTCCAGCCGGATGCACTAGAGCGGTGCACAAACGGGGAGCTAGTATAGAGGCCATTACTGAACAATGGCGACAGGCGATTCGGCTTTTCGGGTAAGTTTTTCCGATTATTTCTTGACCGTTAGTCGACTGCGCGTGTCAGAGTCTTTACCGGATGTAGGACGTTTGCCTTGAAAGGTGGGGCAATCGCCACCACATTGAGCACAATCCAGGTTTTTCTTGCGCGACACCGGTCGTTTGCGGTCGTCCCCGTGGTGCTCCGCTTTGTTCGGAATGCCGCGATTCCAGAGGTGTATATGTCCGAATTCCAGCTCGTCACTCGCTTTGAGCCCGCCGGCGATCAGCCGGAAGCCATCCGCCAATTGGTGGAGGGCATCGAAGCCGGCCTGGCGCACCAGACGCTGCTCGGTGTGACCGGCTCGGGCAAGACCTTCAGCATCGCCAATGTCATCTCGCAGATTCAGCGCCCGACGCTGGTGCTGGCGCCGAACAAAACCCTCGCCGCGCAGTTGTACGGTGAGTTCAAGGCGTTTTTCCCGAACAACGCCGTCGAATACTTCGTTTCCTACTACGACTACTACCAGCCCGAAGCCTATGTGCCGTCGTCCGACACCTTCATCGAGAAGGACGCGTCGATCAACGACCACATCGAACAGATGCGCCTGTCCGCGACCAAAGCGCTGCTTGAGCGCAAGGACGCGATCATCGTCACCACGGTGTCATGCATCTACGGTCTCGGTAGCCCGGAAACCTATTTGAAGATGGTGCTGCACGTCGATCGCGGTGACAAACTCGATCAGCGTGCGTTGCTACGGCGTCTGGCCGACCTGCAATACACCCGCAACGACATGGATTTTGCCCGTGCGACGTTCCGTGTACGCGGCGATGTGATCGACATTTACCCAGCGGAATCCGACCTGGAAGCGATCCGCATCGAGTTGTTCGATGACGAGGTCGAAAGCATTTCCGCGTTCGACCCGCTGACTGGCGAAGTCATCCGCAAGATGCCGCGCTTCACCTTCTACCCGAAGAGCCACTACGTGACGCCACGGGAAACCCTGCTCGACGCCATCGAACACATCAAGGTCGAACTGCAGGAGCGTCTCGAATATCTGCGCAGCAACAACAAACTGGTGGAAGCCCAGCGGCTGGAGCAGCGCACCCGTTTCGACCTGGAGATGATCCTCGAACTGGGTTACTGCAACGGCATCGAAAACTACTCGCGCTACCTGTCCGGGCGTCCGGCCGGTGCCGCGCCGCCAACCCTTTACGATTACCTGCCTGCTGACGCTTTGCTGGTGATCGACGAATCCCACGTCAGCGTGCCGCAGGTCGGCGCGATGTATAAGGGCGACCGTTCGCGTAAGGAAACCCTCGTCGAATACGGTTTCCGCTTGCCGTCGGCGCTGGATAACCGGCCAATGCGTTTTGACGAGTGGGAAGGGGTCAGCCCGCAGACCATTTTTGTCTCGGCGACGCCGGGCAACTACGAAGCCGAGCACGCCGGGCGTGTGGTCGAGCAACTGGTGCGTCCGACCGGGCTGGTCGATCCGCAGATTGAAGTGCGTCCGGCGCTGACGCAGGTCGACGATCTGCTGTCGGAAATCTCCAAGCGCGTGGCAATCGAAGAGCGTGTGCTGGTCACCACGCTGACCAAGCGTATGGCTGAAGATTTGACCGATTACCTCGCTGACCACGGCGTGCGCGTACGTTACCTGCACTCGGACATCGACACCGTCGAGCGGGTCGAGATCATCCGCGATCTGCGTCTCGGCACTTTTGATGTACTGGTCGGCATCAACCTTCTGCGCGAAGGCCTGGACATGCCGGAAGTGTCGCTGGTGGCGATTCTTGATGCGGACAAGGAGGGTTTTTTGCGCTCCGAACGTTCGTTAATCCAGACCATCGGCCGCGCGGCGCGTAACCTCAATGGCCGGGCGATTCTTTACGCCGACCGCATGACCGGGTCGATGGAGCGAGCGATTGGCGAGACCGAGCGTCGTCGCGACAAGCAAATCGCCTTCAACCTGGAAAACGGCATTACCCCGAAAGGCGTGTTCAAGGACGTCGCCGACATCATGGAAGGCGCCACCGTGCCGGGCTCGCGCAGCAAGAAGCGCAAAGGCATGGCCAAGGCCGCCGAAGAGAACGCCAAGTACGAAGCCGAATTGCGCTCGCCGAGCGAGATCACCAAGCGCATTCGTGCGCTGGAAGAGAAGATGTATCAACTGGCGCGGGATCTGGAGTTTGAAGCGGCGGCGCAGATGCGCGATGAGATTGCCAAACTGCGTGAGCGGCTTTTGGCTGTTTGATCTTCATTGCCTGAGCGGGCCTCTTCGCGAGCAGGTTCGCTCCCACCTTGGATCTGTGTCGTTCACAAAACCCCTGTGGGAGCGAGCCTGCTCGCGAATGGGGCGACTCGGTCTTAATGAGACTCCCCAGCCTTCAGCCCTTGCGGCAGTTTTTTGGTCAACAAAATCGCCAACATGCTGATCCCCAACGCAATCCCGACAAAGTGAAATGCATCGTTGTAGGCCATGATCGCCGCCTGCTGATGGACGATCTCGCTCAACTTGCCCAACGCTGCCGTGTCACTACCAAACCGATCCGTCATCGACGCTAACCGTTCCGCCACCTGCGGATTGGTCGGCACCACCGCCTCGCGCAAATAGTCGAAGTAAGTCTTGGTGCGCGCATCCAGCAGCGTCGCCAACAGAGCAATCCCGATCGCACCGCCCAGGTTACGCAGGATATTGAACAGACTCGACGCCGACCCTGCGTCCTGCGGCAGGATGTACGCCGTGGCGATCAGCGAGATGGTCACCATGATCAACGGCTGCCCCAGCGCGCGAATGATCTGGATCTGATTGAACTGCGGCCCGGCGAAATCCGGGTTTAGCACTCCCGACGAAAAACTCGCCAGCCCGAACAATCCAAAGCCAAGCGTGCACAGCCATTTCGGCGAAACAATCTTCATCAGCTTCGGCACCAGCGGAATCAGAAACAGCTGCGGCACGCCCATCCACATGATCACTTCGCCGATCTGCAGCGCGTTGTAGTTCTGGATCTGCGCCAGGTACAACGGCAACAGATAAATTGAGCCGTACAACCCGACACCCATGCCCAGGCTGGAAATACTCGATAAACCGAAGTTGCGATTGCGCAGAATGCCGAGGTTGATCAACGGATTGGGTTTGGATATCTGCACGATCACAAAAGTGATCAGGCTCACCAGCGCAATGCTGCCCAGCGTCACGATCAGGCTTGATTCCAGCCAGTCCTTGCGATGGCCTTCTTCCAGAAACACCTGCAAGCAGCCGAGGCCAATCCCCAGCGTGAGGATGCCGGTGTAGTCGGTGCTTTTCAGCAGTTCCCAGTGCGCTTCTTTCTTCTCCAGCCCGTACATCAAACCGGCGATCATGATCAGGCCCGGCGGAATGTTGATGTAGAAAATGTATTCCCAGCCCCAGTTTTCCGTGAGCCAGCCGCCCAGCGTCGGGCCGATGGACGGCGCGAAGGTGGCGGTCATGGCGAACATCGCCATGCCTTTGGCGCGGTGGTGTTCGGGGAGTTTGATCAGGGTCAGGGTGAACGCCAGCGGGATCAGCGCGCCGCCGGTAAAACCCTGCATGGCGCGGAAGACGATCATGCTCTCCAGGCTCCAGGCCATCGAGCACAGCAGCGAGGAAACCAGAAAGCCCAGTGACACCCACACCGCCAGACGTCGCGCCGAGAGCAACTGCACCAGCCACGCGGTCAGCGGAATCATGATGATTTCCGCGACCAGATAAGAGGTGGAAATCCATGACCCTTCTTCCAGCGTCGCCGACAGCGCGCCCTGAATATCTTTCAGCGACGAGTTGGTGATCTGGATGTCGAGCACCGCCATAAAGGCGCCAAGCATCACGCTCATTACCGCAATCCAATCGCGCCGGGTTGGTTCGCCGACCGGGCGGATCAGTGAATCACCGGCCATTGTCCGGGGCGTCTTTGATGTTCACGGTGGCGGTGACGGACATGCCCGGGCGGATTTTGCCGTGCAGCGGGTTGTCAGCCTTGAAGGTCAGTTTCACTGGAATCCGTTGCACGACCTTGGTGAAGTTGCCGGTGGCGTTGTCCGGCGGCAGCAGGCTGAACTGCGCGCCGGAAGCAGCGAACAGGCTGTCGACCCGCGCTTCGATCGGCGTGTCGCCATACGCATCAAAGGTCAGCTCGGCTTTTTGCCCGGGCTGCATGTGGCCGATCTGGGTTTCCTTGAAGTTGGCCTGCACCCAGATGTCTTCGTCCGGGACGATCGACAGCAGATAGGCGCCGGCCTGCACCACTTGACCATTACGCGCGGCGCGCTGGCCGACCAGACCACTGATTGGCGCGTGGATTTCGCTGCGGGTCAGGTTGAGTTCGGCTTGCGCGAGATCGGCGCGGGCGTTGGCGATTTGTGCGTCGAGGCGTTTGATTTCCGCGTTCAGGGCGTTGACCTGTTGGCGCTGGCCCTGTGCGTCGGCTTGCGCCTTGGCTACTTGCGAACGGGCGATATGCGCGTCAGCGGAGAGGGTGGTCACGCGTTCTTCGGAAACATAACCGGGTTTGCGCAGGGTTTCGGCGCGCGACAAATCCATCTGCGAGCGGCCCAGCGTTGCTTGTGTAGTCGCCACTTGCGCGTCACTGGAAGCAATCAGACTGGCTTGCTGAGTCAATTTGCTTTGCGCTTGCAGGCGTTCCGCCTCGCGCGTCGCGAGGGCGGCGTTGGCCCGATCAATGGCCAGACGGAAATCATTCGGCTCCAGGCGCACCAGCAGTTGGCCTTTTTCCACGTGTTGATTGTCCTGCACCAGCACTTCGTCGATGCGCGCGCTCAATTGGCTCGAGACACGGGTGATTTCGCCCTGGACATAGGCGTTGTCGGTGCTTTCATAAAAGCGTCCCTTGAAAAACCAATGGGCGAAAAAGCCCCCGGCGATCAGCAGGACGAGCAGCAGGAAAATCAACAGGCGACGCTTGAGTTGGGCAGGCATGGGCAAACTGTAGTCGAGGAATTGTAAGGAAAGTTATCAGCAGGCGAATCTGGCATACAGCCGATAAACGGTAAATGCCATCCGTTGATATTTGCCCATTCACCACGGCTTACGGGCGTTACAGACGCAAACTTGGCTTAAATGCCCTGCCCGCTGGAGCGGGGCGGGTGTCGCCTGTTACCATTCGCCGCTTGATTGTTTTGCTTTTCATTCTTTTCGAGACATGCCATGACCACCGTCCGCACTCGCATCGCGCCATCGCCTACCGGGGACCCCCACGTAGGTACCGCTTACATCGCATTGTTCAACTACTGCTTTGCCAAGCAGCATGGCGGTGAGTTCATCCTGCGGATCGAAGACACCGACCAGTTGCGTTCGACCCGCGAGTCCGAACAGCAGATCTTCGACGCCCTGCGCTGGTTGGGTATCGACTGGAGCGAAGGCCCGGACGTTGGCGGCCCGCACGGTCCATACCGGCAGAGCGAGCGCGGCGACATCTACCAGAAGTACTGCCAGCAACTGGTCGACATGGGGCACGCGTTCCCATGCTTCTGCACCGCTGAAGAACTCGATCAGATGCGCGCCGAGCAAATGGCTCGCGGCGAAACCCCACGCTATGACGGCCGCGCGCTGCTGCTGTCGAAAGAAGAAGTCGCGTCCCGCCTGGCCGCTGGCGAACCGCACGTAATCCGCATGAAAGTGCCAAGCGAAGGCGTTTGCGTGGTGCCGGACATGCTCCGTGGCGATGTCGAGATCCCGTGGGATCGCATGGACATGCAAGTGCTGATGAAGACCGACGGCTTGCCGACGTACTTCCTCGCCAACGTCGTCGACGATCACCTGATGGGCATCACCCACGTGCTGCGTGGCGAAGAATGGCTGCCATCGGCGCCGAAACTGATTCTGCTGTACGAATACTTCGGCTGGGAACAACCAGAGCTGTGCTACATGCCGCTGCTGCGTAACCCGGACAAGAGCAAGCTGTCCAAGCGCAAGAACCCGACTTCGGTGACTTTCTACGAACGCATGGGCTTCATGCCGGAAGCGATGCTCAACTACCTCGGTCGCATGGGCTGGTCGATGCCGGACGAGCGCGAGAAGTTCTCGCTGCAGGAAATGGTCGACAACTTCGACCTCAAGCGTGTCTCGCTGGGCGGGCCGATCTTCGACATCGAGAAACTGTCGTGGCTCAACGGCCAGTGGCTGCGTGATCTGCCGGTGGAAGAGTTTGCCAGCCGTCTGCAGACCTGGGCGCTGAACCCGGAATACATGATGAAGATCGCGCCGCTGGTGCAGGGGCGCGTTGAAACCTTCAGCCAGGTTGCGCCGCTGGGCGGGTTCTTCTTCGCTGGTGGCGTCAATCCGGATGCCAAGCTTTTTGAGTCGAAGAAACTCTCGGGTGATCAGGTTCGTCAGTTGATGCAGTTGATCCTGTGGAAACTGGAAAGCCTGCGTCAGTGGGAGAAGGACAACATCACCGCAACGATTCAGGCGGTGGTTGAATCGCTGGAGCTGAAACTGCGCGATGCGATGCCGTTGATGTTTGCCGCGATCACCGGGCAGGCGAGTTCGGTGTCGGTACTCGATGCGATGGAAATCATTGGCCCGGATCTGACGCGTTATCGTCTGCGTCAGGCGATCGACCTGCTGGGCGGCGTATCGAAGAAAGAAAACAAAGAGTGGGAAAAGCTGCTGGGCGCTATCGCCTGATAGCTTAACCCCCCTGTAGGAGCTGCCGAAGGCTGCGATCTTTTGATGTTGGCTTTTAAAAACCAGATCAAAAGATCGCAGCCTGCGGCAGCTCCTACAGGGGCATGCTTTATCCCAAGTCCCGGTTTTTCGGGAGGAGGGCGGTAAGTGATTGTTATGCCGACGAAAAACTTTGAAATTTTTCAAAAATAAGTTTGACAGGCTTTCGATACGCCCTTAAGATTCGCCCCGTCCTCAGCGATGACATCAACGATGAGGGGCTATAGCTCAGCTGGGAGAGCGCCTGCATGGCATGCAGGAGGTCAACGGTTCGATCCCGTTTAGCTCCACCAATTTACACTTCGAAGCCTGGCCACACCGGCTCCGAAGCGATCAACACTCAGCGTTGATCAGTTGTATAGAAGGGTTTGCGTCCCCTTCGTCTAGTGGCCTAGGACACCGCCCTTTCACGGCGGTAACAGGGGTTCGAGTCCCCTAGGGGACGCCAGTTTTACAGAAGCGATGTTGCAAAACTTCGCTCCGCCGCGAGGCGAAAAATCCGGGGCTATAGCTCAGCTGGGAGAGCGCCTGCATGGCATGCAGGAGGTCAGCGGTTCGATCCCGCTTAGCTCCACCAATTTACAGTTCAAGGTCTGGCCACACCGGCCTTGAATCGATCAGATCTCAGCACTGATCAGTTGTATAGAAGGTTTGTGTCCCCTTCGTCTAGTGGCCTAGGACACCGCCCTTTCACGGCGGTAACAGGGGTTCGAGTCCCCTAGGGGACGCCACGATTACCCGCTCTGCGGGATTTTATAAGGGTCATTCAATTATTGAATGGCCCTTTTGTTTGTCTGGCGTTTGGCCAACTCTCCTTTTTCCTTACACTGTGCTTCAGACCAGCGGTCATATCCTTGACTTGCAGAATATTATTATGCGAATAATATTCTAGTCGTAATATTCGGAGGCTACGATGAACGATAAAAAAGCTCAAACCCGCGAACGCATCCTCAAGGCTGCCAGCGCCGCACTGATTCAGCGCGGCCCGGCTGACCCGAGCGTGGGCGAAGTGATGGGCGCCGCCGGCCTCACCGTCGGTGGCTTCTATGCGCACTTCGAAAGCAAGGACGCAATGATGCTCGAAGCGTTCAAGCAATTGCTCGGTCGCCGCCGCGACCTGATTGCCGACATGGATGCCGAGTTGACCGGCGAAGAGCGCCGCGCCCTGGTCGCTGCGTTCTACCTGTCGCGCAAGCATCGTGACTCCAGCGACGCGGCGTGCCCGATTCCAGCTTCGATCGGTGAATTGGGCCGTTTGCCGGAGTCGTTCCGCATCGCGCTGAACGAGCACCTGGAATTGATGATTGCGCAGTTGGCGTCCAGCCCTGAGGACACCGACAAAGCCCTGGCCGACGTGGCCTTGATGGTGGGTGGTCTGGCCCTCGCCAGGGCGCTGGGCCCGGGAGATTTATCCGATCGATTGCTGCGCGCTGCCAAGTCGGCGGTGCGTTGACCTGAAGGCAGCAGGCCTGAGGAGAGAGCGATGAACACGTTGAAGTGGGTTCGTGGCGTTAATGGCACCTTGGGCTGGATTGCACCGCAACGGGTAGCGAGCAAAATGCGTCTGGCGTTCATGACGCCGCGCGCGCTGCCACTGCGCGATTGGGAGCTGCCGCTGCTGGCAAGTTCCGAGCGGATCACTTTGCGCTTCGGTCTCTCGGCGCTGCGCTGGGGCCAAGGCCCGGCGGTGTTGCTGATGCATGGCTGGGAAGGGCGGCCCACTCAGTTCGCTGCGCTGATCACTGCACTGGTCGATGCCGGGTATACCGTCGTCGCGCTGGATGGTCCGGCCCACGGGCGCTCGCCGGGGCGTGAAGCCAATGTCGTGTTGTTCGCTCGGGCAATGCTCGAAGCCGCTGCCGAATTGCCGCCGCTGCAAGCGGTGATCGGTCATTCCATGGGCGGCGCCAGTGCCATGCTCGCCGTGCAATTGGGCTTGCGCACCGAAACCCTCGTCAGCATCGCCGCGCCTGCACGCATTCTTGGCGTACTGCGCGGGTTCGCTCGCTATGTCGGCATGCCCCCTCGAGCGCGTTCCGCGTTCATCCGTCAGGTCGAGCAAGACGTTGGCATGCGCGCTGCCACGCTCGATGTCGCTCACTATCAGCTGGATATGCCCGGTCTGATCGTGCATGCCGAGGACGACAACTTCGTCTCGGTCAAGGAGTCGCAACTGATCCACGAATCCTGGTTCGACAGCCGCTTGCTGCGCCTTGAAGGAGGCGGGCATCAGCGTGTGCTGGCCGACCCGCGCGTGGTTGATGGCGTGTTATCACTGCTGGCTGGCCGCAGCCTTCAAGCGCGCCAATCGGCGTGAGCTCCGTTACACTGCCCCGGTTGAATACATTGACCGGGAGTGTGGCATGGGCTGGGATCGGGCAACGCCGTTTACCATTGATCTGCAAGTAGGCGCCGAGGACATCGATGGGCTGGGCCACGCGAACAACGCGGTGTACGTGACCTGGCTCGAGCGCTGCGCCTGGCGCCACTCGCAGCGTCTGGGCCTGGATCTGGTGGAGTATCGGCGATTGGATCGGGCGATGGCCGTGGTCCGTCACGAGATCGATTATCTGGCTGCCGCCTATGAAGGCGACGAACTGCAATTGGCGACCTGGATCGTCGATTGGGATCAGCGCCTGAAAATGACCCGGCATTTCCAGCTCAAGCGCCCGAGCGACAACACCACGCTGCTGCGTGCGCAAACCACTTTCGTCTGTATCGAGCTGTCCACCGGCAAGCCCAAGCGCATGCCGGCCGAATTCATTGACGGTTATGGTCCGGCGATCCATATTTCAGAATCTGCGAAAATCTAATGTAGGAGTGAGCCTGCTCGCGATAGCGGTGTGTCAGTCACTTATTTTTGACTGACACACCGCTATCGCGAGCAGGCTCACTCCTACAAGGGAAATGTGTTGTTCTGCGGATTTGCGCGATATCCAGTAAACTGCCGCACGTTTTTCTTCAAGTAGTGTTTTCCCATGCAAATTGCTCTGGCGCCCATGGAGGGGTTGGTCGACGACATTCTCCGCGACGTGCTGACCCGTGTTGGCGGCATCGACTGGTGCGTGACCGAATTCATCCGGGTCAACGATCAGTTGCTCACGCCGGCCTATTTCCACAAGTTCGGCCCAGAGTTGCTCAACGGTGCCCGCACCGCCTCCGGTGTGCCATTGCGCGTGCAATTGCTCGGTTCCGACCCGGTGTGCCTGGCGGAAAACGCTGCACTGGCCTGCGAACTCGGCTCCGAAGTCATTGACTTGAACTTCGGCTGCCCGGCCAAGACCGTCAACAAATCTCGTGGTGGTGCGGTTCTGCTCAAAGAGCCGGAACTGCTCAACCAGATCGTCGAGCACGTGCGCCGCGCCGTACCCGCGCACATTCCCGTGACCGCGAAGATGCGTCTTGGCTTCGATAGCCCCGACGGTTCGCTGGTCTGCGCCACAGCGCTGGCCGAAGGCGGCGCCGAACACATCGTGGTCCACGCCCGAACCAAAATGGACGGCTACAAACCACCGGCGCATTGGGAGTGGATTCCGCGCGTGCAGGACGTGGTCAAAGTCCCGGTGTTCGCCAATGGCGATATCTGGAGCGTCGAAGACTGGCGCCGCTGCCGCGAAATCAGCGGCGTCGAAGACATCATGCTCGGTCGCGGTCTGGTGTCGCGCCCGGATCTGGCCAAACAGATTGCTGCCGCCCGCGCCGGTGAAGAAGTCGTCGAGATGAGCTGGGCCGAGCTGATGCCGCTGATCCAGGACTTCTGGCTGCAAGCCAAAGCGCAGATGACCGCACGCCAATCGCCGGGCCGTTTGAAGCAATGGCTGGCCATGCTGACGCGTAATTATCCCGAGGCCACCGAGCTGTTCACCGTCCTGCGCCGTGAGACCGAGCCGGATCACGTCTCGCGTTTGCTCGGTCTGCCGGTCGCCGAAGCGGCCTGAAAAAAATCTGCAAATAATCTCTTGAAATCAAATCAGCGGTCCCTATCTAAGGGTTACGCGATGCCGAATTCGGGTCGCGGAGTCAAAAAACCTTGCTGATTGTTTTCAGGAGATTTGAACCATGAGTACTGCATTTTCCCTCGCGCCACTGTTCCGTTCCTCGGTGGGTTTCGACCGTTTCAACGACCTGTTCGAAACCGCCCTGCGCAACGAGCCAGGCAGCAGCTATCCACCTTACAACGTGGAAAAACACGGTGACGACCAATACCGCATCGTCGTAGCGGCCGCCGGCTTCCAGGAAGAAGACCTGGAACTGCAAGTCGAGAAAGGTGTGCTGACCATCAGTGGTGGCAAGCGTGATGCCAACGAAGGCGTGACCTTCCTGCACCAAGGCATCGCCCAGCGTGCTTTCAAGCTGTCCTTCCGTCTGGCCGATCACATCGAGATCAAGGCTGCCGATCTGAGTAACGGCCTGCTGAGCATCGACCTGCTGCGCGTGATCCCGGAAGAAGCGAAAGCCAAACGCATCCCGATCAATGGGGTGCAGAAGCCGGCGCTGCAGCACTGATTCATGTGCCGCAACACAATCGTCTGAACAGGCGATGAGCCGCTGAATGAAGGCCCCGATACGTCGGGGCCTTTTTTGTGCGCGCAAGAAAACCGTTGTTCGGCTTTGCCGCAGGCGGCGGTTTCTCTACAATCCGCGGCAGTTTTGCCGACCCCCATTCCGCACCGGTCGGCCTGGAGCCTTTTTTCATGGACGAGATTCAACAGCGCTGGCTGTGCGCCCTGTCTGCGCCAATGGCGGCGATCAATACCGGCGCCAGCTACGACGACCCGGCGTTCTGCGACGATCGCTACATCGACCTGAAAGACAGTTGGGGGATCGATGACCGTGGGCAGCTGTTCGACATGCTCGAACGGATGACCGACGACGGCCATGCCAAACACCTCAGTGCAGCCTATATGGTGTGGCAGCGCTGTCTGCCGAGTGAATGGCAGGCCTTGCTCGACGACCTGAGTCCCCGCGAACGCATCCTGCATGAGTTTGCCAGTCGCACCTTCGGCAGTTGCGGGCCGGGCGGGATTTTGTCCTGGGACTATGGCCGCATGGGTTTTCTTTTGCGTTGCGCGGTGCGCAATCAGTGGGTCGACCTGGACGAAAGCAACTGGCTGCACAGTCGTTTGGCCCTCAGAGCGCAATTTCACTACGGTAGCTGGATGGCTTACTTCGACGGCTTTGTGGTGGGTCGGACGTTTTGGTCCTGCCTGAGCGCCAGCGACGATGAGCTGGCGCGCGAACTCGATCGACAAGGCGCCAACGCCCTTAACCTGCGGATTGCCCGCGGCCTTGCCGAAAACATCCCTCGGTTCCTTGCTGATTTGCCGTGGCATATGGAAATCTATTTGCCGCCACGCCCGGCATCGCTCAAGGAGTTCGACTGGTCATGAGTTGCTGGATCCGCTTGGGCATCGAGCCTACTAACGACGAAACCCTGATTCGCAACGCCTACCGCGCACGCTTGCCGGCACATCACCCGGAGACTGACCCGCAAGGCTTCCAGACGCTGCGCATGGCCTACGAAAACGCCCTGCGTCTGGCGCGTGAAGACGAGGAAGAAGAGCCCGAGGACGAGTACGAGTCCCAAGCCTCAGAACAGACTGTGGTTGAGGTCCCTCCAGTGCTCGGGGATTTTTGCGAGCTGCTGGATGATCCCGCGCGCCGGTTCAATTTCGCCGCGTGGCAGGCCTTTGTCCGAGGGCTGGATGAGCTGTCGCTGGACGTGCTCGATGAACTCAGCTGGCCGCTGTACCACCGGATGGCCGACGCCGGTCCGTTGTCGTACCGCTGCGCGAATCTGTTGGCCAAGCGTATGGCCTGGGATCAACAGCTGCTGGATCTGGGCTTCGACGACGCGCATCAGGTGGGCTTCTTTCTCCAGCGAATCGAAACGCCGGACCCGTTCGATACGGATCTGATGTGCACATGGTCAGAGGCCGCCCAGACTGAAGCGCTGTGGTACGCCCGTAGTCTCGACTTCATCTTCAATCAGCGTCCACTGCAGGAGTTCGCCGACTTCGCCAGTCGGCACACCTGTCTGCCATTGCCGAATGATGCCGCGTTCCTCAAGCGTCTGTTGGTGCAGTTCACTCAGGCAGGTATTGGCGGGCCGACATTTTTGCAGTGCTGTGTCGAACAGCAGCTTGCTGCACCGGATGATGTCGACTGGCTTTACCTGTTGGCATGTCAGAACAGTCTGCAGGGGCGCGACGATCAGGCATTACCGTGCTGGATCCGGCTGTGGAACGAGCACCGCCATCCGATGGCTGAAAGTCGTCTGCTGGAGTTGTGCGCCAAGCGCCAGCCGACTTTTCTGCCGCTGCTGATTCAGGCATTCGATCGCCTGCAGGCTATTTCTGACTGGCCAGAGGATCTTGGGGATGACGCCCAAGTGTATGGCTGTCCGTCTCAACATCCCGAGACGCTGAACCGCTGGCTGGGTGTCGGGCGGTTGAAGCTTGAGAGCCTTGCGCAAAGTTTTGTCGATTGGCGCATGAGCGGTGATGAGCTGCCATTGCTCGCGCAATTGCTGGGCGAAAATGCCGACAGCCGATTGCTGCATCTGTACCGCTACGCCTGGGCGCTGCATCGGGGTGATTCGGCGTTGTTGCAGCAGATTGTGGATGCACCGCTGCCGATCGATGCCCTCGAAAGCCTGGTGATGAGCGGATTCAAATATCAGTCCGCCCAACACTTGCGTTGGTTGGGCAGGGCGCCGATTGCGCTGGCCATGAGCGCGTTCAGCGACGTGGATTCAGGTTCGCGGCCATTGCCGCAGGTGCTGACACAAGGCGAGCCGCATAAGGTCTGTCGTCTGTGGTTACGCCGCTTGCGGCCCTACAACGATGCTGCGCTGGAACGAATCGCCGAAGCGTTCAAGCTGGCTGCGGTCAAAGACGACTGTGACCTGTCCGAGCTCGACTTGATGCTCCAGTTGAGCCGTCGCGGGATTCAGTTGTCGCCGGTCGGGCTGGGTGAGGCCACCTGGGAGTGGCACGCGCAGACCTTGTTCTTGCTGGCATTGCTGGACCAGCCCGAACGCTGGCTGCAAATGATTGATGTGCAGTGCGTGGAGCGCCTGCCTTTCAATCCGGCCCATCCGTTGAGTCGCCTGCAACCTTTGTTGCGGCGCTTGCTGCGCGAGCAAGGCAATTTCCACGGTTTGCTCGGATGGCTGCAAGGCAATGACCCGGTGCACGGTTTGTTGGTGCAGCAATTGTTCAGCGTACAGCAGGCACTCGACAGTGCCCGGTTGCCGGCCAATACCCTGCTTTACACCTGCCTCGAAAGCGATCGTGCTGCCTGCGGCGATGATTTGCTGGGGTTGATGATGTTCTGGGGCGTGCTCTATCACGACCCGAGCCTGAGTGCCGAGCAGCATCGCGCATTGTTGCAATCGATTGCGGCAATCAGTTGTGAGGACGAATGGTTCGAAGGCTTCCGCGACGGTTTGATCAAAGGCGAACCGGTGTGGCCGCCGCGCAAAGTGCTGAACGATTTTGGTGTCGACAAACTGCTGGCGTATGAAGCGCTGGATGCGCTCAAGGGCTTGCTTCGCTATGGCGCTGCCGGGGTGCCGAAAACGCGCGTCTTGCGCCAACTGCAACAGGGCAAGGACGATGTGCAGAACAGCATCGGCCTGCGCCTGGCCCTGTGCGCGATATTGTCCTGGTCGGAACGATTACTGCTGGCGAAAAGCGATGTTCAGCCGGTAGCGGCGACAGCGATCTGGCGCCTGGGATCGCGGTTGGGGCGCAAGGCTTTTATCGCTCAGGTCTTGGGGTGTCTGGTGATTGCGCCGGTGGCAGGGCTGATCAGTGGCACCACGGGCGCTGGCATTCTTATCTTGCTATTGGCCGTGCTGTTGTTGTTCGGCGCCATTCTGCGTCGCTTGCACGACATGGGCCGGGGCACCCCGACGTTGCTGATCTTCCTGGCGCTGACGCCGGTTTTGCCATTCCTGCCATTGGTGCTGTTCGGCTTTCCCGGTGACAAGCTGCCCAACCGTTATGGTGTGCCGCCGGACAGCGGCGATAGCGAGATGCTGTCCAGCGGCCTACAGGCTGCTTTACGGCGGCTCAACGGCTAGAGGCGCAGTTGATCCAGCGCCTTGTTCAGCTCCGAGCGATGGCTGGCAATCTCCGCTGATTGCTGGCCGCCGAGCACCGTGGTGAAGTTGTGCAGCCATTCGGCAATGTGCTCGCGTTGCGCGCCGAGGCTCTGCATCCATGCCCGTTCCAGACGAGCCAGCAATGTGCGGTTGGGCAGCGCATCGCGTGGATGGACCTTCAGCGTCGACAGCCGGTTATGGCTGTCGCGGCGCGCTTGCTCATCCAGGCCCGTGGGGCTGCGGTCGATGCTATGACTGTGACGCTCGCCGGTTTCGAGCAGGGTGACGTCCACCTCGAGCAAACCGTTGATGTCATAACTGAAGCGCACATCCAGCGCCTGAATGTGCGCGGTGGGCGTCAAGGTGACATCGAAAGCATCAATGAGAATGTTGTCGCATACCCACGGCCGCTCACCCTGATAGACCGCGATGCGCAGCACTGCCTGCTGAGGGCGGGTGGTGTAATAGCGCTCCACCCGTGAGGTCGGAATGATGGTGTTACGTTCGATGATCGGCGAAAACGCGCCATCGATGTCTTTGCCGCGGATGGTTTCGATGCCCAGCGTATACGGGCAGACATCCGTCAGAATCAACTCTTCAACCGCCCCGTCACGCGCCTTGCACGCCGCTTGCGTCGCCGCCCCGAGCGCAACGATGGTATCCGGATCAAGATGCCGGTAAGGCAAACGCCCGAACAGCGTGGCGACCATTTGCTGCACCGCCGGCATGCGCGTGGCGCCGCCGACCAGCACCAGGCTGTCGAGGTCGCGGGGCTTGAGTCGGGCGTCGCGCAGGGCCTGTTCGATCGGCGCGCGCAAACGCGCCAGCAACGGTTCCCAGATTTTTACCGCAGCGGCTTCGTCCAGTGACCATTCGAAGGTCTTGTCGGCGTGGCGCCAGCTCAGGTGTTGAGTGCCTTCGCCGAGTTTGCATTTGAGCTGCTCAAGGGCATCACCGAGGCTGGCCATGCTTTGCGCATCGACCATTGCCGGGGTCAGTTGCCAGTGTTTCAGGCAGGCCTGCAACAGCGCCGCCGTGAAGTCTTCGCCGCCCAAAAAGTTGTCGCCGGTGGAGGCGTGCACTTCGATCAGTGGCAAAGCGTATTCCAGCACCGTAACGTCGAAGGTGCCGCCGCCGAGATCGAAGATCAGCGTGCGTTCGAACTTCTGCTCATGCAGCCCGTAAGCCATGGCGGCGGCCGTCGGTTCGTTGATCAGACGCGTCACCGAGAGCCCGGCCAGTTCGGCGGCAAACAGCGTGCGTTTGCGTTGCTCATCACTGAAATACGCCGGCACGGAAATCACTGCTTCCGACACGGTGTGGCCGAGAAAGGCTTCGGCGTCTTGCTTGAGTGAGCCGAGTACCAGCGCTGACAACTCTTCCGGGCTGAACCGACGTGTGCCGAGCTGAACTTGTTTGTCGCTGCCCATAAAACGCTTGAATGCTGCAGCGGTTCGTTCCGGGTGCGTGGTCAGGCGGGCGCGGGCGGCTTTGCCGACCAGAATCGTGTCGTCTTCATCGAGGCTGATCACCGAGGGCGTCAGCACATCACCCAGGGCGTTGGGAATCAGGCGGGCCTGACCGTCCTGCCAGACGGCGATCAGACTGTTGGTGGTGCCAAGGTCGATGCCCAGCAGAGCCGGGCGGGGGAGGGTTGCATCCTGCATGACAGATCTCGAAACGGCGCAAAAAACGCGACCCTACAGGTTGCCGCAAACCGTGGCAATTACGCGTCTGTTGCAACGTGCACCGGTTATGGCAGGAGTTTTTTCAGATCCTCCAGCGCAACCGGTCGACTGTGCAGATAACCCTGATACAAATGGCAGCCCAGACCTTGCAGGAACGCCAGTTGTTCGGGGGTTTCCACGCCCTCGGCAATAACTTCCAGCTCCAGGCTGCGCGCCATGGCAACAATCGCGCGGATGATCTCGGCATCGTTCGGGTCGGTCGTTGCATCGCGGATAAACGACTGATCGATTTTCAGCGTGTCTAGCGGCAGGCGCTTGAGGTAGGTCAGTGACGAATAACCGGTGCCGAAGTCGTCCATGGCGAAACTCACGCCGAGCTTTTTCAACCGGCGCATTTTGCTGATGGTGTCTTCCAGGTTCTGGATGACGATGCCTTCGGTGATTTCCAGTTTCAGCAGCGAGCAGGGCAGGCCATGGCTGCTCATGCTGTGTTCGACGCGCTCGACAAAGTCGTTCTGGCGGAACTGGCGCGGACTGATGTTGACGCACAGGCTGAAGTTCAGCGGGTCGACCAGTTTCAGCGCGATCAGTTGTTTGAAGGCATTGCAGGCCTCGTCGAGGATCCAGGTGCCGACTTCGAGAATCAGGCCGCTGTCTTCCAGCACCTTGATGAACTCGGTAGGCGACTGCGCGCCCAGTTCCGGGTGATTCCAGCGCACCAGGGCTTCGGCGCCGATGATGCGGTTGTCGCGGGCATCGACCTGCGGTTGAAAGTGCACATTGAATTCCCCGCGCGACAGCGCCAGGCGCAAGTCGGTCTCCATGCGCAGCCGCTCGCTGGCGGCTTTCTGCATGGTGTTGTGATACATCTGCGTGGTGTTACGCCCGGAATCCTTGGCCCGGTACAGGGCAATATCGGCGCGTTTGAGCAGGTCGGTCGGCGTCGAGCCGTGATCGGGGATCAGCGCCACGCCGATACTTGGGGTCACTTGCAGGCGCTGGCCGTCGAGGAACATCGGTTCCGAGAGCAGTTCGCGCAGGGTGTCGGCCAGATTGCGCACTTGCGCGCTGACTTCATTGCGCGAGCCTTCGAGGCCGCTGAGCAGTACGACAAACTCATCGCCGCCGAGGCGCGCGACCGTGTCTTCCATGCGCACGCTGGCTTCGAGCCGCGCGGTAATGATCTTCAGCACGGTGTCGCCGACCGGATGGCCTAGGGAATCGTTGATGTGCTTGAAGTGATCGAGATCGAGGAAAAGTAGCGCGCCACGCAAATTGTGGCGCTTGAGCAAGGCGATCTGCTGGCTCAGGCGATCCATCAGCAAGGCGCGGTTGGGCAGGTTGGTCAGCGGGTCGTGATAGGCCAGATGACGAATTTGCGCTTCGGCGTTTTTCAGCAGGCTGACGTCCCGCGCGGTCAGCAGCAGGCAAGCAGTTTCATTGAGGGTGATCGGCTCGACCGAGACTTCCACGGTCAGCATCTCCCCGCGTTTGTTGCGCCCGAGCATTTCCTGATGGTGCACGCGGCCCTTGATCTGCAATTCGGCGAGTAATGCCGAGCGCTGTTTTTCCTCAGCCCAAATCCCCACCTGATAAACCGTTTTACCCACGACTTCTTCTGCGCGGTAGCCAGTGAGACGGCAGAAACCGTCGTTGACCTCCAGATAACGTCCGGTGTCGCGCTCGGTGATGGTGATCGCGTCGGGGCTGGAGTGGAACGCCTTGGCGAACTTTTCCTCGCTGGCTTTGAGCGCCGCTTCCGAGCGCTGCTGCTGGGTGATGTCGCGCAGGGTGGTGACGATGCATGGCTGGTCGCCGACGCTGATCTGCCGACTGGAAATCACGCAGGTCAGCGACTGCCCGTCCTTGTGCTGGACGATGATCGCGACATTGCTCAAACCCTGTTCGCGGATGACCCGTTCAATGCGTTGCAGGCTTTTTGCCGAGGCGTCCCACAGGCCGATTTCTTCGGCGGTGTGGCCGATGACGTCGGGGGCGCTCCAGCCAAAGGTCTGAGTAAAGCTGTTATTGATTTCGATGAACTCGCCACTGTCCTGGCGGGTGACGCAGATCGGGTCGGGGCTGACCTGGAACAGCGTGGCGAATTTCTCTTCCGAGGCCACCAGCCGCTGTTCACGTTCGACCTGATCGGTGATGTCGAGCAACGTGCCGGCCATGCGCAGTGGCGCGCCGTTGTCGTCACGGTAGAGGCGGGCACGGCTTTCCAGATAGCGCGAGCTGCCGTCGGGCAGTTGCACGCGATAGGTCAGCTGATAATTGCCCGCCGGGCCTTCGCGCAGGCTGCGGTAGGCGTCGCGCATGCTGTCGCGCTCTTCGCCGGGCACGCCCTCGAAAAACTCATCGAACGACTCGTGAAACGGTTTCGGTTCCAGGCCGTGCAGTTGCGCGGCCCGCGCCGAGCCGTAGAGCATGCCGCTGGGAATATGCCAGTCCCAGGTGCCGAGCTGCGCCGAGTCCAGTGCGAGATCGAGGCGTTCCTGGCTGTCCTTCAAGGCGTGTTCGGCGGCTTTGCGCTCGGTAGTGTCGAGGAAGGTGCTGAGCAGATACGGCTGACCTTCAAGTTCGACTTTCTGCGCACTGAGAATGCCGTCGTGAATTTGCCCATTGCTGGCGCGAAATTGCACCTCCATGCTGATCAATTCGCCCTTGGTGTTGGTCTTCTTGACCAGTTCTGCGCGCTGCTCGGGGTGCACCCACAAGCCCAGCTCTAGCGTGGTACGACCGATGGCGCTTTGTACCGGCCAGCCAAACAGGCTTTCGAAATACTGGTTGGCTTCGCTGATCAGGCCGTCTTCCTGGCGGGTCAGCAGGACCATGTTCGGGCACAGGTGGAAAAGTGTCGCGAAACGTTTCTCCGAACTGCTCAGGGCCTGTTCGCGTTGTCTCTGGTGGGTGATTTCACGAATCACCCCGATCATTCGGGGGCGGCCGTGTTTATCCGGCAGCAAGCTGCCGCTGATCTCCAGCCAGTGCAGGCTGCCGTCGGGCCAGCGGATGCGGTGGTGCATCGCCTGTTCCAGCGGCGCCCCGGCAATCACCGCGTGGAAGGCGCGGACGGTTTTCGCGCGGTCTTCCGGCGGCAGCAGATCGAGGTATTCCAGATCTTCGGGCAGCGGTTGCCGAGGATCGAAGCCGAACAATGCCTGGGTGCCACGCGACCAACTGATCTGCCCGCGCTCGATGTCCCAATACCAGGCGCCGAGCCGCGCGCCGTTGAGCGCCGCCAGCAATTGCGGCGCACTCTCCCAGCTCTGCTCGGAATGTCGCGGGTCAATCGCCTGAATACGCGGCATCGGCGGAATTCGGTCAACAGATTTCGGCATTGTGGACAGGCCTTGAGCTGATGGTGGCGTTAGGCACAGGGGTAGCGGCTCTATAGGAGTAGCACAAGTTGGCCTTAAGTCCCTGGCAGATCGATTTGTGCATCCAGCAAGGCCATAAATGCTCTTGCCGCATTCGATAGCGTCCGTTCAGTGTGCAGGATATAGCCTAGCTGGCGACTGAGCTGTATGCCCGGCAATACGATGCTTGCCACCTGTTCGTCGAGCATGGTGCGTGGCAGAACGCTCCAGGCCAGACCGATGGAGACCATCATCTTGATGGTTTCCAGGTAATTGGTGCTCATGGCGATGTTCGGCGTCAGTCCCTGGGCCTCGAACAGGCGTTGGACAATATGGTGGGTAAAGGTGTTGCCGCCGGGGAAAACTGCCGGATGACCGGCAATGTCCGCCAGACTGACGGCTCCGTTATTGATCAGCGAATGCTCGGGCGCGACCACGAAATCCAGCGGGTCGTCCCACACTGGCTTGGCTTTGACCAGTGCGTGAGGCTCCGGCGCCAGGGTAATGACCGCCAATTCGGCGCGGCCGTGGAGTATTTCTTCGTAGGCCACTTCCGAATCGAGGAACTGTATATCCAGCGCCACCCGTGGGTAACGGCGGGTGAACTCCCTTAAAAGTGGCGGCAAACGGTGCAAGCCGATGTGGTGACTGGTGGCCAGGGTCAGGCGCCCACTGACTTCACCGGTGAGGTTGGTCAGCGCGCGGCGGGTGTCATCCAGCACGTTGAGTATCTGGTAAGCCCGTGGCAACAAGGCGCGACCCGCTTCGGTCAGGCCGACTTCACGGCCCAGCCGATCGAACAGGCGCACCTTCAATTGCTGTTCCAGCCCGGCGATGCGTTTGCTGATCGCCGGCTGCGTCAGGTGCAGCCGTTCGCCGGCGCCGGAGAAGCTGCCGGTCTCGGCAATCGCGATAAACGCGTTGAGGTTGGCCAGATCCATCGTCGTATTCCAGTTGGTTATCCAAAGCATAAAAAATATGAATTTGAGTTATTTAATCTAACCCCATAGGATCGGCCTCACAAGCCAAAGGGTTATTGATAAGCCCAGGGCATAGAAACAAGCTGATGAGGAACCGTCTGATGGCCGGCAAAACGCTCTACGACAAGCTCTGGGATTCGCATTTGGTCAAGCAGCGCGACGATGGCTCGGCGCTGATCTATATCGATCGTCACATCATTCACGAAGTGACCTCGCCGCAAGCCTTCGAAGGCCTGCGTCTGGCCGGGCGCAAGCCTTGGCGCATCGATGCCAACATCGCGACCCCGGACCACAACGTACCGACCACCCCGGAGCGCAAGGGCGGCATTGAAGCCATTGCCGATCAGGTCTCGCGTTTGCAGGTTCAGACCCTCGATGACAACTGTGATGAATACGGCATCGTCGAATTCAAGATGAACGACGTGCGCCAAGGCATCGTCCACGTGATCAGCCCGGAGCAGGGCGCAACCTTGCCGGGGATGACCGTGGTCTGCGGCGACTCGCACACCTCGACCCACGGCGCCTTCGGCGCTCTGGCTCACGGTATCGGCACTTCCGAGGTCGAGCACGTGCTCGCCACCCAGTGCCTGGTCGCGAAGAAAATGAAAAACATGCTGGTGCGCGTTGAAGGGCAACTGCCGTTCGGCGTGACCGCCAAGGACATCGTCCTCGCGGTGATCGGCAAGATCGGCACCGCCGGCGGCAATGGCCACGCCATCGAGTTCGCTGGCAGCGCGATCCGCGACTTGTCCGTCGAAGGCCGCATGACCATCTGCAACATGTCCATCGAAGCCGGCGCCCGCGTTGGCCTGGTGGCAGCGGATCAGAAGACCGTCGACTATGTGAAGGGCCGTCCATTCGCCCCGAAAGGCGCGGAATGGGACATGGCCGTCGAAGCCTGGAAAGACCTGGTCTCCGACGCTGACGCCAAGTTCGACACCGTGGTTGAGCTCGACGCTGCGCAGATCAAGCCGCAAGTCAGCTGGGGTACTTCCCCGGAAATGGTTCTGGCCGTTGATCAGAACGTGCCGGACCCGGCCAAAGAAATGGACCTGGTCAAGCGCGACTCGATCGTCCGTGCCTTGAAATACATGGGTTTGACCGCCAATCAGGCGATCACCGACATTCAATTGGATCGCGTGTTCATCGGTTCCTGCACCAACTCGCGGATCGAAGACTTGCGCGCTGCTGCCGTCATTGCCAAGGGCCGCAAAGTCGCTTCGACCATCAAGCAAGCGATCGTGGTGCCGGGCTCGGGTCTGGTCAAGGCTCAGGCAGAAGCCGAAGGTCTCGACAAGATTTTCCTCGAAGCCGGTTTCGAATGGCGTGAGCCGGGTTGCTCGATGTGCCTGGCGATGAACCCGGACCGTTTGGAGTCCGGCGAGCATTGCGCCTCGACCTCCAACCGTAACTTCGAAGGCCGTCAGGGCGCCGGTGGCCGTACCCACCTCGTCAGCCCGGCCATGGCGGCGGCGGCAGCGGTGAACGGTCGTTTCATCGACGTTCGTGAATTGATTTAAAGGAGCGCAGCATGAAAGCTTTTACTCAGCACACTGGTCTTGTCGCGCCTTTGGATCGTGCCAACGTCGACACCGATCAGATCATTCCAAAGCAGTTCTTGAAGTCGATCAAGCGCACCGGTTTCGGTCCGAATCTGTTCGACGAGTGG
Source organism: Pseudomonas sp. R84 (assembly GCF_009834515.1). NCBI lineage: Bacteria > Pseudomonadati > Pseudomonadota > Gammaproteobacteria > Pseudomonadales > Pseudomonadaceae > Pseudomonas > Pseudomonas sp. R84. The sequence goes on from NZ_CP019426.1 coordinate 2,279,748, forward strand.
CGTTACCTGGATGTCGGGCAACCGTATCAGGACAATTCCAAGCGTCCGCTGAACAAGGACTTCGTCCTCAACGCCGAGCGTTATCAAGGCGCCAGCGTCTTGCTCGCTCGCGAGAACTTCGGTTGCGGCTCCAGCCGTGAACACGCGCCGTGGGCGCTGGAAGAATACGGTTTCCGCAGCATCATCGCGCCGAGCTACGCCGACATTTTCTTCAACAACAGCTTCAAGAACGGCTTGCTGCCAATCATCTTGAGCGATGCTGAAGTGGATGAATTGTTTAAGCAGGTTGAGGCCGAGCCGGGCTATCAATTGCAGGTCGATCTGCAAGCGCAGACTGTGACGCGTCCGGATGGCAAGGTGTATAGCTTTGAAATCGATGCGTTCCGCAAGCATTGCTTGTTGAACGGTCTGGACGATATCGGTTTGACCTTGCAGGACGGTGATGCGATTGCGACGTTTGAGGCCAAGCATCGTGTGAGCCAGCCGTGGTTGTTCCGCGACGCGTAAGCAAGTTTTGAATTGATGCAGTTCAGGCTGGCCTCTTCGCGAGCAAGTTCGCTCCCACAGGGAATGCATTTCAAGTGTGGGAGCGAGCTTGCTCGCGAAGACGGCAGCTCGAACAACACAAATATCAGGATGTGACCATGACCAGCACCGCCCAGCACACTCAGGTCGTACAAAAGCAATTCGGTGAGCAGGCCGCCGCCTACCTGAGCAGCGCTGTTCACGCGCAGGGCAGCGAATTCGCACTGCTACAGGCTGAGCTGGCCGGGCAGGGCAACGCCCGGGTACTGGATTTGGGGTGCGGCGCCGGTCACGTCAGTTTCCACGTCGCACCGCTGGTCGCGGAAGTGGTCGCCTACGACCTGTCGCAGCAAATGCTCGACGTGGTCGCCGCCGCTGCCGTTGATCGGGGGATGAGCAACATTGCCACGGTCAACGGCGCCGCCGAGCGTCTGCCGTTTGCCGATGGCGAGTTCGACTTCGTGTTCAGCCGTTATTCGGCGCATCACTGGAGCGATCTCGGCGTGGCCCTGCGTGAAGTGCGCCGGGTGCTGAAGCCGGGCGGTGTGGCGGCGTTCGTTGACGTGTTGTCACCGGGCAGCCCATTGTTCGACACTTACCTGCAAAGCGTCGAAGTGCTGCGCGACACCAGCCACGTGCGCGATTATTCCGCCGCCGAATGGCTGCGTCAGGTCAGCGAGGCCGGTTTGCACGTGCGCAGCACCACCCGTCAGCGCCTGCGTCTGGAATACACCAGTTGGGTTGAACGCATGCGCACACCGGAAGTGATGCGCGCCGCGATCCGCCAGTTGCAGCAGTCGATGGGCCACGAAGTGCGCGAATATTTCGAGATTGATGCCGACGGCTCGTTCAGTACAGATGTCATCGTGCTGATGGCCGAGCGATAAGAATTTTTCCGGGCGCGTCTAATATGGCGCACCGACTGAAGACACGAGGAAAGCATGAGCAAGCAGATTCTGATTCTCCCAGGTGACGGTATTGGTCCGGAAATCATGGCCGAAGCGGTCAAGGTTCTTACACTTGCCAACGACAAGTACAGCCTGGGTTTCGAGCTGAGTCATGACGTGATCGGTGGCGCCGCCATCGACAAGCACGGCGTGCCGCTGGCCGACGAAACCCTCGACCGCGCTCGTGCTGCCGATGCTGTGCTGCTGGGCGCTGTGGGTGGTCCGAAATGGGACACCATCGAGCGTGACATCCGCCCTGAGCGTGGTCTGCTGAAAATCCGTGCGCAACTGGGCCTGTTCGGCAACCTGCGTCCGGCGATCCTGTACCCGCAACTGGCCGACGCTTCGAGCCTTAAGCCGGAAATCGTCGCTGGTCTGGACATCCTGATCGTCCGTGAGCTGACCGGCGGCATCTACTTCGGCGCGCCGCGCGGCACCCGCACTCTGGATAACGGCGAGCGTCAGTCCTACGACACGCTGCCTTACAGCGAAAGCGAAATCCGCCGCATCGCCCGCGTCGGTTTCGACATGGCCATGGTTCGCGGCAAGAAACTCTGCTCGGTGGACAAAGCCAACGTGCTGGCGTCCAGCCAACTGTGGCGTGAAATTGTTGAAGAAGTAGCGAAAGACTATCCAGAAGTCGAACTCAGCCACATGTACGTCGACAACGCCGCGATGCAACTGGTGCGCGCGCCGAAGCAGTTCGACGTGATCGTCACCGACAACATGTTCGGCGACATTCTGTCCGACGAAGCGTCGATGCTCACCGGTTCCATCGGCATGCTGCCGTCGGCCTCGCTGGATTCCAACAACAAGGGCATGTACGAGCCTTGCCACGGTTCCGCTCCGGACATCGCCGGTAAAGGCATTGCCAACCCGCTGGCAACCATTTTGTCGGTGTCGATGATGCTGCGTTACAGCTTCAATCTGCATGACGCGGCTGATGCCATCGAGAAAGCCGTCAGCGTCGTGCTGGATCAAGGCCTGCGCACTGGCGACATCTATTCGGCCGGTTGCAGCAAAGTCGGTACGCAGGAAATGGGCGACGCAGTAGTCGCCGCGCTGCGGAATCTGTAATCTCTCGGGCCCGCTGCGAAATTCAATACAAAGCAGCGGCCCACTTTTCAAGAAGGTGTAGTTGCGATGAAACGTGTAGGTCTGATCGGTTGGCGCGGGATGGTCGGTTCCGTGCTCATGCAGCGGATGCTGGAAGAGCAGGATTTCGATCTAATCGAGCCGGTGTTTTTCACCACGTCCAACGTCGGTGGCCAAGGCCCGTCCGTGGGCAAGGACATTGCTCCGCTCAAGGATGCTTACAGCATTGATGAGCTGAAGACCCTCGACGTGATTCTGACCTGCCAGGGCGGCGACTACACCAGCGAAGTGTTCCCGAAACTGCGCGAAGCCGGCTGGCAGGGTTACTGGATCGACGCGGCCTCGAGCCTGCGCATGAACGATGACGCGGTGATCATTCTCGATCCCGTCAACCGCAAGGTCATCGACCAGCAGCTCGACGCGGGCACCAAGAACTACATCGGCGGCAACTGCACCGTCAGCCTGATGCTGATGGGCCTGGGCGGTCTGTTCGAAGCCGGTCTGGTCGAGTGGATGAGCGCCATGACCTATCAGGCGGCCTCCGGTGCCGGCGCGCAGAACATGCGTGAACTGATCAAGCAAATGGGCGCAACCCACGCCGCTGTCGCCGATCAACTGGCCGATCCTGCCAGCGCGATCCTCGACATCGACCGTCGCGTAGCGGATGCCATGCGCAGCGAAGCGTACCCGACCGAAAACTTCGGTGTGCCGCTGGCCGGCAGCCTGATCCCGTGGATCGACAAGGAACTGCCGAACGGCCAGAGCCGCGAAGAGTGGAAAGCTCAGGCCGAGACCAACAAGATTCTCGGTCGCTTCAAGAGCCCGATCCCGGTCGACGGCATCTGCGTGCGCATCGGCGCCATGCGCTGCCACAGCCAGGCGCTGACCATCAAGCTGAACAAAGACGTACCGATCGCCGATATCGAAGGGCTGATCAGCCAGCACAACCCTTGGGTCAAGCTGGTCCCGAACCAGCGCGAAATCAGCATGCAGGAGCTGAGTCCGACCAAGGTCACCGGCACCCTGAATGTTCCGGTGGGTCGTCTGCGCAAGCTGAACATGGGTTCGCAATTCGTCGGTGCTTTCACCGTCGGCGACCAACTGCTGTGGGGTGCGGCCGAACCGCTGCGTCGCATGCTGCGGATTTTGCTTGAGCGTTGATCGTTTGCGGCAATGAAAGAGCCCGTGCCTTGTGAGAGGTGCGGGTTTTTTTATGCCTTGGATTTCTCGGTTGCCTAGTCTGGCCCCTTCGCGAGCAGGCTCGCTCCCACAGGGGGAATGCATTTCAAATGTGGGAGCGAGCCTGCTCGCGAAGAGGCCGGTCCAGACACCGCAAATCCCGGCAGAAATTGCCTGTGCGCCAGTCACCCGGTAAAGTGCCGCTCCCCCCGTTTCGCCAGAGGCTCGCACCATGACCCAGACCCTAGATATTGCCGTGATCGGCGCCACCGGTACTGTCGGCGAAACCCTCGTACAGATTCTCGAAGAGCGCAGCTTCCCGGTCGGCACCCTGCACCTGCTGGCGAGCAGCGAATCCGCCGGCAGCTCGGTGCTGTACCGCAACAAGAACGTGCGCGTTCGCGAAGTCGACGAGTTCGATTTCAGCAAGGTCAAACTGGTGTTCTTCGCCGCCGGCCCGGCCATTACCCTGAGTTACGCCGCCCGTGCCCACGCTGCCGGCTGCTCGCTGATCGACCTGTCCGGCGCCTTGCCGGCCGATCAAGCGCCGCAAGTGGTACCGGAAGCCAACGCCGAAGTGCTCGCTGGTTTGAAAGCACCGTTCCAGGTCAGCAGCCCGAGCCCGTCGGCTACTTCGCTGGCCGTGGTACTGGCGCCGCTGCTCGATCTCATTGACCTGCAATACGTCAATGTCACCGCCAATCTGGCCGTTTCCGCCCAGGGTCGCGAAGCCGTTTCCGAGCTGGCGCGGCAGACCGCCGAGCTGTTGAACATGCGCCCGCTGGAGCCGACTTTCTTTGATCGGCAGATGGCGTTCAACTTGCTGGCTCAGGTCGGCACGCCCGACGCGCAGGGCCATACGCTGCTGGAAAAACGTCTGGTGCGCGAGTTGCGTCAGGTGCTGGCCAAGCCTTTATTAAAGATTTCCGCAACTTGCGTTCAAGCCCCGGTGTTTTTTGGCGATAGCTTTAGCGTGACCTTGCAGTCAACGTCGGCTGTCGACCTGGCGAAAGTCAACGCTGCACTCGAAGATGCGCCGGGTATCGAGCTGGTCGAAGCCGGTGATTACCCGACTGCAGTCGGTGACGCGGTAGGGCAGGATGTTGTCTATGTCGGTCGCGTGCGCAGTGGTGTCGACGACCCGGCGGAACTAAATCTGTGGCTGACGTCAGATAACGTACGCAAAGGCGCGGCCCTTAACGCTGTGCAGGTGGCTGAATTGTTGATAAAAGACCTGCTGTAAAAGATACTTGGCAACAATTTGTCGACTGATTCTAGGTGAGCGCTATGCTTGCCCAGATTGATCGATAACGTGTCACCCTCCGGGACATTCCGGGGCATCAAAGAAATGATCGCGCGCGACATCTGTCGTCGTCGCGCGCAATGCCTTACGGCAGCGGTATTCAACATCTTCTCGCTGGCCGAGGAACGTTCAAACAAAGGATGAGGCTATGGTTCAAGTTCGCAAACTGGTGTTAGCAATAGCGGCCGCCTCGGCGCTGTCCTCCGGTATGGCGCATGCCCTCGGGCTCGGGGAGCTGACCCTGAAGTCGACCCTGAACCAGCCGCTGGTGGCTGAAATCGAGCTGCTCGACGTCAAGGATCTCACCGCTGCCGAAGTGGTGCCGAGCCTGGCTTCACCTGAAGATTTTGCCAAGGCCGGCGTCGATCGCCAGGCCTTCCTCAATGACCTGACTTTCACTCCGGTGCTCAACGCCAGCGGCAAAAGCGTGCTGCGCGTGACGTCGAGCAAGCCGCTGTCGGAACCGATGGTGAAATTCCTCGTGCAGGTGATGTGGCCGAACGGCCGTCTGCTGCGCGACTACAGTGTGCTGCTCGATCCGTCGAAGTTCTCGCCGCAGACCGCTGACGCCGCCGCGCAACCGGCGCCGTCGCAGACCGTTGCTGCGCCGACTACTGGCGCCACGCACCCGACGCAGTACACCACCACGCCGCGCGATACCCTGTGGGAAATCGCCGCGAAGGCGCGTACCGGCGGTTCGGTGCAGCAGACCATGCTGGCCATTCAAGCGCTGAACCCGGATGCGTTCATCGGCGGCAACATCAACCGCCTGAAAACCGGTCAAGTGCTGCGCCTGCCGGATTCGGTGCAAAGCACTGCGTTGCCACAATCGAAAGCGATTGCCGAAGTGGCGGCGCAGAACGAAGCCTGGCGTCAGGGCCGTCGTTATGTGGCCAAACCGGGCACTGGTCAGCAGCAGCTCGATGCGACCAACCGTGGTCGCGGCAATACCGCTGGTGCACAGAATGCCCAAGACAATCTGAGTCTGGTCTCCGCTGAAAGCGCCAAGGCGCGCGGCAAGGGCCCGGCGGGTGACGCCAAGGCGCTGAGCAACAAGCTCGCGGTCACTCAGGAAAGCCTCGACACGACCCGTCGTGACAATGAGGAACTGAAAAGCCGCGTGTCCGATCTGCAAAGCCAGATGGACAAGCTGCAAAAACTGATCGAGCTGAAAAACAATCAGCTGGCGAAACTGCAGGCCGAAGGGGCGGGCGCTGCGCCAGCCGCAAACGCTGCTGCACCGACGGTGCCTGCAATCACGGCTGAACTGGCTGCCACCCCGCCGGCCACCCCGGCAGAAGCGGCGCCGACGCCAGAGTCCGCGATTGCACCACCGGCTGAAACGCCAGTTGAGCCAGTGGTCGCACCGAAGCCGCCTGTCGATGAAGAGAAAACCTTCAACGATCTGCTGACCAACCCGATTCTGCTGGGGCTGATCGGTGGTGGCGCAGTCGTTCTGCTGCTCCTGCTGTTGCTGCTGGCGCGTCGCCGCAAAGCTCAGCAGGAAGCCGAGAAACATCTGCGCATGGCCCGTGCCTTGTCGGAAGAGCAAGAGTTCTCCGCCGAGCAGGATCTGCCGGAAAGCAGCTTCGAAGGTCTGGAAACTCCTGCGGCGAGCGTCAAGCTCAACACTCCGGCACCTGCTCCGGCCCCCGTAGTGGCTCCGGTAGTCGCCCCGATAGTGATGGCCGAACCGATTGCTGCGCCACTGGTGGCGCCGGCCGCCGAACGTTCGGACGACGTGCTCGACAAGGCGCAATCGCACATCAACGCCGGTCGCCTGAATCAGGCAGCCGCGCTGCTCGAAGAGGGCGTCAGCCTGGAGCCGCAGCGCAGTGACCTGCGTCTGAAGCTGATGGAAGTTTACGGTCAGCAGGGCGACCGCGATGCCTTCGTCGGTCAGGAGCGTCAACTGGTGGCCAATGGCGACAACTTCGCCAAGGTCGAAGAGCTGAAAAGCCGCTTCCCGGCCATGGCCGTCGTTGCTGCCAGTGGTCTGGCCGCTGCCGCCGTGGCTGCCGAACTGGACGCGCAATACGTCAAGGATCTGCTGCTGGATGAGCCAGAAGCACCTGCGCCAGCGCCAGTGGAAGACGACCTCGACAGCGCGTTTGATCTGAGCCTGGACGATCTCGACAACATCACGCCGGTAGAGCCTGCGCCGGTGGTTGAGCCTGAAGCACCGGTCGAGCTGGACGAATTTCCGGCGGACGACGACCTGAGCTTTGAGTCGGTGCTGCAACAGCAGACCGATATCAAAGAGAACCTGGATGATCTGTCGGACTTCGACCTCGATCTGGACCTCGGTGCCGAGCCGGCGGCTCCTGCGGTTGATCTGGCGGACGATGACTTCCTGCTGGATCTGGACGAAGGCGTGAAGGATCTGCCGCCGGTCGAGGCGCCGGTGGTGGCCGATGTGCCGCAGGATGATCTGGAGCTGCCGGCCGATTTCGATCTGTCGCTGGCCGATGAAATGGACAGCAACCCAGCGGCCGAGCCTGATGCGTTCGCTGCTGAACTGGACGACGTCAACGCCGAGCTGGATCGTCTGTCGCAAAGCATTGCAGAGCCGACCTTCACTGAAGCCGATGCAATGAAGGGTGATGATCTTGGCGAGGATGATTTCGACTTCCTCGCTGGCACCGATGAAGCGGCGACCAAGCTCGATCTGGCTCAGGCCTACATCGACATGGGCGACAGCGACGGTGCGCGCGACATCCTCAACGAAGTGTTGACCGAGGGTGACGAGAAGCAGCGTGGCGAGGCCAAGGACATGCTCTCGAGCCTGTAGTAAGTCCAGCGGTAAACGAAAACGGCAGCCCGGTGAGGCTGCCGTTTTTGTTTCGGTTGGATTATGGGTTGTCTGATTTGCCGTCTTCGCGAGCAGGCTCGCTCCCACCTTTGAAATGCATTCCCCTGTGGGAGCGAGCCTGCTCGCGAAGAGGGCGGCACTGCTGATAGAGAACTCTGGTATCCCTGAACCGCCGCCTTATAATGCCCGCCTTTGCACAAACAGCAGGCTGTCCCACCTTGGCAAACATAGATAACCCGGTCGCCGAAATGGCCCCCGACGGCTTTTACCGCGTCGCGCTGGGCGTTGAGTACAAAGGCTCGCGCTACAGCGGCTGGCAGCGTCAATTGGCGGGTGTGGCGACGGTGCAGGAAGAACTCGAAAAAGCCCTGTCGAAAGTCGCCAATTCGCCGGTTTCGCTACAGTGCGCTGGTCGCACCGACGCGGGCGTGCATGCTTGCGGACAAGTGGTGCATTTCGATACGACGGTCGATCGTTCACTGAAAGCCTGGGTCATGGGCGCCAATATCAATCTGCCCCATGACATCAGCGTCAGTTGGGCGCGGGTGATGCCGGCGCATTTTCACGCGCGGTTCAAAGCTATCGCGCGGCGTTATCGCTATGTGATCTACAACGATCAGATTCGCCCGGCGCATCTCAACGAAGAAATCACCTGGAACCACCGTCCGCTGGACGTCGAGCGCATGGCCGAGGCCGCGCAGTACCTGATTGGCACCCACGATTTCAGTGCGTTCCGCGCCGGCCAGTGCCAAGCCAAGTCGCCGATCAAAAAAATGCATCACCTGCGCGTGACCCGTCACGGCAAGATGATCGTGCTCGATATACGCGCCAACGCGTTCCTGCATCACATGGTGCGCAATATCGCCGGCGTGCTGATGACCATTGGTGCCGGTGAGCGCCCGGTGGAGTGGATGAAGGAAGTGCTGGAAAGCCGCGAGCGCCGTTCCGGTGGCGTTACGGCGCATCCGTACGGTCTGTATCTGGTGCAGGTCGAGTACCACGACGAATTCCCGTTGCCCGAGCGTTTTATCGGGCCACATTTCCTTACGGGTTTCTCCGAACTTGACGGCTGACGCCCTCGAACGCTTTTGTTACCATCCGGGACTTTCCCGGATTTTGCCTCGGAGTTTTTCTCGATATGTCAGCCGTTCGCAGCAAGATCTGCGGGATTACCCGCATAGAAGATGCGCTGGCCGCCGTTGAGGCCGGGGCAGATGCGATCGGGTTCGTGTTCTATGCCAAGAGTCCGCGTGCGGTCACCGTGCAGCAGGCGCGGGCGATTATTCAGGCATTGCCGCCGTTCGTGACCACCGTTGGCCTGTTCGTCAACGCCAGTCGCTGCGAGTTGGGGGAAATCCTCGATGCCGTGCCGCTGGATCTGTTGCAGTTCCATGGCGATGAAGCCGCTGAAGATTGTGAAGGCTGGCATCGTCCGTATATCAAGGCGTTGCGGGTCAAGGCCGGTGATGACATAGCGGCTGCCGTTGACGCTTATCCCGGCGCCAGCGGTGTTCTGCTCGATACCTACGTTGAAGGCGTGCCCGGCGGAACCGGTGAGGCGTTCGACTGGTCTTTGATTCCGCAGGGGTTGAGCAAGCCATTGATTCTGGCGGGTGGTTTAACCCCAGAGAACGTCGCAGAGGCCGTGGCTCGGGTAAAACCCTACGCGGTGGATGTCAGCGGCGGGGTAGAGGCGAGCAAAGGCATCAAGGATCACGCAAAGGTTCGGGCGTTCATCAACGCGGTACGCAAAGCGCCATATTGATGTGACGGCTGGCAGTCTGCCGCCGTCCATCAATGCACTTGCACAAAGCAGGCGCGGCTGAGGGTTTCTGGATCGCACGCAGGTCATGTTTCGCGCTGACCGTGGCTGTCCACCAACCATCGCCACACACATGAATTTAGCTGAAGGGCATACGCGGGGCTGCGAACCAGAGCGTTCGGGCCGCCGGTACTGGAGAAAGAAAGCATGAGCAACTGGTTAGTAGACAAACTGATCCCTTCGATCATGCGTTCCGAGGTCAAGAAGAGCTCGGTCCCTGAAGGTCTGTGGCACAAATGCCCGTCTTGCGAGGCGGTGTTGTATCGTCCAGAGCTGGAAAAGACCCTGGACGTTTGCCCTAAATGCAACCACCACATGCGCATCGGCGCACGTGCGCGAATCGACATCTTCCTCGATGCCGAAGGTCGCAACGAACTGGGCGCCGATCTGGAACCGGTTGACCGTCTGAAATTCCGCGACGGCAAGAAGTACAAGGATCGTCTGACCGCCGCACAGAAGCAGACCGGCGAAAAAGATGCGCTGATCTCCGTCAGCGGCACCTTGCTGGGCATGCCAGTGGTGGTCTCGGCTTTTGAATTCGCCTTCATGGGCGGTTCCATGGGTGCCATCGTCGGTGAGCGCTTCGTGCGCGCCGCCAACTACGCGCTGGAAAACCGCTGCCCGATGATCTGCTTCGCCGCCTCCGGTGGTGCGCGCATGCAGGAAGCGCTGATCTCGCTGATGCAGATGGCCAAGACTTCGGCTGTGCTGGCGCGTCTGCGTGAAGAAGGCATTCCGTTCATCTCCGTACTGACCGACCCGGTCTACGGCGGTGTTTCGGCGAGTCTGGCGATGCTCGGCGACGTCATCGTCGGTGAGCCGAAAGCCCTGATCGGCTTCGCCGGTCCGCGCGTTATCGAACAAACCGTGCGTGAAAAACTGCCGGAAGGCTTCCAGCGCAGCGAGTTCCTGCTGGAGCACGGCGCGATCGACATGATCATCCACCGTCAGGAACTGCGCCCGCGTCTGGGTAACCTGCTGGCACAAATGACTGGCAAGCCGACGCCGAAATTCGTCGCCGCGCCAATCGAGCCGATCGTGGTTCCACCGGTACCTGCTGGCCTATGACCGAGCGCACCCTTGGCGAATGGCTCGCCTACCTTGAGCAGTTGCATCCGTCGGCCATCGACATGGGTCTGGAACGTTCACAACAGGTAGCGTCCCGTATGGGGCTGGGCCAGCCGGCGCCTCGGGTGATCACGGTCACCGGCACCAACGGCAAGGGTTCCACCTGCGCTTTCGTGGCTTCATTGCTGCGGGCGCAGGGCCTGAGCGTTGGTGTCTACAATTCTCCGCACCTGCTGCGTTACAACGAGCGGGTGCAGCTCAATGGCGTCGAAGCCACTGACGCGCAACTGTGCGAAGCCTTTTCAGCAGTCGAGGCCGGGCGCGGCGACACTTCCCTGACTTACTTCGAAATGGGCACCCTCGCGGCGTTCTGGCTGTTTCAGCAGGCCGGGCTGGATGCGGTGGTGCTGGAAGTCGGGCTGGGCGGGCGTCTGGACACGGTCAACGTGGTCGATGCCGATATCGCACTGGTCACCAGCATTGGCGTCGATCACGCCGATTATCTGGGCGACACCCGCGAATCTGTGGCCTTCGAAAAGGCCGGGATCTTCCGCCAGGGCAAGCCTGCTCTGTGTGGAGACCTCAATCCACCGCAACCACTGCTCGACAAGGCGCGTGAACTGGCATGTCCGTTCTTCCTGCGTGGGCGTGATTTCGACCTCGGTATCACTGATCAGCACTGGCAATGGCGCGGCACTGATGCGCAAGGTCAGGTTGTCGAGTTGCGCGACTTGCCGCTGCTCGATCTGCCGATGGAAAACGCCGCGCTGGCGTTGCAGGCGTATTTGCTGCTCGGTTTGCCATGGAATGCCCAGCAGATCGTCGCTGCGTTGCGGGCCACTCGCGTGGTCGGGCGACTGGATCGCCGCGCGTTCGAGTGGAACGGCAAGCGCCTGAATCTGTTGCTCGATGTTGGTCACAACCCGCATGCTGCCGAGTATCTGGCCCGTCGTCTGGCCTCGCAGTCACCGGTCGGCAAGCGCTTGGCGGTATTCGGCCTGTTGGCCGACAAGGATCTGGATGGTGTTGTCAGCGAATTGAATGCTAGTGTCGAGCATTGGGCCGTTGCACCGCTGGATTCACCGCGCACACGTCCAGTGGCTGAATTAAGCGCTGCATTGCAGAACCTTGGCGCTGCGGTCACGTCTTACGACAGTGTCGCGTCCGCGCTGGAAGGGCAGTGCGCCGTGGCAACCAGTGACGACGAGATTCTGTTGTTCGGATCATTTTATTGTGTCGCCGAGGCCCTTGAATGGCTGGCCCGGCGCTCCACGGAGGAAGCGGCAAATGGCTTTGCTGGATAAAGCGTACAAGCAGCGCATGGTTGGCGCTTTGGTGCTGGTCGCGCTGGCGGTGATCTTCCTGCCAATGCTGTTTTCCCGTCAGGACGAGCAGCGTCAGGTAACTGTCGAATCGCCCGCCGCACCACAAGTACCTGTCGTGCCGCAAGTGCAAATGGAAACCGTGGCTGTTCCCGAGCCGCAAGCCTTGCCGCAAGAACCGGTGCCGACGGATGAAGAAGTCGCAGAAGATACTGCACCTGTTGCGCCTGCGCCGGCGGCTCCCATTATGATTACCAAGCCTGTTGCGCCGCCGGCGGTGGCCAAGCCGATTCCTGCGCCTGCCCAGCCGATTACCTCTGCATCGAGTAAGCCTGACACGACGCAAAGCCGCGTCGATGCCAACGGTCTGTCGGTGAGCTGGTCGGTGCAACTGGCCAGTCTGTCGAGTCGTGCCAGCGCCGAAAGCCTGCAGAAGACCCTGCGCAGTCAGGGCTATAACGCTTACATCCGCTCCGCCGATGGCAAGAATCGGGTGTTTGTCGGTCCGCTGATCGAGCGTGCCGAGGCTGATCGTCTACGTGATCTGTTGGGTCGTCAGCAGAACCTCAAAGGGTTTGTCGTGCGCTTCCAGCCTGAGCGCGGCTAAAAACTATCGCGCCGATTGAAATGCACTGACAATCGCAGCTTACCGAGAGGCATGCGCTCTGCTAAAATGCGCCGCCTTATCCGTCTGTAGGCTGCACTGTGCCATTTACCTGGGTTGACTGGGCGATCGTTGCAATCATCGCCATCTCCGCTTTGATCAGTTTGAGCCGCGGCTTCGTCAAGGAAGCATTATCGCTGGTGACCTGGATCATCGCAGGAGTCGTCGCCTGGATGTTCGGTGGCTCATTGTCCGAGTACCTCGCCGGATACATCGAAACCCCATCGGCTCGCGTGATCGCGGGCTGTGCCATCATGTTTGTCGCCACGCTGATCGTGGGCGCAATGATCAATTATCTTATCGGCGAGTTGGTTCGCGTCACCGGGTTGTCCGGGACCGATCGATTCCTCGGCATGGCCTTCGGCGCAGCGCGTGGCGTGTTGCTGGTGGTCGTGGCGGTCGGGCTGTTGAGTCTGGGGCCGGTACAGCAAGACGGGTGGTGGAAAGAATCACAGCTCGTACCAAAATTTCTATTGGTCGCTGATTGGTCCAAAAACCTGATTCTCGGGTGGAGCAGTCAGTGGCTTGCCAGCGGAATCAGCGTACCCGCTGATATTCCGTTCAAGGAGCAACTCTTGCCGTCGGCGAAAACGCCCCAGTGAGTGTTGTTCAGTTCAGATCCATTAAGTAGGGGTTGCGTCGCATGTGTGGCATCGTCGGTATCGTCGGTAAGTCGAACGTCAATCAGGCGCTGTATGACGCGCTAACCGTGCTCCAGCACCGCGGCCAGGACGCTGCCGGTATCGTGACCAGCCATGATGGCCGGTTGTTCCTGCGCAAGGACAATGGCCTGGTGCGTGACGTGTTTCAGCAGCGTCACATGCAGCGTCTGGTCGGCCACATGGGTATCGGCCACGTTCGTTACCCGACCGCGGGCAGCTCGACTTCGGCCGAAGCCCAACCGTTTTACGTCAACTCGCCTTACGGCATTACGCTGGCGCACAACGGTAACCTGACCAACGTTGAACAGTTGGCCAAAGAGATCTACGAATCCGATCTGCGTCACGTCAACACCAGTTCCGACTCGGAAGTGCTGCTTAACGTGTTCGCTCACGAACTGGCCCAGCGCGGCAAGCTGCAACCGACTGAAGAAGACGTGTTTGCCGCCGTGACCGACGTGCACAACCGTTGTGTTGGTGGTTACGCCGTTGTGGCGATGGTGACCGGTTACGGCATCGTCGGTTTCCGTGACCCGCACGGCATCCGCCCGATCGTGTTTGGCCAGCGTCATACCGACGAAGGCGTCGAGTACATGATCGCCTCGGAAAGCGTTTCGCTGGACGTGCTCGGTTTTACCCTGATTCGCGACCTGGCCCCGGGCGAAGCGGTCTATATCACTGAAGACGGCAAGCTGCACACCCGTCAGTGCGCGACCAACCCGTCCCTGACACCGTGCATCTTCGAGCACGTCTACCTGGCGCGTCCGGATTCGATCATCGACGGCGTGTCGGTCTATAAGGCCCGTCTGCGCATGGGCGAGAAGCTCGCCGAGAAGATCCTGCGCGAGCGTCCAGAGCACGACATCGACGTGGTTATCCCGATTCCGGACACCAGCCGCACTGCGGCACTGGAGCTGGCCAACCACTTGGGTGTGAAATTCCGCGAAGGTTTCGTCAAGAACCGTTACATCGGTCGCACCTTCATCATGCCGGGCCAAGCAGCTCGCAAGAAGTCGGTGCGCCAGAAACTCAACGCCATCGAGCTGGAATTCCGCGGCAAGAACGTGATGCTGGTCGATGACTCGATCGTGCGCGGCACCACCTGCAAGCAGATCATCCAGATGGCCCGCGAAGCCGGCGCGAAAAACGTCTACTTCTGCTCGGCAGCCCCAGCGGTACGCTTCCCGAACGTGTATGGCATCGACATGCCAAGCGCCCACGAACTGATCGCGCACAATCGTTCGACTCAGGACGTGGCGGATCTGATCGGCGCTGATTGGCTGATCTATCAGGACCTGCCTGACTTGATCGAGGCGGTCGGTGGCGGCAAGATCAAGATCGAGAACTTCGATTGCGCGGTGTTCGACGGCAAGTACGTCACCGGCGACGTCGACGAGGCGTACCTGAACAAGATCGAACAGGCGCGTAACGACTCCTCGAAGATCAAGACCCAAGCGGTCAGTGCGATCATCGATCTGTACAACAACTGAGTTATCACCGGCCCTGAGGGGCCGGTTTTGTATCTGACTTTCAATTTTCGCGAACAGGGCAAGGAGTGACAGCATGAGTCAGGAATGGGATGCCGGTCGGCTGGATAGCGACCTCGAAGGCGTAGCGTTCGACACCCTGGCCGTACGTGCCGGTCAGCACCGTACGCCGGAAGGCGAGCACGGTGATCCGATGTTCTTCACCTCCAGCTACGTGTTCCGCACCGCTGCCGACGCAGCCGCGCGGTTTGCCGGCGAAGTGCCGGGCAACGTTTACTCGCGTTACACCAACCCGACCGTGCGCGCGTTCGAAGAGCGCATTGCCGCGCTGGAAAGCGCCGAGCAGGCCGTTGCCACCGCAACCGGCATGGCCGCGATCATGGCAGTGGTGATGAGCCTGTGCAGTGCCGGTGATCACGTACTGGTTTCGCGCAGCGTATTCGGTTCGACCATCAGCCTGTTCGAGAAGTACTTCAAGCGTTTTGGCGTTGAAGTCGATTACGTCCCGTTGGCTGATCTGTCGGCCTGGGATGCAGCGATCAAGTCGAACACCAAGCTGCTTTTCGTCGAATCGCCATCCAACCCTCTGGCTGAACTGGTCGACATTGCCGCACTGGCGGAAATCGCTCACGCCAAAGGCGCGATGCTGGTGGTCGATAACTGCTTCTGCACGCCAGCGTTGCAGCAGCCGCTGAAAATGGGCGCAGATATCGTTGTGCACTCGGCGACCAAGTTTATCGACGGTCAGGGCCGTTGCATGGGCGGCGTGGTTGCCGGTCGCAGTGAGCAGATGAAAGAGATCGTCGGCTTCCTGCGCACCGCCGGGCCGACCTTGAGCCCGTTCAATGCGTGGATCTTCCTCAAAGGTCTGGAAACCCTGAACCTGCGGATGAAGGCGCACTGCGCCAACGCGCAGGAGCTGGCCGAATGGCTGGAGCAGCAGGACGGCATCGAGAAGGTGCATTACGCCGGTCTCAAGAGCCATCCGCAGCACGAACTGGCCCAGCGTCAGCAGAAGGGCTTCGGTGCGGTAGTGAGTTTCGAGGTCAAGGGCGGCAAAGAGGGCGCGTGGCGCTTTATCGATGCCACCCGGTTGATTTCGATCACTGCCAACCTCGGTGACAGCAAAACCACCATCACGCACCCGAGCACCACCTCCCACGGCCGTCTGGCGCCGCAGGAGCGTGAAGCGGCAGGCATCCGTGACAGCCTGATCCGCATTGCGGTCGGTCTGGAAGATGTGGCGGACCTGCAGGCCGATCTGGCGCGCGGTCTGGCAGCGTTGTGATCGAGTTGTCTACGCCGACAGCGGGTACCCATGGCCGCGTTGCGCTGGTCACGGGAGCCGCGCGCGGTATCGGTCTGGGGATCGCGGCATGGCTGATCAGCGAAGGCTGGCAAGTGGTGCTGACTGATCTGGATCGTGCGCGCGGTTCGAAAGTGGCGAAGGTGCTGGGCGAAAACGCCTGGTTCATCGCCATGGACGTCGCCGATGAGGGCCAGGTCGCGCTCGGCGTTGCCGAAGTGCTGGGGCAGTTTGGTCGCCTCGATGCGCTGGTGTGCAACGCGGCGGTCGCCGATCCGCACAACATCACCCTGGAAAGCCTCGATCTGGCGTACTGGAATCGTGTGTTGGCGGTGAATCTCAGCGGGCCGATGTTACTGGCTAAGCACTGTGCGCCGTATCTGCGCGCGCACAACGGTTCGATCGTCAACCTGGCCTCGACCCGTGCGCGGCAGTCGGAGGCGGACTCCGAGGCGTATGCGGCGAGTAAGGGCGGCTTGTTGGCGCTGACGCATGCGCTGGCCATCAGCCTCGGGCCGGAGATTCGCGTCAACGCAGTCAGCCCGGGCTGGATCGATGCGCGGGATCCCTCTGCGCGTCGGGCCGAGCCTTTGGCCGATGCCGATCATGCTCAGCATCCGGCGGGCAGGGTAGGGACGGTTGAAGATGTGGCGGCCATGGTCGCCTGGTTGCTGTCGAGGAATGCCGGGTTTGTCACTGGGCAGGAATTCGTCGTCGATGGCGGTATGACGAAAAAGATGATCTATAGCGAGTAGATCGCCTTTTTCTCTGAATTTGCGTTGGATGAACTGACGCCTTCGCGAGCAGGCTCGCTCCCACATTTGGAATGCATACCCCCTGTGGGAGCGAGCTTGCTCGCGAAGGCGGTCTTGCAGGATGGAAACAATTTCGTCTTTTTAAGAAAAACTTCAATCCTGCTATTGACTTAGGTTCGCTACCTGCGTAAATTTCGCGGCCTCGGAGATGCAAACGGGTGATTAGCTCAGCTGGGAGAGCGTCTGCCTTACAAGCAGAATGTCGGCGGTTCGATCCCGTCATCACCCACCACTCCCCGAGAAACTTGCGTAAGCAAGAGCGTAGGCTGAAAGTGCCTGCACCGACGCGCAGCGGTAGTTCAGTCGGTTAGAATACCGGCCTGTCACGCCGGGGGTCGCGGGTTCGAGTCCCGTCCGCTGCGCCATATTTTACGAATCAGGCTTGTCTGGTTCGCGATTGCAAAGCACCGAAGCTTGCAGTCAAAACGAGTTACTTGAGCGCAAGCTCAAAGCGATACGCAGCGGTAGTTCAGTCGGTTAGAATACCGGCCTGTCACGCCGGGGGTCGCGGGTTCGAGTCCCGTCCGCTGCGCCATATCTGCTTCAAGGACCACTGAACGCCTTGAAGCACCGAAAGCAACCCTTGGTTGATTCGGAATCGATAGCAAAGACCCTGGTCGAAAGACCGGGGTTTTTTGTGTCTGAAATTTGGCTTTTCCTCTTTTTCCTTCTATCCCCTCCATCCTGTGCCCTACACAAATCCCTGTGGGAGCGAGCTTGCTCGCGAAGGCTTCGGCATATTCAAAATTTGCATCGGCTGGCACAACGCTTTCGCGAGCAAGCTCGCTCCCACATGGGCATGCCCAGTTATCTCTGCGGTCTAGATGCGGTGCCACGTCGCATTGATTTTTTGATTCTTTAGTCAAATTTTTGTAACTGGTTGTTTGCTGCGAGCGCAGAAACCTTTAAAGTTAACCTTTCGGTCAGCTTTGCACTGTCAACACGCCCTTTGTTTCGCCAGAAAGGGCTTCTGCAAGACTCGAGATTCCCCAGTAGATAACCAGAAGGGCGGACACATAACCGCCCAGAGGATGATCCATGTCCAACCGTGATATATCCCGGCGCTCGTTCCTCCAGGGCGGGCTGGTGGCGGGTGTGAGCGTCACGCTCACGCCGCTCAGCACCCAGGCGCTGGCTGCCTTGATGGAAAACACTGTCACCGTGCCGTCCGAAAAATGGCTCGGCAATAACGGCAAGGCGCGTCAGCGTAACGATGCACTGTCCAAAGTCTGCGGCAGCAAGGTCTTCGCCCGCGACATCCGCTCCAAGGACATGCCGGGCTGGCCTGAACAGCAAGGCCACGCCATGCTGCTGAAAACCATCAAGGCTGACCGCATCTACGCCGGTTACGACCTGTCGTGGCTCGGCGCCGATTTGCAGCCGGACCGCATCGTCACCGCGGCTGACCTGGACAAGGACGGCATCGTCTTCCCGGAGGAGCACGCCCCGGATCCGTTGCTGCCGGAAGGCAAGGTGCCGATGTTCATCGGTCACCCGGTAGCGATCCTGATCTGGAACGATTTCGAGCGTTTCCGTCAGGCCAAGAACAAACTCAAATTCAATGACAAAGCGATTCGTTACGGTGCGAAAGTGCCGTTCTACGAAGGCGACCCTTATGGCAGCTTCCGCTACGTACGTGTGGGCGGCGCGACCTCGGCCGACGAAGATGAATTCGCCAGCCTCAAGGACTCGATCCTCTTTCCGATGCTGAAAAACCGTCGTCCAGTGTGGAATTCTCAGCCCAATCTGCATGGCAACCTGACCGAGCGCGGCCTGTTCTACGCCGACCGCATGAAGAAAGAGATCGACACCCCGCCGGACAACTGGCTGGTGTTCGACGAGCGCTACAAAACCCCGTCGATCGAACCGGCCGCGATGGAGCCGGACAACGGCAATGGCTGGTACGACCCGAAAACCAAAACCCTGCACTTCGTCGTGGCCACCCAGTGCCCATTGGAAGCTGCGACCGAGACCGCGAAAATGATCGCGCCGTCGCGCTTCGGCCTCGACAACCTGAACATGCACCCGGGTTACACCGTGGGTTACGGTTCCAAAGACCACAACATCTTCGTTTACTACGCAGCCCTCGCCGCGTTGTACGGCACCGGTGTGCCTGTGCGCTTGGCTAACGACCGCTATGAGCAGTTCCAGAGCGGCATCAAGCGTCACCCGTTCGACATCCGCTACCAATTGGCCGTGGACAAGAACGACTACAGCTTCAAGATTTTCCGCGCTGACATGAGCGTCGACGGTGGCGGCCGGGTCAACTACAGCCCATCGGTAGCGGCGGTTGGTGCCACGGCGGCGCAGTCGATCTACTACATGCCGCAGAATGACCTGCAGGTCACCGCCTACCACTCGCGTGGTGTCGAGGCCGGTTCGATGCGTGGTTACGGCACCCTGCAGAGCATGGCGGCGACCGAAATGATGGTCGACGAAATCGCCAATCGCCTCGGTGTCGATGCCATCGACCTGCGTCGCAAGAACGCCCTGCGTTCGGGCATGAAAAACACCCAGGGCGCGATCCCCGCCGGTGCTTTGCGCCTGCATGAAATTCTCGACAAGGCCTCGGTGCACGAGGTCTGGAAAAACCGCGACGCGATCAAGAAACAGCGCGAAGCTGCCGACCCGGACAACTGGTACGGCGTTGGTTTTGCCATTTGCCAGAAAGACTTCGGCACCGGTTCCGAAGCGCCGATGGCCAGCATCGAATTCACCGCTGACGGTCGCATTACTCTGCGCCATATCGGCATTGAGATCGGCACCGGCATGTCCACCTCGCAAGCCTTGGTCGTGGCCGACTTCCTCGGCAGCCCGGCGCACGAAGTGAAAACCGGCGAAACCGAGTGGAAGGAAATGCAGCTGATCACCAGCGGCAATCCTTACATCATGAGTCAGGCCGAGCAGGACAACCTGCTGCGCAACCCGCGTTGGGTCGGCAAACTGGCTTCGGCCTCGTCGGCGACCAACTCGGCTTACTACTTCAGTCACGCTACCCGTGAAGCAGCGCGCGTGCTGTTCAACAACGGTTTGTGGCCGGCGGCAATGGAGATCTGGCGTCAGGGTCCTTACGGCGGTCAAGCCAACCCCTACGTCGTGCGTCGCGAAGATGCGCATTGGGTCAACGGCAAACTCACGGCCAACGGCATGCAGCCGTTGACCTTCGAAGAGCTGGCCAAACACGCTCACGAGCGTGGTCTGGTGACCGGCGCCACCGTTCACGCATTCAACCGCTGGAGCTGGGCAGAAGCTGAATACAGCATCGACGGCGTGCGCGAGCGTCTGCCGCTGGATGGTCTGGCAGTGAAGTATGGCGATGGTGCGCCGAAGGCGAAGAAAGCGTTGATGACCACGTCTGGTTTCCATCTGTTGGACCGCCAGAACATCAATTATCCGGTTGTTCAGCTGAACAACGCTGCCGTGACTTACTACAGCCCGGTCGCCACGCTGGTCGAGCTGAAGGTCAACAAGGGTTCTGCTGAAGTCGAAGTGCTCAACCACCATTCGTGGGTCGAGTGCGGTCGTGTGTTGGTGGAAGAATTGGTCAAGGGCCAGCTCGAAGGCGGTATTGCCATGGGCATCGGCCACGCTTTGATGGAAGAGATGCCGCTGTATGAAGGCGGGCCGGGGGAGGGTGACTGGAACTTCAACCGTTACCGTCTGCCGATGGCACGTCACGTTGCCGTGTGGAAACAGACGTCGGAGATTCTGCCGGCGCTGTCGCCAAGTGATCCGTCCAAAGGCATCGCCGAAGTGGTGATGATCCCGATTGTCGGTGCCATCGGTAACGCCGTGGCCCACGCCATCGGTAAACGTGTTCGCGATCTGCCAATCACTGCTGCGCGCATCAAGGAGGCCCTCAATGGCTAACCGTCCGCTTCAACTGACCCTCAATGGTCAATCCGTCGGCCCGGTGGACATCCCTGATGACCTGCCGATGATCGACTACCTGCACGAATACAAAAACCTCACCGGCTCGCGTCTGGGCTGCGGCCAGGGCATCTGCCACGCCTGTGTGGTGATCGTCGACAACCCGGACGGCACCAGCGAAGAAGTGCGCACCTGCATCACCGGCGCGCATTACTTCGAAGGCAAGAAAGTCCGCACCATCGAAGCTCACGCCAAGCGTGATGAGGCGGGCCAGGTCACCGAACTGAACCCGATCCAGCAGCGCTTCGTTGATGAGTTCGCCTTCCAGTGCAGTTACTGCGCGCCGGGCTTCGTCAACGCTGCGACCGTGCTGGTTGAAAAGCTGCAGCGTCAGCCGACCGTGCAAAGCAAGCTCGAACAAGTCATCGAGGACAGCCTCGGGCATCACGTCTGCCGTTGCACCGGGTACGTGCGTTATTACAACGCGACCCGCAACGTGCTGACCGATCTCGGCCTGGTCAAGGAGGGTTAAGCATGAAGCTTTTTCTGACCCGCCTGACCCTGGCGGTCGGCCTCGCCGCGCCGGTGTTGTTTGCCCACGCCGATGATCAGGTCAAACGCGGCGAATACCTCGCTCGCGCCGCTGACTGCATGGCTTGCCACACCGCAGCGGGTGGCGCGCCGTTTGCCGGCGGCCTGCCGATCGTCTCGCCATTCGGAACGATCTATGGCACCAACATCACCCCGAGCAAGGAGCACGGCATCGGTCTGTACAACGATGACGAGTTCTTCGCTGCGCTGACCGAAGGCAAACGCCGCGATGGCGCGAACCTGTATCCGGCGATGCCGTACACCTCGTATCACTTGATGCCGCGTGCAGATTCGGATGCGATTCATGCGTACCTGAAAACCATCGAGCCAATCGAGCGCGCAGCGCCGGTTACCAGCCTGAGCTTTCCGTTCAACGTGCGTCTGGGCCTGATGGGCTGGAACATGATGTACGGCAAAGCCCTGAAACTGGAGCCAGCCGAAGGTAAAAGTGAGGCCTGGACGCGCGGCCAGTACATGGTCGAGGTGCTCGGCCACTGCGGCGAATGCCACACGCCACGCGGCCTGCCGGGCGCGATGCAGTTGGATAAACGCCTGACCGGCGGCATCCTCAATGGTTATCTGGCGCCGAGTCTGCTGGCCACTGATCTGGCTGCGCGCGGCTGGAATGAGCAGGATCTGAGCACGTTCCTCAAGCACGGCATGAGTGCGCAGGGGACGATGTTCAATGAGATGTTCCCGGTGTTCCACAACAGCACCCAGGGCCTGAGCGATGCGGATCTGGCAGCGATGGCGACGTTCCTGCTCGGCGACCAACCTCCTGCAGCCAAAACGCTGGTTGAAGTGCCAGTCGAGAAGCTCAGCGCCAGTGCCCAGCGCGGTCGTCAGGAATACCTCAACGTTTGCGCCGGTTGCCATGCGGTTGGTGGCGAAGGCAAGCCGCACATCGCGGTGGCCATGCGCGGCAACACTACGCTGCGCCTGGAAGACCCACGTAACCTGTTGCGGGTGATCGAAGATGGTATTGGCGAACAGAAGTTCTCCGGCTTCGAGCATATGCAACCGATGCCGGGTTTCGCCGACAAGCTCAGTCCTGAACAGCTGACGGATCTGCTCAACTATCTGCGTCAAGGTTGGGGTGGTCAGTCCGCTGAGTTGGCGGTGAGTGAGGTGCAGAAGCTGCAAGCCGACGCACCGTCCATCGAGCACAAGGCGCACTGACATGCAGCATCTCGATCTACAAGTGGTGCGGCGAGCGCTGGAGTGGTCGGTGGCGGGGCAGCGCATCTGGCTCTGCACCGTGCTCACCACTTACGGTTCGGCACCGCGTGCGCCGGGTTCGCTGCTGGCGGTGAACGATGGCGGACAGTGGATCGGCTCGCTGTCCGGCGGTTGCGTCGAGGAAGATTTCTTGGAGCGCGTCGCCGAAGGTGCGTTTCTCGATGCGGTCAACGTCGTGCGTTACGGGGAAGGCGACGATCCGCGTTCGCGAGTCAGCCTGCCTTGTGGCGGCATTCTCGACGTGCTGGTTGAGAAATTTGACGCTGACTGCGAGGTGCAGGCGCATCTGCGTGAATTGGAATCGGCGCTGCTCGGTCAGCGTCGCTTGATTCGCGAGGTCGATCTGGTCAGCGGTGCGCGCAGTTTGTTCGCTGATCGCGAGCAGGGTGCGCGGATCGAGCGTGAGATTGATCGGGTGCGCATCCGTGTCGGCGCGGCACAGCGTCTGTTGCTCGCCGGCTACTCCAGCGTGGCGCAGGCGTGTGCCGAGTTTGCCGTTGGATTGGGTTTTGAGGTGATTCTCTGCGATCCGCGTGACGAGGTGCTTGAAGGCGTGGTGCTGGATGGCGTGGAAATTCGTCGGCAATTGCCGTCGGTGTTTATTGCTGATGGTGGCTGTCATCGTGATACGGCGGTGGTGGCGCTGACGCATGATCCGCGTATCGACGACCTGGCGATGATGGAAGCAGTGCGCACCGAAGCGTTCTACATCGGCGTGATGGGGTCGCAGCAGACGTCGCAGAAGCGCTTCGAGCGGTTGCGTCGTATTGGTGGCTTGGGCGAGGCGGAGCTGGCGCGGATTCATGCGCCGATCGGTCTGAACCTCGGCAGCAAGACCCCGGCGGAAATTGCTTTGGCGGTGCTGGCCGATATCCTGCGCATCCGCAGCGGGATTGCTCGGGATCAGCTCTGAGTGCTGTATTTAATAAAAAGGGCCGCGACCAGCGGCCCTTTTTTTACATCCCGAATTTATCGCGTAGCCCGTAATACCACGCACCCAGTGCGGCAAACGGCGTGCGCAACAGTTGCCCGCCGGGGAACGGGTAGTGTGGCAAGTCGGCAAACGCATCGAAGCGCTCAGCCTGACCGCGCAGCGCCTCAGCCAGCACCTTGCCTGCCAGATGCGTGTAAGTCACACCATGGCCGCTGCAACCCTGCGAGTAATAGATGTTGTCGCCCAAACGGCCGACTTGCGGCAAACGCGACAGGGTCAGCAGAAAATTTCCTGTCCAAGCGTAATCAATCTTCACATCCTTGAGTTGCGGGAAAGCCTTGAGCATCTTCGGGCGAATGATCGCTTCGATGTTCGCCGGATCACGCGCGCCATACACCACGCCGCCGCCGAAGATCAGGCGCTTGTCGCCGGTCAGTCGGTAGTAGTCGAGCAGGTAGTTACAGTCCTCGACACAGTAATCCTGCGGCAGCAGCGCTTTCGCCAGTTCATCACCTAGCGGTTCGGTGGTGATCACTTGCGTGCCGCATGGCATCGATTTGGCCGCCAGTTCCGGCACCAGATTGCCGAGGTAGGCGTTGCCCGCGACGATGATGAATTTCGCCCTGACCTTGCCTTGCGGTGTATGCACCACCGGGTTGGCGCCGCGCTCGATGCGCACGGCAGGCGATTGTTCATAGATAGTGCCGCCGAGGGATTCAATCGCCGCCGCTTCGCCAAGCGCGAGGTTCAGTGGATGGATGTGCCCGCCGCTCATATCAAGCATGCCGCCGACGTACTGATCGCAGGCAACCACTTCGCGGATGCGGCGTTGATCGAGCAATTCCAGTTGTGTATGGCCGAAGCGCTCCCAGAGGCGCTTCTGCGATTCCAGGTGGCCCATCTGCTTGGCCGTCAGCGCGGCGAACACGCCGCCGTCCTTCAGGTCGCACTGGATGTTGTACTTGGCCACACGCTCGCGAATGATCCGGCCGCCCTCGAACGCCATATGTCCGAGTAGTTGCGCCTGATTCGGGCCGACACTGCGTTCGATCACATCGATGTCACGGCTATAACTGTTGACGATCTGCCCGCCATTACGCCCGGAAGCGCCGAAACCGATCTTGGCCGCTTCCAGCACGGTGACGCGAAAACCGTTTTCCAGCAGAAACAGGGCAGACGACAATCCGGTATACCCGGCGCCGATCACACAGACGTCCGTCTCCACATCATCCTGCAAGGCAGGGCGGGGCGGTACGGCATTGGCCGACGCAGCGTAATAGGACTCTGGGTAAAGGGTGTTCGCCATCCTGCAGCCTCTGTTTAATATATTTTACGAGTGCGTCGATCCTACCCGAGTTGAAAAACCTCCGCTAGCCACCGGAAAATCTTCGCCAACGACCCGAAATTAAATATTTTGCATATTCATAGGGTTAGGTGAAAAAAAGGTGTTGACACCCCTCCGGAATTCCGTAGAATGCCGCCTCACAGCAGGCACGTAGCTCAGTTGGTTAGAGCACCACCTTGACATGGTGGGGGTCGTTGGTTCGAGTCCAATCGCGCCTACCAAACAAAATCCGCTCTGCTGGGCGGTCTGGAAGGGCTCACCGAAAGGTGGGCCCTTTTTTGTTGTCTGCGATTTGCAAAACTTTTGCAAAACCCTCCGTAGAGTGCCAGTTCGACTCCGCGCTTAATCGATCTCCGGGCATTCCAAATTCCATGAGTAGACCTTCATGGTTTTTATATCTTCGCCCACGGTTCCTGCTCCAAGGCAGGTTCTCTGTTCGGTGTAGTTGAGCTGATGTGTTGAATTCCCATGGTGCAGGATTCAATTTCTACGAAGCCTTTTCTCTTTACGATGTTTTCTACGCCAAACTTCCCTGAGCAGGTCGGGTGGCGGAAGATTGAGGAATCGCCGTTCGTCGCCAGCGTCCTTTGAAAAAGTGTGGATATTGAATAGGTTACGATTGTTACTAACCAGCCAGTTATCAAAAAAATGTTGTTACTGTTCGTGGAATTAAGTAACATTCGCCCCGCGTTCACCACCACGGTTTATGCATTTTTAAATCCCAAGCTTCCATCAGCTGCTTGGGATTTTTTTTGCCTGCGATTTGGCATCTGCTGTTTCAAATTCTCCTCGCAATGCCTCATCGCGCCCGACGATTCCGTCGCAAGCAAATCCCTGCTTTTTCGACTACTACTGACTGGCCGATTTTCAACTCTTTCTGATGGAAGTGTGTCGATGCTGGTTCACTGGTTTCTCGCAGCTGTTCATCTGCTGGCTTTTGCTTTGGGCTTTTGGGCGGTTCTGACTCGCGGGGCGGCATTTAGTCGCCTGGCTGCCGGTTCAGGCGAGGCCAAGCGCGTTTTACTGGCCGATAACCTGTGGGGCATTTCTGCGTTGATTCTGCTGGTGACAGGCGGGATGCGGGCTTTTGGCGGCTTTGAAAAAGGCACTGACTATTATCTTCACCAGTCACTGTTTCATCTGAAGATGACCCTGTTTGTGCTGATTTTGATTGTAGAGCTCGCCCCGATGATCACGTTGATCAAGTGGCGGATCGCATCTGCGCGCGGCGCGGTACTCGATACCGGGCGCGCGAGGCTGTACGCCCGAATCAGTCATGTCGAGGCATTGTTGCTGGTGCTGATGGTGGTTGCGGCGACGGGGATGGCGCGTGGCGTGACATTCGGTTAGAGGGCAAATTCTCTGCGGTCTATCGGAAACGTCCGACAGCCAGCCAGGGGGAGGGCAGGTAGTATCGTGCGGCAAGGGAATAGAGGGGGGAAGTAGAATCGGCTTATCGTGTCAGGCGCCGTACCCAGCAGAGTGGGGAGCGGATGGCAAAACGGCGCATGAAGCTCTAGCCAGTCATTCCACAAGGTAAACGGACTGGCTACTGACTGCGAGGCGGCTCAGGGAGTTTGTGGTTTGTCCGGGGCGGTCAGGCCAGCCTGAATGCGCTGGTAAATCTCTTCTCTGTGCACGGCAACGTTTTTCGGAGCGTTGATACCAATGCGGACCTGTTGGCCGCTTACGCCCAGAATGGTGATAGTGATGTCATCACCGATGTTTATGCTTTCACCGACTTTGCGGGTGAGTATCAGCATGGTCTTCTCCTTGATTGCTTTGTAGGGCACCTGATTCAGACAGTGCAGAGGTCGGTGGTACGTATAGATTAGTGCGAAGTCTCACGGTTTGGGTGCCTCTTTCTGACGCGCAGATGCGGCATTAATTCCCAGGGCGTAACTATACAGAGGCTGCAGGCATCAATCTCGTTGTTTTGTGCCCATTTTGCGGGGCTCGCGAAGTATTTATGAATGATAAGATCGCGGCTTTGAGAATTTCGAGGAAAGCGTTGTGCGCAAATTGGTTTGGGTAGTCGCGGCACTGGTATTGGCAGGGTGTGGTGAAGGCAAGAATGCAGACGCACCAAAACCACAGTCGGCAGCAGTGACGGCGCCGGCGGCGGCCGCTGCACCACAATGGGATCTCGAAGTGCGCGGTGAAACGCCACAGGCTATCAGCGACCTGAGTGGCTGGTTGATCGAGCACGCCTTCGTACCTACGGTGATCAAGGACAGCAGTGGCAAAGCGCGAATTCTGATTGGTCCTTTCAACTCGCAAGCCGACGCTGAGGCCCGAAAAGTACAAGTGGATGCTGCTCTGGTGAAAGCCAAGAAGCAGAATATTGAATCGGTAGTGATCGAGCACCCGATCACGCCGTAAACGCTGCGT
This sequence comes from Pseudomonas sp. R84, assembly GCF_009834515.1. Classification (NCBI taxonomy): domain Bacteria; kingdom Pseudomonadati; phylum Pseudomonadota; class Gammaproteobacteria; order Pseudomonadales; family Pseudomonadaceae; genus Pseudomonas; species Pseudomonas sp. R84. The sequence continues at coordinate 2,307,122 of NZ_CP019426.1, forward strand.
TTCAGCGGAGCGACCTAAAGGACCTTGGATGTGGCTCGTCTTATACGAGTCAGTCACGATTTTCCGAAGGAGCTCCGCATGGCCTCCGCCAATCCTTACAAGCTGTTCGACGTCATCCTGCATCGCAAAACCTTACTCAGCCCGCACATGATGCGGATCACGCTGGCCAGTCCTGCTGTTAAAGAAATGGCCACTTGGGCGCCTGATCAAAGGGTGAAGCTGTTTTTTCCTGCGGCTGATGGTTCGCCTGCCAGGCTTGCTCAGGGAGAGGGTTGGTACGCCCGGTTCAAGGCAATGATTGCCGATCGACGTCCGGCCATGCGCACTTACACCATTCGCCATTTGCGTGCAGAACAAGGCGAAGTGGATATTGATTTCGTCCTGCATGGCGAAACCGGACCTGCTTCGCGTTGGGCGCTTCGGGCGCAGCCCGGTGATTCGATGCAGGTTCTCGCTCCGGATCGCCGGTTTTCAGCACGGGACGCCGGAGGATTCGAATGGAAGCCGCCGCAGACCCTCAAGCAGGTTTTGCTGGTCGCCGACAGCACCGCGCTACCTGCGGCCATGGGCATTCTCGATGAGTTGGCCGCTATGGCCGAGCCACCTCTGACTCAAGTGTTTTTCGAAGTCGACAGTGTCGAGGATATGCTGGCAGTTCCCGATTGGGCCGGGCTGACGGTGCAGTGGCTGATCCGGGACCAGGCCAGCGCCGGTACGTTGATGGCGGCGGCGGTACAGAAAGTCGTTCCAGCCATTCATGCCTCATCCATCGGCAAGGCTGTCGAGTTGGCCGAGGTCGATATCGATAAAGAGATTCTTTGGGAAATAGCCGAGACAGCCAGTGAGGGTTTCTATGGCTGGATCGCTGGAGAAAGCGCTGCAGTGATGAGCCTGCGCAGATACCTGATCAAAGAGTGCGGGATCCCGAGGGAGTCGCTCAACCTGATGGGTTACTGGCGCTACAACAAGGCGGGCAGCTAGCCACAAAAAAGGCCTCGGACATGACGTTCGAGGCCTTTTCGTTTAAGTGGTCGATCAACCGCAGGCTTTCATATTCACCGGACCGACAAATTCATTGCCGCGCCCCATCACGCACGCCATGCTCTGATTGCGCTGGCGCTCCCAGTCTTGCACCGGGTAAGTCTTGTCCCATGCCTCATACAATTGCCGATCCTGCTTCGACAGGCGCAAGCCGTACTGCTTGCTCATGTAGAAGTATGTGCGGGCAATCATGCCGCGAATCGACGGGCGAGGCATGACCTTCTTCGCCTTGAAGTCGACCTGGGTCAGGCACGAACCGTATTGCCCGGATTGCACTGGCAGCCAGCCGTAGCTGAAATTGCTGCGATCGCCATTGACCTCGCCAATGCTCGGCACCAGGTTATGCAGATCGGCTTCAGCCTTTTGATAGCTTGGGTCGTATCGGGTGCAGTTCTTGCGGCCGCCTTCCTGCCAACACTGACGCTGATGGCCGAACTGCCAGGCCGGCACGATGTGTTCCCATTCAATACGTGACGCACGTTTGGCATTCTTGCGCGGTACGTAACCGCAAGCCTTCAGGTCAACCTTGTTGCCGGTGTACTTGCACCCGCAATAAAACTCTGTGGACTGCGGTGCATAAAGCTTCCAGGCAACCTTCTTGGCTTCGGTAAATGTGCGGGGGGCGCCAGCCTGGGCACCCATGGCGATGAACAGCAACAGCAGAGCAAAACAGCGGACACTCATTGAATCAATCTTCCTTCGGCACAACCCAAAAAATCTGCACGCCACCGTCGTCGCGATAGGCAAGGGTAACGTTGTCGTTCTCGTCGATTTCCTCGAGCAGGCGCTCCCACTCGTCCATCGGCTCGTCCGGCAGACGGAAGATCAGTGCCGCTTTGGCTTTCTGTGCGGTGGGGGAATTGATGATTTTCTGAACGCGCATGCCCATGCGTTCGTAAGCGTCAGGAGCATCAGGGGAGGTGGCCACGAGGTTATCCTTATTAAGCTGTACGTGCATACAGTATTTAACTGTAAGCATTTTCGCAACTGCTTAAAATTCAAGAAAATCCTCTGACAGCGCTTTTCCGATTTTGGTGTAGGTCGTGTCGAATTTTTTGTGGGAAAAGTGCGAGAGCGTTGTGAGCGATGCACCACCCGCCCGACAGGCGAATGGTGCAGGGTGCCCAATCAAGAATTGATTGGGCGAAGGCCCATCAATATTCCCAGAACATCCGTTGCAGCTCTTTGCTGTCGTTGGTTTTGGTCAGGGCGACCATTGCCAGGATGCGGGCTTTTTGCGGGTTCAGGTCGTGAGCCACAACCCAGTCGTACTTATCATCTGGCTGTTCGGCGTTACGCAGGACGAAGCCGCCAGCGTTGACGTGGGAGGAACGAATGATTTGCACGCCATCCTTGCGCAGTGCTTGCAGGCTCGGAACTACGCGAGAGGACACCGAGCCGTTGCCGGTACCGGCGTGGATGATTGCCTTGGCACCGGATTGTGCGAGGGCCTTGTAGGCAGTATCGCTGACGTTGCCGTAGGAATAAGCGATTTCTACGTCAGGAAGGCTCTTGATGTTTTTGATGTCGAATTCAGAATCCATGGTGTGACGCTTGGCTGGCAAGCGGAACCAGTAGGATTTGCCTTCTACCACCATGCCCAGTGGGCCCCAGGCACTTTTGAAGGCTTCGGTCTTGATGTTGATCATCTTGCTGACGTCGCGACCGGACTGGATTTCATCATTCATGGTCACCAGTACGCCTTTGCCGTGCGCTTCTTTGCTGCTGGCTACGGCCACGGCGTTGTACAGGTTGAGCATGCCGTCTGCAGACATTGCGGTGCCCGGACGCATCGAGCCAACCACGATGATCGGCTTGTCGGTTTTTTCCACGAGGTTGAGGAAGTAGGCGGTTTCTTCCAGGGTGTCGGTGCCGTGGGTGATGACGATGCCGTCGACGTCTTTGCTGTCGGCCAGTTCGGCTACACGACGACCCAATTGCAGCAGGTTTTCGTTGGTGATGCTTTCCGAGGCAATCTGCATGACTTGTTCGCCACGCACGTTCGCCAGTTTGCTCAGTTCGGGAATGCCGGCGATCAATTGTTCGACGCCAACCTTCGCCGCCTGGTAGGTGGCGCTGTTGGCGGCGCTCGCGCCAGCGCCGGCGATGGTGCCGCCGGTGGCTAGTACTACGACGTTAGCGAGCTTGGTCTGGGTTTCGACTTCTTTCGCCTGAAGGGCGGTGGGCAGGAGCAGGAGGAGGGCCAAAGCGCCCGGAACCAAAGTGTTGAAAGCAGATTTCATTATTTTTCTCTCTAGTAGTGAGACGGTGCTGATGCAGGTTCATCTAGATGCACTCCGAGCCGATCTGGATGCCCGGGGTGCGGTGAAGGGAGCAGGATCTGTACCAGCCGTACTTTGCGTCAGAGAAATGTTTAACTCGATGATTTACATCAAGATTTTATTAGTTGGCAAATCGCGGGACGAATCGTTTATCCGGGTTTCCGAACAATGGGCGCTTTCTCGTTCGGCTCTCCGAAAAGGACTACTGCTTTTGTCGAGTGATTCCAGTGGCCGGTTTCGGCTTTTGTGCTAAAGAAACCTTCGCGGGGGCCGATGGTTGTTCAAGTAAACAGAATCTAGGGAGTTCACATGTCACTGACGGTCGGTTTATCTAGTCCTGCTGCAGTCACCATCGGCGGCAAAACCGCAGCGACAATCAATGCATTGAGTGAGGCGGGAGCTGAGGCTTCCACCGAGGCGCTGGGCACTGAGAAAGAATCGAACAATCAGGTCCGGACCGGTGGTGCTGCTGCGCCAGAAGACAGCAAGGCTGAAAGCGGCGACAACCTGAGCGTCACGGTCAAGATGTTGCTCAAGCGCATGCAGGAATTGCAGAAGCAACTTCAGGAGCAGCAACAACAACTGGCGGCCGCACAGGCCAAGAGCTATCCGACGCCTGAGGCCAAATCGCAGGCGGTGATGTCCATTCAGGGGCAAATCGCGCAAACCAGCGCTGCGATGGCAGAAGTGGCCGGTGCACTGGTCAAGGAAATGACGAAGAGTTCCACCAGCGGTAATCTTGTCAGCACCACGGCATAAGCAGCGGAGGGCGAGTCGGACGATTCGCCCTAAAAAAAATGACGATTTCTGATTGTTGACAAATGTCGGCGGGATTCGCATAGTTCGGTCTACGCAAACGTTTGCGCGGCTCTCCCGGCGCTATATGGCCCGCAGATAGCCAAGTAGCTTACGCCAGCGCAAGCGTTGCTCACAATAATCATAAGATCGGAGTGAACCCATGAAGCTGCCATTCGCTGGACGTCTTCTTGCTGTCGCTATGCTGGCTGCCACAGCCGCCGCACTACCTGTCTCTTCGGCATTCGCCGAATCCGCCGAAAAACCTAAAGTCGCGCTGGTCATGAAGTCTCTGGCCAACGAATTCTTTTTGACCATGGAAGATGGTGCCAAGGCCTACCAGAAAGAACACTCCGCCGATTTCGACCTGATCTCCAACGGCATCAAGGATGAAACCGACACTGCTGGCCAGACCCGCATCGTCGAGCAAATGATTCTGGCCAAGGTCAATGCACTGGTCATTGCGCCTTCCGATTCCAAGGCCATGGTGCCGGTGATCAAGAAAGCCGTCGACGCTGGCATCACCGTGATCAACATCGATAACCAACTCGATCCGGCAATCGTCAAAAGCAAAAACATCAGCGTGCCTTTCGTAGGTCCGGACAACCGCAAAGGTGCGCGTCTGGTCGGTGAGTACCTGGCCAAGCAGCTGAAGGCCGGTGACGAAGTCGGCATCATTGAAGGCGTGTCCACCACGACCAATGCCCAGCAGCGCACTGCTGGCTTCAAGGATGCGATGGATGCGGCGCAAATCAAGATCGTTTCCCTGCAGTCCGGTGACTGGGAGATTGACAAGGGTAACAAGGTTGCCGCCTCTATCCTCAGCGAATACCCAGACGTCAAAGCACTGCTGGCCGGTAACGACAGCATGGCCGTCGGTGCTGTTTCCGCCGTACGTGCCGCCGGCAAGGCTGGTCAGGTTCAGGTCGTCGGTTACGACAACATCAACGCGATCAAGCCAATGCTGAAAGACGGTCGCGTGTTGGCCACGGCTGACCAGTTCGCTGCCCGACAAGCGGTGTTCGGCATCGAAACCGCGCTGAAAATCATCAAGGGTGAGAAAGTTGACAGCGGCGCCAACGGCGTGATCGAAACACCGGTCGAGCTGGTCACCAAGTAAGTCTTCTGGCGACACAACGGCGCTCGTCCGTCCGGGCGAGCGCATGGAGAGTTTTTATGTCAGTTTCCGCCCCGAACGCTGTCCTCTCGGTCAGCGGTATCGGTAAGACCTATGCGCAGCCGGTGCTCAGCGGCATCGATCTGACGCTGATGCGCGGTGAAGTGCTGGCGCTGACCGGCGAGAATGGTGCCGGTAAAAGTACCCTGTCGAAAATCATCGGCGGACTGGTCACCCCGACCACCGGCCAGATGCAATTCCAAGGCAAGGACTACCGTCCGGGCAGTCGTACCCAGGCTGAAGATCTCGGCGTGCGTATGGTCATGCAAGAACTCAATCTGCTGCCGACCTTGTCGGTCGCGGAAAACCTGTTTCTCGACAATCTGCCAAGCAATGGCGGCTGGATCAGCCGCAAGCAACTGCGCAAAGCGGCGATCGAAGCCATGGCGCAAGTCGGTCTCGACGCCATTGATCCGGATACGCTGGTTGGCGAGTTGGGTATCGGCCATCAGCAGATGGTCGAAATCGCCCGCAACCTGATTGGCGACTGCCATGTGCTGATTCTCGACGAACCGACCGCGATGCTCACCGCGCGCGAAGTTGAAATGCTCTTTGAGCAGATCACCCGCTTGCAGGCGCGCGGCGTTTCGATCATCTACATTTCCCACCGTCTCGAAGAGCTGGCCCGAGTCGCACAGCGCATTGCCGTGCTGCGTGACGGCAATCTGGTCTGCGTCGAGCCGATGGCCAATTACAACAGCGAGCAACTGGTAACGCTGATGGTCGGTCGCGAGTTGGGTGAGCATATCGACATGGGCCCGCGCAAGATTGGTGCCCCGGCGCTGACGATCAAAGGACTGACGCGCTCCGACAAAGTTCGCGATGTCTCGTTCGAAGTCCGTGCCGGCGAGATCTTCGGGATTTCCGGATTGATCGGGGCAGGGCGCACAGAATTGCTGCGCCTGATCTTCGGTGCAGACACCGCCGACAGCGGCACCATCGCCCTCGGTTCGCCAGCCAAGGTCGTCAGCGTACGTTCGCCGGTTGATGCGGTGCGTAATGGCATCGCGTTGATTACTGAAGATCGCAAAGGTGAAGGCCTGCTGCTCAGTCAGTCGATCAGCGCCAACATCGCCCTCGGCAACATGCCGGAAATTTCCACTGGTGGGGTCGTCAACAACGGCGAAGAGATCGCTCTGGCGCAGCGTCAGATCGACGCCATGCGCATCCGCAGTTCAAGTCCGACACAACTGGTCTCAGAGTTGTCTGGCGGCAACCAGCAGAAGGTCGTGATCGGCCGCTGGCTGGAGCGTGACTGTTCGGTGCTGCTGTTCGATGAGCCGACCCGAGGCATCGACGTTGGTGCCAAGTTCGACATTTATGCCCTGCTCGGCGAACTGACGCGCCAAGGCAAAGCACTGGTGGTGGTGTCCAGTGATCTGCGTGAACTGATGCTGATCTGCGACCGGATCGGCGTGCTATCGGCAGGGCGCTTGATCGACACCTTCGAGCGGGATAGCTGGACCCAGGATGACTTGCTTGCCGCCGCGTTCGCCGGCTACCAAAAACGTGATGCGCTGCTCAATGAAGCGGCGCCTAGGGATCTCCCATGAAAACTGCTTCTCCTGCCGGCAAACGTGGTGGCAACTTCTATGGCCTGGGCACTTATCTGGGCCTGGCCGGTGCCTTGCTGGCGATGATTGCGCTGTTCTCGGTCTTGAGCAGCCACTTTCTGTCCTATAACACCTTCAGTACCTTGGCCAACCAGATTCCCGATCTGATGGTGCTAGCGGTCGGCATGACCTTCGTGTTGATCATCGGTGGCATCGACCTTTCGGTGGGTTCGGTTCTGGCGCTCGCCGCTTCGACGGTCAGCGTCGCCATTCTTGGCTGGGGCTGGGGCGTGTTGCCGTCAGCATTGCTCGGCATGGCAGTGGCGGCACTGGCCGGTACGGTCACTGGTTCGATCACAGTGGCGTGGCGCATTCCATCGTTCATCGTTTCCCTGGGTGTGCTGGAAATGGCTCGGGGACTGGCCTATCAGATGACCGGATCGCGCACCGCGTACATCGGTGACTCGTTCGCTTGGCTGTCGAATCCGATCGCGTTCGGCATCTCGCCGTCGTTCATCATTGCCCTGCTGGTGATCATCATTGCTCAAGCGGTTTTGACCCGCACCGTGTTCGGTCGCTACCTGATCGGCATCGGCACCAACGAAGAGGCGGTGCGTCTGGCGGGGATCAATCCGAAACCCTACAAGATTCTGGTTTTCAGCCTGATGGGCCTGCTGGCCGGTATCGCCGCGCTGTTTCAGATTTCCCGTCTGGAAGCCGCTGACCCGAATGCCGGTTCTGGTCTGGAGTTGCAGGTGATCGCCGCTGTGGTGATCGGCGGCACCAGCCTGATGGGCGGGCGCGGTTCGGTGATCAGCACGTTCTTCGGCGTGTTGATCATCTCCGTGCTGGCGGCGGGTCTGGCGCAGATCGGGGCGACCGAACCGACCAAACGAATCATCACTGGCGCGGTCATCGTGATAGCGGTGGTACTCGATACTTATCGCAGTCAGCGCGCCAGTCGCCGGGGCTAAGAAATGGCAACGATCAAGGACGTGGCAGCCCTCGCGGGAATTTCCTACACGACGGTGTCGCATGTGGTGAACAACACGCGGCCGGTCAGTCAGGAAGTGCGGCTGAAAGTCGAGGCAGCGATCAAGAGCCTCGACTATGTGCCAAGTGCAGTGGCGCGCTCGTTAAAGGCCAAGACCACTGCAACCATTGGCCTGCTGGTGCCGAACAGTCTCAACCCGTACTTCGCGGAGTTGGCGCGGGGCATCGAGGATTACTGCGAGCGTAACGGCTACTGCGTGATCCTCTGCAACTCCGATGACAATCCTGACAAGCAGCGCAGCTATTTGCGTGTGTTGCTGGAGAAGCGCATCGACGGTTTGATCGTCGCCTCCGCTGGCGGTGACAGCGGTCTCGCGCAGGGACTGGCCGGGGTGAAAACGCCGATGGTCATCGTCGACCGTGGTCTAGACGGTGTCGATGCCGATCTGGTGCGCATCGACCACGAATACGGTGCATACCTGGCGACCCGTCATTTGCTGGAATTGGGTCACCGCGACATTGCCACCATCGGCGGCCCGGCCAGTACCAGTGTGGCGCAGATGCGTCAGGCCGGTTATTGCCGGGCGCTGAAAGAGGCGGGCATCGACGTCCGCCAGGAGCGCATGCTGGAAAGCGACTTCACCAGTACGGGTGGATACAACGCGGCGGCGATTCTTCTTGAGAGCAATCCACCGAGCGCGATCTTTGCCGGTAACGACATGATCGGCATCGGTGTGCTGCGTGCGGCGGCGGAACGTAATGTCCGCGTGCCGAGCGAGTTGTCGGTGATCGGTTTCGACGATATCCAGATGAGCCGTTACGTATATCCGGCACTCACCACTGTGGGGCAATCGATCCTGCAGTTGGGCGAGATGGCGGCCGAAGTGCTGTTGCGAAGGATTGCTACGCCGACTCTGGGTACCGATCAGCGGATCGTGACCCCGAGTATTGTCTTGCGCGAATCGACCGCACCGTTGTCCGGCGTGTTCACCGAATACCGCTGAAACCGAATTGACGAGTAATGATGTATGCCAGCAAATGTAGTGGTAATAGGCAGCCTGAACATGGACCTGGTGACCCGGGCGCCACGGTTGCCCGTAGGTGGTGAAACGCTGATCGGTCATTCGTTTGCCACGGTTTCCGGTGGCAAGGGCGCCAATCAGGCGGTGGCCGCAGCGCGTTTGGGCGCACAGGTGGCAATGGTCGGCTGCGTTGGCAATGACGACTATGGCGTGCAATTGCGTGACGCTCTGCTGGCTGAGCAGATCGATTGTCAGGCCGTGAGCACGGTCGAGGATTCCAGCGGTGTGGCGTTGATTGTGGTCGATGACAACAGTCAGAACGCCATTGTCATTGTCGCCGGTGCCAACGGTGCCATGACACCCGCAGTGATCGATCGGTTTGATGCGGTGCTGAAAGACGCCGACGTGATCATCTGCCAGCTGGAAATTCCGGATGCCACGGTGGGGCATGCGCTCAAGCGTGCCCGCGCCCTCGGCAAAATCGTCATTCTCAATCCGGCACCGGCCAGTCGTCCGTTGCCGGCAGACTGGTTTGCCGCGATCGACTACCTGATTCCCAACGAGAGCGAAGCGAGCGCATTGAGCGGATTGCCGGTGGATTCGCTGGAAGCCGCAGAAGCTGCTGCCAGCCAGTTGATCGCCATGGGGGCGGGCAAAGTCATCATTACTCTGGGGGCTCAAGGCTCGCTGTTCGCCAATGGCAAGGGCTTCGAGCATTTCCCTGCGCCGAAAGTGAAGGCCGTCGACACTACAGCGGCAGGTGACACCTTCGTCGGTGGTTTTGCCGCTGCGCTGGCCAATGGCAAGTCCGAGGCCGAGGCTATTCGCTACGGACAGATTGCCGCTGCGCTGTCGGTAACTCGTGCCGGCGCGCAGCCGTCCATTCCAACCCAATCCGACGTACAGGCCTTTGAACCCGTATGAAAAAGACTCCTTTGCTTAACGTCGCCTTGTCGCGGCTGATCGCGTCCTTGGGCCATGGCGACATGGTGGTTATTGGTGATGCCGGGTTGCCAGTGCCGCCGGGTGTCGAGCTGATTGACTTGGCGCTGACCCACGGCGTCCCGGATTTCATCAGCACTCTGAAAGTCGTGCTCAGCGAGATGCAGGTGGAAAGCCATGCGCTGGCCAAAGAAATCTTCGACAAACAACCGACCGCGCTTAATACGCTGGATGAGTTGAATGAAGAGGGGGCCCTGGGTCGTCGCGATCTGCTCAGTCATGAGCAATTCAAGGTTCTCAGCCGACAGGCTCGGGCGATTGTTCGTACAGGTGAATGTCAGCCGTACTGCAACATCGTGCTGGTCGCTGGAGTCACCTTTTAACTTTTGATTTCACAAGCACAAGGAATGCGCCATGCAACGCTATGCTCAGAAACTGCATCAATTCATCCGGAGCCTACTGCTTTTGTCCGTGATAACTGCCACCGGCGCTCAGGCGGCGGAGAAAATCGACCTGATCATCGACACCGACCCAGGTGCTGACGATGTAGTCGCCTTGCTGTTCGCTCTGGCCTCGCCGGACGAGCTGAATATTCGCGCGCTGACCACCGTCGCCGGCAACGTGCGCCTCGACAAGACTTCGCGTAACGCCCGACTGGCGCGCGAGTGGGCAGGGCGCGAAGACGTACCGGTTTATGCCGGTGCGCCAAAGCCGCTGATGCGCACGCCGATCTACGCCGAGAACATCCATGGCAAGGAAGGCCTGTCGGGTGTCACCGTGCACGAACCGAAACAGGGTCTGGCTGAAGGCAATGCGGTCAATTACCTGATCGATACGCTGAAAAAAGCCAAGCCGCACAGCATCACGATCGCCATGCTTGGTCCGCAGACCAACCTGGCATTGGCGCTGATCCAGGAGCCTGAAATTGTTCAGGGCATCAAGGAAGTGGTGATCATGGGTGGTGCGCACTTCAATGGCGGCAACATCACCCCGGTGGCTGAATTCAACCTGTTCGCTGACCCGCAAGCGGCCGAAGTAGTCTTGAAAAGCGGCGTAAAACTCACCTACCTGCCACTGGACGTGACTCACAAGATTCTCACCAGTGACGCGCGCCTGAAGCAGATCGCGGCGCTGAACAACAACGCAAGCAAGATCGTCGGCGACATCCTCAACGAGTACATCAAAGGCGACATGGAGCATTACGGTATTCCGGGTGGCCCGGTGCATGACGCTACTGTTGTGGCCTATCTGCTCAAGCCGGAACTGTTCACCGGTCGCTCGGTGAATGTCGTGGTGGATAGCCGTGAAGGGCCGACTTTCGGTCAGACCATCGTCGATTGGTACGATGGCCTGAAAGCGCCGAAGAACGCCTTCTGGGTTGAAAATGGTGACGCGCAAGGCTTCTTTGACTTGCTGACCGAGCGTCTGAAACGCCTGAAGTAAATCATTCGCCCGCAGGTGCCAGCCTGCGGGTTTTACACCCTCTCAGTGTGTTCGTTCTGTTCGGTCGGGTAGCGCTCGAAAATCTGCTTGATGAATTGCTTGGCCGCCTCCGTGCCCAGCTCCTTGACCAATAAATCGATACCAATCAACGCGAGCTCCTCGGTGGTTCCCGGGCTGTAAGAGCTGTGTCCGTCTGCCCATTTGGCATTAATGGCGGCGTCGATGCTGATGGTGGTCATGGGAGCGCTCGAGAAGTCGGAAAGTCTGAGTTTCGAGTTAACCATTTTGTCGGGCATTTGGCACTGCGACTTAGGCATGAGCGGAGCGCTATGCGACACTTGGTCTTTTAGGGCTTTCCAAGGATCGTGCTGTGCAGATCGATTTGAACACCCCTGACGGCCTCACGCTCGACGCAGTGCGCCAGTTGCTCGCTTCGGCCAGTGATGACGAACACACGCAGCTGCGCGTGACCAAGGGCGGTATCGCTTACATTTCTTCCGGCGTTACCGGTGGGCAGGATATCGACGGTTTGCTGTTTCGCCTGGAAACCTGGGCCAAGGGCTCGGGCTACGTGGGCAACGTCGCGGCCAGTGATGAGGTGTGGGTGATGCAGATTTTCAACGCGTTGAAGGACAACTGGCCCAATCCGCCGTATGACTACATCGACGTCTACTGAGCGCCATTAATATTCAGTCACGATTGATTGATGAAGTGGTACGTGCCGCTCAGGCACACTCGGCGTTTTTCCGGTCGTGGGGCAGGGTGATGGCCTTGGCTGTGAAACCAAACGCCGGAATGGCGGTCGCACGATCTCAGCTTAACCATTTTGAAAACAAGGAGGCTTCATGCCTTTGAAGTTCGCGACACTGGGTGCACTTATGGCCGCTGCCATGTTGGCCGGTTGCAGCACGACCTCCAGCGAGTCGGCAAAGGAAACTGCGGCGACCGAAGCCGGTCACAGCCGCTGTGAAGCAACGGCGGCGGAATTCGCCATCGGCAAGAAAGCTTCGCCAGAGTTGCTGGAGCAAGCACGCAATAAAGCCGGGGCGCAAAATGCCCGCTTTCTCAAGCCGAACGACATGATCACGCTTGAGTACCGCTCCGATCGCTTGAATCTGAACACCGACAACAACCTGGTGATCACACGCGTCAACTGCGGCTGATCAGCGAAGGCTTTTGTTGCAGACATAAAAAACCCCGTCACATGGACGGGGTTTTTTTAGTGCGCGCAGAAATTACTCTGGGCGAACCTGTGCAGCTTGCATACCCTTTTGGCCTTTCTCAGCCACGAAGGAGACGGTCTGGCCTTCTTTCAGGCTTTTGAAACCGTCGGATTCGATAGCTTTGAAGTGTACGAACAGGTCGTCACCGCCACCTTGAGGAGTGATGAAGCCGAAGCCTTTTTCATCGTTGAACCACTTAACGGTGCCGGTTTGGCGATTAGACATGGTGTATCTCCAAGAAACATATATTTTTCAGTACTGTGCTGCTCAGGCCAACTGGGCACACCGGGATATCATAGTCGAAATGTTCGCTTTGGTAGCCCCCCGGACGTGCTGTTTGCCAATCAGTCGTGTTTTCTTTACTGTCTGTTTCGGCTGAAAGCCCCGGTTTACAAGGCTTTGCGCGGAACGTAAAGACAATAAAAAAACCTGTAAAACCTGCATAAATCGTCCGAAAAGGCTCAAATTCAGCCCTTTTTAGCGGCGCTGAGCCGACTCAGAAGACTTTTTTGATCACTTTTTCGCCGGGGTATTTGCCTTGCATTTGGCGATTTGGCCCAGTGCTTTCTGCTGCAATTCAGGAGTGGCTTTGTTGTCCATCAGCGCCTGAATGTCGCTCGCTGGATAAGACTTGATGGCGTCAGCGCCGCAAGCACAATGGGATTTGGCAGCTGCAGCACCGATTTGTTGGGTCGCCGCCTGGGTGCACTGGGCCATGTACTTCTCGCGCTCGCCCTTCGGCCAGTCGGCGTGGGCACTCAGCGGCAGCAACATAACAATAGGGGCGACGACGGCGAACAGGGTATTCAGACGCATGCGAGGATGCTCCTTGTGGGTCAATGTCTTGTTATCTGAGGGCTGAAGGGGCCATCAAGTTCAGCACTCTGGCATAAAAACAGACGATTTGCCTTGTGATCAAACAGAGGCATAAGTGACCGCTCATCTGTGCTAGCATGCCGGGCTCAAGCGTTCTCAGGCTCCGGATGACCCACAGTCCCGGCAGCGGTCGACGTGCGAATAATTCGATTTGAATCCCAGTCACTCTGGTTCGGTTTTCCGGTTGGCCGCAAGGCTCCTGCCGCTGTAAGGCAGGCGTTCGTCATTGAATGGCCTGGATCGGATCTTGTACTGGCTCATCCCAACCCACGTGACCTTTGGTAGGGGTCACCACTAGGAGAGGAGGCGCCATGCCAACTATTACTCTTCCCGACGGCAGTCAACGTTCATTCGATCACCCGGTTTCCGTAGCCGAGGTCGCCGCATCCATTGGTGCCGGTCTGGCCAAAGCCACTCTGGCCGGCAAGGTCAATGGCCAACTGGTCGACGCCAGCGACATCATCAGCAGCGACTCGACCCTGCAAATCATCACGCCAAAGGATGAAGAGGGGTTGGAGATCATTCGCCACTCTTGCGCTCACTTGGTGGGTCATGCGGTCAAGCAGCTGTATCCGACCGCGAAAATGGTGATCGGGCCGGTCATCGACGAAGGCTTCTATTACGACATCGCCTTCGAACGTCCTTTTACTCCGGACGACATGGCCGCTATCGAACAGCGCATGCAGCAGCTGATCGAAAAAGATTACGACGTGATCAAGAAAGTCACTCCGCGCGCCGAAGTGATCGAAGTGTTCAAGGCCCGTGGCGAAGACTACAAGTTGCGCCTGGTCGAGGACATGCCGAACGAGCAGGCCATGGGGCTGTACTATCACGAAGAATACGTCGACATGTGCCGCGGTCCGCACGTGCCGAACACACGCTTCCTGAAATCCTTCAAGCTGACCAAGCTGTCCGGTGCCTACTGGCGCGGCGACGCCAAGAACGAGCAACTGCAGCGCGTTTACGGCACCGCTTGGGCAGACAAAAAGCAGCTGGCCGCTTACATCCAGCGCATCGAAGAAGCTGAAAAGCGCGATCACCGCAAGATCGGCAAGCGTCTGGGCCTGTTCCATACCCAGGAAGAATCCCCGGGTATGGTGTTCTGGCACCCGAACGGCTGGACTCTGTACCAGGTGCTCGAGCAGTACATGCGCAAGATCCAGCGCGACAACGGCTACCTTGAGATCAAAACCCCTCAAGTCGTTGACCGCAGCCTGTGGGAGAAATCCGGGCACTGGGCCAACTACGCCGACAACATGTTCACCACGCAGTCGGAAAACCGCGACTACGCCATTAAGCCGATGAACTGCCCATGCCACGTGCAGGTGTTCAATCAGGGCCTGAAGAGCTACCGCGAACTGCCGATGCGTCTGGCCGAGTTCGGTGCTTGCCACCGTAACGAGCCGTCGGGTGCGCTGCACGGCATCATGCGCGTACGTGCGTTCACTCAGGACGACGCCCACATCTTCTGCACCGAAGAGCAGATGCAGGCTGAGTCCGCTGCGTTCATCAAGTTGACCATGGACGTTTACCGCGACTTCGGCTTTACCGATGTCGAGATGAAACTGTCCACTCGTCCGGAAAAACGCGTCGGTTCCGACGAACTGTGGGATCGCGCTGAAGCTGCATTGGCTGCAGCCCTTGATTCTGCGGGCCTGCCGTACGATCTGCAGCCGGGTGAGGGTGCGTTCTACGGTCCGAAGATCGAGTTCTCGCTGAAAGACTGCCTTGGTCGGGTCTGGCAATGTGGTACTCTGCAGCTCGATTTTAACCTGCCTGTCCGTTTGGGTGCTGAATACGTCTCCGAAGACAACAGCCGCAAACACCCAGTGATGTTGCACCGCGCGATCCTCGGTTCCTTCGAGCGTTTCGTCGGGATTCTGATCGAGCACTATGAAGGTGCGTTCCCTGCCTGGCTCGCGCCAACGCAGGCGGTGATCATGAATATCACTGATAAACAGGCAGATTTTGTTGCAGAAGTAGAAAAAACTCTCAACGAAAGCGGATTTCGTGCCAAGTCCGACTTGAGAAATGAAAAGATCGGCTTTAAAATCCGCGAGCATACTTTGCTCAAGGTTCCCTATCTCTTGGTAATCGGAGATAAGGAAGTCGAGATGCAGACTGTCGCTGTGCGTACTCGTGAAGGTGCTGACCTGGGCTCGATGCCCGTCGCCCAGTTCGCTGAGTTTCTCGCGCAAGCGGTTTCCCGGCGTGGTCGCCCAGATTCGGAGTAATTATTATTAAGCGTGAAATGAGACAAGATAAACGAGCTGCACCGAAAGCCCCGATCAACGAGAATATCTCGGCACGCGAGGTTCGGTTAATTGGGGCTGAAGGTGAACAGCTTGGGATTGTGTCAATTGAAGACGCGCTTCTTAAGGCTGAAGAGGCCAAACTGGATTTGGTGGAAATTTCCGCCGATGCAGTACCCCCTGTTTGCAAACTGATGGACTACGGCAAATCGATCTTCGAGAAGAAGAAACAGGTTGCCGCAGCCAAGAAAAACCAGAAGCAGATTCAGGTTAAAGAAATCAAGTTTCGTCCAGGGACGGAGGAAGGGGATTACCAGGTAAAACTGCGCAACCTGGTACGTTTCCTGAGTGATGGGGACAGGGCCAAGGTATCCTTGCGATTCCGCGGCCGTGAGATGGCCCACCAGGAGCTGGGGATGGAACTCCTCAAGCGGGTTGAAGCTGACCTGCTCGAGTACGGTTCGGTCGAACAGCATCCTAAGATGGAAGGACGCCAGCTGATCATGGTCATCGCCCCGAAAAAGAAGAAGTAATCAACAGGGCACGGCAGGCCTTCTGATTATGTTTATCAACTGAATGCGGAGTATCCGAACATGCCAAAAATGAAAACCAAAAGTGGTGCTGCTAAGCGGTTTCTGAAAACTGCTAACGGTATCAAGCACAAGCACGCTTTCAAGAGCCACATCCTGACTAAAATGTCGACCAAGCGTAAGCGTCAACTGCGCGGTAGCAGCTTGCTGCATCCGTCTGACGTGGCAAAAGTCGAGCGCATGCTGCGCCTTCGTTAATTTTAGTCAAGAATAGAGGAAGTAACTCATGGCTCGTGTAAAGCGTGGCGTCATTGCCCGTAAGCGTCACAAAAAAATTCTGAAACTTGCTAAAGGCTACTACGGCGCACGCTCCCGCGTATTCCGTGTTGCCAAGCAAGCGGTAATCAAGGCAGGCCAATACGCCTACCGTGACCGTCGTCAGAAAAAACGTCAGTTCCGCGCTCTGTGGATCGCTCGTATCAACGCTGGTGCTCGTGTTAACGGTCTGTCCTACAGCCGTTTCATCGCTGGCCTGAAAAAAGCGTCCATCGAGATCGACCGTAAGGTTCTGGCTGATCTGGCAGTGAACGAAAAAGCGGTGTTTGCTGCGATTGTCGAGAAAGCTAAAGCCACCTTGGCTTAAGTACCCCCGACAATCACCCGGCCTCACTTCCGTGGGGCCAGGTGGTAAACGTCTTAAATAGGGGAAGAGCCTTCAAGCTCTTCCCCTATTTTGTATCTGGAGTCTGTACATGGAAAACCTGGATGCGCTGGTCTCTCAAGCACTAGAGGCTGTGCAAAGCGCTGAAGATATCAATGCCCTGGAGCAAATCCGGGTTCAATACCTTGGCAAAAAGGGTGAATTGACTCAGGTGATGAAGACCCTGGGGAATTTGCCGGCAGAAGAGCGTCCGCAAGTCGGTGCGCTGATCAACGTTGCCAAGGAGCGTGTTACAGGCGTTCTCAATGCGCGCATGGCTCTGTTTGAAGAAGCCGAACTGGCTGCCAAACTGTCTGCCGAATCCATTGACGTGACATTGCCGGGCCGTGGCCAGACCTCCGGTGGTCTGCATCCGGTGACCCGGACTCTGGAACGTGTCGAGCAGTTCTTCACCCGCATCGGCTACGGCATTGCCGAAGGCCCTGAGGTCGAAGACGACTATCACAACTTCGAAGCGCTCAACATCCCAGGCCATCACCCGGCCCGGTCGATGCATGACACCTTCTATTTCAACGCCAACATGCTGTTGCGCACCCATACCTCGCCGGTACAGGTCCGCACCATGGAATCGAAGCAGCCGCCGATCCGCATCGTCTGCCCAGGCCGCGTGTATCGCAGTGACTCCGATATCACCCACTCGCCGATGTTCCACCAGGTCGAAGGCCTGCTGGTTGATCGCGACATCAATTTTGCCGATCTCAAAGGCACCATCGAAGAATTCCTGCGGGTGTTCTTCGAGAAAGAACTGGCCGTACGGTTCCGTCCTTCGTACTTCCCGTTCACCGAGCCATCCGCTGAAGTCGACATGGAATGCGTGATGTGCAGCGGTAAAGGCTGCCGCGTCTGCAAGCAGACTGGCTGGCTGGAAGTGATGGGCTGCGGCATGGTTCACCCGAACGTGCTGCGTATGTCCGGCATCGATCCGGAAGAGTTCTCCGGTTTTGCCTTCGGCATGGGCGTCGAGCGTCTGGCCATGCTCCGTTACGGCGTGAACGACTTGCGTCTGTTCTTCGACAACGACTTGCGGTTCCTCGCGCAATTTCGCTAGTCGTAACGAATTCTTAGGAGAGCAGGATGAAATTCAGTGAACAATGGCTGCGTGGCTGGGTTAGCCCGCAGGTAAATCGCGACGAGCTGGTTGCTCGTCTGTCGATGGCTGGCCTTGAGGTCGATAGCGTGACCCCGGCCGCCGGTGTTTTCAGTGGTGTTGTGGTGGGCGAGATGCTGAGCACCGAGCAACACCCTGATGCCGACAAGTTGCGCGTGTGCCAAGTCAGCAATGGTGCGGAAACCTTCCAGGTCGTGTGCGGTGCGCCAAACGTGCGTCCGGGCCTGAAGATTCCGTTCGCCATGATCGGTGCTGAGCTGCCGGGCGACTTCAAGATCAAGAAAGCCAAGCTGCGCGGCGTTGAGTCCAACGGCATGCTCTGCTCGCAAGCCGAACTGCAGGTCGGTGAAGGCAATGACGGTCTGATGGAACTGCCGGCCGATGCGCCGGTGGGCGAAGATTTCCGTGTGTATCTGGATCTGGAAGACGCGAGCATCGAGGTCGACCTGACCCCGAACCGTGGTGACTGCTTGTCCCTGGCCGGTCTGGCCCGTGAAGTCGGCGCGCTGTACGACGCGCCGGTGACCCGTCCAGTGGTCATGAGCATTCCTGCCGTGCACGATGAAGTGCGTTCGGTAGAAGTGCTGGCGCCAGCAGCATGCCCGCGTTACCTGGGTCGCGTTATCCGTAACGTCGATCTGTCCAAGCCAACGCCGCTGTGGATGGTTGAACGTCTGCGCCGCGCCGACGTGCGCAGCATCGACGCTGCCGTCGACATCACCAACTATGTGATGCTCGAACTGGGTCAGCCGCTGCATGCCTTCGATCTCGCCGAAATCAATGGCGGCATCCGTGTGCGCATGGCGGAAGAGGGCGAGAAGCTGGTACTGCTCGACGGTCAGGAAGTCAGCCTGCGTAGCGATACGCTGGTGATTGCCGACCACACCCGCGCGCTGGCGATTGCCGGTGTCATGGGTGGTGAGCACAGTGGTGTCTCCGCGACCACTCGCGATGTATTCCTGGAAAGTGCGTTCTTCGACCAGATCGCTGTGGCGGGCAAGGCTCGTTCCTACGGCCTGCACACCGACGCATCGCACCGCTACGAGCGTGGCGTCGACTGGCAACTGGCCCGTGAAGCCATGGAGCGCGCCACCGGCCTGCTGCTGGATATCACTGGCGGCGAAGCAGGCCCGATCATCGAGACCGTCAGCGAGCAGCATCTGCCGTCGATCGCACCGATCACCCTGCGTTCCCAGCGCATCACCCAGATGCTCGGTATGGAAATGGATTCGGCACAGGTCGAGCGTTTGCTCGGCGGTCTGGGTCTTGGCATTACTGCCGACGGTGAAGGCCAGTGGCGCGTAGAAGTGCCAAGCCATCGCTTCGACATCAGCCTGGAAGTCGATCTGATCGAAGAGCTGGCTCGTCTGTACGGCTACAACCGTCTGCCGGTTCGTTATCCGCAAGCGCGTCTGGCGCCGCAAGCCAAAGCTGAAGCGCGTAGCGATCTGCCGGAGCTGCGTCGTCTGCTGGTGGCGCGTGGTTATCAGGAAGCGATCACTTACAGCTTCATCGATCCGCGTCAGTTCGAACTGTTCAGCCCGGGCGTCGAGCCGTTGTTGCTGGCCAATCCGATCTCCAATGACATGGCTGCCATGCGTTCGTCGCTGTGGCCGGGTCTGGTCAAAGCGCTGCAGCACAACCTCAACCGTCAGCAGGATCGCGTGCGTCTGTTCGAAAGCGGTCTGCGTTTCGTCGGTCAGCTCGAAGGCCTGAAGCAAGAGCCGATGCTGTCCGGTGTGGTTTGCGGTAGCCGTCTGCCGGAAGGCTGGGCACAAGGTCGCGACACCGTCGACTTCTTCGACGTCAAAGCTGACGTGGAAGCGGTGCTGGGCTTCGCCGGCGCACTGGATTCGTTCACTTTCGCTCCGGGCAAACACCCGGCGCTGCACCCGGGTCAAACCGCGCGCATCGAGCGGGAAGGGCGTGAAGTCGGCTTCATCGGTGCTATTCACCCGGAATTGTCGAAAGCATTGGGTCTGGATCGTCCAGTCTTCGTTTTCGAGCTGGTTCTGGCTGAAGTGGCACTCGGTAAAATGCCGAAATTCCACGAGTTGTCGCGCTTTCCTGAAGTGCGTCGTGACCTTGCACTGATTGCGCACAAAGACGTCGCGTCCGCAGCCGTACTGGACGTAATCCGTGAAAATGCAGGCGAATGGCTCACAGATCTCAGGCTGTTTGACGTGTATCAGGGTAAAGGTATTGATCCTGATAGAAAAAGCCTTGCAGTTGGCTTGACCTGGCAGCATCCATCGCGCACTCTTAATGACGATGAGGTGAATTCGACGACGCAAAATATCCTCACCTCGCTCGAACAAAGGTTGAACGCCACGTTAAGGAAGTGACGTATGGGGGCTTTGACGAAAGCTGAGATGGCGGAACGTCTGTATGAAGAGCTGGGCCTGAACAAGCGGGAAGCCAAGGAATTGGTCGAACTGTTTTTCGAGGAAATCAGGCACGCTCTTGAAGACAACGAGCAGGTCAAATTGTCCGGTTTCGGCAATTTCGACCTTCGGGACAAACGCCAGCGGCCTGGCCGCAACCCGAAAACGGGGGAAGAAATCCCGATCACGGCTCGCCGTGTGGTCACCTTTCGTCCAGGGCAGAAGTTGAAGGCCCGAGTTGAGGCTTATGCTGGAACCAAGTCATAACGACGAACTACCCGTCATCCCGGGCAAACGCTACTTCACCATCGGTGAAGTCAGCGAGCTGTGTGCCGTAAAGCCACACGTGCTGCGCTACTGGGAGCAGGAGTTTCCTCAGCTCAACCCCGTCAAACGCCGCGGAAACCGCCGGTATTATCAGCGCCAAGACGTGCTGATGATCCGGCAGATCCGCGCGCTCCTTTACGATCAGGGTTTCACCATCGGCGGCGCACGCTTGCGTTTGTCCGGCGATGAAGCCAAAGACGACACGACCCAATACAAGCAGATGATTCGGCAGATGATTGCCGAACTGGAAGACGTACTGGTGGTTCTCAAGAAATAAAAAGCAGCGTTTGAATACTTCCAGTTTTCAAACGCTTGCGCTATATTCTTGAGCGTTCTTCGAGGTGAAGAACAGTTGCAAAACCAGTCGGGGCGTAGCGCAGTCCGGTAGCGCACTAGCATGGGGTGCTAGGGGTCGAGTGTTCGAATCACTCCGTCCCGACCATTATTCCTGAGTAAAATCAGACAGTTAAGCCGATCAGATGGATCGGCTTTTTTGTGCCTGCGCAAAACTACCCGGTAATTTCGTTGAGAAGGCCTGGATTCACTCCGTCCCGACGATCTTTGCTGGCATTCAGCAAGCGTAAAACACCATTAAAAACCAGACATCCCCTCCGCACGAGAATTGATGCCTTCCTCAGCATCTGATTCCATCTCGTCTATGCGTAGTAGAGGTTCAGCGCAATCAGCTCAAACACAGCCACAAATACGCAGAACGCAACGAATCTTCAGGTAAACACCCGGCGAGGCTTTTCATAGCCTTGATAGTTACTGAATGCGCTGCAAAGATTTCCCAGAAAATCAATAAAGTCCATCAGATCTGCATCCTCGCCTGCACGCTTCACGCATCTTGCCAATTCCAGTCTGGTTGAAGTTTCTCATTGTCCTTACGGTCGGCCTCGGTAGTCGGCGTAGGGCTCTACTCCACCCACGGGGGTGGCCCGTCGTAGAGGGAAAGTCATCAGCAACCCCCGTTTACACAGCTCAGTATCAACAACTAATAAGGATATTAAGTGCTTCACAAACTGATATTACTGGCGTTGATCGCCAGTTCAAGCGGCTGTGCAGCAACGGCCATGCGGATGGATTATGACAAGCACCGATGTCCCTACATCGGTGTTTGGCTCGACTGGTGGTTGGTCCGTACATCCAAAGGCAAGTTGATTCCCTTTTTACTGATCGACGCGCCATTTTCATTGGTGGTCGATACCGTATTCTTCCCCTTCGAATATCAATACACCTGCAATTTCTGACTGGCGGGTAGTGCAACCCAAAGCAATGTAAAACTCCCTTAGAAAACTCTTGGCATGTGCCAAGGCTTTTTCGTTGCTGACGCCTCCGCGGATAAAACTCAGGACGATCCAACCCTGCAGTCCCGCACCTGCATCAGTGCAAACCCCAGAAGATTCAGGCCTTTCCACAGATTCGGATCGTTCACATCTGCGTGATCCTGCGCGAGCCCAATTCCCCAAATGTCATCAACCGGGCTCGCTTCGACGATGACCCGAGATCCAGTGCGCATCAGGTATTCGTCCAGCTCCGGGTTTTGGGAGAACTTGGCTTGGTTTGCCCGGACGACGATGTCGTATCGGTGTTGCAGCCAGAGCTGGTCGTTGAACCCGTGCACCTTGCGGCCGAGGGCTTTGGCGGCGTTCGGGGTCGGGGCCTGGAGTACTTGTGCACGAATTTCCTGATCGTCGAACAAGGCTGCCTTCTCGGCCATCATGAAGTGTTCGGCTGTCGGGTAGCGTTGCCCCTCGACAACGAATTCGGCTTCATACCACTGGCTGAAGCACGAAGCCGTGACGGCGTCTTTGCTTCGCTGGTGTCCCCAGAAAAAAGTGAAATCCAGAGGCTCTCCAGCGTTGAAGCGAGCGCGTAGATCTTCGAGAAGTTTAGAGTCGTGCAATGAGATTTCCTCGGTAACTGACGTTCGACGTTACAGTCGCTGTGCGTGTCAGGGCAATACGCAATATTGCCCAGAGACTAATCCAGTGGGCCCAAGACCTGGCGGTAGTGTTCTTCGCCTTGAAGCGTCTGCCGGGTCAGGCGGATTTCCAGGCCTTGGGGGTTTTCTTTGCGGTTGCCGCTGAGCTGGCGCCAGCCCATCTCGGGTTCCCAGACGCGTACTTGCAGGTCGCTGATGCTGTCGAGCACCGCCACTGCCTGTTTCGGCGCGGGCAGCGGGTAGTGATCACGTGGCGTGGCGGCGGCGCGGTACAGGGTTTGATCTTTCAACCACCAGCGCACGCGCTGCAAGCCGTTGTGCGAGGTGGCAGCACTGCGGATCACGTCAAGACGAAAGCGCTGGTCGTCGGCGCTGCGCACGCTGATTGCCGCTGGCTGCCCGGATCGTTCGTCATCGTTGTCGTTCAACAGTGGTTCGCGCAGTTCGATGCTGGCGCGCAAGGCGATATCTCGTTCCAGTTGATGCAGCGTGCGCAGCAGTGCTTCGGTGTGTTCGGTGCTCGCCTGTAGGTGCGTGTCGGCGCGGCTCACGCTGTCCAGACCGCGCCAGGCAATCAGGCTGACGATCGCCATGAGCATGATCGCGACCATCACTTCGATCAGGGTAAAACCCTCTTGCCGGTTATTCATGGCTGGTTGGCCAAGGTCAATTTGCCCGTGGCTGTGCGCTGCACGGTGAGCGTGTTCTGGCCGTCCGAGAGTTGCAGTTGCACAGGTGAATCGAACCACTCGGCATTCAGTATCAGCGGCTGCCTGGGTGTCATTCGGACCTTCAGCGATGGCGTTTCCCAGTGACGAGGGCGCAGTTGCGGATCGGCGAGAAAGTGATCGAAGCCGGGGCCTTGTTCATTGCGACGAATGAAATGAAAGCCGTTTTTGTCCGCCAGCCAAGTGATCGGGCGTCCATCGGCCAGGGCTTCGGCATGGGCGATTTGCAGCAACTGGATCAAGCGATTGGCGTCCTTGCGCAGCAGTTGCGCTGGGTCAGGCTTGATACTCAGGCTGACGGCGGCGCTGGCAATACCGATGATGATCAACACCACCATCAATTCGATGAGGGTGAAGCCTGTTTGTCTGTCCTTGTTCATACCGCAACGTTCCTTCGTTGTGAATCCATCCTGGCGGATTCGAACCATCAATCCCGATAGAAAAGCGAATGTTGTCCTGTAGACTGCGACGCAAGACAACAGGGAGGTTGGGTCTTGGCATTTACTTTTCGCTTATCCGCAACGCAGCTTGTGCAGTCGGCGGCGCTGATCACGGCGCTGGCAGGCGGACTATTCTGGTCTGCGCTGTTGCTGACGCCGGCACAGTCCCACGTTCCGGCGGTGGACCCCCAAGTGCTGCCGGCGCGCGCCGACACAGCGGCTTTGCAGTGGTTTTCCAACCAGCCGGCACCGTTGGATATCAAGGTTTCCGGAGTGCTGGCAGGGGCGCACGCTGCAGTAGCAATCCTAAGTCTCAACGACGGTCCGCCGCGCAGTTTTCTGGTGGGTGATCGCTTGGCTCTGGGTGTGCACGTGATAGCTATTGAACAGGATGCGGTGGTCATTGAGCGTGGCGCAGAAAAGAGCCGATTAAAAGTCAGCACGCTGCCAGACTCCCCGTCGCTGCCTCGGTTGACTCGACCCTGAGCGGGATCATTGGCGCTTTTCCTGCGGCCGGCCGAGTAAGGTTTCGAGTCGCGCCAAGGGCGGTGCCTGACGTTCGCGATCCGAAACCAGCAGCGTCACGCGCATCAGTCGTCCATCGATGCTCGGCGTCACGTGTTGATCACAGCGCAGTTGCAGGCGACCTTGATCACACTCGAAGGTTTTCAGTCCCGGGGCAAAGTCTTCTTCCAGACGCAACTCGGCGAGTCGGGTCTGCGCCGCCAGCAAAGCGATCGAGCGATCGCGCAACAGGCCATTGCTCTGGGTCATCAGGCCCGCAACGCGAACGGCGGCAGACATGGCCACGGCGATGATTGCCAGGGCCACCAGAACCTCAATGAGGGTGAAACCTCGCTCCTTGCGCAACGCTTCCATGCTTGTCTCTGCGGTTGAAACCGGCCCGCAGAATAACACCCGTCCTTTGGCTAATGTGCAGAAAAACAGTGCGTTAATGATTGTTGTACGATGACTGGCTTTTGTTACACTGCGCGCCGAATGTAATCATGCCAAGGAAGGTTGAAATGGATTTCGCGCGCGTCAAATCTCAGTCCGCAGGTCGTCGAGGTCAGCAGGGTTTTACCCTGATCGAGATCATGGTGGTGGTAGTCATCCTCGGCATTCTGGCGGCGATGGTCGTGCCCAAGGTGCTCGACCGACCTGATCAGGCCCGAGCCACTGCGGCGAAACAAGACATCGCCGGCCTGATGCAGGCGCTCAAACTCTACCGCCTCGACCACGGCAATTACCCGACGCTGAATCAGGGGCTGAAGGTGTTGGTGGAGCGTCCGGCGGATGCGAAAAACAGCAACTGGCGCTCTTATCTGGAACGCTTGCCCAACGACCCGTGGGGGCGTCCTTACAACTATCTGAATCCTGGCGCGAACGGTGAGATCGACATCTTCTCCCTCGGCGCAGACGGCCAACCCGACGGCGACGGCGTCAATGCCGATATTGGTTCCTGGCAGCTCTGAGAGCGGCCATGAAATCATCGTCGCCACAGGCGCAGAAACAGCGCGGCATGGCCATTATCAGCGCCTTGCTGATTGCCGCCGTGGTTGCGGTGATCGCCGCTGGCATGCTCACCCGTCAGAGCGTCTTTACCCGTTCTCTTGAAGCGGAACAGTCGCGAGTGCAGGGCGCTGCTGCGCTGTTGGCGGGGCTGGAGCTCAGTCGGCAACTGCTCAGAGACACGCGTCAACAGGACGCGCTGACCCGGCTCGATCAACCTTGGGCGCAGCCTGTCAAAAGCCATTTGTTGAGTTCGCCGGGGGGCGGTTTCGAGGGGCGCATCGAGGATCAGCAGGGCAAGTTCAATTTGCGCAATTTACTCAGCAATGACCGCGTCGATGGCGGACAGTTGCGCAGCTTCGAACGCCTCTGCGAAATGATCGGAATCGATGCTGCCCTCAGCCAGCGCATCAGCCAGCGAGTCATTGCCTCCTACCCGAGAATGCCCGACCTGCAAGCCGCCGGGCAGAGTATGGCGCAGACCGGTTTCGACGGCGTCCGCGCGACGTCGCCGAGTGCGCGTCGAAGCCCCTTGCCGGCCACTCAGCCGATGTTGCGCAGCCTTGATGATTTACGTGGCCTCGAAGGCATGAACGAGGAGCTGCTTGGGCGCTTGAATCAGTATGTCAGCCTGATTCCGGCCAAGACCTGGGTCAACGGTAATACTGCCAGCGCCGAGGTATTGGTGGCGGTGGTACCGGGTTTATCGCTGGCGCAGGCCAGGGCTGTGGTGGGAGAGCGCGATCGTGGTCAGTGGTTCATCAATCGCGGGGACTTCGTCAACCGTCTGCACTTGCCGCATCTGACCGTCGACGGACTGAACGTCGGCATCAGCAGCGATTGGTTTCTGCTGCGCGGACACGCGCGTCGTGACCAGCGCCGCGTCAGCCTGGATGCGCTGCTGCATCGACCCGCCGACGACCTGCCGAAAGTGGTCTGGTCGAGGCTCGGCGTATGACTCGCCTGCGAGTCGCCTTGCCGCCGCTGGCGGGTTTGACCTCAGACTCTGAGGTTGAATTTGCGCGCCTGGATCGGCATGACCAGGTCAGTCAGACCGGTGTCAGCACGCTGTTGCTGATTGAACAGGAGTGGCCGTTACAGCCCGTCGAGTTTTTTCTGCATCCGGCGGACAGTGTACTGACCAGTTTGCAGTTGCCACCGCTGGCTCCGGTGAAGATCGAGGCGGCGGTGAAGTGTGCCGCGCAGGCGCTGATTCTGGGTGGCACTGAACAAATGTACGTTGCACACAGTGCTCGTGAGGTCTCGGGGCAAGTGTCGCTGGCCTGGCTCGCGCAGGCATCTCTGGATCGTTTCGGGCTGTTATTGGCTCAGCACCGATTGAAGCTGCGAGGCCTTTACCCGGCGCCTTATGCTCTGCCGGTGCCCACGCAGGGGCAGGTCAGCGCCTGCGTGCTGGACGGGCAATTGCTGCTGCGCTTCAGCGGTGCGCAGGCTTCGGTAGAACCCTTGGCGCAGGAGCGTCTGGATGAACTCGTCACCAGTGGTCGCGGCTTGCAGTGGATCGGCGCGGATGCTCCTGCAACAGTCTTCGAACCACAACCTGCGGAGCAGCGCTGGTGTGGCGTTGCGCCGGGATGGGGGTTGCATGCAGGCATCGGCAAGGCTGCCGGCCCCGCTCGCGGTTGGGGCAAGGCCGTCTTCTGTTGTGCCTTGGCGATTGCGATCTGGGTGTCAGGGCTGAACCTTTACGCGGCCCGTGAAGTGACCCAGGGCGAGCAGCTCAAGGCGCAAATGAGCCAACGGGTGAAGCAGGCTTTTCCAGAGTTACCGGTGATTCTCAATCCGTTGCAGCAGGCTCGCCAGCAACTGGCGGCTCGACACAATGGGGTGGCGGCCGAGGCGAATCACGGGTTTGCCTACCTGGTGCAAAACGCCGCGAGCGCGCTGCCGTTTATGGCGGGCAGCGTCCAGCGTATGACCTATGAGCAGGGACGTTTGCAGTTGGAGTTGGCCGCCGACACTGCGCAGGCACCCGCCGACGGCGCATTGCCGGGGGCGCTGACGCAGGCAGGATTGGTCGCCAGACGCGAAGACAACGTGTGGATTTTCAGCCCGCAGATTGAGCCGGCAGCGGTTGAGGACGATGCCGACATGGACAGCGACGATGAATAATCTACTGGCGATCTATCGGGCTCGCTGGCTGCTGCTGCGTGCACAGATTCATCGGCATTGGGCGCCGCTGACCTTACGCGAAAAACGCCTGGTTGCGGGCACCGCATTGATGTTAGGGGTTGTGCTGATCTGGCTGCTGCTCGTCCAGCCACCGCTGAAAAAGATTGAGCATTGGCAGACCGAAACGCCGAAGTTGCGTGGCCAGGCCGAAGCGCTGGATCTGTTGTTGCGCGAGGTGGCGACAGCGCCCATTGGGCAAAACTTCGAGCGGTCATTGCAGCAATCTCTCGATGGCAGCGGGCTGCTTGGTCACTACCAGTTGCAGACAGTTGGCACCGCTTGGCAGTTGACGTTCGAGGATGCACCCGCTGATGCCGTCATCAGTTGGCTGTTAATCCACCCCGTGCGGTTTTCACTTGAAGTGGTCGAGGCTCGTTTGCAGCGTGCAAGTGAGGTCAAGGTCGATGATACGGCAGGCACTCTGTCGGGAACCGTTCGCATGGATCAGGCGCTGGGCGCTAAGGAAGCTTCATGAAGTGGTCAGGTTCCAATTGTGTACGTACGGCCGCGCCGTTCCTGTTGTTGGCACTGAGCGCATGCAGCAACACCACTCCGCCACAGAACCAGCCGCCATTGCTGGTCGACAGTGAACTCGGGCGGCCGCTGGCCAACACCCAGCGCAGCGGCGACGCGGTGCTCGACCGCGAACGTGCGCAGGCCCAAGCGCGACCTGTGCCGAAGCAATTGCACAACATCAGCAAGAGTGCGCGCAGTGGGGCGGCGGCGTCGGGCATTGCCTTGCCGAGTAATCCTTTGGGCGATCAACCGGTGACGCTGAATTTTGTCGACGCGGATATTCAAGCGGTGGTGCGCGCGTTGGCGCGTTCGACCGGGCAGCAGTTTCTGGTCGATCCTCGGGTGAAGGGGACGTTGACGCTGGTTTCAGAAGGTCAGGTGCCAGCGCGGCAGGCTTACGACATGTTGCTGGCGGTGTTGCGTATGCAGGGTTTCAGTGTGGTTGACGTGGGCGGTGTGGCGCAGGTGGTGCCGGAGGCGGATGCGAAGTTGCTCGGCGGGCCGATTTACAGTGCCGACAAACCGGCCGGCAACGGCATGCTCACGCGCACGTTTCGTTTGCAATACGAGAACGCGGTGAACCTGATTCCGGTGCTGCGGCCGATTGTTTCGCCGAACAATCCGATCAACGCCTATCCGGGCAATAACACCATCGTCATCACTGATTACTCTGAGAACCTGACCCGCGTTGCGCAGTTGATTGCGAGCATTGATTCGCCGAGTGCGATCGACACCGATGTGGTGCAGATCCAGAACGGCATCGCTGCCGACATTGCGCCGATGGTCGCGGATCTGCTGGATGCGCCGGGCAATGATCCGACGCAGAAAATCGCGGTGATTGGTGATCCGCGTTCCAACACCATCATCATTCGCGCCGGCAGCCCGGAGCGTACGGAGCTGGCGCGTAATCTGATTTACAAACTGGATAACGCGCAGAGCAATCCGAGCAATCTGCATGTGGTTTATCTGCGTAACGCGCAGGCGGCGAAACTGGCGCAGGCCTTGCGCGGGTTGCTCACGGGTGAAAGTGACAGCGGCAGCAGCGACAGTGCGCGTTCGGTGCTCAGTGCCATGGGCGCAAGTACTGGCGGTAGCGCTGGGCAAAATGGCCAAAGTAGTACGCAAAGCAGCGGCACTACATCGACTAATAGCAGCGTCAGCACGGGCGGCAGTTACGCCCAGGGCAGCAGTGGCGGCACAACTGGTAGCGGCGGCGCGCAAAGCAGCGAGCAGAACGTCGCTTTCAGTGCCGGCGGCGTGACCATTCAGGCGGACGCCACCACCAACACCTTGCTGATTTCCGCGCCGGAGCCTTTGTATCGCAACTTGCGCGAGGTGATCGATCTGCTTGACCAGCGCCGCGCGCAAGTGGTGATCGAGAGCCTGATCGTCGAAGTCGGCGAGGACGATGCCAGTGAGTTCGGTGTGCAGTGGCAGACCGGCAATCTCGGTGGCAATGGCGTGATCGGTGGCGCGAATCTCGGTGGTTCGGGGCTCAACACCAACGGCAAAACCAGCATCGATGTGCTGCCTCAGGGGTTGAATCTGGGCTACGTCAACGGCACCGTCGATATCCCCGGGATCGGCAAGATTCTTGACCTGAAAGTGCTGGCCCGGGCCTTGAAAAGCAAGGGTGGCACCAACGTGCTGTCGACGCCGAATCTGCTGACCCTCGACAACGAGGCGGCGAGCATTTTTGTCGGCCAGACCATCCCGTTTGTCAGCGGCAGTTATGTGACGGGCGGCGGGGGCACCAGCAACAACCCGTTCCAAACCGTGACCCGGGAAGAGGTCGGTTTGAAGCTCAACGTGCGTCCGCAGATTTCCGAGGGCGGTACGGTCAAGCTCGATATCTATCAGGAGGTCAGCAGCATCGACGAACGCGCTTCCAACAGCGCGACATCGACGGGCATCGTCACCAACAAACGTGCAATCGACACCAGTATTTTGCTCGACGACGGGCAGATCATGGTCCTTGGCGGGTTGCTGCAGGACGGTTACAGCCAGAGCAATGACGCGGTGCCTTGGCTGGGCAGTCTGCCGGGAATCGGCGCGCTGTTTCGCAATGAACGCCGGGCGATTACCAAGACCAACCTGATGGTGTTCCTGCGTCCGTACATCATCCGCGACAGCGAAGCGGGGCGCAGCATTACCCTCAACCGCTACGACTTCATGCGCCGGGCGCAAGGTGGTTTGCAGCCGGAACGCAGCTGGGCGATGCCGGACATGCAGGCGCCGCAATTGCCGACAGCGGCGCAAGGGGTGCCGGCGGTGTTACCGAGTTCCGGCCCACGCGCGACGATCAAAGCGGTGCCCATCCAATGAGTTCGCTGCCTTACGCCTGGGCCAAGGCGCAGCGCATTCTGTTGTGCGATGGCGTGTTGACGGTGTGCCCGTCAACGCCGGGCTGGTCGATCAGCGAGGCGCGGCGGCAGTTCGGTGCGACCACCATACAACGCGTGCGCGATGACGAACTCGACGGCTTGCTCGCCGCAGCCTATGCCGACACCGGCAGTGCGGCGGCGGTGGTTGGGGCTGCGGAAAACGAAGTTGATCTGGATCGGCTGATGCAGGACATGCCGGAAATCACCGACCTGCTCGACACCCAGGACGGCGCGCCGGTGATCCGCATGATCAACGCCTTGCTCACCCAGGCCGCGCGCGATGAGGCCAGCGACATTCACATCGAACCGTTCGAAACCCATTCGGTGGTGCGCTATCGCGTCGACGGAACCTTGCGCGATGTGGTCTCACCGCGCAAGGCGTTGCATGGTGCGCTGGTGTCGCGGATCAAGATCATGGCCCAGCTCGACATCGCCGAAAAACGCCTGCCGCAAGATGGACGCATCGCTTTGCGCGTGGCCGGGCGGCCGATTGATATTCGTGTTTCAACCGTGCCCACCGGTCATGGCGAAAGGGTGGTGATGCGTCTGCTCGACAAACAGGCCGGGCGTCTGCATCTGGAAACACTGGGCATGGACGCGCAGGTGCTGGCCAAACTCGATCACCTGATCCGCCAGCCCCACGGCATCGTTTTGGTCACCGGGCCGACCGGCAGCGGCAAAACCACCAGCCTCTACGCCGCATTGGCACGGCTGGATGCGAGTACCAGCAACATTCTCACCGTCGAGGATCCGGTGGAATACGACCTGCCGGGCATCAGCCAGATCCAGGTCAATGCCAAGATCGACATGACTTTTGCCCTGGCGCTGCGAGCAATCCTGCGGCAAGACCCGGACATCATCATGATCGGCGAGATCCGCGATCTCGAAACTGCACAAATCGCCGTGCAGGCTTCGTTGACCGGGCACTTGGTGCTGGCGACATTGCACACCAACGACGCGGTGTCGGCGGTCAACCGCTTGATCGACATGGGCGTCGAACCGTTTCTGCTGGCCTCGTCGATGCTCGGCGTGCTCGCACAACGACTGGTGCGACGGCTGTGCAATCAGTGCAAGCAGGAAGACCCGGCGACACCGGGCACTTGGCGACCGGTCGGCTGCCCGGCGTGCAATCAGACCGGCTACAGCGGCCGCACCGGCATCCACGAGTTGTTCTGCATCGACGACGACATTCGCACCCTGATTCACCAAGGGGCAGGGGAGCAGGCCTTGCGCGCATCAGCCGCGAAAGCCGGGATGTTCAGCCTGCGCGAGGACGGTGAGCGATGGATCCGCAGCGGCGCCACCGCCCCTGAAGAAATCCTCCGTGTGACACGGGACGCCTGATGAATCGCTATCGTTTTGAAGCTGCCGATGCGACCGGCAAGATCGAATCCGGGCACCTTGAGGCGGACAGCCAGGCTGCCGCGTTCACAACGTTACGCGCGCGCGGGTTGACCGCGTTGTCGGTGCACAAAGAAAGCAACGTCGCCAGTCACGGCGGCGGTGGATTGTTCCGCGCCAAACTTTCCGATAACGATCTGGCCTGGGCCACGCGGCAGCTGGCGAGTCTGCTCGGCGCCAGTCTGCCGCTGGAGGCCGCGTTGAGCGCCACGGTGGAGCAGGCCGAGAAAAAGCACATCGCCCACACCCTCAGCGCTGTTCGTGCGGATGTGCGCAGCGGCATGCGACTGGCGGAATCCCTCGCCGCGCGACCGCGAGACTTTCCTGAGATCTACCGTGCGCTGATTGCGGCGGGTGAGGAGTCCGGTGATTTGGCGCAGGTCATGGAACGCCTCGCGGATTATATCGAGGAACGCAACAACCTGCGCGGCAAGATTCTCACGGCGTTTATCTATCCGGGCGTGGTCGGTCTGGTGTCGATCGGCATCGTGATTTTCCTGCTCAGTTACGTGGTGCCGCAGGTGGTCAGCGCGTTTTCCCAGGCGCGGCAGGATTTGCCCGGGCTGACCTTGGCGATGCTCAACGCGAGTGATTTCATCCGCAGTTGGGGCTGGCTGTGCGCTGGGATCATGGCCGCAAGTTTCTGGAGCTGGCGTTTGTACCTGCGCAATCCAGCGGCACGTTTGAGTTGGCATCATCGCGTGCTGAAGTTGCCGCTGTTCGGGCGTTTCATTCTGGGCCTGAACACCGCACGGTTCGCCTCGACGTTGGCGATTCTCGGCGGCGCCGGGGTGCCGTTGCTGCGCGCATTGGAGGCGGCGCGGCAGACCCTGTCCAACGACCGCTTGAGTTTGAGCGTCACTGAAGCAACGGCCAAAGTGCGCGAAGGGGTCAACCTCGCCGCTGCATTGCGCGTGGAGAACGTATTCCCGCCAGTGCTGATTCATCTGATCGCCAGTGGCGAGAAAACCGGCTCGCTGCCGCCGATGCTTGAGCGTGCGGCACAAACCCTGTCGCGCGATATCGAGCGGCGAGCGATGGGCATGACCGCGTTGCTGGAGCCGCTGATGATTGTGGTGATGGGCGGGGTGGTGCTGGTGATTGTGATGGCGGTGTTGTTGCCGATCATTGAGATCAATCAACTGGTCCAGTAGCCGGTTTTGATGGTGTCTGATCGGGCCCCTTCGCGAGCAGGCTCGCTCCCACAGGGGAATGCATTTCAAAATGTGGGAGCGAGCCTGCTCGCGAAGGGGCCAGTCCGGGCAACAAAAAATCCAGATTTTTGTCAGGACTTTACCCCCGCACGGTCTGCAAACAGACATGAAAAAGCCCTCGTCACCGAGGGCTTTTCATTAA
Organism: Pseudomonas sp. R84; assembly: GCF_009834515.1. Taxonomy (NCBI): domain Bacteria; kingdom Pseudomonadati; phylum Pseudomonadota; class Gammaproteobacteria; order Pseudomonadales; family Pseudomonadaceae; genus Pseudomonas; species Pseudomonas sp. R84. Next base: position 2,340,266 of record NZ_CP019426.1, read on the forward strand.
CACGGTTACATCGACCAATCAGATCTTGCCAGCGCCAGCCTTGGCCTTAACGTCGGCCGCGACTTTGTCTGCGTTCAGCGGGGTGTAGCTGTAAGGCGGGGTCCAGCCGATGTTGGTGCCCCACTTGCAGGTCAGCAAGGAGCCATTGAGCGTAGAACCCTGATCAAGGTAGGTGCTGCCACCGTAGTCGCCGGCGATTTTGTCGCAGCCGCTGATGCCGGAGATTTCGAAGGCGTTTTTCTCGGAGAAAATCTTCGAGCTCTTGCCCACACCGTGCGCGTAGCTGAACGGGTAGACCTTATGGCTGGTGCTGCCCACGTGATAGTTGTTGTACAGATGCACCTGGCCGAAGCGAACGCGTGGCGCGCGGGCGGAGATGTTTTCGAACAGGGTGTTGTGGATCGTGACCTTGAGCTTGCCATCATCGGTGGTACGGCTGTCGCTGGAACCGATCAGGTTGTTCTTCTCGTGCGATTTGAACGCCGAGTAGGAAATGGTCACGTAGTTGGCACCGTTTTTCACGTCCAGTGCGCCGTCGTGATGTTGCTTTGGACGACCGTTGGCAGTGCCGTTCTGGTCATCGGTGCGGCGGCCATCGGTGAAGGTGACATGGTCGACCCACACATTGTTGGCGCCTTCGATGGTCAGCCCGTCGTACTCGGAGTTCCAGTTGCCGGCGCTGCCGTCATTGGCGTCCCAGATCGGCTCGGGATCCCACGGGTTTTCGATGGTGATGTTGCGGATGATCACATCGTTTTCCTTGGCATAGAAGAAACCCTCGCGGATCTCCGCCGTGCTGCTCGTACCGACGATGGTCGTCTTGCCCGGGATATCCAGACGACCGCGCTTTTTCATATCGGCGGTCGTCGTATAAGCTTTGCCTTCGCTGATGTCGATCGGCCCGGTAATCTTGATGATGCGACCGTTGGTGCCGACCGAAGCGCTGAGTGCGGTCTTCAGTTCGGCGGCGTTCTTCACGGTGTAGATGTTGTTGGCTGCCGCTCTGGAGCCACCCTTGGTGCCACCGTTTTGCGTGGCCCAGCCAGTCGTTGCAACATCCAGCCAGATATCGGCTGCTTGTGCAGGCAGGCTGGAAAACAGCAGGCTGCCGACGATGGCGCTGGCCAGTTTGCAGGCCGTGAAGGTTGTTGGTTTTGTCATGAGTAATCAGATCCTTGATTAACTTGAGTGTTTTACACGCGATGTCTCGACGTGTTTCTCGAGCGGACGTCCTTATCGCCATTGCAGCGAATCGAACGTCCGCTGCATGAGAAATCCTATCATTGAACTGGTGCGTTGTCGTACAACTGAATGGGCTATGATGCGTAATTATTCGAAAACTCGAGATTTTTGTTGCTGATGGACAGATCCAACGCCACACCCAATGTTCGTCGCCGGCATCGCAGCCTGGCGGAGGACCTGGTCACCGAGCTGTCCCGACGCATTTGCAGTGGTGAACTCGCGCGCGCGACGAAGCTGCCGACTGAATCTCAGGTCATGGCCGAGCACGGCGTCAGTCGCACGGTCGTGCGCGAGGCGATATCGCGTCTGCAGGCAGCAGGCCTGGTGGAAACCCGTCACGGTATCGGCACCTTCGTTCAGGACATTCCCAGCCCAAGCGGTTTTCGCATTGATCCGGACAGCATCGTCACGCTTCAGGATGTCTTGGCGGTGCTTGAGTTGCGCATCACGTTGGAGGTCGAGGCCGCCGGCCTGGCGTGTGCGCGGCGTACCGATGAGCAGCTGCAACTGATGCGTGATTCGCTGGACGCGATCAACTCCCGCGCCGTCAGCGTCGACTATGCCGTGTCGGCGGATTTCCAGTTCCACCAGCAAATTGCGCTGGCCACCGGCAACCGCTATTTCACCGACATCATGCTGCACCTGGGCGCGAACATTCTGCCGCGCACACGCCTGCATTCCAAACGCCTGGAAAATGACCGCAAGGAGCCCTATCTGGAGCGCCTCAGTCGTGAGCATGAAGACATTTACATTGCGATTGTCCGGCGTGATTCCGACGCCGCACGCGCAGCCATGCGCTTGCATCTGTCCAACAGCCGCGAGCGTCTGCGCCGTGCCTACGAGGCCGCAGACGCGGCGGCGTTGAACGTCTGAAGCCTCAGGCGCGGGCCTTGGGTTCAGGCAGGCCTTGAACGCCCGGATTGAGGGCGAACACTCCGCCCGCCAACGGCTGGTCGGCGAGGTCGATGCCTTGCGGGCGAATCGAGGTGACAAACAGGGTGTCGAGCCGAGGGCCACCAAAGGCACACATCGTCGGTTTCTTCACCGGTACCGGCAGCGCGCGATCCAGTTTCCCCTGCGGGGTAAAGCGCAGCACCAGGCCGGCATCAATCGCGCAGATCCAGTAACAGCCGTGTGAGTCGACGGCGGCACCGTCCGGTCGACCGGGGTGGTCGTTCATGTCGACGAACAACCGGCGGTTGTGCGGCGTGCCGCTGTCGATGTCGTAATCGAAGGCCCAGATCAGTTGACGACTCGGGTGCGAATCGGACAGATACAGGATGCTCCCGTCGGGACTGAACGCCAGGCCGTTGGGCACTACGAGGTCCTCCAGTTGCGGCGCGAGCATCGATGCATCATTCGGGTTTTGCGCGTCGTAGCGATACAGCGCGCCGACCGCCTCGGCACCCATGGCGGTTGGCATCGAGCTGACCCAGAAGCGTCCCTGACGATCGCAGCGACCATCATTGAAACGCATGCGCGGGCGGGCGTGCTCGACGCCGATGAGCTTTTCGGCAGCCAGACGTCCGTCAGCCTGCGGGCACAGTTTGAACAGGCCACTTTCCTGCGCGCCCAGCCAATGTCCCGCTTCGCTGCGGGCGATACAGGCGAGCATTTCGTCCGCCTGCCAGCAGTCGGTCTGGCCGTCGAGCTGCCAGCGATGCAAGCGGCCGGCCGGAATATCCACCCAATACAAGGCATTTTCGTCGGCTTGCCAGACCGGGCTTTCACCGGTGGCGTTGCGCGCATCGACAATCAGTTCGGCACTCATGAGTGCGTCTGCGCCGGCGTTTCAAACGGACCTGCAGCGGTAAAGGCGCCACCCTGATACAAGCGGTCGGGGTGGTCGGCAGCGAGTGCCGGTTGTTGTTCGACCTTTGCGCGAAAGGCTTCGGAACTGTCCTGCGGCGCAAAGCCCAGGTGCGCGGCGTAACGGTTGCTCCACCACTGATCACGGTTGGCGGACACCCCGTACACCACGCTGTGCCCGACATCGCTGGCCAATAGTGCGCGGGCGATCAGATGCTCCAGATCGGTATAGCTCAGCCAGGTCGCCAGCATGCGCAGGTTGCGCGGTTCGGGAAATGAGGAGCCGATGCGCAGGCTCACTGTTTCAATGCCATAGCGGTGGAAATAGAACGTTGCCAAGTCCTCGCCGTAAGCCTTCGACAAGCCGTAATAACCGTCCGGGCGACGCGGCGAATGGGCGTCGATCTGTTCGTCCTGCGAGTAGAAACCGGTGACGTGGTTGGAGCTGGCGAAGACGATGCGCTTGACTCCGTGCAGACGCGCGGCCTCATAAACATGAAAGGTGCCGCGAATATTCGCCTCGAGGATTTCTTCGAAGGATCGCTCCACCGAGATCCCGCCCAAATGCACGATGGCATCGACGCCCTCGACCAGCGCGGCGACAGCGGCCTTGTCGCTTAGATTGCAGTTGATCACTTCGTCATGCGTGCCGCGGCTCGGCGCCATCGCACTGATGTCCGAGGCGCGGACGATGTCGGCGTGAACCTGCAGGGTTTCGCGCAGAATCTGGCCGAGCCCACCGGCGGCGCCGGTCAGCAGAATACGGTTGAAGGGTTTGGCTTGCGTAGCGTGTGTGGTCATGGTCGGGTCTTCCATTACGCGGGGGAGAAAGGGGAGCGGCGGGGGGGCTGCCCGACAAGCGATGCGCGCTCGCCAGGCAAAACCAGTGCGCGGCTTACATGAAGTTGTACTGCACGCCCAGACGCCAGCGAGCCTGGCGGTCGGGTGAGGTGGAGTCGACTTTGATGTCGCCGATTTCCATGAAGGGCGCCCATTGTTTGGTGAGCTTGTATTTGACGATCAGGTTCTGTTCGTAGTCGCTCTTCTTGTTGTCGTAGCGGATGTAGTCGGTCTTGAAATAGATGAACTGATATTCGTAGGCCCACTTGTTGGCCGGCGTGTAGCCGAGCCAGCCTTCGAAGCGGTGGGTGGTCTGGTCATCCTTGTAGTGATCGGGCATGTCTTTGTTGACCTGATCGCGATCGAGTTTGCGCAGGTCCAGGCGATAGCGCGTCGCAACGTAAAAGGCGTCGTCGATTTTGTAGTTGTACTTGAGGCCGAACTTGTAGGCGGTCGCATCCTTGGAACTGTCCATCTGAAACGCCGGGGTCAGCGTCGACTGTGCGCTGAGCTTGTAGTTGTAGCTCACCGTGAACTCATGGCCGTTGTTGACCATGTTGTCGTAGGCGACATCTTTGCGGTCACCGGCCGTGCGGTATTTCATCTCCGCCTCAAACCCCAGTCCACTGTCCAGGCGGTAATTGAGCTTGATTCGGTCGGCGTGGGCGCTGTCCTCCTCGGTGTACTGATGGCGGTAGTTGAGGCTGGCAGAGTCAGCGTGGGCAGAGAAGGGCAGGCCGAGGGCCGCGACAGTGACGAGCGTGCGTAGGGTGGTGTTCATACGGTCTTCTTTTTTGTTTTTGTTAGGGTCGTTTGACGAGTACTACAGGCACCGCGATATTGCGTATAGCTCTCATTTGAGGCGCAGATATAAGTTATCGTACGACAAGATGACTCGTCTACGTGATTTTGCTGGTTTAGAAACATATTGATACATATATGCCCTATGAATAGGGTTCTAAAGCAAGTCCTGTTATTCCGTAGTCATCTTTAAATATGGCGCTTTGCTGGACGTTTAGCCGCAAAGGCTTCGATTGGAAGAGGTGTTATTGGGTCTTTTCAAGTGTTGTACGATGACCTATGATCGGTCGCAACCGACGACACTCCTGTCACAAATCCAATAAGAAGGCTCAAGACGTCCATGAGAATCACAGCAGTCAACGTCCAGGTTTTTTCCTATCCCACCCGCCGCGCAGTCGACAGCGCCGGTCATGCTCATCCTGGTGATGTCAGTCAGGCGCAAATGGCGTTGCTGCGCATCCAGACCGAAGACGGCAAGGAGGGTTACGCCCTCGGTGCGCCGGAACTGATTCGTCCTTATGTGCTGGATGGTTTTGTGCGCAAGGTGCTGGTCGGGCAGAACGCCTTTGATCGCGAAAAGATCTGGCATGACCTGGCGCACTGGCAGCGTGGCAGCGCCAGCCAGTTGACTGATCGCGCGCTGGCTTTGGTCGAGCAGGCGTTGTGGGATTGGGCGGGGCGCAAGCTCGGCGTGCCGGTGCACAAGTTGATCGGCGGTTTTCGCGACAAGGTGCCGGCGTACGGCTCAACCATGTGCGGCGATGAATTGCCTGAGGGCCTGGCGACGCCGGAAGATTACGGACGCTTTGCCGAAACGCTGGTCAAGCGCGGCTACAAGGCGATCAAGTTGCACACCTGGATGCCGCCGGTCTCGTTCGCACCGAGCCCGCGCATTGACGTCAAAGCCTGCGCGGCGGTGCGCGAAGCGGTGGGCCCGGACATCGCCTTGATGCTCGACGGTTATCACTGGTACAGCCGCACCGAAGCGCTGTACATCGGACGTGAACTGGAAAAACTCGACTTCGCCTGGTTCGAAGAACCGATGATGGAAGAGTCCGCCGAATCCTATGCCTGGCTGGCGGGGCAACTGGACATTCCGGTGCTCGGCCCGGAGACCCTGTCCGGCAAACACCTGAGCCGGGCCAGTTGGGTCAAGCACGACGTTTGCGACATCCTGCGTGCCGGCGTCGCCGGGGTCGGCGGGATCGGGCCTTGCCTGAAAGTCGCGCACATGGCCGAGTCGTTTGGCATGGATTGCGAAATTCACGGCAACGGCGCAGCCAACCTGACAGTGGTTGGCGCGATCAAGAACTGCACCTGGTACGAGCGCGGTTTGCTGCACCCGTACCTGGATTACGACGAGGTGCCGGCGTACCTCAAGCGCCTGGTCGACCCGATGGACAGCGACGGTTTTGTGCATTTGTCCGACCTGCCGGGTCTGGGCGAAGACATCGACTTCAACTTCATCGAGATGAACACGCTTAAAAGCTTCTGACGTGTACGCGGGCTGCCCGGTGCATGCCGGGTTGTCCGAGAGCCCTATAAATATAAGAAAGGCACTCTCGCTATGAACATTCTTCCTTCGCTGTGGGCGCGGGTTCTGGCGGCTACCCTGACGGTGACCGCGCTACCTGTCGTGCATGCCAAAACCCCGGCCGATCAATTGATCGTCGGCATGAGCATGATCAATCTGCTGTCCCTCGACCCGGCGGCCGCCACCGGCCTGGACGTGTCGGAGATCAATGCCAATCTCTATGACATGTTGCTGGTGCAGGACGTCGCTGCGCCGGATCAGCTGTTGCCGGCACTCGCCGAGCGCTGGCAAGTCAGCGACGACCGCAAGACCCTGACCTTCAATCTGCGCCAGGGCGTGCAATTTCAATCGGGCAACCCGTTGAGCGCCGAAGACGTCGCCTGGTCGTTGCAGCGCGTGCTCAAACTCAATCTCGCATTGGCGTCGACCTGGAAGGCTTACGGTTTTACCGCCGAGAATGTCGAGCGTTCGATGCGCGCGACTGATGCCAATACCTTCGTCATTGAATTGCCGCGCCCCACCGATCCACAGTTGGTGCTCAACACGCTGGCGACCTCGCCAAGTGCCTTCATTCTCGACCGCAAAAAAGTCCTCGAACACCAGAAGAACAATGACCTGGGCGCCGCCTGGCTGGTGACGCACGCCGCCGGCAGTGGTGCCTTCGTGCTCAATGACTGGCGGGCCAACGATGTGATTCTGATGAGCCGTTTCGACGGTTACTGGGGCGGCCCGGCCAAGCTCAAGCGCATTGTCATGCGCAACATGACCGAGTCGCAGTCGTTGCGGCTGATGATCGAGCGCGGTGACCTCGACATCGCCAAAGGCATGTCGGCGCCGGACATTCAGGCCTTGCAGAACAGCGACAAGGTCCGCACGCAAACCCTGCAACGCGGCACGCTGTATTACGTCGCGCTGAGCGTGAAGCAGCCAATGTTTGCCGACGCGCGCGTGCGCAAAGCCGTGCGCTCGTTGATCGACTATCAAGGCATCAACCAGACCGTCATGCCGCACTACGGCGTGATCAATCAGCGGCCGATGCCGTTGGGACTGGCCGCGCGCCTGCCGGATCCCGGTTATCGACTGAATGTCGATGAGGCAAAAAAACTTCTCGCTGACGCCGGTTACCCCAACGGGTTCAAGACCAGCATCCGCGTGCTGGCCGAGCCGCCCTTCATCAACATTGCCTCCAACCTGCAATCGACGCTGGCGCAGGCCGGGATCGAAGCCAGCATCATCACTGGCACCGGTAACCAGATCTACGGCGCCATGCGTGAGCGCAGTTTCGACATCATCGTCGGCCGTGGCGGTGGCGGCGCCGAACGTCATCCCCATTCGAGCCTGCGCACGCTGGTGTACAACCCGGATAACCGTGACGAGGCCAAGCTGAGCAACTTTCAGGGCTGGCGCACTTCGTTCTACAGTCCCGAGTTGAATCAGTTGATCGAGAGTGCCGAAGTCGAGCCCGATGCGCAGAAACAGCAGGCGCAGTATCAGGACATCCAGCAGCAACTCGATCAGCAAGTGGGCGCGATTCTGCCGGTCTCGCAGATGACCGATACGGTGCTGGTCTACGCCGATGTTGCCGATTTTCAAGGGCACACGGCCGCGACCACGCGCTACAAAGACGTCTACAAAAAACGCTGAAATGCACGGATGAACTTCGCGTGCCGGGTGCACCGGTGACCGTTTTATCAGGAGCTGACTATGTTTGTTATGACTGCCTCTGCCATGGGAGCCCGCGCCTCCAATACCGCGCGGCGTGCCAGCACGGTACTGGTGACGTTGCTGGGCCTGTTGGCGCTGACGTTTATCATCGGTCGGGTGATGCCGCTCGATCCGGTGCTGGCGGTGGTCGGGCCGGACGCCGACAGCTCGACCTACGATCAGGTGTACCGGGCGATGGGGCTGGACAAGCCGATCTGGACCCAGTTCGGCCTGTACCTCAATGACTTGCTGCACGGCAATTTCGGCAACGCGCTGTTGACCGGGCACCCGGTGCTCGATGATATCCGCCGAGTGTTCCCTGCCACCATCGAACTGGCGACTCTGGCCATCCTCTTCGGTGTGCTGATCGGTTTGCCGCTGGGCGTCTGCGCGGCGAGTAATCAAGGGCGACTGGGCGATCATGTCGCGCGAGTGATAACCCTGTTCGGCTATTCCACGCCGATTTTCTGGCTGGGCATGATGGGCTTGCTGGTGTTTTACGCCTGGCTCGGCTGGGCCGGTGGCGCCGGTCGCATCGACCTGGCGTACGACGGCATGGTGCCCGAGGTCACCGGGCTATTGCTGATCGATTCGAGCCTGGCCGGTGATTGGGAAGCCTTCGCCAGCGCCTTGCGCCACATCGTCTTGCCGGCGCTGATCCTTGGGCTGAACTCGGTGGCTTACATCAGTCGGATGACCCGCAGCTTCATGCTCGAGCAACTGTCTCAGGAATACATCATCACCGCTCGGGTCAAGGGTTTGTCGCGTCGCCAGGTGGTCTGGGGTCACGCCTTTCGCAACATCCTCGTGCAACTGCTCACAGTGGTGGCGCTGGCTTACGGCTCGCTGCTCGAAGGCGCGGTGCTGATCGAAACGGTCTTTGCCTGGCCGGGTTTCGGCCAGTACCTGACCAGCAGCCTGATGCTCGGCGACATGAACGCGGTGATGGGCTGTGTGCTGGTAATCGGTTTGATTTTTGTCGCGCTCAACCTGATCAGCGATGCCTTGTACAAGGTCTTCGATCCGCGCACCCGTTAACACGCCTGGCTGCGGCACCAAAACTATAAAAACAAGGATTTTTCAATGACGACTGCATTTACCAAACTGCACGCTGGCCTGTTGGCGGCGGTCCTGGCGCTGGTGCCGATGACCCAGGCCAGCGCCAAGACGCCGGCCGATCAACTGATCGTCGGCATGAGCATGGTCAACCTGTTTTCCATCGATCCGGCCAACGCGCCGGGCCTCGACGCTTCCGGCGTCAATGCCAATCTTTACGACACCCTGGTCAAGCGTGATCAGGGCAATCCGGAACAGCATCTGCCGCAACTGGCCGAGCGCTGGACGATCAGCGACGACGGCAAGCAGATAACCTTTCATTTGCGTCAGAACGTGAAGTTTCACTCCGGCAATCCGCTGACCGCTGAAGACGTGGCCTGGTCGTTGTACCGGGTGATGAAACTGAATTTCGGCCTGGCCACGACCTGGAAAGCCTACGGTTATAACGTCGACAACATCCAGTCACTGATCCGTGCCAGCGATGCCCACACGCTGGTTATCGACTTGCCGCAAACCATGGACCCACTGTTATTGATTGACTCGCTGGCGATCTCGCCGAGCGCGGTGGTGATCGATCGCAAAACGGCTTTGGCGCATGAGAAAAACGCTGACCTCGGTGCTAACTGGCTGGTGACCAACGAGGCCGGCAGCGGACCGTTTGTGCTGAGCAAATGGACAGCGAACGACTCGCTGTTGCTGACCCGCTTCGACGGTTATTGGGGCGGTGCTGCCAAGCTCAAGCGCGTGGTGGTGCGGCACATGACCGAATCGCAGTCGCTGCGCCTGATGCTGGAGCGCGGAGACCTCGATCTGGCGTATGGCATGGCCGCACCGGACATCCGCGCCATCGACGGTTCGGAAAAAATCCACGTGCAGTCACTGCCGCGCGGCACCATGTACTACGTCGCGCTGAGCATGAAGCAGCCCGAATTTGCCAACCCCAAAGTGCGCGAAGCGGTGCGCAACCTGATCGACTACAAGGGCCTCGACGAACAGGTGATGCCGTATTACGGCCAGCTGAATCAGCAGCCGATGCAACTCGGTCTGGCGGCGCGCCTGCCGGATCCGGGTTATCACATGGACGTCGCCAAGGCGAAAAAACTCCTCGCCGAAGCGGGTTATCCGGACGGCTTCAGCACGACCATTCGCACATTGTCAGAGCCGCCCTTCATCGACATCGCCGCGCGTCTGCAAGCGACGCTGGCCGAGGGCGGGATCAAGGCCAGCATCGTCAACGGCACTGGCAACCAGGTGTATGGCGCCATGCGCGCGCGCAGCTTCGACATCATCGTTGCGCGCGGGGCCGAGCGCTATCCGCATCCGTATTTCAGCCTGCGTACGTTTGCCTACAACCCCAACAACAGCGATGACGCCGGCCTGCCGAATTTCCAGGGCTGGCGTGCGTCGTTTTTCAGCCCGCAGCTTAATAGCCTGATAGATCAGGCCGGGGTCGAACGCGATGCCGGCCAGCGCCTGAACCTGTATCACCAGGCACAGAAAATCTACGACGAGCAGGTCGGCCCGATCATGATGATTTCGCAGATGACCGACACCGTGGTCAGCGCCGCCGACGTCAAGGGTTTCGCCGGTGATGATGCCGAGGCGACGCGTTATCTGGGTGTCTACAAACAACGCTGAACGCTGAACGCTGCCCGGTGCGTCGGCGTACGCGCCGGGTGATCCTCAATTCAATCCGAGAACATGCCCATGATTGCCAACATGTCTTCTACTGATTCGAGCGCCAAGCGGCGGTCGGATCGTACCCCCGGATCCAGCTTCGACGCCTTCTGCAAAAGTGCCCTGAAAGTCTTGCGGCACCTGCTGCGCAACCCGATGACCCTGGCCGGATTGCTGGTCGCGCTGGTGCTGGTGGTGGTGGCGTTGTTTGCGCCGTGGATCGCTACCCATGATCCGGTGGCGCAAAACCTCGCCAATGCCCTGCAGGCACCGGGCGCCGCGCACTGGTTCGGCACCGATGAATACGGCCGGGATATCTTCAGTCGGCTGGTCTACGGCTCGCGCATCACGCTGTACATCATCACCCTGGTGACCGTGATCGTCGGCCCGATCGGGCTGTTTATCGGCACCGTCTCCGGCTACTACGGTGGTGTTGTCGACACGGTGTTCATGCGCCTGACCGACATCTTCATCTCCTTTCCCAGCCTGGTGCTGGCGCTGGCATTTATCGCGGCGCTCGGTCCGGGCCTGGAACACGCAGTGGTAGCGATTGCGCTGACGTCGTGGCCGCCGATTGCGCGACTGGCGCGGGCTGAAACCCTGTCGTTGCGCAAGGCTGACTTCGTCGTGGCGGTCGAGCTGCAAGGGGCTTCGTCCACGCGAATCATCCTGCGGCACATTGTGCCGATGTGCATGTCGTCGGTGATCATCCGCCTGACCATGAACATGGCCGGGATCATCCTCACCGCAGCGGCTTTGGGCTTTCTCGGCCTCGGTGCGCAAGCGCCGTCGCCGGAGTGGGGCGCGATGATTTCCACCGGGCGCCGCTACATGCTCGAGTGCTGGTGGCTGGTGGCTGTTCCGGGGGCCGCAATCATGTTGGTCAGCCTGGCTTTCAACCTGTTGGGCGACGGCCTGCGGGACATTCTTGATCCGCGCAGCGAGTAATCGGAGGCTGTATGTCTGCAATCAAATTGAACGTCGAAGGGCTCAATGTGCGCTTCGTCAATGCTCAGAAAGAAACCCATGCCGTGCGCGACGTGTCCTTCACCCTCGGGCGGGAAAAACTCGCCATTGTCGGTGAGTCGGGCTCGGGCAAATCGACGGTCGGTCGCAGCTTGCTGAAGCTGCACCCGGCCAGCGCGCGGATCACCGCCAAGGCAATGCAGTTCGGTGAAGTCGATCTGCTGTCAGCCGGCGAAAAGGTCATGCAGAAGATTCGTGGTCAGCGCATTTCGATGATCATGCAGGACCCGAAATACTCGCTGAACCCGGTGGTCAAGGTCGGCGATCAGATTGCCGAGGCGTATCTGGCGCACCACAAGGCCAGCCGCAGCGAGGCCCGCGAGCGGGTGCTGGAAATGCTCGAAAAGGTGCATATCCGTGATCCGCAACGGGTCTACAACCTTTACCCGCATGAGGTTTCCGGTGGTATGGGTCAGCGCATCATGATCGCGATGATGGTCATCACCCGGCCACAGGTGATCATCGCCGACGAGCCGACCTCGGCCCTTGATGTGTCGGTGCGTCAGCAAGTGCTCAACGTGCTGGAAGAACTGGTCGAACAGCAGGAAATGGGTCTGATTTTCGTCAGTCACGACCTCAACCTTGTGCGCAATTACTGCGACCGCGTGTTGGTGATGTACGCCGGCAGGGTGGTCGAATCGCTCGCCGCCGGTGACCTGCAACATGCGCAACATCCCTATACCCGCGGCCTGATGGCGGCGTTGCCGAGCATGGACAACCGTCGCGAACGGTTGCCGGTGTTGCAACGCGATCCACTGTGGCTGACTTGCTGAGGAATCGACCATGTCCATGATCCAAGCACACGCGCTGAACCTGAGTTTCGGCGCCGGCCCGGCCCTCAATCAGGTGCTGCACGACGTCAGCCTCAGTGTCGCCGACGGCGAATCCTTCGGCCTGGTAGGGGAGTCCGGCTCCGGCAAGACCACGGTATTGCGCTGCCTGGCCGGGCAGTACCGGCACTGGACCGGCGAGTTGAGCATTGCCGGCGCGCCGCTGCAGCACAAGATTCCCAAGGAACATTTCCGTCAGGTGCAGATGGTGTTCCAGGACCCTTACGGCTCGCTGCATCCGCGCCACACCGTCGACACGGCCCTGCGTGAGCCGCTGATTATTCACGGCGTGCGCGACAAGGACGACCGGATCAACGAGATCCTGCTCAAGGTCGGTCTGAACGACAGTTACCGTTTTCGCTATCCGCATCAGTTGTCCGGTGGCCAGCGCCAGCGCGTGGCGATTGCCCGTGCGCTGATTCTCGAGCCGCGCGTGTTGCTGCTCGATGAGCCGACTTCGGCGCTGGATGTCTCGGTGCAGGCGGAGATTCTCAATCTGCTGGCGGATTTGCGCCGGCGCGAGAAACTCACCTACCTGATGGTCACTCACGATCTGGGCGTGGTCACGCATCTGTGTGATCGGGTGGCGGTGATGCAGCTGGGCAAGATCGTGGAGCTGCTCGACAGTCAGGCGCTCAGCCAGGATCTGGCAAGCCACGCCTACACGCGGATGCTGGTACAAGCCAGTCGTGATTTCAGCCAGGAATCGGCGCGCCAGCTCGCTGGTTGAGCCGATCCATCAAGGAGCGCGACATGCCGCATTGTCTTATCGATTGCCCGCAAAGCCTGGCCCAGCGTGTCGGCGAGCAAACCCTGCTCGCTGCCGTGCATGACGCCCTCGATGCCTTCGGCCTGTTCAAGGCCGGGGACATCAAGGTGCGCCTCAACACGTTCGAGCATTACCGCTGCGGTGCGGGCGCGGACGATTTTGTCCATGTCGTCCTGTCGGTGTTGTCCGGGCGCAGTGCTGAACAGCGCCGGCGTCTGGCCTCGGCGACCGTGGCGGCGCTGGTCGCTTTGCTGCCGGACGTCGAATCGCTGTCGATGGAGGTTGTGGAAATGCCCCGCGAGACGTTCGTCAACCGCAGCCAATATTTGCAAGAAGCCGGATTGTCGGCCTGAACAAGGAGTGCTCATGCCTTATCGATATGTTGTTCCGACGCAGCGCAAAAAGCCTTTGGCCTTGTCGCTGGCAGCCACGTTGACGCTGGTTTGCAGTGTGCCGTCGTGGGCGCTGGAGGCGCCGGTAAAACTGCAGGTGCCGACGCTGGCCTACGATGATCAGCAGATCATCCTGGTCTGGGAGAAGCCCGCCGATCACGCCGATATCAGCGACTACCGGGTCTACGCCAACGGTGTGTTGCTGGGCGGCAGCAACGCCAACAATTACCGCGTCTCGCCGGCCAAACCTTACATTGATCGATTCTACGAACAGGATGTTGCCGGTTTTCATCATCGCATTGGCATTCACAGTTACACCGCGCAAGGCTTGAAAGCGGATACGGCCTATCGATTCACCGTGCGTTCGGTGGGCACCGATGGCACAGAGTCGGCCGACAGTCCGGCCGTTGTACAACGGACGAGCAAGGTCGCCGCCGTGTTCGATGTGAGGAAATATGGGGCCAAGGGTGACGGCAAAAGCCTCGATACTTTGGCGATACAGAACGCCATCGACGCCTGCACCCCCGGCTGCAAAGTATGGTTGCCCAAGGGCACCTATAAAAGCGGGGCGCTTTACCTGAAGAGCAACATCACCGTGGAAATCGCCGAGGGTGCAACGCTGTTGGGTTCCGAGCGTGCCGAAGACTATCCGTTGGCTGGCTACATCCAGTATCCGTATTCGAGCACCGTGCGCCCGGCGTCGCTGATCAACGCCTTGCCGCGCGATCCGCGGCAGCACCAGTCGTTCGAAAACATCCGTATCGTCGGCAAAGGCACGATTGACGGCAACGGCTGGAAACGCCGCGCTGATGTCGTCGACGAACGCGGTCAGCCATTGCCGTTCTACCTGCCCAGCGACAACACCCGCTACCAGCAGGACGGCATTCTGGCCAAGGCGCAAGTCGAGCAAGCGGTGGCGCGCGGCATGAACGTCAAGGACGCCTACGGGCAGATGCGCTCGTCGCTGATCACCCTGCGCAACGTCAAAAACGTGTTCTACGGCGGTTTCACCGTGGTGAACCCGGCCTTCCACGGAATCATGAACCTGGAAACCGAAAACGTAGTGCTGGCCAACACCACGCATAAAACCTACGACGCCAATAACGGCGACGGCATCGAATTCGCCAACAGCAAGGGCGCAATGGTCTTCAACAACTTCTTTGATACCGGCGATGACTGCGTCAATTTTGCTGCGGGTACCGGGGCGGATGCCGTGCAGCAAAAGCCGCAGGAAGATGCCTGGATCTTCAATAACTACTTTCGCAAGGGTCACGGCATGGTGGTTGCCGGCAGCCATACCGGCGCGTGGATTCAAAACATCCTCGCCGAAGACAACGTTTCCGATGGCACCGATGCCGGCCTGCGCATGAAGAGCACCAACTTCATGGGCGGCGGCGCGCGTAACGTGATCTTCCGCGACTCGGCGATCCGCAATACGCTCAAGCAGGCGTTCATTTTTACCCTCGACTACAACGATCCGAATGCCAAGCTGGATTACCAGCGCTCAACCATTCCCGGGCAATTCCGTGATATCCGCATCGCCGACGTGAGCATCGAAAATGCCCAGGGCAAAGCGATCGAGGTCAAGGGCGACAGTCAGCACAATGCCTGGCATCAGGGATTGGTGTTCGAGCGCGTGCGCTTCAGTGGTCCGGCACAGGCGCAGATCGACGGGTTGAAGGATTCGCTGTTCGACCATGTGTCGTTCAGCGAGTACGGTGCTGCCAACCCGTGGCAAGTCACCGGGAGTGTCGGGCTGACGTTCAAGGATGTGCAGCCACCACCACCGTAGAACCCTGATCAAGGTTTCGGCGATTTACCGAGGTCTTCCGAGTCGCTTGAAGTGGCTGCATCTTTTGCCGTTTCATGCGACTCGGCGCCGGAGTTCGAGCCCGACGCCTCTTCACCTTTCTTGTCGGCCTTGTCTGCGTTGGATTGAGCTTTGCCGGCTTGATTCACGCCGGGAAGCGCGGTGGGCGGCGCGGCAGACTCGTCAGCCGTCTTAGCGGCTGCCGAGGCGAAAAGCGGGCAGGCCGCGAGCAGGCTGGCCAAGGTGATCGCTGCAATTTTGCTGTTCATGATGGTCGTCTTCCGGTCGAGGCGGATGGTGATCATTGGAGGCGCCCGGCAAGCGAAGGTGCCCGCTGCTGGACGGGCGGTCAGTCGCTGCTGTTCGCATCACGCGAGGTCGACGATCTGGCTCCACTCAAGCCCGAACCGGCCGAGTGAGCGAGGTGTTTTTGCCGGATCGCATCGATTGTCGGGTGGAGGGCGCGGGTCGATTGCGTGTTGAGGTCAGCGCCAATTGATAGTCAGCCTAGGGGCGGTGGGATTTCATCAGGAAACCCCACTGCCTTTTTTACGTCCGTAAAAAATCGCGAAAGGCGGCAAATTGCTGGCCCCCGGATTTTTGCTTCCCCGGCAAAATCGCCTTTTTTCAGAAGGTTAGGTTGGCTTATGCGGACGATTGTCATCACCGTTGCAACGCTTTCCCTGGCTGTTTTCGCGGTGGGAGTGCAGGCGAAAGAGCTGAGTAAAAGCCATCGCTTTGCCTGCACCTGGGGCTCGGACATTGCTGCCGGTGCCCAGCAATCGAAGTTGGCGGGCGTCTCGCTGTACGGCGCACGCAAACAATTGCAGGTGCGCCGGTTCCAGCAACCGTGGATGCGCATGACCGCGATGGGGATTACCGAGCAAACCTACAACAGCACGTCGAAGCTCAAGCCTGCGGCGGTCAAACAGACGTATTACGAACAATGCGTACGCCACGAACTGGCCCAGCGATAACGTAGAAAGCCCAATCTTTTCAGGTTGGGCTTTTTCATGCCTGAGGAAATGTCAGGGTTACTTTTCGCTCTCGCAATTGACCATCCACGATACGCCAAAACGATCCACCAGCATGCCGAAGCGCACCGCCCAGAAGGTCGCTTCCAGCGGCATATCGACGCGACCGTCCTTGGCCAGAGCGTTAAACACCTGCTCGGCTTCAGCAATGCTGTCGACATTCAGTGAAATCGAGCAGCCGCTCATGCCCTGAGTCGGGCGGTCGGGCGTGGTGTCCGAGGCCATGATCATCTGATCACCCACTTTCAAACAGGTGTGGATGATCAGAGAGTGATGCTCTCTGGGCACATGTTCGGCGGCAGGTGTTTCGCCGAACGTCATCATCGCCTCAAGCTTCCCTTGCAAAGCTTGCTCGTAAAAGGTGAAGGCCTCACGGCAGTCACCATTGAAGATCAGGTACGGGTCGATTCTCATGTCTCTGCTCCCGGCAGTCAGGCGCGGAGCGTGGCGGGGGGGCGCCGGGTTCCGCGTAGGGCGGTTAAAACATAGCAGAGCGTTGGACGCCGGAAAGGCCTGAGTCTTCCAGATGTTTTTGTTCTGAAAAGCGCGTCGACAATAACGCGCTCGTCGTTTGAAGTTCAGTCGTAGCGCTGGAGTACCATAACGCACCGCCATCGCCTGCCGAGTCCAATGCCCCATGCCTGATCTATCGCGTTTCACCTCTTTTTTCGATCAGGCGCTGCGAGCCTTGCGGCTGGTTTGGGGGACCTCGCGAGGCTTGTTTCTGGGGCTGGTGCTGGCAACGTTGGTGGCCGGGTTGCTGCCGGCACTGGCGGCATGGTTGGGGCAGCAGATTGTCGATGCCGTGGTGGCGGCGATGCAGTTGCACGCGCAACACGGCAGTGCGCCGCTGTGGCCGGTGTTGCGTTATGTGTTGTTGGAGGCCGGGGTGTTGGCGCTGTTGTCCGGTACACAACGGGCACTGTCGGTGCAGCAGTCGTTGTTGCGGGTGCAACTGGGGCAGAAGGTCAATACGCTGATCCTGGAAAAAGCGCAGACCCTGTCACTGGTGCAGTTCGAGAACTCCGAGTTCTACGACAAACTCGTGCGCGTGCGTCGCGAAGCGTCGACCCGGCCACTGGCGCTGGTCATGAAGTCGTTGGGCTTGATTCAGAACCTGATCATGCTGATCAGCTTCGGTGTGCTGCTGGTGCACTTTTCCCCTTGGGCGCTGGTGCTGCTGGTGGTCGGTGCGTTGCCGGTGTTCTTTGCCGAGGCGCATTTTTCCGGTGACGCCTTTCGGTTGTTCACCCGCCGCGCGCCGGAGAGTCGGCAGCAGAATTACATCGAAACCTTGCTGTCCCACGAAACCTATATCAAAGAGGTCAAGCTGTTCGGCTTTGCACCGTTGTTGCTGCAACGCTACCGCGACACGTTCGCCAGGCTGTATGCCGAAGACCGGCGTTTGACACTGCGGCGCGATGGCTGGGGTTTCGGCCTCGGCCTGCTCGGTACTGCGGCATTTTACGTGGCCTATGCCTGGGTGGTGATCGATGCCGTGCATGGCCAGATCAGCCTCGGCCAGATGACCATGTATCTGGTGCTGTTCAAGCAAGGCCAAAGTGCGGTGAGCAGCAGTTTGAGTGCGATCAGTGGCCTGTACGAAGACGGCCTCTATCTGACCAGTCTTTATGAATACCTGGCCGAACCGGTGCAGGCGGATACCGGCCACCTGACGGTTGGAGCGTGCCCGGGCGATGGTTTGCGTTTCGAAAACGTCGGTTTCCGTTATCCCGGTGCCAGTCGGCCAGCACTGGAAAACATTGACCTGCAACTGATGCCAGGCCAGAGCATGGCGCTGGTCGGCGAGAACGGTTCTGGCAAGACCACGCTGATCAAGTTACTGACCCGGCTCTACCGCCCTGATCAAGGGCGCATTCTGCTCGACGGCAGCGATTTGCAGGATTGGCAGGAGACCGCATTGCGTCGGCGTATTGGCGTAATTTTCCAGGACTATATTCGCTACCAGTTCAGCGTCGGCGAAAACATCGGCGTCGGCGACACCTTGGCGTTCAACGATTCGCAACGATGGAAAGAGGCGGCTGCCCAAGGCATGGCGGCGCCCTTTATCGAAGGACTGGACAAGGGCTATGCCACGCAGTTGGGACGCTGGTTTGCCGGTGGCCAGGAATTGTCTGGCGGGCAGTGGCAGAAGATTGCCTTGTCCCGCGCGTACATGCGCCGTGAGGCCGACATTCTGATCCTTGATGAGCCGACTTCGGCGCTCGACCCGGCAGCTGAAGCCGCGGTGTTCGAGCATTTCAGCCAGCACAGCGAAGGGCGCATGACCTTGCTGATTTCCCATCGCTTTTCCAGCGTGCGCAATGCCGACCACATCATCGTGCTGCAACAAGGCCAAATCCTCGAGCAGGGCGGCCACGATCAACTGATAGCCGCTGCCGGGCATTACGCGCAACTGTTTGATTTGCAGGCGCGCGGCTACCGTTAAGTGTCCCGTCCGCTGCGCACGGTTGTCGGCCCGGCCACCCTAGGGACGGGCTTGCTCTGCATCAGGCTGTCGAGCGCCTTGCGGTAATTCTGCCCGCCGAGCGCCATGCTGTTGTTGTGCGTCGCGCCAGGCACCAGCAACAGGCGTTTGGGTTGTTGCGCGGCGTTGAACAATTGCTCACTGAAACGTGGTGGCACGAAAGCGTCAGCCAGACCGTGCACCACCAGCAGCGGCATGTGAATGTCGGCGATCTTGTCGATCGAATCGAATTTCTGCGACAGCAGCCATCGTACCGGCAGTGAAGTGTTGGCCACGGACGCGGCGACATCCGCCAGCGTGGTGAAGGTGGACTCGATCACCAGTCCGCGCACTGGCAGTGCGGAATGATCGCGGGCGGCTGTTTGCCCGAGTTCCGCCGCCAGATCGATCGCCACGGCGCCGCCCAGGGAGTGCCCGTAGATCAGGCGTTTGGCCGGATCCGGTTGCAGCAGCTTGAAGCGCTCCCACGCTACTCGCGCATCTTCGTAAACACTGCTTTCCGACGGCAGATCACCGTGGCTCTTGCCAAAACCACGGTAGTCGATGGCCAGCACCGAATAACCCGCCGCGCGCAATTGTTCGATGCGGAACAGTTGCCCGGTGAGGTTCCAGCGTACGCCGTGCAAATAAAGAATGGCCGGCGCACTGGCCTTTTCCGCCGGCCACCACCAGGCATGAATGTTCTGCCCGGCCTTGAAACTCTTCGGTTGCAGGTCGAGTTCCTGCACGCTGCCGGGCAAGCCGTGATACCAGCCGGCGGTGCCCGGCTCAATGCGAAACAGCAATTTGCGCTCGGTGTGTTGCAGCACACCACAACTCGCCGGCACGCCGATAATCAGCGCGGCCATGCAGGCGAACGCCAAACGGCGGCGTCGTAGACGCGTCATGAAGGACTGGAACATTAAACGTTTCACCAAGGCGCAGCCAAAGAACGCTTTTTACCAGATGGCTCGGCCTGCGCGTGAATTTTTCGACCACCGCCCCGGCGCAACGATTACCAAATGCTGCAAGGACTCACACGACCTGCAGAACGATCTTGCCGATATGGTCGCCAGCCTCCATGTGCGCGTGGGCCTGAGCCGCGTCGTTGAGTGAATAAACCTTGTCGATCATCGGCAGGCAGCGCCCGGCAGACAGTGCCGGCCATACGTGCTCACGCAGTTGATCGGCAATCGCGGCTTTTTCGGCAGCGGTGCGGGCGCGAAGGAGAGATCCGGTAATGACCGCGCGTTTGGCCATCATCGCCAGCAGATCAAAGTCATTGGCCCGTGCGCCGCCAAGGAAACCGAGCATGACCAGACGGCCATCCATCGCCAGGGCGCTGACGTTATCGTTGAGATACGAGCCTCCCATGATGTCGAGGATCACATTCACACCTTGGCCAGCAGTTTTATCGGCGATGACCTGTGCGAATTTCTCATCGCGGTAATTGATCGCTTCGCCACCCAGATCGCGAATTGCCGCGCATTTGTCCGGGCTGCCGGCGGTGGCAAACGCTTCTATACCGAACTCGCGGCAAAGCATCAGCGCAGTAGTGCCTATACCGCTGGTGCCACCGTGAATCAGCGCGCGTTGACCACGGCTGGCGCCGCCAAGGCCGAACAGGTTGGCCCACACGGTGAAGAACGTTTCCGGGATCGCGGCCGCCTGGACCCAGTCCACGCCATCAGGAATCGGCAGGGTTTGGCCGGCCGGTACGGCGCAGTATTCGGCATAACCGCCGCCATTGGTCAACGCGCAGACTTTGTCGCCCACGGCGAATTGACTGACACCCGCCCCGAGTGCAACGACTTCGCCGGCAACCTCCAGCCCGGGGATCGGGTTCATGCCGGGTTTCATCGGGTATTTACCGGCACGCTGCAAGGCGTCCGGCCGGTTGATCCCGGCGGCGTGTACGCGGATCAGCACTTCGCCTTGTGCCGCGACCGGCAGCGGCACGCGTCGCGGTTGCAAGACTTCGGGGCCTCCGGGTTCGGTAATTTCGATTCGGGTCATTTCATTGGGCAGGGACATATCGTTTCTCTTGGCTTGAGTTGTGTAGGTGGGAGCCTGCCGGGCAGGCAATGATTCCCTTCAATTTGCGCAGCAGCGCGGCTCAACCGGGGCGGGCAGCCATTTCATGGCCTGCTCCAGCAGCAACGCCACGACGATCGCACCAGCGGCAATAACGAACAACAACGCGTGGTGGCCGCCGCTGGCATTGAACAGCGCCGAATAGGCAAATCCGGCCAACGCCTGAAACGTGGCGAACGACACCGTGGCGCGGCTCCAGGCGATTTGCTGGCGATGGTGCTCCGGCACCAGTTCATGCACCCGGGCCAGCGCCAGCGGCACGATGCCGGGCGGAAATGAACCGAGAATCACCGCCAGCAACGCCAACGCCAGAAACGAGTGGGAGATCGCCAGCAGTCCGAGGGTAATCGCCTGCACTACCAGCACCAGACGAATGCTCGACCGTGCACCCAACTGATCGGCGAGAAAGCCATAAGTCACTGGCCCGACAATCGCACCCAAGCCATACATCACCCATACCAGCGCACCGATATGCGCGCCGGCGCCGAGTCCACGCGCCACGTAATCCACCAGAAACACCATCGCCGGCACCAGACCGGCGGCCATAAAGGCATATTGGGCGAACAGCACGTAGACCGCGCGCGGCGTCGGTTCAACGGACGCCGTTTCGTGCGCAGCCACCGGGTGCGCAAAATTGGACGGCCAGCCGAACCAGCTCAGCGCAGTCAGCAACAGGGCCAATGCGCCCAGGCCCAGCCAAGTCGCCTGCAAACCCAGGCTCAACAGCGGCGGCACCAGCGTCCCGGAGCCGGCAATGCCGAGACCGATGCCGAGAAAAATCGCACCACTGGCCAACCCTTTGCGTGCGGCTGGAACATGCGGCAATACCGTCGCCGCAACCAACACCATGATCGCGCCACCGGCAATCCCCGACAGCAGCCGCCAGCCGAAGAACCAGCTCACCGACAAGGGAAATGCACAGGCAAAAAATGCGGCGGTGACGATCAGCATCATCAAGCGCAAGGCATTTTTATTGCCGAACTGGCGCGCTGTCGGCCGGCCGAGCAGGGCGCCGATCAGATAGCCGACCAGATTGGCCGCACCGAGGTAGACCACATCATCGGCGCTGAACCACTGCGCTTCAATCAGCGCAGGAATCAACGGCGTGTAAGCGAAACGTGCCAGTCCGATGCTGACCAGGCTGGCGCAGAGGCCGGCGAAGATCGGCAGCCAGATACCGGTGGAGGTTGAAGTGCGCATGATAGCGATCTCGCGGAAGGTTTATGGCGTTCAGCATATCGGCTATCTTTGCTGCGTTAATGCAGCGATTAAGCGGCACGCTGATGCGTATTTGCATCATACGGAGGCAGCATGAATTGGGATGACGCACGGGTATTTCTCGCCGTTTGCCGCGAGTCGACGCTGCGCGGGGCCGCACGGATTCTGGGGGTAGATCAGGCAACCGTCGGGCGGCGGATCACGGCGCTGGAAAAGTCCCTGGGTGCGACGTTGTTTTTGCGCACCTCCGACGGCTACGCGTTGACGGCCGTCGGCGAAGCGGCGCTCAAAAGCGTGGAGAAGATGGAGCATTCGGCACTGGAGCTGGAGCGGCAGATTCAAGGCCTGGACGATCGCCTGACCGGCACGGTGCGCGTCAGCACCACGGATTCGCTGGCCATCGATTTCCTGATTCCGGCGATCGCCCGTTTGCACGAGCAGCACCCGGAAGTGCGGGTGCAACTGGATGCGTCCACGCAAATCCTCAGCCTGGCCAAGCGCGAGGCGGATATCGCCGTGCGCAACACCCGACCGGACAATCCGGATCTGATCGCTCGGCGAATTGCTCGATGGCCGGTGGGGCTGTTTGCTTCCCAAGCGTATATAGACGCCAATGGCGTGCCGCCGCCGGGCACGGCGTTCGAAGGGCATGATCTGGTGGTCTATCAACCGTATCTGCAAAGCAAAAAGGACCTGACCCTGGTATCGGAACCGCTGAGCCGCGGCCGGATAGTCGCCAGCCTCAGTTCCAGTTTGCTCGTCCGTCGTTCGATTGCAGTAGGGTTGGGTGTAGGAGAAATCCCGGTGTACATGGGCGAGCGCGATGGCCTGATCAGGCTTTGGCCGGAGCGCACCACGCCATTGCCCTATGAGGTATGGCTGGTAACCCACGCGGACCTGCGCCATACCGCGCGGGTGAGGGCGGTGATTGAGCAGATTGTCGACGTGTTCGCGTCGGAGAATGAGTAGGTAGATGCTGTTTTGGCAGGGCTACAACCTCTGACGAAACGGCCTACACCAGAGGCAGAATCTCCCGGCTTGTGAGCCTGTTGGATGGGGCCTATTGTTTCGGCATGTCGGTGAGGGGCGCAGGACTCGCACTGATGTTGATACCAGGGAAGGTATTGGTAAACCCAGGAAGGTGCCGAATTGAGAACCACGGAATTCAGTCAAAATCCAGTCAGTGACCTATCGAGTAAAGGTCGGAATACTCAAACCATGAACGCTATAAGCCGTGAAGAGTTCAATGCCAGGATCGAGACCATTGAGACGAGGATGGATGCTCGGTTCGAGGGTGTGTCGGCAAAAATCGATGCTTATCTTTTGACTCAGGCGGAGAGGGACAAACGATACGATCTGATGTGGGACGGTGTACAAAAAATCGCCGAAGACTCAAAAGAAGCCATCAAACAAGCCTCGACAGTGAAGGCGCATTACTGGGCGACGACAGCCGTCCATTTCCTTGGAATGATCACCGTCGTCGTGGGGGCGCACTTCGCCAATCAGGCAGCGGTGTTAACCACCTTGCAGACGACACTCGCTGCGATCCAGGCAGGTAAAGATATAGGCGCACCAAGACCTGCTTCGCAACAAGCACCCGAATCAGCACAATAGAAAACGGCCTTCAAAGAAGGCCGTTTTTCGTGAGCATTGAAACACCGCGTTATGGCATCTCTGGCAATTCCTGCGGCCGCAGGTCGAATACCAGCACTTCGGCATCGACACCGTTGCTCAAAGTCAGCAACTGTTCCTCGCGAATCCGCACGCCGTCACCTTCGCGCAGTGACTGGCCGTTGAGTTCAACGCTGCCACGTGCGACATGCACATAGGCATAGCGGTTGGCCGCCAGTTCCAGCGTGGCGCTTTCCTTGCCGTCGAACAGCCCGGCGAAGACCCGTGCATCCTGACGCACCTTGAGCGAACCGTGCTTGCCGTCCGGCGAAATGATCAACTGGAGGCGACCGCGTTTTTTCTCGGCGCTGAAATGCTCCTGTTGGTAGCGCGGTTTGGCGCCGGCAACCTCCGGCACAATCCAGATCTGCAGGAAGTGCACCGGTTTGCTCGCCGAATGGTTGAACTCACTGTGCGCCACGCCGCTGCCAGCGCTCATCAATTGCACGTCACCCGGGCGGATGACCGAGCCGGTACCCAGCGTGTCCTTGTGTTCCAGCGCACCTTCCAGCACGTAGGAAAAGATCTCCATGTCGCGATGCGGGTGCTGGCCGAAGCCTTTACCGGCGGCAACGCGGTCGTCGTTAATCACCAGAAGGTCGGAAAAACCCTGTTCACGTGGGTCACGATAGCTGGCGAAGGAAAATGTGTGAAAGGACTTCAACCAGCCATGATTGGCGAGGCCACGATCGGAGGCTTTGCGAAGGGTCAGCATGATGAAATCTCCTTGCAGGACGTGAATTCGTCCGAGTGAGGAGAAGGTTACTGGTTACTGTTCGGCGCAATAAGTAGATGAAAATTGAAAGACTGTCCTGATCAGGTTGACAGTTGTGCGATGCTGTTCACACAAACTTTTATGCCCGGAGTGCCGCACTTGGCCATAATGTCTGGCCTGTCTCATGTCTCCCTGATTTAAGTGATGTCTGCCCATGAAAACCGTGGCAATGGTGCTGTTCCCCGACTTTCTCCTGCTCGATATGGCCGGGCCATTGGAGGTTTTTTCGGTTGCCAACCGCTACCTGAAAGCCGAAGCGCATTATCAATTGGTCACGCTTGGCACCGAGCGTGGCCCACTTCGGGCATCCAATGGCGTGTTGGTGCATGCCGATGCGACCATTGACGACAACACCGAACATTATGATCTGCTGTTGGTGCCGGGCGGTCCGGGTGCCTACAACCAACAATTTCCGTCGTTGTTCGCCTGGCTCAAAGGTGCTGTTCAGCGCGTCGAACATTACGGTTCGATCTGCACCGGCGCCTTCGTGCTCGGGCATGCCGGGTTGCTGGATGGCTACCGGGTGACCACCCACTGGAACTACACCGAACGTCTGATCAAGGGGTTCCCGAAGGCCCATGTCACCACGGATCAGATCTATGTCGAAGATCGCAATCTGATCACCTCGGGCGGTGTCACGGCCGGAATCGATATGGCGCTCGCTGTCATCGCCCGCGATCACGGGAAGAAACTCGCCCAGGATGTCGCCAAAGTCCTGCTGGTGGTGATGAAACGGCAGGGCGGGCAGGCCCAGTTCAGTCCGCTGATGGCCGCTGTGGCACCGCAGGAAACGCCGATCACCCGCGCGCAAAGCTACGTGCTGGAGCACCTCGACGAAGCGTTCACGGTCGAACGCATGGCCGCCATTGCCAACATGAGTGCGCGGCACTTTGCACGCGTGTTCACCCGCGAAATCAATATGACGCCGATGGAGTTTCTGCAAAGTGCGCGCATCGACTGCGCGCGAAATCTGCTCGAAACCAGCGATCTGCCGCTTAAAACCGTGGCTTACAAAAGTGGTTTCGGCAGTGTGCGGCACATGCGTTCATTGTTCGCTGAAAAGCTCGGCCTGACCCCTGCGCAGTACCGCGAACAGTTCAGCTAGAGCGCTTGTGTCCGTCTGGCGCACCCGGATGTCCGTGCTGCGCCTCGTCTAGCGGTTGTCGCGTCATCTGAGGCTGCCAAGATAGTTGGCATGGATAGCCTCAATGATTTGAACACGGCGTCGGTGCTGCGTTTCGGCCCTTACGCGTTCCACCTGCGGCAACGGCTGATACTCGATGGAGATCGGCCCTTGCGTATGGGCGGGCGCGCTCTGGACATTCTGCAAGTGCTGGTCGAGCGTGCCGGTCGAGTGGTCAGGAAGGAGCAATTGATTGCTCTGGTATGGCCGACGTCGGTGGTCGAGGAGATCAACCTGCGCGTGCACATCGCTGCGCTCCGGCGGGCCTTGGGTGACGGCGAAAACGGTCAGCGCTACATCGTCAACGTGCCGCAATGTGGATACAGCTTTATTGCCCCGGTGCGTTGCGACAGCGCCGCGCAAGTGGTCTTCGAGGGTCTGCAAACGCCCCAGCATAATTTGCCTGCGCGACTGACCCCGGTTGCCGGACGCGACTCATTGGTCGGTGGGCTGGTGCGGAAAATGCCGCTGTATCGGCTGATGACCGTGACGGGAGCGCCTGGCGTCGGTAAGTCAACGGTGGCGCTGCGGGTTGCGGAACTGCTGTTGCAGTACTACAGGGACGGCGTGTGGCAGATCGATCTGAGCTTGATCGATGGCGAGACGTCGCTGCTCGATCATGTGCTGCGCACCCTGGACAGCGATTTGACCGGGCTCTCGACTCGCCATGCCTTGTTGCTGCTGGATAACTGTGACCAGCGCCGCGACGCTTGCAGAGCAGCGGTTGAAACGTTGCTTGAAGTGGCGCCTCGGCTGTCGATTCTCGCCTCCAGCCGTGAAGCCTTGCAGGTCAGTCTGGAAACCCAGCAGTGTGTGCCACCGCTGGCCATCCCGAAACGCTCGGCGGCTGATTGCATCACTGAAGCCATGGGCCATTCTGCGGTGCAGTTGTTTGTCAGCCGGGCTCGGGCGCGACAGCATGATTTCAGCCTGCGCGAGCAGGACGTCAAAGTCGTGGTCGAGATCTGTCGGCAACTCGACGGTTTGCCGCTGGCAATCGAATTGGCTGCGGCGCAGATCGATGCACTGGCGTTGGTCGGCTTGCAGGCGCAAATGGCCATCGGTCTGCAAGTGCTCAGCCATGGGCGGCGCACGGCTGTGCCACGGCACCAATCCATGCAGGCGGCGCTCGACTGGAGCTATCAGCGCTTGAGTGAGCAGGAACAACGTGTGCTACAACGCGTATCGGTGTTCAAACTGGCGTTTACGCTGGAGGCGGCGCTGGCGGTGATCAGTTGCCCGCAACTGGCTCCGCAGAGGCTTTCCGCGATCATCGACGGCCTGGCGCAAAAGTCATTGTTGACGGTGGAGCGGGGCGGCACTTCAGGCCGGTACCGGATGTTCAATACCATCCGATGCTATGCCCGCGAGCAACTTGAGCGCAGCGGTGAAGGAATTGATCTTGAACGCCGGCATGCACGTTACATCAAGCGGATTCGTCTGGCCTCAGGAGTGCACGCACTCGCGTAATTCGTCGATCAGCAAGTGCACCTTGCGCAGATCCGGGGTCGCGTAGCCCTCAGTGAAGCGTTGATAGATCGGACTGAGCAAATCCAGCGCCTCGCGATAGCGCATTTGGCGCTGCCAGAGTTGCGCCAATGAAGTAGCGCTGCGCAGTTCCCAGGCGAGCGCGCCTTGGGTGCGAGCGATGGTCAGGGACTGTTGCAGGAGTGCTTCGGCTTCCTGAATGGCCCCTTCGCGAGCAGGCTTGCTCCCACATGGGGTCTGACTACACCCAAAATCCCTGTGGGAGCGAGCCTGCTCGCGAAGAGGGCCACCCAGACAAACCATCTCTCCATTCAATAAGGCATCCGCCCGCACCCGTAGAATCTCCGCCGTGCTCCACCCCGCATCACCACTCAACGCCCGCTCAACCAGCGCGTCATCCACAAAACGGCCATCCAGCGTGACCATGATTTCCCGAATCAGCCCGCTACTGTCCTTCGGCACTGGCGTGATGTTGGGCGCATTGAGCACCTGCGCGTAGTGCCGCGCCCACGTGTTGAACAGCAGCACCGAATGTTTCTGCGACTGCTCGAGCAGTAACTGCAACAGCGCCCGGGCGTTTTGCTCATCGCCGTTGTAATGGGCGATCAGGCAACTCGCCAGCGCGAGGGTGTAGCAAATCGAGGTGCCATGGTCGATCTGTACGGCAATGTTCAGGGCCTGCCGCGCCGTGCGCCAGGCTTGTTCCGGCAGACCTTGCATCCATAAGACCCGCGCCAGCACCGTCAGCGACGCGACGCTCTGGTCGTATTGCACGCCAAAGCCATGAGTGAAGCGGTTGACATGGCCGCTGTGCGCCATGCGCTGGAGTACCTGTTCGGCGTGAATGCGCGCCTGCAATTGATCGCCGGCATAATGCAGGGCCAATACGCGCAAGCGGTGGGTACTCAGTGACAACAGCGGGTCGCCGTGCAGGCCGAGGCGGTCGAAGTGCTCGCTCTGTGCCAGCGCCATGCGGTAGTGTCCGCAACTGAGGTTGACCGCCATGTGCCCGGACACCGCGCGCAACTGCCCGGCGACATCATCGTTTTCGTGCGCCAACCGGCGGGCATCGACGAAGGCTTCGATGGTTTCTGCAGTGCCGCCCCATGTGTGGTAGCAGGCGCTGCCAAGAGCCAGTTTCAGCGCAACTTTCAGGCGCAGACAGGGTTCGCCGAGTTCATCAAGCAGGCCCAGCGCCCGGCGTACATAGCTGCCGTATTCCTTGAGTAGCGACAACTCTTGCCACAGGGGCGCCGAGGCTGCCGTCAGGCGAATCCCCAAACCTGCGGGGCCGACGCCGTTCAGGCTCCAGTCCAGTGCCGCGCGCAGATCTTCCAGTCCTCGGGCGTAGCGATCGATCCACAACAGCGTTGGGGTATTTTCCCAATCGTTCTGCGCCTGCTGCATCAACGCCAGACAGCGTTCGGCATGGCGTTCGCGGGTTTCTTCGCATTCGGTGGCGTGATCGAGTTTTTCCAGGGCGTAGCGGCGCGTCGTGTCGAGCAGGCGATAGAACACCTGTTCGTCACCGACCTCGACGCTGAGCAGGGATTTCGCCACCAGTTGGCTGATCGATACAAATACCATGCTGGGGTCGATATGTTGGCCGACGATAACGGCCGCCGCGGACTCCAAGGTGAAACCCCCTCGAAACACGCCCAAACGGCGCAGGCAGGTTTGTTCGCAACGGTCGAGCAGATTGAAACTCCAGTCCAGCGTGGCGCGCAGGGTGAGATGGCGCTCAAGACTGTGTTGATTGCCCGCTGCCAGCGGCGGCAAGCGGCCCTGTAACTGACTCAACAGACCGTCCAGACCCAGTTCGGCGACCTGCGCTGCGGCCAGTTCCAGCGCCAGTGGAATACCGTCGAGTCGGTGGCAGATCTCGATCGCTTGCGGCAACTGTGCATCGCTCAGTTCGAAGCTTTCCTGCGCGGCCGTCGCTCGTTCGACGAACAACTGCAGCGCCGAGAAATTCAGCGTTTGCTCACGATCCAGCGTCGCTGTCATCGGCGGGTATTCGAGGGAGTCCAGACGCTGCACGTATTCGCCTTCGGCCCGCAGACTTTCGCGGCTGGTGGCGAGGATATGCACGTGCGGCGCCCCGCGCAGAATGCGTTCACTGAGCGCCGCAACGGCATCAATCAAATGCTCGCAGTTGTCGAGCAGCAACAGCATCCGCCGCTGTTGCAGGCCTTTGACCAGTGCTGTCTGCGGGTCGCCTTCGAGAAGCGCCAGATCAAGCAGGGCGGCCAGGTGTGAACAGATCAGTTGGGGATCGCTCAGAGGTGCCAGATCCACGAGACGAATGCCATCGCGATAGTGCCCGATCAACTGCTCGGCCACGCGCAGGGCCACGGTGGTCTTGCCGATCCCGCCAGGGCCGACCAGGGTGATGCAGCGTCGGCGCGGCAACTGCCTCATCAAGCTGTCGACCAGCGGTTGGCGGCCGATCATCCGCGTGCGCCGCAAGGGCAGATTGTGCCGACCGCCAGCATCGCCCACAGGACGCTCCTCCATGGATTGCAGTAAAACCGGTGCGACAAAACTGTAACCGCGTTGCGCCACGGTGATGATGTAGCGCTGGCCGGCCTGACCGTCACCGAGCGCCTTGCGCAGCGCCGCCATGTGCACCCGCAGGTTAATGTCTTCGACCACGCTGTCCGGCCAGACCCCGGCCATCAATTGCTGCTTGCTCACCACTTCGCCGGCATGGGCCAGCAGAATCAGGAGGATGTCCATCGCCCGTCGACCGAGGCGCAACGGCTGCTCGCCTTCGAGCACCCGCCGTTGTCCGGGATGTATCCGATAGGGGCCAAAACCGAGGGCCTGATTCGGGGAAAGACTCAACAGCTCACTCCTGCGGTGCTGCGGCGGACAGGGCGGAGTAGTGCCGGGCGCGTGCGCAGGCCTTCTATTCCGGGGTGTCCCGGCATAATCCTCAGGTTTTAGCTTCAGTGCAACGGGCGTCGCGATCAAAACGCGGCGGGCTGTGAAGGGTGGGCTTTGGGTTCTCTCGTGATCTGGCAGCGCCAGGCAAACGGATTGATGCCTTCGCTGCGGGTAAACATATGGCAGAAGTGCGCCTGATCGCAGAACCCGCACTCCAGGCTGATTTGCGTCAGGCTCAGGTCGGTGTGGCGGATCAGCAGCTTGGCCCGCGCGAGGCGCTGGGTGCGAATCCAGTCCTGCGGCGACAGCCCTGTGCTGCATTTGAAGGCACGGGAAAAATGGCTGCGCGACAGCGAACAGGCGCGGGCCAGTTCGGTGACCTCAAGGCTTTCGCCCAGACGTTCGAGGATCAGTTGTTTGACCTGTCGTTCGCGCTGCGGACTGAGCCCGCCGATCCCGGTCTTGCGTGGTTCGTTGGCAGGGGCGAGGGCGACGCTGTGCTGTAAATGAGCCATGGCCAAAGTCCGTGTCGATGGGGAATGCACGGTCGGCGCATCCCCTCAGGTCAAAAAAGCAACGCTGCGCAGAGGGATTCATTGTTGGGCGAGGGCGGGGGACTGACGAGTTAATCGTTGTTAATTTCGCTGCGAAACGGCGCTAAAAGTCTCGTTGATCGCGTAAAGTGCGTAGCACTTGCGTCTGGCTGGCTATAAGGAACCCGTGCCCATGAACCGTAACGACCTGCGTCGCGTTGACATGAACCTGCTGGTGATTTTCGAAGCGCTGATGTTCGAAAAGAACCTGACCCGCGTCGCCGAAAAACTGTTCATGGGCCAGCCGGCCGTCAGCGCTGCGCTGGGGCGTTTGCGCGATCTGTTCGACGATCCATTACTGCTGCGCAACGGTCGCGGCATGGAGCCGACCGCGCGAGCGCTGGCAATTCTCAAGGAGCTGCAACCGGCGATGGACGTCATCTCCGGCGCGGTCAGCCGGGCCAAGGAGTTCGAACCGGCGAGCAGTTGCGACGTGTTCCGCATCGGTTTGTCGGACGATGCCGAGTTTGGCCTGTTTCCGCCGTTGCTGCGCCAGCTTCAGCAAGAGGCGCCGGGGATTGTCGTGGTGGTGCGCCGCGCCAATTACCTGCTGATGCCGGCACTGTTGGCCTCTGGAGAAATCTCCGTCGGCGTCAGTTACACCACTGAGTTGCCGGCCAACGCCAAGCGCAAAAAACTGCGCGACATTCCCTGCAAGGTCCTGCGCGGCGACGACCGTCCGGGGCCGCTGACCCTCGACGAATACTGCGAGCGCCCGCATGCGATGGTGTCGTTCTCCGGCGACTTGAGCGGCAACATCGACATGGACCTGGCCAAGGTCGGACGCAGCCGCCGGGTCGTCCTCGGCGTGCCGCAATTCAGCGGCTTGCGCGCCTTGCTGGCCGGCACCGAAATGATCGCCACCGTGCCCGATTACGCCGCCTGCGCGCTGGTGGAAGGGTGTGCGTTGCGCGCCGAAGATCCACCGTTGCCGATTGATGCGGCGCAATTGTCGATGGCCTGGAGCGGGGTGCATGACAACGATCCGGCGGAGAAATGGTTGCGCTCACGAATCAGCCAGTTCATGGCGGCGCCGCTGGATATTCCCCTGACGTGAGTGTCCATTCGTCTGAAACAGGGCTTGACCTGTTAGTTCTGACAGTGGCGCATCACCGTGTTCCGATGTCTGATTGGCCGATGTCGAAAGGTAGCCAAAAAGGACGTGAACATGGACACGCTGACACCCGCGCTGGACAGCAGCAGTCTTCCGCCGCTCTCAATCATAGAAAGTCGCCCTGACGGTTTGTTGGACCCGGAAGCCGCTCGGTACAACCTGACGGTAAAAATCGACTTCGATTGGCAGGCAGGAGACAGTCTCACGATCACGTGGGCGGGTACGCCAGGACCTGGGTCCTACACTTCACCGCGTATTCCGATCGGCGGATTTTCCCGACCTTTCCAGACCCATATTGATAACCTCTTGGTGGTTTTCAACTTCGAGCGAACCGTCATCGTCACTTACACGGTTTATCGTGGCTCAGAACCGCCTGTTACTTCACAGCCTTTGCCGCTTTACATAACACGCATCAATCAGTTGAATCTGCCTCGGCCATTTATCCGACAGGCCGACAACGACGGTCAGGGAAGTGAGCTGAATGTCAGCAGCCTGTCTGAGTTCACCTTGCGTATAAATGCGTGGCTACTGGGCAGGCGCGGCAATCCCTTCTGGCTAAAGCTCAAAGGCACAAATGCCGATGGCAGTGATTTCGAGGCGACGTACTGGCAAGCGCCGGACAATGTGGTCGATGACGAATTCAACCGCTTCGGTTTCTTCGAGCAGAACTTCCCCGCTGCACCACTGCAACGTCTGCAGAATCGCAGCGTGCTGTCGCTGAGCTTCATGGCCGGGCTGCAAGGCAGTCAGGATCCGCTCCTCTCACAGCCATTTGCACATCGAAACTACATCGTACTGACAGGAGCCCCCAGCGGGCCGAGGATATCGTCAGTCACCGATCCTGATGGAGGCGAGATACTCAATGGCGCGGACACCCGATACTCCACTGTCACGCTGAGCGGCAGCGCTAGCGACACAGTGGCTGTGTTCGATGGCGCGACCAGGCTCGACACGGCCGATGTTGTTGATGGTAACTGGCAGTACGTTGCGACTGACCTGACACCAGGATCGCATGAATTTACGGTGAGGTTGGCCGATGGTAGCGGGAGCGTCTCAAATCCATGGCGAATCAACGTCTTGATGCAAAGCTCGGTGCTGACCATTGTCGAGGCCCCCGGTAACATCAACCTTGATCCGCTGAGAGCAATAACGACCCTGACTGCGTTGTTGTATCTCGACCTGCAACCCACCGATATGGTTTCAGTGACGGTGACAGCCGCTGACGGCACTCTTCCTGCAGGTTCACATACAACTACGCCGGTTGAGGCCGGTACCACA
Source organism: Pseudomonas sp. R84 (assembly GCF_009834515.1). Classification (NCBI taxonomy): domain Bacteria; kingdom Pseudomonadati; phylum Pseudomonadota; class Gammaproteobacteria; order Pseudomonadales; family Pseudomonadaceae; genus Pseudomonas; species Pseudomonas sp. R84. Next base: position 2,373,560 of record NZ_CP019426.1, read on the forward strand.
AGGCCGATAAGGATTCCTTTGCCCCCACGGCTGGTGGCATTCAGCATTGGAAAAATAATGCAGGTGAGTTTTACCTATACCCGAGGTGCTTCTGCTCAGGTGACCTCAGAACCTTTGCGCCTCAACGTGTTGCCGATTTCGAGGGATCGACTCCTGGCCCCCGTGATCACTCAGGCCAACGGCACGGATATTCTCGATCTGAAAGATGTCCAGTCCGGCGGGAGGATGTTGTTTGGTCTTTGGCCGCATATTTCTGTGAATCAACCGGTCTGGCTCAGATTTGAAGGGCAAAGCGATTTGGGACAGCACGATCTCCAGATGTGGATCGGCACCAGTCACGCGGTGCATCGAAGTTGGATTACGAACAGTGCTTACAGCCCCAGTGTTTCTGCCAATTACCTGAGGTTGCTGATTGATGGCAGCAGGCTGTTCATTTATTTCAGTGTCAATCTGGACAAGGTGGCGAACCCGGATACCGCGACGGTTTTTCAGACACGTGAATACACTATTCGCGCGGTGCCTTGAACTCGTGTAACCGCCATCGCAACTGAGCACATCCGTGCAATTTCCCCCCACCCATCATTGGCATGATTCAGGCCAATGACATTACAAGGGTGGGGTCATGAACGCTTCGCAACGAGAAGAACGGTCGCGCGACATCGGTTTGCTGTTCCTGCGGGTCAGCGGCGGGTTGTTTTTGCTCTGGGTCCACGGCTTGCCCAAGCTGCTGGATTTCACCGCGCAACTGCAACTGATCGAAGACCCGTTCCATCTCGGATCTCACCTCACTTTGATCCTGGCGATCTTCGCCGAAGTCCTCTGCCCACTACTGATCGTCGCCGGGTTACTGGCACGATTGGCGTGCGTGCCTATTCTCTTTGTGCTGCTGGTGGCGTTGCTGGTCGTGCATCCGCAATGGAGTGTGGCCGAGGGGCAGTTCGGCTGGTTGCTGTTGATCGTGTTTACCACTGTGTTGATCGCCGGGCCGGGACGGCTGGTGATTCCTGTTCGTTTGCCCGGAGTGCTGCGTTATGCCTGAAGTCCTCAATCCACAAACACCGGGGGCCGATGAGACGGTCACGCTGATCATCAAGCACCGGGTCAAGGCCGGTTTCGAGTCGGCGTACGAGGCCTGGCTGCGCAATATCGTCCGCGTGGCGGGGCAGCGTGAGGGGCATTTGGGTGTGGACGTGGTGCGCGGCAAGCGCGGCCGTCTCGATTTCTACACTTGCGTGCTGCGCTTCAGCACCACCGAAGCGATGCAAGGCTGGCTGGAGTCGCCGCAGCGTCAGGCACTGGTCGCCGAAGCCGCGCCAATGCTGGCTGATGGCGATCAGACCGAAGTCGCGCCGATCAAGGAATTCTGGTTTACGCCGCTGGCCGACGCCGCTACGCCACCGCCGCGCTGGAAACAAGCCGTCATCACGCTGCTGGTGATTCTGCCGCACACCTTGCTGGTGCCGCTGATCTGGGGGCCGCTGTTGGCGTTGCATCCGCTGCTTTCCAATTACGTGGTCGCCACGTTCCTGATCACCCTGACCATCGTCCTGTCGGTGGTGTACGTGGTGATGCCGCCGGTCACCCGTTTGTTTACGCCGTGGCTCGAAGCCAGCCAGGCCCATGAACACCTCGATTCCCAAGAAACCTCGCCACGCTGAGCGCGCGAGGTTCGCTCCTTTTCACTTTGCTTGAGGAACTGCGATGAGCGCCGATCTGATTCTGTTCAATGGTCAATTTCACACCGTTGACCGCACCAAACCGCTGGCCAGTGCCGTGGCAATCACCGATGGCCGCTTCGTGGTTGTTGGCAACGACAATCAAGCGATGGCCCTGCGCGGGCCGAACACGCAAGTGGTCGATATGCATGGTCGCTGCGTTATTCCGGGTCTCAACGACTCGCACTTGCACCTGATCCGTGGCGGTTTGAACTACAACCTCGAACTGCGCTGGGAAGGCGTACCGTCGCTGGCCGATGCGCTGCGCATGCTCAAGGATCAGGCCGATCGCACACCGACTCCGCAATGGGTGCGCGTGGTCGGTGGCTGGAACGAATTCCAGTTCGCCGAAAAACGCATGCCGACCCTCGAAGAGATCAACCAGGCCGCGCCGGACACCCCGGTGTTTATCCTGCACCTGTATGACCGCGCGCTGCTCAACCGCGCCGCGCTGCGCGTGGCCGGTTACACCCGTGACACGCCGAACCCGCCGGGTGGCGAGATCGTCCGTGACAGCAATGGCAACCCGACTGGCATGCTGGTCGCGCGGCCGAACGCGATGATCCTCTACTCGACGCTGGCCAAGGGGCCGAAGCTGCCGCTGGAATATCAGGTCAACTCGACTCGCCAGTTCATGCGCGAACTCAATCGTCTCGGCCTGACCAGCGCGATCGATGCCGGCGGTGGTTTCCAGAACTACCCCGACGATTATCAGGTGATCGAGCAACTGGCCAAAGACGACCAGTTGACCGTGCGCATCGCTTACAACCTGTTCACCCAGAAGCCAAAAGAAGAGCTGAGCGATTTCCAGAACTGGACCGGCAGCGTCAAGTTGCACCAGGGCGACGACTTCCTGCGCCACAACGGCGCCGGCGAGATGCTGGTGTTCTCCGCAGCGGACTTCGAAGACTTCCTCGAACCGCGCCCCGATCTGCCGCAAACCATGGAAGAAGAGCTGGAGCCGGTGGTGCGCCACCTGGTCGAGCAGCGCTGGCCGTTCCGTTTGCACGCGACCTACAACGAATCGATCAGCCGTATGCTCGACGTGTTCGAGAAGGTTAACCGTGACATTCCGTTCAACGGTCTGCCGTGGTTCTTCGACCACGCCGAAACCATCACCCCGCAGAACATCGAGCGGGTGAAAGCGTTGGGCGGCGGCATTGCGATCCAGGATCGCATGGCGTTCCAGGGCGAGTACTTTGTCGACCGCTACGGCAAGCAAGCCGCCGAAGCGACTCCGCCGATCAAGCGCATGCTCGCCGAAGGTGTGCCGGTCGGTGCGGGCACCGATGCAACGCGGGTGTCGAGCTACAACCCGTGGACCTCGCTGTACTGGATGGTCAGCGGCCGCACCGTCGGCGGTCTGGCCTTGTACGAAGAAGGTCTGCCGCGCACCACGGCGCTGGAACTGTTCACCCACGGCAGCGCCTGGTTCTCCTCGGAGCAGGGCAAGAAAGGCCAGATCAAGGTCGGGCAACTGGCGGATCTGGCGGCGCTGAGCGCGGACTTCTTCCATGTCGAGGAAGAGGCGATCAAGTGGATCGAGTCGGTAATGACCGTGGTTGGCGGCAAAATTGTCTACGCCGCCGGCGACTTTGAAGACCTCGGCCCACGCTCGATTCCGGTGCTGCCGGACTGGTCACCGGTGGTGAAAGTCCCAGGCCACTGGCGGCCGAATTCGACATTGCAGGCGCAGGTCCACCAGTGCAGCGGCCCGTGCGCGGTGCATACCCACAGCCATGAAAAGGCGCGGATGTCGAACGCGCCGGTCAGCGACTTCGCCGGTTTCTGGGGTGCGTTCGGCTGTTCCTGCTTCGCTTTCTGATTTCCCCTGAAGCGCCGGCCATCCGGTCGGCGCTCAACGCTTCATCCATCCGTCCATCAGGAGTTTTCCCATGAGCGTTCCTTACACACGTCTGAACAAAGATGATGCGGTTGTACTGCTGGTCGATCACCAGACCGGCCTGATCTCGCTGGTACAGGATTTCACCCCGAACGAATTCAAGAACAACGTGCTGGCGCTGGGCGACATCGCCAAATTCTTCAAGCTGCCAACCATCCTGACCACCAGTTTTGACGCAGGCCCCAACGGCCCGATCGTGCCTGAGTTGCGTGAGCAGTTCCCGGACGCGCCGTTCATTCAGCGCCCGGGCCAGATCAATGCCTGGGACAACGAAGACTTCGTCAAGGCAATCAAGGCCACCGGTCGCAAGCAACTGATCATCGCCGGTGTGGTGACGGACGTTTGCGTAGCGTTCCCGACGCTGTCGGCGATTGCTGAAGGCTACGAAGTGTTTGTCGTGACCGACTCGTCCGGCACCTTCAACACCACTGTGCAACAAGCGGCGTGGGCGCGGATGTCGGCAGCGGGTGCTCATCTGTTGAACTGGTTCTCGGTGGCGTGCGAGCTGCAGGGTGACTGGCGCAACGACATGGAAGGCCTGGCGCATCTGCTGTCGGAGCGTCTGCCTAACTACCGCAATTTGATCAACAGCTATACCAAGTTCACTGCCAAGTAATCGGCTGATCCTGAAAAGCCCCTCACCCTAACCCTCTCCCGGAGGGAGAGGGGACTGACCGAGGGGCTCTTTCGAGGTACGCCGACCTGCAATACCGAGCCGAACTCAGGTCTGAATTGCATGCAGTCTGCTCCCTTTCCCTTTGATGTCTTGGGGAGAGGGCACTGACCGAGGTGTTTTCTAGATACGCCGACCTGAAACTTCGAGCCGAACTTCAGTTTTGAACCGCATGAAGATCGGCTCCCTTCCCCCTCGCCCCCCTGGGGGAGAGGGCTGGGGTGAGGGGGAGGCTTTTGATCTTGATCCTGCCGCTTCAACGCTTCTGCAACCAACCCAAAAACCCACCTTTCCTCACCACCACCGGCTTGGCCATCAACGCGAGGCGACTGTTCTGCTGACGCACCGCCTGCAACTTGTTCAACGCCCGACCGACCTCCGTGCGCTGCGCCATGCACTCGCGGGTCAGATTCTTGTCGAGTCGATAAATGATGCTCGACGTCAGTGCCGTGAACGTCGCCTGCGACGGTGTATCGGCCAGAATGCTCTGTTCACCCATGACCTCACTCGGTCCCATTCGCCCGGCCTCGACCTTGCTGTCACCGTCAGGCACAGTCGCACTGACGACGCCGGTAGCAATCACAAACAGACTGTCCGGCACTTCGTCCAGATCCAGCACCACCTGGCCCGCCGCGTACTGCTGCGCAACCATCGATTCGGCGAGGCGATCACGCTCCTCACTGCTCAGCGAGCGGAAGACTTTCACTTCATCGAGCAATGCGCGGGCGCGGGTCGACGGCTCGATCACGCCGTCGGGATGGCGCGAAATGCCTGCTGCTTCAAGATGCCGGTGGGCGAGGTCGAACAGTTGATTGCGCACTTCGCTTTTTTTGCCGAGCTCGGCGATGAAACCGCTGGCGACGTACTCCGACATGGTTTCGCCGGCCTCTTTCAGTACGGCTTTTGGCGCTGGCGTCAGCAACAGCGAACTGCTGCCCTGCAAGGTGCGATCAAGCGCATCGAGTACCCGACGTGGGCGGATGTGATTCGGCACTTTGATGCTGATCGACACGCCATGCATGTTGTTCGGACGGCTGAGGTTGACGATCTTCGCCTTGGCCGCGACCGAGTTCGGCACTACCGCCATGGTCCCGGCGCTGGTCAGCAGGTGCGTAGCGCGCCAGTCGATGTCGAAGACCTTGCCTTCGACGCCGTCGATCACCACGAAATCATCCACCTGATACGGCTTGGTGGTGTTGAGCACGATCCCGGAAAACACGTCAGCCAGGGTGCTTTGCAGCGCCAGACCGACAACGATGGCGACCACGCCGGAGGTCGCCAGCAAACCTTTCACCGGCAGCTCCAGCACGTAACCGGCAGCGGCGACCGTTGCGACCAGAAACACCAGGGCGCCGATCACGTCCTGCAGCAAACGACCGCTGTGGCCGATGCGACGCATCAGCGCCAGGCCGATAACTTCGGTCAGCACCCGCGCGGCGTACAGCCACCAGAGAATGCCCAGCGCCGTCGCACCCAATTGCGCCACCCGGTCATCGACAAACTGTGGTGCCTGCAACGGACTGACGCCGGCGTTGATCACCAGCGCCGTGAACGCGAGAAACAGCACCAGCCGCACACCGACTCTCGGGGCGCGATGGGTGAAGGGCGAGAAGTGCCAGAGCACAGCGTCGAGCAGCAGCAGGGCAGCGCTCCAGGACAGCAGGTGAGTGTAGAAAAGGGTCATGACCGAAGCTCCGCAATGTCTGCCAATAAAAAGATCGCAGCCTGCGGCAGCTCCTACAGAAAATTGCATTCCCAAGTAGGAGCTGCCGAAGGCTGCGATCTTTTGCCGTTATGGATTCAGATGGGTTTTCAACTCAGCCGCCGCCTGACGCACCGCCGCTTTCACCTCAGGAATCTGGCTCAACGGATTGAGCAGGCCAAAGTCATGAATCATCCCGTTGTAACGCACCGAGGTCACCGCCACGCCGGCTGCATCGAGGTGCCGTGCATAGCCTTCGCCTTCGTCACGCAGCACGTCGAATTCGGCGGTCTGCACCAATGCGGCAGGCAAGCCCTTGAGCTGTTCGGCGCTGGCGTTGAGCGGCGAGGCGTGGATCTGCGCACGTTCGGCCGGGTTGGTGGTGTAGTTGTCCCAGAACCACTGCATCATGCCTTTGGTGAGGAAGTGGCCCTCGGCAAATTGCTGATACGAACCGTCGTCGAACTGCGCGTTGGTCACCGGCCACATCAGCAACTGGAAGCGCAGCGCCGGGGCTTTCTGTTCCTTGGCCATCAACGCCACGACCGCCGCCATGTTGCCGCCGACGCTGTTGCCGGCCACCGCCAGACGCTTGCCGTCGACACCGATATCTTTGCCGTGCTCGGCTACCCATTTGGTCGCGGCGTAAGCCTGATTGATCGCGGTCGGGTACTGCGCTTCCGGGGACGGCGTGTAATCGACGTACACCGCTACGGCGCCAGAGCCCACCACCAAGTCACGAATCAAGCGCTGGTGCGTTGGGTAATCACCGAGCACCCAGCCGCCACCGTGGAAGAACATGAACACCGGCAACTCGCCTTTGACCTTGGCCGGACGCACGACTTTCAGGTTGATCGTCTGGCCATCAGCTTTGATCGCCTTGTCGCTGACTTCAACTCCCGACAGATCCACTTTCACCGAAGCCTGTGCACCGGTCAGCACTGCACGGGCGTCTTTCGGGCTCAGTTGCTCCAGCGGTTTGCCACCGCCGGTGGCGAGGGCGTTGAGGAAGGCTTGGGTGTTGTGTTCGACACCGCTGCTTTCAGCGGCGAAAGCGTTGCCGATGGACAGGGCGAGGAGGGAAGCGGTCAGGGTTTTCTTGATGTTCATGTTCAATTCCATTTTTGAGTTTGTTGAGTTTGTTGAGTTTGTGGGGGGGTGGTTTCAACACCGTGGACACAGATTAATAGGGTGCCGAGAAGTGAAAAAGCGGCTATAAAGCGTTTAACTGTCCACCAGAGAGTGACAATGAACCCGTTCGAAGACATGCGTATTTTTTGCCAGGTCATGGACTCCGGCAGCTTCACCGCCGCGGCTGATCAATTGGGGTTGTCCAAGCAGTTCGTCAGCCGTCGGTTGATGCAGTTGGAGGAGCGTCTCGGCGTGCGGTTGTTGAACCGCTCGACGCGGCGCCTGGACGTCACGCCGCTGGGGCAGAGTTATTACGAATCGGCGTTGCGCCTGTTGGGTGAAGTCGAGCAAGTGGAGCAGGGCATCGCCGGGCAGACTGCCGAGCCACGAGGGACGATTCGCGTGAGTGCGCCGCTGTCGTTTGCCGTGGCGCATCTGGGGTGTCTGCTGCCGCTGTTCTTGCAGCGCTATCGAGAAGTCACGGTTGAGGTTGATCTGAGTGATCGGCCGGTGGATTTGCTCGGTGAGGGCTACGATCTGGCACTGCGCATTGGCGTGCTGGAAGACTCGACGCTGATTGCCCGGCGCATTGCATCCATCGAACGGGTGTATTGCGCCAGCCCGGCGTACCTCGCCGAGCGCGGCACGCCACTCAAGCCTGAAGATCTGCATAGCCATGACTGTTTGCCGTACGGGCATAGTCGTTCGGTGCAGTGGCGCTTCAACGCGGAGCAGGGCAAGCCTGTGTTGGTCAATGTCACCGGGCGCATGCGCGTGAACAACGGCGAGTTGCTCAGGGACGCGGCAGTGCAGGGGATGGGCATTACCTATTTGCCGACGTTCATCGTTGGCGCGGCATTGAAGGATGGCCGGTTGGTGCCGGTGCTAGATGATCTGCGGCCGGAGCCGTTGACGCTTTCAGCCGTTTACCCGCAACATCGCCAGGCCTCGAGACCGGTGCAGGCGCTGGTTGAGTTTTTGCGAGAGCGCCTGAACCAGAGCCACGTCGCTCTCTGAGCCTTACGCAGATCAAAACTGTAGGAGTGAGCCTGCTCGCGAAAGCGTTCTGTCTGTCACAGCTTCAGTGTCTGAATGACCGCTATCGCGAGCAGGCTCACTCCTACAATTGATGGTGGTCGTCTGCGTAATCTGCGTACGCCACAAAACTCTTGTGGTGCTTCTAAAAATCAGTTGGCGCGCTTGTCATCGCCCGGCTCTCCGCCGACATGTACGCCACGATCATCGCCGACTTCGCCCGCGCGGTGGACCCCGTGGTCATCACCGACTTCACCAGCGCGGTGGACGCCATGGTCATCTCCCGCTTCAGCATGGGTGCCGTTGCGACCGGATGAGGCGCTGTCACCCGAGTGTCCCGAGCCGTGGTCGCTGCCGCTGTGGCCACTGTTGCTGCCACCGCCTCCGCCACTGCCGCTGTTGCCTCCGCCGCCGTGACTGCCGCCGCCGCTTCCGCTTCCACCACCACTACCGCCGCCACCTCCACCACCGCTCCCCCCATCCTTGGCATAAGCACTGGACACCCCGGACAAGCTATCTGGAACGAGTACCGCAGACGCCGACAGAACTGCGCCGATGGCCATTGCGAGCACGAGCTTTTTAATGTGCATATCGTTCTCCGTCTTTGTGGTTTTGTTGGGAACGTAAAAGTGTGTTGTTGCAGGGATCGGACCCGTTCCCGGAGTCAGTGAATACTCGAAGCCAGTTCGAAAATCGGGATGTACATCAGGATCACGATGACCCCGATCAGCAGGCCGATAAACGTCATCAGCAGCGGCTCGAACAGCTTCACAAACCATTCGAGCCAGCGGCTGATTTCCTCGTCGTAGAAATCGGCGCTGCGCTCCATCATCTGCCCGAGGTTGCCGGACTGTTCGCCGGCGCGCAGCAGGCGCAGGGACACCGGGGTCACCAGGTGATTGAGTTCCAGCGCGGTGGACAACGACTGCCCCTCGCGCACCCGCTCGCAGGCCTGATCCAGCCGCACCCGTGAAGCCACGGTGAGCAAACCGCGCACCATGGCCATGGCCGTCACCAGCGGAATCCCGCCTTGCAGCAGAATCCCCAGCGAGCGATAAAACCGCGCTAGTTCATACATGAAAATCCGTTGATGCACGGCCGGCAGTTTCTCCACCAGCCGATCCAGTCCACGGCGAAACGCCGGTTGTTTTTGCAGTACGGCGAGAGCGATGACCAGCGCCGCCAGCCCACCGAAAAACTCGGCCTGATGCGCATGTAGAAACATGCCGCTGCTCATCAAGACTTGCGACAGCCACGGCAGGTTATTGCCCAACCCTTCAAAGACCAGACTGAAGCGCGGTACCACATACCCCATCAAGAACAGCACCACACCACCGCCGACTATCAGCAACAGCATCGGGTAGATCGACGCGCTGATGATCTTCTGCCGCACCTCGTCCATGCGCTGGCGATAACTGACGTAACGGCCCAGTGCATCGCCGACCGCGCCGGTCTTCTCGCTGGACTGCACCAGCGCCACGTACAACGGCGGGAACACCGCCGACAACTGGCCCAACGCCTGCGAAAAGGATTTGCCCTCGTACAGCAGGCGCACCAGCTCACTCAAGGTTTTCCTGGCAGCGGGAGCAGTTTCTTTTTCGGCGAGGCTTTCCAGCGCATCGATCAGCGGCAGACCGGCGTTGAGCAACGTGGTCAGTTCTTGGCTGAACAACACCAGATTGAAGGTCTCGCGCTGGCGCAGTTTCAGCGAGCGCCAATGCTTGTCGGCGTGCGAGCTGAGCACACGCAAGCCCTGATCCTCGGCAATCCGCCGCGCCTCGCTGTCGCCCGGTGCCTCCACGCTCAAGGACACCACCCCAGCCTTGCCGACCGCTTTCACATGAAATCGCATGGGCCGCGCTCCGCTCACTGCCAATTGGTCACTTCGGCGTTTTCACCTTCGCCGCCGGGCTGGCCGTCCTTGCCCATCGACAACAAGTCGTACTCGCTGTTTTCGCCGGGATAGCGGTAGGCGTAATTACGTCCCCACGGATCCTGCGGCAGTTTTTTCTGCAAGTACGGGCCGGTCCATTTCGCCTCGTCGCTCGGTGCGGTGACCAAGGCCTGCAAGCCCTGTTCGGTGGATGGGTAATGGCCGACCTCCAGTCGATAGATATCCAGCGCCTTGCTCAGCCCTTCGATCTGCGCCTTGGCCACTTTCACTTCGGAGCGACCGAGTTGGGCGAAGTATTTCGGCGCGACGATCCCGGCCAACAGGCCGAGCACCACCAGCACCACGAGCAATTCGAGCAGGGTAAAACCGCGTTGGTCACGCGGACGAAATTGCAGCTTCATGATGACCTCCCGTGAGTGGCAGCCGTGTCGCCAGAAGGGCTTATGCAATTGCCATGCTCAGCCCAACTGAAAATCACTGGATTTGCTGAAACCCTTGTAATCCGGGCATCTCCAGAGTCGGCACAGTGCTTGCGTATGGCTCAAACGTGATCGGCCATTGGGGCATTTCCCCCAATTTATCGGGGTCGATCCGGGGAGGCCCGACATGAAAATTATCGCCAGCGGATTGCTCGGTTGTGTGCTGCTCAGCGGCGCCGCGCAGGCCGATGTGTTCATCTCGGTGGACGCCAAGGGCAGCTATGTACTGTCCAACGTTCACCGGCCCGGACGCACTTACGAACGGGTGATCCACGAGGCTGAAATGCCTGTGGCCAGCCTCGATCAACAGCCACAAATGATCGCCAACCAGCCCTACGCGGAACTTGTCTCAGCGGCAGCCAAGGTCAATCAATTACCCGAGGCGTTGCTGCATGCAGTGATTAACGCCGAGTCGCATTACAACCCCGGCGCGACATCGGCCAAAGGCGCCGGCGGGCTGATGCAGTTGATGCCCGACACCGCACGGGAGCTGGGCGTCACTGACGTCTACGACCCCAAGGCCAACATCCAGGGTGGGGCCAGATACCTCAAGCGCCTGATGACCCTGTTCGACAACGACATTGCTCTCGCCGTGGCGGCCTACAACGCCGGGCCAGACGCGGTGCTCAGCCGTGGCCGGGTGATTCCGCCGTTCGCCGAAACCCAGCGTTATGTACCGAATGTGTTGCGTCAGTACCGGCGTTTGCAGGGCCTGGCGATGGACGCGCCGTTGTGACCCCCAACCCGGTTTTCCCCACTTTCGGGGTAAACCGTGGAGGCCCGAAAAGTGGGGAAAACGGGTGGGGAATATCCCCCGGATTCTCAAGTGGCCGCAGTAACTGATTGAACGCTAATGCAATTTTTTGTGGCACGCGGATTGCTCCGAGGCATTTGTCGAGAAGTGTTCCCAAGAGCACCCACTACGAGGTTACTGATCATGGCTGGCTTTCCTCACGCTCCGTCCCTGATTAACTGGCTGCTGATTCTGGCCTCGATGCTCAGCGTCGAGCTGGCCGGCGCGGCCGTACGTTGCGAGCGCAACCTGGTGGCCAACGTCGTCGCCTTCGATCAGCCACTGATGTTCAACCGCCTCGGCGCGCAGAACATCAACGGCATGATGTTCGCCCTGCGCCGCGATGTGGTCGATGAACATGAGCAGTCACTGGCTTACGGCGGCGCCGCAGTGCCAGGCAAAGTTTCGCTGCGCCCGGACAAGCGTCCACGGCCGCTGGTGCTGCGTGTGGCTGCCGGCGATTGCCTGACGATCAATCTGCAGAACCTGCTCGACTATCAGGCCAACCCGAACAAGCACTTTGAAAACGAGGGCGAAGAGGAGGGGGCCGAGAACACCAACGGCGCCGAAGACTTCAAAGTCGACGAGCAGGTCGCCGACCGTCACGTCGGTTTCCAGGTCAACGGCCTGCAAGCGGTGAACAGCATCGATGACATTTCCTCGTTCACGGGGCGGAACGCCAATACGCTGGTGCCACCGGGCGCCAGTCGTTCTTACACCTTGTACGCCGAACGTGAAGGCGCGTTTGCCGTGAGCAGCCGTGGCGCAACGTTTGGCGGCGAGGGCGCGGCCGGCAACGTTGCCAACGGTCTGTTCGGCCAGGTCGTCGTGCTGCCCAAGGGCGGTCGCACCTATCGCAATACCCTCACCGAAGAAGAAATGCGTCTGGCCACGACTGGCCGCGCACCCACCGGCCAACCGATCGTTGATTACCAGGCGCGTTACCCACAACGCGAACCGTGGTTGCGCGAAGGCAAGGCTGGTACGCCGATCATCGGCATGGTCGACGGCAATGAAATCATTTCCAGCGAGAGCGATGCGATTGTCATGGGCAGCAACGCCGACGGCAGTTTCCCATCCAGCACTTATCCGCTGGAGTCGGTGGGCAAACGCAACCCGGCAATCCCCAACCGCCTCGAAGCGTTCCGCGATTTCGCCTCGCAATTCCAGGATGAAACCGCTGCCACTCAAGCGTTCCCGGCGTATTGGGCCGACCCGGTGATGGCCCATGTGCTGGAGCCGACCCGCGACTCGTTCATGATTAACTATGGCTCCGGCGGCATGGGGGCCGAAGTGGTCGCCAACCGCTTGGGCGTGGGGCCGATGCACGACTGCCTGTCGTGCGCCTATGAAGAATTCTTCCTCAGCTCGCACACGGTTGGTGATGTGGCAATGCTGGTGGATGTGCCGGCCAACACCGGGCTTGAGAACATCGCCCCCGGCCAGATACCGCGCGCCGATCAGATCGGCGTGAAAGCCACCATGGCGCTGTATCCGTCGGAGCCGTCGAACGTCAACCACAGCTACATCGGTGACTTCGTCAAATTCCGCAATACCCACAATGGCCACGAGCAGCACATCTTTCACCTGCACGGCCATCAGTGGTTGTTCAACCCCAACGACGACAACTCCGATTACGTCGACGCCCAGGGCATCGGGCCGGGCGCCGGTTATACCTATGAAATCGCCAACGGTGGTTCGGGCAACCGCAACCGCGTTGCCGGTGATGCGATCTATCACTGCCATTTCTATCCGCACTTCGCCCAGGGCATGTGGGCCATGTGGCGGGTGCACGATGTCTTCGAAGAAGGCACTCGACTTGATGTTTCGCAGCAGGGCGCCGATGGCTATCACAGCGAACCGTTTGCCTTGCGCAGTGGCAAACCGGCGGCGGGCGCACGGGCCTTGCCCGATGGCGAAATCGTCGCCGGTACGCCAATTCCGGCCATCGTGCCGCTGCCGGGCAAAGCCATGGCGCCAATGCCGGGCAAAGTCGTGGTGGTGCCGAAAATCGGTGAAACCCTGATCGCCGGCAATGATGACGACGATGACGAAGAAGAGGGCGATGATGACGGCGAGCACCATGGCGGCAACGCCGGCGGTCAAGCCATCGGCTCGCTGGCGCTGGTCGATCGCAGCGAAGCCAACCGCAATGCCGACGGCAGTCTGAAAAACCCTGGCTACCCATTCTGGATCGGCGGCATGGAAAGTTCGGTCGGCCAGCGCCCGCCAACTCCGCCACTGGACATGCTCGACGCCGCCACCGCGCAAGCGCTCAAGGCCAGCGGCAAAGCGCTGTGGGCCAACCTTGACCCGGCGCAGTCCGGCGGTTGGGATGGCGGCTTGCAACGGCACGCACTCGACGGCGTCGCGGCCGGTGGCGAGGCGCACACCGTCACCACTTCACTGGATTTCTCCAAGGAAGTCACCCGCGCCAAACCGATTTACCTGCCGGAAGAAGGCACCGAAGTCGAACAAGCGGCGATGGCCTTCCACGCGAAAAAAGACCATCCAAGTTATGCCTTGCTGCCCGGCAATCAAGTGGTGGCCAAGGCGTTTCGCACCAACGGTGCCTTGCCGATGGCCGGCGCACCGTATTACGAACCGTGCATGGATGACCGGCAAAAACGCCTGACCGCCAGCGCCGGTAGCGGTGAATTCGCCAGCGGTGAACGCATCGACGGCATGTCCTTCGTCGGCGCCTCGAGCTTCACCGCCGACCGCCCACGCATCTACAAAGCCGCCAACATTCAGTTCGACGCGGTGTACAACAAGGTCGGTTACCACTTCCCGCAGGCGCGCATTCTGGCGCTGTGGGAAGACGCCTGGCCGGTGATCACCAAGCAACGTCCGCCAGAGCCGCTGGTGATGCGCATGAACACCTTCGATTGCGTGCAATACCAGCAAACCAACCTGGTGCCGGCCACCTATGAGATGGACGACTATCAGGTGCGTACGCCAACCGACGTGATCGGCCAGCACATCCACTTGCCGAAATGGGATCTGACCTCGGCGGACGGCTCGTCCAACGGCTGGAATTATGAAGACGGTGTGCTCTCGCCCGGCGCGGTGCAGGAACGCATTCACGCGATCCGCGAGTTCAATCAATGCGCCGGTACTGACCCGCGCGACGGCACCCAGGCCTGCCCGAAAGCCAAGAACCATCCGTTCTTCGGCCAGTACGGCCGCGCCGATTGGCTCGGTGCGCGCACGGCGATGCAGCGCTGGTTCGTCGATCCGGTGGTCAATGCCAAAGGCGTCGATCGCGGCCTCGGCACGATCTTCACCCACGACCACTTAGGCCCATCGACGCACCAACAGATTGGTCTGTACGCGACTGTGCTTGCTGAGCCGGCCGGTTCGACCTGGTTCCACGCCGAAACCGGCGAGCCTCTCTATAGCGGCGCGCGTCAGGACGGTGGGCCGACCTCGTGGCAAGCAGTGATCAACACCGGCGACCTCGATGGCGACGGCAAGAACGACAGCTTCCGCGAGTTCTTCCTCGAATACAGCGACTTCCAGCACGCCTATGAAGCTGGCGTCTATGTGGGAGCGGGTCCTAACGGTGTGCCGAATGCGCAGGCGTTCCCGGCCACCGCCGACAGCTTCCGCTACGCGATCAACCCGCCGGTGCGCAACAACGCCAGCAACTTGCTTGAAGGCGTACTGGAAGTGCAGGGCGGTCAGGTCCCTGGCTGCCCGAGCCGGCCATGTCCGCAGGCGATTTCGGTGGATGATCCTGGGATGTTCGTCGTCAACTATCGCAACGAGCCACTGGCGCTGCGCGTGTACGACCCGAACAAGGTCGGTCCGGATGGCAAGCGCGGCATGCAGGCTGATGGCCTCGGTGGCGATCTGTCGTTCGCCATGCAAAGCCGCACCGACCGGGCGATCCCGGCGATGAACCTGGCGCCGAATCTGCTCACCTCAGCGACCGGCCCAACCGGCGGCACTACGCTGTTTCCGCCGCACATCAACAAGGGCGGCGCCGAACCGGGTGACCCGTTCACGCCGATGCTGCGCACCTATACTGGCGACAATGTGCGGCTGCGGGTGCATGCCGGCGGCCATGAAGAAGAGCACAACGTCACCCTGCACGGTGTGAAGTGGCTGCAGAGCGGTTCCGGCTTCGGTAACAGCTCCAACTCCGGCTGGCGCGCGTCGCAGATGATCGGCATCTCCGAGCAGATGGGCTTCATTGCGCCGGTGTCGATGCTCTCCAGTTCGGCGGCGACCACGGGCGATTATCTGTACTCGATGGACGCTTCGATCGAAGGCTACTGGAGCGGTATCTGGGGCGTGATGCGCAACTACACCGCCAAACGCGCCGACCTGTTCGCCATCCCGAACAACCCGAGCCCGGCGGGCATGCGCAACACCGTAGCGTTCGAGGGCAGTTGCCCGCGCTATGGCGCCAACCCTAACGGCATTGGCACCCGGCCCACTGTGCAGCGCAACTATGAAGTGGTCGCGGCGCTGGCCAATGACATCCTCGGCAATACGCTGGGCCTGACCATCGGCGATCCCGAAGGGCTCGGCCAGCATGTCGGCGGGCCGCTGAATCCGGCGGGTGGCACCTTGGTGCTGAACTCGCGCACGGTGAGCATTCCACAAGTCACAGTGACCGACCCGGAGGATGGCGAAACCATCACCATCGGCGGGCAGAGCGGGCCGTTGCATGACCCGACCGCGATTCTGTATGTGCGTAAATCCGATCTCGATCCGGTCAGTGGCAAGCTCAAACCCGGAATCCCGGTCGAACCGCTGGTGTTGCGTGCAGCCGCAGGGGATTGCATCAATATCACTCTGGAAAACCGTCTGCCGAGCGTGATGCCTGACCTGACCCAGACGGCGGTGATGCAAGGCATGGTCAAGCGTGATCGCAACAGCGGTCTGGGTTCGACCACCTTCAGTAACAACCTGATGCGGCCGTCCAGCCACGTCGGCCTGCACGCGCAATTGCTGGCCTACGACATCACCAAATCCGACGGTGCCAACGTCGGCGCCAACCCGATCCAGACCGTGCCACCGCGTGTTGGCAACAGCGGCGCGTACCCGACCCGTACCTATCAGTACTACGCCGGGCATCTGGAGCGTGAAGGCAAACCGGTGACTCAACTGGGCCGCAGCGTCGACAACATCAACGCCACGGCGGTGGAGTTCGGCGGCTTGAACATCACCCCGGCGGACGTGATCAAGCAGCCGCAAAAAGGCCTCGGTGGGGCGATGAGCATTCTGCCGATCGGCGCGACCTGGGTTGATGATGCACGCAAGGTCAACGCCACGGTTACGGCGCCTGGGCAAACCAGCTACCGCGATTTTGCGATGGTCTGGCACAAGGCGTTGAACACCCGTTGGGCCAATGGCCGGCCAGTGGAAGGAATTGCCGCCGAAGGCTTCGGCGTGCCGACTGATCCGCAGGACAACTCGAGCATGGCGATCAACTACAAGACCGAACCGCTGTGGTATCGCTTCGGCCTCGCCCCGGACGCACCGTTTGGTCATGCCGACGGCGCGGGTTACGGCGACATGGTCAACGCGCACATGGCTTACAGCAATGCGCTGGTCGGCGGTGATCCGCAGACGCCTGTGCTGTATGCCAAACCGGGGCAACCGTTCCGCACGCATATTCTGATGCCGAGCGGTGGCAGTCGTGGCACCACGTTCCAGCTCGACGGGCATGTCTGGTCGGTGAACCCGTTCCAGGCCGAGAAGAGCGATGTCGGTGGTTATCCGATGGGGTCGCCGGGCGTAGGCTCGGTGCGCTTCGGCTACAACCCGATGTCGATGTACATCGGCGCCCACGAAAGCATCCTGCCGGCTGCGCACTTCAGCTTCATGATTCCGAGCGCTGGCGGCAGCAATGCGATCCCGGGGGATTACCTGTTCCGCGACTACGCCGCCTACGGCAACACCTCCGGTTTATGGGGACTGCTGCGCGTGACCAACGAACCGGAGCCGGCGCCGCCAAGCCAGTAGGCACAACGAAGAGCCTTGTAGGAGTGAGCCTGCTCGCGATTGGGGCAACTCGGTTTCGGATGGTGAGGCGGATGACGCCATCGCAGGCAGGCGAAGGCCTACAGGGGCCGGTGGTGGGCAGTGAGGATGCGGTAGGAATGCAAATCCCTTGTGGGAGCGAGCTTGCTCGCGAATGGGGGCAACTCGGTTTGTGAGGGTGAGGCTGAAGACGCTTTCGCGAGCAGGCTCGCTCCCACATGAGGGACGGTGTTTTGCCAGGTGAAGAGGTAGGGGAGAGTTAGATGAACAGGATCATCAACATCATTGGTATTTGCTCGCTGGCCATGGCCGGGGCGGTGCTGACGCTGAGTGAGATTGCGCTGGCGCAAACCGCTGGCGATCAGACGCTCAATCGTGACGGAGTGGCGGTGGACTTCAACCTCAAGCCACTGGCCGTCGACGGCAAGCTGCGCGAAGGCGAATTCGCCGATGTGCAGTTCCGCGTCACTGACAGCGCCTCCGGCCAGCCTCTGTCCGGCGTGGCGCCGGGCGCCTGGGTCGATCCGCAGACCCTCGCCGCCGATCAGGCCCAGGGCCGCGACCAGAGCTGCAAAGCCCGGGTCGGCGTGTTCCTCAAATCCAACATCGGCGCGCGGCCGTTACTCGACCTCAACAGCTATTTCCTGCTGGTGATGAACCGTGACGCCAGCATCGCCGTGGTCGATCCGTCGGTCTCGGTCGGCGGCATCACCAGCACCCTCGCACGGATCGAACTCAAACAACCGCCGATGGATTGGGTCACGCCCAAAGACAACAAACGCGTGTTCGTCTCGATGCCGACCGCCGGCGAAGTGGCCGTTATCGACAGCGAGCAATTCAAGGTTCTCGATTCGATCAAGGCCGGCAGCCAACCGGTGCGCGTGGCGCTGCAACCCGATGAACGTCTACTGTGGGTCGGCAACAACGCGAGCAAAGCCGAGGACTCCGGCGTGACGGTGATCGACACGCAAAGCCTAAAAGCCCTCAAACATCTGAATACCGGACGCGGCCACCACGAAATCAGCTTCAGCAAAGACAGCCGCTACGCCTTCGTCAGCAATCGCGACGACGGCACCGTCAGCGTGATCGACATCGCCAGCCTGACCATCGTCCAGCAGATCAAGACCGGCTCCCATCCGTTGTCAGTCGCCTATTCGCCGCTGTCCGGCGCGGTCTACGTGGCCGATGGCAAGGACGGCACCGTGAGCGTGATCGACGCCAGCACCCACGCCATCCGCCGGGTGATCAAACTGCAACAAGGCCTCGGCCCGATGGGCTTCAGCGCCGACGGCCGCTTCGGTGTAGTGCTCAACACCGTGGAAAACCGCGCCACGGTTATCGACGCCTCCACCAACAGCGCGATCCACGACCTCGACGTCAGCGCCGAACCCTACCAAGTGGTGTTTACCCAGGCCTACGCCTATATCCGCGGACTCGCTTCACCAAAAGTCACCATGATCAACCTGTCCTCCCTCGGAGAGGGCCGCCAACCGATCAGTCAAGGCTTCGAGGCCGGCCCGCAAGCGCCGCGCCTGGCCGGGGATTTGCCGCTGGCCTCAAGCCTCGCGGTGTCGCGTGACGACAACGCGGTGTTCGTGGTCAATCCGGTCGACAACACCACCTATTTCTACGCCGAAGGCATGAACGCGCCGATGTCCGGTTACCCCAACCGTGGCCAGATCGCCCGCGCCGTCATGGTTATCGATCGCAGCCTGCGCGAAGTCTCGCCGGGGCTCTACAGCGCCCGGGTAAAACTGCCGGCAGCAGGGCGCTTCGACGTGGCGTTCCTGCTCAACCAGCCGAACATCATTCACTGCTTTACCGCGCAGATTGATCCTGACGGCAAACCGCAAAAACACCTCGGCCAGCCGAAAGTCGAGTTCCTCCTCGACAAGACTGCCGTGGCACTCAACGACCCTTACGTCGTGCGTTTCCGCATCGTCCAAGGCAAAGACAAAACCCAGCGCAGCGGCGTCAAAGACGTGCAACTGCGCTACTACCTCGCGCCCACCTCGCACCCCCGCGAAGTGGCGGCGCTGGAAGTCGCCGATGGCGTATACGAAGCGCCAATCACCCTCGACCGCAGCGGCGCCTGGTATCTGCATGTGCGTGCGGCATCGCTGGGTGCCGGTTTCGATGACAAGTCCTTTGCCAGTGTTCGGGTCGCCCCCGGCCAGGCCCGTTGAAGAGGAGTTTCGACATGAACCGATTTGCATCCACTGGCCTGCTGACCCTGTGCCTGTTGAGCCTTGGCATTCAACAAGTCCACGCTCATTCGGCCGACGAACACGCCGGTCACAAAGCCCCGGCCAGCAACACCCAGGAACATGCCCAGGTGAAATTCGCCAATGTGCCGTTGCTCGACCAGAACGGTAAAACCGTACGCCTCGAACAAGACCTGGTGAAGGGAAAAATCGTCGTCATGAGCTTTATCTACACCAGTTGCACCACGGTGTGCCCGGTGGTTTCGTCGATCATGGGCAAGGTGCAGAAGCAGCTCGGCGCGCGGGTCGGCGAAGAAGTGCAGTTGGTCTCAATCAGCATCGACCCGCAGCGCGACGACCCGAAACGCCTGCAGGATTATGCCCGTACCTTCCAGCGCGGGCCGGGCTGGAGCTGGCTGACCGGTTCACCACAGTCGATCAATGAAACCCTCAAGGGCCTTGGCAGTTTCAGTGGCGACCTGAAAAGTCATCAACCGCTGATCCTCGTCGGCGACGGCGACAGCCGCCACTGGATGCGCTACTACGGCTTCACTGATCCGGCGCTGCTGGCCAAGGAAGTGGAAAAACTCAGCGGCCTGCGCACCCACGCCAAACACACCGCCATCGCCATGGAGCAACAGCCATGAGACTGCTCGACTGGATCTCCCTGACCGTGTGCTTCTGGATTCTTGGTAACGTCGCGCTCGCCCACGAAGGCCACGTCTCTGAGCCGCCAGCCGCTGTGGCTGCCGCCCCGGCCAAAGGCACTCACGATGCGAAAACCTGGTTCACCGACACGCCGTTGCAGGATCAGAATGGCGAGACCCTGCGCTTCTACAGCGATGCGCTGCAAAACCGCATAGTCCTGCTCAACGTGATCTTCACCAGTTGCAACGACGCCTGTCCGCTGATCACCCAAAAGCTCAAGGAAGTGCGCGAGTTGCTCGGTGACAAGGCGCAGGACATCACCTTTATTTCCCTTACCAGTGACCCGTTGCGCGATACGCCGGCGGTGCTCAAGGCTTACACCTTGAAGCAGGGTTCCGATGACCCTCATTGGCTTTTTCTTACCGGCGACAAGGCGCAGATGGACCTGGTATTGAGCCGCATCGGCCAGATCGTGCCGACTCCCGAACAGCATTCCACACAGTTGATCGTCGGCGATGTCGCCAATAAACGCTGGAGCAAAATCCGCCCCGACGCCCCGGCCGCCGCCATTGCCCAGCGCTTGCAGTTGCTGACAATGCCCGTGGCTGGCCGCTGAGTCCGCGCCATGAACCTGAGCGATGTACTCGCCCTGATCCTGCTCGCTGGCGTCAGCCTTGGCGCGAGTGCTGCGCCGCTGACTTCGGAGGAAGCGGCAGGCAAGCGCCTGTACCGCCAAGGCCTGTCAGCTAGCGGCGAAGCGATCATGGCGCGGGTTGGCGCGGCGGATATGTTGCTGCCGGCAACCAGCCTGCCGTGCGCCAATTGCCACGGCGCCGATGGCCTCGGGCGACCGGAAGGCGGGGTGCGTCCGCCGCCCCTGAACTGGGCGCGACTGACCAGCACCTACGGTCAGCAACAGGTCAACGGGCGCAGCTATCCGGCGTACACCGAAAGCAGTCTGGCGACTGTCATCGAGCAGGGCCGCGACCCCGGCCACAATCGCCTCGACCCGAGCATGCCGCGCTTTCTGCTGTCGATGAAGGATCAGCGCAATCTCACCGCGTACCTCAAGCGTCTGGCCGATGAGCGCGACCCGGGCCTCGATGCCGAGACCCTGCACCTGGGCACCTTGCTGCCCAGCCAAGGCCCTTTGGCCGAGGAGGGCGCGACAGTAGCAGCCGTACTCAACGGCAGTGTCGCGCGGATCAATCAGGCCGGTGGCATTCACGGCCGCCAGTTGCGGTTGACGGTGATCGATCCCGGTCCGGATCGCGCCAGTGCCGAGCAGGCATTGCAGCGTTTGATCGAGCAGGAACAAGTGTTTGCCCTGATCGCGCCGCTGGCGCCGGCCCTCGACGGCGAACTCGGGCCGCGTCTGGAACAGGCCGGCATGCCGCTGATCGGGCCGATGTCGATCCTCGGCACCCTGCAGACCAGTCCACAGATTTTCGAACCGTTGCCCGGCCTGCGCGAGCAACTGATCGCCCTGGCCGACTATGCCACGGTGAGTTTGCGCGTGCTGCAAGGGCCGACGCTGATTGCCTATCCCGATGACCCTGCACAAACGCTGGCCGCGCAAAACCTCGGCCAGTACTTGCAGGATCACGGCTGGCAAAAAGTCCATCTGCAAGCCTACGACCCAGCAGCGGATGCACTGCCGCTGGGCTCGCGATCAGTGTTTTATCTGGGCAATGGCGGCGGTTTCAGTCGTCTGGCGACGCGCCTGCAAAGCGCCGGGCAAGTGCCGTATCTGTTCGCCGCTTCAAGCCAAGTGGCCGGCGATCTGCTGCAAGTGCCCGACGGCTTCACCCGGCGGGTGTTTCTCGCCTATCCGTTCGTGCCCAGCGACTGGACCCAGACCGGACGCATGGCCCTGACACTGCTGCGCGAAGGCCAGGGCCTTGGCGCCCAGCACGCCGTGCTGCAAGTCGGCGCTTACGCCTCGATGTTGCTGCTCAGCGAAGGCATGAAACAGGCTGGCCGCGACGCCAGCCGCGAAAAACTGGTGACGGCGCTGGAAGGCCTGCACGACTTCGACACCGGCCTGACCCCGCGCCTGAGTTTCGGCCCCGGCCGACGCTTGGGCTTGAGCGGCGCCCACGTGGTCACCGTGGATTTGCCCGATCAGCGTTTCTATCTGGTCGCGCCTTATAAACCGATTGTTGCCAGCCCCTGAATGGAGGGCCCGATCATGAAGCTCACAACGCTGATAATGCTGCTGACCTGTTGGCTGCCGCTGGCGTGGGCCAATAACGAACCGGCCGTGGCGCGAGTCAACGGCGAGGAGATTTCCGGGTTTCGCTTTGAGCGCTTCTTCGCCGAATACCTGGAAGATCAGGGTCGCGCCGTGGCGAGCATTCGTAGCCCCAGGGCCTATAAAGAGCTGCGTCAGGCAGCGCTGCAAACGTTGATCGACAAAGAACTGCTATGGCAGGAGTCGCAAAAACGCGGTGTGCAGATTGACGATCAAGTGGTGCGCGAGCAAATCGAGCAAACCCGCATGGCCATCGGCGGCGCGGATAAATTCGTCCGGCGCTTGCAGGACGCCGGTTTCGATGAGGCATCCTTCACCGAGTACACCCGCCGCGAACTGGCGGCGCAGCAGATGTTCGCCGAACTGATTCGCGCCAATACCTTGCAACCACGCCACCTGCTGATCCGTGTGCCCGCGCAAGCGGATACAGCCACAGTCGCCGCAGCGCGTCTACGCTTGTTGCAAATGCGCGCCTCGATTGTAAGCGGGGCCACGTTCGCCAGCGATCCGGTGCGTTCACCGTTTGGCTGGCATGTGATTTATTTGCCGAACCACCTGGAGGCCGCCGATGTCCCAGATTTACAGGGGCTGGACACAGTCAGGGCACAGCTCGCCCGACAGCAACAGACCCAGGCTCGTCGTCAGGTGCTCGCGCAATTACGGGTGCAGAACAGGATCGAACGAATTGACGACGACTGAAGGTTCCCCCCCAATAGTGGGGAATGGCTTCGATGCCCGTTCAGGTGCTTCCCCGTTTCTGGGGAACGGGGTACCGGGACGAGCGGGCATTGTCATTAAATTCAAGGACATGAAGACGTAAAATTACCGGCACTCAGCCTGGCATGAAGTGTGCGTTACCGATGGTAAGGCGCACTCTCAGGGCGGGGTCATCGGACCTGCTGTTTCAAGGAGTCGACCTTGGTTAACAAAGTACTGGTTGTCGAAGACGAACAGCTGCTTGCACAGAACCTTCAGGATTATCTGTCGGCGCAGGGGCTGGACGTCCGGATTGCACATGACGGAGCGACGGCGATCGGCCTGGCCGAAACCTTTGCCCCCGACGTGCTGGTGTTCGATTACCGCTTGCCCGATATGGAAGGCTTTGAGGTGCTCGACGCGGTCCGCCAGAACAGGACGTGCCATTTTGTGCTGATAACGGGTCACCCGACCGCTGAAGTCTGTGAGCGGGCGCGGCAACTGGGGGTCAGCCACATCCTGTTCAAACCGTTTCCTTTGGCGGAACTGGCCCGAGCTGTCTGCGACCTTCTGGGGTTCAAGCGCGAAGCGAAACCCGGTGCAAACCCTTCCGAGGGTTTCGTCGAACGACGCCAGAGCAGGACCGAGAGCTTCCCGTTGCAGTTGTACGATGGCAGTTGGGTGTTGGCGGATCGGCGACGACAGTTGCACGCCAAGGCACCGGACGACGATCAAATGCTCACCGGGGAGTAATGGCGCGAACAGACGTTCCGGCACTTGCCGCCAAGGTTTGCCGCGCCGACAGGGCTCTAAGCCCCGGTTGGAGAGCAAGCTATGGAACGTCTGTCCGTTGTCGTCGAACCGCTGTTGGCCGAAAGCGCCCCCGCGCGCTTTTCCAGTGAACAGCTTGCTCAGGCCCGGGCGCGGGCCGCCACCTCCGGCGAACGCGTGCTTGAAGCCCTTGGCGTACTCTGTGAATTGGCGCCGATGCCGTTCATTCACACCCTCGGCGCTACCCTGCATTACCCGGTGCTCGACACCGACAGCCTGTTTCAAGCGACGCCGGTGTTCGACCGCGTCACCCTCGCACAATGCCTTAAACGTGAATTCATCCTGCTGCGCCACAACGACGAAGTCATTGGCGTGTTCGCCGACCCTTTCGACCCGGCGCGGCTGGCCTGGATCGACGATTGCCTGCATGGCGCGCCGCTGCATCTGGTGCACGCCGATGACCTCAAGGCCTATCTGGCCCGCCACGAAGAAAGCTTCCACGCCGTCGAATCGCTGAACGCCCAGGGCGACACTCACAGCGAAATCGACACCCTGCAAAGCCTGTCGCTGACCAGCATCAGCGAAGACGCCAGCAGCGTGGTGAAACTGGTCAACTCGACCCTCTACGACGCGCTGAAAATGCACGCCAGCGACATTCACCTCGGCACCACCGGCCACGGTCTGGTAATCAAGTACCGTATCGACGGCGTGCTCAACAACATCAGCAAAGTCCAGGGCAACGAGTTCGCCGAACAGGTGATCTCGCGGGTCAAGGTCATGGCTGAACTGGACATCGGCGAGAAGCGTGTGCCGCAGGACGGACGCTTCAAGATCGGCATCAGTGGCCGTCAGATCGACTTTCGCGTGTCGATCATGCCGAGCATTTTTGGCGAAGACGCGGTGCTGCGTGTACTCGACAAACAGGATCTCGCCGACAAGGTCTGCGGCGTGCAATTGCAGGCGCTGGGCTTTGAAGACGAAACCCTGCGCCAGTTGCGCCGCCTCGCCGCTGAACCCTACGGCATGGTCCTGGTCACCGGCCCGACCGGCAGCGGCAAGACCACCACGCTGTACGCGATGATCACCGAGATCAACCACGGCGTGGACAAGATCATCACCATCGAAGACCCGGTCGAATATCAATTGCCGGGGGTACTGCAAATCCCGGTCAACGAGAAAAAAGGCCTGACCTTCGCCCGAGGCCTGCGCTCGATCCTGCGCCACGACCCGGACAAGATCATGGTCGGCGAGATCCGTGACCCGGACACCGCGCAGATCGCTGTGCAATCGGCGCTCACCGGTCACTTGGTGTTCACCACCATCCACGCCAACAACGTCTTTGACGTGATTGGCCGCTTCACCCAAATGGAAATCGACCCCTATAGCCTGGTCTCGGCGCTCAACGCGATTCTTGCCCAGCGCCTGATCCGTCTGGTCTGCGCCAGTTGCAGCGCGCCGGTCAATCCAAGCGATGAAGAGCTGCGCGCCTCAGGCCTCGATCCACAGAAAGTCGACCATTACCACTTCGTTCATGGCAAGGGCTGCGGCCACTGCCGGGGCAGCGGTTACCGCGGGCGCACGGCGATTGCCGAACTGCTGCACCTCGACGACGAGCTGCGCCAGATGATCGTCGAGCGCCAACCGATCAAACAAATCAAAGCCCTGGCCTGTGCCCGAGGTTTGCGCCTGCTGCGTGAATCGGCGCTGGAACTGGTGGAACAAGGTCGCACCACGCTGGAGGAGATCAATCGTGTCACTTTTATCTCGTGAGCGTTTTGTCGCCGTGCTCGGCGCCAGCGGTGTTGGCCTCGGTCAGCGGCGTGGCAGCGACACCCTGTGGCTGGGCAGCGTCGGTTACATCGACGAAGGCTTCCAGAGCTACGCGGTGGCGCTGGATACCCTCGATCGCCTGCTCGGTGAACACGCTCGCGCCGGTGCCGAATTGAGTGTGGTCATCTCCGGGCACTTCAGCCGCTTCTGCCTGGTGCCGTGGAGCGCGCAGATCAGCAGCCCTGAAGAACTGCGTGGTTTCGCCCAACTGTGTTTCGAAGACCTGTTCGGAGCGCCAAGCCAAGCCTGGAGTCTGGTGCTGTCCGCCGAGCCTGCCGGTTACGACCGCATTGCCAGCGCCTTGCCGCAAGACTTGCTTGAACGTCTGCGCGCGCTGGTCAACGGTCGCGGTTTGCGCCTGCGCTCGGTGCAGCCGTACCTGATGACGGCGTTCAACCGCTTCGACAAAAGCCTCGATGCCGGCGACTTCCTCTTCGTCGTCGCCGAGCCGCAACGCAGCGTGTTGTTGCTGGCGAGGGAAGGGCGCTGGGCCGGTGTGCGCTCAGTGGGCGGCAGCGACAGCGATGGCGCGTTGAATGCCCTGATCGGTCGCGAGCGGCAGCTGCAAGCCTCGACCAGTGAACGCGCCTTCAACGTTTATCTGCATGCCCCGGCGCGCCTCGATGCGCATCCGGACGTGGCGGGGGTGCAACTGCGCACCCTTGAAGACGCCTCGATGAACGTGCGTGACGGCTTGTACGTCATGTCCCGGGCGGTGGCCTGATATGCGCGCCCTGAATCTGGATTTTCAACCGCGTCCCCGTTCCGGCCCGTTGGGTTGGAGCCTGCTTGGCGGCGGTGTGTTGTTGGCGGCGCTGTGCTTCGGCGTGCAACAGCACCTCGACGCGCACACCGAACAGCAACAGGGCCACCTGCAAACCACCCAGCGTCAGCTCAACGGTGACAGCGGCGCCAAGTCAACCCTGAGCCCGGCGCAAATCCGCGAGCAAGCGGCAAACCTCGCCGAAATGCGCAAGGTCTCGCAGCAACTGCGCCGGCCGTGGGAACGCCTGTTCGCCATGCTCGAAGCGATGCCGCGCGATGACGTCGCGCTGCTGACCCTGACCCCGGATGCGCGCAAAGGCCAGGTACGGATCAGCGCCGAAGCACGGGATCTGCAAGCGATGCTCGACTTCCACAAACGGCTGGAAGCCAGCGACGAGCTGTCCGACGTGTCGCTGCTGAGCCATGAAATCGTCGTCAAATCGCCGGAACAACCGGTGCAATTCAACCTGTCGGCGACTTGGGAGATTGGCGATGCGAATCCCTAGACTGATCGTCCACGAATACCTGCAAGGCCTTGGCATTCCGGGCCTCGCCGGACTGGCGCTGCTGCTGGTCGCCGTGGCTTGGGCACTCGGCGGTTTACTGCCGGGCTGGCAATCGTTGCAGCACATCAGCCAACAGACTCAGGAAGCCACCTCGTATCTGGCCAAGGTTGAAGACGGCAGCATCGCGCCGCCGGTGGTGCCGCAGCGTCAGCTCGACGACTTCCGCAACAAACTGCCGACGCAGCCGCAAGCCACCGTCGCCATCGACCGCATCTACGCCCTCGCAGCCCAGGAGCACATCACCTTGGCTCGCGGCGAATACGCCCTCGGCGTCGACCCTAAAACCCATCTGGCGCGCTATCAGATCCTCCTGCCAGTGCGCGGCAGCTACCCGCAACTGCGCCGCTTTCTGCATGCCTTGCTCGGTCAGTTGCCGGCGGTGGTGGTGGAAGACCTCGAGTTGCAACGCAAGAAGATTGGCGACACCGACCTCAATGGCCGGATCCGTATGACCCTTTACCTGTCGAGGTCGTGATGAATACCAAACGCGTGACAGGTTGGTTGGCGTTCTTCGGCGTAGCGGCCGCGCTGGCGTGGTTGCCGGAATATTTCTCGCCGAGCGAAGACGCCGACTCGAACGAAGTGGCTGTCGCTACGCCGGGGAAGACCCGAGGCGCGCTGCCGGCCAGCACCGCCAAGGCTAAAGACGCCCCGATCAAGGACCTGAGCCCGGCCGGCGACCTGTTCGCGGCCAAATCCTGGAAGGCCGCGCCAACCCTGGCCACGGTCACCGAAATGGCCATCAATCCAGCAACAGTGGTGCAAGCCCCGAGCCTGCCACCGGTGCCGTTTCAGTTCGTCGGCAGGCTGCATGACCGCAGCGACCTGCAAGTGTTTTTGCAGAACGGCGAAAAGATCTACGTCGTGCGCAACGGGGATGTGATCGACGACACCTGGAAGATCACCGGCATTTCCGATCTGGAACTGAGTCTGGTCTACCTGCCCTTGCATTTGTCGCAGACCCTGTCTGTGGGGAGTACGCAATGAACCGTTGCCGTTTGCTGATGAGCCTGGGCCTGTGCGCCGGGCTGGCCGCGTGCAGTTCTGCACAAGTGGCGAACAAGGAGGCCGCCGACCTGATTGAACAGGGTCAGTACGAGGCGGGTCTGGCCCGAATCGAAGAAGGCCTGCGCGAAAACCCACGGGACACCGAACTGCATCTGTTGCTCAACAGCGGTCGGGCCAAGGCGATCACGGCGTTGCTGACGACTGGCGACACTGACCGTTCGCGCCGCGACTTTGCTTCGGCACGGGTGGCCTACAACCGCGCGCTGACCATCGAGCCGAACAACCGCCGCGCTCAGGATGCCCTGAAGCAGATGGATTACCTGCGCAGCATGGACGAAAAACTGGAACTGGCCCGTGGCGACCTGCGTCGCGGCGACATCTACGGCGCTGATCGCCAGGTCAAACAGATCCTCGAACTCGACCCGAACAACGAGGGTGCGCTGGAGCTGCAAGGCAACATTCGTCTGGTGCAGAGCCGCAACGTGATTGCCTATCCGCAACTGCGCACCAAGCTAGATCGGCCAGTGACTTTGGAATTTCGCGACGCCAACCTCAAGACCATTTTCGAGGTGCTGTCGCAGGTCGCCGGGCTCAATTTCATTTTCGACAAAGACCTGCGCCCGGACATGAAAGCCACGATCTTCGTGCGTGACGTGCGCATCGAAGATGCGGTGACCCTGCTGCTGCAACAGAACCAGTTGCACCAGAAAGTGGTGAACGAAAACACCTTGCTGATCTACCCGGACTCGCCGCAGAAAGTGAAGGATTACCAGGAATTGGTGATGCGCACCTTCTACTTGACCAGCATCGACGCCAACACCGCGCTGAACATGGTCAAAACCATGCTCAAGACCCGCGACGTGTTCGTTGATGAACGCCTCAACACCCTGACCATGCGCGACACCGAAGACGCCGTGCGCATGGCCGAAAAACTTCTGCAGTCGCAAGACCAGTCCAACCCGGAAGTGGTGCTCGAAGTGGAAGTGATGGAAGTCGCCACCCAGCGCATTCTCGACCTCGGCCTGCAATGGCCGAACACCTTCGGCGTGGTCAACAGCGACGGTTCGGCGGTGACCCTGCTTGATCAACTGAAAGGCATCAACTCCAGCCGGATTTCGATTTCACCGTCACCGCAAGCCAAGATCAACGCCCAGGACAACGACATCAACACCCTGGCCAGCCCGGTGATTCGCGTCAGCAACCGCGAGCAGGCACGGATCCACATCGGTCAGCGCGTGCCGATCATCAGCGCCACGTCGGTGCCGTCGACGCAAGGCCCGGTGATCACTGAAAGCGTCACTTACCTCGACGTCGGTCTGAAGCTCGAAGTGCAACCGACCGTGCACCTGAACAACGAAGTGGCGATCAAGATTGCCCTCGAAGTCAGTAATGCGACGCCGCTGGAGCCGACCCGTCAGGGCACGATCCCGGTGCAGGTCGACACCCGCAACGCACAAACCTCGCTGCGCCTGCATGACGGCGAAACGCAGATCCTCGCCGGCCTGATGCGCAACGACCACGGCGCCACCGGCAACAAGATTCCCGGCCTCGGCGACATTCCCGGGATTGGCCGCTTGTTCGGCAGCAACAAGGACACCGTCGGCAAATCCGAACTGGTGCTGTCGATCACCCCACGGATCGTGCGCAACTTGCCGTACCAGAGCCCGTCGGACATGGAGTTCTCCACCGGCACTGAAACCAGCATGCACATCCAGGCACCGGATCGTTCGCAGAGTTACGTGATGCCATCGCCTGCCGCGCAGCCGCGTGCAGTCGGTGAATCGGCCGTGGCCACCACCCGCGTCACTGTCGAGAAGCCTTGATCATGAACGCCTCCCAACGCGGTTTCAGCCTAATCGAAGTCGTGGTGACGCTGGCCCTGATCGGCCTGTTGGCGAGCATGGCCGCGCCGCTGACCGAGACTTTGGTGCGGCGTGGCAAGGAGCAGGAATTGCGCAACGCGCTGTACCAGATTCGCGATGGCATCGACGCCTACAAGCGTGCCTTCGATGCCGGGTACATCGAGAAGTCGCTGAACAGCAGCGGCTACCCGCCGAACCTGCAAGTACTGGTCGAAGGCGTGCGCGATGTGCGCAGTGCCAAAGGCGCCAAGTTCTACTTTTTACGCCGCATCCCGCGCGATCCGCTGGTGCCGGCCAAACGTGATGACGAAGGGGGTTGGGGCGTGCGCGCCTACAACAGTTCGGCTCAGAACCCGCGCGATGGCGAGGACGTGTTCGACGTCTACTCCCACGCCCGCGGCAAGGGCCTCAACGGCATCGCCTACCGCGAGTGGTGAACCTCATGCGCCGGGAAAAAGGTTTTACCTTGCTGGAGTTGATGGTGGTGATGACGATCATCGCCACGCTGATGACCATCGCGCTGCCGCGCTACTTCAATAGCCTCGAAGCGTCGAAGGAAACCACGTTGCGCCAAAGTCTGTCGGCGATGCGCGAGGCGCTGGATCACTTCTACGGTGACACCGGGCGCTATCCGGATTCCATCGAGCAACTGATCGAACAGCGTTACCTGCGCAACGCGCCACTCGATCCGATCACCGAACGTAAAGATCAGTGGGTGCTGATCGCGCCACCGGATGGCGTTGCCGGTGGCGTGGCCGACATCAAAAGCGGTGCTTCCGGGAGGGCGCGTGATGGCAGCCAATTTTCCGAGTGGTAACCGCGCGCAGCAGGGTGGCTTCACCTATCTCGGCGTGCTGTTCCTGATTGTGGTGATGGGCATGGGCCTGGCCAGTGCCGGTGAGTTGTGGTCGACCGCTTCGCGCCGTGACCGTGAACGCCAGTTGCTCTGGGTCGGCACTCAGTACGCCCAGGCGTTGCGCAGCTACTACCGCAGTTCACCGGGGTTGGCGCAGTACCCGAAAGAACTGGCGGATCTGCTTGAAGATCAGCGCTTTCCCGAGGCCAAGCATCACCTGCGTCAGCTCTATCCGGACCCGATCGGCCAAGGTGAATGGGCGCTGCAACGCGGTTTCGATGGACGCATTACCGGTCTCAACAGCCCTTCGGCCGAGCTGCCTTTGAAGCAATCGGGCTTCCCGACGCAGTGGTCGGATTTCGACGGCATGCAGCGTTATTCGGACTGGCAGTTCGTCGCCGAAAAAGCCTTCCTCGACGGCACCAATGGCCCGGCCAAAGGCCAGTCGAATCTGCCACAGGCGTTGCAGCCATGACTCGCCAATGGTGGTGCGCGTTGGTCCTCACCGTGGTGGCGGGCTGCGCCCAGGCCGGTGAAGAAGACGAAATGATGGGTTTCATCGTCGATGACACGATCTCGCACATCGGACACGACTTTTACTACTCGTTCAGTGAACGCCTGCGCGACACCAGCCGGATGGATTTCAACCTGGTGGTGCGCGAGCGGCCCGACGCGCGCTGGGGCAGCCTGGTGACCGTGGAATATCAGCAACGCCTGGTTTATCGGCGCTTCCTGCCGCCGAACACCGTGGAACTGAAGGACGAGGCCTACGCGGCCGCCGACTGGGTTCGACGCCAGGTTGTCCAGCGCAAGCTGGAGGCTCTGTTGCAGGACACCACCGACCTTGAGAAGGACGAACTATGAACAGCACAACGTTCTCACGGCGCAGCGGATTCTGGATCTCGGGGTTGTTGATCGGGCTCGCCAGCGCTGCCGCTGTCCAGGCCACTGAACTGGTCTACACGCCGGTCAACCCGTCGTTCGGCGGCAACCCGCTCAACGGCACCTGGTTACTCAATAACGCGCAGGCGCAAAACGATCACGACGATCCGGACCTGAAAAGCCGTTCGAGCGTGGCCGGCACCTCGGCGCTGGAGCGCTTCACCAGTCAATTGCAATCGCGGCTGCTAGGGCAGTTGCTGGACAACATCTCCACTGGCAATACGGGGAGCCTGTCCACCGACTCTTTTATCGTCAACGTCATCGACGACTCCGGGGCACTGAGTATTGAAGTGACCGATCGAGCGACCGGTGAGGTTTCGGAAATTCAGGTGAACGGCCTCAACCCGTGACGGGCTGACGGTTCCGGGGAGAACGGACATGAAAAAGATCATCGCGTTAGGGCTGCTGTTGGCGACATTACAAGGGTGCAGTCTGCGTGAGCCGATGTCGGCCGAGCAGGACACCGAAACCCCGACCCTGACTCCAAGGGCCTCGACTTATTACGACTTGCTGAAGATGCCGCGACCCAAGGGGCGGTTGATGGCGGTGGTGTACGGCTTCCGTGATCAGACCGGGCAGTACAAGCCGACGCCGGCGAGTTCGTTTTCCACCAGTGTGACTCAGGGCGCGGCGTCGATGTTGATGGACGCGATGCAGGCCAGTGGCTGGTTTGTGGTGTTGGAGCGGGAAGGGCTGCAGAACCTGTTGACTGAACGCAAGATCATTCGCGCGTCGCAGAAGAAGCCGAATACGCCGGTGAATATTCAGGGTGAGCTGCCACCGTTGCAGGCGGCGAACATGATGCTCGAGGGCGGGATCATCGCGTATGACACGAATGTGCGTAGCGGTGGGGAAGGGGCGCGGTATCTGGGGATTGATTTGCAGCGTGAGTATCGGGTGGATCAGGTGACGGTGAATTTGCGGGCGGTGGATGTGCGTAGCGGGCAGGTGTTGGCGAATGTGATGACCAGCAAGACGATTTATTCGGTGGCGCGCAGTGCGGGGATTTTCAAGTTTATCGAGTTCAAGAAGTTGCTTGAGGCTGAGGTTGGGTATACGACGAATGAGCCGGCGCAGCTTTGTGTTCTGTCGGCGATTGAGGCGGCGGTGGGGCATATGGTGGCGCAGGGGATTGAGCGGCGGTTGTGGCAGGTGGCGGGGGACGCTTCTGTGCCGGGGCAGGATGATGTGTTGAATCGGTATTTGAGCCAGAACAAGATTGATCCGGATGCGGAGTGAGGTTTTTGCTGTTGAGCTTGGCGGCCTGACAGCCGACCAGGCTCTCTCGGTCGAAACCGGTTTAAACCTGTAGGAGTGAGCCTGCTCGCGATAGCTATTTCTCAGACACAGGAGCTATTGCGGATGTACCCAAATCCTTGTGGGAGCTGGCTTGCCAGCGATGGCGGCCTTACAGCCGACCAATCTCTGGCAGATGTACCCAGTTCCAACTGTGGGAGCCAGCCTGCTGGCGATGATTTTCTGGCTGGCTGAGTACATATCCATTCTTGCGGTAACGGCTGCTTAGGGTTTCGCCCTGACGGCGACTCACTTTTTTTACAAACGCCTAAAAAAAGTAAGCAAAAAAACGCTTGCTCCTACGTGCGGCCCACTCGCTAAAGCTCGGGGTTCCTTCGCTCCGGAATCGATCCGGGCGCAGCGCCTACGGTTTGCTTCGCTGCACCTCCTCTCGCTGTGTTTGGCTGCGCCAAATGGTCGCTGCGCTCCCACGCCCGGATCAATCCCTCCACTCAGCCTTCCGACGTCGCCCGTGGATCAAGATCAAGAGCAGGCGAGCTGACACTCGGCCTATTGAGTGGTGAGGAGCACAGCGTGGTCGGCTTTGGATTTGTGGTGGATTCGCCCCTCACCCCAGCCCTCTCCCGAGGGAGAGGCAGCCGATTTGTGGGCTTTTCAAAGCCTGAGTTCGACTCGGTATTTCACGTCGGCGTACCTCTTCCAAACACCCCGGTCAGTCCCCTCTCCCTCCGGGAGAGGGCTAGGGTGAGGGCTGCGATCTGAAGTGTGTTTAAAGAAGTGTCTGAATCGGCGGAACCTTCCCACAATGTTTTCAGGTTGTCCGTCGGACGTCCGGTCTCTAGCCTATGTTCGTCGCTGTCAATTCAGCGACCGGGCGTGGAAACCCGAGTAACTACAGAGCGCACAAGCGCCATTCATAACGTATCCTTGCGCACCTCACTGTGTGCACTTTGTTATGGCGGCTGTGCGTGGGAGACCTTGTGTCTGCCGGGTTGCCTCTGTCCCGGGTTTCCAACCTGCGTACAGCTGCCACCTATTCGCTTGGAAACCGAATGGGGGGCCAGCTATAACCGTCATACAGGGTAAATAACCATGAAAAAACCAACACCCAACCCCCCAGAACCAGACACCAACACCACATCCCCCTACGCCTCAGTCGACTGCAAAAAACTCCACGAAGCCGCCGACCGCGCCCTCGATTTCTACCTCAACCCCACCGCCCACATCATGTCCAGCGCCAACGAGCCGGAACCCATGTACCTCGCCAACCCCAGGTACAACACCGAATCCCTGTTGGCCAACGCCAGCGAAACCCTCGGTTCAGCCTGCGAAATGCTCATCAACTTCGCCGCCTCGCTGGAAACCTCACAGCGCAAGACTGCACTGGGTATCGCACAAGTCGTCATGCTGGGCGAACTGGCGGTGAATCAAGCTCTCGATCACGTCGAGCTGAAGGATGGCTGATTGATCGTTCCCACGCGCAGCAAAGGAATGCAGCCCCTGACGCTCTGCGTCAAATTCGCGAGTTGGAACGCGGAGCGTCCCGAGAGGCATTCCCACGCAGAGCGTGGGAACGATCAAAAAAACCGTACCTCCACGGGAGGCACGGTTTTTTGTGTTGAGACGAGGAAGCGATCTTAACCGGGGTCGCGTCGAGGGTACTCCTGACGCGCATGCAAGATGCTCACAATCTCAATTTGGTCCGCCACTTGATAAACGACGAGATAGTTCGGGCTTACCACAATCTCTCGAGTGCCAGGAGAGCGGCCTTTGCGATACAGGTGTGGATGCCAACAAAGCGCAGATGTAGTTTTTACGACGGACGTGTGAAGTGCAGTCGCCGCTACAAAATTTCGTTCGCCAATGTACTTCAGGATTTTCGAGAGTTCGACCCGAGCCTTGGGTCGCCACTTAATCTGCATCAGCGCTTTTGCGCATTGATTCCATCAAGGCATTGATTTCCTCCATCACTTGCTCATGGGGAATACTCGGGCGCGGATCATCGAGAGACGCTTGTACTTCCGCCCTGAACCAGCGGTCATAACTCGCAGCCTGTTCTTCAGGATCAAGATCCGAGACGACTGGGCACAGTGGGTCGATCAAGGACGGGTCGATCATAGAGCCTCCGGGTTTGGTGCCTCGAAGTCTATTCGTTAACGGTATCGCTGTCGTCGCTGTCTGGATGAATTGCATGTAGGCCAAGCTCCATTAGGATCAAGTTGTCCTGGCAAATCCTAGAGCCTGCACTTCCGACGGCCAACCGCCAGAACTTGTCAGAAAACTCCCCGAATTTCTGAAAACGTTCCGTTTTCCGTAGGACGCAACTCAAGCGTAAGCGCAAAAAAAACCGCGACCCCCCTCACCAGAGAATCGCGGCCCATCAACACCCAACCCTACTGCTGCAACACCGTCGCCTGGTTAGCCGACCCGAACTGCTGAATATTCGCCGTCTGCGTAACCCCACTCTGATCGACATTGGCAATGTTCCCCGTGCCGCCCTGGGTCACATACGCCACGTTCATCGTATCCGCCTGCTTAACAGTGATCATGTTGTCGCTGCCATACAACTGCGCGGTATACGCCTGATTCCCCGACCCAGACTGATCAAACTCAGCACTGTTACCCGTGCCATTCGAAGAACCCTGCACCAGGTTGCCCGTGCCGCGTTGATCGGAGATCAAAATGTTGTCGCTACCATTCTGATCAAAATACAGCTCGTTATACGAATCAGCCTGACTGACCGTGGTCTTGTTGCCCGTCCCGGTCTGATGCGTGGTCATGACTTGCCCGACGCCATCCTGAGTGAAGCTGGCGATGTTGCCATTGCCCGCCTGAGTAACGGTCGCGCGTTGGCCGCTGCCGAACTGGCCGCCGGATTGCGGGCCTTTCCAGTTGCTGGCGTAGACCTTGTTGTCGTTGCCCACGGAGGTGGCGTTGAGCACGTGGCTGTCGCCGTTCTGGTAGGTGAAGTGCACGTTGCCGTTACCGACCTGATACAGCGCCAGTGTCGAGTTGACCGATTCGAACTGGTCGGCGTAGATCGCGTTGGTGTTGCCGACCTGGGTGACGGCGGCGGTGTTGTTTTCGCCGAAGCTTTGGTCGACCACGGTTTCGTTGCTGTCACCGTACTGGTTGACGGTGGCCTGGCTGGCGAGTTGCGCGTCCTGCCAGATTTCAGTGCCGTTGAGGTTGCCGAACTGGTTGATGGTGATGTTGCCGCCGGTGCCATTGCGCTGGTCGCCGTAGGCGTAGTTGCCTTCGCCGGCCTGGTTGATGCCGATCTGGCCACCGTTGTGCAGCACTTGTTCGGCGGTGCCGTAGTTGGCGGTGCCGTACTGGGTGATCACGGCGCTGTTGCCGGTGCCTTCATAGAGTTGTTCGATGTTGGCTTCGTTACTGTCGCCGAACTGGAAGGTTTTGCCTTCGCTGCCGTTCTGCGAATCCTGATAGATGAACGAGAAATTGCCAGTGCCTTGCTGTTGTTGCAGCGCATTGTTCGGTGAGCCGAAGCCCAGCGACTGGCTGGCGTGGGCGGTGTTGAAGGCGCCGACCTGTTGCTGGGTGATGGTGGCGTTGTCTTCGTAAAGTTGTTCCGCGTAAGCGGCGTTGTAGTCGCCGACCGCGTCCTGGGTGATCACGCTAGTGGCATGGTCTTGCACGGCGGCGGCGTCGTTGCCCTGGCCCAGTTGGGTCTGGGTTGCGGTGCTGAATGGGGCCTGGGTCTGTTTAACGTCCGCGATGTTGGCGGTACCGACCTGGCTTTGGTTGGACAGGCTGTCGTCGGCCATCGCCTGGGCACTGATCATGACCAGGATGGCGGCGGTGAGGGGCGTCAGTTTGAACATGATGAACTCTCCGATGATTTGCAGTGCTTAGCGATATTGCTTGACCGAAACGCTCATGCCGTTGCCCGACTGGGTCACGGCGCTTTGCAGCCCCGCGCCGGCCTGCTCGATGCTGGCGTCGTTGTTGTTGCCGTTTTGCGAAATCTGCGCGCGGTTGTGGCTGCCGTTTTGCGTGATTGAGGCGGCGTTGCCGGAACCGTTCTGGTTGATCAGCGCCATCAGGTCGCTGCCCTGTTGCAGGATGTACGCCTCCTGATTGCTGCCCGACTGCACGATCTGCCCGAGCAGCGACTGACCGTTCTGTTGCAGCAGGGCGACGTTGGCCTGGCCGAGCTGGTCGATCAGGGCTTGCTGACCCACCGGTGGGGGCAGTTCGCCGAGATCGCTGCTGGTCGGGGCCAGGTCGTCGTTTTCCATCAGGTCGTCGGCGCGCACGCTCGCAGTGCTGCACAGCAGGAGCAGGCAAAGCAGGGCTGCGATCGGCGTGTTCATGGCGAAAATCCTGTGTGGCGTTATCCGGTTTAGAACCGTGCCCCAGCCACCCGAAAGTGGCTGGGGATCTGGCTTACAGCGTGGTCACCGAGACCGTGCGCACGGTGCCTTGGGACGAGCGGATCGTCGCGGTCGGGTTGGCCGAAGGCACTACCAGCGTGTTGTTCAGCGTCAGCCGCCAGCGTCCGGTTAACGGCACCGTGGTGGTGCCAAGGGTGACCAGCCCGGAAGGGGTGGTGACCTGCACGGTGATGGTGTTGCCGGTGGTCACTGACGAGGTGCCGGTGAAGTCCCAGTTGAAGCGCCCGCCGGAGCGTGCCTGCACCGTCGACGCGGTGACGGCGAACGTTTCCGCTGCTGGCCGTGGCGAAACTTGCACCGTGACCGTGGCCGGCGTCGACAGGGCACCGAAGGCGTCCCGGGCGATGTAGGTGAAGGTCGTGGTGAATGCCGTGGTCACGGTGGCCGGTGGGGTGTAGGTGATCACCGTGCCGTTGCTGCTAACCGTGCCGCGCCCGGCGGCGGGTTGGGTCAGGCTGTTGACGGCCAGTGGCACGTTGCCTTCCGGATCGGTGTCGTTGGCCAGCACGTTGATCGGGATCGCTACGCCCAGTGTTGCGACGCTGTCGGCGACGGCGGTCGGGGCCTGGTTCGGTGCGACGGTGATGGTTACGGTCGCCGGGTTGGCCGAGGCCAGACCTTTGGCGTCCTGCGCCTTGTAGGTGAAGGTCGTGGTCAGTGGCGCGTTGACTACCGCTGGCGGCGTGTAGACCACCGATGTGGTGCCGTTGAGCGCTACGGTGCCTTGGCCCGCGGCCGGTTGAGTCAACGCGGTGATGCCCAGTGGATTATCGCCATCGGGATCGCTGTCGTTGGTCAACAGGCTGAGGGTGATCGGCACACCGAAGCTTGTGCTGCCGGTGTCGGCATTGCTGATCGGCGCTTGATTTTCACCCGTGTCCGGCGCGCTGCCGACCACGACGACCGCTTCAGTGTCACCACCGCCAGCGGCAGATTTCACCGTCACGGTAGCGGGTGGCTGAGTCAGGTCGGCGACGGTGATGCGCTGCAGGGTGCCGGTCTTCGACAGACGTCCGTAGCCTTGGGCAACCATGTCGGGGATCGCCACTTCATCGCTCGAAGTGGCCTCGATCAGCAAGCTATGGTTGGCCCAGTTGTAACGGGCAGTCTGCACTTTCACCACGTCGGTGAGCTTGGCTGATACGGCCGTCGGACGCGTGGTGCCGGCGGGGTTGGTGGCGGTCACGACGACTACCGGAGGTACCGCGCCAATGCCCAAGCGGTGGCCGAAGAACAGACCATTGTTGTCACCTAGCAGAGTGGTCTGGCACGGCGTTGGCGGTGGGCCGGGGAGCAGCGCCACGGTTTCGCGGAAGCACAGGGTCGAGCTGTTACTGGCCTTGGCAAACACTTCGGCACGCACGCCGGCGGCGGTGCGGCGATAGGTGGCGCGGTCGATTTCCACTTGGGTCTGCTGACGGTTGTCGAGCACTTTGCCGGACAGGCTGAACACGTTCGACTGGATCGTCCCTGCAGGCCCGGTGATGCGCAGGAAGTTGGTGTTGAACGGGCTGCCGGTCACCGCTTCGTTGAGGTTCGGGTCACCGACGAAAGTTTCCGTGGCGCCGGTGTCGGGGTTCACTTCGGTGTACGGGCCGTTGACGCTGCGCAGGAACGGTCCGATGGCGCCATTGACGGCACCGGTGAAATTGCCCGGTGCGCCGATGCCGATGTCGCGGGTAATGTTGATCGCGCGGCGTCCAGGCGCGGTGACATTGACCGTCTCGACGCCATACGGGTGAGTGATCGTATAGGTGCCGGCAACGGGTACGTTCACCCGGATGCGAATCCGCGCGAAGCTTTGCTGATCACCATCGGCCGGATTTTCCGAGGCGAATGCCGCTTCGATCCCGGCGACATAAGCGTCCACGCCATAACCGGCAGCGTTGTCGGCAATCGTGGTTTCGGCCAGGAACCAGAAGGCTTCCGGCGGCCAGTTGTCTGGGAAAATCATCGGCTGGGCGTCGTCGTAGATACCCGGTTCAGCCAGCAAAATGCACATGTAGGCCGGCGGCGTGGTCGCGGCAACGCGCGAGCTGGCGGCGCGCGATTGGCACAGTTCCATCGACAGCAGATTGTTGTCCTGATACCACATCGGGAATTTCCCGGTGGCGAAGGTGTAGGGGCCGGGGTCGACGGCGGCGAGTTGCGCATAGGCACTGCCGGTCAGCGAGAGAGCGAGCCCGAGCGCGTTGAGCGCAAAGCGTGGCCACTTGTTCATGATGCCTCCTGATGCGGATCTGGGCATGTGAGCGTTCATTGCACGATGACCACTTCTTCGGTATCGCTGCCGCCGTTGGACGACGTCACACGGACCTTAGCCGGTGGGATCGGCGAGATCCCGGTGGCCAGGGTTTTCACCGCGCCGTCGCCGCCCAGCGCACCGATGGCGGCGCCGCTGCCGGAGGTGGCGGTGAGTACCGGCGGTGAGGTTTCGTCACTGGTCGAGGCCACCACGGTGAGTTGTCCTGAGCTGAGGCTGTATTGCGCGCTCTGGATCACCACCAGGTCGGTCAGGGTCATGGGCAGGGTGGTCGGCGTGCTGCTGGCGATGGCCAGGTGGTTGTCGGCGGTCACTTGCAAAGTAGTTGGCAAGGTCGGGTTGACCGAGGACTGTGCGTACCAGCTGCCGGTGCTGTTGGCTTCGGTCATGTTCAGCACCGGGGTGCTGCTGGTGACGGCCGCCGTACCCGGAGCTGGCGGAGCAAGGACGAACACGTCTTGCTGCGCCACCGGTGCGCTGTCGCCGGCCTTGCGCGAGTAGGTGCTGCGCTGGGTGATCATTGGCGTTGGCCGGACCACCGTCGACAACTTGCCCGAAACGGCGAACACGTTCGTCCGCAGATCGAGGCCGTTAGGGCCTTCGATGCGTACGTAGTTAGTGTTGAACGGGCTGCCGGTGACTGCCTCGTTGAGGTTCGGGTCGCCGACGAATTGTTCGGCGGCACCGGTCAGCGGATTGGTCTCGGTGTAGGGACCGTTGACGCTGCGCAGGAACGGTCCGATGTCACCCTTGAGCGCGCCGTCATAGGTTTTCGGCGTGCCGATACCAATGTCGCGAGTCATGTTGATTGCGCGCCGCCCGGGGGTGTCGATGTTGAACACATCGACGCCATACGGGTGGGTGATGACGTAGGTGCCGGCGGTGGGTACATCGACCCGGATACGGATTCGGGCGAAGCTGACTTGATCGCCCTCGACCGGTTCTTCAGCGGCGAATGCGGCTTCGATGGCGCTGACGTAGCCCAGATCAATTCCCCGTGCGGCGTCGACGAGGGCCGTTTCGCCGGTGAACCAGAACGCTTCGTCGGGAAAGTTTGTCGGGAAGACAATTGGTTGCGCGTCATCGAACACGCCGGGGGTCGGCAGCAGCGAGCACATGTACGACGGCGCGCCGGGGGCGCTGGGTACTCGGGAGCTGAGCGCTTTGGACAGGCACAGATCCAGGGTGCGACCGTGGGAGTCCTGATACCAACTGGCGAAACCACCGTTGGCCGGTGTGTACGGACCCGGATCAACAGCAAACAAAGCGGCTTGGGCAATGCCTTGGGCCAATGCGCTCACGACCAGGACAGTCGCGGTTTTGGACAGTAAAGGGTGCATGAGTTAATCCCTCTATCAAAGTACCTGCCCCTTGGGGATGGGTCAGTTGCACAGGGCCTGTACACCTTCCATGCCAAGGTGCGGTGAATGGGCGGCAGAGGGCCGGGGTAGAAGGCTTGGCGG
The DNA here is from genome assembly GCF_009834515.1 of Pseudomonas sp. R84. Classification (NCBI taxonomy): domain Bacteria; kingdom Pseudomonadati; phylum Pseudomonadota; class Gammaproteobacteria; order Pseudomonadales; family Pseudomonadaceae; genus Pseudomonas; species Pseudomonas sp. R84. Next base: position 2,414,685 of record NZ_CP019426.1, read on the forward strand.
GTATGGGCGTGAGGTTTTTGGTCAGCGGGGAAAGGGCGTCATTCCCCAGAATCGGGGACGGTGGGGATGAAAACTGAATACCTGTCGTACACCGAACCCTTGTAGGAGTGAGCCTGCTCGCGATAGCGATGTGTCTGTAATGAAAATGTCGACTGGCCCACCGCGATCGCGAGCAGGCTCACTCCTACAAGGGATTGGCGGTGTCTGTGGGATCAACTCAACCGGGTCGATACCCCCGCAACCGGGCAAACACCCAACGGTGGGCTATAACCCTATAGGGACGTATAGAGAAGTCGCCGCCATGAACATGCAGTCGAAATCGCTACCGGTCGAGGAGGGCAATCTGCGCTTGAACTCGCGCAAGCAGTCGTTCAACCTGCTGCGCTGGTTTTCGCTGATCAGCATGGCGGTGATTGGCACGGTGGCTGTGGCGCTTGGGGCGGTGTCGACGCGTTTTGTCATTGATGAAAGCGTACAGCGCGATGCCTTGCTCACCGCGCAGTTCATTCAGGCGATCGCCTCGGCCGAGGTGCGCCATGTGTCGATTCCCAATGTGCGGACCATGGGCGAATTGCTCGATCCGCGTCAGGACATGCACTTTCCCGACGTCAGTCCGCAAGCCCGGGCCGATGCACGGGGCGAGTTTCTCGATCACATCGAACACTTGCCGGACGTGATTCTGGCTAATATTTACGCGCCGGACCGCCAGGTAATCTGGTCAACCAATCCCGTGCTGATCGGTACCAGCATTCATGCCGACGAAGACCTTGATCGCGCCTTCAACGAAAAGATTCCGGTATCCGCCAGCTACCACGACGTCGACAAGGCCCGTGAAGAACAGAAATTCATCACGCCGCCGGATTACATCTTCATCGAGAACTACATTCCGCTGTTCGACGCCGAGGGCAAGAACGTCACGGCGATGGTCGAGATCTACAAGGAGCCCAAGGATCTGATCGCACGCATGGAGCGCGGATTGGTTCTGATCTGGCTGGCCACCGCGCTCGGCGGCGGGCTGATTTATCTGGGGCTGTACTGGATCGTCCGGCGCGCGGCGATTCTGCTCGCCGCTCAGCAAAAACAACTGATTGCCAACGAAACCTTTGTCGCTCTGGGTGAGATGTCTTCCGCCGTGGCGCACAGTTTGCGCAATCCGTTGGCGACGATTCGCTCCAGCGCCGAACTGGCGCTGGAGTTCGATGCCGGCCCGGCGCAGAAGAACATCAACGACATCATCGGCCAGGTCGACCGCATGTCGAAGTGGGTGCGCGAGCTGCTGCAATCGCTGCGACCGCTCAACGATGATCCGGAACCGGTGAATCTGGTGGCCGCGTTGCACGAAAGCCTGGTGGCGTTCGAACAGCAGATTGCCAGAGCGAGCGTGCAGGTGGTGTTTCATCCCCAGCACACGCCGATGGTGCTCAGCCAGCCAGTACAACTGACACAAATCCTCAACAGCCTGCTGGCAAATGCACTGGAGGCGATGGACAAGGGCGGCACGCTGACCGTCAGCCTGGAACCGAGCGACGACCGTGGCGTCTGCGTGGTGCTCAGCGACACTGGTAAAGGCATGAATGAAGAACAACGGACCATGGCCTTCCGGCCGTTTTTCACGACCAAATCGGGTGGTTTGGGTGTCGGTCTGGTCCTGGTCAAACGCATCATGGAACGCTTCGGCGGCGGCGTGACCCTCGACAGCCGCGAAGGCGAGGGCACCACCGTTCGTCTGGCCTTCCAACTCGTCCCCTGATAAACACATTCCCCTGTAGGAGCTGCCGAAGGCTGCGATCTTTTGATTCTGTTTTTAAGATCAAAAGATCGCAGCCTTCGGCAGCTCCTACAGGGGGGATTTGTATGAACAAAAAAATGTGAACTTCCCCCATCAGTGGGTGTCAAGCCCCGGTCACCGGGGAGTGGGGAAACTCACAGCATCCCCAAGCCCCTGTTACAACTGGAAATAATTTATTGGCGCAGTAGTTGCAAAACACCATCACCCCTTCCTTGATGAGGCGGCTGGTGATGGACAGAACAACGCGTGCCCCAAGCAACACCTTTTTGCTGACGCCCTTGAGCGTCTTTCTGATGTTGACCCTCGGCAGCATGGCCGGCGTTCGCGCCAGCCCGATCGATGACGAGCGACAGCCAGAAACCTCCGATCCTTCGGCGTACTACGACGAACCGGCTGACCGCGCCGGTGCGCTCAATGCCATTCTGACCATGCCGGAGGCGAACGAAGACTCTTTCGATTTGCCCGACGGGGTCAAAGGCGACCGCGCTGAAACGCGTGTGGAAAACGTCCTGCCGCCGTCCGTGCAGACCAGTTTCAATTACCCCACCAACGGCAAGCCGAGCCCGCTCTATGGCGCGCAGCCGTTCACCCAGCAGTTGACCCTGTTCGAAGAGTTCGGGCCGGAAAAACTCGACCCGACCACCCCGGCCGCGCCGCTGCCGTTTCCGCCGGCCGCGATTGGCCCGGCACCGGCTCAGGACCCGAACAACATCGCCCGCAGCGCGCCACCCGGCACCGCCCTTGATGCGTTCCTGCGCCAACCGGGGCTAACGCCGTTCCCCAGCCAGTTCGCCAACGTCGTCGACCGCAACCCGTGGCAGGCGCAGATCGAGGTGTACCTCAACCGCCATATCGGCTCATCCGCCGAAGGTCGGCCGCCAGGAAAAGGCTGGGCGCACCAGCGCTGGAACGAGTTCTACCCGCAAGTCGCCTACAAAACCGCGCAGACCGGTGCACGCCTCAATGGTGGCCTGCGTGACAGCGTGCAAATGCACCATTACGCGGTGGGCGAATTCGGCCCCGGCGGCCTGTACCACAACGTCGCTGGCGTACCAGCGACCGATGGCACCGCCAAAGGTGTCGACCCGCGTTTCCACCCGGCCATGCCGGCGCAAAACCACAATTCGGTGTGGACCTTCGACGGCACGTTGCCGCCCAAACTGTTGATGGTGCGCTACGGCCAACCGGTGATGATGCGCCACTACAACGGCTTGCCGATCGACCCGTCGGCCAACCGTGGATTCGGTCTGCACACCATCAGCACCCACGAGCACAACGGTCACGCGCCGGCGGAAAGCGACGGCTATGCCAACGCGTTCTTCTTTCCTGGGCAGTTCTATGACTATCGCTGGCCGATCCAGCTTGCCGGTTACGACAGCATCAACACCAAGGCTGAAGACCCGCGTGCGGCGTTCCCGTGTGCACCGGGTGAAACCTTGTGGGTCAACGACCTGGCCCCCGCGAAGAAAACCTGCGACCACGGCACGATCAAAATCCGTGGCGACTGGCGCGAGACCATGAGCACCCACTGGTTCCACGATCACATGCTCGATTTCACCGCGCAGAATGTCTACAAGGGCAACGCGGCGATGATGAATTACTACAGTGCCCTGGATCGCGGCAACGAGTCGGTGGACGACGGCGTGAACCTGCGTCTGCCCAGCGGCAGCGCCTTGCCATGGGGCAACCGTGACTACGACGTCAACCTGGTGTTCGCCGACAAGGCCTGGGATCAGGAAGGGCAGTTGTGGTTCAACCCTTTCAACACCGACGGCTTCCTCGGTGATCAGTTGCTGGTCAACTGGCAATGGAAACCGGCCCTCGATGTGCGTGCGCGCAGTTATCGCTTCCGCATCCTCAACGGCTCGGTGTCGCGCTACTTCAAACTGGCGCTGGTGCGGGAAATCAAAGGCACCAGCGGCGAGTTCCAGGGGCCGAAAAACTCCGGTGTGTCGTACAGCCGTGTGCCGTTCCACATGATCGCTAACGACGGCAACATCATGGAACACAGCGTGCCGTTCGACGGCAGCATGGATCTCGATGCCGATGGCGACAAACAGAACCACAACGCGATCCTGCCGACTCAGGGCATCGCCGAGCGCTTCGACATCATCGTCAACTTCTCGAAAAACGGCATCAAGCCAGGCGACAAGCTGTTCTTCGTCAACCTGCAGGCTCACGACGACGGCAAGGGACCCAAAGACGTCATCCCGTTGGGCGACATCCTGTCGGAGAAATACCTGGCGGTGATCAGGCAGACCAGCAAGGGCCCGCAGTGGGACAGAGGCGACCCGGCGGTGGGCAAGGTCTTGCAGCTCAACGTCAAGGCTTACACCGGTCAGGATCTGGCGATGAACCCGGCAGCCTACGAACCGGCGAAACCGGGCAAGGCGGAAGGGCTGGTGATGATCCCGCTGAAGCTCCACCGCGACAACGCCGCCGATAAAGCCGTGCTGGCCAAGGCGCGCCACCGCACCTTCACCTTCGGCCGTTCCGACGGCACCGATGAAGCGCCGTGGACGGTCAAGACCGATGGCGGCTTCGGCTTCCACATGGACCCGCGTCGCCTGAACGCTTCGACGCAACTGTCGAGCGGCCCGACCGATGCCGGTGTCACCGGGTTCGGCACTCTGGAGGTGTGGAACATCAAGGCTGGTGGCACGGGCTGGAGCCATCCGGTGCATGTGCACTTCGAGGAGGGGATCATCCTCAGTCGCGGCGGCAAGGCCCCGCCAGAGTGGGAAAAATGGGCACGCAAGGACGTCTATCGCATCGGCTCCGAAAAGGACGGTCTGGACAGCGTCGAAATGGCGATCAACTTCCGCGAGTTCGCCGGGACCTACATGGAGCACTGTCACAACACTCAGCATGAGGACAACTCGATGCTGCTGCGTTGGGACCTGGAGAAGCCCGGGCAACTGCAACTGATGCCAACCCCACTGCCAAGCTGGGACGGTGTGCGCTACGTCAACTCTGCCGCGCTGCCTACCTTCCGCAACGGTGACGGTGTTGGCCCACAAGTGGTGGTCAAGCCATGAACCGCCGCCACGGTGACCGCCAACCGCTGCATACCCCGCGCTCCCGGGCGTTGGGCATGCACCTGGTGCTGATGCTGGTGGTCTGTGTGCTCGCCAGCCGTGTGCTACTGGCACACCAGGCCAGCCTCGGCGAGCCGCCAGCGGCCAGTGAATCCGCCACCCCGTGGGGTGGCGACTATTTCCCCAACACCTTGCTGACCGATCAGGACGGTCGGCAGGTGCATTTCTTCGATGACCTGATCAAAGACAAAGTGGTGGTGATCAATTTCATCTTCACGTCGTGCAGCGACTCCTGCCCACTGGAAACCGCACGGCTGCGTCAGGTGCAGAAACTGCTCGGCGATCGGGTCGGCCAGGACATCTTCTTCTACTCGATCAGCATCGATCCGCTCAGCGACACTCCCGAAGTGCTCAAGGCCTATTCGCAGCGCTTCAAGGTCGGCGCCGGCTGGAAGTTTCTCACCGGCGAATTCGAAGACGTCACCGACCTGCGCAAGAAACTCGGGTTGTTCATCGAAGGCGTCGACAACGGTCGCAACAAGGATCACAACCTCAGCCTGATCGTCGGCAACCAGAGCACCGGTCGCTGGATGAAAGCCTCGCCGTTCGAGAACCCGTGGATCCTTGCCGATCAACTGGCCAACACCTTGCAGAACTGGAAGCAGCCGAGCATCGAAGAAAGTTACGCCAACGCCCCGGACATTCGCCCGCCGAGCAATGGCGAAGAACTGTTCCGCACCCGCTGCGCCTCGTGCCACAGCCTCGGCCCCATGGACGGGCAGGGCATCGGCATGCGCAGCATCGGCCCGGATCTGATTGGCGTAACGCGTAGTCGAGATCCGAAATGGCTGAATCGCTGGATACGCGAACCGGATCGCCTGCTCGCGGAAAAAGACCCGATTGCCCTGCAGCTGTACGAACAGTTCGAGCGAATTCCGATGCCCAACCTGCGCCTCGACGAGCCGTCCGCGCAGTCGATCATCGACTACCTCCACGATGAAACCGAGCGTCAGCAACCGTCCGCGAAAGCCTTGGCCGACGGCGCTTTGACGCCAGTAAAACCGGGCGATAACGCCGCGACGTTGAGTCGTATGCAGTAGCGGCGAAATAGCATCATTGAACCGTGTGTCGCGGTCAGAGCCACCTACACTGATGTCTGTACGCGACTCGATTGAAAAACTCCAGGGCACTCCCATGCAGCGACTGGAAGCACAAAAAACCTCTGCACCGAACCCATCGGTCGCAGGCAAGGGCTGGCGCGAGCAGTTCAATCTGCTGCGCTGGTTCTCGCTCGCGAGTTTTTTCATCATCGCCGCCGTGGCGCTGGGGCTGGGGTATATCTCCACGCGCTTCGTGGTCACCGAAAGCGTCGAGCGCGATGCGCTGCTGACCGCGCAATTCGTTCAGGCCATCGGCGCGGCGGAAATGCGTCACGCCAAAATCAATCCGAACCGGACGATGGGCGAAATGCTCGACCCGCGCCAGGACAACCAATATCCCGATGTTGACCCGGCGTTACAGGCTTCGGCACGCACCGAGTTTCTCGATCACGTCGAACACTTGCCGGACATTTTGCTCGCGACGGTTTATGCGCTGGATCGCACGGTGATCTGGTCGACCAACGCTGAGCTTATCGGTGTGCACATCAAGGATGACGATGAGCTCGACGAATCATTCGAGATGAAAGTGCCGGTGTCTTCCAGCTACCACAAGATCGACGATGAGAAACCCGAACAGCAAATGCTGCGCGAACCGAAATACCTGTTCATCGAGAACTACATCCCGATGTTCAACGCCGACAAAAGCAAAGTCGTCGCCATGGTTGAGGTCTACAAGGAGCCGGCGGATCTGGTCGACCGCATCGACCGTGGCTTCGCCTCGATCTGGGCGGCGACTTGCTTCGGCGGTGCGGCGATCTTTCTCGCGTTGTTCTGGATCGTCCGCCGTGCCGCGAAATTGCTGCAGAGCCAGCAGCAACAACTGATCAGCAACGAAACCTTTGTCGCCCTCGGCGAGATGTCCTCGGCGGTGGCGCACAGTCTGCGCAATCCATTGGCGACCATTCGCTCCAGCGCCGAACTGGCGCAAGAGATCGCCAGCCCCGGTGCGCAGCGCAACATCGGCGACATCATCAGTCAGGTCGATCGTATGTCGCGCTGGGTGCGCGAATTGCTCGTCTCACTGCGGCCGATGAATGACGACGGCGAGGCGGTGGATCTGGTAATGGCAGTAGAAGACACCTTTGGCGCATTTGATGCATTGATTAAACGCAGTGGCGTCGAAGTGCGATTCAGTCCGCAAAACTGCGCGCCGGTCGTCAGTCAAAAGGTGTTGCTCACGCAAATACTCAATAGCCTGTTTGCCAATGCCCTGGAAGCCATGCCCAAGGGCGGTGTGCTCAGCGTCGAATTCGAATCGCCGCAGCCGGACCGCGTACGCATGACCCTGAGCGACACCGGCAAGGGCATGAGCGCACAGCAGCAACTGTTGGTGTTCAAACCGTTTTTCACCACCAAACAGGGCGGCCTCGGGGTTGGTCTGGCGTTGGTCAAAAGAATTATGGAGCGTTTTGAAGGTTCGGTCGTGCTGACCAGCCGCGAGCAGGAAGGAACCCGCGTCAGTCTCAACTTCAAAGTGGCATCGGGAGGGGAATATGGAACACAGCATTCTGCTGGTCGAGGATGACGAACTGTTGGCCGAAAATATTCAGACCTACCTGGAGCGCAAAGACTTCGAGGTGACCGTCTGCCATTCCGCCGAAGACGCGCTGGAGCAATTGGGCAGCTTCATGCCTGACATCGTGCTGACCGACAACTCGCTGCCGGGCATGAGCGGTCACGAGCTGATCCAGAAGCTGCGCATCAGCGCGCCGGATCTCAAAGTGATCATGATGACCGGGTACGGCAACGTCGAAGATGCGGTGGTGGCGATGAAGGAGGGCGCCTTTCATTACGTCACCAAACCGGTCGCGCTGCAGGAACTCAAACTGCTGCTCGACAAGGCTCTGGCCACCGAACGGATGGAGCGCACGCTGTCGTTTTATCAGGAGCGCGAGGCGCAGAAATCCGGGGTGCAGGCGCTGATCGGCGACTCGGCACCGATGCAATATCTAAAAAATACTATCGGCCAGTTGCTCGATGCCGAGCGGCGCATGGCCAACACCGATCTGCCCCCGGTTTTGGTGGAAGGTGAGACCGGTACCGGCAAGGAATTGGTGGCGCGGGCGCTGCATTTCGACGGCCCGCGCAGCAAAGGTCCGTTTATCGAATTCAACTGCGCGTCGATCCCGTCGAATCTGGTGGAATCTGAGCTGTTCGGGCATGAGAAGGGTGCGTTCACCGATGCCAAGGATCGCCGGGTCGGGCTGGTGGAAGCGGCGGATGGCGGCACGCTGTTTCTCGATGAGATTGGCGAGATGGATCTGCTGTTGCAGGCAAAGATTTTGAAGTTGCTGGAGGACCGCACCATTCGCCGCGTCGGCTCGGTGAAGGAGCGTAAGGTCAATCTGCGGGTGATCAGCGCGACCAACTGCAATCTGGAGCAGATGGTGCAGCAGGGCAAATTCCGTCGCGATCTGTTTTTCCGTCTGCGGATCATTTCGATCAAAGTGCCGCGGCTTTACGCCCGTGGCGATGACATTCTGTTGCTGGCGCGGCACTTCCTCGCCAGTCACGGCAAACGCTACGGCAAACCGAATCTTCACTTCAGCCAGCAGGCCGAAGAATTGCTGCTCAGTTATACCTGGCCGGGCAACGTGCGTGAGCTGCGCAACATGCTCGAGCAGACCGTGCTGTTGGCGCCGAGCGACACCATCGCCGCGCATCAGCTCAACGTGTGCATGAGCTTGGTCGACGAGCCGCCGCTGCATATTCATGAAGCCCCAATGCACTACGAACCGCGCCCGGCGAGCAACACCGAATCGATGAACCTGCCGGAAGTCGAACGCGACATGGTGCGCAAGATGCTCGACAAGACCGACTGGAACGTCACCAAGTCCGCGCGCCTGCTGGGCCTGAGCCGCGACATGTTGCGCTACCGCATCGAAAAGCTCGGCCTCGCCCGCCCGGATAAACGCCAGTGGTAACCCAGACACACCGCATTTCCCCTGTGGGAGCGAGCCTGCTCGCGAAGAGGGCATGTCAGCCGACATCAATGTTGACTGGTCCACCGCCTTCGCGAGCAGGCTCGCTCCCACAGGGTTTTGTGGTGTCTGGTTAATTCTTGGTCGTCAGAATCAATGCTGCTGTCGACTCAAACATTCCAGCAAACAACCCGGATCCAGCACCTCGTCATTCACATAAATCCCACGCTCCGCATCGTAGGTGCGGATAAACACCCGCACTGTCGCATCCGCCACGGTGTGCAACTGCGAATCGTAGAACTCATGGTCACCCGGAATCACCACAAAATCCTGCGGCGCCGTATCGTCGTAAGGCTTGGGCGGCGTGGAACTCAGTGAATACGGAGCAGGGTGGGCGAAGGGCTGGTTAGGCCCGTAATAATTGAAATTGCTGTCCAGCGCTTGCGCCTGTGTGGCAGCGAGCAGACAGCCGGTCAACAACAGCCGTTCGAGCATTTGCATGGCGGCACCTGCGAGTGCGGTTTTCCCCAAGGCTATTAACTATAGCTGCCCACGCCCCCAACGCTCGATCCACATCGGATCTCTGTAGGAGCTGCCGCAGGCTGCGATCTTTTGATCTTGACCTTTAAAAACAAGATCAAAAGATCGCAGCCTGCGGCAGCTCCTACACGAATTGGCTTACAAGTTTGCAACAACCGCAATTGCCGGGCTGATCTAGACTCGGATCCGCTCAATCACGAGCATCGTCCGGAGTGCGCCATGGAAGTGCCCAATAATAAAACCGCCATCGAGAGCAATCGACAGGCGTGGAACGATTCCGCTCGCCACCATCAGGATTCGCCTGACTGGCAGGCTTTGCTCGGCGAGGTCGTGCAGGTGGATTTCTCTTGTCTCGATGAGACGTTGAGCGGGTTGCTGGAGGTCGATGGCAAGGATGTGATTCAACTGGGCAGCAACAACGGCCGTGAGAGTCTCTCCCTGTTTGCGCTCGGTGCCAGAAGCGTGGTCGGTGTCGATCAGTCGACGGCGTTTCTCGATCAGGCGCGTGAGCTGAACAAGCGTTCACCGCACAACGCTGAATTCATCGAAACCGATATCCATCATTTGCCAGTGTCATTGCAGAACCGCTTCGACGTGGCGCTGATCACCATTGGTGTTTTGAACTGGATGCCGGACATCGGCGAGTTCTTCCGCCATGTCGCTTCAACGCTGAAGCCTGGCGGCAAACTGGTGATCTACGAAACCCATCCGTTTCTGGAAATGGTCGACCCGGATGCGGAAGATCCTTATCGCCTCGCCAGTTCGTACTTTCGCGCCGAGCCGTTTGTCCAGGAAGAACCGATTGTCTATGTCGGCAAGGTTGAGCAGCAGTCGGCAAAGTCGTATTGGTTTGTGCATACGCTGGGGGCGATTTTCAGTGGTGCCATCGGGGCGGGGCTGAATATTGCGCACTTCAGGGAGTACGCGCATTCGAATCGGGAAGAGGTGTATGACCAGTATCTGAATCGAGAGGCGCAGATGCCGATGTGTTTTACCCTGATCGCCACCAAGTCCTGAATTCTTGATCGCGACAACCGGCCTCTTCGCGAGCAGGCTCACTCCTACATTTGAAATGCATACCCCTGTAGGAGTGAGCCTGCTCGCGATGGCAGCATCAAAGCCGCCACAAATATCCAGACTGAATCAAGCCTGCGCCGCCACCGTCACTGCTGGTCTTTCCGGCTTGCGCAGTGCCTCCAGCCTTGAATCGCTGTAGTTCGATTCGCGGAAGAAACGCCAGTGCCCGAACAGGTCGTAAACATGCGTGATATGCCCTTGTTCCTGATAGCCCAGGCGAATATGCATCTTCAGGGCCTGTACATTGGCGTTGTCGCAGATATCCACGACTTTTTTAAAGCCCCGGGCAGACATGACTTGCCAAAGTGCGGTCTGTGCGTCGACGGTCAAGCTACTGCCGAAATAGTGCCGGGTAATTTCGGCACCGAACTGGAAGTATTCACCGGGCTTGACCGGGAACGTGCAGCGGTAGAAGTGGCGGTCGTAATAGTCGCGAGTGCTGGCCCAGACGAACCCGACGGTGTGATCGTCCTGGTCCAGGTACATGTGCCCCGTATGCCCTTCAGCGGCCAGTTCGGCCATGGTCTCCACGCGGTCACCAAAGTACTTGCCGAATGCCTTGGCGTTGTCCTCGGTGATGTCGACTCTGCGCAAGCCTTCACAGGGGCGCAGTTTGTTCGGGGCAATCGGCGTGACCAGATCGCGCTCCATCCACAGCAGTTCACGGTGAGCGAAGACGTAACGTTTCCACAGTGCGCCAAGGGTGCGGCGCAGGCCTTTTTGTCTGATGCGCAGAAGCAGATTTTCGATGACGCTCATGATGCCCTCCGAGGCGCTAGCCCAGGTGTGTTGGATGGTGTTGCCGGTTGAATTTCGGATGTGTTCGCTGTTGAGTTGCCGGCACGCTGTGCGCGCCATTTTTGCAGGGCCGGTTTGACGTGGTGCCAAAGGCGTAACCCCAGGCCCAGCAGCAAGCCGCTTGGGCGCCATGAGTAGAAACTCCAGCGCCAGTGTTCCAGTTGCCCGGTCATGCGTTCGTGCAGTTGATGGCTGGAGTTTTCCAGGCTGACCCGCGACGCGTCGATCCAGCGCCAGTGCTCATCCAGCCCCCAGCGAATCCATTCCTCCAGCAACACCCGTCCGCTACCGAGGTCGGCGTACTGCGGCAAAAACGCCAGGTTGTAATCGTAGAGCCGGCCCTGTTCGAGCAGGCCGAGGCGATAGCTGATGCAGCGGCCGTTCAGCTCCAGCGTCACGACCCGCACCAGGCCTTGGGCGGCGAGGGCGGTGAAGGCGCTTTGCATCCACTGACGACTGCGTTCGGTGGCGAAAATCCCGACGCCCTCGTCACCTTTCCAACTGACCGACTCGACTTCCTGCAGCGCTTCTAAAATCGTAGGCATCGACAGCGCATCGGGGGTGATTCGCCGCACTTGCGCATCGCATGCGGCAATCCGTTTGCGCGCCCGACGCAACTTGTAGCGCGGGTCGCCGGATATCTCCTGATGATCGGCGTCGCTGATCAGATGCACCGGCACCCGGCAACTCAGGCGCCGTTCAGCCGTGGAACTGCGCGCCATCCATTCGGTGAGCGCACTTTCTTCACCGGCAGGTTCCGACAGTTCATTGAGTTGCAGCAGCGCGTGGGGCAGATGCTTACGGATCAGCACTAGCGCTTTGTGCATGTCTTCGCTGCCGAGCAACGACAGCAGGGCCAGGCGATCGGCCATTGGATGACCCAAGTGATGCAAAACGCGAAACGGCACACCAGCGAAGCGTTCGCGGCTGGCCACCAGTGGCAGGCACAGCAGCAATTGCTCGGCTTCCCAGCCGAGCAGAATGTGCAGGCGCTGATCCTCGCCCAAGGCCTGCTCTGCCGCGCACAACCAGCCAAGGTTGTTGAACGGCGTGTGGTCGGCCACGCGCAGGCGCAGTGCTTCGTAGGCTGTGGCCGGGAAGTCGGCAGCGCACAGGGACGTGCGCCATTCGAATCGCATCACCATAGGTTCAGGCCGCCGTTGCTTTGACAGGTGGACGGGAAGTTTTACCCAGCGCCGCCAGGCGCGAACCGCTGTAGCGGGTTTCGCGATAAAAGCGCCAGCGGCCGAACAGCGTGTAGATATTCATGATCCGCTGTTGTTCGGTATAGCCCATGCGCAGGTGCAGCTTGAGCGCCGGGACATTGCTCGAGTCACAGACATCGACCACTTTGCGGCAGCCTTTCAAGGCCATGGCTTCCCACAGGCGCAGTTGCAGATCTACCGACAATTCGGTGCCCCAGTAGGCACGGGTCAGTTCGCCGCCGAACTCGAAAAATTCGCCGGGTTTAACCGGGAACCGGCAACGGTAGTAATGCCGATCGAAATAGTCGCGTGGCGTGCCCCAGATAAACGCCACGGCATCGCCGTTGTCGTCGATATGCATGTGCCCGGTGTGACCGTCACTGGCCAGCTCGGCCATGACGCCGACGCGGTTGCCGAAGTAGCGGGTAAAGGCGCTGGCGTTGCTTTCGGTGATCTTCAACATGCGCAGTGGCGGGTAGGGCTTGAGGCTGTGTGGCGGCACTGGGCTGACCAGATCGCGCTCCATCCACAGCAGTTCCTGATGGGCAAAAATGTACATTCTGCGGATCTTCGCCAAGGTCGCTCGCAGGCCTTTACGACGGATATGTCCGCTGAGTTTTTGCAAAACATCCATGGTCTCTTCTCCTGTTGAGGGTCCCGCGCACAGCAAGAGGCTCGCGGGACAGAACATCGAAGGGCGGTTCATGAAGCGCTCCAGTTCAGGGCAAACAGGGTTTGCCCCGGTAATTCGAAACGTACGCGCCCGTTTTCGCAGGCAAACGGTATGTCGCGGCTGCGATTGTCAGCGCCGAAGAAACGCAGGGCGCTTTGGTTCAGCGGGCACTTGGCACCGCTCAGATCAACCCGTTGCAGGCGCGTGCCTTTGTTCACCCCGAGCAGTGCGCGCTGCTCGTCGCCGGCCATCGCCAGAACATCCACCTCAAAAGCGTCGTTATCCAGTCGCAGCACTTGCGGCAGCCAATGCCGGGCGATGAATTGCTGGGCAAGACCCACCGGTTTCAGCTCGAAGCGACCATCGTCATGTATGCGCACCATGCCCTTGCCGTAGGGCGGTTCGTCGGCGGCCTGAAACCAGTTGAGCATGCTCAGCAGGCCATCCTGAGAGGCGTTGATCACCACCGAGGCCCACCACAGCGCGGTGTAATGGGTTTCCTGATCGTAGGGGCTCAGGGCTGAGCCACTGGACAGATTGGTCTGATCCAGCAGCAACGCTTTGCGTGGCTGACCTTTAGCGTCCAGCCCCACCAAGTCTGCTGCGCGGCGTACGCTATCGCGGTAAACCCGGGTCGCCAGCAAGTCGCGAATCATCCATTCATGCCAGGCCAAGGCATCGACCTGATCGGCGGATTCACTGAGTAGACGCCGCGCCCAATCGATGCCGCGCTTGTCCGCTGCGTTGCGGGCGAACGGCCCGTTGACAAAACGTGAACTGGCGGGCATCGCGATGCGCACGCCGGCCTTGGCATTCGCCGGATCGCTGCGCACCTGGCGGGCCATGCTGACAAAAATCGCCCGATAATCTTCGTAGCTCGAATAGTTCAGGTTCGGCTCGTCGGCGAAGCCGATGTAATGCGTGCCTTGACCCTCCAGGGCACGAGTGCCGGCGAGCCATGCCTCAAGGCCGTTGTTGCTTTGCACGTCGGCACGCAGATCGGCCCGACGCCCGGTGCCAGCGAGCAGGGTGATGTCCTGGCGGATGCCGAAGCGAGTCTGATAGAGCTGACGAACCGGGTCAGCGCCACGGGCATTTTTCGAAGTGACGTCAACATAGCTGTAATAACTTGCAGCACTCGGCTTCAAGGCGTCCAGTGCGGCATGGCTAGTCGCAGGCGGCATGAGATTGGGCAGGGCAATGCCCAGATCGGGGGTGCGACCGAGCACCTTATCGTGCAGGGTCAGGCGTACCTGGCCCGGCTCTTCACGCAAGGGTTGAAGCTGCTGCGGATTTTGCGCAAACAGATTGGCTGTGCCGTCGAGCCAGAATGCTGCTTTGCCGCTGCCCTGCAGGCGCAAGCGCCAGACCTGGGGCCGGTCGCTGACCGGCAAGGCGACGTGGTCAAATTGCCAATAGGCGCGGTATGGCTTGAGGGCCAGCGACAGTTGCTGTCCATCGTCCATGCGCTGGGCTTGCAGCGCGTTGACCCCGCCATGATATTTGCCGTTCAGCAGCGCGTGCTCACCCGGTGCCACCTGGAAAAACAGCTCATCGCCATTGCGTGTTTCGAGACTGAAATGCACTTTGGCCGGGGCGAACAGCGCCACGGTTTTTTCATCATGTTCAATCCGGTAACTACGAAAGCTATAGCCGGGAATTTCCAGTCGACTGCTGGCAGCCCCGGGCAGCAACGTCCAGCTCTGCGAACCGCGAGTTTCGCTGGCTTTGATCAGCCGTTCGCCCTGCAGCTTGCCCTGACCATCGAGCAGATAGATATGCTCTTCATTGGCCTCGGCCTGCCATGCCGGCACCCATCGCACTGTTACGGTGTCCGGGCGATCCGCTTGCAGATACAAACTGCCGTCACGGATATCGCCCCACTGCATCGGCGCCGCGAAACCGTTCAGCGTCAGGCCGAGTCCCAACAGCAGGGCAAGGCGTTTCATGCTGTTTTCCGACGTTGCAGCATCAACCACATCGGGGTGATGTCGCTGGGCAGGATGATCAAGGTTTGCCAGAACGGCACGTTGCTCAAGCGGCAATAAAGCACCAGCATCGCCACCGTCACCGCCAGATAGGCGATTGATGAAGCCGCCGCTGCACCGACAATGCCGAAGGCAGGGATCAACAGCAGATTCAGCGCCAGGTTGAACAGAGCGCCGATGCCCATCAGCAACGACACCGTGCCCGGGCGATCCTTGCCAATCAGATCCAGGCGCAGAATGCTCGCATAGCACAGGCCCAGCAGACCGGGCAGCAACGCGAGCAGCGCCGGATACGCCGGTTGATACGCCGCACCGAACAGCGTGACGATCAACCATTCGCCGATCACTGCCATGGTGATGCAGGCGCCGAGCATCACCGTGGCGGTCAGGCGCAGCGCCAGCGGAGTGACCTTGTCCATGCCTTTGTCCTGTTGCAGCAGTCGCTTCATCAGCGGTGTGGTGACCGCCTCCGGAACGATCAGCAACAGTTCGGCGGCGGCGCTGGCCATGGCGTAGTGGCCGAGCGCGGTACTGCCCAGCAGGGCGCCGATAAACAAGTAGTCGGAGCGCAGAATGATCTGTTGAAACAGCAGGTCCGGATGGCTGCGCGCACTGAATCGCAGCAGCTCGTTCTGGCTCGCACGGTCCCATTGCAGTTGCAGCGGCTGCGCGCGTTTTAGCCACATCCAGCCGACCAGCACCACCAGACTGATGCCGGCCAGCCAACTGATCAGCGCGGCTTCGAGTGCTGCCTCTTTCCACATCCAGAACAGCGCAACAAACAACAGCAGCGGCGCCAGGGATTCGATCAGCCGCAGAACATTGAAGGCGACCACACCACCCGACGCGTTGTGCAAGGTCAGCAAGCCGCTCTTAAGGACGGTCAACGGCACCGCCAGCAGCAACAGCCACGCCAACAGACCAAGCTGCATCGTCACATCCAGTTCGCTGCCGAACTCACGGGCCAGCGCGACCACCAGCAAGGTCAGCAGCCCGGCCAGAAGGCAGCCGAACACCAACACCTGAGCGAGCAACAGGCCCATCGGCCGTTGATTGGCCGCTTGATAACCGACTGCCGAATTCAAGCCGCCGCTGGTCGCCGCGCTGATCAGATCCGGCAGGGTGCTGAGCAGGGCGAACAAACCGCGTTCACTCGGGCCGAGAATCCGCGCCAGCAACACATTGCGCAGCAGGCGCAAGGCAATCATTGCCAGTTTGGTGCCCATGCTCAGGGCCAGATGCTTGAGGTAGCTGCCGCGACTCATGGCCGTGCCCCGCGATAAATGCGCCACGACAACAGCGCCGGATTGCACGCGATGCGCTGACTGATGCCGAAGCGCGGCAGGTTCAACGGGTCGCCTGCGCCGCGATAAATGCCGGTGCCGGTGCCGAGGGCGAACGGATAATCGTGATTGGCGATCTGCTCGCGCACGCGTTCATCGTTGTCGCCGTTGGGGTAGCAATACACCGGCAGTGGGCGGTTGCAGCCGTTGTACAAGGCATCGCGGCTGCGGCTGATTTCTTCGTTCAGGCGCTGATCATCAAGGCCGGTGAGGATGGCGTGGCTGGCACCGTGCGGGCCAAAGCGCACCAGACCGGAAGCCTCCAGCGCGCGCACTTGATGCCAGTCCAGCGCTTGCGGCTGTGATTCGGCTGGGCACTCATCGGTGAGATTTTCCAGTTCCTGCGGGTCAAGCGTCTTCAACCCTTGGAGGAAATGCAGCAGCGCCAGGCTGCGGCGGTCGACATCGATGTCATCGAGCATTACCGGCAATGGGTGATGCATGAACTGCAGGCACTCGATCAAGTGCATCCGCGCTTTTTCACCGTGGCTGCCCCACAGGGTTTCGCCAAGGCTTTCCCACCAGAAACGCTGACGGCTGCCGATGAAATCGGTGGAGAGGAAAATGCTCGCCGGCACCTGATGTTTCTGCAGCAGGGGGAAGGCGTTGACGGCGTTGTCGCGCCAGCCGTCATCAAAGGTCAGCGCCACCCGTGGGCGCTCGCTGCGCAGCGAATTGGGCTGGAGGATTTCCATCAGCGGCACGCAATCGAAATGCCGACGCAGCCACAGCAGTAAATGCTCGAAGGCCTTGGGCCCGACGCACAGTTCATTGCGGTGCGGGAGGTTGGCGGCACGGTCGTTGGCCAGCACCCGGTGCAGCATCAGAATGACCCCGGCACCGTGCAACTGGTTGCGCCCCACTGACGAGTTGAGATAAAGCCAGCCGCTGGTGCGTTTTAGCAGTTGTTTGATCGCCATGGCATGAGTCCTCTCAACGATTCTGGTCAGGATTCCACTGTGCGTAGCGTTGCCCGCGCAGGAACTGCCACAGACCGACGCTCATGCCGGCCAGCGTCACCAGCAGGAATGCTGCGAGGCGGAACGGTTTGGGTAAACGGTGTTGCGAATCCAGCAGGCCGGCGATGGCCACCGCGTAGCCGAGCAATTGCGCCACCAGGCTCAGGCGATAGAAACCGTGCTCGTTCCACAGCCAGAAATTGCTCAGCAGCAGCGGCAGCAAGAGAATCGGCGCGAGGCGGCGGATCAGTTTGTGGCTGATCAAGGCGATGGAATACAGGCCGTACTTGAACGGGTTCAGCAGGGCGCTGCGTTGCGCCAGGCTTTGCAGGCCACCGACCGTGACCCGCTGGCGGCGGCGCCATTGCTTGCCCGCTTCGTCGACGCCCTGGTCGATCACTTGCGCCTGGGGGACGTAAACAATGCGTTTGTGCGCGACCGGCGCGCAGGTACTGATGAAGAAGTCGTCGTTGACCTCGGCCGGTACGTTCTGGAACAGCTCGCGGCGCAAGGCGAGCAGGGCGCCGTCGGCGGAGACCATGCAGCCGGTGCGATTCTCGACCCGGCGCAACCAGCCTTCGTAATGCCGATAGAGGCTGTCGCCAATACTCAGGCCGCCACCGGTGACCGGGATCACCATGTGCCCGGCGCAGGCACCGACCTGCGGATCGCTCAACGGCGCGAGCAAATGGCCGAGGGTGTCGCGCGACCATTGGTTGTCGGCGTCGGTGAACACCAGAATGTCGCCGCTGCTCACGGCGACGCCGGCATTCAGTGTGGCGGCCTTGCCCTGGCGCGGCAGGTCGAGGACGGTGATGCGCGGATCGATCACTTTGTGCGCGCAGGCCACGGTGTCATCGCTCGAACCGTCGCTGGCGAGAATGATCTGCAGCGTGGCGGGCTGATAATCCTGGGCCAGCAGGGTGCGCAACTTGTGCTCGATGTGTCGCGCCTCGTTGTGCGCGGCGATGACGATGCTGACGTTCAGCGGCGGTGCCGGCGCGTGCCGCCAGGCCGGGAACAGCGGCGCCAGCAAGGTCAGCAGCAGCGGATAGCCAATGTAGGCGTACGCCGGCAGCACAAGGCACAGGCAAAAAATGAATTCAGCCACGGGCGGGCCTCCTGGCGTTCCAATGACACAGACTGAGAACAAGTGCCGCGCTGGGCAGGTGCAGGCGTAACCAGTGCAGACCCCACAGTTGCAAGGTGAGGCGAGCGTTGTGGTGCTTGATACTCTGCCGCACGCTGAGCATCAGACTCGGCAGCAGGGTCAGCACCAGCAGGATCACCGCGAGCTGCGCGAGGCCGGCGAGCAAGGCAACGATCAGTAGAAAATCCGTCATCCAGACCAGCAACGACAGCAGCGGAAAACGCAGCAGGCGCAGGCTCATGCCATGGGTGCGCAGCAACTGCAGGTGGCTGCCCTGGCGCCACAGCTCCTTGCCCATCCACTCGCGCCAGTTCATTTCGTAGCCCCAATGCAGGGCGATGCTGTTACTGGTCGACAGCAGCCGAGCGCCCTGTGTGCTCAGACGCAAGGTGTATTCCTTGTCTTCGCCGGTGCGCAGGGTTTCGTTGAATCCGCCGACGAGGTCAAACCAGCGTTTGCGCATCAACAGGTTGGCGCTGGGCAGCCAGTCCACGGTGCGATTGGCGTGCGCTGATGGACGCAACATGCGCCGTTGCCAGGCGGTCGCGTACCACGGCGCGGCGGCGGGGGTGTGCAGATCCAGGCCAAAAATGTCGCCCTGATTCTGCGCTTCGAGAGCGAACAATTCGTTCAGCCAGTCTTCGGGCATTTCGATATCGGCATCAATGAACGCCAGCCATTCACCGCTGGCAACCGTTGCGCCACGATTGCGCAAAGCGCCGATCAGCAGGCCGGGCAGCACCAGCACCTGTGCGCCGAAGGCGCGAGCGATCTGTGGCCCGTCATCAGTGGAACCGTTGTCGACGACGATCAGTTCACAGTCGATGTCGGCGGCGTTCGCGGCTTTGCGAGCGGCCAGGAGGGTGCGGCCGATGTGCCGTGCCTCGTTGTACATCGGAATGACGATGCTGATCCGGCTCATGCCCTGGCCTCCGTCAGCGGTGCTTGCTCGGCTTTCAGGCGCAGCACCCAGGTCAGTGCAAGCATGATCCACAGGTATTTGAGGTTCGGCGCGCTGAGAAACATCAGGAACAACGTCAACGACAGAAAACTCATTCCCAGATGGGTCATCAGGTCGGCGTGCTGCCACTCGCGCCGTTGCAGCCATTCGCGTCGTGCGCGGATCAGGTTGTAGAAACCCTGCACGAGCATGCCGACAAACAGCAGGCCGGCGGGAATCCCCAATTCGCTGAAAATCTCCAGATAAGTGTTATGCGCGCGGCGATACAGGTCGCCGATCTTGCGGTTGGCCGAGAATGCCTTGGCATAACCGGTGGTCGCATAGTGCAACGGGAAGGTCCCGGGGCCGGAGCCGAGCAGCGGATGTTCGCGGATGATCTGGCTGCCGACGACAATGTACGAGGCGCGACGGCCGAGGGATTCATCCTGAGCCTTGGCCCCGGCGCTCAAGATACTCAGCGACTGGATGCGCGCCAGGTAACCGGCAGGCATCGCATAAATCGCCAATGGCAGCACGATGGCCGCGCCGAGCATGGCGAATCCGAAATGCCGGGGGCGGATGCGGTTGAGGTGCTGGCGGTAATGCCAGACCCCGATCGCCAGACTCAAGGCCAGTACCACCAAGCCCGAGCGCGACTCCGTTTTGGTCATGCCGCCGAGCAGCAAAAGACAGCAGCCCGCCCAGAACAGACGGTGCAGCAGATTCGGGCCGCGAATCACCAACAGCAGGCCCAGCGGCACGGCGAAGGCGATCAGCAGAGCAAAGGCATTCGGGTCTTCGAGCAGGCCGGCGGCGCGGCCCTTGTCCTGGAATCGGCTGGAAAACATCGCCATCGCGCAGGTGGCGCTGACGCTGAGCGTGACCAGCCGGGCGAACAGATCGAGGTTCAGCTCGCGGCCGACCAACAAGGTGATCACGAACAGAATCAGGCCCACGCTCAGTTCACGCAGATGACTCTGTGACATGCCCATGTTGTCGGTGGCGAGCAGGCTCAGCAGGTACAGCGCCATGAAGCCGATCAGGTAGCGCCACAGATTGCTGCGCAGGCGCTGCGATGGAATCTGATGCAATGCCAGTTGCAACGCCAGGATCAGCGCCAGCGAAGCACCGATCAATTTGCTCCCGGATAACGCGCTGTCCTTGAAGAACCCTTCAAACGGCACCAGCGCGGCAATGCCCAGCAGGCCCCACGACGGTTTGCGGTACAGCACCGTGAAACCCAGCAGCCCCAACACCGCCCCCGGCGCCAGATACGGATAAGGACTGACCAGCAAAGCCATGCAGACCAGTGCCAGCAGGCTGACGATCGAGAGCGGGAAAATCATGCGCGTGCCTCCGGTGCCGTGTGGATGTACAGCTGCGACCAGCGTTCAGCCAAAGCCTTGAGGTCGTAGCGTTCCTGTTGTGTGCGTCTGGCGTTGTCGCGTAGTTGTGCGGCCAGCTTCGGTTCGGCCAGCAACGTGTCGAGCTGACGGGCGAGGGCGGCGGTATCGGTCGGTGCGGCGAGCAGGCCGTTGTGGCGGTCCTGCAAGACATCGGGAATGCCACCGATCGCGAACGCCACCACCGGCACACCGGCCTGCATCGCTTCGAGCAGAATCATCGGCGTACCCTCGGTGCGCGAGCTGATCACCAGCGCATCGAGTTGCTGCCACCAGCCTTGCATCGCCGTCTGATAGCCCGGCAAGCGAATCCGCTGTGGTAAACCGGCAGCGTCGATACGCGCCTGCAAGGCCTCACGTTCCGGACCGTCACCGAGCATCACGGCGTCCAGTTGCGGATGCTGGTGACACAACGCAATCAGCGCATCGAGAAACAGATCCGGGCCTTTCTCGCTGCTCAACCGACCGACGTAACCGACCAGCCAGCGTTGTCGTTCCAGTGCCGGCGGCAGCGCAGGCGCCGCTGGCAAACCGTTGGGAATCACCTGCAACTTCTCGGCACGGACGCCGGCCTGACGGTGCAGCACAGCGATGCTTTGCGCGACGCAGACCACCCGCTTCACCGAGGCCGTGCGGCACAGTTGCAGGCTTAGCCAGGTGTAGAACTTCTGCTTGCGACTGCGCGGGGTGAAACCGTGCTGAGTGATCACCAGCGGCAGGCGCAACACAGTGGCGCCGAACCAGCCGAACAGTAGCCCTTTGAAGTTGTGCGTGTTGAGCAACGGCTTGTCACTACGGCGCTGATGCAAGTGCCACAGCAGTCCGCCGAGCCCGGCACAGGCGCGAGCGTCCACCCCGGCCTCGCGAAAGCGCTCGATCAGCTCTGGTGGCGCATCGAGGAACAGCACCTGGTGCTGCCCCGGCGTCGCCAGGCAATGATCCAGCAACATCCGCTCGGCTCCGTAGAAGCCGCCGCTGCTGAGCAAATGAATGATCGGCAGGGCGACGCACGGGGTAGACGCCGCGTTCAATTGCGCACCCAGTGAACCAGGCTCGGCACGGTCCAGTTCTTGTGCGGATTGCCCGGCTGCGATGTTTCTTCGTTGAGCACCAACAGCACCGGCAGGCCCAGTTCATGGCTGATTTGCGCAGGATGCTTGAAGCGGTGATCGAAGAACTCACGTACATAGACGAAGGCAATGGCCAGCAGCAGACCGGTGAGCAGACCAAACGGAATGATCAGCATCGGTTTCGGAAACGCCGCCTCGGTCGGTTCATACGGCGGGCTCAAGACACGGGCGTTGGACAAGTCGTTATCCAGCGCTCGCGTCGTGCTGCTTTCGGCAAAGCGTTGCGCATAGGTTGAGAACGCTGCATGCAATGCGCCGATCTCGGTGTCCATCTGGCGCAGCTTGCTTTGGGTCTGCTGCAATTGATGGATGCGATTCTTGAACTCGGCAATGCGCGCGGTTTTCTGCTCGATGACCTGGCTGACCACCGACAGGTCGATCGTGCGTTCCTGGATGCGGTTGTTGACCACTTTGAGGAACTGCTGGCGTGTCCGGGCAATCTGCTCGCGGGCCAGCAACATCGGTTCGCTGCTGGGCTGAAATATCGCGAGGTCGTTCATATAGCGGCTGACCTGAGTGGTCAGCGCCTCGCCCATCTGCCGGATCTCGCGATCCTCGAACGCGATGTTGTCCACCGTCGTCGTGAAGGTGAACGGAAAGGTGTAGTCATTGAGTTTGTTGGTGTTGGCGGTGGCCAGGCTGGTTTTCAGGTAATCGAGCCAGCGCTGGCTTTGCAGCAAGCGATCGCGATACAGGTTGAGTGCCTGCTCTTCGGTGTTGATCGCGTTGAGGCGAAAGGTGATTTCCTCTTTCGGATCGGACGAACCGACGCTTTCCAGCAGGCTCAGCCGCTCGCCTTCCAGACCGTCGAGGCGGACCTGATACTGAAGCTTCTTGGTCTCGTAGAACGAGTGCGGCAGCTCGATCGATTGCAACGCCTGACGATCGACCAGATAGTTGCGCAACAGCGTGGCAACGAACGTCGTGCCCTGGGCGGGATCGGGGAAGCTGTAGACGATCGAGATGACATTGGAACCCGGCAGGGTTTCGATCTTCAGATTGTCGATGGCCTCCTGGGTCAAGCCGTCCAGTGCCGTGTCGCGCACCGGATCGGTTTCCATCCCCAGTGCATCACGCAGCGGATTGATCACGTATTCGCGCAGCGGCGTGCTGACATAACGCTTGAACGGTTCGGCCAGTTTGCTGAGCATCCCCGGCGGCGGGTTGTACTGACCCTGGTCGCGCAGTTCGCTGATGGTCTGACGAATCAGTGCCGGCGAACGGAGGATGTTGCTTTCGGTTTCCATGTCCGCCAGCGATGGCGGAATGAAGGTGGCGTTGTCCTGGGTCAGCGAGGTGGTCGCATCGCCCTGAGACAGTTTTTTCGACTGCACGATCACCTGCGCGGTGATATCGAAGCTCTGTTTGAGCAACAGCGGCAGCAACAGCGCGATCACTGCAAAGATCAGGAAGATGCGCTTCACCAGTTGCTTGTTGGCGAAGAAAATCCTGAAGAACTCGTGCAGGTAATTTTCTTTTGGGTTCATGTCGTTCACCTGAGAGTCAGTTGTCACTGCCTTTGTTGTCGACGCGGTAGCCGAAGCTGAACCCCACGCCCTGGAACAGCACCACATCGGCCAGTTGGCGGGCGAGTTCGCCGGCGCTGGCCAGTTTGGTTTTCGGTACGTAGAGCATGTCGTCCGGTTGCAGGTAGGCGATCTGTGGCGCATCGCCCGACAGCGCTTTCTCGACGTCGTAGTTCATGGCCTGCACCTGATTGCCGTTGCGCCGCATGATCACCACCGAATCGAGACGCGCCTTGACATTGGTACCGCGTGCCAGGGTCAGCGCCTCAAGCACCGACACCGGCCGGCGGATCGGGTACGAGCCCGGCTGAGCGACTTCGCCGAGCACGTAGATCTCGTTGCCGGCGGTGGATTTCAGCAGCACATCCACCGTCATCCGTCCCGGCAGTTGCGCGTATTTGCTGTTGAGGAAGGTTTCCAGTTGATTGACCGTCATGCCTTGCAGCGGCACGGCGCCTATTTCCGGAAAACTCGCATAGCCATCGGTGCCGACGGTGATTTCGCGGCTCATGCCGGTGGCCGGGTGGTTAAGCGCGCTTTTGAGGTTTTGCTCGTTGCTCAGCGGGCTGAGAATCTGCACCGAGAGTTGATTGCGGTTGGGCTGGAACAACTGCTTGCGTTGATAGGCGCGCTGGATTTCCTGCCGCGCCTCGTCGCTGGTCAGCCCGGCAATTTTCACCGAGGTGTTGGCGCCCGGCAGTTCGATGGTGCCGTCAGGCAGCACCAGTTGCGTGCCGTTGAGCTGACTGGCGGCGGTGAAGTTCAGGCCGATCTGGTCACCCGACTGCACGCGATAAGCGTCCGAGCCGCTGGTACTGATGTGGAAAATCACATCCAGCACGTCTTTCGGGCGCAGGGTCTGCTCGACCCTCGGCATGTCGGTAGCTTGCGCATTGGCCGGTGTGGCGGTGAGGATATTCACCGGCATGTTGCGGGTGTCGGAATTGCTGGAGCAGCCTGCAAGCGGCAGCAACAGCAGGACAAGCATTTTGGCGTTCATGGCGTCATCCTTTGCGTTCGCTTACAGGTTTTTGTAAAGCCATTTGGGCATGTAGTACTTGCGCCGGTTGAACACGCTACCGACCACTTTTGCCCCGGCCTGAGTCAGGCGTTGCACGGCGGCTTGCGCGACTTCCCAGCGCGTGTCTTCGGCGCGTACGACAAGCACCACGCCATCGACTTGCGTGCTGATGACCAGCGTGTCGGCGTCGGAGTACACCGCGTCGCCATCGATCACCACAAAGCGATACTGGCTGCCCAATTGATCAAGCAACGGGCTCAGACGCTCGGCGGTCAGGTGCTCCAGGGTGCGGATCGGCCGGCCATTGGGCAGCACGTGGAACGGCAGGCTCGAGACCTGCACCACGCAGTCCTGCAACAGCGGCGGTTTGTCGGGGTTGAACAGCAAGTCGCGCAGGCCGCGCTCCTTGCTCAGGTTCAACTGCTGGGTGAGATTGTTTGCCGACTGACTGGCATCGACCAGCAGCACTTGGCCGCTGCTCATTTGCGCCAGTTGGCTGGCCAGCGCCAGCGCACTGGTGGTGGTGCCTGAGCCGGGGTTGGCGGCGGTCAGGAACAGGATCCGCAGATCGAGATCCAGCACGGTCGAGGTCAGGTTCGATTCGCTGGGGGTGGCGATGCTCAGGCTTTTGTTGGTTGAACCGTCCATTAGCTTGCTCCGTGGCCGCTGAATACTTTGAAGGGGGTTTTCAACAGAATCTTCAGATCAAGCAGAAGGCTCTGCTCGGCGATGTAGCTGAGGTCCAACTCAACGCGCTGGTCGAAGTCGATATTGCTGCGTCCGGAGATCTGCCACAGGCCGGTCATGCCGGGGTAGATCGCCAGACGCGCGAGGTGATTGTCCTTGTAGCGATAGGCGTTGAACGAGGTCGGACGCGGGCCGACCAGGCGCATGTCGCCGGTCACTACATTGATCAGGTTGGGCAGTTCATCAAGGCTGGTGCGCCGCAGGAAACCGCCGATGCGGGTGATGCGCGGGTCGTGGTCGATCTTGAAATCGATGGCGTCGGCACCGTGCTTGTTGAGGTGACGCAGTGACTCTTTCAACTCTTCGGCGTTGGCGACCATGGTGCGGAATTTGTACATGCCGAATTTGCGCCCGCGATAACCGGTGCGTTTCTGCACGAACATCACCGGGCCTTCGCTGGTGAATTTGATGGTCAGCGCCAGACCAATCAACAACGGCGAAATCAGCAGCAGAATCATCAGCGCACCGAGGCAAGCGACCACGCGATTGGTGCGTGACAGTTGCCATGGGCGACCGCCGTCGCGGCCCGTGAACCAGCCGCGACCCTGGCGATGAATCGCCGCGTCGAGCCGCATTCGGTGCTCGGGATCCACGCGCTTGTCGCGGCGCATTTCTAGGATCGGTACACCTTTCTCATGTCCAGTCATGGAGTCCTCCACAGTAATTCAGCCGCGAACGGCGCGTGGGCGATAGGCAGTGGGGTAGTAGTCGCGGAACCAGGCGATAAAGCGTCCGAGTCCCTCATCCAGCTCTATCCGGGGCTGAAATCCGGTGGCCTGGGCCAGATCGCTGGCCTCGGCGCAAGTGTTGAGCACGTCGCCCGGTTGCAGCGGCAGCAACTCGACAATGGCGGTCTGACCGAGGTGCTTTTCCAGCAGCGCCAGATAGGTTTTCAGCTCGACCGGGTGCTGCCCGCCGATATTGAACAGGCGCCACGGCGCCATGCTGCTGGCCGGGTCGGGCTGCTCGCGATCCCACTGCGGATTGACCTGCGGTGGCTGCTCGATGAGGCGGGCGATGCTTTCGATGATGTCGTCGATGTAGGTGAAGTCGCGCTGGTGCTCGCCGTAGTTGAACAGCTTCAGCGGCGTGCCTTCGCTGATCGCCCGGGCGAACTGGATCGGCGACATGTCTGGCCGGCCCCACGGCCCGTACACGGTAAAAAAACGCAGGCCGGTGCAGGGAATGCCGAACAGGTGGCTGTAACTGTGCGCCATCAGTTCATTGGCTTTCTTGGTCGCGGCGTACAGCGACAACGGGTGATTGACGCCGTCCTGCACCGAGTAAGGTGTGTGCTGGTTGGCGCCGTAGACTGAACTCGACGACGCGTAGATCAGGTGCTCGACCGGGTGATGCCGGCAGCTTTCCAGAATGTTCAGAAAACCGTTGAGATTGCTGTCCAGATACGCACGTGGATTTTCCAGCGAGTAACGCACCCCGGCCTGCGCCGCGAGGTGAATCACCACTTGCGGACGTTCACGGACAAACAGTGCTTCGATGGCCGAGGCATCGGCCAGGTCAACCGTCGCGAGCTGGAAATCGCCGGCCTGCTCACGCACCCACTGCACGCGGTCGTGCTTGAGCTGCGGGTCGTAGTAGCCGTTGAAATTGTCCAGACCGACCACTGAATGCCCGTCGCGCAGCAGCCGCAGTACGCAATGGGCACCAATGAAACCGGCCGCACCGGTGACCAAGACCTTCATGGCCGTAGTCCTTCAGGGGCAATGTGGCGCAAGCCGATGCCGCTGTAATGCAGGCCGGCGGCCGCCACTTGTTCCGGGTTGTACAGATTGCGGCCGTCGATGATTACCTTCGAGCGCAGCTTTTCGGCGAGCAACTCGAAATCGACCACACGGAAGTTTTTCCACTCGGTGCAGATCACCAGTGCGTCGGCGTCTTCCAGGGTGTCGTCGCGGGTCGCGCACAGGTGCAAATCGTTACGGTAACCGTAAATGCGCCGGCATTCGGACATGGCCTCCGGGTCGTAGGCTTGCACGCTGGCACCTTCGGCCCACAGCGCATCCATCAGATAACGGCTCGGGGCTTCGCGCATGTCATCGGTGTTTGGCTTGAATGCCAGGCCCCAGATCGCGATCGATTTACCCGCCAGGCCCTGCGGGAACTGTGCTTTGAGTTTGCTGAAGAGGATGTGCCGCTGCAGGTCGTTGACGTCGGTGACGCTGCGCAGCAATTTCAGCGGCATGCCGTTGTGTTCGGCGGTGTGCAGCAGGGCGCGCAGGTCTTTGGGAAAGCACGAGCCACCGAAGCCGCAGCCCGGATAGATGAAGTGGTAGCCGATGCGCGGATCAGAGCCGATGCCTTTGCGCACCGCTTCGATGTCGGCGCCAAGCAATTCGGTGAGATTGGCCAGCTCATTCATGAAGCTGATGCGCGTGGCAAGCATGGCGTTGGCCGCGTACTTGGTCAGCTCGGCGCTGCGGTTGTCCATGAACATCAGTTTTTCGCGGTTGCGGCAGAACGGTGCGTACAACTCGCTCATCTGCTCGCGGGCTACATCGTCACGGGTGCCGACGATGATCCGATCCGGGCGCATGCAGTCGGCGAGGGCGCTACCTTCCTTGAGGAATTCCGGGTTGGACACCACGCGCACTGTCAGGCTGCTCTTGTCGCGGCGTTGCAGTTCGCTGTTGGCGGCGGCCAGCACCTGATCCGCCGTGCCGACCGGCACCGTCGATTTGATGATCAATGTGCGATCGGCCTCCATGTACGAGGCGATTTGCCGGGCAACGTTGAGCACGTGACTGAGGTCGGCAGAGCCATCCTCATCGGCCGGGGTGCCGACGGCGATGAAAATCAACTCGGCATGCTCGACCGCGTCGCTGGCCTGAGTACTGAACAACAGACGGCCGGCCTTGATGTTTTCCTCAAGCGTGCTCGATAAACCTGGCTCGCTAATGGGCGGCACTGCTTGTTGCAGTTGTTTAATTTTGTTTGGGTCAATGTCCACGCATAAAACGCGATGACCGACATCTGCAAGTGCGGCGGCTTGTATAAGTCCGACATAGCCAGTGCCAAATACGCTCACGTCCATCTGCGCACCTCAATAACACCAAAAGTTAACTACGGAATGAGATAGTTAAAGGGGTATAGCGCAGCGTTTGAAAAGCGTGTCAGCAAAATGACATGTTGCATCTGTATAACACTTGAGCATTTTTTGGCGATTGGCCATCAAGTCATTGCTGCGATTGAATTTGTTGCTTTTGTGCAGATTTGTTCAGATTTAAAATATGCGATAAACGGTCGTAGGCCGCTAATTTAAAGGCTTGTAGCGTCTCGGTTGTGTCAGATTTGAGTCACCGTTTTTTTGACGCTTTCTACAGAAAACAGTCAATTCTTGCGCTTTGATGGCTGGGTGCTAGTGTCAGGTTCTGACTGACAAACCTTTGACTCCCTGCCGTTTTGCCCGATCGGTATCGCCATGTTCAGATATGCCAAAGAATTGTTCTTAATTGTTTATTTGTTGATTTATTCCGAATATTACATTGATCGGTTAAATGCTATCGGCCTCGGTTTTGCTGTACTTCTTTTTGGCGCGATGTTTTTGGCGCTTACTTTTGCGTTATATCTAATGGCGTATATAAGGCAGGCTCTCATTCGCCACGTGTTCGCATTGGCAATGTTTGTCTCGGCAGTGTTTTTCGATGTCTATACCCGGGTCACGGCGGATTACCTGACCTACAGCGGTTTCGTCTCATTGGTTTACTCCGGCGGTTTCATCCAGGAGGCGGCGTACCAGTACCGGGACGCGCTCCTGCGTGGCATGCTCAGCGGTTTGCTGTTGCTACTCGGCATCGGTCTGAAGCCCCGCCATGGTCTGGCGATTCCCAACGCGCTGCGTGTGGCGGCGCCGTTGTGCGGCGTGTTGCTGCTCAGTGCCGTGCTGTTCTTGCGTGCGGGAGAGGGCGCTCGTGGCTTGCCGATCATGTACACGCCGCTGGCCTATCTGAACCTGTTTGCCTATGAAGCGCTGCACAACACCGTCGGCCCGCGTGAACCGGTGACCCTGGCGCGCACCTCGCAAGCGGTCGGCCATGACATCGTGCTGATCATCGACGAAAGCATCTCCGGCAATTATCTGGATATCAACGCGCCGTTCGGTGTGCACAGCAATCTCAAGCAGGCGCACCCCGGCGTCGACATCTTCAATTACGGCTACGCCGCGTCCATTGCCAATTGCAGCGCCGACACCAACGTGACCCTGCGTTACGGCGGCACCCGCGCCGATTACATGCGCATCAACACCACGCTGCCGTCGATCTGGCAGTACGCCAAGAAGGCTGGGCTGCGCACCGTGTACATCGACGCCCAGCGCACCGCCGGCAATCTGCAGAATCTGATGACCGATACCGAAAAGAAGGACATCGACCAGTTCGTGCAATTCGACCAGACCAGCGTGCGCGATCGCGACATGGCGGCAGCGGCGAAGCTCATCGAATTGCTCAACGATGACAAGCCGGAGCTGGTGGTGATCAACAAGGTCGGCGCGCACTTCCCGGTGCATGACAAATATCCGGATGCGTTCATGGCTTACCGCCCGACCTTGCCGCGCGGGCAGTTCACCGAGGTGGCCGATACCGGCGAGCGCAACGGTTTCAATGGCCAGCCGGATGACTGGGTGCTGTACCGCAATGCCTACAAGAACACCGTGTTGTGGAATGTCGGCGAGTTTTTTGCGCGGGTGTTCGCCGAGGCCAGTCTGAACAATGCGTTGCTGATCTATACCTCTGATCATGGCCAGGATCTGCATGAACGCGGTAATCCGGGCTTGAACACTCACTGCGGTGGCGACCCGGTGGAGGAGGAAGGATTGGTGCCGTTGGTGGTGATTCAGGGCCGCGATCTGAAAACGCTGGACTGGTCGGCGCAATTGGCGGCGAACAAGGATCGTTCCAGCCACTACAACATTTTTCCGACCCTGCTGCAGTTGATGGGCTACGACCTGGCGGGGATCGAGGCTGTTTATGGCAAGCCACTGAGTGTCGCGACGGCGGATGAGTTCACCTTCAACTACCGCTTCAACGCGCGGTTGGGGGCCAAGCCTGAGTGGAAGCACATTGATCTGGGCAGCATTGTCACGCCGTCGCAGGCGCCGGCGAGTGTGGCGGCGGGGCAGTAAGTTTTGAGTTGGCTGGGCTGACGCTTTCGCGAGCAGGCTCGCTCCCACCTCTGTAATGCGATCAACCTGTGGGAGCGAGCCTGCTCGCGAAGGGGCCATTTGCTTCAACGCAAGATTCAGGTCTGTCATCGCCATCCGCTATCCTTGCCCCACACTGACTGATCAGGTGGCGGCATGCTTCGTGTTGAAAACGTCTTCAAAAGCTATCTCACCCCGCAAGGTCCATTGCCGGTGCTGCAAGGTGTCGACCTGACGCTGGCATCCGGCAGCAGCCTGGCGTTGATGGGCGAATCCGGCAGTGGCAAAAGCACGTTGCTGCACCTCGTGGCCGGTCTCGACAAAGTCGACAGCGGCAGCATCCGCAGTGGCGAGCATCGATTGGAAGCGATGAACGAGGCGCAACTGGCGAATTGGCGGCGAACGGAAATCGGTCTGGTGTTCCAGCAGTTCAACCTGATCGGCAGTTTGCGCGTCGAAGACAATCTGGCGTTTCAGGCGCGTCTTGCCGGGCGCCATGAACCACGATGGCAGGCGCATCTGGTGCAACGCTTAGGGCTGGGCGATTTGCTCAAGCGTTATCCGGAGCAGCTTTCCGGTGGCCAGCAGCAGCGCGTTGCGTTGGGCCGGGCATTGGCGTCGCAGCCGAAATTGCTGCTGGCCGATGAACCCACCGGTAGCCTCGATGAAGCGACCAGTGATGAAGTCCTGCGGCTGTTGCTGGAATTGCTCGACGACACGCCGACCACGTTGTTGATGGTCACCCACAGCCAACGGGTCGCGGCGCGTCTGGCGCAGCGAGTGGTGTTGTCCAGTGGGCGGCTGACGTGATCGTTTTCCGTCAGACCCTGCGTGCTCTGCTCAGCCATTGGCGGCGCCATCCGGTGCAGTTTTTCAGTGTGCTGACCGGGTTGTGGCTGGCGACCAGTCTGCTCACCGGCGTCGAAGCGCTGAACAGTCAGGCGCGCGATAGTTACGCGCGGGCCAGCCAGTTGATCGGCGACGAACCGCAGGCCAGTCTCGGTACGCCGAATGGCGCGACGTTCGCGCAGCAATGGTTCGTTGATCTGCGCCGACAGGGCTGGCCGGTGTCGCCGCTGTTGCAAGGTCGGGTGCTGCTCAAGGGCTTCGACAATCAGCGGCTGCAATTGATGGGCATCGAACCGGTGTCGCTGCCGGCCGATTCGGCGGTGGCCGGTCAGGCGTTGCCGATCGAGCGTGTCGTCGAGTTTTTCACGCCGCCCGGAAATACGTGGATTTCCCCGGATACCTTGCAGGCGCTGAATCTGCGCGAAGGTGATACGCCGCAAACGCTCAATGGCTTGAAACTGCCACCGCTGCTCGCGCAGAAGGAAATGGCGCCGGGCGTGTTGCTGGTGGACATCGGCGTCGCACAAACCCTGTTGGAACAGCCCGGGCAATTGTCGCGGCTGTTGCTGCCCAAGGATTTTCACGCCGAGTTGCCTGCCGTGTTCAAAGGTCAGTTGCAGCTAAAAAGCAGCGGTGAGGAAAACAATCTGGCGCGACTGACCGAGAGTTTTCACCTCAATCTCGATGCGTTGGGATTTCTCTCGTTCGTGGTCGGCTTGTTCATCGTCCACGCCGCGATTGGCCTGGCTCTTGAGCAACGGCGCGGTCTGCTGCGTACGCTGCGCGCCTGCGGGGTCAGCGCGCGGATGTTGATCTGTTGCTTGATCGTTGAGTTGGGGGTTCTTGCACTGATCGGCGGATTGTTCGGCGTGATCAGCGGCTATTGGCTGGCGAGTGTGTTGCTGCCGGACGTCGCCGCCAGCCTGCGCGGTTTGTACGGCGCAGAAGTGGCGGGGCAGTTGCGTCTGAGTTCTTGGTGGTGGTTCAGCGGCATCGGTTTGAGCCTGCTCGGCGCCTTGCTCGCCGGGGCCAACAGTCTGCTGCGCGCCGCCCGTTTGCCGTTGTTGGCCGTGGCGGATCCGCAAGCCTGGCATCAGCAATATGCGCGTTGGTTGCGTCGGCAGGGCTGGTTGGCGGCAGGGTTGGGTTTGATTGCGTTGGTGGCATTGATCTGGGGCGACAGTCTGGCCAGCGGTTTTGTCTTGATGGCCGGATTGCTGATCGGCGCGGCATTGGCGCTGCCGGTGTTGCTCAGCGCGTTGTTGAATCAGTTGCTCGGGCGCAGTCGCTCGGTGCTGGGGCAGTGGTTTCTCGCCGATTGCCGTCAGCAATTGCCAGCACTGAGTCTGGCGCTGATGGCGTTGCTCCTGGCGCTTGCCGCCAACATCGGCGCGGGGAGCATGACCGCCGGTTTTCGCCAGACCTTCGATGACTGGCTCGAACAACGCCTTAGTGCCGAGCTGTATATCAATCCGAGCAATCCGGCGCAGTCGCGGGAAATGTACAGCTGGCTCAAGCAGCAGCCGAACGTCGCGGCAGTGCTGCCCAACTGGCAGGTCGCGGTGACATTGCAGGGCTGGCCGGCGGAGGTGTTCGGCATTATCGATCACGCGCATTATCGCCAGCATTGGCCGTTGCTCGATGTCAGTGGCAGCGACCCATGGGCGCATCTGGCCACCGACGATGCGGTGATGCTCAGCGAACAGCTGGCGCGTCGACTGAAGGTGCGCGCGGGTGATCGACTGACGATTCCTGCGCCGAATGGTGCGTGGACGCCGCGCATCGTCGGCATCTACGCCGATTACGGCAATCCCAAGGGGCACTTGCTGGTCAACATCCATCACCTGCTGCGTGGCTGGCCGCAACTGACGCCGAACCGTTTCAATCTGCGTATCGAACCGCAGAACATTCCGCCGTTGTTGAATAGCCTGCAGGCGCGCTTTCAACTGGATGACAGCCGCATCGTCGATCAGGCGCGGCTCAAGGGCTGGTCGGTGCAGGTTTTCGAACGGACCTTTGCGGCGACGGCGGCGTTGAACAGCTTGACCCTGGCGGTGGCGGGCGTGGCGCTGTTCATCAGCCTGCTGACCCAGAGTCAAAGTCGCCTCGGCCAACTCGCACCGCTGTGGGCGCTGGGCGTAACGCGGCGGCAATTGATGCTGCTCAATCTTGGTCAGACCTGGCTGTTGGCGGTGCTGACGCTGGTGCTGGCGTTGCCGCTGGGAATCGCGCTGGCGTGGTGTCTGGACGCGGTGATCAATGTGCAGGCGTTTGGCTGGCGGCTGCCGTTGCGGGTGTTTCCTTGGCAATTGCTGCAGTTGATGGGGTTGGCATTATTGGCGACGTTACTGGCTTCGGCATGGCCGCTGTACTCGCTGTACCGCACGCAACCGGCGGACCTGCTGAGGACGTTTGCCCATGAGGATTAACCTCGTTGTGCTCCTGGTTTTGTTGCTGCTCGGTGGTTGCGATCAATCGGCTCCGGAGCAAAAAGGCTTCGCCGGGATGGGCGATCAGGCGTTGGCGTTTACGCCGGTGGTGCCGGGGCGGGTGTTCAGTTTTCCGGCAGATCACGGGGCGCATGACGGTTTTCGCATTGAGTGGTGGTACGTCACCGCCAATCTAAAGGATCAGCAGGGCAATGAGTTTGGCGTGCAGTGGACGCTGTTTCGCAGTGCGCTGAAACCGCTGGCGGAGCAGGCGGGGTGGGGCAACCAGACGATCTGGCTGGGGCACGCGGCGGTGACTTCGAGCACGGTGCATCACGCCGCCGAACGTTACGCCCGAGGCGGGGTGGGGCAGGCGGGTGTGCAACTGGCGCCGTTCGAGGCGTGGATCGATGATTGGCGGTTCGCCAGTCAGGCGCAGGATCCGCTGAGCGACCTGCAACTCGGCGCTCGCGACAAGAATTTCGCCTATCAACTGCACCTCACCTCAAGTCGCCCGTTGGTGTTGCAGGGCGACAAGGGTTTCAGTCAGAAATCCGAAGAAGGTCAGGCGTCGTATTACTACAGCCAGCCGTTTTTTCAGGCCAGCGGCACGTTGCAGATTGACGGCCAGAGCCACACCGTCAGCGGCCCGGCATGGCTTGATCGCGAATGGAGCAGCCAGCCGCTGACCGCAAATCAAACCGGTTGGGACTGGTTTTCCCTGCATCTGGACAGCGGCGAACACGTGATGCTGTACCGCATGCGCCAGAAGGACGGCGCGCCGTATCTCACCGGCACGTGGATAGCCGCCGATGGCCAGACGCAAACCCTGCGCAGTTCGCAGATTCAGCTCACCCCGCAAAAAACCTCTAAAGTAGCCGGCCGGGCGATGCCGGTGAAATGGTCGATCAAAATCCCCGACAAACACCTCGACATCAGCCTCGACGCGCTCAACCCCAACGCCTGGATGAACCTGCGCATCCCTTACTGGGAAGGCCCGGTGCACATCAGCGGCAGTCATTCCGGCCAGGGCTATCTGGAAATGACCGGGTACTGAAAGGTACCCACGAATCCCTGTAGGAGCTGCCGAAGGCTGCGATCTTTTGATCTTGTTTTTTAAAAGCAAAATCAAAAGATCGCAGCCTTCGGCAGCTCCTACAATGGATCGGTTTGAACTTGGCTTGGTGTGTTGTCCTCTACAGAAAAATCTGCCGAGGATTAGCCATGAGCGACGACCTGCAACCCCCAGACATGACCACCTGGCAGCGCCTGTTCGACGACGAAACCTACTGGCAGCAATCCCCCGACGCGCATTATTTCGACCTGCAGCGCATCGCCGACGATATGCTCGGCCAAGGCGCCATCGATCTTGAGCAATGGCAGATCCTGCGCGGCAAAGCCGACGACCTGCATAAGGATTCCCCCGCCATCAACGTCACCCGTGAACTCGACGACCCCGAAGCCTGAGGACAACCCCATGAAACCCATCACCCAAGGCGAACACCCCGACGAACCCCGGCCACCGGGCGAGACCGAACGTGACAACGACGCCCTACGGCCCACCGACCCGAAACAGCGTGAAAACAATGGCAAAGGCACGCCCAGTGGCGAATCCACCGCGCAAGACATCGCTAAGCAACAAACCTCGCCGTCACAAACCAAAGCCAAGCCCTGAACTGCGTCTATGCTCAGTGTCACGCTCGTCGCCGAAGTCGATTCGGCGGCGAGTGCTGCCATTAATCACAGGGAAGGTATCGCTTATGAAGCTCGACGCACTGGCCAAGGCCATCACCCTCGCAACCGTACTGTCCGCCACCAGCTTCGGCGCACTGGCTGCCGATATTCCGCTGTCTGCCACAGTTGAAGCCGATCAGGTCACCACCAAAGTGATCTCCGTCGATGCCGCCAACCATCAGGTTGTGCTCGAAGGCGCGGAAGGCAAGCCGGTTCACGTTCAGCTCAGCGACAAGGCGAAAAACCTCGCCAATCTCAAGGCCGGCGATCAGGTCAACATCCAGGTACAGCGTTCCGTCGCTGCTTACCTCGACACCGATGTGGATAAAGGTCTGCCTGGCACCACCGAACGTACCGGTGAGTTGCGTAAGGCTCCGGGCAGCGATAACCCCGGTGGCGAAGCGTACCGTCAGGTTCAGGTGCAACTGAAAATCACCAAAATTGATTTGAAAACAAATCAGGTGACCCTGCAAAACCCGGCGGGCGTATCGAAAGTCCTCGACGTGAAACAGCCTGAAATTCAAGCCAAGCTGAAAGATCTGAAAGAAGGGCAGAGCGTTATTGTCACTTACACCGATATCTTGAAAGTGACCAGTCAACACGAAAGTTGAGCTTTAACTCTACAGGATGACTGCTCTTGTACAGTTTTTGTATGAGAGTAGTCATACTATTAGTGTGGTTTGACCTCATTGAAAGTTTCATGAAAGGAATCGCCGATAAATATCTATTAACGTTTCCGTACATAAATTTCATATTCAAGAATGAGGACATAAGCGCCAACTTCTATTAAAATCCACCCCGTTCGCCCAGTGTCAGGGCTCTTTACCGGTGCATGGATTGCCAGGCCATTACACTGGGCGAACACCTCTTCGGAGTGGATGTATACAATTTCTGCAAACAAAAAGGGCGACTTTATAGTCGCCCTTTTTGTTTGCTGTGAATTAGTCCGAGGTGTGCGCTTCAGCTGTGTCTAGCTGCCCCTTGAAAGCGCTTCAACGTGGCCTGATACATTTTTGTCCTGCGGTGATTTTCCCCGTAGGTGCCGGCAGCCGCGACAGTTCCTGACTGAATGTGATCCAGATAGCTAAAAATCTTGCGTGGCGACAGAAACTTGATGCCATAGCCCAGGCTGCTCATGCGATCTTGCAGCGCATAACCGGGCACCTGCTCATCCATGCAGAAGTGCAAGCCCAGGGACTTCATCAAACGTGCGTTCCACAATGTGCAGAAACTTTTCAGATGAGTTTCTTTGTAGGGTCTTGGCATTTTCGAACGCAGGCCAAGACGCACTTTTGCTTTACGAACATAGTGCTTGCAGAAACGCGAAGTTAAACGCCAGGTGTCACGCACAATCCCGCGATTGAGTTGTTCGACACAACCGACTGCGGCCATATCCGGGTTTTTCGTGCATTCACGCATCATCATGGCGAACACTTCTTTGTCGTAGACAAAGGTGTCGGTGTGCAACAGGAACAAGTAATCGGTGTCGACTTTTTCCAGTGCCAGATCCAGCGCCTTGCCGTGCGCAATATGGCCGATTTCCTTACCCGGGGAAGGCCGTTCAATCAAGTTGATCCAGTCGAGCGAACGCAAGTAATCGAGACTGGCATCCGCCGAATCGTTGTCCACCACCCACACAGGAATGCGTTGTTCCTGGACATGCTCACGCAAAAGCTCGAGGCACATTCGGGTGATGTCCGGGGTTTTGTAATTTACCAAGACAAGGCTGAAATTCGACGCTGGCTGGGCTGGTAAATCAAACGCTTTCATGTCGGAAGGACTCATCTGCGATTCAAAGACAACAGGGTTTCGTTGCCGCGATCGTAGCGAGGCAACCTTAGTCGAACCTTAATTTGCGGATGTGACGGTAGATGTATGCCGAAGAGAGGCTGCTGGTCTTATGAAATGCATGGGGTGCTGCCGGTCATTACCGGATAAAATGCGCGCCCCTCTCACGGTTCAAGGAAGAAACGGCGCACGCCGTTGTGTCACGGATGAAACCACTCTCCCTCTACCACCCGGCCTTGTACTGGCTGCGCGTGTGGCAAAAAAGACTGTTCCGCCAGATTGCCTGGCGCTGTTCCAGCAAACGCTACGCACGCCCCGTCGCTACGGCCGAGCGTCTACCGTTTCGCTACCTCAAACACACCTCGAAGCTCATCCGCAAACTCGGCGACTCCGACCTCGCCCTGCAACACAACAAAGTCATAAACCTCAAACTCGCCGTCGCCGCCATCGACAGCGTCATCATCGCCCCCGGCGAACACTTCTCCTTCTGCCGCCTCGTCGGCCGCCCGACCTTGAAGCGCGGCTACGTTGAAGGCATGGAACTGTCCTTCGGCGAGGCTCGACGCGGGGTAGGCGGTGGCATTTGCCAACTGAGCAACCTGATTCACTGGATGGCCATTCATTCACCGCTGGTGGTGGTCGAACGCTCCAACCACAGCTTCGACCCGTTTCCGGATGAGGGGCGGGTGCTGCCGTTCGGGTCAGGGGCAGCGATTTTCTATAACTACGTTGATCTGGTGCTGCATAACCCGACGGATCGGCACTTCCAGCTGAAATTGAACGTCGGCGAGACACAACTCGAAGGGGAGTTGTTGTGTGATCGGGTGAGGGAATATCGCTATCACGTGTTCCAGGAGGCGCATCGGTTTGTGCGGGAAGGCAGCAGGGTGTTTCGCGAGAACGAGATTTGGCGAGAGGTCAGGGAAAAAGGGCAGGTGGGGCAGTTGGTGGAAAGGGAGAGGCTTTATCGGAATCGGGTTGTGGTGAAGTATGAAGTGGCGGGCGAACTGGTTGAGTAGATGCATTGTGGGTGCGGGGTTTCAGCTTCGATGACGTAAGTGTTGTTCTTCAGCTTTTCGTGGATTTTTTATGCGGGTTAGCTGTTTACCGAGTAAGGGGGCAGGCCATTCGGGGGGAGACCACTTCTAGAAGAAAGAAAACGTGGTTTATCCCCCATTGTTCCCATTCGCCGTCGGTGATCGTAGAGCGCTCCAGCCGCAGCTTCGCCCGCTCCGGGATCAGGCCCCGGCTCCGGGGCGGTGATTTTCTTTAACTACCAAGAGATCTCAGTAGCCATAAACAGGGACGAAATAAGAAAGCGGTGGGTGCGTTTTTTTCCATTCTTCTGCGAATAGAAGGCCTTGCTTGATTTCTTGCTCCGTCATTTTTTCAGCTATATCAGGCAGTATCATCCTTCCATCTTCACCTGCTGTCCCGCCGCCCTCGAATTTAGACATCAGATAGGCTAGTCCATAAGCCTCAATCATGTTTTTTGGATAGTCTAGATCGTTTGGCAAATGGGCTAACCTGAGAGCGTAATTCCCGACTGCGCTGGCATAACCGTTTTCGGCCGATTGTTTCAGCCAATAAGCAACTTCTTCTTTCTTGCCATCATGTTCGAATAGATAGTTGGCATAAAGATACATTGCCTTGGGATATCCACCTTCAGCTGAGGCTTTGTACCACTTTTGAATGGTTCTATCGCGGCTACCCGGAATAAGAAACCATCCGTCTCCGTCATCGTAGATTCCAGCGAGTGTATTTTGCGCTAAAGGATCACCTGCCTCAGCGGCCATCTCCAGCCAACTAAAGCCTTGTCTAGTGATGAATAAAACGGTCATCGCTTCAGTGTCGTTGTTCTTGGCTCGTTCCTGAGCTATTTGTATTACTTGATCACGCCATTCGTCTGCACCTTTGCCACCGCAGCCTTTCATATCGAGACAAATATTGTTTTTACTGCTTAGTCTCAACATTGCGTAGAGGTGGCCCTGATTCGCTGCTGCTTCATACCATTTTCTCGCTTCACCGGTTGTGTATCGGTTGCTCAGGCGAATTGCCTCTGCGAGGTAATACTGAGCTGTCTCGTCCCCGGCTATGGCAGCACTCTCTAGTAAAGGTTGAGAATCATACCAGTCGCTTTGCTGATATAAAGTTAGACCTTTTTCTTTTGCTAGCTGCTGCTCTTGGGTTAATTGCGCAAAAGCTGTGCAGGGGAAAAGGGTGGATAGAAGTGTGATTAGTACAAGCTTAATCAAAGGTTCATTCCTTGTGTCCGTTTGTCATTGGCTTTGTTTTTTAAATAGCTGAATAAATCTCGACCTTTTGCAAATTCTTTTAGAATTGTCGCAGTCTCATCGATTAGTTCTTTGCTAGGTTTCGCTCGTTGTTCCACTGGAAGTGGCTTTGACCATTCTAAAACTGCTTTAGGGAAGCCGGACTTTGGTCTCCCATTTGCCCAGTTAGAAATATAGCAAGGTAGTGTCCATCCACTAAAAAATTGAATTACTAGAAAACCAAAAATATAGCGTATAAAAGAATGTTCGGATCGATAGCTGCGACGACACAAATGGAAGAATTCTATACTTCCCTCTTCAAGTTCCTCGGAGTGGTGGGTTGGAGTCGTTTTAGGTCCTTCCTCCATGTATATGCGTATCGCCTCCCATTCAGAAACAGCCAGGTTGAAACTGCCAGTTGATATATCGGTCCATAGGACGTCACCGGTTAGCGTCTCTCGTAACCCAATCATTAATTTATGTTCAGGCATCATGGCATGTTGAGTTATTAGTTGCCCTGATGACACGCAGACAATAATGTCTTCCCATTGTACATAGCGTGGGTGGTCACCGCGCCTCGCTATGAATGCTATCTCGCGGCGGTGGCGATTGAAACGAATAGGAGGATGCACGCTAACTTGACGAACTGCGTACATGAAAATGAAAAGGTAAACAGCAGAAAGAGTCCAGATAAATCCTTGGGTAAAGGCGTTTGTAAAAAAATCAAACCAGCTAGCGAGAAAAGGCTGAATATCCCTTCTAAGCCAAGAGCCAAAGCCAGATACGAATAGAAAGAACAGTGTTATGAAGGCTATCGAACCAATGCCTGCCCGTGCCATAAACTCAAAGTTGCCTCGGCCGACAGCAAAGTCTAAATAGGTTTCGTTGCTCGTACGATGTAGTTGCCTTGAGCTAAACGGTGCCGTACCCGTTGGGAGCGGTTTGGGGGATAGATAAAGGAAGTCAATTCCCGACTTGTTTTCGGTATCTCCTGCCTTTGGCAAACGGCCGTATTTTTTAGCAGGCATTGAGTTGTTCCGGTAGAGTGTGGCATCCCTTGCGGTTGCTCTGTTGTATATGGCATCTTACGGGAACTAGGAATGCACCATATATGCCAGCGACGCAGAGTCCTAGGTAGTAATTATTCATTTGTCTCGGATTTTGTATCCATATCAGAGAATTTTACGCTGAAGTAATCTAAAAGAGTCTTCTCTCTTGCGAAGTGCTTGCGGATTTCTTCGGTTTCCGCAACTAGCTCTTTGCTGGGCTTTGCATGATCGGCTAGTGGGAGAGGCGTTGACCACTCTAATACTTCTTTGGGGAATAGCGCTTTAGGACGATTGTTAATCCATTCGGATATGTGGCATGGTAAAGTCCAACCACTAAATAACTGAATTGTGATAAAGCCCCAGATGTAACGTACTAGGGAATGTTCTTCGCGATAGCTCTCACGGCATAATTTGAAAAACTCGACAGTACCTTCTTCAAGTTCGTCGCTATAATTGGTTGGGAGGCTGTCTATACCATTCTCCATGTAAGCTCTAATAGCTTCCCATTCTGATAGCGCCAGACTTAAGCTACCACATGGTATTACACTCCAAA
Source organism: Pseudomonas sp. R84 (assembly GCF_009834515.1). NCBI lineage: Bacteria > Pseudomonadati > Pseudomonadota > Gammaproteobacteria > Pseudomonadales > Pseudomonadaceae > Pseudomonas > Pseudomonas sp. R84. Next base: position 2,455,923 of record NZ_CP019426.1, read on the forward strand.
GGACTTCGCCGCTGGTCGTCTCGCGCAGACCGATCATTAGCTTGTGTTCTGGGGTCACAGAATATTGTGTTATCAGCTTGCCGGAAGATACGCAGGCTATAACGCTTTCCCAAGATGTATATCTGGGCTTGTCTCCCTTTTTAGCTACGTATACAACTTCGCGGCGCTCACGATTAAAACGTAGAGGCGGGTTTGAAGAGAGTTCATTGGCTAACTTTATAAAGTAATAAAGATAGAGTGCAGCAATCGATAGAATTATGAACCATATCACGGGGTTGAAGAAAAAGCTCGCCCAAGCACTCAGGAACGGCTCTGAGTATCTTCTGATCCAAGAAGCGAAAGCCGAGAAGAAAAAAAGTGAGGTAATAATTAACATTATCGAACCAATACCGATTCGCGCCATGAACTCGAAGTTCCCTTGCCCTGTAGAAAAGTCCAGGAAGGTACTATTGGCATTGCGGTGTAGTTGCCGAGAGCTGATCGCAGGCATCCCGGTTGGTATCGGTTTCGGAGACAAGTATATTATTTCTAGTCCATTTTCTTTTTCGAAGTCCCCCGCGTGGGGTAATCGCTCATACTTACTTTTAAGCACTTGGGTTCTCCACGCTTGCTTCCTTTGCTCCTGCGGCGGCTCTGAAAGAAATGGCTGTTTTGGAAGGAAAAAGCGACGGATTATTTAATTGCTGAAGTGTCTGTTAAATAAATCTATCGCTTTGTGTTGTTGGTTGTTCTCTATTTGCAATGGATTTGCTAGTAACCGTATGTCGGATGGAAATACGATAAAGGAGGGTGGGATTTTTCCCATTCTTTTGCGAATGATATTCCTAGCTTTATTTCTCCAGGTTGCATTTTTTTTGCTATTTCCAGGAGGTTCAATCTTGCATCTTCCGGTGCGATTGCTCCGCCTTTGAGGCTTGCTATCAAGTAGGTGAAGCCGTAAGCCTTAACGAGATCTAAAGGAAATCCATAAGTATCTGGAAGATGGGCAATATTTAATGCATAACCCCCTAGTGCATTTATATGTCCGGATTCAGCTGTTTTTTTGAGCCAGCTTCCTACTTCTTCTTTACTACCATTGTGTTCATATAAATAGTTTGCATACAGATACATGCCCGGAGGAAAACCTCCTTCTGCTGAAGCCTTAAACCATTTTTTAACTGCTTTCTCGCGACTCCCAGGGATCAAAAACCATCCCTCTCCACTTTGGTAAGCACTAGCGAGCCGCTGTTGAGCAAAATTATCACCCGATTCTGCGGCTCGTTCCAGCCATTCCAATCCTTGATTTGCCGTAAACAGCACAACCATTGCCTCAGTATCACCTTTGTCGGCACGTTCATGGGCAATTTTTAAAGCTTGCTCTCTCCAATCAACATTACCTTTCCCCGCGCAGTTATCTAGTAAATTGCAAGGATCCTTTTTACTACTTAGACGTAGCATAGCGTAAAGTTCACCTTGCTCTGCCGCAGCTACGTACCAATTTCTGGCCTCCTCTGTCATGTAGCGATTACTCAGTCGTATCGCCTCACCTAGAAAATATTGAGATTTTTTATCGCCGGCCTCAGCCGCGGTTCGTAAAAACGGTTGCGAGGAAGTCCATGCACCTTGCTTGTAAAGCATAATGCCAGTTTCTTTCGCTACCGCTTGATTTTCAATTAATTGGGCGTTGGAAATTGATGTTGTGGAAACCCACAAGGCGATGCTTAAGAAAAGAGGGCGGAGAGCGGACACAGATAAACTTCCTTAGGTCAGTAGCCGTAAGCCGGAACAAAGTAGGAAAGTGGTGGGTGAGTCTTTTCCCAATCTTTGGCAAAGCGAATCCCATCCTCGATTTCTTGAGGACTCATCTTTTCGGCAATTTCAGAGAGGCTTCTTCGAGCATCCTCAGGGGCTACGCCACCGCCTTGCAAATGGGAGATAAGGTAGGTGATTCCATAGGCTTCTACCAAGTCAAAAGGGAATCCGTAACTGTCAGGGAGATGCGCGACAGTGAGGGCATATCCACCAGCAGCATCAATATGACCTGACTCAGCCGCTTTTTTTAGCCAATATCCTACATCTTCTTTGCGCGCATTATTTTCATATAAAAAATTTGAGTATAGGTACATGCCCGGCGGGTAACCGCTGTCAGCTGAAGCTTTGAACCATTTTTCAACGGCTTTCTCGCGACTACCAGGAATAAGGAACCAACCCTCACCATCTTTGTACTTACCAGCGAGCGTTTTTTGAGCAAATCCACTGCCTGCTGTCGCTGCCTTTTCTAACCATTGCAAACCTTGGCTAGCGGTGAATAAAAAAATCATTGCCTCAGTATCGCCTTTCTCGGCGCGTTCATTTGCAATCTGCAGCGCATAACTCCGCCATTCTTCATCGTTTTTACCTAAGCAACTTTCCATCTCTTTGCACAAGTTATGCGCACTCAGCCGAAGCATTGCGTACAAATTTCCTTGATTGGCTGCGGATTTATACCATTTTTTTGCATCTTCGGTGGTGTAGCGGTGGCTGAGGCGGATAGCCTCTCCCAGGTAATATTGCGCTGTACTATCCCCTGCATCTGCCGCGATTTTCAGTAGTGGCTGTGAATCGTACCAATCACTTTGTTGATAAAGAATAATCCCGTAATTTCTTGCTAATAGCTGTTGTGTTGTTAGCTGTGCGAAAGCTGGAGTGAATAAATATATTGAGTATAAAATGATGGTATATATTATTTTAGTCAATGATTCGTCCTGTATGGAAAGCTTTGACTACTTGAATGGAGAGAAATTATGGCCAGTGTTTACGTTCGATTAAGTATGGTGGCTATGGATTCTTGTCTCTGGTGCAAAAAAGTCTAATCTGTCAATGGTATTTTTACTCGGGGGCATGCCATATGTAAAACATGACAAACTGTGTTCTGCCCCTGAATGTAATTGAGCGGAGGTTGGGTTGTTAAGAATATTTGATCGTCTAGTATCCGTATATTGGGTCAAAATAGGATAAGGGAGGGTGATTTTTTTCCATTCTTTCGAAAACTCAATCCCTGCTGTTATTTCTGCAGGGTTCATCTTTTTAGCTAAATCCGGGAGCAGACGCTTTGCATCTTCTGGTGCTGTTCCTGCTTCCAGTTTCGAAAGTAAAAGCGTCAAACCGTATGCTTCAATCAGATTTTCTGGGTAACCAAGCTCATTGGACGGATCTGAAATTTTGTATGCGTAGGTGCCAACTGCATCTATATGGCTGTGCTCCGCTGATTTTTTCACCCAGTATGCGATCTCTTCTTTACTACCATTATGGTCGTATAAGTAATTCGCATAGAGGAACATACCTCTCGGGTTACCACCTTCCGATGACGCTTTAAACCATTTGATAATCGATTTTTCTCGACTACCTGGAATCAAAAACCACCCGGCACCGCTTTTGTAAGCGCTAGCCAGCATTTGTTGTGCGTAACTGTCACCTGCTTCGGCCGCTTTCTCAAGCCATGGCAGGCCCTGACCAGCCGTATATAGGACGGTCATTGCTTCTGTGTCGCCTTTTTTTGCTCGTTCTTGAGCCGTTGTTAGTGAACGCTCTCGCCAGTCCACTCCATTTTTATCTGTGCAGGTACCCATACTTCCGCACAAATCATTTTTGTTGCTTAAGCGGAGCATTGCATATAAAGAACCTTGCTCAGCTGAGGCCTCATACCATTTTTTTGCGTCTGGAGTGATATAGCGCTGACTGAGTCTAATAGCTTCGCCCAAATAATATTGTGCGTCACGATCCCCTGCCTCTGCAGCAATGTTCAGGAAGGGCTGGGAGTCGTACCAGTCGCTCTGTTTGAAAAGAATAACTCCCGTTTCTCCTGCTTCTTTTTGCGCTGCTGTCATTCCGGCGGAAGCTGGGTTAGATAGTGCTAACGAGAGCAATAAAAATAAGGTGATATTTTTGATCATTGATGGGGTCTATAAAATTTTAATTTCTTGTTATATGATCGTTGGTTTTACAAATGCCCAAGGGCTAGTCGCACTTAGAATATTTGGCGGTAGCCTTGGGAATAAATTGGCTTAATATCCGTAAATTGGATCAAAATAGGAAAGCGGAGGGTGTGTCTTTTCCCATTCCTTTGCGAATGAAATCCCCATTTCGATTTCTTCAGGTTTCATTTTTTCTGCAATCTCAGGGAGGCTGATCTTCGCTTCCCTTGGCGCTGCTCCCCCTCCTTGAAGCTGTGTTATCAAATAGGTAAAGCCATAGGCTTTGACTAAATCGAGCGGAAAGTCGTAGCTGTTCGGAAGGTGGGCGATATTGAGGGCATAGCTTCCAAGTGCATCGATATGTCCTGCTTCGGCTGTTTTTTTAAGCCAATGTCCTATCTCTTCCTTTTTTCCATTGTGCTCATATAGGTAGTTAGCATAAAGGTACATTCCGGGAGGATAGCCCCCTTCCGCAGACGCCTTAAACCACTTCTTGACTGCTTTCTCTCGACTGCCTGGGATCAGGAACGAACCCTGTCCACTTTGGTAGGCACTTGCTAGAAGTTGCTGGGCAAAGTTATCCCCCAACTCTGCAGCCTTTTCTAGCCACTCCAAACCTTGTTTAGCAGTAAAGAGTACAACCATCGCCTCTGTGTCACCTGCTGCTGCACGTTTGAGGGCGATTTTTATTGATTTTTCCCTCCAGGTTTCACCGCTTTTCTCTAAGCAAGTGCCGACTTCGTGGCATAAGTCGTCTTTACTGCTAATTCGAAGCATCGCATAAAGGTCGTCTTGGTTAGCAGCAGCCTCATACCATTTTCTCGCTTCTTCAGTCATATAGCGATTGCTTAAACGAATGGCCTCACCCAAGAAGTATTGGGATTTTACATCGCCAGCTTCGGCTGCAGTTCTTAGAAAGGGCTGAGACGAGGACCAAGCGCTTTGGTGATACAGAGCAATACCCTTATTTCGCGCTTCGCTCTGTTGCTCAGTTAATTGGGCAGCAGAAACGCAGTTGAATAACACTGTCAACAGCAGTCCGGATAAAACATGCTTAATCAATGCTAGGTCCTTTGTAAATGGATTCTAATTCTTGAATAGGTGCAAAAGCGGGCCCCTTATAAACAATGCTGCGTTCACAGTATTTGTTCAAACGTGCGCCGAGTTTTGAAGCGGTAAGCCGATATCTTGAGCGCATTTTATTGTTGGCGTCGGCGAATCCAAGAACTCGCTCTGCCATAAAGGCGTCTAGTTTTGCCATGTTCTTACAGTAGTTGTTACCCGCTTGATTAGGGCGCATTCCATCTCGATTCATGCAAATGATCGTTTCTTCAAATTGTCGATTAGCATCGTTTTTGTTAGCTATCCATCCTAGGCATAGTTCAATCGCCTGCTGTTGAAGAAGCTGAGCATTGTCCTCATTAAAACTTTGTTTTTCCTCACCTTCTTCCTCTACGGTAAACGGTTTAGAGGAGGTGCTCAACGCAAATAATAAGGCGCCAAAAGCTTGGGGCTGTAGGTTGTAAACCCAATCTTGCATTTCTTTCTGATGCTCATCTTTAACGATTGAGTACGCAATGACCCCCCCACGCCCCCCCTCAGTCAGCGCATCAAATATCCCTTTAACAATCGCATACCCACGCACATAGGCAAACGCCACATCGATACCAGTGGCGCCGAGGAAGCTCAGTTTTTGCAGGTAGTCCAACGCTTCGCCATCGACCCACTCAAGATCCTTGTATTGGTTCGCGGCCATTTCCTGTCGCACCAGTTCCGTCAAAGCCACGATGCTGTCGTAGCCGACTTCAAAGGTCAAATACCCTTTGACGCCTGCGCCCCAAACCAGCGCGCCCTTGATCGATAACAGCAGTAGGCCGTTTTGCATCCGCAGTTGCATGTCGCCGGTGTAGCCGGCGCCGATGGCCACGGCCACTTCAACTTCCAGTTTGGCCATAGGGCGCCACTGGTTGGCTGAAATGCGATTGGGCACGGGAGCAGGTGGGAGGACGCTTGGGGGAGGGCACCAGAACAGCTTACCGGTGACTTTGCACCCGGCTTGGGCGCCGGCAAACACCTCGAACTTGGCGAGGTCGCCGGATTTCTCGGCAATGTCCACACCGACCAGGCTGGTGTAGCCGGTTTTCTGGTCCAGGGTCAGGTCGCGTGACAGCATGAGGCTTGCGCCAGCGAATCCCCAGGCCTTGGCTTCCAGATCCAGAGACAGTTTGCCGAAGTTGACGCTGCGCACGCTGCCGTCCTGGGCCTTGTATTTCGCGACCCAAGGATCGGCTTTTGCCCGTTTCGGGAATTCGACTTTGAGTAAGCTGACTTCCCCGCGCCACGCAGTTACATCCAGTGCTACTTCTACGTTGGCAATCTGAGGGGAACCACTTTTCAGCGTGGGGCCTTCCATTTTGACTTCGGACAGCAGGTTGGCACTTTCCGGGAGCAAGCATCGAACCAGTTGGGCCTGCGGGCTGTTGTCGAACAGCATGAGGTTGCGCAACTGTTTATCTTCGAAAACCATGGCTTTGAGGTTTTCGCCCCAGCTTTTGCGTTTGGCTTCGGCTTTGATGCTTTCGACTCTGTAGCCTTTGGCTTCCAGTGCGGTGAAGAATTTTTCAGGCACGAAAAGTCCATGTTCATCGAACCATGGTCCCTTTTCATCGAACTGCAGCGCGCCTTCCTGTTCCAGCCAATCACTGAATATCCGGTCGTCGTCGGATTCTTTGGCAATCGACTTGGGCAAACTGGTCGCGAGTTCTTTGAGTTGACCCTCGAATGCGTTGCCGCTGACCTGTGCCAGATGTTTCAGGCTGATGTGGTTCAGGATCGTCGTCGACGATGCGCTGCTGAGCTCACGCAGTGGAATGTTTGTTTTGGCCAGTCGTTCGAGGGGTTTTGGCTTGTAGCTTTCCGCGTCCCAGAGAAACAGACGGGGCGGCTTCAGTGTTCGAACGCGTGCTTCGGCGGTGTTCTGAATTCGCTCTGCCTCGTCATTCAGGTCGTACCACTGTTTCTGCAAGCTGACGAAGAGCACGCCGGGTGGAGCAGATTTGCCGCCAGTGGCCGAGACCCATTGGGAGTAACGTTCTTCGATCTTTTTCTCAAGCTCATCGCGTTTGGTGGTCAGCTCGATGAATGCCTGAAAATCCTCGGTACCGGCGTATTGGTCATCGGGACTCAGCGCAAACTCGGGAACTGCAATCCCGCACTCGGCAAGCTCGACGATGGCATTGATGTACTTGGACATCAGGTCTTTCAACGCCAGGATGTTGATTTGCACACCCTTGAGTTTCTTTTCGTCGATCTCGCCGGTTTCAATCAGCTTTTTGTGAAGGGCCTTATATTCTTTCAGATGTTCCCAAGCCGAGGCGATCTTCTTGGTGCCTGGATCGAACATTTTGTAGCCGTGGGCTTTCGCCTTGTCGCGCTCTTTAATGTACGTATCGATGGCTTCACAGGCCTTTAACGCGCGAGGGGTATAGAAGACGCCGTTTTCTCGTTTGTACCCCAACGTTTTTGCTTTTTCGTCGGAAACTTTTTCGAGGGTTTCCATGTTTTTCTGGTTTTTCTCGATGCGTTGTCCAGCGTGGAACATCTCGCGCTCGGCGTGCATCGTGGCGTCGCTATCACCCTTTGCTTTTGCCGTTTCCCAATCCTTGCGGCACTGCGCCTTTTTGGCAGTGTCTTCGGGGATTGCCGACTTCGACGCCAGGTAACTGCTATGTTGCTCGCCTTCGAGAAAGGCTTCCGGGCCAGGGGTGAGGAAATAGTCCATCAAACCCGCGTCGGCGATGTTGCTCATGCGCGTGGCTTTATCAGCGTCGACGGTTTTCTGTTTGAGCAGGCTGACGCTTTCCTTGAGTTTCTCGGACGTGCGCTTGGGCAACAGCCAGAAACGGCGCTGACCGGTGACGTAGATGATGTCGTCATAGCTGCCGCTGCAGCCCGGCTTCTTGTCTTTGCAGAACGTTTCCGCGTCGGCAGTCTTTTTTGGTGGATCGGCCGGAATGACAACAGGTGGTTGTTCTGGCGCGGGTGTTTGTTCGGACGTACCTGTCATCTCAGACTTCCAGTCGTTGTACTTTCTCGAATGCCGGCATGTCGCTGCTCAGCACGTTCATGACGTCGGTGCGGGCCTGCAACGGACCTTGGTTCAGATTCGGCAGCAGGTGCTCAAGATGACGTCCTTCTTCAATGCCGTGATCCACCAGCAGTTGCAAATTATCGGCCACGTCAGACAATTGCGAATCCGATAAGCCCGCTGCGGACTCGGCGTTCCGCAGCCGAATCCAGTACCACCAGCGGATCTCATCGAACACTATCAGCGTGTCGCTCTTCAGGTGCAGCGGATATTTTTGTTCGCCATTAGAGGCATCAACTTTTTCTGTTTGTTCCCAAACACGCCATTGTTGATCGTCGCTGTGGGCGGGCGGGGTGTAGACGCTGGCCCAGGGGCCGAACAGCGCTCGGGCGGGTACCGTCAGCGCCAGCGCGCTCCAGAATGCCGGGTCGTAGTAGCGCGCCAGCGAGTCACCATGAGACGGGTCGTTCATGCGCAGGAGGCGACGAGCATGCAAGAGCGCGGTCTCTGGCTTTTCACGCGAGGTCAGCAAAATTCCCGCGCGGTTGTCGCGGCATAGCTCTATGGCTTGGGCGGCGGCAGGACTTCCCGGTGTCAGTTGCAGCCAGATCGGACTGACATCATTCATTTCGGCAAACGGCGTGTCCTGAAACAGCTTTTCAACACCATTCAACCCGGACTGTTGATAAAGCTTTTCCAGAGCCCGAGGCTGGCGAACGCTGTCGATGATTCCATACAGGGTGCGGTTTCCACTGTTGCCCGATGGCGTTGTGGCCACGGGTTGTTCAAGGAAATGACTCAGCCATTCAGACATGGGCAAACCTCTCGCGAGCAAGCGCCATTGGCTTGCTTTCCACAGATCGGAACAAGGGGCAGGCCTTGAACGCTTTTTCGTACAAACGGATTGGTCATTGGCGGGACTAACACCTTGCCAGCCTTGTCAGCGTCAGCCTGTTTCACGACGCCCGGCAACAAAGGAGCCGCGCCGGTGCCACTCCCCGGACTACCCCCGGAGTTCATGTTGATCACCGGCCCGCTCATGGTCACGCCACCAGCATCGATCTTGATAAAGCTGCCGCCACCGATCAGGGTCAGCTCACTACCGGCTTCCATCACCACTTTCATGCCGCTGCTGAGGTGGATTTCCTGGCCTGCGTCGATGAACTGGCCGGTGCCGATCTTGATGTGCTGGTTCACGCCGACAGTCAGGTGGTCGTTGGCGCGGGTTTCGACTTTGCGGTCGGCGTAGACGGTGTGGTGTTCTTCGGCTTTGAATTCGCTGTAGCTGTTTTGCTCGACGGTGTCGTGGCGTTCGTTGCCGACGCGGATTTTCTGGTCGTGCTCGATGTTTTCGTCCCAGTCGCGCTGGGCGTGCAGGTAGATCTGTTCCTGACCTTTTTTGTCTTCGATGCGCAGTTCGTTGTAGCCGCCACCGCCCATGGAACTGAGGGTCTTGAAGGTGCTGCGGGTCTTGTTCGCCGGCAGTGGATAGGGGACGGTGTTTTCCTTGTGGTACAGGCAGCCGCTGATCAGCGGTTGATCGGGGTCGCCCTCAAGGAAGGTGACCAGCACTTCCATGCCGATGCGTGGGATGGCGATGCCGCCGTATTGCGCGCCAGCCCAGGCGCTGGAGACGCGCAGCCAGCAGCTGGTTTTGTCGTCGGCTTCGCCTTCGCGGTCCCAGTGGAACTGGACTTTGACGCGGCCGTATTCGTCGCAGTGGATCTCTTCACCTTTCGGGCCGGTGACCACAGCGCTCTGGCTGCCGAGGATGCGCGGTTTCGGGTGGCGCAGGGGCGGGCGGTTCGGCACGTCCCACGGGGTGGCCTGGAAGCGGTTGCGGTAGCCCTGGTGGAAATCGTCTTTGAGTGCGGTGGTGTCGCTGGTCACCGACTCTTCGAGGACCTGCGGCTGCTTGCCTTCGTGGTGGACTTCGGTGAGCAGCCAGAGGTCATTCCATTTGGCTTTCGGGTGCGCGGTCAGGGCGAGGAAGTGGCCGCTGACCAGCAACGGTTGATCGCTCTTGCCTTCAGCCAGCTTGAAATCACTGCGATGACGTTCGAGGGCGCGTTTGGCCAGGTGTTTGCCGCGCTCGCGGTCGATGAAACGACCTGGGTAATCGTAGTCTTCGAGGTCGGGCAGGGCGTCGCCGCGGTTTTCGCTTTCGAGGGTGAGGCGCGGTTTCTCGAAGTCGTAATCGCGGCGGGTGGTGCGGCTGGTGCGGGTTTCCAGGCGCAGGTCGAAACGCTTGATCACCGGGTCGCTGGCGACCATGCCGGAGTCTTGCTGATAGGCCACAGGCTTGAGTTTCGGGAACACCGTCTGGTCATCGCCGAACAGCAGTTTGTGCGCCGTTGCCGTGTGCTCGAAGTGGTAGTGGATACCTTCTTCTTCGCACAGGCGCTGGATGAAATGCAGGTCCGACTCATCGTATTGCACGCAGTAGATGCGCTCGGGATAAATCGAACCGGTCTTGAATTCGTAGGCGTTGCTTTGAATGCCGTGCTCTTCGAGGACCATGCCGATGATTTTCGGTACGGTGAGGTTCTGGAAGATGCGCTGGTTGACGCGATGCGCCAGGTAGGACAGTTGCGGGCGCAGGGTCACCGAGTAACGGGTCAGGCGTTTGCCGGAATCACCTTGCGCGGCGCGGTAGATCTGACCGTGGATGCCGCTGCCGTCGGGCGACAGTTGCAGGAAGGCCGGTTTGTGCAGCAGGGTTTCGAGGTCCAGCGACGGCTGCTCACTGACCAGCTCCACCTCGAACACAAAAGGCTGGCTGATGGCTTCCCGACCGGTGAGGGTAAACACCTGGAAATCGGCGGAAAGGCCTTCGATGGTCAGGGCAAAGTGGGTTTCATTGGCCGGCGCGAACATCCCTTGTTCCTCGTGCTGTACAGCGGCGTACGTCGACGACCGCAAAGCGGCTCAACTTACGCGAAATTCTGGAGGGCGAAAACAACATCGACCAGCAGAGCTGGCCGATGCTTGTAACGATCAGCCGTAATTAAACGACTGGAGCACGCCAGTCATCGGAGCCCGAAGTACCGGATACTTCGTGGGTCCAGGTGATTTTACGGTAGGTGAACTGCACTTCTTCCAGGTGGGTGAAGTGCGAGTTGCCTGGATCCTGGCAGTTGTGCATTTTGTTGTTGATGGCGACGATGATCGCGTCTTCCAGTTTGGTGGTGTAGTAGTGCTCTTGGGTGCCTTGAGCAGAAGTACGGAACCACTGGATAACGATTTCGCTCATGCGCTCGCCGGAGGTCAGAGCAGCTTGCAGCAGAGGCGAAGCCTTGTCGTAGACCTTGGTGATCACAACTGGCTTGTGAACGCGCTGACCGGTTGGCTGACCGGATTGTGGGTCACGCGGGATGATCACGTCGTGGCTGAAAGCCTGAACCATAACCTGGTCTTCGTGGCCTTCCTGGTAGGTGTTGCCTACGGAGTCAGCGGTGAACGCGCCTGCAGTGATCAGGCCTTGTTTTTCGCCGGTAACCGACATGTACGCTGGTGTTGCCATGGGGTGCTCTCCTTGCGGAATAATTTAAGGTGCCCGGGAGGCGAAATCGCCCGGTGGGTGCCTGACTGTTATCAAGGAGCGTGCCAACAATTGTGGCGACCATGCGGGCCGGGGTGTTTGTCTGATTTTTCAGGCGCTTGTGCGAAAAAAAGCGTTCGCCGAATGCAAAAGTGCGCAAGAAGTTGCGCAGTACTGCGCAACTTCTTGCGCACTTGGCTGCAGGCCTTGTGCGACGTGGCTCTCAGCGGCTTTATCAGGCTTTTTTGCAAAACAAGTGCGCAACTTCTTGCGCACGATGGCCAGATGCCATCATTTGGTCGAGGCGGCTGCTTAAAACTTTTAGATCAAAAGATCGCAGCCTTCGGCAGCTCCTACATTTGGAATGCATTTCCCCTGTAGGAGCTGCCGAAGGCTGCGATCTTTTGATTTTTCAACGCGCAAATTGTGTCAGACAATCATCGATCGAACGCTGCTGCGTCGCCGCATATAACCCCAACTCATCAATGGTCGCGCGCCCCAGCGCCTGCTCAAAAGCCTGCCGATTGGAATGCTCGCCATAGTGCGCCTGCGCCGCATCGCCTAGGTTCGACTGAAAAATCCCCGCTGCACTCACCGGCAGGAAATCTTCGTACACCAACGGTTCCGCTTTCACATGACCATCGCGCAACAAGTCCTCCAGAGATGACTGCCCAAGCCCTCCAGCAGCCTGCCCTTTTTCCGTAGCGAAATAGCGAAAGTACGCCAACCCTTGTTCACGCATACCCTCGACACTGTCAGGAAACTCGCCAAAGTGCTGAGCCATCAGCGCGTTGTAGCGTGCGGCGTTGGCTTCGTTGGGGAAGTCACCGAGTTCATCGCGTGCGGCATTCAGCAAGCGGTCATACAGCGCCCGGCCTTTGGGCGTGAGCGCCGCGCCGCGCTGTTCGATTTCGCCGAAACGCGCGCTGTGACTGCCACGGGTCTGGTTTTGATCGGTGAAGGTGATCGGCTCGTCCAGCGCTTTGAAACTGGTCTGGCGCAGCAGGATCGGGCATTGCCGGCGCGGCGGGCCTTCGATCACGGCTTTCGGGGTGATGCCATGGGCCGGCATCTGTTCCTGGACGCGGTCGATGTCCAGCGTGCGCGGCGTCAGGTGATTGATGTGCGGGCCTTTGAACGCCACGACGTCGGCGATCAAACGGTGTTGGGCGCTTAAAGTCTGGTATTGCGCGGCAGTAACCGTGGCGCTGTGATGCCAGCGAAAGGTTTCCAATGCCTGTAGGACGAATGCCTCGGCCTCGCTTTCATTCAGTCCACATGCGTTTTCAGCCTGCTCGATCAGGCGCAACGCCTCCGAGGTAAAGATCGAACGCTTGACCAGCACTGATTCGGCAAAGGCACGCAGTTGCGGATCTTCAATCAATTCCAGGCGCAACAGCGACGTAAACACCCGAAACGGGCTGACTTGCAGCGCCTCTTCATGCACCGCGCGAAACGCCGTCGAATGCACCGGTACGCCCGCCGGGGTCAGGTCGTAATAACCCACCGGTTGCATGCCCATCACCGCAAACAGGCGGGCGAGGGTGGCCAGTTCCGTCGCGGTGCCGACGCGAATGGCGCCATGGCGCTCCATTTCCAACCGTTGGATTTCGCCGGTGCTATCGAGTTGCCGGGCGATGTCCGGCTGACGTGCAAGCACTTCGCGGTTGGTCTGTTCCACCAACTCCATCAGCGCGCCGTACAGCGGCACTTCTTCGCGGTACATGTCGGACATCGCTTTGGAGAAGCGTTGGCGGATCAGGTCGGGGCTGACGAACGGCTGCACGGTCATGAAAAAAATTCCTGCCACGGTCACGGAATGGATGTGGGAAAAGATCGCAGCCTTCTCGCACACGGGCAAACGAAGAATCCTACGAACTTCATTCTGCCAACGACTGATCCACCAGTTCGATCCAGTGCATCACCCGCGTGCGTCCGGCGCTGGCCAGATGACTCTGGCAGCCGACGTTGGAAGTGACGATCAGCTCAGGGCGGCCACTCTCCAGCGCATTGAGGCGGTTGTCGCGCAGTTGCCGGGCCAGCACCGGTTGCGTCAGCGAATACGTGCCTGCCGAGCCGCAGCACAAATGGCCGTCGGGCACGGCGGCGAGGTTGAAACCGAGGCGTGTCAGCACGGCTTCCACCGCGCCGCCCAGTTTCAACGCGTGCTGCAAAGTGCACGGGCAATGCACGGCAATCCGCCGTTCAGTGGCGGCGCAGATCTGTTCGAGCGGTTCCTGCGCGAGTATCTGCACCAGATCCAGCGTCCGCTCGCTGATTTCCCGGGCCTTGGCCGCATACAGCGGATCGTCTTCCAGCAAATGCCCGTAATCCTTGATGAATGCGCCGCAACCGCTGGCGGTCTGCACAATCGCTTCGGCGCCGTTTTGCAGGTTCGGCCACCAGGCATCGATGTTCTGCCGGGCACGGTCGAGGCCTTTGGCCTGGGCGTCGAGGTGATAGTCCAATGCGCCGCAACACCCGGCCTCGGCCACCGGGGTGACGCTGATGCCCAAGCGATCCAGCACCCGCGCCGTGGCGTCATTGGTGTTTGGCGATAACCCCGGTTGTACGCAGCCTTCAAGCAGCAGCACTTGCCGGGCATGGCGCGGGGCGGGACGCAAACCGGAAAACGGCAGATGCTGCGGCAGTTTGCTTTCAAGCAAGCGCGGCAACAGCGGCCGGAACGTCGTGCCTACCCGCAGCAAGCCTTTGAACAACCCCGGATTCGGCGCCAATGCGCGCAACCCTTCGCGCAATAGGCGTTGCGCGGCCGGACGTGGCACCGCGTGATCGACCACCGCGCGGCCGATGTCGAGCAGGTTGTGATAGTCGACGCCGGACGGGCAGGTGGTTTCGCAGTTACGGCACGACAGGCAGCGGTCCAGATGCAGTTGCGTCTGTGCAGTGGCCGGCGCACCTTCGAGCACTTGCTTGATCAGGTAGATGCGCCCGCGCGGGCCATCCAGTTCATCGCCGAGTAACTGATAGGTCGGGCAGGTCGCGTTGCAAAAGCCGCAATGCACGCAGGTGCGCAGAATCTTTTCCGCCTCGGCGGCGCGGGGCAGTTGCCGTGACTGTTCGCTGAGGGTGGTTTGCATGGCTAGAACTCCGCGTACATGCGCCCGGGGTTGAACAGCCCTTGCGGGTCGAGTTGCGCTTTGAGTTGTCGGTGATAGCGCAGCAGTGTCCAGGCTAGCGGCTGGAATGGCGAAGAGCTGGCGCCGTGGGTGAAGCAGGTGGCATGGCCGCCGAGTTCCTGAGCGAGAATATGAATGTGCTCAACGTCGGATTTCAGCCAGCGTTGTGCCCCGGCCCAGTCGATCAGTTGCTCGCCGGGCAGATCCAGTGGCCCGAGATTGTTCGGCAACGACAAGCGCCACAGCGGCAGACCTTCGTTGAAAAAGGCTAGACGCTGCTCATTCAGATCTCGCCAGAACCCTGAATCCAGCGGCTCACCACCGAGTCGTTGATGCGCCGCCGTCACCGAACCTTCGCCGCCTTCAAGCCGCAGATACAGACTCTGACCATCGTGACACGCGGCACTGATCGGCAGCGGTTGCTGACCCCATTCGGCAAGCTTGGCCAGTGCCAGCGAGCAGTCCATATCGAGACGAATGCTCAGACACTGGCGTGGTTTCGGCAGGACTTTCAGCGACACTTCGGTGAGCACGCCGAGGCAGCCGTAACTGCCGGCCATCAACCGCGACAGGTCATAACCGGCGACGTTCTTCATCACTTCGCCGCCGAAGCGCAGGTGCTGACCGAGGCCAGTGATCACCCGCGTGCCAAGGACGAAGTCGCGCACCGAGCCCGACCACGGTCGTCGTGGCCCGGACAAACCGGTGGCGATCATGCCGCCGACTGTCGCGCCTTCACCGAACGCCGGCGGTTCGCACGGCAGCATTTGTCCGGCGGCATCCAGCGCTGCAAACAGCTCGGACAAAGGCGTGCCGGCGCGCGCCGTGACCACCAGTTCGGTAGGCTCATAACGGACGATGCCGCAGTGGGCGCGGGTGTCGAGCACTTCCCCGGCGACCTCGCGGCCGAGAAACGCTTTGCTGTTGCCACCCTGAATTTTCAGCGGCGTGGCATTGGCCCGAGCCTCGTTGACCTGATCGAGCAGAGCGCTGGCGGCGTCGACGTCAGCCATCAGAAACGCTCCAGTTCGGGGAAGGGCAATTGCCCGGCGTGAATGTGCATCGCGCCGAATTCGGCGCAGCGGTGCAGGGTCGGAATGTTCTTGCCGGGGTTGAGCAGGCCTTGTGGGTCGAACGCGGTTTTTACTGCATGGAACAGGCTTAGTTCGTCGTTGTTGAATTGCGCGCACATCTGATTGATTTTCTCGCGGCCGACGCCGTGTTCGCCGGTGATGCTGCCGCCGACCTGCACGCACAGTTCGAGGATCTTGCCGCCCAAGGCTTCGGCGCGGTGCAGCTCGCCGGGTTGGTTGGCGTCGAACAGAATCAGCGGGTGCATGTTGCCATCACCGGCATGGAACACGTTGGCCACGCGCAATCCATATTCTTCGCCGAGGCGGGCGATGCCTTGCAAGACGCCGGGCAATTCGCGGCGCGGGATGGTGCCGTCCATGCAGTAGTAGTCCGGTGACAAACGGCCGATCGCGGGAAACGCATTTTTGCGCCCGGCCCAGAAGCGCACGCGCTCGGCTTCGTCGCGGGCCTGACGAACTTCGGTGGCGCCGGCCGCGGTCATGACCTCGCGCACCCGTTGGCAATCGTCGTGGACATCGGCTTCGACACCATCGAGTTCGCACAGCAGAATCGCCTCAGCATCGACCGGATAACCGGCGTGGATGAAATCTTCAGCGGCGCGAATGGCGAGGTTGTCCATCATCTCCAGGCCGCCGGGAATGATCCCCGCCGCGATGATTTCGGCGACTGCGCGGCCGGCCTTTTCCACGGAATCGAAACTGGCCAGCAGGACTTTCGCGACTTGCGGTTTGGGCAGCAGTTTGACCGTGACTTCGGTGATGATCCCCAGCAAGCCTTCGGAACCGGTGAACAACGCGAGCAGATCGAAACCCGCTGAGTCGAGCGCGTCCGAACCCAGGGTCAGGCGTTCGCCTTCAATGGTCAGCACTTCGATTTTCAGCAGGTTGTGCACGGTCAAACCGTACTTGAGGCAATGCACGCCGCCAGCATTTTCGGCGACGTTGCCGCCGATCGAACAGGCGATTTGCGAGGACGGATCCGGCGCGTAATACAGACCGAAAGGCGCGGCTGCCTGGGAAATCGCCAGATTACGCACCCCCGGTTGCACCCGCGCAGTGCGGGCGGCGGGATCGATGTGCAGGATATTATTGAAGCGCGCCATCACCAGCAGCAGGCCCTGTTCCAGCGGCAAGGCGCCGCCGGACAACCCGGTACCGGCGCCACGCGCAACCACCGGGACGTTCTTCTGATGGCAGAGTTTGAGCAGGGTTTGCACTTGCTCAAGTCGTCGGGGCAGGGCGACCAGCATCGGCGTGGTGCGGTAGGCGGAGAGGCCGTCGCATTCGTAGGGTTTGAGTTCTTCCTCGCGCCACAAAATGTCGAGGTCAGGCAGCGCTTGCTGCAATGCCTTGAGGAATTCGGCCTTGTTCACCTTCGGTAACGGGCCGTCGAGGCGTTCGTCATAAAGAATGTTCATCTACACCTCAGACCTCGTCAGCTTGTAGGAGCTGTCGAGTGAAACGAGGCTGCGATCTTTTGATCTTGTTTTTTACAAGCAGAATCAAAAGATCGCAGCCTTCGGCAGCTCCTACACAGGATGTGTTGAGTGTCATTTCTGGCTTCCGAGGAATTCACGATACAGGCGTGCAGTATTCCCCGGCTGTTCAACCATCGGCATGTGCCCGACATGATCCCAGACATCCACGCGCAAATTGGCGATGCCCTTGCTCCACACCGGCACGCTGCTGACATCGATCAGCCGATCCTTGCGCCCCCAGAGCAACAGCGCCGGGCACTTGATGTCGGGCAGTTTCGGCTCCATCGGCGGGCTGGCGCGAAAATCGCGGAAGATCTCTTCCAGTTCATCGCGTTGTTGCTCGTAGCGCTGGGCGATGGCGTCCAGCACCAGGTTCGGCACCCACGGTGGCGACTCCATGGTCATCGCGTAAAACTGGCGAAATTCTTCCCGGGAGTTGATCAGAAACGGGTTATGCCCGCGCGCCAGATGCCGCTCCATGTCGCTGACCTCGGGCGCGGTGACGCCCGCCGGGTCGATCAATGCCATCGAAGCGATGCGGTCGGGATAAGTCGCCGCCAGCCACGCGGCGATGTAGCCGCCCATCGAGTTGCCGATCACATGGACTTTCTCCACGCCGCAGACGTCGAGCAACTGGATCATGCGTTTGGCTTGCAGCGGAATGTCATAACCGCCGCCCGCCTTGAAGCCGGTTTCACCATGGCCGGCGAGGTCCGGGATGATCACCCGATACTGGCGCACAAAGTGCCGGGAAAAGCGCAGCCACAGGTTCTTCTCGCCGCTGTAGCCATGCAGCATCAGAATCGCGCTGGCCGCTTCATACGGCCCGCCCTGCCAGGTCGAGACGGTCATCTCGGCGATCGGCACTTCGATCTTGTGCAATTTGTACAACTTGGCCTCGATGGCCATGTTCAGGTCGTACAGCCAATGACCGACCGCCGGATAACTCAACCAGCTCCAGGCCACGAAAACCGCGAGGGCGACAAACAGCAAAAGCATCGACGTCTTCCTTTTACGTGTTCAGGACAGAATGTGGTCGGCCGGTTTCAGCGCTCGGGTCAAGCGGTGATAGCTGAAACTGAAGCCGGGAAACATCGCGATCACATGACCGCTCTTGCTTTGATACCAACTGTGGCAGCCGCCGGACTTCCATACCGTGCGCTCCATCTCCCGATGAATCATCTCAGTGTAGGTACGTTCCGCGTTACGGCGCACTTCGATGCTGCGCAGGCCTTTGGCCTGCACGGTGCGGATGCAGTCGAGGATGTAGTTCATCTGCGACTCGATGATGAACAGCGCCGAGGTGTGCCCAATGCCGGTGTTGGGCCCGGTGACGATAAACAGGTTGGGGAAGTCCGGCAGGCTGGTGCCCAGATACGCGCGCGGGTATTGCGCCCAGACCTCTCTGAGTTGCACGGCGTTTTTTCCGCTGACCGGGTAGGAAATAACCCCGTCGGTGGCGTCGTAACCGGTCGACCAGACGATCAGATCAACATCGATGTGCTGGCCGTCCTGAGTGTTGATGCCGGTTTCGTCGATGGAAGCGATGCCTTGCTCGCGGGTATGCAAGGTGACGTTGGCGCGACTCAGCGCCGGGTAATAGGTGCTGGAAACCAGCACCCGTTTGCAGCCAATGGTGAAGTCCGGGGTGAGTTTTTCTTGCAGCACCGGGTCCGGCACTTGGCGTTTGAGAAAACGCAGGGCGTGCTGCTGGACCATGTGAATCGCCGCTTTCGAGTATTTGAAGGCGATGACCCGGGTTTCGAATTGCCAGTAAATCAGCCAGCGCAACAGCTTGTAGGCCGGTTTCAGACCGAGCAGCCAGCGTTGCAGCGGCCCGAACTGGCGATCAGCGCGGGGCAGCACCCAATGCGGCGTGCGTTGGAACAAGTGCAGTTGCTCGACTTGCGGCGCAATCGCCGGAATCACCTGCACGGCACTGGCGCCGCTGCCGACAATCGCCACGCGTTTACCGCGATAGTCGTAGCTGTGATCCCAGTTGTTTGTATGAAACGTCTTGCCTTGAAAGCGATCCCGGCCGGGAAAGTGCGGGATGACCGGTTGGCTCAGCGGCCCGGTGGCATTGATCAGGAACTGCGCATAAAAGGTGCCTTTGCTGGCGGTATGCACGGCCCAGCGTTTTTCCGTAGCGTCCCATTCGACGCGCTCGACATTGGCTTGCAGCTCCACGCGTTTGCGCAAATCGAACTGCTCGATCACATGCTCGGTGTAGCGCTGCAGTTCGGCCTGTCCGGCGAACATCTGCGACCAGCGGTACGGCGCGAACGACAGCGAATACAGCGGCGACGGCACGTCCACCGCCGCGCCGGGATAGGTGTTCTGGCACCAGGTGCCGCCAAAGAAGTCCCGTCGCTCCAGCAGGCGAAAATCGTCGATCCCGGCCTTGAGCAGGTTGACCGCAGCACATTGACCGCCAAAACCGCTGCCAATGATCAACACGTGATAGGTGTGCATGGGCCTCCTTCTTATAGTTGTTTTTCCATTTTGCTCCTTTCATGTATAGCCAAATATTTGCACTGTGTGCGGCCATGATGTCGCTCTATTCAGCCCGCTGGCCGGTGATGGCTATTTAACGTCGCCCTGTTAGACTTCCAGCACATCCGTCCTGCGGTGTGCGTGATCGAGGTCCTTATGGGAAATACCGGAGGAAAGGGACTTTCATTGGCCAGGAGGCTTTATACGTCGCGCATCCTCGGGTTGATTCTGGGGCTCGTGTGCGTGAGCGTGGCGATGTACTCGCTCGATCCGCCGCTGTGGGTCTGGGCACTGATGTTTTTCAACGGCCTGGTCTGGCCGCATCTGGCGTTTCAATGGGCACGCCGCGCCCGGGTTCCTTACCACGCTGAACACCGCAATCTGTTGATCGACGCCTTTTTCGGCGGCTTTTGGCTTGCCGCCATGCATTTCAATCCGCTGCCCACGGCGACGACCATTTCGATGATGGCGATGAACAACGTCGCTATCGGTGGTTCACGTTTTCTATTGGCAGGCTCGGCGGCGCAATTGCTCGGGGTCGGCGTCGGGCTGGTGGTGTTTGCTCCGGCATTCGTTCCTCAGACCACGCCTGCGCAAATGTATGCCTGTTTCCCGTTACTGCTGCTGTACCCGTTGGCGCTGGGCTGGATCTGCTTTCGCCAGGCCTACACCTTGGGTCGGCATAAACGCGAATTGCTTGCCCTGAGCCGCACCGACAGCCTCACCGGGTTGCTCAATCACGGCGCCTGGAAGGATCAACTGGAGATCGCTTTTCAGCGTTGCAAACGGCAGAAGCAGGGCGCAGCGATTGCGTTGATCGACATCGATCACTTCAAGGCAATCAACGACACTTGCGGCCATGTTGCGGGCGACATCGTGTTGCGCCAGTTGAGCAAATTACTTAAACAAAACCTGCGGGCGACTGACGTTGCCGGGCGTTACGGCGGTGATGAGTTCTGCGTGATTTTGCCGGATCTGCCGCTGTTCAACGCCGCGCAAGCCATGGAAGCGTTGCGCGAGCGTTTCGCGATTCTGGGTTATGAGCAGAATCCGGCGTTGAAGGTCAGTTTGAGTATCGGCCTGGCGGCGTACGATCCGGCGCATGCCGACGCGACACGCTGGCTCAATGATGCCGATCAGGCGTTGTACGAGGCCAAGGCGAGCGGGCGTAATCGGGTGATCTGCAATTGTGATGACAAGCCCCGGCGGACGTTGCTGGATTCGGTTTGACCGCTACACCGTAGATCCCCTGTGGGAGCGAGCCTGCTCGCGAAAGCGCTGGGTCAGCCAACATTGATATCGCCTGACACGACGCCTTCGCGAGCAGGCTCGCTCCCACAGGGTTTGTGTGTTGTCGGTTAGATCAGTGTCGCATTCGGTGTAGAGCCTCGCGCCGATGTCGGGTACGGTTAAATCCCCCCGACGCGAAACAAGGATCGCTTCATGACGTTCTCATTTTCTCGCTCCCTGTTGGCCGCCAGTCTCGGCCTGTCTCTTGCTTTCTCCGCTGCCTACGCCTTCGCCGAACCGCACAAACAAGTGCTCGCCGATGCCGAACAATACCAGCCAGAAGCCCTGAAACTGCTGGAGCGGCTGGTCAATATCGACTCCGGTTCAGGTTACGAGCCGGGCCTCAAGCAAGTCGGCGATATCGCCATCGATGAGCTGAAAAAACTCGGCGCCACCATCGAACTGGTACCGAACACACCGGAAAAATCCAACCATGTACTCGCGACGCTGAAAGGCACCGGCAAGGCGAAAATCCTGCTGATGGCGCACATGGACACGGTGTTCAAGGAAGGTTCAGCGGCCGAGCGGCCGTTTCACATCAAGGATGGTCGTGCTTACGGGCCGGGGGTGATGGATGACAAGGGCGGCATCGTCGCCGGGATCTATGCGCTGAAAGTCCTGAAAAACCTCGACTTCAAGGACTACGCGCAAATCACTTTTCTGCTCGACGCCAGCGAAGAAACCGGCTCGGACGTCGCCACCGACCTGATCAAGAAAACCGCCAAACAGCACGACGTGACCCTCAATCTGGAGCCGGGGCGCCCGGCCGATGGTCTGGTGGTGTGGCGCAAGGGCAGCGCGACGGCGCTGGTCGAGGTCAAGGGCAAAGCCGCACACGCCGGCGTCGCTCCGGAACTGGGGCGCAATGCCGCAATGGAAGCGGCGCACCAGATTCTGCAACTGGGCAAACTCGGCGATGAAGCGAAGAAAACCACCATCAACTTCACCGTGCTCAAGGCCGGCGACCGCACCAACGTGATTCCCGATCAAGCCACGGCCAAGGCCGACGTGCGCGCGGCGGTGCCGGAGGAGTTCGACCGGATCGAGAAGGATCTGGCGCGGGTGTCCCAGGACAAGCTGATTGCTGATACGGAAGTGAAGACGTCTCTGCAGCGCGGCTTGCCACCGATGCCGCAGACGCCTGAGTCGGATCGCCTGATGGCCATGGCTCAGGGGATTTACGGCGAGATTGGCCGCAAGTTGACGGAGGAGGGCAGTGGCGGTGCGGCGGATGCCAGTCTGTCCGCCGGGGTCGGCACGCCGACACTGGATGGCTTCGGGATTGTTGGTGGCAATATTCATACGCCGGAGGAATACGCCGAAGTGGCGAGCGTGGCGCCGCGGATTTATCTGTTGTCGCGGATGATTATGGAGTTGGCCAAGTCGCGGTGAGTGGGTTCGTGGTGTGACTGATGCGGGTGGGGTGTCAGGTGCATTTGCCCTCACCCTAACCCTCTCCCAGAGGGAGAGGGGACTGACCGTGTTGTGTGTGATTAACACGGCGACCTGAAAGATCCATTTTGAATTCAAAATCGGATTCAGCGCGGTATCACAAGTCGGCGTAACTCCCGAGCATCCCCCAATCAGTTCCCTCTCCCTCTGGGCGGTCCGACGTTTCGGGAGGGCTAGGGTGAGGGGCTTTTGTGGGAAAAGTGGAAGCTGTGAGTGACCAGTGCGGTACATCTGTTGATGCGCGAGGGCTGTGCGATTCTGAATGTGATTCAGGCGCGGGCGGTGCAGCGGGAGGAGGCTTACAAGACACCGGTTTAGCGGTGTAGCGGCTGTTGCTATCGCGAGCAGGCTCACTCCTACAGTAGATCTTCAGTGCACACAGTATTTGTGTTCAACACTGATCAATTGTAGGAGTGAGCCTGCTCGCGATGGCGTCAGCCCGGCCAACCCATCACTCCTTGACGCTCATGTATTCCTTGGCCCAGAGAATGTATTCCTCCGGCTGGGTATAGGTGTGCGTCAACTCGGTAGCGCTCAGGTCGGACGCCTGGGTAAAGATCTGCCGCTGTTCGCGCAGGCTGTCATACGTCGCTTTGATCGCGGCAAAGTAAGCGCCATGCCCATCAATGGTCACGCGCACACCGAGTTCGGCCAGACGCTTGTCGTCGCGCAGCGCCGGGTTGCCGTAGGTCACCAGCATCAGCGGTACGGTCAGGTGTTCGGCGATTTGCTCGAGCTGATCGAAATCCTGAATCCCGACCATGCAAATACCGTCAGCCCCGGCCGCCTGATACTGGCGAGTGCGGCTGATGATTTCCTGGTTCGGCAGGATGCCGGCGTTGGTACGGGCGATGATCGCCATTTCCGTATCAACCCGGGCTTCCAATGCCGCGCGGATCTTGCCGACGCCTTCGGCCACGGTGATCAGGTCGGTGGATTTGCGGCCGAATTGTGCCGGCAGCAAGGTGTCTTCGATGGTCAGGGCGGCGACCCCGGCGCGTTCCAGTTCGACGATGGTGCGCATCACGTTGAGGGCGTTGCCGTAGCCGTGGTCGGCGTCGGCGATCACCGGCAATTGGGCGACGCGGCCGATGCGGGTGGCCTGTTCGGCGAACTCGCTGAGGGTGATCAGGGCAAAGTCCGGGGCACCGAGCACCTGCAACGAGGCCACGGAACCGCCGAGAATCCCCACTTCAAAACCCAGGTCAGCGGCAATGCGCGCGGACATCGGATCGAACACCGACGCCGTGTGATAGCAGGTGTCGGAAGCCAGCAGTTGACGGAAGTTACGGCGCAAATCTTGATGGGAAAGCCTGGTCATACGAGTTCCACCAATACAAAGGAATGGAAAGGCTTGAACAAAGGTGTCAACGCCGAAGAATGAAAAGGCTATCACGCGAATGGGTCAATGATCATGACGAATTTGCAAGGGACAGGTTGTCGCGGACGCTTTTGCTGAAAGGATTTACCTTTTTGCGATGGTGACCGTCAGGCCGCCACCGCCTGTTGCTGTTGATTGGGCAGCATCGCCGCGCGCACCGAATTGCCCGGTTGCAGTTGCAGGCGCTTGGCCGTGAGGCGGTCAATCACCAGGCTGCTGCCGACCCGGCGGGCGCGGGCGACGGTGATGCGGCAGTTTTCCAGACGACGATTGTGAATCAGCCACAACGGTGCCTGTTCATCCGGGCTGCCGAGGCTCAAGGTCAGCTCAAGACTTTCGCGCACGGTGCGGATATTGCGCACTGGCGCCTCGATCACCGGGCCGCCGTCGAAAATGTCAATGTAGCCTTTGTGGGTAAACCCTTCGGCCTGGAGGATTTTCAGTGCCGGCTCGGTATTCGGGTGTGCCTGGCCGATCGCCGCCTGCGCCTGTTCGGTGAGCATGCAGGTGTACAACGGCTGGCGCGGCATCAGTTCGGCGATGAACGATTTGTTACCCAGCCCGGACAAGTGATCGGCATGGCTGAAGTCCATTTGAAAGAAATGCCGGCCCAGGCTGTCCCAGAACGGCGAACAACCGTGTTCATCGGCACTGCCGCGCAATTCGGCAATCATCTTCTCGCCGAACAGGTGCGGGAATTCGGCAACGAACAGCAGGCGCCCCAGTGACAACAAGCGGCCATTACTGCCGTGACGCTGATCATGGCCGAGAAACAGCGAGCACAGTTCCGATTGGCCGGTCAGTTCGTTGTTGAGAAACAGCGTCGGGATCTGTCGTTGAATACCCAGGTCCGGCGCCGAACTCACGGTCAACCCGACCCGGTAGTTGTACCAGGGCTCGCGCAGGCCGACCGCCCCGGCCAATGCGCTGACGCCGACCACGCGCATGTCGTCGTCTTCGAGTACAAAGAGATAGTCCGCGTCGGCCCGCTCCACCTGTTCGGCGAACGCCCGTTGTGCCCAACGGACCCGGTGGGACAGGCGATCTTCGTTGGCCGGCAGGGTGGTGAACCCCGGGCCGGCCTGTTGCACCAGCGCCATCAAGGCTGGCAGGTCGCTGACTTTGACCGGGCGGACAATCATGCTGTAACTCCTTCTGCGCGCCTGTTCGGGCACTGTCGTTGACTGCGCAACCGCGCGGGTTTCACAGGGCAATCAGCCGGATCGGGCTGCCATCGGTCACGTTCAGCGCCGCACACATTGCAGGGGTGAGGGGCAGCGGTTGATCGGTCTGGTAATCGAGTTCGGCCATGATTGCGCGGAAGCCGTGCAGCGCATCGTTGCTCAGCAGATAACGGCCACGGGCATCGATCTGTGGCCGTTGCTGCACCGTTGCGGTCTGGCTGCGGGCAATCGAACGGATATTCGACGTGCGCGCATACAGGGTCGGGCCGGCGTCGAACAGGTCGATGTAGCTATTGGTTTCGAAGCCTTCGCGCTCAAGAATGTCGAACGCTTCCTGACCGTCCGGGTGAATACGACCGATACAATCCTGCGCCGCTTGCGGCAGCATCGGCACGTAGATCGGGTATTGCGGCATCAGTTCAGCCAGGAACGAGCGGCTCTGCAGGCCGCAAAGACGTTCGGCCTCGGCGTAGGGCAGATCGAAGAAATGTTTGCCCAGCGCATCCCAGAACGGTGAATTGCCGGTCTCGTCGCTGTAGCCGACGATTTCGGTAATCACCGCTTCGGCAAAGCGCGGCGCATGGGCAGCGATGAACAACAGGCGCGCGCGGGACAGCAATTCGGAAAATGGCGTGCGCACCAGCCCGGCGTCGATATGAAAACCGCGCAGCAGCGTGTGATCGTTGAGGTCATGGCACAGCGACAGCGCTGGCACGCCGTGTTCGATGTTCAGCTCGCGGGACGCACTGGTGAAGTGGCGGTTGCGCAGGCTGTAGAACGGCTCGTCGAAGCCTGCAGTCGCGAGAATTTCCGAGCAGCCAACCAGCCGCTGATCGTCCAGATCCTCCAGCACAAAGAAGTAATTCTCCGGGCCGTGGGCTGTCGCTGCGCTGGCGAACGAGGCACAGGAACCGGCGATTTTCGCGCGCAGGCGCTCGCTGTCGTCCGGCAGGGAGGTCACGCCCACCAGACTGTCGCGGGCCAATTGTTGGAGCTGGGGCAGGTCAGTCTGCTCGACTGGGCGTAGGACCAGCATGGATGTACTCCTGTATCAAAAGGTTCGGCAAAGTCGCCGAACCTGACTATCACTGTCGGTTTCCACGCGATAAATCGGCGGTCGCCTGATTTGTTGTCAGACGCCGCTCTTTTTCTTGTCAGCCGTTGCTCGGGTCGGGCAGCGCGGTGCTGGCGCCGAGCTTGTTAAGGAAGAACAGGTACACCAGACCCAGAGCAATCCAGATCAGCCCGAGTTTCTGCGCATCGACGCCCATGTTGTACATGATGGCCGCGACGATAATGAAGCCGATCACCGGGCAGATCAGGTGACGCACGACCTGACCGGACTTTTGCCGACGCCAGTAGTAGTTGATCACTGTCAGGTGCAGCAGCATGAAGCCGCTGAGCGCGCCGAAGTTGACCAGCGAGGTCAGGGTGTCGACCGAGTTGATGAACAGGTAGCAGATCACCAGCGACAGCACCGCCACCAGATAAATGCTCAGGTACGGTGTGTTGTGTTTTGGGTGCACCTTGGCCAGCACTTTCGGCAGCTTGCCGTCGCGCGCCATGCCGAACAGCAGGCGCGAAACAGCGGCTTGCGAGGTGATGGCCACGGCCACGCCCCAGGCCAGCGCCGTCGCAACAGCGGTCAGGGTCGCCAGCCAGCTGCCGGCGGCGATTTCGGCGATTTCATAGAACGCAGTGTCAGCGGATTTGAAGCCCATGCCGGCTGCCAGATCGGTGGCGATCCAGGTTTGTGCGACGAAAATCACGCCCATGACCACCAGGGTTATCAACGCGGCTTTGCCGACGCTCTTGCCCGGATCGCCTTTGATTTCTTCGGCCAGCGTCGAAATCGCATCGAAGCCGAGGAACGACAGCACCGCAATCGACACCGCTTGCATCAGTAGGGCGAAGTTGAAGGTTTCCGCGTGATACAGCGGCGCCAGGGTCAGCTCGCCGTTACCGCCACCGTTGTGCAAGGCATTCCAGGCGTAGAACAGGAAGATGCCGAGTACTACCAGTTGCGCCAGAAGGAAGATGATGTTCATCCGCGCGGTGAAAGTGATGCCGCGCAGGTTGACGAAGGTCGCGCTGACCAGAAACGCCAGAATGAAGCCGACTTTCGGAATGTCCGGGTACAAATGGTTGAGCGCCATCGCCGCGTAAACGTAGAGCAGCGGCGGAATCAGCAGGTAATCGAGCAGCATCAGCCAACCGGCGATGAAGCCGACGTGTTGATTGAGGCCGCGTTGCGCGTAGGAATACACCGAGCCGGCAATCGGAAAAGCCTTGGCCATGCTGCCGTAGCTCAGCGCGGTGAACAGCATCGCCACCATGCCGATGATGTACGCCAGCGGCACCATCCCCGGGGCCTCGGCGTTGACGTAGCCATACACACCGAACGGGGCGATGGGGATCATGAAGATCATCCCGTACACCACCAGGTCGGTCAGCGTCAGGCTACGTTTCAACTCTTGCTTGTAGCCGAATTCTTCAATTTCCATGAAGCGCAACTCCTTGTCAGCCAGTCGGTCGTTTTAGTTGTTATCGGTCCATCGTTTACAGCATCAGCCGTCTTTTATTCATTACAGCAATGGCGCGAGGTATCCGGCCCAGCGCGATACGGCTTCGGGGCTGCGCAGCAAGTCGTTGCGCACCTCGATCAGCACCGAGTCGAGGCCACGGGCATCGCCGTGTACCGGCACGGTCATGTCGCCCAGCGGATCAATCTTGTAGGGCTGGTTGCCGGCCACTTTCAGCGGATGTTCGCCGAGGCCATCGAGCAAACGTTGCGCGTAAGCCTTGGCCTGACCGAACAGCACGCCGACCTCCAGCGGACGCGGCTGGCCGTAATACACCGGGGTGAAACTGTGAATCCCCACCACACGAACTGCTTGGCCTTTAGCAACACGTTCGTCGATCAACGTTTGCAAGCGCGCGTGAAACGGTTTGAACAGGATCTGACGTCGGTATTCGCGGGTGGCTTCGTCCAGCTCGCGGTTGCCCGGCACCTGATAAATCTCGCTCTGCGCCGGAATGCTGTCCGGGGCGTGGCGTGGCCGGTTCAGATCTATCAGCAGGCGCGAATAATTGGCGCTCAACAGGGTTGCGCCGAGCATCTTCGATAGTTGCTCGGCCAGTTGCAGCGCGCCAATGTCCCAAGCGATGTGTTCAGCAGCGGCGGCGGCGTCCAGGCCCAGATTGTTCAGGGTTTCGGGGATGTAGCGGCTGGCGTGTTCGCACACCAGAATCAACGGGTGCGTCGAGTCTTCGCGGCTCAGGTTATAGGCCGGTCGGGTGTACAACCCCAGCTCGGCGGATTCAGTACAGGCGTGCATAGTGCTCACACAAGTCAGCGGGCGAGAGCTGTTCCGTCAGCGCCAGTTCCTCGGTTTTCAGGGCGTAATAGGTGTCGAGCAGCGGCTTGGGCAGCCATTCGGTGAAGGCGCCACTGTTGCGCAGGCAATCCAGCGCCTGGGCCAGCGAGGCGGGCAGGGCGACGATGCCCCGGGCCTGGCGTTGCTCGTCGTTGAGTGAATCGGGAATTTCGTTGGTGATCGCGTTCAGCGCCAGGCGCTGTTCGATGCCCAGCCGTCCGGCGATCAACAGGGCGGCCATCGCCAGATGCGGCGAGGCGGTGGCGTCCATGGCGCGGAATTCGAGGTTGAACTGGTTGGCCACGGACTTGCCGCCGAGGGTCACGGTCGGGCAGATGCGCAGCGCCGCCTCGCGGTTCTGTTGGCCCAGACACGCGTAGGAAGCGCTCCAGTGATGCGGCTGCAAGCGCTCGTACGACACCGGCGTCGGCGCGGTGAAGGCACAGAGTGCCGGCAAGTAATGCAGGATTCCCGCCGCCCAATGCTGACCGAGGCTCGACAGACCATTGCTGGTGCCTGCGTCGTAGAGCATCGGCACACCGGCCAGATCGAGCAGGCTGACGTGCAGGTGTACGCCGTTGCACACCGCGTCGGCGGCGGTTTTCGGCGCAAAGCTCAAGTCCAGGCCCATTTGCCGGGCGATCTCGCGGCTGATCTCACGCACATTGACGGCGCGATCCGCCGCCGCCACGCCGAGCGTCGGGCGGCAGGTGATTTCGTATTGGTGCTTGCCGTATTCGGGCAGAAACATTTCCGGCTCGACACCGCCGGCGCGCAGGGCGCTGAGCAGCCAGCCGCCGAACTCGGCGCCCTGACGCTGAGCTTCGAGGGAAAATGCCAGATGCTCGGCGAAACCGGCGTGCAGGTTGAATTCGTGTTCGAACGCGGCGTTGACCTGCAAGCCCAACCCATCGCGATATCGCTCGATTTCCTCGCACAACAGCGTGCGCGGGCAGGCGCCCCAAGGGCGGCCATCGGTTTCGCGGATATCGCCGTGGATGAAATCCAGCGCCGGCGCGTTGACGTCCGGGCCGTTGCTGACGGTGACGCGGCTGCTCAGATCGGGAATCAGCCGCAAATCGCCATAGGCGCCCCACGGATTGGTTGAAGCAATGATGTCCTGCGGCGTCAACGCGCTGTTGGCCGGCACCCAGCCGCAACCGGCGGCCTGATAATGCTCCAGCTCATCGGTGGGAAACGAGCGGCCACGGGTGATGCCGATCAGGTCGGTGGTGACCAGAGTGGTCATCGGCAGCGGCGTCAGGCGGGCGCTCATGGCCGCATCTCCTGCAGGCGAGCGAGCACGGTGTCGGTGTCGGTGATCCAGCAGTAACCCTTGATCGCATTCAGGCAGGCGTGATGGCGTTCGGCGCTATAGGTGGCGCAGGCATCTTCGACCAGCGTGACCAGATAGCCGCGATCAGCAGCGTCGCGCACGGCCATATCCACACATTGGTCGGTGACGATGCCGGCGATAATCAGATGACGGGTTTCCAGGTTGCGCAGCACGTAGTCGATGTTGGTCGAGTTGAACACCCCGGACGAGGTCTTCGGCAGGACGATTTCGTTTTCCACCGGGGTCAGGTCTTCAATGATCCTGGCCTGCACGCTGCCTTTGGGCAGGTGCATGTCCGAGAGCTTGTGATCGAGCGAGCGGTCGCGGCCATCGGCGGTAAGGCTTTCGATAATGGTGTGCAGTACATTCTGCCGCGCCTCGCGAAAGGCACTGAGCAAACGACGTTGGTTGGGCACCACCTGCATGTGCGCGCGGGTCAGGAAGTACTCGGCGTCAGGCCCGTTGAGGTGCGCGTCGAACTGCGGTTCGAGCCAGGCACGCTGCATGTCCACCAGCAACAGCGCGGTGTGATCGGTGACAAACGGCAAGTCCCGCGGCGAGCGGTGGGGAAGGCTGAACATCCTTATTTATCCTCCAGCAGGTGGGTGTTGAAGTCATTGCGCAGGGCATCGATGCCTTCCAGGCGATCGGCGAGGTTTTCGGTGCGCAAGGTCAGGCAGGCAATCAGTGCTTCGACCTGCGCCAGCGCCGGCACCATGGTGTCGAACGGCGAGGCCGATTCCACCGGGGCGCTGATGATCAGGTCGGCCAGTTCCCGCAGCGGTGAGGCGTAGATGTCGGTGAACAGCACCACGCGTGCGTTATTGTTTTTCGCCGCACTGGCGACCCGCAGGGCCTGAGTCTGATAGCGGCGATAGTCGAACAGCAGCACCACGTCCTGACGTTGCAGATCGAACAGGCGATCAGGCAGTTGCGCGTTGTCTTCCAAAGCGAAGCAACCGGAGCGCAGCAGGCGCAAGTGATTGAGCAGATAAGTGGCCATCAGGCTGCTGAAGCGCCCGCCAAAGCAGTACACCTGATGCCGGGCATCGAGCAGCCAGTCGGTGAGAATGCGCACGTCTTCGGGTTGGGTCAGCGATTGGGTTTCGACCAGCAGGCGATGGCTGTCGCCCAGATAGTGGCTCCAGGCGTCGTCCTTGTGCTGATGGGCGCGCGGTTGCAACAGCGTGCGCGGCGAGCGCAGGCGATGGTCCATGTCACTGAGCAGGGCATCCTGGAATTCGGCATAACCACCGAAACCGAGTTTTTTCACCAGCCGCACAATAGTCGGATCGCTGACCCCGGCATGTTCGGCCAGACGCGCCATCGGCCCCAGACCGTTGCGTGGGTACTGATCAAGCAAGGCGCGAACGACTTTGCGCTCCGACGGCGTAAGATCCAGGCCGGGATCGGTGATCAGGTCTCTGAGAGGGGGCATCCGGGCTCCTGCTGGATGAGGTGTTGAATTCGCTTCAAAATCCATTAAAACAGTATTTATGTAACTAACGTTACATGTCTAGTGAATTTTTTTGCATGTTGAAAGGCCTGCAAAATGGGCCAAGATGCCCGTTTAACAAGGGCTACACCGAATTCGACTGATTTTGTAGTCCATCGCCCATAACCGTGTCAGACATTGCCGTATTTCTGCCTTTGTCCGCTGTTGCCGGGGAGAACAAACAGTCCCGCAGCCCTCCGTTTACGGCACAATTGCCGACAGAACGGCTTTGTGTCGTTGATTTACATGAAGGCCTTCCGGAGCGATCCCTGTGCAAACCACCCGTTTGACATTGATTTGCCATGCGCGAACCGTCGCACAGAAACTGGCGTGTTTTCCTACGAATGAGCCTGTTGAAAATGGCGAGTTGGCGTCGGCTGCATTGGCCCAGCGTTTCGACGCTGCGCGACGCTTGATTTGCGCGCCGGAATTGCGCACGCGGCAGACGGCGGCGTGGCTTGGCGCGGATGCGCAAGTGGATGAGACGCTGCGCGATTGTGACTGGGGACGTTGGCACGGGATGTCGATCAAGGATCTGCAACGCTCGGAAGACGCCGCGCTGCAGGCTTGGCTGGAAGATTCCCACGCCACGCCCCATGGTGGTGAGTCGGTGGCGCAGTTGTGTGAGCGCGTGGCGCAGTGGCTGGCCAGCCTGCAAGCCACGCCGGGGCATGTGGTAGCGGTGACGCATCCGTTTGTCATCCGCGCGGCGCTCATCCACGTGATGCGCGGTTCGGCGTTTCATGACATTGATGTCGAACCGCTGTCGATGGTCGAACTACGCTTCACCGGGCGCTGGCGCCTGCTTCTGCCAAGTCTGGAGGTTAAAGGAGCACCTTGATGAAACAACTGCTGGTAATCGGCATCGGGGCCGGTAACCCCGACTACATCACGATGCAGGCCGTGAAGGCGCTGAACCGGGTCGACGTGTTTTTTCTGATGGATAAAGGCCAGAGCAAGGACAAGCTGATCGACCTGCGTCGTGGGATCTGTGAGCGCTACATTGACGACCCCGACTACCGCTTCGTCGAAGCCCACAGCCCGGAACGCGAACGGGGCGATGTCGACTACACGGCCAGTGTCGATGATCTGAACCGCGCCAAGCAGCAGACCTTCGAACGCCTGATCAATGACGAATTGTCTGATGGTCAGTGCGGCGGTTTCCTGGTGTGGGGCGACCCGGCGTTGTACGACAGCACTGTGCGTATCCTCCAGGCAATACTGGCCTCGGGCACGTGTGCCTTCGAGTTTGACGTGATTCCCGGGATCACCAGCGTTCAGGCGTTGGCGGCGCAGCATAAGGTGCCGCTGAACACGATCGGTCGTTCCATCGAAATCACTACCGGGCGGCGTTTGGCGGCCGGGCAGGTGAGTGATACGGACAGTCTGGTGGTGATGCTCGATGCTGAAGACTCTTATCACCATGTCGCCGATCAGCAGACCGAGATTTACTGGGGGGCCTACCTGGGCACGCCGGATGAGATTCTGATCAGTGGCAGGCTTGCCGATGTCGCGGATGAGATCGAGCGGGTGCGCAAGGCTGCGCGGGCGGAGCATGGGTGGATCATGGATACGTATTTGTTACGCAAGCCATAGATTTTCGCTGGCTGGGATGGCTTCTTCGCGAGCAGGTTCGCTCCCACATTTTGAAATGCATTTCCCTGTGGGAGCGAGCCTGCTCGCGAAGGCGCCGGAACATTCAACGCACATTTCGAGCAGGCAAAAAAACACCCGGTGCAACGCAAGTCGCACCGGGTTTTTGTTGCCAGCCAACGACGGATGTCGTGGATCCGCCGATCACTGTTGAACTCTGGTTATGCGCGTTCCAGCGCCAGCGCCACACCTTGGCCACCGCCGATGCACAGGGTCGCCAGACCCTTTTTCGCATCACGCTTGATCATTTCATGCAGCAGGGTCACCAGCACGCGGCAACCCGAGGCACCGATCGGGTGCCCCAAGGCGATGGCGCCGCCGTTGACGTTGACCTTGTCCAGATCCCACTGGAGATCCTTGGCCACTGCCAGCGATTGTGCGGCGAAGGCTTCGTTGGCCTCGATCAGGTCGAGCTGATCGATATTCCAGCCAGCCTTGTCCAGGCAGCGGCGGGTCGCCGATACCGGGCCGATGCCCATAATTGCTGGATCAACGCCTGCGTTGGCATAGGCGGCGATTTTTGCCAGCACAGGCAGGCCGAGGGATTTGGCTTTTTCGGCACTCATCAGAATCACCGCAGCGGCGCCGTCGTTCAGCGACGAGGCGTTGCCAGCGGTGACGCTGCCGTCCTTTTTGAACGCCGGGCGCAGTTTCGCCAGGGATTCTGCGGTGGTGTCGCCACGCGGCTGTTCGTCGACCTTGAAGGCAACAGGATCGCCTTTGCGCTGCGGGATCAGGATCGGGGTGATCTCATCGACAAAGCGACCGGCCTCAATCGCGGCAGCGGCTTTCTGCTGCGAGGCTGCGGCGAACGCGTCCTGCTGTTCGCGGCTGATGTCGTACTTGTCGACGAGGTTCTCGGCGGTGATGCCCATGTGGTAATCGTTGAACGCATCCCACAGACCGTCACTGATCATGGTGTCGACGATTTGCGCGTGGCCCATGCGCAGACCGGTGCGTGCGCCCGGCATCACGTAGTTGGACAGGCTCATGTTTTCCTGGCCGCCGGCGATGATCACCTCAGCGTCGCCGCAACGGATCGCCTGTGCGCCGAGGTGCAGGGCTTTCAGGCCCGAGCCGCACACTTTGTTCAGGGTCAGCGCTGGTACGGCGTGGGGCAAGCCAGCCTTGATCGCCGACTGACGCGCCGGGTTCTGGCCAGCGCCGGCGGTAAGAACTTGGCCCATGATCACTTCATCGACTTGAGCACCGTCCAGGCCGGTTTGTTCGAGCAACTGGCGGATCACCGCCGCGCCCAGATCAACGGCGGAAACGCTGGCCAGGGAACCCTGGAAACTGCCGATCGCGGTACGCGTGGCGGCAACAATTACGACGTCTTGCATTTTCGAATTCCTCACTGGGCAGCGAACTGCATTTCCGGTACGTGATCCGGGACGATCAGTTTACCAGCGGTTTTGGCGACGATTTCCTCGACGCTGACGCCAGGTGCGCGTTCCTTGAGGACAAAAGCGCCATTTTCGATTTCCAGGTACGCGAGGTCGGTCAGCACACGTTTGATGCAACCGGCGCCGGTCAGCGGCAGGCTGCATTTGGCGAGCAGCTTGGACTCTCCGTCCTTGGATGCGTGGGTCATGATTACGATGATGTTGTCGGCGCCAGCCACCAGATCCATCGCGCCGCCCATGCCCTTGACCAGTTTGCCGGGGATCATCCACGAAGCGATGTTGCCTTCGACGTCGACTTCGAACGCGCCGAGCACGGTCAGGTCGACGTGGCCGCCGCGAATCATTGCAAAGGACTCGGCGGAGTTGAAAATCGACGCGCCGATGCGCGCGGTCACGGTCTGTTTGCCGGCGTTGATCATGTCGGCGTCGATGGTGTCTTCAGTCGGGAAAGGGCCCATGCCGAGCAGGCCGTTTTCCGATTGCAGCATGACTTCCATGCCGTCGGGAATGTAGTTGGCGACCAGGGTCGGAATGCCGATGCCGAGGTTTACGTAGAAGCCGTCCTGCATTTCGCGGGCGACGCGCTGAGCCATTTGTTCGCGGGTAAGTGCCATGTTTTTATTCTCCGTCAGCCTGAATTATTTGCGGATGGTGCGCTGTTCGATGCGTTTTTCGAACGTGCCGCAAATGACCCGATCGACGTAGATGCCCGGGGTGTGGATCTGCGATGGATCGAGTTCGCCGGGTTCGACGATTTCTTCGACTTCAACCACGGTGATCTTGCCGGCGGTGGCGGCCAGCGGATTGAAGTTCTGCGCGGTGTGACGGTAGATGACGTTGCCGAAGTGGTCGGCTTTCCAGCCTTTGACGATAGCGAAGTCGCCGGTGATGGATTCTTCCATCAGGTACTTGCGCCCTTTGAACTCACGCACTTCCTTGCCTTCGGCGACCGGGGTGCCGACGCCGGTGGCGGTGAAGAAGGCCGGAATGCCGGCGCCGCCCGCGCGCATTTTCTCGGCGAGAGTGCCTTGCGGGGTCAGGATGACTTCGATGTCGCCCTTGAGCAGTTGCTCTTCGAACAGCTTGTTTTCGCCGACGTAGGAGGCGATGACTTTGCTGATTTGACGATCGGTGAGCAGCACGCCGAGGCCAAAGCCGTCGACGCCGCAGTTGTTGGAGACGACGGTGAGGTCGCGGGTGCCTTTGCGCTTGATCTCGGCGATCAGGTTTTCCGGAATGCCGCACAGACCGAACCCGCCGGCGATGACGGTCATGCCGTCCTCAAGCCCGGCGAGGGCTTCCTCGTAGGAACTCACGCGCTTGTCGAAACCTGCCATATGCACCTCTTTTATTATTTGCGGGCGGCTGGCTAGCCGAATGGTTGGAGTGTCTCGCTGAAGAATATATTTGTTAAGTTGATTTTTAAGGTTGATTGATTGATAAAGCTCAATAGTCGCGTTATGGCGGCTGCTTTGATCGATCCCACGCTCCGCGTGGGAATGCCTCTAGGGACGCTCCCCGTCCAGTGACGCGGAGCGTCCCGGCCTGCATTCCCACGCAGGAGCGTGGGAACGATCATCATGGCTTGCCGCTTAACGCTTGTAGCTTACAACTGGAGCGAAGCGACCATGACCATCAAACAGATCCGCGCCTTCCTCGCCGTGGCACAGAGCCTGAGTTTTGCCGTGGCCTGCGAGCGTCTGCACCTGTCGCAATCAGCCTTGAGCCTGACCATCAAAGCGCTGGAAGAGGGCTTGGGCGGTCGCCTGTTCAGCCGCAACACCCGCAATGTGGCGCTGACCGCAGAAGGTGAGTCGCTGCTACCGCTGGCGCGGCGGCTGATCGCCGACTGGGACAACGCCGAAGATGAAATGCGCCAGCGTTTCAGCCTGCAACGCGGGCGGGTGACGCTAGCGGCGATGCCGTCGTTTGCCGGCAATCTGCTTCCGCCGATCCTCAAGACCTTTCGCGCGCGTTATCCGAACGTCAACGTCACGGTCAATGACGTGATCAACGAGCAGGTGCTGGAGATGGTTCGTGATCGTCAGGTGGAACTGGGGGTGGCGTTCGAGCCGATGCAAAACACTGCGATGACGTTCACGCCGTTGTATATGGATCGCTTTGTTGCGGTGGTATCGAAGGATTCGCCGTTGGCCCAGCGTGCTGAGATCGATTGGCAGACGTTGCTTCAGGAGCCGTTTATCACCTTGCAGCGGCCATCGACGGTGCGGGTGATGCTCGAAGAGCACTTGCAGGCTCGCGGTATGAAGTTGCCGGTGGAATTTGAAAGCCATCAATTAGCGACCGTCGGACGCATGGTCGCCAGCGGGCTGGGTGTCAGTGCCGTCCCAGCGTTGTGCGCCGGGCAGATGCAGGAGCTTGGCGCCCATTGCCTGACGCTGGACGACTCGGTGGAACGGGCGATTGGTGTGTTGACCGAGCCGGGCAATGAACTGTCGGCGGCGGCGCAGGCGTTGTTCGATATTCTCAAGGCTGAAGATCTGGGGCGACTGTGAGATCTACCCCCTCACCCCAACCCTCTCCCCCAAGGGGGCGAGGGGGAAGGGAGCTGATCGGGGGTATTTCAGAAAATGGGTTCGACTCGAAATTTTCAGGTCGATGTATCGCTTGACTACAACTCGGTCAGTTCCCTCTCCCTTGGGAGAGGGCTAGGGTGAGGGGCCTGGGTCCTGAGTCGAGCGCAGAGTGCAGCAACTCACCGATCCAGCTCCCTGACCAACAGGGGTAGAAGCTGTTCACACGACGCTTCAATCTTCAAATCGAGCAAGTCATCCGCGCGGGTCTTGCCCAGATTGATCGCAATCAGCGGCTTACCGCGATCGGCAATCACCCGGCACAAACGAAACGCCGAATACGCCATCAACGACGACCCCACAACCAACATCCCCGCCGCATTTTCCGCTGCCGCCATCGCCCGAGCCGCCGTGGGCTGCGCGACGTTTTCGCCGAAAAACACCACGTCCGGTTTCATCCGCTCGCCAAAGCAATGCGGACAGTGCGGTACCTGAAAACGCGCCTCGAACGCCGGATCGAGCAGGGTGTCGCCATCCGGCGCCTGCACCGCATCGACCCCGGCCAGATATGGATTTTGCCGTTCCATCAATTGTTGAATCGAATCGCGCTCGCTGCGCTGGCCGCAGTCCAGGCACAGGACGCGATGCAGGCTGCCGTGCAGCTCAATGACATCCTGACTGCCGGCCTGATCGTGCAGGGTGTCGACGTTCTGGGTAATCAAGTCGTGGATCAGCCCGTGGCGCTGCAAACCGGCCAACGCCTCGTGCGCTGCATTCGGCTGCGCCTGACGCACCCTCGGCCAACCCAGCATGGCCCGCGCCCAGTAGCGGCGGCGTGATTCGGGGGCGGCCAGAAACTCCTGATACATCATCGGTTGCCGCCCACGGCGTACACCGTCGCTGTCGCGGTAATCCGGAATGCCCGACGGCGTGCTGATACCGGCCCCGGTCAATACGAGGAAATCGCCGTCCGCCATCACTTGCTGGAGCGTGTCGAGGTGTTCGCGGGTCGGGCTGTCGAGCATGGTCAGCGCTCCGGATAAGGACGATGCCAGCAGGTTAGCACGCGACCCGCGAGGCTTACTTGCGCGCCTCCAGAATCAGGTTGAACGGTGTTTGCGTGGCCCGGCGGAAGTGCTTGAACCCGGCCTCGACAAACACTTTACGCAAGCGTATTTCCCCGGCTTGCGCACCTAGGCCGAGGCCGACTTCCTGCGACAGCGAGTTCGGTGTGCAGATAAATGTCGAGGCCGCGTAGAACAGCCGTCCTACCGGGTTGATGTTGTCGTCCAGCGTGTCGTTGGCGAACGGTTCGACCAGCAACACCGTGCCGTCGTCCTTCAGTGAATCATAGGCGTGGCGGGCTGCACCGACCGGGTCGCCCATGTCGTGCAGGCAGTCGAAATAGCAGATCAGGTCGTAGTCATTGCCCGGGTAGCTCTTCGCCGAGCCCTGGAAGAACTTCGCCCGGCTGCTGACTCCGCCTTCCTCGGCGCGCTGGGTGGCGACCGTGATCGACGGCGCGTGATAGTCGTAGCCGACGAAACGCGAGTTGGGGAATGCCTGGGCCATGATCACCGTCGAGGCGCCGTGGCCGCAGCCGATGTCGGCGACTTTGGCGCCTTCTTCAAGCTTGGCCACCACACCGTCCAGCGCCGGCAGCCATTCGGCGATCAGGTGACCTTTGTAGCCGGGCCGGAAGAACCGTTCGGTGCCGGTGAACATGCACGGATGGTGATCGCCCCAGGGCAGGGCGCCATTGCCGCGCATGGCTTTGACCAGTTTGTCTTTGTCATGGAAAAACGATGCCACCACGCCGAGGCCACCGGCGACGTAAACCGGCGAGTCTTCGACGGCCAACGCCAGCGCCTGTTCTTCCGGTAAACGAAACTGGCCGTCGTGGTGTTCCATGTAGCCGGAGGCCGCGTGAGCGCTGAGCCATTCGCGCACCAGACGCGGGTTGCAGGTGGTTTTTGCCGCGAGGGCATCGGCACTGACCGGCTGACTGTCGGCCATGGCCCGGTACAAGCCGAGCTCTTCGCCGACGATGACATTGGCCAGCATCGCCGCGCCGCCCATGTCGTTGACCAGTTTGGCCATGAATTGGTTGAGCTTCGCCTCGTCCATCATGTGTGCTCCTGAAACAGGATCACGGTCCGGCGGCGTCGAAGGTCGAGGCGTGCGCCACCGGGCGGTGGTCACGGAGTTGGGCAGGGCACGGCTGACGTCCTGCGTCCCCCTCGACTGGGTAATAAAGGAGTCTAGCCCCGGTCCGCGACTGCCGCTGTATTTGTAAACACTGAAAAAACCTGTGGGAGCGAGCCCGCTCGCGAAGAGGCCAGTACAGTCAACATCGTTGTCGACTGTTCAGCAGTCTTCGCGAGCAGGCTCGCTCCCACAGGTTTTTTGGCGTGTATCACTGTGTATCGCGGTTGTTGAGAGATACATCGGGCTGCAAATGTTTATTCAGTTGTACACACCAGCGATACAGCCAGCGCTTCAACTGGAGAAAACCCACTGCTGAGGTACTCCCTATGCAAACGCCTGTCTCATCACTGCAACCGAGCGTCGGCCTCGGCCTGCGCCGTGGCCTGCTGAAAGACCTGCAAGCGGCCCGCACCGGCGCTTTCGACTTTCTCGAAGTCGCCCCGGAGAACTGGATCGGCGTTGGCGGCGCTCATGGCGCGGCGTTGCGTGAACTGGCCGAACGCTACCCGTTGTCCTGTCACGGCTTGTCGCTGTCACTTGGCGGACCGGCGCCGCTGGACGTCGGGTTCTTGCAGGAAGTGCGGATGTTTCTCGACCATTACAACGTGCCGCTGTACAGCGAACACCTGAGTTATTGCAGCGATGACGGGCATCTGTATGACTTGCTGCCATTGCCGTTTACCGAAGAAGCGGTGCACCACGTCGCCGCACGGATCCGTCAGGCTCAGGACATTCTCGGCCGGCGTCTGGCCGTGGAAAATGTCTCCTATTACGCCGCACCGCGTCAGGACATGGACGAGGTGTGCTTCACCAACGCCGTGTTGCGCGAGGCCGATTGCGATCTGCTGCTGGACGTCAACAATGTCTACGTCAATGCGATCAACCACGGATTTGATCCGCAAGCGTTTCTCGCCGCTATCGAGCCGAGCAGGGTGGTCGGCATGCATGTGGCCGGGCATTTTGATGAGTCCGACACGCTGAAAATCGACACCCATGGTGCCTCAGTCAAACCGGTCGTGTGGTCTCTGCTGGCGGAGGCTTACAGGCGGTTTGGCGCGCAGCCAACGCTGCTTGAGCGGGACTTCAACTTCCCGGCGTTTTCCGAACTGGTCGCTGAGTTGCAAACCATTCGCCACTTGCAGGCGGGGGGCGACCATCGTGGATAACCTGATACTGCAACAACAGGCACTGACCCGATACTTGCGCGATCCCGACCATCAATCGCCGCCGGCCGAGATGAACGCGGCGCGGGTCAATGTCTATCGCGATCTGGTGTTCAACAACGTATCGCAACTGTTGAGCGGCACGTTTCCGGTGTTGATCCGCATCGTCGGTGAGCAACGTTGGGGTCTGCTGGTGCGCGGCTTTTTGCGCGACTGGCGGGCGCAGACGCCGAAGTTTGGCGAGATTGCCGGAACCTTTCTCGACTACCTGGCCACGCAACCACAGGTGTTGCGCGAAGGTCAGTGGCCGGCGTTTTTGCTGGAGCTGGCACATTACGAATGGGTTGAGATGGTTTTGCAGCAATCTGATGCCCAAGCGCTGCTGCCGACCGATCCGGCGTTATTGCTGGAACGCCCGTTGCTGATCTCGGCACTGGCCTGGCCGTTGGCGTATGTCTGGCCGGTGCACGAACTCGATCCGCACCATCAACCCGCCACGCCCCCGGCGCAACCGACGCTGTTGCTGGTGCGGCGTACGGCAGACTGGAGTATGAAGTTTTCCGAACTGAGTCCGCTGGCTTGGCGCTTGCTGCAGCGCGTCACTGAGTTTGCGTCGTTGACGGGGCGCGAGCAGTTGCAAGCTCTGGCGCAGGAGGCCGGGCAGCCCGCCAGCAATTCGTTCATGGATAACGGCCTGGTGTTGTTGCGCCAGATGCATGAGGACCAGGTGATCGGTCTGGCACCTTGAGTACTAATATTGCGCCGCACACTGTGGGAGCGAGCTGTTCTCAGGGGTGCAGGGGGAGTTTCAGTTCCGCACACAATCCGCCACCCTCGCGGTTGCTCAAGGTCAACGAACCACCCAGCGCCATCGCCAGCTGCTGGGCGATGGCCAGTCCCAGTCCGGTGCCGCCGGTGTCGCGATTGCGCGAATTTTCTACGCGATAAAACGGTTGCAGCACCTGCGCCAGTTCGGCGTCGGCGATGCCCGGGCCACGGTCCATGACGGTGATTGCCAGGTTGCCTTTGTTGGCTTCGACCCAGACTTCGGCGGCGCCGGCGAACTTCAGTGCGTTGTCGGTGAGGTTCACCAGCACCCGGCGCAACGCATGAGGTCGGGTATCAATGACGGCTGCACTCTTGCCGACCAGTTGCACCTGCTTGCCCATGTCCTGATAGTCGAACACCAGGCTTTCGAGGAACGAATCCATGTTGGTGCGGCGACTTTCTTCGGTCGAGCCATGGATGCTGCGCGCATACGCCACGCCTTCGCGCACCAGATGTTCCATCTCGCTGAGGTCATTCCACAGTTTGTCTTTTTCAGCGCAATCGTCCATAAGCTCGGCGCGCAGTTTCATCCGCGTGATCGGCGTTTGCAGGTCGTGGGAAATCGCCGCCAGTAGTTGCATGCGCTCTTTGAGGTAAGCGGCGATGCGCGCCTGCATCGTGTTGAATGCACGTGCCGCGTAAACCACTTCGTTCGGGCCGCTTTCGTCGAGGTTGATCGGGTGGGCGTTGGGGTCAAGGGTTTCCACGGCGTTGGCCAGACGGGTCAGCGGGCGAACCGCAATACGCACCGCCAGCCAGGTGCAGGCGATCATCAGCGCCAGTTGGCCGAGCAAAACCACCGGCAACCAGGGCGATAACGGGACCATGGCGGGGCGCACGTCGATGGTCACTGGACTGCCGTCGCTCAGGCGCAGATGGCCCTGAAAGTGTTTCTTCGGCCCGGGAATATCGGTGAAGGTCAGCGGATAGCGTTCACCGATGGCTTCGGTGATCGAGGTAACGGCCACCGGCATATCCCCGACGTCGATCTGCGTGCCCGGTTCGCCTTCGCTCAACAAGTAGCCGTAATTTTTTCGCGCCAGACGCTCGAGCCAGGCAGGGCGCTCTTCGGCAGGCAGTCGATCAAGGATCGCAATCGAGGTCGACACGTCGGTCTCGAGATTGCCGAGCATGGTGTTTTTCGCGCTTTGGTAACGCTCGTAATACTGCGCGCCGAACGACAGCGCCTGAGCGAGCAGCAAGCCAATCAGGAAAATCAGCGACAGGCGCGAGGCGAGGGTGCGTGGCCAGTGTTGATTGACGCTCATGCCGGGGCACCAAGAATTTCGACCGGCAACGAGAACACATAACCCTCGCTGCGCACGGTCTTGATGTAGGCCGGCTCGCGCGCATCATCGAGCAGACGCTGGCGCAAACGGCTGACCAGCAAATCGATCGAGCGGTCGAACAGGTCAGCGTCACGGCCCTGCGTTAGATTGAGCAGTTGATCGCGGCTGAGCACCCGTTGCGGGTGATCGAGAAAAACCCGCAGCAATCGATACTCGGCACCGCTGAGGGCGACCATGGTGCCGTCCTTGTCGAGCAGATGACGGGCTGAGGTGTCCAGTTGCCAACGGCCGAAGGCCAGCAAGCGACCGGCCTCGGTGACCACCAGATTCGGCGGCAGCATGCGCGTGCGGCGCAGCACGGCGTTGATCCGCGCGAGCAATTCACGGGCGGCGAACGGTTTGGTCAGGTAATCGTCGGCGCCCATTTCCAGGCCGATGATGCGGTCGGTTTCATCGTTGCGTGCGGTCAGCATCAACACTGGCGTGGCCTTGTGTTTGCCCACGCGCAGTTCGCGGCACAGCTGCAGGCCATCGTCGCCGGGCATCATGATATCGAGCACGATCAGGTCGACGGTGTTGGCTTCGAGAAAGCTGCGCATCTGCCGGCCATCGGCGACCACGGTGGTGCGCAGGCCGTTTTTCTTCAGGTAGTTGCCTACCAGTTCACGGATCTCGCGGTCGTCGTCGACGATGAGAATGTGATCGACATGATCCATCGGTTCAAGCCTCAGCCAGAAGGGGAATGCCGTGCAGTCTATAGAGCCTTCAGTGGCTCGCCTGCCTGCCTTTGTATTGCAGTGTATCTGCCATGTCGGCGGATACACGGAGACGCAAAAACGCGATTTTTACAGGGTTTTGTATCGCTGTGTATCCCCCGATGGCAGGGATACACAGCGATTGAAACGCGCCTGTTCCTGACACAGACGCGATACCTCGCGAGCCTCAAATAGGCTCCATCGAGGCCCACACAGATCGCCTCGGCTCAAACCCCACTGAAGCCTTGAGGAACACGCCATGAATAACAAATCCGTAATTGCCGCCTGCCTGTTTGCCGCCCTGAACATCTGCACGCTGTCGGCCCGCGCCGAAGCCGATGTCACCGCGCAAACCTACACCTACGGCACCCACCTGGATATCCAGAAAGTGATCTCGCTGAAACAGGACAATTCAGTGAATTGCGGGATTGTCGAGGCGCGCATGACCTACCTCGACTCGGCCGGTCAGACCCGCGTACTCGATTACAGCAAATTCGCCGACGGCTGCAACAACGACAACTAAGCCATCACTCTTTATAGAAGGAAACAGCCATGAACAACGTATCGCGTTTTTTGACCGCCATCGCTTTCTCTCTCGCCGGCGTCGCCGCCCATGCCAACGCCGCGGTTGAACAGCATAGCTGCCACAGCAGCGCCTGCTTCCAACTGACTCCGGTGGCCAAGCAGGGCAGCGACGGCTTGATTGCCGCGGACGGTTCCAGCCGCACGCCGCAGGGCCAGATGTTTGCCGCGGACGGTTCCAGCCGCACACCACAAGGCCAGATGGTTGCTGCAGACGGTTCCAGCC
Organism: Pseudomonas sp. R84; assembly: GCF_009834515.1. Classification (NCBI taxonomy): domain Bacteria; kingdom Pseudomonadati; phylum Pseudomonadota; class Gammaproteobacteria; order Pseudomonadales; family Pseudomonadaceae; genus Pseudomonas; species Pseudomonas sp. R84. The sequence continues at coordinate 2,499,850 of NZ_CP019426.1, forward strand.
GCACGCCACAAGGCCAGATGGTTGCCGCCGATGGCTCCAGCCGCACGCCGCAGGGCCAGATGTTTGCCGAGAACGGCGCCAGCCGTACGCCGCAGAGCCATTGGCTGGAAAGTCAGAGCGTCTGAATGGCTCGTCACATTCATTGATCAAGGGTGACTCACTATGTACCTCATCGCATTTCTCGGCGGTCTGCTGACCGTGCTCAGCCCCTGCATTCTGCCGGTGGTGCCGTTTCTGTTTGCCGGCGCCCAACGCAGCCGCGCTTCGATACTGCTGACCCTCGGCGGCATGGCCTTGACCTTCGCGCTCATCTCCAGCCTGGCCGTGGTCAGCAGCGAGTGGGTGATCCAGGCCAGCAACAGCGGACGTTACGTCGCCCTGATCGTAATGAGCGTGTTCGCCCTGTCACTGATCTCGGCGCGCATCGGTGACTGGCTGACGCGACCGTTCGTGATGCTCGGCAACCGTCTCGACCCGGGCATGCGGAAAAAGGCCGGACCGATGGCTTCGATCATGCTCGGCGTGGCTACCGGACTGCTTTGGGCTCCGTGCGCCGGACCGATTCTCGGCGTGATCCTCACCGGGGCCATGCTGCAAGGCGCCAACGCGCAGACTAGCCTGTTGCTGCTGGCCTACGGCGCCGGCAGTGCATTGTCGCTGGGTACGTTGATCTTCACCGGACGCGGCTTGGTCAATCGCCTGAAACCGTCGATTCCGTTCACCGGCTGGTTGCGTCGTGGTGCCGGTGTTGCGGTACTCGCGACGGCGGCGGTAATTGCCACTGGCTTCGATAAAACCTTGCTGGCGAACACGTCCTCCCAAGGCGTGGCCAGCGTCGAGAAAAGCGTGCTGGAAAACGTGCCGAAAGTGGTCGACTACTTCGTCAGCAAAGTCCGTGCGGATTCGCCGATGGAGGAGGGCACAGGCGCGATGCCGTCGCTGGCCGGCGCAGTGCAATGGCTGAACTCGCCCGAGCTGAGCGCTGAGTCACTGCGCGGCAAAGTGGTGCTGGTGGACTTCTGGACCTACGACTGCATCAACTGCCAGCACACCTTGCCGTACGTAAAGGACTGGGCTAAGAAATACGAAAAGGACGGGCTCGTGGTGATCGGTGTCCACACCCCGGAATACGGCTACGAGCGGATCATCGACAACGTCCGGGATCAGGTGAAAAAACTCGGCATTACTTACCCGGTGGCCATCGATAACAACTATGCGATCTGGCGCAACTTCGACAATCAATACTGGCCGGCGCATTACCTGATCGACGCCAAAGGGCAAGTGCGTTACAGCCACTTCGGCGAAGGTCGCTACGAAGCGCAGGAGCAGATGATCCAGCAATTGCTGCAAGAGGCGAAAGCGCCTGCCGCTTGATCAGCAAAGGCAATGGCTCAGAGGTCACGCACCATGAGCCATTGTTCGTTGTCCCAGGCGCGAAAACGCTCCAGGACTTGCCAGCCGCGCTTGGCGTAGTAGTCCTGCTTGTTCTGCGTGTGCAGATACAGGCGTGCAAAGCCGCAGTCTTTCGCCTCTTGGCAAATCCCTGCAATCAAACGCTCCGCCAGACCTTGCCCGCGTGCTTCAGGGCTGACGAACACGCAGGCCAGCCAAGGTCCGAGATCGGGCCGCAGGGCGAGGTCATCGCGTGCCAGCGCGGCGCCGCCGACCAGATGATCACCGTCCATGGCGATCAGGCAGGACCAGTCGCCATTGCTTTGGCCCTCGGCAAATTCACGCTGCCATTCGGCCAGCGGGTGATCGAAGTATTCGTAGGGGAATTGTTCGTGGATCCATTGAGCATAACGGTCGCTGTAGTGCATGTGATGCGCGAGCCAATCGAGTTTCAGTGCCATCAGTCGAGTCCGTTCCAGAAGCGAGAGCGCATCAGAAACCAATCTCCGAACCTTGGCAATCGTCAAGGTGTTCCAGACGCTTTACAGATATCCACCACTCATCGGCAAACCCTCGGTTTTCCGGGCTTGCCAGACGATTGGCAGGGACGCCGGCCGAACTCGGCGCGATAGTGCAGGAGCAGGGTCACTGCCGGCCTTGCCACATAAAAAGAACGCGAGGTTGCCATGCCGAAATTCGTGATTGAACGCGAGATTCCAGGGGCCGGGAAGCTGTCGGACGCAGAACTCAAAGCCGTGTCGAAAACGTCCTGTGATGTCTTGCGTGAACTCGGTCCGCAAGTGCAGTGGCTGCAGAGCTACGTTACCGCTGACAAGATCTATTGCGTGTACATCGCACCTGACGAAGAGCAGGTACGCGAACACGCCAGGCTTGGAGGATTTCCTGCCAACAGTGTGGCGCGGGTGATGACGGTCACCGATCCGACGACGGCCGAATGATCACCGACCCCACCCGCAGCGGAGTTCACGCTTATGAGTACCCCGATTGATCTGACTGCCTTGAAAGAACGCCAGAAAATCGCTTGGGCCAGTGGCGACTACGCCGTAATTGGCACGACGTTGCAAATCGTTGGCGAAAACCTTGCCGAAGCCTGCGACCTGCGTTGCGACGAGGAGGTGCTGGATGTCGCTGCCGGCAATGGCAATGCAACGCTGGCGGCGGCGCGGCGCGGTTGCCTGGTCACCTCGACCGATTACGTCGCGGCGCTGCTGGAACGCGGCCAGGATCGTGCCCGCGCGGAGCATCTGGACGTGACGTTTCAGGTTGCCGATGCCGAAGCGCTGCCGTTCGCCGACGAGAGCTACGACGCCGTGCTGTCGACCTTTGGCGTGATGTTCGCACCGGATCAGGACAAGGCTGCCGCCGAACTGGGACGGGTTTGTCGCCGTGGCGGGCGGATCGGTCTGGCCAACTGGACGCCGGAAGGTTTCGTCGGCCAGATGTTCAAAAACCTCGGCCGGCATCTGCCACCACCTGCCGGCGCACAACCTCCCTCGAATTGGGGCTCCGATGCGTGGCTGCACAAACATTTCGATGACCGCGATTTTCTGCTGCGTGTGACGCGGCGCGAGTTCAACTTCCGCTATCGCTCGGCCGCGCATTTCATCGACATCTTCCGCCATTGGTACGGGCCGGTGCACAAGGCCTTCGCGGCACTGCCGCCGGAGAGCGGGCAGGCGCTGGAAAGTGATCTGGCGGATTTGCTAAACCGTTTGAACCGGGCAGGGGAGGCGTCGCTGGTGGTGCCGAGTGAATATCTGGAGGTGGTGATCACTAAACGCTGAATGAAGATCCCTGTAGGAGTGAGCCTGTTCGCGATAGCGGTCTTTCAGTCAAAAAATATTCAGCTGACAGACCGCGATCGCGAGCAGGCTCACTCCTACAATGGATTTGTGTTGGGCTCTGGAGCCTATTTCACCTGCGGCCGTTCAAACCACTCCAGCGCCGTGCGCCAGATGCAGATCCCCAGAAAATACGCCGACATCAGCAACCACAAGCCCATTACCAACGGGTTGATCAGCGGGTGGTTGAGCACCAGCGACAAACTGCACAGCAGCCAGATTGCCGTCACCGCAATGTTGATCGGCATGAACCGGCGCACACGGAACGGATGCAGGAATTTCATCCGCGTCACCGTCAGCAACGCCAGGCCAATCACCGTCAGAAAAGTGATCCACGGCCCCGGGCCGATGATGTACAGGCACAGCGCGACCACATTCCACGCCGCCGGAAACCCGACAAAGTAGTTGTCCTTGCTCTTCATGTTGACGTTGCAGAAACAGAACAGCGACGACACCAGAATCAGCGACACGGTCAGCAGCAGGGTGTAGTCGGGCAACGGAATGTAGCGATAGATAAACAGTGCCGGAATGAATACATAGGTCAGGTAATCGATCACCAGATCGAGGATCGAACCATCGAAGCTCGGCAGCACCGACTGCACGTTGACCTTGCGCGCCAGCGCGCCGTCGAGGCCGTCGACAATCAGCGCTACGCCCAGCCACATCAGGCAGTGGGTCGGCTGGTTCTCCAACAGGGCGAGGGTGGCCAGAAAAGCAGTGACCACGCCAGTCGCGGTAAAACCATGGGCGCCCCATGCTTTGAGCCTGGCGATGTGTACGGTCGATATCACGGGGGCGTTCTCCAGAAAGTGAAGCAAGCCGGGTATCACCCTTGAGTAACAGGGCGCCGGCAAACCGGGTCGGGGTTGCAGCTATCGACCGGTCTGGCCGGGATAAGGTTCACCAATGATCAATCTTAGCTGGCCGGCGAAAAAATACGCGGGCGAAATCCGCCAAGGCATTGAGTGTCAGCCAAACGGTGCTGGCGCTATGGCTTAAGGGGTCTATCGTTGCCAGACGCAGTCACTGCCAATGTTTGAGGATGACGTCATGAACACCAGCGATTTGCTTGAACGACTGCTGCGAGGCCAGGCCCCGGCGGGACAACAATCTTCAGCGTCTGCCGGCGGTGGTTTGGGTGGGTTGCTGGGTGGGCTGCTCGGTGGCGGCTCGGGCGCGGCCAGCGGCGGCGGATCTGCCGGTGGACTTGGCGGCTTGGGTGGCTTGCTCGGTGGTTTGCTCGGCGGCGGTGCCGGTGGAGGGCTGGGCGGCGCCTTCGGTGGCGCACTGGGCGGCGGGGGCGGTACGCAAAGTCGTTCCGGCGGTACCAATTATGCGGCGCTGGCATCGCTGGGAATGATGGCGTTCCAGGCGTATCAGGCCTGGCAACGCAGCCAGGCCAGCTCGGCACCGCAACAAACACCGCAAACGGCTAACCTCCTGGCTGGCCCGGAGATTGAAGAACACAGCCACGCGGTATTGCGCGCGTTGATCGCAGCAGCCAAGGCTGACGGGCGTATCGATGAATCCGAGAAACACCTGATCAGCAGCGAAATCGGCAAACACACCGACGATCCGCAGTTGCAGCAATGGCTCAATGCCGAAGTCGCCAAGCCGCTGGATCCTGAGGAAGTAGCGCAATCGGCAAACGGTGACCCAGCCGTCGCCGCCGAAATGTACCTGGCCAGCGTGATGCTGGTGGACGACCAGCAGGACGCCGAGCGCAGTTATCTGGATGAGCTGGCAGCAGCGTTGAATATCGACCCGCAGTTGCAGGTGCATCTGGAGCAGCAAGCCAAGGGCCAGGCCTGAAAGCAACATCAAAACCAGATTGCATCCCATAACGGGTAGTCCCCCACACGCCGAACCAATCCGGCGCGTTTCGGGTTCATAACGATATATCGGGCCGCCTCTTTAAGATCTTCATCGCGACGCAACGCGCGGTCGTAGTAACCGCGTTGCCATAACCGTCCCTGACTGCCGCGCTTGAGATTGATCGAACGACAACTGCGCGATTTCACGCGGCACATGAGCGCTGCCAATGAACCTTGTTTCAATTCAATCAGCCAATGCAGATGATCCGGCATCACCACCCACGCCAGCGACTGAACCATTCCCTCGTCATTGGCTGCACGCATTTGCTCTACCAGCAGTCTTCCCAAACGCAATCCGAAAACACCGACTGACGTTCGTGAACGGCGGCGGTAAGCAGATAAATACGTCCATCCTCGCTATAGCGTCCCTTGCGTAATCCACACGCCTTTGCAGCAACAGGCATTCCTTTGCCCTCCCAAAAACATCGTCCCTGAACGTTAGCCATCCCTCACCGTTACGCGAACTCAACCCATTGCACGATGTAACCCTGAGCTGCCGAAGGCTGCGATCTTTTGATCTTGTTTTTAAAATCACAATCAAAAGATCGTCCGATCGCGGCTCGAGCCTTCGGCAGCTCCTACACGGTGTTTCAGTGCATTTGACGGCCGTCCGTCCGGGCAATTTTCACGTCGATTGAATTTTTCACAGGCGCCGCCTCTCTGCTGCTGTAGAGGCGTGTGGAACAGCGTCCTGCCAACCGACCGAGAATTTTGCCATGACTGTCCTGACAAACCTGCAGGCCGCGCCTGCCCAACCGCATCTTATGAATGCCGCCGGGAATATCCGCCAGGTCTATGAAGCGCTGTTGCGCGATGACAATCCCCAAGAGCTTGCGCAGGCGTTTTTGCAGGAGCAACTGCAACACGCCGCGCCCCTCACCGATGCTCTTCCTGAAGACCCGACGACGTGGCACGCCTGGGTGGCCGAACATTGCGCCGATGTCGCCCGGCAATACGCCGACTATCTGCAACAACGCAAGTCCGGCGGGCCTCGGCAATTCTTCCGTGGCAAAGCGCAGGCGCTGTATTTCCTGCGAGCGGTGGCACCGACCAAACTGGTCGACGGCGCCTGGCTTTTTGGCCTCTTGCCGCGCTGGCAGGACCCGCGTTTCCAAGGCTTGCTGCGCACCTTTCTGGAAGAACTGGGCGAAGGCAATCCGGCGCAAAATCACGTGGTGATTTACCAGAAATTGCTCGCCGAGCACGATTTGCAGGATGGCAACGCCATCGACGATGAACGCTACCTGCAAGGCGCGATACAACTAGCCCTAGGTGTCTGTGGCACTGATTACTTGCCCGAAGTGATCGGCTACAACCTCGGCTATGAACAGCTGCCGTTGCACTTGTTGATCAGCAGCTACGAACTCAGCGAACTGGGCATCGATCCTTACTATTTCACCCTGCATGTGACCATCGACAACGCCAGCACCGGCCATGCGCAAAAGGCTGTGCAGGCGGCGCTCGATCTGCTGCCGCTGGAGGCCGATCGCGGCGAATTTCTGCGCCGGGTAGCGCTGGGCTATCGACTCAACGATCTGGGGCAGGGCAGTCGCGCGATCATCGAAGGTTTCGACCTTGAGCGGGAGCTGCTGGCGATGCTCGAACGCAAGTGTCCGTTCGCCCAGCACATGCATTCCGATTACTGCCGCTTCGAAGGGCAGACCGTCAATCAGTGGCTGGCTGCACCGGAGCAATTGCCCGGATTTCTGCAGGCATTGCAGAACAAAGGCTGGATCAAACGCCACGAAGACCCGCAGGCGAGCCGCTTTTGGCAGCTGATCGCGGGCGACGGTGCGGCGATGTTTGGCGTGTTCAATGCCTACGAGAAACAACTGGTGCACGACTGGATTGCGGGTGACTGGACCTCTTCGGATAAAACCAAACCCGCTCGACGGCACAGTCAGACCGCAGCGGCCATCGAAGGGCTTGAACAGGATCCCGATGTACAGGCACTCGACGCCGCGCTGCAAGGTCAGGACGGATTGGCGCAGATGGCGATCCTGATCCCCTGGCTCGCCCCGGCCCGCCATGCACACCCGGCCGGACTGCTCGCTACCCGGCGTTTTATCGAACTCAAATCCCGCTTGCCTTAAGGACCTTGCCGATGAATCAGGAAGAACAACTCTGCCCCAACGATCTTGTGCTGCTGCACCTCGGCCGGCGCTTGTTGGCAGATGGATATCGGTTCACCACCCCGACGCCGTTGACCCATCAAAGGGTCAACCAGCGTGACGAGGGTCAGATGGCCGACTCTTTGCGCGATGTGTTCGGCTGGTCGCGGCCATTCGCGCCGGGGTTGTTGTCGGCCGATGAGCAGCGGCAACTGCACGACGCGCAGGTCATTGATAATTACGAAGGCCACCTGAAGAGTCGCGTGCGCTGGTCGAGCCTGGATGATTTGCTGTTCGTGCATTCGGCATTCCCCACCGAGGCGGCTGATGCGGTGTTTTTCGGCCCTGACACCTATCGTTTTGCGCAACTGATCCACACTCACCTGCAGCAAAACTTCGCGCCGATCCATCGCGCGGTGGACATCGGCTGTGGGGCTGGCGTCGGTGCGATTCTCATCGGCCGCGCCCGTCGCGAGGCACAGGTGCTGGCGCTGGACATCAACCCTGCCGCGCTGCGTCTGACTGCTATCAATGCCGCGCTGGCGGAAGTTGCCAACGTTGAAGCGCACGCCAGTGATCTGTTGCAGGGCGTCGACGGCGAGTTCGACCTGATCGTCGCCAACCCGCCGTACATGGCCGATCCGGCCGAGCGCGCCTATCGCCATGGTGGCGGCACGCTTGGGGCAGGGTTGTCGCTGCGCATCGTCGAGCAGGCACTGAATCGGCTGGCACCTGGTGGCTCGCTGCTGCTCTACACGGGCGTGGCGATGGTCGATGGTCGCGATCCGTTTCTCGACACCGTGCTACCGCGACTCGACGAAAAGCGCTTCGGCTGGACGTACCGCGAACTCGATCCGGATGTCTTCGGCGAAGAGTTGCTCAACCCCGGCTATCAACGAGTCGACCGCATCGCAGTGGTGGCGCTGACCGTGACCCGAATGGGTTGAAACAAGGCAGGTGGACGATGAACAGGAACCTCGACGACTACAACCGCATGCGCGATTTTTCGGCGACCTCGGAACCGGCCGCCGTCAAGCGCTCGGGGCGTAAAACCGCTACGGATCACGCGTTGCAGTTCTGCATCCAGAAGCACGATGCTTCGCACCTGCATTACGACTTTCGCCTGGAACTCGACGGCGCCTTGAAGAGCTGGGCAGTGCCGAAAGGGCCGTCGCTCGACCCCAAGGTCAAGCGTCTGGCGGTGCATGTCGAGGATCATCCGCTGGATTACGCGACGTTCGAAGGCAGCATTCCCGAAGGGCATTACGGCGCCGGGGATGTGATTGTCTGGGATCGTGGCGTATGGATTCCGCTGGAGGACCCGCACAAGGCCTACGAAAAGGGCAAGCTCAAGTTCGAATTGCAAGGCGAAAAGCTCGGCGGTATCTGGAACCTGGTGCGCACGCACATGCCAGGCAAGAAAGAGCAATGGTTTCTGATCAAGCATCAGGACAGCGCTGCACGGCCGCAGGATGACTACGACGTGTTGCTGGCCGAACCGGACAGTGTCCTGAGCGAACGCACGATCGTCGACAAACCCAAACTGGCCGCCGAGCAAAGCAAACCGCTGAAGAAACCTGCGGCGAAAACCCGCAAGCCCGTGAGCGGCAAGCTCACCGGCGCGCACAAGGCCAAACTGCCGACGCAACTCAAGCCAGAACTGGCCACGCTGGTCGACAGTGCGCCCGAAGGGCAGTGGAGTTACGAGATCAAATTCGACGGCTACCGGATCATGGCGCGCATTGATCATGATCAGGTGCAGTTGTTTACCCGCAACGGTCACGACTGGACGCACAAGTTGCCGCAACAGGCCGCAGCTCTGGCGGCGCTGGGATTGGAATCGGCGTGGCTGGACGGGGAAATGGTCGTCGCCAACGATCAGGGCGTCCCGGATTTTCAGGCCCTGCAAAATGCCTTTGAAGCAGGGCGTAGCGGCAACATCCTCTACTACCTGTTCGATCTGCCGTATCTCAACGGTGTCGACCTGCGTGAAGTGCCGGTTGAAGAGCGGCGCGCTGCGCTGGCCACGGTGCTCGGCGTCCACGAACAACCGTTGCTGCGTTTCTCTGAAGCCTTCGACGAAACCCCGGATGCACTGCTCAACAGTGCCTGCCAGATGCAGATGGAAGGCCTGATCGGCAAACGCCTAGGCTCGCCGTATGTGTCGCGGCGCAGTGGCGACTGGATCAAGCTCAAGTGCAAACACCGTCAGGAGTTCGTGATCGTTGGTTACACCGATCCGAAAGGTTCGCGCAGTGCCTTTGGCGCATTGCTGTTGGGGCTGCACGATCGCGACAGCGGCGAATTGCGCTATGCCGGTAAGGTCGGCACCGGTTTCAACGAATCAACTTTGAAAAGCATTCTGGCCCAACTCAAACCCTTGCAGGTGAAGAAGGCGGCGGTGGTCAATCCACCCAGCGGCTTCGAGGTCAAAGGCGTGCACTGGCTCAAGCCGAAACTGCTGGCAGAAGTCGCATTCGCCGAAATGACCAAGGACGGTTCGGTGCGCCACGCTGTGTTCCATGGCTTGCGCGATGACAAACCGGCCAAGGGCATCACAGAGGAGCGAGCGAAACCGGTGAAGACTGCAGAGAAGAAAACGCCTGCGAAGAAAGCGCCGAAAAAGGCCCCGGCGAGCAACACCGAAACCGCGCCGTCTCAACTTGGACTAGCCAACGGCAAGGTGCGCATCACACACCCGGATCGGGTGATCGACGCAGTCAGTGGCACCACCAAGATGCAACTGGCCGAGTATTACGCCAGCGTTGCCGAATGGATTCTGCCGCAGCTCAAGGATCGCCCGGTGGCCCTGGTGCGTGCCCCGGACGGCATCGCCGGCGAACTGTTCTTCCAGAAAAACGCCGAACGCCTGGCGATCCCCGGCATCACCACGCTGGACAAGGACGTTACCGGGCAGCCGGTGATGTTGATCAACAACGCCGAAGCGCTGATCGGCGCGGTGCAGATGAGCACGGTCGAACTGCACACCTGGAACGCCACCACGATCGATCTGGACAAGCCCGATCGCTTCGTTCTCGACCTCGACCCGGATCCGGCACTGCCATGGAAAAGCATGGTCGAAGCGACGGCACTGACATTGACCGTACTTGATGAACTGGGCCTCAAAGCGTTTCTCAAAACCAGCGGCGGCAAGGGCATCCACCTAGTGGTGCCGCTGACCCGCAAACTTGGCTGGGACGAGGTCAAGGACTTCAGCCACGCCATCGTCCGTCATATTGCCAAGCTGTTGCCGGAGCGGTTTTCGGCGGTGTCCGGGCCGAAAAACCGCGTCGGGCGAATCTTTATCGATTACCTGCGCAACGGTCTGGGCGCCACCACCATCTGCGCCTACGCCGCGCGCACCCGCGAAGGCTTGCCGGTGTCGGTGCCGCTGTTTCGCGAGGAGGTCGCCGAGATCAAGGGCGGCAATCAGTGGAACGTGCACAACATTCATGAGCGGTTGGCGGAAGTTGGCGACGAGCCATGGGCCGACATGAAGAAAACCCGCCAGAGCATCACGGCCGAGATGCGCAAACGCTTGGGTCTGAAAAAGTGATCAGGTGTCGCGCAGCAAGTCGTGGGCGTTGAGCAGTTCGAAGGCAATTTCCGGGTGGTTTTCCAGTCCGCGGCGGATGGCGGCCGGAATCGCTGCACGGGTCTTGCGGCACAGGCCGGGTAACTCATCGATTTGAATGGCGATGCCGCGCATGGTGCGGACTTCGTTGAAACCGGGGGCGACGTCGACGCGAACGCCCAGTTGCTCGAACATCCGCTGTTGCAGATGCTTGAGATCATTCAGGTCTTTGAGCATTTCGAGGCGAGCGAGCAGGCGTTTTTCTTCCTCTCGGGTCAAACGCAGGATGCGCAGATCTGCATCGGGCATCTCCAGCAACGGGTCGCGCCCGCAATTGCAGGCGCCGGGCGGGCAGGGTGAGCGCAAGGGCACAGAAGTCGTCATGGCCTCCATCATAGAGGCCGTCGGACAGTTTTGCCTATGCGCCTTCAGCGGCCATCCATCGGCTGCTTTATCCGTGACAGCTACTGATTCAGGCCTTCGTAATGCACCAGAATCGCGTTGGCCAGATCTTCATCGCTGGCATTGATGCCAGGATTGTCCTGGCGAACCTGTTGCAGCACCGACTCAAGATAAACCCCACGAATGGCCCCGCCACTGGCGACAAATGCAGACAAGTCGTCACGGGCCGGAATCACCATTTTGTGATCCTTGAAGGTCGAGTACAGCGACGCGGAGACACCGGCCGAAGTGGCAACATCTCCGGCATCGACTTTGGCCAGAGCGGAACCAACGGGCAGGCATAGGAGTAAAGAAGAAACGAGCACTAACTTGCGCATGACGGTGTTCCTCCACAAGCGCGAAGCAAAAAGGGAAGGACTACATAATGTGAGAGGGGCGCGCGCGGCGGGAGTTCCGTGGCGCAACAAAGTCTGCGTTATTGCAAACAGGCGCGGGCAACGCCATGGCGGGTTGCCCGTCTTTCACTCTGTAATGAGTCAGATCACTCCACAGGCCATGCGATCACCGCCACCGCCCAGCGGTTTGGGCATGTCGGCGTGGTTGTCGCCGCCAGCGTGAATCATCAGCGCGTGGCCTTTGATTTCGGAGATTTTTTTCAGGCGCGGCGCCAGAACCGGGTAGTTGGCGATGCCGTCGGCAGTCACGTAGACCGCTGGAAGGTCGCCCAAATGACCATCAGCGTACGGGCCGAGGTGCTTGCCGGTTTTCTGCGGGTCGAAATGTCCGCCTGCGGCGAGTGCGGCGCCTTTCACGCCATCCTTCATGCCGGCTTCGCAGCTGCCGTTTTCATGCACGTGAAAACCATGGATGCCGGCAGGCAGGGATTTCAGATCCGGGGTGAATAGCAGGCCATAGGCGGTTTCACTGATGGTGACCGAGCCGATCGCCTGCGGCGCACCGTCGGCGCTGACCAGATTGATGGCGACTTTTTCCGTCGCCGCCTGTGCGGTACCAATGGCGAAGGTGCCGAGCAAACCCAACCACAATGCGCGTTTCATAGGCGTTTCCTTTTGCTGTACGAATGTTCAGAGCGACGGACTCAATAGCCTGACGGCATTAACCGGCGATGAAGGCGTTGGCCGTGCGCGTTGAAAAGTGAGACTTGCTGCGCAATCCGAAAGTTTTGCTGCCTTTAGCCAGCATGCCGACACCTGCTGACACGCTCTGGCGCGGCAGACCTGCGCAAATAGGCTTAACTGAAGGCTGACAAGCGCTTACGGGCGTAACGAGAGAGGAAAATCCGGTGTCGATCAAACTGCGTTTAGTGTTGCTGATTGTGACAAGTCTGCTGACGGCGTTGATCGTGAGTCTGGTCAGTTACGTCGGCAACCAGCGGATGGCCTCAGCGGTCAGCGATAACGCGGTCAGCATGAGCGCGCTGCGCAACCACATGGAAGCCGACATGATGCACGACGCCCTGCGCGCCGATGTCTACTCGGCGATGCTGGTCGGGCTAGGCAAAAGCACCAGCACGGCGAGCGAGGTGCGCGATTCGATCAACGAACATGCCGGGCATTTTCGCGAAGTGCTCGAGGAGAACCTCAAACTGCCGATCAACCCGAGATTGCGCACGGCCCTGGAAAAGATCAAACCGAGCCTCGATACCTACATCAACGCGGGTGAACGGATCGTCGGGTTGGCCTTGGACAATCCTGATGCCGCTCAACAGGAACTGGGCACCTTCAACACGGCGTTTGGTCAGCTTGAAGAGCAAATGGCTGCGTTAAGCGAGTCGATCGAGTCCAATACGCTGCAGACCAGCGCAGCAACCGAATCAGCGATCCGTAGCGCCAACGTTGCGCTCGGCGTGGTGTTGATCGCCAGTCTTGTGCTGCTCTTGATCCAGGGGCGCTGGGTCATTTTGAGCATCATGGGGCCGTTGAAGACCGCCAGTCGCATCGCCGAAAGCATCGCCCACGGCAACCTCAGCGAGCTGATTGCCGAACCGTCCGGCAAGGATGAAGCCAGTGTCTTGATTCGTACATTGGCGACCATGCAGCGCGACTTGCGCAACATGATCGATGTGGTGCGGCGCAATGCTCACGGCGTCAGTGGCATGAGCGAACAGCTCAGCCACGGCTGCCATCAGGTTGCCGACAGCAGTCAGCAGCAAAGCGTGGCTGCCGGCACCATGGCCGCCGCCGCCAGCCAGATGACCGCGAGCATCGAGGAAATCACCCGCCACGCCGAACGCGCCCTGAGCATGGCCAATCAAGCCGAAACCCTGGCGAAAGAGGGCGGTGGTGTGATTCATCAAGTGGTCAGCGACATGGACGATATCGCGCGCTCGGCGCAACAGTCGGCACAGGTGATCCGCACGCTGGATCAGGAATCCGAAGCCATCTTCAACATCATTCAGGTGATCAAGAGCATCGCCGACCAGACCAACCTGCTGGCGCTCAACGCCGCCATTGAAGCGGCCCGGGCCGGCGAGCAGGGAAGGGGGTTTGCGGTGGTCGCGGATGAAGTGCGTAGTCTGGCGGCACGCACCAGCGCTTCTACCCAGGAAATCGCCGCGATGGTCGCGCGCATTCAGCACAGCACCCGCGAGGCAGTCAGCAGCATGGAGGCGGGTGTCGCGCAGGTCGACAAGGGCATGGCGGTGACGGCGGATGTCGAGCGGGCCATCCGCGAAATCCTCGAGGCGACGTTGAGCACGACGCAACTGGTCAACGACATCACCCGCACGATTGGCGAGCAGAGTCAGGCCAGTAACGAAATTGCCCATCAGGTGGAAATGATTGCCGGGATGTCCGAGGGCAATAGCCGTGTGATCGGGCAAACGGCGAATACCACCGATGAGTTGTCGAGTCTGGCGGGGCAGTTGGCGCAGTCGGTGGATCGGTTTCGGTTGTGACCAGAAAGATGTGTAGTGCCTGGGCTGCCGCCTTCGCGAGCAGGCTCGCTCCCACCTTTGGAATGCGTTCCCCTGTGGGAGCGAGCCTGCTCGCGAAGAGGGCAGCCCAGTCAACATCTATTCAGAGTCAGTTAACCCCGATCAAAACTTGAACGCCTGCCGCCCCACCAACAACCACTTGCCGTCCTGCTTCTGCCAGATCTGGAAATTCTCGATCTCGGTCGGTATCACCTCGGTCCCCTTCAACGCCTGCGCGGAAAAGTGGTGGCGCACCAGCGCGGTATCGCCGGACAGGGTAATGGTCTGGTTCTGCATCTCTAGCGTCTTGAACGCGCTCTTGCCGGTTTCGATATCGGCGATGAATTCTTTCTTGTCCTGAATCTTGCCGCTGGAATGGCCGTAGGTCAGGTTGGGCGCGGTGAGGGCGTTCAGTTCGGCGATGTCCTTGTGCAGCATTGCCTGGGTCAGATGATCCACCGCTTGGGCGACATCTTTTTCCGCCGGGGCAGACGCAGCCATGGCGTAACCGTTGAAGGCACAGAGAAAGCCGATCAGGAGTCGGGTCTTGGTCATGACATGTGTTTCCTTGTTGTTATGGGTGATGACTGGTTCGTCAGTCATCGTACAACCTAGCAGATAATGATTGGATAAGGCACTGCCCCAAAGCGCTAATCGTCGGGGTCATGTTCAGCCTTCATCGGCCGATACCGTCCAGAGCGGAAAAAGACTCTCAAGTCGGGAACAGACGCGCGGGTTTGCCCTGACGTGATATTCTTCGCGCCAACTTGGTTTGACCTTATTCAGTTTGCTTGCCTCAGGGCGGGCCGACGGAATCCCTGTCGCTCAAGTAGCTGAGCCAATAATGATAAGAAGTCAGTTCAGAAGGGACATTAACTGAGGTCGATGCAACATGTCGGCCTTGTGTGCCCACCCGTCAAAATTGAAGTGTGCCGGAATCTGCGACGCTAGCCTGAGCGTCATCAAAGCGGATCGCATACAGATAACAGCGGCGGGCGGAAGGCGTTTTATCATAGGTGCAACAGATGTTTAAGAAAGTGAACACAGCCCTGCTGGGTCTGGCTTTGGCGATGGGGATGACATCCGCCAATGCTGACGAAGCAAAGAAAGTCGACGTCCTGCTGATCGGCGGCGGCATCATGAGCACCACCCTCGGTGTGTGGATCAATGAGCTGGAGCCAAGCTGGTCGATGGAAATGGTCGAGCGCCTCGACGGCGTCGCCCTGGAAAGCTCCAACGGCTGGAACAACGCCGGTACCGGTCACTCGGCGCTCGCTGAGCTGAACTACACCCCGGAAGACGACAAAGGCAACGTAACGATCCCGAAAGCCGTCGAGATCAACGAAGCGTTCCAGGTCTCCCGTCAGTTCTGGGCCTGGCAGGTTCAGCAAGGCGTTCTGAAGAACCCTCGCTCGTTCATCAACACCACTCCGCACATGAGCTTCGTGTGGGGCGATGACAACATCAAGTTCCTGAAAAAGCGCTACGAAGCCTTGCAAGCGAGCCCGCTGTTCGCCGGCATGCAGTACTCCGAAGACCCGGCTGTGATCAAGAAGTGGGTTCCGCTGATGATGGAAGGGCGTGACCCGAACCAGAAAATCGCGGCCACCTGGAGCCCGCTGGGTACTGACATGAACTTCGGCGAAATCACCCGCCAGTTCGCTGCCCACCTGCAGACCAAGCCTAACTTCGATCTGAAACTGTCGAGCGAAGTGCAGGACATCACCAAGAATGCCGACGGCACTTGGCGCGTCAGCTACAAAAACCTGAAAGACGGCACTAAAACCGAAACCGACGCCAAGTTCGTCTTCATCGGCGCTGGCGGCGGTGCACTGCACCTGCTGCAGAAGTCGGGCATTCCTGAAGCCAAGGAATACGCTGGCTTCCCGGTAGGCGGCTCGTTCCTGGTGACCGATAACCCGGCCATCGCTGAACAGCACCTGGCCAAGGCCTACGGTAAAGCCTCGGTTGGCGCACCACCGATGTCCGTTCCGCACCTGGACACCCGTGTTCTGGACGGCAAGCGCGTCATCCTGTTTGGCCCATTCGCGACCTTCAGCACCAAGTTCCTGAAGGAAGGTTCGTACCTGGACCTGCTGACCAGCACCACCACCCACAACATCTGGCCTATGACCAAGGTCGGCATCAAGGAATACCCGCTGGTCGAGTACCTGGCTGGTCAACTGATGCTGTCGGATGAAGACCGTCTGAACGCGCTGAAGGAATACTTCCCGAACGCTAAAGCCGAAGACTGGCGCCTGTGGCAAGCCGGCCAACGCGTGCAAATCATCAAGCGTGATGAAGCCGCTGGTGGCGTGCTGAAACTGGGCACCGAAATCGTTGCTGCACAAGACGGCTCCATCGCCGGCCTGCTGGGCGCATCGCCAGGCGCGTCGACCGCTGCACCGATCATGCTGAGCGTGCTGCAGAAAGTCTTCAAAGACAAAGTTGCATCGCCTGAGTGGCAAACCAAGCTGCACCAGATCGTGCCAAGCTACGGCACTCAGCTGAACAGCGATCCAGCCAAAGTGGCTGCAGAATGGGCCTACACCGCCAAGATCCTCGAACTGCCGACGCCTCCAGTGATCGGTCAGGTGACTGCTCCTGCGGCACCTGCAGCTGAGAAAGCTGAAGCGCCGAAGGAAAACGCTGCACGTGACATGGCGCTGTAACTAGCCGCCTGACACACAAAGCCCACTGAACCGGCGACGGTCAGTGGGCTTTTTTTTGCATTTGCCCTTTACGTCCCTGTAGGAACTGCCGAAGGCTGCGATCTTTTGATCTTGAAGAAAAGTCAAAGATCGCAGCCTTCGGCAGCTCCTACGGGGTTATATCTGTGCTCAGGTGTTTAGGCTTTTGCCTTGGCCAGATAAGCGCCGAGTCGTCGCCCCATCTCTTCCCCCAACGCCTGCAATCCGCTCAGCGGGCGAACCATTACCTCGAATTCGACAATCTTGCCGTGCTCATTGAAGCGAATCATGTCGATACCTTTCAGCTCCTTCGAACCCACCTTGGCGCTGAACTCCAGAATCACATTCAAGCCATCGGCAGTCGCCAGTTCGCGGTGGTAGATGAAGTCTTCAAACACCTCAAATACGGTATTGAGGATCATCGACACTACCGGCGCACCCGGGTAAGGCGTATGCGCCATCGGCGAGCGGAACACGGCTTGCGGATCAAGCAATGAGGGCAGGGCGCTCAAACTGCCGGTGCGGATCATTTCGTGCCATTGCTTCAGGGATTCGGCGACGTTGGCTTGCAGGTTCAGGTCAGTCATGTGCACTCCGCGATGTTGTTGGTTTTCTGGCGACCGCCATGACTCTAGATCAATCTCAGTGAAAGGAAACCCTTGTGTGCCGACCTGAATATCGGCCCATGGCCGGTGCAGATCAGATGCGTATCTGATCCGTATTTTTTCGTCTTATCTGACGCTGTTACCGGCGCAGCCAAACGTCCAAAATGCCCCGGCAGTGCGGTCACTCGCGACAGTCCTTCATTCCGAAGCGCCCAGTGCACCGCAAGCTCAGCATTGAGGAGAGCAACATGAACAAGATGGCGATTTTTCTGGGTGGCTTTCTGACACTGACCATTCTGATCGGCCTGCTCGCAACGATTTCTCCGGTCTGAGATGGCCACCGGGTGATGTCGGAGGAGTTGCGCGCGAATCGTGTTTAAATGCCGCGCCTTCAGAGCTGGAAATGGACGTCACCCATGGCCGAACAACGGATCCGCGCCCTCGCACTTTGCGTTTTTCATCACAACGGCAAAATTCTGGTCAATGAGTTCCGTGATCCGGTCAGCCAGCAAACCTGCTTTCGGCCTATTGGCGGCGGTATTGAATTTGGCGAGACCAGCGCCGAAGCGATCGTGCGCGAAGTGCAGGAGGAGTTGGGCCTGTCCGTGAGTGACGTGCGCCTGCTCGGCACACTCGAAAGCCTCTTCGTCTACAACGGCAAACCGGGTCATGAAATCGTTCAGGTGTATGACGCGACGTTTATCGACCGTAGCGTTTACGCGCACCCACAGATCGATGGACATGAAAGCGACGGCGCTCCCTTCACCGCGCGCTGGCACGACAGCTCAAGCTTCAGCGCGCTAGCGCCTTTGGTACCGAAAGGTTTGCACGATATGCTGGAGAATGCCGGATTGCTGGTTTGATAATCGGCTAAGGAAAGGTTCATCGGGGCGCCGTGGTTAGTTTGGCAATCGCGGCCCAAGTGATGACGGTTTCTGTACCGGCCTCTTCGCGAGCAGGCTCGCTCCCACAGGATTGCAGGTGAACACAAGTTTTGTGACCGACCTCGATCAGGGTGGGAGCGAGCCTGCTGGCGAAAACTGAGTATCAGCCACCGTTGTTGCGACGACGTTCAATACCCTCCGGGCCGCCGCTGTCCAGCAACCTTCTTTCCACCAAGACATTCTCAAGCGCCTGACGCTCGACCGGCGCCATTTGGTGTTCACGCTTTTTCAGCTCCAGCAGAATCGGGCTGGACCAGGCGCGGTAGGTCTGTTCGATGTTGCGACGCGACGTCATCAGTCTCTCCTTGATCAAGAGCCCGGTGTTGCGGGCAGGGGCTCAATCCGATGAGGTATTAACTTTAGACGACAAAGCCGGAAGTCGCGAATGTGCCGCGAAGGCCTACAAAGGGATTTGTACCGTTGCGAACATTTATGCTCGGCACGATCAGAGGTCGCCGCGGTCGTACTCTTCACATGGGCGTATCACTTGTGGAGATCCAATGAGCCAGGAAGTCCTGACCACCGAAACCAACCGCCGCCAGTTGCAGCAGATTATCGCCGGGCTGTCCGACGGGGTGATTCTGCTGGAGCTGGATCAGAGAATTCTCTGGGCCAACGAAGCGGCCCTGGTCATGCACGGTGTCAAGCGGATCACCGATCTGGGCCACAATGCCGACGAATACGCCAAGAAATTCAACCTGCGCTATCGCAATAATCACTCGATCACCGCCGAAAACTATCCGATCAGCCGGGTAGCGCGCTGTGAGAGTTTCAATGACGTGTTGATTGAAGTGTCGCCGAGCGACGACCCCGAGCGCATCTGGGTGCACAGCGTGCGCAGCATGATTCTCACCGATCGCGAAGGGCAGCCCGAGTCGTTGGTGCTGATCATGAGCGACGTCACCGACTGGGCCAACGCCGAGCAACGCTTCGAAAGGACGTTCAACGCCAACCCGGCACCGGCGGTGATCTGCCGGCTCAGTGATCTGCGTTACATCAAGGTCAATTCGGGGTTTCTGGACATGACCGGGTACACCCGTGAGCAAGTGATTGGCACGTCCTCTTATGAAATCGATATTTTCGAGCAGGCCGAACACCGCGATCTGGCGATTCAGCGCCTGCGCGATGTCGCGACCATCCCGCAGATGCAGGCCGAATTGCGCCTGCCCGATGGCAGCAGCAAGCAGGTGATCGTGGCGGGCCAGCCGCTGACGCTCAACGATGAGGATTGCATGCTGTTCTCCTTTGTCGACATGGAGCTGCGGCACAAGGCGGAAGTGGCGTTGCGCCAGAGTGAGGAGCGTTTTGCCAAGGCGTTTCGCCTGACGCCGGTGCCGATCCTGATTTGCAGTGCCGACGAACAGCAGGTGATCGACGTCAATCAGGCCTTCCTCGAAACCCTGGCTTATGACAGCGAAGACGTGCTCGGCAAAACCGTGACGCAGCTGGATTTCATTGATGACAGCGGTGCGCGCACGCGGTTGCTGGCGGCGCTGGCGAAAAACGGGCGAGTCGATCGGGTGGATGTGCGGGTGCGCAGGAAGGATGCGGATCTGCTCGAATGTGCGCTGTCCGCCGACACCGTGAATATTCAGGACACACCGTGTTATTTGCTGGTGTTGATGGACATCACCGAGCGCAAGCGCACCGAGCTTGAACTGGTGGCGGCGATTGAGGAGGTGATGAAAGATGCTTCGTGGTTCAGTCGGACGCTGATCGAAAAACTGGCCAATGTGAAGAAGGTCAACTCGCCGCAATTGCCTACCGTTTCGTTTACCGATCTGACGGCGCGTGAACGTGATGTGCTGGGGCTGATCTGTGAAGGGCTGGCGGACAAGGAGATCGCGGCGCGGCTGAAACTCGCGCCGAACACGGTGCGTAATCATGTCGCCACGGTGTATTCCAAGCTGGATGTGCACAGTCGCAGTGAGGCGATTGTCTGGGCGCGGGAGCGTGGATTGTTCTCCGGGGAGTCGGGTGGCAAGGGTCAGCGATAGGGTGCAAATGCACTAGTGGGTCTGGTGCAATTTGAGGTGTTGGCGGGCGGCGGCTGTTCTTAGTCTGGTGGGGTGCGGTGCAAGCCTTTTGAGGTTTGTGGTCGCGTCCCTTCGAAGTTGGTAAAGGAACAGCTGCAATGATGAATCTTGCGCAGTTGCGCGCTCAGCTTGAACGCAGTTTTTCGCCGCTGGCGTGTGAGTGTCTGGTGGATGGTGATCATTCGCTTACCGTAAAGCTTTATCACCCGGTGTCGGGGCAGGTGGATCTGGTGATCAGTGGGTTGAAGCTTGATGGGTTGCGTTCGCCTGAGTCGGTCGAGGCGTTGGTTGAAGAGTTGCGGTATGAGCTTGAGAGCAATTCTTTGCGTTCGTCTCGGGATTCGGGTTTGGCTTAGGGCTTTTGAGCTTGGCGGCCTTTGGGCCGACCATGCTCTTGGGGGTTGGGGGGGATATCCGTTTCTTCGGGGGCTGCGGCTGGCGGTTCCGCTCTTACAGCGGGTCACTTTTTCAGACGCCAAAAAGTAACCAAAAGGCTGGGCCCCGGCGTTCGGCCCACTCGCTAAAGCTCGGGGTTCCTTCGTTCCGGGATCGATCCGGGGGCAGCGCCTACGGTTTGCTTCGCTGCACCTCCTCTCGCTGTGTTTGGCTTCGCCAAACGGTCGCTGCGCTCCCACCCCCGGATCAATCCCTCCACTCAGCCTGCCGAAGGGGCCAGCACGGCAAGATCAAGAGCTGCAGCCGAGCTAACGCTCATCCTGTTGAGTGGTTAGAAGCCGATGCGGTTTGCTTTTGCTTTTGCTTTTCTGTAGGAGTGAGCCTGCTCGCGATGGCGGCCTGACAGCCGACCAATATCTTCCAGATGTACATGATCCCTGTGGGAGTGAGCCTGCTCGCGAAGAGGCCTTGTCTGGCAAAGCACATTTCAAGTTGCCAATTCTCTCGAATCCGAACGCAAAATCGACAGCCACTTTCTCCCGATCCGGCCGATTCACTGGCGCTTGCAGGGCGCTCGGCTATAAAGAATGAGTGGTCAGGTCTTCCGTGGTCGGTTGGGTCGCGGGAGTTGCTCTTCCATTCATCGCGGGTCGTCCTATGAACAATCTTGGGAAACGCGTGTTGCCGTTGGTTTTTTTTACCGTTTTGCTGGCGGGTTGTGCCAGTCCACCGCCACCTCCACCGGTAGCGCCACCTCCGCCACCGGAACGTACTTGCCAGGTGCTCGAAAACACTGAAGTCGCCGGTGACGTGTACGCCGACGGGCAGGTGACTCGACACATCACCACCACCCGTTGCGTCACGCAGTAGCGCCGGCGGGGCGCAAGTCCCGGGTTGAGCGGATTGTGCTGGTGGCCGATCTGGCCGGTACGGCGGTGTTTGCCGTGGAAGGTGCGATTGCGGCGATGCGCAGTCAGCTCGACTTGCTCGGGGTGATGGTGATTGCGTTTATCGTCGCCCTCGGCGGCGGGGTTACTCGTGACTTGCTGATTGGTGCGACGCCACCCAATGCCGTGGCCGACTGGCGCTATCCGGCACTGGCGTTTTTCATGGGCGGGCTGGCGTTTGTCTTTCATGAGCAGGTGCTGGGCTGGTCCGGTTCAACCCTGATCGTGCTGGACGCTGCGGGGTTGGCGTTGTTTGCCGTGGCGGGTGCGCAGAAGGCGTTGAATTACGGCATTACGCCGTTTGTGGCGATGCTGATGGGCACGATCACCGGCGTTGGCGGCGGGGTGATTCGTGACATTGTGCTGGCGCGGATACCGGTGGTGTTGCAGGCGGATTTGTATGCGAGCTCGGCGTTTGTCGGTGCGGCGGTGTTGATCGTTGCGCGCAGGTTGGGCGTTTCACCGGTAGCGGCGGCGTTGCTGGCGGGGGCGGGGTGTTTGATGTTGCGTTTGCTGTCGGTGCATTTTGGCTGGCAGTTACCCAGAGTCATTGCCTGATACACAAATCCCTGTAGGAGCTGCCGAAGGCTGCGATCTTTTGACTTTGATTTATTCAGATCAAGATCAAAAGATCGCAGCCTTCGGCAGCTCCTACAAATTCGATTTCAGATCCGGATCAGGAAAGAAATCCACCGTCGACGTTGAGCGCAACCCCGGTGGTGTAGCTCGACGCATCACTGGCCAGGTACAACACCGCACCGGCCATTTCACTCGGATCCGCCACGCGCTTGAGTGGGATCTGCGTCAGCGCTTGCTTGAGAATCGCATCGTTCTTCACCAGCGCCGAGGCGAATTTGGTGTCGGTCAGGCCCGGCAGCAGGGCGTTGCAGCGGATGCCGAACTGCGCGCATTCCTTGGCAAACACTTTGGTCATGTTGATCACCGCCGCTTTGGTCACCGAGTAGATGCCCTGGAAGATCCCCGGCGAAATGCCGTTGATCGACGCGACGTTGATGATGCTGCCGCCACCGTTTTCGCGCATCAGCTTGCCGGCCTCGACCGACATGAAGAAGTAGCCGCGAATGTTCACGTCGACAGTCTTCTGGAACGCGCTCAGATCGGTGTCCAGCACGTTGCAGAATTGCGGGTTGGTCGCGGCATTGTTGACCAGAATGTCGAGGCGGCCGAACTGTTCCTTGATCCCGGCGAAGACCTGGCTGATCTGCTCCATTTCACCGATGTGGCAGGCCACGGCTGTTGCTTTGCCTCCAGCAGCGATGATCGCATCGGCGACGTGCTGGCAGCCGTCGAGTTTGCGGCTCGAGACGATCACGTGGGCGCCTTGCTGGGCCAACAGTTTGGCGATGGCTTCACCGATGCCACGGCTGGCGCCGGAAACGAAAGCGATCTTGCCGTCGAGGTCGAACAACTGAGTCTTGGACATAAGGGTTCCTGGGTGTGGGCCGTCAGAGGCTCGATTTCGCAATGACCTGCAAGCTCATCTGCTCCAGCAGTTTGTTCATGTGAATGAACTGCGCGAAGCGTTTGTCCTGGGTCTGGCCATGGTAGAAGCGGTAGTAGATCTGCTGCACGATGCCGGCCAGACGGAACAGGCCGTAGGTGTAGTAGAAGTCGAAATTGTCGATCTGGATGCCCGAACGCTCGGCGTAGTAATCGACGAACTCGCGGCGGGTGAGCATGCCCGGTGCGTGGCTCGGCTGGCGGCGCATCAGTTGCACCGGCGCCGGGTCCTCGGCCTGAATCCAATAGGCGAGGGTGTTGCCCAGGTCCATCAGCGGGTCGCCGAGGGTGGTCAGTTCCCAATCCAGAACACCAATGATCTGCATCGGATTCTGCGGATCGAGGATGACGTTGTCGAAGCGATAGTCGTTGTGGACGATGCTTGAAGTCGGGTGGTCGGCCGGCATCTTGTCGTTGAGCCAGGCTTTGACCTTTTCCCAGTGTGGCGCGTCGGGGGTCAGGGCTTTTTCGTAGCGTTCGCTCCAGCCTTTGATCTGGCGCGCGACGTAGCCCTCCGGTTTGCCCAGGTCGCCGAGGCCGCAGGCGTTGTAATCGACGCGGTGCAGTTCGACGAAGCGATCGATGAAGCTTTTGCACAGCGCTTCGGTTTTTGCCGAATCGAGGCCCAGTTCCGGCGGCAGTTCCGAGCGCAGGATGATCCCCTTGACCCGTTCCATCACATAAAACTCGGCGCCGATTACCGATTCGTCGGTGCAGTGCACGTAGGCTTTCGGGCAATACGGGAAGCCGTCACGCAATTGATTGAGGATGCGGAATTCGCGGCCCATGTCGTGGGCGGATTTGGCCTTGTGGCCGAACGGCGGACGGCGCAGGACGAATTCCTGTTCCGGGTATTCCAGCAGGTAGGTCAGGTTCGACGCACCGCCGGGGAACTGGCTGATCGCAGGTGTGCCGCTGAGGCCCGGAATGTGCGCCTTGAGGTACGGATCGATCAGGCTGGCATCGAGTTCTTCGCCAGAGCGGATACGGGTGGACTGGTCAGTAAGCGCCATGCTTATCCCTTCTGCTTATTTTGGAGGCCAGACATCATTGGCTAATCTAATGGCGCGCCCGATTGCTCACAAGCGCGGTACGGTCTTATAGGTTAGCGTGTTGCCGGATAATCAGCGTTCCGAATAAGCGCAGAAGCCCTATGCACAAGCCGCCGCAGGCTGCGGCGTTTCTGCAGCGGTCGGGTGTTGGTCAGTGCACGCGCTGGTTGTTGAGTTTCGGTGGAAGAGCGATGGGCGTCAGCACCGGTTCGCCGGAGAAGAATGCCACGAGGTTTTTGCCCACCAGTTCCACTGTGCCTTGCGTCGCTTCCGGTGACAGGCCTGCGACGTGTGGCGTCAGCAGCACGTTACTCAGGGTTTTCAGCGCATCGGGCACTTGCGGCTCGTGGTCGAACACATCCAGTGCCGCACCGGCAATTCGGCGTTGTTCAAGCGCCGTGATCAGATCCGTCGTGGCAATCACACTGGCGCGGGCGATGTTGACGATAAAGCCCTTCGGCCCGAGCGCATCCAGCACCGGACGAGTGACCAGATGCTGTGTGCCGATTCCGCCAGGCGTGGCAATGATCAGGAAGTCCGATGCCCGCGCCAGTTCGGTCGGCGTTGAGCAGAACGCATAAGGCACATCGCTGCGCACCTGGCGGCTGTGGTAGCTGATTTCCATGTCGAAGCCGAGATTGGCGCGTTTGGCGATCGCCATGCCCACGGCGCCCAGCCCGAGAATCCCCAAGCGTTTGCCCGCCAGTGACGGGCGCATGATCTTCGGCCATTCACCCCGGCGTACGGCGGCGTCGCAACGCGGGATATCGCGTACCAGTGCCAACAACATTGCCATCGCATGGTCGGCCACCGACGAGGCGTTGACGCCGGCGCCGTTGGTGACGGTAATGCCACGGTTGCTGGCGGCTTGCAGGTCGACCTGTTCGTAACCGGCGCCGATGACGGTAATGATCTTCAGCGCGGGCAGGGCGGCGATTTCATCGGTAGTCAGGCCCAGCGGGCCACGGGTCAGCACTGCGTCGATGCGGCTGCCTTGGGTGGCAATGGCCTGCGCACGTTCGGCGGGCGTGGGAGCGAGGATCAGGTGAAAGCCCTGATGTTCGAGAATCGGTAAATAGTCATTGATGGTTTCAACCAGTACCAGAACGGTTGCGGGCATTGCGCGGCTCCTGTGATCGGCGGCGGGTTGGTCGCGAAAGTCGTTTCAGAGTGCTGAATCCGCAGCGGCTTGGCAATCATTGTCATTCACGCAGTGGTGCTTTTGATTCTGGACGGCTTCGGGCAAGAAGCAAGGGGAGGCAGCACACCGGTGATCCGCTGTGCTGTCGGCATCATTGGGCCGCTTGGGCTTTGGATTGTTCAGCCAGGGCAATCGGCTTGAAATCGTAGGTCGGATAAAACTCGGTTCGGTAACTGCCCCACGCGGTGTTTTCCAGGGCGAGGTTCACTTCTGCCAGTCTGGAGGCGGGAAAGCGCACGGTCACCACCTGGCCAATGCCCATCATGATGTTCCAGCTCACCACTTCGACCCCGGCGGGAGGAAAGGTTTTGTAAAAGCCTTGTTGCGTCAGCTGGGCTTTGAGCTCGTTCAACGGACGGGTCTGATCATGTTTGAGAAACACGGTCAGCATCATGGCGTTGTCGGCCGTGGCAACTGCATTTTTGGCGGGTTGGGCGGCGGCTTGCGCGTTGACACCGGCGCAATATACCGATGAGACAACTAACGTGGAAATCAGCAGGGTTTTAAGTGACTTTTGCATCATCGACTCCTGGCTTTATTGTTGATGGCGGACTTTGTTTCAATAGTTCCGGTATACGGTGCATGAACGACATGAATGCGCACCAGCGAGTTGTTTTCCATCATGTCGCGAGGGACTTCCCGAGAATAAGTGAATTCAACGCTGTTCATTGTTTCCAGCTGCCTGACAATCGTTTTGGTGGGGCCGATATCAGGCACCAGTACGTGCTGTTTTTGATCGCCGGTGACAAAGAAGTAACCTCCACCACCCTTGCTGTACTTTGACTCGCCTGTGTCGGCGTAAAAGAACTCATAGCGATTACGCTCGGGATCCCACGTCGATATCCCCACGACATCGGGATACTTTGCTTTAACGTCGGTTTCAGGGGCACCGTCGATATATACCCGGGTTGTCAGCCAGCGGGGCGAGGAAGCCAGTTCGCGGACGTCAGCGCTGGCGGGCGAGGAGAACAGTACGGCCAACAACAGGCCGGTCATCAGGTTCTTTTGCATGCGGTGATCCTCTTGAAAAACTTTAAAGATCGCTTGCTATTGGTTGTTTGAACTCACGGCGTGAAAAATATAGACCCGCTGTGGAGGGATATTCAATGGCTGCGTAGTTGCTTGTAACAAATGCCTGTTGTTTGGTTTCTGGTCGTGTTTTGTTGCAGGTTTTTTCGGTGTTATTAGTTGTAGGAAAATTCTGAGTATTGGGTGTGTGATGAGCTTGTTTGTTGGCGAGTTCTGTCATTAATGTCGCGATTAATGTTAATGACCTACACGGTGTTGTAGGACGGGGAATAGGGTTACAAATTCCTGATTGACGCAACTGCAGTCAATGAAGTTGCGTCGATTTCAAGAGGCGCTTTTTCAGAACGTCACTTGCGCGCTGTCGATTAACCGCGCGAAGGCGCCGCCGAGGGTTGCGTTGTGATGCTCGATGATCGCTGCGGCCGGTAGCGCAGCAGTGTCCATGCAAGTGTGAGCATCAACGACCAGCAGTGGCTTGAAGCCGAGGTCGGCGGCGGCGCGGCAGGTGCTGTCGATGCAGAACTGGCTTTTCATGCCAACGATATAAAGGTCATCGACTTGCGCGGATTCGAGTTGCCGAGCCAATTGAGTGCCATGGAAGGCATTCGGCCGGGATTTGTCGAAGAGGGTGTCGAGATCAGCGTCCAGTTCAAGCGCTGGCAGCAATTGCCAGAATGGGCTGCCAGCGGCAATCGGTGAGTCTTCCGGGCCGGTGTGGCGAACGGCGAAGATTGGCACTTGACTGGCGCGTGCCTGAGCGATCAGGCGCTGGATGTTGGCCAGAATCCGTTCGCCGTCGCAGGGCTTTTCCGGGCCGTGGAACAGGCCGACCTGCATATCGATGATCAACAGTGCTGCGGGCATGGTGCTTCTCCTTGAGTGCTGCAGATGCCGCACGGACGGGAGAAACAACAAGGCCCCGTCCATTGCTGGCGGGGCCCTGGGTTTGCTGCGCTGGGTTTACCTCAAGCACAAACACCACGGCCCGCCGGTGGCGGTCGTGGTGGTGCGGGTGCGTTGCAGCGCGCGAATGTTCATGGAACCGATCATGCTGGCACCGATGCCGGGCTGTCAATCACCCGCTCAAGTGACGTATTGCGCAACGCCGTTACCGAATGACCAGTTCTCTTTTTTCACCTCCACCAGATTGATGAAGACGTCTTCCAGGCGCACCGCCAGTTGGGTGTGCAGGCTTTCGGCGATGGTTTTGAACAGCAACTGTTTCTTCTCTACCGAGCGCCCTTCGCTGATGGTGATCTGAATGAACAC
This sequence comes from Pseudomonas sp. R84, assembly GCF_009834515.1. Taxonomy (NCBI): domain Bacteria; kingdom Pseudomonadati; phylum Pseudomonadota; class Gammaproteobacteria; order Pseudomonadales; family Pseudomonadaceae; genus Pseudomonas; species Pseudomonas sp. R84. The sequence continues at coordinate 2,527,690 of NZ_CP019426.1, forward strand.
CACGCCGTCGCTGCGCTGGATTCCCAGATACTGCGGGTCGTAGACGAAGTGCTGGCCATCGTGCTCGGTGAGGATCTGGAAGTTGTCGTGCTCCGGCACATCGATACAACTGCGCAGGGCGGAATAGATCTGCTCACCGATGCGTTTGGCGAAAGTTGGGTCGGGGTTTTGTTTGATGTCGACGCGAACGAGGGGCATGGGCAGAGACTCCGGTGGGAGGGGACTCATTCACGCTAGAACATATCAACCAGATTGAAAGTATGGGGTGATGACCTCGTTGCTGTTTTTGTATGAGGCTACCTACGAAACTCGCGGATTTTACTTACGCATTTGGCAGAGCCATCTGCTATCGGGCAGACGGTTAACGCGAAATCATGGGGCAGCAATGGGAGGTGGTCCAGGATGGAAAAGCTTCCCGAGCGTTAACTGTCAGCAGCCAAGGAAGGTTCATGCATCTTGATGACTACAAAAATGTGGAGATCGAAAGGCTACAAACGGAAACCCAAAAGCTCGGCGCGGAGAGGCGCAAGCTCTTGGCGGAGGAAGCAAAACTGAAACCTGAGACTTTTTTGTATCCCCTTGTGGTGGGGGCTGGGGCATTAACTGCAATTGCCACCGCCGTTGGGCTTTATCTGAAGCTGTAAGAGAGCGCAGCAGGTTGCCGTTGCGCATGCGTGTTGATTCAGAGCACCAAAAAAAGGGAAGGGGGCAGTATGAGCACAGAGGAAAGCAGAGCCAGGATAGACCGACTGTATCAAGAGGAGTTTGAGTTCAGAGAAGCCATGAAGCCCTTTCGCAAAGCCGAAAGGCGTGAAACGGTTTTGCTGTTTGGCCTTGGAATGCTGATGGGTGCGGTGGGGATCGCTTTCGTGATGGTGTTGGCTCGAGCCCTCTGAATACCCTTGCATGTGCCTGTTAACGACATCATGAATACCTGTTTACGACAGATAATTTCCCGAAAACGACACCAAACGGATCTGCTCCGCACAACCATTCCTCAGCTAAGTCTTTGCTTCTGCTCATTTATCGCGGAGAATCGCGCCCCTGTTTCGGCCGGAGCATGTCTGTCGGTTTTTTCCGACGCGTCCTGACCGAGTGGCAAGTGACCGGAATGCGGAGATCCGACCGGATGAATGATCAGGCCAATAGCGTCGAAGAGCGCTTTGATGCAGCAGCACCCGCTGAACTTTCGAGCTGGAATCGCCAGGACACCACCTGGATGTTGGGACTGTTCGGGACGGCCATCGGCGCCGGCACCCTGTTTCTGCCGATCAACGCAGGTCTGGGTGGCTTCTGGCCGCTGGTGGTCCTCGCGCTGCTGGCGTTCCCGATGACCTTCTACGCGCACCGTGGCCTGACCCGTTTCGTACTTTCCGGTCGCGAAGGCGCCGACATCACGGAAGTGGTCGAGCAGCATTTCGGCATCAAGGCCGGTGCGCTGATCACCTTGCTGTACTTCTTCGCCATTTTCCCGATCCTGCTGATCTACAGTGTTGGCCTGACCAACACGGTCGCCAGTTTCCTCGAACACCAACTGCACATCACACCGCCACCGCGCGCGCTGCTGTCGTTCGTGTTGATCCTCGGTCTGCTGGCCGTGGTGCGCTGCGGTGAGCAGGCGATCGTCAAGGCGATGAGCCTGATGGTTTACCCGTTTATCGTCGCGTTGCTGTTCCTCGCGGTGTACCTGATTCCGCACTGGAACGGCGGCATCCTTGCTACCGCTTCGCACGTGCCAGCGCCGTCGGCGTTGCTGCACACACTGTGGCTGGCGATTCCGGTGATGGTGTTCTCGTTCAACCATTCGCCGATCATCTCGGCGTTTGCGGTCGATCAGAAGCGTCGTTATGGCGTCCACGCTGAAGAGCGCAGCTCGCAGATCCTGTCCCGCGCGCACCTGCTGATGGTGGCGATGGTGCTGTTCTTCGTCTTCAGCTGCGTGCTGACCCTGACGCCGGAGCAACTGGCGGAAGCCAAGGCGCAGAACCTGTCGATCCTGTCGTACCTGGCCAACCATTTCAGCAATCCGACCATCGCCTTCGCGGCGCCGTTGATTGCGTTTGTGGCGATCTCCAAGTCGTTCCTCGGTCACTACATCGGCGCCAGCGAAGGTCTCAAAGGCCTGATCATCAAAAGCGGCAAACGTCCGGGCGCCAAGGCGCTGGATCGCATCGTGGCGGCGTTCATGCTGGTGGTGTGCTGGATCGTGGCGACCCTGAACCCAAGCATTCTGGGCATGATCGAAACCATCGGCGGCCCGGTGATCGCAGCGATTCTGTTCCTGATGCCGATGTACGCCATCCGTAAGGTGCCGGCGATGGCGCGTTATCGTGGTCAGGCGTCTAACGTGTTTGTCACCGCAGTAGGTCTGGTGGCGATTTCGGCGCTGATTTATTCGCTGACCGCGTAAGCCACAACTCCAGATACTCAGCTACAGTGGCCGCTGCATACGGTGTATGCAGCGGCTTTTTTTCGTCTGGAGACAGTGGATTGTCGAGCGCCCCGCAACCTGAACCACCCAATCGCTGGCAGGATGTGCTGGCCGGCCTATCGATAGCCGGCCTCTTGCTGCCCGAAGCGGTGGCGTATTCGACCATCGCCGCTCTGGCGCCACAGGCCGGGGTTATCGCCCTGTTTGCCGGGCTGTTGTGTTACGGGGTGTTCGGCACCAGTCGTTTTGCGATTGTCTCGGCCACTTCCTCTTCGGCCGCCGTGTTGGCTGCGGCAACGGCGACCCTGGCCAATGGAGACCCGCAGTTGCGCTCAACGTTGGCGGTTGGCCTGGTCTTGGTCACGGGCGTGTTGTTTTTGCTGGCCGGGGCCTTTCGTCTGGGCAGTGTCACGTCCTTCATCGCCAAACCGGTTTTGCGTGGATTCGCCTTCGGTCTGGCGCTGACGATCATTCTCAAGCAGGTCGCCAGTGTGGTCGGCGTGCATCTGACCGACGCCAATCTGGTGCGCTTCGCCCCGCAACTGCTTGAGCAACTGCCGCAATGGAACTGGCCGGCCGCAGGTGTCGCTGCCGTTGCGCTGGTATTGCTCGGGCTGTTTTCACGATTCCCTCGTCTACCCGGTGGCTTGCTGGTGGTAATGATCGGCATCGCCGCCGGGCAATGGCTGAACCTGCCAGCGCATGGTGTGAAGATGATCGGCATTATCGACCTCAGCCTGGACGTCCCCAACCTGCCGGCGCTGCCGTTCGCCGACTGGCTACGACTGGGGGAGGTGGGGTTTGCGTTGGTGATGATTCTGTATGCGGAGTCTTACGGATCGATCAGTTCCTATGCGCTCAAGCATGGCGACCGCGTCACCTCAAACCGTGATCTGTTGGCGCTGGGAGCGTCGAACCTGCTCTCCGGGTTGTTTCATGGCATGCCGGCAGGGGCTGGGTACTCGGCGACCTCGGCAAATGAAGCCGCAGGGGCGACGTCTCGCTGGGCCGGCGGGGTAGCCGCGTTGGTGGTGTTGATCATCGTGTTGACGGTGTTGCCGTGGATTGCCCTGACGCCGGAGCCGGTTCTTGCCGCGATTGTCATGCATGCGTTGGGTCGCGGTTTGAGTTTGCAGCCGCTGGGCCGCTACTTCATCTGGCGCCGGGATCGTGTGCTGGTTATCTGTGCGGTCTCGGCCGTTTTGATGTTGGGCGTGCTGGACGGCTTGCTGGTCTCGGTGGCGATCAGTGTGCTGTTGATGCTCAAGCAGATGTCGGCAGCGGACATTCAAGTGTTGGGACGGATTGATGGCGGGCACGATTTTGTCGATGTGCAGCGTCATCCCATTGCGCAAACGGAACCCGGCGTACTGATCATTCGACCGAGTGAAGCGTTGTTTTTTGCCAACGTTGAACGAATTCTGGGGGCGGCGTTACGGCTGATCCGCCATGCAGAGGTGCCGGTGCACACGGTGATTCTGAGTCTTGAGGAGACGCCTGACCTGGATGGCACCAGTATTGAGGCGATGCAGGAGTTTTTCCTGCGGGTGCATCAGGAAGGCAAGCGATTGATTCTGGCGCGGCTCAAGCATGAAGCGCTGACGGTGTTGGACGCATTGCCTGAAGTGCAGGCCAGCGGTGTGATCCTCAGCGGTTTGAGCGTCGATGGCGCCGTGCAGAAAGCCCTCAAACCAGACCCCAAGGCATAAAAAAACGCCGCTCATCTCACGATGGGCGGCGTTTTTCATTGCGTTGCAACGTTAGGCTTGAACGACCGGGATGTTGGCGTTCGCAGCAGCTTCACGGAACTCGGCGATCTGGTCGAAGGACAGATAGCGGTAGATATCGGCCGCCATGCTGTCGATCTTGCCAGCGTATTCCATGTACTCCTCGACGGTCGGCAGGCGACCCAGGATCGAAGCCACGGACGCCAGCTCGGCCGAAGCCAGGTAGACGTTCGCGCCGTCGCCCAGACGGTTCGGGAAGTTACGGGTCGACGTCGACACCACGGTGCTGTTCGGCTCTACACGTGCCTGGTTACCCATGCACAGCGAGCAGCCTGGCATTTCCATGCGTGCGCCAGCCTTGCCGTAGATGCCGTAGTAGCCTTCTTCGGTCAGTTGGTGAGCGTCCATCTTGGTCGGCGGCGACAGCCACAGACGGGTTGGCAGCTGACCCTTGACCTGATCCAGCAGCTTACCGGCAGCGCGGAAGTGACCGATGTTGGTCATGCACGAACCGATGAACACTTCGTCGATCTTCTCGCCAGCAACGCTGGACAGCAGACGGGCGTCGTCCGGATCGTTCGGCGCGCACAGTACCGGCTCGTTGATGTCGGCCAGATCGATTTCGATGACTTCGGCGTATTCGGCGTCGGCATCGGCTTCCATCAGTTCCGGGTTGGCAACCCAGGCTTCCATCGCTTGAGCGCGACGTTCCAGAGTACGTGCATCGCCGTAGCCTTCACCGATCATCCAGCGCAGCAGGGTGATGTTGGAGTTCAGGTACTCGGTGATCGACTCTTTCGACAGCTTGATGGTGCAACCGGCAGCCGAACGTTCGGCCGAGGCGTCGGACAGTTCGAACGCCTGCTCCAGGGTCAGACCTTCCAGACCTTCGATTTCCAGGATGCGGCCGGAGAAGGCGTTTTTCTTGCCTTTCTTCTCGACGGTCAGCAGACCGTTCTGGATGGCGAAGTAAGGAATGGCATGAACCAGGTCACGCAGGGTGATGCCAGGCTTCATTTTGCCTTTGAAACGCACCAGAATCGATTCCGGCATGTCCAGCGGCATAACGCCGGTGGCAGCGGCAAACGCAACCAGACCGGAACCGGCCGGGAACGAAATGCCCATCGGGAAACGGGTGTGCGAGTCACCACCGGTACCGACGGTGTCTGGCAGCAGCATGCGGTTCAGCCACGAGTGGATGATGCCGTCGCCCGGACGCAGGGAAACGCCGCCGCGGGTCATGATGAAGTCAGGCAGGGTATGGTGGGTGGTCACGTCGATCGGCTTTGGATACGCCGCGGTGTGGCAGAACGACTGCATCACCAGATCAGCGGAGAAGCCCAGGCACGCCAGGTCTTTCAGTTCGTCACGGGTCATTGGACCGGTGGTGTCCTGAGAACCTACGGTGGTCATCTTCGGTTCGCAGTAGGTGCCAGGACGGATGCCTTTGCCTTCTGCCAGACCGCAAGCCTTGCCGACCATTTTCTGCGCCAGGGTGTAACCCTTGGTGCTTTCGATCGGTGCATCAGGCTTCTTGAACAGGTCGAACGGTGGCAGACCCAGTTCGGCGCGAGCCTTCTCGGTCAGGCCACGGCCGATGATCAGCGGGATACGGCCGCCGGCACGGACTTCGTCCAACAGCACCGGCGTCTTCATTTCGAAGGTGGTCAGGACTTCGTCGGTGCCGTGTTTGCAGACTTTGCCAGCATGCGGGTACAGGTCGATCACGTCGCCCATGTTCATGTTGGAAACGTCGAACTCGATTGGCAGTGCGCCGGCATCTTCCATGGTGTTGTAGAAGATCGGAGCGATTTTGCTGCCGAAGCAGAAACCGCCAGCACGCTTGTTCGGCACGTAAGGAACGTCGTCGCCGAAGAACCACAGCACCGAGTTGGTGGCCGATTTACGCGAGGAACCGGTACCGACCACGTCACCGACGTAGGCGATCGGGAAGCCTTGACCGCGCATTTCTTCGATCTGCTTCATCGGGCCGATGGCGCCCTGCTGATCAGGAACGATGCCGTCACGGGCCATTTTCAGCATGGCCAGGGCGTGCAGCGGGATGTCTGGACGCGACCAGGCATCTGGAGCAGGGGACAGGTCGTCGGTGTTGGTTTCGCCGGTGACCTTGAATACGCGCAGGCTGATCTTGTCTTCCAGCGTTGGGCGGTTCTTGAACCACTCGCCGTCAGCCCAGGATTGCAGCACGGCTTTAGCGTGAGCATTGCCGTTCTTGGCTTTTTCCGCGACGTCGTGGAACGCATCGAACATCAGCAGGGTGTGCTTGAGTTGCGCGGCGGCGACTGGCGCCAGTTCGGCGTCGTCGAGCAGGTCAACCAGAGTGACGATGTTGTAGCCGCCCTGCATGGTGCCGAGCAGTTCTACAGCGCGCTTTTTGTCCAGCAGAGGGGAGGAAACTTCGCCCTTGGCCAGTGCAGACAGGAAACCGGCTTTAACGTAAGCCGCTTCGTCCACGCCTGGTGGAATGCGATTGGTGATCAGGTCAACGAGGAATTCTTCTTCGCCAGCCGGAGGGTTTTTCAGCAGCTCGACCAGGCCTGCTGTTTGTTCGGCGTTAAGCGGCTGGGGAACGATACCCAGGGCTGCACGCTCTTCGATATGTTTGCGGTAGGCTTCAAGCACAGTTATTACCCTCATCAGTGGTCCCAAATGGGTGTCCGGGACGCTCATCCCGAAATTGCCGTACTCATGCTCCTCACGACGTTGTGGGTCGTTCGGCCAGAATTACCGGCAATTCCTTACAGAAGCTGCTTTCAAAGTTTTACGCCTGCAGAACGGGGAACTGATGAGGGTTGGCGCTGGATTTTTCCCCGCTGGAAAAATCCCTCGCCAACACCGCTCTGAAGGAACGACTGTGCTCGTGACGCTTTGAAAACAGCTTCTAACGGACATTGGCGCCTTAAAAGGCTGGCTGATTCTACGGCAAAAAAAATTTAAAGGTAAGTCGGGCACTATTGGACTTTCGTGGCAATGCGCGTGTCTGGGTCAAACGCGCGGTGCGACTGAGACCCTGATGTTTGAGGGGTGATCAATGCCCGACAAAGGGCTAACATGCCGACCTGTTCCGCGTTTCAGTGTTTTGCCTATCTTATGCCCAATCAGACCATCAAGACCCCCTGCGTCGGCCTCTGCTCCACTGTTTACGGTGATCTGGTGTGCCGTGGCTGCAAGCGTTTCCACCACGAAGTGATCCACTGGAATGGGTACAACGAGGAGGAAAAGCGCGCGGTGTGGTTGCGTCTGGAGCAATTGCTGTCACAAGTGATGGCAGGCAAGGTCGAGATTTTCGATTCGGCGCGCCTGCGCGAGCAACTGGAGCAGCGCAAGATCCGCTTCGTGCCGCATCAGTCGGAATATTGCTGGGCGTATCAGCTGATTGCTCGCGGTGCGCGGGTGATCATTAATCTGGAAGCCTACGGAATGGTGTTGCTGCCGGAGTTTCGCGACTGGAACCTGCCGGAACTGCGCGATGCCATTGATCGGGAATTCTTCCTGCTGTCGGAAGCGCATTATCAGCGCTACATCGCCCCGGGCTTTTTGAAAGACGCTTTCGGCGCCTAGAAGCTTCGCGAGCAGGCTCGCCCCACATTTGGAATGCGTACCCCTGTAGGAGTGAGCCTGCTCGCGATGGGGCCGGTACATTCAACATAGTCTTCGGCCAATACACCGCCATCGCGAGCAGGCTCACTCCTACAGGGATCGCATTTCAAATGTGGCTGTTCAGTGTTTCACCGCCAACTCCACCAGATGATCCTCAACCTCCTGCGGTTTGAGCACCAGCACATCGCTCTCCAGTGCATCCAGCACAACTTCCGCCGTATTCCCGATCAACGCCCCTGACAACCCGGTACGCGCCACCGTGCCAATCACGGTCACCGCTGCCTGCAGCTTGTGCGCCATGAACGGGATCAACACATCCGCCGGGCCTTCCTCGATGTGCAGGTGCTCGTCATCGACATCGAATTCCGCCTGAAACGCCCGGCATTGCTCGCGATAACGCGCCTCGATGGTTTCACTCAGTTGCAGCGTCGGGTCCGCTGCTGACAGCATCGGCGATGGATGCGCGGCGATCACATGCAAATGCGCTTTGGCCAGACTGGCAATGTCGTAGCCATGATCAATGATCGTTGTGTGCAGATGCCGGTGCTCACCATCGGCATTGCCCACGTCCACCGCCGCCAGAATCACCTTGTCCTTCCACGAACCGGCGGTTTTCACCAGCAACACCGGGGTAGGGCAGTGGCGCAATAGCTTCCAGTCCGCCGGGGTCAGCAGGGCTTTTTTCAACGAACTGTCAGGGAAATGCTGTTTGATCACCAACCCGCAACCTTCGGCCTGCTGCACATCGATGATGGTTTCGTGCAGGCTCTCGTTCCACGCCTGCTCGGTGGTCACGCTGTAGCCGTCGGCCAGCAGTGCGGCTTTGAGCACGCCGAGCATACCGGCGTGATCGTGCTTCTTGTCGCACACCAGCAGGTGCAGATGGGCCTGGGTCACGCCCGCGATCAACTTGGCGCGCTTGAGCGCCAGGCTTTCCGAATGTTCGGGTTCGATGACCACCAGAATGCTGCGAATGGCTTGCATGAGCGGAGTCTCCAGCAAAGAAAAGGCACGGCGTTGCACAACTATAGTTGCTGCTCGATCATGCGCGACTTGATGCATATCAACGCCAGCCGCTGGTGGTCTGCGGGCAGGCCGGTATAATCGGCGCCCTTCGCTCGAACACCTTTTACCGTGAGCCCCATGATCCTTCCCGAAATCCACGAATTCCTTGGCTGCCGCACCCCCGACGCCTGGGTTCAGGCGGCACTGGCCGATCAGGAAACCCTGCTGATCGACCACAAGAACTGCGAGTTCAAGGCTGCCAGCACCGCCCTGAGCCTGATTGCCAAGTACCATTCCCACGTCGACCTGATCAACATGATGTCGCGTCTGGCCCGGGAAGAACTGGTGCACCACGAGCAGGTCATGCGCATCATGAAACGGCGCAAGATCGAACTGCGCCAGCTCCACGCCGGTCGTTATGCCTCGGGCTTGCGCAAGGTCGTGCGCAGCCACGAGCCGGTGAAACTGGTGGATACGCTGGTGGTCGGCGCGTTTATCGAAGCGCGCAGTTGCGAGCGGTTCGAAGCGCTGGTGCCGCATCTGGACGAAGAACTCGGCAAGTTCTACTTTGGCCTGCTGAAAAGCGAGGCGCGGCATTTTCAGGGGTATTTGAAGCTGGCCTATCAGTACGGTGATGCGAAAGATATTGCCCAGGTCATCGACAAGGTCCGCGCCGCCGAGCAGGAACTGATCGAATCGCCGGATGAAGAGTTTCGCTTCCACAGCGGTGTGCCTGCCAACACTTAAAGATCAAAAGATCGCAGCCTTCGGCAGCTCCTACACTTGGAAATGCGTTTCCCTGTAGGAGCTGCCGAAGGCTGCGATCTTTTGCGTTTGAATGTTAAAAACTCTTAAGAGTATGAAACATCACCGAAAACCGGCCCCAGCGGCCGGTTTTTGCTGCCTGAAGCAAACGCCTTCAGCGCGATTGCCGCCATAATGCCGACCACTTCACACTTGGGTGGCAGACGGTCGTTATGGATAACCTGGGTTTTGGCAAAGTTCTGTTGGTGGAAGACGATGAGCGTCTGGCGGCGCTGATCGCGCACTTTCTCGAACAACACGGCTACGAGGTGCGCACCGTGCTGCGCGGCGACCTGGCCGTGGCTGCCTTTCTGGAATTCAAGCCGAAAGTCGTGGTGCTCGACCTGATGTTGCCGGGGCAGAGCGGTTTGCACGTGTGCCGCGAGATTCGCAGTGTATCGGACACGCCGATCGTGATTCTGACTGCCAAGGAGGACGATCTCGACCACATTCTCGGGCTGGAATCCGGCGCCGATGACTATGTGATCAAACCGATCAAGCCGCCGGTGTTGCTGGCCCGGCTGCGGGCGCTGCAACGGCGCCAGGTGCCGGATAGCAATGTCGTCAGTTTTCTGGAGTTCGGCCAGTTGAGCGTCGACCGCAGTTGTCGGGAAGTGCGGCTGGCGGGCGAGGTCATCGAAATGACCACCATGGAATTCGAGCTGCTGTGGTTGCTGGCCAGCGCGGCCGGCAAGGTGCTGTCGCGTGATGACATCCTCAATCGCATGCGCGGGATCGCCTTCGACGGGCTCAATCGCAGCGTCGACGTTTACATCAGCAAGTTGCGCAACAAACTCAAAGACAACCCCCGTGAGCCGATGTGCATCAAGACCGTGTGGGGCAAGGGTTATCTGTTCAATCCGTTCGCGTGGGAGCTGTAGATGCTGCGGTTATTTCTCGGGCTGTTTCTGGTCATGACAATTGGTCTGGTGCTGGCGTTGCAGACGGTCGAACGTACCTTTGATGCCTTGCTCGATTACCAGATGCAGGACTACAACCGTGAGGCCGTGCGCGGGCAGGCATGGACATTGGGCCAGCAGTTGTGTGACCTCGACGGCCCGGCCCGGGAAAAGCAGCTAGAAACGATCCGCCCGCATTACGGCTTGGGGCTGACGCTGGTCGACACTTCTGAACTCGCCCTGAGTGACGAGGAAAAGGCCGAACTGGCCAAAGGGTTGCTGGTGATCCGCGACAAGTACACCCAGTACATTTCGGCGATTGATGAGGGGCCGCAATTACTCAGTATTCGCTTGCCGGCCGAGCCGAGTCTGATGCCGTTCTACATCGCCGGCGCCTACCTGATGATTGCCGTGATGATCGGCATCGTCCTGTTTTTCTGGGTGCGTCCGCACTGGCGCGATCTGGAGAAACTGCGTCTGGCCGCCGAGCGTTTCGGCGACAACGATCTGTCGGTGCGCATCCAGTTGTCGAAGCGCTCGAACATCCGCGATCTGGCCGAGCACTTCAACCTGATGGCCGCACGCATCGAAGGCCTGATCGCCAACCAGCGTGAGCTGACCAACGCCGTCTCCCACGAACTGCGCACACCGATTGCGCGGCTGTCGTTTGAACTCGACCAGCTCAAACAGCAACCGGACGCCAGTCAGAACCGCGAGCTGATTGCCGACATGTACGCCGACCTCGGCGAACTCGAGGAAATGGTCTCGGAACTGCTGACCTACGCCAGCCTCGAGCGCGGTGCGACGGTAATCAAACGCGAAAACATTCAGGCTGCCAATTGGCTCGACAGTGTGGTTGGCAGCGTGGCGCTGGAGGCCGAAGCGGCGGGAGTGCAATTGCTGATCGGTGATTGCCGGCTCGACACCGTGCGTATCGAGCCGCGATTCATGGCGCGGGCGGTGATCAATCTGCTGCGCAACGCGATTCGTTACGCCGAGCAGCGAGTTGAGGTGACGCTGGTGCGCACCGGCGATTATTACGAAGTGCGGGTCAACGATGATGGGCCGGGCGTACCGGTGCATGGGCGGGAGAAGATCTTCGAACCGTTTTCGCGGCTGGATGCCAGCCGGGATCGGCGTACGGGTGGGTTTGGCTTGGGTTTGGCGTTGGTGCGCCGAGTGTCGCAGTCCCATGGCGGGCAGGTTGAAGTGGGCGATTCGGCTTGGGGTGGGGCGTCGTTCCGGATGACCTGGGCGCATCTGGATTGAATGCTGTTGCCTGCGCCGGCCCCTTCGCGAGCAGGCTCGCTCCCACAAATGGAATGCGTTCTTCTGTGGGAGCGAGCCTGCTCGCGAAAGCGTCGGGTCAGTCAGCATGGGTGTGTCTGATCCACCGCTATCGCGAGCAGGCTCGCTCCTACAGGGGGCACGGTTCAGCGGGTCAAGCCGAGACGTTCATGCCACTGGGCAATGGATTCTTCGGGGTAGACGTCGAACTGTTGGTCTTTGGTTTTGGCCTCGACTTCGACCCAGGGTGCTTTCGAACCGAGCATCAGATGTGTGTGCTCCGGCGGCACCGGCAAAGGCGTGTCGATGGCCGAGGCGAACGGGTGGATCAGCTCCGGCCATTCAGGGCTGAACAGCCACAAACCGCTGCCACACAGTGAGCAGAAATGGCGTTCGGCCGTGCTGCGATGGGCGCGCTTGTCGCCTTCGTCTTTCATCTTCGCGTGGTAAACGCTGATGTGTTTGCGCCCGCGCACTTTGAGACTGGTCGCGTCGCCGCCGAGGTTTATCGCATAACCGCCACCGCCCTGGGTCTTGCGGCAGATCGAGCAGTAGCAGCGTTGATAAGGGTAGGGGTGGGCGCTGGTGAGGCTGAATGTGACCTCGCCGCAATGGCAGGAGCCTTCGAGATGCATGGGAGCTCTCCGGTTTCTGAATGTGCGGTTGAGCCTAGAACATTCAGTGCGATGGCGGTCGGTGTGATTCGACGGGCGGGCGCAGCGTCTAGCCCCAGTGTCCCCGCAATCCCATGGGGCGAGACTTCGGAACCCGGCATGCAAGCGCTGTTGAACGAGATTCTTGACGCTGTCCGCCCGCTGATCGGGCAAGGCAAGGTGGCTGACTACATTCCCGCCCTCGGCACTGTGCCGGCCAATCAACTGGGCATCGCCGTGTACGGCAACGACGGCGAGATGTATTGCGCCGGGGACGCCGAGACACCGTTCTCGGTGCAGAGTATTTCCAAGGTGTTCAGCCTGGTGCAGGCGATCGATCATTCCGGCGAAGCGATCTGGGAGCGCCTTGGTCACGAGCCGTCCGGGCAGCCGTTCAACTCGCTGGTGCAGCTGGAATTCGAGCGCGGTCGGCCACGCAACCCATTCATCAATGCCGGTGCGCTGGTGATCTGCGATATCAACCAGTCACGCTTTGCCGCACCGACCCTGTCGATGCGCGATTTCGTCCGGCGCCTGTCAGGCAATCCGCAGATCATGATCGACGGCAAAGTCGCCGATTCTGAATATCAACACCGTGCGCGCAATGCGGCGATGGCGTATCTGATGCAGTCGTTCGGCAATTTTCACAACGATGTCGAAGCGGTGCTGCGCAGCTATTTCAGCCACTGCGCGTTGCGCATGAACTGCATTGATCTGGCGCGGGCGTTCTGCTTTCTGGCCAACGACGGTTTTTGCAAACACAGCGGCGAACAGATCCTCACGCGTCGGCAAACCCAGCAGGTCAACTCGATCATGGCCACCAGCGGGCTGTATGACGAAGCGGGTAACTTCGCTTACCGCGTTGGCTTGCCGGGCAAGAGCGGCGTTGGTGGCGGGATTGTCGCGGTGGTGCCAGGGCAGTTCACGGTGTGCGTGTGGTCGCCGGAATTGAATGCGGCGGGGAACTCGCTGGCGGGGATGGCGGCGCTGGAGATGCTCAGTTCGCGGATTGGCTGGTCAGTATTTTGATCTGAAACCCAATCCCTGTAGGAGTGAGCCTGCTCGCGATAGCTTAGTGTCAGTCAACATGTGTATATCTGATCCACCGTTATCGCGAGCAGGCTCACTCCTACAAGGGGTTTTGTGTTGCCTGGGGAGAGGGTGTTCCTATACATTTTCCGGCCGCTCCCTGCATGGTGAATCCGCTTCATGTCTCTTGCGCTCGAACGTCTAGTCGCTGGCACGCCGATCCCTTTCGCTGGTAACCGCGTCACCGTGGTCAGCCCCGAACTGGCCGCGCGCTTTCAGCCCGGTGATCACCTGCTGGTGGAGCAGGTCAGTGGCGAGCTGCTGTTGATCCCCGTGGCGGATCAGCAAGCGGCGTCGGTAGCGATCGAGCGCGCAGCCGCCGCATTCACTGCGCTGTCGGCTGTATCCGATGAAGCGATCAGCACGTTTTTTGACCTGTTCGCGCAACGTCTGGAAAACCCGGCGTGCTGGGCGCACATCGAAACCGCCAACCTTGCCGACATCGAACGCGCCAAGGCGCGCGGCCGCTCCACCACCCGGCTGCTCGCCGACGAGCGCATGCGCGGCGACATGATTGCCGGCCTGCGTGCCTGGCGAGATGCCGCCGCCACGCGCGGTAAAGTCATCAGCAGTGTCGAGCACGACGGCTGGAAGGTCGAACAAGTGGTCTCGCCGCTGGGCATTGTCGCGTTTGTCTTTGAAGGTCGGCCGAACGTGTTCGCCGATGCGGCCGGTGTCTTGCGCACCGGCAACACCGCTGTGCTGCGTATCGGCAGCGATGCCTTGGGCACCGCGCAAGCCATTGTCACTCACGCCTTGAACCCGGCGCTGGCCGATGCCGGTTTGCCGGCCGGCGCGGTGTCGTTGGTGGAAAGTGTCAATCACGCCGCCGGTTGGGCGATGTTCGCTGACCGCCGTTTGTCGCTGGCGGTGGCGCGCGGCTCGGGTCGTGCGGTCAGTCAGTTGGGCAGCATTGCCCAGCAGGCTGGCACCGCGGTCAGCCTGCATGGCACGGGTGGCGCGTGGTTGATCGCCGATCGTGCTGCCGATGCCACACGTTTTGCCGCCGTGGTGCGCAACTCGCTGGACCGCAAAGTGTGCAACACCCTCAACGTCTGCCTGATCCAGCGTGATCGCGCGGCGGAACTGGTGCCGCTGTTTCTTGATGCGCTGCAACAGGCCGGTACTGCGCGTGGCCAGGGCTGCAAATTGCACATCGTTGAAGGCAGTGAAGGATGCTTGCCGAGTGAGTGGCAGAACGCGACGGTCGAGGTCTATCGCGCCGAGGGTTTTCAGACCGAAGCGTTGGCTGAACCTTTGGCGGAGTCGGCGCTGGGCCGCGAGTGGGAATGGGAAGAAACCCCGGAAGTCAGCCTGATGATCGTTGACGATCTGGATCAGGCGATTGCGCTGTTCAACCGCTACAGCCCGCAGTTCACTGTGTCTTTGATCAGTGAGGATGCAGCCGTACAAGAGCGTTTCTACAACGCGGTGAATGCGCCGTTCGTGGGCAATGGCATTACCCGTTGGGTCGACGGCCAGTACGCGCTGAACAAGCCGGAGCTGGGGCTTTCGAACTGGGAGAGCGGGCGCTTGTTTGCGCGCAGTGCGATTCTTTCCGGTGACGGCGTGTTCACTGTGCGCAGCCGCATGACCCAGATCGATCTCACAGTAAAACGCTGATCTGGCGGACAATGATCGTTCCCACGCAGAGCGTGGGAACGATCAGTTGCTCAGGCCGCGTGGGTGGTTTGTGCATGAATCGCGCAAGTCGCCGGTTGCTCGGCCAGTGGCACAAACGTGCGGCGGTCCGAGGACAGCGCATCGATCGAGCCGGTCTCGATGTCATACACCCAGCCGTGCAGGTTCAGCAGGCCTTTCTCCTGCGCCAGACGCACGCTCGGGTGGGTCTGAATGTTCGCCAGTTGCGCGATCACGTTTTCGCGCACCATCGAGCTCAACTTCGCCGCGTCATTGGCATGTGGCCGCGCTTCGTTAACCACTTTCGCCGACTCGGCATGCTGCAGCCAGCCGCTGACCGCAGGTAAGTGATCCATGCATTTGCACTTCGCGATCGCGGTCATCGCGCCGCAGTCCGAATGCCCGCAGATCACAATGTCGGTCACCCCGAGCACCGCCACCGCGTACTCCACCGTCGCCGAAACCCCGCCCGGATGCGGGCTGTAGGACGGCACGATATTGCCGGCGTTGCGGATCACGAACAGTTCGCCGGGTTCTTGTTGGGTCAATAATTCTGGCACTACTCGGCTGTCGGAACAGGTGATGAACAAGGTGCCGGGCTGTTGCGTGGTCGCCAGGTGTTTGAACAGTTCGGTGCGTTGCGGAAACGCTTCGTTCTGGAACTTCAGGAAGCCATCAATCAGGTTTTTCATGGTGTTGTCCTCTCAGTTCGAGCAACCGCTGCCGAATTCGCTGTATTGAAGAATGTGTTTGCCACCGTGGCTGTCCAGATACGTCATCTCCACCGGCACTACGCCACACACATCGGTAACCGGGGTAATGCTCAGCACTTGAGCGATGTCCAGTGGCATGCCGTAGCGGTAGGCGACGACCTCGTCAGCGGCAGATGCCTGGGCGCAAACGCCGCCGAGCAGGGCCAGAATCAACAGAATTTTTTGCATGGGGCAGCCTCCAGATGTGTTGGGTGACGGGTAGCCATTCGAGGTGGGTTGGCCCGCACGCTCGGTGCGGGCCTGGGCGGATCAGAACGGACGCAGGGGCAGGAACTTGCCGTCGAGGGTGACCACGGCGCGGGAACCGCCTTCCGGGTCTTCGACTTTCTTGATGTCGAGTTTGAAGTTGATCGCGCTGATGATGCCGTCGCCGAACTGCTCGTGAACCAGCGCTTTGAGGGTGGTGCCGTAGATCTGGATCATCTCGTGGAAGCGGTAGATGGTCGGGTCGGTCGGCACGCCGCTGAGGCTGCCACGCAGGGGGATGATCTGCATCGCCGCGACGTCTTCAGCGCTCAGTTCGAGTTTGTCGCCGACCACTTGGGCGGCGTTTTCCGGCAGCGGGTGCTGGCCGAGCAGGGCAGCGGTGACGTATGCCAGGCTGAGGCCGGTGCCGTCGGCCAGATCCTGCCACGACAGATCTTTGCGTGCCTTGGCGTCGAGAACGCGGGTGGTCAGGGCCAGGCTGGTGTCGTTGTAGGCGTGGGACTGTTGCATGGTGTCACTCCTTTCAGGGGTTGGCTTGCTGTGTGGGATTGATCTTCTGCCGATTCATCCATAGCGTCCAAGACCGATATACAATGCTTCGCATAAGTCCTGCCTATAGATGGTGATTGCCATGCTGCTGCGACATTTGCGTTATCTGCTGGCCGTTGCCGATCACGGCGGCTTCACCCGTGCCGCCGAGGCGTTGCATGTGTCGCAGCCGACCCTGTCGCAGCAGATTCGCCAACTGGAAGAAACCCTGGGGGTGAACCTGTTTGATCGCACTTCGCGCACGGTAAAACCGACGGATGCCGGCGCGGCTTACATCGAATGCGCGCGACGGGTGCTGGTCGAGCTGGAGGCGGGCAAGCGCGCGCTGCATGACGTGAAGGATCTGTCTCGCGGCACGTTGCGTCTGGCGATGACGCCGACGTTCATGGCGTATCTGGTCGGGCCATTGGTGCGCGACTTTGCCGCGCGGTATCCGGGGATTCATTTGCAGATCTTCGAGTTGTCGATGGATGACATTGAGGCGGGGTTGGCGGATGACTCTCTGGATATCGCGATTGCGTTTACGCCGGTGCGCAGCGCCGATATCGAGTGTATTCCGGCGTTTACCGAAACCTTGGGGATCATGGTCGGGCGGGAGCATCCGTTGTATGACAGTCGCTCGGTACTGACGCCGGGGGATATTGCTTCGCTGGACTTTGCCTTGTTGGCGCCCGACTTCATCACGCGGTTATCGGTGGACGAGTATTTCCGCCAGCACGGGATTACGCCACAGGTGCGGATCGAGGTGAATTCGGTGAGTACGTTGCTGGAAGTGGTGCGGCATTCGCCGCTGGCGACGATGTTGCCGGAAGCGATTGCGACGGAGGATCGGGCGTTGCGCCGGTTGCGCGTGGAGAGTGATGCGCCGCAGCGTGGAGCGGCGTTGTTGCGGCGGCGCAATAATTATCACAGTGCGGCGGCGGTGGCGTTTGTGGAATTGGTGTTGGGCATGGGAAGCCCCTCACCCTAACCCTCTCCCAGAGGTAGAGGGGACTGACCGAGGTGTTTGTGCGATCTACGCCGACCTGAGAAACCTGAGTCGAACTCAGGTTCTTAAAGCACCATAAATCGGCTCCCTCTCCTTAGGGAGAGGGGACTGACCGAGGTGTTCGTGCGATTTACGCCGACCTGAAAGTTTTGAGCCGAACTAAAATTTTGAGCGCAGCACAAATCGGCTCCCTCTCCCTGCGGGAGAGGGCTGGGGTGAGGGGCTACAATTCCAGTCACGCCAAATCAATGCAAGCGAACAAAAAAAGGCCTGCTTCCTTTAAGGAAGCAGGCCTTTCAATTATTTAATGACTAACTCAGCAGAACCGATCAATCACCCGAACTTCATTATTGTTCTGCATCGAACCCCACGCCTGTTTCAGCGTTTGCAGAACATTCCCGATGAAGTCCTTGTCGGCCGCGGCTTTCTTGCCAACATAACCGTGGCCGCGACGGTACATCTTCAGGCGGGCCAGCAGGTTCTGATGGTTGCGGTCGAACTCGTCTTCGTCAGCATGGGTCGCCAGGCAGTCGATATGTACCTGACCCGACTTGCTGATCCACAGAATATGGCTGTCGTGGCTGTCTTTCTGCGCAGCGAACATACGAGCCAGTTCTTCGATAGTAGGTTGATTGTTCAGATTCATGATATTGCCCCTTGACCAGTCTGGTGATCTTTCAAAGTTGATTCGCTAATACAGGTAGCCCATCGGTTAGTTGATCCCTGGCACCGAAACCAGGACGTCAGCGCTCGCCCGTGTGCAGTACGGGGTCGTGCATCTGTTGCATGTAGTCGTGTTGAATAACTGCTACGCAATAGCGTCACAACGAGGAGAAGCAGCGAAAACCGGGAGGCTCCTTGACGACATTTACCGTGTCGACCACAAGCGTCTTGAGAATTTTCGCCAGCGCTTCTCGTCCTTGTACTGGACGTTCAGGCCAGGTCAGCTTCTTCAATCTGCCTTGTGGGCAGCGTGTATCCGGAAAAAACAACTCGGCGGTCAGACGAGTTTGCTCAAGCGTGTTACCGATGTTCCCGATCGGGGAACGTCTTCATCATGCAAAAGCAAAACGATGCCGTCAACGGTTTTGTAGTGATTATTTTTACTCACTACATATTGTCGGACAAAGCAGTTTTGGAATGAGAAAGAGTCCGTTCAGGCAACGGAAAAAGGCGTGCGCAGCGCATAGAAGGTGCATGGATAACCGCCTACTTCGCGCTGCTGCAGGGTGAAGTGGGCGTCGCTCAATAACGGAATCAGCCTGGCCCAGAAGCGCTGGGCCGGCAGGTTGGCGTCGATATGGAAAAACTGCCATTGACCGGGGATCTGGCTCAAGAGGGCAGAGACGACAAACTGCGCGACGCCTTGGCCACGAAAGCGTCGCGCGATGAAAAAGTATCCGATGTTGTGCTCAGCCCCGGCGATATGCGTTTCGTTATCGACGGTCACGAAACCGGCGAGTTCGCCGTCGACGCGAATCAGAAATGGTTGGGTGGCCGGGTGGCGCCAGTAGTCGATTTTCGGCTGGATGGAGAAGAAACCATGCGGAGCGAGCTTTAGCGGCAGCCATTCGCTGAAGTCGTACATGTAGAACTGCATGAGGTTTTCGATGATTTCCAGCTCATCGCGCCGGGCTGGGTGCAGTTCGATATTGGCCATACGCCGGGTTCCTGAAAGTGATGAGCCTTGCAGAAAGACTAGCGGGTTTTATTTGGCAGCTGGTTTCGGCGTGCGTTTGGTGGTGCCTGTGGTTTTGCTGCGGGTCGATGATTTGCGTTTCTTCTTCCACGGGGCCGCCGCTTTACCGGCCGGCGGCGGGCCGCTGATGGTCAGGCTGAGGCTGGAGCAGCGCGTCACCTGTTTGCTCATCCACGCCGCTTGTTTGGTGACGAACTCTTCAAGACTCATTTCGCCACTTTGCACCATGTCCAGCGCCTGTTCCCAGATCGCCGTAGTGCCGGGGTCGGCAATCGCGCGTGGCACCGCATCAATCAGGCTGAACGCCGCCGGTGTGGCGGCGAGGGCCTTGCCGTTTTTCACCAGATAACCACGGTCAATCAAGCCCTGAATGATCGAGGCGCGGGTGGCTTCCGTGCCAATGCCGGTGGTGTCCTTGAGTTTCTGTTTGAGCAGTGGATCCTCGACCAGTTTGGCGACGTTCTTCATCGCCTTGATCAGATCGCCCTCGGTGTAGGGTTTCGGTGGTTGCGTCCACAGATCCTTGAACTTCACTGCGGCGATGGCGCATTCGACGCCTTGGCTCAGCGCCGGCAAGGTTTGCGGCGCGGGAGCTTCGCGGCCCTTGGCCGGCGCCAGTGCCTCGGGCAGCGCGCGTTTCCAGCCTGGTTCGATGATCTGCTTGCCGACCGCGCGCAACGCTTCACCGGCGCAATCGAAGTCGGCCTGGGTGCGATCGTATTCGTGATTGGGCAGGAACTGCGCCAGATAGCGTGCGCGGATCAGGGTGTAGACCGCACGGTGTTTGCCTGTCAGGCGCTCTAGATTCTTCGCTGCAGCGGTGGGAATGATGCCGTGGTGCGCGCTGACCTTGGCGTCGTTCCACGCTCGGGAGCGGCGCTGGGGGTCGAGATGGCCTTGCAGTGCCTCAAGACTCGAGTCGGCCTGACGCAACGCCGCGAGAATTCCCGGCGCCTCACTGTGCTGGCTTAGCGGCAAGTAGCCGCAATCACTGCGCGGGTAGGTGATGACTTTGTAGGTTTCGTAGAGTGCCTGAGCAATGTCGAGGGTTTCCTGCGCGCCGAGGCCGAGCTTCTTCGAACAGACCTCCTGCAAGGTGCCGAGATCGAAGGGCAGGGGCGCCACTTCGCGCATGCGCTCGGTTTTCAGCTTGACCACCCGGGCATTGGCAGCGCCGTTGATGGCGGCGGCCGCTTGCTGGGCCAGCGTTTGATTCAGGCAGCGCTCCTGATCATCGCAGGCATCCGGTGGTGCACGCCATTGCGCAGTAAACGGAATGCCGTTGCGCAGCAGATCGACATCGATCGCCCAGAACGGCACCGGCACGAAATCGGCGATGCTGCGGTCGCGATCCACCACCAGCCGCAAGGTCGGTGTCTGCACCCGGCCTACCGGCAACACGCCCTGATAACCCGATTGCCGACCGAGCAGCGTGAACAGTCGGCTCATGTTCATGCCGATCAGCCAGTCCGCCCGCGAGCGGCCCAGCGCCGAGTGATACAGGCTGAAGGTCTCGGCCCCCGGTTTCAATGCGGCCAGAGCCTTGCGGATCGAGGCTTCGTCCAGCGCCGACAGCCACAAGCGGCGGATCGGCCCGCGATAACGACAATGCTCGACCAGTTCCCGGGCAATCATCTCGCCCTCACGGTCGGCGTCGGTGGCGATGATCAGCTCGCTGGCCTCGCCGAGCAGGCGCTTGACCGCTTTGTACTGGCTGGCCGTGCGCGGTTTGACGGTCATTTTCCACTTGTCCGGAATGATCGGCAGATCGGCCAGTACCCAGCGCTTGTAGCGGGCGTCATAGGCATCCGGCGGCGCGGTTTCGAGCAAGTGGCCGATGCACCAGGTCACCGTGACGTCCGTTCCCAGCCAGCAGCCGTCGCCCCGACGCTTGGCGCCGAGCACGGCCGCAATGTCTTTGGCCTGGGAGGGTTTTTCACAGAGGTACAGCCGCATAACCACCATCGTCGATCAAGGTCCGAACAGGTGCACAGAATGGCCGGACTTGGCGTCAGGGGCAACTTTTATCTGTATGGATATACAGATAAAAAACATTGCAGCAGGTGACGGGCAATACAGGGACGCAGGCCCGGCTATCGAGAAATTGATTAGCGCCCGGTTTGCGCCTGTGTCAGGTTTTTCGCCGATTCAAAACACGCGAGTGACAGGACGATCTCGCCAGAAGATCGCCGTGGTCTGTCGACACTGACTACTCAGAAACAAGGAAGTCCATCATGGCTCAAGCCAAATCCAACACCAGCAGCGCCTTCGACGAAATCGATACCTTCAGCCATCTGTATGACCGTGGCGTCGGGCTGGTCAATGGCAAACCCTCATTCACTGCCGATCAGGCTGCGGATGAAATCCTGCGCAAAGGCCTGTCGTGGGGCGACAAGAACGCTGACGGCAAAGTAGACCTCAGTTACACCTTCCTGACCGAGAAACCGACGAACTACAACGTCAAACTGGGCAACTTCAGCGAGTTCAGCGCCCAGCAAAAGGCCCAGGCCGTGCTGGCCATGCAATCCTGGGCTGATGTCGCCAACGTCACCTTCACTGAAGGCAAGGGCGGCGATGGCCACATGACCTTCGGTAACTACGATGTCAGCACCGGTGGTGCGGCATTCGCTTACTTACCGAGCGGTGGCAGCTATGACGGCCAGTCGTGGTACCTGATCAACGATCAATACCAGGTCAACAAAACCCCGGACATCAACAACTACGGGCGCCAGACCCTGACCCACGAGATCGGTCACACCCTTGGCCTGTCGCATCCGGGCGCGTACAACGCCGGTAATGGCAACCCGACCTATAACGACGCAAAGTACGCCGAAGACACCCGTGGCTACAGCCTGATGAGCTACTGGAGCGAAGCCAACACCGAGCAAAACTTCAGCAAGGACGGCAGCGGCGCGTACGCCTCGGCGCCGTTGCTCGACGATATCGTCGCGGTGCAGAAACTGTATGGCGCCAACTACGCGACCCGTGCCGATGACACCACGTACGGCTTCAACTCCAATGCCGAGCGCGATTTCTACAGCGCCACTTCGGCGTCCTCCAAAGTGGTGTTCTCGGTGTGGGATGGCGGCGGCAACGACACGCTGGACTTCTCCGGCTTCAACCAGAACCAGAAGATCAACCTCAATGAAGGTTCGTTCTCCGACATCGGTGGCCTCGTCGGTAATGTGTCCATCGCTTACGGTGTGACCGTGGAAAATGCCATCGGCGGTTCAGGCAATGACCTGCTGATCGGCAACACCGTTGCCAACGAACTGGTCGGCGGTGCCGGCAATGACATCCTTTACGGTGGTGGCGGTGGCGACACCTTGTGGGGCGGAGCAGGTGCAGACACTTTTGTGTTCGGTGCTGCCAGCGATTCGACCATGACTGCGCCGGACTGGATCATGGATTTCACCAGCGGCCTGGACAAGATCGACCTGTCGGGGATCGCCGGTTTCGCCACGGGCGCGGCGTCGCTGAACTTTGTCAGCGGCTTCACCGGGCATGCGGGCGACGCGATCCTGACCTACTTCGCGCAGACCAATCAGACCAGCCTGATGGTTGACCTGACGGGGCAGGGTTCGGTGGACTTTGCTGTGGGTGTGGTGGGGCAAGCGGTGGCGACTGATATCGTTGCGTGATGCCTGAAGAACGGCCCTCACCCTAACCCTCTCCCAGTGGGAGAGGGGACCGATTGGGGGATATTGGCGAAATTCACCGACTTGAACGATTGGCTTTGAATCCATAATCGACTCGATTTTTCAGGTCGATGGATTTCGCCAGACAACTCGGTCAGTTCCCTCTCCCTCCGGGAGAGGGCTAGGGTGAGGGGCTTTTGATGTTGAAGGGCCGTTCGGCTGCAAACCCACCCCAACCAGAACCAATGAGCTATACCTGAACCGGTCTCTTCGCCGTATCCAGGAGAACCCCCATGAAAAGCTCCGGCCCTAGTCCCGTCATTGCCCTCGAACAACTTCCCGGCTGCCTGATAGTGAAATTCCACGGCATCCAGGTCGCCGCCTCGTCCCACGTACTGATCCTCAACGAAGCCAACTACCCGCCGGTCTATTACATCCCCCGCGAAGACATCGACGAAAAGTACTTCGCCCGCACCGACCACACCAGTTATTGCCCGTACAAGGGCGACGCCAACTACTTCAGCCTGCAAGTGCCGGGGCATGAAGGGGCGAACGCGGTGTGGACTTATGAGAAGCCGAAAATCTCGGTCGGGCCGATCAAGGACTACGTGGCGTTTTATCCGGATCAGGTGAAATTCGAAGTGATCAAGGCTGATGCCTGAGCAAAAAAATCGGCGAGAGTAAAAACCCTCGCCGATTGAATTATCTGGTTGAGTTTCAGTTCTTGTCGAGATCGATATTCTTCGTCTCACGCAAACAGATCATCCCCACCACCAGGCTCACCCCGGTAATCAACACCGGATACCACAGCCCATAAAAGATGTCCCCGGTGTACACCACCAACGCGAACGACACCGTCGGCAGGAATCCGCCAAACCAGCCGTTGCCGATGTGATATGGCAGCGACATCGAGGTGTAGCGAATGCGCGTCGGGAACAGTTCGACCATCAGCGCCGCCAACGGGCCGTAGCACATCGCCGAGATGATGATCAACGCCACGATCAGGGCGACGATCATCGGTTTGTTGATCTGCTGCAGATCGGCCTGTTGCGGGTAGCCGGCCAGCGTGATCGCACCGCGCAGTGCAGCCTCATCGAAGCCGTCGAGTTTGACGTCGCCGACGCTCACTTGCACGGCGCTGCCAGCAGGCGCAGCGGCGCTGGAGTAGGGCAGGCCTTGCTTGACCAGGAAGGTCTTGACCTTGTCGCACGGGCTGTCGAATTTGGCTTTGCCGACCGGGTCGAACTGGAAGGTGCAGGTCGCCGGATCCGCCAGCACGGTGATCGGCGCCTGACGGCTGGCCTGATCGATCGCCGGGTTGGCGTAGTGCGCGAGGGATTTGAAGATCGGGAAGTACAACGCGGTGGCCAGCAGCAAGCCCAGCATCAGCACCGGTTTACGCCCGACCTTGTCCGACAGCCAGCCGAAAAAGATGAAGAACGGCGCGCCGATGACCACGCTGATGATCAGCAAGGTGTTGGCCACCGCCGGGTCCATTTTCAGGAACTGGGTGAGGAAGAACAGCACGTAGAACTGCGCCGCGTAAAAGGTCACCGCTTGCCCGGCGTTGATGCTGAACAGGGCGATCAGCACAACTTTGAGGTTTTCCCATTTGCCGAAGGATTCGCGTATCGGCGCTTTCGAGGTTTTACCTTCCTCTTTCATTTTCAGGTACGCCGGCGACTCGTGCAGGCTCAGGCGAATCCAAGTGGAAATGCCCAGCAGTACGATCGACAGCAGGAAGGGAATACGCCAGCCCCACACCTCAAACTGATCGCCGGTGAAGTAGCGGCAACCGAGCACCACCAGCAGCGACAGCAACAGGCCGAGAGTCGCGGTGGATTGAATCCAACTGGTGTGGAATCCGCGTTTGCCGATTGGCGCATGCTCGGCCACATAGGTCGCCGCGCCGCCGTATTCACCGCCAAGCGCCAGGCCCTGCAGCATGCGCAGCACCACCAGAATGATCGGCGCGGCGATGCCAATGCTGGCGTAGGTCGGCAGCAGACCGACGCAGAACGTCGCCACGCCCATCAGAATGATCGTCGCGAGAAAGGTGTATTTACGCCCGATCATGTCGCCCAACCGACCAAACACCAGCGCCCCGAACGGCCGCACGATAAAGCCTGCGGCGAAAGCCATCAGCGCAAAGATGAACGCCGTGGTGTCGTTGACTCCGGCGAAAAACTGCTTGCTGATCACCGCCGCGAGGGCGCCGTAGAGGAAGAAGTCATACCACTCGAACACCGTTCCCAGTGATGAGGCGAAGATGACTTTGCGTGTATCCGGGCTGGTCTCCGCGCTGCGCACGGCGTCCAGCGGCTGAACGTGTTCTGACATATCGGTATCCCTCACAGTGATTGTTTTTGTTGTTCCACTGGTGTTGCGTGTCCGGGTGATGCCTTGAATTAAACGCGGTCCCTTGTAGGAGTGAGCCTGCTCGCGATAGCGGTGTATCAGCCAACGCAGATGTTGAATGTTATTCAGTCATCGCGAGCAGGCTCGCTCCTACAGGGGTTGTGTTCACAGCATTAGGGTTGAGGATGAGTTGTGCCGCTTTCTCGGCAATCATCAGCGTAGGCGAACAGGTGTTGCCCGAGGTGATGCGCGGCATGATCGACGCGTCGGCAATGCGCAAACCGGGCACGCCGTGGACGCGCAGCTGTGCGTCGACCACCGCATCGCCGTCATTGCCCATGCGGCAGGTACCGACTGGATGGAAAATCGTCGTGCCGATCGTCGCCGCTGCTTGCTGCAATTGTTCTTCACTTTGCAGGTTGGCGCCGGGCAGGTACTCCACCGGTTTGAACGCTTGCAGGGCAGGGGCGCTGACGATGCGGCGGGTCAGGCGAATCGCATCTGCCGCGACGCGCAAATCCTCTGGATGACTGAGGTAGTTGGGCTGAATCAACGGCGCTTCCTGCGGATCCGCCGAACGAATGTCGATGCGCCCACGACTCTGCGGACGCAGGTCGCACACAGAAGCGGTGAACGCCGGGAAACTGTGCAACGGCTCGCCAAAACGCTCCAGCGACAGTGGCTGCACGTGGTACTCAAGGTTCGCCGAAGTCTGCTCCGGCCCCGAGCGCGCAAACGCGCCCAACTGACTCGGCGCCATCGACAGCGGCCCGCTACGGTCATACAGATAACGCAGGCCCATGCCCATTTTGCCCCATACGCTGCCGGCGATCTGGTTTAGGGTGCGGGCGTTTTCCAGTTTGTAGATCAGGCGCAATTGCAGGTGATCCTGCAGGTTGCCGCCGACGCCCGGCAGCTCATGAATCACGCCGATACCCAAGCGTTCGAGCAGTGGCCGAGGACCAATCCCGGAGCGTTGCAAAATACTTGGTGAACCGACCGCGCCGGCGCACAAGACAATCTCTTTGCGCGCCTTGAACTGCTTGGCCTGACCTTCGTGACGCGCGCTGACTTTCGAGGCGCGACCGTCCTCCAGCAGAACACGATCCACCTCAACCCCGGTCAGCACCGTCAGATTCGTCCGGTCGCGCACCGGTTTCAAAAACGCCTTCGCCGCGTTCCAGCGCACGCCGGATTTCTGATTGACCTGAAAGTAGCCGCAACCCTCGTTGTCGCCCTGATTGAAGTCATCGATGCTGGCGATGCCGCTCTGCTCAGCCGCACTGCGAAAGGCATCCAGAATCGGCCACGACAGGCGCTGCTGTTCAACCCGCCACTCACCCTTGGCGCCGTGAAATTCAGCCGCACCGGCAAAGTGGTTTTCGCTCTGTTTGAACAGCGGCAACACGTCATTCCAGGCCCAGCCCGGATTGCCCTCGGCCGCCCAGCCGTCGTAGTCGTTGGCCTGGCCGCGCATGTAGATCATGCCGTTGATGGACGAACAACCGCCCAGCACTTTACCGCGCGGATAGCTCAACGCGCGGCCGTTGAGGCCGGGTTGTTCTTCGGTCTTGAAGCACCAGTCGGTGCGCGGGTTACCGATGCAGAACAGGTAACCGACAGGAATGTGAATCCACGCATAGTTGTCGCGCCCGCCGGCTTCGAGCAGCAGCACGCGCTGCTGCGCATCTGCCGACAGCCGATTGGCCAGCAAGCACCCGGCAGGGCCGGCGCCGACCACGATGTAGTCGTATTCATCGAGGGAAGTCTGCATTCCCTGACCTCGCTTTTTGTTTTTATTGTCGGACACTCTAGTTGTTAGCTTTCGTTAAAAGAATGTTAGTTTTTGCGCAGCCGCTGTGCGTTTTCAAACAGCCTGCATAGACCATAGCCGACAAGGACACGCCATGTTCGACTGGAACGACCTGCGGTTTTTTCTCGAACTGCAACGCAGCGGCCGCCTGCTCACCGCTGCCCGCCGCCTCAACACCACCCACGCCACCGTCGCCCGCCATATCGAAGCCATCGAAAAAAGCCTCGGCACCGCGCTGTTCGTCCAGCACGCCCAAGGTTACGAAATGACCCCGGCGGGGGAGGCGCTGCTTAAACACGCTGAAGCGATGGAAAACGTTGCGTTGCTGGCGCAGGAGGAAATCACCCAATCCACTGCGCCGTTGGGCAAGATTCGTGTGGGGGTGACGGAAGGGCTGGGCATCAAGTTTCTCGCCAGTCGCATGATCGGCTTGTTCGAACGTTATCCGGGATTGGAAGTGGAACTGGTCGCCGTGCCGCGCTTTGTCAGCATCCTCAACCGCGAGGCGGAAATCAGCATCCATCTGGAGCGCCCGGCGGCGGACATGCTGGTGACGCGCAAACTCACCGACTATCGACTCGCGTTGTACGCCAGCCAACGCTATCTCGATAAGGCGCCGCCACTGCAAAGCCGCGAAGACCTCGGGCGGCATGCGTGGATCGGTTATGTCGATGATTTGCTGTTCAGCCAGGAACTGATGTTTCTCAACAGCTTTTGTCGCAGCCCTCGGGTTGTGTTCCATAGCACCAGCGTTATTGCTCAGCAGGAAGCAGCGCGGTCGGGATTGGGCATTGCGGTGTTGCCTTGCTACATGGCCGAGTCGGATCCCGATCTGGTGCCGTTGCTGCCGGATGAAAGCATCGAGCGCAGCTACTGGATCAGCACGCGGCGCGAGTTGCACAAATCGGTGCGGCTGCGGGTGGTCTGGGATTATGTGGTGGGGTTATGTGAAGCGGAGCAGGGGCTTTTACGCGGTTAACCAGTTAGATCCAAATCCCCCTGTGGGAGCGAGCCTGCTCGCGAAAGCGATGTATCTGATACGCAAATCTCGCCTGACCCACCGCCTTCGCGAGCAGGCTCGCTCCCACAGGGGGTATGCGCATATCACTCGAGATGTGTGTCATCTCCGGGTTGATTTATATATGGATATCCGTATATTCGAATTTCCGTATGTGTTGAGCCCGTTCCATGATCACCCCCACCGAAGTCTTCAAGAGCCTCGCCGATGAAACCCGCGTCCGCGCCATGCTGCTCATCGCCGATCAAGGTGAACTCTGCGTCTGCGAGCTGATGTGTGCGCTCGACGACAGCCAACCGAAAATCAGCCGCCATCTCGCGCAACTGCGCAGCAATGGTTTGCTGCTTGATCGCCGTCAGGGGCAATGGGTCTATTACCGCCTCAACCCTGATCTTCCTGCGTGGGTACGCGAAATCCTGCAAGTGACGTCCAAAGCCAACGCCGATTGGCTCAAGGACAATGCCGCGCGCCTGCAGAACATGGACGGTCGTCCCGTCCGTGAAACCGCCTGCTGCTGAGGAAGCAAGAAAACCATGCGAATTCTGTTTATGTGCACGGCCAACAGCTGCCGCAGCATCCTGTCCGAAGCCATGTTCAATCATCTGGCGCGCCCCGGATTCGAGGCCGTGAGTTCCGGAAGTTTCCCCAAGGGCCAAGTGTTGCCGCGCAGCCTGTCGACGCTGCAACAGGCCGGCATTGCCATCGATGGTCTGTATAGCAAGGGCAATGACGCGTTCGAAGACAATCCACCAGACATTGTCATCACCGTCTGTGACAAGGCCGCCGGTGAGAGCTGCCCGGTGTACTTCGGCCCCGCGCTCAAAGCCCATTGGGGGCTGGCAGATCCCTCGGATGTGCTCGGTGACGATGCCGCCGTGGACGCGGCATTTGCTGCCACGCTGGCGATCATCGAGCGGCGCTGCGCGACCTTCCTCGGCCTGCCATTTAAAGCACTCAGCCGCGCTGAACTCCAGCGTGAGCTGGATCGTATCGGCTCTCTCTGAGCTGGAGGACACATGTCAGAACACCTGCCCCATCTTGATCATTCGCTGTTCGAAGGCTCTGCTTTGGATAAACACAAACCGCGCATCCTGCTGCTCTACGGCTCGACCCGCGAACGCTCCTTCAGCCGTTTACTGGTGGAGGAGGCCGCACGCCTGCTCGAACACTTCGGCGCCGAAACGCGCATCTTCAACCCTTCCGGTCTACCGCTGCCTGACGACGTTCCGGTCGACCATCCCAAGGTGCAGGAGCTGCGTGATCTGGTGCTGTGGTCGGAAGGGCAGGTCTGGTGCTCACCTGAACGTCATGGCGCGATGTCCGCCGTGTTCAAGGCGCAGATCGACTGGATCCCGCTGGAACTCGGCGCGGTACGCCCGACCCAGGGCAAAACCCTGGCCGTGATGCAGGTCTGCGGCGGTTCGCAGTCGTTCAACGTGGTCAACCAATTGCGCGTGTTGGGCCGCTGGATGCGCATGTTCACCATCCCCAACCAATCCTCGGTGCCCAAGGCCTACATGGAGTTCGACGACACCGGGCGGATGAACGCGTCGCCGTTTTATGATCGTGTGGTCGATGTGATGGAAGAACTGGTGAAGTTCACCGTGCTGCTGCGCGATCAACAGGCGCATCTGGTCGATCGTTACTCCGAGCGTAAGGAAAGTTCTGAGCAATTGATGGCGCGGGTCAACCAGCGTTCGACCTGAGGCCGTCCCTCGGCGAGGGACGGCAGACACCACTCTGCGGCGGCTCGCGGGTGCTACGTTGCGAAGCGGGTTAGACATCGACAAGGTGGCGCGCAGGCCGCCCTCAGCGCTGTCGGCCAGGGTGATTCGACCGCCCAACTGCGTGGCGATGGTGTTGATGATCTTGGCTGACACACCGCCTTCGCGAGCAAGCTCGCTCCCACAGGTTTTTGTGGTGTTTTCAAGTAACCGACACTTCAGGTTTTGCGCCTGCCTGCCGATGAAATCTGCACGATTTCAACGGATGCCATTCATGAACAAGGTAGTTGCTGTACTGGCGCTTACTGCCCTCGTTGCAGGCTGCAAATCCCACCATCACCCCAATTTTGCGGACGATGAATTCCCCAGCTTTCGTTGTGCGGCGTACTTCAAGCAAGCGTCGATCAGTGAGCAGCAGTTCGACGAAATCCGCTATCTCAGCACCCAGAACGCCAACTGCAAGGTGATCCTCGGTGAGATGTACGAGCAGGGACATGGCGTGCCGAAAAACATCGAGAAGGCCAAAGACATCTATGAGTCGGTGGCCCGACGTGCGCCGAATGTCTACAGCCGACTGGGCGATATGGCGGCAGCCGGTGTCGGCGGGCCGGTCGATCTGGTGGCTGCCCGGGACTTTTATGAGCGCTCTATCGCGGAGCCCGGCAATACCGCAATGGAACTCAAAGTCGCCGAGTTTCTGGAGAACGGCAAAGGCGGCCCGCAAGACCTTCAGGGGGCGCTGAAGCTGTATTTCAAAGCCGACTCATGGGACAACCTCCAACGCCTGGGCACCAAAGGCGTGGTGATGACGATCGAACAACAACAGCAGTACAACAAGGTTTATCTCAATAGGATGCAGTACGGCGTCAGGGCGAAGATTGAAGGTATCGAGAAAGCGTTGGCGCAAGAAAAGCTGTCGACCCCCGAGCGCAAGTCGGTGCAGCTGGAACTGACTTACACGCCCGGCTCGTTGGTGCCAGTGATTGCCTTGCGGCAAAGTTGCGGTAACAGTGCCATCGACCAAAAAGTCATGCAGGGTTTTAGCGATTACCGATACCCCGGCGAACCGATCCTTTCGCCGCAGCAGAAAAACCACACGACTGTCGCCAGCGTCAGGACCGATGGGCTGACCGATAGAGAACGACTCAGAGCGCTATCGAAAAAATAAGCGGTGCCGTGTGGCCCGAACTGATCGGCGGGCTACTTGCCGGAATAGTCTCTCGCGTCCACTCTATGACCTGCCGACAAGGAGCGTCCGCCGACCCTCCGTCGTGACCACAGGGAGCTTGCAGCATGAGCGAAGACAACAAGGTAAAAGGTCCGGCGTCATACTTTCCCTCCATCGAGAAAAAATACGGCCGGCCCATCGATCACTGGCTGAACCTGCTCGCCGGCATCACCGACAAGAAACACATGGAACTGGTGGCGTGGCTCAAGGAAGAACACGGCATGGGCCACGGCCATGCCAACGCCTTGGTTGCGCATCATCTGGCGGGTAAAAAGTGAGGGCAGGGCAGCGATGAATTTCACCCACCGGCCTGTGACGGCCGACGACGTCAACATTCTCTGCAGCTTTCCGCAGGGCGAACAAGAACTGTTCTTCATGTTCCCGAAAGCCAACTTCCCGCTGACGGAAGAACAGATGCACAGCGCGATCAGCCAACGCTTCGACTCCACGGCTTTTCTGGCCAACGGCGAGTTCGTTGGCTTCGCCAATTTCTACCGCGCTGAGCACGATGGCATCTGCTGCATCGGCAACGTCATCGTCGCGCCCTACGCCCGAGGCCAGGGTGTTGCGCGGTACATCGTCGAAACCATGACCGCGCTGGGTTTCGAAAAATACCAGGCCAAGGAAGTGCAACTGTCCTGCTTCAACGAAAACACCGCAGGCCTGCTGCTCTACCCAAAACTCGGCTTCGTGCCGTACTCCATCGAAGAGCGCCCGGCACCGAATGGTGGACGTTCAGCGCTGATCAACATGACGCGCCGCCGACCCTAATCATCCCCCAATCCTTGTGGGAGCCGGGCTTGCCCGCGATGACGCCAGCCCAGCGACCGCGAACCCAGAGCCCGACACAAAACCTGTGGGAGCGAGCCTGCTCGCGAAGACGCCAGCCCAGCCACCACAAGTCTCGCGCCACCCACAAACCCCCTGTGGGAGCGAGCTTGCTCGCGAAGACGCCCACCCAGCCACCCCATCAACCACTAACCGAAATAAACAGTAAAAACCACCACTGTTTAAACGAAGCCTCAAGTAACCACCGAAACCCTACAACGCCTTGCGCCGTTACCTACGACTAAGCCAGAATCCGCCGGCTTGTGCGTCTAGGTCGCGGGTTCTATCGTCTGTCGGTCGCTGAAAACAGCGATCGGGTTTGGTAGCCCTGAGTTTTCGTAGATTGCATAAGCATCATGATTCGCAGTGTCTGTTCGACACGGCTTTATGGTGGTCATGCACAGGGCGTCTTCGGGCGCGCCGGTTTTCTACGTCCCGGTCTACCAACCTGCGCATGGCCGCCACCCTCGTTTGGTAGCGAGAGTGATGGCTCCTTTTTTTGACGTAGGAGCTTCATCAATGATCAAACCAACACCCAACCCACCAGAAACCGACCCCACATCCCCTTACGAATCCCCCGACTCCAAGCGATTCCACGAAGCCGCCGAACGCGCCCTCGACCACTACCTCAAACCCGCCAGCCAAATCATGGCCAGCACCCAACAGCCCGAACGCATGTACCTCGCCAACCCGAAGTACAACAGCGAATCCCTGCTCGCCAACGCCAGCGAAACCCTCGGCTCCGCCAGCGAAATGCTCCTCAACTTCGCCGCCATGCTCGACACCCCGCACCGCAAAACCGCACTGGGCATCGCCCAGGTGGTGATGCTCGGCGAAATCGCCGTAAACCAAGCGCTGGATAACGTCGAAATCGCCAGCTAACCCCCACCCCGACGAGGGGAAACCCTCGTCGAACCCCGCTGTCACAGCCTGGCTGGCACACGGCCACGGCTTGCGCCCCCCAGCCACGGCTGTCACCCTTCGGGCCGTTCTCAAGGATCAGAACCAGGAATCACGGATGAGTGGCTACGTACCCAACCCCCCGAAAAATTACCGTTACGAAGAAGCCAAACCCGTCGATATTCACGCCCAGCGTTGGGCGGAATATGAGAAACACGGGAAAGAACCTGCGCGCGAACCTGAGAAAATCGGGATTGCGTTGAGGATTGGGGTTTTCTTTGATGGCACTGGGAATAATGCGAATAACACGGCGGCGGGATTGCTGTGTGGGGCGCAGCATCCGATTGCGCCCGAGGATATCCCTGCCAGTTGTCAGCCCTATATGAGGGATCCGGACAGCAGCTACGCCAACGACACCACCAATGTTCAGAAACTGAGCGAACTGTACTTCGCACCTCAAAAGGCCGAAGGGGATAGTTCGCAAAAGCAAGCGTTCCGGATGATTTACATCGAGGGAATAGGAACTCAGTCAGGCAAGAAGGACAGTACGTTAGGTGGTGGTACTGGCCGAGGCGAAACAGGCGTGGCGGGCCGAGTTCAGTTGTCGTTTGCAGAGATCAAAACGCGTATCAAGGACGTGTTGGACAACAATCCCAATAGTGAAATTACGTCCCTGACCTTTGATGCATTCGGCTTCAGCCGTGGTGCTGCTGCGGCAAGACACTTTGCCAACGAAGTCGTACGTGGAAAGCAGGGGCCACTCGGGGAGGTTTTGCGCAGCAACGCCAATGCCCTCAGCCGGACCTTCATCGAAGAGTACAAAAGCAGCATCAACATTGGTTTTATTGGCCTTTTTGATACGGTGCCATCCATTGCGGGCTGGTCGAATCTGGGGGATATCAAAAGTCCCATCGCAACAGGAATCAAACTTTACCTCGACCGTCGCTTCTTCACAGATGTCGTGCAGCTATCCGCACGTGACGAATATCGGGCCAACTTCGCTCTGAGCCGCGTTAAAGCGGATCACTTGGAAATAACTCTGCCCGGGGTTCATTCCGACATCGGCGGTGGCTACCGCGATAAGGTCGAAGAGTGTGTGCTCGTCAGTCCGATGCAAACGCTTGAGGTGTCGCAATTTACCGATGTCTCCACTACGTCGATCTACCGTGATGCCGTAACGGTGAAGGCGCAGTGGCTTGCCAAAGGATGGCCAGAAGAGATGTTGGAGATCGTCACGCCTGATGCCCTTCCTCTGCCAATTGATCGGCAGGATCGGCTCAGCCCACGCATGAAGCGCGTATATGCCGCAGTGCAACTCAAACGTCCTGTGAGTGGCTTGCTCTCCAGGGTATATCTACGAGTGATGCACCGATTGGCAAAAGAGAAGGGCGTTCGGTTCCAAGACATTCCCGATACGCCTGAGTTGGCAGTGCCCGCAGAGCTTCAAGCGCTGTGTGATCGATTTCTGGCGGGTAGTTACGACACCTCAATGCAAGAAGACCAACTGCTGAAGCTGAAGTACATTCACATGTCTGCAAATTGGAACCATCCTCTCGGGCGCAGAGATGGCACTGGCGTCCGCGCCGTTTACATCAATGCCCCGACGCCGGACTCGATACGCGTACAACACCCTCATGTAGCTGACTGGAAACTTTGGTGATGAAAGTACTTTTTACCCTGCTATGCGCGCTGTTCATTACTGGGTGCCAGTCAGCGGATCCACTTTCAGCAAAAAATGACCCGAAATCCGAGTGGTGGGAGTTGGCGTTTACCGAGCCGGACTACATGAAGGTCTGGGTAGAGAACAGTTCTGTTCAAGACATTAACGGCAGGATTTTCTACAAAACCGGCGGCGGCACCGCTGCGGGGGGAGAACCTGAAGATGGCACGGAGTCTGCCCGAGGTTGGACAGGTGGGGTAGGCGGCAGCGGAAGGAGAGTGGTGGGAGCAGATTTACCTGTTCGCATCTGGGTCCGTTGGCAATCTATTGTCGAACAGAAAACGTGGCAGGCATGGGTAGAAATCCCAGAGGAAGCCAGGCAGTTGATGGTGGCGTCCGTCAATCAACGTTGCCCGCAGACGCCTGATCAGGAAGCGAGATTTATGGCGTCGGTTTATCTAGGGTTGGCCCCCGGTGGTGTTGTGCAGGTTTGGGTAAGAGACTCTTGCCACCACCCGGTTAAAGTCGCTCGAGCGCAGGCTGAAATTGAGCCACTGGGGCCGAGCCAAGGTAAGAACGAAGGGCGTTACGCTTATCCGGTGAGTGAAAAGGCCAAGCGGTACATCGATAAATATGGCATTCCATACGGAAGTTGGTAGTCGTGACACTTAACTGAATGGATCTTTTGTAATGAACGCAAGGATTGCGCTGCTGGGCGCTTTATTGATATCTGGCTGCCAAATCGGAGGTCCAGAAACCGGCGAAAATGACCCTAAATATCCATGGTGGGAGTTAGTGTTCGTTGAGCCGAATTACATGAGGGTCTGGGTAGAGGACAGCTCCGTCCAAGACATCAATAACAGAATTTTCTTTCGCGCTGGCAAGAGCACTGCTGCTAGCGGTGAGCCCGATATCAGCACAGAGTCTGCTCGTGGTTGGGGGACAGTATCGGGGACTGGGATGCCTGTAACGGGCGCTGATCTTCCAAAACAAATCTTTGTCCGCTGGCAATCCATAACAGAGCAAAAAACCTACCAAGGTTTCATCGAAATTCCGGAAGAGGGCAGGCAACTGATGGTGAAGTCAACACACCAGCGTTGCCCGGAAACACCGGAGAAAACTGCTCGCTTTATGGCGTCACTTTACGTGGGGCTCGCTCCAGGCGGCGTACTTCAAGCATGGGTTAGAGACTCATGTCGAAATCCGGTTGCGGTTGCCCGAGGTCAAGGTGGGATAGAAGTTTTGGGGCCGGAACAAGGGAAGCACGGTGGTCGTTATGCCTATCCGGTAAGTGAGAAGGCTAAGCGATATGTGGAAGAGTACGGCATTCCGTATGGAAGTTGGTAAGAGGCAGGCAGAAGGTATTTCTCCTACCTGTCTTCCAGCAAAGTGGTTTTGAGTAACCATCTTTGACAGCTGCCGTGTCAATGCTGGGTTCAACGGAGGTCCGCTTTCGGTCATAAAAGGAGGTTCACAAGTGACCGTTTTTGCCCAAAAGTGGACGCGCATCCAGGGCAGCTCAGTCGCATGTCTTCTAGCGCAAAGAGTAATAAATGTAGCGATGTTTATTCTTGACCCGCATGGCACAATCGAAACTCATAAGATCAGGAGGCACACATGTCTGAGTCTGGAAATGTCAAAAGCACGATAGATGCAGTCACTGGTCTAGTCAAAGAAATTCCCGTCTATCAAGATTTACTACAGCCCTCGGTTCGAGAGGTTGGGAAAGGATTACACACTGTAGCTAAGACAGTGAATATCGCATTATCACCTCTTGGCGCTCTAGTTTGGGGTTATGATCAAATTAGTAAATTCGTGACGATAAAGGTGGCAGAAAAGCTCAGCCATACGCCGGTTGAAAACATAATACCGCCTAAGCTTAACGTAGCAGGACCGGCATTGGACGCGCTTCGATACATTGGTCATGACGAGGCGCTTAGTGATTTATATGCCAGTCTTCTGGCCACAGCAATGGATAAAGAAACAGCAGAATCTTCTCATCCCGCATTCGTTGAGATAATTCGTCAAATGACGGCTGATGAAGCAAAAATAATGAAATTATTTTTAGATAGGAATGCTTGTCCGACCATAACTATTCGGGCAGAGGTAAAAGAAGGTAATGCTGGATTTGATCATACAATACTAATTAACTTCCTTGGTGATGATGCGCAGTGTGAGTTGCCTGATATGAGTCCTTATTACTTAGATAATTTAAGGCGCTTGGGTCTTTTAGAGGTTTTGCCTGTATATGGCCTGCACGACTCTGACGGATATAGCAGATTGGAAGATGGCGAGGAAACCCAAAAAATAATTTTGAGTATTTCAGAAGAGTCTGAGTATAAGCCTAGAGTAATTCGAGGCGGCGTTAAAATCTCTCCGTTGGGAAGCTTGTTTTTAGATGCCTGCATTAAACTAAAAAAACCGCTCTCCGAATCCTCGCCAACTGTGTAGACAGTTCGACTGGCAGATTGCTGCCGCTCGTTTACGGGCAGCAACGAGCCAGAGATATACCGAAAGAAATAAAAAAATTCGCGACAACGCTGTATCTCGGGTGCCTAGAACTCTAATAACGTCGTAAGGTTTTCATTCTTTGCCTCTAAGTAATCTGACAAATTCTTTGCAATATGCCGAAACGACATTCGCTTCACCTTCCCGTTTTGCAGAAATATGCAGTGCCCAAGATCATAGTCATTTTCATTTGGGAATCCGGTAGTATCGGCTGGGATGTTAATCATCCCCATAAACTCACCTAGGATACCTACCACTACTCCAAAGCACCCTTTTCCAGGAATAATGAGCACGCAGGAACAATTGCTTAGCTCTACTATCATTTTGAACATTTGGAAATCACCCGGATCTGGTAGGTCTTGATCGTTTTGGAAGCGAGTGTAGAGTCGAACATCAGGCCGAATATCCATCAAAGAATTAGCGGTTACTATTTTTCGAGGTTCGGAATGCATGACCCCTTTTCGAAACAGGTCACCATAAGCGTAGAAGCCCGCGGCCAGAGCCACCTTTGCCACAAACTTTATGTCGGCGTTTAAATCCAGCGTCAAACCATCGATTTTTACTTGACCTCCGCGGCGTTCCCCTTTTTTCAAATATCTACGTTGTTTTAAGTCGTAAATCTGCAGCCCATTCTTTGAAAAAGTTACTTGCACAGGGGAACCGTCAATCAGCGTCGCACGGCGGGCTTTTGGCTGCGGCTGGGAACCCGAGTGGCCTTTGGCATTCGCCCTGTCGCGATTGAAAAGCATCAAAAAATCGTTGGCAATAGCGCCATCAACTTTGGATCCCACTTCATTGTTGAATTTCCTATCCGCTTGAATGCAGAAACTGTCTAAGCCCCCGAGCGAAATCGGAATAATGTGCTCTTTGCTCAAGTCAGTGCTGGGTCCATCTAAATAAATGCAGTAATTGCTCATCCCATACGCTCCAAGGTCGATTTCACGTTGAGTTTTCTTGAGAGCACTACCTTCAATTTACTAGTAATGATTACTGTAGGACGATTGCGGGCTTGGCAACATCTTGCTCTGAGAACTCTGATGCCATCAAGTAGAGGAACTGCATCGGCTGCCCAGTAATAAAATCTTGGATTAGCGGGCCGAAATTGCCTTGGGATATTTTTGGTAATTGATGAGGCCTGTACCGGGTAATTGACCCCAAATAATAGGAAATTGCGTATATGCTGAGTAGTTGGGGTAAAACATGCTGCTGTTCTGCTGGTGGGCATGCATACAGATAGTACTTTCGATAGGGCGGGACGGTAGATACTATCGACCAAATACGGTCCTTAATAATCTTTGATAGTTCCTGAACCTTATCGGTGGCGTAGCCACCAATCGGAATCGGTGCCTTCATCTCGAGGGTGGTCAGAACTTTATCTGTGATAGGGTCCTGACTGACCATTTTGAAATCAACATTCAAACCGGTTCTTTTCAAGAGTTGAGAACGCGTCATGCCATGCCTGGTAAGGTTTTCGGTTTTCAAAATCATCCTAATCCATGCAGTTTTACCCTGATAGTCCTTCCAGTACTGGATGCTTTCTATTGGGAACATTCGCTCATCTGCATCCTCTGCTGCACACCACAATCGGTGTCCGCTTACCGTCTGAGGCAATAGTTTTGTTAGTTCGTAATTGAAGCTGGCGGATAGTGACGTTCCTGTCACAGCTCGTAAGAACTCATCAAAGTTTTGAAGTATTTGTTTGTTGTTCGGGCTGGGAAATGCGGCGAGGTACGCATCAACCAGCTCGACATTTGGGGCGCGGAGCTGCTCGGACAAGCCATGCTGCGCTTTATCAAATGTTGGTTGTTGTCCACGAGTCAGGCAAAAAGCTTTAACTAAATTCATGTAGCTGTAATAGAGAGAGAGCGGTCTTGACTCTAGCGTCTGTGCCTGGTTTGCAGCTTGAAAAAAATCTCGTGCTTGACGCAAGCACGCTTGGGCCTCTTCTTTAGCGGCCGCCGGGCATTTTTGGCTTATGCTTCCCTCTATAATTGACCATGGATCCAAAGCGAACAGAGTGTGTTGGACCTTATATCTGTTCTTGTGAGCAAGTGTGGCCGGCCAGAACGAGAAGTCCACAACCCGTTGCCTTGAATCAACTCTTTTTCCTGGTCGTGCTGGAGGCAATCTCATCGAACGTCATTCCATTGGCGAGTGAATTAAAAGGCCACATATTTTCGTCTTTCATGCCTGCCGTCAATTAAACGCAAGGATTCCACCAACCGTTGTCTTTCTTCAGGATCTTTTTGGCCTATCCCATTGCTTGGCGACCTTCATTGCGCGCACATGGCCGATAGGCCTTGCATACCATTAAAGCTGTCAACCCTCATTTGCCGCCAGATCGTCCGGCTTCGTCTGGCTCGAAGGTTAAAAGAAGGAAGCAGGCAAAATCAGAGGCTGGATCTGGGGAGGGTTTGATCGAAATTCTGAGACACATGTCACGGGAGCATTAGGGATTGAGAATGTCTCGCTATTGGCCGAAAGCCGCCCCATGCGCAATTCCCTATCACTCCGAGTATTGCAGATCAACGAATCCACACACGGCCTCATCCAGCAACGATGTCAAACGCAGCATTACCCAACACCTCCCCATTAACCATCACCCGTACCCCATGCCGCCCCACAAAATGCTTCCGCGTCGTAAAGTCCCTAATCACCTGCCGCCTCCCCACACCCAAACTCTCAAACCCCGCCAACCCCACCGTCTTCAACTTAAAAACCTTCCCCGAAACCCCGCCATTCGCCTTCACATAGTCAATCGCATAATCAATCACCAACCTCTGCTCATGCGCCACCGTCGACTTCACCACAAACGACAACGTAATCGCTTCCCCCAACCGCACCACCGCTGGTTCAACCCGCACATCCAACAACTCAACCTCAGCCT
The DNA here is from genome assembly GCF_009834515.1 of Pseudomonas sp. R84. Lineage (NCBI taxonomy): Bacteria > Pseudomonadati > Pseudomonadota > Gammaproteobacteria > Pseudomonadales > Pseudomonadaceae > Pseudomonas > Pseudomonas sp. R84. The sequence continues at coordinate 2,567,625 of NZ_CP019426.1, forward strand.
TCGCCCCAGCCCCAATCACCGTTAACGCCCTTAAATCCCCCTGCTTAATCAAACTCCTCAAAGCATGCTTCGCAATCCAGGCCGTGTGCTTATTCTCCAACGACCAACCTTCAATCGTGTCCAACACCCACTCCGGATGTACCTTCGTCACATCATTCAAATGATTCGCCACGGACTTGCGCACGTACAAACTCTCATCCGCCTTCAACCGATCCAGTATCCCCGCTGCCAACTGCGGATCCGCCTGCACCGCTTCCAACCGAAACGACCAGGGCAGGCGAGGGCGGCTGCCTTCGCTGGCGAGTCGGCGGACGTGGTGGTTTTCGTCTCGGGTCCAGTCGTGCATCCGTTCCAGCGAGCGCTCCAGGTCGCTGCGGAGAAAGTGGCGGATGGCAAATTCGGAAGAGCCGAAGGTGGTGAAGTATTTCAGCGCATCCATGGAGGTATCAAACGCATGTCCGCCATAGCTCGCGACGTAATGCGGCAGGCACATGCTGACGAATCCGCTGTTCAGCCTTGGTGCGAGTTCACGAAATACATCGAGGGAATCTTGGTAATCCAGCGGCAACACGGCGTGCAGGCTTTCGCTAACCCGCGCCATGCGTTGCATCACTGATAGTTCAGCGAGTCCGTCTTGGGCGTGTTTGAGAAACGCCTTGGCCTTGAACGCTGGGTAGACGGCGCTCATTTCGCTGGCAATGTGTTGCAAGCGCTCGGCGTTGAAGATTTCCTTTAACGCCGGGGCGGCGGTGTCGGTGGTGCTCATGGTCAGGTCATCGGGGTGCTGACGAACGCTTCGAGGGTTTCGGCGTAGGCGGTGTATTGGGCGATGTGGGGGTAGCGGCGGGTGTCGATCTGGTCGGGGACGACGAGGTCGGTGAAGCTCCAAGCAACCGCGAGGCTGATGCCGGCCTGGGTGAGGGTGCCGTCGGTGGGCAGGCCGGTTTTTTCCAGTTCTTGCTCGAGGGCGGTGAAGGCGGCGGCGAGTTGGCCTTCGACGCGTTCGACCCACGGCTGGTATTGGATGTCGGCCGGGCGCAGGTTGCGTTCGTAGTAGAGCTGCACGGCTTTTTCGCAAGCGGCGAGGCTGAGTCCGATCAGGCGCAGGGCTTGGGCGCGTTGTTTCAGGTCGGTTGGCAGCAGGCTTTTGCCGGCGCTGGCTTCGAGGTAGTCGAGGATGAGGGTGGAGTCCATCAGGACCACGCCGTCGTCGAGGATCAGCGTGGGGGCTTTGACCACCGGGTTGATCTGCTGGAATTGCTCGAAGTGGCGGAACACCGAGACTGACTCGTGTTCGAGGTCGATGCCAAGGCGTTTGGCGGAGATCGCCACGCGACGCACGTAAGGGGAGTCCAGCATGCCGATCAGTTTCATGACGCGTTCCTTCAAGTCAAACCGGTGGGAAGGCATAACCTAGCCGACGTTGAGGCAATTGTCAGTCGTCGAAGCCGGGTTGTTCGTGAATCTCATCGACATTCAGTTCCAGCCGATAGGCCACCGCCACAAACAACGCCTGACACAAACACAGCGTCGCACTCAGCGAGCGAAAGGCGAGGGCGCTGCCTTCGTTGACCAGCAATACGCTGTTGGCGAGTTTCGCCAGCGGCGAGAGGTGGCTGTCGGTGAGGATCAGGGTGTTGGCCTGCTGCTGGCGGGCGAAGCGCAGGCAATGTTGGGTTTCTTTGGCGTAGGGCACGAAGCTGATGGCGATGACCAGATCGTTGGCGCGCACGCTGCGCATTTGCTCGCGATAGCTGCCGCCTAGCCCGGACACCAGATGAATTTTTTTCTGAGTGTGTTGCAAGTTGTAAACGAGGTAGTCGGCGACGGCGAAGGAGCGGCGCACGCCGACGACATAAATGTTGTCGGCGTTGACGATCAGGTCGACGGCTTTTTCGAACGCGGTGTCGTCGAGTTCGCGGCCCAGGCGTTCGATGCCGGAGCGCGTGGCGTCGATGCATTCGCGGGCGAGGTCGCCGGCGCTGGCTTGCTGCGACTGGTTGGCGATCATGCTGCGGATGCGTTGCTGGTAGTTTTGCACCGGTGAGGCTTTGTGGGTGTAGGCGCTGCGGAACAGCGCCTGCATTTCGCTGAAGCCGCTAAAACCGAAGCGTTGCGAGAAGCGCACGATGGCGGACGGGTGGACTTCGCACTCACGGGCGATGTCGCTGATGCGGTCGACCATGATCCGGTCGCTCTGTTGGCTGATGTAGCTGGCGATGCGTTTGAGCTGGCGCGGCAGGGCGTCGTATTCGTCGGTGATCAGTTGCAGCAGGCGCTCGGCATTGATCGGGGGGCTGGCGAGTGAAACCTCGTCGGTGGCCGGCAGATCGGGGCGGGGCATAGGTCTTCCTTCAGGCTGTTTGATCTCACGATGGGCCTGATAGTAGGGGGGCTTTTGCGGTTCTGCTTTGCTGAAACGATGCAGTGCGTGGTAAAAAATTGCGTCTGAACGCTGTGCGGTTAGCCGTTTGTCTTCTATATACAGCCGCTCGACTGAATTTCTTGCTATAAACGCACTCCGATTGCCCGTGTGAACCCTGTGTCAGAGCAGTTTCCGGACGTTGTCGGACAAATTCCCTGTATTTACAGTTGCTGAGGCCTCATTCGGGCCTTAGACTGCCGCCCCTCGTAAATTGAGTGCCGGGTGGCATTTGCAATAAACGATGCCTTTTCGCCGACCGCACGCGGTTCGCCGAAACGCTCCCTAATTCGCCTTAATGCACGTTTTTTTATAGAGATATCAATGACAAAGGACAAGTTGCTGGCCATGCCGGCAGATGACTACATGAATGCCGAGCAGCACGCTTTCTTCACTGAGCTGTTGCAGAACATGAAAGTCGAAACCCACGAGCGCATTGAGCAAAACCGTATCGCCATCGAAAGCCTGGACACCCCGGCTGACCCGGCGGACGCGGCTTCGGTTGAAGAAGAGCGCACTTGGCTGGTGAACGCGATCGATCGCGACCAGCGCATGCTGCCACAGCTGGAACAAGCCCTTGAGCGCATCAAGGAAGACAGCTTTGGCTGGTGCGATGACAGCGGCGAGGCCATTGGCCTGAAACGCCTGCTGATCAGCCCGACCACCAAGTACTGCATCGAAGCTCAAGAGCGCCACGAGCAGATCGACAAGCACCAGCGTCAGGCCTGATTCTGTGAGGTGACCCTTTCGATAGGGGCGCCTTGAAAAGATCGCATCCTTCGGCAGCTCCTACACAGGCGTTGCTGGAGGCTGCGATCTTTGTTTTTGCTCGTCCGCAATATTTCCCCGCGATTCCATTGACCTGCCACAGACCCCACGACTAACGGACCATGGATAATGGCGTTGTAGTGGCGTTTAATGCAGTCACAACAATGAGAACAAGCGTGGGGTGTTGATATGACGAGAGATGGATCTCTGGTTGGGGCTTTGCCTGCACCAGTGCTTTTGCCGAAAAACCGCTGGATCGCACCGACCCTGCAAAGCATCGCCCTGATGCTGTTGCTGGCCGGCATGTCCCTGGCCGGATGGTCGCTGTACATTGGCATGCCGCTGGCGGTGCTGATTGTCTGGCTGCCACGCCTACGCTCCCGCACCATCCCCGATACCCAGCCTGCCGACAGCGGCAGCGCCATGTCTGAACTGACCCGCGACCTTTCCTACACCACCAGTCATAACGCCTTGTCGGCGGCCGGCGTGGCATTTTCGGTCAAGGAACTGGCGAGCAAACTCGAATCGCAACTCGATGCGGCGGCGCAGATCGTCAGCAACGCCGAGGTGATGATCGCGACTGAACACGCCACTTCACAGCTCAGCCGTACGGCGCTTGAGGCGGCCAGTCAGGCGCATCACAGCAGCGCAGTGGGGCGCACGGAACTGGTGGATTCGATCGCGCGCATGCATCAGCTCAGTCAGCGCGCCAATGCCAGCCGTGAATTGATCGAAGCCTTGAGTCTGCGCAGCGATGATATTCAGCGCGTGACCCTGGTAATTCAGTCGATTGCCAGCCAGACCAATCTGCTCGCATTGAACGCGGCGATCGAAGCGGCGCGGGCCGGTGAGCATGGTCGTGGTTTCGCGGTGGTGGCGGACGAAGTTCGCGGGTTGGCGGCACGCACAGCTTCGGCAACCGGTGAAGTGGGCGAGATGGTCGCGGACATTCAACAGCGCACGGCGCAGGTGGTTGAGCAGATTCGTGAGCTGTCCAGCGATCTGCAGACCGGTGTCGAGCAGGTCGAGCACACCGGTCAGCATCTGGAGAACATTGCACGATTGGCTGCCGGTGTGGAAAGTCAGGTCGGTGAAATTGCCCAGGGCGCGGAAACCAATCGCGAACAACTCGACAGTCTTTTTAAAGCCATTGAACAGATGCGCAGCGATCTGGCGATCAGCGATCAACAGACGCGCCGCCTCGCCGAAGCGGCGGTGCAGATGGAAGGGCAGGCGGAAACCATCAGTGAGCGTCTGGCCGAAGTCGGGCTGGATGACTATCACCAGCGTATCTACGATCTGGCGCGTGAGGGGGCGAGCCAGATTGCTGCGCGGTTCGAGGCGGATGTCGAGCAGGGCCGGATCAGCCTTGAGGATTTGTTTGACCGCCAGTATCAGCCGATCCCGAATACGCAGCCGGCGAAATTCCAAACCCGTTTCGACCGTTACACCGATCAGGTGCTGCCGGCGATTCAGGAACCCTTGTTGCCGCGTCACGAGGGGCTGGTGTTCGCCATTGCCTGCACGCAGCAGGGTTATGTGCCGACGCACAATCAGTTGTTCAGCCAGCCGTTGACCGGCGATGCACAGGTCGACGCGGTGAACAATCGCACCAAACGCAAGTTTGCCGACCGCACGGGTATTCGCTGCGGCAGCCATCAGCAACCGGTGTTGTTGCAGACCTATACCCGCGACACTGGTGAGCTGATGCATGACCTGTCGGTGCCGATCATGATCAAGGGCCGGCACTGGGGTGGATTGCGTCTGGGCTATAAACCGGAAAAACCGCGCTGAGGGATTGTTACTCTCGGTGCAATAAATCTGTGCATGGAGCTTGCTGTTTCCGCTCGAAAGAAACCATTAATCTGACCGCTTAGTTAGGTTGCTAATGATTTCGGGAGAGCTGCATGCAGTGCAGAGTTGATGTTGCCGTGATGATCGGCAGTGGCGTGCCGGCCGGTTTGCGCGCAATGGGGCGCAGCGTTTGCTGGGTGGTGTTGCTCAATGGCGAGCGTCGCGGTACCGCGTTTGCCAGTCGCGACGAGGCCGAGGAGTGCAAGGCTGCGTGGCTCGTGCAATTGCATGCCGAGCCATGTGACAGCCTTCACTGATCCGGGATTACTTGTCTCGGTGCAGGCGCACATTCAGCTCGTCGACCATGACCGCTTCTTCACCGTCCGCCCGTAACCATTCCTTTAGCAATTGCGCCTGTTGCGGTGACCAGAAGTCAGCGTCGATCAGTTTGGTGTTGGCGTCCAGTAGATGCGCCTCGATGAAATCGTCGATTGCGTTACCTTCTGAATCTAGCCCCAGTTGATCGAACAGGGTTTTCAGATCGTATGCTGGCAGTTCCATCGTGTACTCCTTCGGTGGGCGCCGGTCTGGCGTGGTAGGTGTCTCTTTATCTGAGGCAGCCATTCGCCAGGAGTTCGATCTTCGATTCAAGTGAACGGGCGAGGGCGCAGGCTTCGTTGTGATCTTCACGGAAACCTCTTACACGCCCGGTCGAGGTTTCCTTGATGTGGAAGAAGGCGTTGCCGGCCGGTACGACTTGAAAGCGTGGCCAATGCTCGTTGATGGCGCTGAGATGCAGGATCAGCGGCGATTCGATACGGGCGTCTGTGGTCATGGCAAAGTGAGTCCGAGTGCACATATGAAGTCCTTTTCATCAGTTGGCCGATATTTACAGGCCGTTTCGGGTAGTCGGAATGAGCATCGCTGCTCTAGAATCGCCAGTACCTGTTGACGACAGGGCTTATCTAAAGCAATTTTTCGCCAGCGATATGTCGGAAAAGTGCTTTTTTTCGTGAGAATTTTCCCTAAAGTTCGTAGTCAGACTGCTCTTGCCAACGGTGAGGATTTTTCCTTCAAGCTTTGGCGAAATCTGGATGAGTTTCGCGAGTGACAATCCAGTAGTCTTAGGGGCCTCGCGCTGAATCAGCACTCTGCTCGATTCGGGTATTTATTTGAGTCATTTGGTAGTTGCATTGGCCTGGCTTTTTTTTGCCGTGCGCGTTTTCCGTGTGCGGTTTTTTCAGATGTGGGGATGTTTCTTTGGCAGTCAGTAATCTCGATATGCATGCTTTGTTCGTGTTGGGTGATTTGCGTGCAAAGCTGGTCAAGTTGTTCCAGTCGCGTTTTGTTTACATCACCGAGCAGAACGCCGAAGGCATTTACGTGGCCGAGATCGACACCGAAAGCGCCTTGGTGGTCGATGACAAACCAGGGCTCAAGCTCAAGGTCGGCGATCATTTCAGTGCATCGGTCTTGCCCAGCCGTGAAGGCGGCAAGATGGATATCCGCTTTCGCGAAATCAAACTCACGGTCTATGGACTGGGCGATTACGCCTTCGTCGAAACTGCTGACGGGCACGCGATCCTGTTCAAGGAAGGCCACAGCGTGGTGACCGTGTTCGCCGCTCATCAGCAATTGCAGGAAGGCCTGACCAAAACCCTGAAAGCCGTGACCGCCAAAGCCGCCAAATGGCGCAAGGGCGAGCTGGTGACGTTCAAGGCCAGCGAGTGAGTCGCTCAGATTTCCATTCGCAGAACCTCGACACTGCACGCGAGGAAGCCCTGCGTTTGTTCGCCGCCAAGGCCGAATTGCAGGGCGCCTGGCTGAACTGGGTGGCTGCGCAGATCTACCAGTTACGTCCCGCGGAATACGCCAGCATGGTCAGACGCGAGCTGCAAAGCCTGCAGGAAAAGTCTGATTCATAACCTCGTCCGGAGTGCGGCCCGGAAAAAGCAGGAACCTCGGCTACAGTCAGTTGACTGAGTATTCAGAGGCTTGCGGTCTTCTGTCAGGCCATCCTGCCATTGCTGTGAACAGCACGAGGTGCAATGCATGAACGGATTTCGACGGTTACTGGCCGCCAGCGTGGCCACGTTCGGTTTGCTGACATCAGCGCAATCGGTGACGGCCGCCCAGGCGCCGATCCATTTTGCCGACCTGAACTGGGAAAGCGGCAGCCTGATTACCGATGTGCTGCGGATCATCGTCGAGAAGGGTTACGGCTTGCCGACCGACACCTTGCCTGGCACCACCATCACGCTGGAAACCGCACTGGCCAACAATGACATTCAGGTCATTGGTGAGGAGTGGGCCGGGCGCAGTCCTGTGTGGGTCAAGGCCGAGGCCGAAGGCAAAGTCGTCAGCCTCGGTGATACCGTCAAGGGCGCTACCGAGGGCTGGTGGGTGCCGGAATACGTGATCAAGGGCGACCCAGCCAAAGGCATCAAGCCGCTGGCGCCGGATCTGCGCAGTGTCAGTGATCTGAAGAAGTACAAGGACGTGTTCAAGGATCCGGAAGCCCCGAACAAGGGGCGGTTCCTCAACAGCCCGATCGGCTGGACCTCGGAAGTGGTCAACAAACAGAAGTTGACGGCTTACGGATTGCAGGACGACTACACCAACTTCCGCAGTGGCTCGGGGGCGGCGCTGGATGCCGAGATCAGCTCATCGATTCGTCGTGGCAAACCGGTGTTGTTTTACTACTGGTCGCCGACGCCGCTGCTGGGCAAGTTCAAACTGGTGCAACTGGAAGAGCCGCCGTTTGATGCCGAGGCGTGGAAAACGCTGACCGATGCCGATAATCCGAATCCGAAACCGACCCGGTCGCTGGCGTCGAAGCTGTCGATTGGTGTGTCTACGCCGTTTCAAAAGCAGTATCCGCAGATTGCCGAGTTTTTCAGCAAAGTGGATTTCCCGATCGAGCCGCTGAACAAGGCGTTGGCCGAGATGAGCGAGAAGCACACGGCGCCGCGTGAGGCGGCGGAGGCATTCATGAAGGCGCACCCGGACGTTTGGCAGGCCTGGTTGCCGAAGGATGTCGCGGAGAAGGTTTCGGCTGATTTGAAATAGAGGCTGATGCGGCCGGCCTCTTCGCGAGCAGGCTCACTCCTACAATTGGAATGCATTCCCCTGTAGGAGTGAGCCTGCTTGCGATGCTTTTAGAATCGGGTCTGCACCGCCAATTCGAAGGTACGCGGTGATCCGAGGTAATACGCCGGCGAAACATGCGCAAACTCGGCATACACCTCATTGGTCAGGTTACGCACGCGCCCGGTCACGGTGGTGTGCGAATCAACCTTGTAGCTGAGGAAACCGCCGAACAAGGTGTACGACGGCACGGTCATGGTATTCGCAGTATCGGCATACACCGACGCCACATACCGCGCATCCACCCCACCTTGCCATTGCGGCGAAAAGTCATAGGTCAGCCACAGATTGCCGACTCGATCCGGCACATTGGTCGGCGTGTTGCCCTTGCGTGACACCACGACACCGGCGGCATTCTTTTCGGTGAAATCATCGTACTGCGCGTCGACCCAGGCGAAGTTGCCTTCGGCCAAAAGCTTATCGGTGATCCGCAACGAACTGGCGATTTCCACCCCTTTCGACGTCTGTTGACCGACCGGAATACTGCCGGCCGGATCTAGCGGGTCCGTCACCGCGAAGTCTTTTCGCTCGATGGTGTAAGCGGCAATCGTCGCCGAGCCGCGTCCATTCAGATAATCGAATTTACTACCAATCTCCCATTGCTTGCCGGTCGAGACATCAAAGTCCTGCGTGCCGTTCGGTTGCTCGGCGGCGGTGCTGTATTGCACGTAGACGTTGGCCGACGGAATGAACTGGTAGCTCAGGCCGGCGCGGCCGGTGACTGGCTCCCAACTGCGCTTGAGGTGCTTGGGATTGGCGGCGGTGACGGTGCGATGGTTGGTCACATCGAGGTCAATGTCGTCATAGCGCAGACCGGTGAGCAGCGACAGTTTGTCGGTCAACGCCAAACGGTTTTCCACAAACAATGCCTTGGTGGTGACCTCGTTGGTTTTGTCGCTGATCAATTTCGGGTTGGTGCCGGGAATGTCGTAGAAGTGCCCCGGGCGGTAGTTGTTCGGGTCAACGGTGCTCGCACCTTTGATGTTCAGCGGCGAGTTGGTGGTCTGGTTGACCTTGTATTCGAAGCCCCCCGACCACGTGGTGTCGAGACCTAAAAGCGTGTTGTCGTGGCGCAGTTCTAACTGGTTGCCGTTCTGTTCGCCCTGATGGCGAACCTGATAGGCGGTCGAACGGTTCACCGCGGTGTTGTCGGCGTTGTACTGGTAGGTTTCGAGGTTGCGGTAATCGCGCTGGCTGTCGAGGTGATACAGCGTGTTGCGCAGGGTGGTGTTGTCGTTGATGCGGTAGTCGATGATCGAGCGTACCCAGATCGTTCGCTGCTCGTAACGTCCGTCCTCGACGTTGTAGTTGTTGAAGCGATTGTGTTTGTCGATCTTCAATTCGCCGGCCTTGGGATTGAGCACGGGCGTGCCCCAGTAAGGGCTGTCTTCGTGTTCGTCCTGATATTCCAGCGCCAGCGTGTGCGACAGGTTCGGAGTGAGATCGCTGAGCAGCGAGAACGCCACGCTCCAGGCATCGCGCTCCTGGCGGTCGATGTAGCCGTTGCTGGTGTTGTGGCTGACGTCGAGTCGCGCATAGTGCTGCACGTCGGCGCCTGGCTCGGTCAGGGCGTGGTTGAGGCCGAACGCGGTTTCGGTGGTGTCGTAGGTGCCGTAGCTGACCCGACCTTCAACGGCTTGTTCATCACGGGTGGCGAGTTTGGTCACGTAGTTCAGCGAGCCGCCGACGGAGCCTGCACCATTGATCAGCGATGACGGACCGCCGACCAGTTCAACGCGGTCATAGATCCACGAATCGACGGGGCGGGCGAGGCCGCCGGATACGTTGATGCCGTTGAACATCTGGGTAATCTGACTGCTGGTAAAGCCACGATAGGAAACGAACCCGCCGAAACCCGGCGGCGCGCTGGCGTTGACACCGGGCAAGGTGTTGGCGGCGTCCTGGAAGTTCTGCGCGCCGTGGCGTTCGATATCGTTGCGATTGGCGATGGCCACCGAAGCCGGTGTGTCACGCACGCTCAAACCCAGACGCGAAGCCATGCCGCTGGATTGGTCGAGGCTCAGGCCCGGTTCCGCGCCGGACTCGCCGTCGATGGTGATCGGCGCCAGATCCACGGTGGATTGCGCCCAGACGTTGACGGACAGGCAGCCGCACAGGCTCGCCAGTAGAGTGAGTTGTTTCATCATTGAATCCTGAATGCTTGTCTAGGAGTCAGCGCACAGGCGAACGCCGCGCGTTGGCGCAGTGGGCTGACAAATCAAAAAGGCAGGGACATTCAGGCGAGCGGCGGGGCGCGAGGGTTGGCCGAAGGCCAGGTGAAGCGGGCAGGGAGGTCAGCGCTGACGATGGGCGCCAGTGGCGGGCTGTGTTGTTCCGGCAGGATCGCCAGCGTCAGGCTGGAGTTGAACGCCGGCCCCATGCCGCCGCCGACCGAGCACAGCGGGCAGCCGAAGGCCTTGGACAGGGTCGGCAGTTGTTCTTCGGTGGGGTTGCTGGCGAGCGGCGCTTGAGTGGCCGGGTCGACTGTACAGAACTGGCCACCGATACCGTTCAGCTGCATACCGACCATTTGTCCGTGACCGATGCTGCAGGCGAACACGTTGAACAGGACGCAGCAATAGAGCATCCAGGCCAGCAGTGAGCGATCGGAACGGGAGAATTTCATGGGGCGGCACTTTACCGTACCGCTGATCGGTCGTGCACTTGAAAAAAATCCGACTAGGATGATTTGTTCAAATCCCTTTCCAAGGATTTCAACCATGACCTTTGTGTTGGCTCAATGGCTGGTGACTACTTTCGCGGTGATCGCCTTGATGCACGTGTATTGGGCGCTGGGTGGGCAGTGGGCGGCAGCGGTGGTGGTGCCGCAGGTGCCGGTGCGCGGTTTTGTCGCAACGGTGCGGCCGGCGTTCAAGCCGTCAGGCTGGCTTACGTTGATTGTGGCAGCGGCATTGTTGGTGATTGCTGCGTTGGTGTGTATGCGGGTTGGCTGGGGGATGCCGGCGGTGAGTCACAAGGCACTGCAATGGGTGATCAGTGCGATTGCGCTGTTGATGTTTGCCCGGGCGATTGGTGATTCGAATCTGGTCGGGTTCTTCAAGGAAGTGAAGGATTCGCGGTTTGCGCGGCTGGACACCTGGGTGTATTCGCCGTTGTGCGCGCTGTTGGGGGCGGGGTTGTTGGCGGTGGCTTGGGTTTGATATTTGAGGTGATCTGGAGATTGCTATCGCGAGCAGGCTCACTCCTACAGGGGAACGCATTCCAAATGTAGGAGTGAGCCTGCTCGCGATAGCGTCATTGCAGACAATACAAAACTTCAGCTACCACTCTCGGTGCGTCGGCTACTGACCTCAGCCGGCACATCATCCCCGGCCATGCGCTTGCGGAACAGCGCCGCCCGCGCCAGCAGCAACGTGGTCACCGGTACAGTAATCGCCAGCAAAATCGGAATCAGCCAGGCATGTATGACCGGCCCGGATTTCAGCGCCGAAAAGCAGATGATCGACGCCAGTGCGACACACCATGCGCCCAGCGTCGAAGCCAGTGCCGGCGGGTGCATGCGCTGGAAGTAATCCTTCATGCGCAATAATCCGATCGCACCGATCAACGCAAACAGACCGCTGAGCACCAGCAGGATCGCCACCGGAATCTCGACCCACAGAGACAATTCAGCATTCATTCGATCACCTCACCACGCAGCAGGAATTTCGCCAGGGCAAACGAACCGACGAAGCCGAACAGCGCAATCAGCAGCGCCGCTTCGAAGTAAGTGTCACTGGAATAACGAATGCCCAGCGTCAGCATCATCAGCATGGCGACGATGTACAGGTAGTCCAGCGCCAGGACCCGATCCTGCGCTGACGGGCCTTTGAACAAGCGCACCAGCGTCAGCACCATCGCCAGCGAGAACAGGAACAGCGTCAGCAGAATCGCGTTCGACAGTAATGGGCTCATTCGAAAATCTCCATCAACGGCCGCTCGTAGGTGCTCTTGAAGTGCTCGATGAATTGCGCTTCGTCATCCAGATCCCAGACATGCAACAACAGAATGCTGCGATCCAGCGACAGCTCCGACCAAACCGTGCCGGGCACCACCGTGCAGATCATCGCCAGAGTCGCCAGGCCGTGGGCGTCGCGCAGGTCCAGCGGGACTTTGACAAAGCCCGAACGCAGCGGGCGACGACCGGCGTTGAGCACGCCCCACGCGACAATCAGGTTGGAAACCACCACGTCGCGACCGACGAGGAAGAACAGGCGCAGAATCGTTCCCGGACGGCGAATGCGTACCTGTTTCGGACGCAGTTTGCGCATCATCAACGGTGCAGCAAAACCCAGTATCGCGCCGAGCAGCAGATTGCCCGGGCTGACCGACAGGTTCAGGGTCAGCCACAAGGCGCACAGCGCCAGCGACAACAACGGTGCAGGAAACACACGCTTCATGGCTGCACCTCCAGCATCGCCGATTTGGCTTCCGGGCTCGGTACGGCACGGGTGCCGAGCACCGCCATCACGTATTGCTGCGGATTGTTCAGCGCCTCGGCGGTGCCCTGGGTATAACGCAACAGGGGTTCAGCCTTGAAAGTCAGGACGACGCTCAGCCCCAGCAACAGGAAGATCGGCGCGCATTCGAGTTTGCGCAGTAGCGGTGAAGGGCGCTCCTCTGGCGTCCAGAAGCGCTGGATGCCGAGACGCGAGAACGCCATCAGCGATGCCAGCCCGGTGAGAATCAGCAATGCCAGCAACGCCCATGCAGCGTTGGATATCGGCGCGTCGGTGCCCAGGCCCAGCGGATTGAGCAAAGCACCGATCAGGCTGAGTTTGCCGATGAACCCGGACAGCGGCGGCATGCCGATGATCAGCAGCGCGCAAGCAATGAAGCTCAGGCCGAGAAACGCCATGGTCCACGGGATGACCTGACCGACCACGGCTTTCTGCTCGTCATCGAGGTTGATGCCTTTGGGCGGTTGCAGGGACTCCTGCGGACGTGGCAGCAGTTCGCTTTCGTCTTCCAGCGGGATCTCGTTGGCCGAACGCGAGCGTTCGATCAACTCGGCCAGCAGGAACAGCGCGCTCAACGCCAGGGTCGAACTGACCAGATAGAACAGTGCCGCGCCGATCAGGTTCGGCTGGGCAAAGCCAACGGCGGACAGCAGAATCCCCGCCGAGACCAGAATGCTCAGGCTGGCCATGCGCTCCAGGCGTTGCGCGGCGAGAATTGCCAGGCCGGCGCAGACCATGGTCGCCATGCCGCCATAAATGAGCCAGTCGCCGCCGAAGAATGCCGACGCTCCGGCCTGCCCTGAGAACAACAGTGTCCACAGACGCAGCAGCGTGTAGACGCCAACCTTGGTCATGATCGCGAACATCGCGGCCACCGGTGCACTGGCCGATGAATAGGCCGGTACCAGCCAGAAGTTCAGCGGCCACATACCGGCCTTGGCCAGGAACGCTACCGCGAGAATGCCAGCACCGGCGTGCAGCAAGCCTCGGTCGGCTTCCGGCACCAGCGGAATCTTCAGCGCCAGATCGGCCATGTTCAGCGTGCCGGTGACACCGTAGATCAGTGCCGCGCCAATCAGAAACAGCGACGAGGCGAGCAGGTTGATCGAAATGTAATGCAGCCCCGATGAAACCCGCGCCCGCCCCGAGCCGTGCAGCAACAGGCCATAGGACGCGGCGAGCAACACTTCGAAGAACACGAACAGATTGAACAGGTCAGCGGTCAGGAATGCGCCATACAAGCCCATCAACTGAATCTGGAACAGTGCGTGAAAGCTCGAACCGGCGCCGTCCCAACGGGCCATGGCAAACAGCAAAGCGCTGACGCCGATGATCCCGGTCAGCACCAGCATCAGCGCCGACAGGCGATCGACCACCAGCACAATGCCGAACGGCGCCTGCCAGTTGCCCGGCAGATAAACGCCGATGGAACCGGGGACGCCAGTGGTTTGCGTCCATTGCAGCAGCATCACCGAAATGAACAGGCCGACGAGGCTGGAGAACAGGTTGATCTTCGCCTTCAGCGGTCGGTGCCGCTCGCCGAGCATCAGCATGATGGCGGCGGTCAGCAGCGGCAGCAGAATCGGTGCGGCGATCAGGTGAGTCATCGCCATCATTCTTTAGGCTCCCGGCCGTCGACGTGGTCGGTGCCGGTCAGGCCGCGCGAGGCGAGCAGAACGACGAGGAACAGCGCGGTCATGGCGAAACTGATGACGATCGCGGTGAGTACCAGTGCCTGTGGCAGCGGGTCGGTGTAATGCAGCAAATCCTGGGTGACGCCATCCTTGATCACCGGCTCCTTGCCGATGAACAGGCTGCCCATGCTGAAGATGAACAGGTTGACGCCGTACGACAGCAGGCACAGGCCCATGACCACCTGGAAGGTCCGTGGTCGCAGGATCAACCAGACGCCGGACGCGGCGAGCACGCCGATGGCGATTGCGATGACTTCTTCCATCAGACGGCTCCTTTGCTGGCGACGGACTTGGGCAGCGATGCGGTCTTGTGACCTCGCACCGATTGGTGGGCGAGGGCGGTGAGGATCAACAGCGTCGAGCCGACCACAACACCGTATACGCCAATGTCGAAGAACAACGCGCTGGCGATATGGATGTCACCCAGCACCGGCAAGCTGAAATGCCAGGTGTGCGTGGTCAGGAACGGATAACCGACGACCATCGCCCCCAGGCCGGTGGCGGTGGCGAACAGTAACCCGGTGCCCATCCAGCGCAGCGGCCGCAGGCTCATTTGCGCCTCGACCCACTGTGTGCCAGCGACCATGTATTGCAGGATGAACGCCACCGACATCACCAGACCGGCGACGAAACCACCGCCCGGTTGGTTGTGTCCGCGCATAAACAGATAGAACGACACCACCAGCGCAATTGGCAGCAACAGACGCACCAGCACTGCAGGCACCATCATGAAGCCGAGCGCGGTGTCGCTGGCTGAACGCGGGTTGACCAGATCGGTGACCACGTCCGGCGCCAGCAAGCGTTGCTGGGCTGGCAATTGCAGGCTTTCTTTCGGCGGGCGGAAACGCCGCAGCAGGGCGAACACGGTCAGCGCCACGGCGACCAGCACGGTGATTTCACCGAGGGTGTCGAAGCCACGGAAATCCACCAGCATTACGTTGACCACGTTGCTGCCGCCGCCCTCGGGCATGGCGCGGCTGAGGTAGAACGAGGAGATGTCGTTCGGCGTCTGCCGCGTCAGCATCGCGTAGGACAGCAGCGCCATGCCACCGCCGACGGCAATCGACAGCAGCAAGTCGCGCAGACGACGAATCCGCGCCTTGCGCAGGCTGCTTGGCAGTGGCGAGACTTCTTCGATACGGCGTGGCAACCAGCGCAGGCCGAGCAGGATCAGCACGGTGGTGACCACTTCGACCGCCAGTTGTGTCAGGGCCAGGTCGGGCGCGGAGAACCAGACGAAGGTCACGCAGGTCATCAAGCCGCAGACGCTGACCATGGTCAGGGCCGCGAGACGGTGATACTTGGCCTGCCACGCGGCGCCGAGGGCACAGGCAATTGCCAGCAGCCAAAGAGTCACGAAAACGATCGAACCAGGAATCTTCGGCCGGTCGCCCCAGCTAAGACTGCTGTGCAGCATCGGGATCAGGCCGGCGAGCACTGCCGCCAGTACCATCAGGAACAATTGCATCTGCAGACGCTTGGTGCCGAGTCGCCGCTCGACGCGCCGGGCCATGCGCATCATCACTACCAGACTGCGCTCGAACAGGCGCTTGCCGTTGAAGCGGCCTACCAGTGGCGGGTACTTGAAGCGACCGCGCTTGAGCTGATTGCGCAGCAACAGGTAGACGATGATGCCGCCGGACATGGCGATCAGGCTCATGATCATTGGCGCGTTGAGGCCATGCCAGATCGCCAGGCTGTATTCCGGCAGTTCGCCGCCGACGACAGGCAAGGCGGCTGCCGCGAGCAGTGGGCCGACGATCTGCGCGGGGAAAATCCCCACCAGCAAGCAAGTGAACACCAGCAGTTCTACCGGCGCACGCATCCAGCGCGGCGGCTCATGCGGGGTGTGCGGCAGTTCAGTGGCCGGTGGACCGAAGAACACATCGACGGTGAAACGCAGCGAGTAGGCAACGCTGAATGTACCGGCGATGGTCGCGACAATCGGCAGCGCCGCTTCAACCCACGCCGTGGCGTTGATGAACACGGTTTCGGCGAAGAACATCTCTTTCGACAGGAAACCGTTAAGCAATGGCACACCCGCCATCGAGGCGCTGGCAACCATGGCCAGCGTCGCGGTGAACGGAATCAGTTTGATCAGGCCGCTAAGTTTGCGGATATCGCGGGTACCGCTTTCATGGTCGATGATGCCTGCGGCCATGAACAGCGAAGCCTTGAACGTAGCGTGGTTGAGGATGTGGAACACCGCCGCCACGGCAGCCAGCGGACTGTTCAGGCCCAGTAACAGGGTGATCAAGCCGAGATGGCTGATGGTCGAGTAAGCGAGCAGACCTTTGAGATCGTTCTGAAACATCGCGCAATACGCGCCGAGCAACAGCGTACACGCGCCGGCCCCGCTGACGATGTAGAACCATTCTTCACTGCCAGACAGCGATGGCCACAGACGCGCGAGCAGGAACACCCCGGCCTTGACCATGGTTGCCGAATGCAGATAGGCAGAAACCGGTGTCGGCGCCGCCATTGCGTGCGGCAACCAGAAATGGAAAGGGAACTGCGCACTTTTGCTGAGTGCGCCGATAAGAATCAGGGGTAAAAGAATAGGGTAGAGGGCGTGTGCACGAATCATGTCGCCGGCGGCCAGGACCTTGTCGAGGTCATAGCTGCCGACGACATGGCCGAGAATCATGACCCCCGCCAGCAGGCATAATCCGCCGGCACCGGTGACCATCAACGCCATATAGGCACCGCGACGGGCGTCGGCGCGGTGGTGCCAGTAGCCAATCAACAGGAATGAAAAGAGGCTGGTCAGTTCCCAGAAAAACACCATCTGGATGAGGTTGCCGGAGATCACCAGACCGAGCATGGCACCCATGAACGCCAGGAAAAACGCAAAGAAGCGCGGCACCGGATCGTCCGGCGACATGTAATAACGCGCATAGAGAGAAACGAGCGTGCCGATGCCGAGCACCAGCATCGAGAACAGCCAGGCGAAACCGTCCATGCGCAGAACGAAGTTCAGCCCGAGGCTGGGCAGCCACATGAATTCTTCGCGGATCACGCCGCCGTGGGCAATTTGCGGGTACAACAGCGCGACCTGGACGGTGCCGATCAGAGCGACCAGACCTGCCAGCAGGGATTCGGTATTACGCGCGTTGTGTGGCAGCACCGCTGCCAGACAGCTGCCAATGAATGGCAGAAGCAGTAGAACTATCAGGGACATAGGCTTCTAATCTGCGGAAGTTTGTGAAGCATCATACGTGCCAGCTCCCCGATCACCAAACGCCAGGATGTCTCAGAATCCTACAAAGTAGTCTGGAATTTTCTGTTTGGCATTGTTTCAGGGGCAGCGATGTTGTGGCAGATGGCCCTTTCGCGAGCAGGCTCGCTCCCACATTGGAATGTATTTCAAAATGTGGGAGCGAGCCTGCTCGCGAAAGCGTTGGGCCAGACGCTGAAGGTGATGCGGGTTAACCTTGGGTTTCCTGCTCCAACCCAGCTTCGGCTTCAGCAACCTTACCCTTGGTCTTCAACTCACTGACAATCACCGCCGCCACAATCAACCCCGCGCCCACCAGCGCAATCGCCGGCAAGCGCTCCCCGGCAATCCGTCCGACAATCCCGGCCCATACCGGCTCACCGGCATAGATCAACGTCGCCCGGGTTGGCGAAACACTCTTCTGCGCCCAGTTCATCGCCACCTGAATCGCCGCACTTGCTGCGCCCAGCCCCAGCGCGGTCACCAGCAGAGTCCAGGAAAAGTCCGGAAGCATTTCCCCGGTCGGCACCACCAGCAGGAACGACAGCACGGAGGTCGTTGCCAGTTGCACGACGGTCACTCGGCGCACATCAACTTGACCGGCGTAGGTGCTGATCAGAATGATTTCGGCGGCAATGGCGATGGCGCTGATCAGCGTGGCGATTTCGCCGGGACTGAAATTCAGCGCTGCGCCGGACGGCCCGGACAGCAGCATCAAACCGGTGAACGCCAACATGATGCCGATGCTTGGCATCAACCCCGGACGGCGTCCAAGCACCAGCCATTGCAGCAACGGCACGAACGGGACGTATAGCGCGGTGATGAACGCCGACTGACTGCTCGGAATGGTTTGCAAGCCAACCGTCTGCAAGCCGTAACCGAGCATGATCGCCACGCCAATAAACGCGCCGGCCTTGAGTTCGAATAGGGTTAGTGCGCGCAGATGCCGCCACGAGAACAGCGCCACGATACAAGCCGCCGCCGCAAAACGCAGACCGACAAAAAACATCGGCCCGCTGACCGTCATCGCATGCTGAACCAGCAGAAAGGTGCCGCCCCAGATCATGGTGATCAGCACCAGCACGCACTCGGCTTTGCTGAAACGAGAGAAACGAAGGGGAGTGGGAGAGCTGTTCTGCGACGTCATGACCTTGCGCACTATAAAAAGGAGGCCGCACAATGCGCCCAACGTTGCGCAGTATACTGCCCAACCTCACCGAGTGAGCAATATAGTGCACAAAGATTCAACGCAACGGGCGTCCGTCCTGCAACACGTCAGCCTGAATGTGCGACGTCTACGCCATGCCGCTGACATGAGCCAGACCGCGCTGGCGGAAAAATCTGGCGTCAGCCGGCGCATGCTGGTGGCGATTGAGGCGGGCGAAAAGAACGTCAGTCTGACCACGCTTGATCGCGTTGCCGAGGCGCTTGATGTGGCGTTCAGCGATCTGATCCAGGCACCGGATGCGCGTGATCCAAGCCGCATCAACGAGGTGGCCTGGGCGGGCACGATCCCGGGCAGTAAAGCGGTGCTGCTCTCCAAAGCGACGGCGACTCGCGAAGTCGAGCAATGGGAATGGTGTCTGCAACCGGGCGAGGTCTACCCGTCGCAAGCGGATGCCGAGGGCTGGAGCGAGCAGATTTTCGTCTTTGAAGGTTGCCTGACGCTGATGCTCGGCGATCAGCCGCAGCACATCGGCACTGGGGAGTTTTTCATGTTTGCCAGCAACCAGCCGCATTCCTATCGCAATGATGGCGATGTTGCGGCGCGGTTTGTGCGCAATGTGGTCATATGACCGTTTGTCGGTAAAACGTGTCTACCTGTAATTTCTGACAGTAGACCTTAATCTTGGATACGGGCCATATTCTCTTCGCGGTATTCAAACCAAACTGCAATGGAAAGGAGTTGGAAAATGGCCTACGCACTCACTATCAAAGAAGCAAAAGAGGGGGCGATCAGCATGGGGGACGTACCCGCTCAGGGCGCGACAGCGGAAATTACTGTACATGGTGATGTTCGTGAAATTGAAATCCTGATCTCCGATAAAATTGTTGTGGAAATTCAACCTGTAAGTGCAGAGGTTTTCATTCCAAGAGCCCACCTGCATGATCACACCGGCCCACAGAAGTCATTTTCGTATGTCGGTTATGACCAACTCGGCAATTCGTATTATTCGGATGTTGTTTTTTACGACATTCTACCTTCTTGAAAGAGAGAAGGTCACGGTCTTCGACGTCTCGAATGTTGACGTCGAAGACACAACCGATCCGACAATAGGGGGACTGCATAAACGCTTCGTGAGATGGTCATCACTTGCGTTTCAATATTAGATCTCATCATTGTCTCTTCCTCAGCCAAACCTCTAAAGTGTTGGAACTATCAGGTTGACTCAGGCTGGCGAAATCAGCATGGACGAAGCGCAGCACAGGCAATTTTCCCCCTTAAACAAACAGGAAACTATCCTGATCATCGGCGGCGGCCTCAGCGGCACGATGCTGGCGGTGCAATTGTTGCGTCTGCCCGGCCAGCGCAAGGTCCTGATCATTGAGCCGCGTGCTGAATTGGGACGCGGCGAGGCCTACAGTGCAGTCGAGTTGGGCCACACACTCAACGGCAATGCGGCGCGCATGAGCGTCGATCCGGATAATCCTGATGATCTGACGCAATGGCTGACTGAACACATTGCCGGCGGAGGCTGGCCGGAGTCTGCAGAGCAGAACGTACCGGTCAGCGAACTGTTCCCGCCGCGTGGATTGTTCGGGGTCTATGTGCAGCAGCGTCTGGCTGAAGCCTGCACTGTCGGGGCGCGTTATGGTTCGAGCGTTGAACACATTCGTGCAGAGGTCGTCGATCTGCAGGTCGATGCCGATTCGGTGCAGCTCACGCTGAGCAATGGTCAGTCATTGTCTGGAGTCTGCGCAGTGCTGGCGACTGGAATGTTCCCTGCCGCACGAACTCCGCAGAAAGCCTCCAGCGGCCTCAACGCCGCCGCGCTTGATCCGTGGGATGTCGCGGCGATGCGTCAACTCGACCCGCAATCGACCGTGTTGATCATCGGCTCTGGCCTGACCATGGTCGATGCCGTGGTGTCGTTGGAGCAGGCGGGGCATCGCGGGCCGATCGAAGTGTTTTCGCGGCATGGCTTGTTACCCCATGTGCGCCGACAACCGCCGGCCTGGGTGGATTTTCTTGGCGACGATCACAGTACTCGCACGCCCCGACAGTTATTGCGCGAGTTGCGTCGGCAATGCCGGGCAGCCATCGCCCAAGGTATCGATTGGCAAGCGCCGCTGGACACGGTGCGGGTGCACATCGCCCGGTTGTGGAGTCAGGCGACTGACGTGCAGCGTCGACAATTCGTACGGCATGTGCGGCCGTGGTGGGAAAGCCATCATCACCGTTCGCCGCCGCTGAGTGCGGCGCTGGTTGAGCATCTTTATAAAGAAGGGCGATTGCGTATTCAGGCAGCGTCGTTCAAGGGGCTTGAGTCGAGCCCTGAAGATGGCGTCAGCATTCGTATTCGACGGCGCGGTGAGTCGGAAATCTGCGTGGTGCAGGGCGCCGCGCTGATCAATTCCAGTGGCATCGAATACGACTGGCGTCGGGTGGCGCGACCGTTGCCGCAGCAGGTGCTGGCGCGTGGTCTGGTGCAGCCGGGACCGTTGGCGTTGGGGATTGCGGCGGCAGGGGATGGCGCGGTGCTGGATGCCGAGGGGCTTGCGGCTAGCCGGTTGTTTGCAATGGGACCGCCATTGCGCGGGATGTGGTGGGAGAGTACGGCGGTGACGGATGTGGCGTTGCAGGCCAAGGCGTTGGCGGCGCGGTTGGTGGGTTGAGGTTGTTCTTTCGGGCCTCTTCGCGAGCAGGCTCGCTCCCACAGGGGGATTCAGGTTGCAAATACCATTTGCGCCACATAACAGAACCTGTGGGAGCGAGCCTGCTCGCGAAAGCGGTGGTTCAGTCAATATAAAAGGTGACTGATATACCGCTATCGCGAGCAGGCTCACTCCTACAAGGTCAGGTGGTAGCTGAAAGTATTACGCCACCACTCGATAACACGGCACATACGCCGCGCCACCCGGCAGTTTCATCCGGTGCTGGGCGACGAAGGCTTTGAGCAGGGCATCGAGCGGTTGCATGATCGCCGCATCCCCACGGATCTGGTACGGCCCGTGCTCTTCGATCAGGCGAATGCCCTTGTCCTTGACGTTGCCGGCGACGATTCCGGAAAACGCCCGACGCAGGTTCGCCGCCAGTTCGTGCGGTGGCTGGTCGCGGTGCAGTTTCAGGTTGGCCATGTTTTCGTGGGTCGGATCGAACGGACGCTGGAAGCCTTCGTCGATTTTCAGCAGCCAGTTGAAGTGGAACGCGTCGTTGCGCTCGCGACGGAACTGCTTCACCGCTTTCAGCCCCTGAGTCATCTGCCGTGCCACTTCGGCCGGGTCGTCAATGATGATTTCGTAGTGCTGCTTGGCCGCTTCACCGAGGGTCGCGGTGACGAAAGCATCGAGTTGTTCCAGATACGGCGCGGCGTGTTTCGGCCCGGTGAGGATTACCGGGAACGGCAGCCCTTTATTGTCCGGGTGCATCAGGATGCCCAGCAGGTAGAGGAATTCTTCCGCGGTACCGGCACCGCCCGGGAAGATGATGATGCCGTGGCCAACACGGACGAAGGCTTCCAGACGTTTTTCGATGTCCGGCAGAATCACCAGCTCATTGACGATCGGGTTCGGCGCTTCGGCGGCAATGATGCCCGGCTCGGTGAGGCCGAGATAACGACCGCCGTGAATACGCTGTTTGGCGTGGGCGATGGTCGCGCCTTTCATCGGGCCTTTCATCACGCCGGGGCCGCAGCCGGTGCAGATGTCGAGGCTGCGCAGGCCGAGTTCGTGGCCGACTTTCTTGGTGTATTTGTATTCTTCGGTGTTGATCGAGTGACCGCCCCAGCACACGACGATTTTCGGCTCGACGCCCGGACGCAAAGTGCGCGCATTGCGCAGCAGGTGGAAAACGTAGTCGCTGATGCCTTGCGAGGTGGTCAGGTCGATGCGTTGGCTGTCGAGTTCGTTTTCGGTGTAGACGATGTCGCGCAGGGCGCTGAAGAGCATTTCGCGGGTGCTGGCGATCATTTCGCCGTCGACGAAGGCGTCGGCCGGAGCGTTCAGCAGCTCCAGGCGTACGCCGCGGTCCTGTTGGTGAATGCGGATTTCGAAGTCCTTGTAGGCTTCGAGGATTGTTTTGGCATTGTCGACATGGGCGCCGGTATTGAGGATGGCCAGGGCGCACTGGCGGAAGAGGGTATAGGTGCTGCCGGATCCGGCTTCGCTCAGTTGTTGAACTTCACGTTGAGAAAGGGTTTCCAGGCTGCCTTTCGGGCTGACCGAGGCATTGATTACGTGTCGTTGGGTCATGCAATGATCCTTAAAACGATGTCATCCCAAAACCGGCGAATGGCATCCGAATAGTGTGTATCCATGAATGAAGATGGCACGATCTGCGCTGTACCGCCATGTCCCCGTTGGACGCTGAAAAGATGAAAAGGAGCCCCAGCATAGCTAAATCCGCGGTAGAGGCGATAATGCGCCGGCCGGTTTTTTCTGTTAGCCCTTTTGTCGCTCAAGGAAGTCATTTGTGATGTTCGAGATTCAGCCGATGGACGCCGCCACTTTTCGTCAGCAGACACGCCGCAGCACGATCATCATCGCCGTGCTGTTCCTGGTGCTGGCGATGCTGTTTTCCAGCGTCGCGGTGGCGCTGTTCGGCGAGCCTGGCGGCGATAACCTGCGCTTCAATGTCGGCGGGGTTTTTCTGGCATTTCTGCTGACTGCGGCATTACTGCGCGGGCGCTTCTGGAATCAGAGCTGGATGGCGCCAGCGGTGTATAGCTGGCGACTCAAGCGCAACCTGATGAGCATCACCAATGTGATGCATCAGGTCAAGGCGGCGGTGGAGCAGAACGATGCGACGGCGATGAAGGTGCTGCGCTTCTACCATCTAGGGCTGACACAAATGCACGAACTGGATGGCAACTCCAGCGATCACGGGCAATTGTGGCGGGAAGCTGAAGCACACAAGGAGCGGATGCAGGCGCTGGGGCTCGATACCGCGCAGACGCGCCTGGATCCGGCCTGGCTTGAGGCCTTGAAGCAAACGGCGCGTTGATTACAGTGCTCGGCGCAGTTTCCACGACCGGATTAAACGGCCGTAAACCAACAGGTTCACCGCCAGTACCACGCTGCCGAGCGCCAGTTGAATCTGCGGGGTGAGCCCGGCCGGGTAAATGATCGGCCAGATGTAATGCTCGATGAAGCCGCCGGCGTATTCAGTCTGCCCGGCCGCGTGGCGCATAAGGTTTTCCCAGTAGGTCAGCGGGCAGGTCAAGTGCAGTACTTCGACCGCCACGCCCCAGGCGGCTGCCGGCAGATGCAGCCACATCAAACGCGGCCATTTGAGTACCAGCAGCCCGCCAAACAGCACGAACAAAATGAAGCACAAATGGAACAGCACCAGCCCGTCGGCTGCGATTCGGTACAGCATGTCGTCTCCCTGACGCGATTGTGAATAGCGCCATGTTACGCCGGTCAGGGGATCAAAGGTCAGTGCGAAAATCAGCGAATTGCGCGCGCATCCGGCCGATTTCCCACAAGTGCGCAAGATTGTTCAAGCCAGAAAGGCGAAATGGCTGGCACAGTCTTAGACCGTTTTCCTGGTTGAAGAACGTTTATGTCTGACTCACTCATGCCGCGCAGTGCGTTCCTTCGCGGCGCTGCGGCGATCATGCCGTTGTCTCTGGCCACCGCGCCGTGGGGGCTGTTGGCCGGCTCCATGGCGATCGAAGCCAATCTCACACCGCTGCAAGGCCAAGGCTTGTCGAGCATTGTGTTTGCCGGGGCGGCGCAATTGGTGGCGATTGGCATGCTCAAGGGCGGCGCGGGGATTTTTTCGATTCTGTTGACTACGCTGCTGTTGACGTCGCAGCACTTGCTCTATGGCATGAGCATGCGTTCGGTCATTTCTCCGCTGCCGGGGCGCTGGCGCATAGGTCTGGGTTTTTTGCTTACCGATGAGTTGTTTGCACTGACCAGTCAGCATGATCGTCAACAATTCAATCGCTGGTATGCGCTCGGCGTTGGCCTGACGTTCTACATCGCGTGGAATCTGTTCACTCTCGCCGGCATTGTCCTCGGCAGCAGCATTCCGGGGCTTGAGCACCTGGGGCTGGATTTTTCGATTGCCGCCACGTTTATCGCATTGATCACGCCGGTGGTGCGTAACGTGCCGACGGTGGTGTGTGTGGCGGTGTCGCTGTTTTGTTCGGTGTTGTTCAGTTACTGGCAATGGGGCTCGGCCCTGGTGTTGTCCGGGCTGGCCGGAATGACCGCAGGGTTTATCTGCAACAAGCTGTATCGGGAGCGCACATGATGGTTTGGGCGGTGATTTTCGGCATGGGGATTCTGGTCTTTCTTAATCGCTACGTGTTTCTCGAACCGCGTTTGCCGGTGCGTCTGAGCAGCAATGCGCGACAGTTTCTCGGGTTTGCGGTACCGGGGATGTTGACCGCTATCTGTGGGCCGATTGTCTTCATGCCCGACAAACAACTGAATCTGCAGTGGGATAATCCTTATCTGCTTAGTTCGCTGGTAGCGATCGCACTGGTGATATACACCCGCAGTACTTTGCTCAGCATGCTGTTGAGCATGGCGTTCTTCTTTTTGCTGCGCTGGTGGTTGTAAGTTGTCTGTTCTACGCTTCAGGGATGGAGATTAACTGATAACGGGAGGTGCACATGGCGACTGAGCAAAAGCATCCAGACACGGATGACGAAGATACGGACGAACCGACGCAAGAAGAAATAGAGCGTGAAAAGCACAAGGAACAGACCTGGAAGCACGATGATGGCCGAGAGCTTTCCGATCCTGACCGCAAGTTTTGAGTGACTTCTACGAAAAAGCCCCGCAAATGCAGGGCTTTTTTGTGGTTCAGAGATCGTCCAGCTGCGTGAAATCGGGGTGTGTGGCCCGATATCCCAAGGTTCGATCAATCCACGCATTCAGCTCGTTGACCATCACCGGCGCGTGGCCGGGATACCCTTCGAGGGTGGTGCGCAGGATGTGTTCGATATCGGGTACGGAACGCAGGTTTCGGGTCTTGATGTAGTGGCCGATAAAACAGTCGAGTTCAAAGCGTTCTGTCATCGACAGATGAATACACTCCAGGCCGCTGACCTGTTTGATTGCAAAATCGTCGCGCAACTTATTTCTCTGCAAGGCTTGTAGACGTTAGGGGGTTCCTGGTTTGTTGACTCTTTGGTCAACTGGTATACCAAATGGAAATGCGGCGCGCATGCTAGCCGTAGTGCATATAAATGTATGTATGACGGTTGAAATGTCAGACAGGCGGTTAGTTCATTCGAACGTCTGTTTTATGTGCTCCGTCTCAAAAATGAAACAGTGTTTGTAACAACAGTGATTCGCTTTATGAGTCGCTAAAATTTGCAATAGTTTTATTGCTTGTAACGCTGCGTCAAAAGATCGCAGCCTTCGGCAGCTCCTACATTGATAAACGCTTGAAGTCGGCAAATGTTTAAGTCTGCTCGATAATCAAACTGGCCCCCTGATTGCGCACGTTACCGACAGCTTTGCCGACTTTGTACCATTCGAACACTTCGTTGCGTTCACCTTCGAACAGCAGCATTTGCTCGGCGCGCTCAAAGGGTGTCGCCGGATCCAGCCATTCATGCACCAAGTCTGCGCAGAAGACTACGGGTCGGCGATCATGGATATCGAGCATGCCGCCGAGAGCATCGGCGGTGATTATCACGAAACCGTCGTCATCCCGAGCTGGCGTTTCGGCTGTAG
The DNA here is from genome assembly GCF_009834515.1 of Pseudomonas sp. R84. NCBI lineage: Bacteria > Pseudomonadati > Pseudomonadota > Gammaproteobacteria > Pseudomonadales > Pseudomonadaceae > Pseudomonas > Pseudomonas sp. R84. Next base: position 2,593,986 of record NZ_CP019426.1, read on the forward strand.
GAAATTGCCCGATGGCTGCGCAGAAAACCGCTTCGTGATCCGCGCGACGGATCAGCCATGGTTGTCGTGTTTTGTCTGCGCTATCGACCCATTCAAACCAGTTGTCCACGGGCACAATCAAACGATGTCGCCAGATCGCCCGGAAGAATGGTCCATGGGCGACTTTCTCGACCCGGGCATTGATCGGTGGTGGACGATCCTTGGCCCAATGCGGGCGCCAGCCCCAGCGCAGATTGTCGGCATGCAGGTGTTGCCCTTGTTGATGCAGGACGGCCAGCGCGGTGGTCGGCGCCGCGTTGTAGCGATCGAGCGGCGCGTCGCCGACGTGATTGATCAACGCGTCGGGAATGCTCAGCACCGCGACGAAGTCGTGAATGCCCCGGTACTGCGAGAGTCTTCCGCACATGGGCTGAATCTCCGGTTGGAGAGTTCAGCTTAGTCGCTGGCGTCCTGCCCGGTGAAGGTGTCACGCCAGTTCAGCCAGCGGCGTTCGAGCATGGCCAGCAAGCCGTCGCTGAGTTTGCCGAGCAAGGCGAGCACGATGATCGCGGCCAGCACGATGTCCGGCCGCGAGGTTTCCCGGCCGTCACTGAGCAGATAGCCCAAACCCTTGGTGGCCGCGATCAACTCTGCTGCCACGAGAAACATCCATGCCAGGCTCATGCCGCTGCGCAATCCGGTGAACAGGCCGGGCAGGGCGGCGGGCAGCAATATTCGTCGCACCAGTTGCAAGCGGCTGAAACCATAGATGCGGCCGACTTCCACCAGTTTGCGATCAATATTTCGAATCGCCGCGACGACATTCACATACACCGGAAAGAACGCGCCGATCGCGATCAAGACAATTTTCGAGGTCTCGTCGATGCCCAGCCACAACAGCAGCAGTGGCACCCAGGCCAGGCTCGGAATGGAGCGCAGGGCGGCGAACGTCGGCTCCAGATAGGCCTCGGCTTCACGGCTCAAGCCGACCCAGGCAGCAAACACCAGCGCCAGACTGGCGCCAATGGCAAAACCCAGCAACACGCGAATCAGGCTGGCGCCGATGTGCTTCCACAGCGCGCCCTCAGCAAGGTCGGTGAGGGTTAGGGCGATTTCGCTCGGCGCCGGCATCTGGTAGGACGGCAGCCAACCGATGCGGACGATAATTTCCAGTGCAACGATGATCAGCAGCGGCAGGGCCAGGCCTTTGCCGCGGCGCTGCCACGTCGGATTCAAACTCGCAGGACGCTGGCGCGGTACGGCAAGTGGCGCGGGCAAGTCTTTGCTGTGAGTGGTCATGGTTTTGGCTCCGCTCACGACAAATCCGCGACGGGGCGCGGATTTGTCGTGAGGCTGATCGGTTACTGGTGGGCGACGGCTTGCTGCACACCGCTGTCGAGCAATTGATCGATGACTTGATCGACATTCACCCCACGGCGCACCAGTTCCTCGGAGACCAGAATCGGCGCCGCTGCCTTGGAGGCGCTGATGTCCTGTTGAGTGAGTTGCGGGCTGCTCAGGTCAGTGCGCGACAGTTGCAACTTGGCTACATCCAGCGGCAATCCGGACTCCTTGGCGAGAAGGGCGGCGAATTCATCGGGATTTTTCAGCGCCCAGTCGCGGGCCTGTTCGTAGGCTTTGATGACGGTGTCGATGGTTTGCGGATGTTCTTTGGCGTATTGCTCGGTGACGCTGACCACGCCGTAACTGTTGAACGCCGGGTTGCGGTAGAGCAGGCGCGAACCGGCCTGCACCTGACTGGCGGCCATGTGCGGATCGAGTCCGGCCCAGGCGTCGACATCGCCTTTTTCCAGTGCGGTGCGGCCATCTGGATGTTGCAGATGAACCAGTTCCACATCGTCTTTTTTCAGCCCGGCCTGTTGCAGGCTGCGCAGGGTGAACAGGTACGGGTCGGTGCCTTTGGTGGCAGCGATCTTTTTGCCCTTGAGGTCGGCGACAGTCTGGTAAGGAGAATCCTTGCGCACCACCAATGCTGTCCATTCGGCGCGGCTGTAGACATAGACCGATTTGATCGGGCTGCCGTTTGCTCGGCTCAGCACGGCGGCGAGACTGGCGCTGGAAGCGAAATCCACGCCGCCGCTGTTGAGGTATTCCAGCGAGCGGTTGCTGCCCTGGCTCAGGACCCAGCTGACCTTGGTCTGCGGCAAGGCTTTTTCGAGGAAACCGAAGTGCTTGAGCACCAGACTGACTGGTGAGTAATAGGCGTAGTCCAGATGCACTTCTGCCGGCGCCGTTTCAGTCGCGTGGGCGAGCGGTTGCAGGCTCAGTGCCACTGCGCTGGCAGCCAGCAGGGTTTTGAGTCGAGGAAAGAACGATGTCATGGGGCGCTCCGGCAAAGGCACAGGTTTCTTATGTCCAAAAAGATATTTTTATCGAATGCTTCCTGCATGAATGGAATATTGCAGGCTCTGTGCCATGTGCTTGAAAGCCCCGGTTTGTAAGGGTTTTAACGTCAAGTGCAGGATTTCAGCTGTTGCGTGGGCAACAGTGTGATCTGCCACTGTTGCCAAGCAAACAGCAAGTATCAACCGTGATGAGCTTATGCATTTATCGAATTTCAAAACCTTGAATCAACAGCGTTATGGTCTATGCAATTACCTTTGCAGGACTCGCCATGAAGCTTTCTCGTTTCCTCCGCAGTGCGCTACTCACAGCGCTGTTCACCTCGCCGCTTTCCTATGCAGCCGAGCCATTGGTCCTGCATGTCGGCGATCAGAACTACTACAACATCCGTGCCTCGGTGGAGGCATCCGGTGTGTTGAAAGACACGCCTTATACCGTCGACTGGAAACACTTCCAGGCCGCTGCACCCTTGGCGGAAGCCTTGCAAACCGGTTCGCTCGACCTGGGCTTTTTGGGCGATTCCGGTTTTCTGTTTCTGGCTGCCAAGCAGGCGCCGGTGAAACTGATCGGCGTATCGCGGCAGAATCCGGACACCATCGCGTTGTTGGTGCCCAAGGATTCTCCGGTGAAAACCATCGCCGACTTGAAGGGCAAAAAGGTCGCTTATTGGCCCGGAGCCTGGAGTCAGCAGTTGACCTTGCGCGCGCTGGAGCAGGGCGGTCTGCCGGAAAACTACGTCGACTTCGTCAAGCTGATGCCGATCGATGCCGCCGCAGCCCTGCCACAGGGCAGTATTGATGCCTTCCCGGTGTGGGAACCGTATATTTCCCAGCAGATCGTGTTCTCCGGTGCGCGGCCGATCCTGACCGCAAAAAACCTGATGCCGGGGCTCAGTGCAATCGCGGCGTCGACACCGTCCATCGACAGCAAACGTGCAGCGATTGCGGATTTTCTCGGTCGTTTGAAACTGGCGCGGGCCTGGGTCGACAGCCATACGGACGAATACGCCGATCTGTGGGCGAAGAAAGCCAATCTCGATCAGCAGGTGTCGCGGCATTGGTTGCGTCAGGCGCACATGACGGTCGGGCCGGTGGATCAGCAGGCTGCGACGGACCTGCAAAGCACTGCCGACTTCCTGTTCAAAGTGAAAGCGCTGCCAGCTCCGTTGGCCACCGCTGGCATTATCGACACGTCTTTTCAACAGGCATTGGCTCACTGAGCGAGCGCCGGAACCAAACCCTGTGTACCTTATCCAACCTCGGTTCGAATATCCGAGCGCAGGGATGGATAGGGGCGAGGGAGTTTTGCCAGTCGACCACATGACGGCAGCCGCCGTGCTCAAGGCAAAACATGACATCCGGATTCAAACTTCTTTGTGCCGCGCTGATTGCTCTCGGGCTGGCCGGTTGTATCGCCGCCCCGATCGAAATGACCGCGCAAACCGAAACGCGCCTGAAGACCCAGGCGCCAGTGCGCTTTCTGCTGACGTTCGACGACGGCCCCAGTGCCTCGAGTTTGTGGAATCCGTCGGCCACGGTACTCGACAGTCTCAAGGACAATCCGCTGATGCCTGACATCAAAGCGGTGTTCTTCGTGCAGACGCGTGCACCGCGAGCGGGCAACAGTGACATCGGTCGCGGCATCATGCACCGTGAGTATGAGGAGGGGCACATCCTCGCGTTTCACACCGCGACCCATTGGCACACCAATCATCGCTTGCTCGACCCGCAAGAACTGGAAGAGTCGCTGAGCAACGGCACAGCTGATATTGCCGCCATTACGGGGGCGCCGCCGACGCTACTGCGCCCCCCGTTCTGGAATTACGACAAGCGCACCTTCGCCGCCTATCAACAGCATGGCTTGCATGTATTGCTCACCGATTTAAGCGCCAATGACGGCAAGATCTGGGGCTTCAATGCCAGCCCGCGACGTCGGGCCAACATGCTGCGACAGTTATCCGAAGTCCGTGAACGTATCGCCCGTGGCGAATTGCCCGCCGTGGACGGGGTCATCCCGGTCGTGGTGACGTTTCATGATCTCAACCGCTATACCGCGCGGCACACCCGCGAATACCTGCAGATTCTGCTGGATAGCGCCGCTGCCACGGGCGTGAAGCTGGCGGACAAGCCTTTCTATGATGATCACGCTGAACTTGAGAAAGCCGCGTTGGCGCGTGCCGTGGAGAACAGTTCGGAGTCGGTGAATTTGCCGGGGATGTGGAACTGGATCTGGGATCATGACGCGCATTGACGGCGTGCTTGAAAGTTGTGATCGGGTTGGCATTTTTGTCTCGAGCGAGACACAAATTGCTCGTCTATGCTCAACCAGTCGACCGACCCACCGCCTGCGAGGCGTCCACTCATGCTTGCCATTGACGATATCTGCCGGATTGTCGAATCCGGCTTTCCTGCGTTCAAGTGCGATTGCATTCCGAGCACGCAGGGGCTATTGCAGATCAAGGTGTATGAACCGGACAGCGGGCGAGTCGAGTTGCTGTTGAATGGCGTCTCCCCGGAACACCTCGTCACGATTCGTGACATTTCCAACTTCATCGGTGAATTACGCACGGAAATGAGCGCCGGTCGTCGTGCGTTCGCTGGCTAATCCCTCATAACCGTCGCTGAAACGCTTGAACGATGCGTCGCGTCGCGTCGCTGGTATTCAAATTGCGCACTGCGTCCAGCGGATGCCAGATGCAATCGATGATCTCGTTCTGCGGCCGCGCTTGTTCGAGATCCTGCACTGACGCTTCGTAGACATGGTGTCGCGTGCTGCCGCTCTGCAGTTCCATCAAATACAACACGTCGTCGGCGTTCAGGCCGGTTTCTTCCTGCAGTTCGCGTACGGCGGCTTGCGCGCGGGTTTCTCCGGGCTCTACTTTGCCGCCGGGCAATGTCCAGCGGCAGTGGGGTTTGCGCACCAGGAGAATGTGGCGATCCTGTTCGCATATAACGGTGGCGCGTACTTTCATCTGTTACCTGTTTACTGCCTGTCACAAAAAAGAAATAAAACTGCAATATTTGAGCCGAGGCTTGCGGCAAAGGTTTCATTGGAGTTTGGAGCGTTCGCGGCGGCGAAAAGTGCCAGAGCCATGACGGATGCGGCTTGCGACACCCGGTCGGCATTTCGGGCGGATCAGGGTGTAAGGTAAAAGCGTGAAGCTGGATCTGACCGTTAGCAAAAATGGAGGTGTCCATGAGCATGCCGATGTTGAACAAGATGCACATGAACGGCTATGACGTGCTTAGCGTGAACAATGGCCCATGGCGGGTTTGCACCCAGGGTGATCGGCTGGCGTCGTTTGGCAGCCGGGAGGAGGCGCTGGCCTACGCCGCCGCATTGCCTGGCTACAAAAAACGCTCGACGCGCGTGCAGAGTCACAAAACCCACTGACAGGCTGCCTGTAATTAAAGAGCCCCGGCAATTGTCGGGGCTTCTGTTTTGGGGGAGGGTGCTCTCAGTGGACCTTGGTTCGGCTGATGGCGCGGGCTTTCACTTCCTTGGCATACAGTTGCAGCCGTTCTTCGTCGCTTTGCAGCACCTCGCAGGATCTCAGCACGGTTTGTGCGTCCGCCTCATTGCCGGATTTGCGCAGCTGTTCTGCGATTCGTTTCAGGTCGACCGCCGACCATCTCAAGTCCGATGCAACGCTTTGCAGGTCGCGTTGAAGTTCGTGTTCGTATTCATTGAGCCGCATGATCACCTCCAGAACATTCTCGGTAGAAAAGAGTAGTCGCATTTTTCGTCGATGGGCAAAGCCTGTTCGTCAGTAAGCCGGACGGTTGTGAAAAGTTGTGCAGATTGCGCCGAGGGCGCGGTGCCACGATGGATGTAGCGCCGCTTACACGCTACATTCACTTTTTTCAGATCAGGAATGCACCATGCGGATATGGATCGGGAGTCTGGCGTTGGCCATGTTGGCGGGTTGTTCGTTGCCGGCATCGCTGGTGCCGGGTGAGCCGAATATCAGCAAGACCAGCGACAAGTCGCCCAAGGACTATGCTGCGTGTTTATTACCGTTGTGGCAGAAGGATGTGGCCAAGACTTCCCAGACATCGATTTCCAACGGCTACCGCATCACCGCGCCGAGCATCATTACGGCGGACGAGATCCTCGACATCGTCAAATACAAGGACGGCAGCCGGGTTTCGTTGTATCAGGGCCCGCCGTGGGCCAAGTCCGGGTCGTTGCGCCAGTCGGTGCGTGATTGCCTGTAACGACGCCTGCCGAGACAAAAAAGCAGAAGCCGTATCGTCGGTTTCTGTTTTTTTTTGCCTGCCTGGAGGCTGATAAGGTGTGGATTTGATTCGCGAAATGAACGGTGACAGTTGCGCACGAAGGGTTTCCTCGGTGTGCACTAGGCTTTTGCGGGGCGGTCGATAGTCAGGTCGGCCGGTCTTTCAAGGAGTCGCGGATCATGGATGATCTGGTCAAAGAAGTTATTCCGCTGTTGCAGTATCTGATTCCCGGGTTTTTGTCGGCGTGGATTTTTTATTCGCTGACGGCGTTCAAGCGACCGGATACGTTCGGGCAGATTGTGCAGGCGCTGATTTTTACGTTTGTGATTCAGGGCGCGGTTTGGGGCGTGGGCACTCTGTGTTTGTGGGTGGGTTCGAAGGGGTTTTCTGTCGGGCGCTGGGATGCCAAGAGCGAAACGATGTGGGCATTCGTTGTGTCGGTGACGCTCGGGCTGTTTTCCTGTTATCTGGCCACGAATGACAAATTGCACGGCTGGTTACGCAATCGAAATGTCACGAAACAAACTTCCTACCCCAGCGAATGGTTCAGCATTTTTGCCCAGCACCATCGTCTGGTCACACTGCATTTGATCGATGAAAGGCGCGTGTTTGGCTGGCCCGTGGAGTGGCCACCGGAATCCAGCAGTGGCCAGTTCGTCATGCAGAATCCCTGTTGGCTGGATGCGGAAGGGGCAGAAGTGCCTTTTGGCGCTTAGTTTTTGCTGATAGATTCCGGGAAGGTCAAGTGGGTCGAATTCGGCCCGAAATCGGAGGTTTCTATATGACAGCCAGAGCACCGCAACCAATGCCGGAATGGGTAGCGCGTCGCTACACGAAAGATGGCAAGCCAGTGGCAAATGCGCAGCCCAAGGCACCCAGTGCTCCACCACCTCTGAAGAACTAGTATTTCTTCAGCCCCAACCCTCAGCCACCGCCCGGCGAATCGCTTCCAGCAACATCGCAAACGCCGGGTTGTCGTTGTTCTCCCGCCAGATCAGATGCAGCTCGCTCTGCACCCCTTCGCCTAGATCGATATCGCGAAACACCACATTCTTGAACACCACACTGGTGGCGCAACGCGGCACCAGCGCCAGGCCCATGCCGGCGTTAACCAAAGCCAGAATTGTCAGCGATGACCCCAGCCACTGCACATAATCCGGCGCGACCCGCGCTGAGCGCAGCATGCCGGTCAGCAGTTCGTTGAACGGCGGATACGCGGCGTGGGAGTACATCAGGAACGGCTGTTTATCCAGATCACTGACCGCCACTTCAGCCGCCGTTGCCAATGGATGTCCACTCGGCACCGCCAATACAAACGGCTCGCGTACCAGGCATTCGGTGGCGTAGCCCGGCTCCAATAACGGCGCACGGGCAATGCCCAGATCGATGCGGCGAGCGCGCAGGGCTTCGTGTTGCTGGTAAGTGTTCATCTCCGACAGATCGATTTTCACCTGCGGCTGTTTCAGCCGTGCCTCGGCGATCACTTTGGGCAGAAACTCGTACACCGCGCTGCCGACAAAACTGATGTTCACCGAACCGATATCGCCCTCGGCAAAGCGTCGGGCGGTGACGGCTGCTTGCTGCGCGCGCTCCAGCAGGTTCTGTGCTTCGATGAAAAATGCACGGCCAGCGGCGGTCAGCGCGACGCTGCGGGTGCTGCGGGTGAACAACTCGACGCCAAGGTGATGCTCCAGCAACTGGATCTGCCGGCTCAGCGGCGGCTGCGTCATGTTCAGTCGCTCGGCGGCGCGGCGAAAGTTGAGTTCGGTGGCGACGGTGGTGAAGCAGCGCAATTGGGTCAGTTCGAACATTGATCTAATCCGGGTATCAATCGAATGCCAAGTTAGATTAGACGGGATCAATGATCGCCGTCCATGATCGGTCCATCGCTTTACGCCATCCCTAAAAAAACAAGATCGGGAGTCGCCCCTTGAAAACCCTCCAGAGTCCGCTGGACGTCACGGTTCTCGCCCGTGCCGCCGCCAAGGTCAAGCGCCACGTGCTGCCGCTGTTCGTGGTGATGTTCATCGTCAACTACATCGATCGGGTCAATATCGGTTTTGTGCGCAGCCACATGGAAACCGATCTGGGCATCGGCGCGGCGGCTTACGGCCTCGGCGCTGGATTGTTCTTTGTTGGCTACGCGCTGTTCGAAGTGCCGTCGAACATGCTTTTGCAGCGTTACGGCGCGCGGGTCTGGTTGACGCGGATCATGTTCACGTGGGGTGCAGCGGCCATGGCCATGGCCTTCGTCAGAGGTGAAACCAGTTTCTATGTGCTGCGCTTTATTCTCGGTGCGGCCGAGGCGGGTTTCTTCCCGGGGATTATTTATTACTTCACTCAGTGGCTGCCGGCCTCCGAGCGCGGCAAGACCATGGCGGTATTTCTCAGCGGTTCGGCCATTGCTTCGGTGATCTCCGGCCCGGTCTCCGGTGCGTTGCTGCACATCAGTGGCCTGGGCCTGCATGGCTGGCAATGGATGTTTTTGATCGAGGGCGCGGCTTCAGTGGTGCTCTGCGCATTCGTCTGGTTCTGGCTGCAATCGCATCCGCGTCAGGCCAAGTGGCTGAGCGAAGAAGAGCGCGAAGCACTGGTGGCGGCAATTGCCGAAGAGCAGCGCGCTCGTGAGGCGTCGCAAGTGGCCAAGCCGTCGATGTTCAAGCTGTTGGCGGATCGGCAGATTGCGCTGTTCTGCTTTATCTACTTTTCTATCGCCCTGACCATTTACGGCGCGACGTTCTGGCTGCCGAGCATGATCAAGAAGATGGGCAATCTCGGCGACTTCCAGGTCGGCCTGCTCAACTCGATCCCGTGGATCATTTCGATTGTCGCCATGTATGGCTTTGCGGCGATGGCCGGCAAGTGGAAGTTCCAGCAAGCCTGGGTCGCGCTGACGCTGGTGATTGCGGCGATTGGCATGTTCATGTCGACCACCGGTGGGCCGATCTTCGCCTTCGTCGCCATCTGCTTCGCCGCCATCGGCTTCAAGGCTGCGTCGGCGTTGTTCTGGCCGATTCCGCAAAGCTATCTGGATGCGCGTATCGCCGCTGCAGTGATCGCTTTGATCAACTCCATCGGCAACCTCGGCGGTTTCGTTGCGCCGACGGCGTTCGGCATCCTCGAAGAAACCACCGGCTCCATCGAGGGCGGACTGTACGGCCTGGCGGCGACGTCGCTGGTCGCTGCGGTGGTGATCTTTTTTGCCCGCACGGCGCCTGGCGCGAAAGGTAAAAACCTTGCAAAGCCGCATGACGAGGCCGCCGTTGTCGTGACGGCCAGCCCGGCCGCGAGCCATTGAATTGATTGTTGATCTGTCAGGAGCGTTATCTTGAAAATCACCCGCGTAACTGTGACCCCGATTGCCTTTCGCGATCCGCCGCTGCTCAACGCCAGCGGCATCCACGAACCCTTCGCCCTGCGCTCGATCATCGAGATCGAAAGCGACAACGGCTATATCGGCCTCGGCGAAAGCTATGGCGATGCCCCGGCGCTGGCGATTCAGCAGCAGTTGCAGGCACAGCTGATCGGCCTCGACCCGTTCAACCTCAATCAGTTACGCGCGATCGTGCAGGCCACCGTTGCCGCGAACAAACCGGCCAGTCTTGCCGGCGCCGAACTGGCACCCGGTTCCCACGCCAGCAAAGCGGTGAGCAATGCCTACTCGGCGTTCGAAGTGGCGTTTCTCGATTTGCAGGCGCATTACCTGAATGTGCCGCTGGTGGACCTGCTCGGCGGTGCTATTCGTGATGAAGTGCCGTTCAGCGCTTACCTGTTCTTCAAGTACGCACAGCATGTCGATTCGCCGTACAAACCGGACAATTGGGGCGAGGCGCTCAGCGAGCAGCAGATCGTCGCGCAGGCTGCGCGGATGATCGAGGCGTACGGTTTCAAGAGCATCAAGCTCAAAGCCGGCACGTTGCCGCCGGAGCATGAAGTGGCATGCATCAAGGCACTGAAAAAAGCCTTTCCGGGATATCCGTTGCGCATCGATCCGAACGGCAACTGGTCACTGGAAACCTCGATTCGCATGGCCGAGTTGCTCGGCGATGATCTGCAATATTACGAAGACCCGACCCCGGGCCTCGACGGCATGGCCGAGCTGCACAAGCGCACTGGCCTGCCGCTGGCGACCAATATGGTGGTCACCGATTTCGACGAATTCCGCCGCAGCATCGCGCAAAACAGCGTGCAGATTGTTCTCGCCGACCACCATTACTGGGGCGGCCTGCGCGACACGCAGACCCTGGCGAAGATGTGCGACGTGTTTGGCCTCGGCGTGTCGATGCATTCCAATTCACACCTGGGCATCAGCCTGATGGCGATGGCGCATGTCGCGGCGGCGGTGCCGAATCTGGATTACGCCTGCGATACGCATTATCCGTGGCAGGAGCCGGATGAGGAGGTGATCAAGGGCGGCAAACTGCCGATTGTCGATGGCTGCGTGAAGATCACCCGCGCACCGGGGCTTGGGCTGGAACTGGATCAGGATCAGTTGGGCAAGCTGCATGATCAGTACCTGACGTGCGGGATTCGCCAGCGTGATGATGTGCGGCAGATGCAGCGCTACAAGCCGGACTGGAAGGCGGTCAAGCCACGGTTTTGAGGTGTTTGATTTGACGCCATCGCGAGCAGGCTCACTCCTACAGTTGGAATGCGCTTCCCTGTAGGAGTGAGCCTGCTCGCGATTGGCGTCCTCATGTTCACAACGTTTTTACCAGCCAATCCCGAAACGCTTTCAGCGACGGTAAATTCTCATTACGCGACGGATACACCAGGTAATAGCTGCGGCGACTGGTAATCGGCTCACCCAGTTGCAGCAGTTCACCCTTCAACAACTCATCTTCGACCAGAATCCGCGGCACCAACCCCACACCAATATTCGCCCGCACCGCCTGAATCAAGTGCGAGGTCATTTCAAAGCTCGGCCCGATACGCATGCTTCGGTGCGGCAGACCTTGATGGCTGAACCATTCCGCCCACGCCTGGGCATTGCTACTGACGTTGAGCAACAGTTGCCCGGCGATGTGTTGCTCGGCGTCGTCGCGCTCAGTGTCAGAGAGTTGCGCACTGGCGATCACCACCAGTTCCTCGGTGTGCAAGGGCAGGGCCGTCAGCCCCGGCCATTCACCACCACCGACGCAGATCGCCGCATCGATTTCGCTGGTATCGAAGTCGATTGCTTCGATACGCGAATGCAAGTGCACGGTCATGCCTGGATGTGCGGTGTAGAAATCCTTCAAGCGCGGCAGCAACCATTTTGAACCGAAAGTCGGCAGCGTCGCCAGGCGCAGACTGTGAATGCCCGAGCCAAACGCCATCGCCTGCAACGTCGCACTGCGAATCTGCCCGAGCGCTTCGGCGAGTTCGCGCTGATACATGCGTCCGACATCGGTCAGCACCACTTGCCTGCCTTCGCGCGTGAACAAACGCATGCCGAGCATTTTCTCCAGAATCTGCACCTGACGGCTGACCGCACTCTGCGTCAGCGACAGTTCGTGGGCGGCACGGGTGTAGCTTTCATGGCGCGCGGCGGCCTCAAAGGCCAGCAATAACGACATGGAAGGGGTGAGCGTGCGCGGATTCATTCGTAAAAGTCATCAATAGCGGGTCGAATTTACGGTTGTCCCGGCGTTCGCCAGCAATGAACATGGGCACCATGAGATGGCGGAGCCTGACGCAATCATTCGTTGCGTACAACTGTTCACCGCCGCGCGGCCCGATTTTGACCGAGATAACCTGACCGATGATTGCCCAGCTGTCCCCTGCCAAAGCCCTGACCAGCGATTACCAGCAGTTCCTCCAAGCCCTGAAAGCCAGCGGTTTTCGCGGTGAAATCAGCGCCGATTACGCCAGCCGCGTGGTGCTGGCGACCGACAACTCGATCTATCAGCGCCTGCCACAAGCGGCGGTGTTTCCGCTGGATGCCGAGGACGTGGCGCGGGTGGCGCGACTGATCGCCGAGCCGTCGTACCAGCAAGTGGTGATCACTCCGCGTGGCGGCGGCACCGGCACAAACGGCCAATCGCTGACGGACGGCATCGTCGTCGATCTGTCGCGGCACATGAACCGCATCCTCGAAATCAACGTCGAGGAACGCTGGGTGCGCGTGCAGGCCGGGGTGGTCAAGGATCAGCTCAACGCTGCGCTGAAATCCGCCGGACTGTTTTTCGCCCCGGAGCTGTCGACCTCCAACCGCGCCACCGTCGGCGGCATGATCAACACCGACGCCAGTGGCCAAGGCAGTTGCACCTACGGCAAGACCCGCGACCATGTGCTCGAACTCGACATGGTTTTGCGCGGCGGCGAACGTCTGCACGGTTTGCCGCTTGAGGAAAGTGAGCTTGAAGCGCTGTGTGCCCGCGAAGATCGCGTCGGTGAAGTCTATCGCTGCGCGCGGCAGATCATTGATGAGCAGGGCGAGCTGATCAAGGCGCGTTTTCCCGATCTCAACCGTTGCCTGACCGGTTATGACCTCGCGCACTTGCGTGAGGCGGACAACCGTTTCAACCTCAACAGCGTGCTCTGCGGCGCGGAAGGCTCGCTGGGGTTTGTCGTCGAGGCGCGGCTGAACGTGTTGCCGATCCCCAAACACACGATGCTGGTGAACATCCGCTACGCCGGGTTCATGGATGCTTTGCGCGATGCGCGGGCCTTGATGGCGCTCAAGCCGTTGTCGATCGAAACCGTCGACTCGAAAGTGCTGTTGCTGGCGATGCAGGACATCGTCTGGCACGGCGTCGCCGAGTATTTCCCGGAAAGCGCCAAGCGCCCGACGCTGGGCATCAATCTGGTGGAGTTCTGCGGCGACGATCCCGAGGATTTACAGCGCCGGGTCGAAGCATTCGTCGAACACCTGAGCCGCGATCAAACCGTTGAGCGCCTGGGTCATACGCTGGCGGTCGGTCATGCGGCGGTGAACAAGGTCTACGGCATGCGCAAGCGTGCGGTAGGCCTGCTCGGCAACGTCGCCGGTGAAGCGCGGCCGCAGCCGTTTGTCGAAGATACTGCTGTGCCGCCGCAACACTTGGCCGAGTACATCGCCGAGTTGCGCGACCTGCTCGACAGCCATGGTTTGCAGTACGGCATGTTCGGTCATGTCGACGCGGGCGTGCTGCACGTGCGGCCGATTCTCGACATGAAAGACCCGCAGCAAGCGGCGCTGGTGCGCCCTGTGTCTGATGGCGTCGCCGCGCTGACCCAGCGTTACGGTGGGCTACTGTGGGGCGAGCACGGCAAAGGCCTGCGCTCGGAATATGCCCCGGCGTTTTTCGGCGAGTTGTATCCGGCACTGCAAGCCTTGAAGGCCGCGTTCGACCCGTTCAACCAGTTCAACCCGGGCAAGATCGCCACGCCGGCGAACACCGGTGCGGCGTTGCTGAAAATCGATGAAGTCACTCTGCGTGGCGAACTGGATCGGCAGATCGACGAAAAAGTCTGGCAAAGCTACGGCGCGGCCATGCACTGCAACGGCAACGGCGCCTGCTACAACTTCGATCCCGATGACGCCATGTGCCCGTCGTGGAAAGCCACCCGCGAACGCGCGCAATCGCCCAAGGGCCGCGCTTCGTTGATCCGTGAGTGGCTGCGTTTGCAGGGCGAGGCGGGCGTTGATGTGTTGTCCGATGCGATTCGCAAGCCGGCGTTTTTCAGCACGTTGTGGCAGCGCTGGCGCAACAGCCGTGCACAGTCCGAGGATTTCTCCCACGAAGTCTACGACGCCATGGCCGGTTGCCTGGCGTGCAAATCCTGCGCGGGGCAGTGTCCGGTGAAGGTCAATGTGCCGGAGTTTCGTTCGCGATTTCTTGAGCTGTATCACAGCCGTTATCTGCGTCCGGCGCGGGATTATCTGATTGCTTCGCTGGAGTACAGCATCCCGTACATGGCGCGGATTCCGGCGCTGTACAACGGTTTGATGGGCGCTTCATTCGTTCGTAGCTTGCTGGAACGGGTCGGCGGCATGATCGACGTGCCGTTGCTCAGTCGTTTTGATTTCCATGCGGCGATGCGCCGTTGGCAGGTGCAGCCGGCGACGGTGTCGACCTTGGCGGCGCTGACCCCGGCGCAACGCGAGCGCAGCGTGGTCATCGTGCAGGATGCCTTCACCCGCTACTTCGAAGCGCCATTGTTGGCCGATCTGGTCGAGTTGATTTCGCGTCTGGGTTATCAGGTGTATCTGGCACCGTTCAGCGCCAACGGCAAGCCGCTTCACGTGCAGGGCTTCCTCTCGGCGTTCAACCGCGCGGCATTGCGCAACGCTCGGCAGTTGCGTGAATTGGCCGATGTGGGCGTGCCGTTGCTGGGCCTCGATCCGGCGATGACGCTGGTGTATCGCCAGGAATACCTGAAAGTGCCGGGCATGGAGCAATGCCCGGAAGTGGCGCTGGTGCAGGAGTGGTTGCTCAAAGTGATGCCAGAGCAGGCGGTGCAGGATAAAAGCGCAGCGTTCCGACTGCTTGCCCATTGCACCGAGAAAACCAATGCCCCGGCCGCGACCCGCCAGTGGGAACAGGTGTTCGAACGCGCAGGTTTGAAGCTGGCCACGCAGGCCACCGGTTGCTGCGGCATGTCCGGGACTTATGGCCACGAGGCGCGCAACCGCCAAACCTCAGCGGTGATCTACGAGCAGTCGTGGGCACGTCAGGTAGACGCGCCGGCAGAGCATGGCGAAGCACTGGCCACGGGGTATTCCTGCCGTAGTCAGGTCAAGCGCCAGTCGGATCAGGCACTGCGCCATCCGTTGCAGGTGTTGCTGACGGCTCTGCGTCGCTGAGTGGTTCATCGTCTGGAGCGTTGTCCCAGATCAGCCGAGGGTCGAAGCTCATTGCCGAGAGCATGGTCAGCACCACGACCATGCCGAAGAACAGGATGCCCGGTCGCGGTTCGATATCGCCCAGTGTCTGGAACTTCACCAACGCTGCCACCAGTGCGACCACCAGCACATCGAGCATTGACCAGTAGCCGATCAGCTCGACGAAGCGGAACATTTTCGAGCGTTCCCGGCGTGCCCAGCCACTGTCGCGTTGCACAGTGATCAACAACAGCGACAGGGCGACGAACTTGACGCCCGGCACGGCGATACTGGCAATAAAGATGATCAGTGCGATGTCCCACGCGCCATGCTGCCAGAACTCCAGCACGCCGCTCATGATCGTGCTGTCGGCGCCGCTGCCAAGCATGGTGGTGTTCATCACCGGCAGCAGATTGGCCGGCACGTAAAACGCCAGCGCCGCGAGCATGTAGGCCCAGGTGCGCGCCAGTGAATTGGTTTTGCGCCGGTGCAGCGGCGCATCGCAGCGCGGGCATTCATGTGGCTCGTCGGTCATGTCGCAGGCCAGGCCACAGCTGTGGCACAGGCACAGGTTGAGTTCGCTGGCAGTCGCGGGTCGGTTCATGGAATGTCCCATAGGTCGCGGATATCGCGGCCGGCAATCCTGATCATCATCAAACTCAGCACGGCCAATGCGAACAGGCCGATGCCGGGCAACACGTCGAGCAATCCCGCCAGTTTGAACACCGCGACCATCGCCCCCAGCAGGCACACTTCGAGCATGCTCCACGGCCGCAGGGTTTCCAGCCAGCGCATGCACAGCTTGAAGCCCGGCGCGCGTCGGGAGGACAGCGCGAAGCTGAGCACCCAGATCAGCAGCACCAGTTGAAATGCCGGGGCAATGATGATCGAAATTGCCGCGACCATCGCTATGAAGGTGATCGGCCCCTGACTCAGCGCCAGCACCGAATCCCACAGTGTCGCGCTGTTTTTCAGGCCTTTGAGGCTGATGCTCATCACCGGATAGAAATTGGCAAACAGCCACAGCATCGCCGCCGTGAAGGTCAGTGCCAGGCGCTGTTCGACGGTCAAACCGTTGAAGCGCTGGAGTACGCCGCCGCAGCGCACGCACGAGGTTTTCTGGTGTTTGGCCAGCACGGTTTTTTCGTACACACAATCGCAGTGCTCGCAGATGATCAGGTGTTCGGTGTTGACCATGGACAACGCTCGACAGCAAGCCGCAAGGGCAGGGGACTTGATCACTATAGAAGCCTGAGGCTATTGGGCAACTTGCCCGGCGTGATCAACTGAGGTTTTTCTGAGAATCACTATCGATTGAGCTTGGGTTTTTGCTGGTTATTGTTATAAGGTAACGCGAATTTTCAGGGGTGGTCCTTGTGGGCATCCGGTGTTAACCCTTCGATTGCGAAACGCTCATGACGATTGTGCTCCCTCGTTCTGCCCCGTTGGCCGCTGGCCGGCTGCTGTCCATTGACGCCCTCAGAGGCTTGGTCATTCTGTTCATGCTGCTCGACCACGTGCGCGAAACCTTTTTGCTGCACCGTCAGGTCAGCGACCCGATGGACATTGCCAGCACCGAGCCGGCGCTGTTTTTCAGCCGCACGTTGGCGCATCTGTGTGCGCCGGTGTTTGTGCTGCTGACGGGATTGTCGGCGTGGTTGTTCGGTGAAAAGTACGCGGGCAAGTCTGATGTCAGCGCCTTTCTGTTCAAGCGTGGTCTGTTTCTGGTGCTGCTGGAATTCACCCTGGTGAACTTCGCGTGGACGTTCCAGCTGCCACCGAGCGTGATTTATCTGCAAGTGATCTGGGCGATCGGTTTGAGCATGATCGCCTTGTCGCTGCTGGTCTGGCTGCCGCGCTGGCTGTTGCTGACGTTAAGCCTGACGATCATCGCCGGACACAACCTGCTCGACACTGTGCATTTCCCGGTGGAGTCGGCGTTGCATGTGCCGTGGGCGATTTTGCATGATCGCGGCTGGATCGACGTCAGCGACACTCTGCGCCTGCGCACCTCCTATCCGTTGTTGCCATGGATCGGTGTGATTGGTCTGGGTTATGCACTGGGGCCGTGGTTTGCTCGCGGCGTTGAAGCGGGTTTGCGTCAGAGCCACCTGTTGATCGCGGGTTGCGCCGGGCTGCTTGGCTTTGTCGGGCTGCGGCTGATCAATGGCTATGGCGAAAAACCGTGGGCCGTGGGCGACACGTCGGTGCAAACCCTGATGAGTTTTTTCAACATCACCAAGTACCCGCCGTCGTTGCTGTTTATCGCGCTGACCGTGAGCGTCGGCCTGTTGCTGCTACTGGCATTCGAACGTTTGCAGGATCGTCGCTGGATTCGCTGGCTGACCGTATTCGGTTCGGCGCCGATGTTTTTCTACCTGCTGCACCTGTACGCGTTGAAGGTGTTGTACCTGATCGGCGTGGCCTTGTTCGGGCTGAATCAGGGCAGCTATTTCGGTTTCTCGTCAGTCGCGGCCATCTGGCTGGCGGCAGCGCTTCTGTCGATAGCGCTGTACCCGGCCGTGCGCTGGTTCTCGGCGTTGAAGGCCCGTCGTCGCGACATCGCCTGGTTGAAGTACCTGTAAGCGCTAGCGCCGGTTGCGCACGAAGTCGATAAACGCCTTCAGCGCTGCCGGCACATGACGGCGGCTCGGGTAGTACAGGTGCAGACCTGGATAGAACGGGCACCAGTCTGCCAGCACTTGCACCAGAAGCCCGCTGGCGAGGTGTTCGCTGACCATGTCTTCGAACACATAGGCCAGGCCCAGCCCTTGCAGCGCTGGGCCGACCATCAGGCTGACATCGCCGAGGGTCAGCGGGCCGTTGCCTTCGATTTCCTGGGCAATGCCGCCGCGCTCGAACTCCCAGCGATACATCGAACCGCTGGGGTAGCGGTGGCGGATGCATGGCAGTCCGTGCAGGTCTTCGGGCTTTTGCGGTGCTGCGTGACGTTCAAAAAACGCCGGTGAACCAACGACCACTGAACGCATTGGCGGGCCAATCGGCAGCGACACCATGTCGGCCTCCAGGCGATCACCGAAGCGCACGCCGGCATCGAACCCATTGGCGACGATATCCAGCAGCGCATCGCTCTCGACCACTTCCAGACGAATGTCCGGATACACCTGCAAAAACTCACTGGCAATCGGCAGCAACACCAGTTCGCAGGCTTGCCGCCCCGAAGTGATGCGCAAGTTGCCCGAGGGTTTATCGCGAAAATGGTTGAGGTCTTCCAGCGCATCGTCGATATCACGAAAGGCCGGTTTCAATCGCGCGTACAGGCGCTCGCCAGCCTCGGTCAACGCCACGCTGCGGGTGGTGCGATTGAACAGGCGCACGCCTAGACGGTTTTCCAGCGCCTTCACCGAATGGCTCAGGGCGGAGGGCGTCAGACCGAGTTCGATGGCGGCTTTACTGAAGTTCAGGTACTGCGCGGTGCAGAGGAAAACGCTGAGATCTGCCGCCGAAGGTGATTTCATCTGTGAATGCCTTTCACAAAGTTATGCAAAATTGTTGGGATTATCGCATCAGTAGCACGGCTTTAAAGTCGCATCAACTTATCAAACAGGCCCGGCACCCATGTCAGGGTTTCTAACAGGAGAAGTTGTTATGCGCACCTGGTTCATTACTGGCGCTTCCCGTGGCTTTGGCATTCTCATCGCCGAGCAGGCCCTGCGTTCCGGTGACGCGGTCATCGCTACCGCGCGCAACCCGCAAGACATCACTGATCGCCTCGGCGAGCAACCGAACCTGCTGGCATTGCGTCTCGACGTCACCCGTGAAGACGAAGCGCATCAAGCGGTCGCTGAAGGGATCAAGCGTTTTGGCCGTATCGATGTGCTGATCAACAACGCCGGGTTTGGCGTACTGGGCGCGGTAGAAGAAACCAGCGCCAGCGAGACCGAGCGCTTGTTCGCGACCAATGTGTTCGGTTTGCTCAATGTCACCCGCGCCGTGTTGCCGCATATGCGGGCGCATCGCAGTGGTCGGGTGATCAACATCTCGTCGATTGGCGGCTATCAGGCGTACATGGGCTGGGGCGTTTACGGCTCGACCAAGTTCGCCGTCGAGGGCATCACCGAAGCGTTGCATCAGGAACTGGCGCCACTGGGCATTCAAGCCACGGTGGTCGAGCCGGGTTTCTTTCGCACTGATTTCCTTGATGAACAGTCGTTGATCAAAACGCAACTTGAGCTGCCGGACTACGACGAAACCGTGGGCAAGATGCGAGTGTTTGCCGAAGCTGCGAATCATGCACAACCGGGTGATCCGCAGAAGTTTGCCGAGGCGATGCTGGCGCTGGTCAATGCACCGAACCCGCCGCTGCGCCTGGCGCTGGGCAGCGATACGGTGGCGCGGATCGAGGCGAAGAATCGCCTGGTGGCGCAGGAGTTGGCCGAGTGGAATGAGCTGGCGCTGTCCACCGACTTCGCCAACTGAACGCCAGAGCTGTGAGAGCGAGGCTGCTCGCTCTCATCTTTTTCGTGCGCAAACTTCGGTGGATTTTTCTGTGTGCTTTGCGCCTTATTCGCTGCGCGACGCAGCTTTGTGATAACTCAAAGGATGGAACGAATGATTTCTATGACTCAGCCGCACGGAGCGCGCGACAAGTTGCTCGTACTCGCGGCCGTGTGTCTCTCGGCACTGGTCCTGCCGTTGAGTTTTACCGGCGGCGCGGTGGCGACGCCGGCCATTGGTCGCGATCTGGGCGGCAGCCCGGTGGCGCTGACCTGGATCACCAATGCGTTCATGTTGTCGTTCGGCAGTTTGCTGATGGCCGCCGGCGCATTGGCTGATGTTTATGGGCGCAAACGCCTGTTCACCTTTGGCATGCTGCTGTTCACCGCCGCGTCGTTTGCGCAGAGTCTGGCGCCTTCGGTGTTCTGGCTGGACGTGTTGCGTGCCGTTCAAGGTGTGGCGGGGGCAGCGGCGCTGGCCAGCGGTTCGGCGGCGTTGGCGCAAGAGTTCGAAGGGCACGCCCGGACCCGCGCGTACAGCGTGCTTGGCACGACGTTCGGCATTGGTCTGGCGTTCGGACCCTTAGTGGCCGGGGCATTGATCGAGGTTTTCAACTGGCGAGCAATTTTTGTCTTTACGGCGTTGGTTGGAATGATCGCAATGGTCTTCGGTCTGCCACGCATGCGCGAAACCCGTGACCCCGATGCCAAAGGGCTGGACCGGCCGGGCACGTTGCTGTTCAGCACAATGCTGGCGCTGTTCACGTTTGGCCTGATTCAGGCGCCGGACAGTGGTTGGGGCAGTCCGCTGGTCATCGGTTTGTTGGGTGCTTCGGCAATATTGCTGGCGGTGTTCGTGCGCGTCGAAATGCGTGTCGAGCGGCCGATGCTGGACTTGACCCTGTTTCGTTATCCGCGATTCATTGGCGTGCAGATGCTGCCGATCGGCACCTGTTTCTGCTACATCGTGCTGGTGGTGATGTTGCCGCTGCGCTTTATCGGCGTTGAGGGCTTGAGCGAGATCGATGCCGGTCTGCTGTTGCTGGCGTTGTCGGCGCCGATGCTGGTGGTACCGATGCTGGCCGCCGCGCTGGCGCGCTTTGTATCCGCTGGCATTTTGTCCGGCACCGGGTTCCTGATTGCCGCCTCGGGTCTGCATTGGCTGAGTTTGTACAGCGTCGGTGAGGCGAAATTCGCGCTAGTGGTGCCGATGCTGCTGATCGGTGTAGGCGCCGGTTTGCCCTGGGGGCTGATGGATGGTTTGTCGGTCAGCGTCGTGCCGAAAGAGCGCGCCGGCATGGCGGCGGGCATCTTCAGCACTGTGCGCGTGGCGGGTGAGGGGATTGCCTTGGCGATTGTCGCGGCAGTGCTGGCGTCATTGCTGCACGCTGATCTGTCGAGTGCCGTGCACGTGGTGACAGGCAGCGCCGAGGCATCGCTGATTGCCGAGACCGCGCACCGGGTGACGACGGGTGATATGGCGCATGCGATCAACACCGTGCCAGGTCTGGCCAATGAACGCCTGGTGCAAGGTTATGCGTCAGCGTTTCAATATCTACTGCATATCCTGACGGTGATCACGCTGGTGTCGGCGGTGGTGGTGCTGGGCTTGTTGAGCAAGGATCGCAGCGTCGCCGAGCCACAACAGGCTGCTGCATAAACCCAATGTGGGAGCGAGCTTGCTCGCGAAAGCGGTGAGTCAGCAACGGATGGGTTGACTGACATTGCCTCTTCGCTAGCAGGCTCGCTCCCACAGGGTTTTCCGGTGTCTGGATTATTTGCGATCCAGCCACACAGTTTGCGCATTGCAGAACTCGCGCACGCCGAAGTGCGACAGCTCGCGACCGAAACCACTCTTCTTCACGCCGCCAAAGGTCACACGCGGATCGCTGGCGGAGTAGCCGTTGATGAACACGCCGCCAGTGTCCAGTTCGCTGGTCAGTTGCTGGGCCAGTGCCACGTTGGCGGTGTAGATCGTAGCGGTCAGGCCGAACTCGCTGTCATTGGCCAAGGCCACGGCATGCGCGCAATCGCGGGCGGTGATGATCGACGCGACCGGGCCGAACAGTTCCTGTCTGAACGAGGTCATACGATCGGTGACATCGGCCAGCACGGTTGGCTCGTAGTAGTTGCCCGGGCCTGCGGACTTGCCGCCGCCGAGCAGCAGGGTGGCGCCTTCTTCCAGGGTGTCACGCACTTGCTGGTCGAGTTCATCGCGCAGGTCGAAACGCGCCATCGGGCCGATGTATGTGTCGGCGGACAGCGGATCCCCGACCTTCAACTTGCGCGTGGCTTCGACAAACTTGCGGGTGAATTCTTCAACCACGCCTTCTTCGATGATCAGGCGTTTGGCTGCCGCGCAGACCTGACCGGAGTTCTGGTAGCGACCAATGACCGCCGCTTGCACCGCTTCGTCCAGATCGGCGTCGTTGAGCACGATAAACGGATCGGAACCGCCCAGTTCCAGCACGCATTTCTTCAACGCAGCACCGGCCTGCGCGCCGATTGCCATGCCGGCACGGACGCTGCCGGTCAGGGTCACGGCGGCAATGCGGGGATCAGCGATGGCGGTGGAAACGCCTTCCGGAGTGACGTTGATCACCTCAAAAACACCCTCGGCGAAACCGGCGCGGGTAAAGGCATCGCGCAACAGATAGGCGCTGCCCATCACGTTCGGCGCATGTTTGAGCACGTAAGTGTTGCCGGCGATCAGCGCCGGCACGGCACCGCGCAGTACTTGCCAGATCGGGAAGTTCCACGGCATCACCGCGAGAATCGGGCCGAGCGGACGGTACTCGATGCGCGCCTTGCCACCTTCAACCTGCGTCGGCTCGGCGTCGAGCATGGCCGGGCCGTGTTCGGCGTACCACTCGCAGAGCTTGGCGCATTTTTCGATTTCGCCACGAGCCTGGGCGATTGGCTTGCCCATTTCCTGAGTGATCATGGTGGCCATGGCCTCGCTGGTTTCACGCAGCGCACCGGCGAGGGCGGTCAACAAGCGCGAGCGATCCTGCAACGGCTTGCGCTTCCATTTGCCGAAGCCGTAGGCGGCGCGGGTCAGCGCGGCGTCGAGGGCGGCAGCGGATTCAAATGCGTAATGACCGATCTGCTCGCCAGTGGCGGGGTTGATCGAGATGGCGTGGGTCTGGCTGGAAATCTGGCTCATGGCATCGTCCTGCGTGTTCGTCGGATGAGCCTAGAGTAGAGTGGTGTTTGTTTTCTGGAAACTGAATAATAAAGATCGTTTCTTTCACGATTGGAGAATGAATGTGGATCTGGTGCAGCTGGAAATCTTCAAAGCCGTTGCCGAACACGGCAGCATCAGCGCCGCCGCCGCGCAGATCCATCGCGTGCCGTCGAACCTGACCACGCGGATCAAGCAACTTGAGCAGGATTTGGGCGTTGATCTGTTTATTCGCGAGAAAAGCCGTCTGCGTTTGTCCCCGGCGGGGTGGAGTTTTCTTGAATACGCGCGGCGCATTCTCGATCTGGTGCAGGAGGCTCGGGCCACGGTGGCGGGGGAGGAACCGCAGGGCGCGTTTCCGTTAGGTTCGCTGGAAAGCACCGCGGCGGTGCGCATCCCCGAACTGCTGGCGGCGTACAACCAGTTGCACCCGAAAGTCGATCTCGATCTGTCCACCGGACCGTCCGGCACGATGATCGACGGCGTGCTGTCCGGGCGTCTGGCTGCAGCGTTTGTCGACGGCCCGGTGCTGCATCCAACACTGGAAGGCGTGCCGGCGTTCGAGGAAGAAATGGTCATCATCGCCCCGATCAACCACCCGCCCGTGAAGCGCGCAGCGGACGTAAACGGCGAGAATATTTATGCCTTCCGCTCCAACTGCTCCTACCGTCACCACTTTGAAAAATGGTTCAGCACCGACGCCGCTGTGCCGGGCAAGATTTTCGAAATGGAGTCCTACCACGGCATGCTCGCCTGTGTCAGCGCCGGCGCCGGTCTGGCGCTGATGCCGCGCAAAATGCTGCAGAGCATGCCCGGGAGTGCGACCGTCAGCGTCTGGCCATTGGCGGCGGATTTTCGCTATCTGACCACCTGGCTGGTGTGGCGACGGGGCACGGTGTCGCGCAGTTTGAGCATGTTTGTGCGCTTGCTGGAAGAGCGCGGGGTCGTGCGCGCAGATGCATGATCGCGTCTGCCGCGCACTGGCTCCTGTTATTGCCCGTCGACGCTGCGCGGCAGATTCAGCGGATTACCTTCGCGCAACACTTGCGGCAACAACTCATCCGGAAAACCCTGATAAGCCACGGGCCGCAAGAAGCGTTCGATCGAGGTCATGCCGACCGAAGTGAAGCGGCTGTCCGATGTGGCCGGAAAAGGGCCGCCGTGCACCGTAGCAAAGGTCACTTCCTGTGGGTGGGCGAAGGCGTTGACCACGATGCGTCCGGTGCGCCGTTCCAGAATCGGCAGCAGGCGCCGCGCCAATTCCAGATCGACACTTTCAAGGTGAATCGCCGCGCTGAGCTGACCCTTGAATGAGCGGGCGACCGCCAGCAGTTCGGCTTCATCGTTGACCGCCACCAGCAGCGCCGACGGGCCGAAAACTTCATGGGCCAACCCCGGCTCGCTGAGCAATTGGTGTCCCTCGACTTCCAGCAACGCAGCACGTCCGGCGAATGTGGCATTGGCCGGTGTGCCTGCCGCGATCACCTGCGCGCCGGCACTTTTCATCACCATCAAGCCCTCGACGTAGGCGCCATGAATGCCCGGCGTCAGCATCGTCCGCGCCGGTGCCGCGCTGACCCGTTTGCGCATGGCGCTGCGCAGCTCTTCAAACCCGGCACCACGGATGGCAATCAGGATCGACGGACACAAACAGGCCTGACCGACGTTGACCAGCATGCGCTCGATAAAGCCGTCGCCGATCTCGGTGCCGCGAGCCGCCATGGCCTCGGGCAGGATGAAGGTCGGGTTGACGCTGGTCATTTCGGTGAATACCGGGATCGGATCGGGGCGCAATTGCGCGCGGCGATAGAGCGCCATGCCGCCCTGTTCAGATCCGGTAAACGTCACAGCCTTGATCAGCGGATGATCGACCAGCGCTTCGCCAATGGCATTGCCGCCACCACGCACCATCGAGAAAACACCTTCGGGCAAGCCATGGGCCTGCACGGCTTTACGAATGGCGCGGGCCTGGATTTCCGAGGCGCCGGGATGCGCGTTGTGTGCCTTGAGAATCACCGGTGCCCCGGCCGCGAGTGCCGACGCGGTATCGCCACCCGCCACCGAGTAGGAGATCGGGAAGTTGCTCGCGCCGAAAATCGCCACCGGGCCAATGGCGATTTTTTGCAGGCGATGATCCATCCGTGGGCGCGGCTGACGCTCGGGTTGCGCCGGGTCGATGGCCAATTGCAGAAAGCGGCCCCGGCGCACCACATCGGCGAACTGGCGGAACTGGGTTGCCGCTTTCGCGGCTTCGCCTTCGAGCTGGGCTTGCGGCAGTCCGGTTTCCAGTGCGGCGCGTGCAGATAGTTCGCGGCGTACTTCATCGAGATTGTCAGCGATGCTTTCGAGGAACGCCGCGCGTTCGGCCAGCGAGGTGTGGCTGTAGCGGTCAAACGCTGCATCGGCGAGTGTTGCAGCCTGATCAACTTGTGCGGCACCGCCGAAGGCGAAGTCGGGTTCGATCAACTGATCAGTGGCCGGATTCAGCGCTTTCATCGTGCCTGCGGTGGCGGCGACATCCGCCGCGCCGATCAGCAAATGGCCGGACAGATTCATTGCGCTTCACCTTGGGATTGGAGGTTGGCAATCAGTTCGTCAGTGTTGGCAATCACGTGAGCGAATGTCGGGCCGTTGAGCTCGTGGGCGGCGTGCATCATTTCTGCTTTGAAGGCCGCTGTTGCATCGCGTACGAGGGTGACGTGGTAGCCCAGTTCCGAGGCATAGCGCGCGGTGGCTTCGATGCAGGTGTTGGCCAGCAGGCCGACGATGATCACGTGGGTGACGCCTTGCTGCTTCAGGCGAAAATCCAGGTCAGTGTTGGCGAAACCACTCGAACCCCAGTGTTCCTGAACCACGATATCGCCGTCCTTCGGGGCGAAATCAGGGTGCCATTCACCGCCCCATTCTCCGCGGGCAAAGTGGTGCATGTGCATGATCTTGCATTGGGTCGGGGTAGGGTGGTCCCAGCTTTCGTAGTCGCCTTTTTCCCAGCGATGATGGGGTACGATGACCACCGGCATTTTCAGCTCGCGCACGGTGCGGTCGAGTTTGCGCAGGTTATCGAGCAGGCCATTCTGTTCGGCCATGGGTTTGATCAAAGGGAAAATTTTGCCGCCGTCCGACAGAAAATCGTTATACGGATCGACCAGCAGGTAGGCGGTTCTGTCCAGCGGATAGGGGGTATTCGACATGGCGGCTTGCTCCGGCATTGGGATTATCGGTGCGCAGGGCTTGTCCCGGCATCGTGTAGATATGATAATCATAGTAACTGTAAAAGAGGCAAGCCCTGATGGCAGTAAACAATAGTCTTCCTGACACGCTGTGCCCGATCTCCCGGGCCGAGACGATCGTCGGCGACCGCTGGACGGTGCTGGTTTTGCGCGAGTTGTTCATGGCCAATCATCGCTATGACGAAATCCAGGCGCAGACCGGCGGTACGCCGCAAATGGTTGCCGCGCGTCTGAAATGTCTGGAAGCGGATGGGTTGGTCGAACGACGCTTGTATAACGAGCGGCCGAAACGCTACGAGTATCACCTCACCGCGAAAGGCGAGGCGTTCTATCCGGTGATCATCGCGTTGCGGGCTTGGGGTGAGACCTGGTGCAAAGCACCGGAGGAAGGGCTGGCAGTGAACATGACCCACAAAAACTGCAACCACGACGCCGGCCTCGGGCCGCTGTGCGATCACTGTGGCGAACCCTTGCGTCGGCAAGATCTGATCAGCCAGCCACAAGCAGCCTACGCCGCCGAACGACAGGCGCGGCGTGAGGCATTCAAAGGCAAATGATCTCTATCACGGCGTGCCGTTGCGACCGTGCAGCACGTAGCCGGGACGCAGGCTCAAGCGTTCGTAATAGGCTTTCACTGCGGCAAAATCCGGGTGAGCCAGTGGCGTTTCGAACCAGCGGTTCACCGACAGCCCGATGGGAATGTCCGCCAGGGAAAACTGCTCGCCGCTGACGTAAGCGCCGGTCTTTTCCAGTTGCCGGTCGAGGATGGCCATGTTTTTCGACCATTGCTCAATCCCGACCGCCAGCGTGGCATTGTCCTGATAGTCGGGCGACTGACGCACCAGTGACATGAAGGCGTACGACCACGAACGATTCAGCTCCGACGCTTGCCAGTCGATCCACTGATCAATCCGCGCTCGAGCCATCGGCTCCGTCGGATAAAACTGCGCGCCGTCATAGCGCGACACCAGATAACGAATGATCGTGTTCGATTCCCATAGCGTGAAATCCCCGTCCTGAATTACCGGCACCATGGCACAGGGATTGAGCACTAGAAACTCCGCATCGTTGGTCGATTTGAAGCCCGACCCCCAGTCTTCGCGCTCGAAAGGAATGTGCAATTCAGCGCAAGTCCACAGCACTTTGCGCACGTTGATCGATGAGGCTTTACCGAGTATTCGCAGCATTGGATTTCCCTTTCCCCAAAGTCGTCAGGCTTGAAGAAGTACCATACCGAAATAAAGAAGGCCCGCACTAGGCGGGCCTTGGTTTTTCATCGGGACAATCTCACAGACTGCTCGCCAGTTTCCCGCCCATCATCCGCCGACGATAGGAGGTGTCCCGATTGGCCAGCCAGAAATACAACGGCGAGGTCACCAGCAGTCCCACCAGCCACGACAGATCCGCGCCGTTGATGTGCGCCGACACCGGGCCGACGTACAGCGGCGTGTTCATGAACGGGATCTGCACGGCGATACCGATCGCGTAGGCCAGCAGGGCTTGCGGGTTGTACCGGCCGTAAATACCGCCATCGACCTGGAAGATCGACTGGATGTCGTACTGGCCTTTGTGGATCGCGTAGAAGTCGATCAGGTTGATCGCCGTCCACGGCACCAGCACCACCAACAACACCAGCACCATGTCGACGAAGTGGCCGATGAAGTCTTTCGAGGCGCCAACGGCGGCAAAGCAGCAGGCCAGCAAGACGATGATCGAGATCACCGCGCGGCTCTTGGCGGTGGGGATCCAGCGATAGGCGAAGGTCTGCACCAGGGTGATCAGCGACAGCACCGCGCCGTACAGGTTGAGAGCGTTGTGACTGATCACGCTGAGCAGGAACAGCACCAGCATCAGCGGGCCGATGGAGCCAGTGGCGAGTTTGACCGCGTCCATGGTGTCCATGCCCACCGGCGTCGCCAGCACTGCGACGGCACCGAAGATGAACGCCAGACTCGACCCCAGCGCCGACCCCAGGTACGTGGTCCAGAACGTCGACGAGACTTTCACGTCCGCCGGCAGGTAACGCGAATAATCAGACACGTAAGGCGCAAACGCGATCTGCCACAAAGCCGCCAGCGACACCGTGGCGAGCCAACCGGAGAGGTTGAAGCTGCCACGAGTGAGGAAATCATCGGTCTGAATATGCGTGAAGATATAGCCGAAACCGACGACGATGCCGATCCCCAACACCCACGTGCCGATGCGGTTGAGCACGTGGATAAAGCGGTAGCCGATGATGCCGATGACTCCCGAACCGACTGCGCCAATGACGATGCCGACCGGCACAGGAACGCTGTCGACCACGCCATGCAGCGACTTGCCGGCCAGCACGATGTTGGAGGCGAAAAAGCCGATGTACATGACGCCGGCAATCAACACCACCAGCAACGCACCGAGGGAGCCGAACTGCGCGCGGCTCTGGATCATTTGCGGGATGCCCATTTGCGGGCCTTGCGCCGAGTGCAGCGCCATCAGTACGCCGCCAACCAGATGGCCGACCAGAATCGCGACGATGCCCCAGAGCAGATTCAAGTGAAACAACTGCACGCCCAGCGCACCGGTGACGATGGGCAACGGCGCGATATTGCCGCCGAACCAGAGCGTGAACAGATCCCTGACCTTTCCGTGGCGATCTTCGTGGGGCACGTATCCTATCGTGTGTTTTTCAATCAGCGGAGCGGAGGATGCTGCAGGGGTAGCCATGACGAACTCCAAGGCAAGGATGAGTACGTGGACGTACTTCGGCAAGCGCCGGCACGGGCGGCGCATTTCTTGTTGAAGTGATCATGTGCAAAGCGTCGGGATAGATAAATTAGTAAGTTTGTTGCTTCAGACCTTAAAAAAAATATGCTTCGACGGATGCGCGCGTCCGGTATGTTCAAACCTGATCGTGCGCCAGGGAACAGGGCGAACACTCGCGCTCTTCGGGAGACTCACATGGCTGCCTACAACCTGCGTCAGCTCAAATACTTCGTCACCACGGCCGACTGCGGCAGCGTCGCCGAAGCCTCGCGCAAGCTGTACATCGCGCAGCCGTCGGTCTCCACGGCCATCAAGCACCTGGAGGAAAGCTTCGGCGTGCAGTTGTTCATCCGCCATCACGCTCAAGGCGTCTCTCTGACGCCCAGCGGTTCGCGGTTCTATCGCAAGGCGCTGGAGCTGCTGCGCGTGGCTCACGAATTCGAGCAGAACGCGCTGGCCGACAATGATGTGGTCGCGGGGCAGATCGATATCGGCTGTTTCGAAACCGTTGCTCCGCTGTACCTGCCGCGTCTGATCGCCGGGTTCAAGGCGCGTTGGCCGGGGGTGGAAATCCGCATTCGTGATGGCGAGCAACAAGAACTGGTGCAGGCCCTGACCGCTGGCAGCATCGACGTGGCGATGCTGTTCGAACACGATCTGGACAGCACTATCGAAACTGCGCCGCTGATGCCGCCGCAACAGCCTTACGCGTTGCTGCCGGCCAGCCACCGCTTCGCGCAACAGGCGAAAGTCTCGCTGGATGATCTGGTGCTGGAACCGATGATCCTGCTCGACGTGGTGCCGAGCCGCACCTATTTCGTGAGTATCTTCGAAGAGCGCGGGCTGACGCCGAACATCGTCTTCAGCTCACCGTCGATCGAGATGGTGCGCGGCATGGTCGGCAATGGTTTCGGCTTTTCGATTCTGGTGACCAAACCGTTCAGCGACTACACCTACGACGGTCAGCAAGTCGTCTGTGTGCCGCTGGCGGAAAACGTCACCGGTTCGGGCTTGTCGGCGGCCTGGTTGCGTCGTGTGCAATTGACCAAACCGGCGCAGTTGTTTGTCGATCATTGCCGCGAAGAACTGGCCCGAGAGCACCCGTGAGGGCGGTCGGGCCAGGGTTCAAGCTCTGATAAACGCAAGCATGCGCTGGAGCATCTGATCGCAAGCCTGCAACTGATCGAGGCTGACAAACTCATCGGGTTTGTGGCCCTGATCCATGCTACCGGGCCCGCAGACAACGGTCGGAATGCCGACAGCATCAAACAGACCGCCTTCAGTTCCGAACGCCACAGTGCCGAAATCCTTCGAACCGCAAAAAGCCGAAATCAACTCGGCGGCCTGACTTTGCGCATCAGTGGCCAACCCCGGATACGCCGACAAGGCGCTGAAGCGAATATCACTCTGCGCACTGACCGCTCGCATACGCGGTAGCACTTCGCGCTCGGCATAGGCTTGCAGCGCTTCGGCAACGAGGATCGGGTCCTGTGAGGGCAGGGCGCGGATTTCGAAATCGAAACGGCAATCGGTCGGGACGATATTCAAGGCTTTGCCGCCGCTGATCACACCGGTCTGCACCGTGCTGTAGGGCGGATCGAAGCGCGCATCGTGATGCTCCGGCGCTTTCAACTGCTGGCCGAGGCGGCCCAGTTCAGCGATCAGTTCGGCGGCGTATTCAATCGCGTTGACCCCGAGCGGGGCATAGGCCGAATGGCACGGATGGCCATGCACATCGCAGCGCATTGCCAGTTTGCCCTTGTGGCCGAGCACCGGTTTCAGTTCGGTCGGCTCGCCGATGATGCACAGCAACGGTTTGATCGGACGTTGCTGCAAGACCTTGAGCAGCGAACGTACTCCGAGGCAGCCGACTTCTTCGTCATAGGACAAGGCAATGTGCACCGGCATGCGCAGCGGCGTTTTAACCAGTGACGGCACCAGGGCGAGCACGCAGGCGATATAACCCTTCATGTCTGCGGTACCGCGCCCGAATACTTTGCCGTCGCGTTCCGTCAGTTCGAACGGCGGCAGCGTCCACGGCTGGCCATCGACCGGCACCACATCGGTATGCCCGGACAGCACAATGCCCGGTTGATCCACCGGGCCGATCGTGGCGAACAGGTTGGCTTTGCTGCGCTCATCGTTATAGATCAGCGCGCACGGCACGTCGAAACCCGCGAGGTAATTGCGAACGAATTCGATCAACTGCAAGTTGGATTCACGGCTGGTGGTGTCGAACGCCACCAACGCTTTGAGCAACTCGACGCTGTTCATCGGTTATCACCGGCCACGCCATAACCCGGCGCTTTGGCCGGATCGAGGGCGCGGTCGATGTAGTCCTGAAGCTGCGGCTCGTAGGCATCCCAGAGCTTTTGCAACTGACCGATCGGGTCTTCATCAGCCCAGTCGACGCGCAGGTTGACGATCGGCCAGGTCTGTTCGCCGACTACCACGACAGCGGCCGAATGCACCGGGCCGGCTTCGCCACCGAGTGCTTGCGCGGCGTGCAGGGCTTGGAGCAGGCGATCAGCGAGTTGACCTTCGCCGCCCTCAAAGGCACTGACCATCGCTTCGATGACCGAACGCCCGGCGAGCATGTTGCCAGCGGCGACGCACTGTTCGCCGCTGACGGCGTTGTGTATGCCGAGGGTTTGCGCACCGCTGAAATGTGCGGTCTGGCCGAGGTGGTTGATCGCGGTGATCTGACGGTACTGGCTGTAGCCGTTGCGCGTGAGGACTTTGTCCAGCGCATCGTCGGGTGCCAGGCCTTGTTCCATCAAAGCGAGGACTTCCGGGCCGAGGGACGGCAGAGTGATGTTCTGGCTCGACACCGCGCCAACACCCGGCAGCAGCCACGGGCAGCGCGCGCCGACGGCGATGCTGGAGGAACTGATGGCGACACCGAACTGGCCGGTTTCCGCGCAGCGGGCTGCGATTGAAAAGGTCATCTAATGAACTCCTTGTGTGTCTGGGCTGGCCTCTTCGCGAGCAGGCTCGCTCCCGCAATGCAATGCATTCCAAATGTGGGAGCGAGCCTGCTCGCGAAGGCCGCGACTCGGTGTGATGCCTTACTCAGGAATCACCGCAATCACATCAATCTCCATCAACCACTGCGGCTGCCCCAGCGCCGACACCACCAGTCCGGTTGAAATCGGGAACACACCCTTGAGCCATTTGCCGACTTCGCCATACACCGCTTCGCGATAACGCGGGTCGATCAGGTACGTCGTGGTCTTGACGATATGACTCATGTCGCTGCCGGCTTCTTCGAGCAGTTGCTTGACGTTGCGCATCGCTTGTTCAGCCTGCGCGCGCGGATCGCCAAGACCGATCAGATTGCCGTCGAAATCAGTGCCGACCTGACCGCGCACATACACCGTGTTGCCGGCGCGCACGGCCTGGCACAAATCGTTGTCCAGCGTCTGGTTGGGGTAGGTGTCTTTGGTGTTGAACATGCGGATGCGAGTGTGGGTTGGCTGGCTCATTGAGCGCTCCTGAAGAAGGTTTGCCCCGGCGCCATCGGCGCCGGTACGAAAAGGGACATCAAGCGTCGACGGTGTCGGTAGCTTTGCTGTGGGTGTTCTGGTGCAACTCCGCTTCACGCTGCTCGGCATCGCGGTAGTCCAGATACTTGCGCTGGGTGGCGATGTGATCGGCGACGTGTTTGGCGTCGTGCCAAACACCCCAGATAAACGACGAGCCACGACGCGACTGCCACGGCAGACCAAGGAAATACACCCCCGGCTCACTCGACACGCCACGCTGATGCACAGGCTTGCCCTTGTCGTCGAACGCGGCGACTTGCAGCCAGGAGTAATCCACGGCGAACCCGGTGGCCCAGATGATCGAGGTCACGCCAGCCTTGGCCAGATCGAGATCGGCCAATGGGTTTTTCACGCACTCGGGATCCGGATAGGTTTCGCGCGCTTCCGGTTCTTCCGGCAGATCGAGGCCGTTACGCTCGATGTAGGCATCGGCAGCATCCAGCAGCGCCAGGTAGTTTTCGTCGCCGCGAGTAAGGTTGCCGACGAGGTCCTGCTTGAAACTCACCACGCCTTTATTGAACGACTCGGTAACGCCAACCAGGGTCATGCCGCGATGGGCCAGACCACGGAAATCGATGGTGCGACCGCCATGGGCACCACTGACTGCGATGGTCACGTGCTCGCGACCGGGTTTCATCGCCGCTTGATCCCACTCGCCGAGCACACCCAGCCACCAGCAGAAATCCCGGTTGCGATAAGCGCGAGGCGGGCGGTCGTGAGCGCCGACCGACAGGTAAACCTGCTTGCCGCTACGTTGTAGCTCATCGGCGATCTGCACACCGGAAGAACCGGCACCGACCACCAGCACCGCGCCTGCCGGCAATTGCTGCGGGTTGCGGTAGTCGGCGGAGTGGATTTGCAGCAGACGTTCGTCTTGCGGGGCAATCGCCGGGATCACCGGTTTCTGGAACGGCCCGGTCGCGGCGACTACGCGGTTGGCTTCGATTACACCTTCGGAGGTCTCGACGGTGAAACCCGGGCGACCGACATTGCGCACCACGCTTTTCACCTCAACACCGGTGCGGATCGGTGCATTGAATTTCTTCGCATAGGCTTCGAAGTAGTCGGCTACACGTTCTTTCGGGGCGAAACCGTCGGGATCGACGTCATCGAATTCCAGGCCCGGGAAGCGGTCGTGCCACGCCGGGCCGTTGGCGACCAGCGAGTCCCAGCGCCCGGTGCGCCAGCGTTCGGCGATGCGATTGCGCTCCAGCACAAGGTGCGGCACGCCGAGTTTGCTCAGGTGCTCGCTCATGGCGACGCCTGCCTGGCCGGCACCCACGATCAACGTGTCTGTTTTTATTATTTCAGGGGTCATCTCTACATCCTTCCTAGCAAGGCAGTGGGATTCGGGCCGCTGTTGGCTTGTCCGTTTGGCTTGAGGTCAGACTAGGGAGAGGGGGGATATCGGTAAAATATTATTAAGCTGGGATGTGAAGATAAAATTCTGATGCAGAGGGGCGAAAGCCTTGAACCATGCGGGCTACAGCTTTGCAGGCGGGAAGGTCGGGGTGAACCTGACTCTTAAATTTCACGCTTGCGCTCAAGCGCCAGACCATGACCGGTGAGGAGTTTTTTCGCCGTCTCGGGTTCATCCGGCAATTGGCCGCTGAGATCCCAGATCTCGAGCATTTTGGCGTATTCGAAAGCGTGGCGCGGGTCGAGTTGTACCCAGCGCTGGAAATCCTGGCGTACAGCCGGCGAACACTCATCATCGTGCAGACGCATGCACCAATCGGCGGCTTGCAGAGAGATGTCTTCGTCCATTTCGTTGCGGTCGGAAGGGGTCATTGAACGAGGGTAACAAAAAAGTCCGTCAAGCCGATGCCGACGGACTTTTTTAATGCCGAATTTTCAGCGTTTGAGAAACGCTAGCAAATCCTCATTCAAGGCCTGCGCATGTGTCACCGCAAAGCCGTGTGGCGCTCCTGCGTAGACCTTCAACTCGGCGCCTTTGATTTGTGCAGCAGCCTGTTTGCCGGTGGTTTCGAGCGGCACGATCTGATCGCCGTCGCCATGGATCACCAGCGTCGGTACATCGATTTTCGCCATGTCCGGACGGAAGTCGGTTTCCGAGAACGCGGTTACGCAATCCACCGTGCCTTTGAGCGACGCTAGCAGGGCGACATTCAGGGTTTGTGTGAGCACGCCGTCAGATACTTTCTGGCCCTGATTGGTGCCATAGAACGGCGCAGCGAAATCCGCAATGAACTGCGCGCGATCCTGCAGCAGGCCGGCCTTGATGCCGTCGAACACCGAGGTGTCGACGCCCTGCGGGAAATCGGCTTTCTTGCCGAACAACGGCGTCACCGCGCCCAGCAACACCAGCCCGGCGACCCGCTCGCTGCCATGTCGGGCGATGTAGCGGCTGACGTCGCCGCCGCCCATCGAGAAGCCCACCAACGTCACGTCGCGCAGGTCCAGATGATTGATCAGTTGCGCGATGTCATCGGCGAAAGTGTCGTAGTCATAACCGGTCCACGGCTGGTCGGAACGACCGAAACCGCGGCGATCGAAGGCAATGGTGCGATAGCCACGGCTGCTCAGGTATTCCATCTGGTATTCCCACATGTCGGCATCCAGCGGCCAGCCGTGGCTGAACAGCACGGGTTTACCGCTGCCCCAATCCTTGTAGTAGATATCGGTGCCGTCTTGCGTGGTGAAGGTGCTCATGGAAACTCCTGCTTCGGGGTTCATTGCCGAAATGGCGGCATTCACTATCAGCGCAAAGCGCTCCGGCTACTTGTAT
The DNA here is from genome assembly GCF_009834515.1 of Pseudomonas sp. R84. NCBI lineage: Bacteria > Pseudomonadati > Pseudomonadota > Gammaproteobacteria > Pseudomonadales > Pseudomonadaceae > Pseudomonas > Pseudomonas sp. R84. The sequence goes on from NZ_CP019426.1 coordinate 2,629,262, forward strand.
GCAGGTGCTGGTTTTGCGTCGGTCCAGTCGTGAACGTGTCCTGGAGTTGTATGATGCAACTGAGAGCCGCGAGGCCAATCGACGAATGCATGGAGTACTCCTACGTGAAACGCAAAAGTTTGCAGGGCAATGCCTGCCCGGTGGCCCGGACGCTGGACCTGATCGGCGACTGGTGGTCACTGCTGATCATTCGTGACGCGCTGGACGGGATTCGCCGTTTCAATGATTTTCAGAAGAGTCTGGATATCGCCAAGAACATGCTCAGCGCGCGCCTCAAAGGGCTGGTGGAGCAGGGGATCCTGCAAGCGCTGCCTGCGGCCGATGGCGGCGCGTATAAGGAATACGTGCTGACTGAGCGCGGCAAAGCCTTGCAGACGGTGATCGTCGCGCTGTCGCAGTGGGGTGGTGAATTCATGTATGCGCCGGGTGAGCCGGGTTCGGTGATGGTCGATGCGAAGAATCGTCAGCCGATTCGCAAGCTGACCTTAACGGCGGCCGATGGCCGCGTGCTGGCCCCCGAGGACGTCGCCACACGACTGGGTGTTGAACACTGAAAGGCGGGGCTGCTTGACTGAGTCACCCGCTGCCGCCAGATCAATGAAAACGGGCCCTCGCTGCACCGAAACCGGTCGTACATTCCTCGATACAAACCCGACAAGCGGTCGACACGATTGTTTGACGTCAAAATGATGGCCATCTAATATCGCGCCACTATTTTGATGTCACTTTTCGTCTCGAGGGATCGAACATGTCCTCACCCGCCCTCGTGGCGAGGTTGTGCGTAGCGTTGCTGTGCCTGTCTCCACTTCAGATTGCCGTCGCCGCTCCGACTCCCGGTGACACCGACCTTATCCGTGACCGGCAGAACCGCTTGCTCGAAGAGCAGCAGCGGCGCCTCGAAGAACTCAAGGATCTGCCCGGCAAGGACGCCAGGCCTGCGCAACCGGCAGCCCCCAACGATACCCGCTGTTTCCCGATCAAAGACATCGAACTCAAAGGTGCCGACAGCCTTTCCGAGCGCGACAAGACTCGCCTGCTCAAACCCTATATCGGTGAATGCCTCGGTGTGCCGCAGCTCAACGAACTGCTCAAAGTCATCACCGATCACTACATCGAGAAAGGTCTGGTCACCAGCCGCGCTTACTTGCCACAGCAGGATCTGTCCAGCGGGCACCTGCAAGTGCTGGTGGTCGAAGGCAAGCTCGAAGGCATGAAAGGCGCGGAAAACAGCCGGCTCTCGGAGCGGGAACTGGCCATGGCCTTTCCCGGCAAAACCGGTGAACTGGTCAACCTGCGCGAGATCGAGCAAATGGTCGATCAGCTCAACCGTCTGCCATCGAATCAGGCAAAAATGGAGCTGGCGCCCGGCCAGAACGTCGGTGGCAGCAAAGTGTTGGTCACCAACACCCCGCAGAAGCCATGGCGAGTCGGGCTGTCGCGCAACAACGACGGTCAGCGCAGCACCGGTGAGCAGCAATGGGGCACGACTTTTGATTGGGATAGCCCGCTTGGCCTGGCGGATCAGTTGAGCCTGCGCGGCGGTCACGATGCGATGACTGACCATCAACACACCTCCAATAACGCCATGCTCAATTACAGCTTGCCATGGGGTTGGTGGACATTTGGCTACACGTACAGCCAGAGCGAGTACCGCTCGCAAATCGCCGCCAATGGCTACAACTTCAAACAGACCGGCGACAGCGAAAACCATCAGTTGCGCGCCGAGCGGGTGATCCATCGCGACGCCGTCAGCAAAACCTCGCTCAGCGCTGGCCTGTCGTACCTGCGCACCAACAACTTCATCGAAGACAGCAAACTCAAACTGAGCAGCAACCGCATCAGCGAAGCACAATTTGGCTTCAACCACGGTCGCCGTGTCGGCAGTGCCTTCGTCAACTTTGACGCGGGCATGCAGGAAGGCATCGGCGCCTTCGACGCACAGGGTAGCCATGACCCCGGCCCCGGCGAGCCGAATGCGCGCTACCGCAAATACACCGCGACCCTGAGCTATCTGCAGCCCTTCAAAGTGTGGGGCGAGTCGTTCAGTTTCAGCAGTTTGATGACCGGTCAACGCAGTGAAGACGTGTTGTTCAGCTCACAGCGCACCAGTCTCGGCGGATCGTCGTCGATCCGTGGCTACAAGGATCAATCGCTGTCCGGCGACAGCGGCGGCTACTGGCGCAACGACCTGCGCTGGAGCCGTCCGGTGACTGCCGAGTGGCTGCAACCGGTGTTCGCCGAGTACGGCACCAGCCTCGGTTACGACCAGGGCGTGATCCAGAACAATCAGTACAACGGCAATCAGCATGGGCGCATGTCGAGCAACTCGCTGGAACTGTTCACCCGTGGCCAGCACGTCGCCGCCAGCGTGACGTTTGCCCATTCCCTGGAACGACCGGACGCGCTGACCGAGCGTGAAGCACCGATCTATTTCCGCCTCGATTTTTTTATCTAAAAACAACTTTTCGAGATCATCGACATGGATGTTCGTCAGTTCGCCTTCCTTGCAGACCAACCTTCTGCGGCCGTGAAAACACGTGAGTCTTTTTTGGGCATGCCCAAACGCGGGTTGGCGTTCCTGTTGGCGAACGTGATGTTCTGGCAACCGATGTGGGCGCAGGCTGACGGCATTGTCGTAGCCAACCCCAACACCTCGCTGGATCGCGCCGGCAATGGCGTGCCGATCATCAACATCGCAACGCCCAACGCCAGCGGCCTGTCGCATAACCAGTTCCACGACTATAACGTCGGTGCGCAGGGGCTGATCCTCAACAACGGCTCCACGCAGAATAACGTCACCCAATTGGGCGGGCACATCGTCGACAACCCGAACCTGAAGAACAGCGGTTCGGCGCAAGCAATTCTCAATGAAGTCATCAGCGGAAACCCGAGCCAGTTGCGCGGGTACACGGAAGTGGCGGGGCAGTCGGCGCGTGTGATTGTCGCCAACCCGTATGGCATCACCTGCAACGGTTGCGGCTTCATCAACTCGCCTCGAGTGACGCTGACCACTGGCAAACCGGTGCTCGACAACGGCCGGCTGGATCGCTTTCAGGTTGATCAGGGCTCGGTGGCCATCGAGGGCGCCGGGCTTAACGCCAGCAACGTCGACCGTTTCGAAATCATCACCCGCAGCGCGAAAATCAACGCACAGATTCAGGCACAGAACCTGGCCATCGTCGCAGGTCGCAACGACGTCAATGCGCAAACCCTCAACGCCACCGCACGCGTTGAGGACGGCAGCAGCAAACCGCAGCTGGCCATCGACTCCTCGGCACTCGGCGGCATGTACGCCGGGGCGATCAAACTGGTCGGCACCGAAGCCGGGGTCGGGGTGAAACTCGACGGCAAACTGATCGCCAGCGGTGGCGACATCCAGCTTGATGCCAATGGGCAACTGAGTCTGGTCGATACCTCGGCCACCGGCGCGGTCAACGTCAAAGCCGCCAGCCTCGATGCGCGCGGTCCGGTCTATGCGGGGACCGCACTGAACGTGCAAACCCAAGGTGATCTGAATAACCGGCAAAGCCTTGCGGCCCGCGACAACATCACACTCAGTGCTGGCGGCCGCTTGACCAACAACGGTGTGATTGAAGCCGGCATCAATGCTGATGGCAGTCGCAATGCTACGGGGGATTTGAGCCTGACCGCGCAGAACCTCGATAACACCGGCAAGAGCCTGGTGGCGAGCCGCTATTTGGCGGTCAACGCTGCGACCCTGAACAACCGCAGCGGTTCGCTCAGTGCACAAGCCATCGCCATGGGCGGCGGGACTGTAGACAATCGCAGCGGCCAGATTCTTGGCGATCTGGGCCTCAACATTGATCTGAGCGGGGCGCTGGACAACCGTGACGGCATGCTCGGGTCCGGACGGTCAGTGAGCTTCAAAGCGGCCGGTCTAGATAACCGCGATGGCGGCGTGGTGGTCAGCGATGGCGGCCTTACGGTGCGTGTCAGCGGATTGCTCGACAACCGCAACACAGGCGAGATCTCGGCCAAGGGCGCAACGTCTGTGAGCGGGCGCACACTGAACAACAGCGGCGGCATCCTCAGTGGCCTCAACGGTCTGGTGATTACTCTTGATGATGCACTGACCAACGCCACGGGTGTCATCAGCAGTGAAGGCACGCTGACCCTCAATGCCGGGCGTATCGATAACAGCACCGGCAATCTGAGCAGTGCCGGCATGCTCACGATCACCAGCGCGGGAGCGTTGCTCAACCGGGCCGGTTCGATCAGCACCGACAGCGCATTGGCCATCAACAGCGCAAGTCTGGACAACAGTCAAAAAGGCCTGATCATCGCTAAACAGAACAGCCGGATTGATACCGGCCTGTTCGACAACAGCAACGGTCAACTGCTCGGGCAACAAGGCTTGACGCTACGCATGGCGCAAGCATTGAACAACGTCAAAGGGGTAATTTCCGCCGCCGCCGTGGACAGCCACAGCGCCAGCCTCGATAACCATGAAGGTCTGATCAGCAGTCGCGGTGTGTTGCTGTTGGCTACCGACAAAACGCTGGATAACCAGCTGGGCACAGTGATTGCCGACGGTCAGCTCACGCTCACGGTCGGTGTTCTCGACAACCGGGTCGGCAACATCGCCGGCAAATCGGACGTCAGCGTGCAGGCACCGAACGTCTATAACCAGAAAGGCAAGTTGATCGCCACCGGCGTGCTCAAACTGAACGCCGCTCAACTGGATAACCGCCAGAGCGGTCTGTTGGGTTCGACCAAAGCCATGACCCTGACTGTGGGTGAACTGGATAACCGCGGCGGTGAAATCAGCACCAACAGCGATCTGCTGCTCACCGGTAAAAAACTCGACAGCAGTGACGGCGGCAAGGTCTTCACCGGCAAAGCCTTGACGCTGACTGTCGATGACGTGCTCAACCGCAATAAAGGCCTGATCGATGCGGGCACGTTGTTGACGCTGAGATCGCGCACCCTGGCCAACAACGGCGGTGAATTGCGCAGTCAGCAAACCATGCTCCTGACCGCCATCGAAGCCCTTGATAACACCCAGGGCAAGGTCAGCAGTGAAGCGACATTGACGGTCGACACCGCGCAGATGACCAACGCTCAGGGCAGTCTTTCCAGTGCCGCCGATTTGAAGCTGGTCAGCCGTGACGGCGTTGATAACCAGGGCGGCAAGGTTGTTACCGACGGTGCACTGGTCATTGAAAGTGGCAGCCTCGACAATCGCCAGCACGGCACGCTCAGCGGTAAAGGTGCAGTCACGGTTACTACCGGCGCCTTCGATAACAGCAACGGTCTGCTCAGCAGTGCCGACACCCTGAACCTCGTCGCCGCTCAGGTCACCAATGCCGGTGACGGCAGTATCGGCAGTCAAGGTGCTTTGACGGCTTCGGTTACAGGACTCGATCAACAGGGCGGCAAGCTGTTCAGCAACACGCGCCTGAGTCTGGATTTGAATCACGGTCAGCTGAACAATGGTGGTTTGATCAGCGCCCCTGGCACTCTGCTGCTCAAACAACTCAACGGCATCAACAACCAGGGCGGTACGATTTCCAGCGCTGAAGCCTTCACGCTGACCGCGCAAAGTCTGGATAACGGCAACGGCAATCTTTTGAGCAATCAGGGGCTGATCCTGCGCATTGCCGCAGCGCTGGATAACGTCAAAGGCATGATCGGCGCCGCATCGATCGATGCCCGCGCCGCCAGCCTGAACAACAGCGGCGGTAACCTGATCAGCCGTGGCGGCCTGGAACTCACGGTCGATGGCCTGCTGCGTAACGATGCCAAAGGCTTGATTAGCGCCGCGCAGGCGCTGCACATCGACAGTGCCGAACTGAACAACCGCGACAGTGGCTTGATCAACAGCAAAGGCAACCTGACGCTGAGGGCGACCGGTCTCGATTCCAGCAATGATGGCGAAGTCTCCAGCAATGGCGACATAGACCTGACGCTGACCTCGCTGACGCAGAACGGCGGGCGACTGCTGGGTGACAGATCGATCACACTGGATCTGGCCAACGGCGACCTCGACAACCAGAACGGTCAGCTCACCGCCAAAGGTCCGCTGACCCTCCAGCGTCTGCGCGACCTGCGCAACCAGAATGGCGAACTCTCGAGCAATCTCGGTTTCGATGTGATCGCCAGAGCGGTGAACAACAGCGCCGGCAAAATCATCAGCGGTGAAAAACTGCTCGTGCGCGGCTCGAACCTGATCAACCAGAAAGGCCTGATGTCCGGCTGGCAAGGGCTCATCGTCAACGGTAACAGCCTGGACAACCGCGACAGCGGCACGCTGTCCAGCAAGTACGCCGATGTCAGCGTAGATTTGACGGGCGCGCTGCTCAACAGTGGCGCGGGTGCTGTGGTCGCTCAGGGCAATCTGAGTATCAACGCTGACAATGTCGATAACAGCAACAAAGGTAATCTCAGCAGTGGGGCGGGGCAGACCCTGACGTTGGCCGGTGCGCTTGATAACAATCAGGGCGGCCTGATTGCCAGTGGCGCGGCGCTGGATATCGTCAGCACGGCATTCAGCAATATCGGCGGTGTGATCAATGCACAGCAGGTCTTCAATGCCACGGCATCGAGCCTCGATAATCGTGGCGGAAAGATCGCCAGCAACAATGCTATCAACCTCAACCTGAGCGGTGACCTGAACAACAACGCCGGTAAACTCGCTGCTGCCGGTCCGCTGCTGATCAAGGGCGTAACCGATCTGCACAACCAGAACGGCCAACTCGCCAGCCAGAAAACCCTGGACCTGCGCACGGGTTCGCTGGACAACAGCAACAAGGGCACCGTCGCCGCCAATGACCAGTTGCTGATCACCGCCACTGGCGCCGTCAGCAACAATGCCGACGGCCTGATCTACAGCCAGAAAGCCGATGTGCAACTGAAAGCGGCAAGCTTGCTCAACGCTAAAGGCTCGATCCAGAGCGACAGCGCGCTGACGCTGGAGATCAGCGGCGATTTCGACAACCAGAGCGGCAAAGTCATCGCCCAGAATGGCGATGTGCTGATCAAAGCCGCCAACATCGATAACCGTGGCGGCACACTCGCCAGCATCAAAGGTGCACTGGAAGCACGCACGGTTGGTGTTCTGCGCAATGGTTTCGACCTGAACAACAACCGTCAGGGCGGCATCATTCAGGCACAGGGCCTGACGCTGTCGGCACTGGCCGGCCTGAACAACAACGGCGGGCGGATCTCGGCGCAAGCGGCAGACAGCAGCATCACCACGGCGGCGCTGGACAACGGCGCTGGGGTGCTTTACGCGAAAGGGCTGCTGGGTGTTACCGCCGCAAGCCTCGATAACAGTGGCGGCCAGATCGCCGCCGAGCGTATCGACTTCGGCCTCAGTGGTGCGCTGCGCAATGGCACGGGCGTCATCGAAAGCAACAGCCAACTGAGCGTCAAAGCCGCCAGCGTCGACAACCAGAACGGTCGCCTGCGCTCCCTGGGCACCTCCGGCAAGACCGAATTTCAGCTCGGCGGCTTGCTCGACAACCGTAATGGCGTACTGGAAACCGCCAACACTGACATGACCCTCGCGGTCGGTAGCTTCCTCAATGCCGGGGGGCAACTCAACCACGTCGGGCGCGGCAAGTTCGATATCTCTACGGCCAATGTGCTGGGGGCCGGCGGCAGCATCGTGACCGGCGGCCTGCTGGAGCTCAATGCAGATACCTGGAACAACACCAGCACGATTCAGGCCGGTCGCCTGAACGTTAACGTGCGCGAGTTCAGCCAGAGCACCAGCGGCAAGCTGCTGGCTTCGGAGTCTCTACAGGCCCGTGGCGGCAATTGGACCAACCACGGTTTGATCGCCAGTGACGGCATTATCGACATGCAGCTGTCGGGCAGTTACGGCGGCAGCGGCCGCTTGACCAGCCAGCGAGGGACCGAACTGTCTGTCGCGCAGATGAACATCGGTGCAGGCGGCAGTTTTGCCGCCGGTGCGACGTCGACCATTCGTGTCGGCGGGCAACTGATCAACTCGGGCCGCATCACGTCCAGTGAAGACCTGACCGTCAACGCTGGCAGCGTTGCCAACTACGGCAGTCTGGGGGCGGCGCAGAACCTGACCATCAACACGCCTTCATTGCTCAACGATCGCGGACTGATTTTCAGCGGCAATGACATGACGCTCGGCGTCAGCACATTGACCAACCAGAACGGTGATTTCTACAGCCTGGGCAATGTAGTCATCGGCGGATATGGCGGTGCGGCGCGGGCTGCCGGGGTCTACAACATTTCCGGCTCGATGGAGAGCGTGGGCGGGTTCACGCTCAATGCCGATGTGTTCGAGAACCGGACTGAAGGCTCGGCGGCTTCGTCTGAGCGCAAGCTGATATCGGGGTATATCGCGGCCAGTTGTGGCGACTGCGTCGGCAGCACTTTCAGCAACTTCCTCACGGCTCGTGAGATTTATGAAAGTGTCGACACTGACGCCAGTGCCTCTGCCGTGCTCAACGTCGGCAAGGATTTTGTGTTTCAGGGTGGTACGTTTCTCAACAGTAAAAGCACGGTGGCGGCCGGTGGCAACATCGATATCAACGCGACGAGTCTGAAGAATATCGGCGCAAAAAGCGGGACTATCGAAGTGACCCGCGAATACGCCTTTGAAATGGGCGCTGGCAGCACAGAAAATTTCATGTCCGACTTTGTTGTGCCGTACAACCAGCACAACAACCCCGACTTTCCGTATGTGTATTACTTGGCCCCTGACGGAGTCGTCCGTAAAGCCATCGCTGAATCCGGCAGTAAAAGGGAAGGCGGGCGAGACGGAGAGACGTTTCGAGTCGTAAGACTCAAAGACAGTGAAACGGGCGAAATCGTCAGTGAGCGCAAATACGGTCGGGCACTGTCCGGGCTGAAGTATGGCTTTGAAACCTCGATGCCATCGCTGTACGACCCCAACAATCTGGTTGCCTTACCGAGTCAACTGGCGCCCTACCAGCAAGGCGATGCCGTTGAGGTAGCCACTGACAGCACCGGCTCCACCGGGACAGTCACCAGTCGCAACGCGGTTATCCAGGCGGGCGGAAAAGTCTCGATCACGGCGACCCGCGAAGTTGAAAACAGTGTTATTCACGAAGACTACAGCTCCAGCGGCGGCACTAATAAAGTGGCCAACACCAACGTCGGCAGCAGCGGCACCACCGTTGTGCGCATCAATAGCCAACTGCCGCCAGACCTCGCGCAGCAGCAAGTCAATCCGCTGAGCTTGCCAGGCTTCTCCCTGCCCACCGGCGAAAACGGGTTGTTCCGTTTGAGCGGGCAGGGCAGCAGCACGGCATCGTCCGGCAATGGATCGGCGCCTACCTGGACGGTGGGCGGTGAAGCGCTCAGCACTCAGGACCATATGGCCGTTGCCACCGGTGGCGGCCCGCGCAACCTGTTTATCGACGCGCCGGCCCAAGTCTCCGACAGCACCCGCGCAGTCGATACATTCCATCGCACGCCCAGCGTCGGCAATGACGCCAAAGACTCGATCGACACCCGCTCGGTGACCCGCGTTACCGGCCTGCCGGACACCAAGGCGCCGTCCAATACGCACAAATACCTGATCGAAACCAACCCGGTACTCACCGACCTCAAGTCGTTCATGAGCTCCGACTACCTGCTGGAAAAACTCGGTTATGACCCCGACCAGAGCGCCAAGCGCCTCGGTGACGGTCTCTACGAACAGCGCCTGATCCAGCAAGCCGTCACTGCGCGCACCGGCCAGGCTTTCATCGATGGCCAGACCTCCAACGAGGGCATGTTCAAGTACCTGATGAACAACGCCATCGCCAGCAAGGATGCGCTCAACCTGTCGGTCGGTGTCGGCCTCACGGCCCAGCAAGTGGCAGCACTGACCCACGACATCGTCTGGCTCGAAGAGCACGAAGTGAATGGCGAAAAAGTGCTGGTGCCGGTGGTGTATCTGGCGCAGGCCAATGGCCGTTTGGGCCCGACCGGGGCGTTGATTGCCGGTAACGATGTGACGCTGATTGCCGGTGAGAACCTGGATAACGTCGGGACGTTGAAGGCGACGAATAATCTGTCGGCCACCGCAAGTAAAGATCTTGTTAACAGTGGATTGATCGAAGCGAACGGACGAGTGGATTTGTTAGCCAGTGAGAATCTGGTGAACAAGGCCGGCGGGATCATCACCGGGGGTGATGTCAGCATGGTGGCTGTTCGTGGCGACGTGATCAATGAGCGAACGATTATCGGAATGGATCGCAGCGGTCTTGATATAACCCAACATCAGGACTACGGCGACTCTGCCGCGCGCGTGGAGGCTGCAAACGATCTGACAATCAAAGCCGGGCGTGACGTAACTATTGCGGGTGGAGTACTGCAGAGTGGGCGTGACATGCTTTTGGATGCCGGGCGGGATGTCAATATTCTGTCGATGGAAGAGCGCTCCTACAAAGGTAACTCTGTAAATTTCAAAGAATCGGTTGATCAGTTGAGCTCTTACGTCGATGCGGGTCGAAATCTTTCAGTGGAAAGTGGCCGAAACATCGCTGTAATCGCAAGTGAAATTACGGCCAAGCAGAATATCTCGATGAGTGCGGGCCAAGATATTCTCTTTGCTTCTGCGGCCGACGAAGAGCACTCGGCCTCGAAAAATCGCAAAATTGTCCGCAAGGAAGATCACGTTGACCAGGTTCAGACGACTGTCGAAGCGGGTGGGAAAATATCCCTTAGCGCTCGGGATGACATGACGCTGATAGCCAGTCGTGTCACCGCCGGCGAAGAGGCTTATTTGATCGCGGGAGATCAGCTCAATTTACTGGCGGCACAGGACAGTGACTATTCTCTATATGACAAAAAGAAAAAGAGTAGCTGGGGTAAAAAGGAAACCAAGCGGGATGAAGTCACCAAGATAACTAATATTGGTACGCAAATTTCCAGTGGCGGCAATTTGACTCTTGTCAGCGCTGGTGATCAGCGCTATCAAGCAGCTGAACTCACCAGTGCAAAAGATCTGTCCCTTTTCAGTGGCGGCTCTATCACTTTTGAAGGCGTCAAAGACCTCAAGCAGGAAAGTCACAATAAAAGCAGCAGCAGCCTTGCTTGGAATTCTGCCAAAGGCAAAGGTACAACCGATGAGACTTTACGCCAGAGTGAATTGACTGCCGAAGGTAACCTGGTCATTCATGCGGTTAATGGATTGACTGTCGATATCAAGCAGTTAGACCAGCACACTATCAGTCAGACAATCGATGTAATGGTCAACGCAGACCCAAAGCTCGCGTGGCTTAAGGATCTGGAAGCTCGCGGGGACGTGGACTGGCGTCTGGTCAAGGAAACGCACGACTCATACCAGTACAGTAGCTCCGGCATGGGGCCCGGTTTGATGCTGGCGGTGCTCATCATTATCACTGTTCTTACTGCAGGTGCTGCCAGTGGTGCTGTAGGGGCAGCCGCAGGTGCAACTGCCGGATCAGGGACCACCATGGCGGCTGCGACTACCGCGCAGGCCGTTGCGGCAGGCGCTCAGTTCACTGCAGCTGGATGGGGTAACGTGATGGCCTCCAGTGTTCTGACATCAATGGCCGGAACTGCTTCAATCAGTTTCATCAATAACCAGGGAGATATAGGTGCTGTCTTCAAAGATCTCCTGGCTGAAGACAATTTGAAGAACTATCTGACCGGGGCTGCAACAGCCGGCTTCACGTCTTCCTTCTTGAATGATTTTTTCGGCGTTCAAGGCATTGAAGTCGTTCAGCCTGAACATGGATTCAACCTTAGTACGCTCGACGGGATGCTGGGCTTTACGGCTTATTCGTTGAGTCAAGGCGCTACTCAGGCAACAATCAGTACTGCTCTGAACGGTGGGGATTTGGGGCGCAATCTAGGCAACGCTTTAGCATCGCAGGCCGGTAACTCGGCCATGGCGATCGGATTCAAACTGGTAGGCGACTACGTCTCTTACCCTGAAGGCAGTCCGCAGAAAATTCTCGCGCACGCCATTATGGGTGGGCTACTTTCGAAAGCGACAGGCAGTGACTTCGCCACTGGTGCGGCTTCGGCAGGGCTCAATCAGGCAATGATAAACGTGCTGGCCAGTATGGCTAATGGCGACAAAAACATTGAAGGCGTGCTTTCTCAACTCACCGGTATTCTGGCTTCATCCGCGGTGGGAGGGGACGTCGACACTGGTGCTCAGATCGCCATGAACGCCACCACGTTCAACCGCCAGTTACACCCGGAAGAGAAGGCTCTGGCACGGCGACTGGCTGCTGAAAGCAATGGCAAGTACACGGTGGAGCAGATTGAAGCTCAGTTGCGATTGTCTTTTGTCAAAGGGACGAAGATCGGCCCAGGCAGCGATATCGTAGCGACTCAAGAAGGTATGTATGATCCCGATGGTAATTGGTTGCCGCTGGGTAATAGTGGACTCTTTGTACAGAACTTCACTGGTAGCGATCATGATGTTGTGGCGTACATACAAGGGAAAACCGACCTCTATTCATGGACACTGGAAGCGGAGATGGGGTTTTCATCAATCGTCAAAGATGGATGGTCTCAGTTCAGTTCTGATGGTTCTGGCGGTCGTGACCGGCTCACTGGGTACCCCATGGATAGCAATGGCGGGTATCGTGTACCCATCACCATCGACGGCAAGAACTACACACCACGGTTTTATCCCTGTGCAACTGCTGAATGCATCGCAACGGGAGGTAATATTGATCTGAAGGATCCACAGACACTCAAGTGGATCAGAGCTGCAAACATTCAAATGGTCAAGGATGTTGGGTATGCGATGAGTTGGGGAGCAGTCATGGGGCCGGCGAAAGCATCGGTAATTTTGTCGAACTCATCAATGGCTGCATCGATGCTCGCGGGATATTTGGACAGTGATCTGCCAAAAACAACCGCCAGTAATATCTTGAGCACAGGGTTTGAGAAATTTCTGGTAGCTAAGGGCATTCCGGCCGTGGATGCGGGAAGGATCTCCAATTACTTAGGAACGCAAGAGGTGTGGGACAATCTTGTAAAGGAAGCGGCTGATGCCTATTCCCATTAAATCAATAATTGCAGCGCTTTTTAAACACCACCACATGGTGGGTGTTGCATTGCTTGTCGCCGCAGTCATAAATGGTTATCTGCAATTCAATGGTAGCTGGGGGCGCTTTTTCACTGTGCTGGCAACCCAGTTATGGTTTGCACAAGGTGTCTATTGCTACTTTCGTGGCGCGGGTATTTCAATCGCCCCGGGTGGGCTGGGCAGAGATGCAGATCCCACCTGGCGAGCCGGTTTGGCGTCTTTTGCTTTCTTTCTATACGCAATATTCTTCTTTTTGGATTACCAGTATTGAATCGTAATAATCGGCCAACTTCCTGCTCTTTCGGGAATGAAGAGGGAAAAATGACTGGGGACAGACCACGTTTAGAAAACACTCCGAAAACGTGGTCTGTTGCTTGGGCGATGCGTTGCAATTTCGGCTTCACGTTCAGGAATTGAATCGCAGGTTAGAAAACGCCCCGAACAATGTCGGGGCGTTTTCATTTACGGGCTGAACCAGCATAGTGTTTACCGAAACGCTGGCACCACATGCTTGATAAACAGCTCCAGTGATTTCTTTTTCTCTTCATGCGGCAAGCTGTTGTCACACCAGAAACTGAACTCATCCACCCCCAGTTCCTGGTAGTACTTGATGCGCGGAATGATCTCTTCCGGCGTACCAATCATCGCCGTCTTGTGCAGACTCTCCAGCTCAAACTCCGGCCGCCCGGCAAACTTCTCTTCCGGGCTTGGCGCGAGGAAGCCGTTGACCGGTGTCTGCTTGTTGCCGAACCACGCATCAAAAGTGCGATAGAAACGTGAGATGGCTTTCGCGCCGACTTTCCAGCCGTCCGGGTTATCAGCGGTGTGCACGTGGGTGTGACGCAGCACCATCAGTTGCGGGCGCGGTACGTCTGGATTGTTGTCCAGCGCGGTCTGGAACTTGTTCTTCAGGTCGAGGACTTCCTCGTCGCCCTTCATCAGCGGCGTGACCATTACATTGCAGCCGTTGGCCACGGCGAAGTTGTGCGAATCCGGGTCGCGGGCGGCGATCCACATTGGCGGGTTCGGCTGTTGGATCGGTTTTGGCACGCTGGTCGAGGTGGGGAATTTCCAGATGTCGCCGTCGTGGGCGTAGTCGCCTTGCCACAGGGCGCGGACCACCGGGACCATTTCGCGCAATGCCTGGCCACCGCTGGAGGCAGGCATGCCGCCGGCCATGCGATCGAATTCAACCTGATAGGCGCCACGGGCCAGGCCGACTTCCATGCGGCCGTTGCTGATCACGTCGAGCAAGGCGCATTCACCGGCAACGCGCAGCGGGTGCCAGAACGGCGCGATGATGGTGCCGGCGCCGAGGTGGATGGTGGTGGTTTTGGCGGCGAGGTAGGCGAGCAATGGCATCGGGCTTGGCGAGATGGTGTATTCCATCGCGTGGTGTTCGCCAATCCACACGGTGCTGAAACCGCCGGCCTCGGCCATCAGGGTCAGTTCGGTGAGGTCTTCGAACAGTTGGCGGTGGCTGACGCTTTCGTCCCAGCGTTCCATGTGGATGAACAGGGAAAATTTCATGACGCTTCCTCGGATCTTTTGTTGTTGAGGCTACATGTGGGAGCGAGCAAGCTCGCCCCCACAATTGTTATGCGTTGTTCTTTTATCAGGCCAGGACGGGCAGGGCGCCCATCTTGCCGTGGCAATACACCAGCGGTCCGCTGTGCTGTTCGGGGACGATCAGGTTCTTCACCGCGCCGACCATGATGGCGTGGTCGCCGCCTTCGTATTCGCGCCACAGTTCACACTCGATGATAGCTGTCGCGTTGGCCAGGATCGGGTTACCCAGTTCGCTCAAGGTCCACTCGATGCCCTGCGCCTTGTCTTTGCCTTTGCGGGCGAAGGCGTAGGCTTCGCTTTGCTGGCCGCCGGACAGAACGTGGATGGCAAAGCGCTTGTTCTTGATCAGTACCGGGTAGGAATCAGAGCTGTAGTTGGGGCAGAACAGCACCAGCGCCGGGTCCATCGACAGCGAGCTGAACGCGCTGGCAGTCAGGCCGACGATCTGACCGTCATCGTCCAGGGTGGTGATAACGGTTACGCCGGACGGGAACGAGCCCATGACTTGTTTGTAGATGGCGGCATCGATCATTGGTCGGTCCTCGGGTGTGGTGCTGCTGTTTTTATGTGTTTGTTGGTCTGATGGTATACCACTATTCGATCTTTGCAAGGCCTTTTAAGCTGAACCGATAAACGTGCCGCGTTCGTCGGAAACTCAGCATTTACGGGGCTTTCGGCTGGTCTGCAAGCCGCGGTTTCAGTAAGGATGGCGTATCAGATAGCGCCGCAAACTACGGATCAGTCTTGTGAATTGTTTGGAATACCATAATATGGTCTGCATCTGAGGGGCGGCCAGAGAGTCCCCCCGGTTTGGCTTCATACAACGATAAGAACAGACAAACTCGAGTTCATGCATATGTCCCAGATGTCCCGGCAAGATCCGTTGATCGAGAACCATACGGTCGACTACGTCCCACTCGCGGAACGCCACGGGAAGGCCCGCGACCTATTCACCCTTTGGTTCAGCACCAACATTGCGCCACTGCCCATCGTCACCGGCGCCATGGTGGTTCAGGTGTTCCATCTCGATTTGCTCTGGGGGCTGCTGGCGATTGCGCTGGGGCACATGATCGGCGGCGTGGTGATCGCGCTGGCGTCGGCGCAAGGCCCGCGTATGGGCATTCCGCAAATGGTTCAGAGTCGCGGCCAGTTCGGCCGTTATGGCGCGCTGTTAATCGTGTTCTTTGCCGCGCTGATCTACATTGGTTTCTTTATTTCCAATATCGTCCTGGCGGGCAAATCCATCGTCGGCATCGCGCCGTCGGTGCCGGCGCCGTTGAGCATTCTGATCGGTGCACTGGCAGCCACGGCGATTGGCGTGATCGGCTACAACTTCATCCACACGCTGAACCGTATCGGCACTTGGGTGATGGGCAGCGCGTTGTTGGCGGGGTTCATCTATATCTTTGCCCATGACTTGCCGGCGGATTTTCTCACTCGCGGCAGCTTCAACTTGTCCGGCTGGCTGGCAACGGTGTCGCTGGGGATCATCTGGCAGATCAGTTTCTCGCCGTACGTGTCTGACTATTCGCGTTACTTGCCTGCGGACATTGGCATTGCCAAACCATTTTGGGCGACCTATCTGGGCGCGACGCTGGGCACGATTCTGTCGTTCAGCTTCGGCGCCGTTGCCGTGTTGGCGACCCCGGAAGGCACCGAAGCGATGGTCGCGGTCAAGCAGTCGACGGGTTGGCTCGGGCCGATTCTGATGGTGCTGTTTCTGCTCAACATCATCAGCCACAACGCGCTGAATCTGTATGGTGCGGTGCTGTCGATCATCACCTCGATCCAGACCTTTGCCAGCCAATGGACGCCGAGCATCAAGGTGCGCGTGGTGTTGTCGAGCGTAGTGTTGGCGGGTTGCTGCGTGGTTGCGCTGGGTGCGTCGGCGGATTTCATTTCCGAGTTCATCGGTTTGATTCTGGCACTGCTGTTGGTGCTGGTGCCGTGGGCGTCGATCAACCTGATCGACTTCTACCTGATCAAGCGAGGCAACTACGACATCACCTCGATTTTTCGCGCTGACGGCGGGATTTACGGGCGTTTCAACCTGCACGCGATCATTGCCTACTTCATCGGCATCCTTGTGCAGTTGCCGTTCGCCAATACCTCGCTGTACGTCGGGCCGTACGCCAATCTGGTCGACGGCGCGGATCTGTCCTGGCTGGTGGGCTTGGTGGTCACCGTTCCGTTGTATTACTGCCTGGCGACACGCGGCCAGACTCAGCAGAGCAGGGCGGCGAGGTTGGGTTACACCGACTGACCTGATCCGCTTCACCCCAATGCTCGGCCATTCGCCGGGCATTGTTGTTTCCGCATCCCGGCGGTCAATCAAAATGGCCACATCGATCCCCTTTTGGCCCATCCCCCACTGTGCTCCAGCTACGCTGTCAGCAAGAATCAAAACCATAACCAGACGCTGAACCTTTTCTACCCTTGGCTACCTTTACAGCCGCTGCCGTGTACAGAACATAAAAACCATCGAACTCACGCTGCCTTTTGGGGAACAACCATGGTCACGATGAAACGCATTCTGGGTGCCACTGTGTGTGGGCTGTCGCTGTTGGCCGGCGCGGTCCAGGCCGAGCAACGCGAACTGCGCGTGTACAACTGGGCGGACTACATCCTGCCGTCCGTGCCCAAGGATTTCGCCGCCAAAAGCGGCATCAAAGTGATTTGGGACACCTTCGACACCAATGAATCCCTGGAAGCCAAACTGCTCACCGGCAACTCCGGCTACGACCTGGTGGTGCCGTCGAACCAGTTCCTTGAAACGCAGATCAAGGCTGGCGTGTTTCAGAAGCTGGATAAATCCAAACTGCCGAACTGGAGCCACCAGGATCCGGAGCTGTTGAAACTGCTGGGCAAGAATGATCCGGGCAACCAGTACGGCGTGCCTTACATGGTCGGCACCGTGCTGATCGGCTTCAACCCGGCCAAGGTCAAAGCGGCATTGGGCGACAACGCGCCGGTGGACAGCTGGGATCTGGTGTTCAAACCGGAGAACATGGAAAAACTCAAATCCTGCGGTGTAGCGATGCTTGATTCGCCGACAGAAATCCTGCCGTTGGCCTTGCATTACCTGGGCCTCGACCCGAACAGCCAGAACCCCGCCGACTATGAAAAAGCCAAGGAACTGATGCTCAAAGTTCGTCCGTACGTGACCTACTTCAACTCGGCCAAATACATGACCGACATCGCCAACGGCGACATCTGCGTGGCCATCGGTTACTCCGGCAGCTTCTACCAGTTCGGCAACCGCGCCAAAGAGGCGAAGAACGGCGTGGTGGTCGACTGGCGCTTGCCGAAGGAGGGCGCGCCGATCTGGTTCGATACTTTCGCCATTCCGAAGAGCGCGAAGAACGTCGCCGAGGCGCATGAATTCCTCAACAACCTGCTCGACCCGAAAGTGATCGCGCCGATCAGCGACTTCCTCGGCTACCCGAATGCGAACAAGGATTCGATACCGCTGATCAATAAGGAAATCACCGACAACCCGAACCTGACGCCGACACCTGAGGCGCTGAAAAACCTCTACGTCGTGCAGCCGTTGCCGCAGAAGCTTGAGCGTGTGCGTACGCGCGTGTGGACCAGTATCAAGTCCGATAAGTAACACCGATCCCCTGTAGGAGCGAGCCTGCTCGCGAAAGCGGAGTGTCATTCAACATCGATGTTGACTGGTCCGACGCCTTCGCGAGCAGGCTCGCTCCCACAGGGTTTTGTGGTGTGTCATTCCGTGCGGCGTTCGGCATCTCTGGTCATGACCAAGCTGAGCAGGACTGAGCCAAGAATCACCCCTCCCACCACCGCCAGCGACCACTCCACCGGCATGTGCAGCCACGGCATCAACACCATCTTCCCTCCGATAAACACCAGCACAATCGCCAGCCCATACTTGAGCAAGTGAAAGCGGTCCGCCATGTCCGCCAGCAGGAAATACAACGCCCGCAGGCCCATGATTGCGAAGATATTCGACGTGAAGACAATGAACGGGTCAGTCGTCACGGCGAAAATTGCCGGGATGCTGTCGACCGCAAACATCAAGTCACTGGCCTCGATCAGCACCAGCACCAGAAACATCGGCGTGGCCCAGCGCACGCCGTTCTGCAGGACGAAAAAGCGTTCGCCATGAAAGCCACTGGTGATGCGCATATGCCCGCGCACCCAGCGCAGCAACGGATTCTTGTCCAGGTCCGGCTGGTGGTCGGCAAACACCAGCATCTTGATCCCGGTGAAGATCAGGAACACGCCGAACGCATACAGCAGCCATTCGAACTGCGACACCAGCCACACGCCGGCAAAAATCATCACCGCGCGCATCACGATCGCCCCAAGTACACCGTACAGCAGCACCCGCCGCTGTAACTCCGGCGGTACGGCGAAGTAGCTGAAGATCATTACGAAGACGAACATGTTGTCGATAGACAGCGATTGCTCGATCAGATAACCGGTGAGGAACTCGAGGGTCTTTTCCCGGGCGATCTCGGCGCCGAACGCACCGTGCAAATACCACCAGAGCAGTGCCGCGAAACTCAGTGCCAGCAAGCACCAGGCGATGACCCAGGACAAGGCTTCGCGCACAGAGACCCGATGCGCCTTGCGTCCACCGAAGACGAACAGGTCCAATGCCAGCATGGCAAGCACGAAGACGATGAAAGCGCCCCACATCCACGGTTCGCCGATATTGATGTTTGTGGCTGGCATGTCACGCTCCCTGTCTATTCTTGGATTGGGGTCAGACGAGGCCATGCTAGCGACGAGTTTGCAGCAAAGAAAAATCGTTTATTTCTGCGCAACAGTTCGATAAAAACGAAGTATCTGCCCTCGTTAACAGCTCGGGCACTCTTTACGGAGCAAATTTTTCAGCGATGAATACCGACATTCTCGAACCTCAAGCGGTGTGCAGTCCGATCACCAGCAGCGCGATTTTCATCGTCGCGACGCTGAATGCGGGGGCTGAAGCCGCGCAAACCGTGAAAGACTGGTGCGGCGATGTCGCCGGGCTGGTGCGCTCGGTGGGCAAGCGTGTACCGACAGGCAATCTGACCTGCATTTGCGGCTTTTCCTCGAACGCCTGGGATCGCCTGTTCGGCCATCCACGGCCAGCGGCGCTGCATGGTTTTCGCGAGTTTGGCGGGGAAGGGCGCCACGCCCCTGCGACACCTGGCGATCTCCTGCTGCACATCCGCGCCGATCAAATGGACCTGTGTTTTGAGCTGGCCACACAAATCATGGCGGCCCTCGGCGATGCGGTGACCGTGGTCGATGAGGTGCAGGGTTTCCGCTATTTCGACATGCGCAGCATCATCGGATTTGTCGACGGCACGGAAAACCCGGTCGGGCGCAAAGCGCTCAACTTCACCATCGTCGGTGACGAAGATCCGGGTTTCAGCGGCGGCAGTTACGTGCTGGTGCAGAAGTACCTGCACAACATGACCGCGTGGAACGGTTTGAGCGTTGAAGCTCAGGAGCGCGTTATCGGGCGCACCAAGCTCTCCGATATCGAACTGGATGACGCGGTCAAACCGAGCAACTCGCACAGTGCGCTGACCACCATCACCAACGCAGACGGTGAGGAAGTGAAGATCCTCCGCGATAACATGCCGTTCGGCCGGCCGGGAGCAGGGGAGTTCGGTACCTTCTTCATCGGCTACGCGCGCTCGCCCGAGCCGCTGGAGCAGATGCTGGAAAACATGTTTGTCGGCAAGCCACCGGGCAACTACGACAAGTTGCTGGATTTCAGCACGGCCGTGACTGGGAGTCTGTATTTCGTGCCGTCGGCGGATTTGCTGGAAGAACTGGCGGATCGCTGATCAGCGAAAAAACTCCCCCGGTGTTTCGCCAAACTGCTGACGAAACGCCGCGATAAACGCCGACGTCGAGTCGTAACCACAGGCCAGTGCGACATCGGTAACCCGTTCACCTTTCTCCAGCGGTGTCAGCGCACCGAGCAGGCGCAAGCGCTGGCGCCAGGCGCGGAATGTCAGGCCGGTGTCGCGCAGAAACAGGCGCGTAAGGGTCTTTTCGGTGACGCCGAACTTCTCGCTCCAGTGGCTCAGCGTGGTTTGCTGTTCCGGATGGTGTTCCAGGCTCTGATAGATCTGCTTCAAGCGCGCGTCTTGCGGCAACGGCAGCATCAGGTCGATCTGCGGCGCCTCGGCCAGTTGATCGAGGATCACTTGAGCGAGGCGTCCATGCGGGCCGCTCTGGTCGTATTCCACCGGGACCTGACTGAACGCGCGGATCAGCTCCCTGAGCAGATCGCTGACGCCGAGCACATGACAACGCTCGATTGCCCATCCGGCAACGCTGCAATCGATGTACAGGCTGCGCATTTCCGTGTGTGGCGAGCTGAATACCCGATGCGGCACACCGGCCGGGATCCACACGGCACGCTCTGGCGGGGCGACAAAGCGGCCGGCGCTGGTCTGGATTTCCAGCACCCCCTGAATCGCGTAGGACAACTGTACCCACGGGTGGCTGTGGCGTCGGGTCAGGGCGCGATTGGGTAGCGATTCGGTGCGCCCGTAGAGTGGACGCGGCAGGCTGGGCAGCCCGGGAATGCTGCGGCGCACGCTCTTGTCATGTCCTTTAGGCGGCATCTTGTGGCCCTTCGGCGTTAGTCGGTAATTGGCAGTCACGTTAGAGTCGTCGGCACGCACTGGCAACCCCCGGATGAACCGACCATGACTCGCCCACGTTTTTTGCCCGATAACTTCACCCTGACGCTGATTGGCGTCGTGCTGCTGGCCAGTTTTCTACCGGCCAGCGGCCAAGTCGCCGTCGGCTTCGGCTGGCTGACCAACATCGCCATCGCGCTGCTGTTTTTCCTGCACGGCGCCAAGCTGTCCCGCGAGTCGATCATCGCCGGCGCCGGTCACTGGCGCCTGCATTTGCTGGTGTTTGGCCTGACGTTTGTCCTTTTCCCGTTACTGGGCCTGGCGCTGAAACCGCTGCTGTCACCGCTGATCGGCGACAAGCTGTACATGGGCATGCTTTACCTGTGTGCACTACCGGCCACGGTGCAGTCGGCCATTGCTTTCACTTCGCTGGCGCGCGGCAATATCCCAGCGGCGATCTGCAGCGCGGCGGCATCGAGCCTGTTCGGGATTTTCCTCACGCCGCTGTTGGTGACGCTGCTGCTCAATGTCCACGATGATGGCGGCTCAACCCTCGATGCGATCCTGAAAATCAGCGTGCAATTGCTCCTGCCGTTCATTGCCGGGCAGATCGCCCGTCGCTGGATCGGCGCGTGGGTGGGGCGCAACAAGAACTGGCTGAAGTTCGTTGATCAGGGTTCGATTCTGTTGGTGGTTTACGGCGCGTTCAGCGAGGCGGTCAACGAAGGTATCTGGCATCAGATTCCGCTGTTCGAGTTGCTGGGGCTGGTGGTGGTCTGCTGCATTCTGCTGGCGCTGGTGCTGTTGGCGTCGACGTTGCTGGGCAAGGCATTCGGCTTCAGCCAGGAAGACCGCATCACCATTTTGTTCTGCGGTTCGAAAAAGAGCCTGGCCACCGGCGTGCCGATGGCGCAGGTGTTGTTTGCCGGCAGCACGATTGGCGTGCTGATCCTGCCGTTGATGCTGTTCCATCAGATTCAACTGATGGTCTGCGCGGTGCTGGCTCAGCGCTACGCCAAGCGCCCGGAATCGGTGCCAGAGCTGATGGCCCAAGTCGATCCATAACACACCCCACCGTGTAGGAGCTGCCGCAGGCTGCGATCTTTTGATCTTGTCTTTTAAAAAACAAAGATCGCAGCCTTCGGCAGCTCCTACAGGGGCGGGGAGATCAGACGATGTCGTCGATCAGGATATGCGACAGCCCTTTGCTGCACTGCTCGATCCTCGCCTCGACCTGATAGACATCGCGCAGCATCTGTTCGGTGATCACCTCATTGCTCGGGCCGCTGCCCTGACTGGTGCCATCAGCAATCACCAGCACCTGATCGGCGAAGCGCAACGCCTGATTCAGATCATGGATGGCAATGAACACAATCACCTCGCGTTTGCGCGCGAGGCCGCGCATGAAGTTCAGCACCTGCACTTGCCGATGCATGTCGAGGGCGCTGGTCGGTTCGTCCATCAGCAGGATTTCCGGTTCGCGCACCAGCGTCTGGGCGATGGAGACCAACTGCTGCTGACCGCCGCTGAGTTCACCAAGGTTACGGAACGACAGCCCGGTGATGCCCAGTGCGGCGAGAATCTCGTCGACCAGTTTCAGCTCATCATCGTGGACCACCCAGCCTGGCGTCAGCTGCTTGCGCGCCAGCAGCACCGATTCGTACACCGTCAAACGCGCACTGGCGTTCAAGCCTTGCGGCATGTAACTGATGCCGCTCGGGCCTTTTTTCGAGTCCTGCAAAATCACCTGCCCGGGGCCATCGATCAGCCCGGCCATGCGTTTGAACAGGGTCGATTTACCGGCCGCATTGGGCCCGACCACGGCCACCACCTGACCGCCAGAAAACGTCGCCGTCGAGACGCCACGAATGATCTCGCGCTGACCGTAGCGCGCGCCCAGATTGTCCAGTTGCAGCGTCACCATGAGTTTTTCTTCCCGCCGAGAATCAGTGAAATGAAGAACGGCACGCCGATCAGCGAGGTGACCACGCCGATAGGGAAAATCGCACCGGGGATCAGGGTCTTGCTGACCACCGAACTGGCCGAGAGAATCAACGAACCGGTGAGCAAGGAGGCCGGCAAAAAGAAGCGCTGATCTTCACCGATCAGCATGCGCGCGATGTGCGGACCGACCAGACCGATGAAGCCGATGGTGCCGACGAAGGCCACGGGAAACGAGGCGAGCAGGCTGACCATGATCAGCGTCTGAAAGCGCAGGCTGCGCACGTTGATGCCGAAACTGGCAGCCTTGTCGTCGCCCAGGCGCAGGGCGGTCAGGGCCCAGGCGCGTTTGGCGAAGATCGGCAGGGTGATCAGGATCACCAGGCAGATCACCCCGAGTTTCGGCCAGGTGGCTTTGGTCAGGCTGCCCATGGTCCAGAACACCACGGCGGCGACGGCTTGTTCGGTGGCGAAGAACTGCACCAGCGCCAGCAGCGCATTGAAGGTGAACACCAATGCGATGCCGAGCAGTACGATGGTTTCGGCAGTGACGCCACGACGCATGCTCAGAAAGTGAATCAACAGCGCCGAGAGCATGGCCATGATGAAGGCGTTGAGCGGCACCATGAATTGCGCGGCCAGCGGGAACAGCGCAACGCCGAAGGCCAGGCCCAGTGCCGCGCCGAAACTGGCGGCGGCGGAAATGCCCAAGGTGAATGGACTGGCCAACGGGTTGTTGAGGATGGTCTGCATCTGCGCGCCGGCCAGCGATAACGCCGCGCCGACGGCCACGGCCATCAACGCCACCGGCAGACGAATGTCCCACATCACCACGCGCACTTGTGGCGAGGCGCTGTCCGGCGAAAACAGGGCGCCGAGCACTTCGCTGAAACTGTAACTCGCCGGACCCAGTGCCAGATCGAGCAGCACACTGCACAGCAACAGAACCACCAGCCCGGCGAGGATCATGCGTTTACGCAGCACCAGTCGCCGGTAGGTTTCGCGCTGCACCTCGACGGTGTCGGTCAACGAACTCATGGCTTGACCTCAGGATTGCGCAGGCTGACGAAGTAGCCCGACTCATACGGCACGGGCAGAAAACGCTCGTGCAGTTCGCGGAAGGAGGCGTCCGGGTCGAGATCGGCAAACAGCTCCGGGTGAAACCATTTGGCCAATTGCTGAATGGCCACGAATTGGTAGGGGCTGTTGTAGAACTGATGCCAGATGGCGTGGAAGGCTTGTGTCTCCTGAGCCTTGATCCCGGCGTAGGCCGGACGCTGCGTATACCACGCGAGTTTTTTCCGTGCCTGGTTCATGTCGGCGCCGGGCCCGACACCGACCCAATGGCCACCGGGTGCAAAGGCTTCCCAGTTGGCCGTGGTGACCACCACGTGCGCCGGATTGGCGACGATGACCTGCTCGGGATTCAACTGGCCGAACGTGGTCGGAATGATCCCCCGGGCGATGTTGTTGCCGCCGGCCATATCGACAAACAGGCCAAAGTTCTCGTTGCCGAAACTCAGGCAGCAATCGTCGGTATAGCCGCCGATGCGCTCGATGAACACGCTTGGACGCGGTGGGTGCTGTTTCTCGATGACGTCGGTGACGCGGTGAATCTGCTGGTTGCGAAAATCAATGAAGGCTTCGGCGCGTTGCTCTTTACCGAACAGTTTGCCGAACAGGCGCATGGTCGGTTCGGTGTTCTGCATCGGGTTGTTGCGAAAATCTACGTACACCACCGGGATGCCCAAAGCGTCGAGCTTCTCGATGTAGCGCGCATCTTCGGTGGCGTGCTGCGCTTCGATATTGAGGATGATCACATCCGGGCGCTGCGAGATCGCTTGTTCGATATCAAAGGTGCCGTCTTCAAAGCCGCCGAAGGTGGGGATTTTGGCAATGCCGGGAAATCTGCGCAGGTAGGCATTGTAGGTGTCCGGGTCGGACTGGATCAGATCCTTGCGCCAGCCGACGATGCGTTCGATCGGATTCTGTGTGTCCAGCGCGGCGAGCAGATACAACTGCCGGCCTTCACCGAGAATGACCCGTCTGACCGGCAGATGCACCTTGACCTTGCGCCCGAGCAGATCGGTCACTTCGGTGCGCGCCGTATCCGCTTCGCTGGCGTTTGCATTGCGCGGCGCCAGCGCAGACAGGCTCAGCAGTCCTGCCAGTAACAGCGCAGCCATCGCGAGGCTGCGTCGATCGAAAATCACCATGGTCAAAGCCTTTGCAAAGGTCAGTTCGGCCAACGGCTCACACCGCTGGCCGGCTGAACGTTTCAGAAATCGACAGTCGCCGACAGTAATAAGGTGCGCGGTGAGCCTTGGGAGAACGCGCCGTAGGAAGCGACGCCCGACCAATACTCGTGGTCGAACACGTTCTGCACGGTGGCGCGAAACGTGGTCGGTCGATCATCGATGCGCGTGCTGTAGCGGGCGCCGACATCGAAGCGGGTCCAGTCATCGAGTTTTTGTGTGTTGGCCTGGTTCACGTACTGGCTGCCGGTGTGGATCGCGCCTCCGGTCAGCGTCAGCCCCTCGACCCATGAGGTGTCCCATTCGGCCCAGAGGTTGGCCTGAACCTCGGGCACGCCGACCGGTTTGTTGCCGCGGTTGGCGGCCACGCCGGTTTTCGTCAGTTCGGCATCGAGCAGGGTCACGCCGCCGAGCAGGCGAGTGCCCGGCGTGACTTCGCCGAACACGTTCAGCTCCAGCCCGCGATTGCGTTGTTCGCCCTGCACCGAGAACACCCCGGAGGCCAGTTCGCCGCTGGGTTTGGTGATCTGAAACAGGCTGATGGTGGAGGTAAACGTGCCGTAGTCGGCTTTGACCCCGAGTTCGTGCTGGCGGGAAACATAAGGGGCAAAGATCTCGCCAGCGTTGGACGCGGTGGAAGGCGCGATGTCGCCCTTGCTCAGCCCTTCGAGGTAGTTGTAGTAGAACGAAACGTGATCCCAAGGCTTGATCACCGCGCCGAACAACGGGGTCGTCCGGCCGTCGTCATAGGACGTGGTCACCACGCCGGCGGCGTTGTAGTTGTCGGATTTGATGTTCTGTTTGCGCAAGCCCAGGGTTACCTGCGCGCGATCATCGAGAATCGACAGCGTGTCGGCAAGCGCCACGCCAGTCAGTTCGCTCTGCGAGACCTTCGGCGTATCCGGCTTGGGAATGTAAGGTTGCGGGCGATCCACCGGGTGATAAATGTTCGACAGGATCGGTGCTCCGGAAATGATCCCGCGCGACAACACATCGCGATAGCGACTGACCTGCACGGTGGTGCGGTGACTGATAGGCCCGGTATCGAAGCGCAGCCGCGCACCGGCATCAACGGTGTAACGCTCGACTTCGAACTTGTAGTAACCGGGGATCGACGAGGTGTCGCCAGCGGCACTGATAATGGTCGGCGTCTGGTCGGACATCCGCGCCACATCGGATTTGCCGCCACCGGCATGGGCGAACACCGTCAATGCGTCGCTGAGGTCATATTCGCCGCTGAGCAGCGCCGATTTGTCACGGGTTTTCGACCAGCCCCAATCCTGACTGACGTTGCTGCGACCATTGGCGGCGGAAGGAATGTCCACGCCTGAAGCAATCAGGAACGGCCGCGAAGCGGCGTCGAAGCTTTCTTTCTGGTTGAGCCAGTCGAAGGTTGTGCGCAGGCGTTCGCCCTGATAGTCGAGGGAAATCGCGCCGATGTCGACGTGGCGCGATTGATCGTCGATCGCCGTGTTGCCCAGTTGCGTACTGCCGTTGAAGCGCACGCCAAAACGGCGCTCTTCACCGAAGCGGCGACTTACATCGAGATGGCCACCGGCCTGAGCATCCATGGCGTAACTGGCGGTGAAACGGGTCAGGTCTTCATCGAGGGAGCGTTTCGGCACCACGTTGATTACGCCGCCCACCGCGTTGTTGGGGGACATGCCGTAGAGCAGGGCGCCGGGGCCTTTGACCAGTTCGATGCGCTCGGCGTATTCGGTGAACACGCGGTAATTGGGCGCCACTCCGTACACGCCGTCGAAGGCCAGTTCACCGAGGTTGCCTTCGCCGACGGGAAAGCCACGGATGAAGAACGAGTCGACAATCCCCCCGGTCTGGCCAGTGGAGCGCACCGAAGAATCACGTTCCAGCACATCGCCGACGGTGACGGCCTGTTGATCCTTGATCAGCGCCGAGGTGTAGGTGCTGATGCTGAAGGGGGCGTCCATCACGTCAGTGTTGCCGAGCAAGCCCAAACGTCCGCCGTTGGCCACCTGGCCACCTGCATACACTTCTGGCAGGGAATCGGCGCGCTTTTCGGTGCCGATGATCGATGTTTCATCCAGTGTCACCCGGCGTGGCACCAGCGTGTAGCTGCCGTCGCTGCGCAAGACCATGTCCAGGCCACTGCCGGCCAGCAAGCGATTGACCGCCTCCTGCGTCGAGTAATGACCGATCAGCGCAGGGCTGGTCAGGCCTTCGGCCAGCGAGGGCTGGAACGACAGGGCAATGTTGGCGTCCACGGCGAAGCTCGACAGGGTCGCACCCAGTGGCCCGGCAGGAATGTTGTAGGCACGAACCGCGACAGCGTCCAGTTGCACCGGCACGGCGGCCAAGGCAAACGGGCAAACGGCACCGATCAGGACAAGGCTTAGCAACGCACTGCGAACAACGGGTTTGAGCTGACGTTCCGGGCGCAGGTGGCGTGCGGCAAGCATGGATGAATGAGCCTATGAACAGGACGAAAAGGTGCTTCTCCCCAGTAGCCAGTCGAGATCGGAAAAAGTATCACCGCTGCGGCAAATATTTTTTCACTCAGGCGGGGGAAAGCATGACCCAGTAGCCATTCAGGTGGCCGCTGACGAGGATCGGGTAGGTTTGCGCCAGCATGTTCAGGGTGCGCTGGCTGTCGCTGATCGGGTAGGCGCCGGAAATGCGCAGATCGGCAAGCGCCGGATCGAGGCGCACGAAGCCACGGCGATAGCGCGTCAGTTCTTCGACGAAGTCGGCCAGACGCATCTTGTCGGCCATCAGCATGCCTTGACTCCAGGCTCCGACATAGCGGTCGGCAACGCTGATCTGGCCAAAAGTGTGGGACGAGAAGTCGGTGCGTTGACCGGCGTTGACGATCAGCGGCGTGGTCTGGCGATTGTCCGCGAGCTCGACTTTGACCGCGCCTTCGAGCACCGCGAGGTGCGTGCGCGGTTGCAGTTCGCGCACGGTGAAACGCGTGCCCAGTGCCTGCATGCGACCTTGACGGGTGCTGACCAGAAACGGTCGCGCCAACGGTGAAATGTCCGGCGCGGTCTGCACCAGTATTTCGCCTTCGCGCAGGTGGATGAGGCGTTGATTGGCGTCGAACAGCACGTCGATGGCGGTGTCGGTGTTCAGGGTGATTTTCGATCCGTCGGCGAGGGTCAGCTCGCGTTGCTGGCCAATCGCAGTGCGGTAGTCGGCTGACCATTGCTGCGACTCTGCCAGCTTCCAGCTGCCCCAACCGGCCGGCAGGATCGCCAGAATCATCGCCAGTTTGCCCAACGCCGCACGGCGCTCCGGGCTGCTCGGGCGATCGAGTGCGGACATCGCCAAGGATGGTGGCAGGCCGCCGAGTTTGCTCTGCAACAACTGCGCCCGCGCCCAGGCACGACCGCGCTCGGGCGTGCTGGCTTTCCAGTATTCCCATTCGCCGCGCTCGCTGTCGCTGAGTTCGCCTTCACTCATGCGGATCAACCAGTCCGCGGCTTCTTCCAGGGCCTGGTGATCGAGGTGCGGCTCATGGCGGCGGCTGAGCATTCACTCCACCAGCAACAGGCACTGCACGAAGGCTTGCTTCATGTAGCGTTTGACGGTGATCAGCGATACGCCCAACTGCTCGGCGATGTCGTCGTATTTCAGCCCGCTGATCTGCGACAACAGAAAGGCGCGTTTGACCAGCGGCGGCAGGGCGTCGAGCATCGCGTCGATTTCGTGCAGGGTTTCCAGCACCATGAAACGCAATTCCGGCGAAGGCACTTCCGGCGCCGGCACATGGGCGAGGGCGTCCAGGTAGGCCCGTTCCAGTGCCTTGCGCTGATACCAGTTGACCAGAATGCCCTTGGCCACGCAGCTCAGATACGCGCGCGGCTGCTCAATGACGGTGACTTGCGAGGCGAGAATGCGCGTGAAGGTATCCTGCGCCAGATCCGCCGCATCCATGGCGTTTCCCAGTTTTTTTCTCAGCGTCGCGTACAGCCAGCCATGATGGCCGCTATACAGGGCTTCGATCGCGCGCAGGTGATTGGCATTATTCGCGGGAAGGGTTTCGCTCATGGCTGCAGATTTTCATGCAATTGAGAAGTATTCCCAATGCTAGTTTACAACCCCTCTTTGACGCAAGCGCCGATTGGCGTCCTGTTCAGGCGCCCTGCAAACCGCGCAGCGCAGCAACCATTGTGTCGATTTCCGCCTCGGTGTTGTACGCATGCAACGAGGCACGGCTGACCTCCAGCAAGTCCCTGTGCTGCATGTCGAGCAAAGTCGAGCGCACGGTCGAGGTGCTGACGTTGATGCGCTTTTCCTGGCCAGCCAGCCACTGCTGAACGTGCGCAGCGCTGCTGTCGAGATGAGTAAACGTGACGATGCCGGACTTCTGCACCCCGAGGTCTCGCGGCGTGATGCCAGGAATATCTGCCAGTTGTCGGCGCAGGTAATCAGCCAGTTGCTGAATCCGCAGCCACATCGGTTCGATGCCTTGCGCCAGCGCGTATTCCACTGCCGCACCGAGACCGAGTTTGGCGGCGACGTTGCATTCCCAGTTCTCGAAACGTCGGGCATCGGCGCGGATTTCGAACGTCTCGGCGTCCTGCAATGAGGCGGCATGCAAGTCGAGAAATGCCGGTTCCAGGTTCTGGCACAGGGACTTTTCGACATACAAGAAGCCCATCCCGCGCGGTCCGCGCAGGTATTTGCGACTGGTGGCCGCGAGCATGTGGCAGCCGATTTTCTGCACGTCGATCGGCATCTGCCCGACACCCTGACACGCGTCGAGCAGAAACAGCACGCCAGCCGTACGGGCGAGTGCGCCAATCTGCTCGATGGGTTGCACCGGGCCGCCATTGGTGGCGATCACCGGCAGGGAAATCAGCGCAACCCGATCATCGTCGAGCATTGCCGTTAGTGCCGACAGGGAAACCTGGCCGTGTTCATCATTAGGAATGACCCGAATCTCGATGCCACGCCGCTGCTTCATTTGCAGATAGGGAATGTAGTTGCCGGCGTATTCGGTGGTCGACGTCAGCACCACATCGCCGGGTTGCAATGGCAAGGAGTAGAACGCCATATCCCATGCGCGGGTCGCGTTCTCGATCACCGCAATTTCATCAGGCTGGGCGTTGATCAAACGGCCGATGGCGCCATACACGTTTTCCAGGTTGGCCGATTGCCGTCCGGCAGCTTCATAGCCGCCCTGAGTCGCTTCAAGCTGAATATGACGGGTCATCGTCTCGATCACCGGCGCGGGCATCAGCGCCGCGCCGGCATTGTTGAAGTGGATCAGTTGCGCGACGGCGGGGGTGTCGGCGCGCAGTTGTTCAATATTCAAAAGCAGACTCCTTGATCATTCCCCGTCCGGGGCAGGGCTTGCTTGCATCGCCGCCGGCCAGTAGCGCAACGCGACGATCGGGATCAGTGCGACGACGTAAGCGAGGCAAACAAACAGATAGGTGTACTGCAAACCGTAGACCTGACTGAGCAGGCCGCCGGCGGAAATTCCCGCAATCGAAGCGAATTGCGCAGTGCCCTGAGCGATGCCCAGTACATGACCCTGTTGCGAGCTGTCGGCGGTTTTCGAGATCAGCGCCATCAACACGGGTGTAGTCGCACCGAGCAGCACGCCCCAGATGAAGTAGGCAATGACGAACACCACCGGGTTGTGGGTGACGCCTGCCACCGCAGTGAGGACGATGCAGCCGATGACCACGTAAGTCATGCGTTGCAAGGTGTCCTGCTGACCACGGTGTTCGAAATAACGCGACCACGTCGTGGCCGACAGAATGAAGCCCAGCGCCAGCAAGCCGTAGCACAGACCGACCACCGAATTGCTGACCTCGAACACCGAGCTGACATACAGCGAAAACGAGGTCTGCGGCAGCATCCGCGCCAGCAACAGAATGCCCATCACACCCAGCAGCGACAGCAATGGTGAGCCTTGCCACAGGCTGCCGGAACGCGCCGGTGCAGTTTTGTCGACGGCCACGGCTTTCTTCACCGGCGGCACGTCCGGCAAGGTCACGGCGGCGATCACGGTACACACCGCACACAGCGCCGAAGCGATGATGTTGATCCAGAAGAACGTCGCGTAATCGAGGATCAAACCGCCGACCACCGCACCCAGCAGCGAGCCGACGTTGGTCGAGATTTGCAGAATGGCGAACAGCCGTGCGCGCCGCGACGGCGCTTCAATGCTCACGCCGTAGGCCTGTGCCGGCGCGATATAGCCGGCAAACGCGCCTTGCAGAAAGCGCAGGATCAGAATCACCCAGATATCACTGAACAGGGCCAGCCCAAGCTGGGTCAACGACAAGCCGGCAAGGGCGCGGATCATCATCAACTTGTGGCCGTAGCGATCACCGATCCGGCCCCAGAATGCACTGGTGAGAATAATGCCCAGCATGGGCCCGACGTACACGGCGATGCTGGCGAAGCTGAAAAGCGACTCTGACGTCGTCAGCCCACGCAGGTGGATAGGCCAGAACGGCCCGCTCATTTCCATCGCGCCCATCGATACCAGCTGGATCGCAAATAGAAGATAAATCAGGATTCTTACTCTCGAACCCTGGATGGCACCTGCTTGGGACATGAGTCAGCCTCGGTTAAACGCTAGCGAGCGGGTTGGTCAGGGTGTGTTGCAAACGATAGTTGCTGTACTGCATCAAGTGCATGCGCAACAACGAACGGGTTGGCCAAGGCTCTTCGACGAACGCCTTGTGCTCGGTTTCCCACACATCTGCCGCGACGCGGTCACGCACCGCTTCGAAGGCAAGGTCGGTTTCTTCGCGCAACACCTGCCAGAGCCGCGTGTTGTTGAAAGCGTATTCCTTGGTCAGCCACAGGGCCATTTCATGCAGGTGCGTGAGGAACGCCGCGTCGAGCACAAACATGCGCACCGGCTCGATATCACCGGAGAATACTGTCGGCAGAATGCCCGGCTGTACGTGCGGTTGCAGGCTGTAACCACGGCCCTCGAGCAACGGCGCGTAAGTGCGGCCATCGCCGAAATCGCGGATCAGCAGACTACGTGCTTTGCCGTCCGGGGAGAACAGCACCATGGTGTTTTGCTGGTGCGCCTCAAGGCCGATGCCGTACATCAAGTAGATCGCCACCACCGGGTGAGTCACCACTTTCGCGTACTCGCGGAACCAGTTCTCGACCTGCGCAGTATTGGCGCGCACACCGTCGCGTTCAATCAGATCAGTGAACAGCGGACGACCGCTGCCGGGCAAACGGGTGAACAGTGAAGCCACGGTTATCGGCAGACACTCATCGTTGCGTTCGAATGCCGGTGCGCTGGCGCGATAAACCACGGACAAATGCCGGCCCGGATGATCGTCCTGCGTCACGGCATTTTTGTAACGCACACCGATTTCTTCCGGGAAGATTTCCAGGCGCTGATCGAAGCCGTTTTCCGTCTCGAGAATCTTGCTGATCACCGTGCTGATGCGCGGGCCCATGTGAATCGACTTGGCTTGCAGGCTGCGCAGTTCGCTGGTCATCCACACCGCGATCGGCAGTTTGATCAGCGGCGCGGATTCGTTCAGCACCGGCATCATCGTGCGATAGGACATGGTCGGCAGGGTTGGCAGGTCCGGACCATCGGTGATCAGGATGCCGTCGGCGATTTCCTGCGCGAAGGTTTCCAGCACGTAGGCTTGTAAATGCCAGCTGTGGATCGGCAAGGGCAGCCATTGGTTTTCGTCCAGCCCCTTGCTGTTGAGCGAGGCTTTCCATTGCGCCCATTGCGTCGGGAAATGCTCAGCGAACCAGGCGCGGTAATCGATCACGTGCGGCATGCTTTCGCTTTTCGCGTTGTCGGCGCGCAGTGCGGCGATGCGCAGCGGCACCTGTGCGTTGAACTCGGGCGAGAGTTGCTCGACCTCTTCATCGGTCAGGCCCGGGCGGGCTTTCCAGGTCGGGTAATACGGGTGGCCCTCCAGTGAACCCCACTGGTCGAGCAGGATCGCGGCGTCCTTGGTTTTGGCGTGCTGGCGCAAGTAATCAGTGAAGCTGTGCAGTCCTTGATCCTTGGCGGCTTGTGCCAGTCGGGCGTTCCAATGCTGACGATGCTGACGGGCGTGGGCGTCGTTGCTCAGGCTGTTTTCCATGTCGGACTTGAGCCCGGCCACGCCTTCGTCGGTCGGGGCGAAGTCGAAACTGTCGCGCAGCACATCGAGCATGTCCTGGTGGCTGGTGATCACCTGGCGCACGCCTTCATCGGTGACCAACACCACGTCGCCGTCGTTGACCACCGTATCGGCCGGGCCTTTGGCGATGTCGGAAAAAGCCAGATGGGCGCGACCGCCCTTGAGCGGGTAAGTCGCCTGGTGGCCCTCTACGGAAAAGCTCAGGGCCGAACGGTCGAGGATGTTTTCCGCAAACAGGCAACGCACCAGACGGCGCATGGCGTTTTTGCGGGAGTAGGCGATCAGTGTCTTGAAGTCATCCATATCAGCGGTCTGCTCGTCGAAAATTGAGTAAGAAGATCAAGCGGCGGCGCTTGTCGTGTGCGGCCATTGGCGCGGGAAATAGTCGAGTGCCGAGCCGCGCAGGCCTTCCATGTAGGCCACGCTCCACTGCAGTACTTCCTCGATATAAGGCACCTTGAGGTCGAAGCGTTTGGCCATTTCCACCAGCAGCACCAGGCCGTAGGCGACGTCTTCGTTGAAGGCGCGGCTCTCGCGCTCGATCACATAGCCGGCGCGGTTGTCCGCGGCCGGTACCATCGGCGCAAGGATGTCGTTGTAGGCCTGATTGGTGCGCAGGATCGAGAGCATGCTGCTCTGGTCGCGGATCTGCTCGCCGTAGGCCTCGACGATTTCCTGTTTCAGGGATTTCACCGAAGACAGGTCGATGCCCAGACGCTGGCTGATCACCGCGCACAGTTGCTGGCTTTCCTGATCCATGCGTTCAAGGAAATAGGCGCCGAGTTCCGGGCATTCGGTCCACCAGCACATGCGTTGCGGGAAGATCTTGCGATGCCATTGGCCGTAAGGGCCGATGAGGCCGTAGATCACCGAGCTGTGCATGATCGGGTTGCCCGGCGTCAGGGTGATTTCCAGAAAGTGGTCGAGCATCGTCACGCACGGGCCATAAAGCCGGGTGAGTGTTTTCTCCAATTGGCGGCGCGCGGTTTGCGGCTCTCGGGCATGGGTCGCGACGTACAACTGGCTTTTACCGCCGCCCATTTTGATCGAGCGTCCCGGGGTCAATTCGAACGCCGTGTGCGGCACATCTTTCATGCCCCAGATCACCACGTTCGGCCGGTCGGGCAGGGTCGCTTCGGCCAGCCAGTCGAAACCGCAGAAGCCGGGAATAGCGCCGATGAACACGGGTTTGCTGGTGGTCAGATGCGGCGCGATATCTTTCAATGTTTGCGGACGCGCATGGGCCGGCACGGTGATGATGACGATGTCGGCATCTTCCACCGCAACCCTGGCATCGCTGGTCACTCGATCCAGTCGGGCGCTCAGCGTCGAGCCGTCCGGCAACAAGGCCTGCATCGGCGTCTGGCGGGCGTGCTGTTCGATGACCTCCTGATTGTGGGTGTGCAGCGAAACCTGAACATTGGGTAGCTGCTTGAACAGGATGGCGTTGAGATGGCCGGTCCTGCCGCCACCACAGATGGCGACTTTCAATAGATTCATCGAGAGGCGTTCCTGTGTGAAGGGTGGGTCATGCGACGCTCAGTTGCAGCGGCGCGGAAACAGAGTCCAGCCAGTGGGTCTTGCCCAGCCAGGCGTCCAGTTGCGGGGCGATGCTCGGATCGATCAGGTCGCGCTCCTGCAGCCACTTGTCGTCGAACACGGTGTGCAGGTATTTCTCGCCGCCGTCGGCAATCGGCACCACGACGTTGCCGCTCAGCACACCTTTGTGGATCAGCTCCAGCGCCTTGAAAATTGCACCGCCAGTGGAGCCGCCGACCAGCAGGGCGAAGTTGCGCGCGATGTAGCGCGCGGTTTCGAATGCCTGCGAGTCGGTGACTTGCACGCCCAGATCGATGCAGCTGTAGTCGAGCACCAGACCCACGGTGTCGCCGGCCGGCGTGCCGGTGCCGGATTGGTAGTACGGGTAGCCGGGGTGACCGAAGACAATCGAACCGGCCGGTTCCACCGCGACGGTGACGGTTTCCGGGTTGTGCACTTTCAAGCCGCGTGCGATGCCGGTCATCGAACCGCCGGTGCCGACGCAACCGACGTAAGCGCCGACCACGCCTTCAGCCTGGACAATGGTTTCGCGGACGAAATCATTGTAACCGCCGGCATTCGCCGCATTGTCGGACTGGTTCATGAATACCGCGCCGGGAATCTCGCTGGCCAGTTCGGCGGCCATCTGTTGACGCTCGACCACCGCGACTTCGTCTTCGCGATAAGTGCCTTTGACGAAACGAATGTCGGCACCGAGGGCCTTCATCACGGCGATCTTGTCTTGCGCGGCGTGGTGATCGACCACGGCGATGAAATGCAGACCGAACTCGACCGCGGCCATGGCCAAGCCAATCCCGGTATTGCCCGACGACGATTCGACAACGACACCGCCGGGTTTCAGGCGACCGGACTTGAGCGCCGCCAGCACCATGTTGCGCGCCATGCGGTCTTTGATACTGCCGCCGGGATTGTTCTTTTCAATCTTCAACAATAATCGCGCGTTGGTATCCGGAACATCGATGCCCAACATCGGTGTATTACCGATAAGGTCAGAAACTTTATTCAAGATCATTGCAATTGTTCCCTTTAGTAGTCAGGTGAAAACGCATAGTTACCTTCCGTACAACAGGTCGCCGTCAACCGCCGGGGCAGGGGATGGCGATGAAACTCGTTTTCCAGCAAGTCCATCTGGTAACCGGCGGTGTTGATATAAATCAATAAGTCACCGGCTTGCGGTGCCGTTGCAAAGTTGATCAGGCGATGGGTAATGACGTCATCGTCCAGGCAACTATGGCCGGCGATATAAGCTTGGATCGGGGCGTGTGGCTGTTGTTTGGTGCTGACAAGTATCGGATCTACCAGATATTCCGAGGTAAACCAGGTTTCGCAAGCGCTGAAACTGCTGCCCTCAACGAAGATGACGGTTTTATTGTCAGCCAATTGTTTGCTGCGCGTGACGCGAAATATTGAAATGGCGGCCTGGTCGACCAGGCTTCGGCCTGGCTCGAGTGCGAGGGTTATATTCTGCGTCTGCAAGTAATTGGCAATCGACAAGCCCGGCGAATGCTCGGCTTCGAGCAATAACGTCAGCCATTGTGTCGCGGTCAGTTCACTGCCGTAAGGATAATAAGCGGCGGGAACTTTCTGATTGTAATAGTGGCTGGGGTTATTGTCGTTCTGCAGGAATTGAGCGTAGGCCTGCGGTTCGACATAACGAATCGGCAAGCCGCCACCGATATCGATTATCTGCGGATTCAAGCCCATTTCCCTGGCAGCCTCGATAAATCCGCTGACCTCACGAAAGGCTTGTGCGCGGGATTCGAATCCATAGCCGCCGAGGTGAAAATGGAAACCTTCAAAGTGAAAAAGCTCAGGTTTTTCTGCCAGCCTTTGCAGGCATTGCAGCAGGTCTTGCGAGCCCATTCCGAATCGGCTCTTCGGACTGCTTTGCGGTCTGTAACGCAGTAAAACTCTGGTTTTCGTCGGACCTGGCTGTGTTGGGAACACGCTATGCAGGTGATCGAATTCCTCCAGCGAATCCACACAAATCAATGAACCGGCGCTGATCAGCGCTTGATGGAAGACGGCTGTTTTGGCCGGTCCTGTGGCGCAGATTCTGGTGCCCGGCACACCTGCGCGCAGGGCAGCATTCAACTCGTGAATGCTCGACACATCGACGCCGATCCCCGAATTCGCTGCAGCGCCGAGCATGCTTTGCGACTTGTTGGCCTTGGCCCCGTAGAAAATGGCATGGGGCACCTGGTATTGCTTCAACACGTTCAGCAGCGCTTGCGTGTTTAATTCAAACGCATGGGGCCAGACCAGATTTAACGGTGAGCCCTGTTGTTCCACCAAGTCTGTAAGTTTGTTCGGGAACTTGTTGATAAACGTGGAAATAACCGGGTCGATCAACGGCGTTAACATCTCCGGGTGATGAACTTTATACGGCTGTTCAACAGCAGATTTATTTGTTGTAGGCATAGTTAACCCCTGGCGTCGAAAGTTACGTCGCCATTGATAGTTCGATCACCGATCGTTATCGGTGTGGATCGTCTTTTTTTGCTCGTCAGCGTCGAGGCTTTTAACAACTTGGAGGCGGATGCCAAGTGAAATCCGCTATTGGATCTGTAGCCCTGATCGTAATAAATGGTTCACAAAACAATTGCATGAGAACCCCGTTCCATAAGGTTTGTGCGGATGTACTGAATGGCCATTAGTTGCTGGCCATTGCCCTGTAGCAGCCTGTAGCTGATGTTTAAGTGACATCACTGACAGGTACTTTTTCCGATACCGATGACTTGCTTTGAAACGAGAATAGTTCCTCTTGGCGGCGTGAACAATATTGCGAACAGGAACGATTATCAAGTAAGGTTTTCAAATATTTTTCAATAACGACCTGCTCAAGGCGAATCCATGAACGTGTATTTACACGCTCAAGGACTCGTTCGTCCCGAGATTAAAAAGT
This sequence comes from Pseudomonas sp. R84, assembly GCF_009834515.1. Classification (NCBI taxonomy): domain Bacteria; kingdom Pseudomonadati; phylum Pseudomonadota; class Gammaproteobacteria; order Pseudomonadales; family Pseudomonadaceae; genus Pseudomonas; species Pseudomonas sp. R84. The sequence goes on from NZ_CP019426.1 coordinate 2,667,256, forward strand.
CTCTTAATTGCTTGATCAATAAGGCGTTAAGGGCTGTTGCGATAAGCCCCGGAACGGCAGGCAAATCTGCCGTTGAACGGGCCTGAAAACTTTCACAAACCACGACGGGTTCACGTCAAAGGAGCAACGCCATGCAATCCGATCGACTCAGCCGCAAAGCGCCACTCGCGATCAGCTACCTGTTCGTGCCGGGCAACCGTCCCGAGCGTTTTTCCAAAGCCTGCGAAGCAGGGCCGGACGCGATCATTCTCGACCTTGAGGATGCCGTTCATCCGGACAGCAAAGCCGCCGCCCGTGACGCCATCCAGGCGTGGCAGGAGAAAACGCCGAGCGTTGCTTGTGAGCGTTACATCCGCCTCAACAGCGTCAGCAGTTCGCTGTTTCGCCAGGACCTGAGCTGGCTCAGCGACATGCGTTACCCCGAGCGTTGCGATGGGATTTTTTTGCCCAAGGCCGAATGTCCCGAGACGCTGGCGCGGGCGGTCGAGCGCTTGCTGGAGTGGCAACCGACGCTGGCGATCGTCGCGATCATCGAGACCGCCAAAGGCCTGCAGCAGGTCGAGTCGATCGCTGCGATTGCGGGCGTGGCGCGGCTGGCGTTTGGCTCGCTGGATTTCTCGCTCGATATCAACTGCAGCCAGGTGCCCGAGGCGTTTCTGTTTGCCCGCAACCGCATCGTGCTGGCGTCGCGCACGGCTGATCTGCCGTCGCCGATCGATGGCGTGACGCCGGCAATCAGCGACTTGGCGGTGGTTGCCCAAGACGCGCAATACGCGCGTTCGCTGGGCTTCGGCGCCAAGCTGTGCATCCATCCCGGGCAACTGGCGACGGTGCAGCGCGCCTTCCTGCCGGACTCGCGCCAACTGGCGTGGGCCGATCGGGTGATGCGGGCGGTGGCCACGGGCAGCCACGCGGTGCAAGTGGACGGCGAAATGGTCGACTTGCCGCTGATCGAACACGCTCAGCGCCTGCTCGATGTGGCCAGTCAGCATGCGCCGGTTGCCCGCGCCGATGCCTGCTGAATCCCCGGCGAATCAGGAGATCATCATGGACCACGGTTATCAGATTGCGCTGCGGCCGCTGTGCGACGTGTTGCAGTCGGAGCAGGTCGACCCGGCCAACGTGACGCTGCTGCGCGAGTCGATTGTCCGCGCCGGGCATTGGCTGGAACCGATCATCGTCGAGCGTTCGCGCGGCATCGTGATGGACGGCAATCACCGTTTCACCGCGGCGTTGCAGCTGGGTTTGAAACGGCTGCCGTGCATCCAGCTCGATTACTCCGATCCGCGGGTCTGTGTGCGGCATTGGCAAACTGGACAAGCGTTCGAGGTGGCGCGAATTTTCACCACCATCGCTCGCGGCGAGATTTTGCCGTACAAGACCACCCGGCACGCGTTTGACCCCGCGCTGCCGCTGGTCGCGATTCCGCTGGAGCGCCTCTACGCCTGACCCTGATCGGGCGACGGAAAAAAACTTTACTGCGGGTGATACTTTTTCGCAGATCGACTGGCAATAGGAGTGATTACCATTTTCCCTCGATGAAAAGGATCCTCACGTCATGCCTGTTGTCAGTCGTCCTTGCGGTGAGCGGGTGTTAGCACTCGCCGTGCGTACCGCCATGCTGAATTTCGTTTTGGTCGCAGGAAGCGCCAACGCTTGGGCCGCCAGCCCCGAGCAACCAGGCGTTGCCGCCGACCCGACTGCGAACGCCGCGCCGGACGCGCTGACCCTCGACACCACCAACGTCAACGCCCGTTACAACGGCGCGACTGCCTTGCCGGAAACCCTCGCCGGTGGTCAGGTGGCGCGCGGCGCACGACTGGGCATGATGGGCAACAAAGACGTGATGGACACGCCGTTCAGCGTCACCAGCTACACCGCCAAAACCCTCGCTGATCTGCAAACCGTGACCGTCGCCGACGCCTTGGAGCGCGATCCTTCGGTGCGCTCGACCGGGCAGACCGGTGGTATCGTCGACTCGTTTTTCATCCGTGGCTTCCCGATTGGCGAAGGCAACCTTGGTGAGCTGGCGTTCGACGGCGTCTACGGTGTCGCGCCGAATTATCGGGTGTTCACCGACTACGCCGAGCGCGTCGAAGTGCTCAAAGGGCCGGGCGCGCTGATGTACGGCATTTCGCCGAACAGCGGCGTCGGCGGCGTGATCAACATCGTGCCCAAGCGCCCGCTGGATGAAGACCTGACCCGGTTCACCGGCACCTATGCCTCAGATTCTCAGGTCGGCGGGCACCTGGACCTGAGCCGGCGCTTCGGTTCGGAGAACCAGTTCGGCGTGCGTTTCAACGGCAACCTGCAGGGTGGCGATACCGCCGTCGATGATCAGCATCGCGACCTCGGTGTCGGCGCGATCGCTCTGGATTATCGCGGCGAGCGTCTGCGCCTGAACCTCGATTACATCAGCCAGAAAGAAAGCTGGGAGGGCGCTTCGCGGCCCTTCACCATTGCGCCGGGCGTTGATGTGCCGTCTGCGCCGAACGGCCGCACCAATCACTCGCAGGACTGGGGCTGGTCGGATACCAAAGAGCAGTCGGCGTTGCTCGGTGGCGAATATGACCTGACCGACAACGTCACCGTGTTCGCTCATGCCGGCGGTGGTAGATCCGACGTCAAACGCCTGTCCGACCAGGTGCCGAGAATCCTCAATGACGCCGGTGATACCAGCAACATTCCCGGCTACTACAAATTCAACGTTGATCGCTCGACGGCTGACGTCGGTATGCGTGGTGTGTTTGCCACTGGGCCGATCACTCACACCACCACGGTCATGGCGACCCGGTATCAGGATGAGCTGTCACGCGGTATCAACAACGGCACGGCCATCCTGTCGAATATCTACCATCCGATCGACAGGCCGCAGCAGTACATCAATTCGCCGAAAGTGTTGCGCGTTTCCGAATCGGAACTGTCCGGCGTGGCGTTGACCGACACGATGTCGATGCTCGATGACCGCTTCCAGTTGACCCTCGGCGTGCGTCGCCAGGACATCGAATCGCGTAACTACAACGCGGCCGGTGCGGTCAGTTCGAAATACAAGGACAACGCCACGAGCCCGCTGGTCGGCGTGGTGATCAAGCCTTGGGAGGACGTTTCGCTCTACTACAATTATGTCGAAGGTCTGAGCAAGGGCGACATCGCCCCGGGCACGGCGTCCAATGCCGGCGAAACCTTTGCCCCGTACGAATCCAAGCAGCATGAGATCGGCGTGAAATACGAACACGGCACATTCATGACCACGCTGGCGTTGTTCCAGATCGAGAAACCGAGTGGTGAAGTCGGTGCCGACAACGTGTTCTCGGTGCAGGCCGAACAACGCAACCGTGGTGTCGAGTTGAGCATGTTCGGCGAAGTGGCACCGGGCACGCGGTTGATGGGCGGTGTGACGGTGCTCGACGGCGAGTTGACCGATTCGGCGACCAAGGCTAACCGGGGCAACAAACCGGTGGGCGTGCCGGACGTGCAGGCCAATCTCTGGGCCGAATGGGACACGCCATGGCTTGAAGGCTTTACCCTCACCGGCGGTGCGATCTACACCGACAGCCAGTACGTCAACCAGGCCAACACCCAGGAACTGGATGCCTGGACCCGCGTCGACGCCGGCGCGCGTTATGCGACCAAAATCGAAGGCCGGCCAACGACGTTCCGCGCCACCGTGCAGAACGTCTTCGATCGTGAGTACTGGTCGGGCGTGGCGTCCTACGGCGCGTTCTCTCCGGGTTATCCACGGACCTTGCAGCTGTCGGCCACGGTCGATTTCTGACGGGGCGGGAAGGGCGGCGCTGTCGTCACCTTCTATATAGAAAGTCACGATCACGTTGCCTGTCCGACACGTGGTCGGCAGGCGGGAAGCAGCTGCGACCCGCCTGAACATTTTAGAAAGGGAGTATTCGCCATGTTTAACCACCCAGGCGTTGGCGCTGTAAACGCACCTTCAGCGTTTCGGACAGCGAAGAACCCATTGGCCTTTGAGTTTGATCGCAGCGCCAATACGCATATTCGCGAACTGCTGCGCCACTTCGGACTGCGCACCAGCCTGATCCGCTTCAAAGTCATCAATGCACTGGTGGTGGCCGACCGTGACGGACATGGGATCGGGGTGAATGGTGTGCATGCGTTTGTCGAGTCTTCATCGCCCGAGCTGTCGTTCGTCAGTGTGCGTGAAGTGCTCAAGCGTCTGGGGGAAGAGGGGCTGATCGTGCTTGGGAGTGACAAGACCTACCGATTTTCCACTGAGGCCATGGAATTGCTGCTACAGAGTCCCCGTGTATTTCACGGCGGCGGCCGCTCGCGAGGGCACATTGAGCGTGCGTAATAAAGAAGACACATGAATGCGCACCGTGAACGGGGAGATATCCAGGTCGCGGGCGATTTCCTTGTTGGTCTTGCCTTGGGCGATCAAGCGCAGCACGTCCTGCTGACGGGGTGTGAGGGCGGTGTCGGTTTCCAGCGGTAGCAGGCCTGACGGCGCGAACTTCACCAGTACTTCACCTTCGCGAATCGCCAGAATCGCCTGACCGATTTCATCGGGGGCAATATTTTTGCCGATAAAACCGTCAATGCCAGCGGCCATGACTTCGCTGATCAACGCCTCATCATCGACCATCGACACCACAATCAGCGTGGTGCGCGGCAAGCGCTGGCGCAGCCCGGCGAGCTGGCTGACGCAGGTCAGTCCGGGAAAACGCAGATCGAGTATCAGGGTGTCGGGCTCTTCACCCGAGAGCAGCAGCGTCAGCACCGTGTCGAGATCGCCGGCTTCGTCGATGACGGCTGCGGGGAGTAAACGCTGCACCGTGCGCAACATTGCCTCGCGAAACAGCGGGTGATCGTCGGCTATGATAATTCGGCATGTCATGGCATGACCCTCCCTGGGTCAGGCGTTGCTCAAGATCTGCACATTAGCACCGAGCGCAAGGGTTGCCTGTAGGCTGCTTCTGAATCTGACGAATACCGCACAAGGACGTTTCCCATGAAGTTCGAGAAAAACACCGAACTGGACCAGGCCAATCTGCGCATTATCATCGCCGCGATTGCCGTGGTTTACATGCTCGTCCTCGGTTTTTTGCCGGGACAGCGCTTCGATACGTATTTGCCCGTGATCACTTACATTGGCCTGTTTTTGCTGGCCTCGATCGGTTTGCGTCAGGCGATTGCACGCTGGCCGGGGCATTACCCGGCGCGGCGGATTTTTTCCATGGTCCACGATTACACCGGCACCTGTTTCGGTCTGGTGGTCGGTGGTGAGGCGGCGTTGCCGCTGTATGCGGTGATCATCTGGGTCAACCTCGGCAATGGCATGCGCTACGGCTCGCGCTATCTGGCGATTGCCACGGCGCTGGCGTTAGTGGCGTTGCTGTGTGTCTATCGCCTGACGCCAGTGTGGCAAGCGCAACCGTTCATGGTGTTGATGCTGATGCTCACCAGCACGGTGATTCCGTTCTATGCGCATCTGCTGTTGGAGCGCACACGTAAAGCCTCCGAAGAAGCCGTCGCAGCGAATCTGGAAAAGTCGCGGTTTCTCGCTCAGGCCAGTCATGATCTGCGCCAGCCGATTCACTCCATCGGCCTGTTTACCGCGTGCCTGCGGGAGTCGCGGTTAGGGAATGAGGAGCGGCGTCTGGTCGATAACATCGACCGATCACTGCTCAATGTTTCGCAACTGTTCCGCTCGATTCTCGATCTGTACACCCTCGATAACGGCCGGATTCTGCCCAAACTGCAAACCTTCAATTTGGGTGAATGGCTCGCGGATCTGATTCGCCAGAACGCTGAAGCAGCACGTTGGGCCGGGGTCGAGCTGCGGTTGCGCCCCTGTGAATATTGGGTGCGCACGGATCCGGCGTTGCTGGCGACCCTGGTGCAGAATGTGCTTTCCAACTGCTTCAAATATGGCGCGCATCGGCCGGTGCTGATCGGCGTGCGCCGGCGCGGAGCGGGGCTGGCCATCGTGATTTATGACCGCGGCAACGGTATCGCCGAAGACCATCTGGCCAAGGTGTTCGAGGAGTTTTATCGGGTGCGCCAAGTACGCGACAAAGACGTCGAAGGCGTCGGGCTCGGGTTGTCGATCGTCAAGCGTCTGGGCGAGTTGATCGGTGTCGGCGTTGACCTGCGTTCTCGGCTTGGGCGGGGAACGGCAGTGACCTTGTACGGCCTGTCAATCGCTGCGCCCGCACCGTTAACGGTCAATCGCGACGAGGCGCGTCAGGTCGGTTTGCTGACCGGGCTGAAGGTGTGTCTGGTGGAGGATGATCGCAACGTATTGCTCGCGACTTCAGCGTTATTGGAGCGTTGGGGCTGTGTGGTTCAAGCGGAACTGAGCGGGCAGGATTTGATGACCGACTGCGACATCATCGTCGCCGACTATGACCTCGGCACCCACGCCACTGGCATCGAGTGTATTGACGATGTCCGCAAGCGCAGAGGCTGGGCGGTTCCGGCGATGATCATCACCGGGCACGACGTCGAAAAAATCCAGGCGGCCCTGCACGATCGCCAGATTGCCATTCTGTCCAAACCGGTGCGCCCGGTCGAACTGCGCGCGACCCTGCGAGCGCTGCGCGACTGCGAAACCCAAACCCTGTAGATACTCTGTTCATGCTGCGATCTCTTGATCTTCATTTTCAGGATCAAAATCAAAAGATCGCAGCCTCGTTGCACTCGACAGCTCCTACAGGGTTAGTGCGTGTTCAGCGCTTGCACAGATAATCCTGGGTGATGGTGGTTTGCAGGCAGTTGTACTGGCCCATGGTGCGGCAGATGTTTTTCTCGGAACCGGTGACCTCGGCGTTTTTGTAGCCCCAGGTCTTGCAGCGTTGCGTGGCAACGGTCAAACCTTGTTCGGCGCTGGTCTGGCCGCTTTCGAACTGGCCCAGTTCATAGGAAACCTGGACGACGCCATCGTTTTTGCTGCCGCCGGTAGCTTCCCACTGTTTGGGTGTGGCGCAGCCGGTCAGGAACAGGGCGCTGAGGGTGAGTGTTGCGATCAGAGTTTTCATGGGCAAACGGTGTCCTTTACCGGGCGGGGAAATTATTGCAGCGGGATTGGCGAAGCGCCTTTTGGCAGGCAGGAAAGCGGCGGCGACATCATGCCCATGCTCGCCACGGCGATAATTACGCCGCTGGGCAATTCACAGTTGTATTCCCCGGCCGGGGTGTACGCGGTGTAGTAGGTGAGGGTGCTGTCGTTGCGGATATTGTCGATTTTCGACACCGGTTTACCGATCACCGTTTGCGCGCGTTCTTTCATGCTCGCTTCAGTGGGTTTGACGGTCTGGCAGCCGGCAACGCCGAACAGCACAGCGCCGACCAGGGTGATCTTGCAAAGGTTTGCATGCAGTTTCATGGTGTGTCTTCCTTGGTGTTGTTCTGATTTCCAGGCACAACGATCCCGTACGCTGCGAACAGGCAACGTTGAGGAACATCGGGGGTGCGGTGGAATATAGCGCCAGCGGACAGGGCGGTCGATTAGCACAAATGTGCTAGTGCAGTGGGGGATCGACGGCCGTTAGGCGCTTCTCTTCCTGCCCGATTGGGGCAAAGCTCGAATCAGTCTAAAAACACTGACCCGCGTCGGCGAGCCTTTGCTAGGCTCAAAGATGTAGGCGAAGACGCAGACTGATGCGCAATCGGATAGCAAGGGGGCGTGGGGCGCGCTCCGAAAGGTACACGGTTAGAAAGATCTCCGCGCTGAGATCCAGCCCTTATGCCGTGTGAAGCAGCCGAGGCCGTACCTTTTCAATTTGGCCCGGTACTGTGGGAAGCCCGATAAACCTTGTAAGCCAGAGACCAGCACTGGCCGCCTGCTCGAACACCAAAGCCCGCTTCGTGCGGGCTTTGTCGTTCATGCAAGGTCAGATCGATTGCAGCGCCTGCGCCAGATCGGCGCGCAAGTCTTCGACGTCTTCAACGCCAACCGACAGGCGCACCAGACCGTCGCCAATGCCCAGTTTGGCGCGGGTATCCGCCGGAATCGTCGCGTGGGTCATGATCGCCGGGTGCTCGATCAGGCTTTCCACGCCACCGAGACTTTCCGCCAATGCGAAGATCTTCACGTTCTCAAGGAAGCGCCGCGCACCCGCCAGATCACTGTTCAGATCGACGGAAATCATCCCGCCGAAACCGCGCATCTGGCGCTTGGCCAACTCATGCTGCGGATGCGAGGCCAGCCCCGGATAGTAGACGCGTTTGACCTGTGGCTGCTGTTCCAGCCACTGCGCCAGGTCCAGCGCGTTGCTGCAATGACGCTCCATGCGCAGCGCCAAAGTCTTCACCCCGCGCAGGGTGAGAAATGCATCGAACGGCCCGGCAATCGCACCGACGGCGTTCTGCAAGAAGCCCAGCTTCTCGGCCAGTGCTTCGTTCTGGCCGACCACGGCGATGCCGCCGATCACGTCGGAGTGACCGTTCAGGTACTTGGTGGTCGAGTGCAGCACGATGTCGAAACCCAGCTCCAGCGGCCGCTGGATATACGGGCTGGCAAAGGTGTTGTCGGCCACGCTGATGATCCCGCGAGCGCGGCAGATACGGGCGATAGCGGCGAGGTCCGACAGGCTCAACAGCGGGTTGGTCGGTGACTCGACAATCACCAGACGTGTGTCGTCCTGCAGCGCCGCTTCGAACGCCGCCAGGTCAGTCAAATCGACGTAGCTGAAACGGTGTCCGGCACTGCGCTGACGAACCTTGTCGAACAGGCGGAACGTGCCGCCGTACAAGTCATTGCCGGAGATCACGTGCGAACCGGCATCGATCAGTTCGAGCACCGTGGAAATCGTCGCCAGCCCGGAGGCGAACGCAAACGCCTGGGTGCCGCCTTCAAGGTCCGCCACGCAACGCTCCAGGGCAAAACGCGTCGGGTTGTGCGAGCGCCCGTAATCGAAACCCTTGTGCACGCCGGGGCTGTCTTGCAGGTACGTGGAGTTGGCGTAGATCGGCGGCATCAGCGCGCCGGTGGTCGGGTCCGGCGTCTGCCCGGCGTGGATCACCCGGGTCGCGAAGCCTTGGGATTTGTCGTCGTGCTGACTCATGCGAGGGATCTCCGTAATTGGTTGAGCATGTCGGTGCGGGTGATCAGGCCATGGAAGCCCGATGCATCGGCAATGATGGCGACGAGGCCACGGCTGAGCACCGCTTCCAGCTCGGCAAGGCTGGCGCCGGGTGCGAGGGTTTGCAGCTTGTCGGTCATCACGCTGGACACCGATTGGCTGAAGCGGGCGGCGTCTTCGTGCACCGGCAGGAGGATGTCCGATTCATCGATCACACCGACCAGTTGCTTGCCTTCCACCAGCACCGGCAACTGCGAAACCTCCGCCAGACGCATGCGCTGGAACGCGGTGAGCAGGGTGTCGTCAGGGCCGACACTGATCACGCGGCCATCCTCAAAGCGGCGGGCGATAAGGTCGCGCAGGTCGCCATAGCCTTTGCGCTGCAACAGGCCTTGATCGGTCATCCACTGGTCGTTGTAAACCTTCGACAGATAGCGCGTGCCGGTGTCGCAAACGAAGCTGACCACACGTTTTGGCTCGGTCTGTTCGCGGCAATAACGCAGCGCCGCTGCGAGCAGGGTGCCAGTCGAGGAGCCGCCGAGAATGCCTTCGGCCTTGAGCAACTGGCGGGCGTGATCGAAGCTTTCTTCATCGCTGATGGAGTAGGCGTGGCGCACGCTGGAGAGGTCGGTGATCGATGGAATGAAGTCTTCGCCAATGCCTTCCACCGCCCATGAACCGGGCGTCGGCAGCGAGCCGTCGCGGCTGTATTGCGCCATCACCGAACCGACCGGATCGGCCAGGACCATTTCCAGATCCGGCTGCACACGCTTGAAGAAACGGCTCAGGCCCGTCAGCGTGCCGGCCGAACCAACACCGACGACGATGGCGTCCAGATCATGTTCGGTCTGCGCCCAGATTTCCGGCGCGGTGCTGCATTCGTGGGCCAGCGGGTTGGCCGGGTTGTTGAACTGATCGGCGAAAAACGCGCCGGGGATGTCTTTCGCCAAACGGGCGGCGACGTCCTGGTAATACTCGGGATGGCCCTTGCCGACGTCGGAGCGGGTGATGTGTACCTCGGCGCCCATGGCCTTCAAGTGCAGGACTTTCTCGGTGGACATTTTGTCCGGCACCACCAGTACCACGCGATAGCCTTTGGCGCGGCCAACCAGTGCCAGGCCCAGGCCGGTGTTGCCGGCGGTGGCTTCGACGATGGTGCCGCCGGGTTGCAGGCGACCATCACGTTCGGCGGCGTCGATCATCGCCAGACCGATGCGGTCCTTGATCGAACCACCGGGGTTCTGCGATTCAAGTTTGAGAAACAGCGTGCAAGGCCCAGTGTCGAAGCGGGTGACTTGCACCAGTGGAGTATTGCCGATCAGCCCAAGTACGGCAGGGCGTGATTCCTTAGACATTTCTTCACCTCTTTGTGGTGTTGATCGCGTTCCAATCGCGGGGAAAAGACTCGCGTGCAACATAGGCTCAGACATCAGCTGTCGCAACCTTTAGTCGGTCGCAAATACAGCCATTTCGATCTAACGATAGATCGAAATCAAAGACCTGCCGGGGTGCTTTCGGGGGCGTTTATACGGAGGCGTCATCGAGTTTTCAAAGGGCGTCTTCATGGCGACGAACAGCTTGAATTACCAAGAAATTTACTGCCGCAAAAACCGTCCAGCCGTCGCCCGCGCGCTCAACTCTGCAATGTCTTCAACTGACAGGCTGGGATGATTTGATCATGAGGGAAACTCGTGTTGATCAAGATTAAATTGAGTTTGTCTCACTAGCGACCGATGCCGACAATGGCCGCCATCAACAGAACATTGGAGTTGTTTGTTATGGCACTGGCCCATTCCCTTGGATTTCCGCGCATCGGTCGCGACCGCGAACTGAAAAAAGCGCAAGAGGCGTTCTGGAAAGGAGAACTGAACGAGGCAGGCCTGCGTGACGTCGGTCGCGAGTTGCGCAAGGCCCATTGGGACTTGCAGAAAAACGCCGGCATCGAGTTGCTGCCGGTTGGCGATTTCGCCTGGTATGACCAGGTGCTGACGCACTCGCTGATGTTCGGCGTCATCCCCGAGCGCTTCCGTCCGCATGACGGCAAAGCCAATCTGCAGACCTTGTTCGCCATGGCCCGTGGTGTCAGCGACAGCTGCTGTGGCGGTGCACACGCCCAGGAAATGACCAAGTGGTTCGACACCAACTATCACTATCTGGTCCCGGAATTCAGTGCGGATCAACAGTTCCAGTTGGGCTGGGAGCAGTTGTTCGAAGAAGTCGAAGAAGCCCGTGCACTGGGCCATAACGTCAAACCGGTGATCATCGGCCCGCTGACGTATCTGTGGCTGGGCAAGGCCAAAGGCGCCGAATTCGACAAGCTCGAACTGCTTGATCGTCTGCTGCCACTGTACGGGCAGATCTTCGCGCGTCTTGCCGCCCAAGGCGTCGAGTGGGTGCAGATCGACGAGCCGATTCTGGTGCTCGACCTGCCGCAGGAATGGAAGAACGCTTTCGAGCGGGCCTACAACCAGATTCAGCGGGATCCGCTGAAGAAGCTGCTGGCGACTTACTTCGGGGGCCTGGAAGAAAACCTCGGCCTGGCCGCCAACCTGCCGGTCGACGGTTTGCACATCGATCTGGTGCGCGCACCAGAGCAATACCCGACCATTCTTGATCGTCTGCCGGCCTATAAAGTGTTGTCCTTGGGCGTGGTCAATGGCCGTAACGTCTGGCGCTGCGATCTGGAAAATGCCTTGGCGACTTTGCAGCATGCGCACGAGCGTCTGGGCGATCGTCTGTGGGTCGCGCCGTCCTGTTCGTTGCTGCACAGCCCGGTGGATCTGGGCCGTGAAGACAAGCTCGATGCCGAGTTGAAAAGCTGGCTGGCCTTTGCCGTACAGAAGTGCGAAGAAGTGGCGGTGCTGGCCCAAGCCGTCAACCAACCGGAAGCGCCGAATGTGCTGCGTGCCCTGACCGAAAGCCGTTCGGTGCAGGCCGCCCGCGCGGCGTCGCCACGTATTCACAAGCCTGCCGTTCAGGCTCGGGTTACCGCTATCACGGCCAAGGACAGTCAGCGTCAGTCGCTGTTCGCCCAGCGCATTGCCAAACAGCGCGCTGGCCTGGACCTGCCGCTGTTCCCGACCACGACGATCGGTTCGTTCCCGCAAACCGCGTCGATCCGCCTCGCTCGTCAGTCGTTCAAACAGGGCAAGCTGACCAAAGCCGAATACACCGAAGCCATGCACAGCGAGATCCGTCACGCAGTGGAAATCCAGGAGCGTCTGGGCCTCGATGTGCTGGTGCACGGTGAAGCCGAGCGCAATGACATGGTCGAATACTTCGCCGAGCAGCTCGACGGTTATGTGTTTACCCGTTTTGGCTGGGTACAAAGTTACGGTTCGCGTTGCGTTAAACCGGCGGTGATCTTCGGTGACCTCAGCCGCCCGAAAGCCATGACTGTCGAGTGGATCCGCTACGCCCAAGGCCTGACCGACAAAGTCATGAAAGGCATGCTGACCGGCCCGGTGACCATGCTGATGTGGTCGTTCCCGCGTGAAGACGTGAGCCGCGAAGTGCAGGCCCGACAACTGGCCTTGGCGATCCGCGATGAAGTGGTCGATCTGGAGGCCGCCGGCATCAAGATCGTGCAGATCGACGAAGCGGCCTTCCGTGAGGGGCTGCCGTTGCGTCAGGCGCAGTGGCAGCAGTATCTGGACTGGGCGACGGAAGTGTTCCGCCTGTGCGCCTCGGGCGTGCGCGACGAAACGCAGATCCACACGCACATGTGCTACAGCGAGTTCAACGATGTGATCGAATCCATCGCGGCGATGGATGCCGACGTGATCACCATCGAGACTTCGCGCTCGGACATGGAATTGCTGGAGGCGTTCGAAGCCTTCGCTTACCCGAACGACATCGGCCCGGGCGTCTACGACATCCACTCGCCACGCATCCCGGATGCTTCGGAAATGGCTAATCTGCTGCGCAAGGCTGCCAAGCGGATTCCGGCTGAGCGCCTATGGGTCAACCCGGATTGCGGTTTGAAAACCCGTGGCTGGCCGGAGACGGAAGCGGCGCTGGTGCACATGGTTACTGCCGCCCGGCAATTGCGTAAAGAGTTGACCTGACACCTTAACCACCTGAATAAACACAACCCCTTGTAGGAGTGAGCCTGCTCGCGATAGCGGTGTGTCAGTCAACTCATCGGTGACTGACACACCGCTATCGCGAGCAGGCTCACTCCTACAGGGGTTGTGTATGTATTTTCAGAAACGGGAATTCTCATGGCATCGCCGAAAAGCTGTTGCTACTGTAGTCAGCCGCAGTTCAGGTATTTGCCGCTAAATGAGTGATCAACCCGTTATCCAGACTGTGTCCGACGCAGACATTCCTGAAGTTCTGGATTTTGTTCTAAAGGCCCGTGCCGAGCTTTTTCCCAAGCTCAGCGCGACCGGTATGCCTGACGATCTGGCGCGTTTTGCCGAGGTTTATCTGCGTGGGGCAGGGCGCTTTCTGATTGCTCGCCATGAAGGGCACATCGTCGCGTCCATCGGCTATCTCCCTTACGACCGGCGCTTCCCGCACTTGCCCTATCCGGACCTTGAAGTGGTGGAAATCGTCCGTCTGTTTGTCCTGCCATCGCAGCGCCGCTCAGGGCTGGCCGGTGCGATATATCGATCACTCAAAGACCTGGCACTCGCCGACGGAGTCGAGGTGATCTACCTGCACACCCATCCGTTTCTGCCGGGGGCCATCGAGTTCTGGCAGCGGCAGGGCTTCGAGATAATCGATGTCGACGCTGACCCGGTCTGGCAAACAACCCACATGCACAACGTCATGAGTGAAATCTGAGAATCTGCGCCCCATCGAACGGGTCCGTCAGGTAATGCGCCCTGACCCCGAAAGTGTCTTGTAACCGCTGCGGTGTCAGCACTTCCAGCGGCGCGCCCAACGCCACCAGCCGCCCGCGCTCAAGCACTGCCAGGCGATCACACTTGAGCGCCTGATTGAGATCATGCAGAGCGATCAGAGTGGTCACCGGCAACGCTTGCACCACGTTGAGAATGGTCAGTTGATGCTGAATGTCGAGGTGATTGGCCGGCTCATCCAACAGTAGAATTTGCGGGCGCTGGGCCAATGCCCGAGCAATGTGTACCCGTTGCCGTTCGCCGCCGGACAGGCTGCGCCACAGACGCGTGCGCAGGTGCATTGCGTCAACGTCGGTCAGCGCCTGCTGAACAATCGCGTCGTCCGCCGCCGACCATGGTTGCAGCGCCGACAGCCAAGGCGTGCGCCCCAACGCCACCGCATCGAACACGCGAATGCCGTCGTCGGTGTCGGCCTGCTGTTCAACCACCGCAAGCTTTTGCGCAATGCTGCGCCGGGCCATTTTGCCCAGGCGCTGACCTTCGAGCAGGACCTCGCCAGCGCTCGGTTCGCGCAGCCCGGCCAGCAGTTTAAGCAGGGTGGATTTGCCGGATCCATTCGGCCCGACGATGCCCAGGGTTTCGCCGCGCTGAACTTCAAGGCTGACACCGCTGAGCAACTCGGCGCCGCGCACTCTGAAGCTCAGACCAGAACAACTCAAAACACTATTCATCGAGCGGACCTGCGGCCAACCAGAATCAAGGCAAACACCGGCGCGCCGACCAGCGCGGTAATCACCCCGACCGGAATCACCTGGCCCTTGATCAACGTGCGCGACAACACATCGGCAGCAATCAGAAACACCGCGCCGCCCAACGCACTGGCCGGCAGCAAACGTGCATGCCCGGTGCCGAGCAACAGCCGTGCGGCGTGGGGAATCACCAACCCGACAAAACCGATCGAACCGACAATCGACACCATCACCGCCGTCACCAGCGCCGCGCAGCCAATCAACAAAATCTGCACACGTCGCACCGGAATGCCGAGGGATGCCGCCGAATCCGCACCAAAGGTAAACGCATCCAGCGCGCGACGATGCCACAGGCACACGACCAAACCGAACACGGCCACCGGCACCGCCAGCCATACCGACGGCCAGCGCACGCCGCCAAGATTGCCCAGCAGCCAGAACATGATCCCGCGTGCCTGTTCGGAACTGGCCGAGCGGGTGATCAGAAACGCCGTGAGCGCGTTGAACAGCTGCGAGCCGGCGATCCCGGCAAGAATGATCTGCCCGGTGCCGCTGGCCGAACCGCTGACTCGCGCCAGCAGAATCACCAGCACGAACGCCGTGACCGCGCCGGCGAAGGCACCGACTGACAGCGAGATCATCCCGGCGCCAACACCGAGCAGCGCCACCATCACCGCTCCGGTCGAGGCGCCGGCAGAAATCCCCAGCAGATACGGATCGGCCAACGGGTTGCGCAACAGCGACTGCAAAATCACCCCGCACGTCGCCAGTCCGGCACCGCATGCGGCCGCGACCAGTGCGCGGGTCAGGCGGTAGTTCCAGACGATGCCTTCGTCGATAGGATCCAGCGCGTACCCGGCGCCGCACAATTTGTTCGCCAGTACTTGCATCACCACGCTAGGTTCAATCGACGTCTCACCAATGGCCACGCCAGCAACCACTGCAATCAACAGCGTCGCCAAAGCCAGCAACGTACGGATCAGGCTGGCACTCATTGTGGCAGGTCATAGCCGTTGATGGCCGTGGCCAGTTGCTCGATGCCGTCGAACATGCGCAGGCTCGCCTGCATGGCCATGGCGTCGAGAATGATGATGCGGTTGTGTTTCACCGCGTCCATGTTGCGTGTCACCGGGTCGCTGCGCAGGAAGGCGAGTTTCTTTTCATAGTCGTCAGCGGGAAAGCGTCGACGATCCATGCGCGCGATGACCAGGAAGGTCGGGTTGGCTTTGGCGATGGTTTCCCAGCCGACCGTTGGCCACTCTTCATCGGACGCCACCACGTTACGCACGCCGAGGGTGCTGAGCATGAAATCGGGAACGCCTTTGTGCCCGGCCACGAACGGCTCGATGTCCATTTGTGCACTGGAAAACCAGACCAGCGCGCTGGCGTCCTTCAGCTGTTTGCCTTGGGCGGTGGCAATCGATTTGGCGAGGCTGGCCTTGAGCTCGTCGTTAAGTTGCTGGCCACGCTCCTGAACATCGAAGATCTGCGCCAGTTGGCTCACGCTTTTATAAATCGTCTCGATGCGAAACGGCGCCAGTCGCGTGCCATCGGCGCCGACGAGGTTGTCCTTGGCCTCACAATCGGAGGGCAGCAGGTAGGTCGGAATCTTAAGTTCATGAAACTGCTCGCGGGTGCCCACCGCACCTTGTGGGCCGACCATCCACTCCAGTTCAACGGCAACCAGTTCCGGGCGCTTGCCGATCACCGATTCGAAACTCGGCTCGTTGTCGGCCAGGCGCTGGATCTTGTCGTCCTGCGCTTTGTACTTGGCCAGCACATTGTTGAACCACAGTGAGGTGCCGACGACTTTATCGCTCAGGCCCATGGCGTAGAGCATTTCCGTGCCGGCCTGGCCGATGGTCACGGTGCGCATCGGTGCGTGCTGGAAGGTCAGGGTGCTGCCGCAGTTGTCGATCGTCAGTGGATAGGCCGTCGGGGCCGCCTGCGCCATGGCGCAAAGGCTCAGGCCGGTAATGAGGGTGGCGATGCGGGGCAGCAGCATGGGGCAGTCTCCGAGGGAACCGTACGGGGAGCGGGAGAGTACGGATCGGAAACACATCTTCGAACGCAGTCAGGGCAACCGCGCAAGGCCGGGCAGCAAACAAAGACGCGCACGGCACGATGTCCTTCCCGGACACCCCGCCGGTTAGTAGTCACTGTGCCGGCAGGTCTCCTGACTGATGCGTCATCGCCTGGCTCCGGCCTTCCCGGGGTTCACCCAGTGGCAGTCGTGGAGCAGGCTCGGCACCTACAGTTGCGGGGGCAGTTCCGATCAATGCTGTGCAAGCACCTCGGATTCCCTGTTAGTCCCGTTCGGGAACCAGCGGCGGCATGTTAGTCGATCGAGCCGCTGAAGGGGAGACGAATCTGTCGTGGCGCGGATTAGTGCTGGCTCATCAAACCGTGCAATACGCCCAAACGCAGACCCGGTTCGGAGGGCACCATCTGCGCGATGCCGAACACTTTGAACGCCGCCAGCATCAGCACCAGACCACCGGGCAGAATGCTCTGGCGGTGCGCTTGCAGACCGGTCAGTTTCAGTTGCTGGACGTTGTTCACTTTCAACAGCAGCAGCGACAGGCGTAGTAGCCCGCCGTAGGTGATGCCGTCCTGGCCGAAGTCATTCAGGTGGTTGGCCTTGAGCACTTTGGCGAGCATGCGCGCAGTGCCGGAAGAGCCGATGGTTTGCTGCCAACCCTGAGCACGGTAACGCCGGGCAACTTTTTCAAACTGCAGGATGGCGAAGCGTTCGGCTTCCTGCAGCGCGCCGGCGGACACATCGCCGCCGCGAAAAAAGCGCGTGCTCAAGGTGCCGCTGCCGATGGCGATGCTTTCGGTGAGCAACGGTTGCGCACCCTGACCGAGGATCAGCTCTGTGGAGCCACCGCCGATGTCGACCACCAGGCGCAGGTCTTCAGCGCTTGGCAAGGCATGGGTCACGCCGGCGTAGACCAGCCGCGCCTCTTCATGGCCGCAGATGACGTCGATGGGAAACCCCAGATGCCGTTCGGCACTGGCGAGAAACAGCTGCGCGTTGTCCGCTTCACGCACCGCGCTGGTGGCCACCGCGCGCACCCGGCCGGCCTCGAAACCGCGCAGTTTTTTGCCGAACCGCGCCAACGCCTGCCAGCCGCGATCCAGCGCCAACGTGTCCAGCGCGCCACCGTCAAATCCTTCGGCGAGGCGCACCGGCTCACGCAGGGTTTTCACTTCCTGAATCTGCAAGCCCTTTCGACTGCGCACCGACTGGCCGATCATCAGGCGAAAGGCATTCGAACCCAGGTCGATGGCGGCAAACAGCGAGGCGTCGTCTTTCATGGGAATCCTTGCAAAGCGCCCGTCGGGAGGCGCGAGACGGTTTGCGAGGATTCTGCCGTGATCTTGATGACATCCTGATGACGGGGCAGGGGCGGTTCAGTGAATGTGTGGCTGTCATGACACTGTCATTATCCGGCGTTTATGCTGAGGCCAATACATCGCGTGTTCTTAAAGTTTTTGCTGCCATTTTTGGCAGCTTTTTTTTGCCCAAAATTCAGCGAAATCCCTGTAGGAGCTGCCGAAGGCTGCGATCTTTTGACTTTGTTTTTGGAGAGCAAGATCAAAAGATCGCAGCCTTCGGCAGCTCCTCCAAGGGTCGTATTTGCAATTTTTAATAGAGGTTGGCTAATATACGATCTATATACACATCGTATATGGTTCATATATGGGCATCGTAAAGATTTCAGAGGACATGCACGAGAACCTGCGCATCTCCAGCAATGCACTCAGCCGCTCGATCAACGCGCAGGCCGAGCACTGGATGCGCATCGGCATGCTCGCCGAACTGCACCCCAACCTCGACCACAGCGCCATTTGCCGCTTGCTGATCCGCGCCGAACAGAACGGCGGGCTGGATTTGCAACAACTGACTCAGGAAGCCGTCAGCGCATGAGAAACCAGATCAAGATCAACACCCCCGCCGACATCGCGCAATCGCGCGCTGCCGGCAAACTCGCCGCTGAAGTGCTGGCGATGCTGGTGCCGCACGTCAAGGCTGGCGTCACCACTGATCAACTCGACAAACTGTGCAACGACTACATCGTCAACGTGCAGAAAGCGGTTCCGGCCAACGTCGGTTATCACGGTTTTCCGAAAACCGTCTGCGCGTCGGTCAACGATGTGGTCTGCCACGGGATTCCGTCGGGCACTCCGCTGAAAGATGGTGACATCGTCAACCTCGACATCGCGGTGATCAAGGACGGCTGGTTCGGTGATACCAGCCGCATGTACGTGGTCGGCGAGGCGACACCTGAGGCGCAGCATCTGATCAAGACTACCTATGACGCCATGTGCGCGGGGATTCGCGTGGTCAAGCCAGGCGCCACCTTGGGCGATATCGGCCACGCGATCCAGACGTTGGCGGAGAAGGAAGGCTTCAGCGTGGTGCGCGAGTATTGCGGGCACGGGATCGGCAAGGTCTATCACGATGAGCCGCAGATTCTGCATTACGGCTTTCCCGATCAGGGCATGAAGCTTAAGGCGGGGATGATTTTTACCGTAGAGCCGATGCTCAATGCCGGCAAACGCCATGTAAAGAACATGCCGGATGGCTGGACCGTGCTGACCAGGGATGGCTCGTTGTCGGCGCAGTGGGAGCACATGGTGGCGGTGACGGAGACGGGGTTTGAGATCCTGACCGTGTGGCCGGATGAGATTGAAGGCTACCGCGCTATTGTCTGATACCGCGTCGACTGGTTCCCTCACCCTAGCCCTCTCCCAGAGGGAGAGGGGACTGACCGGGTTGATTGGACAAGTTACACCGACCTGAGAATGCAGCGTCGAACTCAGGTTTTGAACAACATGGAGATCGGCTCCCTTTCTCCCTCGCCCCTGGGGGAGAGGGCTGGGGTGAGGGGGTAAATCTCACAGGCAACACGCTATCAGTGAGCGCCGGCAGCCTTGTTCAGGTCGCTTTCGGTCCATTCGGTGTAGACGCAGGCGTCGGCAGTGGCCCAGCGCACTTGCACTGGGTCGCCAGCCTTGAGCGGCATGCCCGCCGCCGACAGTGCTTTCACCGTCATCGACGTGCCGCCCGAGGTGACTACGCTGCAGGTCTGGCTCTCACCCAGAAACAACACCTCCACGACCTTCGCTGAAACCTCATTCCAGCCCGACGGCAGCGGTTCGCTGATTGCTTGCGCCACGCTCAAAGCCAGTGCCTTTTCCGGCCGCACCATCAGCAAAACGTCCTGATCGGTGTGCAACCCAGCGGTCAGTCGAATCGACAATGACTGCCCTTCAAACGAAGCCGCCGCATTGCCCTGCGCCTTGAGCTTGAGGAAGTTCGAATTGCCTAGAAACGACGCCACAAACGCATTCGGCGGATTCTGATACAGGTCATAACCGCTACCCAGACCAACAATCTTGCCGTGACTGAAAATCGCGATGCGTTGCGACAAACGCATGGCTTCTTCCTGGTCGTGGGTCACGTAAACAATGGTGATGCCCAGGCGACGATGCAGTTGGCGCAGTTCATCCTGCAGATCTTCACGCAGCTTTTTATCCAAAGCACCGAGCGGTTCGTCCATCAACAGAATGCGTGGCTCGTAAACCAGCGCCCGGGCAATGGCGACACGTTGCTGCTGGCCGCCAGACAGTTGCGAAGGGCGGCGATGGGCGAACTGTTCCAACTGCACCAGTTTCAGCATCGCATCGACACGCTTGTCACGCTCGGCAGCGGCCAGTTTGCGAATCGCCAACGGGAAGGCGATGTTGTCGCGCACCGACAGATGCGGAAACAGCGAATAGCGCTGGAACACCATGCCGATGTCACGCTTGTGCGGCGGCACGTTCACCAGCGATTGGCCGTTAACGAGGATCTCGCCGCTGCTCGGCGTTTCAAACCCGGCGAGCATCGACAGCGTGGTGCTTTTGCCCGAGCCGCTGGAGCCGAGGAAGGTCAGGAACTCGCCGTCCTTGATGTCCAGCGAGATGTTGTCGACGGCGGCAAAATCACCGTAGTGCTTGTTCAGGTTGCGCAGGCTGACCAGGGGTTTGTCGTTCTGCTGGGAAGCGTCTTTGATCACGGCACTCATGTCGTACTCCTGGGCGCTCAGGCGCTGATTTCGTTGCGCCGGCGCAATGCGGCGGCGATGACCATGACCAAAACAGACAAGCCGATCAGCAGCGTCGAGGCGACGGCGATCACTGGCGTCAGGTCTTGGCGCAGGGTGGTCCACATTTTCACGGGAAGGGTTTGCAGGGTCGGGCTGGCCATCATCACGCTGAGCACCACTTCGTCCCACGAAACGAGGAAGGCGAAGAGGGCGCCGGCGACCATGCCCGGACGAATCGCCGGAAAGGTCACTTTGAATACCGCTTGCAGGCGTGAAGCACCGCAGATCACCGCCGCGTCTTCAATCGACTGGTCGAACAGCTTCAGCGAGTTGATGATCGAGATGATGGTGAACGGCAACGCGACGATCACATGGCTGACGACGAAGGCGAACATCGTCCCGGTGTAACCGAGCTTGAGGAACAGCGCGTACACCGCCACGGCGATGATCACCAGCGGCACGATCATCGGCAGGGTGAACAGACCGTAGAGCATTTCCCGACCGGGAAAGCGTCCGCGCACCAGCGCAAACGCCGTCGGCAAACCAAGGGCCACGGCAAAGATCGTCGTCAGCACAGCAACCTTGAGGCTCGCCGCTGCAGCGTTCATCCAGTCCGGGTTGGAGAAGAACTGGCCGTACCATTTCAGCGTCCAGCCCGGCGGTGGAAACACCAGCCACTGCGACGAACCGAACGACAAAAGCACGATGAAGACGATCGGCAACAGCAGGAACAGACCGATCAGCCCGGTGGTGGCGTAGAGGCCGAAACGCATGCGCCGGCTCATCGCATTGGGGGTCAGGAGCATGTCGGCTTACCTCGCGTTACTGGCGCCAACCGGGGATTCCGGCTGAAGCTTCAGGTAGAAGTAGAACAGCACCAAAGTGATCGCGATCAGCAACGCGGCGCCGGCACTGGCCAGGCCCCAGTTGAGGAACGATTGCACCTGCTGAATGATGAACTCCGGCAGCATCATGTTCTGCGCCCCACCAAGCAGCGCCGGGGTGACGTAGTAACCGAGCGACATGACGAACACCATCAGCCCACCGGAGGCCAGACCCGGCCGGCACAGCGGCAGGAACACCCGGAAGAAGTTGGTCCATGGGCTGGCGCCGCAGATCGATCCGGCCTGCAGGATCATCGGATCGATGGCCTGCATGGTCGCCTGCAACGGCAGCACGATGAACGGGATCATGATGTAGCTCATGCCGATCACTACGCCGGTGAGGTTATGGACCATTTCCAGCGGTTGATCGATGATGCCCATCGCCATCAGAGCCTTGTTGATCACGCCCGACGCTTGCAGCAGCACCAGCCACGAATACGTGCGGGCGAGCAGGCTGGTCCACATCGACAGCAGCACGATGTTGAGAATCCAGCGTCCCCAGCCGCGCGGCACCAGAGTGATCGCCCAGGCCAGCGGAAAGCCCAGCAACAGGCTGAACAGCGTCACCAGCCCGGCCACCGAAAAGGTGTTGAGCAGGACGCGGGCATAGGCCGAGTTGGCGAACAGTTGTTCATAGTTGCCGAGGCCTGGCGTCGGTTCGAGCACGCCGCGCAACAGCAGGCCAATCAACGGCGCGAGAAAGAACAGGCCGATGAACAACAGCGCCGGGGCGAGGTTGCCGGCGCCGCGCCAGCGTTGTCTGAGTGACGGGGCTTGCTGCATCGCAACCGCCTGTGTTCCGTGGGCCGAACCGGCAGCGCTTGCGGCGCTCCCGGTGGCAGTGGAGGGACGGGACGCGGTGGCCGCCATTTTCATTTGACCAGCCATTCGTTCCACCGTGTCGCGATGGCCTGGCCGTTTTTGGCCCAGTACGCGAAATCAAGAGTGATCTGATCCTTAGCGTAGGCAGTCGGCAGGTTGGGGGCCAGCGTCGAATCCAGACGCTCCACACTGTCGAGGTTGACCGGGGCGTAGGCGGTCAGGTTGGAGAAGTCGGCCTGGCCTTTGGCGCTGCTGGCGGCGGCGAGAAACTTCATCGCCGCGTCCTTGTTTTTCGAGCCTTTAGGGATGACCAGAATGTCGGCCATGACCAGGTTCTGTTTCCAGCTCACGCCGACCGGTGCGCCGTCTTCTTGCAGGGCATGAATGCGACCATTCCAGAACTGGCCCATGCTCGCTTCACCGGACGCCAGCAGTTGCTGCGACTGCGCGCCGCCGCCCCACCAGACGATGTCTTTCTTGATGGTGTCGAGTTTCTTGAAGGCGCGATCCAGGTCCAGCGGGTAGAGCTTGTCAGCCGCTACGCCGTCGGCCAGCAGCGCCAGTTCAAGCACGCCAGGGCTTGGCCATTTGTACAGGGCGCGTTTGCCGGGGTAGGTTTTGGTGTCGAACAGGGCGCTCCAGTCCTGCGGTTTGTTGGCGCCGAGTTTGCCCTCGTTGTAGCCGAGGACGAAGGAGAAGAAGAACGAGCCGACGCCGTAATCGCTGACGAAACGCGGGTCGATCTTGTCGCGCTGGATCACTTTGAAATCGAGGGGTTCGAGCAGGCCTTCAGCGGCGGCGCGCAGGGCGAAATCGGCTTCGACATCGACCACGTCCCATTGCACGTTGCCGCTCTCGACCATGGCTTTGAGTTTGCCGTAGTCGGTCGGACCGTCCTGCACGACGGTGATGCCGCTGGCCTTGCTGAACGGATCGGCCCAGGCCTGTTTCTGCGCATCCTGGGTGCTTCCGCCCCAACTGACGAAGTTCACGCTTTCGGCCGCCATTGCAGCCTGGCCGGTGACGCTGAGCAGTCCCGCAAAAAAGATCGCGGTTGCAGCTTTGTTCAACACCATGTTCACGCCCTCATTGTTGTGTTTTTGAGCGGGCTTGCGTTGTTGCCCGCCTGTCGGGAGCAGTAGCTGGACGTTCATTGGAGCGTCCGGTCTATGGAATATCATATTATGGTATTCCAAACTTTGTGCAAGCACTTTGCCTTACCGGTTATCTGGCCGGGCGGTTATTTGATGCGTTCGGCTTGGATGTTTTTTGTGAATGTTAGATCCAGCCCCTCACCCCAGCCCTCTCCCTTCGGGAGAGGGGGCCGATCGGAGGCTGTTCAAAACCTGAGTTCGGCTCGGTATCTCAGGTCGGTGTATAGCGTTCAAACAACCCGGTCAGCTCCCTCTCCCTCCGGGAGAGGGCTGGGGTGAGGGCAGCTTCACTCGGTAAACGGAATACTCTCGACCACTTCCAGGTCATACCCCGTCAACCCCGCATACTTCAGCGGCGGGCCTAGGTGACGCAGTTTGCCAACCCCCAGATTCTGCAAAATCTGCGCCCCAGTCCCCACCTCGGAATAAATCCGCGATTGCGAACGGCTGAACTGCCTCGGCGGCTGAGTCAATTGCGGCACCCGCTCCAGCAACGCCTGCGAAGACTCGTGATTGGCCAGCACCACAACAACCCCATGCCCCTCAGCCGCAACCCGTTGCAGCGCCGCCCATAGCGTCCAGTTGGTCGGCCCGCTGTATTGCGCGCCGACTAGATCACGCAGCGGATCGATTACATGCACACGCACCAGTGTCGGCTCTTCACGGCGCAGATCACCCATGACCATCGCCATGTGCACGCCGCCCTCGATGCGATCCTCAAAGGTGATCAAACGGAACGTGCCATGCACCGTCGGCAGCTCGCGTTCGCCAATCCGTTCGATGGTGTGCTCGGTGCTCAGGCGATAGTGGATCAGGTCAGCGATGGTGCCGATCTTGATCCCGTGCTTGCGCGCAAACACTTCCAGATCCGGGCGCCGGGCCATGGTGCCGTCGTCGTTCATCACCTCGACGATCACGGAGGCGGGGGTGAAACCGGCCAAACGCGCCAGATCGCAACCCGCTTCTGTGTGACCCGCGCGAGTCAGCACGCCACCTTCCTTGGCGCGCAGCGGGAAGATGTGCCCCGGCTGCACCAGGTCTTCGGCACGGGCATTCGGTGCGACGGCGGCGGCGACCGTGCAGGCGCGATCCGCCGCCGAAATGCCGGTTGTCACGCCAACCGCCGCTTCTATCGACACGGTAAACGCGGTGCTGAACACGCTGCCATTGGCCGGGACCATTTGCTCCAGGCCCAAACGCTGGCAATGTTCGTCAGTCAATGTCAGGCAGATCAGCCCTCGCGCTTCTCGGGCCATGAAACTGATGGCCTCGGGCGTGCAACGGTCGGCGGCCAGCAACAGGTCGCCTTCGTTTTCGCGGTCTTCGTCATCGACCAGCAAAACCATTTTGCCGAGACGATAATCTTCGATGATTTCTTCAATGCTGTTGAAGGCCATGCTGGACTCTCAGGGTTCGTTGGAAATATATTGGTATACCATAATACAAAATCAACAGAGAGGTCACTATGAAGGCGTACTGGATTGCTCATGTGGATATAGCCGATGCCGATCACTACAGCCAATACACCCAGCGCGCGCCGGCAGCCTTCGCTGAGTTTGGCGCGAAGTTTCTGGCCAGAGGCGGGCGCAGCGAGGCGATGGAAGGGCGCGAGACGCCGCAGCGCAGCGTGGTGATCGAGTTCGAGAGCTATGAGAAGGCTGTGGCTTGCTACCACTCGGCGGCGTACCAGGAGGCGAAAAGTTATCGGGAAGAATGGGCGAGGGCGGAGATCATCATCGTTGAAGGCATCGCCCCAGTTTAAGCCACACCACAAAACCCCTGTAGGAGTGAGCCTGCCCGCGATAGCGGTTTATCAGTCAAAATTTTCACCGACTGACACACCGCTATCGCGAGCAGGCTCACTCCTACAAAGAGCGGGCTGCGTTGTCAGCGGATGAAGTGGATCTTGCCGCTGTCGTCATTGCCCATGTAAATCCCGTACACCCCAGCCTGGCGCTCTTCGATATAGCGTTCGAGAATCTGCCGGATCGCCGGGTAATAGATCTGCTCCCACGGGATGTCTTCCGGCGCGAAGAACTTGTAATCCATGGTCTCGGGCCCGTACTGCCCGGTGATCTCCAGCGCGATCGCGCGGAAGATGATGTACACCTCGCTGATCTTCGGCACGCTGAAAATCGAATACGGCGAGACGATTTCCGCACGCACGCCGCTTTCTTCCCAGACTTCTCGGAGGGCCGCTTGCTCGGTGGTCTCGCCGCTTTCCATGAAACCGGCGGGCAGCGTCCAGGTGCCCGGGCGCGGTGGGATCGCCCGTTGGCACAACAGGTATTTGCCGTCCTGCTCGATGATGCAGCCGGCAATGATCTTCGGATTGACGTAGTGGATGTAGCCGCAACCGCGACACATCAGGCGCTCGTGCGTATCGCCCGCTGGTACCTGCTGACCGAGGTCAGGGCCGCCGCATTTCGGGCAATAGCTCGGGCTGAACATATCAGTGACCTATACGCGGTTCTTTCAGCGCGATCGGCAGGGTCATGGCCGGCGTGCCTTTAACGACAGAGCCGGTCTCTTCCTGCTTGCGCTTGAGATAGTCGAGCGCTACCGCAGCGGCAGCGCGAACGTGATCAACACAGGCCTGATGCGCCACCAGCGGATCACCGCTCTTGATCGCTTCGACCATTTTTTCCATTTCCTGATTACTCGCGCCGCGACGGTTTTCCTGCGACACCGAGGTCGCGCGCAAGTAGCTGATGCGCGCCTGCAACTGACGCAGCTGAGTCGCCGCGACATGGTTGCCCGAGCCTTCCAGCAGCACATCGTAGAAGCCCTGCACCGAGTCGATCACCTGTTGCAGTTCGCCGTCCTTGAGCGCCTTGCGATTTTCGTCGAGGGCTTTTTCCAGGGCTTTGATGTCCTTGGCCTTGGCACGCAGGGTGAACAGCTGGACGATCAGGCCTTCCAGTACGCAACGCAACTCGTAGATATCGACGGCGTCGGCCAACGTGATGATGGCGACACGCGGGCCTTTGGCATCGGCGAACTCGACCAGACCTTCGGATTCCAGGTGACGCAAGGCCTCGCGCACGGAGGTGCGGCTGACGCCAAGGCGATCACACAGATCGCGCTCGACCAGACGATCGCCGGGCATGAGCTGGAAATTCATGATCGCGCTACGCAGTTTATCCAGCACGATTTCGCGCAGGGTAACGGGGTTGCGATTGACCTTGAAGCTGTCGTCGAGTGGCTGGCGTTTCATGGGGTCCGCTCTTTAAGTTGGCTGTCCATGCCAGACGGGCATCTAAACAGCCGAGGGGTTGACTGAGGCTTCGGCGTCGGCTTCGGCAAAGGCTTCACGGGCCAGCCGGAAACTGTCCACGGCTGCCGGAACGCCGCAATAAATGCCGACCTGAAGCAGAATTTCGCGTATTTGCTCACGACTCAGGCCGTTACGCAAGGCGCCACGCACATGCAGCTTGAGTTCATGCGGACGGTTGAGCGCCGAGATCATCGCCAGGTTGATCATGCTGCGCTCCTTGAGCGACAGACCGTCGCGACTCCAGACATGGCCCCAGCAGTATTCGGTGACCATTTCCTGCAGAGGGCGGGTGAAATCGTCGGCGTTGTCGATTGAACGCTGAACGTAGGCTTCGCCGAGCACCTGCGTGCGGATCTTCAGGCCTTTTTCATACTTTTCGTTATTCATCATTCCTCCTGTGACCACAGATCCCTTGTAGGAGTGAGCCTGCTCGCGATAGCGGACTGACATTCAACATGGATGTCGACTGATCCACCGCTATCGCGAGCAGGCTCACTCCTACAGGGTTTTGTGTGAATCCGTCAGGCCAGGGTTGGCAGGGGCCCGAGCTTGCCTTTGTGGTAAATCATCGGTGTCACCGGTTGCGCGGGCAGGATCAGGTTCTTCACCGCGCCAACAATGATCGCGTGATCACCACCGTCGTATTCCCGCCACAACTCGCATTCGATGATCGCCGTGGCCTTGGCCAGAATCGGGTTACCCAACTCGCTCAAATGCCACTCGATGTCCTTGGCCTTGTCCTTGCCCTTTCCGGCGAAGGCGTAGGCCTCAGCTGTCTGGTCAGCGGACAGCAAATGGATCGCAAATTTCTTGCTGTCACGCAACACCGGATACGTGTCGGAAGCATAGTTAGGGCAGAACAGCACCAGCGCCGGATCAATCGACAGCGCACTAAAAGCGCTGGCGGTGATGCCGACGATCCCGCCTTCGGGGTCAACGGTGGTGACCACCGTGACGCCGGACGGGAACGAGCTCATGACGTCTTTGTAAATGCCGGGTTCGATCATTTCGCAGGACTCCTAGCGCATCACAAACGGATCAGGCATTGGCGCCTGGGAAAGGTTGATCCACACCGTTTTCAGTTCGGTGTAGGCCAGCACCGAATCGATGCCGCTTTCGCGTCCATAGCCACTATTCTTGAAGCCGCCGATCGGCGCCATTGCCGACACCGCACGGTAAGTGTTGACCCAGATAATCCCCGAGCGCACATCGCGAGCGAGGCGGTGAGCACGGCCCAGATCGCGGGTCCAGATGCCGGCGGCGAGGCCGAACTGCGAGTCGTTGGCGATCGCCAGCGCCTCGGCTTCATCTTTGAAGCGAATCACCGAAGCCACCGGGCCGAAGACTTCTTCCTGCATGATCTTCATCGAATTGCGGTCGCATTCGAACAGCGTCGGCTCGTAGAACCAGCCTTCGCCGAGATCCGTTGGCCGCTTGCCGCCAGTACGCAAACGGGCGCCTTCAGCTATGGCATCAGCGACCAGACCTTCGACCACCGCCAGTTGCTGCGCGGTGGCCATCGGGCCCATCTCACTGTTGTCTTCTTGCGGGTTGCCGATGCGGATGCGCTGGGCGCGTTCGACCAGTCGATTGACGAATTCGTCGTAGATTTCGTCCTGCACCAACAGCCGTGAACCCGATACACAGCTCTGCCCGGACGCGGCATAGATCCCGGCAATCGCACCGTTGATCGCGCTGTCCAGATCGGCGTCGGCGAAGATGATGTTCGGCGACTTGCCGCCCAGTTCCAGCGACAGCTTGGCGAAGTTCTCGGCGCTGCTGCGCACCACATGCCGGGCCGTCGCCGCGCCGCCGGTGAAGGCGATCTTGCGGATCAGCGGATGGCGGGTGAGGGCGGCGCCAGTGCTCGGCCCGTAACCGGTGACGACGTTGACCACACCCGGCGGAATCCCCGCTTCGAGGGCCAGACGCGCCAGCTCAAGAATGGTCGCCGAGGCGTGCTCGGACGGCTTGATCACAATCGTGTTGCCAGCGGCGAGGGCCGGCGCCAGTTTGATTGCGGTCAGATAAAGCGGGCTGTTCCACGGAATGATCGCGGCTACCACGCCCATCGCTTCGTGCACGGTGTAGGCGAACAGATCGGGCTTATCCAGCGGCAGCGTGCCGCCTTCGAGCTTGTCGGCCAAACCGGCGGTGTAGTGGAAGAACTCCGGCAGATAGCTGACCTGGCCACGGGTTTCGCGAATCAGCTTGCCGTTGTCGCGGCTTTCCAGCTGCGCCAGTTGTTCCTTGTTTTCCGCGATCAAGTCACCGAGACGACGCAGCAATTTGCCGCGTGCGGTGGCGGTCAGACCGCGCCACGCCGGGCTGTCGAAGGCGGTTTGTGCCGCTTGCACGGCGCGTTCGACGTCCGCCTCATCAGCGTCGGGCAGTTGGGCCCAGGCTTGCGCCGTGGCCGGGTTGAGGCTTTCGAAGGTCTTGCCGGAGAGGGCGTCGACCCATTCTCCGCCGATGCACATCTGGAAGCGTGCGAGCGTCATGCAACGATCCCCTTTATATGGTTTTGTCGGGAGTGTGCGAATTGGAGAAATTCCAGCAGTGTCTGATTGACCAGACGCGGCGACTCTACGGGCATCATATGCCGTTGCTCAGACAGCACGGCAACCTTCGCACCGGGGATGCGTCGGGCCAGTTGCTCGGCCATTTCCGGGGTCGAACCCGGATCGAGTTCACCGGTGGCGATCAGCGTCGGCGCCTGAATGCTGCCCAGGTCGTCGGCGCGGTACATGTCTTGGGTGGCGAACAATTCGTAAGTGGTCAGATAGCCTTGCGGATCATTGCCGGCAAGGGTCTGGCGAATCGCCGCGATCTGCGCCGGGTTGGCCGCCTGATATTCGCGACTGAACCAGCGTGACAGCGCCGCTTCGGCATTGGCGTCCGGGCCATGCTCGGCCGCTTGCGCGGTGCGCGCGATGACGCCGGCACGCTGTTCTTCGCTACGATTGAACACGCTGTTCAAGACCACCAGGCTTTGCAGGCGCTCCGGGTAATGCAGGGCAAAGGCCCGCGCGACCAGACCGCCCATGGAGAAACCGATCACCGCTGCCTGTGGCAGATTCAGGTGATCGAGCAACTCCAGCAACTGATCGGCGTAACCGAGCAGGGCGGTGCCGCTGGCCGGTCGCGGACTGGCGCCATGACCGAGCATGTCGTAGGCGATCACCCGATATTGGCTGGACAGGCCGACAATCTGCCCGCCCCACATTTCTTTATTGAGGCCCACGCCGTGGATCAAAACCACGGGCTGGCCTTGGCCGGTCGCCAGGTAACTGGTGCCAGCCGGGGTGAGTTCAGCGGTGAGCCGAATCATGGAGCGCTCCTGCAATGCCTTTTTATTGTGATTACTGGGCTTTTTCGGCGGCCAGTTCTTCCAGATCGATGTAGCGGTTGCCGATGCGCGGGTGCAGGCGACCACCGTCGGCGCAACCCAGCACGACGACGATTTCGTCGGCACGCGGCGCGTCTTCGATCTGCATTTCCAGAGTGATGTAGTGCGAACGCTGACCTTCGTCGTCCTTGTGCATCATCGGGATCTGAATCGAGGTGCCCGGGCCGCCGCGCTTGTTGGTGAAGCTCAGGTAGCTCTTGGCGTTGACGGCTTCGCGGTAGTGGTTGCCGAAGCGCAGGGTGTGGATCACGGCGGAGGCGTGTTCGATCTCGCCGTCGGCACCGACCACGGCCGCTTTACCGTAGGCCTCGATTTTTTCCGCACCACCAATGATGCCGACCAGACGCTCAACCATCAGCGCGCCGAGGTCGGAGCAATTGGCGCGGATCTGCGGCTTGAGGTCTTCAACGAAACCGTTGCCCACCCATGGGTTTTTCATCACCACGGCCAGGCCGACCATGGTCACGGGTTTGTCAGTGGCCTTGCCGCCTTCAATGAAGGTTTCTTCGACATAGCTGACGATCTTGCGAATTTCGAAACTCATGAGCTGCTCCGTAGGTGTATTGAGAGTGTCTGTGCGTCTGATGGTATACCATAATACCGATCGTGCAAGTCCCCTCGATGACTTTTGCCGCATCACCCCGGCGAATGGTCATGTATTCAACTCCCAAAGCCCCCACAACCCCTGTAGGAGTGAGCCTGCTCGCGATAGCGGTGTGTCAGTCAATGATTTCTTACCTGATACACCGCTATCGCGAGCAGGCTCACTCCTACAGGGGAATCCGTCGGCAATGCGGTTAACAAAAGATAACGTGGCGCCGATTGTCAGACGTTTCGAAAGCCCGATAGGATGAGCCAGCTTCCGAAGTGGCTCTGGATTGCGGGTTTCAGGACTATGCTCCTGAGCAGCCATCAGCGGAGCACACTTGCGGCGCCCTTGAAGGCCAGATGGCCTAACAATAATAAATAGGGGAAGGTCTATGAGTCGTTGCCGCCCGCCGGCGTTACGCAACACCGCGTTGCTGGCCACAGCACTCTCTCTGCTGGGCTTTGCCACGTTATCGGCACCGGTGATTGCCGCCGAGGCGCCAGCCGACGTGGTCTACGCCACCGAATCCGCCAAAGCCGCGAAAAGCCTGATTCTCGATGTTGTCCACGCCGGCAAACGGTTGGTGGCGGTCGGGGATCGCGGGCACATTCTCTATTCCGATGACCAGGGCAAAACCTGGACCCAAGCCAAAGTGCCGACCCGGCAACTGCTGACAGCGGTGTACTTTGTCGACGACAAGCACGGCTGGGCGGTCGGCCACGACGCGCAAATCCTCGCCAGCGCAGACGGCGGTCTGACCTGGACCAAACAATTCGAAGACCTCAAACGTGAATCGCCGCTGCTCGACGTCTGGTTCAAGGACGTCAACAGCGGCCTCGCCGTGGGCGCGTACGGCGCGCTGCTGGAAACCACCGATGGCGGTAAAAACTGGCAAGACGTCAGCGACCGCCTCGACAACGAAGACCAGTTCCACCTCAACGCCATCGCGGCGGTGAAGGATGCCGGGCTGTTCATCGTCGGCGAGTCGGGCAGCATGTTTCGCTCCGCCGACGACGGCCAGACCTGGGAAAAACTCGAAGGCCCGTACGAAGGCTCGCTGTTTGGCGTGATCGGCACGGCACAACCGCAAACCCTGCTGGCCTACGGCTTGCGCGGCAATCTTTATCGCTCCACGGATTTCGGCAGCACCTGGGAGCAGGTCGAACTGAAAGCTGCACGTGGGGCGCTGGAGTTCGGCCTGTCAGGTGCGACCCTGCTCGAAGACGGCTCGATCGTCATCGTCGGCAACGGCGGCTCGGTGATCAGCAGCAGTGACAATGGCGAGACCTTCAGCGTGTTCAACCGTCCGGACCGCATTTCGCTGTCATCGGTCACTGCGGCCGGCGACGGCAACCTGATTCTGAGCGGGCAGGGCGGCGTTCACACCACACTGCCGAACGGTGCCGAGATCAATAACAAGAAGGCGGGGCTATGACTTCCTTGATCACTCCTCAGCAGGACAAGGCGACGTTTCTTGAACGCCTGATCTTCAACAACCGCCCGGCAGTAATCCTGATCTGTCTAGTGGTGAGCATTTTCCTGTTCTGGCAGGCCACGCTGATCCGGCCTTCC
The DNA here is from genome assembly GCF_009834515.1 of Pseudomonas sp. R84. Taxonomy (NCBI): domain Bacteria; kingdom Pseudomonadati; phylum Pseudomonadota; class Gammaproteobacteria; order Pseudomonadales; family Pseudomonadaceae; genus Pseudomonas; species Pseudomonas sp. R84. The sequence continues at coordinate 2,699,677 of NZ_CP019426.1, forward strand.
ACCAGTTTCGAAAAAATGATCCCGCTCCAGCATCCGTTCATCGAGAAGATGATGGAGCACCGCAACGATCTGGCGAATCTCGGCAATACCGTGCGTATTTCGGTGGAAGCCAAGGACGGCGACATCTTCTCCAAGGAGTACATGGAGACCCTGCGGCAGATCAACGACGAGGTGTTCTACATCTCCGGCGTCGACCGCTCCGGCCTGAAGTCGCTGTGGAGTCCGAGCGTACGCTGGACCGAAGTGACCGAAGAGGGTTTTGCCGGCGGTGAAGTGATCCCGCAGAGCTACAACGGCTCGCAGGACAGCCTCGATCTGTTGCGTAACAACGTGCTCAAGTCCGGTCAGGTCGGGCGTCTGGTGGCCAACGACTTCAAGTCGAGCATCGTCGACATTCCGCTGCTGGAGTCCTACCCGGATCCGGAAGACCAGGGCAAGTTACTGGCGCTGGACTACCGCAAGTTCTCCCATGAGCTTGAAGACAAGATCCGCAACAAGTTCGAAGCGCAGAACCCCAACGTCAAAATCCACATCGTCGGTTTCGCCAAGAAGGTCGGTGACCTGATCGACGGTCTGGTGATGGTGGTGCTGTTCTTCGGCATCGCCTTCGTCATCACCCTGATCCTGCTGCTGTGGTTCACCAACTGCGTGCGCAGCACCATCGCCGTATTGAGTACGACGCTGGTGGCGGTGGTCTGGCAGCTCGGCTTGATGCACTTCTTCGGTTTCGGACTCGATCCGTATTCGATGCTGGTGCCGTTCCTGATCTTCGCCATCGGTATTTCCCACGGCGTGCAGAAGATCAACGGCATCGCCCTGCAATCCAGCGAGGCCGACAACGCACTGACCGCAGCGCGGCGTACCTTCCGGCAACTGTTTCTGCCGGGGATGATCGCGATTCTGGCGGATGCGGTGGGCTTCATCACGCTGCTGATCATCGACATCGGCGTGATCCGTGAATTGGCCATTGGCGCGTCGATCGGCGTGGCGGTGATCGTGTTCACCAACCTGATTCTGCTGCCGGTGGCGATTTCCTATGTCGGCATCAGTAAACGTGCGATTGCCAGGAGCAAGAAGGACGCCAACCGCGAGCATCCGTTCTGGCGCCTGCTGTCGAACTTTGCCAACCCGAAAGTCGCACGCATCTCGGTGCTGCTGGCGCTGATCGCCTTCGGCGGCGGCCTCTGGTACAGCCAGAACCTGAAAATCGGCGACCTCGACCAGGGCGCGCCGGAACTGCGTCCGGACTCGCGCTACAACAAAGACAACAACTTCATCATCAGCAATTACTCCACCAGCTCTGACGTACTGGTGGTGATGGTCAAGACCAAGGCTGAAGGCTGCTCGCGTTATGAAGCCATGGCGCCGATCGATCAGTTGATGTGGAAGATGCAGAACACCGAGGGCGTGCAGTCGGCGATCTCGCTGGTGACCGTGTCCAAGCAGATGATCAAGGGCATGAACGAAGGCAACCTGAAATGGGAAACCCTGTCGCGCAACCCGGACGTGCTGAACAACTCCATTGCCCGTGCCGACGGCCTGTACAACAACAGTTGCTCGCTGGCGCCGGTGCTGGTGTTCCTCAACGATCACAAGGCCGAAACCCTCGATCGGGCGGTACATGCGGTGCAGGAGTTTGCCCAGGAGAATAACAAGGACGGTCTGGAGTTCATCCTCGCCGCCGGTAACGCCGGGATCGAAGCGGCCACCAACGAAGTGATCAAACAGGCTGAGCTGACCATCCTGATTCTGGTGTACATCTGCGTGGCGGTGATGTGCATGATCACCTTCCGTTCGTGGGCGGCGACCTTGTGCATCGTCCTGCCGCTGGTGCTGACCTCGGTACTCGGCAACGCGCTGATGGCGTTCATGGGCATCGGCGTGAAGGTTGCGACCTTACCGGTGGTGGCGTTGGGTGTGGGGATTGGTGTCGACTACGGCATCTACATCTACAGCCGTCTGGAAAGTTTCCTGCGTGCCGGGTTGCCGTTGCAGGAGGCCTATTACCAGACGCTGAAATCCACCGGTAAAGCGGTGCTGTTCACCGGCCTGTGCCTGGCGATCGGCGTGTGCACCTGGATCTTCTCGGCGATCAAGTTCCAGGCCGACATGGGCCTGATGCTGACCTTCATGCTGCTGTGGAACATGTTCGGTGCGCTGTGGCTGCTGCCGGCACTGGCGAAGTTCCTGATCAAGCCGGAGAAACTGGCGGGGCAGAAGGGCAATTCGCTGTTTGCGCATTGATCTGAAGCGCTGAAACGACAAAGCCGCAACCTTAGGGTTGCGGCTTTTTTTGGGTTCAGCGTGGTTCAATTGGCAGGAATATCAGGGCCAGTTCATCGCTGATGTTCGCCCGATGGATGTCGATTTTCTGCCGTGAGTCCGCGGCTTTCGCCAACGCCGTCTCGTAGTTTTCATATCGCTGATCTTTGGTTTTCAGATGTGTGCGTCTGTAATTGGCCTTCGCGTCAGTGAGATTGTCATAGTGAAAGTGCGCGTACCAAAGGGGAGTGTCCTCGTTGACCATCAAGGTGTATTCCTGCATGAAGTCTTTTCGCCCGGTTGTCAGCTGAACGCGTTTACCGTCCGTGCGAGCGTAAATGACTTTCTTGTTCAGCAAATACTCGACTCCTTCGCTAGTCGGTGGTGCGGCCAGCGTCATCTGTGTGCGCAGTTCAATGGCTTTGGTATTGATAACCGTCGCCTTGTCCCTTAGTTGACTGATCAGCCGGGCATCCGGCTCGTTATTCGCTGGAGCCTGCACATGGCTTTCGAGCTTGCTCGCAAATTCGGCGAGTTTCGTTGCCTCACGCTGCAACTGTTCTTCAATCTCCTTGGGGTAACTGGCTCGGAGCGCATACCCCTCGATTTTCAGCATCTCCTGGTCAACCTTGGCCAAGGCTTTTCGAGCATAACCCTTCAGTTGTGAGTAGGGCGTTGCCACCGTCGCGGCGTCGGCCCTGCGGGGTGTGATCTCCTTCCAGACATCCGGTTGTTTTTCCTCGAAAGAAGCGAGGATGCCTTCGTCCATCGGGTTTCTGACATCGACGATGTTCGTGACCTGACCCGCTACCGGGGTACGCAAGTCGCCGATCAATACACCTTTTGTGTCGGTTTTGATAACGCGCTTGTGACTGGCCCTTGGCCTGACCGGTCTGGCGGGTTTTGCAGGTTTTGCAGGTTTGGCCGCAGCAGTGCTGGAGCCGGCTTGAGGAGCAGGTGACTCGGGCGGTTCAGGCAGTTGCTGCAGTTCGTCTGCCAAGCGACGTTCAGCGTCGTTGCGCAGTTCGACGATGATCTCGCGCAAGCGACTGAAATTGCTCGGCTCCAGTTCCTCGCTGTTGAAAATGCCGATACTTTCCAGCGCGTCCTGCGCCTTGCCGTAGCGTTCGACCAGGTTGTCAAACACGGCAATACGTTCCTTGCTGTCAAACACTTCCAGGCCTTGCAGATCGGAGTGTGAACGAGACAGCACCACCACAGGCTCAACAGCGTCGTCCAGGCCGACGACGGTTTCAAATTCCAGGGTCTTGATACTCAGCGGACGCAGTACTCCAAGTTGAAAAGCCCTGAGTCGCAAGGCTGTCAGTTCTTCGGGGCGGCCACTGGTCAATTGTTCCCAGGCAGAAGGCGTGGTTTTGTCTGGGATCTTTTTCAATTCCTGCAACCGGATTTCCACTTCGTCATAGAGCTTGATCATCGTTTCATTGACGGTGGAGGTTTCGCGGAGAAACTCAAGGTAGCGGTTCCTCATGGCGTCCCCTCCGGTTAACAACGCTACGCTGGTTTGGTCACGATTAATGTTGAACTCGCGATATTTGACGATTATGGCTCGACGGTCCAGGTCAGCCATTACGATCTGTTTTCTGAGGTTATTGATGCTGTTTCTCAGCAATGGCCTGATGCGGGAAACATCCGGATCGGTTTTTTTCAGCTCGGCAATTTCCTTTTGTTCGGCGATCTGCTGAAGGTAGGTTTCGGTCTGTTGTTCCAGCTTGGCGCTGAACAATTGCCTGAGTCGCGTTCGTTCCGGCTCGGTGATACCCGTGCGATTCATCAACTGTTCAGCGAAATCCACGCGTGCCTGAGCTCCCGCCTGCTGAGCGATAAAATTGTCGTAGTTTTCATCCAGTTTTTCGATGCGGCGATTTTTTTGGTCTCGCTGCTTGCTGATTCTTGCTTTGGGACCGCCGCCACCCAGTTTCAGGCCATGATCCAGACGCCATTGCCCTTGGCCGTTGCTTCGTAACTTGATGCCTGGATGGTCCGGGTGGAACAGGTACACCTCACCGAAGCCCGGCACGATACGCACGCGAAACAGCAGGCCGGCAAGGCTGGCGTGCCACTCGTTGGCAATCAGATATAACCCTTTGAAAGGGCCGGTTGTGGTCGGACTGGGCAGAGGTGTCGGCCACGGAACATGCATCTCCCGAAACGTGTCAAGCAACCTGGCCGAAGTCGAGTCCCGGGCTGTCGAGAAGTTGAAATCCAGCACCGTATTGCCATCGCCAGGTGGCGCGGAGGGCAACCCGGGGGCCTCCTCACGCACCACTGGATCAAATGGCGACGGGTATGGATGGCGTAACGGTTCAAGAGCCAGCGGGACGACCCTGTCGACGCTACCGGGCAACGCGGCGCTACTGGATTCCTTCGCCACATGCAGCACGACCAGGCCAATATTCAACAAAAGGTCGGTCCACGCCTGGTTCCGGGTCGTTGCATCATCACTGTCCAATGCCGGAATATCGTTGATCAGGCTATGGGTGAGCTGAAGCATCCAGCCGACGATCATTGCCGGGCCGCGCAACGGCAGGAGCAGGAGGTTGAAGATCAGCCAGCCACCTTCAAGCATGATCGCCCAGCGGCTCTCTGCATTGGACACAGCTTGCTGGTCTGCAAACTGGACCAATGCCTGAGCATTGCTGACGAACAGGCTGCGCAATACCCGATTCTCTTCGACAGCCTTCAACCATTCAGCGGCGGCTGCGTTGCCAACCAATATCGCGGGCGCAGGTTTTTCGAACGAAGGGAATTCGTCGCCAATATGAAAATGGCGGATGTGCGGTTCATTGAAACCGTTGTTGGCGTAGATCGGTCTGGTTCGATCAGTGAGCCATGTCAGCACACTGTCTTGCAGCGGTCCGGGAAGGGCGATCGCCTTGAATAGATCCCTGCGACTCGCGTATTGCTGAAGGGCAGGCGTATACAGCGGGCGATAAAGAATGTGGGGACCCTCGGCATTCAGGTCTTTGGCTTCGATGACAAACATGTTGGCGACTGTATCGATGGCGGCATCTGCTTTGCGTTGAAACGCCAATGGCCTGATGACGATGGCCTGCCCTTCGACAAGGCGGTCGGTGCTGCTGCCCTTCATCAGCGCGTTGACGTACCGGTAGCCCAGTCGGTTAAAACCGTGCTCGCCCCGAATCGAATGTTCGAGCGCCTGCAGCGGTAACTGAATGGCAAGCTCCAGCGCAAACAGTCGCTCGCGCTCGCGCGTCTCGGTACTGTGTCCCAGCAATAACGTATCGATCAGTTGCGGATAGTGTTTGCCGACATCGACGCGTTTTACCAAATCCAGCAGGTACGCCTCGGTGGTCCAGTCCTGAATCAGTTGATTACCTGTGTGCCGAATGGTCATCCGGCCTTTTGGCTTGCCCGCAAGGTTCTTGATTGCCAGTTCGGTCAGGGACATTTTCACCTTTTCGATGTAGCCGCTGCCCATGTCACCGACAGGCACGTGAAAGGTCAGCTCCAATTCGTCGGCGTTGTAACCGGGCGCCTGGGGTTTGTCCTCCAGCATCTGCTTGTGCAGTGCTTTTTTCGCAAAGGTGTGAAGGTCGTCAATCCCGTCACTGAAGGATCGCCCCCGGGTTTGCTGCCGGGTCCTCGCGAGCGCCAGAACGTGTTGCCGGTAGGCCATTCGATTGTCTGCACTCGCTGTTTGCAACCAGTCCGGAAGGCCCGCCTGGATCGGGACAAGGTTGTGCAGATCGGGCGTCTCGTCGACGAACACGCGGGCGAGATCAGTGATTGCGTCAATCCGCCTTTGCAATTCGTCCAGAGTTTGGTTAGCGGGCAGCTTGAGTGCTGCCAGATTGTCCAACTGCTGATTCAGCAGCAGGGCGGCCTGCAGGTCGAAGATATTGCCGTCAGGCTCGAAGCGCTTCCAGGTCGTCACGTCGGCCGAAAAGTCTCGTTGAAAACGCTTGGCCCACGCCAGGCCAAAACTCTCCAGTGATGTATAGGCCTCGACGCGACCGGTCAAACTGCACAATAGATGGGTTTGCCCGCAGCTGACCAAAAGATCGGGTGCCTGCAACGTGGCCGAGCGCTTGCCTTTGCTCAGTGTCGTTTGCAGTGTGCAGGCTTGCAGGGCACTGCCCGGACGCTGCCTGCGATCGGGGTGTTCAGCCAGCTCTGCCAGTATTCCGGCCTGCAAGGCGTCAACAGTGACGTGGCGAACCGCTGCCGTTTTCAACACCCCGGCAAGCAAGTCACCCAGCCATTGCCAGCGGCTGATCCCCGTGTTGTTGTCGTCGCTCCAGTAGTTCGTCAGAGCGTCCTGCAAGCCGATGTACACAATGCTCGGCAGTTCGAGGATCACGTTGGAAATGACCTGCATATCGGGCCAGGGTGCGAAACCCTTACCGGTGCGCATCTGCTTGGGGACTTTGTTGGTCAGGAAACAGTTGCGATCGTATTGATCGGAAAGGTCGAGTTTCACGCCACTGGCAAGGTATTCCAGTACCTCGTCGAGTAATAAAGACAGGCGCCAGGCGCCCCCGGGAATGGGCAGCGCAATTCGGGTCAGATAGGGGTCGAACTCGAGGTCGGGATATTTTTCCAGCAAGCCGTCCTTGAGCAGACGCGCGGTTTCCGAGCGCAATGTCGGGCGGTTGCTGAACCGGGCGCTGACGGCCCGGGCGATGATATTGGTTGAGTCCGTTGGGTCGGAGGTAGGCATAGTGCAATCCTTGGCACGTTGGGGATTGCACACGGTAAAACGCAGTACGTATTCAGGTGCGGTAACGGGATACCGCACATCAAATCATTCAAAGCTTGAAGCGGGCGCGGTTACACAGGGTCGTTGCCCAATACAACATTCAATGCACTGCGCGCATCATCGAGCTGAACCAGCGTGGCATGCCGGGCGCCAAGGGCGTCGCGGTTTTCGATGGCGGTAAGAATTGCTTTGTGCCGCGGCAACGCCAATTCATGCAGATTCGGCCGCTGATTCGAATGCTTCAACGCTTCGGCAATCGCCACCGACAACATGTTGCACAGGTTCGCCAGCAAATCGTTGTGCGTCGCATCGGCAATCCGGCTATGAAAATCCAGATCCGGCTGCAACAAGGCTTCCGGTGTCGGCGCCGCTTCCATGCGCTGGTAAGCCTCGCCGATCGCGGCAATATCAGCCTCGGTCGCATGTTGAGCGGCGAGGGCGGCAGCCGCCGGCTCGATAATGCTGCGCACACTGGTCAGCACATTGAAGAATTCATTCTGCGGGCTGCTTTGCATCAGCCAGTGCAGCACGTCCGGGTCGAGCATGTGCCATTCGCGGCGGGCCTTGACCACAGTTCCCACACGCGGCTTGGAATACACCAGACCTTTGGCCACCAACACCCGCGTCGCTTCACGCAATACCGGCCGGCTGACCGCGTACTCCTCGCAGAGCAAGGCTTCGGCGGGCAGTTTGTCGTCGGGCTTGAAGCGTCCGGAGACGATCTGCATGCCCAGTTCCTGGACGATGCGCGAGTGCATGCTTTTGCGGTCGGAGGGTTTGCGGTAATCCATGGGGAACGGCGCGATCCTGAGCGATGGAGATGCCGCGCATCATAGCAGGCACGGCACAATCCTGAGGGAGTACACAAAACCAAATGTAGGAGTGAGCCTGCTCGCGATAGCGGCGTGTCAGATGAACAATTGCTAACTTACACACCGCTATCGCGAGCAGGCTCACTCCTACAGGGGAATACATTCCAATGCAGGCTATGATGCTGGGCCGTTAATGGGAGTGGCGTGGGACTTCGGCGCCTCGGCAACCGACCAGGAAATCAAAGTCACAACCCTGATCCGCCTGCAGCACATGGTCGATGTACAACTGGCGATATCCGCCCACCAGCAACTGCTGCGGTGGCTGCAGATCCGCCATGCGTGCCGCCAGTTCGGCATCCGGAATATCCAGATGCAGACGCCCGGTGGCGCAATCCAGCTCGATCCAGTCGCCTTCCTTCACCGTCGCCAGAGGCCCGCCGGCCGCCGCTTCCGGCGCCACATGCAGAACCACGGTGCCGTACGCCGTGCCGCTCATTCGCGCATCAGAAATGCGCACCATGTCCGTCACACCCTGCGCGAGCAGTTTGGCCGGCAAGCCCATGTTGCCGACTTCAGCCATGCCCGGATAACCCTTCGGCCCGCAGTTTTTCATCACCAGAATCGAATCCTTATCGACATCCAGCTCCGGATCATTGATCCGCGCCTTGTACATGTCGAAGTTCTCGAACACCACCGCACGCCCGCGATGCTGCATCAGTTCCGGGGTCGCAGCGGAGGGCTTGAGCACCGCACCGAGTGGCGCCAGATTGCCGCGCAGCACGCAGATGCCACCGTCGGCGCGGATCGGATTGTCGAGGGTGCGGATCACTTCGTCTTCGCCATAGATCGGCGCGTCCTTGGTGTTCTCGCCGATCGACTTGCCGTTGACGGTCAGTGCATTCGGGTTTGGAATCAGATTGGCCTCACCGAGACGACGCAGCACCGCTGGTAAGCCACCGGCGTAATAGAACTCTTCCATCAGGAAACGCCCCGACGGTTGCAGGTCGACAATGGTCGGCATGCCGCGACCGATGCGGGTCCAGTCGTCCAGATCCAGCTCGACGCCGATGCGCCCGGCGATGGCCTTCAAGTGAATCACCGCGTTGGTCGAACCACCGATAGCAGCGTTCACGCGGATAGCGTTCTCAAAGGCTTCTTTAGTCAGAATCTTCGACAGCTTCAAATCTTCGCGCACCATCTCCACCGCACGCATGCCGGACATGTGCGCCAGCACATAACGTCGTGCGTCCACCGCTGGAATCGCCGCGTTGTGCGGCAGCGAAGTGCCGAGTGCTTCAGCCATGCACGCCATAGTCGATGCGGTGCCCATGGTGTTGCAGGTGCCCGCCGACCGCGACATGCCGCCCTCGGCTGCGAGGAAATCGTCAATGGTGATGGTGCCAGCCTTGACCTGCTCGCTGAGCTGCCAGACCACCGTGCCGGAACCGATGTCTTTGCCTTTGTGCTTGCCGTTGAGCATCGGCCCGCCAGTGACAACGATGGCCGGCACGTCGCAACTGGCCGCGCCCATCAGCAGCGCCGGGGTGGTTTTGTCGCAGCCGGTCAGCAGCACCACACCGTCGATCGGGTTGCCGCGAATCGCTTCTTCAACGTCCATGCTTGCCAGGTTGCGGGTGAGCATGGCGGTCGGGCGCAGGTTCGATTCGCCGTTGGAGAACACCGGGAACTCCACTGGAAAGCCACCGGCCTCGATCACCCCGCGTTTGACGTGCTCCGCGATCTGGCGGAAGTGCGCGTTGCACGGGGTCAGTTCCGACCAGGTGTTGCAGATGCCGATGATCGGCTTGCCGTGAAACTGGTGGTCGGCGATGCCCTGATTCTTCATCCAGCTGCGGTACATGAAGCCGTTCTTGTCGGCCGTGCCAAACCATTGGGCGGAGCGCAGGGTGGGTTTCTTATCAGACATGATCGATTCTCTTATTGTATGACTATAGTGTTCCAGCTACGGCTTAATCTAAGCGTAAAATCCAAGGTTTGGAAGTGTTGTTGGTGAATTAGTATTACTATATAGTCGTTTTCGACGGAGGGATGGCCCTGGCGGTTTTCCGTGAGAGGCGTCCCCCGAGGTTCTATAAAAACAACAATCGGAGACCGATCTCATGAGCCAGGAACTGCGGCTGATACGGCGCATTACGCTGAAACTGATTCCCTTCCTGATCCTGCTGTACCTGATCGCCTATGTGGATCGCTCCGCCGTCGGCTTCGCCAAGCTGCACATGGGCGCCGACATCGGTATCGGCGACGCGGCCTACGGCCTCGGCGCCGGGCTGTTCTTTATTGGTTATTTCCTCCTCGAAATCCCTAGCAATCTGATGCTTGAACGCTTCGGCGCACGGCGTTGGTTCGCGCGAATCATGATTACCTGGGGCGCGATCACCATCGGCATGGCCTTCGTTCAGGGCCCGCACAGTTTCTACGTGATGCGCTTTCTGCTCGGCGCGGCCGAGGCGGGGTTCTTTCCGGGCGTTCTCTACTACATCACCCAATGGTTCCCGGTACGCCATCGCGGCAAGATCCTTGGCCTGTTCATCCTTTCCCAGCCGATCGCGATGATGATCACCGGCCCGGTGTCCGGCGGTTTGCTCGGCATGGATGGCGTTCTGGGTCTGCACGGCTGGCAGTGGCTGTTTATCGTCATTGGCACCCCGGCGATCCTGCTGACCTGGCCGGTGTTGCGCTGGTTGCCGGACGGCCCGCAGCAAGTGAAGTGGATGGATCAGGCAGAGAAAGACTGGCTGACCGGTGAGCTGAAAAAGGACCTGCAGGAGTACGGCCAGACCCGCCACGGCAACCCGTTGCATGCGCTGAAAGACAAACGCGTTTTGCTCTTGGCGCTGTTCTATCTGCCGGTGACGTTGAGCATTTATGGCCTCGGTCTATGGTTGCCGACGCTGATCAAACAGTTTGGCGGCAGCGATCTGGTCACCGGTTTCGTCTCGTCGGTGCCGTACATCTTCGGGATTATCGGTTTGCTGATCGTGCCGCGCAGTTCCGATCGTTTAAATGATCGTTACGGACATCTGGCTGTTCTGTATGTGCTGGGTGCGATTGGCTTGTTCCTCAGTGCCTGGCTGTCGTTGCCGGTAGCGCAGTTGGCGGCGCTGTGTCTGGTGGCGTTTGCGCTGTTTTCCTGCACGGCGGTGTTCTGGACCTTGCCGGGACGGTTCTTTGCCGGCGCGAGTGCGGCGGCGGGGATTGCGTTGATCAATTCGGTGGGGAATCTGGGTGGGTACATCGGGCCGTTTGTGATTGGCGCGTTGAAGGAATACACCGGCAATTTGGCGTCCGGCCTGTATTTCCTGTCGGGCGTGATGGTGTTCGGTTTGATCCTGACGGGCGTGGTTTACCGCGTGCTGGAACGCAAACACGTCCTGCCGGTTGACCAATTTGCCGCCAGCGCCCGTGGCGCAACCCGCACCTGACAGACCCACACCGGTCCCCTGTAGGAGTGAGCCTGCTCGCGATAGCGGTCTATCAGTTGACAACTTTTTGGCTGACACACCGCTATCGCGAGCAGGCTCACTCCTACAAGGATCTGCGGTGTTTCGAATAACACAGGAGAAAAACATGCATCTGGTTCAATTCGAATTAAGCAACGGCGAGCGCCGCGTCGGCGTGGTCGACAACGCTCTGGTGCGCGAAGTGCAGGATGCGCGCAGCGTGCGCGATCTGGCGCTGGCCGCCATCGAGGCCGGCCACTCCCTTGAGCAGCACGTGCAAAACCTCGGCCTCGGCATCAGCCACGACTACGCCGAACTACTGTCGCAACTGCGCATTCTGCCGCCACTCGACCATCCGGACCCGGCACATATGCTGGTCAGCGGTACCGGCCTGACCCACCTGGGCAGCGCCTCGGCGCGGGACAAAATGCACCAGCAGGCCGGCGACGAAGCGGCGATGACCGACACCATGCGCATTTTCAAATGGGGCGTGGAGGGCGGCAAACCGGCGGCGGGGCAGGCCGGTGTGCAACCGGAATGGTTCTACAAGGGCGATGGCAGCATCGTCGTGCGTCCGGGCCAACCTTTCCCGGTGCCGCCGTTCGCCGAGGATGCCGGTGAAGAACCGGAGATGGCCGGCCTCTATGTGATCGGTCACGACGGTAAGCCTTATCGTCTCGGTTTCGCGGTGGGCAACGAGTTCTCCGACCACGTCATGGAGCGCAAGAATTACCTGTACCTCGCGCACTCGAAATTGCGCAGTTGCAGTTATGGCCCGGAACTTCGCACCGGTGAATTGCCTCAACACCTTGCCGGCACCAGTCGAATTCTGCGTGACGGCGAAGTGCTCTGGCAGAACGAGTTTCTCAGCGGCGAGGCGAACATGTGCCACAGCCTCGCCAACCTCGAATACCACCACTTCAAATACCGTCAGTTCTTGCGTCCGGGCGACGTGCACATTCACTTCTTCGGCACCGCGACGCTGTCGTTCGCCGATGGCATCCGCACGCAACCGGGCGACCTGTTCGAAATCAGCCAGGCCGAATTCGGCGCACCGCTGGTCAACGGCATCGTGCCGATCGCAGGCGCTTTTGCGCCGGACAGCATCGGCACCCTTTAAGGAGATCCCATGACTCAGATTCTCGGTCACAACTACATTGGCGGTCAGCGCAGCGCTGCTGGCGACGTCAAACTGCAATCCGTCGATGCCACGACGGGCGAACAGTTGCCGCACGATTTCATTCAGGCCACGGCCGAAGAGGTCGACGCCGCCGCCAAAGCCGCTGCTGCCGCGTACCCGGCCTATCGCAGCCTCAGCGCCGAACGCCGCGCGCAGTTTCTCGACGCGATCGCCGATGAACTGGATGCCCTTGGTGATGATTTTGTCGCCGTGGTCTGCCGTGAAACCGCGTTGCCGGCCGGACGCATACAAGGCGAGCGCGGACGCACCAGCGGGCAGATGCGCCTGTTCGCCAAGGTTCTGCGTCGAGGTGATTTTTATGGTGCGCGAATCGATTTACCGCTGCCGGATCGCCAACCGCTGCCACGTCCGGATCTGCGCCAGTACCGCATCGGCCTCGGCCCTGTCGCGGTGTTCGGCGCAAGCAACTTTCCACTGGCATTTTCCACCGCTGGCGGCGACACCGCGTCGGCGCTGGCTGCCGGTTGCCCGGTGGTGTTCAAGGCCCACAGCGGTCACATGGCCACGGCTGAACTGGTCGCCGATGCACTGATCCGTGCCGCCGAAAAAACCTCGATGCCGGCCGGCGTATTCAACATGATCTACGGCGGTGGCGTCGGCGAATGGCTGGTCAAGCATCCGGCGATCCAGGCGGTCGGTTTCACCGGTTCGCTCAAGGGCGGACGCGCACTGTGCGACATGGCCGCGGCACGCCCGCAACCGATCCCAGTGTTTGCCGAAATGTCGAGCATCAACCCGGTGATCGTCCTGCCGCAGGCCCTTGCCGAGCGTTCGGAAACGGTTGCCCGCGACCTGACCGCTTCGGTGGTGCAGGGCTGCGGTCAGTTCTGTACCAATCCGGGACTGGTCATTGGCATCCGCTCGCCAGAGTTCAGCGCGTTCGTTCAGCAAGTCGCCGGTCTGATCGGTGATCAGCCAGCGCAAACCATGCTCAACGCCGGCACCCTCGGCAGCTACGGCAAAGGTTTGCAGAAGCTGTTGGCACATCCGGGCATCGAGCATCTGGCCGGCAATCCGCAGCAGGGTAATCAGGCGCAGCCGCAGTTGTTCAAGGCCGATGCCAGCCTGTTGATCGATGGCGATGAAGTGCTGCAGGAAGAAGTGTTCGGCCCGACCACGGTGATTGTCGAAGTGGCGGATCAGGCGCAACTCAGCGCTGCGTTGAACGGTCTGCACGGGCAACTCACCGCGACGATCATTGGCGAGCTGGCGGACTTCGAGCGCTTCGCAGAACTGACACCGCTGCTGGAACAGAAGGTCGGGCGGATCCTGCTCAACGGTTATCCTACCGGTGTCGAAGTGTGCGATTCGATGGTCCACGGCGGTCCATACCCGGCGACGTCCGATGCGCGTGGCACCTCCGTCGGTACCCTGGCTATCGATCGCTTCCTGCGCCCGGTATGCTTCCAGAACTACCCGGACAGCTTGCTGCCGGAGCCACTGAAAAACGCCAACCCGCTGCGCATCCAGCGCCTCGTCGACGGCAAGCCCTCACGCGACGCCCTGTAACCGACAGCCAATATCCCCTGTGGGAGCGAGCCTGCTCGCGAATGCATTCTTTCAGTCAGCCTTTCATGGCCTGACACACCGCATTCGCGAGCAGGCTCGCTCCCACAAGGGTTCCCATAAGGCCTCTGGATCACATTGAGCTATCATTGGCCCTTTCCCCCCTAGAAAGACTGTTTGCCATGACTGCCCAAACCCTTCTCGACGTCCTCGAACACTCCGATATGGTCGAAATCGACGGCCTGCACGCCTTCGAATTTTTCCTTGATGAAGACGACAACCTGCACATCGAATGCATCGACGGCCGAGCGGTCAAGTATTGGGAATTCACCCCGGCTCAGGTTGCAGCGGCAACGTTTGATGACTCCCTGCAAAGCTGGCTGATCGTCGGTTATTTCAATGAAACCAAAGCGATCGGCGAACACCGCCTGGTTTGTCATGGCGATGTAGTCAGCAGCAGCGATGACGAGGAAGAATCTGATGAAAATGCGTAAATTCTGGCCGCTGCTGATGGCCGGCAGCGTCGGCGCCATGGGCCTGTCCACGGCCTCTGCAGAAAGCTTCCAGTTGCTGGTCGGTTCCTATACCGCCAACACCAGCCAAGGCCTCTATCGAATGAACTTCGACAGTGCCACCGGCCAGATCGCTGCCAAACCGCTGCAAGTGGTCAAAAGCGAAAATCCGTCATGGCTGACATTGTCCAAAGACCAGCGCAGGCTGTTCGTGGTCAATGAAAACGGCCCGGGCCAGAAAGACCCGGTCGGCCGTGTCAGCAGCTATTCGATTGATCCGAAAACCCACACGCTGACCCTGATCAATCAAGTGCAAAGCCTGGGCAACGAGCCGACCCATTCGAGCCTCAGCGGTGATGCCAGTCACTTGTTCGTCAGCAACTATTCGGTGATGGAAGATCCGGGTGGAACGCTGGCGGTATTGCCGGTTGGTGCCGACGGCAAACTCAAACCCGTCGTGCAGATGAGCGCGCATCCGGCGAGCCGGATCAATCTTGAGCGCCAGGCCTCCAACCACGTGCACTCGACGGTTTCTTCGCCTGACGGCCGCTACGTGTTTTCCAACGATCTGGGCGCGGACAAGGTCTTCGTCTACCTGTTCGATCCGAAGGCCAACCCGGACTTGCCGCTGACACCTGCGATGACCGCTGCAGTGCCCTTGCCGGCCGGCAGCGGCCCGCGTCATCTGCTGTTCAGCGCTGACGGCAAACACGCCTGGCTGACCATGGAAATGAGCGCGCAGGTCGCGGTGTTCGACTACCACGACGGCGTGCTGACGCAGACGCAACTGGTCGACCTGGCCGCCGGCCAGCCGACCTCGGACAAGGCCGGTGCGGCGCTGCATGCCTCGGCCGATGGCAAGTTCCTCTACGTCAGCAACCGTGGTACCGCCAATCAATTGGTGGTGTTCGCGATCGATCCGGCCACCGGCCAGCTCAAAGAGCTGCAAAAGCGTTCGGTGGAAGGCGATCACCCGCGCGAGTTCAGCCTCGATCCAAGCGGCAAATTCCTGCTGATCGCCAACCAGAAAAGCAACGAAATCGTCGTCGTCGAGCGCGATGGCAAGACCGGTCTGCTCGGAAAAACCGTGCAGAAACTGCCGATGGACGCCCCCAGCGACCTCAAGTTCATAGTGCGACAATAAGCCACAGGCCCCGGTTTTCGGGGCCTGTCTCTTTGTATTAATCGCGCTGATATCCGGTAATGCTACAAAGCATTTCAAGCGATCAACCCTCGAGCGTTAAGTTTGCTTCACAGCCCAATCGGGCAAACAAGCCAACCGCACACGAGGGTTACCGCCATGAACTTCAATCTCTTCTCCGTAATTGCCGCTTCCGCCATCTCTGCCACCGTGGTACTGCCAGCCGGTGCCAACGTTGAAATCGCCAGCAAAAAATCCCACACCCAGAGCTACACCCAGAAATACCTGCAACAAAGCGCCAACTTCTACGCCGCCCTGGATCACAAAGCCCAACACTGAAAGTCTGCAGACAACTCCCTTGTAGGAGCTGCCGAAGGCTGCGATCTTTTGATCTTGTTTGATCGTTCCCACGCAGAGCGTGGGAACGATCGGCAAAAGCAAAATCAAAAGATCGCAGCCTTCGGCAGCTCCTACACGTGTGCGTGTGTTGTTCGCAGCACGATAGGTTTCTTCAAACACGCAAATAGACTGGCTAAATAATCAACGAAGCTGATGTTTACTATGGAAAACCCTGAGTGGTTGCCACGGCTTTTTTGATCGATTCTGTGGACATCGAAACATGCCCACGGGAGAACACCATGGCCAGCGCAATCATTCATTCAGCCAAACGCGGCGCCTATCTGGCCATCGGTCTTTACCTGGCCGTAGTGTTGGTCGTCAGCATCGCCTCGCAGATGGAACACAGCTTCGAAGCGCCGATTCAAGTCGCCCACCCCGGCGTCCAGTTCGAAGTCCGCTCGCAAAGCGTGATGGTCGACCGGGCCGAACTCGCGGGAGTCGGCGGAGCATGAAAGGCTACAGACTTTGGGTAGTCGCCGGTTTGGCGTTTTTCACCAACGGCGCTTCATTATTGGGTATCGGTCAAGGCTCGGTGGGGGCATTGGCCCGGGCCATAGAGGCTAATCACACGATCGCGCACAACATCGAACGGGCGAATACCTTAGGGCTGATGGCAGGCAATCCGCCGGTAAAGGTTTCGGCGGATTTTCTCGGGCCTTTCGAAGTCGATTGCATGGCACTCGGCATGTGCCATGCGCTGGCTTGACCTCTGTAGGAGCTGCCGAAGGCTGCGATCTTTTGATCTTGTTTTTAAAAGATCAGAATCAAAAGATCGCAGCCTCCGGCAGCTCCTACAGTGAGTTACTTCTTCATGATCGAAGTGAAGAGCTCGGATTCGAGGAAGCGCTGCAACCAGGCCTGTAAGCGAACATAAGGCGTCTGTGCAAACCACTCGCGATCCACATGGGCAAACTGCCGAACGAAGGGCAGCAGGGCGATATCTGCCAGGCTCGGATGGTCGGCCAGAAGATAATCGCGATCGTTGAGCAGCGCTTCCAGCCGCTGCAAATACACCGCGCCTTCAGCCCGATAAACCTCCATTGGCTGCTCGGGATAACGCTCGGCATACTTGTAGCGATTCAACTGCACCTTGAACCCCTGATCATTCGCCTCGATCAATTCAGCAATCCGCGAGTCGCCATCAAGCAACCAACCCTGCGGATCATTCTGCGCCAACGCCCAGCGCATGATCTCCAGACTTTCATCAATTACCAGCCCACCGGCATCCAGCACCGGCACCGTACCCTTGGGAGAGATCGCCAGCATCTCGGCCGGTTTGGCCTTGAGGCTGACTTCAACGATCTCCACGGGCACACCCGAATAGCGCAGTGCCATTCGCGCGCGCATCGCGTACGGGCAGCGGCGGAAGGAGTACAGCGTGTTCATTTCACCTCCAGTGTGCTCAAACCATTGCCCTGACGCTGCACCTGAATCTGCACCGGAATCCGCTCGTGCATTTCCTGCACATGGGAAATCACTGCCACTTTGCGGCCCTGCGCTTGCAAGCCATCGAGCGCATCCATGGCCAGTTGCAGCGACTCCGGATCAAGGCTGCCAAAACCTTCATCAATAAACAGCGATTCGATCTTCAGCGTACTTGACGCCATCGACGCCAGGCCTAACGCCAACGCCAACGACACCAGGAACGTCTCGCCGCCAGACAACGAATGCACCGAGCGCAGTTCATCGCCCATTTCGGTGTCCATCACCAGCAGGCCGAGCATGCTGCCGCCGCGTTTCAAGCGATAGCGTTTGACCAGTTGGCGCAGTTGCACGTTGGCGTGATGCACCAGCAAGTCGAGGTTGTAAGCCTGGGCGATCTTGCGGAAGGTGTCGCCGGTGGCCGAGCCGATCAAGGCACTGAGTCGCGCCCAGCGTTGATACTCGGCATATGCCGAGGCAATCTGCTGCGCCAGTGCCTGATTGGCGTTCTGCCGGCGCTGGTCTTCGACCTGTTCGGCGCGCAATTCGGCGCACTGCTGTTCGCTGACGGTGAACTGGTTTTGCAGGTCCGCGAGGGCGCTGGCCAGTTGTTCGGCATCCAGATTGCCGTTGTGCTGCGCCTGATGATCGAGCAGACGCTGGTCACGCTCCTGCAACAACACCTTGGCCTGTTCGATGGCTTTTTCGTTGTGCTGCAAGCGCTGGCGCAGCTCGGCGACCTGCCCGTCGTCGACCCGCAACAGGTCTTCGAGGCCGCCGTCATCCAGTTCAGGATGGCGAGCGCGCCAGTCGGCAATCTTGCTGGCCAGATCCTGGTCTTCGCTTTGCAGCGCCTGCAAACGTTCCTGCTGCGCCTTGAGTTCGGCGGCGATCTGCACGAGTTGCGTGCGCACGTTCTGCAGTTCCTGCGCGGTACCGGTTTCGGCATTGCGCGCCTGCTCAACCGCTTGCTCAAGCTGCTGCTGCCAGTGTTCGGCGCTGCTGTGCTCGCCGAGCAACTGTGCAAGTTTTTGCTGGCAGGCTTGCTGTTGCTCAGTGAGCGCGGCGAATTGCTGTTCGGCGCTGAGCAACTGCTGTGCGCGGGTCTGCTGGCGATCCTGCTCCTTCTCCAGCGTCTGCTGACGTTGTTGCTGTTCGGTCTGCTCCTCCTTCTGCTGATCGACCTGCGCCAGGCGCTCGGCAATCTGCCGGTCGAGCTGCATGAAGGTCGCCGCCGGTTCCTGGCGCAAGGCCTCAAGGGTGTCGGCCGGCAGTAGACTGCCGAACGCAGTGAGTTCTTCGTCGAGGCGCTGACGGTCGCTGCTCAGCTCGCGCTGCTGATTGCTCAGGTGCTGCGCCGCTTGTTGATGCGTAGTTTCGGCCTGACGCAATTGCTGGGTCAGACGCGCGGCATCCTGTTGCAGGGTGAGCAGGGCGCTCTGGCGTTGTTCGTCCTGAGTGATGCTCTGGTTCAGTTGCTCGTTTTGCCGGGCGAGCCAGCCATCGCGCTTGTCGGCGTCCTGATTGAACAACTGCGCGGACAGCGGATGCGCGTCGAGGCTTGGCGCCAACGCTTGTTGCTGAGTGGCCAGTTGTTCCTGCTGTTGCAGTAATTCTTTTTGCTGAGCTATCACGCCACCGACTTCGGCGCGCAGTTCGATGAGTTTTTCCTTGAGCTGATCGACTACTTGCTGAGCGTTGGCCTGTTCGCTTTCGTCGTGGCGGCCGAGGCTTTGCAACAGCGCTTCGGGCTGATGATACGGATGCTCGTTGCTGCCGCAGACCGGACACGGCTGATCATCCTGCAACTGCGCGCGCAACTCTTCGACGCTGGCACTGCGCGCCAGCCGCTGACGTTCAAGCAGCTCGCGAGTGACGTTGAGGGTTTGCTCGGCAACGGTCAGCTCGGCCTTGGTTTTTATGCCGTCCTGAGTCAGCCGCTCGCGTTCCAGCTGGGCGCTGAGCTGGCGTTGTTGCAGTTCGCTGCTGCGCTTGTCGAGATCTTGCTGCGTGGCCCACAGACGCGACAGGTCTTCGAAGGCGCGCAGTTGTTTACGGTTGTCCTGCAACAGCGTGCTGAGGAGGCCGATCTGTTCGGCGACGGCATCAGGTTCGGCGCCGGCCTCCTTGAATAGCATTTCCAGTTGCTGCTTTTGCGTGGTCAGCTCTGCGGCGCTGCGAGTGGCGTTTTCTTCGAGGCTCGCCAGTTCCGCCTGACCCTTGTTCAAGCGATTGCCGATCAACATCAACTGTTGCAGGCGATCGCGGTAGGCATTCCACGCATCACTCAGCGGTGCCAGATGGGTACTTTGCTCCAGCTCAGCGGCGATGCGTTGTAGGCGTTCGGCGACTTGGGTCTGTTTATCCAGCAAGGCTTGAATGGCATTCTGGCCCTCGGTGCAAGCCTGCTGCGCATTGAGCTTGGCTTCGGTACTTTGCGCGACATCCTTGGCCAGACGGGCGAGGGTGCTTTGCTCATCAAAGGCCTGACGCAACAGCGGCGCGTTTTCACTTTGCCGTTGCTGCGCTTCGCTCAGGGCAACTTTCGCCGCTTCCAGAGTTTGCTCCAGTTGCGTCTGGCGCTCAGTCAGTTCGGCATGTTGCCGGGTGTGCGCGGCAATTTGCGCGGCCAGTGGCGTCAGCAGGGCATCGAGTTCGCTTTTGCGCGCGAACTGATGCCGCTGCGGGCCGAGCTGCTCCAGCCGCGTCAGTTTCACCCGTTCGCCGGCCAGACTGTCGGATTGCTGCTGTGCGCTGTGCAATTGCTCGGTGGCAGCTTGCTGCGCGTCCTGCAACACACGCAAATCCTTGAGCCAGCTGTGTTGTTGCTCAAGTTGTTTGAGCTGCGCCTGCTGCAACTTCATTTGCTGTTGTGCAGCATTGAAACGCTCATCCAGCTCGGCCCGGGCTTCAGGTGCCAACGGGGTCACGCCGGTGGCCTGATCCTGCAACAGCTTGTGCGCTTCGCGGGCCTCTTTGGTCTTGTCGAAGGCGCGGCGGCCGAGGCGGGTGTACAGCGCGGTGTCGGTGAGCTTTTCCAGCAGCTCGCTGCGGTCGTTGTCGTCAGCCTTGAGGAATGCGCTGAACTCGCTCTGGGCCAGCAGCACGGCGCGGGTGAACTGTTCGAAGTTCAGGCCGAGCGCAGCTTCCAGTTGAGTTTTGTATTCGCCTTTTTGGCTGGCGAGCAGTTGATCCTGATCGATGTCGCGCAGGCTCTGACGGCTGGCCTGCAGCTTGCCGCCGGCCTTCTCGCGGGCGCGGTTGGCCTCCCAGCGCGCACGATAACGACGGCCATCGACACCGACGAAATCCACTTCGGCATAACCTTCGCCGGTACCGCGACGCAGCAGAGTGCGCGGGTCGCCGGTGGCGATTTCACCGTCGGCATCCGGGACTTTGGCGTCACGTCCGGTGTTGTTCAGACGCGGCACAGCGCCAAACAACGCCAGGCACAACGCGTCGAGCAGGGTGCTTTTACCGGCGCCGGTCGGGCCGGTGATCGCGAACAAACCGGCGCTGGCCAATGGTTCACCGGTGAAATCGATTTCGAACGGGCCGGCCAGCGAGGCCAGGTTCTTCAAGCGAATGGCGAGAATCTTCATGGCTGCTCGCCCTCCAGTTGTACGTCCTGCAGCAATTCGGCAAAGTCCTTCAGCGTCTGCTCATCGACCTCGTTGCCGTAGTTGTCGAGCCAGGCGCGGCTGAACAGTTCTTGCGGAGTAAGTTGGTCGAGTTCGATCAGTGCGGCGCCGTCTTCGGTACCGTCAGCTCCACGATTGCCGGCGTATTCGGCGGCGATGCGCACCAGGCGCACGGCTTTGCCTTGCAGGGCGCTTTCGACTTGATGGCGCAAATCCGGCTGCGGCTCGTCGAGGGTTACCCGTACTTCCAGCCACGGTTGACGCTGGGTTTCGGCGAGCAGGTCGATGTTCGGCAGATCGGCCAGTTGCAGCAGAATCTCGGCCAGCGGTGCCGGGCCGATGCGTTGCAGATTGACCGAGCGCGGGATCAGTTTCGGCTCGACGCTGACCAGGGTTTCACCGTCGAGAATGACGTCGAGGATCTGGTGCTGATAGCCAATCTCCGAAAACGACAACGGAATCGGCGAGCCGCTATAACGAATGCGTTCTTCACCGTTGACCTTCTGCGGCTTGTGCAAATGGCCGAGGGCGACATAGCTGATGCTCGGCCCGAACAGGCTGGCGGGCAGGGCTTCGGCGTTGCCGATGATCAGGCTGCGCTCGGAGTCTTCCGACACCGAACCGCCGGCCATGTGCGCGTGGCTGATGGCGATCAGCGCCTGACCGGGTTTGCGCTTGGCGTTGGCCGCTTCGATCAGCCATTCATGCACCTGACCGATGCCGCGCAGATAGTTGTCGCCCAGATGCGCGCCAGTCACCTCCGCCGGACGCAGGAACGGCAGCGCCAGACACCACGCAGCAATTTCGCCTTGGGCATTGGGCAACGGCAGCAGCAGACGCTCGGCATCGAGTTGACCGTCATCCAGCCACAGCACCCGACCCAGCGCATGGGTGCGCAAACGGCGCATCAGCGGCGCGGGCAGTTCGATCCGCGAGCCGGAATCGTGGTTGCCGGCAATCATCACGATGGTCAGCAACGGCTGCTGTTCGTGGGCGCTGACGATGAAATCGTAGAGGCGTTCCTGGGCTTTGACCGGCGGATTGACCGTGTCGAAGATGTCCCCGGCAATCAGCAGCACATCCGGCTGCGCCAGTTGCAGTTGGCGCAGCAGCCATTCGAGGAAGCACGCATGCTCGAAATCGCGCTCCTGGCCGTGCAGGTTTTGCCCAAGGTGCCAGTCGGAGGTGTGGAACAGACGCAAGGTGGACTCCGCAACAATTAAAGAGGTGATGGCCGCGAAGAAATGAAGGGCGGCGAAAGAGGGGAGAGTTTACAGATTATTGCGGTGGGAGGGCTTGTCCGGACGGCACGCGGCCGGGCATTTCGATGAATCCCTTGATTGACGCCCAAACAGCAGCTATCTAGTATCTGGCCATCATATTGATATCACCTCGGATGCATGGAGCAAACGCAGTGCAACTGATCAACTCTATACCCCCGGTCATCGACACTGAACAATATGACGCCTGGAAGAAACAGTGGGCGAATCAGGAAGGCCTGGATATCCATTCTTACATCCATGATCAATGCCACCCGGAACAGATGCTGGTGTTTTCGACATTGTTCTTCCCGACGTTCGTCATGTCTCAAGGGGGCGTTTTTCTAGAGCGAAATTTTTCAGTAGAAACGTTCGCGCGCTGCTTGAGTCTGGCCTCTCACGACATGGCAGAGGCTGAGCGACTGTTGAATTATGTGAAGCTCTACGATGTTTTTGGTCAATACGGGGATGGCGTATCAGCAAGCATATTTCTGCAGTTGTGCGAGGTCATTGGTTTTGCCTGGCGCATGGTGCTGAAGGAAAAATTCCCGGACAAATCATTTAGTGTCGAGGTCTCGAACTCCGACGAAAATTACGGTCCGGTGATTACGTTTTATCAGGTGAAGCAATTATTGATAGTGGGTCGGCAGGCTTTCCGCCCGGAGAATCCGGACAGTGAAGATACTTTGCCCGAGGTGTGAGCAGGACCACATTGTCGGTGCCAGTATCAGGGCTACCGGGACTGAGTTATTTATATGCCCAGAGTGTGACGCCATCTGGTTTTCAATTGAGAAAATCGGCGTTGGACCTTTTATGGATTATGGTACTTACATGCAAAGCATGGGGCTTTCAATGCTGTGGGACGAGTTGGACGTCATTTCCGAAGAGCCATAGGTGGTGAATGGGATAGACCACGTTTAAATAAACGTTGTCATTCCCCGGTTCTCCAGCCTTTCCGGGGGGGGTGGAATTGCTGTTGATGAGAAATGGAAGGAAGAGTCGTTGGGCGCAAAAGACGCATTGTTTTCCGGTGAGAAGAATACTGGTTTGCTTGAGGTTTTGAGGTCTTGCTTTCCTGCTATCAACCTTGCGTTCGTGCTGGATTGGGTTCCTGAACAAGGGGAAGATATCTATTGGTTGCTGGTTGATAACTCAAGAGTAGCCATGATTGAAAGATTTGAACTGGGTGAAGGATTAGCTAATGAGTTTTGAAATCCTGCTGGAAAAAGAGCCTTTCGAGCACTTTGGAACCCAGGCCTTACGTGGATTGATACGACTGGGTGACGAAGAGGAAAACTTCTTTGCTCCGATCTCCTTCTGGGGCAGGCAGGAATACGTGAGTAGCTGGTACTCATCGCTTTGTCTCGGTCTCGAAAGGAGACAGCATTCTGTATTAGTCACTTCAATGCTTGATCCAGACTCCGCAAATTTTCTGATGGTCTGGGTTTTATACTTTGTTGGAGAGTCTGTTCACATTCAGAATAATGTGGTTTTTCTAGACTACGTTGTTTCCGGGTTCAATCTGGATGATGTTAATTCTTACGTCGGTGCACGAGAGGTCGTTAACGAAGATGGCGACAGGATTTCCGAGTGGGTCGTCCCTCTGTCGGAGGTGCTCAGTTTCAAAGAAAAGTTGAAGATGGAAGTCGATGCTTGAGCGCCGAAGAGCTACTAAACAGTCGCTTCGCGAAACGTAACAGTCAGAGTCGTACTGGAGATAAGGTTGAAGATTGAGATGAATGATTTCGAGGCGGTGAAAGACCTGATCATCCAGTTGGTGAAAGAAAAAACCGGTGATTTTGATGCCGACAGTTGGGAGGCTGATTACAAGCTGAATTGGGAGTCCGAGTTGGCGGAAAGGCTTGAGAGCGCTCTTTTCAGTATGTCTAAAATGGCCTCCGCGAGGGAGAGTGGCGATGGTGTCATGTTGACGGCGGCGCTGGTGCATTCCCGGATGAATTTCATGGACCTCGCAAATTTTTTCAGGGACATCTTTGACGATCTCGATGCACTGCTGGTAAAACCAGTCTGGCCGGATATTCCTGAAGGGTTTGATTACGGAAAAAGCGCAAATTAACGGGTCGTGCGGTTTTACCCTGATGGAATCCTGGCACAACGTTTTTCCCGTCTATGAATCCTAAATATCGGGCACATTCATGGAGCTGAAGTTTTTTTATCACTCGGCCGGTCCTCACCCTGTTTTGGGCGAGGTCTTTTATGAAATGGCGCAAGTGAGCTCGGGGCAGGAGGGGGCTCAACGCTATGAGCTTTATGTCTGCAGCGTGCTGGGCGCCGTTGCGCAAACCCCGGCCAGTTGTGATCGAATGCTTGGGTATCTGGCGGCTGTACTGGATGGCACAGAGCGATCAATTTGTGCGGGTGGAAACGACGTTGTTTTGAATATTGATACAGCGGGTGTGCAGGTTGACATTTCGATCAATGACGACTGGATCGGTCAGCCAGAAAGCAAATTCACCTTGCAGGAATGGCAAAAAATTCTTGAGGGCTGGAAACACCTTTTGGAGTTGCCCCAGGGGTCAGATGAGGTTGTGTTAGTCCAACTGCCATAGAAAATTTTGACCCTCAGCACACGCGCTGAGGAGTAGTCGTAAATTCCAAGGCATTTATGGAACTGAAATTTTATCAAACCGCCGGCGGTATCTACCCCGAAGGACAGTTGTTTCACGCGATCGTTGAAGTGAATTGTGATCAGGAAGACGCGCAACGCTACCAGCTTTATGTATGCAGTGTTCTTGATGCCATCGCACAAGTTCCGGAGGATTGTGATCGTCTGCTGGCAGCTATTTCAACAGTAGAGCGGGGCGCGCAAACCTCAGTCACTGAAGGGGGAAACGATGTTCTGCTGAATATGAGCTCCGAGGGAGTACAGGTGGATATTCTGATCAACGATGACTGGACTGGTCAGCCGCAAAGCTGGTTTACGTTGGAGGAGTGGCGCAAGATCCTGAAACAATGGAAGCATACTTTAGAGCTGCCAAAAGCTTCCGATGAGGTTGTGATACTGAAATTGCCATAGTTGAAAAATGAATCAGGGGAGAGCGGCACAGAGAGTTCTTACCGTTGAATCGAGTGACAATTTCTTGAGACATACGAGTAAATGATGGGGACAGACCACTTTTAGAAAGTACTCCGAAAACGTAGTCTGTCCCCGTTTTACTATGAGAGAAAATTGAGATGAATGATTTTGAGTCGGTGAAACAGCTGATCATCGAGCTGATGAAAGAAAAGGCGGGTAGCTTTGATGGCAATAGTTTGGAGGCCGATTACAAGCTGGACTGGGAGGTTGAACTTTCCGAAAGGTTGGGAAACGCTCTCTACAATATGTCCAGAGCGGCATCCGCCAAGGAAAATGCAGACGATGTCATGTTGAAAGTTGCGCTGATGAATTCACGTGTGGACTTCATGGATCTGGCTAATTTTTTCCGCGATATTTATGACGATCTCGATGCGCTGGTAAAAAAACCTATTTGGCCGGAAATCCCCAAAGGTTTTGTTTACGAAAAAGTTTCGGATTAAGAGGCCGCTGGCTGGGGTGTAAACGGGGGGGTAGGATGAGTGAAGACGAAATTTATCGCCAGATCGGCCAAATTCTGATTAACACTGCTCCTGATACAGCGAGTGCGGTTATCGTTGAGGCTGAACTTTCACCCGAGGATGATCATTGTAAGTTGTTGTTTGACTATATTGATGAGAATGGAAAGAAAGATTGGTTCAGCCCAGGCAGCCCAGAGGTCGATGTTGGTATTCATGAAAACCTGATAGCGCTGAGGAATCTCTATAAAGCGCAAAACATGACATCCGGGCTACCGGTTTGGAACAGCTGTGTTATCACGTTGGATACCGTGCTGGGGAAGTTGAAAATTGATTTCAACTACATTGCGCCAGAAGAAGGTTGAGTGTTTTTTTCCTGTAAAGCCCTGGGAGATTTACTCAACGTAAATCTCCCAGGTTCAGTGCTATCTCCATGAAGTGGTGGAATCTTTTATCGTTCATGGCATCCGCAGGATTTTGTCTCATTATCATACCGATCATGATGCCGCACCCACTCCATGATCTCGTCCTCATTTCTGCCCTTGGGCGTGAGGTCGAGGTAGTTGTAGGCGC
This sequence comes from Pseudomonas sp. R84, assembly GCF_009834515.1. NCBI lineage: Bacteria > Pseudomonadati > Pseudomonadota > Gammaproteobacteria > Pseudomonadales > Pseudomonadaceae > Pseudomonas > Pseudomonas sp. R84. The sequence goes on from NZ_CP019426.1 coordinate 2,726,162, forward strand.
CGACCAGCATGTCCAGACTACGGGCATAGGTTGAATAGGCGGAGGATAACGGGACAGACCTCTTTTAAAAAAAAACGTGGACTGTCCATGAGGGATCTTTCGTGGGTGTGACTCCAAAATCGCCATAAGGCAACTTGAACAGAAAAAGGACACTTCAGTAGCCATGCCAAAATTTGCTTGTGTATGCGGTCACGTCATTAACCTGTCTCAAGGGACGTCCGAGTGTGAAATGTCTCTGGTCGCTGAACAGAAGATAGATGAAATTGGCTATGCGCTATCAAATCGCTGGCTGTCTGAAGACGAATTCTACGAAGCGATAGACCAAGGGGCTGTTACGGTTTATCGATGCCAGCAGTGCGGGCGGCTGCACGTGGACCAAGGTGGTGGACAGTTTTCTTCCTATATAAAGGAAGTGAATTAGTTGCTTGGGATTGGGCGATTGAAGTTGACAGGATGTCGAGGCCAACTGTGTCGAGCTTTTCCGCGCACACTTAAAAGAGGGGATGATTGGAACAATAAATTTCCGGAGGTCAGAGAGTGATTGCTGAAGATTTTGAACTTGTGACAGCCATTTTTCAGCTGGTTGAGGCCGGAATTGTTCACGGTTATGACGCCTTTCGATACCGCGTTGAATGGGGGGGGAACTATATGGAGGCAGACCTCGCCGTTGAAAAAAATGGCTCAGAAATCTGGGACGCTGAAACTGATTTCAACCATTCGAAAATCTATGCGCTTGTAGAAAAATTACACGAGCGTGCGGTCGCTCGCGGTGAACCCTGGAAGGCATTTGTTCTCTCCTATCGCGAAGGCGAACAAGTGAAAACGAAATTCGACTATTGATTCCGATTGTTTTCAGCCTTTTTTCCCTAAAGTAGAATCGAAAGATCGCAGCCTTCGGCAGCGCCTACACATACCCTCTGTAGGAGTTGCCGAAGGCTGCGATCTTTTGCTTTTACTTCGGATAAAGCGGCGGCAACCCGCTGTCACCCACCGGGTCCTGCACCCGTTCCGCCGCCGGAATAGTCCGGATCGCCCGCCACAAATCCTCACCCTGCCAATGCTGCCCCGTCTCGCTGTACAGCGCACCATTAAGCCCATCCAGCGCATCCGACAACGGCACAAACCGCGCCGCCATGTCCGCCAATGTCTCCGGCTGCTGACGCGCCCACGCATCCAGCGCCTGCCGCGTTGCCTGTGGATCATTGGCCTGGCTCGCCCGCTTGATGTCATCCATCAACGTGCGCGGGCTCGGGCCGGTTTGGGCAGCGCGATGCACTGCCGGTTGCCAGCGCGCGCGCCACCACAGGCCGAAGCCGAGCAGGGTGGTGCAGGCGAGGATCAGCGTGCTGAGTTTCCACCACCACAACACATCGTTATCGACGGCGCTCACTTGCAGATTGCCGGCCGGGGTGTCGACTTGCAGGCTCGGGTTGTTGGCCACTTGCAGGGTGCGTGCGGGCAGGCTGCTGTGTTCCAGATGGTCTTCGAAGGTGTTCCACCAGACCACGTCCACCGTCGGCAAGTCGATGGCGCCGCTGCGACTTGGTACCAGCGCTTCGCGTTCTTCGCGGCTGCCGACAATACCGCGGTCGGTGCTCTGGTTACTCAGCACCGGTTGATCGGGGTAGCGGCGCAGGCCGTTGACGTCGGTGGCGGGCAGCGCTGGCAGTTGCGAGCTGGCGAGGCCTTCGACTTTCAACGTCAGGCTGCGTGTCAGGGAATCACCGACCTGGGTGTGCTCCGGCTCCGGGTTCCAGCTTTCGCTCAGGCTCAGGCTGCGCGCGGGCAGCCAAGGCGCGTCGACGGGATAGGTCAGCGGTTTGGGTTTGACCGTCAGGGGGATTTCGGACGAACTGACGCGCATCAGTTTGCCCGGCTTGGGGCCCTGCGCATTCGCGTCCTGAGACGGCTGCGTGTCGACCAGCGTCGCGCTGAACGTTTGCGGCGCAATGGTCAGCAAACCGCTGTGCTGCGGGTAGATCGCATAGCGCATCTCGATCACGCCGTGGCGCACACCGTTGAGGTCTTTTTCGTAGGTGCGCGTGTCGCCGAGTTGCTCGATGCGCGCATCGGCGATTTGCAGCGGCGTCAGGCTGCTGTCGTCGTAAAGCGACACCGAATGGTAGATACGCAGGGTCAGAATTGCCTGTGCCTGCACATACACGCTGGACTGATCGAGGCTGGCCTCGATGAACACCGGATCAAGGCTGTTCTTATTCTCGCGGGTGTCGCTTTCGACCACTTGTACGGTGATCGGCTGGCTCTGCGCGTCGCCCAATTGCAGCGGCGGGATCACCACGCTGCCGTTCTCTTTGGGCAGCAGGGTGATGATCCAGCGCGTGGTCGCGGGGTTGTCACCATTGAGGGTGTTGAGCTGGTTGACCTGCCGCGTGCCGCGCACTTCGAACAACGCTTCCAGCGCAGTCAGGTCGGGTTTGCCGAACTGGGTGACGTCGTTGGTTTCGAGGGTGAGTTCGACCGTCTCGCCGGAGTTCAGGCGACTGCGATCCACACTGGCGGTCAGCTCGGCCGCCTGGGCGGTGGCCGTGCAGAGCAGCAGGGGCAGCAAGAGAGCGGTGAAGCGGGTCATCGAGTGTTTTCCTGATCCTGATGTTGTTGCTGTTCGTACCAGAATTTGCGTCGCAGCAATTCGCCCGGATCATCCGGGATCTTGCCCAGCCATTGTTCCAGCGCCTGGCGTTGCTCGCCTTCGAGGTTGTCTTCACTCTGGCGCAGCGTCGGCACGGTGTCCGTCTGTTCTTCCTCGTCGCTGCCCGGCACTTCGTTGGGGCCTGGCTGCGGCGGCGTGGTCGGTGGCGGTTCGCTGGCCGATTCGCTCGGTTGCGCTTCGCTGTGGGTTTCACTTTTTACCGCCGGTGGTGGTGCGGTTGCAGGCGGTGGTTCGTCGCCGGGCAGGCTCTGTTCGGTCGATTTGTTGTCCGGTTCGGCGGGCGGCGGCGTGTTTTTCTGTTTGAGCAGGTTTTCCACCAACGCCTTGTTGGTCTGCGCCGGGCGCAAATCCGGTTGCAGTTCCAGTGCCTGTTCATAGGCGTCGATTGCCGCTTCCAGCTCACCGCTTTTCGCTAAAGCGTTGCCGCGATTGTAGTGGGCGCGGGCATCGCTGCCTTCGGCGAAACGCTGAGCGGCGCCACTGTAGTCGCCGGCCTCGTACAACGCCACCCCTTGCCATTGGTGATCGTCAAAATGCTGCGCGGCTTCGGCCGGACGCTTCTGTTTGAGCAAGTGCAGGCCCTGTTGATCGGGGCGCAGCCACAAGTCCTCAAAATCAAAAGCGTAGCTCGGCTGTGGCAAGCACAGCAGCAACGGCAGGCAGAACAACCAGCCACGACGCCCGGCACACGCGGCGAGCAACAACAGCGGCAACAGCAGCCAGTAACCCTGATCTGCCCAGGTATCGAGGCGCACGGTCTGGCCATCATCGCGCAGACTGCGCGGGCCGTTGAGCAGGCCGAGCGCGCCAAGATCCGCTTCGTCGAGGCGCGCAGGGTGGTATTCGCCACCGACGCTGTTGAGGAAAGCGCTCAGGCCCGGACTGTCGAGTTGCGGCACGCGAATCGCGCCTTGTTCGTCCTTGAGGAAACTGCCGTCCTCTTGAGCGATTGGCGCACCTTCGGCGGTGCCGACGCCGAGCATCAATAACTGCGCCGATTGTCCGCTGAGTGCGCGGCGAATGCCTTGGCGTTCTTCTTCATCGAGCGATGAGCCGATCAGCAAAATCCGCCCCTGACCGAGTGCACCCTGTTTCAGCAGCGCCAGCGCTTTACTCACGGCGAGATCGGCACGGTGGCCGCTTTCCGGCATCAGCGAAGGCTTGAGCGCATCGAGCAAATTGCGACTGGTCGCCAGGTCATCCGACAGCGGCACCAGCGTGTGCGCGCTACCGGCGTAGACGACGATCGCGGTCTGCGCATCGCTGCGCGCCTGCAACAGGTCGAAGAGCTTGCGCCGCGCCTGTTCCAGTCGCGTTGGCGGCGAGTCGGTGGCGAGCATTTCCGGGGTCAGTTCCAGCACCACCACCAACGGATCGGCGGGTTTCTGGCTGGTCTGTTCGACGCGTTCCCAGCTCGGCCCGAGCAGCGCCAGGACCGTCAGCAACCACGCCACGCCGAGGGCGACCCACGGCAGTTTGCTGTCGCGACCATTGCCGCCGCTGAGCAGGGTGGCATGAAACGCTGGCGGCAAGATCATCTGCCAGCGCCCGGCACGTTTCTGTCGGTGCCAGAGTTGCCAGATCAGCCAGCCCAGCAGCGGCAGCAACAGCAGCCACCACGGACGAAACCAGTGCGGCCAGAGCGCGATCATCGGCGCCTCCGCAGACGCAGGCGCTTGAGGCGCTCGCGCCAGTCAGGCAGCGGACTTTGCAGATACAGCTCCTTGGTGAACAGGCGTTGCAGCGGGTTGTCCGGCCACAATTCCCGGGCGACCAGCAACAGGCTCAGCCACAACGCCAGCGCCAGAGGCCAGTGATACAAGGCTTGCGCCGGGCGTGCCTGAGTCGGTTGCTGGGTGACTGGCTCGAGTTGATCGAGGGTGTCTTTGATCGCTTGCAGTTCCTTGCCGTCGTGGGCGCGGAAATACTGGCCGCCGGTGACTTCGGCGATGGCTTTGAGCGCCGGTTCGTCGAGGTCCAGGCTCGGATTGACGCCGAGCAGGCCGGTTGAACCGCTGTCCTCCGGATTGGCGCCGATGCCGATCGGGTAAATCTTCACGCCTTCGCTAGCGGCCAGTTTTGCCGCCGTCAGCGGATCGATTTCGCCGCCGTTGTTCGCGCCGTCAGTGACCAGAATCAGCACGCGACTTTGCGCCGGGCGCATGCGCAGGCGTTTCAGCGCCAGACCGATGGCATCGCCGATGGCGGTGTTTTTGCCGGCAATGCCGATGCGCGCTTCGTCGAGCCAGACGCGCACGGTGTGGCGATCAAAGGTCAGCGGCGCTTGCAGATAAGCCTGACTGCCGAACAGGATCAGGCCGACACGGTCGCCATCGCGGCTTTCAAGGAAATCACCGAGCAGATGCTGCACCAGCGTCAGGCGACTGACCTCTTCGTCCTGCCACTGCATATCGGGGAAATCCATCGAGCCGGACACATCCACCGCCACCAGCAGATCACGCCCACTGGCAGCAATCGGCAGTGGTTCGCCGAGCCATTGCGGGCGCGCGGCGGCGGTCAGCAGCAACAGCCACAACAGCATGAACGGTGCTTGTTGGCGCCATGCGGGGAGATTGGCGCGAGCGCGACGGCGGGCAAGGCCTTCGAGGTCGGACAAGAAACTGACTTTCAGTGCCGGTTCGCCGCTGTCGGCCACTGGCAATACGAGGCGCATCAGCCACGGCAGCGGCACCAGCACGAAGATCCACGGCCAGGCGAACTCAAACATGTTTGCGAATCCACGTGTCGACAGCCTGGGTCAGGCCGGCGATGGCTTTGTCGTCGAGTTTGCATTCTGGTTTGTACGCGCCTTCGACCAGCACCATCCAGCGCGTCAGGCCCGCCGCCGGGCAGCGGTTGTCGAGGAACGCCAGCCATTTGCGCCCGTTGAGGGTATGGCTCTGGCTGTAGGGATAGTGGTTGCGGCACAGGCGTTTGAGCAGGCCGTTGAGTTGCTGCAGCCACGCGCCAGCCGGAGCGCCGTCGTAGGGTTTGGGCATTTGCGCCAGTTCGGCGAGGGCGGCGATGCGCACGGGGTCGAGCGGCTGTTCGGCGCGCACGATCGGGCGCTTTTTCATCGGAAAGAAACGGCGCAGACGCCACGCGGCATAACCGAGCAGCGGCAGCAACAGAAGCAGCAGCCACCAACCCGGCGCCGGCGGCCAGAAGGCGATCGGTGGCGGCGAGATCAGTGGTTGCAGTTGTTCGAGGCCGCTCATCGACCTTTCCCCGGTCGCTGCGGATTGAGGAATTCGCGCATCTGCTCGACCATTTCGCTTTGCGTGCTTAGCGGCATCAGCAGCACCCGTAGCTTTTGCGCGAGCAGTTCCCAGCGAGCGATGCGCGCTTCGGCCTGGGCGCGATAGGTCTGGCGCAGGTCGAAGTTGAGGGTGTCGAGTTCAAGCTGCGCGCCACGTTCAGCGAACCGTAGAAGGCCGGCGGCGGGCAGGGCGTGATCAAGGGGATCGGACAGCGGCAACATCAGCAGATCGCAATGGCGCGACAGGAGGCTCAGTTGCTGTTCGGCGCTATCGGACAGCGCGCGTTCATCGCAGATGACGATCACTAGACTGCCCGGGCGCAGCACTTCACGGGCGCGGCGCAAGGCCACGCCGAACGCATCGCGATCCGGTTCACGCTCGCTGTGCAGCGACTGATTGACCTTGACCAGACGATTGAGCAATTGCAGCAGGCTCTGTTTGCTGCGCCGTGGCTTGATTTCGTAGTGCTCGTTGTCGCCGAACACCAGCCCGCCAACGCGGTCGTTATGGCCGAGCGCGGCCCAACCGATCAACGCCGCGACTTGCGCCGCCAGTACCGATTTGAACATCAGCCCGGAGCCGAAAAACAGCCGCGTGCTTTGCTCGACCATGATGAAAATCGGCCGTTCGCGTTCTTCATGGAACAGCTTGGTGTGCGGCTCTTGCGTGCGCGCCGTCACGCGCCAGTCGATGGTGCGCACGTCGTCGCCGGCCTGATAGACCCGCACTTGATCGAAATCGACGCCGCGGCCACGGAATTTCGAGTGATGCAGGCCGATCAGCGGGCTGCGCTGACTCGGCGTGGAAAACAGCTGCACTTCACGTACGCGGTGACGCATCTCGATCAGCTCGGCGAGGCTGACGCGGATGCCCGGTTCGGACGGCAGGGAGGCGTTCATGGGGGTCAAGCGACGGCTACGACGTCGAGAATCCGCTGCACCACCCGATCCTGATCGATGCCGGCGGCTTCGGCTTCAAACGACAAAATGATGCGGTGACGCAACACATCGAACAGCACCGCCTGAATGTCTTCCGGGCTGACGAAGTCGCGACCGGCCAGCCAGGCATGAGCGCGGGCGCAGCGGTCGAGGGCAATCGAACCGCGCGGGCTGGCGCCGTAAGCGATCCACTCGGCCATTTCCGGGTCGAACTTGGCCGGGTTGCGCGTGGCCATGACCAGTTGCACGAGGTATTCCTCCACGGCGTCGGCCATGTACAGACCGAGGATTTCCTTGCGCGCGGCGAAGATTGCCTGCTGGCTGACGCGGCGCTCGGGTTTTGTTTCGCCGTTCAACGCTTCGCCACGGGCCTGCTGGAGGATGCGGCGCTCGACGGCGGCGTCCGGGAAACCGATTTTTACGTGCATCAGGAAACGATCGAGCTGGGCCTCCGGCAGCGGATACGTGCCTTCCTGCTCGATCGGGTTCTGCGTGGCCATCACCAGAAACAGCGGCGACAGCTCGTAAGTGCTGCGGCCGACACTGACCTGACGCTCGGCCATGGCTTCGAGCAGCGCCGATTGCACCTTGGCCGGGGCGCGGTTGATTTCGTCCGCCAGCACCAGGTTGTGGAAGATCGGCCCTTGCTGGAACACGAAACTGCCGGTTTCCGGGCGATAGATCTCGGTGCCGGTGATGTCGGCCGGCAGCAGGTCAGGGGTGAACTGAATGCGATGGAACTGGGCTTCGATGCCCTCGGCGAGTTCTTTGATCGCTTTGGTTTTGGCCAGACCCGGAGCGCCCTCGACCAGCATGTGGCCGTCGGCGAGCAGGGCGATGAGCAAACGCTCGATGAGTTTTTCCTGGCCGAGAATCTGCGTTGAAAGAAAGGTTCGCAGCGCCAGCAGCGCTTCACGATGTTCCATCGGTGACTGTTCCTGGAAAGGGGTGGCCACGCGCGTTCGGATAACGCCGGGGCTGGGGGCGTTACTTTAATCCATCGCGGGGGGTGGCGACTAACGGCATTTTGCGCAAAGTGCGGGAAATGACTGGGGGAATTGTTGGGTTTTTGTAGTGCCGGGGGAGGGGCTGTGTTCTTCAGGGTCCCTTCGCGAGCAAGCTCGCTCCCACATTGACGGTGTACACGCAGTTCAAATGTGGGAGCGAGCTTGCTCGCGAAGAGGCCTATTCAGAAACCATCAAACTTCGTTAATGAAGGTGCCAGTCCCGTCGAGGATATTCGTCAAGGTCTCGACAACCTCATCCATATCCACCATATCCGGGTTAAAGCTGATCTCCAGTACATCATCCCCATTCAACGCATCAGCATCCGCCGCCGCAATCTCGATCTTCAGCAGCGTCGAGGTCAAAGTAATTTTTACGCCGTCGAGCGTCGAAGGCTCGCCATCCAGGGTGATCTCCAGCTCATCCTCATCCGGATAGCGGCTCATCAGGAACATGTCGCCCTTGTCGCTGTGGCAGCAGAGCATGGCCATGTTGTCTTCTTCGTCATCGCACGGGTTGACGATCAGTAGGGCGGTGGTCATTTGCATCGGGGTATTCCTAGTTGGCGCGGACAAAATGTAATTTTGCCACCCTAAAAAAGTTTTTGCTGCTATTGCTTCACGCTTTTTCTCTAGAGTTCCACCACCTTTTTAGAATGCGACATGGGATGTAATACAAGCAGCGTTGCACCATAAATGGTACAACGAGAAATGGAAATAAAGACATGGCCACGTTGTGGGCGGAAAAGAAAAAGACATTAAGTCCGAACAAATTTCCGTATTTGCCTTTGGTTGTTCCGAGGTCTGTTGATGTCAAATAAAAACACCAGATAAAAAGTGCTGAGAGAGCTACGCCTGCGAAAAGCAAGGTCAGATATCGTCTAAGTGTCATTTGATCGAACTGCGTTGAGTCGAACTTTTCCGTGAAGGCATAAAAAGTTGAGACAGCAGCGAGCAGGGGGGCAAAAAGCGCAATATAATTTGCAGTCGCTTTTGAGCTGAAAGGAAATAAGGATGACCAGAAACCAATCAGTCCGAATAGCTGATTGTCCAGAAAGTGATCAATCGCCATATCCAAGTTGGACTGAGGGTGGGCGGGAAGGATCAGGTTAATTAGAAAAATTGGCGTCGCGAACAGTCCGAATGCAATCAAAGGTAAAGGTTGATCTGGTTTTTTACTCGTCATGAACTGCACTCTTTGGAATCGAGGTTTATGCCGCTTTGGTAATCGGGGTCTGGCTAGGCGTGCTCGACCCCGACAGTGACTTTAGCGCTGATCTTTCAGTGCAGTTTCTAGGTGGTCAGCGATGAAAGCGTTTATTTTTTCTACATTATTGGCATTTAAAAGAGATGCGATTGTGGCAATCGCTACGCCAACGGCAACGATACCTATTGCGCTAGCGGCGAAACCCGGGCTGAACACTGCGAGCAATGTCGCCACCGCCGCGCCAGCACCCACGCCGAGCGCGATACTCTCAAGCTCCAGAATCAAGGGCTTCCAGTTACCGTCCCGGAAGCCAATGACCGTCTTTTCGATCACCGAATGGGCCTGAACGATTTTTCCGGTCACGCCAAACCCCTTGGCGAGCTTATTGACACTGTCCATATAGGTCGCTTTATCCAGCGCATTGAGCGCGTCCACAACCGCACGCGTATCCTGCGGACTGAGCCGCGCATTGGGATTGGTCCGCACTGTCTCGAAAGTCTGCATCGCCTCCGCATAGCTTCTGATCTTCTTCCCCGAAATATCCTTTTGAAGATCCATGACCACCTGGTGCAGATTGGCGCCATATTTCTCGAAGATGTATTTGTTCGCGTCGGCGACGAAAGCCACCGCGCGTTTGTAGTCATCAATGCGTTTGGCTTCTGCTTCGGCCGCAATTCGCTTTTTTTCGTCGTCCTGTCGTTGAGCTTCCGCCAGAGCGGCTAAATGAGCTTGTTCTGCCGCGTGTCTCTGAGCTTCTTCAGCACGTCGCGCCGCTTCGGCAGCCTGTTGTTGCGCAAGCGCCTCGGCCTGTCGACGGGCTATCTCGGCATACAGTTGTGCTTGTCTTGATTGAAGGCTGGAAATTTGCGCATTCAACAGCATCGCATCATAAGTCGCTTGCAACTTTGCATGCTGTCGAGAAGTCTGCACGTCTCTCAGCTTTTGTTGCAGTGCCGTATTCTTCTGAAAGAGTAACTCGTTGACGGTGTTGGTTGCTCTGTCGAGCCATGCTTGCGGGGTTGCATCAATCAATGGTGGCTGTCGGCTGTCTGCCAGATTGAGCTCTATTTGCAAGTTGTGCTCAAGGTTTTGTTGTTGCGCGAGATAGTCGCTTTCGATGGCCAGTGTAAATCCATGCATTGGATTACCAAGCGGATAATTCTTTAGAATGTCACCGCGAATGGAGCCTGGGTTCAGATTGATTATTTCCCATGTGCCGTCGCCATAAAATACAGTTGTCGGAAGTTCCAGTTGTCTCATGTGCTGACTCCTGTTCCTGATAAAGAACCTGTTCCGTGGTTCGGTCTCATATTAATAGCGCTGCTGGCAGAAATATTCTGTAGGGTCCGGTCTTTTAGTTTTGTGAGACAATTCTTGTCGGGTTGTAAGTTTTTATAAAAGCTTTTTGGTGGTCGTTATTTTTGGTGTTTTTTTGATTTAAAAAGAGCTGCGGTAGAAATATCCTGCGATATTTTCTTATTGTTGGAGATGAAATTGCTGACGCGAAGGTAGGATTTTTTACGTGGCGGGACTGATCCGCGTCAACCGCTCGCGCTGAACCCGATGCCACGCTCAAGGTCGATAGAACGGCCTTGGGCGTTTTGGTTTCTGGATATGTAGAGGGAAAAGGTCTGCACTTGGGACGGATGTCCCGTAAATACGGGCATGTAGCCCGGCGTTTTCCGCCACGACTGCTAGTGTTTACCGGTGCCAAACCCTTGGTTTACGTGCCAATGACCGAATATGTCGCAGCACCGCAAGCAGACACATTGTCGCACCCTTTAAGCTGCGCAACGGATGAGCACCCGTAAAGGCATTGTCGGCACCGCTGGCAGTCGCTTTTGCAGATGCCCATTCAATGGAAGGTGAATGTGACCTGAGTGTCCCGTCCAGCTTCACCCACCTGTCCCCCTGTTTCCTCTGCCCGAGAATCAGGAACAGGGCGACACAAGCCCCGAAAGGGGTGTTGCACGCGACGCTTTCCATCAATAACAAGCTTAAGCGGAGTACCACAGATGGCGTTCTTCACCGCAGCCAGCAAAGCCGACTTCCAGCACCAACTGCAAGCGGCACTGGCGCAGCACATCAGTGAACAGGCACTGCCACAAGTGGCGCTGTTCGCTGAACAATTCTTCGGCATCATTTCCCTGGACGAGCTGACTCAACGTCGCCTCTCCGACCTCGCTGGCTGTACTCTTTCCGCGTGGCGCTTGCTTGAGCGCTTCGATCACGCGCAACCGCAAGTGCGCGTCTACAACCCCGATTACGAGCGTCATGGCTGGCAGTCGACCCACACCGCGGTCGAAGTCCTGCACCATGACCTGCCATTTCTGGTCGACTCGGTTCGTACCGAGCTGAACCGTCGCGGCTACAGCATCCACACCCTGCAAACCACCGTGCTCAGCGTGCGTCGTGGCAGCAAGGGCGAGTTGCTGGAAATCCTGCCGAAGGGCAGCACCGGCGAAGGCGTTCTGCATGAATCGCTGATGTACCTGGAAATCGACCGCTGCGCCAACGCGGCCGAACTGAATGTGCTGAGCAAAGAGCTGGAACAGGTTCTCGGTGAAGTCCGCGTCGCGGTCGCCGATTTCGAACCGATGAAAGCCAAGGTGCAGGACATCCTCACCCAGCTCGATAACAGCGCGTTCGCCGTTGATGCCGACGAAAAGAACGAAATCAAAAGCTTCCTGGAATGGCTGGTGGGCAACCACTTCACCTTCCTCGGCTACGAAGAATTCGTGGTCACCGATCAGGCCGATGGCGGCCACATCGAGTACGACCAGAACTCCTTCCTTGGCCTGACCAAACTGCTGCGCACCGGCCTGACCTACGAAGACCTGCGCATCGAAGACTACGCCGTTGCCTACCTGCGCGAACCGACTCTGCTGTCATTCGCCAAGGCTGCGCACCCGAGCCGTGTCCACCGTCCGGCGTACCCGGACTACGTGTCGATCCGTGAAATCGACGCTGACGGCAAAGTCATCAAGGAACACCGTTTCATGGGCCTGTACACCTCGTCGGTGTATGGCGAGAGCGTGCGGGTCATCCCGTTCATCCGCCGCAAGGTCGAAGAAATCGAAACGCGCTCCGGCTTCCAGTCCAAGGCTCACCTGGGCAAGGAACTGGCGCAGGTTCTCGAAGTGCTGCCGCGTGATGACCTGTTCCAGACCCCGGTCGACGAACTGTTCACCACCGTGATGTCGATCGTGCAGATCCAGGAACGCAACAAGATCCGCGTGTTCCTGCGCAAAGACCCGTACGGGCGTTTCTGCTACTGCCTGGCCTACGTGCCGCGCGACATCTACTCCACCGAAGTTCGTCAGAAGATCCAGCAAGTGCTGATGGAGCGCCTGAAGGCTTCCGATTGCGAATTCTGGACGTTCTTCTCCGAATCCGTGCTGGCGCGCGTGCAGTTGATCCTGCGTGTCGACCCGAAAAACCGTCTCGACATCGACCCGGTGCTGCTGGAAAAAGAAGTCGTTCAAGCCTGCCGCAGCTGGCAGGACGATTACGCCGCACTGACCGTCGAGAGCTTCGGCGAAGCCCACGGCACCAACGTGCTGGCCGACTTCCCGAAAGGCTTCCCGGCTGGCTACCGCGAGCGTTTTGCCGCGCATTCGGCCGTGGTCGACATGCAGCACCTGCTGAGCCTCAACGAAAAAAATCCGTTGGTGATGAGCTTCTACCAGCCGCTCGGTCAGGTCTCCGGCCAGCGCGAGCTGCATTGCAAGCTGTATCACGCCGACACGCCGCTGGCGCTGTCCGACGTGTTGCCGATTCTGGAAAACCTCGGCCTGCGCGTACTGGGTGAATTCCCGTACCGTCTGCGTCACACCAATGGCCGCGAGTTCTGGATTCACGACTTCGCGTTCACTGCCGCTGAAGGCCTCGACCTCGACATTCAGCAACTCAACGACACCCTGCAGGACGCGTTCGTCCACATCGTTCGCGGCGACGCCGAAAACGATGCGTTCAACCGTCTGGTACTGACCGCCGGCCTGCCATGGCGCGACGTGGCGCTGCTGCGTGCTTACGCGCGTTACCTGAAGCAGATTCGTCTGGGCTTCGACCTCGGTTATATCGCCAGCACCCTGAACAACCACACCGACATCGCTCGCGAGCTGACCCGGTTGTTCAAGACCCGCTTCTATCTGGCGCGCAAACTCAGCGACGACGATCTGGAAGACAAGCAACTGCGTCTGGAACAAGCGATTCTGACCGCACTGGACGACGTCCAGGTGCTCAACGAAGACCGCATCCTGCGTCGTTACCTCGACCTGATCAAAGCCACCCTGCGGACCAACTTCTATCAGACTGACGCCAACGGCCAGAACAAGTCGTACTTCAGCTTCAAGTTCAACCCGCACGCGATCCCTGAACTGCCGAAGCCAGTGCCGAAGTTCGAAATTTTCGTTTACTCGCCACGCGTTGAAGGCGTGCACCTGCGCTTCGGTAACGTCGCCCGTGGTGGTCTGCGCTGGTCCGACCGTGAAGAAGACTTCCGTACTGAAGTCCTCGGCCTGGTAAAAGCCCAGCAAGTGAAGAACTCGGTCATCGTGCCAGTGGGCGCGAAGGGCGGCTTCCTGCCGCGTCGCCTGCCACTGGGCGGCAGCCGTGACGAGATCGCAGCCGAGGGCATCGCCTGCTATCGCATCTTCATTTCCGGTCTGTTGGACATCACCGACAACCTGAAAGACGGCGCGCTGGTACCGCCATTGAACGTGGTTCGCCACGACGATGACGACCCGTACCTGGTGGTCGCAGCGGACAAGGGCACTGCAACCTTCTCCGACATCGCCAACGGCATCGCCATCGATTACGGCTTCTGGCTGGGTGACGCGTTTGCGTCCGGTGGTTCGGCCGGTTACGACCACAAGAAAATGGGCATTACCGCCAAAGGCGCGTGGGTCGGCGTACAACGCCACTTCCGCGAGCGCGGCATCAATGTTCAGGAAGACAGCATCACCGTAGTGGGCGTCGGCGACATGGCCGGTGACGTGTTCGGTAACGGCCTGTTGATGTCGGACAAGCTGCAACTGGTCGCGGCCTTCAACCACATGCACATCTTCATCGACCCGAACCCGAATCCGGCGACCAGCTTCGTCGAGCGTCAGCGCATGTTCGACCTGCCGCGTTCGGCCTGGACCGACTACGACACCAGCATCATGTCCGAAGGTGGCGGTATCTTCTCGCGCAGCGCGAAGAGCATCGCGATCTCCCCGCAAATGCAGGAACGCTTCGACATCAAGGCTGACAAGCTGACCCCGACCGAACTGCTGAACGCCTTGCTCAAGGCGCCGGTGGATCTGCTGTGGAACGGCGGTATCGGTACTTACGTCAAGGCCAGCACCGAAAGCCACGCCGATGTCGGCGACAAGGCCAACGACGCGCTGCGCGTGAACGGTAACGAACTGCGCTGCAAAGTCGTTGGCGAGGGCGGTAACCTCGGCATGACCCAACTGGGTCGTGTGGAGTTCGGTCTGAATGGCGGCGGTTCCAACACCGACTTCATCGACAACGCCGGTGGCGTGGACTGCTCCGACCACGAAGTGAACATCAAGATCCTGCTGAACGAAGTGGTTCAGGCCGGTGACATGACCGACAAGCAACGCAACCAGTTGCTGGCGAGCATGACCGACGAAGTCGGTAATCTGGTGCTGGGCAACAACTACAAGCAGACTCAGGCCCTGTCCCTGGCGGCGCGCCGTGCCTATGCGCGCATCGCTGAGTACAAGCGTCTGATGGGCGATCTGGAAGGCCGTGGCAAGCTGGACCGTGCCATCGAGTTCCTGCCGACCGAAGAGCAACTGGCCGAGCGTATTGCTGAAGGCCACGGTCTGACCCGTCCTGAGCTGTCCGTGCTGATCTCCTACAGCAAGATCGACCTCAAAGAGCAGCTGTTGGGCTCGCTGGTTCCGGACGACGATTACCTGACCCGCGACATGGAAACGGCGTTCCCGCCGACCCTGGTCAGCAAGTTCTCCGAAGCCATGCGTCGTCACCGTCTGAAGCGCGAAATCGTCAGCACCCAGATCGCCAACGACCTGGTCAACCACATGGGCATCACCTTCGTTCAACGACTCAAAGAGTCGACCGGCATGAGCCCGGCGAACGTGGCGGGTGCTTATGTGATCGTGCGCGACATCTTCCACCTCCCGCACTGGTTCCGTCAGATCGAAGCGCTGGACTATCAGGTATCCGCTGACGTGCAGCTGGAGCTGATGGATGAGCTGATGCGTCTGGGCCGTCGCGCCACGCGCTGGTTCCTGCGTGCCCGCCGCAACGAGCAGAACGCTGCCCGTGACGTCGCGCACTTCGGTCCGCACCTGAAAGAGCTGGGTCTTAAGCTCGACGAACTGCTGAGCGGCGAAATCCGTGAAAACTGGCAGGCGCGTTATCAGGCTTACGTCGAAGCCGGTGTACCGGAATTGCTGGCGCGTATGGTCGCGGGCACCTCGCACCTGTACACGCTGCTGCCGATCATCGAAGCCTCCGACGTGACTGGCCAGAACCCTGCTGAAGTGGCCAAGGCCTACTTCGCTGTGGGCAGTGCGCTGGACATCACCTGGTACCTGCAACAGATCAGCGCGCTGCCGGTTGAAAACAACTGGCAAGCCCTGGCTCGTGAAGCGTTCCGTGACGATGTCGACTGGCAGCAACGTGCGATCACCATCTCCGTCCTGCAACAGGGCGACGGCACGCTGGATGTGGAAGCACGTCTGGCGCTGTGGATGGAACAGCACGAAAGCATGATCTCGCGCTGGCGCGCCATGCTGGTGGAAATCCGTGCGGCGAGCGGCACGGACTACGCCATGTATGCAGTGGCCAACCGGGAACTGCTGGATCTGGCGTTGAGCGGGCAAGCGGTAGTGCCTGCGGTTGCTGCGAATGCCGAGCTTGAACTGGCGTAAGTAGTGCTTGAATGAGAAAGCCCCAGCGTCGAGAGATGCTGGGGCTTTTTTATGTCTGAGGGGGTTGTAGTGTTAGGTCTGGCCCCTTCGCGAGCAGGCTCGCTCCCACATTTGGAATGCGTTCCCCTGTGGGAGCGAGCTTGCTCGCGAAGAGGCCCTTACTGTCAATACAACTTCTGACCTTGTTTACTATCCAGCATCGACACTTTATCCGCAGGCCGCGCGACTAAATTGTTGAGCGACTGGTCAAACTTCTGCAGCGCCCGAACTTGCACATCCTGCTGCTGATTAATATCGGCAACTATCTCTTCCGACCGCTTGAAGTCCGCCCATACTGGCGTCAACTCTCTCGCCTCGGAACCTTTCGCCGTACCGATATAGTTCAACTGCGCATCATAAAAGTCGGCACTGACATCGGCCTTGATATCGGAACTGCGCGAAGTGATCAACTGACTGTGGGTGTCGACGATTGCTACCACATCCGGCCTGGCCGCACGCAGGCTTTGCATATTCGGATACACCGTCACCGAGCCGAACTGGCGTTGCAAGGATGCGTTGACCCATTCCACCGCCATGTCTGGTTTCGAGCTGGCGACGTAGGCGTCATGGATCGGTTGCACCAGCAGGCTCTGGCCAAAACCGGTGCCAGCGTTGGCCTGATAGTCGCGCAGGTATTCGCGGTTGGTCTGGGTGCTTGGGCTGTAGATCACGCCCAAGGACACGCCGGGACCGCTTTTCACTTGCGCGGCGCTGCTGCGGCCGGTGGGATGGGGGAGCAGGGTATCCAGTGAGGAAACGGCTTGCGGCGCGGTGGGTACCGAACAGGCGGACAGAGCCAAAACCGATATCGCCAGTACACTGGTGAACGCAAGTTTCATGGTGTTTCTCCCGTGAAACAACATCAGTCGGAAAGTTTGAAATGCCGTCGGCGACGACAGTTAATTCAGACTAAACCCGCCAAGCTGACAATTTGCTGTAATAAAACCAGAGCAATAGTTTGATTGGCTTTAACCCGTAGCGGCTAATTGCGCAGGGAAATAAAAAGGCGCTAATCGTCGATTTGCGCCCGTTTATTTATGGCTGATTAAACAGCCATCAGTTTTTCAGCGGGATCAACACCTGTTCATCCGGGGACAGCACCAAGAACACCAGCAACTTGGCAGGTTTGCTTTTGCTGGCATTTTTTGACACCAGATGTTCGGAGCCGGCGGGCTCGTACCAGAACTGGCCTTTCTTGTAGGTGATCGCCTGTTCACCTTTGACCTGGGAAATCACTTCACCTTCGAGCACGTAAGCCATGGCGGTGCCGTCGTGTTTGTGGGCAATGGAAGACTGGCCGGGTTTGTAGTCGACCTCGATCATCATGGCTTTTTTGCCCGGGGCGTTTTTCAGCATCTGGTCTTGCAGGACGGTGACTTTTTCCGAGGGATCGTGAGCGAAAGCGGCCGAGGTGCAAAGGCTCAGGGCGAGGGCGGCGGCGAAGAAGGGCAGGGCTTTCATGGCAGGCTACCTGTGAGGGTTGGGAGTGCAATCACAGTAGTCCGCAGGGTGGCGCATTCAAACGGCCAATATTCGGAAAGATCAGGTGACCAATCGGCGGCGCGTCAGAAAGGTTATCGGTGTGGCGGAATACGTCTTCGCGAGCAAGCTCGCTCCCACAGGGGACAGTGTTTCGGCCAATAAAAAACCCGCCTGAAAGGCGGGTTTTTTATTGGCTAAGCGAAGATCACTCTTCGATGTTGCCCATGGCGGTGGTGTTGAAGCCACCGTCGACGTACATGATTTCACCGCTGATGCCCGACGCCAGGTCGGAGCACAGGAAGGCGCCGGCGTTGCCGACTTCGTCGATGGTGACGTTGCGACGCAGCGGGGTTTGCGCTTCGTTGGCGGCCAGCATCTTGCGGAAGTTCTTGATGCCGGAGGCTGCCAGGGTACGGATCGGGCCAGCCGATACGCAGTTGACGCGGGTGCCGTCCGGGCCCAGAGAGCCGGCCAGGTAACGCACGCCAGCTTCCAGCGAAGCCTTGGCCATGCCCATGACGTTGTAGTTCGGCATGGTGCGCTCGGCGCCCAGGTACGACAGGGTCAGCAGGCTGCCGTTGCGACCTTTCATCATTTCGCGGCCGGCTTTGGCCAGGGCCACGAAGCTGTAGGCGCTGATGTCGTGAGCGATGCGGAAACCGTCACGGGTGGTGGCTTCGGTGAAGTCGCCGTCCAGTTGGTCGCCCGGGGCGAAACCAACGGAGTGAACGATGCAGTCCAGGCCGTCCCACTTCTTGCTCAGTGCTTCGAAGACCTTGGCGATTTCTTCATCGCTGGCCACGTCGCACGGGAAGCACAGCTCAGGGCTCGAACCCCAGCCTTGGGCGAATTCTTCAACACGACCTTTCAGTTTGTCGTTCTGATAAGTGAAGGCAAGCTCAGCGCCCTCGCGATGCATGGCGGCAGCAATGCCGGATGCGATGGACAGCTTGCTGGCGACACCGACGATCAGTACGCGCTTACCGGCGAGAAAACCCATGTGTTGCTCCTCTTTCAGGTTATTGCGCAGTGGCTGGTGCCAAAAAAGCGGCTTCCAGCAACTGCTGTGTATACGGATGTTGGGGGGCGGCAAAAATACTTTGCGCGTCTCCCTGTTCGACCACTTGGCCATGCTTGACCACCATCAACTGGTGGCTCAGCGCTTTGACGACAGCCAGGTCATGGCTGATGAACAAATACGTCAGGTTGTACTTGGCTTGCAGTGAACGCAACAGCTCCACCACTTGCCGCTGCACCGTCCGGTCGAGCGCCGAAGTCGGCTCGTCCAGCAGGATCAGCGCCGGTTTCAGCACCAAGGCCCGGGCAATGGCGATTCGTTGCCGTTGCCCACCGGAAAATTCGTGGGGGTAGCGGTGCCGGGTTTCCGGATCCAGACCTACCTCCTTCAATGCCGCAATAATCGCCGCTTCTTGCTCCTCGGCGCTGCCCATCTTGTGAATCCGCAGGCCTTCGCCAACGATATCGCCGACGCACATGCGCGGGCTCAGGCTGCCAAACGGGTCCTGAAACACGACCTGCATCTCCCGCCGCAACGGGCGAACCTCGTTCTGCGTCAGGCAGTCTAGCTGCTTGCCCTCAAAGCGGATCGCGCCTTTGCTACCGATCAGCCGCAAAATCGCCAGACCCAGCGTGGATTTGCCGGAACCGCTTTCCCCGACAATCCCCAAGGTCTGACCCTGGGGCAGGCTGAAATTGATGCCGTCCACTGCCTTGACGTGATCCACCGTGCGTTTGAGCAGGCCTTTCTTGATCGGGAACCAGACTTTCAGGTCCTCGACTTCAAGCAGCGGCGCGCCGATTTTATTGCTCGCCGGGCCTCCGCTGGGCTCCGCGCCGAGCAATTCGCGAGTGTACGGATGCTGCGGCGAACGGAACAGCTCTGCGCACGATGCCTGTTCGACGATGCAACCGCGCTGCATGACACATACGCGATGCGCAATTCTTCGCACGAGGTTCAAATCGTGACTGATCAGTAACAGCGACATGCCCAATCGGGCCTGCAATTGCTTGAGCAAATCGAGGATTTTCAGCTGAACGGTCACGTCCAGCGCCGTGGTCGGTTCGTCGGCAATCAGCAGTTCCGGTTCATTGGCCAAAGCCATGGCGATCATCACCCGCTGACGCTGGCCGCCGGACAATTCGTGGGGCAGGGCCTTGAGGCGCTTGTGCGGCTCGGGAATGCCGACCATCTCCAGCAGCTCCAGCGTGCGCTTGGTCGCGACTTTACCGGTCAGGCCTTTGTGGATGCCGAGCACTTCGTTGATCTGCTTCTCGATCGAGTGCAGCGGGTTCAGCGAAGTCATCGGCTCCTGAAAGATCATCGCGATGCGGTTGCCGCGAATATGCCGGATGGTCTTTTCGCTGAGGCCCAGCAGGTTTTGCCCGGCATAGTTGATGCTGCCGGCGGGATGACGGGCCATCGGGTAGGGCAGCAGGCGCAGGATCGAGTGCGCGGTCACCGATTTGCCCGAGCCGGATTCGCCCACCAGCGCCAGGGTTTCACCGCGCTTGATGTCGAAACTCACGCCTTCGACGACCCGGTGCACGCGCTCGCCGAAACCGAATTCGACGGCGAGGTCACGCACTTCGATCAGATTGTCCTGATTCATTTCACTTCCTCGGGTCGAAGGCATCGCGAGCGGACTCGCCGATAAACACCAGCAAACTCAACATCAGCGCCAGCACGGCAAAGGCACTCATGCCCAGCCACGGCGCTTGCAGGTTGGATTTGCCCTGCGCGACCAGTTCACCCAGCGACGGACTGCCGGCCGGCAAGCCGAAACCAAGGAAGTCCAGCGCGGTGAGGGTGCCGATGGCGCCGGTGAGGATGAACGGCATAAACGTCATGGTCGAGACCATCGCGTTGGGCAGGATATGGCGGAACATGATCGCGCCGTTCTGCATGCCCAGCGCCCGCGCCGCACGCACGTATTCAAGGTTACGTCCACGGAGGAACTCGGCGCGCACCACGTCGACCAGGCTCATCCACGAGAACAGCAGCATGATCCCCAGCAACCACCAGAAATTCGGCTGGACGAAACTGGCGAGAATGATCAGCAGATACAGCACCGGCAGCCCCGACCAGATCTCCAGAAAACGCTGCCCGGCCAGATCGACCCAGCCGCCATAGAAGCCCTGCAACGCACCGGCAATCACGCCGATGATCGAACTCAACACAGTCAAGGTCAGCGCAAACAGCACGGAAATGCGGAAGCCGTAAATCACCCGCGCCAGTACGTCGCGGCCCTGATCGTCGGTACCGAGCAGGTTGTCCGCCGAGGGCGGGGCCGGGGCCGGGACTTTCAGGTCGTAGTTGATGCTCTGGTAGCTGTAGGGAATCGGCGCCCACAGCACCCACGCGTCCTTGGCCTTGAGCAATTCGCGGATGTACGGGCTCTTGTAGTTGGCTTCCAGCGGGAATTCGCCGCCGAAGGTGGTTTCCGGGTAGCGTTTGATCGCCGGGAAGTACCAGTTGTTGTCGTAATGCACCACCAATGGCTTGTCGTTGGCGATCAGCTCGGCGCCGAGGCTCAGGCCGAACAGGATCAGAAACAGCCACAGCGACCACCAGCCACGCTTGTTGGCCTTGAACAGTTCGAAGCGGCGGCGGTTGAGAGGGGACAGGTTCATCTCAATGCTCCCGGCTTTCGAAGTCGATGCGCGGATCGACCAGGGTGTAGGTGAGGTCGCCGATCAGTTTCACCACCAGCCCGAGCAGGGTGAAGATGAACAGGGTACCGAACACCACCGGGTAGTCGCGGTTGATCGCCGCTTCGAAACTCATCAGCCCGAGGCCGTCGAGGGAGAAAATCACTTCCACCAGCAGAGAGCCTGTGAAGAAAATGCCGATGAACGCCGACGGGAACCCGGCAATTACCAGCAGCATGGCGTTGCGGAACACGTGGCCGTAGAGCACGCGATGACGGGTCAGGCCTTTGGCCTTGGCGGTGACCACGTATTGTTTGTTGATCTCGTCGAGGAAGCTGTTTTTCGTCAGCAGGGTCATGGTCGCAAAGTTGCCGATCACCAGTGCCGTCACCGGCAGCGCCAAGTGCCAGAAGTAATCGAGGATCTTGCCGCCAAAACTCAGTTCATCAAAGTTGTTCGAGGTCAGTCCGCGTAATGGAAACCAGTCGAGATAACTGCCGCCGGCAAACACCACGATCAGCAGAATCGCAAAGAGGAACGCCGGGATCGCGTAGCCGACGATGATCGCCGAACTGGTCCACACATCGAAGTGGCTGCCGTGTCGCGTGGCCTTGGCGATCCCCAGCGGGATCGACACCAGGTACATGATCAGCGTGCTCCACAGCCCCAGCGAGATCGACACTGGCATCTTTTCCTTGATCAGGTCGATGACCTTGGCGTCGCGGAAAAAGCTGTCGCCGAAATCCAGCGTCGCGTAGTTCTTGACCATGATCCACAGGCGTTCCGGGGCCGATTTGTCGAACCCGTACATGTGCTCGATTTCCTTGATCAGCGCCGGATCCAGACCCTGCGCGCCGCGATAGGACGAACCGGCCACGGACACCTCGGCACCGCCGCCGGCAATCCGGCTGGTGGCGCCTTCGAAGCCTTCGAGCTTGGCGATCATCTGTTCCACCGGGCCACCGGGCGCGGCCTGAATGATCACGAAGTTGATCAGCAAGATGCCGAACAGCGTCGGGATGATCAGCAGCAGTCGCCGAAAAATATACGCCAGCATCTGATTACTCCGTGCCCACAGGGTCGGTTTGCAGTTTGGTTTCGACTTCTATCGCCGGTTTCGCGTCCGGCTTGATCCACCAGGTATTGATGCCGATGTCATATTTTGGTGAGACCTTCGGGTGACCGATGTGATTCCAGTAAGCCACGCGCCAGGTCTTGATGTGCCAGTTGGGCACGACGTAATAACCCCATTGCAGCACTCGATCGAGTGCACGGGCGTGGGCCACCAGGCTTTTGCGCGAGTCGGCGTTGATCAGGTTCTCGACCAGTTGATCGACGATCGGATCCTTCAAGCCCATGGTGTTGCGGCTGCTCGGTTTATCGGCGGCGGCACTCATCCAGTATTCGCGCTGTTCGTTGCCCGGCGAGTTGGACTGCGGGAAGCTGCCGACCATCAAGTCGAAATCACGCGAACGCACGCGGTTGATGTACTGCGAAACGTCGACGCGGCGGATTACCAGATCGATGCCGAGGTCGCTGAGGTTGCGCTTGAACGGCAGCAGTACGCGTTCGAATTCGGTCTGCGCGAGCAGGAACTCGATCACCACGGGTTTGCCGGTGGCGTCGACCATTTTGTCGTCGACGATCTTCCAGCCGGCTTCCTGCACCAGTTGATAGGCCTCGCGCTGCTGGGCGCGGATCATGCCGCTGGCATCGGTCTTCGGGTTTTCGAAGGCTTCGCTGAACACTTGCGCCGGCAGTTTGCTGCGGAACGGGTCGAGGATCGCCAGTTGATCGGCATCGGGCAGGCCGGTGGCGGCCATTTCCGAGTTCTCGAAATAGCTGCGAGTGCGGAAGTAGGCACCGTTGAACAGCTGTTTATTGGTCCACTCGAAATCGAACAGCAGACCCAGCGCCTGACGCACTCGCGCGTCCTGGAACAGCGGGCGGCGCAGATTGAAGACGAAACCCTGCATGCCGGTCGGGTTGCTGTTGGCGATCTGTTCCTTGATCAGGCGACCTTCGGTGACCGCCGGAATGTTGTAGGCGTTGGCCCAGTTCTTCGCGGTCATTTCAAGCCAGTAATCGAACTGCCCGGCCTTCAGCGCTTCGAGGGCGACGGTGTTGTCGCGGTAGTAATCGGTGGTCATCGTGTCGAAATTGTAGAAGCCACGGTTGACCGGCAGGTCCTTGCCCCAGTAATCCTTGACCCGCTCGTAACGCACCGAACGGCCAGCCTTCACTTCGGCGACCTTGTACGGGCCGCTACCGAGCGGGATTTCCAGGTTGCCCTTGTTGAAATCGCGATCGGCCCACCAGTGTTTCGGCAGCACCGGTAACTGGCCGAGGATCAGTGGCAATTCGCGGTTGTTGCTGTGTTTGAACTTGAACAGCACTTTCAGCGGGTCTTCGGCGATCACTTCGGATACGTCGCTGTAGTAGCCGCGAAACATCGGCGAGCCTTCCTTGGTCAGCGTATTGAAGCTGAATACTACGTCGTCGGCGCGCACCGGGTGGCCGTCATGGAAACGTGCTTCGGGGCGCAGGTAGAAACGCACCCAGCTGTTGTCCGGGGCTTTTTCGATTTTGCCGGCGATCAGGCCGTATTCGGTGAACGGCTCGTCGAGGCTGTGTTTGGTCAGGGTGTCGTAGATCTGCCCGACGTCATCGGCTGGCACACCTTTGCTGATAAACGGGTTGAGGCTGTCGAAGCCGCCGAATCCGGCCTGACGAAAAACGCCGCCCTTGGGCGCATCGGGATTCACGTAATCGAACTGCTTGAAATCAGCCGGGTATTTCGGTGGCTCGTTGTACAGGGTCACGGCGTGTTGCGGGGCGGCAAAGGCCAGCCCGGCGAACAGCAAGCCGCTGGCCTGGACGAGCAGGGCGCGGATGGGTTTCATCGATCTTTCTCCGAAGACTTCAGCCACCATGCGCTCAGGCCCAGGGTGTAGGGCGGCGTGGTGACGAAGGCCAACCGGTTGCGGTAGGCCAGACGGTGATAATTGAGGTACCAGTTGGGAATGCTGTAATGCTGCCAGAGCAGCACGCGGTCGAGCGCCTTGCCAGCGGCGACCTGTTCGTCGCGAGTGCGCGCGGCGAGCAATTGTTCGAGCAGGTGATCGACCACCGGGTTGGCGATGCCCGCGTAATTCTTGCTGCCCTTGACGTTCACCTGACTGGAGTGGAAGTACTGCCACTGCTCAAGGCCCGGGCTTAGGGTCTGGTTGAGCGTCATCGAGATCATGTCGAAATCGAATTGATCGAGGCGCTGTTTGTATTGCGCCCGATCCACGGTGCGCAGGCGCGCGTCGATGCCAATGCTGTTGAGGTTCTCGATGTAGGGTTGGTACAGGCGCTCCAGGTTCGGATTGACCAGCAGCAGCTCGAACCGCAGCGGTTGGCCGTTAGCGTTTTGCAGGCGCTGGCCGTTGAGCTTCCAGCCGGCTTCGGCGAGCAATGCCAACGCCTTGCGCATGGTTTCCCGGGGAATGCCGCGCCCGTCGGTTTTTGGCAGGGTGAACGGCTCGGTGAACAGCTTGGCCGGCAGTTGTTCCTTGTACGGCTTGAGCATCAGCCATTCACCCCCGACCGGCAGGCCGGAGGTTGTGAATTCACTGTTGGGGTAGTAACTGGTGGTGCGTTTGTAGGCATCGCTGAACAGTGCGCGGTTGGTCCACTCGAAATCGAACATCAGGCCCAGCGCTTCACGGGTCTTAACGTCCGAGAACGTCGCACGGCGGGTGTTCATGAACAGGCCCTGACTCTGGGTCGGGATCTGATGCGGGATCTGTGCCTTGATCACATCGCCACGGCGTATGGCCGGGAAGTTGTAGCCGTTGGCCCAGTTCTTCGCCTGATGCTCGATGTAGATGTCGAACTCGCCAGCCTTGAACGCTTCGAAGGCGACATCGCTGTCACGGTAGAACTCGACTTCCATGCGATCGAAGTTGTACTTGCCGCGATTGACCGGCAAGTCCTTGCCCCAGTAATCCTTGACCCGTTCGAAGATCAACTGTCGACCCGGCGTCACCGAAGTGATGCGATAGGGGCCACTGCCCAGTGGCGGTTCGAAGGTGGTGGCCTTGAAGTCGCGGTCTTTCCAGTAATGTTGCGGCAGCACCGGTAACTCACCGAGGCGCAGGATCAGCAGCGGATTGCCCGAGCGCTTGAGCACGAAGCGGATGCGCTGTTTGTTGAGAATGTCGACCCGCAGTACTTCCTGCAACGCAGTGCGGTACAGCGGATGGCCGTCCTTGAGCAGCGTTCGATAGGAGAACGCTACGTCATAAGCGGTGATCGGCGTGCCGTCGTGAAAACGCGCCTCAGGACGCAGGTTGAAGACGACCCAGCTGCGATCTTCGCTGTACTCCACCGATTGCGCGATCAAGCCGTAGCTCGACGCCGGCTCGTCGCCGGACGGCGAATATTGACCGGTACCGACCATCAGCGGCTCGTTCAGCTCATTGATGCCGTACTGGAGGAAATTCGCTGTGGTGACCGGGCTGGTGCCTTTGAACGTGTACGGGTTGACCGTATCGAAGGTGCCGAACGCCATCACCCGCAACGTACCGCCCTTGGGCGCTTGCGGGTTGACCCAGTCGAAGTGGGTAAATCTGGCCGGGTACTTGAGCGTGCCGAATTGCGCATAACCGTGACTTTGGGTAATCGTCGCGCTTGCGGTTGAGCTCAAGGCCAGGCTGATCAGGAGCAGGAGGAGGGGACGCTTCAAGTCAGATCCGATCCAGGCGGCTTGGGCTTAGTGGGCCGTACAGTAACAGCTTGTCTGGACAGGAAAAAGATGCGGGTTAATGCGCGGTTAATCGTTTGCGCGAAGAGCCCCTCACCCTAACCCTCTCCCGGGGGGAGAGGGGACTGTTTGCGGTGTTTGCGAGAGTTGCACCGACGTGCAATACCGAGTCGAACTCACGTTTTGAAAAGCCCTCGATCGGCTCCCTTTCCCCCTCGCCCCCGTGGGGAGAGGGCTGGGGTGAGGGGGATGGATCTAAAGCACACCACAAAAACATCACCAAAAAAAAGCCCCCGAAATCTCAGGGGCTCATCTGTCAGTGCGGCTGATAAACCGTGAGCATCTGCCCCGGCTTCAGTGCTTTACCCGCACCCGGATTCCAGCGCTTGAGATGCTGCATCTCAACGTTGAAGCGCTTGGCCACCACGTACAGCGTGTCGCCGCGCTTGACCTTGTACTGAGTCTGCTGCGCGCTGTCGTCTTTGCCTTTGCTCTTGCTGTTGGCCGCAACCACCGTGTTGACCCGGCCGGACTTGCGAGCCGGTGCGCGTTTGGTGGTGTCCTGCATGACCAGGGTCTGGCCGACCTTGAGGTTCTTGCCGGTCAGCTTGTTCCAGCGTTGCAGATCCTTGACTTCGACCTTGTTGGCCTTGGCAATGGAACCGAGGTTATCGCCACGCTTCACGCGATAAGCACGCTTGAGTTTTGCCACTTCGGAAGGATCGGCACCCTCGAACACCGGCTTCAGCGAGCGCGGGCTGATCAGTTCGTCAGGCCGCATGGTCTGCAAACTGGCAGTGAGCAATTGCGCCTTCGACGTTGGCACCAGCAAATGCTGAGGACCGTCGATGGTGGTGCGCTGCTTGAAGGCCGGGTTGAGCTGGAACAGTTCGTCTTCGTCGATGTTGGCCACCGCAGCAACTTTCGACAGGTCCATGCGCTGGTTGATTTCGACGACCTGGAAGTACGGTTCGTTGGCGATCGGGTTGAGGTTCACGCCGTAGGCTTCCGGCGCCAGTACCACTTGCGACAATGCCAGCAGTTTCGGCACGTACGCCTGGGTTTCCGCCGGCAGCGGCAGGTTCCAGTAGTCGGTTGGCAGGCCAAGCTTTTCGTTACGTTCGATCGCGCGGCTGACGGTACCTTCACCGGCGTTATACGCCGCCAGGGCCAGCAACCAGTCGCCGTTGAACATGTCGTGCAGGCGGGTCAGGTAGTCCATGGCTGCCGTGGTCGAAGCGGTGATATCGCGACGGCCATCATAGAAGCGGGTCTGACGCAGGTTGAAGTAACGCCCGGTGGAAGGAATGAACTGCCACAGCCCTACAGCATCGGCCCGTGAATAGGCCATCGGGTTGTAGGCGCTTTCAATCACTGGCAGCAGGGCCAGTTCCAGCGGCATGTTGCGTTCTTCGAGGCGTTCGACGATGTAGTGAATATAGAGACTGCCGCGTTCGCCGGCGTTCTCGAGGAAAGAGGGATTGCTGGCGAACCACAGGCGCTGCTGCTCGATGCGCGGGTTGACGCCGAGGCCTTCCTGCAGCTGAAAGCCCTGGCGCATGCGTTCCCAGATGTCCTGAGGAACCTGTGGGCTGGGCTTTTCGGTCAGCCAGATCGGCTTCTGCTTGGCTCGCGCAGCAATGTTCGGCGTATGGGTCGCTTCAGTCTGCGGAGCATGGCTGGAACAGCCCGCCAGCGTGGCGGACACAGCCACCGCGATGGCTTGCGCCAGGCGGGTCAATGCGTCTGAATTGACGGACTTACGTATGGATGACGACATTGGCTGGAAGTAAGTTCCGGGCAAAAATGTCGGGCGATTCTAGAAAGCGCACCCCCCTAGGTCAACCATTCAGAATTTTTGTATCAAGTGCTGGGTCACTTAGAACGTATCTTTCCAGGCCCGCAGAGCCGCAAATACCTCGCTCGGCGCCCGGTTTTGAGCGCCTGCCCGTTCGTCCACTTTTTGTGTAACTAATGTTTCAGTGGTGCGCAAAAACGGGTTGGTGAGTTTTTCCAGGGCCAGGGTCGAAGGCAGGGTCATCACGCCGTTTTGCCGTTGCTGGGTGACTTTTTCCAGACGGGCGGCAATGTCCGGGTTGCCCGGCTCGACGGCGGCGGCAAACTTCAGATTGCTCAGAGTGTATTCATGGGTGCAGTAGATCAGCGTATCTTCCGGTAACGCGGCGAGGCGGCTGAGCGAGTGGTGCATTTGCTCCGGCGTGCCTTCGAACAAACGTCCGCAACCGGCAGCGAACAGCGTGTCGCCGCAGAACAGCAGACCGTGGTGGTAATAGGCAATGTGTCCCAGGGTGTGACCGGGCACCGCATAGACGTCGAAGTCCCAGCCGAGCACGCTGACTGTGTCGTTATCCTTGAGCGCCACATCGCGTCCCGGAATGTTTTCGCTGGCCGGCCCGTAGACCTTGGCGCCGGTCGCCGCTTTCAGGCGTTCGACGCCGCCGACGTGATCATGATGGTGGTGGGTGATCAGGATATCGCTCAACACCCAGCCCGGATGCGCTGCAAGCCACGCCTGAACCGGCGCGGCATCGCCCGGGTCGACCACAGCGCAGCGCTGGGTGCGGTGATCCTGTAACAACCAGATGTAGTTGTCGGTGAACGCGGGCAGGGCACTGATCTGTATCATTGTCGGAATTCGCCAAGCGGGAAACATTGGCGCATCTTAGTAGTTCCTGGCGCTTTGGAGAATGCGATGAGTGATAAAGCGTTCGCACAGGCTGATCCTGACTGGCTGGCCTTGATCGGTGCAGCCCGTGAATGGCTGTCCGGCCCGCTCGGGCAATTTCTGCTCGATGAAGAGCGGCGCATGCTCGAAGACGAGTTGGGTCGGTTCTTTGGCGGTTATCTGGTGCATTACGGGCCGTCGGCCGAAACCCCGCCGGCGGCGCCGCAAGTGCAGCGTAATGTGCGCCTTGGCGCGCCGTTGCCCGGCGTCGAGATCGTCTGCGAAGAACAGGCCTGGCCGCTGAGCGAGCATGCTGCCGACGTGGTAGTGATGCAGCACGGTCTGGATTTCTGCCTGTCGCCCCATGGTTTGCTGCGTGAAGCGGCGAGCAGTGTGCGCCCCGGCGGGCATTTGCTGATCATCGGCATCAACCCGTGGAGCACCTGGGGATTGCGCCATGTTTTCGCCCACGACGCCTTGCGCCAGGCACGCTGCATCTCGCCGTCGCGGGTTGCTGACTGGCTCAATCTGCTGGGCTTCGCGCTGGAGAAACGCCGCTTCGGGTGCTATCGTCCGCCGCTCGCGTCACCCAAGTGGCAGGCCCGTCTGGCCGGCTGGGAACGCAAGGCCGGTGACTGGCAGTTGTCGGGCGGCGGCTTCTATTTACTGGTCGCGCGCAAGATCGTGGTTGGGTTGCGGCCGCTGCGTCAGGAGCGTCGCGAGCCGATGGGCAAGCTGATTCCGCTGCCCATGGCCAAGGTCAATCGCCGGCGCATCGAACCGTAAACCTTCTTTATTTGTGGTCGGGCTTGTCCCGGCCTCGGTCATTGTCGGTCCGTGATCGGCAAGACAGGCATTTTTCTGGATAGATTGGCATGAGCGAAAGCGTTGAAAGCGTCGACACCGTAGAACTGTTCACTGACGGCGCCTGCAAGGGCAATCCCGGCCCGGGCGGCTGGGGCGCCTTGCTGGTGTGCAAGGGCGTCGAAAAGGAACTGTGGGGCGGCGAAGCCAATACCACCAACAACCGCATGGAACTGCTCGGCGCGATTCGTGGCCTCGAAGCCTTGAAGCGTCCGTGTGAAGTGCTGTTGGTGACCGACTCGCAGTACGTGATGAAGGGCATCAACGAGTGGATGGCCAACTGGAAAAAGCGTGGCTGGAAAACCGCCGCGAAAGAACCGGTAAAGAACGCTGATCTGTGGAAAGAACTGGACGAGCAGGTCAACCGCCACAAGGTCACCTGGAAATGGGTGCGTGGGCATATTGGCCATCATGGTAACGAGCGGGCGGACCAGTTGGCTAATCGTGGGGTGGATGAGGTCCGCGGTTACAAGCAGAGCTGATTTCGCCTCTGAACCGTGGTGCGGCCCTTCGCGAGCAAGCTCGCTCCCACACTGGGTCGTGTTCACAACACAAATCCATTGTGGGAGCGAGCTTGCTCGCGAATGGGACGCCACGGTCTGACTGAAACACCCCGCCGAGCGTGTTAACATCCGCGTTTTTTTGCAAGAACGACCCGTTGAGAGCTGAACACTGATGGCCACCAGATCCGTTGTACTCGATACCGAAACCACCGGCATGCCGGTGACCGATGGTCACCGGATCATTGAAATCGGCTGTGTCGAACTGATCGGCCGACGCCTGACCGGCCGGCATTTTCACGTTTACCTGCAACCGGATCGCGAGAGTGATGAAGGCGCCATCGGCGTTCACGGCATCACCAACGAATTCCTGGTCGGCAAGCCGCGTTTTGCCGAAGTCGCCGATGAGTTTTTCGAGTTCATCAAAGGCGCGCAGCTGATCATCCACAACGCGGCGTTCGACGTTGGCTTCATCAACAACGAATTCGCCTTGATGGGCCAGCAGGATCGCGCTGACATCACGCAGCACTGCTCGATCCTCGACACCCTGATGATGGCCCGGGAACGTCACCCGGGGCAGCGCAACAGCCTCGATGCCTTGTGCAAACGTTATGGCGTCGACAACTCCGGCCGTGAACTGCACGGCGCCTTGCTCGACTCGGAGATTCTCGCCGACGTCTACCTGACCATGACCGGTGGCCAGACCAGTCTGTCGCTGGCGGGCAATGCGTCTGACGGCAATGGCACCGGCGATGGCGCGGACAACTCGGCGACCGAGATTCGTCGTTTGCCGGCGGATCGTCAGCCAGCGCGGATCATTCGTGCGACGGAAGATGAACTGGCGGCGCATCTGGCGCGGTTGGAAATTATTGCCAAGTCTGCCGGTGGCCCGGCGATGTGGACGCAAATCGCCGAGGCGGACGCTCAGGCTTGAAAATCAAAAGATCGCAGCCTTCGGCAGCTCCTACATTGGAATGCGATCCTCTGTAGGAGCTGCCGAAGGCTGCGATCTTTTGTTTTTGGCGGTATGAAGCCAAGTGGCCACCCTCGCCACATTCGCCGCAACCCTCTACCCTGAGTGCATTGGCAGACATTGAGCCGCCGCCTCAGGACACTGAGCCCCATGTACAAAGATTTGAAGTTTCCGGTGTTGATCGTCCATCGCGACATCAAAGCCGACACGGTCGCCGGTGACCGTATCCGTGGCATCGCCCGGGAGTTGGAGCAGGAAGGTTTCAATATCGTTTCGGCTATCGACTACACTGAAGGGCGGTTGGTGGCGTCGACCCACCACGGCCTCGCGTGCATGCTGATTGCCGCCGAGGACGCCAGCACCAATTCCCATCTGCTGCAGAACATGGCCGAACTGATTGGTCTCGCGCGGGTGCGCGCACCGGATTTGCCAATCTTTGCCTTGGGCGAGCAAGTTACCCTGGAAAATGCCCCGGCCGATGCCATGGCCGAGCTCAATCAACTGCGCGGCATTCTCTATCTGTTTGAAGACACCGTGCCGTTTCTGGCCCGGCAAGTGGCGCGGGCGGCGCGCAAGTATCTGGACGGCTTGCTGCCGCCGTTTTTCAAAGCGTTGGTGCAGCACACCGCCGATTCCAATTATTCCTGGCACACCCCCGGCCATGGTGGTGGCGTGGCGTATCACAAGAGTCCGGTGGGGCAGGCGTTTCACCAGTTTTTTGGCGAAAACACCTTGCGTTCGGACTTGTCGGTGTCGGTGCCGGAGCTTGGCTCGCTGCTCGATCACACCGGGCCGCTCGCCGAAGCCGAAGAGCGTGCGGCGCGCAATTTCGGCGCCGATCACACCTTTTTCGTGATAAATGGCACCTCGACCGCCAACAAGATTGTCTGGCATTCGATGGTTGGCCGCGATGATCTGGTGTTGGTCGATCGCAACTGCCACAAGTCGGTGTTGCACGCGATCATCATGACCGGCGCGATTCCGTTGTACCTGTGCCCGGAGCGTAATGAACTGGGAATTATCGGCCCGATCCCACTGAGCGAATTCAGCCGCGAATCGATTCAGGCGAAGATCGATGCCAGCCCGCTGACCAAGGACCGTGCGCCGAAAGTCAAACTCGCGGTGGTCACCAACTCGACCTACGACGGCCTCTGCTACAACGCCGAACTGATCAAGCAAAGCCTCGGCAACAGTGTCGAAGTACTGCATTTCGACGAAGCCTGGTACGCCTACGCGGCGTTTCACGAATTCTTCGCCGGGCGCTATGGTATGGCCACCTCGCGCAGCGCAGACAGCCCGCTGGTGTTCACCACCCATTCCACGCACAAATTGCTTGCCGCGTTTAGTCAGGCGTCGATGATTCATGTGCAGGACGGCGGCGCGCGGCAACTGGATCGCGATCGTTTCAATGAAGCGTTCATGATGCATATCTCGACGTCGCCGCAGTACAGCATCATTGCCTCGCTGGACGTTGCCTCGGCGATGATGGAAGGCCCGGCCGGGCGTTCGCTGTTGCAGGAAACCTTCGATGAAGCGCTGAGCTTCCGCCGCGCGCTGGCCAATCTGCGCCAGCATATCGACGCTGATGACTGGTGGTTTTCGATCTGGCAGCCGCCGGGTGTCGAGGGCATTGACCGCGTACAGACGGAGGACTGGCTGCTGCAACCGCAGGCCGACTGGCACGGTTTTGGTGAAGTCAGTGACGATTACGTCCTGCTCGATCCGATCAAGGTCACGCTGGTAATGCCGGGGCTGAACGCCGGCGGTGCACTGAGCGAGAAGGGCATCCCGGCGGCGGTGGTCAGCAAGTTTCTGTGGGAGCGTGGCCTGGTTGTTGAAAAAACCGGTCTGTATTCATTTCTGGTGTTGTTCTCCATGGGCATCACCAAGGGCAAATGGAGCACGCTGCTCACCGAGTTGCTGGAATTCAAACGCAGTTACGATGCCAACGTGCGTCTGGAAACCTGCCTGCCGTGCGTGGCACAAGAAGACACCGCGCGTTATCGCGGCATGGGCCTGCGCGATTTGTGTGATCAACTGCACGCCTGCTATCGCAGCAACGCCACGGCCAAACACCTTAAACGCATGTACACCGTGCTACCGGAAATTGCTATGAAACCGGCTCATGCCTACGATCATCTGGTACGTGGTGAAGTCGAAGCGGTGCCCATCGATGAGCTCGAAGGACGCATTGCCGCAGTGATGCTGGTGCCGTATCCGCCGGGGATTCCGCTGATCATGCCCGGCGAACGCTTTACCGAATCGACGCGCTCGATCATTGATTACCTGAAATTTGCTCGCACGTTCGATAGCAGCTTCCCCGGTTTTGTCGTGGATGTGCATGGATTGCAGCACGAAGACGAAGGCAATGGACGGCAATACACCGTCGATTGCGTCAAGGAATGAGGACATTTCCCAGTATGCAACCGGTCATGAATCCGAAATACCCAGGGCTGTCGGTGCGTGTCGCCGATGAAGGCTTTGCGCCGTATATCTGGGGCAGCGACTTCAGTTTCGAAGTCGCCGCCTATGGCGCGGCCGTGATTGGCCAGCCGGTCGAGCAATGGCGGGTGACGCCGATCATCCCGTACCGCAAGTGTTACGGCATCGATCCGGAGGAGTTCAGCGCCTTTCACAACGCGCCGGACAGCGCGATTTTCATGGCCTATCTCGACGATGAGCCGGTTGGCCATCTGGTGATCAGCACCAACTGGAACGGCTTCGCGCATATCGACGAGCTGGCGGTGCAC
This sequence comes from Pseudomonas sp. R84, assembly GCF_009834515.1. NCBI lineage: Bacteria > Pseudomonadati > Pseudomonadota > Gammaproteobacteria > Pseudomonadales > Pseudomonadaceae > Pseudomonas > Pseudomonas sp. R84. The sequence continues at coordinate 2,759,866 of NZ_CP019426.1, forward strand.
GCGCCGGCTCGTCGGCATGGTGTGGCCAAGGCGTTGCTCGATGTCGCGCAGTTCTGGAGCCGCAAGAAAAAGCTGCCGGGGATCATGCTCGAAACCCAGAACAACAACCTCGGCGCCTGTCGGTTGTATGAGCGCTGCGGCTACGTGATTGGTGGCGTGGACCAGTTGCGCTATCGCGGCATTGATCCGAACACCGCCGAAGTGGCGCTGTTCTGGTACCGATTGTTCGATAATCCACTGGAAAACCCGCTCAGTTCGACAGCATCGCCTCGGCTTGTTCCGTGACGATGGCGAGCAGGGTCTGAATCGCCGCTGACGGCGCGGCGTGCTTGAAGGTCAGGGCGTACAGGCTGATCGGCACCGCTGGCGACAGCGGGCAGACATCCAGCCCGGCAGAGCGTGCGCCCAATGCAGTGAACGGGTCGACGATGGCCAGGCCTTCGCCGGCCTCGACCATGCTGCGCATCATCTGATGGGTTTGCACGCGGGTCTGGATGCTTGGCGCCGGGCGCAAGGCCTGCAGCTTGTTTTCCAGCGCCGGGCTCAGCGGGTCCTGACCTTCTAGGCCGACCATCGCCTGGCCAGCGAGATCCTGCAAAGAAATGTATTTCTGCTTCGGTTGCAACCAACCGTGGGGCGCGAGCAATTGCAGCTTGCCCTGGGCCAGTGGCCGGCAATCAATGTCGGGGTGTTCGGGATCGTGCAGGCTCAAGCCCAGATCGCTCTCGCGCAGCAACAGGCTGCGGACGATGTCGCGGGTCGGCGCGCTGAGCAGGCTGCACGGTGCGTCGGGCAGACGTCGGCGCAGGGCGGCGAGACTTTGCGGGAGTAACTGTTGCGCCAGCGGCGGGGTGCCGATGATGCGCAGTGGCGGGGCGAGGTATTGCTTGAGGCTGCTGGCCAACCGTTGCACGGGTTCCAGAGCTTCATAAACGTGGGCGATTTCCACCTGCAACGCCCGTGCTTCGGGCGTCGATTGCAGGCGTCCGCGCACGCTGGCGAACAGCATGAACCCCAACTGACTCTCGGCTTCGCGCAAACGCTCTTCGACCTCGGCCACCGGCAACTGCAGCCATTCGGCGGCGGTGCCCAGGTGACCGGTCTGCAAGAGCGCCTGAATCACTTCGATATGACGTAAACGCATGCGTGAAGTCCATGTTCAGCAGGTGGGGTCAGTGGCTGAATCCTACCCCAAGTCTGCGCATATGACTTCTGCTCATAACGGCCAGTTATGAAGCGATGGTTGGCTCGGGTTCGCGGATCAGGGTGATGCCGGACTGAACCAGTTCGAATGTCTGGTCATCGATCTTTTTAATGCGATCGCCAATGGCCAGTCGGTAAATCGGCTCCGAGCCAGTGAGACCGTCGTCCGACGGGGTGGATTCCTGGAACTCATGCACGGAATAAACGCGGCCTTCCGCATCTCTTGCATGGAACTGACCGACGAGTACTGCTGCCATCTGCTTAGAACCTCTGGAGATAAAACGCTTGATTTGCGGCTTGGTAGACCGCCATCAAGGCCTGTAAGTTTTCCTACAGGAAAAAAATAATCAGCGCGCGGGAATTTCCCATTGTGTGCTGGTGGAATCGTCACCGGATCATCTATAACTACTGGCTCCTCCCACGGACCATCGAGAGTCTTCCATGAGCAATGTCTACAACGTCGCTGTAGTGGTCGGTAGCCTGCGTAAAGCATCGATCAATCGCAAGGTCGCCCTGGCACTGGCGGAGCTGGCACCGGCGAACCTCAAACTTGAGATTGTCGAAATTGGCGATCTGCCACTTTACAACGAAGACATCGACGGTGATTCACCGCCGGCAGCCTACAGCACTTTCCGGGAAAAAGTGGGTTCATCCGACGCGGTGCTGTTTGTCACGCCCGAATACAACCGTTCGGTGCCGGCGCCGTTGAAAAACGCCATTGACGTCGGTTCGCGGCCTTATGGCAAAGCTGTCTGGAGTGGTAAGCCGGGCGCGGTGATCAGTGTATCGCCCGGCGCTATCGGTGGTTTCGGCGCGAACCAGCATCTGCGCCAGTCGTTCGTATTTCTCAATGTGCCGTGCATGCAGCAGCCAGAAGCGTACCTGGGCGGCGCGGGTTCGGCGTTTGATGAGGCGGGAAAATTGAGCGAATCGGTGAAACCTTTTCTGCAGAGTTTTATCAATGCGTACGGACAATTCGTAGAACAACACAAGAAGTAACCTGTACACGGAACAATGTAGGAGTGAGCCTGCTCGCGATAGCGGTGTGTCAGTCGACCAATTGGTAACTGACAGTCCGCTATCGCGAGCAGGCTCACTCCTACAGGTTTTGTGTTGGCTTCATAACCCCATTTCAATTTAAGGCTGTTGCGGATGCTCGCTGCGTCACTGATTTTCCTGCTGACCATTACCCTTGTGATCTGGCAGCCCAAAGGCCTCGGCGTCGGCTGGAGTGCGACGCTTGGCGCGGTGCTGGCGCTGATCTTCGGCGTTGTGCACCTGAGCGATATCCCGCTGGTGTGGCAGATCATCTGGAATGCCACCGGCACCTTCGTCGCGCTGATCATCATCAGTCTGTTGCTCGACGAAGCCGGGTTCTTCAACTGGGCCGCGCTGCATGTGGCGCGCTGGGGACGCGGCAGTGGGCGCAAGCTTTTTGCCTTCATGGTGCTGCTCGGCGCGCTGGTGTCGGCGTTGTTTGCCAATGACGGCGCGGCGCTGATCCTCACCCCGATCGTGATTTCGATGTTGCTCGCGCTACGGTTTTCCCCGGCGGCGACGCTGGCCTTCGTCATGGGCGCGGGGTTTATCGCGGACACCGCGAGCCTGCCGCTGGTGGTGTCGAACCTGGTCAACATCGTTTCGGCGGACTTCTTTCACATCGGCTTCAACCGCTATGCAGCGGTGATGGTGCCGGTCAACTTCGTCAGCGTCGCGGCGACGCTGGGCATGCTGCTGTGGTTTTTCCGCCGCGACATTCCATCGACGTATGACCCTGAGCAACTTGAGCATCCAGAAACCGCGATCCATGACAAAGCCACGTTTTATACCGGCTGGGCGGTGTTGGTGATTCTGCTGATCGGTTGTTTTGCGCTGGAGCCGCTGGGCATTCCGATCAGTGCGATATCCGCCGTGTGCGCCGCACTGCTGTTGGGCATCGCCGCTCGCGGTCACAAGATTTCCACGCGCAAGGTGATGAAAGAAGCGCCGTGGCAGATCGTGATTTTCTCGCTCGGCATGTACCTGGTGGTGTATGGCCTGCGCAACGCCGGACTGACCGGGTATCTGGCCGGTTGGCTGGATGTCTTCGCCGGTCATGGTGTTTGGGGCGCGGCCATGGGCACCGGGGTGCTGACGGCGTTGCTGTCGTCGATCATGAATAACTTGCCGACGGTGTTGATTGGCTTGTTGTCGATCGATGCCAGTCAGGCGAGCGGGGTGGTCAAGGAAGCGATGATCTATGCCAACGTGATTGGCAGCGATCTGGGGCCGAAGATTACGCCGATTGGCAGTCTGGCCACGTTGTTGTGGCTGCATGTGCTGGAGCGCAAGGGGATTCACATTGGCTGGGGCTATTACTTCCGGGTCGGGATTGTGCTGACGGTGCCGGTGTTGTTGGTGACGTTGGCGGCTTTGGCTTTGCGGCTTTCCCTTTAGACCGAGGTGACCCTATCGCGAGCAGGCTCACTCCTACAGGGGAACGCATTCCAATGTAGGAGTGAGCCTGCTCGCGATAGGGCCTGTACAAACGCCACAAAAACTTCAGGGCTGGCCGGGTACATTCGGCCAAAGATCGGAGACCAGAAACAACCGCTCAGCCTCTTCCCATTCCCCCTGCGAATTCTCGATCAGGCGCACCATCAGCTGTGCCGGTGCCAGCGGCTCGAGGTCTTCCAGCCACATCCGTAAATGCTCCAATGTCCAGGTCTGATCCGCCGGGTAATGCGCCGGCGCCAGCCATGCATGGCGGGGCAGGGGTTGCCAGCGTCCGGCCGGACGTTGCGCAACAAATGCCGGCCAATCCTTCTGATGCAACCAGCTCCCGCGTAAATGCTGCGGATGCGCACCGTTCGGTGATTCAGCCTGCCCGGGCCACGGGTACAGCAAATAACCACCCAGCCACAGCTGCGCGCTGAACACCTCGATATCCAGCGCCGCCAGCACTTCGCGGCTTTCCGGACGCGCGGAGATCGGCAGTTGATGCTCGGCCAGATGCGCTAGTTTGCGATCCAGCCGATCATGACAACCCGGGCCTAGCCACTGCGCGGGATCACGACCGTCGCCATTTTGCGGGCCCAGATAAAGCTTGATCGCCAGTTCCAGGTGATGCACGCCGTCGCGGTCACGCAACAGCATGTCCAGCTCGCCGAGGGTGTGGCCCTCGCGGCGGATCGGCAGGTTGGCGGCGATCAGTTCAATGCCCGGCGCATGCTCCACGGCAAACTGCCACAGCCGTTCGTAATACAAGCCCAGACGCCGCGTGCGCGCCTGCGACAGCCAATGCAATAAGCCATAACTGTCGCGGTCGAGCTGGCGCAACCAGTGCTCCAGTCGCTGCGGGTCATGCACCCAATCGCTGCCCGCCAGCGGATGGCGCTGCGGCCACGGCGTGGTAGCAAGCATCGGCGGGGCGAGGATCACCCACGCCAGATCGCGCACTTCCGGATGGCGTAATTGGTGAGGCAACTGAAGCAAGTCGGGAAATAGGATCATCTTGCGAGCATAGCCGTAAACACGAGCACACCCTTGAGGCTGAAAGGATTTTGTCTAACCGGCGCTTTCGCCCATAATCGGGTTTTTCGCGTTTTCGATTGTCCGCAGAGGTCCCATGGAGCAATTTCGTAATATCGGCATCATCGGTCGCCTGGGCAGTTCCCAGGTGCTGGATACCGTCCGCCGACTGAAACGGTTTCTGCTCGATCGTCACCTGCATGTGATCCTCGAAGACACCATCGCCGAAGTCCTGCCGGGCCACGGCCTGCAAACCTCGTCGCGCAAGATGCTCGGCGAAGTCTGCGACATGGTCATCGTCGTTGGCGGTGACGGCAGCCTGCTCGGTGCCGCGCGAGCGCTGGCCAAACACAATATTCCGGTGCTGGGGATCAACCGTGGCAGCCTCGGTTTCCTCACCGATATTCGCCCGGATGAGCTGGAAGTCGAAGTCGCCAAGGTGCTCGACGGCCACTATCTGGTGGAAAACCGCTTCCTGCTGCAAGCCGAAGTGCGCCGCCACGCCGAGGCCATTGGTCAGGGCGATGCGCTCAACGATGTCGTGCTGCACCCCGGCAAATCAACGCGGATGATCGAGTTCGAGCTGTACATCGACGGTCAGTTCGTCTGCAGCCAGAAGGCCGACGGCCTGATCGTCGCCACGCCGACCGGTTCCACCGCGTACGCGCTGTCTGCCGGCGGGCCGATCATGCATCCCAAGCTCGATGCCATTGTGATTGTGCCGATGTACCCCCATATGTTGTCGAGCAGGCCAATTGTGGTCGATGGCAACAGTGAGCTGAAAATCGTCGTGTCGAAAAACATGCAGATTTACCCGCAAGTCTCCTGTGACGGGCAGAACCATTTCACCTGCGCGCCGGGCGACACCATCACCGTCAGCAAGAAAGCGCAGAAGCTGCGCCTGATTCACCCGCTTGATCACAACTACTACGAAGTCTGCCGCACCAAGCTCGGCTGGGGCAGCAAGCTGGGCGGTGGAGGCGACTGATGCTCGATCCCGCGCGCAGTTATGACCTGATTGGTGACGTGCACGGATGCGCCCTGACCCTCGAACACTTGCTCGACCGCCTCGGTTATCACAAGCAGGGCGGGGTCTGGCGGCATCCATCGCGCATGGCCGTGTTCGTCGGCGACATCATCGACCGTGGCCCGCGCATTCGCGAGGCGCTGCACATCGTTCACGACATGGTCGAGGCCGGACAGGCCTTGTGCATCATGGGCAACCACGAATTCAACGCCCTCGGCTGGAGCACGCCGGCGCCGCCGGGCAGCGGCAAGCAGTTCGTCCGCGAACACACGCCGCGCCATGCGCGTCTGCTGCACGAAACCCTGACCCAGTTCGAAGACCATCCAGGCGACTGGCATGATTTCCAGCGCTGGTTCTATGAGCTGCCGCTGTTTGTCGACGCCGGACGTTTCCGCGTCGTGCATGCCTGTTGGGATGCCGGACTGATCGAACCGTTGCGCGCGCTGTTCCCCAACGGCTGCATCGATGAACACTTCCTGCAGGCCTCGGCGGTGCCGGACAGTTTCGCCTGCACCGTGTTCGACCGCCTGTTGCGCGGCACCGACATGCGTCTGCCGGATGGTCTGACCATGACCAGCGGCGATGGCCTGGTGCGTTCGTTCTTCCGCACCAAGTTCTGGGAAGACGATCCGAAGACCTACGGCGATATCGTCTTCCAGCCCGATGCGCTGCCCGATCCGGTGGCGCAGAAGCCGCTGACCTCCAGCGAAAAAAATAACCTGCTGCGCTACGGTGTCGACGAGCCGTTGCTGTTCGTCGGCCACTACTGGCGCAGCGGCAAACCGGCGCCGATCCGCCCGAACCTCGCGTGTCTGGATTACAGCGCGGTGCTCTACGGCAAACTGGTGGCCTATCGTCTGGATCAGGAAACACGTCTGGATCCGCATAAATTTGTCTGGGTCGATGTCGAGCGGCCGGAGGTGCTGCAATGAGTGCGGTAGCAGTATTGCGTCTGCCGTTGGCGGTGGACTTGAGTGGTTTCGTCAAACTGCTGCAACGCATGCAAGTGCCGCATCGCGTCAGCGAAGAGGCCGGCGAACAAGTGCTGTGGGCACCGGCGGAAATCAGCGAAGACGTGCGCTCGCTGTACGAGCGCTTCCCGGCAGGTGATCCCGATCAGCAAATGGACATCCCCGCCGCGCCAACCTTCAAGCGACCGAGCTTCGCCGAGCAACTGAAATACGCCAAGGCCACCGGGTTCATCCTGTTGTTGTGCCTGATCGTTGGCGGATTGACATACCTCGGTGAGAACCTGCAGACCTTGCGCTGGCTGACGTTCCTCGATTTTCAGGTGGTCGGCGAGTACATCCATTTCACGCCGTTGGCCGACAGTCTGGCGGCGGGGCAGTGGTGGCGTCTGGTCACACCGATGCTGATCCACTTCGGCATCCTCCATCTGGCCATGAACGGCATGTGGTACTGGGAGCTGGGGCGGCGCATCGAGTCGCGTCAGGGCAGCATCAACCTGATCGGGCTGACGCTGCTGTTCAGCCTCGTTTCCAACTACGCGCAGTTTGTCTGGAGCGGCGCGACCTTGTTCGGCGGGCTGTCCGGCGTACTTTACGGCTTGCTCGGGCACTGCTGGATCTTCCAGCTGCTGGCGCCGAACCCGGCCTATCGCCTGCCGCGTGGCGTGCTGGTGATGATGCTGGTGTGGTTGCTGGTGTGCATGTCGGGGCTGATCTCGGTAATCGGCTTCGGCGAAATCGCCAACGCCGCGCATGTCAGCGGGTTACTCATCGGATGCTTCACCGGTTTGTTGGGCGGTTTGTATAACCGCCGTAAACTGGCCGCCTAAAATTTTTCTGTAGATAAAGAGCACGGAGACCCTGATGTCCTCTTTTAACGACATGATCAACAACATCACCCCGGACATCTACGAGAGCCTGAAGCTGGCCGTGGAAATCGGCAAATGGTCCGACGGTGGCAAGCTCACCGCCGAGCAGCGCGAGCTGTCGTTGCAGGCGATGATCGCCTGGGAAATCCAGAACCTGCCTGAAGACCAGCGCACCGGTTACATGGGCCCGCAGGAATGTGCATCGAAGTCGATCGAAGTGCCGAACATCCTGTTCAAGTCGGATGCCATCCATTGATCGAGATTGGCCGCGGTGCAATCAGCAAAATGTCGGCGCGCCTGGACGGGCCGAATGTGCAATACGCGTTTCGTCTGGATGACGTCGAGGTGCCGGTCAACCCGTTGATCGGCACCACGGTGCGTCTGGAGTACCTGGGGGCGATTCACTGCACCCATTGTGGGCGTAAAACCAAGACCAGTTTCAGTCAGGGCTATTGCTACCCGTGCATGACCAAACTGGCGCAGTGCGACCTGTGCATCATGAGCCCGGAGCGCTGCCACTATGACGCCGGCACGTGCCGCGATCCTGCGTGGGGCGAGCAGTTCTGCATGACCGATCACGTGGTTTACCTGTCCAACTCGTCTGGCATCAAGGTTGGCATCACCCGTGCAACGCAACTGCCGACCCGCTGGATCGATCAGGGCGCGTGTCAGGCCTTGCCGATCATGCGCGTTTCGACGCGGCAGCAGTCGGGCTTCGTCGAAGATTTGTTCCGCAGCCAAGTGGCCGACAAGACCAACTGGCGCGCGTTGCTCAAGGGCGATGCGGTGGCGGTCAATCTGGCACAAGTGCGCGATCAACTGTTCGACAGTTGCGCTGAAGGTCTGCAAGGCCTGCAAGAGCGATTCGGCCTGCAGGCGATTCAGACCATTGCCGATGTCGAACCGCTGGAAATCCGCTATCCGGTCGAGCAATACCCGGCCAAAATCGTCAGCTTCAACCTGGACAAGAACCCGATTGCCGAAGGCACGTTGTTGGGGATCAAAGGCCAGTACCTGATCTTCGATACCGGCGTGATCAATATTCGCAAGTACACGGCTTATCAGCTCGCCGTGCATCAATAAGGACCCCAGCATGCGCACCGAACAACCGAAGATGATTTACCTGAAGGACTATCAGGCGCCCGAGTACCTGATCGACGAAACACACCTGACCTTCGAGTTGTTCGAGGATCACAGCCTGGTGCACGCGCAGTTGGTCATGCGCCGCAACCCGGCACGTGGCCCGGGCCTGCCGCCGCTGGTGCTCGATGGCCAGCAGTTGGAGTTGTTGTCGGTGACGCTGGCTGATAAAGAGCTTGGCGCTGCTGACTATGAATTGTCCGAGAATCATCTGACCCTGCAGCCGACCGCCGAAACCTTCACAGTCGACACCAGCGTCAGGATCCACCCGGAAACCAACACTGCGCTTGAAGGCCTGTACAAGTCCGGCACGATGTTCTGCACCCAGTGCGAGGCTGAAGGTTTCCGCAAGATCACTTACTACCTTGACCGCCCGGACGTGATGAGCAAGTTCACCACCACCGTGGTCGCCGAGCAGCACAGCTATCCGGTATTGCTCTCCAACGGCAACCCGATCGCCTCGGGCCCGGGCGAAGACGGCCGGCACTGGGCGACGTGGGAAGACCCGTTCATGAAACCGGCGTACCTGTTTGCGCTGGTGGCCGGTGATTTGTGGTGCGTTGAAGACAGCTTCACCACCATGACCAACCGCGATGTTGCACTGCGCATTTACGTCGAGCCGGAAAACATCGACAAGTGCCAGCACGCGATGAACAGCCTGAAGAAGTCGATGCGCTGGGACGAAGAGGTTTACGGTCGCGAGTACGATCTGGACATCTTCATGATCGTCGCCGTCAACGACTTCAACATGGGTGCGATGGAGAACAAAGGCCTCAACATCTTCAACTCCAGCGCCGTACTGGCCCGCGCCGAAACCGCGACCGACGCCGCACACCAGCGCGTTGAAGCGATCGTCGCTCACGAATACTTCCACAACTGGTCGGGCAACCGCGTGACCTGCCGCGACTGGTTCCAGCTCTCGCTGAAAGAAGGTTTCACCGTGTTCCGTGATTCCGGCTTCTCCGCCGACATGAACTCGGCCACGGTCAAGCGCATTCAGGACGTCGCCTACCTGCGTACCCACCAGTTCGCCGAAGATGCCGGCCCGATGGCTCACGCTGTGCGCCCGGACAGCTTTATCGAAATCTCCAACTTCTACACCCTGACTGTTTATGAGAAGGGTTCGGAAGTGGTCGGCATGATCCATACCTTGCTCGGCGCTGAAGGTTTCCGTAAGGGCAGCGATCTGTACTTTGAACGTCATGACGGCCAAGCCGTGACGTGCGACGACTTCATCAAGGCGATGGAAGATGCCAACGGCGTCGACCTGACCCAGTTCAAGCGCTGGTACAGCCAGGCCGGCACACCGCGTCTGGCGGTGAGCGAGTCTTACGACGCTGCCGCGAAAACCTACAGCCTGACCTTCCGCCAGAGCTGCCCGGAAACCCCGGACAAAGTTGAAAAACTGCCGTTCGTGATTCCGGTCGAGTTGGGCCTGCTCGACAGCAAGGGCAACGAAATTGCCCTGCGTCTGAGCGGCGAAGCGTCGGCGCAAGGCACCACCCGCGTGATCTCGGTGACCGAAGCCGAGCAGACCTTCACTTTCGTTGACATCGCTGAACAGCCGCTGCCTTCGCTGCTGCGTGGTTTCTCGGCGCCGGTGAAACTGAGCTTCCCGTACAACCGCGATCAGTTGATGTTCCTGATGCAACACGACAGCGACGGCTTCAACCGCTGGGATGCCGGTCAGCAACTGTCAGTGCAAGTGCTGCAAGAGCTGATTGGCCAGCAGCAGAAGGGCGAAAGCCTGAAGCTCGATCCGCGTTTGGTTTCAGCGTTGCGCACGGTGCTGTCGGATGAGTCGCTGGATCAGGCGATGGTCGCGGAAATGCTCTCGCTGCCGGGTGAGGCGTACCTCACTGAAATCAGCGAAGTGGCTGATGTCGATGCCATTCACATCGCCCGTGAGTTCGCTCGTCAGCAACTGGCGGAAGGTTTGTTCGAAGCCCTTTGGCTGCGTTATCAAGCCAATCGTGATCTGTCGAAAAAGACCCCGTATGTGGCCGAGGCCGAGCACTTTGCTCGTCGCGCGCTGCAGAACATTGCGCTGTCGTACCTGATGCTCAGCGGCAAGCCGGAAGTACTGGCGGCGGCGCTGGAGCAATTCGAAAGCGCCGACAACATGACCGAGCGCTTGACGGCGCTGGCGGTGTTGGTCAACTCGCCGTTCGAAGAGCAGAAAGCACTGGCACTGGCCAGTTTCGCCGAGCACTTCAAGGACAATCCTCTGGTCATGGATCAGTGGTTCAGCGTGCAGGCCGGCAGTACTTTGCCAGGCGGTCTGGAGCGCGTGAAAGCGTTGATGCAGCACCCGGCGTTCAACATCAAGAACCCGAACAAGGTGCGTGCACTGGTCGGTGCATTTGCCGGACAGAACCTGATCAACTTCCACGCGGCGGACGGTTCCGGTTATCGCTTCCTCGCGGATCTGGTGATCGAGCTGAACGGCTTTAACCCGCAGATTGCATCGCGGCAACTGGCGCCGCTGACCCGCTGGCGCAAATATGACGATGCGCGTCAGGCCTTGATGAAGGGCGAGCTGGAGCGGATTCGGGCGTCGGGGCAGCTGTCGAGTGATGTGTATGAGGTGGTGAGCAAGAGCCTGGCTTGATGGGCCCCTCACCCTAACCCTCTCCCAGTGGGAGAGGGGACTGACCGAGGTGAATGTTCGAGTTACGCCGACCTGAAAGTCCGGAGTCGAACTCAGGTTTTGAACAGCACGAAGATCGGCTCCCTTTCCCCCTCGCCCCCTTGGGGGAGAGGGCTGGGGTGAGGGGGTAGGATTCAAGCATCACCACAAATCCCAAACCGTACACACAAAAAACGCCGCATTAATAATGCGGCGTTTTTATTGGCTAAAAGTTACTTCAGGTCGAAACGATCCAGGTTGGTGACCTTCGTCCAAGCCGCAACAAAATCCTTAACAAACTGCTCCTTGGCATCCGCACTGGCATACACCTCAGCCAACGCCCTTAGCTGCGCATTGGAACCAAACACCAGATCCACCCGCGTCGCGGTCCACTTCACACTGCCGGTTTTACGGTCGCGCCCCTCGAACTCATCCGCATCCCTTGAAGTCGGCTTCCACTCCACGCCCATGTCCAGCAGGTTGGTGAAGAAGTCGTTGGTCAGCGCTTCAGTTTGCGATGTGAACACACCATGACGGGTCTGCCCGACGTTGGTATTCAACACCCGCAAACCACCCAGCAACACAGTCATTTCCGGTGCGGTGAGCGTCAGCAGTTGAGCCTTGTCGATCAATAACGCTTCGGCCGACACGGTGTATTTGCCTTTGCTGTAGTTGCGGAAACCATCGGCAATCGGCTCAAGGAAGCCAAAGGAGTCGACGTCGGTTTGCTCCTGAGTGGCATCCGTGCGTCCGGGATTAAACGGCACGCTGATCGAGTGCCCGGCGTTTTTCGCCGCTTGCTCGACCCCGGCATTGCCTGCCAGCACGATCAGGTCTGCCAGCGAGACTTTCTTGCCAGCGCCGCCGCCATTGAACTCGCCCTGAATGCCCTCAAGGGTTTGCAGCACTTTGGCCAGTTGCTCAGGCTGGTTGGCCTGCCAGAACTTCTGCGGTGCCAGACGCAGGCGACCACCGTTGGCGCCGCCGCGCTTGTCTGAGCCGCGGAACGTCGAGAGTGCCGCCCAGGCGGTGGAGACCAGTTGCGACACCGACAGGCCTGAGGCGAGTACTTTGCTTTTCAGCGCCGCCGCATCGCTGTCGTCGATCAGCGGATGAGTGACATCCGGAATCGGATCCTGCCACAGCAATTCTTCGCTCGGCAGTTCCGGGCCGAGGTAGCGCGACAGCGGGCCCATGTCGCGGTGGATCAGTTTGTACCAGGCGCGGGCGAAGGCGTCGGCCAATTGATCCGGGTTGGCGAGGAAGCGCCGCGAGATCTGCTCGTAGGCCGGATCGAAACGCAGCGCCAGGTCGGAGGTGAGCATGGTCGGCGAAAGTTTTTTGCTCGGATCATGGGCATGCGGAACGGTGCCGGCACCGGCGCCGTTTTTCGGAATCCACTGGTGCGCACCAGCGGGACTTTTTGTCAGCTCCCACTCGAAACCGAACAGGTTTTCCAGGTAGTTGTTGCTCCACTTTGTCGGTGTGGTGGTCCAGGTCACTTCGAGGCCGCTGGTGATGGTATCGCCACCCTTGCCGGTGCCGAACGCGTTGCGCCAGCCGAGGCCCTGTTCTTCGAGGCCGGCCGCTTCCGGTTCCGGCCCGACGTTATCGGCAGGGCCGGCACCGTGGGTTTTCCCGAAGGCGTGGCCGCCGGCGATCAACGCGACGGTTTCTTCATCGTTCATGGCCATGCGGCCAAAGGTTTCGCGGATATCGTGGGCCGACGCGACCGGGTCCGGATTGCCTTCCGGACCTTCGGGGTTTACGTAAATCAGGCCCATTTGCACCGCAGCGAGCGGGTTTTCCAGATTGCGTTCGCCCTGATCGGTGCGGCTTTCCTCTTTACCGTGTAAATCCGGCTCGGCGACCAGCGTGCCGTCTCCGGGCTCCTGCATGGCGGACTTGTCTTTGCCATAGCGGCTGTCGCCACCCAGCCATTCGTGTTCCGAACCCCAGTAGACGTCTTCGTCCGGCTCCCACACATCGGGGCGGCCACCGGAGAAACCGAAGGTTTTGAAACCCATGGATTCCAGCGCGACGTTACCGGTCAGAACGATCAGGTCGGCCCAGGAAATATTGCGTCCGTATTTTTGCTTGATCGGCCACAGCAGGCGGCGGGCCTTGTCGAGGCTGACGTTGTCCGGCCAACTGTTCAGTGGCGCAAAACGTTGCTGGCCGGAGCCGGCGCCACCACGGCCATCGGCGGTGCGATAGGTGCCGGCGCTGTGCCAGGCCATGCGGATGAAGAGGGGGCCGTAGTGGCCGAAGTCGGCCGGCCACCAGTCCTGGGAGTCGGTCATCAGCGCATTGAGATCTTGTTTCAGGGCTTGAAAGTCGAGGCTTTTGAAGGCTTTGGCGTAGTCGAAATCCTTGCCCAGTGGGTCGGACTTTGGCGAATGCTGACTGAGGATTTTCAGGTTGAGTTGATTCGGCCACCAGTCACGGTTCGTCGTACCACCACCGGCGGCGTGGTTGAACGGGCATTTCGATTCGTTTGCCATGTTCGGGTCCTTATCAGGTCTGCTACGGCCGGCTCGTGCCGACTTCGGACTAGTAAGGCTAGACCCGACTTGGAGAGTCAGCTAATAGGCCGACTATTGGACATTGATAGTCAGAACCTTTTACTGCGCGCTCGCCCGTATAGAACCTTGGTCAGGTGGATTGGGCGGTGTCGTCCTCCGGCACGTCGTCGAGAATATCCTCTTGCCCCGGCAATTCAGTAATCACACTGAAGTCCGTCACCTCAACCGCACCCAACCCATACCCCAGCAAATGGAAAGAAAACGCTTTGCGCTCTTGCGGGTTGTCGAAGCTGAAATTCATTTGCAGTGGCTGGTCGGCGGTTGCCACCATCTCCTGTGGCAAACCGATCTGTACGTCCTGTTCAAACTCCTTGGCCTTGAGCTGAATGTACGCAGCCTGCTGCGGGTCGACTGAACGTACGGTCAGGCGCACGCGGGTGTGCGAGCCTTTGGGCATTTCCAGGTACTGCGCGCCGATCAGATTGTCGGCCCAGTCATCCTTGATCTGCGCCTGCAGCGGGATGACGTTGGTGCTGCCGAACTGATAGCGATGATTGAGCGGCGTACGCAGCAGTGACAGGTCCAGCGCATTGGCGCGGGCGGCGATCTGCCGGGCCGGGTGGCCGCTGTAGTTGCCTTTGTATGTGGCACTTTCGGCGATGAAGCCGGCGCTTTCGTAATAGCGGCAACGGCGTGGCATGTCGCACTCGGAGAAGATCCCCTGACCGTTGTGATAACGCAGCTTGCCGTTGGTGAACGACATGATTTCGCGGCCGCTGTCGTAGTCGCGAAACAGCGAACGACCGCTCAGCGCGGAGGGCACCGGCAAGTCGAAGTAGTCGAGGATCGAGGTGCTCAGATCGACGTGGCCATACACGCCTTTATTCAGCCGCGGCAGCTGTTCTTGCTCCGGCGCCAAGGTCAGATTGAAGCCCCATGAAGAGGCCAGGCGCACGCCGTCGATGCCGTGGGATTCGTCGGAAGTGATCACCACCAGCGTGTCTTTCAGAACGCCCTGATGTTCGAGGCCGCTGAGGAACTGTTCCAGCGCATCGTCGAGATAACCGACGGCGGCTTGTTTCGGCGTTTCGTAGCGCTCCAGATATTCCTCAGGCGCGGAGTAGGGCTGATGGGTGCCGACGGTCAGCAACGTCAGCATCCACGGCTTTTTCTGCTTTTTCAGTTGGCCGACATAGTCCAGCGCGCCTTCGAAAAATGCCTTGTCATCCTTGCCCCACGGGAATTCCAGATAGTTGCTGTTGCTGAACCACTCCAGACCGTGGGTCGCATCAAAACCGATGTGCGGCATGATCTTGTCTTTGGCCATGAAACGCAGGCCGGCACCTTGCAGATAGTGCGTGCTGAAGCCGTGCTCCCGCAGTTGCGCCGGCAGGCAGGCCTGATTGCGTTCGTTGAGGGTGAGCATTTCCACGCCTTTGGGCGTGCCGTTGTTGAGTTTGTCGTAGTCACCGCAAAGCATCGCGTACAGACCGCGAATGGTCTGGTGGGTATGCAGCACGTAATCCGGGGTGTTCATGCCGCGCTCGGCCCAGCGGCTGAGGTTGGGCATCAGGTCTTCCTGATAGTGGCTGCCGATGGCCTCGCGGTTGGCGCGGATGTAGGCGCCGGGAATGCCTTCGAGGGCGATGATCAGTACGTTGCGCGCCTGACCTGGTACGGCCAGCAGTTTCTGCCCGTTGAGGTCGACGTCGGTGAGTCCGGCCATGGCCGGCGCGGGTTCTTCGACATCGCCATCGAGCCATTCCTCGGCCCGGATCTGCAGATCGGCCACTTCGGTCGCCAGCAACTGGTGCGGCAGATTGTACTGGCGCCACGGATCCGCTTCGCTTGGCCACAGGTTTTGCGCGCCCCAGTGCGCGGCGAACAGCGCCAGCGGCGCGCCCCAGACCGCGCGGGGCAGGGCTGGACGCTGCATGCCACGGCCGGCAAATTGAGTCAGCAGCCAAAACAGCAGGGCGAGCAGCAAGGTGATGCCCAATGCCGGATGCGCCAGCCCGCCGCCGGTGGAGTTCTCGACGAACTGCGGATCGATCAGGTAATGAATATCCGAAGGTGTCGGCAGACGCCCGACCGCGCTGACCAGCTCAGCCGTCGCCACCGCCAGCAATCCCCAGAACACCAATACCGGCAAGGCCAGCCACCACGCCCGGCGATGCAGCAACACCACCAACAGGCTGCCAATGGCCAGGTCCGACACATAGCCCAGCGGTGTTGACCAGCCCAGTGCTGCACGCAGGCACACCGGCACAATCAACACGAGAAAAATCAGCGAAAAGAGGCGGGCATACGGCTGCCGCAACCGGTTAAAAAGAGCGCTCACAAAAAAGACCTTCCAGCCATTAAATCGTCATAAAAGTGTGCGCGATGATACCAAGGGTGGGCTGTCTGATCGCCCTTTTAAACGCACAGCTGATGCGCTGGTGCGCGAGCTTTCGAAGGTGATGTCGCGTCTGCAGCCCTGACCGGCCCTCGCGTGGCACGGCAATCGACGATATTGAGGCTGGTGGATTTATTGTTTCAGGCTGTTTAACCCTTCGAGCCGCCACCGAATTCCAATGTAGGAGCTGCGGGACGCTGCGATCTTTTGATCTTGTTATCGAAACCCGGAATCAAAAGATTGCAGCCTCATTCCGCTCAACAACCCGTGCTATCGATATGCGATAAAGATATTTAATTTCTATTTTTTATAGCGATAAAGTCAGGCCTTTCAGCAAACCACCCCATGCTGCGAGGTTGTCATGGCCACACCGTTCAAACGTTCCGCACTGACTCTGCTGGCCGCTTCTCTGGCCGCGAGTGCGTTGTTCAGCACCGGCGCTCAGGCCGAAGGCAAGATCAGCATCGCCCAGCAATTCGGCATCGGTTACCTGATTCTCGATGTGGTGCGCGATCAGAACCTCATCGAAAAACACGGCAAGGAGCAGGGCCTCGATATCAAGGTCGACTGGAACAGCATTTCCGGCGCTACAGCAATGAACGAGGCGCTGCTGACTGGTTCGCTCGATGTGGTTTCGGCGGGCGTGCCGCCGATGCTCACCGTGTGGGATCGCACCAAAGGCAAACAGAACGTCAAAGCCATCGCCGCACTGGGTTCGATGCCCAACTATTTGTTGACCAATAACCCGAACATCAAGACGCTCAAGGACTTCACCGACAAGGACCGAATTGCTGTGCCGGCCGCCGGTGTCGGCTTCCAGTCGCGTACTTTGCAGATCGAAACCGCCAAGGAGTTCGGTGACGCGCAGTACAAGAAATTCGATGACATCTCAGTCAGCCTGCCGCACCCCGATGCGACCGCCGCGCTGATCGCCGGCGGCTCGGAAATCAACTCGCACTTCTCCAGTCCGCCGTTCCAGTACCAGGCCCTGCAGAATCCCAACGTGCACAAAGTGTTGAGTTCCTACGACGTGCTTGGCGGGCAGGCGACGTTCAACGTGCTGTACACCACGGAAAAATTCCACGACGAAAACCCGAAAACCTACAAGGCGTTCTACGACGCTTTGGCCGAGGCCGAGAAGATTATCAAGGCTGATAAGCCGGCAGCGGCTCAGGCGTACATTCGTGTCGAGCAGTCGAAATTGCCGCTGGCCCTGGTCGAGCAAATCGTCAAAGACCCGGAAATCGATTTCACCGTGGTGCCGCAGCGCACCTTTATCTACGCCGAGAAATTGCAGGAACTGGGCGTGCTGAAGAACAAGGCCGACAGCTGGAAGGATTACTTCTTTGAAGAGGCGCATGGCGGCGCGGGGAGTTGATACAACAGGGGGCAACGTGTGTTGCCCCTTTTTTCATTCAAGGTTCGCCATCATCAAAAATGCTTTCAATCGGCATCTCGAACGCCCGGGCAATCTGAAAAGCCAATGGCAGACTCGGGTCGTAGCGTTCGTTTTCAATCGCGTTGATGGTCTGACGCGACACGCTCAGGCGTTCAGCCAGATCGACTTGCGACCACTTGCGCTCGGCGCGCAATTCCTTAAGGCGGTTTTTCATTGGTAGCGGCGTCGCGCAATTTGCAGGCCGACAATCCACATCAGCCCCATCACCGGCCACACACACGTCCACGGAATGTGCGGAGCGCCGACGTTTTCCAGAAAACCGTAGCTGAAGGTCAACAGTGCCGAGGCGGCGAAGGCGAAGCCCAGCGCTTCGAACTGGATGCGCAGATGCATTTCGTCCATGCGCCGCATGTTGCGCACAATGGCCCAGCACATCAGTCCCGCCGGAATGATCGGCGTCAGTGCGACGGCCGAGCGCAGCACGATGGGGGCGTCCATCAGGTATTGCGAGGCAATCAATGAGGCTGTCAGGACCAGCATGTAGATGATTAATGCTGCGCCCAATTCGAGGTAGTACCGGTTCATTCTTCACTTCCTATGTAAAAGACCCTTTACATGGTCGCTGAAGATTTATTCGATGTAAAGCACACTTTCCATCATGGCTGGTAGCCTAGAACAGACTCATGCCGGAGGATTTTCGCCTAGGTCAGTAGCTTAAAAGCACGCCTTCTGGACAGCGTAATAACCACTCAGTAGCATTCGAGCCCAACGGATTATCCCTTCGCACGTCGTCCGACGTGGAACGCTCAAGGAATCGACATGCGCGACACCCGCATTGACCAAAAACGAACGGTCGTGACCCAGGTCAACGGCGAGATTCACTATGAAACCCAGATCAGTTTCAGCTCCACGTCGCTCGTCGATGGCGACATTCGGGGGCATCGTGCTGAAGGCAATCAGCTAGACATTCCGGTGGCCGGGGCGGACTTCGCTTGGCGCATTGATCTGGATGGCGTGCATAGAGTGCCGGTGACGCAGCAGGCAGCGGTTGAACCGGTTGAACCGTTGCCTGCTGATGACAGCTTGAAGCTGTTCACCTCGAAAAACGTGTGGATCACCCTCGGGCTGTGGTTCTTCGTCAGTTCGGTGTTCGGTTGGCTGGGGATTGTGGCGGCAGGCGGATATCTCGGTTACCAGTGGCGTGAGGTGGAAAAGCGCAAGGGACAGTTGGCCAAGGCGCCCGTAGAGAAAGCCGTGACCCGTTCCGGCTCGGGGATGTCACGGGAAAGCGTGCGCAAGGCATTGGCCCGCAAGCGTTAATTCGGCACACATCAAAAACAAAAAAAGGGGCGGCCTGATCATCGATCGGGCCGCCCCTTTTTTACTGCCGCTCAGTGATCAATGCATCTTGCTGTGATCGTGACCTTCCATGTTGGTCAGCGCACGAACCGGTGCCTTAACTTCGATGGTTTCTTTCTCGCCCTTGGCGTTTTCCACGGTCAGGGTCAGCGGCACTGTTTCGCCTTCCTTAAGCTGACCGGTCAGGCCCATCAGCATCACGTGGTAGCCGTTCGGATCAAGCTTGACGGCTTTGCCGGCCGGCAGCTCGACGAACTTTACCGGGCCCATGCTCATGACGTCGTTCTTCATGGTCATTTCGTGGATCTGCACATCTTTGGCCACCGGCGTCGCGACGCTGAGCAACTTGCTGTCGCTGTCGGCGGTGAGGGTCATGAACGCGCCGCTGGCGGTCTGGGTTGGCACGGTGGCACGCACCCAGGCGTCGTCGACTTTGGTCTGCGCGGAGACCTGGAACGCCAGGCCCAGCAGAGACAGACCGATAACAGCGCGTTTGAGGTGGTTCAGAACAGGTTGCATCAGCAAACCTCCATAACAGTAAGCAAATCTTCCGTGCATTGTTCTGCCGAAAGCGAGGTGGACAGACCCAGGCGCAAGCCGCCATTGGAGTCGTAAACGTAACTGGTGGCGGTGTGCGAGATGGTGTACGTGTCGCCGGCCGGGACTTTCTCGTAGAACACGTCGAATTCCTTGGCCGTGGCCGCGGTTTCCTCAAGCGTGCCGTACAGCGCAACGAAGGTCGGGTCGAAGGCTTTCATGTAGGCGTCGAGGATTTCCGGGGTGTCGCGCTCGGGATCGAGGCTGATGAAGATCACCTGCAAGCGATCGCCATCGGCGCCCATCAGTTTCTTGATTTTTGCTGCGCGGGCGAGGGTGGTCGGGCAGACCGCCGGGCACTGGGTGAAACCGAAGAAGACCATCGGCATCATGCCGCGAAAGCTCGACAGCGTCATGGTTTCGCCGTCGGTGTTCTTCAGTTTGAAGGTGCGCCCCATGATCTTGTTACTCAGATCCTTGCCGTACTTGTACGACAGTTGGCCGCGGGTGTCGCAGCCGGCGAGCAGGCCTAGCCCGAGCACGCCCATTCCCGCAAGCACCTTGCGGCGAGTCAACAAAGCCGTCATCTAATACCGCCTTTTGCAGCCCGTCAGTCAGCAGGACTGGCGGGGGGTTAACCGTAAAAGCGGCGCATGATACCAAACTGAGGGCAGAGGCCGGCCACGGATCGCCGCACGGCACAGGATCGAGCGACAAAAGGTGTAAGAAAAAGTGACGATGGCTCACTGCATTCGCGACTCGTCAGCGCTCCAGCCACCGCCCAGCGCGGTGTACAGATTGACCTCGGCGACCAGTTGCGCAAGGCGATCGGTGATCAGACCCTGCTGCGAACTGAACAACGAACGCTGCGCATCGAGGAACGTCAGGCTGCTGTCGACGCCATTCTGATAACGGTTCTGCGCCAGGTTGTAATAGGTCTGCGTGGCCGCGACCAGATCGCGCTGCGCCTGCAATTGCTGCTGATACGTACTGCGCGCGGCGAGGCCGTCGGCGACCTCCTGAAACGCGGTCTGAATCGATTTTTCGTATTCGGCCACTGCGACGTCTTTCTGCAACTTCGAATAATCGAGACTCGCGCGCAGGCTGCCGGCATTGAAGATCGGCAGGCTGATCTGCGGTTGAAAGCTCCACGCGCCCGAGCCACCGCCGAACAATCCGGACAGGTCACGACTGGAGGTGCCGGCATTCGCCGTCAGGCTGACACTGGGAAAAAACGCCGCCCGCGCTGCGCCAATATTGGCGTTGGCGGCCTTGAGTTTGTATTCAGCCTGGAGAATGTCCGGACGGCGCTGCAACAGGTCCGAAGGCAGTCCGGCCGGCAGTTGTTGCACCAGATCGCTGGCCAGCGGACGGGCGGGCAGGGCGTCCGGCACCGGTGCGCCGACCAGCAAGGTCAAGCTGTTCAAGTCTTGGGCGACCTGACGCTGGTAGCGCGCCAGATTGGCCCGGGAACTGTCGACGCTGGTCCGCGCCTGCGCCTGTTCCAGCGCCGACGATTTGCCGGCCTCGCGATTGCGCGTGGTCAGGTGCAGGCTCTGCTCATCGGCGGCAAGGGTGTCGCGGGTCAGTTCCAGCAGTTCCTGATCGGCGCGCCAGGTCAGGTAAGCGTTGGCGACGCTGGCCACCAGACTCAGCTCGGCACTGCGCCGCGCTTCTTCAGTCGAGAGCCAGGTCTGCAAGGCCTCCTCGCTGAGGCTGCGCACGCGCCCGAAGAAATCCAGTTCATAGGCGCTGATGCCGAGGTTGGCCGAGTACGTCGAGTTGATCAGCGCTTTGCCCTGGGTCACGCTCGGCGGCATCCGCTGGCGCAACTCGTTGGCGTTGGCCGACACCGCCGGGAACAGGTCGGCGCGCTGAATGCGGTATTGCGCCTGAAAGGCTTCGACGTTAAGAGCCGCTACGCGCAGGTCGCGGTTGTTGACCAAGGCGCTTTCAATCAGCTGTTGCAGCGCCGGGTCGGTGAACAGTGTGCGCCAGTCTTCGCCGTTCCTGGCCGCTTGCGTTGCTGTCGGATATTGCGCGGCGGTGGGGGATGCGGGGCGCTGATACTCGGGAATCAATGAACAACCGCCCATCAGCACCGCGATGGACAGCAGGGAAAGTCGCAACGTCAACATCGAACTGCCTCATGCATATAAGAGCGTTGTGCTCAGGCCCCGGCCATCCATTTCGCCAGACCATGGCGGCCACTGACGCCGAGTTTGGCGGTGGCACGTTTCAGGTACGTCTCGATCGAGCTGTTTTTCACCCGCAGTTTTTCCGCCATTTGCGGCACGGTACCGCCGGTCAACAGGCCGAGGCAGACTTCTTTCTCGCGCACCGACAGGGCGATGTCGCTCAATGCCAGGCGCTCATCGAACACCTGTGCCAGCGGCGCCTGATCCAGTTCGGCCAACGGTTGGCGCGGTTGCCGGGCGAGGATTTGCCGACTGATCTGCGCGTGACGTTCGATCAGCGGCAGCAGGGTATCGGACAGGCTTTTGAGAAACGACAGCTCCGGCAGGGAAAACACCCGTTGGGTATGCGGTCGGTAAAACGAAATCACGCAACGGCGGTTGGACGTACGCGAAACCAGATTGCATTGATGGGCGCTGTGCTGCGGATGGCGAGGCTGGAGCGAGGCTTTCAGTTGAATCAGCAACGAGTCGTTCATCTCGATCATCTTCTGCAACAGCGGATGATCGTCGGGACTCTCCAGCAGATCGGGCGGCGCACACGTCTGTGCCGGACCGGCGCTGCCCAATGGCTTGATCTCGACCACGCTGGCCTGTCGCTCATCCAGCGTCCACTCACTGAGATCCACCCGGTTGACCGGCACCAGTGTGTCGACCAACTGGAACATGTTCGTGGCGAAGTGATCATCGCCGGTACTGGCAATCAGTTCACCGAGTTGCCAGTAGAAATGCGGGTTTTCGGTGTTGCGAATAGTGCCGGTCAGATTCATATCCTTCATCCCTGGTTCAGAGCCATCACTGAATCGTCTGCCGTCTCTGTAAAAGCCGCCCACGCAGTCATTTCTCCTTGAACATGATCTGGAGCGGGATTTAAGCCTATGGATTTGTCCTACGTCTGTAGGGGAAAACAGGGACACAAAGTGCCACTATTTCTGAATCTTGGCGCCGGGGTTCTGACGCCGATGAACCCAGGTGTACCGGCATGAGTGACTGTTCAGTCACGCTCAAGCCCCGGAAAACCTGGCGAAGGGGAGTTCTGATCGGCAGCGCTCGGGCAAATGGCGGCGCTGCTATGTGGTTTTTTTCCTACAAGCTTTTCAGTATTTCCTCTCCGAGCTT
This sequence comes from Pseudomonas sp. R84, assembly GCF_009834515.1. Classification (NCBI taxonomy): domain Bacteria; kingdom Pseudomonadati; phylum Pseudomonadota; class Gammaproteobacteria; order Pseudomonadales; family Pseudomonadaceae; genus Pseudomonas; species Pseudomonas sp. R84. Next base: position 2,782,744 of record NZ_CP019426.1, read on the forward strand.
TTCGACAGTGCCTACGATAAACACGCCCGTAACGTCAGACAGGCGTGTTCGAGCCTCGCGGTTGTCCGGGTTTCAGGTGTCATGTCAGCCTCGGGGCCGATGCTTGAATACCGGCAAAATCACATGAGAAGGATCTTATGCAGCCTACTTCTGCCAACGTGGCGGACGATCTGTCCGTGCCTGTCGAGACATTCGCGCTGACTGCCGCTCAACGGGATATCTGGCTGGACCAACTGAGCCGTGGAGATTCGCCGCTGTATAACATTGGCGGTTATGTGGAGCTGACCGGGCCGCTGGATCCGGCATTGCTGCAATCGGCGCTTGAGTGTCTGGTGGAAGCGAATGATGCCTTGCGCATTGTTCTGCGATCGGAAGTTGGTCACGACGGGCTGCCGTTGCAAGGGTTTGCCCAGGCGTTGCCGGTGGCCATGCCGCTGCATGACTTCAGTGGACACCCCGATCCGCAGTCGGCGGCCCGCACGCTGGTCGAAGAGCAGATGGCGCATGCCTTCGTGTTGCACGGGCAAGCGTTGTTCCGCTTCACTCTGATTCGCCTCGATCGCGATCGCCACTGGTTGGCAGCGCAGGCCCACCACTTGATTATCGATGGCTGGGCTTTCGCTCTGCTGTTCAAGTCGCTGGGCGACATCTACAGCGCGTTGTGCCTTGGCGAGCGCCCGAGTGGGGCGGCACCGTCCTACGTCGGCTTTATCGAAGATGACGCGCGCTACCACCAGTCACCCCGTTATGAGCGAGATCAACGCTACTGGCTGGACAAGTACCGCCGCTTGCCCGAACCCTTGTTGACTGCCCGCCATCGCGAATCCCTCGACGTTGAAGCCGCCCCCAGTCGCATCCACGTCGAGGCTTTTCCAACCGTGCTGCACGAGCGCATGAAGGACTGCGCGCGGCAATTGGGTGGCTCGGCCTTTCACGTGTTGCTGGCGGCGCTGCACGTGTATTTCAGTCGCACCGCGCAACGTGACGAGTGGGTGGTCGGGTTGCCGATTCTCAATCGCTCCGGTGCCCGCTTCAAAAGCACTCTAGGGTTATTCACCCAGGTCAGTGCAATGCGTATGGAGTTTGGCCGGGCACTGTCATTTGGTGAATTGATCAAGGCGATCGGCGCTGGCCTGAAGCAGGATTTCCGCCATCAACGCTACCCGCTGAGCGAGATGAACCGCGCGCTGGGCCTGTTGCGTGAAGACCGTGCGCAACTGTTCGAACTGTCGGTGTCGTACGAACAGGACGACCATGACTACCGTTACGGTGAGGCGTCGGGACACTCGGTCAAGGTCTCCAACCAGTACGAGGCGACACCGCTGGCCCTTCACCTGCGCAGCAACCGTTACACCGATAAGGCCTGGTTGCATCTGGTGTACTCGCCGGCCTGTTTCACGGCAGACGAGATCGCGTCGTTGACCGAACACTTGTTGTTGATACTGGAGCAAGGCCTGGAATGCCCTGCGCTGGCAATCGCCGATTTCAACCTCAATAGCCCGGCAGAGCTGGCCCTGCTCGATGAGTGGAACGACACCCGAGTCAGTTATCCGCAGGGCCAGCTGATTCAACGGCGATTTGAATCCCGAGTGACCGAACAACCGGACGCTGTGGTCGCGACTTGTCAGGGGCGGACGCTGAGCTACGCCGAACTGAACCGGCAAGCCAACGCGTTGGCCCATCATCTGCTGGGCCTCGGTGTACGGCCGGATGACCGGGTAGCGATCGTTGCCCGCAGAGGCCTCGATACATTGGTCGGGTTGCTGGCGATTCTCAAGGCTGGCGCCGCTTATGTGCCGATTGACCCGGCGCATCCGCCCGAGCGCCTGAGCTATTTGCTCAGTGACAGCGCTCCGGTGGCGTTGCTGAGCCAAAGCGATCTGCGTGAGCGTTTGCCCGCCACAGCGCTGCCGGTGATCGAGCTCGATCGGCGCGAATGGTCGCTCGATAACATGGTCGATCCTGACGTGCCGGGGTTGACCACGAAAAACCTCGCTTATGTAATTTACACCTCCGGCTCAACCGGATTGCCCAAAGGTGTGATGGTCGAGCACCGCACACTCGGCAATCTGGTCGACTGGCACTGCGAGGCATTCGGGCTCGGCATCGGACAGCACGCTTCGAGCCTCGCCGGCTTCGGTTTCGACGCGATGGCGTGGGAGGTCTGGCCGGCGTTGTGTGCCGGGGCGACATTGCACTTGTCGCCCGCAAGCGAAGGCAACGAAGACATCGACGCGCTGCTCGACTGGTGGCGTGCGCAGCCGTTGGATGTCAGCTTTTTGCCAACGCCGATTGCCGAATATGCCTTCAGCAAACAACTGGGTCACCCGACCTTGCGCACCTTGCTGATCGGCGGTGATCGTCTGCGCCAGTTCAACCGTGCGCAGGGTTTTGCGGTGGTCAACAATTACGGGCCGACCGAGGCCACTGTGGTCGCCACCTCGGGGCTGATCATGTCCGGGCAGGCGTTGCACATCGGCAAACCAGTGAGCAATGCCACGGCGTATTTGCTCGATGATCAGCAGCGCCCGCTGCCGATCGGCATCATCGGCGAGCTGTATGTCGGCGGCGCCGGGGTGGCCCGGGGCTATCTGAATCGCCCGGGGCTGACCGCCGAACGCTTTCTCGACGACCCGTTCAGTGCACAGCCGGATGCGCGCATGTATCGCACCGGCGATCTCGCCCGCTGGCGCGCCGACGGCAATCTTGAGTACATCGGTCGCAACGATGGCCAGGTGAAAGTCCGTGGCGTGCGTGTCGAACTGGGCGAAATCGAAGCGGCACTCGCCAGCCATGACGCGGTGCAGGAAGCCGTGGCGTTGGTGCGTGACGGCCAGCTATTGGCGTGGTTCACCGAACGTGAAACGCTGGACATCCTGCAACTGCACGCGCACCTGACATCGCGCTTGCCAGCAGCGATGCTGCCGGCCGCCTATATCCGTCTGGCGACGTTGCCGCTGACGGCCAACGGCAAGCTCGATCGCCAGGCCTTGCCGGCGCCGGGGCCGGAAGCGCTGATCCGGCGGCAATACGAGGCGCCCCAAGGTGACGTAGAAATCGCTTTGGCACAGATCTGGGCCGAGGTCTTGCAAGTCGAACGGGTAGGGCGTCACGACCACTTCTTTGAGCTGGGCGGCCACTCTTTGCTCGCCGTCGGCCTGATCGAACGCATGCGCCAGATTGGCATGAGCAGCGATGTTCGCGTGTTGTTCAGCCAACCGACACTGGCCGCATTGGCAGCAGCGGAGGGCAGCGGCCGCGAAGTCGAGGTGCCGGCCAACCGCATTGCGCCCGATTGCACGCACATCACGCCGGATCTGCTGCCGCTGGTGCAACTGGATCAGCCGATGATCGAGCGCATTGTCGCGACGGTGCCGGGTGGTGCCGCCAATGTGCAGGACATCTACCCCTTGGCGCCGTTGCAGGAAGGCATTCTCTATCACCACATCACCGCCGCGCAGGGCGATCCGTACCTGCTGCAATCGCTGCTGGCGTTCGACAGCCTCGAACGGGTCGAGGCCTTCGCCGCTGCGTTGCGTCAGGTCATGGCGCGGCACGATATCCTGCGTACGGCGGTGGTTTGGGAAGGGTTGACGTCGCCAGTGCAAGTGGTGTGGCGCGAGGCCATTTTGCCGGTGGAGGAAGTCGAACTCGACCCTGTTGGCGGCGCGATCATCGATCAGTTGCACGAGCGTTTCGATGCACGGCGTTATCGCCTCGACGTCAGTCAGGCGCCGCTACTGCGCCTGATGTATGCCCGTGATCCCGCGCACAACCGGGTGGTCGGCATCTTGCTGTTCCATCATTTGGCGATGGATCACATTGCGCTGGAGGCGATGCGCGAAGAAATCCACGCCTGCCTGTCCGGGAGCGCTGAACCGCTGGCGCCGCCGGTGCCATACCGCAACTATGTGGCGCAGACGCGACTGGGTGTCAGTGAACAGGAGCATGAAGCGTTTTTCCGCCAGATGCTCGCCGACATCGACGAGCCGACCTTGCCGTTCGCTTTGCAGAACGTACAGGGTGACGGCAGCAACATCGAAGAAGCCGAGCAAACCCTGGCGAGCGATCTCTATCAGCGCATGCAGCAGCAGGCACGTCTGGCGGGCGTCAGCGTCGCCAGCCTGATCCACCTCGCCTGGGCGCAAGTGTTGGCGACGACATCCGGCCAGCAAAGCGTGGTGTTCGGCACAGTGTTGATGGGGCGCATGCAGGGCGGCGAGGGTGCCGACCGGGCGCTGGGGGTGTTCATCAACACCTTGCCGCTGCGGGTCGACGTCGGTGAAGGCGCGCGCGCGGCGGTGAAGTCCACCCATGCACGGCTGACCGCTTTGCTCGCCCATGAACATGCCTCTTTGGCGCTGGCCCAGCGTTGCAGTGGCGTTGCCGCGCCAGCGCCGCTGTTCAGTGCCTTGCTCAACTACCGGCACAGCGATGATGTCGAGCAAAAGACTTCCCGGCAAACCTGGCAGGGCATCGAGACCCTGGCCAACGAGGAACGCACCAATTACCCGTTTGCCCTGAGTGTCGATGATCTCGGCACGGGCTTGCGTCTGACCACCCGAACCCTGTCGAGCATTGGTGCGCAGCGCATTTGCAGTTATGTGCAGTCGGCGCTGAATGGCTTGGTCGCGGCGCTGGAGACCACGCCGCAGCGGGCGCTGGATAGCTTGCCGTTGTTACCACAGGAAGAACTGCAACGGCTGCTGATCGAGTTCAACGATACGGCGGTCGACTGCCCGATGGACCAGCCACTTCAGGCGCTGTTTGAACAACAGGTGCAGCGCAAACCGAATGCCATCGCCGTGCAATTCGCCGAGCAACGCCTGAGCTATCGCGAGCTGAATGAGCAGGCCAACCGCTTGGCCCATCATCTGCGCGGGCTCGGCGTACAACCGGATTCGCGAGTCGCGATCTGCGTCGAGCGTGGGCCTGAGTTGGTGATCGGTCTGCTGGGCATTCTCAAGGCTGGCGGTGCTTATGTGCCGCTCGATCCGGATTATCCGCTGCAACGCCTGAACTACATGTTGCAGGACAGCGCACCGGTCGCGTTGCTGGTGCATGCCGCAACGCGCGATCTGCTCGGCGAGCCCGGCGTGCCGCTGATCGATCTCGACCTCGGTGCCTGGCAGGAGCAGCCGCACGATAATCCGCAGGTTCCGGGTCTCGGCGCGGCGAATCTGGCCTACATGATCTACACCTCCGGCTCCACCGGCACGCCGAAGGGCGTGATGATCGAACAGCGCAGCGCTTGCAACATGGTGCACTGGGGCTCGCAGTTGTCGCCGCCGACTGAACACGGCGCGTTGCTGCAAAAGGCTCCGTACAGTTTCGACAGTTCGGTGTGGGAGATCTTCTGGCCGCTGTGCTCGGGCATGCGCCTGGTCTTGGCGCGGGCCGACGGCAACCGTGATTCGGCGTATGTCACGCAAGTGATCCGCGAACAGAATATTACCGTGGTCAAATTCGTGCCGGCGCTGTTGCAGCAGTTCATCGAACAAGACGACGTCAGCCAGTGCACCAGCCTCACCGATGTGCTCAACGGTGGCGGCGAGTTGACCGTCGCCCTGGCCCGGCAAGTGCGCGAGCGCCTGCCGTGGGTGCGTCTGCACAACGTCTATGGGCCGACCGAAACCACGGTCGACAGCAGCGGCTGGACCCTGGAGCCCGGCGAGCCGCTGCCGCCGACACTGGTGCCAATCGGCAAGGCGCTGAGCAACACGCGGCTGTATGTCCTCGATGCCTGCGATCAGCCAGTGCCGCTTGGCGTCAGCGGGCATTTGCACATTGGTGGAGTGGGCGTGGCGCGCGGCTATCTGGGCCTGCCGCAATTGCAGGCCGAGCGCTTTATCGATAGTCCGTTCGTGGCCGGTGATCGCTTGTATCGCACCGGTGATCTGGTGCGTTACGGCGCCGATGGCAACCTCGAATTCCTCGGTCGCAACGACTTTCAGGTCAAGCTGCGCGGGGTGCGCCTTGAGCTGGGCGAGATTGAAGCGCGCCTGCTTGAACATCCGGCGATCCGTGAGGCAGTGGTGCTGGTGCGCGATGAGCGGCTGGTGGCTTATTACACCCTGCGTACCGAGCTGGCTGCGCCGACGCTTGAAGCATTGCGAGCGCATGTATTGGCGCAGTTGCCGGAGTTCATGGTGCCCGGTGCCTATGTGATGCTGGCGGTGCTGCCCCTGACGCCCAACGACAAAATCGACCGCAAGGCATTACCGGAGCCGGGGGCGGAGGCACTGCTCAGCCGTCCTTACGAGGCACCCGAAGGTGACGTGGAAAGTGCTTTGGCGCAGATCTGGGCGCAGGTGCTCAACGTCGAGCAGGTGGGGCGTCACGACAACTTCTTCGAACTGGGCGGGCATTCGCTATTGGCGGTCAGTCTGGTCGCGCGCATGCGTCTGGCCGGCCTGCATGTCGACGCGCGCACGCTGTTCAGTCAGCCGACACTGGCCGCGCTGGCGGCACAGACCTCGCGGCAGGCCAGGCAGGTCGAGATCGCCCCGACCACCATCCCCAACCTCAACCGCAAACGCCGCCTCTAACGGCGCACACAAACCCTGTAGGAGTGAGCCTGCTCGCGATTGCGGTGGGTCAGTCACGAACATATCGCCTGACCTGACGCCATCGCGAGCAGGCTCACTCCTACACGGGGGGTTGTGTGGCTCCTGTCCGGTATGGCTTGTCCCCGCTTCCCATGTCAGACACCCACGCCCCGATGTTTTAGTTTTTCCAGGCTGCGCGCCGTCTGCACGGACTCGCTGCTGCGCGCTCCTTTTTTCCGTATTTACAGCAGGTTACCTCATGCATTTCAGCGAACTGATGGCTGTTATTTCCACCCATGCGATCCGCCTTCAACAGGAAGATGAAGACCTGGTCATTCTGGGCAGCGACGACGCGCTGGATGACGCGTTGTGGGACAGCCTTTCGGCGCACAAGGCGCAACTGCTGGAGCTAGTAGCCCAACATGGCGGCGACTGGCTGAGCCCGGCCTTTCGCATTACCCCGGACATGCTGCCGCTGGTGACGCTGAATCAAGACACCCTTGACCGCATCGTTGCCACGGTGCCGGGTGGCGCGGCCAACGTGCAGGACATTTATCCGCTGTCGGCGTTGCAGGAAGGCATGCTGTACCACCATCTTTCGGCCGCTGCCGGTGACCCTTACATCTCGCAGGCGCGCTTCGTGTTCGACAGCCAGCAACGGCTGGACGCCTTCGCCGACGCGCTGCGTTGGGTGGTCAAACGTCACGACATCCTGCGCACCTCGTTTGTCTGGGAATACCTCGACGAGGCGGTGCAAGTGGTCTGGCGCGAAGCGCCGCTGCTGTGTGAGGAAATCAACGTCGACAGTGGCGCCGACGTACTAACGCAATTGCTCGAACGTCACGATCCGCAGCACTTTCGTCTGGACATGCAGCAAGCGCCCTTGCTGCGCATGGTCTACGCGCAGGATCCTGCTCAGGGCCGCGTGGTCGCGCTGTTGCTGTTTCATCACATGATCATGGATCACGTGGCGCTGGACGTACTGCGCCGGGAAATCCAGGCCTGTCTGCTCGGGCAGACTGCGCAAGTGCCAGCGGCGGTGCCGTATCGTGATCACTTGGCCAAGGCCCGCAGTGCGGGCAACGAGCAGGCACAGGAAGCGTTTTTCCGCGAGATGCTCGCCGATATCGACGAGCCGACGCTGCCGTGTGGTTTGCAGGATGTGCAGGGTGACGGCCATGCTATCGAGGAGTCTTCGTTGATGCTCGACAGCCGCTTGAGCCGGCAGTTGCGCGAGCAGGCGCGGCAGCTCGGCGTGAGCGTCGCGAGCCTGACGCATCTGGCGCTGGCGCGGGTGCTCGGGCAATTGTCCGGGCGCACAGCGATAGTGTTCGGCACTGTACTGCTGGGGCGGATGGACGCGGGCGAGGGCGGTGAGCAGGCGTTGGGGATGTTCATCAACACCTTGCCGCTGCGCGTTGATGTCGGTGAGCAAAGCGTGCGCGCCGGCGTGCGGGCGACCCATCAGCGCCTGACTGCGTTGCTGGCGCATGAGCAGGCTTCGCTGGCGTTGGCACAACGCTGCAGCGCCGTCGCGGTGCCGACGCCGCTGTTCAGCGCGATCCTCAACTACCGGCACAGCAGCGTCGAAGAAGTCGCTGATGTGGTCGACATTGCTCCCGGTGTGCAGGTATTGGGTGCCCGCGAGCGCACCAACTACCCGCTGACCATCAACATCGATGACCTCGGCGCAGACTTGCGCATCACCGCACTGGCGGATCCGGCATTGGGTGCCGAGCGCATGGCGGCTTATCTGAACACGGCGCTGGAGAGTCTGGCGGCGGCCCTGCAATCCAGCGTCGATGTGGCGCTGCAAGAACTGAAAATCCTCCCCGCCAGCGAACGCGAACACCTGCTGTACGGCAGCAATTTGCCGCTGTCGCAGTTCCCCGACACCCCGCTGATCCACCAGCAATTTGAAATCCATGCACAGGCCCGCCCGGACGCCACGGCGCTGATCTTCGAAGGGCAGACGCTCAGCTACGGCGAGCTCAACCGCCGCGCCAATCAGGTCGCCCACCATTTGCTGGCGCTGAACATTCGCCCTGACGACCGTGTCGCCATCTGCGTCGAGCGTGGCCCGCAAATGATCATCGGCCTGCTTGGCGTGCTCAAGGCAGGCGCCGGTTATGTGCCGATCGATCCGGCCTATCCGCTCGACAGAATCAGTTTCACCTTGCAGGACAGCGCCCCGGCGGCGGTTCTCATGCAGGCGGCGACCCGCGATCGCGTGGCCGCTCTCGATGTGCCGCAGATCGACCTCGGCAGCGCTCACCTCAAGGCCGAACTCGACAGCAATCCGCAGATCCCCGAGCTGACCCCGGCGCATCTGGCGTACGTGATCTACACCTCCGGCTCCACCGGTTTGCCCAAAGGCGTGATGGTCGAGCACCGCAACGTGGCGCGGCTGTTTTCTGCCACCCATGACTGGTTCCAGTTCAACCAGCAAGACATCGGGGTGCTGTTCCATTCCTTCGCGTTCGACTTCTCGGTGTGGGAAATCTGGGGTGCATTGGCGTTCGGCGGGCAATTGCTGCTGGTCCCGCAAGCCGTCAGCCGCTCGCCGGACGACTGCTATGCACTGCTCTGCGAAACCGGCGTCACGGTGCTCAACCAGACGCCGAGCGCCTTCCGCCAACTGATCGCCGCTCAGGGCCGCAGCACCTTGCAGCATTCCTTGCGGGAAGTGGTTTTCGGTGGCGAAGCGCTGGAACCGGGATTGCTCAAGCCGTGGTACGCGCGGGTCGGCAATGCCGGAACGCGGCTGGTGAACATGTATGGCATCACCGAAACCACGGTGCACGTGACCTATCGGCCGTTGCAGGCCGCCGACGCGCAATTGCTCGGCGTCAGCCCGATTGGCGTGCGCATTCCCGACCTGCAACTGTATGTCCTCGATGCGCAGCGTGAACCGGTCCCCGTCGGCGTGATCGGTGAGCTATATGTCGGTGGCGCCGGGGTGGCGCGCGGTTATCTGAATCGCGAAGCACTGACGGCCGAGCGTTTTATCAATGATCCGTTTGGCGCAAATGCCGAGGCGCGGTTGTATAAAACCGGCGACCTTGCGCGTTGGGCGGCGGACGGCAGCCTCGAATACCTGGGGCGCAACGACGATCAGGTGAAGATTCGCGGGTTCCGCATTGAGCTGGGTGAGATCGAGGCGCGGCTGTCTGCTTGCGAAGGCGTGCGCGAAGCCGTGGTGATTGCCCGTGAGGACAGCCCCGGTGACCAGCGTCTGGTCGCGTACTGGCTGGCTGACGCCGATGCCGCGCCTGATGTGGCGCAATTGCGTGATCATTTGCTGGCGACGCTGGCTGACTACATGGTGCCAAGCGCTTTCGTGCGCCAGGACGCTTTTCCGCTGACTACCAATGGCAAGCTCGACCGCAAAGCCTTGCCGGCACCGGACAGCGATGCCTTCGCCCGACGTGGTTTCGAAGCGCCGGTCGGTGCCGTGGAAAACCTGATAGCCGGTCTCTGGCAGACATTGCTCAGTGTCGAGCAGGTCGGTCGCCATGACAACTTCTTCGAACTCGGTGGTCACTCGCTGTTGGCAGTGAAGCTGATCGAGCGCATGCGCCAACAGGATTTGCATTGCGACGTGCGCGTACTGTTCGGTCAGCCGAGCGTGGCGGCGCTGGCAGCGACCTTGAGCAGCGAACGTGCCATCGTTGTCCCGGACAACCTGATCGAACCGGGTTGCACGCGCATTACTCCGGCCATGTTGCCGCTGGCCAATCTCGATCAGGCCGCGATCGACCGTGTCGTTGCAACCGTGCCGGGTGGTATCGCCAATGTGCAGGACATCTATGCTCTGGCGCCGTTGCAGGCGGGGATTCTCTATCACCACTTGGCAACCAGCGCCGGAGACCCGTATGTGTTGCAGGCGCAATTCGCCTTCGACGGTCTGGCACAGATCAAAACCTTCGTCCGCGCCTTGAACGGCGTGATCAAACGCCATGACATTCTGCGCACCGGCGTGGTCTGGGAGGGGCTTGAGGAAGCCGTGCAAGTGGTCTGGCGCGAGGCGCCACTCGCGCTGGAACGCGTCGATGCCGATGAACTCGACGGCGACGTGCTCCAGCAGATGCAGGCGCGTTTCGATCCACGCCACTATCGTCTGGACCTCAATCGCGCGCCGCTGATGCGTTTTGTCTACACCGAAGATCAGCCGCACAACCGGTGGGTCGGCATTCTCCTGATGCACCATATCGTCCTCGATCACACCGCGCTGGACGTGCTGGTGGCGGAAATGAGCGACGTCATGCTCGGCTGCAGCAGCGACCTGCCGCCGCCGGTGCAGTACCGCCACTTTGTCGCGCAGGCGCGCCTTGGCGCCGATGATCAGGCGCATGAGGCGTTCTTCCGCGAAATGCTTGCCGACATTGACGAGCCGACCGTGGCCTTCGGTTTGCAGGACGTGCACGGCGACGGCAGCGATATCCTCGACAGTCATGCCGAGCTGGACGTCGGCCTCGGCGAACGCCTGCGCGAGCAGGCGCCGCGCCTGGGTGTCAGCGTGGCCAGTCTGGTGCATCAAGCCTGGGCTCAGGTGTTGGCGCAGGTGTCCGGCCAGCAGGATGTGGTGTTTGGCACGGTATTGCTCGGACGCATGCAGGGTGGGGAGGGCGCTGATCGGGCGCTGGGCATGTTCATCAACACCTTGCCGCTGCGTGTCAGCGTCGGTACTGAATCGGTAGAACTCGGCGTGCGTGCCACCCATGCACGTCTGGCGCAATTGCTCGGCCATGAGCAAGCTTCGTTGGCGCTGGCCCAGCGTTGCAGTGGTGTCGCCGGTTCGCAGACGCTGTTCAGCACCTTGCTCAACTACCGCCACAGTGCGCCGGAGTCGGCCGCTGTAACGTGGGATGGCGTGCAGATTCTCAGTTCGCGCGAGCGCAGCAATTATCCGCTGGTGGTCAGTGTCGACGACCTTGGCGAAGGGTTCCGCTTGAGCGTACAAGCCGTGCCTCAGGTGGATGGCGCGCGGGTCTGCGACTTCTTGCAAACCGCGTTGCACAGCCTGGTCACAGCACTGGAGTACACGCCAACGGCGCCGTTGCAGCAGCTATCGATCGTGTCGCCGGGCGAGCGGCAGCGTGTGCTGGTTGGTTTCAACATCAGCGGTCGTGAATACCCGTCCGCGCAGACAGTGCCGCGGCTCTTTGAAGCGCAAGTCTTGGCTTATCCCGAAGCATTGGCGGTGGTGCAGGGTGAGCAACAGTTCAGCTACCGCGAACTGAATCAGCGCGCCAATCGTCTCGCTCATCACTTGATCGGCCTCGGCGTGCAAACCGATGACCGAGTCGCGCTGTGCCTGCGTCGCGGCCCGAACATGCTTGTTGGAATGCTGGCGATTCTCAAGGCCGGCGCGGGTTACGTGCCGATCGATCCTGATTATCCGCGAGAACGCATCGCCTACCTGTTGCAGGACAGCGACCCGATTGCGGTACTGGCGCAGGCATCGACGCGCGACCTGCTCGGCGCTGTACCGGTGATTGATCTGGATGCCAGCGAGTGGCGGCACCTGCCTGACGACAATCCGCAACGGCCGGGACTGACCCCGGAAAATCTGGCCTACGTGATCTACACCTCGGGTTCCACCGGGCAACCAAAAGGCGTGATGGTCGAGCACCGCACTCTGGAAAACCTCGTGCACTGGCACGCTGAAGCCTTCGATCTGCATGCCGGCAGCCACACCGCCAGCGTCGCCGGTTGCGGTTTCGATGCCATGGCCTGGGAAGTCTGGCCCGCGCTGTGCGTCGGCGCGACCGTGCACCTGCCACCGCCCGCGATCGGTAATGAACACCTTGATGAACTCCTCGAATGGTGGCGCGCGCAGCCGTTGCAGGTGAGCTTTCTGCCGACCCCGGTGGCCGAATATGCCTTCAGTCGCGGGCTGGGCCATCCGACCCTGCGCACGCTGCTGATCGGGGGCGACAAGTTGCGCCAGTTCCCACGGGATCAGACCTTCGACGTCATGAATAACTACGGCCCGACCGAAGCCACGGTGGTGGCGACGTCCGGGCGCATTGAGCCCGGGCGGGTTTTGCACATTGGCCGGCCGATTGCCAATGCCAAAGTCTATTTGCTGGACCGCCAGCAACAGCCGGTGCCGACCGGTGTGCAGGGTGAGTTGTACGTCGGGGGTGCCGGGGTCGCACGCGGCTATCTGAATCGCCCGGAACTGACCGCTGAACAATTTCTCGACGACCCGTTCAGCGACGAGCCGCACGCACGGATGTACCGCACCGGTGACCTCGCGCGTTGGCTGGCGGACGGCAATATCGAATACCTGGGACGCAATGACGATCAGGTGAAACTACGCGGTGTACGCATTGAACTCGGCGAAATCGAAGCGGCGCTGAGCGCACATGATGCGGTCCGCGAATGCGTGGTGCTGGTGCGCGACGGACGATTGGTCGCCTGGTTCACTGAGATCGAGTCGGTCGAGATCAGCGACTTGCACCAGCATCTGCAAACGCGACTGCCCGACACTTTAGTGCCGGCGGCTTACGTGCGACTGGACAGCCTGCCGCTGACCGCACACGGCAAACTCGACCGTAAGGCCTTGCCCGAACCGGATCAGGACGCGTGGCTCAGCCGTGAATATGAAGCGCCGAAAGGCCCGGTCGAGATCGCGTTGGCACAGATCTGGGCCGACGTGCTCAATATCGAGCAGATCGGCCGCCACGACAATTTCTTCGAACTGGGCGGCCATTCGCTTTTGGCGGTTAGCCTGATCGAACGCATGCGTCAGGTCGGTCTGAGCGCCGATGTGCGCGTGCTGTTCAATCAGCCGAACCTGGCCGCGCTGGCACGGGCCTTGGGCAGTGGACGGGAAATCGAGGTGCCGGCCAATCTGATTCCGATCGGTTGCACGCACATCACACCGGACATGCTGACCCTGACCACACTCGATCAGGCCAGCATCGAACGCATCGTCGCCACGGTGCCGGGCGGCGCCGCCAATGTGCAGGATATCTATCCACTGGCGCCGTTGCAGGAAGGCATTCTTTATCACCACCTCAGCGCCGAGCAGGGCGATCCGTATCTGCTGCAATCACGTCTGGCCTTCGACAGCCTCGAGCGTTTACAAACCTTCGCCACGCATTTGCAGCAGGTCATCGCCCGTCACGACATTCTGCGCACCAGCGTGGTCTGGGAAGGCTTGCCCAACCCACAGCAAGTGGTGTGGCGCGAGGCGCAGATGGTCGTCCAGCAAGTGTCACTTGATGCACAGGACGGCGATATTCTCGAACAGTTGCACGCGCGTTTCGATGCCCGGCATTTCCGCCTCGACCTCAATCAGGCACCGCTGATTCGCATGGTCTACGCCGAGGATCCGGCGCAACAGCAAGTCGTCGCCACCGTGCTGTTCCATCACTCGATTCTCGACCACACCGCCATGGACGTGATCGGTCGGGAAATGCACGCATTGATGTTCGATCAGATCGACACGCTGACGCCGCCGATACCGTACCGCAACTACGTGGCGCAGGCCCGCCTGGGCGCCGACGAGCAGGAACATGAAGCGTTCTTCCGCGAGATGCTCGGCGATATCGACGAGCCGACCTTGCCCTTCGGTCTGCAGGATGTTCAGGGCGATGGGCGGGGCATCGAAGAAGCGCTGCAAGCGGTCGATGTCGCTCTCAATCTGCGCCTGCGCAAACAGGCGCGACAGTTGGGTGTCAGCCCGGCGAGCCTGATGCACATGGCCTGGGCGCAGGTGTTGGGCGTGGTCTCCGGACGCCGTGACGTGGTCTTCGGCACGGTGTTGATGGGGCGCATGCAGGGTGGTGAGGGTGCCGACCGCACGCTGGGGGTGTTCATCAATACCTTGCCGCTGCGCGTCGATCTCGCTGAAGGCGTGCGTGCCGGGGTGAAAACCACCCATGCGCGGCTGACGGCGCTGCTCGCTCATGAACATGCATCGCTGGCGCTGGCTCAACGATGCAGTGGCATGGTCGGTTCCGCGCCGCTGTTCAGCGCGTTGCTTAACTATCGACACAGTGCCGCCGAGCAACAGCCGCAGGACGGCCAGGGCATCTGGCAAGGCGTGCGCATGCTTGGCGGCGAGGAGCGCAGCAATTATCCGCTGACCCTGTCGGTGGATGATCTGGGCGAAGGTTTTGTCCTCGACGTGCTGGCGGTCGCCGAGATTGGTGCGCAACGGATCTGCAGTTACATGCACACCGCACTCGAACATCTGGTGACGGCACTGGAAGAGGCGCCGCAATGTCCGCTCAACCGTTTGCCAGTGCTTTCGGTGGCCGAGTACGAGCACTTGCTGGTCGGCTTCAACCAGCACTCAGCGGCTTATCCGCGTGGCGCGACGATTCAGCGCATGGTCGAGGCGCAGGCCGAGCAGCAGCCGGACGCACTGGCGGTGGTGCAGGGCACGCAGCACCTTACCTACGTGCAGCTCAATCAGCGCGCCAATCGCCTGGCCCATCACTTGCTCGGGCTTGGCGTGCAGCCCGATGACCGCGTCGCCGTGTGCCTGCGCCGTGGCCCGGAGATGCTCGTCGCGTTGCTGGCGATCCTCAAGGCCGGCGCCGGTTATGTGCCGGTCGACCCGGCGTACCCGGCGGAACGCATCGCGTATCTGTTGCAGGACAGCGCGCCGATGACGGTACTGGCGCAGGCTGCGACGGCTGATTTGCTCGGCGCCGTGCCGTTGATTGATCTGGACCATCCCACTTGGCAGCACTTGTCCGAGAGCAATCCGCAATTACCGACGCTGACCCCGGCGCATCTGGCTTATGTGATTTACACCTCGGGTTCTACCGGCCAGCCGAAAGGCGTGATGGTCGAACACGCAACACTGGAAAACCTGGTGCACTGGCACTGCGAGGCGTTTGACCTGCGCGCCGGCAGCCACACGTCGAGCGTCGCCGGTTTCGGTTTTGATGCGATGGCGTGGGAGGTCTGGCCGGCGCTGTGTGTCGGCGCGACCCTGCACCTGCCGCCGCAAACGGTGAGCAACGAGCACCTCGATGAGTTGCTGGAATGGTGGCGTGCGCAGCCGTTGCAGGTGAGTTTCCTGCCGACTCCGGTGGCCGAATACGCGTTCAGTCGCGACCTCGGCCACCCGACTTTGCGCACGCTGTTGATCGGTGGCGACAAACTGCGCCAGTTCCCCCGCGAGCAGACCTTCGCGGTGATCAATAACTATGGCCCGACCGAAGCCACGGTGGTTGCCACCTCCGGCGCGGTCGAGTCCGGGCAGGTGCTGCATATCGGCCGGCCGATGGCCAACGCGAAGATTTACCTGCTTGACGACCAGCAGCGCCCGGTACCAATCGGCGTCGCGGGCGAGTTGTATGTCGGCGGTGCCGGCGTGGCGCGCGGTTATCTGCATCGCCCCGAGCTGACTGCCGAACGCTTCCTCGACGACCCGTTCAGCGACGAACCGCAGGCGCGCATGTACCGCACCGGCGACCTCGCGCGCTGGCTCGCCGACGGCACAATCGAGTATCTGGGACGCAACGATGATCAGGTGAAACTACGCGGTGTGCGCATCGAGCTGGGCGAAATCGAAGCGGCGTTGAGCAGTCACGCGGCCGTGCAGGATTGCGTGGTGCTGGTGCGCGACGCGCAGTTGCTGGCGTGGTTTACCGAACGCCTGAGCGTCGACATCGAGGATCTGCGCAGTCATCTGCAAACGCAATTGCCGCAAGCCCTGGTGCCCGCCGCTTACGTGCGTCTGCAAGCACTGCCGCTCACCGCCAATGGCAAACTCGACCGCAAGGCGTTGCCGGAGCCGGATCAAACGGCGTGGCTGAGCCGCGAATACGCCGCGCCACAAGGTTCGGTGGAAATCGCCCTGGCGCAGATCTGGTCGGACGTCTTGAACGTTGAACAGGTCGGGCGTCACGATAACTTCTTCGAATTGGGCGGGCATTCGTTGCTGGCGGTGACGCTGATCGAACGCATGCGTCAGGTCGATCTGAGCACCGACGTGCGCGTGCTGTTCAGCCAGCCAACCCTGGCTGCACTGGCGGCGGCGGTGGGCAGTGGGCGTGAGGTTGCAGTGCCGGAGAATCTGATTCCTGCCGATTGCACGCACATCACCGCGGACATGCTGACACTGGTGCAACTGGATCAGGCCAGCATTGAGCGCATCGTCGCCACGGTGCCGGGCGGCGCGGCCAATGTGCAGGATATTTATCCGCTGGCGCCGTTGCAGGAAGGGATTCTGTATCACCACCTCAGCGCCGTGAAAGGCGATCCGTATCTGCTGCAATCGTGTCTGGCGTTCGACAGTATCGAACGTTTTCAAGGGTTCGCTGCGGCGCTGCGTCAAGTCATGGCGCGCCACGATATCCTGCGCACTTCGATAGTCTGGCAAGGCCTTGCGGCGCCGGTGCAAGTGGTCTGGCGTCAGGCGGAGTTGCCGGTACAAGCTGTGGCGCTGGAGCCCGCGCAGGGAGAGGCCATCGATCAACTGCGGGCGCGCTTCGATGCGCGGCACTGGCGTCTGGAACTTGATCGGGCACCGTTGCTGCGTTTGGTGTATGCCCTCGATCCGGACAATCAGCGTGTCGTCGCCATGCTGTTGTTCCATCACATTGCCATGGACCACACCGCGCTGGCGGTGGTCAGCGAAGAAATGCAGGCGATTTTGCGCGGTGATGAACGATTGCCTGTGCCCGCAGTGCCGTACCGCAATTATGTCGCGCAGACCCGCCTTGGCGTCAGCGAACAAGAGCACGAAGTGTTCTTCCGCGAAATGCTCGGCGACATCGACGAACCGACGCTCCCATTCGGCTTGCAGGACGTGCACGGCGACGGCAATGACATCGAGGAAGTCTGCCAGCCACTGCCTGCTGCGGTGGCGCAGCGTCTGCGCAGTCAGGCACGCTTGCTCGGTGTCAGCGTCGCCAGTCTGTTCCATCTCGCCTGGGCGCGGGTGCTGGCGGTAACGTCCAGTCAGGAACGCGTGGTCTTTGGCACCGTGTTACTCGGGCGCATGCAGGGCGGCGCGGGCGCGGATCGCGGCTTGGGCATGTTCATCAACACCTTGCCATTGCGCGTGGATGTCGACGAAAGCAACGTGCGCGCCGGGGTCAAGGCGACCCATGCGCGGCTCAGTGCACTGTTGGCCCACGAACATGCTTCACTGGCACTGGCCCAGCGTTGCAGTGGTATCGCGGCACCGTCGCCACTGTTCAGCGCGATGCTCAATTACCGGCATAGCGAAAGTGAAACTCAGCAAAATACCAAGCGTGAGGCCTGGCAAGGCATTGAATCGCTGACCGGCGAGGAACGGACCAATTACCCGTTGACCCTCAACGTCGACGATCTGGGCAGTGGCTTCCAACTGACAGTGATGACGCCGTCGCGCATTGGTGCGGCACGCGTCGGTCAGTACATGCACAACGCGCTGATCGCACTGGTTGCAGCGCTGGAACAAACACCACTGCAACCGTTGAACCGCTTGATGGTGTTGCCGGAGGAGGAACGGCAGGCGTTGCTGTTCGGCCTCAACGACACCAACGTCGATTACGATTTGCAGCAGACGCTGCATGGCTTGTTCGAGGCGCAGGTGCAGCGTACGCCAGAGGCTGTGGCCGTCGTCGCCGGCGAACACGCATTGAGCTACACGCAGCTGAACGAACGCGCCAATCGCTTGGCCCTGCACTTGATCAGCCTTGGCGTGCAAGTGGATTCACGGGTGGCGATCTGCGTTGAACGCAGCCTGGAAATGGTCATCGGTCTGCTGGCGATCAACAAGGCCGGCGCTGGTTATGTGCCGCTCGATCCGGCCTATCCGCCGGAGCGCCTGGCCTACATGCTCGAGGACAGCGCGCCGGCCGTGGTGTTGGTACACGGGGCTACCAGCGGGTTGCTGGGGGATGTCAACGCGGCAGTGGTCGATCTTGACCAGAACACTTGGCAATCCTTGTCTGCCGAAAATCCACAGATCCCGGCGCTGACGCCACAGCACAGCGCGTACGTGATCTACACCTCCGGCTCGACCGGCCAACCGAAAGGCGTGGTCAACGAGCACGCCGGGGTGGTCAACCGTTTGTTGTGGATGCAGGACGCCTATCGCCTGACCGCTGCCGATTCGGTATTGCAGAAAACCCCATTCAGTTTTGACGTCTCGGTGTGGGAGTTCTTCTGGCCGCTGATGACCGGCGCGCGACTGGTCATGGCGCGGCCCGGCGGACACAAGGATCCGCAATACCTCACTGAAGTGATCGAAACCGAAAACATCACCACGCTGCACTTTGTGCCGTCGATGCTCGACGTGTTCCTCGCCAACAGCGACACCACACGCTGCGACAGCGTGCGGCAGGTGATGTGCAGCGGCGAGGCGTTGCCGGGCAGTCTGGTGCGACGTTTCAAACTGCAATTGCCGGGCAGTGGTTTGCACAACCTGTACGGTCCGACTGAAGCCGCCGTCGATGTCACCGCGTGGGATTGCGCCGGGCCTATCGAGCAGGTTCCGGACAACACGCCGATCGGCAAACCGATCGCCAACACTCGGATGTACATCCTCGATGCGCAACAGCAACCGGTGCCGCAAGGCGTGATCGGCGAGTTGTACATCGCCGGCGTGCAGGTGGCGCGCGGGTATCTGAACCGACCGCAGCTGACGGCCGAACGCTTCCTCGAGGATCCGTTTCATCCGCACGGGCGCATGTACCGCACTGGCGACGTCGCGCGCTATCGGCCGGACGGCAATATCGAGTACCTGGGGCGTAACGATGATCAGGTGAAGATCCGCGGCCTGCGTATTGAACTGGGCGAAATTCAGGCACGCCTGGCCCAGATCGAAGGTGTGCAGGAAGCCGTGGTGGTCGCTCGCGAAGAGGTGCCCGGCGACAAACGTCTGGTCGCGTATTACACCGGTGAACGCCTGGAAATCGACGTGCTGCGCGCCCAACTGTTGGAAAATTTGCCGGATTACATGGTGCCTGCGGTGTTTGTGCATCTCGACGCTTTGCCGCTGAGCCCCAACGGCAAACTCGACCGCAAGGCCCTGCCGGCGCCGGACCGGCAAGCGCTGGAAACCCGCGAATACGAAGCCCCGGTCGGCGACGTCGAAATCACCCTCGCACGGCTCTGGGCCGAACTGCTCAACGTCGAGCGGGTAGGGCGTCACGATCACTTTTTTGAACTGGGTGGTCACTCATTACTGGCGGTCAGTCTGATCGGCCGGTTACGTCAGGAAGGCATGGAAGCCGATGTCAGGGCGTTGTTCGAACAACCGACCCTGGCCGGCTACGCCGCAATTACCGAAAGAATGGAGATCGTCCTGTGAATGTGCTGGAACTGTTGGCAACCCTGAAGGCAAAAGACATTCAGTTGGCGGTGACCGATGAGCAATTGCGCGTCAACGGCAACAAGCAGGCATTGAGCGATCCGGCGCTGCTGGCGGCGCTGCGCGAGCACAAACCGGCACTGATCGAACTGATCAAGGCCGGGCAATACTCGGCCACCCGCGTTGGCCAGATCGATGTGCCGGCCAACGGCATTCTTCCCGGCACCACGCACATCACGCCAGCGATGGTGACTCTGGCTGACGTGGATCAGCCGACCCTTGACCGCTTGCTCGCCGAGGTACCGGGCGGCGCCGCCAACGTGCAGGATATCTACCCACTGGCGCCGTTGCAGGAGGGGATTCTCTATCACCACGCGAGCAACGAGCAGGGCGATCCCTACGTCATGCAATCGTACTTCGCGTTCAGCAGCCATGAGCGTCTGCAGGACTTCGCTCAAGCCTTGCAAAAAGTCATCGATCGCCACGACATCCTGCGCACAGCGGTGCATTGGGAGGGGCTGGACGTGCCGCTGCAAGTGGTCTGGCGTCAGGCACAGTTGCCGATCGAAGAGGTCGTGCTGGCAGACGGCGCAAGCGCTGCGCTGCAGCAACTGCACGAGCGTTTCGATGCGCGGCATTTCCGTCTGGACGTCCGGTGCGCGCCGATGATGCGTCTGGCCTACGCATGGGACGAGGACGGTCAGCGCGTGGTCGCGACGTTGTTGTTTCATCACATGGCGTTGGACCACTCGGCACTCGATGTAGTGCGTCACGAACTGCTCGCCTGCCTCACCGGCCAGGATCAAACGCTCGGGCGCCCGGTGCCGTTTCGCAATTACGTGGCGCAAGCGCGGCTGGGCATCAGCGAAGCCGAGCACGAGGTTTTTTTCCGCGAGATGCTCGCTGACATTGCCGAGCCGACGCTGCCCTACGGTTTGCAGGATGTGCAGGGTGACGGCCTCGGCATCGCCGAACTGAGCCTGCCGATCAACCCGTTGCTCGGCCAGCGTCTGCGCGCGCAGGCGCGGCAGCTCGGCGTGAGTGCCGCGAGCCTGTTTCATCTGGGCTGGGCGCAGGTACTGGCGGTGCTCACTGGCAAGCAAAACGTGGTGTTCGGTACGGTGCTGATGGGGCGCATGCAGGGCGCCGAAGCCACCGAACGGGCGCTGGGAATTTTCATCAATACCTTGCCGCTGCGGGTCGATGTCGATGCGCAAGGCGTGCGTGCGGCGGTGGAGGCGACCCACAAACGCCTGACCACGCTGATGCGCCACGAACACGCGCCGCTGGCCCTGGCACAGCGTTGCAGTGGTGTGGTCGCGCCGACGCCGTTGTTCAGTGCCTTGCTCAATTACCGTCACAGCCACACGGCGGCGACGGCCAGTGCCGAGGTGCTTGCCGCCTGGGAAGGCATCAGCACGATCAGCTCCGAAGAACGCACCAACTATCCGCTGACCCTCAGCGTTGATGATTTCGGCGATGCGTTCAGCCTGACCTTGCTGGCTACCACCGAGGTCGATCCACAGCGTATCTGCGATTACTTGCACTGCGCCCTGGAAAGTCTGGTGCTGGCACTGGAGCAGGCGCCCGATACCGCAATCAACCAGTTGCCGATTCTGCCGGCGGCCGAGCGCGAGCAGGTGCTGTTGGCGTTCAATGCCACTCAGGCCGACTACCCGGCAACGTTGACCATTGCCCAACGTTTCGAGGCGCAAGTGGCGCAGCGACCAGAAGCGCTGGCAGCACAGTGCCTGGGTGAGCAATTGAGTTATGCCGAACTCAACCGGCATGCCAACGCCTTGGCCCATCACCTGATCGCGCTTGGGGTGAAGCCTGATGATCGCGTCGCCATCGTCGCCCGCCGTGGCCTCGATACGCTGGTCGGGCTGGTCGCCATTCTCAAGGCCGGCGCCGGTTATGTACCGGTCGACCCGGCGCACCCGGCCGAGCGTCTGCACTACTTGTTCAGCGACAGCGCCCCCGTCGCCGTGCTCACCCAGAATAATCTGCGGGACCGCTTGCCGGCGCTGCAGGTGCCGGTGATCGATCTCGATCCGCTGACCTGGCCGCTGAGCGAGACCCTTGATCCGCAGGTGCCGGGACTGACCGTCGCACATCTGGCCTACGTGATCTACACCTCTGGTTCCACCGGTCTGCCCAAAGGCGTGATGGTCGAACACCGCACTTTGTCGAATCTGGTCGACTGGCATTGCTCAGCGTTTGATCTGTGCGCCGGGCGCCACACTTCAAGCCTTGCCGGGTTCGGTTTCGACGCCATGGCCTGGGAAGTCTGGCCGGCGTTGTGTGCCGGCGCGACCTTGCACCTGGCACCGACTCACGAAGGCATCGAGGATATCGATGCGCTGCTCGACTGGTGGCGCGCGCAGCCATTGGACGTCAGTTTTCTGCCGACGCCCGTCGCCGAATACGCCTTCAGCCAGAACCTCGAACACCCGACGTTGCGTACGCTGCTGATCGGTGGCGACCGCTTGCGCCAGTTCAGCCGCAACCAGCAATTCGATGTGATCAACAACTACGGCCCGACCGAAGCCACCGTGGTTGCGACCTCCGGGCTAATCGAGGCGGGTGACGCCTTGCACATCGGCAAACCGGTGACCAACGCCACGGTGTACCTGCTGGATGAACAGCAGCGTCCGGTGCCGATTGGCGTCATGGGCGAGTTGTATGTCGGCGGCGCCGGGGTGGCGCGCGGTTATTTGAACCGCGCCGACCTGAGCGCCGAACGCTTCCTCCATGACCCGTTCAGCGCCTTGCCGAATGCGCGCATGTATCGCACCGGCGATCTCGCACGCTGGCGCGCCGACGGCACGATCGAGTACCTGGGGCGTAACGACGATCAGGTGAAAATCCGCGGCGTGCGCATCGAACTCGGTGAAATCGAAACCCGCCTCAATCAGTTGCCCGGCATTCAGGAAGCGGTGTTGCTGGCGCGTGAAGATGAACCCGGCCAACCGCGACTGGTGGCGTATTTCACCGAGCAGAGTCAGGTTGAACCGCTGGCGGTGGCCGAGTTGCGTGCGCACCTGTTGACGCAGTTGCCGGAGTACATGGTGCCGGTGGCTTACGTCCGACTCGACGCATTGCCGTTGACCGCCAATGGCAAGGTCGATCGCAAGGCCCTGCCGAAACCTGAGCGTGCGGCGCTGTTCACCCGCGAATACGAGGCACCGCACAACGAACTGGAAAGCGCCTTGGCACAGATCTGGGCGCAGGTGCTGCAAGTCGAGCGAGTCGGGCGTCAGGACCATTTCTTCGAACTCGGTGGTCACTCGCTGTTGGCCATGCGCATGGTGTCCCAGGTTCGCCAGCGTCTTGGCGTGGAACTGGCGCTGGGCGATCTGTTCGCCAACGCCGAACTGGCAGCGGTTGCCGAGGCGGTGGCGCAGGCCGGGCGCAGCACGCAACCGGAGATTGTCGCGGTGGCCCGTGACGGCGCGTTGCCGCTGTCGTTCGCCCAGCAACGCTTGTGGTTTCTCGCACAAATGGAAGGTGCCAACACCGCGTACAACATTCCCATCGGCCTGCGCCTGCGTGGGCAACTGAATGAGCATGCGCTGCAACAAGCCTTGGCGCGTATCGTTGCGCGTCACGAAACCCTGCGCAGCCGTTTCGCCCAGTTCAATGACCAGGCGCAAGTGCTGATCGCCCCGGTCGACAGCGGTCTGCTGCTGCGCGTTGAAGACCTGCGCCAACACCCGCAACCGGACCAGGCCTTGCAGGCGCTGATTCAGGGCGAAGCCTCGGGGCCGTTCGATTTGCAGGACGATGCGCTGATTCGCGGACGGCTGGTGCGTCTGGCCGACGATCATCACGTGCTGTTGCTGACGATGCATCACATTATTTCTGATGGTTGGTCGATGGGCGTTTTGACCCGCGAACTGATGGCGCTGTATCAGGCCTTCAGCCAGGGTCAGGCGGATCCACTGCCGCCGCTGCCGCTGCAATACACCGATTACGCGGTGTGGCAGCGACGCTGGCTCAGTGGCGAGGTGTTGCAGCGCCAGAGTGAATACTGGCAACAGACCTTGGCGGGCGTTCCGGCACTGTTGACGCTGCCGACTGACCGCGTGCGGCCGGCACAGCAGGATTACGCCGGCAGCACCGTCGACGTGGTGCTCGACGAACGCCTGAGTGCCGGGCTCAAGGCCTTGGCCCAGCGTCACGGCGTTACCATGTACATGCTCATGCTCAGTGCCTGGGCGAGTCTGTTGAGTCGTTTGTCCGGGCAATCGGAAGTGGTCATCGGTTCGCCGGTGGCCAACCGTACCCGCGCCGAGATCGAAGGCTTGATCGGCATGTTCGTCAACACGCTGGCCTTGCGTATCGATACCTCGGGCGCTTTGAGCACCGAGGCGCTGCTGGCGCGGGTCAAGGCGCGGACGTTGGATGCGCAAGCGCATCAGGATCTGCCGTTCGAGCAAGTGGTGGAAATCACCCGGCCGCTGCGCAGCATGGCACACAGCCCGTTGTTTCAAGCGATGTTCAGTTGGGACAGCGGCCACGGCGCCAGCCTGAGTCTGGGCGAGCTGACACTGGAAAGCGTCGCCGAACCAAGCCACTTTGCCAAATTCGATCTGTCACTGACGCTGGCAGAGGTGCCGGACGGGATTCGCGGTGTGCTGGAGTACGCCGTTGCCTTGTTCGATGAGTCGACTATTCAACGTTACGTCGGCTACTTCCAGCGCCTGTTGCAGGCGATGGCCAGCAATGATCAAGCGGTGCTGGAGCAGGTGGCGTTGTTGGCGGATGACGAGCGTCAGCATCTGCTGTTCGATCTCAACGCAACCGCCGTCGCCCACGATCTCGAGCAGACCGTTCATGGTCGCTTCGAAGCGCAGGTGTTGCGCACGCCAGACGCTGATGCCGTGGTGGCCGGTGAATTGCGTTTGAGTTACTCCGAACTGAACCGCCGCGCCAACCAACTCGCCCATCACCTGCGCCAGTGCGGCGTGGGTAGCGATTCGCGGGTGGCGATCTGTGTCGAACGCGGGCCGCAGTTGCTGGTCGGTCTGCTGGCGATTCTCAAGGCTGGCGGCGCTTATGTGCCGCTCGACCCGGGGTATCCTGCCGAACGTCTGGTCTACATGCTTGAGGACAGCGCACCAACGGTGCTGCTGGTGCATGCGCCGACGCGTGCGCTGATCGGCGAGTGGGCGGGCGTGCGGGTCGATTTCGACCAGTGCACCTGGCAAAACCTGGCGCAAAACAATCCGCAGGTACCCGGCCTGAGCGCCGCGAACCTGGCTTATGTGATTTACACCTCCGGCTCCACCGGTACACCGAAAGGCGTGATGGTCGAGCACCGCAACCTGGGCAATCTGCTGCACTGGAGCGCCGGACTGTGTCCGCTTCCTACCGGCGCCGCGCTGTTGCAGAAAACCCCGTTCAGTTTCGACGCCTCGGTATGGGAACTGTTCTGGCCGTTGAGCTGCGGGATGCGCCTGGTTCTCGCCGGCCCGGATGATCACCGCGATCCGGCCGCGCTGGTGCAACTGATTCGTGAGCAACAGGTCAATGTCGTCCAGTTTGTACCGGCGCTGTTGCGGCAATTCCTTGAAGTGGAAGAGGTGGGCGAGTGCCGCAGTCTTACTGATGTGTTTTGTGGCGGCGGTGAGCTGACTGCCGCGTTGGTGCGCAGCGTCCGCGAGCGTCTGCCGCAGGTACGCCTGCACAACGTGTATGGCCCGACCGAAGCCACCGTCGACAGCACCGTGTGGACGCTGGAGGCGGATTCGCCGGTGCCGGACGGCACGCCGCCGATCGGCAAACCGCTGTGCAATACCCGCGTGTATATCCTTGATGCTCATCAGCAACCGGTGCCATTCGGTGTGGTTGGTGAGATGTATCTGGGCGGTGGGCAGGTGGCGCGGGGTTATCTGCATCGGTCTGAGCTGACGGCCGAACGCTTCCTCGACGATCCGTTCAGTGATCAGGCCGGCGCGCGTTTGTACCGCACCGGGGACGTCGCACGGTATCTGGCCGATGGCAACATCGAGTACCTGGGGCGCAACGACGATCAGGTCAAGATCCGTGGTTTGCGGATTGAGCTGGGCGAGATTCAGGCGCATCTGGCGCACATTGATGGCGTGCGTGAAGCGGCCGTGCTGGCCCGTGAAGACGTGCCGGGCGATCAGCGGCTGGTGGCGTATTACAGCGGCGAGCCACTGGAAACAGATCAGCTACGCAGCCAATTGCTCAAGCATCTGCCGGATTACATGGTGCCTGCCGTGTTTGTGCATTTGCAGGCCTTGCCGCTGAGCCCCAACGGCAAACTGGATCGTCAAGCCTTGCCGGCTCCCGACCAGACTGCACTGCTGACCCGCGAGTACGAAGCCCCGCTCGGTGAAGTTGAAACGGTCATTGCCGGCCTCTGGGCCGAGCTGCTGAAGGTCGAGCGGGTCGGGCGCTTTGATCATTTCTTCGAGCTGGGCGGCCACTCGCTGCTGGCGGTCAATCTGGTCGCGCGCATGCGCCGGGCCGGCCTGTCGGCGGATATCCGCGTGCTGTTCGATCAACCGACGCTGGCCGCATTGGCAGCGGCGGTGGGCGGAGAGCCTGAGGCAGCGGTGCCGGCCAATCTTGTTCCGGCCGATTGCACGCGCATCACGCCCGAACTGCTGCCACTGGTGGCGCTGGATCAAGCGACGCTTGACCGCATCGTTGCGAGTGTCCCCGGCGGTGTGCGCAACGTGCAGGACATCTATCCGCTGGCGCCTTTGCAGACCGGTATCCTGTTCCATCATCTGTCGGCCGCGCAGGGCGATCCGTACGTGTTGCAGGCGCAGTTTGCCTTCGCCGACGAGCAGCGTTTGCAAGCTTTCATCGAGGCACTGCAACGGGTGATCGAGCGCCACGACATTCTGCGTACTTCGCTGTTCTGGGAGGGGCTGGATGAGCCGGTGCAAGTGGTCTGGCGTCAGGCTTCGCTGAGCTGCGAGGCCTTGGCGCTGGATGCCGAAACGGGCGATGCGCTGAGCCAGTTGCGTGACCGCTTCAGCATCGATAACTTCCGCATGCCCGTCACCGAGGCGCCGCTGATGCGCGTGGTGTACAGCCGTGATGCCGTCAATCAACGGGTGGTGGCGTTGTTGCTGTTCCATCATTTGGTCATGGATCACGTGGCGCTCGAGGTGTTGCAGCACGAGATGCAGGCGTTTCTGCTGGGCAACGCCGCACACTTGAGCGAGCCGGTGCCGTATCGCAATTACGTGGCGCACACCCGCGCCGGGCTTAGCGCGCAAGAGCACGAAAGCTTCTTCCGCGAAATGCTCGGCGCGGTCAATGAGCCGACCTTGCCCTATGGCCAGAATCTGGCCCATGACGGGCCCGCGCAAGAAGCGCAGTTGGCGCTGGAAAACACCCTCAGCTACAGCGTCCGTCAACAGGCTCGGCGCTTGGGTGTCAGCGCCGCCAGCCTGATGCACCTCGCCTGGGCACAGGTGCTGGGGCAATTGTCCGGACGCGACGCCGTGGTGTTTGGCACGGTGTTGCTCGGGCGATTGCAGGGCGGTGAAGGATCGGAGCGGGCACTCGGTGTGTTCATCAATACCTTGCCGCTGTGCATCGAGCTGAACGCCCATAGCGTCAAAGGCGCCGCACTGGCGACTCATGAACGCTTGAGTCAGTTGCTGGCTCATGAACATGCGCAACTGGCGCAGGTGCAACAGTGCAGCGCGATGCCGGCGGGCACACCGCTGTTCAGCACGCTGCTCAACTATCGTCACAGCACCCCGGTCGGGCCGATATCCGCCGAGGTGCAAACGGCGTGGCAGGGCATGCAATTGCTGGCAGCCGAGGAGCACAGCAACTATCGCCTGACCCTCAGCGTTGATGATCTCGGCGAAGACTTCCGCCTGAAGGTATTGGCCGGTGCGGGGATTGATGCACAGCGTATCTGCGGGTACATGCAGGGTGCGTTGATGACTTTGCTGGAGGCACTGGAGCACACGCCGCACGTGGGCTTTGACCGGTTGTCGATCCTGCCGGCAGATGAGCGCGAACAGTTGCTGGTGGATTTCAATGCGACCGAGGCTGACTACCCGCGTGAGCTGACGATTACCCAGCGCTTCGAATCGCAGGTCACCGAGCGTCCGCAGGCTATTGCAGCGCTGTTTGCCGGACAGCCACTGACTTACTTGCAGCTCAATCGCCAGGCCAATGCCTTGGCTCATCACTTGATCGCCATCGGGGTGAAACCCGATGACCGCGTGGCCATTGTCGCCCGCCGGGGGCTGGATACATTGGTCGGGCTGGTCGCCATCCTCAAGGCCGGCGCCGGCTATGTGCCGATCGATCCGGCGCATCCTGCCGAGCGGATCAGCTATTTGCTCGGCGACAGCGCGCCGGCTGCGGTGCTCACGCAAAGCGATCTGCACAAGAGACTGCCACTGCTGACCGTGCCAGTGATCGATGTCGACCTGTGCGCTTGGCCAGCGCAGGCGCAGCACAACCCTGCAGTGCCGGGCCTGAGCGCTACGCATCTGGCGTACGTGATCTACACCTCGGGTTCGACCGGTCTGCCCAAAGGGGTCATGGTCGAGCATCAGACGCTGTCCAATCTGGTCGACTGGCACTGTGATGCATTCGATTTACACGCCGGCAGCCACACCTCAAGCCTTGCCGGATTTGGCTTCGATGCGATGGCGTGGGAAGTCTGGCCGGCTCTGTGCGCGGGCGCCACGGTGCATCTGGCACCTACTCACGACGGCGCGGAAGACGTCGATGCCTTGCTCGAATGGTGGCGTGCGCAACCGCTGGACGTGAGCTTTTTGCCGACCCCGGTCGCCGAATACGCGTTCAGCCAGAACCTCGATCACCCGACTTTGCGCACTCTGTTGATCGGTGGCGATCGCTTGCGCCAGTTCAGCCGTCAGCAGCGCTTCGCGGTGATCAACAACTACGGCCCGACCGAGGCCACTGTGGTCGCCACTTCAGGACGTATTGAAGTCGGTGCGGCGTTGCACATCGGCCAACCGGTGGCGAACGCGGCGGTGTACTTGCTCGACGAGCAGCAACGTCCGGTGCCCATGGGCGTCCTGGGCGAGTTGTACGTCGGTGGCGCGGGCGTGGCCCGGGGTTATCTGAACCGCGCCGACCTGACCGCCGAGCGCTTTCTGCAAGACCCGTTCAGCAACACGCCGAATGCGCGCATGTACCGCACCGGTGACCTTGCCCGTTGGCGCGAAGACGGCTCGCTCGCCTACCTGGGGCGTAACGACGACCAGGTGAAAATCCGTGGCATGCGCATTGAATTGGGTGAAATCGAGACCCGCCTCAATCGGCTCCCCGGGATTAACGAAGCGGTGCTGCTGGCCCGCGAAGACCAACCCGGTCAGCCGCGACTGGTGGCCTATTTCACCGAACAGACGGGGGCCGAGCCACTGGCGGTGGGCGACTTGCGCGCACAGCTGTTGACGCAGTTGCCGGATTACATGGTGCCGGCAGCGTTTGTCCGGCTCGAAGCTTTGCCGCTGACCGCCAATGGCAAGGTCGACCGCCGAGCGTTGCCGAAACCGGATCTGGCCGCGTTGCCGGCCCGCGAATACGAGGCGCCGCAAGGCCAACTGGAAACCGCACTGGCGCAGATCTGGGCCGAAGTGCTGCAAGTCGAGCAGGTCGGCCGTCACGATCATTTCTTCGAACTCGGCGGTCATTCGCTGTTGGCGATGCGCATGGTCTCGCTGATCCGTCAGCGCCTCGGCGTCGAACTGGCGCTGAGTGACCTGTTTGCCGACGCGCAATTGAGCGCAGTCGCTGAAGTATTGAATCGCGCCGGGTGCAGCGCGCTACCGGACATTGTGCCGGTACCGCGTGATCAACCGTTAACGATGTCCTTCGCCCAACAACGCCTGTGGTTCCTGGCGCAGATGACGGGTGGCAACTCGGCGTACAACATTCCCCTCGGCTTGCGCCTGCGCGGCCACCTCCACGTTGATGCCCTGCAAGCGGCGCTGGCACGCATCGTTGCCCGCCACGAAACCTTGCGCAGCCGTTTCATCAGCCTCGACGACAGCGCACACGTGTCGATTGCCCCGGTCGACAGCGGTTTACTGTTGCGCGTGGAAGATCTGCGCCAGGACTTGCAAGCCGAGCACACCGTGCAGGGATTGATGGCGCAGGAAGCCTCGACAGCGTTTGATCTGCACAACGATCCGTTGATTCGCGGACGGTTGGTGCGCCTGGCCGACGATCACTGTGTTTTGCTGTTGACCGTGCATCACATCGTCGCCGACGGTTGGTCGATGGGCGTGCTGACCGCTGAGTTGATGGCGTTGTATCAAGCGTTCAGCCACGGTCAGCCTGATCCGCTGCCGCCACTGACCTTGCAATACGGTGACTACGCCGTGTGGCAACGTCAGTGGCTCAGCGGTGAAGTGCTGCAGCGGCAAAGCGACTATTGGCAGCAGACCCTCGACGGCGCGCCGGCCTTGTTGACGTTGCCCACCGATCGCCCGCGCCCGGCGCAGCAGGATTACACCGGCGGCAACGTCGAGGTGTTGCTGGACGAACGCTTGAGCACTGGCCTTAAAACGTTGAGCCAGCGTCACGGCACGACCCTGTTCATGACCTTGACGAGCGCCTGGGCGCTGCTGATGAGTCGTCTGTCCGGGCAAACCGATGTGGTGATCGGTGCGCCGGTGGCCAACCGCAGCCGCGCTGAAATCGAAGGCTTGATCGGCATGTTCGTCAATACACTCGCTTTGCGCATCGACACCTCGGACGCGCCGAGTGTCGAAGCGCTGCTGGCGCGGGTAAAGGCGCGGACACTGGAGGCGCAAGCGCATCAGGATTTGCCGTTTGAACAAGTGGTGGAAATCGCCCGACCGCTGCGCAGTCTGGCGCACAGCCCGTTGTTCCAGACCACGCTGAGCTGGGACAGCAGTGTCGGCCCGCAACTGGCGTTGGGCGAGCTGACACTGGAGGGTGTTGCCGGGCCGGGCGAGGTCGCCAAGTTTGACCTGACGCTGACACTGGGCGAGGTCAACGGGGTGATTCGTGGCACGCTGAACTACGCCACGGCGCTGTTCGATGCGCTGACGATCAAGCGTTACATCGGCTACTTCGAACGTCTGCTCGACGCGATGGTTATCGATGATCAAACGGTGCTGGAACGTGTGCCATTGCTGGCAAACGATGAGCGCCAGCGCTTGCTGTACGACTTCAACGCCACGGCGCGTGACTACCCGCAAACACTGACCGTACACGGGGTTTTCCAACAGCAGGCAGCCGCGCATCCCAAGGCTGTGGCGGCAGTGCATGGTGCACATTCACTGAGCTACTTTGAACTCAACGCGCAAGCCAACCGCTTGGCCCATCACCTGATTGCTCACGGCGTGCAGCCGGGCGATCACGTGGCGATTCTGTTGCCACGTTCGCTGGAGTTGCTGGTGGCGCAACTGGCCGTTGCCAAATGCGCGGCGGCCTATGTGCCGCTGGACATCAATGCACCGAGCGAGCGCCAGGCGTTCATGGTCGATGATTGCCAAGCGGTGGCGCTGTTGACCTTGAGCGGCGAAGTCATCGACTACGCCGCACCGCGTATCGATCTGGACATGCTGACCCTCAGCGGCCAGCCGACGCACAATCCGAACCTGTTGCAGTCGTCGGAGACGCTGGCATACATCATGTACACCTCGGGTTCCACCGGCACGCCGAAAGGGGTGATGGTGCCGCATCGGGGCATCGGCCGCTTGGTGCTCAACAACGGTTATGCCGATTTCAATGCTCAGGATCGTGTGGTCTTCGCCTCGAACCCGGCGTTCGATGCGAGCACCATGGACATCTGGGGGCCGCTGCTCAATGGCGGTCGCGTGGTGATCATTGACCATCAAACCCTGCTCGATCCGAATGCCTTCGGCCGCGAACTGAGTGCCAGTGGCGCGACGATCCTGTTCGTCACCACCGCGCTGTTCAACCAGTACGTGCAGCTGATTGCGCAGGCGCTCAAGGGCTTGCGCATCCTCTTGTGTGGTGGTGAACGTGGTGATCCGGCGGCGTTCCGTCGACTGTTGGCCGAAGCACCCGCGTTGCGCATCGTGCATTGCTACGGCCCGACCGAAACCACCACCTACGCCACCACATTCGAAGTGCAGGAAGTGGCGCAGGACGCCGAGAACGTGCCGATTGGCGGCCCCATCGGCAACACGCAGGTGTACGTGCTCGACGCGTATCAGCAACCGGTGCCGATGGGCGTCACCGGGGAGCTGTATATCGGCGGGCAGGGCGTGGCGCTGGGTTACCTGAACCGGCCGGATCTGACCGCCGAGAAGTTCCTCCGCGATCCGTTCAGCGAGACGCCTGGTGCGTTGCTCTATCGCACCGGCGATCTCGCACGCTGGCTGGCACCGGGGCAACTCGACTGCATCGGGCGTAACGATGATCAGGTGAAGATCCGTGGCTTCCGCATCGAACTGGGGGAAATCGAAAACCGCCTGTTGAAATGCCCGGGGATCAAGGAAGCGGTGGTGCTGGCGCGCCGCGACGGTCAGGACGCCACGCGTTTGGTGGCGTACTACACGGCGCACGATGAACCCTTGGACAACGCCGATCTGCACGCGCAGCTGCACGCACGACTGCCGGAATACATGCTGCCGACGGCGTGGGTGCAACTCGACGTATTGCCGTTGAACAACAACGGCAAGGTCGACCGCAAGGCACTGCCGGCACCGACGCAGGAGGCGCTGCTCAGCCGGGTTTACGAGGCGCCGGCCAATCCACTGGAAATCAGCCTCGCACAGGTCTGGGCCGAGGTGTTGCAGGTCGAACAGGTTGGGCGCCATGACAACTTCTTCGAACTCGGCGGGCATTCATTGCTGGCCATGCGCATGCTGTCCCAGGTGCGCCAGCAATTGGGTGTGGAACTGGCGCTGGCTGATCTGTTCGCCAACCCGGAACTGGCGGCAGTCGCCGAAGTGTTGAGTCAGGCCGAACGCAGCAGCTTGCCGCAGATTCTGCCGGCGCCGCGCGATCAGGTGCTGCCGTTGTCGTTCGCCCAGCAACGCTTGTGGTTCCTCGCGCAGATGGACGGCGGCAATACCGCCTACAACATTCCTTTGGGCCTGCATTTGCGCGGCCGACTCGACGCCGTGGCCCTGCAACGGGCATTGGCGCGGATCGCCGCTCGTCACGAAACCCTGCGCAGTCGTTTTGCGCAATTGAACGACGAAGCACAGGTGCTGATTGCTCCGGTCGACAGTGGCCTGCCGCTGATTGAAGAGGATTGGCGGCAACAGCCGCAGACCGACGAGGCATTGCGCGCGCTGATCGAAACTGAAGCTCGCGGACCGTTTAATTTGCAGGACGGTCCGTTGATTCGGGGACGGTTGGTGCGGCTGGCCGATGAGCACCATGTGCTCTTGCTGACGATGCACCACATCATCTCCGACGGCTGGTCGATGGGCGTGCTGACTCGTGAATTGATGGCGTTGTATCAGGCGTTCAGTTACGGCGAGGACGACCCGCTGCCGCCGCTGGCCTTGCAATACGCCGACTACGCGGTGTGGCAACGTCGCTGGCTCAGCGGTGAGGTGCTGCAGCGCCAGAGCGATTACTGGCAGCAGACGCTGGCCGGCGCCCCGGCCTTGTTGAGCCTGCCGACCGACCGTCCGCGCCCGGCGCAACAGGATCATCGCGGTGGCAGTGTCGAGATCGTGCTGGACGAGCAGACCAGCGTCGGTCTCAAGGCGTTGTGTCAGCGTCACGCCGTGACACCGTACATGGTGCTCATGAGCGCCTGGGCAATGTTGCTCGCTCGTTTGTCCGGGCAGTCCGATGTGGTCATCGGCTCGCCGGTGGCCAACCGTACCCGCGTCGAGATCGAAGGGTTGATCGGCATGTTCGTCAACACCCTTGCGTTGCGTGTCGATACCTCAGGTGATCTGACGGGCGCAGCGCTGCTGGCGCGGGTCAAGGCCCAGACCCTGGCCGCGCAGGCGCATCAGGATCTGCCGTTCGAACACGTGGTGGAAATCACCCGACCGCTGCGCAGCCTTTCCCACTCCCCGTTGTTCCAGACCCTGGTGAGCTGGGACAGCAGCGTCGCGCCGGCCCTGGCATTGGGCGGTCTGACGCTGGAAGGCGTGGCCGGGGAAAATCACTTTGTGAAGTTCGACCTGTCGCTGAGCCTGGGGGAAAACCCGCAAGGCATCCGTGGCGCGCTGCGCTACGCCACGGCGTTGTTCGATGAGGCGACCGTGCGGCGTTTTAGTGGTTACTTGCAGCGCTTGCTGAAAGCGCTGGTCAGCGATGACCAAGCTGTGTTGGCGCAGGTCAACCTGCTCGCGGCGGATGAACAGCAGCGCTTGCTCGGCGACTTCAACGCGACGGCGGTTGATTGCCCGGTCGAACAACCGATTCAGAGCCTGTTTGAAGCGCAGGCGCAGCGTCAGCCGGATGCCATCGCCGTGCAGGCTGGCGAACACAGCCTGACCTATCGCGAGCTGAACGCCCGTGCCAACCGTCTCGCGCATCACCTGCGCGAGCAGGGCGTGGGGCCGGATGCGCGGGTGGCGCTGTGCGTCGAGCGTGGACTCGATCTGGTGGTCGGGCTGCTCGGCATTCTCAAGGCCGGTGGCGCCTACGTGCCGCTGGATCCGGCTTACCCGACGGAGCGCCTCGACTTTATGCTCAGGGACTGCGCGCCGGTGGCAGTGCTGGTTCACTCGGCCACCCGATCGCTGTTTGCCGGGACCGACGTAGCTGTGATCGACTTTGACCAATGCAACTGGCACGCGCAATCGGAGGGCAATCCGCAGGTGCCTGGCCTGACGCCTTCGAATCTGGCGTACATGATCTACACCTCAGGTTCTACCGGCACACCGAAAGGCGTGATGCTCCAACACCGTGGCTTGTGCAATCTGGTGCATTGGGGCTCGCAGATTTGCCCACCGACCACAGACGGCGCGCTGTTGCAGAAAGCGCCATTCAGTTTCGATGGCTCGGTGTGGGAGTTCTTCTGGCCGCTGACGGCCGGCGTACGCCTGGTACTGGCACGGCCGGGCGGTCATCGGGAACCGGCGTATCTGGCGCAAGTGATTCGTCAGCAACGGATTACCGTAGTCAAGTTTGTGCCGGCGCTGTTGCAGCAGTTTGTTGAGCTGCAGGAGGTCAGTGAATGCACCAGCCTCAGCGATATTTTCTGTGGTGGCGGCGAACTCACGGCGGCACTGGCCGCTGCCGTGCGCCAGCAACTGCCGTGGGTGCGCCTGCATAACGTGTATGGCCCGACCGAAGCCACGGTCGACAGCACGGCATGGACACTGGAACCGCACATGCCGGTACCGTCATCCGAATTGCCAATTGGCAAGGCCATCTGTAACACCCGTGTGTATGTGCTCGATGCGCATGACCAACCGGTGCCGATTGGCGTCATCGGCCAGTTGCACATTGGCGGCATCGGTGTGGCGCGCGGTTACATGGGGCTGCCGCAGATGCAGGCCGAGCGCTTTATCGACAGCCCGTTCGTGGCCGGTGATCGCTTGTACCGCACCGGCGATCTGGTGCGTTACCGCGCCGACGGCAACCTCGAATTCCTCGGGCGCAACGACTTTCAGGTCAAGCTGCACGGCTTGCGTCTGGAACTCGGTGAAATCGAAGCGCGATTGATCCAGCACCCGCAGGTGCGCGAGGTGGTGGTGCTGATGCGCGACGAGCGTCTGGTCGCGTATTTTACTGTGCGCGAGGGCAGTGCAGTGCCCGCTATCGATACGTTGCGCGCGTTCATTCTCGAGCAGTTGCCGGAGTACATGGTGCCGGGCGCGTTTGTTGCGCTCGACGCCTTGCCCTTGAGTCCCAATGGCAAAATCGATCGTCAGGCACTGCCGGCACCGGGGCTCGACGCCGTGCTCAGCCGCCACTACGAAGCACCGCAAGGCGAGGTTGAAACCGTGTTGGCACGGTTCTGGGCTGAGGTGCTGAATGTCGAGCAGGTCGGACGTCACGACAATTTCTTCGAATTGGGCGGGCATTCGCTGCTGGCGATTCGTCTGGTCAACTTGCTGCAGCGGGCGGGGCAACAGGTGACGCTGGCGGAGCTGTTCCAGCGGCCGAGTATCGAATCACTGGCAGCGCTGATCAGCCAGCGCAGTGGCGTGCCTGAACAGCCGGAAGGACTGGTCGTGGTGCGGCCGGGCGAGGGCGGTAATGCGCTATTCCTGATTCATGAATTCAGCGGCCGGGACGTATATTTCCCGGCATTGGGCCTGCATATCGAGGGCGAGTTTCCGATTTACGGCTTGCCCGGTGTGCCACTGGGGCAGCCGCAACTGCGCACCCTTGAGTGCATGGCCACGCGGATGGTCGGGATTATCCGCTCGGTGCAGCCGCATGGGCCGTATCATCTGGCCGGGTGGTCGTTTGGCGGCTTGCTGGCGTACGAAGTCGCGCAGCAATTGCTCGGTCTCGATGAGGCGGTGGCGTTTGTCGGCCTGCTTGATACTTACGCACCGCATCCAGCCAGCCAGGATAAAACCCGCTGGAGCGGCGAGCATCGCGACAAGCGTCAATTGCTCGAACATTGCCGGGCGCGCTCACAGATGCGCGGTGAAGAAGGGCAGCAAGCATTGACTGACGTCGAAAGGCTTGAGGCTGAAGTCGAGCTGACCGGCTTCGACGAACTGTTCCAGCGCTGCTGCGAACAGCAATTGCCTGACCCGGAACTGGCCGCACTGAGCGCAGCGGATGCCTGGAGTTACTTTGATCGTGAGGCCGCTCATGGCCTGGCGCTGGCGCATTACCGCGTCAGCCCGGCCAGCCAGCCGGTGCACTTGTTCCGCGCCCAGGCATTGATGCCGGGACAGGCACAGCCGAGTCCGACCCGTGGTTGGGAGAACAAGGTCGGTACAGGTTTGCTGCGCTGCATCGATGTGCCGGGGGATCACCGCAGCATGATGAAAAACCCGGATATCCAGGCGCTCGGCCAGGCTTTGAGTCAGGCCATGGCGGCGGCGCGGGTCCCGCAACCACAGGTGTATCAGCCAGTATTGACGATCCAGAGTGGGCACGCCGGGCATGCGCCGATCTTCTGTGTGCCGGGGGCGGGCGACAGTGTCACCGGGTTCATTCACCTGACCGAAGCGCTCGGTCCTGAGTGGCCGATCTATGGTCTGCAACCGCGTGGCCTGGATGGTCACGGCGTGCCGCACAGTCAGGTAGAAGCGGCAGCGGCGTGTTATCTGCAAGCCGTCGAGCAACTGTATCCGCAAGGCCCGGTGCATTTGATCGGCCATTCGTTCGGCGGTTGGGTCGCGCATGCCATGGCCACGCAGTTGCAGGCGATCGGACGTGAGGTAGCGTCGTTGACCCTGATCGACAGCGAATCTCCCGGCGGCAATGGCACGGCGGGCAAGCCGTACACGACGACTGCCGCGCTGGAACGCTTGATCGAGACGCTGCAATTGTCCAGCGGCAAGTCCCTGGGCATCGATCCGCTGGCGTTCGCCGAGGCTGACGACACCACGCAAATGCGCCTGTTGCACGAGGGCATGGTGCGTGCGGGTGTGTTGTCTGCGCGTTCGTCAGCGCAGGCGATGCACGGCCCGGTGCGCACCTTCGCCACGGCATTGCGTACGGTCTATCAACCGCAACTGGCCTACACCGGCCCGGTGCGGCTGGCGCTGGTCGATGACCCGACGCTGGATGCGTGGGGCAATCAGCGCGAGCAAGCGGCGATGGTCGAGGGTTGGCAGCGCCAGGTTGCGGATCTGGCGGTGTGGTACGGGCCGGGCAACCACTTCACGATTCTCAAGGCGCCCAACGTCTTCAGTCTCGCGGCGTGGTGGCATGACGGCCTGAAAGTGCCGGCCGGCCAAGTGGTTTCCTGATTGTTGTTTATCTACCAGAGCCCGGCCGCTGGCCGGGCTCACCCCTGAACGGACTTGTGGTCATTTATGGAAAAGTCGAAGTTGCGCAAAGTCGGTATGGGTCTGGCGTTGGTGGCGGTCGCGGGATTGGCGTTCTATGCGGTGCAGGCACCGGCCGAGGCGCCGCAATATCTGACGGCGCCCGTTGAACGCAGTGATATTGAAAACGCGGTGCTGGCCACCGGGTTGCTTGAAGGCATCAAACAAGTGGACGTCGGCGCGCAAGTGTCCGGGCAATTGAAGTCGCTCAAGGTCAAGGTTGGCGACAAGGTGAAGAAGGGCCAGTGGCTGGCGGAAATCGATCCGCTGGTGTTGCAGAACACCCTGCGTCAGGCCCAGGTCGATGAGGAGAACCTGCAGGCGCAAAAACGCGCCACGCAGGCTCAACTGAGGCAGACCAAAGCGATTTACGAGCGCTACAAGAACTTGCAGGACGACGCCTCGATCTCCCGTCAGGATTTCGAAACCGCCGAGTCGAACTATCAGGTGCAGCAGGCCAATCTGATGTCACTGGACGCGCAGATCAAAAGCGCGCACATCCAGATCGACACGGCAAAGGTCAATCTGGCCTACACGCGGATTGTTGCGCCGATCGATGGCGATGTGGTCGGCGTGGTAACACAGGAAGGGCAAACGGTGATCGCCAGCCAACTGGCGCCGGTCCTGCTGAAACTGGCGGATCTGGACACCATGACGGTGAAAGCGCAGGTGTCCGAGGCCGATGTGATCCACATTGCGCCGGGGCAAGAGGTGTATTTCACCATTCTTGGCGAGGACAAACGCTACTACGCGAAGCTGCGCGGCACCGACCCGGCGCCGCAGAACTTTCTTGAAACACCGCCCGCCGGCACGCCTAAGCAAAGCAGCGCGGTGTTCTACAACGCCTTGTTCGAGGTGCCCAATCCCGATCATCGCCTGCGCATCTCGATGACCGCGCAGGTGCGCATTATCCTCGACACCGCCAAGTCGGTGCTGACCGTGCCGGTGGCGGCGCTCGGTCCGCGCAATGCCGATGGCAGTTTTTCGGTACGGGTGCTGGACGCCAAGGGCCACGCGCAGTCGCGCAATGTGCAGACCGGGATCAACAACAACGTCAAAGTGCAGATCAATGATGGCTTGGCGGAAGGTGATCGCGTGGTCATCGGTGATCCGCTGACGAATGTGGCGGGGGCCTGAGCATGACTGAGCCGCTGCTACAGCTGACCGGCATCACCCGCAGCTTCACCGCCGGCGACCGCGAGTTTCTCGCGCTGAACAACATCAATCTGACGATCAATGCCGGGGAAATGGTCGCGATCATTGGTGCCTCCGGTTCCGGCAAATCGACGCTGATGAACATCCTCGGTTGCCTCGATTACGCCACCGCCGGCAGCTACAGGATCAACGGCCAGGAAACCCGCGATCTGGACAATCAGGCCCTGGCCGAGCTGCGCCGTGACTACTTCGGCTTCATCTTCCAGCGTTATCACTTGCTGCCGCATTTGAGCGCGATGCACAACGTCGAGATGCCGGCGATTTACGCCGGCACACCGCAGCTTCAGCGCCATGCCCGCGCCCGTGAGCTGTTGGCGCGATTGGGTCTGGAAGGGCACCTGACGCATCGGCCGAGCCAGCTTTCCGGCGGTCAGCAGCAACGGGTGAGTATCGCCCGGGCCTTGATGAATGGCGGCGAAGTAATCCTCGCCGACGAACCGACCGGCGCTCTCGACACGGCCAGCGGCAAAGAGGTGATGCGCATCCTGCTGGAGCTGCACGCGACAGGGCACACGGTGATTCTGGTGACCCACGACCCGAAAGTCGCGGCCAACGCTGAGCGCATCATCGAAGTCAGCGACGGCGAAATCCTCAGCGACCGCGCCAACGAACGCGACACCACGCAGCTGCTCAGCGACGAACCGGTGACGCCGAAAGCCACCGCCTCTCGACGTCTTGTTGCCAGTCTCGGTTTGTTCAAAGAGGCGTTCGCCATGGCGTGGGTGGCGTTGATTTCCCATCGCATGCGCACCTTGCTGACCATGCTTGGCATCGTCATTGGCATCACCTCGGTGGTGTCAATTTCAGCGGTGGGCGAGGGCGCCAAGAACTACGTGCTCAAGGACATCGCCGCGATTGGCAGCAACACCATCGATGTCTATCCCGGCAGCAGTTACGGCGACAAACGTGCAGCGGCCATCGAAACCCTGACACCGGCCGATGTCACCGCGCTGAATCAGCTGTACTACGTCGACAGCGCCACGCCGATGATCGGCCGCAGCCTGTTGCTGCGCTATCGCAATATCGACCTGGATGCGCAGGTCAACGGCGTCAGCGATCAGTACTTCAAGGTGCGCGGGATCAAGATGGCAGCGGGTATCCCGTTCAGCGAAAACGATGCACGGCGCCAGGCGCAGGTGGTGGTCATCGATCACAACACCCGGCAGCGTCTGTTCGGGCAGGATGTCGATCCGTTGGGTCAGGTGATTTTGATCGGCAACCTGCCGTGCACGGTGATCGGCGTGGCCGCCGAAGATAAAGGCCTGTTTGCCTCGGGTAAAACCCTCAACGTCTGGGTGCCTTACGAAACGGCGGCCGGGCGGGTGTTGGGTCAGCGTTATCTGGACAGCATCAGCGTGCGCATGAAGGACGGCCAGCCGAGCAAAGTGGTGGAGGAGCACGTCACCCAACTGCTGCTGCAACGTCACGGCACCAAGGATTTCTTCACCAACAACCTCGACAGCGTCCTGCAGACCGTGCAGAAAACCAGCCGCTCGCTGGCGCTGTTGCTGTCGCTGATTGCGGTGATTTCGTTGGTGGTGGGCGGTATCGGCGTGATGAACATCATGCTGGTGTCGGTGACCGAACGTACCCGCGAGATTGGCATTCGCATGGCGGTGGGCGCGCGGCAGTCGGACATTCGTCAGCAGTTTTTGGTGGAGGCGGTGATGGTCTGTTTGTTGGGCGGGGCGATCGGAATTTCCCTGTCGTATGCGATCGGGCATCTGTTTTCGGTGTTTATCAAGGAATGGGAGATGGTGTTTTCGTTGGCGTCGGTGCTAACGGCGGTGGTGTGCTCGACGTTGATCGGGATTGTGTTCGGGTTTGTGCCGGCGCGGAATGCCTCGCGGCTTGATCCGATTGAGGCGTTGGCACGGGATTAAGAGCTGACCCTCACCCTAGCCCTCTCCCAGAGGGAGAGGGGACTGAACGCGGTGTTTGCTGGAGATACACCGACGTGGGATACCGAGTCGAACTCAGGTTTTGAACAGCACAAAAATCGGCTCCCTTTCCCCCTCGCCCCCCTTGGGGGAGAGGGCTGGGGTGAGGGGGTAGATCCAACTGACACACCGCAAAAACTCGAACCACCGCCATCCAGAATTTCCATCAATAAACACGATACCGTGAGTGCGTTTAAATTACACGACCCGTTACGTCATACCGCCTACAACACCTTGCGTCGTTACCTACGCGTACGCCAGAATCCGCCGGCTTACGCGGCTATGGGTCGGGATATATCGTTTGCCTGTCACTGCAAATCAGTGATCGGGTTTGGTAGCCCGCTTCGGTACCGCCGTATGGCGCCCCCTTATGCAGTCTCTTTTTTGCGGCTGCGTTTTATATGGTGGACATGCGTGGGGCTCATTCATGAGCGCCGGGTTTCCGTATCGACCGGTCTACCAACCCGCGCATGGCCGCCACCTTCGTTTGGTAGCGAAAGTGATGGCTCCGGTTAATTTCGATACGAGACTTTATCTATGTTCAAAGCCACACCCAACCCACCAGATACCGATCCAATCCCCTACGACGCCGCACTGGAACCTCAAAACATCAAAGAGGCCACAGAACGGGCGATCAATTTCTACCTCAATCCTTCCGCGCTCAAAACCTCAAAACCTACTCGCAAAACCGGCAAGATCTACCTGATCGACCCCACCATCGACGACGAAACCCTGCTCGTTGAAGCCTACGAATCGTTGTCATCGGCCAGTGACATGGCCCGCGACCTTGCCGACTTGGTCGACAGTCCTCACCGCAAAAAAATGCTGATCCTGCAACAGGTGATCATGTTGAGTGAATTGGTGGTGAGTCGCGTCCTCGACAACCAGCGCTTGCCCAACTAATTGCGAAACAGCCGCGTGAGGGAGCCTGCTCCCTCGCATCGTGCAAGTGGTGATGTTGGGGGAATTGGCGGTGAATCAGGCATTGGAGCACGTCGCTGGATTGCCCTCACCCTAACCCTCTCCCAGGGGGGAGGGGACTGACCGAGGTGTTCTTTCGAGGTACACCGACGTGGGATACCGAGCCGAACTCAGGTTTTGAACAGTGCAAAGATCGGCTCCCTTTCCCCCTCGCCCCCTTGGGGGGAGAGGGCTGGGGTGAGGGGGGAATCTCACTGACACACCCAAAAAACCGAAACCCTCTCAATCCCTGCGTATCAAGCCGCACTCGACGCCAACGCCTCCAACGGCGAATACATCCAGCGCATCAACGAATGCCGTCCGCTGATACCCAACTTGATCGCCGCCCGTTTCAGATAACTCTCCACGGTGTTGACCTTCAACGCCAATTGTTCCGCCAGTTCCGGCGCCGTGCGGCCGGCGAGCAGGCCGACACACACTTCGGTTTCGCGGTTCGACAGGCTCAGCCCCAGTTGCTCAAGGCGCTCGTCAAAGCGCAGGCGCAAGGTTTCCAGGCCGTTGCCTTCGACGGCCTCGGGTGGGCTTTGTGAGTCAGGGTTGGCCGGTTGCAGGGCGTTGATGTGTTTTTCCACCATCGGCAGCAGCACCGGGGAAATGTCCTGCAACAGGCTGCGCTCCTGCGCGGAAAAGCGCTGCGATTCGCCGTTGCGGTACACCGAAATCACGTAGCGGTAGCCGTCCTTGCGTCGGGTCAGGTGCAGTTGCGAGGCTTCTGCGCTGGTCGCGGCTGGCGGGTTCTGCAAATGATGGGCGGGCGCTGCGCTGTGCTCGGAAAACACCGTTTCGGCGATCAGGGCCGGCTCTTTCAGCGGCTCCGGCTCACTGCGACTCGACGTGCGGCCGACCGGTTCGACACGCATCTGCCGGATGTGCGTGGCGTCGACCGCCAGTTGCGTCAGGATCAGGTCATGCAGCATGCGCGGAAAGTGCCGGCTGCCGGTGCTGGCAATAACCTTGCCGATGTGGGGGAACAAGTGTGAATTCATTTGCGTGTCATCCCTGAGAGACGTTAATTCATAAACATCTGCCGCACTGTCGACGATCTCCTTGGTCGACGAAATACCGCAGACTTGGATCCTATCCTAGTACAACGTTTGAGCGACGGTTTAATGAAGGTGTTATTTGCTCATAACCGCGACGTCGGGTTGCTTGCCCTGTGAGCACCAGCGGTTGCGGCCTTGCTGCTTGGCTTGATACAGGCAGGTATCGGCTGCTTTCAACAGGGTCGCCGGGGTTACCGTGTCATCGACTGGATGCCAAGTGGTAATCCCGGCGCTGGCGGTGACATAACCCAAAGGATGCCCGGCGTGCTCCAGTTTCAGTGCACGGATGGCCTGCAGTATGTCTTCGGTAACCTGAATGGCGCCGGCATTGTCGGTGTTGGGCAGCAGCACGGTGAACTCTTCGCCGCCGTAGCGCACCGCCAGGTCGCTCGGTCGTTTGACTGCTTGCTGGATCGCCTGCCCGACAGCGCTCAGGCAATCATCACCCGCCGCATGGCCATACTGATCGTTGTAGCGTTTGAAGTGGTCGACATCGAGCATGATCAATGACAGCGCCGAACCTTGTCGCCGCGCTAGACGGATTTCGTCCGCCAGCGCATTGTCCAGACGTCGGCGGTTGCCCAGTCCGGTCAGGCTGTCAGTCAGCGCCATGTCACGCATGGTCTGGTGCGCGTAGCGAATTTCCCGCTCCATGGCCATGCGCTGGCGCAACTGGTGCAGCACCACCAGGCCGAAACCGCTGAGCACCAAAATCAGAAACACCAGCACGAAGCCGTTTTTCAGCAAATCCTGCTGCCACGGTTCGATGATCGAGTCCCGTGAAAGCCCGGCCTCGACCACCAGCGGATAGGTGGTGAGCGCGCGATAGCCATACAACCGCTCAGTGTCGTCGACCACCGCGCGGACTTGCGCAATACCGGCGTTGGCGTTGGGCAGGTAGACCTTGAAGATCTCGCTGTTGGCCAGGCTTTTGCCGATCACCGAGGCGATGAACGGCCGGCGCACGAGGATGGTGCCGTCGCGTCTGGCCAGCACCAGTGCGCCTTTGTCATCGATTCTGAAGTCGCCGTAATAGTCGACAAAGTAGCTGACCTTGACCGTGCCCAGCAGCACCCCGGCGAACGAGCCGTCGGGATTGTTCAGACGACGGGAGACGGGAATGATCAGGTCATGGGTCGATCGGCTTTCCACCACATCACCGATGCGCACCTGCCGATCATCATGGCTGCGGTGGTATTGAAAGTAATCGCGATCGGCGTTGTTAGCGGTCTCGGGCGTGACTTCCTTGTCGGTGACGAGCCACTGCCCATCCGCCCCGTAGATAAACAAGCCATGCAGCTGCGGCATGATTTTCGATTGCTGCACCAGCAGTTTATGAATACGCGGCACGTCGAGATTCTGCAGGCCATCGCCTTCGATCCGCTCACTCAGGGCGGCGGTCAGCACATCCATTTGCCGAATGGTGTCTTCGGCGTGCTGCGCGGTGGCGCGGGCCAGGTTGGTCACCGAATCGCGCGCCGAGGCGAATGCAGCGCGATAGTCGCGCCAGGTGCGCCAGCTCTCGACCGTCAAAAAGGCCAATACCACCACCAGCATAAAGCTGACCGTCAGGCGGAATGTCGAGCCGGCGCGCACGGCGTTGCGGGCAGAGGCGGCTCTGCTTGGGTCTACGGTGTTCGGCTCTGGCGGACGGCGTCCGAGCATGAACATCTCCTTTTTTCATACGTAATGCATCGCAACAGTATGACAAGGATCGCCAGAAAGTTCGGCGCGGAGCGTGTTTTATTGCCTGATTGTCCTGTTCGAGTTGACGGTGAAACGCTTTTCAGCCGATTTATCCCGTCCCTGTGCGTCAGTAATCTGTACCCAAC
Source organism: Pseudomonas sp. R84 (assembly GCF_009834515.1). Lineage (NCBI taxonomy): Bacteria > Pseudomonadati > Pseudomonadota > Gammaproteobacteria > Pseudomonadales > Pseudomonadaceae > Pseudomonas > Pseudomonas sp. R84. Next base: position 2,827,497 of record NZ_CP019426.1, read on the forward strand.
TTGAACGCAACAACAACTTCAAAAACTCAAAAGGGACGCACACCATGACCACTCCAACCTACAACCGCCTGAACAAAGACGACGCCATCGTGCTGCTGGTTGATCACCAGACCGGCCTGATTTCCCTGGTGCAGGACTTCTCGCCAAACGAATTCAAGAACAACGTGCTGGCCCTGGCTGATCTGGCCAGGTTCTTCGAACTGCCGACCATCCTCACCACTAGTTTCGAACAAGGCCCGAACGGCCCGCTGGTGCCAGAGTTGAAAGAGATGTTCCCGGACGCGCCGTACATCGCTCGTCCAGGCCAGATCAACGCGTGGGACAACGAAGACTTCGTCAAAGCGATCAAAGCCACCGGCCGCAAGCAGATCATCATTGCCGGTGTAGTAACGGATGTCTGCGTAGCGTTCCCGACCTTGTCGGCGCTGGCAGAAGGGTTTGATGTGTTTGTGGTGACCGACGCTTCCGGTACCTTCAACACCACCGTGCAACAAGCCGCATGGAGCCGCATGACTCAGGCCGGCGCACAGATGATGAACTGGTTCTCGGTGGCCTGTGAGCTGCACCGCGACTGGCGCAACGACATCGAAGGGCTGGGCAATCTGCTGTCGCAGCGGATCCCGAACTACCGCAACCTGATGAACAGCTACTCGGCGCTGACCGCCCAGCAGAAGTAAGCTGACGCGACCGAACAAAAGCCTGCCTTGAAAGCAGGCTTTTGTCGTGTCTGCGCTTGAAAGCGCTGGCAGCGTTGCGATGGCGTTACTTCAGGTTATGGCTGAAGAACGTGGTCAATTTGGCGAAGGGAATCAGGTTGACCCGGTCGTACAAGTCGACATGGCCGGCCCCCGGAATGATCAGCAGCTCTTTGGGCTCGGCCGCGCGCTGGTAAGCGTCTTCACTGAACTCGCGGGAGTGCGCCTGAGCGCCGGCAATGAACAGCAGCGGGCGCGGGGAGATGCTCTCGATGTCATTGAACGGGTAGAAGTTCATGAACTTCACATTGCTGATCAGTGTGGGCATGGTGGTGGTCTGCGGCGAAGCGCCGGCCGGGGTGACCTGGCCACGCGGGGTGCGGTAGAAATCGTAGAACTCGTCACCCACCGCGTTGCCGGTGAGTTTCAGCGGTGTGCCGCCGGTGTAGCGCACCGGGCCGCCCCAGGACTGCGCGTTACGCTGCTGCGCCGCCTGTTCAATGATGGATTGGCGTTGCGCTGGCGTGAGCGAATGCTTGAGGCCGTTACGGTTGGCGGCGCCCATGTCGTACATGCTCACGGTGGCAATCGCCTTCAAACGTGGGTCGATCTTGGCGGCACTGATGGCGAAGCTGCCGCTGCCGCAAATACCGATAACGCCGATACGCTCGCGATCGACCAGCGGGCGAGTGCCGAGAAAGTCCACCGCCGCGCTGAAGTCTTCGGCATAAATGTCCGGTGCAACCGACTGGCGTGGCAGGCCCTCGCTTTCGCCCCAGTAGGACAAGTCGAACGACAGCGTGACGAAACCCTGTTCCGCCATTTTGGTCGCGTAGAGATTGGCGCTTTGCTCTTTCACTGCGCCCATCGGGTGGCCGACGATGATCGCGGCATTTTTTGACTGCGGGTCAAGGTTCTTCAGGCTGAACAGATTGCCTGCGACCTTCATCCCGTACTGGTTCTTGAAGGTGACCTTTTCCACGGTCACTTTATCGCTGGTGTAGAAGTTGTCTGCGCCGTTCGACATATCGGCTCCCATGGCTGAAAAAGTACTGAAGAGCAGCCCGAAGGCCAAGCAAAAACCTTTCACTGGAATGTCCTTGCGATTGAGGGTTTATTCGTCTGAGCCTGTGCACGAACATTCTCTCGATCAGCGCCTCAGCGCCGTAGTGCATTCCTCTGGATTGCTTGCCTGATCCACTGAGTCTGGATTTTCAACGCCGCGCAGACACGATATGGCGGCGATCAGAGGGCAGGCACGGGATATGGATTACGCTGAGGATTCAGCGCTGGCGTCGGCCACTCCGGTTTCAGCCTGACGGCCACTGCGCAGGGTTTCCGGAACCCCAATCCCAAGCAGCACAACCGCCACCGCCGCAATACCGGCCAGGGTCAGAAATGCCGCGCTGTAACCGGCCTCCTGCACAACGAACCCGGCAAGTCCGTTGCTCAGTGCTGCGCCCAGCCCGAACACCGTGGTCAGTGCGCCGAGGCTGACGTTGAAGTGGCCGGTGCCCTGGGTGAGGTCTTTGACCATGATCGGAAACAAGGCGCCGAACAGACCGGCGCCGACGCCGTCGAGCAGCTGCACCGCGACCAGCCAATAAGCATCGTCCGACAGCGTGTAGAGCACACCGCGCAACGGCAGGATCAGAAAACCGGCCAGCAGCAGCGGTTTGCGTCCCCACAGATCGGCTTTTGCCCCGACCAGTAATGCCGCCGGCACCATCACCAGTTGCGCCGCGACGATGCAGGCCGAGGTCAGCGGGGTGGCCATCTGCAGATTGGCTTGCGCAAGTTTTTGGCTCACCAGCGGCAACATCGCCGCATTGGCGAGGTGGAACAGCGCACAGCAAATGGCGAACAGCAGCAGCGACCGGTTACCCAGCAGCACGGATAACCCGGAGGGTTGGCGATGCCCAGCGTCGGCCGGGTCCAGCCCGCGGGCCTGATCATGGTCGATCGCTTCTGGCGACACGCAGGCGATGGCGATGACACTGGCCAGGGCCATGGCCGCCATCAGGTAGAACACTGCCACCGGGCCGAACAGATAAGCGAATACACCGGCGAGGAGGGCGGCGCAGGCATTGCCGGCATGATTGAAGGTTTCATTGCGCCCGGTTCGCCGGGTGAACGCCCGTGGTCCGGTCATGCCCAGGGTAATCGCGCAGATGGCCGGGGCGAATATCGAGGCGGCCATTGCACTCAGGGTTTGCGTCAAAGCCACCCAAGTGAACGACGTCACGAACGGCAGCAGCAGGCAACTGCCGGTCACCAGCAGCGCGGCGATCGCAATCAACGCACGTTTGCGTCGGCTGTTGTCGACCCAGGCGCCGGCGGGTGTCTGGGTGATCAGCGCGGCGACCCCGGCGATGGTCATCACCAGACCAATGCTGGCCGGCTCCCAGTGATGCACCGCCAACAGATAGATGGCCAGATAGGGGCCGAGGCCGTCGCGCACGTCGGCGAGGAAAAAGTTCAGGCTGTCCAGGGACAGGTTGTTGCGGCGATCGAGGTCAGCGGCCACGGCGGTGTCTTCAATGTTTGAGGTTTGCGGATGGATTCCACCTCAGCAAGCCTAATGACCTGCGCCCGTGAATATAAGTTGCAGGCCGCTGCCGTGTCGTTGCGAAACAACGCCAAGGGGCTGAAAACGACGTTCCGTCATACGGTTGCTGCACGTTCGACGCGCTACTTGTATCCTTGCGCCGGTCGAGGACATACGACCGCTGTTATTGCCTTGAATCAGTAACGGCCGGAACGGGAAACCGGACTTTCCATTAGGTACTTTCGTGAAGCGTGATACCCACCTCGTCATCCTCTTGCTGCTGGTCATCGGCTGCTCCCTGGCGTCGCTGACCATCTGGAAAGTGCTGTCCTCGCGCGATCGCGCGCTGGAGGAAGTCAACGTGCACGGGTTGAACCTGACCCAGGCACTCGAGACCTATTCCGAGGGCATTGTCCGGCAAAGTTCGCTGCTGTTGCTCGGGCTGGTCGAGCGCCTGGAAACCGAAGGCAGTGGCCCCGCGCAGATCCAGCGCTTGGGTGCGTTGATCAACCGCCAACAGCCGTTGATGCCACAAATGAGCGGGATCACCATCTATGACCGTCAGGGCCATTGGCTGATGTCGTCGAACCGACCGATTCCGGCGGGGGCCAACAGCAGTGATCGGGCCTACTTCATTCATCATCGCGACGACCCGAGCCGCGAACCCTTTATTGGGCCACCCATCCGTAGCCGCTCCAATCAGGAGTGGGTGATCACCGTCAGCCGCCGTTTCAATGATGATCGCGGCGAGTTTGCCGGGGTCGTGGCCGTGACCTTGGGCGTGGAAAACTTCCTGCGCCTGTTCGGCAAACTCGACGTCGGGCAGGAAGGTGCCATCGGTTTGTCGTATACCGACGGCACGTTGCTGGTGCGCTATCCGTTCCGCGAACAGGACATGGGCCGCAACTTTTCCAAGTCGCCGATCTACGCCAAGTACCTGGTCGATCAATCGGTCGGCACCGCGTCGTATACCTCCAGCCTGGATGGCGTCGAACGCCTCTACGCCTTCCGCAAAAGTGAAAAATTGCCGCTGATCACCACGGTCGCCATCGGCAAGCGTGAAGCGCTCACGGCCTGGCGAACCGAGGCGCTGTTGTCGGCGGTGGTGGTGGCGGGGCTGTTGGGACTGACCGGCCTGATCGGCTGGTGCTTGATCCTCGATATCCGGCGCCGGACCCAGGTTGAAGGCGAACTGCGCATTGCTCAGCAGCAGTTGCTCGGCTCGAACCGACAACTGGAACTGCTGGCCATGAAGGATGCGCTGACCGGTCTGGCGAATCGGCGCTGCTTCGACCAGACCCTGGCCACAGAGGCGCGGCGGGCACAGCGCGACGGCTCATCGCTGGCCTTGCTGATGATCGATATCGACTATTTCAAACTGTTCAATGATGCGCTCGGGCACGTTGCCGGCGACGCTTGTCTGCAAGCTGTCGCCAGGGTGCTGGATGAATGCGTGCGGCGACCGTCAGACCTGGTCGCGCGCTACGGCGGTGAAGAGTTCGCGGTGATCATGCCCGCCACCGACATCGACGGTGCCGCCGTGGTAGCGCAGTTGATTATCGAGCGCTTGCAGAAAGCCAACATTGACCACCCGACAAGCCCGGTGGCCCGCGTGAGCCTGAGCATTGGCATCGCCGCCGCGCGCGGGTCGCACCTGGACCCGGTGCACGGTTTGATCGAGTCAGCCGATCAGGCGCTGTACCAAGCGAAGTTGGCCGGGCGCAACCGCTTCATGGCGTCTCGCGCGCAAGCCTTACTCGACTTCGATGGACAGCAGGCCACTGACGCGTGACACCAACGTGTCGACGGCAAACGGTTTGGTCAGCACCTGCATGCCCGGGCCGAGTTGACCGTTACCGATCACCGAGTTTTCCGCGTACCCGGTAATGAACAAGGTCTTCAACTTCGGCCTGATTTGCCTGCCCGCATCGGCCATCTGCCGGCCGTTCATGCCGCCGGGCAAACCGACATCGGTAATGAGCAGATCGATGTGCGCGCTGGAACGCAGCACTTCCAATCCTTCAACGCTGTCGCCCGCTTCGAGCAAGTCGTAGCCGAGGTCGCTCAGCACGTCCTTGAGCAGCATGCGGACGGTGGGTTCGTCGTCGACAATCAGGATGGTCTCACCGGCCTTGGCATGAGGCGTCGCCGAGCTTTGCGCGTCATCGTGATTGCGCTGCGCTTCGCCGAGGTAGCGCGGCAGGTAAACGCACATGGTGGTGCCTTGACCCACAGTCGATTGCACCCGCACCTGCCCGCCGGATTGCTTGGTGAAACCGTAGATCATCGACAGCCCGAGCCCGGTGCCCTGGCCCAGCGGTTTGGTGGTGAAAAACGGGTCGAAGGCCTTGGCGATCACTTCCGCACTCATACCGGTACCGGTGTCGGCGACCGACAGGCACAGGTATTGTCCTTCGGGCATTTCCCGTAAGCGTGCTGATTCAGCATCCAGGGTTCGATTGGCGGTCTCGACGATGATGCTGCCACCATCGGGCATCGCATCGCGGGCGTTGATGCACAGGTTGAGCAGGGCGTTTTCCAGTTGGCTGGCATCGACCAGCGCCGGCCACAGATCGGCGGCGGCGACCGTCTTCAGGCGAATACTCGGGCCGACGGTGCGCTGGATCAGTTCGCTCATGCCGGCAATCAGCGCGTTGACTTCAGTCGGACGTGGATCGAGGGTCTGACGTCGAGAGAAGGCCAGCAGACGGTGGGTGAGGGCAGTGGCGCGTTTGGCGGCGTCCTGGGCGATCTGCATGTATTTGTCGATGTCGTTCGAACGACCCTGGGCTATGCGTTTGTCCATCAGCTCAAGGGATGCGCAGATGCCCGCCAGCAGGTTGTTGAAGTCATGGGCCAGACCGCCGGTGAGTTGCCCGACCGCTTCCATTTTCTGCGATTGCCGCAACTTTTCTTCGGCCTGCATCAGGTCCGCTGTGCGCGCCGAGACCCGTTGTTCCAGTGTGTCGTTGAGGGCTTTTAACGCGGCGGTGACCCGGTCGCGCTCGGCTTCGACGTTGCGCCGGTCTTCGACATCGATGAGCACGCCGGGAAAGCGCAAAGGCGTGCCGTCTTCGGCGCACTCGACGCGGCCGTTCGCTTCAATCCAGGTGTATTGGCCATCCGCGCCTCGCACTCGGTATTGGTGCGAATAGGCACCGCCACGGGCAATGACTTCGTTGATCGCGGTGGTGAGTCCTTCCCTGTCGTCCGGGTGCACGGTCATTACCACTTGTTCCAGGCTCAAACCGTCGAGACCCCAGGCCGGATCGAGGTCGAAAACCCGCGCGAAGGCCTCATCGACGCTGAAACGATCGCTGGGCAAGTGCCAGTGCCAGGTGCCGATAATGGCGCCGGCGGCCAGGGCCAGCTGGACACGTTCGACGTTTTCCCGGGCGACGGCCTCGCTGATGCGCAAGCGTTCTTGCGCGTCGCGGCGCTCGGTGACATCGCTGAAGAAGATCGCAATCTGCCGATCGGCCGGGTCGCCGACGCGGACGGCGCGTACATCGAACCAACGTTCGAAGGTATTGGCGTAGTTCTCGAAGTTGGCCGGCTCGCCGGTCTTGGCCACATGGCCGTAGGTCTCGAACCAGAATTTTTCCAGGTTGGGCGCAAACTCGGTAACCCACTTGCCGCGCAGATTGACCCCGGCCTGACGTTCGAATGCCGGGTTGGCCTCGACGAAGTAATAGTCGATGGGGTGGTCGTCGGCGTCGAATTTGACTTTGACGATGGCGAACGCCGCCTCGATGGTTTCCAGAATGGTGCTGAAGCGCTCTTCACTCTGGCGCAGTGCGGTTTCGGCGCTGCGTGAGCGGGTCAGGTCGAGCATCGCGCCGATCATGCGTTCGGCCTGGCCATCGGCATTGCGGATCAGATGGCCGCGATCCAGCACTTCGGCGTATGAACCATCTTGGCAGAGGAAGCGGTACTCAGCGCTCCAGGTCGTCCCGGAGCCGTCAATCGCCGAGCGAATCGAGGTTGTCACGCGCGCGCGATCCTGCGTGTGAATCTGCGCAAATCGCCAGTCACACGTCGGCTCGATGGCTGCTGACGCGTAGCCATACGCCTGTTGCAGCGAGTCGTTCCAGATGACCTGATTGGTTTTCAGATCCCAGTCCCAGACGGCGTCGCAGGTCGCCTTGACGGCCAGACGCAGGCGCGTGACCTCAGACTCAAGCTCCTCGCGAGTAAGCTGTTTCAGGATGTTCACCCTTCATGCGTTGATGGTTGGCTTGCGTTCAATTGGCGTGTTTCAAACCATCGGCCTCACAAGCTTTGTCAGCCATTGACCCGGGGCCCCATGTTTAAGTTGCACACGGGCCAAAGGCACACGCGTTTTCATAGCGATTCGCCGCGATCCATTCTGTCGAGCAGACTCTGCCCGCGTTGCCACAAAGCCTGCTGTTTTTCCAGCGGCATGCGATCGAGGTTTTTGTACATCATGCCCATGCGCTGATTGCTGCGCAGAAGGTCGCCGTGGCGCATCAGGAAATGCCAGTACAAGGCATTGAACGGGCAGGCGTTGTCAGTGGTGGTTTCGCGCACCGAGTAAGCACAGCCGCGACAGTAGTCGGACATCCGGTTGATGTATTGGCCGCTGGCGCAATAAGGCTTGGAGCCGAGGTAACCGCCGTCGGCGTGCATGACCATGCCGAGGGTGTTGGGCAGTTCGACCCAGTCGAAAGCGTCCATATAAATCGCCAGATACCATTCACAAATCTGGCTCGGTGCGATGCCGGCGAGCAGGGCGAAATTGCCAGTCACCATCAGGCGCTGAATGTGATGGGCGTAGGCGTGTTTGAGGCTTTGGCCGATGGCCTGGCGCATGCAGTTCATCTTTGTGTCGCCGGTCCAGTAAAACTCTGGCAAGCGCCGCGTGTTACCAAAGGCATTGCCCTCGGCGTATTCCGGCATGTGCAGCCAGTAGACGCCCCGAACGTATTCGCGCCAGCCGATCAGTTGGCGGATGAAGCCTTCGGCGGCATTCAGGGCAATGTTGCCTGACCAATAGGCAGACTCCACGTCACTGCAGAGTTGACGCAGATCGAGCAAGCCAATGTTCAGCGCAGCGCTGATGCGGGCATGGAACAGAAACGGTTCGTCGCTGGCCATGGCGTCCTGATAGTCGCCGAATCCGGCCAGGCCGTAATCGAGAAACCAGGCCCAGAGTGCCTGGGCATCGGCATGGGTCACCGGATAGTTGAAATCATCCAGGCTGCCGTAGTGACTGGCGAAGCGATCCTTGACCAGTGCGAGAACTTCGAGGGTGATTGCATCGTTGGTAAAACCCGCCGGGTAGGGCGCCTTTACCGTTTTGGGCAAGGTTTTGCGATTGTCGGCATCAAAGTTCCAGGCGCCACCGACCGGGGTGCCGTCGCCGTTGAGCAGCAGGCGACTCTTGCGGCGCATCTCACGATAGAAGAACTCCATGCGCAGCTGCTTTTTGCCAGCGGCCCACGCGCGAAATTCGTCGCGGCTGCACAGGAAACGGTTGTCGGCATGCCAGTGGATCGGCAAGCCACAATCCTTCAGTGATTGCTCCAGACGCCAGTCGCCGCATTCGGTCATGTGCAATTCGTCGGCCTGCAGCAGCACCTGCCAGCGCTTTAATTCGCCGGGCACCGAGCCGCTGTTGTGCGGGTCGTCGAGGGTCACGTAATGCACCTGAAAGCCTTGGTCTTTCAGTGCCTGAGCGAAATGACGCATGGCGCTGAAGAGCAAGGCGATCTTCTGCGGATGATGGGCAACATGGCTGGCTTCTTCCATAACCTCGACCAGCAGCACACGATCCTGTTCGCGATCCAGACCTGCCAATGAAGCCAGATCAAAAGAGAGCTGGTCACCCAGAACGAGGCACAGCCGATGGGTTTTGTTCATTTAGCGGATTCAGCGTAGTGAGCAGCAGGCTGCCGAGTGGACGTTTAAGCATCAAGTCCAGATAGTTGTACAGATTGTAGTCTGTGTATAGGTTTTTGTGCGGTGAATTGCGTGATATTCAGATCTCCCCTGTGGGAGCGAGCCTGCTCGCGAAGGCTTCGTCAAATTCAACATGTTGGCTGACTGACACGCCGCTTTCGCGAGCAGGCTCGCTCCCACAAGGGCTTGCACTCCGACTCGGATGAGCGTTCCCGCTGTTGCGGGAGCGCTTGACGCCGCGTGGAAAGGCTTAGCCGGGATAAACGGGGTAGTCGGTATAGCCTTCGGCGTTGCCGCCATACACCGTCGCCGGGTTGAGAGCATGCAACGGCCAGTCATTGGCAATCCGCGCAGGCAGATCGGGGTTGGCCATGAACGGGCGGCCAAAAGCGACCAAGTCTGCCAGCCCCGAATCGAGCAGTTGCGCGCCGGATTCGGCGGTGTAACGCCCGGCATAAATGATCGCGCCGCTGAAGGTGTCGCGCACCGCCTGGCGGAACGTTTGTGGCATCGCCGGGGCGTTGTCCCAATCGGCTTCGGCGATGGACAGATAAGCAATGCCGACGTCTTGCAGGATTTTGATCGCTTCGATGTAAGTGGCGTGCGGATCTTCCTCGACCATGCCCAGGTAAGTGCGCGCTTCATCGGTGGTGGTGAACAGCGGGGCGAAACGCACGCCGACTTTTTCCTTGCCGATGCACTCGGCGACGCCGGCGACGACTTCCTTCAAAAAGCGCAGGCGATTGTGCAGCGAACCGCCGTATTGATCGTCGCGCAAGTTGCTGTGAGCCGAGATGAACTGGTTGACCAGATAACCGTTGGCGCAGTGCAATTCGATGCCATCGAAACCCGCGTCCATGGCGTTGCGTGCGGCCTGGATGTACAGCTGAACCAGTTCCTGCACTTCGTCGGTGCTCAGTGCACGCGGTGCCGACGGTGGCACCAGTTCACCGGCGCCGGGGGCGGTTTCGATAAACACGCTGACCCGATCTGTAGCCACGGCGGAGGCCGAAACCGGCGCTGCGCCATCGGGTTGCAGCGCGGTGTGGGAGACGCGGCCGACGTGCCACAGCTGGGCGAAAATCACCCCGTCCACGGCATGTACGGCTTCGGTGACTTTGCGCCATCCGGCGATTTGCTCTGCGGTATGGATGCCCGGCGTCCACGCGTAACCCTGGCCACGAGGCTCGATCTGCGTGCCCTCGGTGACCAGCAAACCGGCGCCGGCGCGCTGTTGGTAATACTCGGCCATCAGATCATTGGCAATGTTGCCCGGTTGGGTGCTGCGCTGGCGGGTGAGTGGCGGCAGGACGATGCGGTTTTTCAGGGTGTGATGGCCGAGTCTGGCCGGGGTGAAGAACGGGCTGCTATTCATGGATTACCTTGTCTTTGGGTTTATTAGACCAGTCGACTAATTGGTGGGCGAAAAAATAACGCCGGGTGATACGCCCCCGGCGTTCGATGAGGTTGTAGGGTTTTAGCCGAGCATTTCCAAAAGCTTTTTAGCAACAGCGGCGGAGCTGGCCGGATTCTGGCCAGTGACCAGTTGCCCATCGGCAACCACATGAACCTGCCAGTCAGCCACTTTCGAGTAATAACCGCCGAGACGCTGAAACTCGTCTTCGATCAGGAACGGCACCACGTCCGTCAGCCCGACGGCCTCTTCTTCGGAGTTGGTGAAACCGGTGACCTGGCGATGCTGAACCAGCGGTTTGCCGTCAGCGGTGAGGGCGTGACGCAACACACCCGGCGCATGGCAGACAAAACCGTGGGGTTTGTTGGCGCGGTCAAACGCTTCGATCAACGCGATCGACTGCTTGTCTTCGGCCAGGTCCCACAGTGGGCCGTGGCCGCCCGGGTAGAACACCGCATCGAAATCATCAGCGCTGACGTCAGCCAGGAGGCCGGTATTGGCCAGTGCCTGTTGCGCGGCGGAGTCTTTGCGGAAGCGATCAGTCTCGGCAGTCTGCGCATCGGGCTCATCGCTTTTCGGGTCCAGCGGCGGTTGGCCACCGGCCGGCGAGACCAGGGTGACGTCGGCACCGGCGTCCTTGAAGGCGTAGTAGGGCGCGGCGAACTCTTCCAGCCAGAAGCCGGTTTTCTTGCCGGTGTTGCCGAGTTGATCGTGGGAAGTCAAAACCATCAGGATTTTCATAGAGCACCTTGAGTCGATCAGGTGTCTTCGATTGAGCGAAGGATTCGCCCATCGGCCACACCGGTCAGAAAACGTTTGTCGGGGCGCAGCATAGATTCCAATTAGACCGGTCGTCTAGTAATTTTTTATCCTGCGGTTTTTCATCGACAGGTATGGCAAACTTCCGTTCCTCCGAAAATACGACTGGTCTATTGCCTGGTAATTTGCGCCCCATGAAACCGACCTACGACGACACCCGCCAACATTTGCTCGACACCGGCCACCGGATGATGGCCGAGAAAGGCTTTACCAGTGTCGGCCTCAACGAAATCCTGCAAACCGCCGGTGTGCCCAAGGGTTCGTTCTATCACTACTTCAAATCCAAAGAACTGTACGGCCAGGCGTTGCTTGCGGATTACTTCGTCGGCTACCTCGCTGACATGGAGCGGCGCCTGACGCTGCCAGGGCTGAGCGCCTATGAGCGGTTGATGGATTACTGGCAGGGCTGGCAGAACCGCTGCACCCTCGAAGGCCACGGTGACGAATGTCTGGTGGTGAAGCTCAGCGCCGAAGTCGCCGATTTGTCGGAGTCGATGCGCCTGACCTTGCGCGATGGTGCCGAGCAAGTGGTGGCGCGCATTTCCTTGTGTATAGAACAGGGTCAAGCCGAAAACAGCCTGCCCCAGGGCGATGCCCGGCATCTGGCGGAAACCTTGTATCAGCTGTGGTTGGGCGCCAGTTTGCTGAACAAATTGCAGCGCACCGGGCAGTCGTTGCAGACCTCGATGGCGATGACCCGACAACTGCTGGCGGTATGAGCGGTGGGGCCGTTGTGGCCCAGGTTACATGACTCAACACGCCTCGCCCTGACTGTTGCAGGGCCGCACATCCTCGGCGCGCCATTGTTTGATCAAGCGCCGGCGGTCAGGCGCGTAGTGTTCGACAAGCACCTGCACCGTCGCAAGGTCAGCCATATCGATCACGCGAAACCGGCTGTCGCTTTCGCACCACGCCGCAATGCAGCGCTTGCCTTCGATAAAGCCCAACATGATCGGCCAGATGATGTGTTCGGCGGCATCCGCATGTTCGAGCGCTAGTGCGATGCGCAGCTTGTTCTGCTCGCGCAGCGCCCGACGAATCTCGCTGAGGTCGATGGTTGTGCCGGGCTTGTGCGGCTTGGCCACGTAAAAGGTTTCGTCTTCGAAAATCGGCCGCATCTGCGCGGGCAGCACGGCACTGATTTTCGCCAGGGCATTGTTGACGGCATTCGCGAGTTGGCTGTCGGTCTGCCGGCTGACCCATTGCGCGCCGATGACCAAAGCCTGTATTTCCTCGGCGCTGAACGATAACGGCGGCAGGACAAAACCGGGCTTGAGCACATACCCAAGACCCGGCTCGCCGTCGATCTCGGCCCCCATGCCTTGCAGCGTGACGATGTCGCGGCGAATCGTGCGCAACGACACGCCCAATTCAGCCGCCAAGGCTTTGCCGGACACCGTGCGACGATGACGCCGCAGCGCTTGCATCAGCTCAAACAGACGATGACTTCTGGCCATTAACGCTCCATGGCGACGACGCCTTTGCCGCCGAGTTTGCGGCCCTGTTCGAGCTCGCGGATCAATTGTATGGCGCCGTCCAGCGGCACCACTTCTCCTAGCCGAATCTTCAAGCGTGCCTCACTGGCGGCGCTGGCCAGTGTTTCGAGGATTTCGTGTCGCGGTGTGCCAATGACCAGTTTCAGTCGCCGATCAATCAGGCCACGCAGGAATTTACCCGGACCCGGATTGAGATCAAGCAAACAGCCGCCCGGACGCAGCAATCCGATACCGGTCGAGACCGTCATCGACGCGGCCGTGTCATACACCACATCGAAGCGCGTCGGCAGCCTCTTCAGGTCCGTTAACCGGTAGTCGTAGACGGTCGATACCCCCAGCGCCTGTGCCCGGGCAGCGTCCGACGCGCTGCAACTGCCCGATACCGTGGCCCCCGACATCAGGGCGATCTGCACCGCCGCTTCGCCGACAGCCCCGGCGCAACCATTGATGAAAACCTGCTGACCGGCTTGCAGTCTGGCCTTGTCGATCAGCCCGTTCCACGCGGTAATGCCCGGTGTGCCAAGGCACGCCGCATCGGCGAAGGAAAGAGTATCCGGCTTGCTCGCCAGAAAGTCCTCTCTGGTCACGACGGCTTCACCCAATGCGCCACTTTCTTTGAAGCGGGATAGCCCGAAAACCGCGTCGCCGACCTGGAAGCGGCTGACGCTCGCGCCAACCGCAAGAACCACGCCAGAGAAATCCATCCCCATCGCGCGCGGAAATGTTCTGCCGGTGATCAGCTTCATCCGGCCCTGACGCAACTTCCAGTCAATGGGGTTGATCGCTGCAAATCTGACCTGCACGAGCACTTCATCCTTGCCGGGGGCCGGCAGCGGGAATGCTTCGACGCGCATCACGTCCGGGCCGCCGTAGCACGAGTACTGAATACGTTTATAGCCTGCTGACATGTTGGGTTCGCCTTCCGAGAGTGGACATGACACCGACTCTATAACGGGGCAGTGCCAGTTTTTGGCACCATTCGCTTTATGCAGATTGATGAACGGTGTTCATGACTTCATGACGCTGAGCGCAGATAGTCGCGGGATCCTCGTCGGTTTAACGTAGCGGCTGATTATCCCGCCAGCAGGAGCTTTGCGATGCCAGCACACCCGGTTCGTAGCGTGACCCACTTCAGCCGACTTCTGTTGACAGCCATCGCACTGTTGCTGACAGCCTGTGCTTCAACTGAAAAAGGTTCGACCTCCATGAAACGTTCACTTGCAATGACCTCCGATGCCGCGGCTGCCGTGTCCCCGGCACTGGCTCATAACACCGACGCCATGTTGTTTGGCGAAGTATGGAAACGCCCGGGCTTGTCACCGCGTGACCGCAGTCTGGTGACGGTTGCGGTGTTGATCGCACGCGGGCAAACCGCCGAGATGGCCGCGCAATTCAACCTTGCGCTGGACAACGGTGTCACGCCGCTTGAGCTGTCCGAAACGCTCAATCACCTGGCGTTTTATTCCGGTTGGGGCAATGCATCAGCGGCTCTGCCCATCGCCGCCGAGGTGTTCATCGCCCGCAACATCGATGCTGAGAAACTGGCACCGGTTGCGCCGTCATTGCTGCCGCTGGACCAGGCTCGCGAAGCTGACCGCGTGGAGCGCGTGAATGCGGCGGTGGGATCAGTGGCGCCGGGGCTGGTCGAGTTCACCACCAAAGCGCTGTTCCGCGATCTGTGGTTGCGGCCAGGTCTGGCGCCTCGCGATCGCAGCCTGATCACGGTCAGTTCGTTGGTGGCCAACGGGCAGACCGGCCAGGTCGGCTATCACCTGGGTCGGGCGATGGACAACGGTTTGAGCCAGACCGAAGCGGCGGAAATGATTACCCAACTGGCGTTCTATGCCGGATGGCCGAATGCGTTTTCCGCCGTGCCGGTGTTCAAGGAAGTGTTCAGCCAGCGCGCGCCGGGCTGACTGAACAGGGCGTCAAATCTGCTCCGGCAAGTGCGCGATAAGTTTGTCCAGCGTGATCGGATAATCGCGCACGCGCACGCCGGTGGCGTTGTAAATCGCATTGGCAATGGCCGCTGCGGCGCCACTGATGCCCAACTCGCCGACACCTTTGGCCTTGAGCGGCGTGGCGTAGGGGTCGACCTCATCGAGAAAAATCACCTGCTGATGGGGAATGTCGGCGTGCACCGGCACTTCGTAACCGGCGAGGTCATGGTTGACGAAAAAACCAAGGCGCTTGTCGACCTGCAGTTCTTCCATCAGTGCGGCCCCGGCGCCCATGGTCATGCCGCCGATGATTTGGCTGCGCGCGGTCTTCGGATTGAGAATCCGCCCTGCTGCGCAGACCGCCAATTGGCGACGCAGGCGAATCTCGCCGGTCGCCGCGTTGACCTCGACTTCGGCGAAATGTGCGCCAAAGGTCTGCTGGGCAAAGCGCTGGGCCAGATCGCCGAATTCCATGCGGTCTTCGCCAACGAGATCGCCTGCGGCCGCCGCGTGAGCCAAAGGAAAATGCCGCGTGCCATCGTGCACCTCGCCGTGGGCAAATTCGGCCGTTTGCGGATCAAGTCCGACGGCGCGGGCAGCGGCTTCGCGCAACTTGACGCAAGCGGCATAGACCCCGGCGGTAGACGACGCTGCACCCCATTGCCCGCCCGATCCCGACGACTCCGGAAAGCGCGAGTCGCCAAGGCGCACTTCGACCCGGTCCAGTTCCACACCCATCATCTCGGCGGCGGTCTGCGCAATGATCGTGTAGC
Organism: Pseudomonas sp. R84; assembly: GCF_009834515.1. Lineage (NCBI taxonomy): Bacteria > Pseudomonadati > Pseudomonadota > Gammaproteobacteria > Pseudomonadales > Pseudomonadaceae > Pseudomonas > Pseudomonas sp. R84. Next base: position 2,843,104 of record NZ_CP019426.1, read on the forward strand.
TGCCGGTGCCGATATCAGTCATGTCGGTTTCGACGGTGATTGTGCCGTGCCGGTCAAGGCGCACACGGGCCGCCGAGGCGGTGGTTGGCGCGCCACGTATGGCAGACGCCAGACCGATGCCGATCAGCCAGCCATTCTCCAGACGTTGGCCGGCGCTTGCGTTGCGCTGGTGCCAGCCGAAGTGCTCGGCGCCGGTTTGTAAGCACTCGACGAGTTGCCGTGTCGAGAACGGTCGTGATGGCTGTTCGGGGTCGACCTGGGTGTCGTTGAGCAGGCGCAACTGCAGTGGGTCGATGCTGAGTTTTTCCGCCAGTTCATCCATGGCAATTTCCAGCGCCATCATCCCCGGTGCTTCCCCCGGCGCGCGCATGGCCGAGCCTTCGGCCATGTCCAGCACGGCAAGATTCAAGCGGGTCATGCGGTTGGCGCCAGCGTAGAGCAAACGCGTCGAGGCCGTCGCGGCTTCGGCCCGGCCCCCGGGCAGGTTGCCTGACCAACTCTCATGGCCGATGGCAGTGATCAAACCCTCGCGGCTGGCACCGATGCGAATGCGTTGAAGCGTCGCGGGGCGATGGGTCAAATTGTTGAACATCAGCGGACGTGGCAGCGCGACTTTCACCGGGCGCCCGGCGTGGCGTGCCGCCAGCGACGCCAGCACCGCGTCACACAAGATCGTACCTTTGCCGCCGAAACCGCCGCCGATGTAGGGCGATATCAAACGAATATCTTCTTTGCGTATACCGAGTGTCCTGGCCAGATCGCGCACGCCCCAGTTGATCTGCTGTATCGACGTCCACAACGTCAGCGAATTGCCGTTCCACTGGGCGATGGTGGCGTGGGGTTCCATCATCGCGTGCGCATGATCCGGCGTGCTGTAGTGCTGGTCGATCTGGACCGGCGCGGCGCTGAAGGCACCTTCGAAATCTCCGGTCTGCGTCTGCGGCGGTGGGCCGAAACCGGCGGGTGGGGGCGGTGTGGCCGAATCCTTGGCGGCCGCCAGATCGAACGCGCCGGGTTCGGCCACATAGGTGATTTCCAGCAGGTGGGCGGCGCTGCGGGCCTCTTCAAATGTCTGCGCGACGACGATCGCGACAGCCTGGTGATAGTGGTCCACCTGCGGGCCGGCCAAGGCGCGCGCGACATAGAACTCGCCCTTGGCCAAAGGCCCGGCATTCTCGTAGGTGACTATCGCGATCACCCCGGAACTGTTGCTCGCCTGCGTCGAGTCGATCGAGGCAATTCGTCCCTTGCCGATCCCGGCGCCGACCACATAGCCATAGGCGGAGTTGGGCACTGCGGCATGTTGTTCATACGCGTAGGGCGCGGTCCCGGTGGTTTTCAACTTGCCATCGATGCGGTCGGCGGGCTTGCCGATGACGTTCAATTGATCGATCGGATTAGTGCCGGCCGGTGTGTCGAATTTCATCACTGATTTCCTCTTCAGGCGGGCTGGCGGACAACGCCGGGCGCCTCAGCGCCAGCGTTTGCAGGCCATATCGCCTACGAGCCTAGGCCATTGAAACGCATCTGATAATGCGCCTTGCCAGGATGGAGTCATGAGTCCGGCTCACGAATCCTGACCAACATGACAAATAAGAATAAGTTTCAATTACATGATCTCTGGTATACCATCCGCGCCGCTGTTCTGGCGGTTTCACCCTTCGTTCTGGCCTATTCACAAGGTTTTCATTTCATGCGTCGTACTCTGCTTTCCATTTGCGTGCTGCAGGCGTTGTCTTCTTCCTCGTGGGCCGAACAGGCCGATTCAACATCCTCAGCGCTAGAGCTGGAGGCGACCGACGTGGTCGGTACAGCGGATTACGAACGGGCCGACGGCCCGGTGCAGGGTTACCGCGCGACGCGCTCGGCCAGCGCCACGCGCACCGACAGTTCGATCCATGAAACCCCGCAATCGATCAGCGTGGTCACTAAAGATGCTGTCGAAGACCTCGGCGCCACCCGTCTGCAAGACGCGCTGGATTACGCCGGCGGCGTCGGCCGCGCGAACAATTTCGGCGGGCAGGGCCTGACCACGTTCACCGTGCGCGGCTTCACCACTGGCGAGTTCTACCGCAACGGTTTCCCGATCAATCGCGGCTACCCGAACATGCCCGACGCCAACACCATCGAGCGTCTGGAAGTGCTGCGCGGGCCGGCGACGATGCTCTATGGCCGTGGCGATCCGGGCGGCACCTTCAATGTCGTGTCCAAGCAGCCGTTGGCCGAGCGCACGGTCACGTTGGGCAGCCAGTTGAATGATCAAGGCATGAAGCGCGGCACGCTGGACGCCTCCGGCCCTTTGGATGAAGAGGGGCGCCTGGCCTATCGACTGAACGTGGTGGGTGAGGGCGGCGATACCTTCCGCGATCACGTCGAGACTGAGCGCTACGGCATCACGCCAGTGCTGACCTGGCAGGCCAGCGATGCCACCCGGGTGATCTTCGAGGGTGATTTCATGCGCAACAATCATCCGCTGGATCGCGGTGTGACGCGTTACGCCAAGCAGATTGGCACCGCCTCGCGGGACACGTTTTTCGGCGAAAAAGACGCCGGCAAATTGCACAACGACAACAACATGGCGCAACTGCGCTTCGAACATCTGCTCAATGATGACTGGACGCTGGGCGGTGGTTTCCAGTGGCTCGACGGCTCGCTTGAGGGCAATGCCATCGAAGCCAACGGCATTGCCGATGACGGTCGAACCCTGGGGCGCAATTTCAACTACCGCAAACTGGAGTGGACCGACAAGGACACCCAGCTCAATCTGACCGGGCATTTCAGCACCGGTGGCTTGCAGCACACCTTGCTGACCGGTATCGAATACGAAGATTACGACTACAAGTCGATCATTCAGCGCTCCAGTGGTGCGATCGGCGCCTACCCGATCGACATCTTTGATCCGGTTTACGGTCAGCCACGCCCGGCATTGACCCGCACGCCGACCCACGACAAGGAAAACCTCAAGACCTACGCCGCATTCGTGCAGGACCAAGTGGCGTTGACCGAGCGCTTGAAAGTGCTGGCCGGGGCGCGGTTCGAACGATTCGAGCACGATTATGAAACCTACGTGCCAGGCGGCAAAAACTGGCAGGCCAGCGACAACGCGGTGACTCCACGACTCGGCGTGACCTACGATCTGACCGACACGCTGGCGGTCTACGCCGACACTGCGCGCTCGTTCAAGCCCAATACCGGTGCAAGCCGCGTGGGCGGAGGCTTCGCCCCGGAGAAAGGCAAGTCTTACGAAATGGGCATCAAGTGGGAAGCGCTGGATCATCAGTTGAGCGTCGACGCGGCGATCTATCAGATCGAAAAACGCAACGTGCTGACCACCGACCCGGTGGACTCGACCTTCAGTGTGGCGGCCGGGGAAGTGCGCAGCCGTGGTTTCGACCTGAACGTCGCCGGCAACCTGACACCCGAATGGCGCGTCATCGGCGGCTACGCCTACGTGGATGCCGAAGTGACCAAAGACAACGTGATCCGTTCGGGCACGCGGCTGATGAACATTCCGCAGAATAGCTTCAGCCTGCTCAACGTTTACGAGTTTCAGGACGGCGCGCTAAAAGGCCTGGGCCTGGGTACCGGACTCAAATATGTCGACGAACGCGCCGGGCAAACCGCCAATACTGCCTTCTCGATGGACAGCTACACCGTTGTCGATTTGCTCGGTTTCTATAAGGTCAACGAGAAAGTGCGGCTCAATCTTGACGTGAAGAACCTGTTTGATCGGGATTATGAAGAGGGCGCGTTCGGTAATGTCTACGCCTATCCGGGTGCGCCGAGAACGGTGCAGGTGGGGATTTCCTACACCTTGTAAGCCGCGTTCGACGCTGCAACGGCGGCCCCTCACCCCAGCCCTCTCCCTGAGGGAGAGGGGGCCGACCGAGGTGTCTTGGGTTATGCATCGACCTGACAGATCGCGTCGATTACGGGCCCATCGGTAATGCTTGACGGCATTGGATTCACAGGCGTTATTTCAGGTCGGCGTTTATCGTCAATATCCCCAAATCGGTTCCCTCTCCTGGGGGAGAGGGCTAGGGTGAGGGCCGCTGTTCGGCACCTGCCACTTAACCAGTGATACAACCCTGCGGCGTTTTCCCTGCAAAGCTGTCCAGCAAACTCGCCACTACCATTTCCCCCATGCGCGTGCGCGTCTGCAATGTCGCGCTGGCACGGTGCGGCTGCAGCACCACCTGCTCGTTACCGAACAAGGCTTCTGGCACATTCGGCTCATCAACAAACACATCCAGCCCCGCACCGGCGATCTCTCCGGCATTCAGCGCCGCCACCAGATCAGCCTCGTTGACCAGTTTGCCCCGTGCCACATTGATCAGATAACCGTCCTTGCCCAAGGCCTGGAGCACCGAGGCATCGATGATGGCTTCAGCCTTGTCCGCAGCGGCGGCGAGAATCAGCGCATCGCTGTCGCGGGCCAATTGCTTGAGGTCGGCGACGAAAGTGTGGGGTACATCGCTCATCGGTTGCAGGTCGGTGTAACTGATCGGACAGCCGAAGGCGGCCGCTCGGCTGGCCACCGCGCGGCCAACCCGGCCCATGCCGACGATACCGATACGCATGCCGGACACCTGACGTGCCAGCGGCAGAGGCGCCAGCGGTGTGGCGCTGTGCGGCCATTGACCCGAGCGTACATAGCGATCACTGGTACACAGCCCGCGACACACGGAAATCAGCAAACCGATGGCAAGGTCGGCGACGTCTTCGGTCAGCGCGCCAATGGTCGCGGTCACGCGGATGCCGCGATCACGGGCGTAAGCCAGGTCAACCGCGTCGGTGCCGACTCCGTTGACCGCCACCACCTCAAGATTCGGCAGTTGCGCCATGACGGCTTGGGTGATGCCGGTATGGCCACCGGTGATCACTCCGCGAATATTCGCGCCGTGTTCCTGCAAATACGCCTGTTTGTCGGCCTGCTGGAAATAGCGTCGGACCGTAAACAGTTCATCGAGACGCGCATTGATTTCAGGAATCAGGATCGGGCTGAGCTGCAGGATTTCTGGCTTCATGTAAACCTCTCTTACCGAATAAAAAGGCCGGATCAACCGCGGCCGGCAAACGGCATGGCGGTGGCCATGACGGTCATGTTCAGAACGTTGGCCGACAACGGCAGGCCGGCGATGTAGCGCACCGCATCGGCGACATGCTTGACGTCGACCATTGGCTCCACGGCGATGCTGCCGTTGGCCTGGCGCACGCCTTTGGTCATGCGTACCGACATTTCGGTGAGGGCGTTGCCGATATCGATCTGGCTGCAAGCGATGTTGAATTCACGACCGTCCAGCGCCAGCGATTTGGTCAGGCCCAGCACCGCATGTTTGCTGGCGGTGTAGGCGCTGCTGAATGGACGTGGCGTGTGTGCCGAAATCGAACCGTTATTGATGATGCGTCCGCCCTGAGGCTGTTGACGGCGCATCAGGCCGAAGGCACCCCGAGCACACAGGAAAACCCCGTTGAGGTTGGTGTCGATCACGTTGCGCCACTGCTCGAACGTCAACTCATCCAAGGGCACGGCGGGGGCATTGACCCCGGCATTGTTGAACACCACATCCAGCCGTCCGTAAACCTCGGCAATGGTTGCGAACAGCGCATCGACACTGGCCGGGTCGCGCACATCGGTGGGCACCGCCAGGGCTTCGTGCCCCTCGCTTGCCGCCAGTTCGACCAGCGCCTGTAACGGTTCCGGCCGGCGACCGGCAAGCACCAGGGTGTAGCCGTCGGCCAACAGGCCAAGCGCCACAGAGCGGCCGATTCCGCTGCCGGCGCCGGTGACCAGCGCGACTTTCAAAGGTTGAGTGATGGACATTTTGTTGTTCTCCTGTCTTCAAATCACTGAGGCGTGCAGGGCGTTCAAGCCTTGCGGCCGACACGCATTTCCAGTTGGCCGATGCCGTCGATTCCGGCGTTGATCACATCGCCCGGTTGCAGGCCGTCGACGCCGGCCGGGCTGCCGGTCATGATCAGGTCGCCGGCCCTCAGCGCCACTGACCGGGAGATCCGGCTGATGACTTCAGCCACCGACCAGATCTGGCTGTCGAGACTGTCGCGCTGACGCTCCTCGCCGTTGACGTTCAACCACAATTCGCCTTCGGGATGGCCAGCGCGGGTCACCGGGACAATCGCGGTCATCGGCGCGGCCCCGTCAAATACCTTGGCACCTTCCCACGGCAAACCATTGCTCTTGGCGGCGCGCTGAACATCACGGCGGGTCAGGTCGAGGCCGGCGGCGTAACCCCAGACATAGGCCAGCGCTTCGCTTTCGGGGATATTCGCGCCACCTTCACCGATGGCTACCACCAGTTCGATTTCGTGGGCGAAATCATCGGTCAGCGAAGGGAATGCCACCTCACCAACGGCGTCGACGACATTGCTCGCCGGTTTCATGAAAAACACCGGCGGCTGGCGCGACTGGCCGATGGCGTCTGGCCACGGGTAGTTGCGGCCGACACAAAACACCCGACCGACGGGAAAGCGCTGCTCACTGCCGACAACCGGCAAAGTCACGGGCAGATCCGGGGTGAAGACGTATTCGGTCATGTTCATCCTGTTAAGAGTCCTGTTGGTAGCTTCAGCGTACGGCGGCAGTCGTTGGTGAAGTTGGACGAAAGCCGCCTGCAGTTGGAGAAAACGGTGCTGTTGGCTTCAGCGCACCTTCAATTCGATGCGGTACAAGCGCCCGAGCAACAGCGAGTAGGAGAGGGTGCCGATCAGGGCTACGCCGCCAATGAACCAGAAGGCCCAAGCGAAGGAACCGGTGGCATGCACAATCGCGCCAATCACGATCGGCGTGACGATGCCGCCGATGTTGGCGGCAAGGCTGGTGATCCCGCCGGTCAAGCCGATCAACTCCTTGGGCGCAACTTCCGACACCGCCGCCCACGAAGACGACGCGATGCCTTGGGCGAAGAAGGCAATGGTCAGCACGGCGATGCAGATCGTGTTCGAGTCGGTGAAATTCACCAGCACGATGGACATGCCCAGCATCGAGCCGATCACCAGCGGCAACTTGCGGGCGAACGACATCGAGTAGCCACGGCGGATCAACAAGTCAGAGACGATGCCGGCGAGGAGGATGCCGACCGTCGCGCCTACAAACGGCAGAACAGCGAAGATCCCGGCCTTGATCATGGTCAGCTTGCGTTCTTCGATCAGGTAGGTGGGGAACCAGGTCAGGAAGAAGTACAGCGCCGAGGTGCTGGCGAATTTGCCGATGCAAATCGCCCAGATCTGGCGGTAGCTGAACAATTCGGCGATTTGCCGCCAGTTGAAGCGGGTGCGCTCCTGGCTGCTTTTGACCAGACCGCCGCCGGCTTCGATGTACTTCAGTTCTTCTTTGCTGACTTTCTTGCAGTTCAGCGGGTCACGATACAGGTACAGCCACAACACCCCGAACACGATGCCGAGTACGCCGGTGCTGTAGAACACGTGACGCCAGTCGAAGGTGGTTGCCAGCCAGAGCAGTGCACCGGTAAACAGCGCCGTCCCCAGATATTGCCCGCAGACGTAGATACTGCTGGCCAGACCGCGTTCCCGCGCCGGAAACCACACCGTCACCGCACGACTGTTGGCCGGAAACGCCGGTGCTTCCATCGCACCGACCGCCAGACGCAACCCGAACAAGGACGCGAAGCCCGTGGCAAAGCCCTGGCACACGGTCACCGTCGACCAACTGATCAGGGAAACCCCGTAAGTGAAGCGCGAACCGAAGCGGTCGGCGATGAACCCGGCCGGCACCAGGGCCAAGGCGTAAGTCCAGGCAAATGCCGAGAAAATCAGGCCCATCTCGATCTTGTCCAAGCCAAGATCCTTGGCCATGAACGGCGCGGCAATCGAGATATTGACCCGGTCGATGTAGTTGATGATCGTCGCGATCAGCAGCAACGAGAGCATGAACCAGCGCCGCCGCGAGGGCAGGCGTTGCGGCACGACGGCGTCCCGGGCGCCGTCTATCACCGGCGGCACGGTGGCTTGGGAAGCATGTGAATTCGACATGAAGAGACCTCGTTATTGTTAGAAGAGTCGAGATGTTTTCGTGCAGCCGAAGGCGTTTGCCCGCGATGGTCGGGGCATGCCAATCGATACTGAAACGAACGGTGCGAGCAGCCAGCGTCAGACGTTCAGAAACGTCTTCCAGTCGGCGTGATCGGGGCAATGTCGGGAGGGGTGGCGAGGGGGAATAGCAGAATCATGACGTGCACACCTGTGATTGTTTTTGGAAGAGGTTGGGCTGCGTCGGCTCACAGTGGTCGTACAACGTTGGTAAAGCAACCGAGGGGTTAGAACGTTTTTTTTCTATGAAAGCGGCGTTGCTAAACCTGTCCAAAAAATAAATCGAATGATTTCCTAAGTGTCTTTTTAGACATTGCTGTTAATCCATTGATTATTAACAATAAAAAATCTTGATGCGTTCTCGACGGTTTTGGACAGGCTAAACGCCATATCGAGGATAAAAAATCCTTGGAAAGGCAGGTCGTCGTATGACTGCTTGCGTGTATTGCGTACATGTCTGCAAGATTAGGGTCGTCAGCTCACTGCCAATACTTGTCGAGGATTCTGCGCAGATGTCGTCACTCAGCCGTATTCCCACCTATGTCATGCAGCAGCGCAGCGAATTGACCGACTTCTACATTCGCGACAAAAAGGGCCGGCGCGCCGAGACCAGTCCCCATCGACACGAGTATTTCCAGATTCAGATCAACCTCGGTGGCGACACCGTGCAGCACATCGGCAACGTCGAGCGTCCGTTCCCGCGCAACACCCTGGCATTCATCCTGCCGCACCGGGTGCACGTAATCCCGCATCCAGCGGACAGCAATTTCATGGTGATCAATTTTTCCCAGACCTTTCTGTTGCCGCATTTGCAGTGCGACCCGATGGATCTGGAAGAAGTGTCGATCCTGCTGGCGCCGGAGTTATCGCCATTCCGCTTTCAGGAGCATCTGGATTTCATTCTTGGGGATGAGGACTTCGCCAAGGTCTGTGCCTTGATCGAGCAGATGCGCACGCTGGACGAGAACCGTCAGTTTGGGACGCGCGAGATGCTCAAGGGCTTGTTGCTGCAACTGATTGGCAGCGTGTGTTTTCTTTACGCCGAGCCACTCAAGCGTCTGGCCGAAGAGAATGCGGCCGAGGTCAGCCGTCGGGATGCGCTGGGCCGCATGTTCGAATATTTGCGCAAGAATATTGCCGACCCCGATCTCAATCTGATCAAGGTGGCTGCGGCGACGTACCTGTCGCCGACCTATCTGACGCACTGGTTGCGCAAGGAGATCGGCAAGACCTTCACCGAACTGGTGCTCGAACGCAGGATGCACGCGGCGCGCAATTTTCTGCTCAACAGCACGCGCTCGGTGGGCGAGGTGGCGCGGTTGTGCGGCTTCGCTGACGAAGCCTATTTTTCGCGACGCTTTCGGCAGATTCACGGTCAGCCGCCGGGACAGTTTCGCCGCCGGCAACTCAATCCGGATACACCGCAATCGCCGTTGAACACCTAGGGCTCAAGCATCAAGGGCCGCCAGACGATCGGAGCAACACCAAGTATTGCGTTGTGCTGCTTAGGGTCGGGCGTTTCGTGGTTCGCGGGTTCAGGTGGGTGTTTGTTCTCCGTGTCTTGCAATTCGTCGGCGGGGGGCTTTTCGGTGTCGCAGGCAACGTTATCCATGGGTCTTTCGCCAGATGATTACAGGCAGGCAACTATTTGATCTGCACAATTACCTTGCCTTTCGCACGGCCCTGTTCGACGTAAGTCAGGGCTTCGCCCGCTGACTCGAAGGCGAAGGTGCGATCCAGCACGGGCTTTATTTCGCCGGCTTCAATCAGGGTGGTGATTTCTTGCAGCTGTGCACCGTTGGCCCGCATAAACAGGAAGCTGTAACGGACATCCTGCTTGCGCGCCTTGCGCCGAATGCTCAGGCTCAACAAGCGCATGACTTGCCGCAGCGGCCACGCCAGGCCTTGCGCCTTGGCGAACTCGGCAGTTGGCGGGCCTGAAATGGAAATCAGCTGACCACCCGGTTTGAGTACCTTCAGCGAGTTTCCCAGCACGTCGGTGCCGAGGCTGTTCAGCACCACGTCGTAGTCGCGCAGTTCCTCCTCGAAGTGCTGCTGTTTGTAATCAATCACCACGTCTGCGCCCAACGCTTTAACCCATTCGACATTCGCGGTGCTGGTGGTGGTCGCGACAACCGCGCCGAGGTGTTTGGCCAGTTGAATGGCGATGCTGCCGACACCGCCGGAACCGGCGTGAATCAAGACCTTCTGACCCTTTTGTAAACGGGCGATGTCGACCAGCGCTTGCCAGGCTGTCAGGGCGACCAGAGGAATAGCCGCGGCTTGCTCCATATCGAGGTTGGCGGGCTTCAAGGCCACCGCGTTTTGGTCGACGGCGATTCGCTCGGCGAACGTGCCGATTCGCTGTTCGGGCACGCGCGCATACACCGCGTCGCCGGGCTTGAAACCCTTGACCGCTGCGCCAACCGCAATCACCACGCCGGCACAATCGTTGCCCAGCACCAAGGGGAATGAGTACGGCAAAATCAGTTTGAATTCGCCGCTGCGAATCTTTGAATCGAGTACGTTGACGCTGGCAGCATGTACTTCAATCAGCACGTCATGGGCGCCGGCTACAGGCTCGGAGATATCGCCAATACGCCCGTTCTGCTTGCCGTAGCGATCGATAAAATAAGCTTTCATGGTGGGGGCGGCTCTCACGGTTCTGGGGGAGGGCAGTGTTGTCTGAGCAGACTGGTTCAGCGATCGAGAAACGCCTGCGCCTTGCTGACAAAGTCAGCGTAGTTCTGGAAAATCGCGCCGTGTCCGGCGTCCTCATAAATGATCAGTTGCGCGTAGGGAATCCGGTTTGCCAGGTCAATCGAGTTGACCGTGGGCACCATGATGTCGTTGTCACCGTTGACCACCAATGTCGGAATTTTCAGGCCGCCAAGGTTCTGTGGTGTCTGTTTTCCCCATGCCTTGATGGCTCTCAACTGCCGTAGAAAAGCGCTGGGTGTCGGGCGCTTGTCGCGATCTTTGCGGCGTTCTTTCAGGCGTTGCAAAAAGTCTGTCGCGGCCCGCCGTCCGTTGGCGGTCGTGGTGAAAAACAGGTAGAACTTGGGATCGCGCAGGGTCAACAAACCCTTGAACATCAGTGGCCAGGAAACCGCACCGACCTTGGCGATACCGACTCCGCCAGCCGGTCCGGTGCCGGTCAGAATCAGGCGCCGCACCAAGGCGGGATCTTTGAGCGCGATGTCCTGAGCAACGAATCCGCCGAGGGAAAAACCCAGCAGATCGACGCTGGTGAATTTCAGCGCTGCGATCAGGCTGATGACGTCGTCGGCCATCTGCGCGACGGTCAGGGGCGCTGTGCCGGCTGAGCCACCGACACCGCGATAGTCAATGGCGATCACGCGCCGGGTTCGCGCCAGACCATCGACGATTCGCGGGTCGAAGTCGTCAAGTGCCGCGCCCCAATGATTGAGCAGGATCAGCGGCACCGCCGATTTCGGGCCGAGGTCTCGATAGGCGAACGCCGTGCCGCCAACCAAAATCGATTGGTTGGCGGCGTTGACGAAAGGCATGTGTTCCACTGCAATCACGCCAGATAGCGCTGGGCGACTGCCGACTGGCGGATCTGCGCCAGCAGGCCCTGCCGCGCGGTCTGCAAGGCATCCCAGCGCTCACTTTCATGCAGCGGCGGAATGGTCACCGGCTCGCGACGATCGAAACCGACCAGCGCCGCATCGACCAGATCGGTGACTTCCATGATCTCGCTCAAGGTGTTGATGTCGATGCCCGCGCGATCCCAGATCTCGGTACGCGTCGCGGCCGGCAGCACGGCTTGCACGTAGACGCCCAGTGGCGACAGTTCCAGGCTCAGGCCCTGCGACAGAAACAGTACAAACGCTTTGGTCGCGCCGTACACCGACATGCCGAACTCCGGGGCCAGACCGACCACCGAGCCGATGTTGATAATGGCGCCGTCACCGGCCTTCGCCAGACGGGGAGCGATGGCACTGGCGAGCCGCACCAGTGCCGTGGTGTTGAGGGCGACCAGATTGGCCACTTGGTCGGTGCTCTGCTCGATGAAGTTGCCGGACTGCGCGGCACCCGCGTTATTGACGAGGATGCCAATACGCGCATCGTCGCGCAGGCGCGATTCGACGGTGGTCAGGTCTTTGAGTTGGGTCAGGTCGGCCTGAAGCACATCCACGGTGACGCTGTGTTCGCTACGCAGTTTCGCGGCGAGTGTTTCCAAGCGCTCGAGATCGCGGGCGACCAGCACCAGATCGTGCCCGCGTTGAGCGAAGCGTTTGGCATAGACCGCGCCGATGCCGGTAGAGGCGCCAGTGATCAGAACAGCAGGGTGGGCGTTCATAGGGTCATCTCTTTTCAATAACATCGATTAAGGAGAGGCAGTAAATGCGCTGAAGCTCGGCTTACTGAGCAGCAGTGCTCCATTCAGCCAGGGTCGGGTAGTCGATGTAGCCTTCCGCACCGCCGCCATACAGGGTGGCGGGGTTGAAACCGGCCAATGGCGCACCGGCCGCCAGGCGCTCGACCAGATCGGGATTGCCAATGAACGGGCGACCGAAGGCGATCAGATCGGCGTGGTCCTCGGCAATTCGCGCGTTCGCCAGGTCGAGGTCATAGCCGTTGTTGGCGATGTAGGTGTTTTTGAAACGCTGGCGCAGAGAGCCGAAATCGAACGGCGCGATATCGCGCGGCCCACCGGTTGCGCCTTCGACCACGTGCAGATAAACGATGCCCAGCGCATCGAGTTGCTCGACGATGTAGTCGAATTGCCCTTGCGGGTCGCTGCTTGAAACCCCGTTGGCCGGCGACACCGGCGAGAGGCGAATGCCAGTGCGATCTGCGCCAATCTCGGCGACGACCGCGGCCGTCACTTCCAGCAACAAGCGCGCACGATTTTCAATCGAGCCGCCGTAGGCATCGGTGCGCACGTTGGCGCCATCCTTGATGAATTGATCGAGCAAATAGCCGTTGGCACCGTGGATTTCCACACCATCAAACCCCGCGGCGATCGCGTTGACCGCTGCCTGACGGAAATCGTTGACGATCCCCGGGAGTTCGCTGATGTCCAGTGCTCGCGGCGCGGAAACGTCTTCAAAGCGGTTGTTGACGAACACTTTGGTCGCCGGGCGTATCGCCGAGGGCGCTACAGGTGCGGCGCCGTTTTCTTGAAGGTCAACGTGCGAAACGCGGCCGACATGCCACAGTTGCAGAAAGATCTTCGCGCCTTTTTCGTGTACCGCAGCGGTCACCTTGCGCCAGCCATCGATCTGCGCCTGCGTGTAAATCCCCGGGGTGTCCTGATAGCCCTGGCCCTGTCGGGAGATCTGCGTCGCTTCAGAAATCAGCAGGCCAGCGGAGGCGCGCTGGCTGTAATAGGTGGCTGCGAACTCACTGGGCACAAAGCCTTCGCCCGCTCGATTGCGGGTCAGCGGCGCGAGAACGATGCGATTCGCCAGCGTCAGGGAGCCAAGCGTGTACGGCGTGAACAGATTTTGATCGGTCATGGGGTTGGATCCGTGCCTGTGGATGAGCAGCGATAATGTCTGTAATTAGGATGATGATCGAAATCTAAACTGTCAACGGTTTTGATTATGGCTGACATCTATGTATCATCTGCGCATGATTTTTCAGCGGAGGTATTGCACGTGAGAGTGAGCAAAGCCCAGGCGCAGGCAAACCGCGAGCACATCGTCGAGACCGCTTCGGTGTTGTTTCGTGAGCGAGGTTTTGACGGTGTCGGCGTCGCGGACCTGATGGCGGCAGCCGGATTTACCCACGGTGGTTTTTACAAACACTTCGGCTCGAAGGCCGACCTGATGTCCGAAGCCTCGGCCAACAGCCTTGCGCGCTCGTTAGCCGGTGCCGAAATGGTCGATGTTCAAGGCTTCATCGACGCCTATGTGTCGAAAGAACATCGCGACGGGCGGGGCAGCGGTTGCACCATGGCCGCTTTGTGCGGCGACGCAGCGCGTCAGTCTGACGATGTGAAAACCGCGTTTGCCGACGGCATCGAGCGCACGCTGCAGACGCTTGGCGACAAGTACCCGACAGGGCCCGACGCGGCATCTGGTGAGGGGCGAGTGAAAATGATCGACATGCTGGCGCGTGCGGTTGGCGCGATCATCCTGTCGCGGGCCTGCCCGGCTGATTCCGCGCTGGCCGATGAAATCCTTGCGGTATGCCACGCTGAAATGACCGCGTCGTTGCTGATGTCCGCCGACAGTGCAGAAGTGCCTGGCTGATCGGTATTGTCCTTTTTGAGTTGACGGTGAAACGCTTTTCAGCCGATTTATCCCGTCCCTGTGCGTCAGTAATCTGTACCCAACTTGAACGCAACAACAACTTCAAAAACTCAAAAGGGACGCACACCATGACTACTCCAACCTACAACCGCCTCAACAAAGACGACGCCATCGTGCTGCTGGTTGATCACCAGACCGGCCTGATTTCCCTGGTGCAGGACTTCTCGCCAAACGAATTCAAGAACAACGTGCTGGCCCTGGCTGATCTGGCGAAGTTCTTCGAACTGCCGACCATCCTCACCACCAGTTTCGAACAAGGCCCGAACGGCCCGCTGGTGCCAGAGCTCAAGGAGATGTTCCCGGACGCGCCGTACATTGCTCGCCCAGGCCAGATCAACGCGTGGGACAACGAAGATTTTGTGAAAGCGATCAAGGCTACCGGCCGTAAACAGATCATCATTGCCGGTGTGGTGACGGATGTGTGCGTAGCGTTCCCGACCTTGTCGGCGCTGGCGGAAGGGTTTGAGGTGTTTGTGGTGACTGATGCGTCCGGCACCTTCAACACCACCGTGCAACAAGCCGCGTGGAGCCGCATGACTCAGGCCGGCGCACAGATGATGAACTGGTTCTCGGTGGCCTGTGAGCTGCACCGCGACTGGCGCAACGACATTGAAGGGCTGGGCAATCTGCTGTCGCAGCGGATTCCGAACTACCGCAACCTGATGAACAGCTACTCGGCGCTGACCGCTCAGCAGAAGTAAGCCTGCGCGCTGCAAACGAAAAGCCTGCCCTGAAAAGCAGGCTTTTTCTGTTTTCTGCCGCTGCGCCTATCAGAACGGCGTTTCTAGACGGTCGACGGCATCCCTTCCTTTTCGCCGCCACGGCTTTTGAACGCCAGTGCGAAACACAGCAGAACCACCACCGAAAATCCTGCCGGGAACAGCCATATACTTCTCCAGTCGTGGCCGTTTTGCGCGGTGAAGTGGTCAGTGATCTGTCCCGCCACCCAGAATCCGATCAGCATGCCCACCCCATAAGTCGCCAAGGTGATCAGGCCCTGAGCCGAGCTGCGGAAGCGCTCGGGCGCTTTGGCATCGGTGTAGATCTGCCCACAGACGAAGAAAAAGTCATAACACACGCCATGCAGCGCAATACCGATCAACAGCATGAAAGCCTGGTCACCGTTGTTGCCGTAGGCGAACAACACATAGCGCAAGGCCCAGGCCAGCATGCCGACCAGCAACGCAATCTTGATGCCGAAACGCTGGATGAACAGGGGTAGCAGAAGCATGAACAGCACTTCGGAGACCTGACCGAGGGCCATCTTCGCGGTGGGATTGGTGACACCGATTTCGGCCAGGAACGGATTGGCATTCTGGTAATAGAACGCCAGAGGAATGCAGATCAGGATGGACGCGAGAAAGAACACCAGATAGCTGCGATCCTTGAGCAGGCCCAACGCGTCAGCCCCCAGCATCTGTTTGATGCCAGGCGCATCGGCGGTGGATTTCAACGGTGCGGTTTTCGGCAGGCTGAAGCTGTAGAGCCCCAACACCAGCGAGGCCACGGCAGACATCAGGAACGTGTTGCGCAAACCGCCTGCAGCAATCGCCTGTTGAGCGTCCCAGGCAAAGCCGAAACTGATCACGATGCCGGCGACGATCCAGCCAACGGTGCCCCACACGCGGATGCGGGAAAACTCCCGGGCCGGGTCTTTGATCTGGCGGAAGGCTACTGCGTTGACCAAGGCCAGCGTTGGCATGTAGACCAGCATGTAGGCCAGCACATAGGGATAAAACGCGCTGAAATCAGCTGCCCGATAAAGCTGAAAGAGCAACACCGCGCCCAGCAGGTGCAACACCGCCAGAATGCGTTCGGCATTGAAAAAACGATCAGCAATCAGACCAACGACAAACGGCGCAATGATCGCGCCCCACGACTGCGTGGAGAACGCCATTCCCACTTGGCCGCCGCTTGCTGCCAGTGTCGTGGTGAGGAAAGTGCCGAGGGTGACGAACCAGCCGCCCCAGATAAAAAACTGCAAAAACATCATGACGCTGAGTCGCGCATTCATTACGTTCATTTCAATCACCGTATTATTTTTATGTCGGTAACAGCGTGGTAATCAGCGTTCGCCAAGGCCCAGCAGACGCCGGTTGGATAGCTCGTCAGCGCTCACACCGGCGAAATCGTCGAATGCCTTGCGGGTTCGGGTGATCATGTGGCGTTCGATGAAGGCCGCCCCTTCGGCAGCGCCTTGTGCCGCGTCTTTCAGGCAGCATTCCCACTCCAGCACGGCCCAGCCGTTGAAGTCGTATTGAGTCAGTTTGCTGAAGATCGCCTTGAAGTCGATCTGGCCATCGCCCAGTGAACGAAACCGGCCCGGGCGATCAACCCAACCCTGATAGCCGCCGTAGACGCCGGACCGGGCGCTGGCGTGAAACTCCGCGTCCTTGACGTGAAACATGCGGATGCGCGCGTGGTAGCGATCGATGAAGCCCAGGTAGTCCATTTGCTGCAGCAACAGATGGCTCGGGTCATACAGAATCGCTGCGCGGGGATGATGATTCACCGCTTCGAGGAATTGCTCGAAAGAGGCGCCATCGTGCAAGTCCTCACCGGGGTGGATCTCGTAGCAGAGGTCGACACCGGCCTCATCGAAGCACTCGAGGATCGGCAACCAGCGTTTCGCCAATTCGGCAAAGCCCTGTTCCACCAGGCCGGCAGGACGTTGCGGCCACGGGTAGACGTATGGCCAGAGCAGGGCGCCGGAAAAGGTCGCGTGGGCCGTCAGCCCCAAGCGCTGACTGGCGCGCGCCGCCAGTTTCAACTGGTTGATCGCCCATTCGGTGCGTGCTTGCGGATTGCCACGCAGCGCTGCTGGGGCAAAGTCGTCGAAAAGTGCGTCGAACGCTGGATGCACCGCGACCAGTTGGCCTTGCAGGTGTGTCGACAGCTCGCTGATCACCACACCGGCCTTGGCGCATACAGCGATGAGTTCGTCGCAATAATCCTGACTGTCGGCGGCGCGTTCAAGGTCGATGAAGCGCGTGCCGAGGGTTGGCAACTGAATGGCTTTGTAGCCTTGAGAAGCTGCCCATTGCGCGATGTTGGCCAAGGTATCGAAAGGCGCTTCGTCGGCGATGAATTGGGCGAGAAAAATGCCGGGGCCGCGCATCCCGCTCGGGCGTTGTTGATTAACGTTCATTGGCGGTTGCTCCATTGGCAAGGTCAGGTATTGCAGTCCATTTGGCTTCGCCGCAATGATTGGCGATGGCGGTCTCGATGAAGGCCATGCCGCGCAGCCCGGTGGCTATACCGGGAACGCCCGGTGCGTCAGGGCCGCTCGCACCGTTGAAAATGGCCTGCGCGAGGTCACCGTAGAGATTGGCCATGGCCTCCAGGTAGCCTTCCGGGTGTCCGGCGGGCAAGCGCATGCGCCGCGTGGCGTTTGCGCACAGCCAAGGTTGACCAAGGCCCGAGCGCAGCACGCGCATCGGTTCATTCAAGGGTCGATGGATCAAACTGGCGGGCTCTTCCTGACGCCATTCCAGCCCGCCTTTATCGCCATACAGACGAATCTTCAGCGGGTTCTCTTCGCCGGCGCACACTTGGCTGGCGATTAATACGCCGCTGGCGCCGTCGGCCATTTTGAACAGCATCGAGGCGTCGTCATCCAGTTGGCGACTGCTCAAATGTGAGCCGAGCATCGCGCTGATGAACTGGATGGGTTGACCGGCGACAAACTCCGCGAGGGAGAACGCGTGCGTGCCGATGTCACCGATGCAGCCACCGATGCCGGATTGTTCAGGATTGTCGCGCCAGCCCGCCTGTTTGTTGCCTTGGCCAGCCACATCGCTGCTGAGCCAGCCTTGCGGATATTCGACGAGGACTTTGCGCAGGCGCCCGATTTCACCGCTGGCGACCATCTCGCGTGCCTGCCAGACCATCGCATACCCCAGGTAGGTGTGCGCCAGGGCGTAAATTCGCTGGCTGTTGTTGACCACGCGGGCCAGGTCCTGCACTTGCGCCAGATTCAGCGCTGCAGGCTTTTCACTGAACACATGGAAACCCGCACTCAGTGCTGCACTGGCGATAGGGGCGTGCAGATGATTGGGCGTGACAATCACCAGCAGCTCCATGCGCTGATCGGCCGGCAGTGTGTGTTCGGCGGCCAGCATGTTCTGCCAGTCGTCATAGCAGCGTTGCGCAGGCAGCCCGAGCGCCGCACCACTGCGTTGATTGTTGTGTGCGTCGCGGCTGAACGCACCGCAGACCATTTCGAAGCGTCCATCAAGACCGGCGGCTTGCCGGTGTGCTTGGGCGATGAAGGCGCCTTCACCACCGCCGACGAAGCCCATTCTTATTTTTCGACCTGCAGCAATCATGGCAATTGTCTCAGTGGATTCATGCGGAACATTGATGATGTAACCGGTTACATTGTCGGCAAAATCTAGGCCTGAAATCAGCGAGTGTCAAACCGCATCTGACGAATGCCAACGTTTCGGCGCGTGACGCTGTGCGGTAAGCTCGACGGCCGATTTGATTGAAAGAGCGAGGCAGTCTTGTCCAATATCCGCGAAGTGGCACGGCTGGCGGGTGTCTCGGTGGCAACGGTGTCGAGAACATTGAAGTCCCCCGAGCGGGTGCTGCCCGATACCCGCGATCGGGTCATGGCCGCCGTCCAGCAAACCGGCTATCGACCGAATTTGATGGCGGTGCAGTTTCGCTCGCGTAGAACGGGAAACCTGGTGATTCTGGTCCCGACCATTGCCAACACCTTTTTCGCCAGAGTGATCAGCGGCGCACAAAAAGCCGCGCAGGCCGCCGGTTACCGGTTGCTGTTGTGCGACACCCAGGGCCAGGCATCACTTGAGCGCCAGTTCGCTGATCTGGTGCACGCCCATCAAGCCGATGGCGTCATACAGTTGCGCGCCTATGATCCCTTCGAAGAATCTGCCGCCGAGCCAGCACTGACCCCGATCGTCAATGCCTGCGAAGTCATCCGGCACGGACGGCATCCAACGATCAGTCTGGATAACGTTGCGGCGGCCAAAGCCATGACCGAGCACCTGATCGCGATGGGGCATCAGCGCATCGGACTGATCAAAGGACCCAAAGGCAGCCCGCTCACGCGTGATCGTCTGGCGGGTTATGAGGCGGCCCTGCGCGATGCCGGTCTCGCGCTGGATCACACGCTTATCTGTCACGGCGATTTCACGCTCGACGCGGGCTATTCGGGTGCCGGCAAACTACTCGCGCTCGACAGCCGACCGAGCGCGCTGTTTTGTGAAAATGACGAAATGGCCATCGGCGCGCTCAAGCGGATCAAAGAGCAGGGGCTGCGTGTGCCGGAGGATATTTCTCTCGCCGGATTCGACGATATTCCAATGGCCGCGTACTCCGATCCACCGCTGACGACCATTTCCCAACCCGCCGAAATGTTCGGCGAGAAAGCCGTGGAAATGCTGATCGCGCTGATCGAGAAACAGCCGTTGCCGCAACGGCATGTGGTATTGCCGTTCGCATTGACCAAGCGCGACAGCACGGCGCGGGTTGATCAAGCGGGCAGGTGAAACTCTGAATTCCAAGCCGACGCAACCAAGCGATAGCACGAGAGAAAAAAACCTGTGGCGAGTGCGCTTGCTCCCTCGCCACAGTCATGGTGGATCCTCAGAGCTCTGAAAAAACAGGCGACTATCGAACCGCGTAAACCTTGCGCACATAGCGCGTGCTCTTCCACGCGCAGGACGCGCCGCGCGGTACGAACACGCTGTCGCCGGTATCGACTGTAACGCTCGATCCGTCCGCTGCGAGTAATGCGGCGCTGCCTTCGATCAGGTGCATCAACTCATTGAGTGTGTGTGCTCGGCCGTGGCGTTCGTAGGGCGTCGAATCCCACACACCGACACGCAGATCGGTTACCGGATCTTCGAAGGCATTGCGGGAACGGCATTGTGGTGTCGCGCCAATCAGAATCTGTTCTTGCGGTGCCGCCGACGGCGATAGCATCGCCAACGGATCGAGGCCGGTGAGGCCGGGTGTCGGGGTGTCAGTGGTCATTGCACAGAAAGCCCATTGCGTTCCGACCTGAGCCTCTATTCGCAGCGAGGTGCCACGGCCGATCACTGCGCTGCCGCCGACAGCCAATGCCAATGTCTGTTCGCCGGCTTTCAGCCGCACGTGCCCGGCGTGCACGACAATGGTTTCGGTGTGCGGACAATCCTCGATTTCCATCGAATCGCCAACCTCAACGATGCCTGCACTGATGCTGTCATCACCGTGCCAAGCAACGCGTCGGCCAGCGGCAAAAGGATCTCTGGCGCTCAGCGCCATCTGTTCGAAAGACGTAGCGATGCGGCCACCGTCGGCGCGAGCCAACAGCAGAACAGTAGGTTGCGACATACGAAGAACACTCCATTAGAAAACGTTGAGGCACTGCAACAGCGCAATCAACCGATGGCTTGGGTAACCAGAGCAAACTGGCGCATGCCATTGGCGGCCGCAGGAGGCGTGCCTCGGGCCATTTGCGCGACGGTGTCGATCTGCTTGAGTCCGGCTGTTTCCAGCCATTCGGCGAGGCCACAATCGGCCGGAATGTCGATGCGCACAAAGGCGTCCGGTACTTGGTTCAACAATGTGCCGATCAAGTACTTTGCTTGTTCGAGGTTTTCAGCAACCACCGGGCCTATGCAGCGGCCGCGTCCGAACGGGCGCATCAGCGCGAAGGCGCGCAACTGGCCGTCGCGTTGAATGCCGACGGACTGCTCCACCACCGGCGCCAGGTCGTCCAGCACAGCGCGCCGATCCAGGCCGCTGGCCGCGTTCGCCAGCGTCAACCGTTGTTGCTGATCCGCAGCCGTCAGGGCACGACATGCTTCGCCCTCGGCCAGCGCACTCAGCGCCGGTGCGTGCGCCTGGCCCTGATGTTGCTGGATCCTGCCAAACTCGACAAAACCCTGACTGGCATACAGCGGCGCACCGGCGAGGGTCGCATTCAACATGGGCGTTCGCGCCTGGCAGGCATCGAGGGCTTGCTCCATCAACTGGCGCCCGATGCCTTTGCCTTGGTAGTCGTCGCTGACGATGACCAGCCCGATGGTGGCGAAATCACCTTGCGGGCAGGCGAATGCCGTACCGATCAACCGTTCGCCATCAAGCACGACGAAACCGGCACTGACCCGTTGCAGCATCGCCCAGTCGTCCAGTCGATGCGGCCATTTCAGCTGCACGGACAAGGCATGGGCGGCGGGGAGATCGGCGGCGGTCATCGGGCGATAAACATAAGCGGACGGGTGTGAGGCGGACATGGCGAGTCTCCGTTGAACAATGTGCGCGAGCGCCCGGTTTTGCGGCGCGATGGTGCCTGTATCCCATCTGGGTGAAGCGCTGACAAGGGGCGATCGCGCATTCGGCAGATTCGGCGAGACGATGCCCGCAAGACCACACTTACTACTTATTTGCACGGCAAGGTCGGCAGCAAATGCTTGGGCTTTTTTTCTACGATGGAGGCCTGAGTAATGACTCGCCGGCCCCTCTTCTGGAGTGCTCCATGAATAGCTTCGATCCCCGCCTTATCGCTGTTCGCAGCGCCCACTTCATTGACGGTCAATACCGCGATGCGCATTCAGGGCTGGAAGTGGTTCGCCCCTCCGACGGCCAGGTCTATGCCGAACTGCCGGTGGCGGATGCCGACCTGGTGGACGAAGCCGTCAATAATGCCTGGCAGGCCTTCAATCGCAGTGACTGGGCCAGCCGTCCACCGCGCGAGCGAGCGCGGGTGATGCGGCGCTGGGCCGATCTGATTGAGGCGGACGCGGAGATTCTTGCGCCTCTGGAAGCTGTCGGCTCAACCCGCCCGCACAAAGATGTGATTGCCTGGGATATTCCCTATGTGGCCGAAGGCATTCGTTTTTTTGCCGAGCTGGCGGACAAGCATGGCGGTCAGGTCGCCGCCACCCAGACTGATCGCCTGGGCATGCAGATTGCAGAACCCTATGGGGTGATCGCCGCCATCGCACCATGGAATTTTCCGCTGAGCATGGCGTCCTGGAAGGTCGCGCCAGCCTTGGCTGCGGGCAATGCCGTGGTGCTCAAACCTTCAGAGCTGACGCCGTTCTCCAGTCTGCGCTTTGCTGAACTGGCGTTGCTCGCCGGGCTGCCGGCCGGCATCTTCAACGTCGTGCAGGGGGATGGCCGTGTGACGGGCGACGCACTGTGTCGGCATCCGCGTGTGGGTAAAGTGACGTTCACCGGCTCCACGGCAACCGGTTCGAGCATCATGTCGACGTGCGCGCTGGTCGGGCCCAAACCGGTCACACTGGAACTCGGTGGCAAAAGTCCACAATTGGTCTTCGCCGATATCCCCGACATTGCCAAAACCGCGCGCACCGTGGCCTTGGCAATTACCGGTAACGCTGGCCAGGTGTGCGTCTCCGGCTCACGGCTGTTGATTGAACGCTCGATCATGGAACCCTTCCTGGCGCACTTGCAGACTTACTTCGAGACGCTGCGTCCCGGCCCTACGTGGTCGTCGCAAAGCACGCTGTCGCCGATCATTTCGCGTCTGCAGGCCAGTCGCATCGATGGCATCGTTCAGCGTTCGCGCCAGGCCGGGGCCGAGGTGTTGACCGGCGGCGGACTGTTTGAAGAAATGGGCGGTGCTTACTATCAACCGACGTTGCTGACCGGCGTCGACAATCAGAATCCGGCGGTCTGCGAAGAGATCTTCGGGCCAGTGCTGACGGTGCAGGCGTTCGATGACGAGGAGCAGGCACTCAGTCTGGCTGCGCACGCCACTTACGGTCTGGCCGCGGGCGTACACACCGCTGATATCAATCGCGCCTTGCGCCTGGTGCGCAAACTGGAGGCGGGGACGGTGTGGGTCAACCGTTACGGGCGCAGTAACGATTACATCCTGCCCACCGGTGGCTATAAACGCTCCGGTATCGGCAAGGACCTGGGGCGCGAGGCGTTCGAGGCCAATCTGCGCTTCAAGAGTGTGCTGATCGATATTGTTCAGTAATGCCGATCAAGCCGTGGGAGCGAGTTTGCTCGCGAAGAGGGCGCCTGAGGCGACATTGATGTTGCCTGACACAGCGCTTTGCGAGCAGGTTCGCGCTCGCAGAGATCGGGTCATCCAGTGGCATCAGTAACGCTTGCATCAGCCGCCAAACGGGCGCGTCCTTAGGGACGCGCCCGTTTTCGTTTTGCTCGGCGCAGTTTCTGCGGTGAATGCAGGAAAACCTGCGCGCAAACAGCCAAAAGAGGTCCATAAGGGCGCACAAATACAGGGTTTGCCCAAGGCTGGAGCGAGCCGCAAAGTCTGCTGAGGCAGGTGGCCAAAACGGTGGTTTGTATCGAGCAGAGGTCGCTTTTAACGCCATCTGCTGAATTCACAGTGTTGTAATGACGGTGTGCTGCAGCGTTGCATCACCGCTTGCCAATCAAGCGAATGCTGGCCGCGCCATGACCTCAACGAACTTCAGGATCGCACCCAATGAGCTTTCTTCGTCCCAAATTCATTACGTTCGACTGCTACGGTACGCTGACCAATTTCCACATGGGCACCATGACGCGCGAACTCTTCGCCGATCGCGTGCCAGCGGAGCAGATGGACCAGTTCGTCAAGGATTTCTCGGCTTATCGCCTGGATCAGGTCATGGGCGACTGGATGCCTTACGACGAGATTCTCAAGACAGCACTGGCGCGTACCTGCAAGCGTTGGGGCGTCGAGTACCGCGACGAAGGTCAGCTGTACTACGACGCCGTGCCAACCTGGGGCCCACACGCGGATGTGCCGGCCGGTCTGTCGAAAATTGCCGACAAGATCCCGCTGGTGATTTTTTCCAACGCCAGCGACAGTCAGATCATGTCCAACGTCGACAAACTCGGCGCGCCGTTTCACAAGGTCTTCACCGCTGAACAGGCACAAGCCTACAAGCCACGCCTGGCGGCGTTCGAGTTCATGCTCGACAACCTCAACTGCGGCCCGGAAGACATCTTGCATGTGTCCTCCAGCTTCCGTTACGACTTGATGCCGGCACACGACATGAAGATCAAGAACAAGGCCTTCGTCGCCCGTGGTCACGAAGTTCCGGGCAATGCGTTTTACGGCTATCAGCAGATCACTGACATCGGCGGACTGCCGGCGCTGGTCGGTCTCTGAGTTGCATCGGCATCGGCTTTTTTTCTGGCATAGGCGAATCAGACATGGGCAGTGAATCCTACTGGCTCGACACCGCGCCGGCTTTCACCGGTGGGCAACTCGGCGCATTGCCCGCGCAGGTCGATGTGGCCGTCGTGGGGGGTGGTTTCACCGGGTTGGCGGCGGCCCGCGCCTTGGCGCTCAAGGGTGCCAGTGTGGTCGTGCTCGAAGCCGGGCGAGTGATCGGCGAAGCCTCGGGGCGTAACGGTGGGCAATGCAACACCGGAGTGGCCCAGGATTACGCCGGCCTCAGTGCCAGCCTCGGTGCGGACAAGGCGCGCGCCTATTACCAGGCGTATGAGCGAGCAGTGCAAAGTGTTGTTTCGCTGGTGGAACAGGAGCAGATCGCCTGCGACCTGATCCGCAACGGCAAGCTGAAACTGGCCGCCAAACCCATGCACTACGAAGGCCTGGCGCGCACTTGTGAGCTGATTCGTCGTGAGGTCGATGCCGATGTCGAGTTGTTGTCCGCTGAGCAGACCCGCGCTGAAGTGAATTCGGCACAGTTTCACGGCGCTCTGCTGCAACGCAACGGCGTGCAAATGCACGTCGGCCGCTTCGGCGTCGGCTTGGCCGAAGCGGCGGCGCGGCACGGTGCTCTGATCCATCAAGGCACTTCGGTACTGGACTGGAAGGCCAGGGCCGGCGGCTATCAGGTCAATACCAGCAAGGGTTCGCTGCACGCCGGGCAGGTGCTGCTCGCCACTGGCGCTTGTCAACACGGCGGCTTGAGCTGGTATCGGCGGCGCATCGTTCCGGTCGGCAGTTTCGTCATCGCTACCGAGGTATTGCCAGACGCGTTGATCGACCAATTGCTGCCGTGTCGTCGTGCCTATGTCACCAGCCGCATGATCGGTAACTACTTTCGCCTGACCCCGGACAACCGTTTGCTGTTTGGCGGCCGCGCGCGGTTCGCCATGTCCGACAGCGTCAACGACGCCAAGAGCGGCAAGGTCCTGCAAGCCGCCATGGTGCAGATGTTCCCGCAATTGGCCGAGGTGGAAATCGACTACTGCTGGGGCGGGCTGGTCGACATGACCTCCGATCGGCTACCTCGGGCCGGTCAGCATGGCGGGGTTTTTCACTCCATGGGTTACAGCGGCCACGGTGTACAGATGTCGGTACACATGGGCCAGGTCATGGCCGAGGTGATGGCGGGTAACGTTGAGGCCAATCCATGGCGCGAACTTGAATGGCCAGCCATCCCCGGGCATTTCGGCAAGCCGTGGTTTTTGCCGTTCGTGGGCGCGTATTACCGCTTTCAGGATTATCTGCATTGAGTTGCTGTTGTGGCGTCACCGTCGTTTGCGTTTCAGGACGTTCCGGTCAACCGGAACACTCGAGCCTTCTCATCTTCGACAGGTAGCACTGATATGACTGACAACAAGAACGACTCACCCCTGATCTCCGGCGAAGAAAGCCTGCGGGTTTTCGAGGGCCTCAATCGTGGCATGTCACGCCGTCATGCCCTGCAAATGCTCGGTGTCGCGGGGGTTGCCGCGGCGGGCGCCAGCAGCCTGTTTGGCGCCGCGGGCAAGCTGTTCGCCGATGAAACGGCAACACCGGGCAAAGGCAAACCGGGCGGGCGCATTCGTGTCGCCGGGATGTCCAGTTCCACGGCGGACACCCTCGACCCGGCCAAAGGCGCGTTGTCCACCGACTATGTGCGCCACTACATGTTCTACAACGGCCTGACCCGATTCGACTCGCATCTGGTGCCGCAACTGGAACTGGCCGAGCGCATCGACAACACCGACGCCACCGTGTGGACCATCACCCTGCGCAAAGACGTGACCTTCCACAACGGCAAGACCCTGAGCGCCGCCGACGTGGTGTTTTCGTTGTCGCGGCACAAGGACCCGCTCACCGGTTCGAAAGTCATGCCGCTGATGGAGCAGTTCGTCGAGATCAAGGCTACCGGCACCAACGAAGTACAGATCCGCCTGAGCGCCCCCAACGCAGAGCTGCCGTCGATTCTCGCTGTGTCGCACCTGCTGATCGTTCCCGAAGGCACCACCGACTTCAATCAGGGCATCGGCACCGGGCCGTTCAAGGTCAAGGAATTCAAACCGGGCGTGCGTTCGGTGGCTGCGCGCAACACCGGTTACTGGAAACCAGGCCTGCCGTACCTCGACGAAATCGAGTTCATCGCCATTGGTGACGAACCGTCGCGGGTCAACGCGCTGCTTTCCGGCGACGTACACATGATCAACGAGGTCAATCCGCGTTCTACCACCCGGATCAAAGCCAGTGCCAAGCATCGGGTCGTTGATGCGCCTTCGGGCAACTACACTGATTTGATCATTCGTCAGGATCAGATGCCCGGCAAAAGCGCCGAATTCACCCAGGCGATGAAGTATCTGCTCGACCGCGAGCAGGTCAAATCGGCGGTGTTCCGTGGCTTTGCCGTGGTCGGCAACGACCATCCGATTGCGCCGGGTTCGCGCTATTACAACGCCGACCTGCCACAAACCGTCTATGACCCGGAAAAAGCGCGGTTCCTGCTGAAGAAAGCCGGGATGGAAAACATCAGCATGCCGCTGGTCGCATCGCCGGCCGCCACCGGTTCAGTGGATATCGCGGTGCTGTTGCAGCAATCGGCGAAACAGGCCGGGCTGAAACTCGACGTCAACCGTCTGCCGAGCGACGGCTATTGGTCCAACCACTGGATGAAGCACCCGCTGAGCTTCGGCAACATCAACCCGCGGCCGAACGCCGACGTGATGTTCTCGCAGTTCTTCCAGTCGAAAGCGCCGTGGAACGAGTCCGGTTGGCAGAACGATCAGTTCGACCAATTGCTGATGCTCGCCCGCGCCGAAACCGACGACGCCAAGCGCAGCAAGATGTACGCCGATATGCAAACGCTGGTGCACGACCACAGCGGCATCGGCGTGCCGGTATTCATCAGCAACATCGATGGCGTTGACCAACGCATCAAAGGCTACAGCAGCAATCCGCTGGGCGGCTTCATGGGTTACATGTTCGCCGAGCAGGTCTGGCTGGACGCTTGATAAGCCGTCGGTTTGAGCGGCAGTAACAGTGCAGGAGGACAGGCGATGAACAGCAACACCTTGTGGTTGATCGGTAGGCGCATGGGCGCCGCGATCGTGACGTTGTTGATTGTGTCCATGGTCGTGTTCGCGATCACGGCGGTATTGCCGGGCGACGCCGCGCAACAATCGCTGGGGCAGTTCGCCACGCCGGAGCAGGTCGCGGCGTTGCGCCTGAAACTGGGACTCGATCAGCCCGGCGTGTTGCGCTATTTGCACTGGCTAATGAACTTGCTCAGTGGCGACATGGGCCTGTCGGTTTCCAACGCCATGCCGGTGGGTGAGCTGATGGCCGGGCGCGTCCCCAACACCTTGATGCTGGCCGGCGCAACCGCACTGGTTTCGGTACCGGTGGCGCTGATTCTGGGCATCGGTTCGGCGATGGGTAGGGGCGGGCGACTCGACAGCCTGTTGAGCTTTTTTACCCTGGCCATGGTCGCGGTTCCGGAGTTTCTGGTGGCGACCCTGGCGGTGCTGATCTTCGCGGTAAACCTGGGTTGGTTATCGGCGCTGTCCTATGCCAGCGACATCACTTCACCGTGGCAATTCATGCGCACTTACGCGTTGCCGGTGATGACCCTGTGTTGCGTGATCGTCGCGCAAATGGCCCGCATGACCCGCGCAGCGGTGATCGATCAACTCGACAGTCCTTACGTGGAAATGGCCCGGCTCAAAGGGGTCAGCCCGATTCGTATCGTACTGCGGCACGCCTTGCCCAACGCGATCGGGCCGATTGCCAACGCCATCGCCCTGAGCCTTTCCTACCTGCTGGGCGGGGTGGTCATCGTCGAGACCATCTTCAACTATCCCGGTATCGCCAGCCTGATGGTCGATGCCGTGACCAACCGTGACATGGCACTGGTTCAGGCCTGCACCATGTTGTTCTGTACAGCGTACCTGGGGCTGGTGCTGCTCGCCGACCTGTGCGCCATTCTGTCCAACCCGAGGCTGCGAAACCAATGAACAATCTCATTGTGAAATCGACGCCTTCAGCGCCCGACCTGTCGGTGGGCAAGGTGTCCCATGGCCCGGCCTGGCTGGGTCTGATCGGTGCTGCAATGTGCCTTCTGTGGTTGCTGGTGGCAATGTTCGGCCCGTGGCTGGCACCCCATCCGGTGGGCGAAGTGGTGTCGGACAATGTCTTTGACAGCATCAGTGCCCTGTACCCGTTCGGCACGGATTATCTGGGCCGTGACATGCTCAGCCGCGTGCTCGTCGGCGCCCGCTTCACGGTGGGCCTGGCGTTGATTGCGGCGATATTGGCCAGTGGCCTGGGCACCAGTTGCGCGCTGCTGGCGGTGGTGTCGCCAAAATGGCTGGACGAAGTGATCAGTCGCCTGATGGACGCGTTCATCTCGATCCCGAGCAAGATGCTCGCGCTGATCATGGTCTCGGCGTTTGGTTCGTCGGTGATGTTGCTGGTATGCACCGCCGTGCTGAGCTTCGCTCCCGGGGCCTTTCGCATTGCCCGCAGCATGGCAGTGAACATCGAGGCTCTGGAGTACGTACAAGTGGCGCGTACCCGTGGCGAACGGCGCCTGTACATTGCCTGTGTGGAAATCCTGCCGAACATGCTCAACCCGGTGCTGACCGATCTGGGCCTGCGCTTCGGCTTTATTGTGTTGCTGCTCAGTGGCATGAGCTTCCTGGGCCTGGGCGTGCAACCACCCGACGCCGACCTTGGCTCGCTGGTGCGCGAAAATATCGGTGGACTCAATCAGGGCGCGCCGGCCATCGTCATTCCGGCACTGGCAATCGGCACCCTGACCATTGGCGTGAATCTGTTTATCGACAGGCTGTCGTCTCGCCGCAGTCGCCGTTCGGGAGGTCATTGAAATGAGCCAATTGATTCGAGTCGAAGACTTGCGGGTGGTCGCGTGTGGCGAGCGCGGTGAAAGCGAAATCGTCAAAGGCGTGAGTTTCGCTCTGGAAAAAGGCGAAGTATTGGCGCTGATCGGTGAGTCCGGGTCGGGCAAAACCACCATCGCCCTGGCCTTGCTCGGGTACGCCCGGCGTGGCTGCCGGTTGTCCGGCGGAGTGGTGCAGGTCGGTGAGCACGACATGCTGGCCCTCAGCGAAAAAGAACTGCAAAAACTGCGCGGCAACCGTGTGTCGTACATCGCGCAAAGCGCGGCGGCCGCGTTCAATCCGGCAAAAAGACTGCTCGATCAAGTGGTGGAGGGCGCATTGATTCACGGTTTGGGCACCCGTGCGGTGCTCGAAGCCAAAGCCATCGCGTTGTTTCGCGACCTCGCATTACCGAACCCTGAGCGCATCGGCCAACGTTATCCGCATCAGGTGTCGGGCGGGCAATTGCAGCGGGTGATGGCGGCGATGGCGCTGATCAGCGATCCGTTGCTGGTGGTCCTCGATGAACCGACCACCGCCCTCGATGTGACCACCCAGATCGACGTGTTGCGTGCCTTCAAACGGGTGGTTCGCGAACGAGGTGCGACCGCTGTCTACGTGTCCCACGATCTGGCGGTGGTGGCGCAAATGGCTGACCAGATTGTGGTGCTCAATGGCGGCCAGATATTCGAACAGAGCGCTACCGCGCCGTTGTTGAAGGGGCCGTCCCATGAATACACCCGCAGCCTGTTGGCCGCCGCGCGCCCGGACACCTCGATCCGGCCACCCTGCGGCATTGCTGAAGAGCAACCGCTGCTGACCATCAAAGGCCTGACCGCAGGCTACGGCAACAAGAACACGCACGGCATGCCGGCGATCCGCGTATTGGAAGACATTGATCTGACCGTGCGTCGCGGGCAGGCCATCGGCGTGATCGGTGAGTCCGGTTCCGGCAAGTCGACGCTGGCGCGGGTGGTGGCGGGGTTGCTGTGTCCGGCGCTGGGCGGGTTGACCTTCGATGGTCAGCCACTCGGCGGCTGCCTGTCCGAGCGCACCGATGAACAGTTCCGACGGATACAGATGGTCTTTCAAAACGCCGATACCGCGCTTAACCCTATGCACAGTGTCAGCACCATCCTCGGTCGGCCGCTGAAAATGTATTTCGGCCTCAAGGGCGCGGCGTTGCACGAACGAATCGGCGAACTGCTCGATCTGGTGCGTTTGCCCCGAACCCTGGCCGAACGTCGCCCGAATGAACTGTCCGGCGGGCAAAAACAACGGGTCAACCTGGCGCGTGCGCTGGCGGCAAAACCGGACTTGATCCTGTGCGATGAAGTGACCTCGGCACTGGACACGGTGGTGGGTGCGGCGATTCTCGAACTGTTGCGCGATCTGCGTCAGGAGCTGGGTGTTTCGTACCTGTTTATCAGTCACGACATCTCCACCGTGCGCGCGCTGTGCGATGACATTGTGGTGATGTACAGCGGCCACAAAGTTCAGGCCGGGACGCGTCAGGCATTTGCCCAGCCGCCGTTTCACCCCTACACCGACTTGCTGATTCATTCTGTCCCGGAACTGCGCCAGGGCTGGCTGGAGAATTGCGGCACGACGTGTGGGGAACTGCCGCCGGTGGGGGCCAGATCCGACGAACCAGAACTGTGTACGTTCCTCGACCGCTGTCCGGTGCGGGTCGATGGCCTGTGCAATCGCAGCGCGCCTGCGCGTCGCAACATTGACGGCGGCAGTGAAATTCTCTGTCACCACGACAGCATCGAACTGCTGAAAACCCAGCGCGATGTCATCAATCTGAGTCAGGGAGCCTATGCATGAGCGGGCGTTTTGTAAGGCTGGCCGAACAGGGGCGACCTAGCGTCAACCTGACGGTGGATGGTGCGCAGGTGCAAGCGTTGCAGGGTGACACGTTGATGGTTGCCTTACTGACTCACGGCAATGCCTTGCGTCAATCGGAGTTTGATTCAGGTCGACGCGCCGGGTTTTGCCTGATGGGCGCCTGCCAGGATTGCTGGGTCTGGACGCGCAGCGGCGAGCGTTTGCGCGCCTGTTCCAATGAAGTGCGTGAAGGCCTGGACATTGTCACCACGCAACCGGAGGCAAAATGGCCATTGCACGCATAGTCATTGTCGGCGCCGGGCCTGCGGGCATTCGTTGTGCCGAAACGCTGGTGGCGGCCGGTTTCAAACCGACGCTGATCGATGAAAATCGCCGCGACGGCGGACAAATCTATCGTCGCCAGCCCGAGGGTTTCACTCGCAATTACGCCACGCTGTACGGCAGCGAAGCGCATAAGGCGCAAGACCTGCATGAGAGCTTTGATCGCCTGCGCGAGCGGATCGACTATCGTCCGGACACCCTGGTGTGGAACCTCACGCCGGGACAATTGTGCTGCGTCAGTCAGGGCCGGCACTCGACGCTGGATTACGACGCGTTGCTGCTCTGCACGGGCGCCACTGACCGGCTGATGCCGATTGAAGGCTGGCAACTGGCGGGCACTTACAGCCTTGGCGGGGCGCAGATTGCGCTCAAGTCGCAGGCGGTGTCGATTGGTCGCAGCGTTGTGTTCATGGGCAGCGGGCCGTTGCTGTATCTGGTGGCCAGTCAGTATGTGAAAGCCGGGGCGACGGTGGCCGCGGTGCTGGACACCTCGCCGCTGCACAAGCGCATCGGCGCACTGCCGAAATTGCTCGCGCGCCCCGGCGTGCTGTTGACCGGGATGAAATTGTTGGCGCAGTTGTATCGGGCAAAGATACCGGTGCACCTCGGCGTCGAGCCGTTGCAGGTCCTGGGTGATGCAGCCAGCGGTGTCAGCGGCGTGCGGATACGCACCGGTAAAGGTGAAACGCTGAGTCTGGATTGCGACGCCGTGGCGTTGGGTTATCACTTGCGTCCGGAAACTCAGCTGGCGGATCTGGCGGGATGCCGGATGGCGTTTGACCAGGCGTCCGGCCAGTGGTGGCTGGCGGTCGACGAAGCAGGGCGCACGTCGGTCAGCGGTGTCTACGCTGCCGGCGACGGCGCGAAAATTCGCGGTGCCGATGCGGCTGAGCACGCCGGGCGACTGGTGGCCATGGCCTTGCTGGAAGATTTGAACCAACCGGTAAACGCCGGTCTGCGTGAGCAACAACGGCAGGCGCTGGTGGTGATGGATCAGTTTCGTCTTGGCCTGGCGCAAGCCTTTCCCTGGCCTGCGCAGCAAGCCTCGGCGTTGCCGGACGCTGCCATTGTCTGTCGGTGCGAAATGATCAGCGCCGGTGAGCTGCGCCGCACTGTCAGCGAGAAGGGCGCCTGTGAGGTCAACCGTGCCAAAGCGTTCAGCCGGGTCGGCATGGGCCGCTGTCAGGGCCGTTATTGTTCCCAGGCCGGGGCCGAGGTGATCGCGGCAGCGGCGGGTGTCAGCGTGCAGCAGGTCGGTCGACAACGCGGCCAGGCGCCGGTCAAACCGCTTTCGATGTTAACCGAGGAGGTGTCGCCATGACTGTTGAAAAAGCTGATGTGGTGATTGTCGGCGGTGGCTTGATGGGCTCGGCGGCAGCGTTTTTCCTGCGTCGTCGCGGGCACTCGGTGATCCTGCTTGAGCGTGACCAGATCGGCCAGTACGCCAGCGGTGTCAACTTCGGCAACGTCCGTCGTCAGGGCCGCTATCTGGGGCAACTGGAACTGGCCAACCGTTCATGGGCATTGTGGAAGCGCTTGCCGGAACTGATCGATGACGACCTGGAGTTCATCGCCAGCGGGCACATGCGCGTGTGTTATCGCGACGACGAAATTGCCGAACTGGAGGCGTATGCCAACGCGCCGGAAGCAGCGCAGCTGGATCTGCAAATCTACCGTGGCCAAGCGTTGCATGAGCGCTTTCCCTTCCTCGGCCCGGACGTCAAGGGCGGCTCTTACGCCCCGCACGATGGCCACGCCAATCCACGCCTGGCGGCACCGGCATTTGCCCGGGCAGCACGGCGTCTGGGGGCGCGGATCGAAGAACAGACTGAAGTGGCCGAAGTGCAAAAGGTTGCTGGTGATTTTCGCGTCAGCACCACCGATGGCCGCCAGTTCAGCGCGGCGCAGTTGTTGATTACTGCCGGTGCGTGGGGGCAGAAGCTGTCGCAACAGTTCGGCGAACCGGTGCCGTTGGACACCCACGGCCCGCAAATGGCGGTGACCGAGCCGGTGCCGTACGCGTTGCCGACGGTGATTGGCGTTTACACCAAGATCGCCGAGGAAGTGATCTATTTTCGGCAGATTCCGCGCGGCAACATCGTCATCGGTGGCGGCTACCGCAGCAAGCCGGACATGCTCAATCGCCGCGCCTATTTCGAGCCGCGCAGTCTGCTCAATCAGATGGAACAGATGCGGCGCCTGCTGCCAGGTGTCGGCAATCTGAACATCATCCGCGTCTGGAGTGGCATTGAAGGTTATCTGCCGGACTCCTTGCCGATCATGGGACCGAGCGGCACGGTTGACGGTTTGTTCTATGCCTTCGGGTTCTGCGGCCACGGCTTCCAGCTCGGCCCTGGCGTGGGTGACGTCATGGCCGAACTGATCAGCACCGGCAGCACCAGCACTTCGATTGAACCGTTCTCCATCCGCCGGTTCGCCACCCTGACCGAGCAACGGAGCAAAGCCTCATGAAGCCGCGCGTACTGGAGATTCTCAAACGTTTGTTGGCGTTCGACACAGTCTCTTCGGAGTCGAACATGGCCCTGATTGACTACGTCCGCGAATTGCTGCTGAGCAAGGGCATCGATTCGCTGGTCGTCAAAGACCAAACCGGCAGGAAAGCCAACCTGTTCGCCAGCACCGGCCCGCAAACCTTGCCGGGTATCCTGCTGTCCGGGCACACCGACGTCGTGCCGGCGGCAGGGCAGGCGTGGACGGTTGAGCCGTTTCAGGCGACGCTGCAGGACGGGCGAATTTACGGGCGCGGCAGTTGCGACATGAAAGGGTTCATTGCCTTGGCCATCGACGCGATGCTCGACGCTGCCGACCATTCGCTGAACCGGCCTTTGCAACTGGCATTGTCCCACGACGAAGAAACCGGCTGCGTCGGTGTGCGGCGCTTGCTCGACGTTTTGCATCTGGCCCCGGTGCGCCCGTTTCTGTGCCTGATTGGCGAGCCGACCAACATGCAGTTCGTACTCGGGCACAAGGGCAAGGGCTCCTATCGCACCTACTGTCGTGGCCTGGAAGCGCATTCCTCACTGGCGCCTCGCTCGGTCAATGCGATTCACGTGGCTTGCGACTTTATCGCCGCACTGCGCGACAGTCAGCGCCAATTGCAGGAGCAGGGCGCCCAGGATACGGATTACGACGTGCCTTACACCACGGTGCATGTTGGTCAGATTGGTGGCGGGCGCGCCCTGAACATCGTGCCCAATCTGTGCACTCTGGACTTCGAGGTGCGCAACTTGCCGGCCGATGATCTGGACCAGTTTCTCGCGCAGATGCAGGAGCGCGCCGAGCTGATCGTGCGCGAGGCGCGTTTACTGTCGAGCGTCGCCGCCATCGAGATCGAAACGCTGAACGTCTATCCCGGGCTCGACACGCATCCGAGCGTCGAAGCCGTGCGCTTTCTGAAAAACTTCGCCGCGCCGGATACCGGTGTGTCCAAGGTCTCTTTCGGCACGGAAGGCGGTTTGTTCAAGCAGCGTCTGGATGTGCCGGTGGTGGTGTGCGGGCCGGGTTCGATCGAGCAGGCGCACAAGCCGGATGAGTTTATCGAGGTCAGTCAGATGGAGGCCGGGGAGCGGTTTCTTCAGGGTTTGCTGGGGTCGCTGAAACAATGACGGTGCCTGTAGGTGCGAGCCGGCTCGCGCCTACAGGATTTTGTGTTGATCTGCTGTTGCGGCGAAAATTTCAGCATCCGACGCCGTCCTCAAAGCGCTTTCAGCATCCTCCCCCGTAGTACCTCCCTAGACTGGAGCATGTCTCGAATCAGGACTCGACCATGCTCAAGAATCGTTTGAAAGACTCCAGCCTTTTGGCAGAACTCGCTTATATAAACGGGCAGTGGATCGGCGCCGATGACGCCGCGACCCTCGACGTTATTGATCCGGCCAGCGGTCAGTTGCTTGCCCGGGTGCCGGCCATGCGAGGCGCGGAGACCCGCCGCGCCATCGAGGCCGCCGACAAGGCCTGGCCCGCCTGGCGTGCGCGCCCGGCCGCCGAACGCGCCACTTTGCTTGAGCGTTGGTATCAGGCCATGGTCGACAACCTCGATGATCTGGCACTGATCATGACCTGCGAACAGGGCAAGCCGCTGAACGAGGCCAAAGGCGAAATCCGCTACGGTGCCGGGTTCGTCAAGTGGTTCGCTGAAGAGGCCCGCCGTGTCTACGGCGAAACCATGCCGGCACCTGGCGGCGACCGTCGGCTGCTGACCTTGAAACAACCGGTCGGCGTCTGCGCGGCGATCACGCCGTGGAACTTCCCCAATGCGATGATCACCCGAAAATGCGCGCCGGCGCTGGCGGCGGGTTGCCCGATCATTGTCAAACCGTCGGATCTCACACCGTTGTCGGCGCTGGCGCTGGCGGTATTGGCAGAGCGTGTCGGTATTCCGGCCGGTGTGTTCAATGTGGTGACCGGAATGCCCGCCGGCATTGGCGAAGAGCTGACCGGCAACCCGACAGTTCGCAAGATTTCCTTTACCGGCTCGACCTCTGTAGGCCGTTTGCTGATGCGCCAGAGCGCCGAGCACATCAAGCGCTTGAGTCTGGAGTTGGGCGGTAACGCGCCCTTCATTGTCTTCGATGACGCCGATCTGGAGCAGGCCGTGGCCGGGGTCATGCTCAGCAAATTTCGCAATGCCGGCCAGACTTGCGTCTGTGCCAACCGCATCCTTGTGCAAAACGGCATCTATGAACGCTTCGCTCAGCGACTGGTGGAAGAGGTCGGCAAGCTCAAGGTCGGTAATGGCCTGGAGGCTGATGTCACGATTGGCCCGCTGATCAACCCGGCCGCAGTAAGCAAAGTCGCGCGGCACATTGACGATGCGCTGACCCAGGGCGCGCGTTTGCTCTGTGGCGGCATGCCTGATGCCAGCAGCCAGTTCGTGCAACCCACCGTTCTGGGCGATGCCCATGCCGGCATGCTGCTGGCCAACGAAGAAACCTTCGGCCCGGTGGCGCCGTTGATGCGGTTTGACAATGAGGCACAAGCCCTCGCTCTGGCCAATGCCACGCCGTATGGCTTGGGTGCCTACTATTTCACCCAGGATCTGCGCCGCTCCTGGCGGTTCGGCGAAGCGCTGGAGTTCGGCATGGTCGGCCTTAATACCGGAATCATCTCCATGGATGTCGCGCCGTTCGGCGGTATCAAGCAATCGGGGCTGGGCCGCGAGGGCAGCAAGTACGGCCTGGATGAATACCTTGAAGTCAAAGCCTTCCACATCGGCGGGCTGTAATTCACGTGCATGGGGAGGCAGGTTCAATGAGCAAGGCATTCAAGATCGCCGCGATTGCCGGCGACGGCATTGGCAAGGAAGTGTTGCCCGAAGGTTTGCGTGTGCTGGAGAAGGCTGCGAGCAAATGGCAGTTGGACTTGAACATTGAAGTTCTTGAATGGGCCAACTGCGATTATTACCTGGAGCATGGGCAAATGATGCCCGATGACTGGTTTGAGCAGCTCAAGGGCTTCGACGCGATTTATTTCGGCGCGGTCGGCTGGCCGGACAAGGTGCCCGATCACATTTCGTTGTGGGGATCACTGCTGAAGTTTCGCCGCGATTTCGACCAGTACGTGAATATCCGTCCGGTGCGTCTGTTTCCCGGTGTCCCGTGCCCGCTGGCCGGGCGCGAACCGGGCGACATCGACTTCGTGGTGATCCGCGAGAACACGGAGGGCGAGTATTCCTCGGTCGGCGGAAAAATGTTCGAAGGCACCGAGCATGAGTTCGTGCTGCAAGAGTCAGTGTTCACCCGTCGCGGTGTCGACCGAATTCTGAAATTTGCCTTCGATCTGGCCCAGACCCGTCCGCGCCAGCGTCTGACGGCGGCGACCAAGTCCAACGGCATTTCCATCAGCATGCCCTACTGGGACGAGCGCACCGCGTTGATGGCGGCTAACTACCCGCAAGTTACCTGGGACAAGCAACACATCGATATCCTCTGCGCACGGTTCGTCTTGCAACCGGATCGATTTGATGTGGTCGTGGCCTCGAATCTGTTTGGCGACATCCTGTCCGACCTGGGGCCGGCGTGTGCCGGAACCATCGGCATTGCGCCTTCGGCCAACCTCGATCCTGAGCGGCGTTTTCCCTCGTTGTTCGAACCGGTGCATGGTTCGGCGCCGGATATCTACGGGCAGAACATTGCCAATCCGATTGCGATGATCTGGTCCGGTGCGTTGATGCTCGATTTTCTCGGCAACGGTGATGAGCGTTATCGGGCCGCGCATGACGGGATATTGCGGGCAATCGAGCAGGTGATTGCCGACGGCCCGATTACCCCGGATCTCGGCGGAAAAGGCGCGACGCAAGACGTCGGTAAAGCCATCGCCGACATCCTTTAAGCCCACGTCAATCAGCCTGGGGAAGCGAGCCTGCTCGCGAAAGCGGTGTCAGCCCGGAGACGATCAACTGACGATGCGCATTCGTGAGCAGGCTCGCACACTTGGGTTATTGATGTTTTCAGTAACCCTGCTGGCGGTCGATCTGGCCCGCCATTGGCTCCCCGCGCTGAAACCGGCGAATGTTTTCCAGCAACACCGCAAATGCGCTTTGCGGTTGCGTCATCGCCGCAATGTGCGGCGTCAGCAGAATCTTTGGATGCGCCCAGAACGGATGATCCGCCAGTGCTGGTTCTTCTTGTAATACATCAAGCACCGCGCCACTGAGCTGTCCGCTGTCCAGTGCTTGCAACAAATCGCTTTCCACCAGATGCCCACCACGGCCCATATTGATCAGCGCCGCACCGTGCGGCAGTTGCCGGAACACGTCACGATCAAGAATCCCTTGGGTCTGTTCGGTCAGCGGCAACACGCACAGGAGAATGTCGCACTGGCTGAGAAACGCCGACAGTTGCGCGTCACCCGCGAAGCAATCCACGCCGGCAATTTGATGGCGGCTGCGCGCCCAGCCTTTCAACGCGAACCCCAGCGGCTGCAACGTCGCCAGAATCTGTTGCGCCTGCGCACCGAGCCCCATTACCCCGACCCGCCGCGTGTGCGCCGGTTGCAGCATATGCGCTTGCCAGCAACGCGCGATTTGTTGCTGACGGTAACGCAGCATGTCGCGGTGCAGGCTGAGCACGGCGAAACTGGCGTATTCGCACATGCCACGGGTGATGCCGGGATCAAGCAGGCGCACCACCGGCAGGCTGGGTGGAATGCGGCTCAGATCGAGTTGATCGACACCGGCCGACAGCGCGAACAACACTTTCAGGTTTGGCAACACCGCAGCCAGATCGTCCGGCGCTTGCCACGCAGCCAGGTAATCAATATCGGCCGCATCGCCGATATTTGGCCAGGCGCGCCATTCGATGTCCGGGGCGTGTTCGGCGAACAACGCTTGCCACTGTTCGCCGCGTACAGGGTCAGCTTTATAAAGCAGGGCCATGAGCAATTCCTGAAAGGGGTAGGTGCTTTCATGATCGCGCAATGCCGGCGCAGGATCTGTCGAAAGCGTCAGTGCAAACGGTCTGCGTCACGCTCGATGAACGCGACGGCGGCAGATTCGGCGGGCTGAAGGAATCTGCCGTTTGGCAGGGTCAAAACAGTCGATCCGAATTTCTCAGGGGGGAAGTTCGGCGTAGTTCGTTTCGCGCAAGCCTTAATCTGAACACCATCGCAACCACCTCCAGGTTGCCGGACTCACGATGGGAAATGCCATGAATAGCAAAGTCGACGACACCCCTCATTTGCTCCGTCAGCGCGATCAATTCGTGCCGCGAGGCCTGGTTACCGCTCACCCATTGGTGATTGATCGCGCCCAGGGCGCCGAGTTGTGGGACGTGGACGGCAAGCGCTACCTGGATTTTGTCGGCGGCATCGGCGTGTTGAACATCGGTCACAACCATCCCAAAGTGGTGGCGGCGGTGCAGCAGCAATTGCACAAGATTTCGCACGCCTGCTTCCAGGTGGTCGCCTATCAACCTTATCTGGATCTGGCCCAGCGCCTGTGTGAAATGATCGGCGGCCAGCAAGCCTATAAGGCCGCGTTCTTCACCTCCGGCGCCGAAGCGGTCGAGAACGCAGTGAAAATCGCCAGGGCTCACACCGGCCGTTCGGCGGTGATTGCCTTTCGTGGCGGCTTCCATGGCCGTACCTTGCTGGGCACCACGCTGACCGGCATGAGCCAGCCTTACAAACAGAACTTCGGCCCGTTTGCACCGGAGGTCTTTCACACGCCTTACCCGAATGCCTATCGCGGCCTGACCAGTGACATGGCGCTCAAGGCCCTCGAGGAACTGTTCGCAACGCAAGTGGCGCCTGAGCGGGTGGCTGCCATCATCATCGAACCCGTGCAGGGCGACGGCGGCTTTCTCGCGGCACCGGCCGAGTTCCTTCAGGCCCTGCGCGCGCTGACCGAAAAGCACGGCATCGTGCTGATTCTCGATGAAATCCAGACGGGGTTCGGCCGCACGGGCAAATGGTTCGGTTTCCAGCACGCGGGCATCCAGCCTGATCTGGTAACCGTGGCGAAAAGTCTGGCCGGTGGTTTGCCGCTGTCGGGGGTGGTCGGTAAAGCGGCCATCATGGACGCGCCGTTGCCCGGAGGTCTGGGCGGCACTTACGGCGGCAACGCGTTGTCATGCGCAGCGGCGCTGGCGGTGATCGAGGCCTTTGAGGCGGAGCAGTTGCTGGCACGCGGCGAGGCGCTGGGCGAACACTTGCGTCAGGGTTTGTTGAAGTTGCAGAGCCGTTACGCGCAAATCGGCGACGTGCGCGGTACCGGTTTCATGCTGGCGATCGAGTTGATCAAGCCTGACGACGCGCGTACACCCGATGCGGATCTGAATCAACGCTTGATCGATGAGGCGCGCAAGGGCGGCTTGCTGGTGATCAAGTGCGGTGTGCACCGCAATGTTCTGCGTTTTCTCGCGCCACTGGTGGCCACGCCGACGCAGATCGACGAAGCCTTGCAGATTCTCGAAAGCGCCTTGGCACGCGTCTTGAACTGAGTGCCTGTGCGCTCGCGGCGGTGCGTCAGCGCATCGCTTGTGAGCATTTGTGGAGCATGGACGGATGGAATGCATCATTGGAGGCTTCGCACGCCATGGGACTGATTGATTATCGAGCGTTGCTCATTGATTGCGATGAAGCGCTGGTCGACCGCGACTCGGGAGTCTGGACGGCATTGCTACCGCTGCTGGTCAGTCGGGGTGGTCATCCGGACAAGGATCAGGTGCTGGCTGAATACCGTGAAGTGCTGCATGCGCTGTATCCGCGTTTCGCTGAGCTAGGCTTCAGTGGCATGTTGTGTTTCGCCCATCGTCAACTCGCCGAACGCTGGGGCTTGAATGCCAGTTGGGAGGAGGGCATGAGCTTTGCCCGGTCGGTGGCGGCATGGTCATTGTTCGAAGACGCGCCAGGTGCGATGTTGTACCTGCGCAAGTTCTACCGCCTGCTGGTCCAGGGTGACCGCGATGCCGAAGATCGTGGCCCGCTGTGCGAGCGTTTGGGGATCAATGCCGACGACTTCATTTCATTGGCTGACGCACCGTTGCAGGACGCCAATTGGCTGAGCGCCAACGCACTGGTACCGGGCGACATTCTCCATATCACGCGCGCAGGTGCGCGCCGAGGGTCGGAGAATGACGTGTGCCTGATCAGTCGTGATCGGGGCAGGCAACCCACGCCCTGCTCGGCGCAATACTGCATCAACAGCATGGCGGACCTGGTGACTCAGCATCAGCTGTCATTACGGCGCTG
The DNA here is from genome assembly GCF_009834515.1 of Pseudomonas sp. R84. Lineage (NCBI taxonomy): Bacteria > Pseudomonadati > Pseudomonadota > Gammaproteobacteria > Pseudomonadales > Pseudomonadaceae > Pseudomonas > Pseudomonas sp. R84. The sequence continues at coordinate 2,884,386 of NZ_CP019426.1, forward strand.
ATTTTGCTAGAAGATTGTCCTACAAATGGCAGTCAGAGGTATGCAATGGAAGGGATAGTAAAACTGGACCGGATCGACATCAGCATTCTGGTCGAGTTGCAGAAGGATGGCCGCATGACCAACGTCAGCCTGGCCGATGCCGTCGGGCTGTCGGCCAGTCCGTGTCTGCAACGGGTCAAGCGACTGGAATCAGCGGGTTATATTTCCAGCTACAAAGCGCACCTGAATCTGGCGAAGATCACCGACTCGGTCACGGTGTTTACCGAAATCACCTTGAGCGATCACAAACGCGAGGATTTCGCCAAATTCGAATCGAATATTCGTTTGGTCGACGAAGTGCTTGAGTGTCATCTGATCAGCGGCGGCTACGATTATCTGGTGCGCTTCATGACCCGCAGCATCCAGCATTATCAGGAAGTGATCGAAAGCTTGCTGGACAAAAATATCGGCATTTCCAAGTACTTCAGTTACATCGTCATCAAGTCGCCCGTACTCAAGGATGGCGTGCCGCTGCGCAAATTGCTGCGGCATTGAACTGCAGTGACTGCCACCGCGTGGACTTCAGCGCTAAGCCCCGGCCCACTCATCACGAAACTGCAGCAGAAAATCGACAAACGCCCTGACCCGTTGCGGCACATAGCGGCCGTGCGGGTAGAGCAAGGTGTAAGGTCGCGAGCGTCCGGCGTAAGGCTGTAGCACCTCAACGAGGCTGCCGTCGGCCAGCTCCTTTTCGACGATGAACTTGTACGTCTGGAAGACCCCCGCGCCGTGTTTGGCCAGGGTGACGCCGCCAAGCACATCGTCTGAGCAGGAGTAGCCTCCCTCGGAAATCACTTCCAGATCATCGCCGTTTTCCTGGAACAGCCAGGAGATCCGCCGTCCGCTGCTCGGCAGTTCGAACTGAATGCATTCGTGTTGCACCAGATCCTCAAGCGTCTGCGGTACGCCAGCCTTTTTCAGATAGTCGGGAGAGGCGACCACCACCAGTTTTGCATCCTCCAGCAGGCGCGCGACCATGGTCGAATCCGGTTGGGCGCGGACGCGGATTGCCAGATCGTAGCCTTCGCCGACAAAGTCGATATTGCGGTTGCCCAAGTGGATGTCGACGGTGACGTCGGGGTAGAGCGCGCGGAATTTTGGCAGCAGCGGCAGGATACGGTGATGCCCATAAGTGGTGGGCAGGCTGATGCGCAACAGCCCTGAGGGTGACGTCTGTGCGCCCATGACTTCCTGTTGCGCTTCGACCAGTTGCGTCAGCGCCTGGCTGCACTGGACGAAAAAGTTTCTGCCAGCTTCGGTCAAGCGAATGCTGCGCGTGGTTCGCGCAAACAGGCGCGATCCCAAGCGCTGTTCCAGACGCAGAATCGACCGGCTCACCGCTGCCGGCGTTACACCCGCAAGCTGGGCGGCAGCGGTGAAACTGCCGGCTTCAGCGGCGAGGCAAAAGAGTTCGATGCTGCCTAACTGCAAGTCTTCAAAGTGGCGCTTCATGGAGTAAGCCTGAGGATCAACTGACGGTTCATTCTCAGGTTTATCTCATGAAGCGGCACCGCCGGTACACACCGGCAGTGCCGTGGTGAGGTATCAATGGCCAGCGCTTTGACCACCATCGACATGGAGGATTTCGCCAGTGACGAAGTTCGCGCCGTCCAGGTAGAGGATCGCCTGCACGATGTCATCGATCTCACCCATATGTCCGACCGGGTGCAGGCTGCCGAGGGCGGCGTGAGTTTCTTCGCCGTGCATCGGTGTTTTGATGATGCCGGGCGATACCGCGTTGACCCGAATACCACGCTTGGCGTACTCGATGGCCAGAGACTTGGTCGCCGCGTTGATGCCACCCTTGGTCAGCGAAGCGAGCACCGACGGTACGCCGTCAATCGCGTGGTCGACCAGGCTGGTGGTGACGCTGACGATATGGCCGCTGGCGTTTTTCTCCATTTCGGCAATTGCCAGTTGCGAGATATGGAAGAAGCCGCTCATGTTGGTCGCCACGACCTGTGCGTAGTCTTCTTTGCTGTATTCGGTGAAGGGTTTGGCGACGAATATCCCGGCGTTATTGACCAGCGTGTCGATACGACCGAAGCGTGCAACGGCTTCGCGGATCACCCGCTCGGCGGTTTGCGGGTCGGCGATGTCGCCGGCGACGGCGAGAATGTCCGGGTCAGTGGATGGTTTGATCGAGCGCGAGGTCGCGACAACCTGATAGCCGCGTTCACGGAATCCTTTGACCAGACCTGCGCCAATGCCTTGCGAGGCGCCAGTGATCACTACAACTTTTTTGGACGTGTTCATGATGTTTCCTCATGCAATCTGGATGGTTTGAATAAACGGATTTCGCAGGTCAGGCGTGAGCCGCAACCTGTGCTGCCTGACGTAACGCTTGCTGGTAATAAGCGACGGACTGGGAACCGGGGATGACCTGTTTGTCATCCAGGACCATGGCCGGAACCGAATCGATGCCGCGCTGCTGGTAAAACCGTTCGAGTTCGCGCACTGGTTGGCTGAACTCAGCGTTGGCCAGCACCTCTTGTGCACGCTGGCTGTCGAGTCCGACTGTGCCTGCCAGCATCACCAGGGTGGCGTGGTCATTCGGGTTCTTGCCGTCAGTGAAGTAGGCCTTGAGCAGCGCCTGCTTCAACTCACGCTGACGTCCTTGTGTGGCGGCCCAGAACAGCAGTCGGTGGGCGTCGAAGGTGTTGTGGAAATGGCTGCGTTTTCCGAGGTCGAAGTGAAAACCGATCTGCTCGCCGCGTTCGATGATCATCGCGTTGCGATCCGCCACTTGCTCAGCGCTGCGCCCGTATTTGCGCATCATGTGCTCGATGGCGTGCTCACCTTCGGCGGGCATGTCGGGGTTCAGTTCGAACGGTTTGTAGGTCAGCTCCACGTCGACTTCGCCTGCCAGGTTGCGGATCGCTTGCTCCAGAGCGGTGGCGCCCAATGCGCACCAGGGGCAAACGACATCCGAGACGAAATCGATTTTCACGGCCCGGCTCATGACTGCGAATCCGCCAACTGTTGGCGATACTCGGTGGTGGTGATGCCGGCATAACCCCAGTTATCGGTGTCGACTTCCTCGATCACGATGTGGGTGAGTTTCGGGTCCTTGTGCAGCACCCGCTGCATCGTTTCGGTGATTTCCTTGATGACCTGGGCTTTCTGTTCCCGGGTCACGCCGTCACGGGTGATACGTACGCTGATGAAAGGCATTTGAGGTATCTCCAGTCGCTGGCCCGTCGGAGTGATGGGCGGCTGTTGGAGAGGACTTTAGGGGGAGGGCGGGAATTGATAAATGGGGCTTGAGGTACATCATTTGTGATGTGGTGTATCAAATGGCTGCGTGCGGTGAAGTGCGCAAGAAGTTGCGCAGTACCTGGCCTGTTTTCATCCGGGAAAGTCTGTGCAGGCCTTATGAACCGCGGCTTTCAGCCTAGTGCGCAACTTCTTGCACACCACTGCGCAAAAAGTTGCGCACTTTTATTTGTTTAATCTCGTTTATTCAAAGGTCGGCGTACGGGCTGTTTGTTTAAGGCGTTGAAGAATAATGGTTTTGTGATAGCTGGCATGGAGTTTGATAGCTCAAGCCTGCCCGGACAGGCAATGGTGCCTGTCGGTTGTGTGTTTTAAGCAAGGAGAGCATCCCCATGGCAACACCAGCGTACATGTCCGTTACTGGCGAAAAACAAGGTCTGATCACTGCCGGCGCATTCACCGCCGACTCCGTTGGCAACACCTTTCAGGAAGGTCATGAAGACCAGGTCATGGTGCAGGCTTTCACCCACGACGTGATCATCCCGCGTGACCCGCAATCCGGTCAGCCAACCGGTCAGCGCGTGCACAAGCCAGTGGTCATCACCAAGGTCTACGACAAGGCTTCGCCTCTGCTGCAAGCGGCTCTGACCTCCGGCGAGCGCATGAGCGAAATCGTTATCCAGTGGTACCGCACTTCGGCGCAAGGCACCCAAGAGCACTACTACACCACCAAACTGGAAGACGCGATCATCGTCGCCATCAACAACAAAATGCACAACTGCCAGGATCCAGGCAACGCGCACTTCACCCATCTGGAAGAAGTGCAGTTCACCTACCGTAAAATCACCTGGACCCACGAAGTCTCCGGTACTTCGGGTTCCGATGACTGGCGTGCTCCGGTCGTTTAATCGCGGCTGATAGTGATACCGACTCGACCAGTCTGACTGGTCGAGTTCACTGTTCGATCAAGGAATTCTTCGCCTCAGGCTCTTGCACCCTGAGGCGTGTTGCAGCACTGCGCGAGGAACAAGGGATGTTCTCACCGGCCAACCAGCCTCATTTCAATCTGACCGTCGATGGCATCGACAGCGATTTCCAGGTGCTGTCGTTTACCGGTCGTGAGGCCCTCAACACGCCATTCGAATTCGAGCTGGAACTGGTCAGCGAAAAGGCCTCGATCAACCTCGAAAGCGTGCTGCACAAACTGGCATTTCTTCAGCTGTCGCCAACCGGCACTGGCATTCACGGGCTGGTCTACAGCATCGCCCAGGGCGAGGCGGGCAAGCGCCTGACGCGTTACAAGATTTCCCTGCGCCCGCAACTGGCGTACCTCGCGCACCGGGTCAACCAGCGCATTTTCCAGCAGATGACCGTGCAGCAGATCATCAGCCAAGTGCTGGAAGAACACGGCATCCTCGCCAGCGATTACCACTTCCAACTCAGCGCGATTTACCCCGAGCGCATCTACTGCGTGCAGTACGACGAGTCCGACCTGGATTTCATCCAGCGCCTGTGTGAAGAAGAGGGCATTCACTACCACTTCCAGCACACGTCCAGCGGGCATAAGCTGACCTTCGGCGATGACCAGACAGTGTTCCCGAAACTCGCGCCAGTGGCCTATCAGCAGGACTCCGGACTGGTCGCCGACAAACCGGTGGTCAAGCGTTTCGGCCTGCGTTTGGCCACGCGTACCAGTCGCACCACGCGCCGCGATTACGACTTCGTCAAACCGAAGATCGAGCTGGAAAGCGATGCCAAAAGCAGCGCCCAGCCAGACCTCGAAGACTACGATTACCCGGGCCGTTTCGTTGATCGCGAGCGCGGCAAACACCTGGCCAATCGGGCCCTGGAGCGCCATCGCAGCGACTATCGACTGGCCGAGGGCAACAGCGATCAGCCGATCCTGGTCAGCGGGCATTTCCTCGCCCTGACCGAACACGCCAACCCGACGTGGAACGACCTGTGGCTGCTCACCGAGATCTTCCACGAAGGCAAACAGCCGCAAGTGCTGGAAGAGTCGGTGACCAGCGACACCACCGACAACAAGGACGATTTCCACCAGGGCTATCGCAACCGCTTCAGCGCGATTCCGTGGGACGTGCCTTATCGTCCGCCGCTCGATCATCCGAAACCGAAAGTCCTCGGCACGCAAAGTGCGGTGGTCTGCGGCCCTGAAGGCGAAGAGATCTACTGCGACCAGTACGGCCGGGTGAAAGTCCAGTTCTTCTGGGACCGCGAAGGCAAACACGACGACATGACCAGTTGCTGGATGCGCGTCGCGTCGAGTTGGGCCGCGGAAACCTTTGGTTCGATCAACATTCCGCGGGTCGGCATGGAGGTGTTGATCACCTTCCTTGAGGGCGACCCCGATCAACCACTGATCACCGGTTGCCTGTACCACGGCGCCAATCTGCCGCCGTACAAACTGCCGGATTTCAAGACCCTGGCCACGGTCAAGAGCAAGGAATACAAGGGCAGCCGCGCCAACGAACTGCGCATCGACGATACCACCAGCGAGATCAGCATCGCGTTGCGCAGCGACCACGGCGCGAGTGCGATCAACCTCGGCTATCTGACCCATCCGCGCCCGAGCGGTGGTCAGCCGCGCGGTGAAGGTTTTGAGCTAAGAACCGACCGCCACGGTGCGGTGCGTGCGGCGGCCGGTCTGCTCATCACCACTGAGCCGCGTCCGAACGAATCCAAGCACCACAAGGATCTGCCGGAAACCGCTGAACGCCTCGCCACCGCCAGCGATCAGCAAGATGGATTCGCCGTTCAAGCCAAAGAGCTGCAAGCCCAGGAAGCCGGCGATCAGGACGACGTCGCCAAAGCGTTGCACGCCCAGCATCAAGGCGTACTCGGCAGCGGTCCGGCGAACCTCACCGCCAACGAATTCCCCGAATTCACCGAACCGCATCTGGTCCTCGCCAGCCCGGCCGGCATCGCCCTGACCACGCCACGCTCCAGCCACATTGCCACCGGCGAACACCTGGCGCTGAGCAGCACCGGCCACACCAGCCTGTCGATCGGCAAACGCCTGCTCGCCAGTGCCAGCCGTGGCATGCGCCTGTTCGTGCAGAGCATGGGCTGGCGTCTGGTAGCCGCGTCCGGCGACATCGACGTACGAGCGCTGAAGGACAGCATCAACCTGCTGGCCAAACTCAACATCACCGCCAATGCCGACCGCATCACCATCACCGCCAAGACCGAACTGGTGATCCAGGGCGGCGGCAGCGCCACCACCTACAACGCCGGCGGCATCACCCACGCCACCAGCGGCCCGTACACCGCGCACGCGGCGAACTTCGCCTACACCGGCGCGAAAAGTCTCGCCGGCGTGTTCCCGGAACCGCCGAAGCCGGGCAAAGGCAATCTGGAATTGTTCAACCAATACGCCGGGCGCCAAGGCATCAAGGACGGCGATTACGAAGTCATCGATGCGCTGGGCAAAAGCATCAAGGGCAAGCTCGACGGCAAGGGTTTCGCCAGCGTCGCCGGCGCTGCACCGGGGCCTGCGCGTGTGCTGTTCGGCAAGGATCCGGCGGATACCTGGAGCGATGGCAGTTACATCGGCAAACCGGAGTGGCCGTTGAATCCACCGGGGGCCGAAGAAGTACCGAGTCAGGTGCAGGCGATGGTCGCGCAGGTGTTGCCGAGCAAGAGTTGGGAGATGTTGGAGAAGGGCAAGGACATGGCGCAAACAGGGATGAGTGTGATGCAGACGGCGCAAGGCGCGATGCAAACAGCGCAGCAAGTGAAAGGTGTGGTGCAGGGCGGGGTGGCCGGGTTGCCGAAGCTGGCGAGTGCGGCGTTGCCGAGTGCTTCGGGTCTTCTTGGAGCGGCGAGCAAGGCGGGCAAATTGCCGAGTCTGCCAGCGCCGACGATTTCGAAATCTGTTGTTAAAACTCCAAGCCTCCTGACCGGAGAAGTACTGTCATGACTGAAGCAGCCGGTGCGCAAAAACGTGAACCACAGGTCGCCGTTGTACCGTTGAACACTCTGGATGTGCAGGATGTCGGGCGCGGTGCGGCTCGATTTGATGCCTGGCTGCGATCTATCAGTGGCGATGTGGTTACGCTGGATCGTATCAAGGGTGTAGCTGGAGCCCTGCCTGTTGTCGGCAACATCATGGCGCTGGTTGATGCGCTTGGCGATATCGTGACCCTCACCAAAAGCAAGCAGCGCGAACTGCTCGACTGGGTGAGCCTGGGCATCAACCTGATTGGTGTCTTGCCCGCGCCTCCCACGATGGCTGCAGCGCGCATGAGCTTGCGTCCGACCCTGTTTCTTGTTCGTCAGGAACTGCGCAACAGCGTCAAAATGCTGTTGGGCGATTCAATGATTGAAGTATTGGTCGGTCATTTGAATGCAACCATCGTCGGCACGATTGATGACTTCGTCAAACAAGCCCAAGGAAAGCTTTCCGGGATACTCGCTGACGCTGGAAAACTGGGCGAAAGCGCGGTCAGCGAAATTGCCAAAGGGCTTGAGGCCGTCGTCAACGGCAAGCTTGACGCGAAAGGCGATGCACGCGCGGCCAGTCAGAAAATCACCACGGCGGGCAATCAACTGCTCAGTGATCCTAAAGCGGCCATCGGGAACATTTTTGGTGCCGCCTTCAGTGCTTACAAAGCAGTAGGTAAGGGTGTCGCCAACAGTGCAGCCAGGAATCTGCTTCCGGATCAAGCCAAGAAGCTGGTGTTGACGCATACCGGAACCTTGCGAGCTATGGGGCCTGAGATAAAAACCCAACTGAGCAAGTTGGGGGATCCAGGTACACGTCATTCGATCGGCTGGTTATTGCAAATGCTCAGCGGTGCTGTTTTGACGTGGCGCAAGCGCCGTGGGCATGGTCAGAGCGCGAGCGTCAAACCCAATGCGACTAGCAAGGCACAACGCAAGGCCGGGGAAGGTCGATTAGAGGCCTCCAGTCATCAAGCACCGGCCAAAGGTGCAGCCAATCCAAACAAGAACGTCGCTTGTACGGGGACCTGCCACAGTATTAGTTTTTCGCTGGGCTCAGAGCTACTTCGTCATATCGACTTCAGTCTGCCCGGTGCCTTTCCAATCGAGTGGTCGAGAACCTATAACTCTCGACTGGATGCCTATGACCAAGGCTCATTGGGTGCACGCTGGGTAACCGAACTGAGCACACGCTTCGATTGCCGAGAAGAGGGTCTGGTCTTTTTTGGCTCCGATGGCAGAAGCCACGACTACCCACTCCCCAAGGTCGGACTTTTTCACTATGACCCTATAGAGAACGTCACGCTGATCCGCAGCAGAGAAGATCAGTTGCTGTTATGCCACGGCTTTGAGCGCAAGGAAACCTACGTCCGTCATGGTCGGCGCTATCTGTTGGCTGGCGTTGTACTTCGTAACGGTGCCGGGATCATGCTTCATTACGAGCATCGTCACGGTGACGAATCGATCCTGTCGGACTTGATGACTTATCAGGACGAAGTCACTCAAGTGCTTTCGCATCTGGGCACGTTAATTGATGATCACGGACGTCTCACCGGTTTGTGGGAGATCAAGGATGGCGTGCCTCAGCGTCAACTGTGCAGTTATCAATACGACACCTTCGGCAATCTGATTCTGGCCCAGGATGAAAATGGAGCCGCTTGGTCGTATCAGTACGAGCATCACTTGATCACTCGCTATACCGATCGAACCGCCCGGGGCATGAACATCGAATGGCAGGGGCGTGGCGCCGACGCAAAGGCTATTCGGGAATGGGCGGACGATGGCAGCTTCGATACGCGTCTTGAGTGGGATGACAATATTCGTTTGACCTATGTGACGGACGCGTATGGCAACGAGACCTGGCATTACTACGACATCCTTGGCTATACCTATCGCATCCGTCATCCGGATGAGCGCTCTGAATGGTTCTTTCGTGACGACGCCAAAAATCTGGTTCGTCATGTTCATACAGATGGAAGTACCGATCGCTTCAGCTACGACGCCCGCGGGAACATGGTTGAACACATCCGCCCGGATGACAGCGTCGAGTACTACGCGTTTGACGACCATGATCAACTGATCAAAATCAGTGACGCAGAAGGTGGTCAGTGGCAAAGAGGGTATGACGACCGCGGCAACCTTGTTGAGGCGATAGATCCTTTAGGCAACAAGACGGAGTACGCCTATAACAAGGCCGGCCTGCCAATTGCCATCAAAGATGCCAACGGCAATGAAAAAGCGATCGAATACAACGAGGCCGGCCAACTGACCAAGTACGTTGACTGTTCTGGCAAGGCCAGCGCATGGGCGTACGATGCGCGTGGCCAGATGATCTGCTTCACTGACGCCGCCGGACAAAGCACTGAATACGAATACAGAAATGGTCAGCTGGTGCTGATCAAACATCCTGACAAAACGGAAGAGCGTTTTGAGCGGGACGCAGAGGGGCGACTGCTGGCGCACGTTGATGCATTGGGGCAATGCACGACTTGGAGTTATACCGCGGCCGGGTTCGTCAGTGAGCGTGTAGATGCCGCCGAGCAGAGCCTGCGTTACAGCTGGGACCGTTTGGGTCGTCTGGTTGCCTTGGAGAACGAGAACGAACAACGCGCCCACTTTCACTACGATCCGCTTGGCCGCTTGTTGGAGGAGAGGGGGTTCGACGGACGCACGACTCGCTATCAATACAATCCTGAAACCGGGCGCCTGGATAGCAAGTTCAATGGCCAGCGTGTCATCAAGTTCAACTTCGACTCCATGGGGCGCCTGACTGATCGTCATGCAAATCTGGGCGGTGAGTCTCAAAGTGAAGCGTATGCCTATGACGGAAATGGTCGTCTGGTCATGGCTAGCAACGGCAACAGTCGCCTGAACTGGTTTCATGATCCTGCCGGCAATCTTATTCGTGAACACCAGCACTATCTGGATCTCGACAAGCCTCTTGTCGCTGTCTGGAAACATGAATACGACGTTCTCAATCTACGCATAGCGACGGTTCGCCCAGACGGGCACAAGGTGAGCTGGTTGACCTACGGAAGTGGCCACCTTCTGGGGTTACGACTGGACGATCATGATCTGATTGCATACGAGCGCGACGATCTGCACCGTGAAGTGGCACGCCATCAAGGTAATCGGCTACTACAAACCCAGAAGTGGGACCCGGCTGGGCGGCTTCAGGAGCAACTGCTGGGGCACTCTGACGACAAATCGACTCTACTCAAGCGCGAGTATAAGTACGATGCAGTGGGCCAGTTGACCGAGATTAACGACACTCGACGGGGCCCATTGGCGTACCGCTACGACCCGGTTGGCCGTCTCATCAGTGCCGTCAGCCGACTGGGCACCGAAACATTTGCATTCGATCCGGCCAGTAATCTGTTGGATGACGCGGTTACGCAGGTTCGAAGACCGCTTGATCAGGACACGCCGCGCAGCAAGTTGCTCGATAACCTCCTGCGTGAATACGCCGGTACTCACTATGAGTACGACGAGCGTGGCAATCTTATCCAGCGATGGCACAACGGAAGTTACAGCCGTATGCGCTGGGATCTGTTTGATCGAATGGTGAATTTCGACGATGCACGTTTGAGTGTCGATTTCGCTTATGACGCGTTGGGCCGGCGCCTGTACAAAAACTCCAATGCTCACTACAAGGAGCGTCCAGAGGCAGGGTCTCAGTGGAATCACAACGAACATGCTCGTAAACAAAGAGAGTTAGGCTGCGGTTTTACGTTATTTGGCTGGGACGGAGATAACCTGGCGTGGGAAAGCAGTCCTGCTCAAGCAGATGACGGAACGGGGAGAACGGTTCATTACGTTTTTGAGCCAGGCACTTACATTCCGGTAGCCCAGGCTGTTTCCAACGGCTCGATACAACTGTCAGGACTGCCCGATTATGTTGGCGACTACACGCTCGACGACGATCCCTTGTGGAATCACCAACCGACTGTACAAAGTTTCGATGCGATTGCCTGGTACCAGTGCGATCGTATGGGGACACCATTAGAACTCACTGATGAGAACGGTGAGATTGCCTGGAGTGCTCACTACAAGGCATGGGGAGAGGTTCGTGAGCAACGTTCCGCTCGAGCACAGCAGTTGGGGTTGGCCAACCCGATACGTTTCCAGGGGCAGTACCACGATGTCGAGACCGGCCTGCATTACAACCGCCATCGCTACTATGACCCTGGTGTCGGTCGATTCATAAGCAAGGACCCGGTAGGTTATGCAGGTGGTTTGAACACCTACGCTTACGCGCCTAACCCCACAGGCTGGATTGACCCTCTAGGCTTGACGAATACCCCAGACGGTACGGGGAAAACCGTTCCGATGAACAATCTGGGTATTCCCGACAAGAGTCAATTTGCTCCAAAACCTGGCATTACAAAGCCTTACGCTCGAAGTTCGGCGTGTGGGCCTACTACGGCGCAAACCGCCTCGGTACAGGGCCTACCTTGTGTGGTGTGTGGAACCGTGGCGCCTAAAATGGTTGCTGATCACAAAGATGCCTTGGTGGTGGAGTATTATCGAACGGGCACTAACGATGTGACGCATCAGTCCTCGTTGTTGGCTGTGCAGTCACACTGCCCCGTCTGCTCAAAAAAACAGGGTGGGCATGCATCATCGTATTCAAAATGTATGAAAACCAAGCTGGGAATCTGATTTATGCAAAAGGCTGACGCTGTTTATCCGGACCAGGCGCAAACAGAAATCTGTAGCAAGTATGGAATGCCTGTGCAACCGCCCGAAGAGATGGTCGCGATCGCTATTGACTCGCTTGGCAAGTCGCCGATTTATGGCACAAGAGTTCAATTGCCGGAAGACGGCAATATCAGCTGGTTTATTCACTGTGGTGAGTTCTCTGACGCGGATGACTTCTACAAGCCTGTCCATGTTCACCACCTGAGTGAAATGTTGCCTCAGGTTGTGAATTATCTTTGTCTGCCCACTGGCGCAAAATTCATCATCGATACAGCCGGCTATGAAGATGTCTGGATGGCTGAGTAAGGAGTGTTGAAGCCGGTTCACCACCGGTTTCGCGTTTGATTGATCCCGTGGATCAATTGGAATATCAGCGGCTTGGTCAAAGGAGTGACAACATGAAAGACGCCATTCGCTTGGGCGACTCCACCACTCACGGTGGCAAGGTCCTCGAAGCCTTCTCGCAGACTGACCTCAACGGCAAACCCATTGCCGGGGTCGGGCACAACGTCAGTTGCCCGTTGTGCAAAGGGATATTCCCGATTGCCGAGGGCAGCAGCACCTACACCGTCGATGGCACGCCCATCGCGCTCGATGGCATGAAAACCGCCTGTGGCGCTGCGCTGATTGCCAGTGGCCCGAAGGGTGCGGTCGTCAGCTGAGTGCTGTAATGCCGCTGACGGAGAGCCAGCGGCGTGGCGTTTGACCTTAGTGAAGAAATGTAATTTGAATGCAGTGGGCGGTAGCGGCTGCGGAGGAAGGCAATGACGTCAGGGTTTTCAAGCGAACTCAGAACTCTCTCCGCCAGAGATTTACAACGTTATCCCTCAACTGTAATTCAAGGGAGGGCAGCATCACGTCACCGTCACACTTGGACTCCCGTTCAAGTGTGACGGTGACAAAAGCAAAGCCCAGGGACGAAAGGGCGAAGTGTTGACGTGAGGTCAATACCAGAATCTGGAAGCGAGCTTGCCCGCGGAATTGGCGCATGCGCACCTGCCGGCCACGGCTTCTCAAGCCAGCAACTGCGCGATCCATTCAGCCTGTCGCGTGATCTCTCGTACCTTCGCCTCGGGCAAAGCCTGCTGCGCCCGGGCGAACTGACCGAGGGTCTTTTGCTTTTCGTTCAGTATGCGTTGCCACTTGGCCAGAAACTCTGGCCTGCGTGCCTGCATCTGTAGCGGGCCGAAGTACAGTTCCTGGTCGGAATAGCTCACCGGTTCGGCGCGTTCGGCGACGATGATTTCGTAGTCGAAGCGGTTTTCCCGCAGCACTTCTTCACTGAGGATGCGGTAGCCGTTTTCCATCAGCCACTGGCGCAAAGGTTGTTCACCGCCGTTGGGTTGCAGGATCAGACGTTCCTGGCCGTTGAGGTGAGCCTTGCCGCTGTCGAGGATGTCGCGGATGGTTTCACCGCCCATGCCGCAGACGCTGACGGCGGTGATGCCGTCGTCAAGTTTGATTGCTGCCAGACCATCGGCCCTGCGCACACAGATGTGCTGCTGCAAATCGTTTTCGCGCACAGTGCGTTCAGCCGCGTGGAACGGCGTCGCCGCAACCTCGCCAGCCACGGCCGCGCTGATCAAACCACGACGCATCAGCGCCACCGGCAGATAGCCGTGATCCGAGCCGATATCCGCCAGTCGCGCACCGGCAGGTACGTGGGCAGCCACCCGCTCGAGGCGCATGGACAATGTCTGTTCGTTCAACGGCAACCCCTTGATGGCAGGCAAAGGGGTGCAACTCTGGCGAGCAACGTCGGGCCTGTCAAATCCCGGCGACGGAATTCAATGGCCCATTGGCCGCGCTTAATGGCCAATGGGCGCTGAGGTTTAGCCGGCCAACGTTGCGTTGTCGATCACAAAACGATATTTCACATCGCCCTGGAGCATGCGCTCGTAGGCGTCGTTGATCTGGTCGGCGCGGATCAGTTCGATGTCGGAGACGATGCCGTGCTCGGCGCAGAAGTCGAGCATTTCCTGAGTCTCAGGGATGCCGCCGATCATCGAACCGGCAATTGTGCGACGCTTCATGATCAGGTTGAACACGTTCGGCGACGGGTGCGAGGTGGCCGGGGCACCGACCAGGGTCAAGGCACCATCACGCTTGAGCAGCACGAGGAATGCATCGAGATCGTGCGGCGCGGCGACGGTGTTGAGGATCAGGTCGAAACTCTTGGTGTGTGCGGCCATTTCTTCGGCGTTGCGCGAAACCACCACTTCATCGGCGCCCAGCGCTTTGGCCGCTTCGCGTTTGGATTCAGAGGTGGTGAACGCCACCACGTGGGCGCCCAAGGCGTGGGCCAGTTTGATGCCCATGTGGCCAAGGCCACCGATGCCGACCACGCCGACTTTCTTGCCTGGGCCGGCGTTCCAGTGACGTAGCGGCGAGTAAGTGGTGATGCCAGCACACAGCAGCGGCGCGACGGCGGCCAGTTGCGCTTCGGGATGGCGAATACGCAGGACGTAGCGTTCATGCACGACGATGTTTTGCGAATAACCGCCCAGCGTCCAGCCCGGTGCGTCCGGGGTCGGGAAGTTGTAGGTGCCGATCATGCCGTCGCAGTAGTTTTCCAGGCCGCTTTCGCAATCATCGCAATGTTTGCAGCTGTCGACGATGCAACCGACGCCGACCAGATCACCGACCTTGTAGTCCGACACATGTGCGCCGACGGCCGACACGCGACCGACGATTTCGTGCCCCGGTACGCACGGGAATTGCGTGCCGGCCCATTCGGCGCGCACCTGGTGCAGGTCGGAATGGCAGATGCCACAGAACGCAATGTCGATCTGCACATCATGGGCGGCCGGCGCGCGGCGGTTGATCTGCATCGGCTCAAGGGGTTTGTCGCCCGCGTGGGCGCCGTAGGCTTGTACAAGCATGGGAACATCCTCGATCGGTTTGTCGTAAGGCATTGTTTCTGCTTCAGCGCTGCGGGCACTAGTGCATTCCTGTGCAATCCTTGCCTGATCCTGTGCGTTGTTGTGACATTGCGCGGACAGACGCTCGTGGCGTTTGCAGGTAATCTCCCGATTCACTGACGACAACAAAATCAAAACAGGAGTCATTGATGCAACCAATCCGTCTCGGTCTGGTGGGCTACGGCAAGATCGCCCAGGATCAACACGTCCCGGCAATCCTCGCCAATCCCGCTTTCCAGTTGGTCTCCGTCGCCACCCAGGGCCAGCCTTGCCCCGGAGTCGAAAATTTCCGTTCGCTGAGCGAGCTGCTGGAAAACGGCCCGCAGGTTGACGCGATTGCCTTCTGCACGCCGCCGCAAGGTCGTTTTGCGCTGGTGCAGCAAGCGCTGGCCGCCGGCAAACACGTGTTGGTGGAAAAACCACCGTGTGCCACTTTGGGTGAGGCATTGGCCTTGGTTGATCAGGCAGCAGAGCAGGGCGTCAGCGCCTTGTTTGCCTGGCATTCACGCTATGCGCCCGGTATCGAAGCCGCGCGCGACTGGCTCGCCTCGCGCACGCTGCAAAGCGTGCAGATCGACTGGAAAGAAGACGTGCGCAAATGGCACCCCGGGCAGACCTGGATCTGGCAACCCGGCGGCCTCGGCGTATTCGATCCGGGCATCAATGCCTTGTCGATCGTCACCCATCTGCTGAAGCTGCCGCTGTTTGTCGAATCGGCCGAACTGCGTGTACCGAGCAACTGCCAATCGCCGATTGCTGCGTCGATCAAAATGGCTGATGCGCATCAACTCGATGTGCGTGCGGAGTTCGACTTCGACCATGGCCATGATGAGCTGTGGAGTATCGAGGTGCGTTGCGCTGAAGGCGTGTTGCGCCTGGATAACGGTGGTGCGCTGTTGAGCATTGACGGTGTGCGCCAAGCGGTGTCGGAGGAGGGTGAGTACGCAGCGGTGTATCGGCATTTTCAGCAGTTGATTGGCGACAAGGCAAGTGACCTGGATGTGCAGCCGTTGCGCTTGGTGGCGGATAGTTTCTTTGTCGGCAGCCGAGTGTCCGTTGAGGCGTTTTACGATTAGAGCGGCGGGCAACGTAACCGGTCAATCGCTCTTTACTTTTTTTGCCTTGCCGACGCTCTATTGAAGGCAGAACGGCGGGAACTGAAAAGCTCCCGCCGTTTGAATTTTACTCAGCGACTGGCTTCGGCCAGACCCGCCTCAATGAAACGTACTGAGCTCTCCATTGCCTGTTGACCTTCTGGCAGCATGGCAGAGTAGAAGTGCCAGGCGTGGAACATGGCAGGCCATACCTCGAGATTGACCCGGACACGGTTGTCCGCCAGATGGGTGGCAAGCCGCATCGCGTCACTCAGCATCAGCTCGTTCTCGCCAATCTGTACCAGAATGGGTGGGAGTCCAGTGACGTCCGCGAAAACCGGCGATGCCAGAGGATGGTTGGCCAGTGTCTCGCCAAGGAATGTTCTGGCAAGAATATCCAGAACAGGCTTGGAATTCAGCGGGTCCAGGCCCTCACGGTTGCTCATAGAGGCGCCGGTGTGTTCGAGGTTTGCCCAAGGCGAGATCGAAGAACCCACCGCAGGTAACGCAAGCCCTTTGGATTTGGCAGCCACCATCACGCTTACAACCATTGCGCCGCCAGCCGACTCGCCGGAAAACGCGATTTTTTCAGCCGGGATTTTCTGCTCAAGCAACCACTCGTAGGCGCGCAGGGTATCGTCGATGGAGGCGGGGAATTTGTGCTCCGGGGCCAGGCGGTAGTCAGGCATGTATACACGAGCGCCCAGCATTTTCGCGTAGTTGCCACCAATGCCATGGTAGCCATCTGGACGGCCGACAATGTAAGCCCCGCCATGGATGTACATCACAACTGCGTCGGTCTTGACTTCATCGGGTGTCACCAGGGTTCCTGGAACACCGCCCATGTCGACTGCTTCGAACCTGACGCCGGTGGGCGCTGGATTTAGCGCGAGCATTCCTGCGTAGGCGTCGCGGATATCGCTCATTTTCGTGGTGGTATCAATGCCTTTGAGGACAGGTACCAAATCGCTCAGGCTGTTGGCCCAGGTTTGAACGGCTGCTTTTACTTTCGTATTCATAGTGATCTCGATTGAAGGAGGGCATTGGATTAGCTAATTGAGATACTATTCTCTTGATTGGGGAATAGGGTTCCCCATAGCGAGTGCCGTGGCGCCCGAACGTTGAGCGAGTGAGGAAGTATGGAAATTCATAACCTGAACGACATCGCGGCTTTTGTGAGTTCTGTAAATGCCGGAAGCTTTACCGCAGCTGCCAAGCAATTAGGTCTCACTCGTTCGGCAGTGGGTAAATCGATTGTCAGGCTGGAAGCTCGATTGCAAGTGCGGTTACTCAACCGCACAACCCGCAGTCTGAGCCTGACGGACGACGGTCAGGTTCTCTACGAGCGCTGCGTTGGCATCCTTCAAGATCTTGACGATGTCGAAGATGCACTGGCGTTTCGTCGCTCGACACCCAGTGGGCGATTGCGTATGAGTCTGCCGGTTGCGCTGGGTAGGCTTCACGTTCTCCCTCATATCGAATGCTGTCTGAAGGACTGGCCTTCGCTAAGTGTCGACGTTACGTTTTCCGACCGACTGGTAGACCTCATTGATGAGGGGTTTGATCTGGCCATGCGAATTGGCCCGCCCAAAGAGGATTCTCGATTGCTGACGCGCACGGTGGCGTACCAGCAAATGATCACCTGTGCTTCACCCCACTATCTGGCTGAGCATCCACGGCCACAAACGCCCGAAGAACTGTCCACGCACGAATGTCTGCATTTCGTCAGCGGGGGACGATTACTTCCATGGAATTTTCGAGTAGACGGCCAAGCGGTTGCCTTTACTCAAGGTGGGCGGCTACAGATGGACAGCGCGGAAGCGCTGCATGAGTGCGCGATGGCGGGCTTGGGTATTGCGACACTGCCGTCGTACGTAGTGAGCCACCAACTACGCAGCGGCAAGCTTGTTCAACTGCTCGAAGAATACGCTGAGGCCGCAGAACCCATCCGGATCATCTATCCCAGCAAACGACATCTTTCGCCCAAGATCCGCCTGTTCATCGATAAGCTTTTAGACGCGTGGTCTCCTTGTCCGCCGTGGGAACAATGTCTGGTTGATGATATTGGCGCTGTATGAAAAGGGGAGCTGATGCTCCCGGCGGAACGGCTAGTTGCAATGTTGTCAGGAGCGCTGATAGAAGCGTTACAACCGATCACTTGAGGGCAGACGCTCAATCGCATCGGCACCCGCCGTTCAGAAACGATCGAGTCTGAAGCGTTCATCTGCCGTCAGATCAGTCACCTGATGCGTCGTTGCTGGCCGAGCCATCCGCACCACCATCTCCGCTGTCACCGCCGCCTGTGTCAGCCCCAGATGCTGATGCCCAAAAGCAAGCAACACCTTACCTCCACAGACCCGATCAATCACCGGCAACGAATCCGGTAACGACGGTCGAAAACCCATCCACGGCGTCGCCGCTTCAGCACTCAGATCCTGGCGAAACAAGCCCTGACTCAACCGATGCAACTGCCACGCGCGTTCCATGCTCGGTGGCTTTTCCAGCCCGGCGAACTCAACGGTGCCGGCCAGGCGCAACCCTTCGGACATCGGCGTCATGATGAACTTGCGTTCCAGCGAGGTCACGGGGAAGGGCAGTCGGTCGTGTTCCTGAGGCAGCATCAGGTGATACCCGCGCTCGGTGTCCAGCGGTACTTTTTTGCCGGCGAGGGCGGCGGTGAGTTTCGCCGAATGTGCGCCACAGGCGATCAGCACGCGGCGTGCAGTCAGACCGCCATTGCCGGTGGTCAGCGTCACCCCGTGCTCTTGCACATAGCCACCCTGAACCTGCTGCTGTACGAAGCTCACGCCGCTGGCCTTGGCCGCTTCGACCAATTCACACACCACGCGATACGGGTCGATGAAGTGCCCGGTGCGCGGAAAGAACAAGCCGCCCTGAATCTGTTCGCTGAGTTGCGGCGCGGTGTCGCGTATGGCGCCGGCCTGCCAGAGGTCGACCGGCACTTGCTGCTGATGCATCCGGGCCTGTAATGCCTGGATGGTCTGACGCGATTCGGGGCGCTCGAATACCAGTAACGATCCATCGATCTTCAGCAGGTCCGGCCGCTGGATGTCGGCGAGCAAGCGCTGCCAGGCCTCCAGACTGCTTTCATTCAGGGCGCGCAAGCCTGCTACGGTATTCTGAAAAGGCGCCGGGCGCAGATTCAGCAACAGCCGGGTAAACCACGGCAAGGCGCGCGGCAGGTATTTCCAGTCCAGCCGCAATGGCCCCATCGGATCCAGCAGCATGGCTGGCAGGCGCTTGAGGATGGACGCGTCGGCAATTGGAAACACCTGCTCGGTCGCCAGATGCCCGGCGTTGCCGAACGAGGCGCCGTGGCCGGGTGGCTGCTGATCAATCACCACCACACGCAATCCCTGGCGCGCCAGACGCAGTGCGCAGGCGACGCCGATGATGCCGGCGCCGACCACAGCAATGTCGCGGGAGACGTTATTGGTCATGGTACTGCGCTTCCCTTTGCCCATCGAGCAGACGTCGCAATTGCAGCGGGTTGTCATGTTTCAACGCTTCAGGCAGCAAGTTCTCCGGGAAGTCCTGATAGCAGACCGGACGCAGAAAACGCAGGATCGCCGCTGTACCGACGGATGTAGTGCGCGCATCGGATGTGGCCGGGAACGGCCCGCCATGCACCATTGCGTCACACACCTCGACGCCGGTGGGCCAGCCGTTGACCAGCAACCGACCGGCCTTGCGTTCCAGTGTCGGCAGCAGGTCGCGTGCCTGTTCCAGATCTTGCTCATCCAGATGCAATGTCGCGGTCAACTGGCCCTCCAGATGTTCGGTGACCTGGCGGATTTCAGTTTCACTTTCGCATTGCACAATTAATGCAGCTGCACCGAAGGCTTCAGCTTGCAGGCGGTGATCGGCGAGAAAGTCGGCGGCTTCGGTCACGAATACACGGGCCTGACATTGATTCGGGCCGTTGCCGCTTAGACCAACACCCGCGATGTTCGCACTGGCATTCTCGGCCAGCGCATTCACGGCAGATTCGTAAGCACTGAAGATGCCCTGTGTGAGCATCGTTTGCGCCGGACTGCGTTGAATAATTTCGGTGGTGGCGCCAATGAATCTGTCCAGCGCCGGTTCTTTCAAGGCAATCACCAAGCCCGGATTAGTGCAGAACTGGCCCGCGCCCAGCGTCAGCGACGCCACAAACCCTTCAGCCAACGCCTGCGTGCGATTCTCCAGCGCCGCAGGAAACAGCAGCACCGGATTGATCGAACTCATTTCCGCGTATACCGGAATCGGCTCGGGCCGTGCTTGCGCCGCTTGAATCAATGCCAGACCGCCGCTGCGCGAGCCGGTGAAACCCACTGCTTTGATCCGTGGATCAGTGACCAGCGCAATGCCCACTTCGCGGCCGGAACCGTACAGCAACGAGAACACGCCTTCCGGCAAACCACAGGTTTTTACCGCCCGAGCGACTGCGCGGCCGACCAGTTCGCTGGTGCCGGGATGCGCACTGTGCGCTTTGACGATCACCGGGCAACCGGCGGCCAGCGCCGATGCGGTGTCACCGCCGGCCACGGAGAACGCCAGCGGGAAATTGCTCGCGCCGAACACCGCGACCGGCCCCAGTGCAATCTGCCGTTGACGCAGATCCGCGCGCGGCAGTGGTTGGCGCTGCGGTTGCGCGCTATCGACGCGCACATCCAGCCACTCACCAGCGCGGACCGTGCGGGCGAACATTCTTAATTGTTGGCAAGTGCGCCCGCGTTCGCCCAATAAACGCGCACGCGGCAGGCCGGTTTCGGTGTGGGCACGCTCGATCAGTTCATCGCCGAGGGCTTCGATTTCCTTGGCAATGCTTTCGATAAATTCGGCGCGGACATTCAGGGTAGTTTCGCGATAAACATCGAACGCTGCCCAAGCCAGAGCACAGGCCTGTTCGACATGCTCGGCCGATCCACCGGCATACGCTGGTTGCAGCGCTTCATCGGTGGCCGGATTGATCCCGCGAATGGCGGCGCGATTGCCCGCAACCGAGTGCTGTCCGATCAGCATGTGGCCCGTCAGAGTCATGGTGTCTTCCTGATGAAAAGGGAAATGCCTGCCGCGTAGCACTACGCATCGCGGCAGGTGAGGCTGAAGTGTCAGGCGAAGCTCTGTTCCGCCGACCAGTTCTCGTACCAGTGACGGAACAGCGAGTACTGCTTCTCGGCATAACGCCGCTGCGAATCGCTCAACGCATCGGTTTCGTTGAAGTGCAGGGTGTATTCCTTGTCGCCGTTGAGCACCATCAGGTGTTTGTAATACAGCACCAGGTCGCAGCCTTCATCGAACGACGACAACACGGCCAGCGCCGATTCCAGCTCCCGCGCCTGACGACGGGCTTTGGCATCACCCTTGGCCGCTTGCTTGCTCAGCGCGACCAGTTGCAGCACCTCGCGGGGCAGCGCGTTGCCGATACCGGTGATCGCGCCGGTGGCGTTGCAGTTGACGAAACCGTGCACCACTTGGGTGTCGACGCCGACCATCAGGGTCACGTCTTCATCTTTGGAGGTGATGTTTTCGGCGGCGTAACGCAGGTCGGCGCCACCGCCAAACTCCTTGAAGCCGATCAGGTTCGGGTGCTCGCGGCGCAGTTCGAAGAACAGGTCGGCGCGGGTGGCGAAGCCGTAGTAGGGGCTGTTGTAGATCACTGCCGGCAGGTTCGGCGCGGCTTGCAGAATCGCGGCGAAGTGGGCTTTTTGCGCGGCCGGCGAAGCACCACGGGACAGTACGCGTGGAATCACCATTAAACCCTGCGCGCCAACTTTCGCCGCGTGCGCCGCATGGGCAACCGCTTCGCGCGAGTTCACTGCGCCGGTTCCGACAATGGTTGGAATCCCGGCGGCGACCAGACGCGCCACGCCTTCCTGCCGTTCAGCCTCGGTGAGCAACGGCCAGTCGCCCATCGAACCGCAATAAACCACGGCGCTCATGCCGACATCGATCAGCTCGCGACCCTTGGCCACCAACGCGTCGAAGTCCGGTTTGCGTTGGGCGGTGCACGGGGTCATCAGGGCCGGCATGCAACCGGTGAAGATGTTGTCGCTCATTGCTTTAACTCCTTGGCACATCGTTCAAATTGAGGTGAAAAGTCAGCGCGGCGGCTCAGATGCCCCACGCGAACGGGTCTGCTTCGTCGATCAGCAACGTGCTGTCGGCGGTCATGTAGGCACGGCCGGTGATGAACGGGCGGATGCGTTCGCCATGCCATTCAAAGCGGCCTTCGAACTGGCTGCCGGTGATGCTCGCCTGCACCCAGGTTGCGCCGGGTTGCAGTTTTTCGTCGGCCGCAAGGCAGGCGAGTTTGGCGCTGGTGCCGGTGCCGCAAGGGGAGCGGTCGTAGGCTTTGCCAGGGCACATGACGAAGTTGCGGCTGTCGGCCCGATCGTCATCGGCGAACAGTTCGATGTGATCGATGACGGCACCGTCTTCGCCGAAAATGCCCTGATCTTCGAGGGCCTTGAGCATGGCCCAGGTGTACGCCGTGAGGTGTTCGACGTTGTCCATGGTCAGCGTCTGGCCGTGCTCGGAGACGAGGAAAAACCAGTTGCCGCCGTAAGCGACATCGCCGAATACACGGCCGTAACCCGGCACATCCACCGATACCTGTTTGCGGTGACGATAAGCGGGGACGTTGCCCAAGGTGACGGTTCCGTCGTCATGCAACGTGGCACTGACCGGGCCGACCGGGGTGTCGATCTTGTGGATGCCTGGCTCGATTTTCCCCAGGTACTGCAACGAGTTGATCAGGCCGATGGTGCCGTGGCCGCACATACCCAGATAACCGGCATTGTTGAAGAAAATCACCCCGCACGTGGCGTCCGGCGAGACCGGCGCGCAATACAACGCGCCGACCAGCACATCGTTGCCGCGCGGTTCCAGCAGGCAGGCGCGGCGCCATTGATCATGCTGAGTGCGCAGCGCATCGCGTTTTTCCACCATGCTGTTGCCGGGCAGATTCGGGAAGCCTGTCATCACCAGACGCGTGGGTTCACCGCCGGTGTGGGAATCAATGACGTGTAGTTCTTTCATGATTAGATCCCGTTGGTTGATTTCAGTAGGCGCCGGCAGGGCGTGCAGAAACGGTCGAGGCAGGGGCGTTGACTTCGCTTTCCTCATCGTCCTCTTCCAGACGCAGCAGATGCGCCGGCACACCGGTTGCGGCACCCCAGTAATAAATGCCGGTGGCGCAAGCAGCGACGACGATGGTGTCGAACGGATGAGCGAGGATGCCGAGGCCACCAAAGGTGCCGAGTTTCGACAGAACGATGGTCACCGCATAGAAGGCGATCAACCATGCCGAGGAACGCACTTGGCTGGCCAGATTCAGGTGAGCGGTCGGCACAAAACGACCGCAGAGCAGATAGACGACGAACATCAGGATTTGCAGGCCGAGCAGCCACGACACAGTGTTCCAGCCCGACCAGTAGACAATCAGCGCGGCGATGATGAACGACACCGGCCCGAGCAGACCCATGCACTTGACCCGGAACGGTCGTGGCATGTCTGGCGCATTACGGCGCAGCGCGGCCACGGTCACCGGCGCCACGGCGTAACTCAACACCAGCGCAGCGGAAACCACGTTGATCAGCGCTTCCCACGACGGAAATGGCAGGGTCCAGAACACCGACAGAGCAAAGGTCAGCCACAGCGCCGGACGCGGAATCCCGGACTTCTCATCGATATGAGTGAAGACTTTGAAAAAGGTCCCGGTCTGCGCCCAGCCATAGATCACGCGTGGGGTGGCGTTCATGTAGATGTTGCCGCAGCCGCTCGGCGAGATCACCGCGTCGGCGACCACCAGATACGCCAGCCAGCCCACACCCAGTGCCAGGGCGATGTCGCGGTACGGCAGGGAAAATTCCTTGCTGATCCCGGCCCAGCCATTGGCGAGCATTTCCGTCGGGATGCTGCCGAGAAAGGCCATTTGCAGCAGCACATAAATCAACGTCGACAGCAGCACCGAGAGGATCAGTGCGATGGGAATGGTGCGCTGTGGATTCTTCACTTCACTGGCCACGGAGATGATCGGCGTCAGCCCCAGGTAAGCGAAAATCACGCCACCCGCCGACACCGCCATTTCGATACCGGACAAGCCGAACGGGGCGAAACCTTGTACTTGGAAATTCGCCGGTTTGAAGAAGGTGAACAGCACGCCGATCACCAACAGCGGCACGATGAACTTGAACACGCTGACCAGATTATTGGCCTTGGCGAAGGTTTTCACGCTGCGGTAGTTGAGCAGGAAAAACACGCACAGAAGGCCGAACTGCACCAGCCAGCCGAGAATCGTCGGATCGCCGCTGCCAGCCTTGGTCAGCTCGGGAAACCACGCTGCTGCGTATTGGCGTGAGGCAACCACTTCGATCGCCACCAGACTGGAAAACGCAATCAGGGTAATGAAGCCCATCAAGTAGCCGAGCAGAGGCCCGTGGGAATAAACCGGATAGCGCACCACACCGCCGGCTCGCGGCAATGCAGCGCCTAGCTCGCAATAGACGATGCCCAGCAACAACACGGCAAAACCACCCAGCAGCCAGGAAAAAATCCCCGCCGGCCCGGCGATGGCGGACACATGACTGGCCGCGAACAACCAGCCGGAGCCGAAAATCGCCCCGAGTCCGATAAATGTGAGGTCGATCAGTGAAAGCTGTTTTTTGAACTTGCCTTGGCCTGACATGGCATCGCCTTCTTGTGAGTTATTGGATAGGCAGTTGTGTCACTGGGACGCCCAGACTTTGAACGTGTCGACGCTGTGGCGATTGATGTTTTGCGGCGGCTTCGATGACGAAATCAGCACAGTCGCGCTGAATAAACGTGGCCCTCGACATGCTTTGAACCATGCTGCAATCTGCACGCGAAGGCCGCATGGCGGGCGCTTCGTCCATCCACGTTACGAGGGGATTGTTTGATGCAGCAGGCGTTCTCGATCCTGTCTCAAGGCATTGATGGGCATCGTCCGCAGACACTTGAGGAGCTGTTGGCCGGCGCGGCGCTGCTGCTGCCGATGCTCGATGTGATCCCTAACGCGGCGATTTTCATCAAGGATGTGCAGGCCCGTTACGTGCTCGCCAACCGCACGCTGGTGCAACGCTGTGGCTTGAAGGATCTGCGTCCGCTACTTGGCAAAACCAGCGCGCAGGTATTCCCGGCGCAACTCGGGCCGGGCTACACCGAGCAGGATCGCAAAGTGCTGGAGGAGGGCTTTGTGCTGGAGGATCAGCTTGAACTGCATCTGTACGGCAGCCGCGAACCAGGCTGGTGCCTGACGCACAAGCAGCCGCTGTACAACCGTGACGGAGTGATCATTGGCCTGGCGGGGATTTCCGTGGACCTGCAATCGGCCAGTGAAACGCACCCGGCATTCGAGCGGCTGGCGGCTGTCGATGAGCATATCCGCGCGAATTTCAATCGCCGCGTGACCCTCGGTGAGCTGACCCGCATCGCTGGCATTTCCGTGGCGCAGCTGGAGCGTTACTGCAAACGCGTGTTTCACCTGACGCCACGGCAGATGATCCAGAAAGTACGCCTCGAACACGCGCATCGATTGCTGCACACCGACCTGCCGATTACCGAAGTGGCGCTGCAATGCGGCTATACCGATCACAGCGCCTTCACCCGCCAGTTCAAGGCGTCGACCGGGTTTACGCCGCGTGAGTACCGGCAGGCCACCTCACCCTGATGAAATGGCACTGAGAAGCAATGTAGGAGCTGCCGAAGGCTGCGATCTTTTGATTTTGTTTTTTAAGATCAAGATCAAAAGATCGCAGCCTTCGGCAGCTCCTACGAGGGCGTTAAGCCAGGACAGTCAGCCATGCCGAGAGCAGCAGTAACAAGGCAAGCGTCGCGTTCATCCGCTTGAACGCTTTCGGCGACCCCATCAATCGCGCACTGCCCACACCCAGCAACGCCCACAACGTCATGCATGGCAACGACACCAGCAGAAACGCCAGCGACAACACCAGCAGCCGCAGGGTCTTGTCACCACCGCCGACAAACACGCTGACCACCGCCACAGCCATCATCCACACTTTGGGGTTGACCAGTTGCAGCATCGCCGCGCCGAGCACGCTGAAACCTTCTTCCTGCGTATCCGTCGGGTCCAGCGACGGCGGCGCACTGCGAAAGATCTGCCACGCCAGCCAGCTCAACCAGAGCACACCGCCCCAGGCCATCGCTTGCTGCACGCGCGGGTAGCGCAGCAAGGTTTCGCCGGCACCGAGGCCGACCACCAATACAATCAGTGCCGCCGCCGCGCAGGCACCAAAAATGATCGGCAATGTGGCGAGCAAGCCTTGGCGCGAACTGTGGCTCAGCACCAGAATATTGGTCGGCCCCGGCGTGATCGAGGCAACGAAAGCAAACAGCAGGAAGGGCAATAATGACGCCATGGGCGGATTCCTTGGAAGTAAACACAGGAAGCCATGATCGCCAGCCGTTGTGGATCAGTCTGGAAGGTTTGAGCAGCGCTTGCGGTAGTCGGCGGGGGTAAGCTGGTAGGCGCGGCGGAACCAGCGGCCCAGATGACTCTGGTCAGCAAAACCGAGCACGCTGGCGACCTGCGCCGGCGTTTCACCCCGGGCCAGCAACTGCCGCGCCTTGGCCAGCCGTAACTGGATCAGATACGCGTGGGGCGCCAGGCCAAAAGCAGACTTGAAGGCGCGGCTGAGACGAAAACGGTCTACCCCGCAGATCCGCGCGAGATCATCGAGACCGATATCTTCATAGGTGTGCGCGTGCAGATAATCCCGCGCCAGTTGCGCCACCAATGGCAGGCGCGGATCGAAAACCTGGCGCTTGCGCCAGTCGAGATGGCGCGTGAGCGAGCTCAGCAAACCATCGACGGCGGTCTGCCGGACGATGCGCAGATCGCCGTCATGCAGCGCATGGAAGGCTTGACTGATCGCTGTGGCCAGACGCGGATCCTGACTCAGCGTGTCGGCAAAACCGGGCTGGCTGTCGGCCGGGGCGTCTTCGAACAGCGCGTGCATTTCACGCTCCAGCCAGTGCGGATCGAGGTAGAGCATCGAATAGGTAAAACCTTCCTCGGTCGGCGCTTGCCCATCGTGGATTTCCCCCGGCTCCAGCAGGAACACGTTGCCCGGCGTACTGCGATGGCGCACGCGGCGGCAATTGAACTGCTGCACACCTTGCTCGGTGACGCCGACGAGGAAACTGTCATGCCAGTGCGGATCGTAGGCATGGCCCTCAAAGTGAGCGCGAATCGATTCAATCCCGGTGTCGACATCCTGGGAAAGATCGATCCAGTTGCGTTTATCCACGAAGTCTCCAGTGTTCGGCGTTACAAAGGTGCGGCTCCATAAAATACCGCGCAATGGTGAAGGGCGTTTAGAAGATTTGTGCAGGTGAGGGGGCTAGACTCTGTAGGTCACGACCCCTTTGGCGGCAGGTGAAATACGATGCTCAACCGATGCTCGCTCTGGGGCATGCTTACCCTGATCGGCCTCAGCCTGACGTTTAACGCAGGCTGTTCCAGCCGAAAACACTATCCACCGTCGGGTGTTGGCGATGCCTGCTACGCCAAAGCCTTGCCGTCGGTCGGCGAGGGCGGTCTGGCCTGGGGCTCCAGTTTGAACATGGCTCGGCAGAAGTCGATGAACAACTGCATCCGCTATGCCGGTCGGTCTGGAGGCACGCCGGATACCTGTCAGGTGGTCTTGGCCAAATGCAAATAGCTTTCTGTTGACATGGTTGCTTCAGGCAAATATATAGTTGCCTTAAGCAACTACTTGAGTATCTGCCATGTCCAGCAGCCATCTCCTCGAACAAGCCGACGTTGTGCGCGGCTTCAACCGCTTCTACACCCATCAGATCGGCGTACTGCAGGAGCATCTGCTGCAAAGCGATTACTCGCTGACTGAGCTGCGCATTTTGTATGAACTGGCCTCGCGTGGTGACCTGACCAGCGCTGATCTGCGCCAGATGCTCGGCCTCGATGCCGGCTATATGAGCCGGATCATCAGCGGTTTCGAGAAGCGCGGCTTGATCCAGAAAGTCCCGTCGCCTACGGATGCCCGCGCTGCACAATTGCACCTCACTGACATCGGGCGCGAAATTCTGGTCCCGCTGGAAAAGGCTTCCCGCGAACAGATCGTCGCCATGCTCGAGCGATTGCCTGAACCGCAGCAAAAACAACTGATCGGCGCCATGACGCTGATCCAGGCACTGCTGGAGGGCAGCAAGGATTCAACTTACCTGTTGCGCGATCCGCAGCCCGGCGACATGGGCACGGTGATGCAACAACAAGCGGCACTCTATACCCGCGAATACGGTTGGAACGCGGAGTTCGAGGTGTTGGTGGCGGAGGTGGTCGCCAAGTACCTGCGTGATTACGACCCGACGAGCGAGCGCTGCTGGATTGCGGAAAAGGACGGCAAGGTCATCGGCTCCGTGTTCATCGTCCGCCAGGACGCCACCACTGCCAAACTGCGCATGCTCTACGTCGACGCCAGCGCGCGGGGCTTGGGCATTGGCAGTCGTCTGGTCGAGGAGTGCCTGCGCTTTGCCCGGCAGATTGGCTACCAGAAAATGACCCTGTGGACGACCAGTAACCTGACGGCTGCACGCAAGATTTATCAGCAGGCCGGGTTTGAACTGGTGGAGGAAGAAGCTGTTCACAGCTTTGGCAAGGATCTGGTGAGTCAGACGTGGGCGCGGGCGTTGTGATCTGATTTTCATCGGTGGGTGCAGTGAAAAGGCAGACGAAAAAAAACCGCCTTTGCGGGGCGGTTCTTTTGTAAACCTTGGGTTGCGACCGAGGTTTGTTGCTTCACTAGCTGCTTTAACGTTCGCTCATGGTAGGAGTCTTTGTGCCCCCTTGCAAGGTTAAAGTTCGTATGAAGCTGGTTGTTTGTGCTATTTCATTTCCAGAAAAAGCTGGCAGAAATAATGGTTAACAAAACAGAAAATTACTTTTCCTGAAAGCCTTTGAATGAAGGTTATGATGCGGGCGCTCACTTGTTCGAGCAGCGGTGAGGCCAGGCTGGTGACTAAACGGTTTCATGCCCTTTGACACGGTTTTGCACCCGTGCCGGAATGATGTTTCGGAGGGATTTCAACCGGCCGCCTCACTAGCTGCTTTAACGTGCAGGCTGAAGGCAAGCATGATCCGGTAAGTTTGCCGGAGGTTTGGCCCCCAGCCCCGGAGGCCAAAACGTATGAAGCTTTTGCTGCGTACGCTGAGCCTTGTATGGAGATTGTTTAAAGCATTTCGCTTTTACGAGTTCCTGCGAGACCACTTTGACGACCTGAAGTAACGGCCGTTGAGGTGGGGGAAGCCCGTTCCAGTTTCGACTGAAGTGGGCTTTTTTTTGTTTTATAAAACTGTCATAAGTAGGATTTTTCTATATTGGGTTTTTTTGGCGTGTAGGGCATTTCTTCGGCAAGTGTAGGCGTTGTTCAAACACACTCTGTAATCCACAAAAAGTGTTCGATTATCGAGTACCCAAACCTTCGTCCAATTGCCCACCCTGACACTCCGGCGTACTGTGACGCGTGATGCCTGAAACCCCGTGAAACCAAAATAACGACAACAACGAGCACCTCCCATGGACAGCCATCTGCTGAGCGATCGCAGCAGCGTGTTTCGTCACGCTGACCCTTATGCCGTCTCCGACTACGTCAATCAGCACGTCGGCCAGCACTTCATCGGCCTGTCCAGAACCGCCCACCCGCAAGCCAGCCTCAACCATCGCAAACTCGCCAATCTCGATCTGGCCCGCATCAGCTATGGCGGCAGCGTACGCGTGACCTCCGTGGCCCTGGAGACCGTTTACCACCTGCAAGTGCTGCTGCAAGGCAATTGCCTGTGGCGCGGGCACAAGCGCGAGCAGCATCTGGTGCCGGGCGAGTTGCTGTTGATCAATCCGGATGATCCGGTCGATCTGACTTACTCGGATGATTGCGAGAAATTCATCCTCAAGGTGCCGGTCAGCGTGCTTGAATCGGTGTGCGACGAGCAGCGCTGGCAGCGTCCGGCAAACGGTATCCGTTTCCTGCGCAATCACTATCGGCTCGATGAGCTGGAAGGCTTCACCAATCTGCTGGCGATGATCTGTCAGGAAGCCGAGGCCAGCGACCCGTTGCTGCGGGTGCAGGAGCATTACGCGCAGATCATCGGTAGCAAACTGATCTCGCTGATGAACACCAATGTCAGCCGTGAGTGCCTAAGCGCACCGAACGTCAGCTTCGAGCGCATCGTCGATTACATCGAGCGCAATCTGAAACTGGATTTGCCGGCCGAACATCTGGCCGCACAGGCGAGCATGAGCCCGCGCTCGCTGTACGTTTTGTTCGAACGCCAACTCGGCGTCACGCCGATGCAATACATCCGCCAGCGCAAACTGGCGCGCATCCACACCTGCCTCAGCGATCCAAGTTGCCCGGTGCGCAGTCTCACCGAACTGGCCCTGGACTACGGCTTCCTGCACCTCGGTCGCTTCTCCGAAAGCTATCGCCAACAGTACGGCGAACTGCCGTCGCAGACCTTCAAACGCCGCCACTAAAACACAGCGCTAAACCCTCTCCGAAACACGCCGAATCATCTGCCGCGCCATCCTGCACAAAACGGATAGCGATCTGCAGGATTCGGCTATTGCCCCGTGCATCGCCTCCCTAATCTGACCTGGCCTGAACAATAACAATGGAGGCCCCGGCCATGTCCCTGGGAATCGACTACCTCAATGCCATGCTTGAAGAAGACAAGGAGAAGGGCGCCTACCGCTGCAAGCGGGAGATGTTCACTGATCCGCGGCTGTTCGAACTGGAGATGGCGCACATCTTCGAAGGCAACTGGATCTACCTCGCCCACGAAAGCCAGCTCCCCAACAATAACGATTTTCTGACCACCACCATGGGCCGTCAGCCGATCTTCATCGCGCGCAACAAGGACGGTGTGCTCAACGCGTTCCTCAATGCCTGCAGCCATCGTGGCGCCATGCTCTGCCGGCACAAGTCCGGCAACCGTTCCAGCTACACCTGCCCGTTCCACGGCTGGACGTTCAACAACAGCGGCAAACTGCTCAAGGTCAAAGACCCGAGCGAAGCCGGCTATCCCGCAGGCTTCAATTGCGAAGGCTCCCATGACCTGACCAAAGTCGCGCGTTTCGAGTCCTATCGCGGCTTTCTGTTCGGCAGCCTGAATGCCGATGTGAAATCCCTCGCCGAGCACTTGGGTGAGTCCGCCAAGATCATCGACATGATCGTCGATCAGTCGCCAGAAGGCCTGGAAGTGCTGCGCGGTTCCAGCTCTTACATCTACGAAGGCAACTGGAAACTCACCGCTGAAAATGGCGCCGATGGCTACCATGTCAGCTCGGTGCACTGGAACTACGCCGCCACCCAGAACCAGCGTCAACAGCGCGAAGCAGGTGAGGCGATCAAGACCATGAGCGCCGGCAGTTGGGCGAAAAAGGGTGGTGGTTTCTATTCCTTCGATCACGGCCATCTGCTGCTCTGGACTCGCTGGGCCAACCCCGAAGACCGTCCCGCTTATGAGCGCCGTGACGAACTGGCCCGGGATTTCGGTCTGGCCCGCGCTGACTGGATGATCGAAAACTCGCGCAACCTGTGCCTGTACCCGAACGTGTACTTGATGGATCAGTTCAGCTCACAGATCCGCATTGCCCGGCCAATCTCGGTCGACAAGACCGAAATCACCATCTACTGCATCGCTCCCAAAGGCGAGAGCGCTGAAGCGCGGGCCAAGCGCATTCGTCAGTACGAAGACTTCTTCAACGTCAGCGGCATGGCCACGCCGGATGACCTGGAAGAATTCCGCTCGTGCCAGACCGGTTACGGCGCCGGCCGTGGCTGGAACGACATGTCCCGTGGCGCGACGCATTGGGTCGAGGGCGCGGACGCAGCGGCCGAAGAAATCGATCTCAAACCGTTGCTCTCCGGCATGCGCACCGAAGACGAAGGCCTGTTTGTACTGCAACACAAGTACTGGCAGGAAACCATGCTCAAGGCCGCTGCCTCCGAGCCACAATTGATCCCCGTGGAGGCCGTGTGATGAGCAACCTCTACGACTGCGTGCGCGATTTTCTCTACCGCGAGGCGCGTTATCTTGATGACGGCCAGTGGGATCAATGGCTGGAGCTGTACGCCGCCGACGCCACTTTCTGGATGCCGGCCTGGGACGACAACGACACCCTCACCGAAGACCCGCAAAGCGAAATCTCGCTGATCTGGTACGGCAACCGTGGCGGCCTCGAAGACCGCATTTTCCGGATCAAGACCGAGCGCTCCAGCGCGACCATTCCCGACACCCGCACCTCGCACAACCTGAGCAACATCGAAATCGTCGAGCAGAGCGCAGACGAGTGTCAGGTGCGCTTCAACTGGCACACCCTGAGCTTTCGTTACCAGGTCACTGACAGCTACTTCGGCAGCAGTTTCTACACCCTCGGTCTGCGCGGCGAACAGCCGCTGATCAAGGCCAAGAAAGTCGTGCTGAAAAACGATTACGTCCGTCAGGTCATCGACATCTACCACATCTAGTCGACACGGCGAGGTGCACCATGAATTTCCAGATCGCGCTTAATTTTGAAGACGGCGTCACCCGTTTCATCGAGGCTGGCGGCCATGAAACCGTCGCCGATGCGGCTTATCGCCAAGGCATCAACATCCCGCTGGACTGCCGTGACGGCGCCTGCGGCAACTGCAAATGTTTCGCCGAGGCCGGGCGTTACGACATGGGCGACAACTTCATCGAAGACGCCTTGAGCGCCGACGAACTCGCACAAGGTTATGTGCTGACCTGCCAGATGCGCGCTGAAAGCGATTGTGTGGTGCGAGTGCCGGCAGGCTCGCAGCTGTGCAAGACCGAACAGGCCAGTTTCCAGGCCTCGATCAGCGATGTCCGGCAGTTGTCCGAAAGCACCATCGCGCTGTCGATCAAGGGCGAGGCGCTGAGCAAACTGGCGTTTCTGCCGGGTCAATACGTCAATCTGCAAGTGCCGGGCAGCGAACAGACCCGCGCTTATTCCTTCAGCTCATTGCAGAAAGACGGCGAAGTCAGTTTCCTGATTCGCAACGTGCCTGGCGGCTTGATGAGCAGTTTCCTTACCGGGTTGGCCAAGGCTGGCGACAGCATGACGCTGGCCGGTCCCTTGGGCAGCTTCTATCTGCGCGAGATCAAGCGGCCGTTGTTGCTGCTCGCTGGCGGCACCGGCCTGGCACCGTTCACCGCGATGCTGGAAAAGATCGCCGAGCAGGGCAGCGATCATCCCGTGCATTTGATCTATGGCGTGACCAATGACTTCGATCTGGTCGAACTCGATCGTCTCGAAGCCTTCGCCGCCCGCATCCCGAACTTCAGTTTCGGCGCCTGCGTGGCCAATCCGCAGAGCGCGCATCCGCTCAAGGGTTACGTCACCCAGCACATCGAGCCGCGCCATCTCAATGAAGGCGACGTCGACGTGTACCTGTGCGGGCCGCCGCCGATGGTTGAGGCGGTCAGCCAATACATCCGCGAGCAGGGCATCACCCCGGCGAATTTCTACTACGAAAAATTTGCCGCTGCGGCTGCCTGAAATCCTTTTTCGAGGTTGTCATGAACAACAGATTCTCCAACAAGGTCGCACTGGTCACTGGCGCGGCGCAGGGTATCGGCCGCCGCGTGTGCGAACGCCTGTTGCGCGAAGGCGCACAAGTGGTCGCCGTAGACCGCTCAGAGCTGGTTCACGAGCTGCAAGGCGAGCGCGCTCTCGCACTGACCGCTGACCTTGAGCAATACGCCGATTGCGCCCGGGTGATGGCGGAAGCCATCAACACCTTCGGCCGACTCGACATCCTGATCAATAACGTCGGCGGCACGATCTGGGCCAAGCCCTTCGAGCATTACGAAGTCGAACAGATCGAGGCTGAAGTGCGCCGCTCACTGTTCCCGACGCTGTGGTGTTGCCACGCCGCGCTGCCGTACATGCTCAAGCAAGGTCGTGGCGCCATCGTCAACGTTTCATCGATTGCTACCCGCAGCGTCAATCGCGTGCCGTACGGCGCGGCCAAGGGCGGCATCAATGCGCTCACCGCGTGCCTGGCCTTTGAAAACGCCGAGCGCGGGATTCGCGTCAACGCTACCGCACCGGGCGGTACCGAAGCACCGCCCCGGCGGATCCCGCGCAATGCCGCCGAACCGTCGGCGCAGGAGCAGGCCTGGTATCAGGAGATCGTCGCGCAAACCCTCGACAGCAGCCTGATGAAACGCTACGGCAGCCTCGACGAACAGGTTGGCGCGATCCTCTTTCTCGCCTCCGACGACGCTTCCTACATCACCGGTGTGACTCTGCCGGTTGGTGGCGGCGACCTCGGTTGATTAGTTTTCAAGGGACATTGAAATGCAGCGAATCCTGATTGAAAACCTGACGACGATCATCGTCGACCTGCCGACCATCCGCCCGCACAAACTGGCGATGCACACGATGCAGAAGCAGACCCTGGTGATTCTGCGCCTGCGCTGCAGCGATGGCATT
This sequence comes from Pseudomonas sp. R84, assembly GCF_009834515.1. Classification (NCBI taxonomy): domain Bacteria; kingdom Pseudomonadati; phylum Pseudomonadota; class Gammaproteobacteria; order Pseudomonadales; family Pseudomonadaceae; genus Pseudomonas; species Pseudomonas sp. R84. Next base: position 2,918,826 of record NZ_CP019426.1, read on the forward strand.
GAAGGTATCGGCGAAGCCACCACCATTGGCGGCCTCGCTTACGGTTATGAAAGCCCGGAAAGCATCAAAGCCAATATCGATGCGCATCTGGCGCCGGCGCTGGTAGGCATGGAGGCCAACAACATCAACGCGGCGATGCAGCGGCTCGACAAAATTGCCAAGGGCAACACTTTCGCCAAGTCCGGCATCGAAAGCGCGCTGCTCGATGCGCAAGGCAAACGCCTCGGTCTGCCGGTCAGCGAACTGCTCGGCGGCCGCGTACGGGACAGCCTAGAAGTGGCCTGGACCCTGGCCAGCGGCGACACCGCCCGCGACATCGCTGAAGCCGAGCAAATGCTCGAAGCGCGTCGCCATCGCATCTTCAAATTGAAGATCGGCGCCAACCCGCTGGAGCAGGATCTCAAGCATGTGGTGGCGATCAAAAAAGCCTTGGGCGAGCGCGCCAGTGTGCGGGTTGACGTTAACCAGTATTGGGACGAATCCCAGGCAATTCGCGGCTGTCAGGTACTGGGTGACAACGGCATCGACCTGATTGAACAGCCGATCTCGCGGGTCAACCGCTCCGGGCAGATTCGCCTGAATCAGCGCAGCCCGGCGCCGATCATGGCCGACGAATCGATCGAAAGCGTCGAGGATGCTTTCAGCCTTGCCGCCGACGGTGCTGCCAGTGTGTTCGCCCTGAAAATCGCCAAGAACGGTGGCCCGCGTGCCGTGCTCAGAACCGCGCAGATCGCCGAGGCGGCCGGCATCGCGCTGTACGGCGGCACCATGCTCGAAGGCTCCATCGGCACGCTGGCCTCGGCGCACGCCTTCCTCACGCTCAAACAACTGACCTGGGACACGGAGCTGTTTGGGCCGTTGTTGCTGACCGAAGACATCGTCATTGAAACGCCGCAGTACCGCGATTTCCACCTGCACATCCCGCGAACCCCGGGCCTTGGCCTGACGCTGGACGAAGAGCGTCTGGCGCGTTATCGCCGCCACTGAATCAGGAGAACCAGCATGTTGTTCCACGTAAAAATGACCGTGAAATTGCCCGTCGACATGGACCCGTCGCTGGCCACCCGGCTCAAGGCAGACGAAAAGGAACTGGCCCAACGGCTGCAACGCGACGGCGTATGGCGGCACCTGTGGCGCATCGCCGGGCACTACGCCAATTACAGCGTGTTCGATGTGCCGAGCGTTGAGGCCTTGCACGACACGCTGATGCGCTTGCCGTTGTTTCCCTACATGGACATCGAGGTCGATGGCCTGTGCCGGCATCCGTCGTCGATCCACAGCGACGACCGCTGACCCAACCCGGTCCCTGTAGGAGTGAGCCTGCTCGCGATAGCGGTGTTTCATTCAGCATCGATGGCAACTGGCAGACCGCTATCGCGAGCAGGCTCACTCCTACAAGGGACGGTGCTGGAACTCAAGAACCGCGTCGACAAAACAACAAGATGAGGTAACCACCATGACCGTGAAAATTGCCCACACCGCCGAATTGCAAACGTTTTTCAAAGAAGCCGCCGGTTTTGCCAAGGTCGACGGCAACTCCCGGCTGAAAACCATCGTCCTGCGCATTTTGCAGGACAGCGCCAGCATCATCGAAGACCTCGACATCAGCGAGGACGAGTTCTGGAAATCGGTCGACTATCTCAACCGTTTGGGCGCTCGCTCGGAAGCAGGGCTGCTGGTCGCCGGCCTCGGAATCGAGCATTTTCTCGACCTGTTGCAGGACGCCAAGGATGCACAGATCGGCTTGACCGGCGGCACGCCACGCACCATCGAAGGCCCGCTGTACGTGGCCGGCGCGCCGTTGTGCGAAGGTGAGTGTCGCATGGATGACGGCAGCGAGGAGGGCGTCGCCACCGTTATGCACCTCGAAGGCCAAGTGTTCGATCTGCATGGCCAGCCGCTGGCCGGTGCCACCGTTGATCTGTGGCACGCCAACACCAAGGGCACGTACTCGTTTTTCGACCCGAGCCAGTCCGAGTACAACCTGCGTCGACGCATCATCACTGACGCCGAGGGCCGCTACCGCGCTCGCAGCATCGTTCCGTCCGGTTATGGCTGCGACCCGCAAGGGCCGACCCAGGAATGCCTGAACCAGCTCGGCCGCCATGGCCAGCGTCCGGCCCATGTGCATTTCTTCATCAGCGCACCGGGGCATCGGCACCTGACCACGCAGATCAATCTGTCGGGCGATCAATACCTGTGGGATGACTTCGCCTATGCGACCCGTGAAGGCTTGGTCGGGGAAGTGGTGTTCCGTGAGGACGCGGTTTTGGGGCGTTATGCGGAGCTGAAGTTCGACTTCCAGTTGCAGCAGGCGCCTGAAGCCAGTGCCGAACAACGCAGCCAACGACCGCGTGCGTTGCAGGACGCTTGATACCGAGTCGTCAGTGCCCCTCACCCTAACCCTCTCCCAGAGGGAGAGGGGACTGACCGAGGTGATCTAGAGCGCTACGTCGACCTGAACAATATTTGCCGAATCCAACCCGGTTGTTCAGGTCGATGTATACCGCAAGACAACTCGGTCGGCTCCCTCTCCCTCTGGGAGAGGGCTGGGGTGAGGGGAACTGATCAAGGTGATCTTGAGCGTCACGCCAACGTGAACGATATTCGCCGAATCCAACCCGGTTGTTCAGGTCGATGTATACCGCAAGACAACTCGGTCGGCTCCCTCTCCTCGGGAGAGGGTTGGGGTGAGGGGAATTCAGACCTAAGGTAATGCGAAAAAGATATTGGCTACGTATTTTTAAGATCGTTTAGTTTTGTCGCAACGACGAATCAAAACGCATCAAACCGATAGACCCCCGATTGCCATGACGGCACACGCTGAATCGATCACAGGTTCTTCAGGTTTGATTCACACGGGAGTGAATCATGCCGCATACCCTCGATATCACCGCATTACCGACGCTGGACCTGTCGCAGTTCGAAGGCACAGCTCAGCAGCGCTACGAATTTCTCGAAAACCTGCGCCACGCCGCCCGCGACGTCGGCTTCTTTTACCTGACCGGCCACGGTATCGACAGCGACTTGCTCAAGCAGGTGCAGGCCCACGCCCGGCAATTCTTCGCCTTGCCCGACAGTGAGAAAACCGCCGTCGGCATGATCAACTCACCGCACTTTCGCGGGTACAACCGTGCCGCCTCGGAGATCACCCGTGGCCAGCCTGATCTGCGTGAACAGTTCGATCTGGGCGCCGAGCGCGAGGCGCTGCCATTGACGGCGGACAGCCCGTTCTGGGCGCGGCTGCAAGGCCCCAACCAATGGCCGGCGGCACTGCCGGAACTGAAACCTTTGCTGCTGGAATGGCAAGAGGCGATGACGCGGATGTCGTTGCGCCTGCTGCGTGCGTTCGCTCAGGCACTGTCGCTGCGGGCCGACGCGTTTGATCAGCTCTACGGCGACAAACCCAACGAACACATCAAGTTGATGCGCTATCCCGGCCAGTCCAGCGAGTCGAGCCACCAGGGTGTCGGCGCGCACAAGGACTCCGGTTTCCTCAGCTTCCTCCTGCAAGACCAGCAGGCCGGTCTGCAGGTCGAGATCGAAGAGGGGCGCTGGATCGACGCGTTGCCGCGTGAGAACACCCTGGTGGTGAACATCGGCGAACTGCTCGAACTGGCCAGCAACGGTTATCTGCGGGCCACGGTGCATCGCGTGGTTTCGCCACCGGCGGGTAGCGAACGCCTGTCGGTCGCGTTCTTCCTCGGTGCGCAACTGGATGCCGTGGTGCCGCTGTATCCGCTGCCCACCGCACTGTTGCGCGAGGCGCGCGGGCCGGCGAGTGATCCGCTCAATCCGCTGTTTCGCGATGTTGGCTGGAACTACCTCAAGGGGCGTCTGCGCTCGCATCCGGATGTCGCGCAGCGCTTCTACGCCGATGCGTTGCTGCCGCCACCGCCCGTTCGTAAATCCGCCTGACTCATCACTCGCTCAAGGACTCCGCACATGATCAAGAAAGCAGGTTTGACCCTGGCCGTGCTCGGCGCACTAGTGACGTCGTTCGGTGCGCAGGCGCTGGAGCCGTTGCGCGTGGCCGCCGACCCGGTGCCCCACGCGCAGATTCTGGCGTACATCCAGAAAATCGATCCGCAGCTGAATCTCAAAGTCATCGAGATCCCCAACGGGGTGAACTCCAATGAGCTGTTGGTGCACGGTGATGTCGACGCCAATTACTTCCAGCACCTGCCGTACCTGAAATCCCAGGAAAAGGCCCTCGGCGAGAAACTTGCGGTGGCGGCCACGGTGCATATCGAACCCTTGGGCATCTACTCGCACCGGCACAAAAGCTTCGCCGACGTGCCGGTAAAAGGCACAGTCGCCGTGCCCAACAACGTCACCAACCTGAGCCGCGCGCTGTACCTGTTGCAGGACAACGGCCTGATCAAACTCAAATCCGGTTTCAATGACCCGGCGGCCGATCAGGCAACGCCCAAGGACATCGCCGAGAACCCGAAACAGCTGAAGATTCTCGAAATCGAATCACCGCAGATTCCGCGCTCGCTGGACGACGTCGATCTGGCCGTGATCAACGGCAACTACGCGCTCGACGCAGGCTTGGTGCCAGCCAAGGATGCCTTGGGCCTGGAGAAAGCCGAGCACAATCCTTACGCCAATATTCTGGTGACCACGCCGAAGCTGGAGCACGACCCGCGTATCGCGCAACTGGCCAAGGACCTGACTTCGCCAGAAGTCGCCAAATACATCACCGACAACTTTGCCGGTTCAGTGATTCCGGTGGCGGGCAGCAAGCCATGATCGCCGTCGAGCAGTTGAGCAAGACGTATCCTTCGGCCGCGCAACCGGCACTCGATCAGGTCTCGCTGAGCATTCCCGACGGTGCGGTCTTCGGGATTCTCGGGCGTAGCGGGGCGGGCAAGTCGACGCTGCTGCGCTGTCTCAATCTGCTCGAACGTCCGGACAGCGGCCGGATTCTGATTGACGGTGTGGATCTGCTGACGCTGTCCGACAGTGACCTGCGCAAACAACGCCAGCGCATCGGCATGATCTTCCAGGGCTTCAACCTGCTGCATTCGCGCACGGTGTTCGACAACATCGCGGTGCCGCTGGAGATTGCCAATATCGGCAAACCGTGGCGCCATGTGCGGGTTCGCGAATTACTGGAACTGGTCGGTTTAAGTGACAAGGCGCAGGCCTTCCCGTCGCAATTGTCCGGCGGCCAGAAACAGCGCGTCGGCATTGCCCGCGCCCTCGCCGCAGAGCCGGCGTACCTGCTCTCGGACGAGGCCACCAGTGCGCTCGACCCAGAGACCACCGAATCGATCCTGCAATTGCTTCGCGACATCAATCGGCAATTGGGCGTGACCATCGTGTTGATCACCCATGAACTGGAGGTGGTCAAGTCGATCTGCGATCACGCTGCGTTCATGGCCAACGGACGTCTGGTCGAAGCCGGCCCGGTGCCAAGGCTGCTGGCCGATGCGCAATCGCAACTGGGCGCTTCGCTGCGGCCGACCTGCGGCTTGCCACTGGGTCACGCTGAGCCGGGCCTGAGTTTTCTTAAACAATACGGCGTACGGGCGGCGCACTCATGAACCGCACGGTCAATTGGGATGAAATCCTGCAACTGGTGTTCAACGCCACCGGTGAAACCCTGTACATGGTCTTGCTCGCGGGGCTGTTCACGCTGCTGATCGGCTTACCGCTGGGCGTGTTGCTGTTCATCAGTCGTCGCGACGGGCTGTTGCCGTTGCCACGCTTGAATGCCGCGCTGGGTAGTATGGTCAACCTCGGCCGTTCACTGCCATTCGTGGTGATGCTGATCGCCCTGATTCCGCTGACGCGGTTGCTGGTCGGAACAACACTAGGCAGCACCGCCGCTGTGGTGCCGATCACCATCGGCGCGTTTCCGTTCTTCGCCCGCATCGTCGAAAACGCGCTGGACGAAGTCGACAAGGGCCGCATCGAAGCGATTCTCGCCATGGGCGGCGACATCGGCCATGTGATTTTCAAAGTGTTGTTGCCCGAAGCGCTGCCGGCATTGCTGGCCGGGATCACCTTGACGCTGGTGATGCTGATCGGTTTTTCCTCGATGGCCGGGGTGATCGGTGGCGGCGGGCTCGGTGATCTGGCGATCCGTTACGGCTATCAGCGGTTCAACAATGAAGTGATGGTGGCCACGGTGGTGGTGTTGGTGATCCTCGTCCAAGGCGTGCAAAGCCTGGGTGATCGATTGGTTCGTTCGCTGGCGCATCGCCGCTAAGGATTTGTATGAGTGTGCCGGTCGCTGTAGTTCGCGAGCCACTGATTCGTGTGCGTGAGTTGAGCAAAATATTTGGCGCGAGCCGGGCGCTGGATGCCGTCAGCCTGGACATCTATCCCGCCGAAGTAGTGGCGCTGCTCGGTGCCAATGGCGCGGGCAAGTCGACCCTGGTGAAGATCCTCGCGGGCAGCCAGACTGCCGACGCTGGCGAGATCTGGCTGGAAGGCGCGCCACGGCATTTCAGCTCGCCGCTGTCGGCGCGGCGCTTCGGCATTGTCGCGGTGCATCAACAGATCAACGAGGGCATTGCACCCGGTTTGAGCGTCGCGGAAAACCTCCTGCTCGATGAACTGTGCAAGCCAGACGCGGACTTCTGGCTCAATCGCAAACGCCTGCTGGAACGCGCCGCGAGCATCGCCGCCGGGCTGGGTTTGACCTTGCCGCTGGAGCAACCGATCGAGCATCTCGGTCAGGCCGAACGGCAATTGGTGGTGCTTGCTCGGGCCTTGGCCTTGCAGCCGCGTCTGCTGATTCTCGATGAGCCGACGGCAGCGCTCTCCGACACCGAGGCGCAGCGCCTGTTTGGTTTGATCGACACCTTGCGCAGTCGCGGCGTGGCGATTCTGTACATCTCCCATCGACTCTCCGACCTGCAACGCGTGGCGGATCGCGCCATCGTTCTGCGTGATGGTCAGTTCGCGGGTGAGTTCACCGCTCGGCAATTGCCGGAAGCGGTGAGCGCCATGCTCGGGCAGGCGCTGGCCGAGCATGTTTATCAGCCGTGCGTGGCCGGGCGCGAGGTGTTGAAACTCAACGCCATGCAAATTCTGCCGCGCTCCGCCGCGTTCGACCTGACACTGCACGAAAACGAAGTGGTGGTGCTCACTGGGCTGTTGGGCGCCGGTAAAAGTGAAATCGCCGAGGTGCTGTTCGGCCTGCGTAAAGCGACCTCGGGCCGCGTGCAACTGGATAACGCTGACTGGCGTGCGGACTCACCGCGCCAGGCCATTCAAAGCGGGGTGTTCTTTGCTGCCGAAGACCGCGCCAGTCAGTCGATGGTGGCGGATTTTTCCCTGCGCCGGACGTTGACCTTGCCGTTTCTGGAGCGCTTCACACGTGGCGGTTTTATCCGCAACCGCGCCGAGGCCGCAGCGGTCGAGGCACAAGTGGCAGCGCTGGGGATCAAGACTGCCGGCATCGATGTGCCGATGAGCGCGTTGTCGGGCGGCAATCAACAGAAAGTCGTGCTCGGCCGCTGGCTGCTCGGCAATGGGCGAGTATTGATCCTTGATGAACCTTTTCAAGGCGTCGACGTGCGCGCCCGCCGCGACATCGGCCAACTGCTGCGCGACAGCGCCGAGGGGCGCGCGACTTTAGTGATTTGCGCCGACGTCGATGAAGCCCTGGAAATTGCCGACCGCATTCTGCTGGTACGCGATCACGCCGTGGTCGCCGAGTACCCGCGTGCCGGCCTCGATCGTGCTGATCTGGTCGCTGCACTGGCCGGCAGCGACGTGACCGAACATTCCCCTCAAGCCACGCCAAGGAGCAGAGCGAGTGCCTGATTCAAGTTTACTGTTATCGACCGAGCCGGCACGCGCCGAACGTCTGCTGCACGGGTTGATCCGTTACGGCCTGTTATGGCTGCTGGCGCTGATCGTGGTGTTTTTCAGTGTGGCCGAGCCGGCATTCCTGCGCGTCGGCAATCTGTTCAGCATCCTGCAATCGGTGTCGATTGTCGCGCTGCTGGCGCTCGGCGTGACGCTGACCATGGCGGTCGGCGGTCTCGATCTGTCGATTGGCGCGGTGGCGGCGATGAGCCTGATGATCGCCAGTTACGTGATGGTCGTGCTCGGCTGGGGCGCGGTGCCGGCGGTGTTGATCAGTCTGGCCGGTGGGGCGCTGGTCGGTCTGCTCAACGGCTGGCTGATCGTCAAACTGCGGGTGCCGGACATTCTCGCGACGCTGGGCAGCATGTTTCTGGTGATTGGCGTGCAACTGATTCCCACTGGCGGACGCTCGATTGCGGTAGGCATGACGCTGCCCAGCGGTGAGGAAACCGAAGGTACGTTCAGTGCTGCGTTTCTGGCGCTGGGGCGTGGACGGTTGTGGGAGGTGGTGCCGATTCCGGTGTTGATCACGGCGGTGGTAGCAGTGGCGGTGTGGCTGTTTCTCGAACGTACGCGCATTGGTCGTTTGTTCTATGCCATCGGCGGCAACGAGCAAGCGGCGCGTCTGGCCGGTGCTCCGGTGCAGCGCTTCAAGTTGTTGGCTTACGTGCTCTCGGCGTTGCTCGCATCGCTCGGCGGGTTGTTGCTGGCAGCGCGCCTGGGTCGCGGCGATGTCAGTTCGGGCAACGGTCTGGTGCTGGATGCTCTCGGCGCGGCGCTGATCGGTTTTGCCGTGCTCGGTGCGAAGAAGCCCAATGCCTTCGGCACCCTGGTCGGGGCGCTGCTGGTGGCGGCGCTGCTCAATGGCCTGACCATGCTCAACGCGCCGTATTACGCGCAGGATTTCGTCAAGGGACTGGTGCTGGTGCTGGCCCTGATGTTCACGTTCGGCCTCGCGCATCGGGCGCGTTGAGCCGCTTTATTCAAGGAAGTTGCATGCACGGTTCAATCACACAGTTCGCCCGTCATTGCCTCGCCGGTGCGTTGCTCTCGGCAGTGGCGCTGGGCGCTCAGGCTAAAGCCTTGCCAGGTGCGCCGGCACCGTTCGACAAAGGTCAGGTACAGATCGCACTGGTGGGTTACTTGTTCTCCGGGGACTTCCCCGAGGCGTACTTGCGTGGCGTGGAAAAACAGACTGAAGCGTTGGGCGCCAACCTGCGCGTATTCGATGCCCGGCAGCAAGCGGCGAGTCAGGGCGAGATGATCGATCAGGCGGTCGATCTCGGCGTCGACGGCATCATCGTCCAGCTCGGCCTGGCCGAAACCCTGAAAGCGCCGATTGATCGGGCCATCGCCAAAGGCATCAAAGTCGTCGCTTTCGATGTCGATCTGAACACCCCGCAAGTGACTCAGGTCGAGCAGGATCACCATGCGCTGGCGCGTCTGGCACTGGATCAGGCCATCAAGGACAACGGCACAAAGTTTGATGCCGGCTACGTGTACATTAGCGGCTTTACGCCGATGGAGCGCCGCGATGAAATCTGGAGTCAGGTGAAGAAAGCCAATCCGGGGATCGTCGAGAAGGCACGCTTTGGCACGCTGAATCCGCCGATTGCCAACTCGGTGGCGGATCAGGCCAGCGCCGTGCTTCGAGCCAATCCAGGCATCAGCGTGATCTTCGCACCGTTCGATGAGTTCGCCAAAGGTGCGAAAATCGCCGTCGATGAGGCTGGGCTGACCAGCAAGGTGAAGATCTACAGCGCCGATATTTCCACCGCCGATATTCAGATCATGAAAGAACCGGACAGTGCCTGGGCGGCGACGGCGGCGGTCAATCCGCAAGTCGCCGGGGCGATCAGCGTGCGCAGTCTGGCGATGTTGATTGCCGGGGAAAACCCGGGGCATCAGGTGCTGGTACCGCCGACGTTAATTACCCGCCAGCAGTTGCTGGATCTGGATGTGAAAAACGTTCGAGATCTGGCGCAGAAGCTCCCCAGCTTTGGTGATTCCGCGAATGTCGCACGGGCGGCGTGGATCCCGGTGGTCAACTAGATCCTCCTACCGACAACGATCCCCTGTAGGAGTGAGCCTGCTCGCGATGGCGTCAGGTCTGTCGACATCTTTGGCGCTTGACCCAGCGCTATCGCGAGCAGGCTCACTCCTACAGGGAATTGGGGGCACCCTTGAAAATGGAGTGACTATGCACAACAAAGCTGACCGCTTACGCAAAAGCCGTTCCCCGAAAACCGATACGGCGCTCGGTAAACGACTACCCCCAGGCCAGGTGCTGACGGAGCGTTTTCCAATTCTCCACGAAGGCGAAATACCGGATTACGACCTCGCCAACTGGTCGCTGCGCCTGTTCGGCACACTCGCACGGCCAATCGAATTACGTTACGCCGATCTGCAGACGCTGCCGCAACGGCAACTGCGCTGCGACATCCATTGCGTGACGCGCTGGTCGAAGTTCGACACCGAGTGGAGCGGGGTGCATCTGCAGGACCTGTTGCAGGCATTTGATATCCAGCCAACATCGGATTTTGTCATGGCCCATGCCGACCACGATTACCAGACCAACTTGCGACTCGACGATCTGTTGCATCCGGGCAGTCTGCTGGCCACCCATTACGCCGGCCAACCGCTGACCGCACAACATGGCTGGCCACTGCGGCTGGTGGTGGCGGGGCGGTATTTCTGGAAGAGCGCGAAGTGGCTGCGCGGGCTTGAATTCGTCGAGCAGGAACAACCGGGGTTCTGGGAGCAGAATGGCTTTCATCTGCACGCCGATCCGTTTGCCGAACAGCGTTTCAGTGGGGATGAACTGGATATTGCCGAGAATGCCTGGCTGGAAAAAGAGTTCGACTAAGTAGTGCCCGACGCAGATCAAAACTGTAGGAGTGAGCCTGCTCGCGATAGCGGTTTTAAATTCAACGGTGATGTCGACAGATGTACCGCTATCGCGAGCAGGCTCACTCCTACAGGGGGACTGCATTTCAATATAAAAAATTGGTGTTGGTTGGTTCAGGTGTTGGCTCAGCAACACTTCTGTTGAACTAAGAACAACTTTTTAGAGCGATCTAACCTAAGCGTTATTGGTTCTTTTGCGATCGACGGCAGCTCGTCTAGCATCGGCTTTCAAGGGGAAACGTCTCACGCTGGGGAAACTGCAACTCACCGTAAAAAAGCCTTCACTGCCTTCCAGAAATCCAAAACTACAGCAGACATTTCCGCGCATTGCTTGCCGAACTTTTATTGTCGGCAACGGCCGGGTATTAACTGCGATTCAAGGAGCTGTTATATGCATTACCGTTCCCGTTCATTACTGGCGGCTGCTGTCGTGTCCGCTATCTGGCAACTTCCGGCCAACGCCGAAGAAACTTCGGCAAGCGCTGACAGTGAATCCCGACTTGGTACCGTGTTGGTCACCGGCACCCGTGGCACTTCGCGCACCGTGCTGGATTCGCCGGTGCCGGTCGATGTGCTCACCGCTGAAGACCTCAAATCCGCCGGCGCCGCTGACGGTGAACTGGGCGCGGCATTGCAGACTTTGTTGCCATCCTTCAGCCTGCCGCGCCAATCCAACTCCGGCGGCGCCGACCATGTGCGTGCGGCGCAACTGCGCGGCATGAGCCCGGATCAGGTGCTGGTACTGGTCAACGGCAAGCGCCGCCACACGTCGGCGGTGGTCAACGATTCGTCGAAGATCGGTCGCGGTACTGCCCCCGTGGATTTCAACTCGATACCGATCAGCGCGATCAAACGCATCGAAGTGCTGCGTGACGGTGCCGGCGCGCAGTACGGCTCCGACGCGATTGCTGGGGTGATCAACATTATCCTCGACGACGCCCCCGAGGGCGGTGAGGTGTCGACCAGTTATGGCGCCTATCACACCCGTCAGGACGCGATCGACAAGACCACCACCGACGGCCAGAACAGCGTGACCACGGCGAAGATCGGCACGCGTTTGGGCGAGGAGGGCGGGTTTATCCGTGGCGGCACCGAATACAAGGATCGCAACCCCACCAACCGCGCTGGTTTCGACGGTTTTGCCGACAGCCCTGGCCAGCGCAACTATGTGATGGGCGACGGCGTCGCGCGCGACGTCAACCTCTGGTTCAACAGTGAGTTGCCACTGGCCGGCGGCAAGGCCTACAGCTTCGGCACCTATAACCAGCGCCACACCACCGGCGCCGAGTTCTATCGCTACCCGTACGAACAGCCGCAGTTCTACCCCAACGGCTACTTGCCGCAATCGCTCGGCGACAACAAAGACATCTCCGCCACCGCCGGTTTCAAAGGCCTGATCGGTGACGAGTGGGACTTCGACAGCAGCGTCACCCACGGTCGCAACCGCTTCGACGGATCGACCCGGCACACGCTCAACGCCAGTCTCGGCGAAGACTCACCGACGAAGTTCGACACCGGCGATTACGAGCTGCGCCAGACCACCAGCAACCTCGACTTGAGCCGCGAACTGCGTCTCGGTGAGCGCTCCTTCGTACTCGCGGTTGGCGGCGAATACCGCTACGAAAACTACCTGACCTATGCCGGTGACGAGGCCTCCTACATCGGCTCCGGAGCCGACGGCGCCAATGGTCTGCGCCCGAGCGAAGAGTCGGATCTGGATCGCAATGTGTTCGGTACTTACGCCGAGTTGTCCGGCGATCTCACCGACCGCTTCTTCGTCGACGCCGCCACGCGTTGGGAACATTACGACGATGCCGGCAGCAAACTCACCGGCAAACTCAGCGGTCGCTACAAACTCACCGAGCAATGGGCCTTGCGCGGTGCGGTGTCGAACAACTTCCGTGCACCGTCGCTGGCCCAGAGTGGCTTCCAGAACACCACCAGCAACTTCGGCGATGGCGGTACGCTGACCGATATCCGCGTGCTCTCGGTCAACGACCCGATCGCCCGCGCACTGGGCGCTGAAAAACTCGATCCGGAAACCTCGAAGAACTTTAGCCTTGGCCTGACTTTCCAGTTGAACGAACGCTTCGACGCGTCGCTGGACGTGTTCCGCATCGACGTCAAAGACCGCATCACCCTGTCGCAACGCATTGGCAGCGATGCTCTGGAAAACTACATCAACGACAACTTCGGCGTTGCTGGCGTGCACGACGTCAACTTCTTCACCAACGCGGCGGACACCAGCACCGACGGTGCCGAATTGGTGCTCAACTACCACCAACCGTTCTACGAAGGGCAACTGGGCCTGACCACCGCGTACACCTACAACCACACCAAAGTCACCAGCACCAAAGGCACGCCGTCGCAACTGACGGCGCTGGGCGTTGGCAATGACGCGCTCGTTGGTGTCGAGGAAACCAACACCCTGACCGACGCGGCGCCGAAGGATCGCTTCATCTTTTCCGCCAATTGGGCCAGCGAGCATTGGGGCTTGCTCGGGCGTCTGACCCGCCAGGGCGAGACCACTCGCGTGTTCGATTTCGGCGATTCGCAACCGGAGCAAACTTACGGCGCGGTGTGGCAGCTGGACGCCGAAGTGGCCTACAAATTCACCCCGAAATTCAACATTGCCGTGGGCGGCAACAACCTCACCGACAACTACCCGGAACGTTCCGGTTCGGCGATCAACTACGGCGGCAACCTGCCGTACGACGTGCTCTCGCCAATCGGCACCAACGGCGCCTACTACTACGCCCGCGCCACCTATGGTTTCTGACGCGGGGCCGGGGCGGCATCTGCCGGTGTTTCAGGCGTTGCTGATCACGCTGGGCATGGTGATCACCACCGACATCCTGAAAACCGCGCCGACCGTGGCCCTCAATGTCGGGCCGGAGCATTTCTACCTGTTGTGGGTGCTGGGCGGCGTCGCGTCGATGATTGGCGCGCTGTGTTTTGCAGAGATGGCCACGGCGTTTCCGCATCCGGGCGGCGACTATCACTTTCTGCGCACGGCGTATGGCGAACGCATGGGATTCTTGTTCGCCTGGTCGCGGTTTTCGGTGATGCACACCGGGTGGATAGCGTTATCGGCGTTCATGTTTGCCGATTACGTCGATGCGGTGGTGCCGCTGGGGCAGTACGGCTCCGGGTTGTTTGCCGGGGCGGTGATTGCGGCATTGGTGTCGCTTAATCTCATCGGTAAACACACTGGTTTTATTACCCAGACCTTGTTGGTGGGGCTGCTGGCGCTGGGTTTTTTGAGCATCGCCAGTGCCGGTGTTTTTCTGGCCTGGCAAGGTATCGAAGCGCCTGCGCCGAGTCTTGCGCCCGTCGTGGAAAACACCGGCATGGCCGGGTTCTCGGCGGCGATGATTTTCGTCTTTCTGGCATTCGGCGGCTGGAGCGATGCGGCGACGTTGTCGGCGGAAGTGCGTGATGGCCGGCGGGGGATTTTCATCGCCATGCTCGGTGCGCTGAGCGTGTTGATGGCGATCTATCTGGCGCTCAATTGGGCGTTCGTTCAGGGCTTGGGATTCGCTGGACTGGCCGCCAGCAATGCACCGGCGGTTGAGTTGTTGAACCGTGCTTTCGGTGCACCGGGTGTCATGCTGATTTTGCTGATGGTCGGTATCGCCGCGATCGCGACCATCAACTCGACCCTGCTGGTCGGCGCTCGCACCACTTACGCTGCTGCGCGCGATGTGCCACAACTGCGCAGCTTCGGCGCCTGGGATGACCGCCATGGTGTACCGCGCAAAGCGTTACTGGCGGAAGGAGCGGTGGCATTGTTGCTGGTGCTGTTTGGCAGTTTTACTCAGAGCGGCTTCAACACCATGGTCGAGTACCTGACCCCGGTTTATTGGCTGTTTCTGAGTTTGAGCAGCGTAGCGCTGATCATCCTGCGACGGCGCTTTCCTGAGGTGCCGAGGCCGGTGAAGGTGCCGTTGTATCCGCTGTTGCCGCTGCTGTTTTTCGGGTTGTGCCTGTACATGCTGTATTCCAGCGTGACGGTGGTGGGGTTTGGGGCATTTTTGGGGATTGCGGTGTTGCTGGTGGGCTTGGTGCTGTTGGCCGGGTTGAGCCGACTGACGCTAAACCCTCACCCCAGCCCTCTCCCAGAGGGAGAGGGGGCCGACCGAGGTGTCTTGGGGGATACATCGACCTGAAAGACCGAATCGATTATGGCTTCAGTGAAGCAAATACTGGTCGAAGCCGATTATGGATTCAGTGAAGTACGTTCAGGTCGGCGTACTTCTCCAATATCCCCGGATCGGTCCCCTCTCCCTTTGGGAGAGGGCTAGGGTGAGGGGCTCTTAAAAGGACACCTCCGCCGGCTGCGACAACCGCAGCACCGACAAGTCCCCCGTATTACGCTTGTAAGCCAAACGAATCGCTTCGATGCTGGCCCCATTCTTCGCACTATTTTCATGCAAAATCACAATCACCTTGGTGCTCAAGCGCTCAGGCTCCTTCGCGCCCTTATCCCGCCACTGCCCATAAGCATCAAGCACACTGAATCCATCAGGAAACCGCGACGTAACCTCCTGATCAAGAAACTCGCGCCAGCGCGCCGGGCTGACCGCACCTTCCTTGCCATCGATCGAACCCACGGAGAAGTACAACTCGGTGCGAATCCACTGCGCCTGCGCCGGCCGCGAAGTATCACCTTGCAGGGTCGAACTGGCGGGATCATGGGTGTGAACGGACGCAGGAGGAGGGCTGGCACAACCGGCGACGGCGACGAACAGCGCCGCCAGTAGAAAACGTCGAGGCATGGAACATCCTTATTGAACGATGAGTAAACCGCTCGAGTATAAGGTTGCTGTCTGACCGCCAATAAAGACCTAAAAAGCCGGCATTTAGGCGCTTCCGGAATAACCCTTCACCGCGCAAAAATTGTGGGAGCGAGCCTGCTCGCGAAAGCGATTTTTCAGACAGCGAAAATATTCCATGCCACAGCTTCACCGATTCATTACCCACTCGCCGGTGGTTTCGCCAACGCAATCTCTGCCGCACCCAGCCGCTTGAGAATTTCAAACAACAAATCACTTTTGGTCACCCCGACAATCCGCGGGCTGCCCACATAACCGGTCACCGTCAAAGTAATCCCGTCCGGCGACAACTTGCTGAAGCGCACGAACGGTGCCGGTTTATCGAGGATGGTTTCGTTCTCCCGATAAGTGTTGAGCAACAGGTCTTTCACCTCTTCGGGATCGATGTCCAGCGGGAACACCAGTTCCAGCGACGCCACGCCTTGCGCGCTGCCACCCAATGTCACGTTGCGCAGGTTCTGCGAGATCAGTTGCGAGTTGGGCACGATGACAATCGAGCGGTCGCTGAGCTGGATTTCCGTGGCGCGCACATTGATGCGGCGAATATCGCCTTCGACGCCACTGATGCTGATCAAGTCGCCGACTTTCACCGGCCGTTCAGTCAGCAAAATCAGCCCCGAGACAAAATTCTTCACGATCTCCTGCAAGCCGAAACCGATGCCCACCGATAACGCACTGACGATCCACGCCAGATTGGTCCACTGCACGCCCAGCGACGACAGCGTCAGCAGAATCACGAAGGCGTAGCCGATGTTGGAAAACAGCGTGCTCAGCGAGGCGCACATGCCCGGGTCCATCTCGGTCTTGGGCAGGAACTCGTTGTCGAGCCAACGGCGCAGGGCGCGGATCAGCCAGATGCCGATCATCAGCGCCAGCACGGCATTGAGCAGGTGGCCGGGGACGATGTTCAGCTTGCGCAGCCCGGCGCCGCCGAGGATTGCCATGATGTTGCTCGCCAGTTGTCCCAGCGTGGTGCCGATGCCGCCGACAAACAGGGCGATGACCGCCAGCAACAACAGCGCGGCCCGGCTGAAACCGGACAGCAGAATCTCGATCTGATCAAGCCGGCGATCGCCAATGCCGAGCAACTGTTTAAGTGCCTTGCCGCTCGCATGTCTGGGTGAAAACACGTGTTCGCAGGCGTCCTTGACCAATTGAATCAGCAAGTAGAACCCCGACAAGACTATGTACGCCCACACCAGCTCATAACTGATGAACCGCGCCAGCGACACGTAACCGGTGAGCAGGGCAATCGCCGAGACAAACATCGAAATGCTCGCGATGGTGTAAATCACCCCGGCAAACGTACTGTTGGCCGCCGCTGCATCATTGGCCGCGACCAGTGCCTTGCGCACCTTGCCGACGCGCAACAGCAGGACCGTCACGATCGCTAGCACGACGATCGAAATGACCCCGCGCCCGGCAATCACGATCTGGCTGCTCATGCCGGTGGCGTTGCTGACCTGCACCAGCGTCACCAGCACCAATAACGTGCAGGACAAGATGCGCGGGTAGGGCCTGAGCGCCAGTGCCACCTGATCGGCAATCGCCGGCAGGCGCCACGAGGGATGTTCGGTCGACAACAACGCGCGGCTCAAACCGGTGATCAGCACGCAGGCATAGACGACCTTCTCGAACTCTTCGGAGAATGTTTCCAGTACCGGCGGCAAATTTTGGTGGCGGGTGCAGGCGTAGAACAACAATTGCAAGGCAATGCCGGTGGTAGCGATGGTCGCCAGCGCCGAGGCGAACGCCAGTGCACTGCGGCGCAGACGCCCCTCGGGCATGCGGTAAATGCACACCCAGGTCAGGCCGCGTTCGGCCAGTCTGCGGCCGAATGTCCAGATGATCAGCGCCAACGCCATCAGTACACTGGTGTAGGCGCGTTCGCCCGGCGCCCACACGGTGGACCATGTATCGCGCACCTGCGTGACGAAAAAGCGTAAACGCTGACGGTCGTCGTCACTCGGACTCACCAGCGGCGACCAGAAACTCGGGCTCAGCACGCTGTCAGTGCCCAGCGTCAGCTCACTTTCAAGCAGTGTGCGACGGATGCCAGCGATCTGCGTAATAAGGTCCGCTGCGCTCTGCTTCAGCGCAGCCAGGCTCTTCAGCGTGCCGTCGACCTTGCTCTTTTGCTCGGCCAGCGATGCCCGTTGCGCGACGATATCTGCCTGCTCGGCCGCCAGATCGGCATCCGGCGCAGCCCCCAGCACCCCAAGCTGCACGGCCAGTTGCGCCTGCTGCGGCAACAACGCTGCCGACAACCGATCGACATCCAGAATAAACGCCTGCACCCGATCCTGCGGGCCTTCGAGCTGGTTGTAATTGTTCGCTGCGGAAATCTGTTGCTTGAGGCCGTCGAGGCGTTGTTGCAACGCCTGCAGATCGCTTTGTGAAATCACCGGTAACGGCGCGGCGGCGGTGGCCGGCGCCGGCAAATCGGCTGCCCACAGCGGCGGACTGCCGCAAACAAGCAGCATGAACGCGACAAAAAACAACGACTTCAGTGTGTTGCGCATGGGTGAGGCGGCTCGAATGGATCACACAGTCTATGAGGTTAGGTGATCGAGCCGATCGGGGAGGAAAACTTTCCGGCAAAGCAGGGCAGGTGAGCAAGTGTCCAGACGAAAAAAGCCCGACGGGTAAGGTCGGGCCTTTCTTCGGTGACGGCGCTGAAGCACTGCATTCAGACGGCGCGGCGTTCAATCAAGCGGTCCGAACCACCTTCGGCAACGGCATCACTGAACAGCGGGTCGGTTTCAGTGGCGGCGGCAACTGCGTCGCTGAACAGCGGATCAGTCTGGGTCGCAGCGGCGACTGCATCGCTGAACAGTGGATCAGTCTGGGTGGCAGGTTCAGCGGCAAAAGCATTCAGGGCGAACAGTGAGAAAGCGATGCTGAGAAGGGCTTGGCGTTTCATGAGTGTGTGCTCCGTGGGGTAGTGGTTGGGTCTGGAGCCGATCTTACGCCGTGAGCCTGATAAGAGAACTTCATTGAATCAATGGCTGTTATTGGCGCGGTTAATGATTGGGCTTTCTGAAGTCATCAAGGCGTAAATCAGGCTTACGCATAACCGATCTTCACCTGAGCACTGATCAGTTCAGCCAGCATCCGCACCGGCTCGGTGAAGGTCTGCCGCGACCGGTGCACCAGGCCGATATCGCGGTGGAAAGTGTGTTGCCCCAAGTTCAGCACCCGGACACCGGCAGGCCATGCAAAGTCGGGCGCGGTCTGCGGCACCAGTGCCACTCCGACACCGTTTTCGACGAGTCTGATAATCGCCTCCAGCTCATCCAGCTCGCAGACCTCTCGCAGTGTGAAATGCATCTGCCGCAAAAAGCGGTCGACCTGCCTGCCGCCAAAGGAAGATCGGTCATATCGAATGAACGGCTGGCTGGAAAGCAACTGGGTCCAGTCATCTCCCGGCATATCACGCGGCACGATCAACCGGTAAGGCTCCAGTGCCAGCGTCGTCCAGCGCAGGTCGCTTTGCAGTGAAAAGGGTGGGCGGATGATCACGGCCATGTCGATCTCGCCAACATCCACCAGGTTGACCAGTTCCATCGACAACCCAGGCACCACGCGGGATCGGCACTGCGGGCAGTGCTGGTGAAACTTAGCCAACGCGTCCGGCAAGTAAGAGCGCTGCACTGAAGCAATCGCGCCAATGTTGACCAGCACGTTGGGCGGCAGTCCCATCGTTGTCGAACCGAGGCTGTCGTAGAGCCTGAGCAGTTCTTGCGCCTGCAGGAGGATCTGCTGGCCCATTTTGTTGAGGTGTGCCGAGCGCCCCTTCCTGTCGAAAAGCTCGAAGCCGAGTTCAGCTTCCAGGCGCTGGATCTGTGCGCTGACGGCGGCCTGCGTGAGGCCGATTTTGTTGCCTGCAGCAGCGAAAGTACCTTCGCGCGCGACGGTGATGAGTGTCTTCAGTTCTTTGATCATTCACAAATATTAATTGTGTTTCTAAGAAATATATATTGATTTTTATGTTTGGTTTTCCGTCCTAGGATGTTTCCCATTCCCCGGCAGCGGCTGAATCCTAAGGCGCCGATGACGGCAGGAATGTTCGCCAACCCACAACAATATGATCGGAGTTCTGATGAGCCTCTCGCCTTTTCACCTCGCTATCCCCGTTTACGATCTGGCTGCAGCGCGCACCTTTTACGGTGAAGTCTTTGGTCTTGCAGAAGGGCGCTCCAGTACTCAGTGGGTCGACTTCGATTTTTATGGCCACCAACTGGTCATCCACGAACACCCGAAAACCGCGTCCCAGGAAAGTGTTCACAGCAACCCGGTCGACGGTCACGACGTTCCGGTTCCGCACTTCGGCATCATTCTGGGATGGCAACAGTGGGAAGCATTGGCCGAACGCCTGAAGTCCTTTGGCACCGAGTTTGTGATCGAACCGTACATTCGCTTTCAGGGGCAGGTCGGCGAGCAAGCCACCATGTTTCTCTTTGATCCGTGCGGCAACGCTCTGGAATTCAAGGCTTTCAAGGATATGAGCCAGCTCTTCGCCAAATGACAGGCGGCATGGCACAACCCGGTTGTGCCATTCGGTCTCAAGTGAGCTGGAAGCTCATGACTCTAGCAACTGCCCTTAGCGCAGACCTTTCATTCCAACAAAAAGGCTAGACATGAAACGTATTCCCCTGGTGTGGCAAATCGTTGCCGGGCTGTTGCTTGGCGTGCTCGTCGGTTGGTATTTCAACACCCATCCGCAGTATCAAACATGGGTGAGTGCGGAGATCTTGAAGCCTCTGGGCGACATCTTTATCAAGATGATGAAGATGGTGGTGGTACCGATTGTGTTCTGCTGCATGATCCTGGGCATTGCCGGCGGTGGCGATAACAAGTCGTTTGGCCGCATGGGCATCAAGTCGCTGGGGTATTTCTTTGCGATAACCGCGCTGGCGATTGTGGTCGGCCTGTGTTTCGCAAATATCTTCGAGCCGGGTACCGGCACCGATATTTCCGGCCTGTCCCACGGCACGGCGTCGATCAACATGGAGCCGTCAAAAGGTGCGCTGGTGATCCTGCAGAACATCGTGCCGGACAATGTTCTGGTGGCGATGTCGGAAGCGAAATTGCTCTCGGTGCTGTTCTTCGCCGTGCTGTTCGGCCTCGCCCTGAACGCGCTGCCGAGAGAAAAAAGTGCACCGGCCATTGCGCTGGTTCAGAGCATTTCCGATGCGATGTTCAAGGTTGTCTCAATCGTCATGGCCTACGCACCGATAGGTGTCTTCGGCATGATCGGCGCGACTGTCGCGACGTTTGGGTTTGCCTCGCTGTTGCCGTTGCTCAAGTTGATCGGCGTGGTTTACCTGGCGCTGGTGGTTTTCGCCTTGGTGATACTCGGCGGAATTTGCTACTTGATTGGCGAGAACATTTTCAAATTGATTCGCTACTTCCGCAGTGAATTGATTCTGGCGTTTTCAAGTGCCGCATCCGCCGCCGTCATGCCGCAGTTGATGACCCGGTTGGAGAGCTACGGTGTACCGCGTCGGATCGTCAGTTTCGTGGTGCCGGTGGGTTATGCATTCAATCTGGACGGCGCTTCGATTTTCCTTGGCGTCGCGACGATCTTCGTCGCGCAACTCTATGGCATCGACCTGTCGCTGTCGCAGCAGATCCTGCTGGTGGTGACGATGGTACTGACATCGAAAGGCGCGGCAGGTGTGCCCGGGTTTGCCATCATCATTCTCTCCGCAACGTTGGCTTCAGCCGGTTTGCCCCTGGAGGGTGTGGCATTGATCGCGGGTATTTTCAGGATCATCGACAGCGGTACGACCACGCTGAATGTATTGGGCAATGCCATTGCACCGCTGGTGATTGCCAAGTGGGAAAGAGCAACGCTTGAACCTGCACGCGTTCGTCCTGCGGCCGAAGTGTGAGTCTTTAGTCGCACCTCGGCACGACGGATATCTGCTTGTTAAACCGCACTGATGACGAGTGCACGCTCGCTGACAAAGGGGCGTTTTTTTTCGGTCTGTTTACTAGACGACCGGTCTATTGAGTTGGAGGGTTTATGATTGATAACGCTGTGGATACCGACCTTTTTTCGCCCATGGCCATGGGTGCGCTGCAATTGGCCAATCGAATTGTCATGGCGCCCGTCACGCGCAGCCGGATGGCTGATGACGGTGTGCCGAATGAAATGCACGCGACGTATTACGCCCAACGCGCCAGTGCAGGCTTGATCATCGCCGAAGCGACGAACATTTCCGCTCAGGGCCGTGGCTATGCGATGACCCCGGGAATCTGGTCGCAAGCGCAGGTCGCCGGGTGGAAGAAAGTCACCGATGCCGTACACGCGGCCGGCGGAAAAATCGTCAGCCAGTTGTGGCATGTCGGGCGTTTCTCCAGTGTCGAGTTGCAGCCCAATGGCGAATCGCCTGTGGCACCTTCGGCGATCAAGGCTGAGGGCAGCACGTACACCGAGAAAGGTTTTGTCGAAGTGTCGATGCCGCGTGCGCTTGAGACCTCGGAAATTCCGGGAATCATCGAGCAGTACAAACTGGCTGCTGAGAACGCCAAGCGCGCCGGTTTCGATGGCGTGGAAGTGCATTCGGCCAACAGTTATCTGCTCGACCAGTTTCTGCGCGATTCGACCAATCAGCGCACGGACCGATACGGCGGCGCCATCGAAAACCGTGCGCGGCTGACGCTGGAAGTCACCGAAGCGGTGGTGTCCATCTGGGGCAGCGACCGCGTCGGTATCCGCCTTTCACCCGTAACCCCCGATGCCGGCAATACGCCGCCCGACAGCAATGTCATGGCGACATACGGCTACCTGATCCAGCAACTCAATCGATTCAATCTGGCCTACCTGCATTTCGTCGAAGGCGCCACCGCCACATCTCGAACCGTGCCGGCGGGCGTGGACCTGGACGCGCTGAGTGCGCAGTTCGAAGGCGCGTTCATTGGCAACAACAACTATGACCTGGCGATGGCGCTTGAGCGTCGGGCGCAGGGGCGTATCGACGCGGTGGCGTTTGGTCGCCTGTTTATTGCCAACCCCGATCTGGTGGAACGTCTGCGGCACGGTCTCGAACTGACCATTGCGCCGCGTGAGAGTTACTACGGCGGGGGCGCCAAAGGCTACATCGACTGGCCAACCGCCAACGCTTGAATGACTGCCCGGACGCAATCGCATTCACTGTAAAGAGGAACGGAACATGAACTATCTGCACAACAAAGTCGCCATCGTCACCGGCGCATCGTCCGGTATCGGGGCGGCAACCACACGTGCGCTGGCAGCACACGGCGTTCGCGTCGTTGCCGCCGCGCTGGATGAACACGGTCTGGCAGCCTTCGTCGCCGAGTTGCGTGAGGCCGGTCATGACGTGGCTGCATTTACCACGGATGTGACCCGGCTGGATCAAACCCGGGCGCTCGCCAGATTCGCGCAGGACACCTATGGCGCTGTCGACATTCTGGTGAACAACGCCGGGCTGATGCTGTTCTCCAACTGGGTCGATCTGGCCGTGGCGGATTGGGACAAGATGATCGACGTGAACATCAAGGGCTATCTCAATGCCACAGCAGCCGTGCTGCCAATGATGCTGGAGCACAAGTCCGGGCAGATCCTCAACATGGACTCGGTGGCCGGCCATCAGGTCGGGCCGGCGGCGGGTGTTTACAGCGCCACCAAATTTTTCGTGCAAGCCATGACGGAGTCCATGCGCAAAGAGCTGGGTGTGCAGCACGGCATCCGCGTCAACACGGTCAGCCCCGGTGTCATCAATACCGGCTGGGCGGACAAGGTCAGTGATCCACAAGGGCGCAAGGCTGCCCAGGAACTGAACCGCATCGCCATCGCACCTGACGATATCGCGCGTGCCGTGATCTACGCGCTCAATCAGCCGGAAAACGTCACCGTCAACGACCTGATCATTTCGCCGACGCGCCAGGACTGGTAACCGTCGGCTGTTCCTGCTGCCGGGTGCCAATCCTGGTTCCTGGCAGCCTTTGTCACTCACCCCCAACGATAGGAAACAACCATGTCCAAGAACATTAAAGCCGTGCCGACGGCTGAATACAACGCTGTCATCGCGACCGCCAATCAATACGTCGAAGGCCTTCGCATTGGCAGCGCGCAAGGCGTCGCTCAAGCCTTCCATAAAGAGGCAGTGATGTACGGTTTCACCAACGGCGAACTGCTCGGCGGCCCGATCAAGAACCTGTTTGATTTTGTCGAGAAGAACGGCGCAGCCCCCGAAATCAGCACGCGACTCGACGTGCTGGCGATCACCCCGACCACTGCGGTGGTGCGTGTGGACATGGAAACGGATGCAATTGGCGCCGACTACAACGACTACCTGACCCTGATCAAAATCGACGGAGCCTGGAAGGTCATCGCCAAGGTGTATCACCAGTTCGAGGTCTGAATACCGACCGCTCCCGGCATCTCGCTGCCGGGGATCAACATAAGAGGATTTTTGTCATGCCGATGGTTGAGTTTGACGCTGTCGTGGACGGCGATGCACAACAGGTCTGGAGTGTGTTGAAGCAGTTTGGCCAGATTCAGAACTGGCATCCTTCGATCGTGAGCAGCCAGATCGAAGGCGGGGCGGCGCAGAGGGTGGGTTGCATTCGCACCCTCACGCTGACCGATGGCGCGGTTGTCAGAGAACGCTTGTTGGCGATTGATGACTCAGCATTATCGCTGTCCTATCGCTTTGAAGAGGCACCTTTACCGCTGGACAACTACGTGGCCAGCGTGAAGTTGGTCGCTTTAACGGGACAGAACAAAACGCTCATCAGTTGGTCGGCAAGTTTCGATCCTCAAGAACTGAATACCGCTGAGCACTATCAGGCACTGATCCAAAGCCTGATCGTTGAGGGGCACAGCGGGCTGCAGGCATTGCTCGCTCAGCTTTAACAACACACGGTTCACACGCCCTCATTCCCGCAAGGAATGCAGGGCATGAAGCGAATGAATTTTTCCTCGCGTGGCGGCCAGTCTAGGTACGCGACCGGCCTGAGGCGGGGTTTGGCGAGGCGCCGCGGTTTTTCAGCTGCCTGTTCTGGGAGGCGTGGCTGACGTGTAAAAGCGACAGCCTCTAAAAGTACCGACTCGGCACTTCCCCCAACACTTGCTTGAACACCGTCGCAAACGCACTGGAACTGCTGTAGCCCAAGTCCATCGCGACCTCTGTGACCGACTGACCTTTGCCCAGCATGACAATCGCCGCCAGCAGACAGGCTTGCTGCCGCCATTCGATGTAGCTGATCCCGGTGTGCAGTCGAAAGTGTCGGGTGAAGGTGCGTCGACTCATGCCAGCACGTTGCGCCATGTCGTCGATACCGACCTCCAGCGAAGGCTGTTGCAGAAACGCGCGGCACACCATTGCCAGTCTAGGTTCTGCCGGTAACGGCGCATTGAGCGAAAGCGCCGGCATGCTGGCGATTTCATGCAGCAGCAAGCCCATCAAATGGCCGTCATGCCCTTGAGTGGAATAGCGCGCGGGTACATCGATGGCTTTCAACAGCAAATGGCGCAACAACGGCGACACGTCCAGTACCTGACAGTGCCCCGGCAGTCCGAGGCGCTGCGCCGCTTGTTTGCGGATATAGGTGTTGTGCAGCTTGACAGGCCCGCGCATTTGCATGGAGTGCGGCAGTTGCGCGGGTACCCAGATGCCGCGTTGCGGCGGCACGACCCAGTTGCCGTCATCGGTAAAAACGGTGATGACGCCGCTGGCCGCGTAGGCAAATTGGCCGCGCTGATGATCGTGCAGTGGGAACAGCGTGCCGTCCGCGTAGTCAATGGCAGTCACGACGGCATCGCGCGGGGTGTTCTGATAGGGATGGCTGGAGATTTCTCGCATGGCCCGATTCTAATGAAAGTTGGCCTGTGACTGAAAGCAGGCCATGCAGATTGCCGGCATATTTCTCCGCGCCCGAGTACTTCCGCTCGGCGCCGGGAAAGATTGACCATGCAAAAGAAGCATCTTGTACTCGCCGTTCTGGTGACGGCTGTCTGGGGATTGAATTTCCCCGTGACCAAACTCGGACTGGCCGCTATCGACCCGCTGTTGCTGACCGCGCTGCGTTTCACGTTGGCTGCATTGCCCTGGGTGTTTTTCGTCGAGCGTCCACGCGTAGCGTTCCACTGGCTGGCTGCTTACGGATTGATTTTCGGTGTGGCGATGTGGGCGTTGATCAACCTTGGTATTGCGTGGGGCGTGCCCCCCGGAACGGCATCGTTGCTGATCCAGGTCAGTGCATTTTTCACCTTGGGCTGGGGCGTGGTCTTCTTCGGCGAGCGCCTGGGACGGCTGCAATGGCTTGGCACTCTGCTGGCCGCCGCCGGCCTGATAGGCATCGTACTGAGCCGCCCCGGCGACGCATCAACGGCGGGTTTGGCGTTGGTCATTGGCAGCGCCGTGGCGTGGAGCATTGGCAACGTCGTGATCAAAGTCTCGAAGGTGCGGGAGATTTTCGCATTCGTGGTGTGGGCGAGCTTGTTTCCTCCGATCCCGCTCATGCTGCTGACGTGGCTGCTGCATGGCTCGGCACCGTTCACGGCATTGCCGTCGCAGCTCAATGCGATAACCGTGTTTTCACTCGCGTTTCAGGTCTACGCCGCGACGCACTTCAGTTACTGGGGATGGAACCTGCTGTTGCGCGAATACCCGATGTCGCGAGTGGCGCCGTTGTCGCTGTTGATCCCTGTGTTCGGGATCTTCAGCTCGATGGCGATATTCGGGCAATTCCCAAGTCCGGGCGATTGGTTTTTGATTTTGCTGGTGTTACTGGCAATCGCCTTGGGATCAGGGCACCTGCACGCAATGTTTCTTCGCCTTCGTGTGCGCCATTGACCGTTCAGTAGTTGATGCGACCCATTGTGCCTTGGACAGACCGTTGGAGAATGCAGAGGATTTTCGCCAGGCGAGAGGGATTTCAGCTTTCGCTGGTTTCGACTGGCTCTGCGGCTTCAGCTTCCAGTTTCGCCCGGTCAGCCTTGCTGATGTACTTGGGCTTTTTCGGCGCGAGTTTGGCGCTGGCCTTTTTGGCCTTTTCCTTGAATAACTGCTTGAGTTTCTTTTGACGATTCATGTTTTCTGTCCGGCCTACAAGTTTGAATAGCGACTAGCGAAGGGCGTAAACGTATGCATCAAGGGGCGATCCACAAGATATGCACTTTGCCCTCAAAAAGGCGCGAATCCTGACGTAAGCTTCCGTCCAAGGCAATGCCAATTCTTCACATCGCGATAAAGTCGCGCACAGCCTTGATGGTCGGCGCCGGGGCTTCTTCCATCAACCAATGTCCTGCCGCCGGAATCACCACCTCGGTGACGTTGTCCGCAGCATTGCGCATGACGATCGCTTCGTTGTTGCCGAAGGACTTTTCACCGCCCACGGCCAGCACCGGCATGCTCAAGTGTTTGTGCAGGACGGGGGCGTTGTCGAGGGCGTCCTGACGAATGCTGCGAAACTGCGCGAACGCGGCGTGCATGGCGCCAGGGCGGGCGTAAAGCCTGGCGTAGTGCTGGCGGGTGCCCTCATCGACTTTGGCCGGGGTGCCGGCGAACTCGTTCCAGAAGCGGTCGAGGTAGATGCGCTCGCGTCCAGCCACCAGACGCTCCATGTCCGCACCGCCAAAGTCGAAGTGCCAGAGCATCGGCGAACGAACGATATCGTTCCAAGGTGTGATACCGGGCACGGGCGCGTCCATCACCACCAGGCGCTCGGTCAGTTCGGGATAGCGCGCGGCATAGGCGAACGCGACCATGGTGCCGATGTCATGCCCGATGACCACCGAGTGCTCGATCTTCAGCGCGCTCAACACCTGACGAATGTCGCCGGCCTGGGTCTTCTTGTCGTAGCCGTCCGCCGGAATCGAAGACAAACCCATGCCGCGCAGATCCGGCACCACCACGGTGTGATCGCGGGCCAGATCCGCCGCCAGCGGCGCCCACATGTCGCCGGTATCACCGAAGCCATGCAACAGCACCACGGCCGGACCCTTGCCACCGACCCGCACATGCATTGTCGCGCCTTCGACCTTGATGTCCTGAGTGTGGAAGGTCGGCGGGAAGGGGACGACGTCGGCATAAGCCTGGAAACTCAGGGCAGTAAGGGCGAGGGCGGCCAGTAGCGGACGAGTCATGACGAAGTCTCCGGGCGTAGGGGGAATGGAGAGAGCGTAGACGTATCGATCAGGGCTGGCGGAGTTTCATTCAGAAGCGAACGCTGCCTCGATAAACGCCCCCAGCGCCTGCTCTTCAAGAATCTCGATCGAGAAATGTCCGAAGCGTTTCGGCAGCCAGATGATGCGCGTTCCGGACGGCGATTGCAGGTTCTCGCGAGTCAGCGGCTGGCCGTTTTCGTCCTCCGGCTGAACCCCGCTGGCGAGCAGTTCGTCGTAGGCCAATTCGATATCAGGGGTCGTGTAGCAATGGCGGTAAATCATGCCTTCGCCAACCGTATCCAACAGATCCTTGAGATTGCCCGCCAGCGGCTGGACCAGCATGAAGCGTTCCTGACCGATCAACGCGACGGCATAGCGTACGTGCAGGCCCCCGCGATTCCATATCTGCGTTGTGGAGATCCGCGCCTGCAGTATCTGCGCGTAATAGGCACAAGCTTGTTCAAGGTCTTTGACCAGTACGTCGATGTGGCTGAACTTCAAATCCATGAAATAGCTCCTGTCGGGCGGTGTCGATGGGCCGGGCTGTCATCGACGAACGGTCAGCCGGAATAAACTAAGCTGATGTGTAACGTCAAGATGACACAGGAGCAACCCACCATGAAGGCGCGCCGCATGATCAAGTCACGCAGGTTGATTGCAACGGTTTCTTCGCTGGCGCTGGTTTTCAGCTCGGCGATGGCATTGGCCGATCCCGGCAACGGAAAGGGGCAGGGCAATGGCAAGGGTAATCCGCAGAACATGCAGGGCCACGGTAACCAGAAAGGTAATGGCAACAAGGGCAACAACGCTGGGGGTGACTGGAGTCATGGCCCAAGCATCGATCGCGGCAATGTGCTCGGAATTGTTGGCGGCTACCGCGACTACTGGAGCCCGGGCCCCGCGCTGCCGCCGGGCATCCAAAAGAACCTTGCACGCGGCAAACCGCTGCCGCCCGGGATCGCGAAAAAGCTCGATGGACGCCTGGTAGGGCACCTGCCGCATTACGATGGCTACGAATGGCAGCAGGTGGGCACGGATCTGATCCTGGTCGCGCTGGCAACCGGGCTGATTTATGAGGTGCTCAACGGCGCATTTGATTAAGCCGTAGCGCTGAGCCACGGTCGCCGTCAGCTGTTATTGATGTGCGATTGAATTGCTGCAAAATACGCAGCAATGATCTGCATGTTGAGGGTCTTGTTCGTCGACTCATCGGTTATCAGACTGGAACCACTGACGTTGAAGCAACTTCCAGAAAGGAGAGATAACCATGGTTTCCGTGATCCGGCTTGAGCAGTTTGGCAATCAAGACGTACTGCAAATGCAGATAACCGATTGGCAGGCACCAGGGCCCGGTGAAGTCTGGCTTGAGCAGGAAGCGGTAGGTGTCAACTTTCTCGACGTGACCCAACGCAAGGGCGCGGTCGCGGTTCCTCTGCCTTCCGGCCTTGGACTGGAGGGCGCGGGACGTGTGGCTGCGATTGGTGCAGGTGTGAGCAACATCAGCGTCGGGGATCGTGTCGCCTACGCCACCGGGCCATTGGGGGCTTACGCCTCGGCGCGGCTCTTCCCCGCTGAGCGCCTGGTCAGAATTCCTGACTCCTTGTCATGCGATGAGGCAGCCGCAGTCATGTTCAAGGGCATCACCGCGCAGTACCTGTTGAAATCCACTTATCCCGTAGGGCCGGGTACCACCCTTCTGCTTTACGGGGTGGCGGGCGGTTTGGGGGCGATCATGGCGTCATGGGCCAAGCATCTGGGAGCGACGGTGATCGGTGTCGTGTCGAAGCAGGCCAGTGTCGAAAAAGCTCGGGCGTCGGGTTGTGATGAGGTGCTGGTGTTCGACGCCGAGACCCTGGCAGCGGACGTCGCGCGACTCACCGATGGACAGAAGGTCGATGTGGTGTATGACCCGATCGGGCGGTTGTCTTTTCAGGCGTCACTGGACAGCCTGCGTCCACGTGGTTTGATGGTGTCGTTCGGCGCCTCATCCGGTGCGCCGGCAGCGGTGGAACTGGCGACACTCAACAGCAAGGGCTCGCTGTTTTTGACGCGTCCCTCACTGGCCGCGCACACGGCAACGGTCGCTGAGTATCAGGCGCGCGCGCAAGATGTTCTGGCCGCTGTCGCAGCCGGTATTATCCAACCGCATATCTGGGCAAGCTATCCATTGGCCGATGCCGCGTTGGCCCATGCCGACCTGGAATCGGGCCGATCTTCAGGGGCGATCATTCTAAAACCATGAATCTCGATGTTTTGAGCAATCAGCACGGCGACGAAATCGCTGCCTTCCTCGCCGTCGCCTCGCAGGGTTCCTTTGTCGCGGCGGGGCGGCTGCTGCAACGCCATCCGACGATCATCTCCAAGCGCCTTGCCGCCATGGAGCAACGCCTGGGTGTTCGCCTTGTCGAGCGCTCGACCCGCCGGGTGCGCATCACCGAGGCCGGCGCCCAACTCGAACAGCGCCTGCGCTCCGCCGTTGAGCTGATGAACGACGCGCAGCAGCAAGCGGCGCAGGGTGCCGGCGAAATTCGCGGCACGTTGCGCCTCGCATTGCCGGCTGCCATGGGCCGCCTCTGGCTGGGGCCGATGTTGCCGGAGTTTCTCAAGGCGCATCCGCAGGTCTCGATTATTGCCGACTACAGCGAGGGGCTGGTCGACATCATCGAGCAGGGTTTTGACGCCGCCATTCGTATTGGCGAGCTGGAGGATAATCGGTTGATCGCGACGAAGCTTTGCGACCACCGGCGGATTCTGTGCGCCTCGCCAGCCTACCTCCAGGCCCATGGCGTGCCCGCAACACCTGAGGATTTACTTCAGCACAACTGCCTACGCTTCAGTGGGTTGGCATCTTTTCCGCTGTGGCGCCTTCATCGTGGTCATGAACTGCAAACCGTCAGCGTCAAAGGCAACCTGACCGCCAGTGACAGCGAGTCGCTGCTTGCCGCTGCCCGAGCAGATGCCGGCATTCTGGGCGCGGGAGACTGGTTGATGAGCCGCGATATCGCCGCCGGAAAGCTGATTCATGTCCTGCCTGACTGGCAACTCGACAGCGCTGGAGGCGTTTATCTGGTCAGACCATCGGCGCGGTTTCCAACGGCGGTGGTCGTCGCGTTCAAGCAATGGCTCGAAGCGAAGTTCGCGCCCGCGCCGCCGTGGGCTTTTTGAAAACTTGCAGTGGTGTGTGCTGATGGCGCGAGTGGCAGCAGACTCCAGTCTGCACCGCTGCGCGCCAACAGGGCGATCAGACGATTCTCAACGCGCTCAGCACGATCAGTGATTGCTCGGCAAATGCCTGGGCCTGTTCGGTCA
Source organism: Pseudomonas sp. R84 (assembly GCF_009834515.1). NCBI lineage: Bacteria > Pseudomonadati > Pseudomonadota > Gammaproteobacteria > Pseudomonadales > Pseudomonadaceae > Pseudomonas > Pseudomonas sp. R84. Next base: position 2,949,849 of record NZ_CP019426.1, read on the forward strand.
GCGCGGCGATGTTGGCTTCGGCGGTGGTCAACGCTTTGCCGTCCTTGACCAACACTTCGTTTTGTTCGGCGATGACGCTCCACGCCAGTTGCGCCCACTCCGCCGGGTGCTGCTTGCCCTGACGGATCGCAATCAGGAACAGTTGCTGGAAACGACTGACGGTAACGCCGCCACCGGTAACCGGGCTACTCAGCACCTGAATGTCGGCGTTGAGCAGCGCGCGCTTGCACAATTGCAGGTTGAACGCGGCGCAGCGTTCGTACACCAGCGCCTCGGCGGCTTCGCTCTGGCACGGGGCTACCGCGCCCATACTGACCAGGATGGCGATGGCCTGTTCGAGATCGTCATAGGCCATTGGTGACACCGCATCGAGCAACTGCTGCATCGTTTTGGCTTCATACGTCTGGCCGGCGAGTGCATCGAGGACCGGGCCATAAATTTCCGCTTGCAGTGATGCTTCGCCAGCCGGGCCGGTGACGCTGGACGCTACGTTTTCTGTCGGTTGCATCAGGACAAAACGCGTACTGAGCATGCGCGACCGGCGCTCGGTCGCGCTGAGTCGGTTGGCACCGCGCACGTACAGGTCGCGACGGAAAGCCTGGTTGACGAAGTAGTCACGCGCCTGCTCGCGCATCACCGGGTGTTCGATCCCGTCGAGAAAGGCCAGGCCTTCGGCGCTCAGGTTGAGTACGTCGACCGAATCCAGCGGCACCGCCGTCGTGACGTAATCTAGCTTGGCCGGGGCCAGCGCATCGACCATGTCGGCGAAATACATGCAGTTCCAGTCGCGATTGAAATATTCGTGGGCGACGTATTGGCGATCCTGACCTTTGATGGTCTGCAGGCGCGCGCCCAGGCTTGGCGCAGCAATGGCGTACTTGGGGTTGGCCGCCAGCAGCGCTTCGGAAAACTGCAACGCGGCATCGATGCGCTGATCGGCCCGCGTCGAGTGATTGGCAAAGCGGTCATGCAGGCTGAACAACTGGCGCAACGGCGCTGCAGGCGACCAGCCCGGGAAGGCGTTGTAGCTGACGTACAGATGACCACCCGGTTTGAGGTGGCGGCGGGCGAATTCGACAATCAGCTTCTGGTTGTCACGGCTGACCCAGGTCCAGATGCCATGCAGGCTGATGCTGTCGAACTGCGGCAGATCATGACGCGCCAACAGTTGCTCGAAGCTGTCGTCATACAGCCGCGCACCGTTGTTGCCCAGCGCTGCGAGTTCAATGGCATGGGCCGCCTGACCGGGGTGGAAGTCGGTACCGACGAAGCCTGCCGGGTTGGCGGTGGCGTGGATATTGATCGACACACCCTGACCAAAACCGAGTTCGCAGTGATAGCCGTCGGGATTGTCCAGACCGGCAAAGCCGCGCAACAACAGGCAGTAACGCTGGAAAACCGGATTGATTTCCCGGCTATAGCTGTAGGTGTAGCCTTCGTCGGTGAAATAACCTTCGTTCCAGGCATTGCTCATGGGTGCAGCCTCTTGAATCGTCATTGAAAGTAGCTTTTACGGGACGGACTTGCATCGTTGAAACCTCTCGCCGTCCACACAGGATGTTGTCGGCAGGATATGACCGTTCGATAGGGGGCATGCGGATATTTCGCCGGGGTTATTGATGATCGGACCTGGGCGCTCCTGACAAACGCACGCCCATCTCAAAGGCGCGGGTCTCGAAGCCGAACTCGGCATACATGCGCACCGCGCGCTCGTTGAATGGCCAGACCGTCAGGCGCAAGTCCTGTGCATTCTGCTCGATGGCCCAGTCCTTGATCCGTTGAATCAGCGCGCGGCCAATGCCTTTGCCCCAGAACGGCTCGGCGACACACACCGAACCGATGCGAACAACATTCTGCGGTTGCATCAACGGCCCGGAACTGGCGGACAGGTTGGCCGTAATGAACGCGACGGGACGGTCACCGGCGCTGGCAATGAAGACGATCTGACCGGGCTTCTCGAAAACACCAGACCAGTGCGGCAAGTCGCGGACAAAATCTTCGGTCGCGGCGGCGTAGATATCTGGGCGGGCGGCGTGGTGAACCGAATTGAGCAATTGGCCCAGTTCGCACATCGCCAGAGCATCTTCGGCGGTGGCGGTTCGGTAGGTAATGACTTCTTCCATGAATGGCGCTCCTGTGTTGTTCGGCAATCGTAGCGTTGCGTCAGGGTAAAGCTCAAATTGCTCGTTCACCCAAGCGTTCTACCAGTCTGATCAGATACCCATCGGGATCCTGAACGATGAATTCGCGTTGGCCGACTTCAATGTTGTCAGCGCGATACCAAGTGTCTTGGCAATCACGGTAAAGCGCAAAACCTGCCTGCCCGAGAAGACGGATGATCGAAGCGACTTCGGCAACATCGATCTGCAGGTTGATGCCGCGTCCGAAGGGCTTGCTTAGCGGTGCCGTCAACCATTGGCCGGCATCTGGATCAACTTGTTCGAGCATGACCTGTGCGCCATTCAGATTCAGGTAGGCGAAACCGTCTTCGGGCCGCTGATAAGCGATGCTGAATCCCAGGCAAGACACCCAGAACCGCAGGCTGTCTTGCAGGTTGCTCACCATCAATTCCGGGACCAGTCTGTTGCGTTCGAGCATGAGGTGACTTCCGTTTCGAGTTGTAAACTGTGATCAAAGTCGATCGGTTGAATCCTTCGTAAGCGTCGTATCCTGCGGTAAACCGGCTGAATAAAACATCCCGGCGGCTATCGGCATTTCACCGAGAACGTCCGAAGCAGGGTGCACCTGGGTCGCTTTTTCAGGAAAATCTGTGCATTGAATGTTTTTACGTCAGGCGAATAATCGAGCGCTCGAAACCTTTTGGAATGAGCACTGTATGGAAATTTTCCGCGTTGATTCTGACGACATCTATCGTTTACGGACGGCTGCCTCAAGGAGTCGCCCATGAGCCTGCATACCCGCACCAAACGCCTGACCGTGCCGCAACTGGTCGCGATGAAAGGCCAACAGAAAATCGTCTCGCTGACGGCGTACTCCAGCAGTATCGCCAGACTGATCGACCCGATCGTCGACTTCATTCTGGTCGGCGATTCCACGGCCATGGTCGGTTATGGCCGCGCCTCGACGCTGAGCATGCAGCTCGAAGAAATCATCGGCCACACGCGGGCGGTGGTCGATAGCACGCGCCTGGCCTGTGTGGTGGCCGACATGCCGTTTGGCAGTTATCAGGAATCCAGTGAACAGGCCTTTCGCAATTGCGCTCAGGTGCTGGCGCGGACAGGTTGTGATGCGGTGAAGCTGGAGGCCAACAAGACCTTGGCGCCGACGGTCGAGTTTCTCGTGGCGCGCGGGATTCCGGTCATGGCCCATGTCGGGTTGATGCCGCAGTTCGTCAATGTCATGGGCGGTTTCAAGGCTCAGGGCCTGACGGCTGAAACCGGTGCAGTGATTGCCGAAGATGCCCGGGCCAATCTAGAGGCAGGCGCTTTCGCTTTGTTGCTCGAAGGTGTGGCCGAGGGCGTGGCGCGGCAGATTACCCTGGAGTCGAAAATGCCCACCATCGGCATTGGCGCCTCACCGGCCTGCGACGGGCAGGTGCTGGTCACCGAAGATGTGCTCGGCCTGGGCGGTGAGCATCTGCCGCGTTTCGTCAAACGCTACGCCGATGTCGGCGCAGTGATCAGTGAGGCCTGCGCGCAGTTTGCTGAGGATGTGCGCCATGGGCGGTTTCCGGAAGCGCGGCATTGTTATGGACTCTGATTACGCCGGATGTTCTGTGCCGATAGCTTGCGCCAGTTGTTTCACCGCGTGGCCGATGTCCTTTTCCCAGTCGAGGGTGTAGCTCAGGCGCAGGTGCTGCTTCCAGGCGCCTTGCTGGCTGAAGATTTCGCCGGGGGCGATGACGATCCGCTCGGCCAGCAGGCGCTCGAACACCCGTTGCATGTCGATCGCCCGCACAGCCTTGAGCCAGAAGCTCGCACCGCCCTGAGGGGCGACTACCTGCCACTGGCCGCTACCGTGCTTTTCCAGCAAGGTCTGCAGCTGTTGCATGCGCTTGACCAACAGTGCGCGCAGCATAGTCAGGTGCTGGTCAATGCGCCTGGAGTTGTAAAGTCTGGCAATCGCTTTCTGCCGCATCGGCGAGAGACGAAATCCGCGCTGCATAAACAGTCGATGAAATTGCGCGGTCTGCTGGCGACACAGCACGTAGCCGTACGGCGCTTCGCCGCCAATGATCTTGTCGAACGTCGAGAACACCAGCAGCTTGTCCGGGTTGGCAAAATCGCGATAGCGCGCGGGTGAATCGGAGAAACACAACTCGCCCCAAGCATCGTTTTCGAACAGCCAGACATCGCGCTCGGCCAGCCAGTGACAGATCTGCTGTTTATCCTGTGCCGGCATCAACTGGCCTTGGGGAATATTCACCGTGGAGGACAGCACCGCCAGGCGCACCGGTTCGCGCGTGAGCAGTTCGTTGAACGCAGGCAAGTTGAAGCGGCCGTCTTCGCCGAGGGGCATCTCGATGACGCGGATGTTGGCAGCCTGCAATTGGCGCAGAATCGCCCATGAGCAGGGCGACTCCACCAATGCCACGCTGCCAAAGAGGTTCAAGGCGCTGAGCGACAATTCCAGCACGCTGCGCAGGTCCGCGCCGATATACACCTGCTCGGCCTGCCAGTGGTCGTGAGTGGAGCGCGTATAGCGTTCAGCCAGGGCCGCGCGCAATTCGGGTTCACCTAGGGGCTGATAAAGCGGTGCGTGCGAGTGCGGGTATTGGCGGGTCAGTTCGCGCTCGATCGTCAACAGCGGACCTTGAAGCGACAACAGCATCGCCGGGGCATCGCTGCTCAGGGCCAGCATGGCCGGCTGACGGGCACTGGCGAAGACGTTGTCCAGCAGGCTGTCTGCGCTGCCTGTCACACGCGCCGCCGGTGTTGCCCGGGTGAAATAACCGAACCTGGCTTTGGCCTGGATTCTGCCTTCGTCCTCAAGCAGTGCATAGGCGTATTTGGTCGTCGACACCGAAACGCCAAGGCGCAGGGCCAGTTGTCGCAAGGACGGCAGTTTCTGTTCAGTCGTGCCACTTGAGGCCTCTATCAATCCGACGAGGTAGTGGTAGACATCCTGATAGGCAAATGACACGTCCTTGCGTAACGTCAATGCTGCGCTCCTTGAATGTCAGTGTGTCAGCGTCGGGTGCATTGAGGTTTTCGCACATCGGCCAGTTCAGCCAGAAACGCTGAAATCTGCTGGGGGCCGCGCACGTGAATGACCGGGATCTGCGGTCCGACGGTAGCACGTATTGCTTCAATGCTCGGGCGATTGATACGGTCAAAATTCCACACGTATTTCAGGAAATGCAGAAAGGCTCGGTTCAGACGCTCGGTGCAGCCCAACGGCAAATCAGCGCGTGGGCGATTCAGTGCGCTGCGCAGAATGACCCGCTTGATGCAGGTCAACCGTGGCGTATCCAGCCAGATAACCAGCTCGGCACGGGGCAGGCGCAGATCGAGGGTTTGCCGCGAATAATTGCCTTCGCAGATCCAGGCGTCGCCCGCCACGGCTTGGCGAACCCGTTCGCGGAACACTTCATTGTCCGGCTCTACCCAGTCCGGTTCCCAGAACAGCGGGTCGAGGTGAATCACTGGCAGACCCAGGCGCCTGCCCATCTCGCGAGCAAGGGTGGATTTGCCGCTGCCCGAGTTGCCCAGAATGACGATGCGTTGCATGTGCAAATCCCTTGCTGCAAAAAGCCGCCAAGTCTAAATCAAGCGCCTCCGCAATTCTGAAAAAAACGCTCTGGGCGGTGGGGGCCGAGTGGCAACCAGAAAAAAGCCCGGCGAAAGCCGGGCTCGTCAGCTTTCAACGGGTTAAGCAGCCATGTTTCCGGCGGCCATTTCCTTTTTGCAACTGGCCTTCATGGCCTCCATCTGCGCACCCAGTTCTTCAAGTTTTTCCTTGCCCAAGAGCTTTTTCGCCTGAGGAAACATTTCCGTTTCTTCCTCTTCGATATGGTGTTCAAGCAGTTCCTTGACCACTTTCACCCGACCGGAAAACTCCGGTGTGCCGGGGTCGGTCAGCTTCAGATCGGGCAGCACCAGTGAGTCGACGGTGCGGTGTTCTTCCTTGGCCTCGAAATACATGACGTCCTGTTCCTTGCTGCCGGCGGCCTTGAAGGCGGGGTAGAGGATTTCCTCTTCGAGTCGGGTATGGATGGAAATTTCCATTTCCAGCTTGCCCAGCAGCTCGACACGTTTTTTCAGCGCGCGCTCGGTCGAGTCGCTCAGTTGGCTCAGGATATCTTTGACTTTGGCATGATCGGCTTTGAGAAGGTCGATGGCGTTCATGGGATTGCCTCTGCTGTCACGGAGTGGACACAGGCCGTTTTCTCACGGATCTGTGAATGCCCTGACTCAACCGCATTTGCCGTGCCAGTTCGTGGCAAATGTTCAAGCGCTATGGATCAAGGGCTTGCGCGGTCAGAGGCAAAAAGCCTTCGTGCAGCCTGCATGAAGCGGGGAGCGCAGGCATTGCAGATCACCGCTTCGCAGCAATTCATGGCCCGCTGATCCGAATGTGCGAAAGCCTTCTGAACTCGTTTTGGCGTTGCCCTGCCGTATGGAAACAGCAGCCATTTCACTCAAATGATCGAGGAACTCACCATGCGAGCAATGACCTATCACGGCGCCCATGACGTCAGAGTCGAAACCGTGCCGGACCCGAAACTGGAAGCCGCCGACGACATCATTCTGCGGGTGACGGCCACGGCGATTTGCGGCTCGGATCTGCACCTGTATCGGGGCAAGATCCCGACGGTCGAGCATGGCGATATCTTCGGCCATGAGTTCATGGGCATCGTCGAGGAAACCGGTTCGGCGGTGACCGCAGTGCAGCGCGGTGACCGGGTGGTGATTCCGTTCGTGATTGCATGCGGCGACTGTTTTTTCTGTCAGCAGGAACTGTATGCCGCGTGCGAAACCACCAATACCGGCCCCGGCTCGGCAATGAACAAGAAAATCATCCCGCCACCCGCCGCGCTGTTTGGCTATAGCCGTCTGTACGGTGGAATCCCTGGAGGCCAAGCGGAACTGGTGCGGGTGCCGAAGGCCAATATGGGGCCGTTCAAAGTGCCGGGGACACTCTCGGACGAGAAGGTGTTGTTCCTTTCGGACATTCTGCCAACCGCCTGGCAAGCCGTGACCAATACTGGCATCGGTCAGGGTTCAAGCATTGCGATTTATGGTGCCGGACCGGTTGGCCTGCTCAGCGCGGCATGCGCGAAGATGCTCGGCGCCGAGCGCATTTTCATGGTCGATCACCACCCATATCGGCTTGACTACGCGCAACGCACCTACGGCGTGATACCGATCAACTTCGATGACGACGATGACCCGGCAGATACCATCATTCGCCAGACTCCGGGCAGTCGTGGCGTCGATGCAGTAATTGATGCCGTAGGGTTTGAAGCCAAGGGCAGCACCACCGAAACGATCCTCGCCACCCTCAAGCTAGAAGGCAGCAGCGGCAAAGCGTTGCGCCAGTGCATTGCTGCCGTGCGTCGAGGTGGGGTAGTGAGCGTGCCGGGCGTGTATTCGGGCTTCATCCACGGCTTTCTGTTTGGCGATGCCTTCGACAAAGGACTAACGTTCAAAATGGGCCAGACCCATGTGCAGCGCTACTTGCCCGAGTTGCTCGGCTACATCGAAACCGGCGCATTGCAACCCGAAGCGATCATCACTCATCGACTGTCCCTTGAGCAGGCCGCCGAGGGTTACAAGATCTTTGACAAGAAAGAGGAAAACTGCCGCAAGGTCATTCTGACCCCCGGCAGCAGTGAAGTGCCGCTGGCGCAGATGGAGGAGATGCCGCCGCTGGTGCCCGCCAGTTAAATCGAGCTTGAACAGCGGGGCGCTGCCGGTGGCAAGCCCCGCACGACAGCGAATGAATCAGGTTACGACGACGCGTTATGACTGACATGCTTGGGCCCCGCCAACGCCCAGGCAATCAAGCCGAACAGCGGCACAAACACGATCAGCACAATCCATACACCTTTGTTGCTCGATTTCCCCTCACTCTTGCGCACCCGATTGATGGCCCAGAGTTCGATTAGCAGAAGAACTGCCGCCAGTACGATCCACACGGTTTCGATTTGCATTGGCTACCTCCTGATGGTCTGTTCGTTAGGTGGCGTGCGGTGCGACGGGTTCATTTATTTTTCTTCAGTGCATTGAGCTGCCGCGCCAGTTGCAAGGCTACGCGGCCGCTGTTGAAAGCCGGCAGCAGGTGTGTGAAAGGGATCTCGATGATGCGGTTCTCGCGCACCGCGCGCAGTTGCGACAACACCGGGTCGTGGGTCAGCAGATAGCGTTTGCGCCTGGCGGGCGACCATTCGGCGTCGGCCAGCAGGATTACGTCCGGGTCGCTGGCCAGCAGGGTTTCGCTGTTGACGGTGACTCGATAGAGGTTGATGTCGGCGAACACATTGCGTGCCCCTACGGCGGCCAGTAGCGGGGTGACAAACCCGCGTTGACCTTCGCTGTCGAGGCCTTTGACTTCGCTGTCGAGATAGAACACGGACAACGGTTTACCGGCACCGGCCAAGGCTCGGGCGCTGGCAAGGTCCTTTTCCATGGAGTCGATCAACGCTTGGGCTTTTTGCGGCTGGTGCAGCAGCTTGCCCAGCGTCAGCAGGTCATGGCGTACATGCGCGAAATAGTCCAGCGAGTGCCCGTTGCAGGCAGATTCCAGCAGATACGAACCCACGCCATTGCGCGCCAGTCCCGAGCGTGAGGTCACCCCGTCGCCGAACGCCGTGGCAAAACCGCCGATCACCAGATCCGGCTTCGCAGCGTAAAGCACTTCGCTGGCCGGGTACTGCCGCGCGATTACCGGCACGCCGAAATAATCGGCTTGCCGCTGACCGGCATCGTTGTCATCCAGATAGGCGACCCCGACCAACGATGACCCCGCGCCCAACGCCAACACAATGTCGGCCGCATGCTGGTTGAGCGCAACAATTCGCGAGGGTGGTGTTGTCGCAAAGTGCCAGTCCTCGGCGCAATTGCTGAAACTGTCGGCGAGCACTGGCGTTGAGCAGAGCAGGGCGCCAAGCGCCAACATAATCGATCTCATCCCCGCGCCTTGATCAGCAAATCCGCGACAATTTCACCGCCCACCAGATGCCCCTCGACCAGCCGCTGCACATCTTCATGGCTGTGCACGCCATACCAGCAGCGTTCCGGGTACACCGTCACAATCGGCCCCAGATTGCACGGAAACTGGCAGTGCGTGCGGGTCAGCAAGACGCCGCCTGGCGTCTCGATGCGATCGTGCGCCAGCAAATGCCGACGCAGGGTTTTCCATAACTGCAAGGCGCCGCGCTGGGTGCAGCGCGGGCCGGTGCAGAGGAACACATGGCGCGCATGCTCGGGCACGTGCGACCAGTCCGGGTGCGTGTCGACGCCGTCGACGGTTGTGATTTCACTCATCAGAAGCGGTACGTGTAGCGCACTTCGGAGGTGAACGGCCGGCCGAGGTTGTCGACGTTGCTTGAGCGGCTGGTGACGTAATCGCGGTCGAAAAGGTTTTCCACCAGCAAGCTAACGCGGTGTTGGCGGGCGTTGTCGAGATAGCGATAAGCGTCGGCGTCGACCACTGAATAGTTGCCGTATTCGACTTGCTTCGAGCTTTTGATGTCGCGAATGTAGCGCATCGCAGCGCCGGCACCCCACAGGCGGTTTTCCGATTCATAACCCACCCGCGAGCGGGCGAAAAAGCTTGGAATGTCGTTGATCGTCACACCGGTGCGCGATTCGGTGAGGTTGCGCGTCATGTCCGCTTGCAGGCTCCACTGATCGTTGAGCGCCAGTTTGGCGTCGGCCTCGAAACCGCGCATCTGGATCGTGCCTTCACCGTTGACCCACTGAATGCCGTCGAGGGTGATCAAGTCGTCGATCTTGCGTTTGAACAGGGTCACGCTGGCGCTGAATTCGCGATCGAGCAAGAAGCCTTTGTAGTCGACACCGAGTTCAACGTTGCGGCTTTTTTCCGGTTTCAGGTTGCGATTGCCGATCTCGTCGCCCGGTTCGTTGACGAACAGTTGCTCGGCGTTCGGCAGTTTGTAAGCGCTGCCGTACTGACCGCGCACCGACCAGTTGTCATTCAGGTCATACAGCGAAGTGAGCATACCGACCGTGGCACTGTCGCCGCCGCTCATGGCTTCATGACGCACGCCGATGCTCGGGTGCCAGTCGGGCAGGGCGTCGATCTGCGGGCGCAATTGCGTGTAGAACGCATGGGCTTCAGCCTTGTCGTTGTCGATGACCAGCACATCGTCCTGGCCCTTGAACCACTGGTTGTCGGTGCCGAACACCAGCACATGGCCGCCGGGCAGTTCAGCCTTGCCTTCGGCCTGCACACCCCAATCGGTGAAGCCCCAATAGTCGTTGTGGTTAATGACTTTGGTGCCACCGCCGACGACGTTGTTGACCCGCGTGTAGCGCGTGTCCCAGTCGTTGATATGCCCTTTGACAAAGTAGCTCAGGCGCTCATTGATGGTCTGCTCGAAGGTCGCCGTGGCGATCTGTTGCACGCGGTCGTTGGTGGTGTTGTGGTTGTCGACCGGGCGGGCGAAGTCGAGGTTGGCGTCGGCGTATTGGTAGAACAGTTCCAGCCGCGCATCCTCGCCGAACGACTGAATGGCCTTGCCGCCAAACGTGGTGACTTCGTAGGCGCGGCGCTTCTCGCTGATGTTTTTCATGTCGCGGTTGCGATAGGGCTGGTAACCGTCGGAAACGTTGTGGCTGACATACGCCAGCAGACCGAGATCGCCGAATCCATTAGTGACGATATTTTCGACCCGCGCATCTTCGGTGGTGCCGCCGAAGCTGTCGACGCCCAGGTTGACCTCGCCGGAGGCTTTGCGCGATTGCGGGCTGCGGGTGACGATGTTGATCACGCCGGAAACGGCCTGAGTGCCGAACAACAGACTCTGGCCACCCTTGAGCACTTCGATGCGCTCGATGGCGTTGGCCGGCAGGGTGTCCAGATAGAGGCCGCCGTACAGGCGATTGTTCAAACGCACACCGTCGAGCAGGATCAGCGTGTCGTCGTTGCGCCCGCCGAGCAGCGAATAGGTGCCGTAGTCGAACGGGCCGTTTTTTGGCGCGACATACAGGCCGGGAATGAACATCTGCATGACGCGGCTGACATCGGCGCTGGGGCCGGCACGTTCGATCTGTTCGCGGCTGACGATCTCGACCTTGCTGCCGAACTTCGCCATCTCGGCGACGGTGGTGGATTCCACTGACGGTGCAGAAACGATTTGCTGATTGAGTTCGAGCGGCGCGTCGTCGGCCAGCAGCAGTGGGCTGAACAGGCAGCCGAACAAGAGGGTTGGAGCAGAAGTGTTGAAAGGTCGAATCATTGTCTTCTCGAAAAGGATCTTCGCAGAAGAGCATGCAAGAGAAGGCATCGCGCACAGCCAATACCGGCCCATGCCCGCCCACCGCAGGATTTTGCCAAACGAAATTCCAGGCCGGTCTCCGGGCTCGCGCGTATCGAGGCTTTCACCTTCCCATGGCCGTCTGGCCACAGTGGTGTATCGAAAGCATCACGCGCATACCGTTGCGGGGGCAGCACCGGACTTGTTCGAAAAGAACGTACCGGTTTCCCGTTTCACCCCATGCACGGCGGCATGGGACACCTGAAACTGGCCGGCATCTGAACATTCGACAGACCGTTCGTCAACTTGCCGATGAGTGCTCCTCAATCTGGATCTGCCAGTACCACCTATGGACGCCTGAGCGATCGCTTTGATCTGAATGGCTTGCCGACGTTCGGCCCTATATCCTGCACGCCTGTGTGATGGAATGACTTAGGGAAGAATTGCATGCCGTTCAGGGTGATGGTGGTCGGTGGTTACGGAAATTTCGGCAGCATCGTGTGCCGGCATCTGGCGTTGATGCCGCAGATCGGCCTGGTACTCTCCGGCCGTGATCCGCAAAAATTGCAGCGCAAAGTCGATGAACTGAATGGTCAATCGGGCAATGTCTGCGAAGGCTGGTGCGGCGATGCCATGGGCGCCGATTTCAAAGACGCATTGCGGGCGCTGAACATTCAGTTGGTCGTCCACACCGGCGGGCCGTTTCAGGGGCAATCCTATGCCGTCGCCGAGAGCTGCATCGACGCGGGCGTGAACTACTGCGATCTGGCCGACTGCCGAACTTTCGTCAATGGCATCGACGTGCTCGATGCGCGGGCGAAACTGGCCGGCGTGGCGATTCTCAGCGGTTGCAGTTCGGTCCCAACGCTGTCGTCGGCAATCATCGATGAACAGCGCCAGCGCTTTTCCCGCATCGACTCGATCGAACACGGCATTTCCTCATCGGCGAAAATGCCGGGGCTGTCGACCATCGAAGGCGTACTCGCCTATGCCGGCAAGCCGATCAAACAGCTGAAGAACGGCAAGGTGCATGAAGTGTCCGGCTGGCTGGACCTGACCTTGCGCAAAATGCCGCAGATGGGCACCCGGCTGCTGGCCAACGTCGATGTCCCGGACATGGACATCTTCGCCAGCCGTTATGGCGCGCAGACCCTGAAGTTCAAGGCCGGCGCCGGGCTGAAACTCGGCGGCATCGCCAACGGCTTGCTGGCGCAGGCTCTCAAGGTGGGGCTGGTGCGCGACCATGCGCTGTGGGCCGGCAGACTGCATCGACTGGGCCTGCGCTTCGAGCGTTTCGGCGATGGCAAAAGCGCGATGTACATCGACGTTCGGGGCCTTGGGTTTGACGGCAAACCGCTGTCGATGACCGCGCAACTCACCGCCCTGAACGACAAAGGCCCGGAAATCCCCAGCTGCGCCGCCGTAGCGCTGGCCACGAAAATGGCTCAGGGCTACGTGCCGACCGCCGGCGCCCGACCTTGCGTGGGCGAAATCAGCGTCGCCGAGTACATGGCCGCGATCAACGATCCCGACAACCTGAGTCTGGCCGTGCACTTCTCGGACGGGCAGCGCTGACATGCTCTATCTGTGCCTGAAGTACCTGCACATCATCGCCGCGATCTTCCTGTTCGGTTTCGGCATGGGTTCCTACCTCTACCTGATCGCCGCCAGCCGCACGCGCAATCCACAAGTGATTGCCCACGTTGCGCGCATGGTCGTGGGCTTTGACACCTGGATCACCACACCGGCCGGATTCGTGCAGATCATCACGGGTTATCTGCTGATGCGACTTTCGGGGTTGTCGATGAGCACCGAGTGGGTGCTGACGTCGTTGATCATCTTCTTCTGCGTCGGCTCGTTGTGGTTGCCGGTGTTGCTCCTGCAGAAGCGCCTGTATGTGTTGGCGTCGACTGCGGGCGAGGTGGGGGGCGGACTTGATGAACAATATCAAGCGGTTTACCGCAAATGGTTCTGGATGGGCGTGCTCGGGTTTGCCGGGATGTTTGTCATCGTCCTGATTATGGTGACGAAGATGACGCCCCTGCAGTTGTTCAGCTTGCTGACGTAGAGGCCGTTGCTTTCAGAAAGCGCTGTTCATGATCCGGGGAGGGCAGCAGGCAAGTGTCGTACTTGCCGAACAGTCGGTAGCGGTTCAGCGCGATGCGGTCGTAGGCCCAGTCGCGCAGGCCGCGAGGGAGTCCGCGCAGCAGTCGCAATGGCTGCCAGCGGGCGGGTAATTGGCTGATGACTTCGAGGAACGCGTCTGAACGTTCCCAGTAGTGGCGGTCGCGGATGACGGCCATGGTGTCGAATTGGTCGATGGGCAGGCCGGCCCACGCGAGCAAGGCCTGTCCTTCCGGCGACTGCACCGCTGCCAGACGCACGCGACGTTGATGATCGTGGCGAATCAAAAAACGCGCCCAGCCATTGCAGAGTTTGCACACGCCATCGAACAGGACTACGGATTCGCCGGGGTTGAGGAACGGGGCGGGGGTTGGGCGGGTTTTTGAGGTGGGCATTGGGTTGGGTTCGGGAGATGCTGGAGTGCTGCGATCATAGCCTCAGAACGTACGATCTGCGAATGGCCGTATTCGCTGAGAGCCGGGCGCGTGCCTGACCCCCAGCGCTCAGGCACTCCGAGAGAACATGGATCAACTACAGTTTCCTTTACCTACCGTAAAGGAAATTTGTCCATGGCAGTGGATCAGGATCGTTTTTCACGCGCTTTCAGTTTTGTTCTCAACAATGGCACAGAGTTGTTCCCGGTGAGAATGAAACGCAGGGATACCGGCGTGGTTGCCTATCGCATATCAAAAGGGGGAACGGGCGGAAACACATTGGAGGCAGGAGAAGAGGTTGATGAAGAGACGATGATTCATAAAGTCTTCAACCTTGGCTATGCGGTCCGGTGCTCTTCGGTCGATGGGAGTACTAGCGGTTTATACAAACCAGGTGGGCATTCTGTACGCGAGGTGCACCGTCACGTGCCGGGTCGAACCAGATGACGTCAGAAAGATAGTACTGGGCTTTATTGGCAGAAAAGGAATGGCGGGAATTTCAGGATTTCGGAGAATGCGGGATTTATGCGAGCCATTCAAAGTGGGCGAGAGCGCTCGGCACGGAACCAAGCGCTCAGGGTAGGGCGGGGACTTATTGCTCCACCCTGACGTTTCAGCCTTTGTTCGCGTTTAGCTTGCGCAGTTCTTCGTAGGTCGCCGACTGGACGAACCAGAAGCCGGAAATGATGCACCAGCACAGGGTGCCGGCCACGAAGATACCCAGTGCCGGGAGGAACCCGCTGGTGAAAATCGCGACGATAGCGACCAGCCAGATGAACGCCAGGGAGAGATAGAGGACGGTGTTGTTGACGCTGATGACGAAGTCTTTCACGGGGCATATTCCTTGCAGGATGTAGAAAAATTCCCCCTCTCCGGGGGGCGAACGCATGCTATCACATTGCCTTCATGGTTCAAGGAAGGGGAACTTTTTGCCGGGTGGAATGGGGAAAGATTTATTTATCAGGCGACCGGTCGCTGCTCGACTAAAGCAGACACCCAATGCAATCTTGATCCCTTTGTGGCAGCAGCCAGAGACCCGCCACAAAGGGATTACCCATCAATCCACCGGCACAACATTATCCAGTGCTTGATTAACCGCCAGTTCCCCCAGCATCACCACTTGCGCAATCCCCAGCGCAGTTTTGCGGTGGCCTGGGTCAAGGAGGGCGGCGAAGTTGCAGAGCATTTCGGTGGCTGAGCTGAGGGACTCGCTGGCGTTGACGAGCAGGGACTCGCTGTCGTAGTCGGAGTTGGCCAGAAACATGGGAGCGTGTTTTTTTTCGCTGCCCATGATGCGTTGGGTTGGCGTTAGGTAGTAGTCGAGGGCGCGTTCGGCCGCGTCGTTGAGTGTTCGGGAATCTGGGAATTTGTAGGGTGAAACTGGGTCGGTTTCTGGTGGGTTGGGTGTGACTTTGAACATAGATGACACTCCTGGGAAACAATTGAGGAGCCATCACGATTCGCTACCAAACGAAGGGTGGCGGCCATGCACAGGTTGGTAGACCGGTCCAGGAACCCGGCGCGCCCGAGGACGCCCTACGCATGGCCACCATAAAACGGAGATCAAGAGGTACGATCTCTGAGAGAGGTGCGCGATGCGCCTGGAAATACCGGGCTACCAAACCCGATCACTGTTTTTCAGTGACCCGGAAACGATAAAACCCGCGCCCCAGACGCACAAGCCGGCGGATTCTGGCGTAGTCGTAGGCAATGGCGCAAGACGTTGTAGCCTTGAGCCGGTAACGCGGCGTGTCTTTTAAACAGTGATGGAAAACTCGTAAACACGCCTCATCAACACGCCGTTCAAAATGGCATGCGTCAATACTCAGATCATTGCGTTGGAACCCTCACGCCAAGGTACGCACCAACACTAAGTTGCAACCCAAAAAGACGAGGAAGGATACCCATGTCAGTTCATCCGATTTTGTTTCTGGGCGGATCCGGCGCCATCGGCCACCGTTCTGCCGAAGCGTTGCGTGCTGCCTATCCTGAGGTGCCGTTACTGATCGGCGGCCGCGACCTCGCCAAGGCTCAACAGGCTGCCGAGGAAATGGGCGGGGCGCAGGGCGTAGTCATTGATCCTGCTGCCGATGACCTGGGGCTGGGTGATCGCCCGGTCAGCGCCGTGGCGGTTTTCTATATGGATCATTCCCTGGCCGGACTGCGTTTCGCGCAGCAACGCAAGGTGCCGCACTTGAGCATTTCGTCCGGCATTTTCGAGATTGCGCCGCAAATCGCCAGTTACATCCATCGCCCTGACGCATCCCCAATCGTGCTGGGTTACGAATGGATGGTGGGCGCGACGACGGTGGCGGCGCTGCACATTGCTGAGGCGTTTGCCCGGGTGCGCGATATCCGCATTGATGCGCTGGTCGACGAGGAGGACGGCGGCGGGCCGACCGTGGCCAAGGATTTCGAGCACCTGAACAAGATGCTGCCCGCCGCCCTGACTCGGCGCGATGGCAATTACATCTGGCGTGAAGGTGAGGAGCAGAGCGTCAGCTTCCGTGCGCTGGACGGCACGTCGATGCAAGCCTCTGGCTTCTCGTCCATCGATGTTAGCGGGCTGGCTGCCGCTACCGACGCGCCAAATGTGCAGTTCAATCTGGCCAGCGGGGTCAGTTCTTCGCGGCGCGCGGGTCGGCCGATGTCGACTGAGATCCTTATCGAAATGGTCGGCGAGGATCGCAAGGGTCGGACGTTGCACACACGGCATGCCGTCGTTCACCCGGCAGGTGCCGCAGCGTTGACAGGGCTTAGCGTGGCCATGTTGCTGGAACGACTGCTCGGGCTGGATGGCAAGCCACCCACTCCGGCAGGTCTGTACTTCCCTTATCAGTTGCTCGATGCCGGTGCGTACCTGGAGCGTCTGAGCAAAGAGGGCGGTGAGTTGCTTGAATTGAAAGTGCAGTAAGGCAAGTTTCCTTCGTTAACGCCGATCGTTCTGATAGATCCGCTGGCGAGCCTTGATGTGCTCGCCAGCGGGCATTCGCGCTCAAGGCGAGTGCCAAAGCCCACCATCCGCCACCGGCACCTCACCCAGATCATAAGGATTGATCCCCTCAAGACACCCCACATTGAAACCAAACTCATGCGGATTGGTGCTGCGTCGATGATGGGTGTAAATGCCGCAGTTACCGCAGAAAAAATGCTCAGCCACTTGCTGGCCAAAGCTGTACTTCAACAACGCAGACTTACCGCGAATGACCTTCAAGTCCGTAGCCGGCACCGCTGCGACGATCGCGCCTCGGCGTTTGCAGAACGAACAGTCGCAGCGGTGGGGCGTGGGCAGGCCTTCGGGCAAGTGGATTTCGAGGATAACGGCGCCGCAGTGGCAACTCGCGCGGTGGTCACGGCGGATCAGCGTGTTGCCGATTTGTTTGAGCATGACTACGCCTCCATCCAGTCCACCGTTGCCGTTTCGCGCCATTTCACCTCGGTAATGCCGAACCGCTCGGCCTGGGGTTTGGAGATGACTTTCAACGGTGGCTTGCCAGGTTTGGGAATCGGCGCAATGCCGGCATCGCAGCTCGCCCAATGCCATGCGTCAGCATTGCGCATGGTTTTCGCGCGGATGACGAATGATTTTGGCTGGCCGTGAAGTTTGTATTCGATGACGAAGATGTCGACGTTGCTCATGAGTTCCTCCTTACGCTCATACGCAAATGAGTTTTGTCGACGAAAAAAATTCAAAGGATTTTCGCGGTTTGTTTCAGGCCGCTGGCAATTGTTTTGCTTTGAACGGTTGGAACCGGCGGTGGCCTAAAGATCGAGCGTCTGCCAGGCAGATACGCGGACGAACAGTCTCAACGAACTCACCCCCGGAGGTCCCGGTGAACAAGACGATCAGTGCCGAGGATCTGGATATTCTGCTCAAGCACAACGATGACGGTTCCCTGTTCAAATGGCTGCTTGCCAGTTTCCTGATGGGCAAGCGGATACAGGCCGAAATTGCCGCCGAAGCCTATCGGGTGATTGCCGATAAACACGGGCGCGATACACCGCGCAAGCTGGCTGCGTGCAGCCACCGTGAACTAGTCGCGATGCTCGGGGAGGCGCATTACGTGCGTTACGACGAGACCACCGCAGTGCGGCTGCACGCCTTGGCACGCAAACTTAACGATGAGTACTCGGGCAAGGTCAGCCATATGGTCGAGGCCAGCGCTGACCGCCAGGCGTTTGAGAAACGGCTGGCGGAGTTCGACGGCATCGGTCCGAAAACCGTGGAAATCTTCATGCGCGAAGCAAGCGCTGTACTTGGTTTTTGATCGCAGGCAGCAATCCAGTCACGGTCACTGCCGGGATCATTCGCAGGCTACCTGACTCGACGACCAGAACGATTGATCGCCAATAGGCACAGCCCGACCAGCAATGCAGCGCCTGCAACCAGGAGCGCCGAAGGTTGCATCGGTTGGCGCAAGCCTGCTGCTGTATGCCGCTGCGATATCGCCCGAGGTCGGGTTTCAATGGCTATTTCGTCAAGCGTCTGCAATGGCGTAATGACCTCTACCTGAAACGGCATTTCCTCGATGCTCAGACGCAGGCCGTCTGTCAGCTCAAGTGTCCGTGCGGTGATAGTGCCGACGATTCTGTCCGGATAAACCGGATCACCATTGGGATCGAGTTGGTCATACAGGAATTTCTGCCCTTCGAGCCAGCCCACGGCCGTTTGCAACTCGGGGCCCAGGTAATACTTGCCGTCGAGGAAAAACCCAGCAAATTGCGGCGCGCGCTCGACGCTTTCAATGCGATAACGCTCACCCGGTTTCATACCGGTTTCAAGGGCAATCATGGTCAATCCCTCCGCTGTAGGTTCAGCGGTAGAGAACAAGGATCGACCGTCGTTCCATGTAAAAGAGGAAAGGTAGCGGTTGTCCCGGAACGGACAGGCAAACGGTGAAAACAACTTCGTCCGGTGAAGGCCGGGCGAAGCAGCAGCGCTACAGGTCCAATGCTTTCGCCATGATGATCGTGCGCTCCGCCCCGTGGAACTCGTCGCGGATTTTCTGAAAGCCGAGCGAAGCGTAAAAGCCCTCCGCGGTGATTGAGGAGGGAACACGAAGCACCTCCACGCCTGCGTCGAGTGCGCTTGATTCAATCTGCGCCATCAGGTGTCTTCCAATGCCCTTGCCCTGATAGCGCGGGTCGACAAATACGCTGCGGACAACGTCCTTATCCATACTTGCCGTTGCGACGACTCGGCTGTCGATTGTTGCGACGAGTACCTGGCGTTCGGTCAACCATTGAAGGATCGCCTCAGGCGTAAAGTGTTGCGTCACTTGATTGATGATTTCCGGAGAATAATCCTGCGCATTGGACTCGCGCAGCGTGTGGGTGATGGTTCGACTGATGGCCGGCGCATCTGTATGCGTAGCCTTTCGAATCAGGTAATTGATCAAGCCAGCGCTCTCCCGATTTACGGCGTGGGTTGTTCGATCCGGTGCCTAATAGGCGATTCACAACGTCCGCGCTGATCAGTCCGGATCACTCAGGAGAGCAAACGCACACCCGAGCGGATCAGCCCCTTTGACGTCAATTCCCGAATCTTTTCCCGCAATGCGTCGCGCTCGGCCTTGGGCGTTATCGGATCGGCAGTCAGATACTGCCTGTCGCACCACGATTCGATTTGGCTGATCCAGTAATTCTGTCCGGCATGCCCCGTGTCGAGGCGG
The DNA here is from genome assembly GCF_009834515.1 of Pseudomonas sp. R84. Classification (NCBI taxonomy): domain Bacteria; kingdom Pseudomonadati; phylum Pseudomonadota; class Gammaproteobacteria; order Pseudomonadales; family Pseudomonadaceae; genus Pseudomonas; species Pseudomonas sp. R84. The sequence goes on from NZ_CP019426.1 coordinate 2,969,483, forward strand.
CTTAACAAGTAGCCGACTTGTTGCCAGGTCGGCAGCAGTTGGAAAATGGCGCTGCGCCGCGCCAACGGGAGTTCATGCCAGTCTTGATCAAGTTTGGCTTTCACTCCACGGATCAACAGCGGCCAGGACACTTTGTCCAGTCGCGCAATCACCACCGAAAAAACTTTATCCGACGGATCGTCGAGTGCCGCGAACAGTTCAGGCAATTGATCATCGCGAAGCAGGCGCGCTGCTGCCTGTCGCACGGTGACAAAAGCCGAGCGTAATGCGCGGGCATGCCAGTGCTCTGGCAACGTGTCAGCGAGTTCATTGGTCAGGCCGAGCACGCCCAGCCAGTGTTGTTTTGCTGTGGGCAAAGGTTGACTCAAGCGCTCGGCGAGGACCGTATGCGCCTCAACGTCGTTACGCGGTGCGGCCCACAGTGCCAGATTGCGCACCGCGGGTGACACATCCAATAAGGCTTCGCGCAGAACAGGTTTTGGATCGGCGAGGAGCGGGAGCAGCGCATACAGCACGAGCGCGCGGATTTTGGCGCCCGGGTGTGACATCGCTTCAAGCAGCAACGGCAGACGTTGTGCCGCCGGCAACATCGCACTCGCCGGCACTGCCATCAAGCGTACGGTCAACTCGCGATGCGCCAGAGCACTGCGCAGCAGGGTTTCGGGATTTTCAGGGTTTTCCAGCAACAGCGTAAACAGGTAGCGCGCGGTTTTACCCTGACGATGCAAGAAGTCGGCATACACCTCATCCCGGCATTCCGCCGATTGCAGCAGTGCGCGCACCGTCGACAGCGTCTGGCTGTGGTCGACCCGGCGTTGCGCTGCCAGTGCCATCAACGGTCCAAGGGCGGACAACCAAGCCTGAGTGTGGGCGGGCGACAAGTAGTGTTGCAGGCCTGCCGCCGCGAGGTCGCGCACCTGCGGGACCCAATCGTTCAGGCGTTCGATCAACACCGCCAATGCTTCGGCAGACGCTTGCCTGCACATTTCTCGCACAGCGACTTCACGAACAAAACCGTTGGCGTGATTACTTACGTCTGCCCATGTGCCGGTGCTGCCGACGTGAGCGAGTATTTCCAGCGCCTCGTTGCGTCGGTAGTCCTCATAAGTGGCAGGCTGTCCTTGCTTGCGTGCCAACCGGGTCAGCCAGTCTTGTGTGGTGTTCATCGGGCAGTGCGTCCTTGCGGGGGCAAATTGTTTTGCGCAAAAGCGTCAGCCTACGCGACTGGCGCCCGAGCACAAAATATCTTCGCTGCCATCCGGGCAGTGCGACGAGCCACGGCGCGTCGCCATAATTCAGGATGGATTGTCCATGGCCCAGACACACCTTCGCCCGACACAGGCCGGGCGAAGGTGCACAACGCAATCGCGATCAATAATCCCAGATCGCCGGAATCCAGCGAAACGCCTCGCCATTCACGGCAACACGGCCCACCGATGGAAACGGCAGGTGCGTGGCGACAAACAGTTCGCCACTGGCCGCAGCTTCCTGCAATAGCCGGACGCGCACGCGCACCGCTTCATTCGGGTCGTGCTCGAAGCCGTTGTGCCAGTCCGGGTGGTCGAAGGCCACCGGGAACAGGGCGTCGCCGGCGAAGGTCAGGCGTTCGTCGCCGGAGCTCACGTAGACCACGCAGTGGCCCGGGGTGTGGCCGCCGGTGAGTTTGGCGACGACGCCAGGGGCGACTTCGAACGTGTCTTCGAAGATCCGCAGTTTGCTTTGATATTGCTGGATGAACGCGTTGGCGGTGGAGCGCAATACATCCGGCACCGGTGCGGGCATGTCGGTATAAGTGAAGTCCGGCGAGGTCCAGAAGTCGACTTCGGTGGCGGTGACGTGGATGCGCACGTCGTCGCGCAGACGGTTTTTCACGGTGTCGACGAGCAGGCCGCCGATGTGGTCCATGTGCATGTGGGTGATTACGATGTCGGTGACATCGCGTAGGTCGATACCGGCCGCCGCGAGGCGTTTGGGAAATTGTCCGGCGCGGGGGAACCCGGGGAACTGCCCGCCGAGGCCGGCGTCGACGAGGATCACCTGTTCGCCGCTACGCACCACCAGCACGTTGAGTGCCCAGTCGAATGCGTCGGGGCCCAGATACATCTCCTTGAACCACGCAGCACGGGCTTCGGGATCGGCGTTGGTCGACATGGTCTGGGTCGGCAGCGGCAGGACGCCGTCGCTGATCACCATCACGTCGATGTCACCCAGGCGCAGCGCGTAGCGCGACGGCACCAGTTCTTCGGGCGGGGTTTGCAGGGTTGCGCTATTGGCGGTGAAGGAATCCAGATGCACGGTCATGGTGTTCTCCTTGTACTCAGGCAAGACATCGGTTCGAGGTTGAAGGGGGGCGATCAAGCCACCGGAATTGCCGGGTCGGCAGCGGCCAGCGCGGCGCTGCGCTCGGCGGCCGGCGGGTAGATCCACACGCTGTTGATTTGCGTCTTCAATTCTTTGGCTTCGGCTTTCACCAGTTTCAGTTGGCGATCCCAGCCCTCGGTGTACACGGCGCCCCAGGCACCCAGGTCAAGGCAGGTAACGTACTTCGGCTGACGGTAAGTGGTTGGCGCCACGCCGAGCAGATCGGCGACGGCGTTGTTGCCAGCGTGACGACCGAGGCTGATGGCGTGCTGGCAAGACATCACCGAGAAGTTACCGACGTCGTCGGTGGCGGCGCGGGCGACATCGCCGGCGGCGAATACGTGATCGAGACCTTGCACTTTGAGGTTGCCATCGACGTGCAGACGACCCTGGACGTCGCGTTCGGCGTTGAGCTGTTCAGTCAATGGACTGGCGCGGAAACCCACGGTCCAGATCACCGTGTTGCTTTCGATGTGGCGGCCATCGGCGAGAGTTACGCCGTTGGCATCCACGCCGGCGACCGAGGCGTCGACGATCCACTCAATGCCCAGTTCTTTCGAGGCTTCGATGATGGACGGGCGAATCCCGTCGCCCATGGTCGCGGCGATGTCTTTGCTGCGATCAACGATGATCACTCGAACGTCTTGACCCTCACCCAGAATGGCGCGCAAACGGGCCGGCATTTCGGTTGCGGTTTCGATCCCGGTGAAGCCTCCGCCGGCGATGACCACAGTGTTGCGGGCCTTGCTGGCCGGCTGACTGGCCAGCGAGATCAGGTGGCGTTCCAGCCGCGCCGAAGATTCGATCTGGTCAACGTCGAAGGCGTGTTCTTTCAGGCCCGGCACTGGCGGACGGGCCAGTTGGCTGCCGCTGGCCAGCACCAGGCGATCGTAAGAAAGTTCGCCCGGGCGACCGTTTTCATCGCGATAGCCGACGCGACGTGCCTGGCCGTCGATGCTTTCAGCGGTGCCTTTGACGAAGCGCACACCGACAGCGTCGAAAAGTGCGTCGAGCGGCGCATACATGCTGTGCACGTCGGGTTCGTAGAAACGCGGACGGATGCGCAGTTCGGCTTGCGGGGCGAGCAGAGTGATCTCCACGTCGTGACGGTCATGCATGTCCAGCAAACGCGCGGCGCTCAACGTGCTCCAGAGTCCGCCGAATCCTGCACCGATCACCAATAATTGCTGTTTCATAAAATGCTCCCTGACGCTGATGGTTGGATAAACCGAGTCGTGGTTTCGACTCTGGCGAGACGATCACTGGCCGCCGCAAACTGCTTGCCGTACTGCATGGCGCTTAGTCGCCCGCTGTCGAAAACAATGCTATGGCGTCGGGGCTGCGGGCGCAGTTGTCCATCGGTGTGCGTCGATTACGCATGCGTTGAGGGGAGGTATACGAAGGTATCGAACTGTTGGCGCTGCCGAAGGCGGCGATCTGTTGATCTTGCTTTTAAAGGGCAACAGCAAAAGATCGCAGCCTTCGGCAGCTCCTACGCGGGAGGTGTTTTATTCAGGGTTTGTTTGATATGGCTGAGCAAGTCATCAGCCTGGAAGGGCTTGGGCAGGCAAGCCACCACTCCGGGGACTCGGGTGTTCACGTCATCGGGATGAGCAGTGACGAAAATCACCGGAATGCGCCAGCCTTGCGCGTGCAATGCCTCATGGAGTTGCAGGCCGCTCATGCCGGGCATCTGGATATCGGAAATCAGGCAGTGCGTCTGCGAGGGGCCTGTTGATTGAAGAAACGCGCAGGCGCTGGAATAGCTCAGCACCCGGTAGCCACTGGCGCGCAGCAAGCTGTTCAGCGCACTGCGAATGGCCTCGTCGTCGTCAACCACTGCAATGACAACCGTGTTGTGCATAAGGCTCCCTGGCCGGATGGGCACGCGTTACGACTCCTGTCGTTCTTGCACCATACGCCGTCCGCACTGGCGCAAAACTATACCTAGGTATAGTCGGTCGAGACCCTTTGACTCTCAGCCGTTCGGGCCATCAGCCTTCACGGCTGAAGCGGCTGCGGTAATCACGCGGTGAAATCGACAGGTGCCGCTGAAAGCAGGCGCGCAGCCGCTCTTCGTCACCAAAGCCGCAGAGACGCGCGACCTTGTCGATGTTGTGCGCTGAGTTTTCCAGCAGACGCTTGGCCGCTTCGAGGCGGAACAATTCGATGGCTTTGGACGGCGTGCGGCCGGTGCTCTGTTTGTAGACCCGGGTGAAGTTGCGCAGGCTCATTCTGGCCTGCTCGGCGAGACGCTCCACACTCAGCTTGGGATCGCCGAGGTTGTCCATCAGCCACAGGTGCAGTGAGTCGAACAACGGACTTTCCTGCACTTGCGCTTGCAGCAGCGTGCTGTATTGCGCCTGACCACCGGGGCGCTTGAGGTACACCACCAGTTCGCGAGCGACCTGCAAGGCCACTTCGCGGCCGCCATCAGCCTCGACCAGCGCCAGCGCCAGATCGATACCGGCCGTGACCCCGGCCGATGTCCACACCGAACCTTGCTGGATGAAGATCGCATCGGCATCCACCTCGATTGCCGGGAAGCGCTCGCGCAACGTTTCGCAAATGGCCCAATGCGTCGCGGCGCGACAGCCGTCGAGCAGGCCGGCCTTGGCCAGCAGGAATGCGCCGCTGCACACCGAGACCACGCGTTGCGCGCTTGGCGCCTTGCGACGCAGCCAGTCGGTCAGTTGACCATGCTCGTCGAGGGTCTGGCAGATGTCCGGTGCACCGGGGACGACGAGGGTGTCCAGCGTGGCAATGTCCAGATCGCGTAGCGCGCGGGTGTCCACGGCCAGACCTTCGACGGTGTACACCAAACCGCCGTCAAGGCTGGCGGTGTGCAGTTGATAACCGGGTTGACCGCGTTCGGCCAAGGCTTTGCTCGCCGCCCAGAACACCGTTTGTGCGCCGCTGAGGTCGAGCAGGCTCATGCGCGGGTAGGCAATGAACACCACGTCGCGTGATTGCGCGGCAGAAGTGCGAGGCTGTGGGAAGGCGCTGGACATCAAAATCTGCCTGTTCAATCGGCTGAAGTGGGGCGGAGGCGACATGGCCGATTTTCAGGGTTTTCTGGCCTGTCGGCAACGCGCGCCGACTGCTAGCCTGCTGCGCGACCGTTTGGCTGGCCTCTGGCTGCGTTTGCCATCATGGACTAGATTTATTCACCTGCACATCGTACGCGTTGCGATCTCGCCGAGGAGACAGCATGACCCTGTGGTCGCATTCCAGCCCCAGCCCCAGCCCCAGCGCCAACCCGCCGACGTTGCGCGAGCCAGTGGTTTATGTGGTCGACGACGACGCCTCGATGCGCCAGGCCCTCGACGGTTTGCTGCGCTCCATCGGCCTGCAGGTGCAGACCTTCGAAACCTCCCAGGATTTTCTCGCATCGGCCAAACGTGACGTGCCCGGTTGCCTGGTGCTCGATGTGCGCCTGCGCGGTGAAAGCGGTCTGACTTTACAGGAGCAGATGGAAAAGACCGGCGTGCGCATTCCCATTGTGTTCATGACCGGACACGGCGATATCGCCATGACCGTCAAGGCGATGAAGGCCGGCGCGGTGGACTTTCTCGCCAAGCCGTTTCGCGATCAGGACATGCTCGACGCCGTGGCCAGCGCGCTGGCCCGCGACAGTGCGCGGTTGCTTGCCGAGCAGTCTGGCGCGGTTATGCGCCAGGCCTACGAGACATTGACGGTGCGCGAACGTGAGGTGCTCAGTTTTGTCATTGTCGGGCTGATGAACAAACAGATCGCCGCGCAACTCAACCTCAGTGAAGTGACGGTGAAAGTTCATCGCGGCCAGATGATGAAGAAACTTTCGGCACGCTCGGTGGCGGATCTGGTGCGCATCGCCGAAGCCCTGGGCATCGAGCCGGCGCGGCGCAACGCTTGAACGGCGGTCTTCGCTAAAAATCGCGGGTCATCCACCGCGTGGCAGAAAACCCTTTGACGGTGTCGACACAGATGGCCAGCAAAAAACAGATTTTGTGGGACGACGGCGAGCGGGTGTTTACCCGCGAACGCGGCCAGGGGGAGGGCAGCCGCAATGTTCTGGTAATGCGCCCGACCCTCGCTCAGCCGCTGCCTGCGACCCTCGATCGACTGGCGCACGAATACAACCTCAAGGACGATCTCAACGGTGAATGGGCGCTGCAACCGCAAGCCCTTGAACGCGCAGGCGCAACCACGCGTCTGCTGTTCGACGACCCCGGCGGCGAGCCGCTGTCACGTTTATTGATCGCGCCGCTGGACACCGAAACCGGCCTGCTGCTGGCCATCAACATCGCCGTGGCGCTGGGCCGCCTGCACCAGTGCGGGCTGGTGCACAAAGACCTCAAGCCGCAACACATTCTGGTCAATTGCAGCGACGGCCAGACACGCCTGACCGGCTTCGGCCTCGCCTCACGTCTGCCCCGTGAACGACAGGCGCCGGAACCACCGGAAACCATCGCCGGCACCCTCGCGTACATGGCGCCGGAACAAACCGGGCGGATGAACCGCTCGATCGATTCGCGCAGTGATCTGTATGCCTTTGGCGTGACCCTTTATCAGATGCTCACCGGCTCACTGCCGTTCAGCGCCAATGAACCGATGGAATGGGTGCATTGCCACATCGCGCGGTTACCGATGCCGGCGTGCGAACGGGTGGCCACCGTGCCGGCGATGCTTTCGCGGGTGGTCATGAAGTTGCTCGCCAAGACCGCCGAAGAGCGCTATCAAACCGCAGCCGGCGTCGAGCATGACCTGCGTCGTTGCCTGAACGATTGGCAGCGCGCCCGGCACATCGAGACATTTACCCTGAACGAACAGGGCGCGATCGATCGCCTGCTGATCCCGGAGAAACTGTACGGGCGCGAGCGCGAAGTGCAAACGCTGATCGATGCGTTCGCACACGTGGTGCAGAGCCAATCGCCGAAACTGGTGCTGGTGTCCGGTTACTCAGGCATTGGCAAATCCTCGGTAGTCAGCGAGTTGCATAAAGTGCTGGTGCCGTCGCGGGGGCTGTTCGCCTCCGGCAAGTTCGATCAGTACAAGCGCGATATTCCCTATGCGACGCTGGTTCAAGCCTTTCAAGGGCTGGTGCGCACGCTGCTGGGCAAGCGCCGCGAAGTGCTCGTTGAATGGCGCGCGGCGCTGTTGCAGGCGCTGTCGCCGAACGCGCGGCTGATGACCGAATTGATCCCCGAACTGAAACTGATCATCGGCGATCCGCCAGCGGTGCCGGAGCTTGAACCGCAACAAGCGCAGCAGCGTTTCCTGCGGGTGTTGCAGCGCTTTATCAGCGTGTTTGCCCGACCGGAACACCCGTTGGCGCTGTTTCTTGATGACCTGCAATGGCTGGATGCGGCGACGCTGGATCTGCTCGAAGAGCTGCTGACCCGCGCAGAGGTTGGCCACCTGCTGCTGGTCGGCGCCTACCGCAATAACGAGGTCGATGCCGACCACCCGCTCAGCAGCAAACTCAAAGCCATTCGTAGTGCCGGCGCGCACATCGCCGAGATTCGCCTGACCCCGCTCGCGGGTGTGCACATCGAACAACTGATCGCCGAATCGTTGCGCTGTCCACCCGCGAGCATCGTCACGTTGGCGCGACTGGTGCTGGACAAGACCGGCGGCAATCCGTTTTTCGTCATCCAGTTCCTCCAAGCCCTCGCCGAGGAAGAACTGCTGATTTACGACCATCAGCTCAATCGTTGGCGCTGGGATCTTGAGCTGATCAACGGCAAAGGCTACACCGACAACGTTGTCGATCTGATGGTCGGCAAGCTTGCGCGTTTGCCGCTGGAAACCCGGCAGGCCCTGCAACAACTGGCGTGCCTGGGCAACGTCGCGCGGATCGACACCCTGGCCACCGTGCTCGATCTGTCCACGGCGCGCGTACACGCGGCGCTGTGGCCGGCGGTGCGCCAGGATCTGGTTGAACGTCTGGACGGCGCCTGTGCGTTTGCCCACGACCGTGTGCATGAGGCGGCTTACTCGCTGATCGCCGAAGCCGAACGTGCGCAGACGCATTTGCGCATCGGCCGGCTATTGGCGCTGCAAACGCCGGGCGAGGGGCGCGAAGAGGCGATCTTTGAAATCGTCGGCCAACTCAACCGTGGCACCAGCCTGATCAGCGCCCGGGCCGAGCGTGAACAACTGGCCGAATTCAATCTGCTCGCCGGTCAGCGCGCCAAGGCTTCGACCGCTTACACCTCAGCGCTGACCTACCTGGGCGCGGGTGCAACAGTGCTTGGCGCACAAGGCTTCGACAGCCGCCATGAGTTGGCGTTTGCCCTGGAGCTGAACCGCGCCGAGTGCGAATTTCTCACCGGGCAATTGGCACTGGCGGATGCCCGTTTGCAGGGTCTGGCCGAGCGCGCGGCAACCACCGTGGAGCGTGCGGCCGTGACGTGTTTGCACATGGATGTCTACCTGTTGCTCGATCGCAGCGACCGCGCGGTGGCAGTCTGCCTGGCCTATCTGCGTCAGGTTGGCATCGACTGGACGGCGCATCCGGACGATCAGCAAGTGCGCCGGGAATACCAGCAGATCTGGACGCAACTGGGTGAGCGCAGCATCGACCAATTGATCGACCTGCCGCTGATGGAAGATCCGGCCTCACTGGTGACGCTGGATGCGTTGAGCAAACTGTTGGCCCCGGCGTTGCAGTCCGATGCGAACCTCGCATGCCTGACCATCTGTAAAGCCGTCAGTCTGAGTCTGGAGCACGGCAATTGCGACGCCTCCTGCATGCTCTACGCCAACGTTGTGCGGGTCGCCGGGCGGCGCTTCGGTGACTACACCAGCGGTTACCGCTTTGGCCGTTTGGGCTGCGATCTGGTCGACCGCCGTGGCCTGACACGCTACGAGGCGAGCACGTATCTGTGTTTCTCGATTTTCGTGGTGCGCTGGATGCGCCCGGTGCGCGAGTGCCGTGAGTTGCTGCGCCGCGCGCTCAGCGCCGGCAACCGCAGCGGCGATTTGCCCTATGCAGCCTATGCCGGCAACAGCCTGATTTCCGACCTGTTGTTTATTGGCGAACCGCTGGCGGAAGTGCAGGTTCAAGCTGAGGCGGGGCTGGCTTATGCGCAGAAAATCCGCTTCGGGCTGGTGATCAGCTTCATGAGTTGCCAGCGGGCACTGATCCGCATGTTGCGCGGGCAGACTGCGCAGTTCGGTAGTTTCAACGATGAACAGTTCGATGAAGCGCGTTTCGAGGCGAACCTCGCCGCGCCTGATCTGGCGCTGGCTCGGGGCAAGTATTGGGTGCGCAAGTTGCAGGCGCGCTATCTGGCCGGGGATTACGCGGCGGCCGCTGACTGCGCGGCTCAAGCGCGGGAATTGATGTGGGTGATCTCCTCGTTTTTCGAGGAAGCCGAATACCATTTCTACGCCGCGCTGACATTGGCCGCCCACGGCGATGCCAATAGCCATCAACTGCAACGCTTGGCAGAACACCACGATCAACTGCAGACCTGGGCGCAACAGTGTGCCGAAACCTTCGCCAGTCACGTGGCACTGGTCGGCGCGGAAATCGCGCGGGTTGCGGGGCAACTGATCGAAGCAGAGTTGCTGTACGAACGGGCGATTCAATTGGCGGCGGATAACGGTTTCGTTCACATCGAGGCTTTGGCCAACGAACTGGCGGCGCGTTTCTACGGTGCTCGCGGTCTGGCGAAAATCGCCCGTGTCTACCTGCAAGATGCGCGCTACGGTTACTTGCGTTGGGGCGCCGATGGCAAGGTGCGACAACTGGAGCGACGGCACCGTTTTCTGCGCCAGGAAGACGCGCTGCCCAGCCCGACTGCGACCATCACCACTGCCGTCGAGCATCTGGATCTGGCCACGGTGCTCAAGGTTTCCCAAGCCGTGTCTGGCGAAATTGTTCTCGACCGGCTGATCGAAACGATCATGCGCACCGCCATCGAACAGGCCGGCGCCGAGCAGGGTGTGCTGATTCTTGCCGAAGGCGAGACGCCGTATATCGCCGCGCGCACCCGCATTGGCGACAGCAGCACATTACTTTGCAATGAACCGGTCAATGCGATGGCTTTGGCGGAGTCGGTGCTCTACCAGACCTTGCGCACCGGCGAAAATCTGTGTCTGGACGATGCCGTCGCCGATCCGGCATTCGCCGCTGACCCCTATATGCACCAGCACGGCGCCCGCTCGATCCTGTGCCTGCCGTTGATGAATCAGGGCCGGGTCGCCGGGGCGTTGTACCTGGAGAACAATCTGTCGGCGGGGGTGTTCAGCCCAGCGCGTATTGCCATTCTGCGGCTGGTCGCTTCACAAGCTGCCATCTCGCTGGACAACGCGCGGCTGTATCGCGACGTCGCCGAGCGTGAAGCGAAGATTCGCCGGCTGGTCGATGCCAACATCATCGGCATCATCGTCTGGAGTGTCGAAGGGGAAATCATCGAGGCCAACGACGCGTTCCTGCGCATGGTCGGCTACCAGCGCGATGATCTGCTCTCGGGAAACGTGCATTGGCGCGACATGACCCCGCCGGCTCGGCGCGCCGAAAGCGAAGCGGCGCTGGCGACGGCGATCCGCACCGGGCGCACTCAGCCGTTCGAAAAGGAATACATCCGCAAGGACGGCAGTTGCCTGCCGGTGATCGTCGGTCTGGCCGCGTTTGAAGCCAGTCAGCAACAGGGCGTGGCGTTCGTCCTCGACCTGAGCGAGCGCAAACAAGCGGAAGAACAAGTGCGCGAAGGCGAACGCCGCTATCGTCAGGTGCAAGCGGAACTGGCCCACGCCAACCGCGTGGCGACCATGGGCCAGCTTGCGGCGTCCATCGCTCACGAAGTCAACCAGCCGATCGCCGCCACCGTTACCAATGCCAACGCCGCGCTGCGCTGGCTCGGCGCACAACCGCCGAACACCGATGAAGTCGAGCAGGGCCTCAGGTGCATCATCAGCGATGGCAACCGCGCGGCCGACGTACTCGGCCGAATCCGCGCATTGATCCGCAAGACGCCGCCGCAACGGCAAGCGCTGGACCTCAATGCGGTGGTGGACGAAATGGTCGGGTTTACCCGTGGTGAGGCGACTCGATACGGGGCTGTGGTGTCCGTGCAACTGGCCAGCGACTTGCCGGCGGTATTGGCGGACCGGGTCGAGTTGCAACAGGTCCTGCTCAATCTGATCGTCAACGCCCTGGAGGCGATGGCTGTGAGGGAGGAGGGCGAGCGCCGGCTGTCCATCACCAGTGATTACGTCGGCGAAGACGTGCGGATCACGGTCAGTGACTCCGGGCCGGGGTTTGCCTGTGAGCGCGCGGAAGAAGTCTTCACCGCGTTCTACACCACCAAAGCCACCGGGCTGGGGATGGGGCTGTCGATCTGTCGCACGATCATTGAGGCGCATGGCGGACGCTTGTGGGCGGAGGCGAATGCGCCTTGTGGGGCGCGGGTTGTGTTTGCGTTGCCGAGTCATGAGGCATTGCAGCGAACATAGGTTGCAATGTGCGCACGGTGACCACTTGGTTTTCATCGTGAACACGTAGTTCTCGAATGTCGATATCAGACACGATCATGGCGCAATCAGTCTACTGGCTCACCGGGCAGGCCGGGTAAGGTGAGGTGTCTTTAAGTCAAGATAACCCCATGCAGATCATGGGGTTGATAAGAACTGCGGCGGTTGAGGGGGCTTCTTTCGGGGAGTTTTACAGGCAACGATGATGATCGTTTGCTCACAGCAACTCGCTTAAATGTCGATCAGCAGAGAATAAAAAACTAATGATCAGCCCTAACTCCATGGATTCGAGTAGCCAATTGGCGCAGGGCTTCAAGCCTCGTCACGTCACCATGCTATCCATCGCCGGGATTATCGGTGCCGGTTTGTTCGTAGGCTCAGGGCATGCCATTGCCGCAGCGGGGCCGGCGGTTCTGCTGGCTTATCTGTTCTCGGGTCTGCTCGTCGTGCTGGTCATGCGCATGCTCGGCGAAATGGCGGTGGCTAACCCGGACACCGGCTCGTTCTCGACTTATGCCGATCAGGCGATCGGTCGTTGGGCGGGCTTCACCATCGGTTGGCTCTACTGGTGGTTCTGGGTGTTGGTGATTCCCATCGAAGCGTTGGCGGCCGGCCATGTTTTGAACCAGTGGTTTCCTCAGGTCGATGCCTGGTTGTTCGCCTTGGGCTCGATCATTGCGCTGGTGGTGACCAACCTTTTCAGCGTGTCCAAGTACGGTGAATTCGAATTCTGGTTCGCCATGGCCAAGGTTGTGGCGATCATCGGTTTTATCGGTGTCGGTTTTGCCGTGTTGATGGGCTGGATTCCCGACAGGGAAGTCAGCGGGTTGAGCGGGTTGATGGCCGACCACGGCGGATTTGCGCCCAACGGTCTGTCGGCGGTGGTCGGCGCTTTCATCACTATCATGTTCAGTTTCATCGGTACCGAAGCGGTGACCATCGCCGCTGCCGAATCCAACGACCCGTCGCGAAACATTGCCAAGGCCACGCGCTCGGTGATCTGGCGTATCGGCGTGTTTTACCTGCTGTCGATCTTCGTCGTGATCTCCGTGGTGCCCTGGAATGATCCGTTGCTGGCCTCGGTCGGCTCTTATCAGCGTGCCCTGGAAATCATGAACATTCCCCACGCCAAGTTCATGGTCGACGTCGTCGTGCTGATCGCCGTGGCCAGTTGCATGAACTCCTCGATCTACATTGCCTCGCGCATGCTTTACTCGCTGGGCCGTCGTGGCGATGCGCCGAAAATCCTCAAGGCGACTTCATCGGCAGGCGTGCCCCGCGCGGCCGTTATCGCCAGCACCGTGCTGGGGGCGTTGATCACGGTGTGGAGCTACTTCATGCCCGCCGGGCTGTTTCAATTCCTGCTGGCCAGCTCCGGCGCGATTGCCTTGCTGGTGTACTTGGCGATCGCGGTTTCGCAGTTGCGCATGCGGCGGATTTTGCAACAGCGCAACGTCGAGTTGACCTTTCGCATGTGGCTGTTTCCGTGGCTGACGTGGCTGGTGATCGTGTTCATCTGCGCGGCGCTGGCGGTGATGATGATCACTCCGCAACATCGCACCGAAGTCACCACAACCATTGGATTGGCGTTGGCGATTTCCTTTATCGGCCTGGTGACGTCGCGTCATCCTGCGCCGGCGGCGAGGGTCACGTCGGTGTGGTAGGCGTTCGCGCCGAACCTGATACTCCCTTGGCGAAGGCCGAGGGATATGACCGACGCCTGCATCTCAGGCCGATCTTTATGAGGACATGATGTCATCGACCCCCTCCGTGGCCGACGGTAAAACTCAAACCGTTGGTTTTCTGCTGTTGGACAAATTCACCCTGATGTCGCTGGCGTCCGCCGTCGAGCCATTGCGCATGGCCAATCAACTGACAGGGCGAACGCTGTATCGCTGGCATACGTTCAGCCCCGGTGGCGCGGCGGTCTGGGCCAGCGACGGCGTGCCGATCACGCCGGATGGAGCGTGGAGCAATCCCGCTGTGGCGGACACGGTCATCGTCTGCGGTGGCGTCGGCATCCAGAGTTCGATTACCCGCGAGCACACGACTTGGTTACAAGCCTTGGCGCGTCAATCGAAGCGCTTGGGCGGGGTGTGCACCGGCAGTTGGGCGCTGGCCAAAGCCGGGTTGCTCGACGGCTACGAATGCAGCGTGCATTGGGAGTTTCTGGCGGCCATGCAGGAAGCTTTCCCGCGCGTCAGCGTCAGCACCAGCCTCTTTACCCTCGACCGCAACCGCTTCACCAGTTCCGGCGGCACTGCGCCGCTGGACATGATGCTGCACCTGATTGCCCGCGATCATGGCCGTGAACTGTCCGCTGCCATTTCCGAGATGTTCGTCTACGAGCGCATCCGCAACGAGCAGGATCATCAGCGCGTGCCGCTCAAGCATGTGGTCGGTACGCATCAGCCCAAGTTGCAGGAAGTGGTGGCGTTGATGGAGGCCAATCTTGAGGAACCGATCGATCTCGATAACCTCGCCGAATACGTCGATCTGTCACGGCGACAGTTGGAGCGGCTATTTCAGAAATACCTGCAATGCACGCCGTCGCGCTACTACTTGAAGTTGCGGCTGATTCGCGCACGACAACTGCTCAAGCAGACGTCTTTGTCGATCGTTGAGCTGGCGTATGTGTGTGGGTTCGTCTCAACGCCGCATTTCTCCAAATGCTACCGCGAGCACTTTGGCGTGCCACCGAGTGACGAGCGCTCAGGTTCCGAGATGAGTCGCAAACCGGTAATGCAGCCGTCAATGCTCAGGCCGCTGACGACGCTTGATCAGGCACGTAATGAATCGACGTTTGCCAGTGTTCGGATGATGGAGCGTACGGATCTGGCGTCGACGGGCTGATCGCTCGGGACGGGTTATCACAGCAGATTCTGCATCCGTATAGTTCTTGCTCCATCAGGTGATTGCCCATAAACCCTCCTGTTCAGGTCAATGAAGCCGGTGAGTCACCGGCACGAGGAGGGATCATGGACGTCACCGCAATTCCCGAAGGTTTCGCCCCGTTTACCCGCAGCAGCCCGTTGCTGGATTTGCTTGGCCCGATCTACGCGAGGGGTAGCGGGCTGCAATTGGAGCTGGGCTTATTGACTGACTCACGCCATGCCAATGGCCGTGGCACGTTGCATGGCGGTGTCTTGGCGACGTTGGCCGATGTCGGCATGGGCTACGCCATGGCCTTTTCCAGCGACCCTCCGCAGCCATTGATCACGGCGAGCATGACTCTGGATTATCTCGGCGCCGTAAAAATGAACGAGTGGCTGGAAGTGCGTTTGGAGTACTCGAAAAAAGGCCGGCAGTTGGCGTTTGCTGCTGTCAGTTTGCATGTTGGGGAGCGTACGGTGGCGCGGGCCAGTGCGGTGTTTGCGGTGCCGGTGAGTTGAAAATGTGTGTCCATCAAGAGCTGGGCCATCGATAGACTGCGTCTTGGGGAATAGTGGGTAAATATTTCCATGTCTCGGATGATTGCTTCTGGCCGATATCCGCTCACGAACGATTGCTATCGGCCAAATCCAGTCACTCAGTTGTCGATGTTTTTCCAGCGCAACGGCGTGCACTCCGAAACTCCGACCGACGCTGCTTCGGCGATGACCATCACTGAGTACTCATGATCCTGCCTGCCATCCTCGCACTGACCAACACCATTTCGCTGGCGGAATGAAAGCACTTTGAAACTCTTCTGACGCTAAATGCATTCTTTCACTCGAAGCCCACAGAATGACGCCATCCGTACAAATGCGAACGCTGAGTGCCGCGTATTTGCCTAAGGCCCTGTCGCGTGAGTAGAATGCGATTAATTATCAATTGTGTACTTTCCGGAATTCCGATGCGCAGCGACGAAACGCTAGGTACTGCAGATCTAGGGCTGCTCTATCGCACCCACCACTCGTGGTTACACGGCTGGCTGATCCGACGCATTGGATGTCGCGATAACGCAGCAGATTTGGCGCAGGACACTTTCGTACGTCTGCTCAATTCCCGTCAGTCCAGCCCCTTGCGCGAGCCGCGCGCCTATTTGAGCAGCATCGCTCGCGGACTGATGATTGATCAGTATCGTCGTCGCGAACTCGAACGTGCCTACCTGGAAAGCGTTGCATTGCTGCCTCAACACGAGGTCCCCTCGGAAGAAAGCCGGCTGCTGATTCTTGATGCGCTCGAGCGCATAGACCGCATGCTCGGTCTGCTTAAACCGAGAGTTCGCCAGGCGTTTTTATTTGCCCGACTCGACGGCCTGACGTGCGCGCAAATCGCCGAAAAGCTGGGTGTTTCCCGCGCGACGGTGGAACGCGACCTGGCCACGGCCCTGCAACATTGCTATCGCTTGCGTTATGTCGAGTCGTGAGTCGCAGGCGCTGGATCCGGCCATTGTCGAGCAGGCGATCCAATGGCTGGTGCGCCTTCGCTTCAATCCAGCCGATGAACAAACACAGCGCGCTTTTGAGCACTGGCTGCAGCAGCGCCAAGATCATGTCTTGGCGTGGCAGCGAGTGGAAACGCTTGGGGATGAACTCGCAGGCGTGCCAGCCCAACTGGCCCGACAAACCCTCAATGGCAGCAATCAAGGAATGCGCCGGCGGGAAAGCCTGAAGCTACTGGGCATATTGGCGACTGTTGGCACGGCAGCCTGGCTCGGCCGCGACTACACACCCGTTCCCGCCATGCTTGCGCAACAACGCAGCAGCACCGGCGAGCAACGACGCTTCCAACTCGATGACGGCAGCCTTATCCAGCTCAATAGCGACAGCGCCGTCGACAGCGATTTCGACGCCCAGCGACGCCTGATCATCCTGCGACGGGGTGAAATCATCGTGAATGTCGGTGCGGATCAACACTCGCCTCAAGCGCGACCGTTCTGGGTGCAATCACGTGACGGGATCATGCGCGCGCAGAGTTCGCGCTTTCTGGCGCGCGAACGTGACGATGGCACGCTGGTCGCGGCTCAGGATGGGTCAGTTACGGTTTTCCCCGGCTCCAGTCAAACGCCTGCGAGCCGCAGCGTCCAGGCAGGCAATCAGTTGCTGTTCACAGCAAGTGGCGCGCGAATGTTCAGGGACAACGGCCTTGATCTATGGAGCTGGGCGGACGGGGTGATCAGTGCGCGCAATATGCGCCTCAATGATTTCATCGTGGAGTTGTCGCGTTATCGCCCCGGGGTATTGCGCTGCGCCGAAGAGGTTGCCGATCTTCGCGTTTCCGGCACTTTCCAGCTCGCCGACAACGATCAGGTGCTGGCATTGATCGCGCAATCACTGCACTTGCACATTGATTATCGGACCCGTTATTGGGTGACCGTGACCGCTGCCACCTGAGTCCATCACAACTTTTTTGCGCTGCCTGAAAAATAATGAGGTGGTTTCGCATTCTCGTTCGACTTCTAAGGAAGGCCGGAATACAGGCCAGTCCGCCGATGTCCTTTCTTGGAGCGAGAAAATGAGTTCGTCCCCGGTTTCACAGCGCCATCCATTAAATCGTGCCTTGCAAGGTGCGATGTTGGGTTTGATCGTCAGCAGCTACGCATTGCCATCGCTGGCGCAAACGTCGGGCGCTGACCACAGCAATCAAGTCAAGCAGTGGAACATCGCTGCCGGCCCACTGGCGCCAGCGCTTGATCGCTTTGCGCGTGAGGCTGGCGTCAGTCTTTCCTTCGACGCGTCGACTGTTGCGAACCGCACCACCGCTGGCGTGAATGGCTCGCTCGATACCTCGGCAGCGCTGTCATCGTTGCTGCAGGGGAGCGAATTGCAGATCGAACAGCAAGGCCCGAACGCCTACCTGTTGGTCCCTCAAGCCAAGACCGCCGGCCCGCTGGAACTCGACGCAACGGACGTCGAGGACTACCGCCTTGCACCCCTCATCATCAATGCCAAGGTCAGGGTCAGTGCCGACGACGACGCCAACTCGGTGGTCGCCAAGGAGCTCTGGGTTGGCGGCAAGGTGGCAACCAGCATTCTCAATACCCCGGCATCGGTATCGGTTGTTACCAACAAGGAAATGGAACAACGTAGCGTCAGTACCACGGAAGAGGCGCTGCAATACACGCCGGGCGTGATCACGGACTTCTATGGGACGGATGACCGCAACGACTATTTCCAGATCCGCGGCTTCCAGGCCACCACTTACCGTGACGGCTTGACCCTGAGTTCGATGCGCGGCGTACGCGAAGATCCATTCGCTTACGAGCGTATCGAAATTCTGCGTGGCGCCAACTCCACGCTGTTTGGCCCCGCGGACCCGGGCGGCTCGGTGAATTTCGTGACCAAACAGCCGCGCTTCGAGCAGTTTGGCCAAGGCTATGTGACCTACGGTTCGTTTGACCATGTCGAGACGGGCATCGATGTCGGGGATGCGCTGAACGACGAGAAAACCCTGGCTGGCCGCTTTACTGCCAAAGGCCAAAACAGCGACCGCGAATACGACCACTCTCAGGACGACAACCAGTTGTTCATGGGGGGGCTCACCTGGGCACCGACGGATTACACGTCGGCGACGATGATTCTGGACTACCTGAAAACCGAAAGTTCGCCAAACAGTGGTGGCTATCCGCTGGACAAGGAATACGACCGCAGCAAGTTTTATGGCGAGCCCAGCTACAACTTTCACGATGTCGAGCGCACCAGCCTCAGCGGCAACGTCACCCATGACTTCGACAACGGCTTCGTACTGCGCAGCAATCTGCGCTACAGCAAGTTGACCGATGATTTTGGCTACGTATATCTGAGCGACAGCGCTGCACGGGTCGGTACCACCGTTGACCGCTATCAGTTTGGAACGGACACCGAAGCCGACCAGTTCAACGGCAATCTGATGCTGCAATACGATGCCCGCTTCGAGAACATCGACAGCAGCAGCCTGGTGGGCGTGGAGTACCTCGATTCGACCACCAAGGAAAGCTCGGTCTACGCTCCGACGACCTCGATTGACATTGCCAACCCCGTGTTTACTGGCGTTTCACGCTCAATCGCGCCGTATGCCGTGAACAAGCGAGACGCGACCACCAAGGCCGTATTCCTGCAGCAAAACCTGTCGTTCTACGAGCGTTTCATCGTCACCGGCGGTGTGCGCAACGACTCGATGGACCTGACCAGCAAAGGTCTGGAGTCCACGGAGAAAGACACCTTCTCCGAAACCTCCTACCGAGGTGCGTTGACCTATATCGTCAACGATGAAGTGTCCACCTATGTGAGCATGGTCGAATCCGTCTCGCCGCCGCAGGTTGGCGTCACACCGCAGACGGGCAGGCAGTACGAGATAGGCGTGAAGTATGCGCCGATGGGGATGGACGCACTGTTCTCCGCAGCCGTTTATGACCTGACCCAGGAAAACGTCACCATCGCCGTGGTGCTGCCGAGCGGCATTATTGAGCAACAGACAGTGGGCGAGTCGCGGGCGCGTGGCCTCGACCTGGAGGCCAAGGCGCAGGTGACGCAGAACCTCAGCCTGATCGGTGGTTACTCCTATATGGAGTCCGAGGTACAGCGCGGTTCGTTGTACGACGGCAGCTCCCTGAAGGGTAATGAATTCGCCACCGCACCCAAGCACTCAGCTTCGCTTTGGAGTTATTACGACGTGCCTGCCACTGATGTCAGCGTTGGCTTGGGTGCGCGCTACGTCGGCTCTTACTACTTCGATGCCGCCAACTCCGGCAAAAGCGATGGCACCACGCTGTTCGACGCCGCGTTCAACTACAAGATCGCCAAGGGCACCGACCTTGCGGTGAACCTCAGCAACCTGCTGGATGAGCAGCACGTGGTCGGTTCCGGCACCGCCAACTTCTACAACCCGGGTCGCGAGATTACCGCCAAAGTGAGTTACAAGTGGTAAGCAGACGTGTAGACCTTTTTCCCAGATAGGAAGCGGTGCCCGCTTTACTGCGGGCACCGTCAACCTGGCCAACATCTGTGAGATGAAAAGCAAGGGTATTCGATTTTCATTCCCAACCAGCCCCACACCCTCAAGCCTGATCCATCGCCGCCGCCACGCCCTGATCCTCACCCAGAAACCCACCACTCTGATGCTGCCAGAGCCGTGCATAAATGCCGTTTCTGTTGAGCAATTCAGTGTGCGTCCCCTGTTCGATAATCCGTCCCTCGTCCATGACAATCAGTCGATCCATCGCCGCAATCGTCGACAGCCGATGGGCGATGGCGATCACGGTTTTGCCCTGCATCATTTCATCGAGACTTTCCTGAATGGCCACTTCGACTTCCGAGTCCAGCGCACTGGTGGCTTCGTCGAGCAGCAGGATTGGCGCGTTCTTCAACATCACCCGGGCAATGGCGATGCGTTGGCGCTGGCCGCCGGAGAGCTTGATGCCGCGCTCACCGACCAGGGTGTCGTAGCCGCTGTGGCCTTGCTTGTCGCTGAGTTGGCTGATGAAACCGTCGGCTTGTGCATTGGCGGCGGCGCGGCGGATGTCTTCGTCGGTGGCGTCCGGGCGGCCGTAGGCGATGTTGTCGCGTATCGAGCGGTGCAGCAGCGACGTGTCCTGGGTGACCATGCCGATCGCGCTGCGCAGACTGTCTTGCGTCACGTGCGCGATGTTTTGCCCGTCGATACGGATCTCACCGCTGTCGACATCGTAAAAGCGCAGTAGCAGATTGATCAAAGTCGATTTGCCCGCGCCGGAACGGCCGACCAGACCGATCTTTTCGCCGGGGCGAATGTGCAGGCTCAAGTTGTCGAGGACCTGGCGTTCGCCGTTGTAGTTGAAATTCACCTTGTCAAAAGACACCGCGCCGCCAGCCGGCACCAACACAGTGGCGTTCGGCGCGTCCTGCACTTTGGGACCACGGGTGAGGGTGGCCATGCCGTCCTGCACGGTGCCGATGTTTTCGAACAGCGACGTCATCTGCCACATGATCCAGTGCGACATGCCGTTGATGCGCAACGCCATGGCGGTAATCGCCGCCACCGCGCCGGTGCCGACCTGGCCAAGATGCCACAGCCACAGGGCATAGCCGCCGGCACCGATAATCAGCCCGACCACCAGTGCCTGGTTGACGATTTCGAACTGGCTGACCAGACGCATCTGGCGAAAACCAGTGAGCTTGAAATCCTCCATGGCGGCGCGTGCGAAGTGCGCTTCACGCTTGGAGTGCGAGAACAGTTTCACCGTGGTGATGTTGGTGTAGGCGTCGGCAATGCGCCCGGTCATCGATGATCGAGCATCGGCCTGTTCCTGGCCGACCTTCCCCAAGCGCGGCACAAAATAAACCATGGCCAGCCCGAATAATGCGAGCCAGGCAATGAACGGCAGCATGAGTTTCAGGGCGAAGCCGCCAGCCAGGGCGATGATCGCAATGAAGTAAACGCCAATGCCCGGTGCGATTTCGATCAGCGTGAACAAGACTTCGCGCACGGCCAGCGCGGTCTGCATGACCTTGGTCGTGACCCGCCCGGAGAACTCATCGGAGAAGAACGAAAGGCTTTGCCGCAGCATCAGTCGATGGAAGTCCCAGCGCAGCCGCAACGGTAAATTGATCGCCAGGATCTGGTGCTGAACCATGGTGCGCAGCGCCACCAGCCCGATGCTGATAAACAACACAATGCCGATGCCCCACAGCACGCGACTTTCCTGCGCGTTGACACCGCCGCCGGCCTGCCACGTCGAGAGCAGATCGACGACCTGGCCGAGAAAGGAAAACAGCCAGGCTTCGTAGATTGAAACACCGGCACTGAGCAGCGCCAGCGCGAGGATATAACCGCGTGCGCCGCGCGTGCAGGCCCACAGGAACCGCATCAGGCCGACGGGCGGAGGTGGTGCTTCGTCGGGAGGGAATGGGTCGAGCCGTTGTTCAAACACGCGCAGCATTGTGGTCTCCGAAATCATCAGGGTTAGGGGATTCTGCCATTGAATGACGGACTTGAGGGTTTGCATGTCACTGACTTGTCCCCACCAAGTGTCATTGCCAGGGATCACTGCGGTGCAGCACACCACGGATTTCGGGGGCATGCCGATCAGCTAAGCTGTCTGCTCAAACGACTTGAGCAGCGCACGATGCAGCGAACAAATCCGGTTTCATGTTGGGAGTCGATGGGCAAAGGAAATGTTTAATTTCTTTTTGACGTTGCTGTTCGTGCTGATCCCCACGGCGTCGCTGTCACTCGACAGTTATCTTCGCTACCGGGTGGCAAAGAGCAAACCGGTGAGCAAGGCGTGGAAGGCTTGCAATCATGTTCTTTCAATCATGCTGATCATGCAGTTGCTGGGTTTGGCGCTGTACTTCTTTTACCTCGCCTAAGCCTCAACGTTTACGCCAGTTCGTCAGGCACCTTAACGGCCTCGACACGCGCCGAAATCCACTTCCGACTGTAGGCCAGTACGCCTTGAGCGATGGCCGTGGGAAAGTGGATAAAACCGTGGGGCGAGGAGGGCAGCAGGTACATCTCGACCGGCGCCGATTGCGCCCAGCGCCTGGCGATGTCGAGGGTGTCGTCGCGCAGTGGATCGAGTTCGCCGGCAAACAGCAGCGCCCGTGGGAAGCCGCTGAAGTCGCCGTACAGCGGAGAGAGTGGTGGCTGACGGCGCTGCTCGTCAGTCAACTCGGGTGTGAGCAGACGTAGCGCCTCGACCATGCCGGGGCCGTCCAGCACCAGGGTGTCCGCCGGCGCGTTGCGTACGCTTGGCGTTCCGGTGAGGTCGTAGACACCGTAATACAGCAGTGCGCCGCGGATGCGTTGCAGTAAATCGGGCCATTGTTTCAGCGCCAGCAAGGTCGCAGCCGCCAGATGACCGCCCGCCGATTCACCGACCACTACAACAGGCAGACCGGCAAATTCGGCATCACTCAATACTCCGCGCGTAGCGTTGAGGCAGTCTTGCAGCAGACCTTCAATTGGCGTTGAAACCGCTAATCGATAGTCGACCGAAACCACCGTCACTTCGCAGGTATTGACGATGGCCGCGTTGAAGTTATCGTCCATCTGCGCATTGCCGATCACCCAGCCGCCGCCGTGAAAATCCAGCACCACGCCTTTCGCCGGGCCCTTGGGGCGGATGATCCGCACGGGCACTTTACCGATCAGTTGGCGCTCAGCAGTCAGGCCAAATTTGCGCAACACGCCGGAGCCGCCGATCTGGCTGACACGCAACAGCGCTTGAATCAAGCGTGGCGTCAGGCGGTTGCGGATCTTGAAACGCGGCAGCCAGGCGAGTTTGCGGTTGAAGGCGCGCACCTGCGCCAATTCACGCTCGCCCTGCGGCCACGGCGCTTCACTACCCCAATTGGCATCGGTCATCAGCGGTTCTTGATCAGAATGGAAAAATTCAACGCAGCGGCAACGCACAGCCACGCCAGATAGGGAAACAGGATCAAGCCAGTGATCAAATCCAGTTGTATCGCCAGCACCACCATCGCCGCGACCACCAGCCACAACACGGTGAGAATCACCATCGCCGCCAGCACCTGATGCGCGCCGAAGAACACCGGCGTCCACAGTGTGTTCAACGCAATCTGCGCTGCCCATAACGCCAGCACAGTCTGGCTGCCGGGGATCAGGCTCAAGCGATAACCGGCCCACGCCAGCAGTAGATAGATAATCGTCCAGGCCACCGGGAACGCCCAGTTAGGCGGGGTGAACCCGGGTTTGTTCAGCCCTTCGTACCACGGCCCCGGCTTGAACATGACACCAGTGGTTGCCGCTGCTGCGCAGGCCAGAAGAAAAATGAAGAAGGTCATCGCCAGTCCTTGGCTGAAATCAGCCGGTTGGGGTTTAAGAAAGGGACGCCCCGGCGAGCGAAAAGTTTGCCATGAATTCCGGATTGGTCTGAGGAGTGATTCAATTTGAACTAAAAACTGACCACTGCGTCAGGATAATCAGTTGCCTTTTTCTACTGACGCGGATGACATCATGTACACCTATCACATCAAATATCGATTCAACGGAGAGCCTCGGACTTTTCTGCTTGAACTCAAAGAACAGCAGTTGGCCGTCCACGAAGCCGCGATGCATCTGCTGGAGTTACATCTGGGCGACGCGGAAAACGGCCTGCTCATGCCCACCGCAGATTCGACACCCGAGCAGATCCTCGAACATGCCGAGCGAGTAGGGATAACGGACATCAATGTGGTCAATCAAACCAACTGACACCGATCCTTGTGGGAGCGAGCCTGCTCGCGAAAGCGCAGTGTCATCCTGCACATCGGTTGGCTGACACACCGCTATCGCGAGCAGGCTCACTCCTACAGTGGTTCTGCCGCTTGGTCACAACCTCTTTTGCATGATGATCGTGCGTTCGGCTCCGTGATATTCATCCCGAATCCTGTCGAACCCAAGCGATCGGTAAAAACCTTCAGCCGTGATCGAAGAGGGCACATGCAGCTTGGTGAAACCCTGGCTGACAGCGACCGACTCAAGCTTTTCCATCAGCCGCTTGCCCAGCCCTTTGCCCTGCCACGCAGGCTCGACAAACACGCTGCGCACAACGTCCTGATCAAGACTGGCGGTTGCCACGACGCGCTGATTGAAGGTCGCCACATAAACCTGACGGCTGACCATCAATGCCAGAATCGCCTGCGGTGAAAAGTTGCGCTGCACTTGGTCGATGATTTGCGCTGAATAGTTGCGTCCATTGGACTCATGCAAAGTCCTCACGATGAGTTCACTGATCACCGCCGCATCGTCGCGGGTTGCCGTTCTAATCTGAAAGTCCATTTTCGTTAATCCCTGAGACATTACCTTCTGGCGGATGGACAGATCACGCACCCCACGGCCCATTCGCGCAGCCATTTCCGTTCAAAGCGAAACTGTCATATTCAGTATCACTTGCCTACCCATAGTGACCAGCCCAACGCTTAAACAATGAGGCTGCACTGTGTTTCAACGTCTGCTGTGTTCGCTGTCCGTACTGAGCCTGTCCATCGCCGCCGCCCATGCTGCCGAGTCTGTAACGCTCGACACGCCGCGCCTGCAGGGCATGGACAATTTCCGCGATGTCGCCGGCACCACCATCGCGTATTCCACCGCCCACGACGGTACCATGCGCGCTGGCGTGTTCTACCGCGCCAACGCGATAACCCCGACGGCGTCTGACCTGTCGACCCTCAACAGCCTTGGCATCAAAGCCGTCTACGACCTGCGCACCCCCAGCGAAATTGCCGCCACCCCTGACACAATGATCAGCGGCGCGACCTGGCAGAACATCGACATCATCGGCAGCACCACCTCTGGCTCGAACATCAGCAACATCTCCTTCAAAAGCGCCGCCGACGCCATCGCCATGATGGAGCAGACCAATCGCGCGTTCGTCAGCGATGCTGGCATGCGCGGCCAGTTCAACAAACTGTTCAACGAACTGGCCAGCACCGACGGCGCACAACTGTTCCATTGCACCGCCGGCAAGGACCGCACCGGCTGGACCGCCGCTGTGTTGCAGAGCATCGCCGGTGTCGGCAATGCGACCATCATGGCCAATTATCTGGCGACCAACGACTACACCGCCGCCCGCGTCGCCGCCACGTTGAAAGCCATGCCGCCAAGCATGGCCACCGTCTACGAGCCACTGCTCGGTGTCCAGGCCAGCTACCTGCAAGCCGGCTTCGACGAGGTCGCTGCGCAATACGGCAGCATGGACAACTACCTCAAACAAGGTCTCGGCCTGTCGCAGGAAACCATCTACGTCCTGCGCGGCAAACTGGTCGAATACAACAGCCTGCCGGGTCAGGCCGGGCTGATCGGCAACGCCGCCACCGGCGCCGAATTGCTCCGCGAATTGCAGAACACCAACCTGTCCGGCACCTACAGCGCCTACAACTACTACCTGCAATCGGCCATCGATGCCGGCACCCTCGGCGGTGTTGAAACGCAGGTCGGCGGCCAAGTCCACGCCGACGCCGCCAGCTACCTACTGCGCCAAAACGCAATGATCGAACAAGCCGCCGCGCCATTCGCCAGCGGCACTGACCTCAAGGTCGGCCAATATCGCCTCTGGACCACCGCGCTCGCCAGCTACCTCGGCACCGACGGCTCGGCCCACGCCGAGAGCAGCAATGAGCACAGCCAAGGCCTGATGGTCGGCATCACCCAGCGCTTCAGCGAACAACTCAGCGCACGCGGTGGCTTCGGCTACAGCAAAGGCACTGTTGGCGGCGCGGGTGGTGAAGCCGACACCGACTTCACCTTCCTCAACGTCGGCGCCCGCTACGGCTTCACCAGCCTCGAACAAGGCCTGTTCGTCGACGCCAACGCCAGCGCCGGCTACATCGACTACGACAGCAAACGCGACCTCGGCGGCGGCCTCGGCACCGCGAAAGGCAACAGCCACGGCAACCTCACCGGCGCCACTGTCGCCCTCGGCTACCGCGCCCCGGTCAACGGCATGACTTTCGAACCAAGCCTTGGTTTGCGCGTCAGCCACCTCGACCTCAGCGGCTTCAAAGAGAAGGGCAGCGAACTGGCACTCGACGTCGACGACAACAGCGCCACCCGCCGCAGCGCCGTCGCCAACCTCAACGTTGCCTTCGCCCCGGTGGCGATGGGCGCATGGCAACTGGTGCCGGGCGTACAAGTCGGTTACGAACGCACACTGGGCGACAACCAGGTCGACAGCCAAAGCCACCTGCTCGGCCTCGACATCGAACAACGCGCCGCCTTCGACAACCGCGACCAATTTAGCGGCGGCGTCAACCTCATGGCCAGCCTCGGCGCCCTGAGCCTGGGCGCAGAAATCGGCGCCAATGGCGGCGGCGACAGCCACGGCTTCAACGGCGGCCTCAAGGCCAGCTACGCCTTCTAAAACACACGCGGGATCAAGGATGACCCCCAATCCAACAAACACCCCAAAACCCAATGTGGGAGCGAGCCTGCTCGCGAAAGCGCCAGATCAGCCAACAGCAACATCGACTGACCCACCGCATTCGCGAGCAAGCTCGCCCCCACAGTTAGCTTTCCAACTTACGAACCGATCAACCGCGCCCCCGCAAATCCGCCGGACTCACCCCATAAGCCCCCTGAAAATACCGACAAAAGCGCCCCACATTGCTGAATCCCAACCGCAACGCCACCTCCGTCACCGACCCCAAACCCCGCTGCTTCAACACCTCATAAGCCCGCTCCAGCCGCACCTGCCGCTGATACGCCACAATCGACATCCCGACAAACCGCCGAAACCCCTCCTGCAACGCGCGCTGACTGACATGGCTCAACCGCGCCAGATCCACACCACTGACCAACTGCTCCGGATGCGCCTGAATAAACTCCACCGCCAACTTCACATGCCGTGGCGCAACCATCGCCGTCGGCCGCCGCAACGCCTCGGAAAAGTTATGCGGCCACGCCTCCAGCACCGCATCAATCAACATCTCGCGCAACCGCGACGGCATCAACGTCCCGCTGTTGATCAACAAATCAAACTCCGTCCCCGTGGCCAGATCGATCAACGCCTTGATCCCCTGAAACGCTGCCGAATTCAGATCCACGCTCGGCTCAAAAACGATCTTCTGCAGAATCGGTTTATCCAACAGCGCCGATAACCGCTCGGTGAGCTGAAGACGATTGATCGACATCCCGTGATGCGCGTGATCATCCAGAAAGTGCATCGAACGGATATCCGCCTTATCGATCGCCAGCCCCACGTGCGACATACCGATAGACTCGGTGGCATGGTTGAAAACAATCTTGCCAGCAGTGGGAATGACGAACGTGATCTCATCCTGTGGATCGGGGAAAGCGACGGTGAAATCACCGTGATAATGCATCCGCCGAAAACTCACGCCATCGTGCCGACCGTAGACCCCGCCAATGATGATGTTCGACGGCAGCGGCGGATTGTCGGCATAACGATTGCCAAACAATCTGGAAAACAGTGCACCGAAGTCGTCCGAACGGAGATTGTCGGAGCGCAGGATGATTTGCTGGCGAACGGGAGTCGGAAACACCTTGGCGGCACCTTCGTTTGGGGGCTCTAGGACTGGGGTGTAGGGCAGGGCGCCGAGGAGATTAGCAGAGGCAATATGACGGGTTTGTGACAGTCAGAAACATGCCGTTACAGCGCCGCGCCATGTTTAAGCGAAGGACACTCGGCAGGCCATGGCCAACATGGCAACCTGCTCGCAACTGTACTCAGCAAACAAATAGCGGCGATGCACTCAGCGTTTGGCCCTGTTTGACACGACCTGAAAGCATTCAAGTTAATTGGAGCGGCAATGCAAGCCAACACACAAACACTCCCCATCACCCTGACCCCAGAACTCGACTTCGACCAAAACGCCGCCAGCGCTTTCGGCGAATCGCTGACCCGCGAATACACCCAGGCCACGCCATTCCCGCACATCGTCATCGACAACTTCCTGCAAGCAGACGTCATCGCCAGCATCCGCGAACACTTCCCGGTCGAACCGACCAACAACGAACAGACCTACGAACGCGGCTACAAAGGCCAACTCAAACGCCAGATCAGCCCCAACGCCTGCAGCCCGTACCTGAAAAACGTGTTCAACACCTTCAACTCCGCGCCCATGCTGGAATTCCTCGAAAAACTCACCGGCATCCAAGGCCTGATCCCCGACCCTTATTTCGCCGGCGGCGGCCTGCACGAAACCAAAACCGGCGGCTTCCTCGGCGTGCACTCGGATTTTCGGCTGAACAAAAAGCTCAACGTTGAACGGCGGCTGAACGTGATCATTTACCTGACCGAGGACTGGCAGGAGGCGTACGGCGGCAACCTGGAGCTTTGGGATGTGGGGATGAGGAAGTGCCTGAAGAAGGTGCTGCCGGTTTATAACCGGTGTGTGATTTTCAATACGGATAAGGACAGCAATCACGGGCATCCGGAGCCGTTGACTACGCCGGAGCACATCACTCGGCGGTCGATTGCGCTTTATTACTACACGGCGAGTGGGGTGGGCGGGGAGCCGGGGCAGAGGAATAAAACGCACTATAAGCCGCGGCCGAAGGATCGGTGGAGTTTGAGGTATTACTTGAATAAGGTGTTTAAGAAGAGGGATTAAGGTGACATAGGGCGGAAATAATTAGGCTTTCTTTTATTAAATCGCTTTTTTGAAACTATGAGGATGATTGCAGGCAGCTTGGGATCTGAAATGCTTCGGGCGAGGGCCATCGGTAAAAAAGTTGAGCTAGAAGAGAACTCACAAGGGCAGAGATGGTGGGTGTGCCTCCTGCTGTCGGGGCGGTTAGCAGAAAAGAAAATTCGCAGGCGTTTACTTGCAAAGCCAGCCGGGACGCCTAGGCTGGATAGCTAATCGCCAGTACGCGATTGAGGTGTGGGCAGACTGCTATCCGTGCGGTCACGACCCTCGATATTTAAGTGAGCGCCGCCAGCCTGGCTCTGCTTCCTGCATGGGTACGAAGAATGATCGAGTCGATTAGCCTTTCTAATATCGCCACCTACAGCCCCGATAAATCCGAAGAAATCGTTGACCTAAAACCAATAAATTTCTTCTACGGAGCAAACGGCGCGGGCAAGACCACGATCAGCCGGTTAATCGGGAATCCCGCCATTTCGGTACATTCTCAAATCAAGTGGCTGAGGAGCATCCAGATCCCAGCAATGATCTACAACAATGATTTTATTACCTCTAACTTTACTGACTCGAAAGAACTTCAAGGTGTTTTCACGCTTGGGAAGGCAGAGCAAAACCAGCTTGATCGCTTGGCGTTACTCAAGGATGAAAAAAAGCGCCACGAACAGATTAAGACGAAGTCAACCATTCTTCTTGACGGTGAGGATGGTAAAACAGGAAAGAATGCCGAACTTGTCTCTTTAGAGGCAAAACTGGTCGTTCGGTGCTGGGAGCAAAAAACAAAACATGACGAGCTTTTCAAGGGTGCTTTCTCCGGTTTGAGAAACAATAAAGAGGCGTTCAAAGCTAGGGTTCTGAAAGAGTATGCGAGTAATACTTCGCCATTGGTCGACTTGGCCGACCTGCAAGCACGAGCCTTGGTGCTATATGGTGAAGAACCTTCGATAATTTCTTCTGTTCCAAATTTGGACTTGGGACGGTTAATTGTGTTTGAAGATAGTCCGGTTTTAATAAAGAAGGTAATTGGTAAAGACGATGTCAGTATCTCAGCTATTATTCAGAGGTTGGGTAATAGCGACTGGGTTCTGCAGGGTGTGAAGTTTCTGGAGCATACAGACGAAAAGTGTCCGTTTTGCCAACAGAATATCCCCCATGATTTCGAAAAAAATCTTACTGACTATTTTGATGAAACCTTTGAAGCTGATTCCAGAGCAGTTGCGGCTTTGCGCTCGAGCTATTTTCAGATTGCTGAAGAGATATTGGTTCAGGCCCGTGCTTTATTGACTTTTGATTGCACTCATCTTGATAAAGAAAGGCTCAGTCTTGAGATTAAATCGCTTGAAGCTGTGATCCTTGTCAACAAGGATAGAGTGGATAAAAAACTTTCCAATCCGAGCTCTGAGGTTGTACTAGAGGGACTGGGGGGATTCGGGATGATTTAACATTGATTGTCGATGCTGCCAATGTGAAAGTTTCTGAGCACAATCGTCTTGTAGCGAGCTTCACAGCTGAACAAAGCAAACTCACTGGAGAAGTGTGGAAGTACATCGTTGAAACTGAGCTTAAAAGTACGTTAACCGACTACTCGTCCGCGAAGGATAGTTTGCAAAAGTCCATTGTTGGCATCGCTTTAAGTCGGGACAAGGCACAGGATAATATCAGCGCTGCTGAGGTCGAGATTGACAAGATTGAAACAGAACTGACAAGTGTGAAGCCGACAGTAATTGCAATAAATAAAATCCTAAGAAATTTCGGGTTTCGTAGTTTTTCACTCGATCCGGCCTGCTTAGGTAACTCCTACAGGCTAATCCGAAGTGATGGTAAAGACGCCAAGCAAACTCTTAGCGAAGGAGAAAAAACCTTTGTAACGTTCCTTTATTTCTACCATCTGCTTAGAGGCAGTACCACGGCGTCAGGCATTACGAGTGATCGGATTGTAGTTATTGATGACCCAGTTTCAAGTCTCGATAGTGATGTGCTTTTTATTGTCAGTAGTCTGATTAAAGAGTTGTTTTCGGAGGTCAGAAAAAAGAGCAGTCATCTCAAACAGATTTTTGTGTTGACCCATAACGTCCATTTTCACAAAGAAATAACTTACGATCAAAGGAGGAAGTCAGAGGCCTCTCTCAGTGATGAAACCTTCTGGATCGTCCGCAAACCTGGAAATTACTCTATAGTCGAATTTCATCCGAGCAACCCCATCAGAACGTCCTATCAATTGCTTTGGGCAGAGTTGAAGAAAACTCCTGTTCCAGCGCTTACGTTACAAAACACCATGCGAAGGATTTTGGAGAATTATTTCAAAATCTTGGGGGGTGTCGATACTTACGTTCTAGTCGAAAAATTTGAAGGTATCGAAAAAGTACAGTGTCAGTCCTTAATTAGCTGGGTCAATGACGGTTCCCACTACGCTCCTGATGAGCTATATGTGGCTATCGGTGAAAACATGGCAGCCAACTATATGAGGATTTTCTTTAAGATCTTCAAGGCCGCTCAGCATGACGCACACTACAAAATGATGATGGGCGATGATTATGTAGATCTAGATCCGGATGAACTTTCGGAAGATGCTCAAGATGGCATTAGCATAAATGGCGATGGTGATTTTGTCGTTAGCACTGCTGATGCCCAAGTCCTACCCATACTCGTCCCGGTCTTATCCGATATCCCTGCCGACGAACAGGTTTCTATATCGAATGCTCCTGTATCGGTTGGGAGCAATCCAAAGATTGATCCTGATATACCCTTCTGAATACTATGAAGATTCGAGAAAAGAGGTGAAGCTACTTTCAGAAATAGGCCTCACCTTTCATGGAGCTACGTGGAGCTACGTGGAGCTACGTGGAGCTACATGGAGCTAAAAGGGCCAGACCACCATAATCTAAAATGGTCTGGCGATATTCCCAAGTGGTTGATAATTAGAAATGTGTTCGCCGGCGGGGGCGGGGGCGGGGGCGAAGCGGTTGCGAGTTAATTGGATAAAGGACGGATGGGGTTTTTGTATTGCGGCATCTTCTGAGTGAACCACAACTGATCAAGATCCTAGCGGCACTTTCAGAGCCATTCAACGACTTCCCGGTCGAGTATGATTTTGTCGCGGATAAGGTAAGAGGCGTCGACCCTGACGTCCTTTACGAAATCCTTTATTCAGAGGTCGCGCCGGTGTGTTTCACCAATCTTGTGGCCGCTGTACCTCCGGTGTGGACAGGCTTTGACCCCGAAACTCTCAGAGAGTCGATTGAGGAAAGGTTGGCTGCGAGAGAGCGTAATTGGTTTCGTCGACAGTTCGACAAGGTGCTGGTGCGTTGGCTGGAATACAACTACGCCTACATCTGGAAGGAGATCGCCAGCAGACTGTAGTTTGCAGAGCAAGATGGGTTCACATCGTCAATATATCGATGCAAAGCATAATTAAGAGGCGGTCCTGTTCCGAATTTTCCTTATTTCATCTGTGTCTATTTTTTGGTGTTATCGCTCTGCGCACGTTTCGATGTCGGCTTGGGTGGTTATCTCTGAGTCGATGCCTAATCTGTATTTACAATAATCGATAATGTCTTGTCGCTGCTCGTTCGTGAGTTTTTCTATACGTCGATAATTTCCGTCATTCGCATGAATGTTGAAAAACTGCATTCGAAAGGTCGGATGCTTTTTGATGAAATATATTCGAGTGATTTCGCTGCCTGAAACTTCGTTATAGAAGCCTGTATTCAGAATAAGCAAAAGCGAAATTAGAAAAGCGAACATCAAATATCTCATACCGGCCTTGGCTTGAGTGGTGGTAATCATTCTGTCTTCGTGCGTATGTCTGATCAACCTCCATGACGACATCCAAGCCGTCATGGAGGAATTTTCTTTACTCCGTCGGCACTACGTTATCCAACGCCCGATTCACCGCCAACTCCCCAAGCATTACCACCTGTGCAATGCCTTGCAGTGTCTTGCGCGCCGGTCCGTGAACCAGACCGATCACATCCCCAAGCATCACCGAAGCCGAGCCCAGCGACTCGCTGGCATTCACCAGCAATTCCTCAGTCTTGGTGTTCGGGTTGGCGATAAACATCGTGTTGGTTTGGTACGGGGTGAGCATGATTTCCGGGGCAGGGCCGAGGTAGTGGGAGAGGGCGCGGTCGACGGCTTCGTTGAATTTCTTTGCGTCTGGGGATTCGTCGCCCGCGATCGGGTCGGTTTCTGGCGGATTCGGTGTGATCTTGAACATGATGTAACTCCCTTGTGTCGCTTAAAAGGAGCCATCACCCACTCGCTACCAAACGATGGGTGGCGGCCATGCACAGGTTGGTAGACCGGGACACAGGGAAAACCGGCGCGCTCGAAAGCGCCCTGCGCATGACCACCATAAAAGCCAGGCGAAGACTTTCGCCAATAGTGGAATTGCGCACCTTGTATACACGGGCTACCAAACCCGATCACTGCTATTCAGTGACCGAACCACAATAGAACCCGCATCCAAGGCGCACAAGCCGGCGGATTCTGGCGTAGTCGTAGGCAACGGCGCAAGGCGTTGTAGGTTGGGATGACGTAACTTGGGGTGTCTTTAAACAAAGTCCGGGAATTGCTTCAACAGGGCAGTTCGAGCTGTTTTTGCGATGTCTTTGTGGACTGGAGGAGCGGGAGCCGTTTCGCGATCCATCGGGGGCAAGCTCTCTCGCTACAGGGGGGAGTTAATTCGCCAGCGAAATCAGCGTGTCGATCACATTGATCGGCACATAAATCAGCGTAATCGCCGCATACGCTTTACGCGACCGAGCCATAAACGCGCCAATTGGCAACACAATCATGATCACATCCAGCAACCCCCAAAGCGCCACCGGCGATGCCTCAAACAACGTGACATTGACGATCAGCCCCAGGCACAGATACGTGGACAGCGACAGCAATGCATAGCGCCCATCCTGCTCGAAATACACGCGCAATCCGTTCTGCTCATCCTCACTGCGGCTCGGCAGCAGCAACGCGGCCGTGACGAACAGCGACAATGTCAGCATCACCAACAATAGAAATTCGAGAAACGAGAAGCTCTGTTTCACCGCCGACAGTGCGTTGACGCCCACCAGAATTGCAGCTGCATGGTAAACAGCATCACCGCCCAGACCAGTGCCACCCAGTCGGGCTTGGCGACGCGGCGGATGCGGAACACCGTTAATGCGCCGAGCAGGAGGCGGGTGACGGAGAGCCCGAGGATCATCGAGAGAACGGTGGCGACGATTGGGAAGTTGTTCATCTTGCCTCTCGTGAACTCGGTTTTGGCTGTCAGGGTGTTTGGGCAGACTAGGTGCGGCGGGTAGGACCGTCAAACGTGGCAGTGCGGTCGGGTTGGCAGAAAACGGCTGTAGAGCCTTGCTGCGCGGAGGTAATGGATTAGGATGCCCGAAGGCTGGAATGGATCTTCTCGACTAAGGATGTGTGGTTTATGGAATCTGCTTTTTCGCAAGTCATCGAGCGTTTGCAAAACCGTCGGTTTTCCGTGGCGAATAACGCTCAGGGCTTGTCCGATGCACGCACGGTGTTTCACTACTTCGTCGAAGGCGCGGCGGTTTGGGGGACTTATGCGGGTGGCCATATTCGCATGGGTAACCAGGTCGGGCGGGTGACCGGGCCTGACAGTATCGAGCTGCTTTATCAATGCATCACCACCGATGGCGAGATCCGCGCGGGTTGGTCGCGGGGCGTGGTGGGAGTTGATGAGGCGGGGCGGACGACGTTGCGGTTTGTGTGGGGGTGGTTGTCGGGGGCCGAGGGTGGTGGGGAGTCGAATTATGTTGAGGTGGTCGCGTAACCGTCCGGTTTTTAGCTACGCGAGCCTTTCAATCACCGCAAAACCCAATTAAGTCTGACTCACCGCCGCCACATCCCATGTCCGCATCACCTGCGTAATCGCCGCATCAATGCTCTCAATCGGCGTGTCATCCCGAGCAAGGATGGAAATCCCCTGCAGGAAACTGTCGAACACCGTCGCCATGGCAGCTGCGTTCGTGTCGTCCGCTAACAACCCTTCACTCACACCACGCTCGACACACGCCACAATCCCTGCGCGGGTTCGGGCGCGGGAGTGGGTGAGGGCTTGAGCGACGTGGGCGTTTTCCCGGCTCGGGGCGCTCATGACGCCGAGGGTGACCATGCAACCTTTGGGGTGGCCGTCGTCGCATTGCATGCGGGCCGACTGGCGCAGCGCGGTTTCGATGGCTTGGCGTGGCGGCAGGCTTTCGTCCCACAGGCATTCGGTGACTTGGGCGAAGGTCGCGAGGTAACGCTGCACGCATTCGTCGAACAGGGCTTCTTTGGAGCCGAACGCGGCGTAGAAGCTGGGGGCGGAGATGCCGCCGCCCAGTTCAGCCTTCAACAGTGAAAGGGACGTCGAATCGTAGCCGTGTTGCCAGAACAATTGCATGGCCTGGTCGACGGCGTCGTCGCGATCGAATGCGCGGGGGCGGCCGGTTCTGGCCATAGCTGAAACTCCTCGGAAAGTGATTTGGATACTAGTCGATACATAAGTCGTTGACAACGGGCCTCGGCTGCCGCCAGTATTTTATATCGATCGGTACGCAAGTCTGAATTTCCAAACTCAAGGAGTTTCCCGTGACACCCTCAATGACTCTATCGGCAGCGCCGAAAAGCCTGCCCATTGGCGCCTTGCTGGCGCTGGCCATGACCGGTTTTATCTGCATCGTCACCGAAACCTTGCCCGCCGGGCTGTTGCCGCTGATCAGCGACGGCTTGGCGATTTCGCCTTCGATGGCCGGGCAGATGGTCACCGCGTATGCGCTGGGCTCGGTGCTGGCGGTGATTCCGATGACCATCGCCACGCGCGGCTGGCGTCGGCGCAATGTGTTGTTGCTGACCATCGTTGGTTTTCTGCTGTTCAACTCGATCACGGCGCTGTCGTCGCACTATGGTGTGACGCTGGTGGCGCGTTTCTTCGCCGGAGTGGCGGCAGGCTTGGCGTGGAGTCTGTTGGCTGGTTATGCGCGGCGGATGGTCGAGCCGGATCAACAGGGCAAAGCGCTGGCACTGGCCATGGTCGGTACGCCGATTGCCTTGTCACTGGGCGTGCCGCTCGGCACTTGGCTGGGAGGGCTGGTCGGTTGGCGCACGACGTTCGGGTTGATGTCGGCCCTGACTTTGATGCTGATCGTTTGGGTGTTGGTGAAAGTGCCGGATTATCCACCACAGCCTGCGCATCAGCGTCTGTCGTTGCGCCGCGTGTTGACCACGCCGGGTGTGCGGCCGGTGCTGGCGGTGGTGATCAGCTGGATGCTGGCGCACAACATTCTCTACACCTACATCGCGCCGTTTGTGGCTCCGGCGGGGTTGGTGGATCGTGTAGATCTGGTGTTGTTGGTGTTTGGTCTCGCAGCGTTGGCGGGGATCTGGCTGACGGCCAAATTGGTTGAGCCGCTGTTGCGCAAGACCGTTCTGGTGAGTCTGGCCACGTTTGCACTGGTGTGCGTAGGGTTCGGCTTTTACGGACGGGTGCCGGAGGTGATTTATCTGGGCGTGTTGGTGTGGGGATTGAGTTTTGGCGGTGCGGCGACGCTGTTGCAGACGGCTCTGGCGGATGCGGCGGGGGATGGCGCGGACGTGGCGTTGTCGTTGAATGTGGTGGCGTGGAATAGCGCGATTGCGGGCAGCGGCGTGGTCGGCGGGGTGCTGCTGGATCGATGGGGTGTTGCCGCTTTCCCATGGGCGATGGCGGTGTTGGTGGCGGTGGGTTTTGTGATTGCCTGGAGTGCTCGAGCGCATGGGTTCAGAGCTGGGCCGCGTGGGGCGGAAGCGGCGGCCGTGGTTGGGCACTGAAGGTTTTTCAACGCAGCTCATTTTTTGAAGTGCGCAAGAAGTTGCGCAGTGACTTTCTTTTTTTCTCGGGTGAATGCCCTGTAGCCCACGTCGTTATTGGCCTCCAGCCAAGTGCGCAACTTCTTGCACACCACTGCGCAAGAAGTTGCGCACTTCTCTTGGTTTTTCATCGGTTTAGTGTCAAGAAAAGTGAATCGATGGCCGCAAAGCCTTGATCTGTATGGGTTGCATAAAAGCTGGTATGAACGTTGATGGCGCATGGCCATCCTTTCAGGCAATGGTGCCTGAGAGGTATGTCTTTCAAGCAAGGAGAGCATCCCCATGGCAACACCAGCGTACATGTCCGTCACTGGCGAAAAACAAGGCCTGATCACTGCCGGCGCGTTCACCGCCGACTCCGTAGGCAACACCTACCAGGAAGGCCACGAAGACCAGGTCATGGTTCAGGCTTTCACCCACGACGTGATCATCCCGCGTGACCCACAATCCGGTCAGCCAACCGGTCAGCGCGTGCACAAGCCAGTTGTGATCACCAAGGTCTACGACAAGGCTTCGCCTCTGCTGCAAGCTGCTCTGACCTCCGGCGAGCGCATGAGCGAAATCGTTATCCAGTGGTTCCGTACTTCTGCTCAAGGCACCCAAGAGCACTACTACACCACCAAACTGGAAGACGCGATCATCGTCGCCATCAACAACAAAATGCACAACTGCCAGGATCCAGGCAACTCGCACTTCACCCACCTGGAAGAAGTGCAGTTCACCTACCGTAAAATCACCTGGACCCACGAAGTATCCGGTACTTCGGGTTCCGATGACTGGCGTGCTCCAGTCGTTTAATTACGGCTGATGGTTGTACCGCCCCGACCGGCATGACCGGTTGGGGCGCACTCACTTCTAAAGAATTTTTGCCAATAGCCCCACAGCGGGCTGTTGCGCATCGCAGCACTGCGCGAGGAACAAGGGATGTTCTCACCGGCCAACCAGCCTCATTTCAATCTGACCGTCGATGGCGTCGACAGCGATTTCCAAGTGCTGTCGTTTACCGGTCGTGAGGCCCTCAACACGCCGTTCGAATTCGAGCTGGAACTGGTCAGTGAAAAGGCCTCGATCAACCTCGAAAGCGTGCTGCACAAACTGGCATTTCTTCAGCTGTCGCCAACCGGCACTGGCATTCACGGGCTGGTCTACAGCATCGCCCAGGGCGAGGCGGGCAAGCGCCTGACGCGCTACAAGATTTCCCTGCGCCCGCAACTGGCGTACCTCGCGCACCGGGTCAACCAGCGCATTTTCCAGCAGATGACCGTGCAGCAGATCATCAGCCAAGTGCTGGAAGAACACGGCATCCTCGCCAGCGATTACCACTTCCAACTCAGCGCGATTTACCCCGAGCGCATCTACTGCGTGCAGTACGACGAATCGGATCTGGATTTCATCCAGCGCCTGTGTGAAGAAGAGGGCATTCACTACCACTTCCAGCACACGTCCAGCGGCCACAAACTGACCTTCGGCGATGACCAAACGGTGTTCCCGAAACTCGCGCCAGTGGCCTATCAGCAAGACTCCGGACTGGTCGCTGACAAACCGGTGGTCAAGCGCTTCGGCCTGCGTCTGGTCACCCGCACCAGCCGCACCACGCGCCGCGATTACGACTTCGTCAAACCGAAGATCGAGCTGGAAAGCGACGCCAAGAGTTCGGCTCAGCCAGACCTCGAAGACTACGATTACCCGGGCCGTTTCGTTGATCGCGAGCGCGGCAAACACCTGGCCAATCGCGCCTTGGAGCGCCATCGCAGCGACTATCGACTGGCCGAGGGCAACAGCGATCAGCCGATCCTGGTCAGCGGGCATTTCCTCGCCCTGACCGAACACGCCAACCCGACGTGGAACGACCTGTGGCTGCTCACCGAGATCTTCCACGAAGGCAAACAGCCGCAAGTGCTGGAAGAGTCGGTGACCAGCGACACCACCGACAACAAGGACGATTTCCACCAGGGCTATCGCAACCGCTTCAGCGCGATTCCGTGGGACGTGCCTTATCGTCCGCCGCTCGATCATCCGAAACCGAAAGTCCTCGGCACGCAAAGTGCGGTGGTCTGCGGCCCTGAAGGCGAAGAGATCTACTGCGACCAGTACGGCCGGGTGAAAGTCCAGTTCTTCTGGGACCGCGAAGGCAAGCACGACGACATGACCAGTTGCTGGATGCGCGTCGCGTCGAGCTGGGCGGCCGAAACCTTTGGCTCGATCAATATTCCACGGGTCGGCATGGAGGTGTTGATCACCTTTCTGGAAGGCGATCCCGATCAGCCGCTGATCACCGGTTGCCTGTACCACGGCGCCAATCTGCCGCCGTACAAACTGCCGGATTTCAAGACCCTGGCCACGGTCAAGAGCAAGGAATACAAGGGCAGCCGCGCCAACGAACTGCGCATCGACGACACCACCAGCGAGATCAGCATTGCGCTGCGCAGTGACCACGGCGCGAGTGCGATCAACCTCGGTTACCTGACCCATCCGCGCCCGAGCGGCGGTCAGCCGCGTGGCGAAGGGTTTGAGTTAAGAACCGATCGCCACGGTGCGGTACGTGCGGGTGCCGGTCTGCTGATCACTACCGAGCCACGGCCGAACGAATCCAAGCACCACAAGGATCTGCCGGAAACCGCTGAACGCCTCGCCACGGCCAGCGATCAGCAAGACGGTTTTGCCGTGCAAGCCAAAGAGCTTCAGGCCCAGGAAGCCGGCGATCAGGACGACGTCGCCAAAGCGCTGCACGCCCAGCATCAAGGCGTGCTTGGCTCGGGGCCGGCCAATCTCACCGCCAACGAATTCCCCGAATTCACCGAGCCGCATCTGGTTCTCGCCAGCCCGGCCGGCATCGCCCTGACCACGCCACGCTCCAGCCACATTGCCACCGGCGAACACCTGGCGCTGAGCAGTACCGGCCACACCAGCCTGTCGATCGGCAAACGCCTGCTCGCCAGTGCCAGCCGTGGCATGCGCCTGTTCGTGCAGAGCATGGGCTGGCGTCTGGTCGCGGCGTCCGGCGACATCGACGTGCGCGCGCTGAAGGACAGCATCAACCTGCTGGCCAAACTCAACATCACCGCCAATGCCGACCGCATCACCATCACCGCCAAGACCGAACTGGTGATTCAGGGCGGTGGCAGCGCCACCACCTACAACGCCGGCGGCATCACCCACGCCACCAGCGGCCCGTACACCGCGCACGCGGCGAACTTCGCCTACACCGGCGCGAAAAGTCTCGCCGGGGTATTCCCGGAGCCGCCGAAACCGGGCAAGGGCAACCTGGAATTGTTCAACCAATACGCCGGGCGCCAAGGCATCAAGGAAGGCGATTACGAAGTCATCGATGCCCTGGGCAAAAGCATCAAGGGCAAGCTCGACGGCAAGGGTTTCGCCAGCGTCGCCGGTGCTGCACCGGGGCCTGCGCGGGTGCTGTTCGGCAAGGATCCGGCGGATACCTGGAGCGATGGCAGTTACATCGGCAAACCGGAGTGGCCGTTGAATCCACCGGGGGCCGAAGAAGTACCGAGTCAGGTGCAGGCGATGGTCGCGCAGGTATTACCTAGCAAGAATTGGGACCTGTTGGAGAAGGGCAAGGACATGGCGCAAACAGGGATGAGTGCGATGCAGACGGCGCAAGGTGCGATGCAAACAGCGCAGCAAGTGAAAGGTGTGGTGCAGGGCGGGGTGGCCGGGTTGCCGAAGCTGGCGAGTGCGGCCGTGCCGAGTGCGTCGGGGATTCTTGGGGCGGCGAGCAAGGGCGGCCAGTTACCCACGCTTCCGGCACCAACGCTTCCAAAACCTTCCTTGAAAACCCCGGGCCTGTTGGCGGGTGAGATGCTGTCATGACCACTGAAATCGTAAAACGTGAACCTCAAGTTGCCATCGTTCCACTGAACGCCATTGACATCCAGGACGTTGCCAGCAGCGCAGCGACCTTCGATGCCTGGTTGCAATCAGCCACGGATGGCGTGGTCACCCTTGATCGGATCAAGAACGTCGCCGGCGCCTTACCCGTGGTGGGCAACATCATGGCGTTGGTCGATGCGCTGGGTGACATCGTCACCCTGTCGAATGCCCAGAAGCGCGACCTGCTGGCGTGGGCCAGCCTGGGCATCAATCTGATCGGTGTATTGCCATTACCGCCGGCCATGGCGGCGGCGCGCATGACCCTGCGCCCGACTTTGTTTCTGGTACGCCAAGAGATGAAGGCCACCAGCAAAATGCTGCTCAGTGCATCCGTGATCGAGGTGCTGATCGGGCACCTGAACGCCTCGATTATCGGCACGCTGGATGATTTTGTTGAACAGGCCAAAGGCAAGTTGCCCGGGATTCTTGCGGACGCTGGCAAGCTCGGCGAAGAGGTCATAAATGAGATTGCCACAGGCATCGAGGCGGTCGCTTTCGGCAATCTGGATGCCAAAGGTGATCTGAATGCAGCCAGCGCCCAAG
The DNA here is from genome assembly GCF_009834515.1 of Pseudomonas sp. R84. NCBI lineage: Bacteria > Pseudomonadati > Pseudomonadota > Gammaproteobacteria > Pseudomonadales > Pseudomonadaceae > Pseudomonas > Pseudomonas sp. R84. The sequence goes on from NZ_CP019426.1 coordinate 3,010,582, forward strand.
CGAGCGCAGCAGTCGATCAATTCAAGAATGATCCGCTGGCCTCATTCAGCAATGTGTTCGGGGCTGCCGCGAGTGTTTATAAAGCGGCTGGCAAGGGCCTTGCCAACAGCGTGGCGCAAAATCTGGTGCCCGATGACTTCAAGAAAAACGTCTCTGAAGAAACCAAAAAACTGCGGGTAATGGGCCCGGAGCTGCGTACCCAACTGAGCAAACTCGACGATGAGTCGGTGCAGAACTCCATTGGCTGGTTGCTACTGATCCTCTCCAGCGCCGTCACCCTGTGGCGCAAGCGCAATGCCCATGGTCAGAGCGCCGCGGTCCATCCAGACAAGACTGGACAGGCAAAGCACACGGCGTCCGATGGTCAATTGGGATCCAGTGGTCAACAGGCTCCTGCGAAAGGCGCGCCCGAGCCGAAGAAAAACGGCGCCTGCACGGGCACATGCAACAGCATCAGTTTTGCCTTGGGTTCTGAAAGACTCAGTCATACTGATTTCAGCTTGCCGGGGCCTTTCCCTGTCGAGTGGACGCGCATATACAACTCACGCCTCGATGCCTACGATCACAGCGAACTCGGCGCTCGCTGGATTTCTGAGTTCACCACACGCTTTGACTGCGTTGACGATGGCCTGATGTTCTATGGCGCCGATGGCCGCGATCACAGCTATCCGTTGCCTAAGGTCGGCCTGTTCCACTACGACGCCATCGAAGACATCACCCTGGTCCGCAACAGCGAAGATCAACTGCTGCTGTGCCGTGGTTTCGAGCGCAAGGAAACCTACGTCCGCCGTGGCCAGCGCTATGTGCTGAGCAACATTTCGCTGCGCAACGGCGCCGGGATCATGCTGCATTACGAGCACCGTCACGGCGAACACTCGCTGCTCTCCGACCTGATCACCTATCAGGAAAACGACTTCACCAAAGTCCATTTGCACCTCGGCACGATGATCGACGAGCACGGCCGGTTTATCGGTCTCTGGCAGATCGTTGACGGCGCTCCACTGCGCCAGCTCTGTGCCTATCAGTACGATGCCTATGGCGACCTGATTCAGGCACAAGACGAGAACGGTGCAGTCTGGTCGTATCAGTTCGAGCATCACCTGATCACCCGCTACACCGACCGCACCGGCCGCGGCATGAACCTGCAGTGGGACGGTTCAAGCGCCAAGGCCAAAGCCGTGCGCGAATGGGCCGACGACGGCAGTTTCGACACGCGTCTGGAATGGGACGAAAACATTCGTCTGACCTACGTCACCGACGCGCTCGGCAACGAGACCTGGCACTACTACGACATCCTTGGCTACACCTACCGCATCCGTTACGCCGATGAACGTTCGGAATGGTTCTTCCGCGACGAGGCGAAGAACATCGTGCGCCGCGTCAATGCCGACGGCAGCACCGATCGCTACAGCTACGATGAACGCAGCAACCTGCTCGAACACATCCGCGCCGATCACACGGTGATGCATTACGCCTACGACGATCAGGACCTGCTGATCAAGATCAGCGATGCCGAGGGCGGTCAGTGGCAACGCGCCTATGACGACCAAGGCAATCTGGTCGAAGCGCTCGATCCGCTCGGCAACAAAACCGAATACGCCTACAACAAATCCGGCCAGCCCACCGCGATCAAGGACGCCAACGGCAACGAAAAAACGTTGGACTACAACGACGCCGGGCAACTGGTCGAGTACGTCGATTGCTCGGGCAAAACCAGCGCCTGGGAGTACAACGAACTGGGGCAGATGATCTGCTTCACCGACGCCGCCGGAAACACCACCGAGTACGAATACAAGGCTGGCCAACTGGTGCTGATCAAGCACCCGGACAAGACCGAGGAGCGCTTTGAGCGCGATGCCGAAGGTCGATTGTTGGCGCATGTCGATGGTCTGGATCGCTGCACCACTTGGAGTTATACCGCTGCCGGTTTGATCGCCGAACGCGTGGACGCTGCCGAGCAAACCCTGCGCTATCGCTGGGACCGCCTGGGTCAGCTATTGGCGCTGGAAAACGAAAACGAACAACGCGCGCATTTCCATTACGATCCGGTCGGACGCGTGTTGGAAGAAAGCGGCTTCGACGGCCGCACCACACGCTATCAATACGATGCGCAAACCGGTCGCCTTGCCCAATCGATCAATGGCAACCGTGTGATCTCGGTGAGCTTCGACTCGATGGGCCGTTTGACCGAACGTCGCGCCACCCTGGGCGAGCAGTCGCAAAGCGAAATCTTTGCCTACGACGGCAACGGTAACCTGGTGCTGGCCGACAACGCCGACAGCCGCCTGCAATGGTTTCACGACCCGGCCGGTAATCTGCTGCGCGAACACCAGCATTATCTCGGCCTGGAAAAACCCACCGTCGCGATCTGGCAGCACGAGTACGACGTGCTCAACCAACGAATCGCCAGCGTGCGCCCCGACGGCCACCGCGTCAGCTGGTTGACTTACGGCAGCGGCCATTTGCTCGGCCTGCGCCTCGACGAACACGAACTGATCGGCTACGAACGCGACGACCTGCACCGCGAAGTCGCCCGCCATCAAGGCAACCACCTGCTGCAAACCCAAAGCTGGGACCCGGCCGGCCGTTTGCAAGAACAACTGCTGGGACGCAGCGACGACAAATCCACACTGCTCAAACGCGAATACAGCTACGACGCCGCCGGCCAACTGACCGACATCAACGACAGCCGTCGTGGCCCGCTCGCCTATCGTTACGATCCGGTCGGCCGACTGCTCAGCGCCACCACACGTCAAGGCGTGGAAACCTTCGCCTTCGACCCGGCCGGCAACCTGCTTGACGACAAAGCGACAGAAATTCGCCGCCCACTGGACCTGACACCACCGCGCAGCAAACTGGTCGACAACCTGCTGCGCGAATACGCCGGCACCCACTACGACTACGACGAACGCGGCAACCAGATCCAGCGCTGGCACAACGGCCAACGCAGCGACTTGCGCTGGGATCTGTTTGATCGACTGGTGCATTTCGAAGACCCGCGTCTGAGCGTTGACTTCGCCTACGACGCATTGGGACGCCGCCTGCACAAAAACTCCCGCGCGCATTACAAACAGCGTCCTGAAGCAGGCTCTCTCTGGAACAGAAACGAACACGCGCGCAAACAGCGCGAGCTGGGTTGCGGCTTCACCTTGTACGGTTGGGATGGCGACAACCTCGCCTGGGAAAACAGTCCAGCGCAAAGCGATGGCGAGCCCGGCCGCACGGTGCACTACGTCTTCGAACCGGGGACTTTTGTCCCTGTTGCACAGGCTGTACGGCACGCGCCAATCGATCTGATTGGGCTGCCGGATTACAGCGGTGAGTACAGTCTGGACGAGGACCCGTTGTGGAATCACAAGGCCACAGCATTACCGTTTGACGCGTTGGCCTGGTACCAGTGTGATCACCTCGGCACCCCGCAAGAGCTGACTGATTCACAAGGCAACATGGCGTGGACCGCGCAGTACAAGGCGTGGGGGCAGGTGACGGAACAGCGTTCGGAATGGGCGCGGCAGCATGGGGTGGTGAACCCGATCAGATTCCAAGGGCAGTATCACGATCATGAGACAGGGCTGCATTACAACCGGTATCGGTACTATGATCCGGGGGTTGGTCGGTTCATAAGCAAAGATCCGATAAGTTATACCGGAGGCATTAACCTTTATGCCTATGCAGCGAATCCGGTTGAGTGGGTGGATCCATTGGGCCTTTGGGGCTCAAACCCGATAACAAAATATCGTCACAATGAGAACGGATCGCTGAAGAGCGTAACCGCGAAAATTCGACCGGAAGATTTGGGAACTGGGACAAATACCAACACCAGTTCACGGGGGTTTGCGCGTAACTTGGGCTGTAATACGGACGACGCTGGCCATGCCATCGGAAATCGACTGGGTGGAAGCGGTGGTAAGGGGAACATTTTTCCTCAAGCCCCTAGTGTTAACCGTGGTGAGTTCCGTGACTTTGAGGGAGATATTGCCGAAGCTGTTAAAGGCGGTAGTAACGTAATAGTACGTGTCACCCCTCAGTACGATGAAGGTGCCACTCGACCTCATTCTGTTCTGTACCAGGCGAGAGTTGACGGGAATACTGAAAGTCGGCTATTCCACAACCCTTGTTCGTGCGATTGTTGATAGGAGCGTTTTATGTCACCTAGTGAGCGATTACAAAATTTTCTTTCGCAGATGCATGAGTGGGAGGTGGGATTTCATGCCGAGAAGCGATGCGACGCATATAAGACGGATTCGGGGTATCGGACTAAGGCGAATGAAGCGGCAAAATCAAGGTTGGAAGCGATATTCTCTGAAAATCTGAGTGTGAAAGCTTCAATTGCCCTTGGATCAGCAAGGCTCGATACATTAGGTACTGGACAGCCTCCGGAGTATGAACAGACCATTTTGACTGATACCGAAGAACAGCTAGATAAGGAAACGAATATTCAGGCAGTCAGAAAAAAAGGGCTGAAACAACGTTATCGATACACCGTGATCGTAGAGCGTGATGAACCAAAAATTGATGGGGTTAGCGTTTGGCGCGCTAGCAGTGAGAAATGGGAGCGTCGTCATGCGATTTAGCCCTAAACCGGTCTCTGAAGAAAATCACCTGTGCACGAGTTGATGAAAACTGCTCTGGGACAGACCACGTTTCTGAAGGTTTTTTAAGCGTGGTTTGCCTTATTCGAAAGCTTGAATTGTTCGTGGATAGACCGGGTTTTTTGAATCTTTGAGAGATATTACCAAAAGTTCAATGTCTAGCACGGTAATGAATGGCCACCCTGACTCGGTATCAATACGTCATAGCGACCGGGCGCCTATCGAAGACTTTGATCAGACTTGGAGTGGTTGAACTATCCCGGATGAGCAATCTTTAAATGATGCTGGCTGAAATTTATAGAAAAATTATAAGCAAAGAACCCTATAAAGATATGGGTGTATTCTTTGAAAGTTACGAGGGCTTCGAAGAGATACCGCTTGTGTCTAGATACAAGCGGTTGGATTTTCTAAAAAGAGAGATGAGCAACGATAAGGTTTCGGAAGTGCTGGCGGGGGGGTGCTATCTTTTTGATGAATCTGATAAAGATAATGCGCGAAACGGATAAGTGTAGTTTCTATGCCATCACTTTTACGGATTTTTATGGAATAGATGAGCGGGAGGTTATTGTCCCCAATATTTTTGTTTATCCCGGGGCGGCTTCAGTTGGATTTATCGATAAGATAAAAGAAAAAAGCGCAATAACCGTGTCGAAAGAAGTGAAAGAGGTGATAAATAAATTTCATAAAATAGGTGGCGAAGCTATCTTCGATTTTTATGAAAGTAGATTTTATGACCCCGCATGTGATGAGGAAATTGTTAGGGTCTTTGCCGTACCCAAAGAGGTGGATAATAGGGTTGGCAGGTCGAGCTTCCGAAGTCTTATACCTTAAAGCGCTATGGGTGAATAAAACTGGGATGAATTCAATTGATTTTAAGAGATGTAACGTCGGCTCGATTATTCGTCCAGCAGATAATTCCGTCGCGCTTAAGCAGTAGATCGGATTTTTGGTAAAAGCTGTGGATGCATAGGATATCAAATTCTCTGATTGCGAGAATGATCCTTTGCGTCTTGCTAAGGGCTATGTGGATGGCAGGATACCCATTGAAACCTGTAAGGCTGAGGCTGCGGTTTGGTGGGCAAAAATCGATGAGAAAGTCGCAATACGAGGCTTTCAAGACAGGGACGTATTACTGGCGCGGCTAGCTATCTGCCTGCTGTCAAATGATGAAGATGATGTTTCTGTAATGGGAGATAATCTTTCATGGTTTTTTGAGGTGCTGGGATTCTTGAAAGTGGATATGACGATGCCAATGAGAATGATGATTGAGTATTTTGAATTTAAATGAATTTAAAGATCGCTAGGCAGGGAACAGCGTAGTAGCAATATGAGGCGAAACTTGCCGGTTGCGCTGGGACGGCGACAAGCTTACCTTTGAACGCCGCCCGACACAAAGCGACGGAGAACCAGGTCGCACCGTTCGCTACGTCTGTGAACGTGCACTTTTCCTGTTGTTCAGGCTGTACGGCATGCGCCAATCTTACAAAGATCCCATAGCTCCAGCGGGCCGATAAATGAATTTTGATCATATTATTTTTATTGCGAGCACCGACTGCTTTTCAGCAAAGCTCTTAGGGGACCGTTTTGCTGATAATCTTGATGGTATAAAAAATATCGCCAGAGCGGCGACTCTGGAGTTAATGAATGGAGATGCTGACTATTACTACGATGCAGATTTTAGAGAGGAAAGAATAAATAAGACAAAAAACGATTTTGTCCAAAAGCTCTCAAAGCTTAGCGATTCAATTTCTGGAAGATTTGCTGAGCTTGACTCAATTGCTAGCCAGCGAGCACTAAGCCAGAGCGCCAATTCTATTCAACTTATAAAGAGTGTGTCTGCCAGAACATATTGGTTGAATACCGATGACTTCCAGATTGAAATTTCTGACGAATTAATCGAGGCAGTCATTCAGGCTCAGCTTATGGAAGTGCCTTTAGACACAGAAACAGATCTTGCTTGGGAAGAAATTCATGAGCGATGGGAGTATTCATCATCCGAGTGGGACAAATACATAAAAAATATTATGAAAGACGTTCCTGACGCGATCTGTGCGATATTTAACGATCTTTACAACTCGCCGCTTTCTTTAAGTTATCTGAATGTCTGGAGTGAAAGATTGTCAAGAAAACACTTTATGACTCTGATTAAGGCCATTGAAGATGAAGCTTTCTTGGAAATGGAAAAAATCGATAAGGGTTACGTAGAGCTGGTCAGGCCTACTATGAAACAGTTTTACGAATGAAGAGTTTTTAACGGGCAGATCAAGTTTTTTGACTGTTAGTCAAGCACAGTCTGCCTGCGGCTCCTCACCCGGAGTGTATGGACATGAACGAAATTTTTCACAAGATTGTCTTTGAGTTAACGCCTGGCGAGGATGGTTATCCTCCTGTATCCGCTGAGTCTATTTGGGGCATCTATGCCGGTGATGGTACCCATATCTTAGACAATACTCCCTATTACGTTTATGGCGTGAGTAAGGGAGATTCCGTGCAGGTAAAGTCCAGTGGCAATGAGATGATAGCTGTGCGTGTCGCAAAACAGGGTGGCCATTCGACTGTCAGAGTTTTTGCCTTTGCCAGTGATACTGAAGAGAGAAGTAAAATAATCGCTCATCTTCATCAGTTGGGTGCCTCGTGCTCAGTTAGTCAGGAAATGTCGCTGTTTGCAGTGGATATCCCCTCGGATTGTGATTTTTTCGCGATCGACAGATATTTGTCTGATATTGCTGATGGGGAAAATATTGCATATGAGGATGCTTGTCTGCAGCACTCACATATTAAATCATCTCGTCTGGGTGAGTGCCTGTCATTGGCTTCTTTGCCACTACTAGCTCATTGATTGAGTAAGCCCTAAGGGGGCATGGAGACAGGCCGTGAGCTGGAGTTTATTAATCGTAGTCTGTCCCTATTAATACTCCTGGAACGGGTAAGTTAAGTCTGCCTAAACGAGGGGCGCTGCCGTAACGGAGAATTTATGTCCAAGACACGTGTAATCGGTACATCGACAGACGCTATTCAAGCGGCAGAAAAGGAACTCGGCCGAACACTGCCAAAATCCTTTTCGGATTGGCTTTTGGCAAATAACGGAAAGTCCTTGGGGGCGTTAACGATATTTCCTGTGCGTGACGCTCGTGACCCACGGAAGACGTGGGAGTCGATCGTTCACCACTTTAAAAAAGACTGGCAGGAGTGGTTGGAGAATTTTTCCGATACCTCCACCGATTTCTCGGCACTTCTACCGTTCGCCGAGTTTGGCACAGGCGACTATTACTGCTTCAACTATGCGGTAAATGGGCAAACCGGAGAGCCTGTCGTTGTGTTGTGGTCCCATGAAACGGGTGAAATTGATCAGGTAGCGGAAAGTTTTGCAGCGTTTCTTGCAATGCCGGGACGGCCGGGCTGATTGTTTCCGGACCACAAGTCAAAGGAGTGACAACATGAAAGACGCGATTCGCCTGGGCGACTCCACCACCCACGGTGGCAAGGTGCTCGAAGCCTTTTCTCAGACCGACCTCAACGGCAAACCGATTGCCGGGGTTGGTCACAAGGTCAGTTGCCCGTTGTGCAAGGGGATTTTTCCGATCGCCGAGGGCAGCAGCACCTACACCGTCGATGGCACGCCCATCGCCCTCGACGGCATTAAAACCGCCTGCGGTGCTGCGCTGATTGCGAGCGGGCCGAAAGGCGCCGTGATCAGCTAGGTACTCAATCATTCTGGATTCAATCAATACCCCCGCTGTAAACCTTAAAGGACTAAACATGAAATACACCGCTTTGATCTTCGCCATGACCGCAGCCCTGGGCACCGCCAGTTTCGCCCATGCGGAAGAGATGGATCCTGCAGCGCTGAAAAATGCCTATGACATGGGGCGCAACTCGGTTGGTTTGATCAACCACTGCGTCGACAAGGGATTCTTGAAAGCTGACAGTACTGAGAACGCCAAGAAGATGAACGACTTTATTAAGGGCATGCCTGGGCCAGTGGACAAAAGTGACGGCGACAAAATCGAAGCTCAGGGACGCAAGGGTGAGATGTTTATGAACGGTGAATACCAGAAGCTCGAGGGTAACCTGCCGCCGACGCTCAGTCTCAAGGAATGGTGCGAACAGGCGGATCAAGGCATGCGTAATGGCTTGAAGCAAGTAGGTTTGTAAGTGAGTCCGACCTTGTGGCCCGGCTCGCAAAACGCTCGCTGATTGCGAGCGTTTTTTATTCCGCTGCAGGTGCTTGATGGAGTTGTATTGGCTCAGCCCCTTGGAATCCGCCAACCCGCCCTCATAACCATCGCTATACCCAACACCCCGAAGAGGAACGACACGCCATGACCACTCAAACCGAAACCGCCATCCTCGCCGGTGGCTGCTTCTGGGGCATGCAGGATCTGCTGCGGCGCTATCCCGGCGTGTTGCAGACTCGCGTCGGTTACACCGGCGGCGACGTGCCGAATGCCACCTATCGCAACCATGGCGACCACGCCGAAGCCATCGAAATCACCTTCGATCCTGCCGTGATCAGCTACCGACAGATCCTTGAGTTTTTCTTCCAGATCCACGACCCGAGCACGTCAAACCGTCAGGGCAATGACCTCGGTCGCAGCTATCGCTCGGCGATTTATTATCTCAGCGAAGCGCAACGTGATATCGCCGAGGACACCGCTGCCGATGTTGATGCGTCAAAACTATGGCCGGGCCGCGTGGTGACCGAAATCGAACCGGCGGGGCCGTTCTGGGAAGCAGAGCCGGAGCATCAGGATTACCTTGAGCGTATTCCGAATGGCTACACCTGCCATTTCATTCGCCCGAACTGGAAGCTGCCGAAGCGCGCGTGAGCGGTGCACGCTGCTCATTCAGCGCCAGCACGTAAGCACTGAACATATCCGCCAGCCCGTCGGCGCATACCGAGATTTCTTCCTCTGTACGGGGGCTGCTGGAAAAGTCTTTCCCCACCGAACTGAGCGTGGTCAGGATCAAATCGCACGCCGACGTGCGGATTTGTTCACCGACCTCAGGCAGCAATTCGTCCATGAACGTGGCGAAAATCCGCCGCCCGGCCGCGCGCACTTCGTGGGCCTCGGGGGCGTTGCGGTAGAGCGGGGCGGCGTCGTTCAGTGCGCCGCGCATCTGCGCTTCGTCGCACTCTGAACGAATGAATGCCTGCACCAGGGTGCGCAGGCGAGTGAGTGGCGGCTGCTCAAAGTCTTGCAGAATCCGCTGCAGCATCTGCGTGGTGTGCAGCCATTCATCGCTCTGCAATCGGAACAGGATTGCGGCCTTGTTGGGGAAATACTGATACAGCGAGCCGATGCTCACACCGGCCTTTTCTGCGACCCGTGCGGTGGTGAAACGGCTGGCCCCATGCTCGCTCAAAACCTGAATAGCCGCTTGCAGAATCGCCGCCACCAGCTCGGTGGAACGTGCCTGCTGCGGCTGTTTGCGTGAGGAAATACGGGCAGTCTGGCGGTTGGTCATGGGCAGCTCGGGCGTCCGTGGGAATGCGAATAGCGCAAGAAGCGAATCGCTCGCATCATTTAAATGCGACGAATCACTCGCATTTTAATCCCCAACTAACGGAAAGCAATCATGACCACCCTGACCACTGAACCCTTGGCGAGCCTGATCGAACGCCTCTACACCCAAGCCAGCGCTGCCACCAGCCCGGTGCTGCAAACAGTGTCTGGCGAAGAACGCGAACGCCTGATGCACAGCAAAACCGAATACCTGAAACTCTATGAAATGCTCAAAGACCTGTGGCTGCCGGTCTCCCGCGATACCGGCAAACTGTTGTACATGCTGGCGCGCAACACCCAAGCCAAAGCCATTGTCGAGTTCGGCACCTCATTCGGCCTTTCGACGCTGCACCTGGCGGCCGCGTTGCGCGATAACGGTGGCGGTGTGCTGATCGGCAGTGAGTTCGAGCCTTCGAAGATCGAATTGGCGCGGCATCACTTCGTTGAAGGCGGTGTCAGCGATCTGGTGGAGATTCGTCAAGGCGATGCACTGGTGACGCTGGCGACGGATCTGCCGGACTCGGTCGATCTGCTCCTGCTTGATGGCGCGAAGGCGTTGTATGGCGACGTGTTGAGTATGGTCGAAAAACACCTGAAGCCGGGCGCGTTGGTGGTGGCGGACAACACCGACTATTGCCCTGAGTACCTGGCTTACGTGCGCGCGCCGCAGAGCGGTTATCTGTCTGTGCCGTTTGCGGATGATATTGAGCTGTCGATGCGAGTGGGGTGAAACACTGGTCACTGTGGGAGCTTGCCTGCAAGCGATAGCGATCGGTCAGTTAGCTTCTTCGCAACAGACACGCCGCCTTCCCCAGCAGGCTGGCTCCCACAGGGTTAGGTGTCAGAGCAGGCTCCACGACACCCCGACATAAACCCCCATCCCTTCACCCGGAGTAGACCGCGCCGCATCCAGCCCTTTGTCGTCATACCCCGGCGTGACCGTTGCCGCGTAGTGTTTGTTGGTCAGGTTGCGCATATCCACCCACGTCTGCCAGTCCCCCTTCGGCGCGTTGTAGCCCAGCGTCGCGCCGAACAGTGCGTAAGGATCGGCGTAATAACTGTTGGCGTAATCCACCGCTACCTTGGACACCAGTTGCGTGTTCACTGCCGCAAAGAACCCCTGCGGCCAGTCGTAACGCAATTCGCCCTGGTAGTAATGCATCGGCAGACCGGGCAGGCGGTTGTCGCCAAAACGATCATCATCGCGATAGTGGAAGTCGCTGAAGGTATACGCCTGACGCAAACTCAACTGACGGCCATCATCAGCCGACCAGAGTTTGCTGTTGAGGCTGGCTTCCACGCCTTGGTGCACGGTCGGGCTGGCGTTAAGTTCATACGGCGTGACGGCATTGGCATCCGGCAACACCGACAGCAGTTCATGCCGCACCTGCGCGTAGTACCACGCCAGACTCCATTCACCGACGACGCTGTCGCCACGACCGCCCAGCTCCAGCGTGGTCGCGGTCTGGTTCTGCAGTTTGATCGGGTCTTTCTGTGTACCGCTCGCGGCGCCATTGCCAGCCGGAAAGCGCACGTTGGAGCTGTAGATCAGCGACCACGGGTGCGGCGCTTCAACCGAGCGGCTGAGGTTGCCGAACACTTGCAGGTCCGGGGTGATCTGGTAACGCAGGCCGAGGCGCGGCGCGTAATCCCAGTCGTTCATGCTGGTTTTGCCGCCGCTCTGCGGGTAGGTCACAGCACTTTCGCGGCGGGTGTAGATGGCGGCGAGACCCGTAGTCAGCCACAGGTCGTCGGCAATTTCCAGGTCGTTGCCCAAGTGCAGAACGGTGTCCGAACCCTGATAGGTGAAGTTGCGCATGCGCGTGCCGGGCACGTAGCTGGCGGTGTTGCCAGAAGGAATGCGCACGAACTCGCTGGCGCCATCGTTGGGCAGGTGTTTGGTCACGCGCAGGCCGACGTTGCTGTGGCTTTCCATGCCGAAAATCGTGTCGCGGCGTTTGTAGTCAAACGTGCCGCTGACGTCGGTATAGGCGACCTTCAAGCGGTTCGGGCCCTCGCGCAGGTCCATCGGGTAGTCGTGGTAAACGAGGCCGGTCTGGATGCTCGAATCGTCGTCGATGTAATAAGTAGTCTTGTTGCCGATGAAGGTGCTGCCCGGCTGCTTGCGACTGTCATCGCGCGACACGTAAGACGGATTGGCCGCCCGCGGCGAGTGTTCGATGGAGTGCTTGGTCACCCGGCCGGCGAGGTCGTTGTCGGTCTCGCGGTAACGAATATAGAAGCGCGTTTCCAGGTTCGGGTTGAAGCGATAGCCGAAATTGGCGATCACACCTTTGCTTTCGCTGGCGGTGTGATCCTGATAGCCGTCGGCGTTGGAATCGGTGAGCGACACGTAGTAATCGAAGTCGCCGAGCACTTGCCCGGAGCTGACCTGACGCTGCTGATAACCATGGCTGCCGGTGGCGTAGCGCACTTGCAGTTTCGGCGCGTTGTAGCCGGTGTGGCTGACGTAATCGATGGCGCCACCCAGCGCCAGCGAACCGCGATCAAAACCGTTGGCGCCGCGCAGCACTTCAACGTGATCGACCCACAGCGGTTCGAGCAATTCATACGGCGTGCCACCCGGGCCAGTCAGCGGCAGGCCATCGAGCATGGTGTACAGCCCCGAGGCGTGGGCGCCCGGCGCGCGGTTGATGCCCGAGCCACGGACCGAGATTTTCACGCCTTCGTTGCCCGCCGACTGTGCATAAACCCCAGGTTGATACGCCAGCACATCCTGATTGCTCGCCACGCGGCCCTGCAGCGGTTGGCGCATGTCGACGACGTTGGTGCCGCCGGGCACCTGATCGAGGCGGGCCTTGGCTTCCTCAACAGAGACATCACTGCCGTTGCGATCCTCGGCCGAAATCAGCACTTGCCCCAGTTCCAGACCTTGAGTCTCGGCCATTGCCGGGCAGGCGAGGGCCAGGCCGAGCAGGGCGGTGGGCAGGGATTTGGACGCGGGCATCGAGAAAACTCCAGGCAGACAAGGGCAGGGCAATGAACAGTGCGACGCAAGAAAGAACGAAGGAAACACATGGCAATTTTGCTTTTTGCCCGGTCATGGCAAACGGCACGTCATGAACTAACCTCACGTGTCTGGTTTGTCCCGTCAATCAACACTCTGTTTCTGCATTTATTGGAGAGAGGCCAAGGTCATGGCAAAAGGCAAAAAGAAGGCCGCCACGGCGCCTGAAAGTCTGAAGCTGAAAAACAAGGAATACCTCGAGCATTTGCGCAAACTGCACGTCGAACTGGTCAAGTTGCAGGAATGGGTGATCGCCAAGGGCGTCAAGGTCTGCATCGTTTTCGAAGGCCGCGACGGCGCTGGCAAGGGCGGGACCATCAAGGCATTGACCGAGCGCGTCAGCCCGCGTGTCTTTCGCGTGGTGGCGCTGCCGGCGCCGACCGATCGCGAGAAAAGCCAGATGCATGTGCAGCGTTATCTGCCTTATCTACCGGCGGCCGGTGAAGTGGTGATCTTCGATCGCAGTTGGTACAACCGCGCCGGTGTCGAGCGGGTGATGGGCTTCTGCACCGACGAGCAGGCGGACAAATTCCTCAAATCGATTCCCTTGGTCGAACACGCCATCGTTCAGTCCGGGGTGATCCTGCTCAAGTACTGGCTGGAAGTCAGCCCCGAAGAGCAGACCCGTCGACTTGAAGCGCGCATCAACGACGGGCGCAAGACCTGGAAACTGACACCCATGGACCTTAAGTCCTACAGCCGCTGGTACGACTACTCACGGGCGCGGGACGAAATGTTCAAACACTCCGATACCGAACACGCGCCGTGGCTGGTGGCCGACTCCAACGACAAGCGCCGCGCACGGCTGAACATCATCACCGATGTGCTCAGTCGTATTCCGTATGAGGATGTGAAGCGCGACAAGGTCGAATTACCCAAACGGCAGAAGCCGGGCAAGTACCGCGATCCGGATTATCCGTACCGGCGCGTGGCCGGGAAGTTCTGACAAACCACCCCAATCTCTGTGGGAGCTTGCCTGCAAGCGATGGCGGTGGGTCAGCCAATATTTTCGGGACAGACAATCCGCTTTCGCGAGCAGGCTCGCTCCCACAGGGGTTGGTGGAGTTTCCTGCATTGCTGACAAGTACTACCCCTTTGAAGTGAGCAGTCCATCCGTCGATTACGCTGAACCACTGGGGGCTCATGTCTTTCTATGGAGGACGTCCCCCACGAGATCATCCCCGATGTTCGATCAGCGTAAACGAGAAAAACTGGCGGCATGGCGCAAACTGGCGACGCAAGCGCAGATGCGTCTGGACCCGGAACAACAGTACGACGAACTGCTCAAGGCCGCCGATGAAATGGAGGAACAGGGGCTGATCACCAGCGCCGAGTGGCGGCAGTTGGTGCGCGATGCGGGCAATGTGTTTACCGGTGACCCGGGACGAACACACAGCTAATCAGTGCGCGGAGATCTCAAAACGCTCAGATCACCCGGCCTTTCTTCAGCTTCTGTTGCGCGCCTCTGGAGTCGCGCAAAAGCCGCGCAAACGCCACTTTGTCGATCGGCCGACTCATGAAGTAACCCTGCACCTCATTGCATTGATCGACCCCGAGAATATCCAGTTGCTCTTCGGTCTCGACCCCTTCGGCAGTCACGGTCAGGCCCATGGCTTTGCCCAGGCCGATGATCGCCTGCACCACCGCGCGATCATTGGTGCCGCTGCTGATCGAGGCGATGAAGCGCTTGTCGATCTTGATCCCGTCAAAAGGATAAGCGCGCAGGTAACCGAGGGACGAGTAGCCGGTGCCGAAGTCGTCCATGTTCAGGCGCACGCCGAGTTCTTTCAGGGCATTCATGGTGGTCAGGGCGCCGTCGGTGTCGTTGAGCATCACGTTTTCGGTTATCTCCAGTTCCAGGCGACTGGCTGGGAAGCGGGTTTGCACCAGCACTTCGCGAACATCCTCGACCACATCGCTGACGGCAAACTGCGCGGGCGACAGATTCACCGACAGCAGGATGTCTTCCGGCCAGCCCAGTGCGGTTTCGCAGGCTTCGCGCAACACCCAGCGACCGAGCGGGACGATCAGGTCGGTCTGCTCCGCCAACGGGATGAACAAGTCCGGGCCAAGCAATCCCTTGGTCGGATGCTGCCAGCGCACCAGCGCCTCGACCGAAACAATGTGTTTGCCATCGACCTTGTAGCGCGGCTGATAGTGCAGGATGAACTCGTTGTGCTTGAGCGCGTGGCGCAGGTCGTCTTCCATTTGCCGGCGGGTCTGGATCTGATCGCTCATGTGCGCTTCGAAATAGCACCAGGTGTTCTTGCCTTCGGATTTGGCCTGATAGAGGGCGATGTCGGCGTAACGGATCAGATCGCTGGGCAAGTAACCGTGGCGCCGGCTGAGTGCGATGCCGATGCTGGCGCCGATGTGCAGCGGATGGTGTTCGAAGACCACCGGTTGATGCAGGCTGCCGATCAGGCGGGTGCAGAATTTGTCGATTTCGTGCGGACTGTCCATACCGTTAAGCACCACGATGAATTCGTCGCCGCCCAGACGCGCGACGATGTCGTGTTCGCGGGTGCACTCACGCAGGCGCACGGCGACTTCCTGCAGCACGGCGTCACCGGCCGGGTGGCCGAGCGAATCGTTGATCGGTTTGAAGTTATCGAGGTCGATCATCAGCAGCGACAGCGGTGGCGCGTGTTCCTTGAGCAGCAGCGCTTCATCCAGATAACGCGCAAGCTTGTTGCGGTTGGGCAGGCCGGTGAGGGCGTCGTGCATCGACAGATGCTGAATCTGCGCATGAGCGGCGACTTCGTCGGTGATGTCGCTGGCGGTGCCGCGATAGCCGATGACCGTGTGCTTGTCGAAGATCGGCCGCGCGGACAGCCGGCAGTGGCGCTGCTGGCCGGAGTGGTCACGGTAGGTGCAACGCAAGTCACTGGCGCTGTTCTCCTCGGTGAGGTTTTTCAGCCACAGTTCCAGTGGCGTGGTGTCGCAATTCAACAGGTGGCCGATGTCTTGCCCCAGCCACAAGGTTTGCGGGTAACCGGTCACTTCGCTGAAGCGCGCCGACAGATACGTCAGCGCCAGGGCGCGATCGACCTCCCAGATCCAGTCCGACGCGGCTTCGGCCACCGCGCGAAAGCGTTCTTCGCTCGCTTCGAGCTCACGGTTGGCGTTTTCCAGCGCCTGATTGGAGGTTTGCATGACGGCGAAACTCTGGTCGACGTACTGCGATGAACGCAAGGCGTGACGGAAGAAGTACGCGGTCAGCAGCATCAGCACCACAATCGTCGCGCCGAGTGGCGGCAGCAAGGACCACAATAAATGTTGCCCGGGTCGCTCCAGATCAGCGACCAGACTGTAACCGGTGCTGTCCAGCGGCACCCGAGGGCGCTGCGGGTCGATCGTCTCGTCCGGCGCCAGAGTCAGGTTGTTCAAGCCGTAACCGCTGCCAATCAGACGCAATTTGGTCGGTGTGAGTTTGTCGACGAACACCAGCACCGAAGAAGTCTGCGGATCGCCGAGTGGTCGTTCATCGTTGGGAATGATCGTCGCCGCCGACACCAGCGCCGGCCAGCCTTCGAACAGTGAATAGCGGCTGACTGGCTTGGTCAGATCACCTTGGCCCAACACTTGATCCAGTAACTCCGTGGCGCTTACCTGAACGAACGCGGACAGCTCGGCATCGACCATTTGCCCGCGCACCACCGCGTAACGGGTGCCTTCGCGGTTCAGCACGAACACGCCGTCATAGCCGTCACTGGTGAACAGGGTTTTGCCGAGGTTCTGCTCGGTGTAGGCCCAATTCGTGTCGACCTGACCGCTCAAATGCTCGTAGGCGGTGGTCCAGTAGGCGTAGCTGGTGATGTAGTTTTTCGAGGCCGTGATGCGGTTTTCCAGCGCGCGAGCCGAGTAAAAGCGGGTTTTGGTGACCTCTTCGCTGTCCAGGCGCTCGGCGATACCCAGCAAAGCGACTGCCGCCGCAATCACGCCACTGACGAACAGCGCTCCGACCGCGAAGGCCAGGCGGCGAGTGACGGCGCTCTGGCGCGGTGGAAGCGGGGCTGCATAGCTGGAAAGGTCCATGTGCTCGTCCTTGATCCGCTGTCTTCTGAATCTAGAACCACGGCGTGGGCGCAATGTTCAGATTGTTCTCGGCGACTGCTCTGAAAGCGTAGTGAACCCCGCGTGATTTGTCTTCCCAAGTGCAGGACGCCGATCAGCGGCCAATCCCGAAAGGGCAAGACTTCCCGCGCAAAAACCGGATAATGGCCGCCATTCGTTTAGCCGTATTCTGGTAATCCCGCATGGAAATCAAGGTCAACTTTCTCGACAACCTTCGACTTGAAGCCAAGTTCGACGACTTCACGGTGATCGCCGATCAGCCCATCCGCTACAAGGGCGATGGCTCGGCACCGGGGCCGTTCGACTACTTTCTGGCATCGTCGGCGTTGTGTGCGGCGTACTTTGTGAAGTTGTACTGCGACACCCGCAACATTCCGACTGAAAACATTCGCCTGTCGCAAAACAACATCGTCGACCCGGAAAACCGCTACAACCAGATCTTCAAGATCCAGGTCGAGTTGCCGGCGGACATCTCCGAGAAAGATCGCCTGGGCATCCTGCGTTCCATCGATCGCTGCACGGTGAAGAAGGTCGTGCAGACCGGTCCGGAATTCATCATCGAGGAAGTCGAGAATCTCGACGCCGATGCTCAGGCGCTGTTGATGCCGGTGGCCGGTTCGGACGCAGGCACCTTCATCGCCGGCAAAGACCTGCCGCTGGAGCAGACCATCGCCAACATGTCGGGCATTCTGGCCGACCTGGGGATGAAGATCGAAATCGCTTCGTGGCGCAATATTGTGCCCAACGTCTGGTCGCTGCATATCCGCGATGCCCATTCGCCAATGTGTTTCACCAACGGCAAGGGCGCGACCAAAGAAGGCGCGCTGGCCTCGGCACTGGGCGAATTCATTGAGCGCCTGAATTGCAACTTCTTCTACAACGACCAGTTCTGGGGCGAAGAAATCGCCAACGCCGAATTCGTCCACTACCCGGACGAACAGTGGTTCAAACCAGGTCCGAAAGATGAGTTGCCGAGCGAGATTCTCGACGACTACACCCGGAAGATTTACAACCGTGATGGCGAGTTGCGCGGTTCGAACCTGTTCGACACCAACTCCGGCAACACCCAGCGCGGCATCTGCTCGCTGCCGTTTGTGCGGCAGTCCGACAATGAAGTGGTGTACTTCCCGTCCAACCTGATTGAAAACCTTTACCTCAGCAACGGCATGAGCGCCGGCAACACCCTCGCCGAAGCGCAGGTGCAGTGCCTGTCGGAAATCTTCGAACGCGCGGTCAAGCGCGAAATCCTCGAAGGCGAAATGGCCCTGCCGGACGTGCCGCAGGAAGTCCTGGAAAAATACCCGAGCATCCTCGCCGGCATCAAAGGTCTGGAAGAGCAGGGCTTCCCGGTGCTGGTCAAGGACGCCTCGCTGGGCGGTGAATTCCCGGTGATGTGCGTGACCCTGATGAACCCGCGCACCGGCGGCGTGTTCGCCTCGTTCGGCGCGCACCCGAGCCTGGAAGTGGCGCTGGAACGCAGCCTCACCGAACTGTTGCAGGGCCGCAGTTTCGAAGGCCTCAACGACTTGCCGCAGCCGACCTTCTCCGGTCAGGCCGTCACTGAACCGAACAACTTCGTCGAGCACTTTATCGACTCCAGCGGTGTGGTGTCGTGGCGTTTCTTCAGTGCCAAACCGGACTTCGAATTCGTCGAGTGGGACTTCTCAGGCGATGGCGAAAACTCCAACGCCGAAGAGGCCGCGACGCTGTTCGGCATCCTCGAAGACATGGGCAAGGAAGTCTACATGGCGGTCTACGAGCACATCGGCGCCAAGGCCTGCCGGATTCTGGTGCCGGATTACTCGGAGATCTACCCGGTCGAAGACCTGATCTGGGACAACACCAACAAAGCCCTGCAATTCCGCGCCGACATTCTCAACCTGCACAACCTCAGCAAGGTCGGCCTGCGCAACCTTGCACAAGGTCTGGAAAACAGCGAGCAGGACGATTACACCGAAATCACCACGCTGATCGGCGTCGAGTTCGACGACAACACGCCGTGGGGCAAGCTGACCATTCTGGAACTGCGCCTGCTGATCTGCCTCGCGCTGCAGAAGTACGAGCAGGCCAAGGATCTGGTTGAAGCTTTCCTGCAATACAACGACAACACCGTTGAGCGCGGCTTGTTCTATCAAGCGGTCAACGTCGTGCTGGAGATGGAACTGGACGAGGATCTGCAGCTGGAAGATTACGAAGCCAACTTCCGTCGCATGTTCGGCGATGAGCGGATGGATGCGGCGATTGGCTCGGTCAACGGCAGTGTGCGCTTCTACGGTCTGACGCCGACCAGCATGAAGCTGGAAGGGCTGGATCGGCATTTGCGCTTGATTGAGAGCTATAAGAAGTTGCACACGGCGCGGGCGAATGTGAAGCAGGGCTAAGGCTGTTTCACATTGAGTTTGGCGGTGGATTCACCCCTCACCCCAGCCCTCTCCCCTAGGAGAGGGAGCTGATCTGTGAGCTTTTCAAAACCCGAGTTCGACTCGATATCTCAAGTCGGCGTATTTCAACCAAACAACTCGGTCAGTCCCCTCTCCCTCTGGGAGAGGGTTAGGGTGAGGGGCTTTTGCTTTTTCGCCCATGCGCCGAATCCGCCAGTTGCCCGGTATCGACCCGCACAAACACCGAATCACCCACTGCCGTCAGCACATCCCCGGCATACACCTCACAGATAACCCGCGTCTTGCGCCCAACTTCACCCTCGACCTTTGCCCGCAAAACCAGCGTCACGCCCATCGGCGTCGGCTTGATGAATTTGATGCCAAGGTTGCCAGTGACGCAGTCGATGCGCGGCAGGCTGCGGGGTTCGCGGTTTTCGGCGCGGTAGTGGTAGGCCATGGCCGTCCAGTTTGAATGGCAGTCGACCAGCATGGCGATCAGGCCCCCGTAGACCAGATCTGGCCAGCCGCAGTACT
The DNA here is from genome assembly GCF_009834515.1 of Pseudomonas sp. R84. Classification (NCBI taxonomy): domain Bacteria; kingdom Pseudomonadati; phylum Pseudomonadota; class Gammaproteobacteria; order Pseudomonadales; family Pseudomonadaceae; genus Pseudomonas; species Pseudomonas sp. R84. The sequence goes on from NZ_CP019426.1 coordinate 3,030,701, forward strand.
TGGCCTCCGGCAGATGTTCGGCGATCACGTGCTCGCCGTCTTCATGCCAGTGGCTTTTGACGTGCAGGCCGTGGGGGTTGCGGCCGCCGCAGCCGTAGCAAACGCCTTCTGGCGCGGCGAGGTCTTGCAGAGGGGTAACGAGGCTGGACATGGTTTTTATTATCCTGGAGTGGTGAGTCCGGTCAGGCGCAGGCGATTGCGTCCGCCGCGTTTCGATTCGTAGAGGGCGGCATCGCCTTGTTCTATCAGAGCGGTGAGGTTGGCCGGCGGGTTGTCGAACAGGCTGGCGCCGATGCTCAGGGTCACGGCAGCGGTGGTGGGGAATGTCTGCGAAGTGGTGCTGAGAAACTGCTCGCGCAATGTGTTGCCCAGTTCCATGACGCGCTCACTCGATGCGCTGTTGAGGAGGATGACAAACTCATCACCGCCCAGACGCGCTGTCAGCGCATTGCGCGGCAGCACCGAGCGGATCATCTCGCTCAACGCGATCAGCAAACGATCGCCGGCGGTGTGACCGTACTGGTCGTTGACCAGTTTGAAGTTGTCGATGTCGATCAGCAGCAGGGCGCCGGGATGCTCCGGCGAAACCTGTTCGAGCAGGCGCGGCGCGCGTTTTTCCAGAGCGCGGCGGTTGTACAGGGCGGTCAGTGGGTCGCGCTCGGCGAGGCGGGCGATCTGTTTTTCCCGGCGATAGCGTTCGGTGCCGGTCATCGACAGGGCGATCAACATGATCGCCATCGCGCCTTCAACCAGAGAAATCTGGATGATCTCGCCACGAAACGCCGCGAGATCGATCAACGTCCCGGGGATCACCACCGTCAGGGCTTTGGCTACGTAGAAAATTCCGTGACCGAGCAGCACATAGCGCAATTGCACCGCGCCGACGCTCAACGATTTGCCATGGGGGCGCAGCAGTGAGCTGGCCTTGAGGGTCGCCAGCGCCACCAGCAACGAATTGGCCGCCAGCATGACCTTCGACCACAGTGGCCCGTCCGGCAGCAACAGCATGATCAGCCAAGTGACAAAGATCAGGTACCAGGCCGGCGACAACCGTATCTGGGTGAAGCGCGCTACGCCGAGCAGGAACAGGAAGTGCGCGGTCACCAGCAAGCCGTTGGCGAACCAGATGCCGATCAGCAAAAAGCCGCTGCTGCGCAGCAGGGCCAGGGTGGAGCCGACGGTGATGGTGGCGAAACCGGCGCTCCAGAACAGTAGCGAAGGCTCACGAATGCTGCGCCATTCGATCGCCAGATACAGCGCGGCAGCGGCTGCGAGGGCGATGGAAATGGTCAACATCGTAGGTGGGTCGAGCGGCATTTCTTGATGAGCCTGTCTGATTGGCAATTAGACCGGCGATTGTAAGCGTTCGGGCGGTTTTTTCGCAGAGGCCTTATTGCCGCGCAGACCATTGGCTACGGGAGGGCGCAGTCGTCAGCCGCCACCCTGACCACATGCCGTTCGGTCATTACTTGGGCGTGAGCCAGGTGTCGACGACTCGACGATCCAGTTCCTCCCAGTAGGCCATGCCCAGCACGCGCGTGGTGTTGAGCCCGCGCAGGTAACCGCGCAACTGATTGGCGGTGTCGATGATGAGCTGCGGGTCGGTGATGCCTTCGTTCAGCAATACGCTTTCGTACTGAACCAGATACTCGGCCACACGCTCGCGGAAATCGGGCAGAACGGCGTCACGGATCAGGTCAAACGTTCTCAAGGCGAACTCCTCATTTCATGTTTTTCTCGTTGTAGTTGAGTGTGTACCAGTCTGTACGTCGCGCAACTATTGCTAGAAGTAATAGTGACCATCACGAAACGCAAGTTCTGCTTTGTCGGCGATCGGCGGAAAATCACTTCCATCGAATACGCAGCTCAAGGAATTTGCGCGATGAACACATTGACCCGACTGGCTTTGGTCGCCTTGCTGACAGGCGGCGCACTGTTCACAGCCCCGACTTACGCAGCCGACGCCGGGTCGTGTCATTTCCAGACCATCACGGGCAGCAGCGCCACGTTGCAGCACTCGCAAACCGTGGGTGTGTTGCTCAGCGAGAATACCCTGGACAACCTGCAATACCTTGAGCGTTACCACGACATGGCGGTCAGTGGCGCTAAAGATGCGCTGGATTCGCGGATTCGTGAAGCCTTTGTCAGCAGTTCTGATCCGGAACTGGCCATCGACTGGCTGGTGAGTTCGCTGCAACAGCAGTTCTTGTCCGTGACGGTTTACGACAACCTTGATGCGTTGGTACAGGCGCATCCGGACATCGTGGTGAAGCTCGACACCTTCAATCGTTTGCTGACGCAGCAAAACAGCCTGGTCGAAGCGCGTTTCACCGCACGTTTCTACGACGCCGACCTGCAATACATCGGCAAGGCTGAAGGCGCTGTCGAGAAGCAGTTGCCTTCGGTGTGGGTGCATAACCAGGCAGCAACCGCAATCGCTGCGCAGATCGATAAGCAGCGTGACCTGCAACTCCACGCGTTGCAGCAATTCGATGTGTCGCTCAAGGCGCTGGTGGCGTCGAGCTGATTACTTAAAACATAAATGGCGACGGCGGCTCCGTGAGGCTGAACCGTTGCCGGTTGAACCGAACCTTTATTTTCAGGATGACACCGATGCGTCTTTTCTTTGTGCCTGCTTTGGCCGTTGCCTCTTTGTTGCTCGCCGGTTGTGCTTCGGCGCCGAATAATCCGAGCCTTACTCTGCAGACCAGCAAGACGCCTGCGCAGTACGCCGACTGTGTTGTGCCGAAGTTGCAGGGCAGTGCGTTGACCCCGACGGTTTCGCAGACTCAGCGCAGTTACCGGATTGTGGTGCCGAGCAAGATTTCTGCTGACAACGTGTTGGAGGCGTACAAGGCAGGTAATGGCGGCAAGGTGTTTATCTACGAGCGGCATTTGTTGGCTTCGAATCTTTTGCCTTCGAGTTTTGAGCGGGCTGCGCAGGATTGCATCTGATTTTGGCTTTTGTACGTATTTGACTGAGCTCCTTTGGTTGGCCGCAACCAACCAATTTTTTGCCTCGCGGCCTTATGGGGTTGTGGGGTTTTTTTTTGTTTGGGCTTGGCGGGCTTTGGGCCGACCATGCTATTGGGTTTTGGGTGAATATCCGTTGCTGCGGGTGTTGCCGCTGGCGGTTTCGCTCTTACAGCGAGTCCCTTTGGCAAACGCCCCAAAGGAACCAAAGGTCTGGGCCCCGGCGTTCGGCCCTCGCCGTGGCTCGGGTTCCTTCGTTACGGGATCTATCCGGGGGCATCGCCTACTGTTTGCTTCGCTGCACCTCCTCTCGATGCATTCGACTTCGTCGAACGGTCGCTACGCTCCCACCCCCGGATAAATCCCTCCACTCAGCCTGCCGAAGGGGCCAGCACGGCAAGATCAAAAGCTTCAGCCGAGCTAACGCTCATCCTGTTGAGTGGTGAGGAGCGGGGAGGGTGTAGTTTTTGATTTGCTCCGAATTTGAGTGCGGCTCGGTATTTCATGTCGCTGTATCTCTCGCCATCACCTCGCTCAGTTCCCTCTCCCTCCGGGAGAGGGCTAGGGTGAGGGGCTTTTGATTTGCTTCCGAATTCGAGTGCGGCTCGGTATTTCATGTCGGTGTATCTCTCGCAATCACCTCGGTCAGTTCCCTCTCCCTCCGGGAGAGGGCTAGGGTGAGGGGCTTTTGATCTGGTGCAGTATTGAGTTCAACTCGGTATTTCATATCGCTGTATTTCTCGCAATCACCTCGGTCAGTTCCCTCTCCCTCCGGGAGAGGGCTAGGGTGAGGGGCTTTTGATTTGCTCCGAATTCGAGTGCGGCTCGGTATTTCATGTCGCTGTATCTCTCGCCATCACCTCGGTCAGTTCCCTCTCCCTCCGGGAGAGGGCTAGGGTGAGGGGCTTTTGATTTGCTCCGAATTCGAGTGCGGCTCGGTATTTCATGTCGCTGTATCTCTCGCCATCACCTCGGTCAGTTCCCTCTCCCTCCGGGAGAGGGCTAGGGTGAGGGGCTTTTGATTTGCTCCGAATTCGAGTGCGGCTCGGTATTTCATGTCGCTGTATCTCTCGCCATCACCTCGGTCAGTTCCCTCTCCCTCCGGGAGAGGGCTAGGGTGAGGGGCTTTTGATTTGCTCCGAATTCGAGTGCGGCTCGGTATTTCATGTCGGTGTATCTCTCGCCCTCACCTCGGTCAGTTCCTTCTCCCTCCGGGAGAGGGCTAGGGTGAGGGGCTTTTGATCTGGGCTATGTGGCCGGTTGTTGTAACATGCGGCTACTTCAATCATACGAGCAGCGAAAATGGATTCTCACTCGATATTGACCTTCACTCTGGTCGCCGCAATTGCCATCGCCAGTCCGGGGCCGGCGACGCTGATGGCGATCAACAATAGCCTTGCTCACGGGCAGCGCAGTACGATCTGGTCGTCGCTGGGCAATGCCAGTGGGCTGTTTTGTCTGTCGGCAGCGGCGATGTTGGGGTTGGGGGCGTTGTTGGCCAGTTCCGAAATTCTGTTCAACGCGGTGAAGATCATCGGTGCGGGGTATCTGTTCTACCTCGGGGTCAGGCAGTTGTTCAAAAAGGGGCCGATGTTGCCGGAAGGGACTGAGGGGGAGGCGAGCAAGGTGCGGCCGACTCGCGGCAAGTTGTATAAATCGGCCTTTTTGACGGCGGTCACCAACCCCAAGGCGACGATGTTTTTTACTGCGTTGTTTCCCCAGTTCATTGATCAGGGCGCGACGCTGCTGCCGCAGTTTCTGATCCTGACTTCGATCTTCATGGCGTTGTCGGTGTCTTCACTGTGCGTTTACGCCGCGCTCGCCGCGCGTGCGAAGGGTGTGCTGACCCGTCCGGCCTTGTCCCGTTGGGTCAGTCGTGTGGTCGGTTCGACCTTTATCGGTTTTGGTGCGGCGATTCTGACGATGCGTCGGCAGGCGGCTTAAACCCATTTGAACCGGGCCGGGAATCTCGCCACAAAGCAGGTTCCCGACTCGGCGCTTGAGGATACGCTTAGCGTGCCGTTGTGTGCTGTCGCTATCTGCGACGCGATATAAAGTCCCAACCCCAAACCTTCGCAACGCTGCCCGGCTTCGGCTCGGGAGAACGGTTCGAACAGCAGTGGCATCAGTTGCGCCGAAATCGGCGTGCCCTGATTGGTCAGGGAAATCACGATCTCGTCATTTTCCGCATAGGCTTTGAGAACGATCGGCGCGCTGTTCGAGCCATGGGTCGCGGCGTTGCCCAGCAGATTGGAGAGCAATTGGCTGATGCGCAGCGCATCGCAATAGACGCCTGCCGGCACATCCAGTTCATGGATAAACACCGCTTGCGGATGGGAGGCTTGCACCTCGGCCAGGGTCAATTGCAGGGTGTGCTGCAAGTCATCCACCAACTTGCGTTGCACCGGAATCCCGCCGCCCAGTCGTCCTCGGGCAAAGTCGAGGATGTTTTCGATCAACACACCCATGCGCACCGAACTGTTGCGAATCGCCGCAATCAGGTTGAGCGAGCGTTTGTCTTCGGTTTTGCTTTGCAGCAGGTCGGCGCTCATGCGCACGGCGCTGAGTGGTGTGCGCAGGTCATGCCCGAGTACCGCGATGAATTGTTCGCGCAGGCGTCCGAGTTCATTGGCGTTGTTGAGTTCGGCTTTGGTCGCTTCCAAGCGGCTTTGTGTGTCGAGGCTCATGGCGATCAGTTGGGCGAAAAGGGTCAGTGTCTTGGCGATGGCCGGTTCGTCGAGGTTGGCCGGCACGGAGTCAATGGCGCAGAGGGTGCCGAAGAAGTCACCGTTGGCTTTGACGATGGGAATGGAGATATAGCTTTCCAGCCCATAGGTTTTCGGCGTGTGGTGAAGCGAAAAGACCGGGTGCGCGCTGGCGTGACCGAAGATCACCGGCTGTTGATGCTGGCGGATCTCGTGGCAGATGGTTGATTCGAGCACCAGTTCGCCACCGGGTTTGAGCCCGAAATCAATCGAGTCATCGACAGCACACGCCACCCAGTTGCTTTCAGTGACTCGTGCCACCGCGGCGAAACGCATGCCGGTGAGGTGTTTGACCATGCTCAGGATGACCGGCACCGCGTCAATGCTGCGGATCGCGTCGATGTCGGGGGTAAATGCCGGATTGGTCATGGTGTGATGCTTCGTGAAGAGTTCGCTCAGAGACTATCTGTTATTGCCGAACATGACCAATGCGCTAGCCACAAAGAACAAGGGCGCCACGGATTTCCCGGGCGCCCTTTTTTATCGCTGGTTCGAACGTCAACGACTCAGAACTTGTACTTGGCCGTCAGCATGTAGCTGCGCGGGTTGCCGTAGTTGTCGTTGGAACCCCACGTGACATTGGAGCCAATCGCGGAGTAGTAGACGCGGTCAAAGATATTGTTCGCGTTAACCTGCAGATCCAGATGTTTGTTGACCTCGTACCCAGCCATCAAGTCGGTGACCGCGTAGCCACCCTGTTCGAGGCGGTAGCTGCCGTTATTGGCCAGGGCGACATCGTTGTACATGCGGCTCTGCCAGTAGACGTTGCCACCTACGCGCAGGTGTTGCAGCGGACCCTGGAAGCGGTACACGGTGGAGACTTTGAACAGATGCTCTGGCGTGTCGGTATCGAAACGCTGATTGTTGTTCGCCGGGTTCTCGTCCTTGATGTAGTGCGCACGGGTGTAGGTGTAGCCGGCACCGACCTGCCAGTTCTCGGTCAGAGCGCCTTGCAGTTCCATGTCGACGCCTTGGCTGCGCACTTTGCCCGATGAGTTGTAGCAGGTCAGGACCGGGCAGCCGAACTGAGTGTCGGCCTGGGTAGCGCGGCCGGTCTGGTCCATCTGGAACACCGCCAGGCTGGCGTTGAGGGCGCCGTTGAAGTACTCGCCCTTGATGCCCACTTCGTAGTTTTCACCGACGATCGGCTCGAGCACCTTGCCGCCGAGATCCTTTTGGGTTTGCGGTGTGAAGATGTCGGTGTAGCTGGCGTACACCGAGTGGTGGTCGTCGAGTTTGTAGATCAGGCCGGCATAGCGGGTGAGGTTGCGCGTGACTTTGTAGTCGCCATCGGCAGTGCGGTCATCGTAGTCGTACCAATCGAGCCGGCCACCGAGAATCAGCGTCAGCGGATCGGCCAGGCTCAGCCGGGTGGTCAGGTACACGGCGTCCTGGGTGGTGACGCTGCGGGTTTTGCCATCACGGACGAAGTCGGGCTTTGGCGCGCCGATCGGCCAGGCGGTGGTGTACGGGTCGTACTCTTTGGTGGTCGCGTCATACACACGGTTGCTCGCGCCAACGACCAGTTCGTGGGTACGTCCGAACGCCTCGAACGGGCCACTGGCGAAGCCGTCGAACGCACGCTGCTTGTCGGTGTGATGGGATTGATAGGCGGTGGTTTCCAGCGGGCCGGCGTAACGCGACAGGTAAGTTCCGGAGAACTCGCCGTCAAGGGTCGACGAGGAGCCGGCGACGTGAAGTTTCCAGTCGTTGTCGAAACGATGCTCCACTTCACCGAACACGGTGTCGATTTGCAGCTTGCGGTTTTCCCAATCGGTGCCCGGGTAGGTGGAGCGGGGCAGATCGAGGTGGTGGCCATTGGTGCCCAGCGGCAGACCGCCCCAGAAATAGTTGGTCTGTTCATTCTGCCGGGAGAAACCGAGGGTCGCGGTGGTGCTGTCGCTCAAGTCGGCTTCACCGATGGCGTAGAACAAGCCATGATCGTTCTCTTCCTTGTCGCGAAAGCTGTCGGCGCCTTGATAGGAACTGACCACTCGACCGCGTAAGGTGCCGCTGTCGTTCAGCGGGCTGGAGGCGTCGATTTCGCCACGGTAGTCGTCCCAACTGCCGGCCGCGCCGGTGAGCGTCACGCGCTGATCGGCGGTCGGACGTTTGCGCACCATGTTGATCGCTGCCGACGGGTTGCCGGCACCGGTGACCAGCCCGGTTGCACCGCGGACGATTTCGACACGGTCGAACATCGCCAGGTTTGGTTGCACTGCCATGGAGTAAGGCGAGTACGCGCTGGGCAGGCCGTCGTACATGATGTTGTCGATGTCGAAGCCGCGCGCCTTGTAAGTCTGCCGCCCCGGGCCGCTGGTCTGGCTGAGAAACAGTCCCGGTGTGCCTTTCACCACATCGTTGATGCTGGTCATGTTCTGGTCGTCCATGCGCTGACGGGTGATCACCGTCACTGCCTGAGGCGTTTCGCGCATGGTCAGCGACAGCTTGGTCGCCGTCCGCATCGGACCAGTGGTATAGGACTGGGTGTCTTCGGTGGTACTGCTCATCTGTGTGGCGCCGATTTCCGTCGCATCCAGTTCCAGCGTGGTCGGCGCGGTTTTTTCAGGCGTGGCGGGCGTTGTCTCGTCGGCCAATGCCGGCGCGATGCTGGCCATGCAGATGGCGAGCGCCAACAGGTTAGGTGAACGGTTTGAGCGGCGGTGAATGGTGCGAAACGACATCAATCTGCTTCCCCAAATGATACGAAAACGAATCCGGTGCGAGTGCGTGTAGGAATTATTCGCATTAGTGTGTCAGATCATTCCGGGCGAAGAAAGTCGTACGGTTCAGTTAGTTAACGAATTTTTCACAATTGGCCGGGCGCTCTGCGTCGCGGGTTAGCGCAGGGTTCTGGTTTTTCGGGGGAGGAGAGCGGGGCGAATCGAGGCACAGCGGGCCGATCACAGAAACGTGTGATCGGCTCGCTGACGAGGGTAATCAAGGGGTGTCAGTTCAGATCTTCGGCTTGGTGCCGCTCCGGCACTTGAGTCGCTTCATCGCCCCATGTGCGATTGACGCGCTGCCCACGAATGACCGCCGGCCGCTTGGAAATCTCCTCTGCCCAGCGCTGCACATGGGTGTATTCATGCGCCGCAAGAAACTCGGCCGCCGAATAAACATTGTTGCGCACCAGTTGCCCGTACCACGGCCAGACCGCGATGTCGGCGATGGTGTAGCTGTCGCCGGCCAGATAAGCGCTTTCGGCCAGGCGTCGATCAAGCACATCCAGTTGGCGCTTGGCTTCCATGGTGAAGCGGTTGATCGGATACTCCATTTTCTCCGGCGCATAGGCATAGAAATGTCCGAAACCGCCGCCGAGATACGGCGCGGCGCCCATTTGCCAGAACAACCAGTTCAGCGTTTCAGTGCGGCCAGCGTGGTCTTTCGGCAGAAATGCACCGAACTTCTCGGCCAGATACAGCAGGATCGAGCCCGATTCGAACACACGAATCGGAGGCTCAACGCTACGGTCCAGCAGTGCGGGGATTTTCGAATTCGGATTGATCTCGACAAAACCGCTGGAAAACTGATCGCCCTCGCCAATGCGGATCAGCCAGGCATCGTACTCGGCAGCGCTGTGCCCCAGCGCCAGCAGCTCTTCCAGCAGAATCGTCACTTTGACGCCGTTGGGCGTGGCCAGCGAGTAGAGCTGCAATGGATGCTTGCCGACTGGCAGGGGCTTGTCATGGGTGGGGCCGGCAATCGGCCGATTGATACTGGCGAACTGGCCACCGGACGGGGCTTCGTGTTGCCAGACTTGGGGCGGAACGTACGGCGCTTTGCTCATCTAAGGGGCCTCATCGTTGGCGAGTGGAAAAATACCTGCTGAGAATAGACAGGACACCACAGAACCCGCTTTGTATTCCACAGCCCAATGAGTCGAAGGTGTTTTTTACAATCCCTCCGTTGGGCGTTCATTACCGGTTGGCACACGATCAATCTCAGCGCTGCGGCCATTGATCCTTGATTTCAAACCACGGCGCCTTCGATGTCACTTCGACGTGTTGCTGTTTTTCTGTGGTGAACGTTGTGTCCAGCGTGCCCAGCGCAACCGAGATCCAGCCGCTGAACTCCCCTTGATTGCTTGCCCAGAACAGCGACGAGCCGCAGTGCGTGCAGAACTGGCGTTGTACCGATTCAGACGATTGATACGACTTCAGCTGGTCGGCACCCTCCAGCAATTCCAGGTTCTGGCGCTGCACGCTGCCATAGCTGGCAAACGCCGCGCCGTGGCTTTTGCGGCATTGGCTGCAATGGCAATGCGAAAGCGCCTTGGGCCTTGAACGGATCTGGTACTTCACCGCTCCGCACAGGCAACTGCCCCGGAAGGTCTGAGGGGAGGGCGTGAGCATTGTTATTGCGGATCCTTGTAGGTGATGGCTTGTTTCAAACTTTCAGGTGACTGCGCCAGAAATCCGGTGATCAGGGAAATCACCTGCTGCTGAATCACCGGGCGTGGACGGCCACCCTCGCCATCGGTGCAGATGATGCTGTCGCCCGGTACGTCTTTGTCGAGCATGGCCACGGCGCCAGGTTTGCAGTTCGCCATGAAACTGAAGTGACTGGCATCGCTGATCTCGACATAACGCGATGAGTTTTTTGGCAGGCGTTTGGCGAGATCGACGGATTCCAGTTCCGCAGGCAGCTCTTTCGACGGTACACCGGCAGCAATTACCAGGATCGGCACGGGGTAGGCCGCCAGGCTTGCATCGGTCATTCCGCGCGATAGCCCCAGGTCCAGAGACACCACGGCGGTGACGCGTTTGTCACGCCAGTCGGCGGCCAATTGAGCTTTGGCTTGCGCGGTGCTTGCAGTATTCATTTGTTGGTAGGCGGTGCAACTGGCCAGTTGCGTGTGGACCTTGCAGTCTTTGGCAAAACGTTCGGGGTCGAAGCGCGCGCCGCCGGTTTCGAGCACCGTCCAGCCGCCGAGAGAATGGCCCACAACAGCAATTCGATCCTTCGCCACCGCGCCGAACTTTTCCGGCTGGGCCGTCACGGCATCGATGGCGCGGCTCAGGTCGACCGGGCGTTGCCACAACTGCGCCGCTGCCTGCGCGCTACGATCACGGCTGGTGGTGCCGGGGTGGTTGACTGCCGCGACGATATAACCTTGATGGGCCAGTGCACTGGCCAGCCAGGTCTGGTTGATCCAGCTACCGCCATTGCCGTGGGAAAGCACCACCAATGGATGCGCGCCGCTGGCGGCCGGAGCGTCGAGCACGGCAGGGGCGCCGACGAAGACCGGGTTGTCGCCGAACAATTGTGGCGTCGCAGCGGTGGTCGAGCTCGGGTACCAGACGACCATTTTCAGCGGGCGTTCGTTGCGCGGATCGGCCAGCGTGGCGTACTGGAAACCAACGGGTTGGGCGTCAGCGAATACGTGGCTGCTCAAGCAGACCAGGAGCAGAGCGCCGAGAGATTTTTTCATTGTTGTTATCTTCCGTGATGGGGCGTTTGGGCGAGATGGACTTTGCCCGAATTCGCGCGCTTCAGCGAGCCTCTTTGAACGCTTCGTGTTAAACATTTTCCATCGGCCAGCGCGTGGCCAGATGCGCTGTCAAATAATCCAGAAAGGCTCTGACCTTCGGCGTCATCGCCGCCCGTTCTTGTACGCAGGCGTAGATGTCCATCGGCTCGACAACGCTGTGTTCAAACAGCGGCACCAATTGCCCGCTCGCCAGATAAGGCGCCGCAACAAACTCCGCCAGTCGCGTGACCCCGGCACCGTGGACCGCCATTTGCGCCAGGGCATCGATGTCATCACTGATGGCGGTGGCATTGATATTGGCGTCGAAACGCTCGCCGTCGCGGATAAAACTCCAGCGCAGAAAGCGCCCGTCCAAGGGATAACGAAAGGCCAGGCAGGCATGGTTTTGCAAATCATCCGGCGATTGCGGCCACCCGGCGCGCTGAAGATAAGCCGGCGCGGCGCACATGATGAAGGGTAGCGAAACGATCTTGCGCGCGACGATGCCGTCCTCCAGTTGCGGCTTGATGCGCAGGCTTAGGTCGATGCCGTCCTGAATGTGGTTGATCTTGCCATTGGTGGTCGACAGTTCGATGAGCAGGCGCGGGTGCAGTTCGGTGAAACCAGCGATCAGCGATGCCAATACATGACGGCCGAACGCAGATGTCGAGGCAATGCTCAGTCGGCCCTGCAACTCGGTTTCATCGCTGCTGATCGAGCTTTGCGCGGACTCCAGATCCGCTGCAATCCGGCGGACTTTCTCGTAATACACCGCGCCGTTTTCGGTGAGTGCCATGCTGCGCGTGGTGCGTTGCAACAACCGCACGCCGAGGTGCACTTCGAGCCGATTGAGCGTCTGGCTCACCGCCGCCGCACTGACGCCCAGGGTCTTGGCGGCGCCGACAATCGAGCCTGATTCCACCACTTTGATAAAACTGGCAATCGCCGCTAACAGATTCATCCATGGCCCGCTGAGGGTTGATTCGTAAGATCTGCTTTATAAAGTACCTGCAGTTGAGCGTCTAGTTGCGCGGGGGCAGCCTTGCTAACGTGCGGTCTCCCTGTCACTGGATGGAAAAGCCATATGAATCAAAGAACCAACGCCGAAGCTTTGATCATCAGCCGCCGCAAGCTGTCGCCGCGTGCCACGCCGTATGTGTTTGCACTGTACATGGCGACGATCATGGCGTTTCTGATGTCGCTGGTGATCACCGCTGCCAACTCCGGCATTGATAACGATTACCTGAGCAATGCCTTGCATGCCTACAAGCTGGCGATGCCCGCAGCGTTTATGTGCATCCTCGTCGTGCGGCCGATCGTGATCAAACTGGTGGCGTGGACGGTGCATCCGCATTGTTGAAAGGCCCGCCTCAGCGGTGACTGTTCTGGCGCCTTCGCGAGCAGGCTCGCTCCCACATTTAAACCGCGATCCCCTGTGGGAGCGAGCCTGCTCGCGAATGGCCTCACCACCGATAGGCAGGTCTTGTGGGGTGCCTCAGAAAAACTCGTCGAGCAGCTGATAAAAGGCGATCCGCTGTAGATCCGGCTCCACGCCATACACCTCGAAAAACAACGGCAGCCACTGGGCGCCGAGGTTGTCCGTGATGCTGTGCGCTGCCAAGGCCAAATCCTGATACCGGTCAGCGACACCCAGCCGTCCGCAGTCTACAAACCCGCTGAAGCGGCCATTGGCAGCAAGCAGATTGGGCAGGCACGCATCGCCATGAGTCACCACCAAGTCTTCCTGCGACGGACGTGTGGCGAGCAACTGCTGGAACACTTCCTCGGCGGATTGCCCGAGGCGCGAGTCGTCGAAGTCTTCTTCGTCGATCAGCCCGGCGAGCAGGTGTTCGCGGGCCAGTCTGATTTTTGCTTCCAGGCTGTGATCGAACGGGCAGCTTTCGATCGCGACTGTGTGCAGTGCGCGCAATGCCTCTGCTGCGAGCGTGACGATCTGCTGGGGCGAGAGGTGCTCGCTGCTGGCCAGATCGCGACCGGCCACGGCAGTCATCAACAGCCAGTTGTGTTGCGTTTGCGTGGTGGTGTCGAGCACACGCGGTGCGGGTAGATCCTGAGTCGCCATCCAGCGTAACCGCTGCACTTCACCGGGCAACTCGCCCCAGGTCATCACCAGTTCGGTTTTGACGAACTGCGGCGCCGCCCCGGCAGGCGTAATCCGCCATACATCAGCGCGCGATTCGCCAATGGTCTGCTGTTCGATGGCCGCACCGGCAAATTGGCTGCGCCATGCTGCAGGGAAATCCATGTCTTTGTCCTTGCGATTTTCGATGCGCGCATTGTGCCGCTCTGGCGGTTTGGTGCGCAAACAAGGATCGCGCAGGGAAATCCATCGAAACTTCGCCAACAACCCAACTGTCCAGACCCTTACACCTCCCGGCGGATGTTCTGCCGGGACAGCTCCATGCACCGGAGAACGGCGAGGATCGAGATGACGATGACAGTGGGAGATTTTCTGGTTGAGCGGCTCAGCGAATGGGGCGTTACGCGGATTTTTGGCTATCCGGGGGATGGCATCAACGGCGTGTTCGGCGCGCTCAGCCGGGCCAAGGGAAAGATCGAATTCGTTCAGGCGCGGCATGAAGAAATGGCCGCGTTCATGGCCTCCGCACATGCCAAGTTCACCGGCGAGTTGGGCGTGTGCATCGCCACCTCCGGACCCGGCGCCTCGCATCTGATCACCGGCCTCTACGACGCGCGCTTGGACCACATGCCGGTGCTGGCCATCGTTGGTCAGCAGGCGCGAACGGCGCTGGGCAGTCACTACCAGCAAGAGCTTGATCTGGTGTCGATGTTCAAGGACGTCGCCGGGGCCTTTGTGCAGCAGGCGTCGGCGCCTTCGCAGGTGCGGCATTTGCTCGATCGCGCAGTGCGCACGGCCGTGGGTGAACGCCGGGTGACCGCGCTGATTCTGCCCAACGATTTGCAGGACCTGAAATACCAAGCACCAGCGCGTGCCCATGGCACCGCGCATTCCGGGGTGGGTTACACGAAACCGAAAGTAGTGCCGTATGACGCCGATCTGCAGCGCGCCGCCGATGTTTTGAATTCGGGAGAGAAGGTCGCGATTCTAGTTGGAGCGGGTGCTTTGCAGGCAACCGAGCAAGTTATCGCCATCGCCGAAAAACTCGGCGCCGGCGTCGCCAAGGCTCTGTTGGGCAAAGCCGTGTTGCCGGATGATCTGCCTTGGGTCACCGGCAGCATCGGCCTGCTCGGCACCGAGCCGAGCTACAAACTGATGAGCGAATGCGACACTTTGCTGATGATCGGTTCGGGTTTTCCGTACTCGGAGTTCCTGCCCAAGGAAGGTCAGGCGCGCGGTGTGCAGATCGATTTGCAACCCGACATGCTCAGCCTGCGCTACCCGATGGAGGTCAATCTGGTCGGCGACTCGGCGGAAACCCTCGCGGCGTTGTTGCCACTGCTCGAACAGAAAACTTCCAGCAAGTGGCGCAAGAAAATCGAAGGCTGGCGCGGTAGCTGGGAGAAAACCCTGGAAAAACGCGCGATGGCCAAAGCCGATCCGGTCAACCCGCAAAGGGTGGTGTATGAGTTGTCGCCGCGCCTGCCCGATCAGGCAATCATCACCAGCGACTCCGGCTCGTGCGCCAACTGGTTTGCCCGTGATCTGAAAATCCGCCGTGGCATGCAATGCTCGTTGTCCGGCGGACTTGCGTCCATGGGCGCCGCGGTGCCTTACGCGATTGCCGCCAAATTCGCTCACCCCGAGCGCGCGGTCATTGCCCTGGTAGGCGACGGTGCGATGCAGATGAACAACATGGCCGAGCTGATTACTGTCGCCAAATACTGGCGACAGTGGGCGAGCCCGAAATGGATCTGCGCGGTGTTCAACAACGAGGACCTCAATCAGGTCACGTGGGAGCAGCGGGTGATGGAGGGTGATCCGAAGTTCGAAGCTTCGCAAAGCATTCCCGATGTGCCTTACCACTTGTTTGCCATTTCCATTGGCCTGAAAGGCATTTTTGTCGATCGCGAAGAAGACGTCGCCGCGGCCTGGGAAAAGGCACTGGCCTCGGAAGTGCCGGTGCTGATCGAGTTCAAGACCGACCCGAACGTGCCGCCATTGCCACCGCACATCAAGCTTGAGCAGGCGAAGAAGTTCGCTACGACGCTGCTCAAGGGCGACCCGGATGAGGCCGGGGTGATCGTGCAAACCGCGAAGCAGGTGCTTGGCGCCGTGTTGCCCGGCAAAAAATAACCGGTTAGCGCAGGCTTGATTTGATCGTTCCCACGCTCTGCGTGGGAACGATCAGCGCGTACAGGTGAGGAGGTGTGTTTTTGATTTTCATTGGCTGCGCAGGCTGGAGTCTGGGGCGCGAGCATTGGCCGGCATTTCCCGTGGAAGGCACGCATTTGCAGCGCTATGCCGGGCGCCTCAACGCCGTGGAAATCAACAGTTCGTTCTACCGCCCGCATCGTCGGCAAACCTATGAGCGCTGGGCCGATGGCGTACCGGAGGACTTTCGCTTTTCGGTGAAAATGCCCAAACACATCACCCATGAAATGCGTCTGGCGAACTGCGAGTCAGCGTTGGACACATTTCTGGCTGAGTGCGGCGGGTTGGGCGATCGGCTGGGCTGCCTATTGGTGCAATTGCCGCCATCACTGGCGTTTGACGAAGCGATCTCCGAAGCCTGCTTCACAACATTGCGCGAGCGGTTCTCCGGCCCCGTGGTGCTCGAGCCACGGCATGAATCGTGGGTCAGCGCTGAGCCAATGTTGAAGACTTGTCAGATCGCCCTAGCGGCCGTCGATCCCTCGCGCATCAGAGGTGATGCAGCGCCCAGTGGCTGGGCGGGAACCCGTTACTGGCGCCTGCACGGCTCACCGCGCATTTACCACAGCGCCTACGATTCACCTTACCTGCAAAATCTCGCACAAGCCTTGCAATCAGCGGCCACGGCAGGTGCGGCGACCTGGTGTATTTTCGACAACACCGCCAGCGGCGCAGCGCTGGGCAACGCCTTGACGCTGGCGCAGATTCAGGCGGCCGTGAAACTCAACCTGGCGAAAAAACCCTCACCCTAGCCCTCTCCCAGGGGGAGAGGGGACAGACCGAGGTGTTTGTGCAAGTTACGCCGACTTGAAAGACCGAGTTGAACGCAAGATTTGAAAAGCGCACAAATCGGCTCCCTTTCCCCCTCGCCCCCTTGGGGGAGAGGGCTGGGGTGGGGGGTGGAGCCAGCAGACTGTTGCGATCGCCTGAAAAACACTAATTACCATCGGCCACTTTGCGTTCAATCTCATCGATCTTGCGCTGTAGCGTCTCGGCGTCCTGTTCCTTAACTCTTGTGGACGAGGGCGTGATGACTTCATCCACGGCTTTGGTGTCATCGTCCCTGTCTTCAAGATCGCGCTCGACTACGTTCACCGGTTTGCCGGACGTGTCGGTTGGCGGTGCGTTCGGGGTTTTATCGTCGCTGTTCATTTTGCTGACCTCCAGTGGTGTAAACATTGGAGGCAGGCAGTGCGGCAGGCGTTCGATATTTTTGCCAGGTTATGCCGAATGGCGCCCTCCCGCGATGGAGAGGGCGCGCACGGTGTTCAATCCTTGAGAATGTCGCGATCCTTGGTTTCCGGCAGGAAGAACGTGCCCAGTATCGCCGTCATCACCGCGATCACGATCGGGTACCACAAGCCGTAGTAGATATCCCCGGTCGCGGCAACCATGGCGAACGCTACCGTCGGCAGGAAACCGCCGAACCAGCCGTTGCCGATGTGATACGGCAGCGACATCGATGTATAGCGGATGCGGGTCGGGAACAGCTCGACCAGCCACGCCGCAATCGGGCCGTAGACCATGGTCACGTAGATCACCAGCACGGTGAGCAGGAGCAGCACCATCGGGTAGTTGGTTTTCGCCGGGTCGGCTTTTTCCGGATAACCGGCTTCCTTGAGTGCGGTGCCGAGGGTTGCGGTGAACGCATCATTGCGCGTCTTGAAGTCGGCGGCCGGCAGGGCGCTGCCTTCGAAACTCTCGACAACTTTGTCACCGATGCGCACTTGCGCGACGGTGCCCGGTTCGGCGATCACGTTCTCATAGGGGATCGCCCGTTTCGCCAGCAGGGTCTTCGCCAGGTCACAGGAACTGGTGAATTTGGCCTTGCCCACCGGGTCGAACTGGAACGAGCACTGGTCGGGGTTGGCGATCACTTTGACCGGGTTCTTCTCTTGGGCGATGAACACGTCAGGGTTACCGTACTGGGTCAGCGCGTGGAAGATCGGGAAGTAGGTCAGCGCCGCCAGAATGCAACCGACCATGATGATCGGCTTGCGCCCGATGCGGTCAGAAAGGCTGCCGAAAATCACGAAGAACGGCGTGCCGATCAGCAGTGAACCGGCAATCAGCAGGTTCGCGGTCTGCGGGTCGATCTTCAGCGTCTGCAACAGGAAGAACAACGCGTAGAACTGCCCGGTGTACCAGACCACTGCTTGTCCGGCCGTACCGCCGAGCAGTGACATGATCACCACTTTGAGGTTGTCCCAGCGCGCGAAGGATTCGGTCAGCGGCGCTTTCGACGCCTTGCCTTCGGCCTTCATTTTCTGGAACACCGGTGACTCGCTCAGTTGCAGGCGGATGTACACCGAGACGATCAGCAGCAGGATCGACAGCAGAAACGGAATCCGCCAGCCCCACGCTTCGAAGGCTTCAGTGCCCAGCGCCGTGCGGCAAGCGAGGATCACCAACAGCGACAGAAACAGGCCGAGCGTCGCGGTGGTTTGAATCCATGAAGTGAAGAAGCCGCGTCTGTTGCGCGGCGCGTGTTCGGCCACGTAGGTCGCGGCGCCGCCATACTCACCACCCAGTGCCAGACCCTGCAGCAGGCGCAGGGTAATCAGGATGACCGGGGCAGCGACACCGATGGTCGCGTAGCCGGGCAATATACCGACAATCGCTGTCGATACCCCCATGATGACAATGGTGATGAGGAACGTGTGTTTGCGTCCGATCATGTCACCGAGCCGGCCAAACACGATCGCACCGAACGGCCGCACCGCGAACCCGGCGGCAAAGGCGAGCAAGGCAAAAATGAACGCGGTGGTTTCGTTGACGCCGGCGAAGAAGTGCTTGGCGATGATCGCCGCCAGTGAACCGTACAGGTAAAAGTCGTACCACTCGAAAACCGTGCCCAAGGAAGACGCGAAGATGACCTTGCGCTCCTCCTTGGTGATGCCGCCGCTGCGCGGTGGACTGCCGGTGGATGCTGTGTCGATTGTGGCCATGGGTGTTCTCCGTCGTGCTTATTGTTGAAGGCCGGAGTCCCCCGTTACCGCTTATCGCACTCTGGCCTTGTGGCGTATGCCGCAACTGCTCTCGCGTGAAACTTGCACAGTCTGACTGCCTCGCATGGCTGCAAGGTTTCCTGAAGCATAATCAGCTTTTGCCAGATATCCACCCGCCGGCCCGCGCATCAGGCTTTGACCCAGCGCTGACGACTCCACGCACTCAGCCAGTCGACCACAAACACCAGCACCAGCATGGCCAGAATTACCGTACTGGCTTGCGCTTCCTGAAACAGGCTGAGGCTCACATAGAGCATCTGTCCAAGCCCGCCGGCACCGACAAAACCCAGCACGCTGGCCATGCGAATGTTGTTTTCCCAACGATACAGAATGTACGCAAGCAACTGCTGCGCAAGGTTCGGCAACGTCCCATAGCAGAAAGCCAGAAGCGGGTTGCCGCCCTGCAAACGAATCGCTTCGGCCGGTTGTGGCGGGGTGTTTTCCAGGGCTTCGGCGAACAAGCGACCGAGCACGCCGGTGGTGTGCAGGGCGAGGGCGAGAGTGCCGGCGTTCGGCCCGAGGCCGGCGGCAAGTACCATCAGCGCGGCCCAGACCAGTTCCGGAATCGCCCGCAAGGCATTGAGCAGCAGGCGCGAGGCGCTTTGCAGCGGCCAGCCGAAACGCCCGGCGGCAGGCAACGCAAGGACGATGCCGAACACCGCCGCGAGTAGCGTGCCGAGGGCCGACATTGCCAACGTTTCCAACGAACCGTGGAAGATTGCCTTGAGGTAATCGGCGCTCAGATCCGGGCTGAGAAAACGCTGCACATACGCGCCCATCTGCTTGAGGCTGGTGGCGCTGCCCAGTTCGCCGAGATCGAGCCCCAGATAAACGAAGGAGGCGATGACCGCCAACGCAATGGCCGCGATCAGCAGCAGGTTGAGCAGGCGATTCATGTCAGCCTCCAGCGCAACAAGCGGCTGAGTTGATCGGCGGCCAGCACCAGAATCAGGAAGCACAGCAGAATACTGGCGACTTCACCGCCGGCGAACATGCGGATCGACAGGTCAATCTGCTGACCCAACCCTCCGGCGCCAACAAACCCCATCACCACGGATGCGCGGATCGCGCACTCCCAGCGATAGACCGTATACGACAGCAGTTCCGACGCGACATTGGGTAACGTGCCGTAAGCAAATGCCGCCAGTCGGCCGCTGCCGGCCTGCAACAATGCATGCGCCGGGCGCTGGTCAGTCGACTCGAAAATCTCCGCGTAAACCTTGCCGAGCATGCCGCTGTAGGTGATGGCGATCGCCAGTACGCCCGCCGCCGGACCCAGTCCAACAGCGCGGACAAACAACAGTGCCCAGACGATTTCCGGCACGCTGCGTAAAAAGATCAGCAAGCCGCGTACCGGCCAGCGCAGCAGACGCCCCAAGCGGCTTGGCACGCCACCGCGCGAGGCGGCGGACAGCGACAGCGCGCGGCTGGCAACCAGGCCCGCCGGTATCGCCAACACCAGCGCCAAAGCCATGCCGGCGGTGGCGATGGCCAGAGTTTGCAGGGTGGCTTTGAGCAGTAACTGCAGAAACGCTTCGTCGTGCGCCGGTGGCCAGAATTGCGCGACAAAACGGCCCATTTCATTCTGGCTGTCGGGGAGCAATACGCCCAGATTCAGCTCGCTGAGCTGAATGCCCGGCCACAGCAAAGCAATCGCCAGCAACGTCAGCAGCAGACGTGGCCATGCGGCGGGATCGCGTGAATCGCCTTTCAGCATCGTGGAATCTGCACAGTCAGAGGCGCCACCGCAGCGGTCGGCGATTGCAGTTTTTCGTTGGCGTACAGCGCGTCGAGCATCTCGGGGCTGACTTGATCGGCGGCGCTGTCGAACAGAATCTGCCCGTCGCGCAGACCGATGATTCGCGGGAAGTGCGACAGCGCCAGGTCCACCGCATGCAGGCTCGCCACCAGCGTGACGTTATGTGCGCGGGCATGCCGCGAGAGGATCGACAAGGTGTGCCCGGCCATCACCGGGTCCATCGCCGACACCGGTTCGTCAGCCAAGAGAACTTCCGGCGCCTGATACAACACGCGAGCGATGCCAACACGTTGCAGCTGACCGCCAGACAATTGCTGACAATGGGCGAACAACTTGTCACCCAGATCCAGCCGCGCCAACGCCGCGCGCGCACCCGCCACATCCAGTGGATGCAACAGGTTCAGAAGACTTTTACCCAGACTCCATTGGCCGAGCTTGCCGGCCAGCACCGCTGTGATCACGCGCTGACGCGGCGGCAACGGCGGTGCCTGATGCACCAGACCGATTCGCGCACGCAGGCGTTGACGCTGGCGGGCGGACAAGTGCCAGGCGCGTTCGCCGAGCACTTCAATCTCGCCGCTGCTGGGCCGCAGGGCGGTGGCCAGCAGGTTGAGCAAACTCGACTTACCGGCCCCGGACGGGCCAATGATGGCGACCTGTTCGCCGACGCCAATCTGCAAGTCGACACCGCGCAGGGCGTCGACTCCATTGGCGTGGCGCAGGCTGCCTTGTTTGAGGCGTAGGGTCATTTCAGCAGTTCGGCGGCGCGGGCGGCTTCCTCGATGCCTTTGTAGTTCTCGGGCTTGGTGTCGATAAAACGGCTGGCCGCTTGCAGATCCAGAATCTTTTTCTGCTCAGGGTTGGCCGGGTCCAGATCGAGGAAAGCTTTCTTGATTTTCGCTGCCAGAGCCGGGTCGAGAGTGCCGCGCACGGTCCAGTTGTAATCGAAGTAGGTCGGGGTGGTGGCGAAGACCTTGACCTTGTTGGTGTCGACCTTGCCGGCATCGACCAGTTTCTGCCAGACGCTGGCGTTCAGTACACCGGCGTCAACCTTGCCAGCCTGCACCCATGCCACGGTGGCGTCGTGGGCGCCGGAGTAGGCGACACGGCTGAAATAGCCCTCAGGCTTGATGTTGTCGTTTTTCAGCATGAAGTAACGCGGCATCAGGCTGCCGGAAGTCGATGACACCGAACCGAAAGCGAAGGTCTTGCCCTTCAGGTCGGCGAGGCTCTTCACGTTCGGGTCGGCAGTGATGAATTTGCTGGTGAACTGCGCGTCCTGCTCGCGCTGAACCAGCGGAATGACTGGCGTCGTTGCGTCAGTTTTCAAACGCGCCTGCACAAAGGTAAAACCGCCGAGCCAGGCCATGTCGAGGCGATCGGTCGCCAAGGCTTCAACCACTGCCGGGTAATCGGCTACCGGCACGAACTGCACCTTCATGCCCAGTTGCTGCTCCAGATAAGCACCCAGCGGCTCGAACTTGCGCAGCAACTCGGTCGGCGCTTCATCGGGAATCGCGCTGACCCGCAAAACGTCGGCGGCTTGCACCATCAACGTAGAAAAGGACAGGGCCAGGCCGGCGGTCAGTGCCAGGGTTCGTTTGAGCATGGAATTCTCCGTTTCGTAAGCGTCAAAAGGGCTGAAGTGGCGACGTGAGGCGCAAACTCAGGGTAGACGAAACGGCGAGGTTATACGCATTCGAGGCGGCAAAGGCCAGCATTGGAGCTTCACGATGTTTTACGCCCTGTCCCTTGTAGGAGCTGCGGCACGCTGCGATCTGTTGATTTTGATTTTAAAGATCAACATCAACAGATCGCAGCGTGCCGCAGCTCAGGTTTTATGCATGTCAGGATCCAGGCAGCTTCGCAATCACCTTGATCTCAAAATCAAACCCATACAGCCAGGTCACGCCCACCGCCGTCACCGTCGGATGCGGCGCCTCGCCCCAGAACTCTGTCAGCACAACATTCCAGATCGTCTCGAACTTCGATGGCGGGTCGACGATGAATACGGTGACATCGACCACATCGTCAAAGCTGCATCCGGCCTCGGTGAGGATCGCATTCAGGTTGTTGAAGGCCTGGCGCACCTGATTCTCCAGGTCCGGTTCGGGCGTGCCGTCCTCGGTGCTGCCGACCTGTCCCGAGACAAACAGAAAACCGTTGGAGCGAATGGCTGGCGAGTAACGGTGGCGTTCGTAAAGCGTGCGGCGTGCGGGCGGGAAAACTGCATCGCGCTGGGTCATCGGGGGTGTCTCCATCGGTGAGTTGATGGGCCCACTGTAGGTATTTGCAGCTGACCGATAAACGCGCAAGCTTGGCGTTCACTGTTTGTAAAATCCAAACAATCGGGGGCGCACCTTGGACCGTTTTGACGCAATGCAGGCCTTTGCCCGGGTGGTCGAGGCGGGGAGTTTCACCAAAGCGGCGGAAACCTTGCACATGAGCAAGACCACCGTGACTCAACTGGTTCAGCAACTGGAGGCACGGTTGCGGGTGAAATTGCTCAATCGCACCACGCGCAAGGTCAACGTCACCGCCGATGGCGCGGCGTATTACCAGCGGGTGATCAAGTTGCTCGCCGATCTGGAGGATGCCGAAAGCAGCTTGCCGGGTGCGGCGGCATTGCCTTCGGGCCGGCTGCGCGTGGATGTGCCGAGTCCGTTCGCACGGTTGATTCTGGTGCCGGCCCTGCCTGAGTTTCACGCGCGTTATCCGGACATCCAGATCGACATGGGCGTCAGCGACCGCATCGTCGACATCATTGATGAGAACGTCGACTGCGTGGTGCGCGGGGGCGAACTCATGGACCTGTCGCTGATGGCGCGCAAGGTTGCCGATCTGCAGTTGGGGGTGTTTGCCGCACCGCAATATCTGGCCCGCGCCGGTACGCCTGCGCACCCACGGGACCTGGAAGACAGCCATCATCGGGTCGTCGCTTTTCTCTGGGCACGCACCGGAAGACCAGTACCGTACGCCTTGCACAACACCAGCGAAAACCTGCAGATCAAGGGGCGTCACGTGTTGGCAGTCGATGACGGCAACGCTTATCTCGCGGCAGGTCTGGCGGGCATGGGCGTGCTGTGGCTGCCCAAATACATGTCTGCCGCCCACGAGGCGCGCGGCGAACTGGTGCCGCTGTTCGAAGACTGGAAACTCGCGCCGATGCCGCTCTACATCGCGTATCCGCCGAACCGGCATGTCAGCCTGAAATTGCGCGTGTTCATCGATTGGGTCGTTGAATTGATGGCGTAGCAGCATTGTGGTGCAGTTATTGCTAGCTTCTGTGCCAGTGCCGTCAAAATACCAACACAATCAGGCGACTTGAAAGCCCGTAGTGATGAGATGCATGGCTTTCAATTCTAGGAGCTTCACCCGCATGAATATGTACATCGATATCGTCGGTGCGTGCAATCTGAGCTGCCCGTCCTGCCCAATGGGCAACTCGGAAAATCTCAATTTCAAAAAAGCCATGCAGCTCGAGATGTTCAAGCAGATTGTCGATAAGGCCAAGACAGAGGGCGTCAACACGATCTACCTCTATAACTGGACCGAGCCGCTGATTCATCCAAAAATTGGCGAGTTTATCGAGGTCATCAATGCTGCCGGCATGGGCAGCGGCATCAGCACCAACCTGAACCTCGCCAAGAATATGGAAAAGGCCTTGATGGCCGAGCCGAGTTACTTCCGTATTTCGCTCTCCGGTTTTTACCAGGAGACCTACGAAAAGGGCCATGTCGGCGGCGATATCGAAGTTGTAAAACAAAACATGATCGCCCTGCAGGAGATCAAGCAGCGCCTGGGTCTGAGGACCCGCGTTGATGTTTACTATCACCGCTACCTGGATAACATCGAAGAAGAATCACTGATGCGCGAGTTCAGTGAGCGTCTTGGCTTCATGTTCACCACCGGGTACTCCGTGATGATGCCGCTGGAGAAGACACTGGCCATTGTCGAGCGTGACCCGTCTGTCACGGCTACGGACATCGACACCCTGAAACGCCTCGCACTGCCGCCGTACGACGATCTCGTCAACGTCATCCAGAACTTTCCCAAGATGGCGTGCACGCTCAAGGATGACTGGCTGGTCATCGACTGCAATGGCAACACGGTGCTGTGCTGCACGATCTTCAATCAGACCGAGTATCAGGTCGGCAAGTATCTCGACATGCCGCTTGCAGAACTGACACGACGCAAATCGACGCAGAAAAACTGTGTCGACATGTGCGACCGCTGCGCCAATAAAGGCCTGCATATCTACTCGATGCATCCCAATCAGGGAGTGCTGGAGCGGCACGCGGTGAATCGCATCATCGATTTCGAGCAGCGTGCCAGCCAGGGTCTGCCGGTGGAAAGCGAGCAACTGGGGCGTGCCGGCGAAGTCAGCGCAGAAAACTTTGATGAAGCCCAATACCTTCGATTGAATGACGATGTCAGGATCGCGGTCGCCCAGGGAGGCTTCTCCAGCGCCTATCAGCACTACGTGCTCTGTGGTCGGCTTGAGGGACGACTAGGTGCCGGGGTTTTCTCGGCCGTTTGAGTCAGAGATGGATTGGCGGACAACCACCCAGTGAAACTGTTCGCCATTCACCAGCGTGATTGACTCTTTGGCGGATCAAGCCAACTATCGGCGCATAACAACATGACCGATGGACCATAACTTGATCGAACGACGCCAATTCAGCGGAGGCATGAAGGGGAAAAACCTCCGCTATCTGAATGAGCAAAGCGCGGAAGACCCGCGCATGACCCGCACCGGTTTTCTGCTGCTCGAACATTTTTCACTGCCGGCGTTTACCCAGGCGCTGGACACGGTTGTCACCACTAATTTGCTGCGCCCGGGGTTGTTTTCCTCGCGCACGTTTGGCTTGGGCGACGGCGAAGTCATCAGTGACCTGGGCCTGGTGATCCGCCCCGATGCACGGCTGGATTCGGCCGCGCTTCAGCAACTGGATCTGCTGGTAGTGTGTGGCGGGTATCGCACCGAACTGCGCGCGAGTGATGAGTTTATCGGCTTGCTCAGATCAGCAGCGGAGCGCGGCATCTCGCTCTCCGGGTTATGGAATGGCTCGTGGTTTCTCGGCCGCGCCGGGTTGCTCGATGGCTATCGCTGCGCAATCCACCCGGAGCACCGCCCGGCACTCACCGAAATCGCCAAAACCACCCACGTCAGCAGTGAACCCTACGTAATTGATCGCGACCGCCTCACGGCATCGAGTCCGTCCGGGGCTTTCCACATGGCGCTGGACTGGATCAAAAGCCTGCACGGCAAAGCCTTGGTCGAGGGCATCGAAGACATTCTGGCGTTCGAGGAGTCGCGTTACCGGCGGATCAAACCGGATGAAAACATCTGCGTCAGTGCGCCGCTGCGTGAAGTGGTGAAACTGATGGATGCAAATCTGGAAGAGCCGCTGGAGCTGGAGCAACTGGCGGTGTATGCCGGACGCTCACGTCGGCAGTTGGAGCGCTTGTTCAAAGAGCAACTCGGCACCACGCCGCAACGCTATTACCTGGAACTGCGCATCACTGAAGCACGGCGGTTGTTGCAACACACGGAGCTGTCACAAGTGGAAGTGCTGGTCGCGTGCGGCTTCGTTTCCCCAAGTCATTTCAGCAAATGCTACAGCTCATATTTCGGCTACAGACCTTCCAAAGAAAAACGCCTGGTCAAATAACCCAAGCCGTCACCCACCTGAATTCACCTCGATATCCCACGTCGGCGAACCTCGCCCAAACACCCCGGTCAGTTCCCTCTCCCTTTGGGAGAGGGCTAGGGTGAGGGCATTTGCAGGCGGCACCAACCGCTTCCTCACCAAAATTCACCTCGGTATCCCACGTCGGCGTACCTCTCCCAAACACCCCGGTCAGTCCCCTCACCCTCGGGGAGAAGGCCAGAGTGAGGGAATTTGTAGGCGGCACCAACCGCTTCCTCACCAAAATTCACCTCGGTATCCCACGTCGGCGTATCTCGCCCAAACACCCCGGTCGGTCCCCTCACCCTCGGGGAGAAGGCCAGAGTGAGGGAATTTGTAGGCGGCACCAACCGCTTCCTCACCAGAGTTCGACGCGATATCTCACGTCGGCGTACCTCTCCCAAACACCACGGTCGGTCCCCTCTCCCTCTGGGAGAGGGCTAGGGTGAGGGGCTTTTAAACACCAGCACCCACACACGTTTAACTTACACGCACTGTTACGCCATAACGGCTACAACACCTTGCGCCGTTACCTACGCGTACGCCAGAATCCGCCGGCTTACGCGCCTTGAGGCGGGCTGTATCGTTTCCCTGTCACTGCAAAACAGTGATCGGGTTTGGTAGCCCGTTTTCTAAGCGTAATGCGCCGCTATATGCAGTCTCTTTTCGGGGCTCGGTTTTATATGGTGGCCATGCGTGGGGCTCCTTCGGGAGCGCCGGGGTTTACTCGCTTAGACCGGTCTACCAACCTGCGCAATGGTCACCACCTCGTTTGGTAGCGTGAGTGATGGCTCCTTATTTTTTGCTAAGCGAGTGTCATCTATGTTCAAAATTACGCCAAACCCGCCAGAAACCGATCCAATCCCCTACGACGCCGCGCTCGAACCTCAAAACATCAAAGAGGCCACCGACCGCGCGATCAACTTCTACCTCAATCCCTCCGCGCTGAAGACCTCAATACCCACCCGCAAGACCGGCAAGATCTACCTCATCGACCCCACAGTAGATAACGAAACCCTGCTCGTCGAAGCCACTGAAACATTGTCCTCCGCCACTGACATGGCCCGTGAACTCGCCGATTCGATTGATCCTTCACAGCGCAAAAAGATGCTGATCCTGCAACAGGTGATCATGCTCAGTGAGTTGGTAGTCGGACGAGTCCTGGATAACCAGCGATTGCCGCACTAGTCACGATGCAGATGGGTGAGGGGGCTCGCTCCCTCATTGCACAGAAGCGTCCGCAATCGGGGCGCTTCAGGCCTTCTATTAAAGAGCCGCCAACGGTTCTTGTCTGGAGTTTCAGCTGATGTCTCAGCCACCCGAACCACCGGTCACAGATCTGGTATCGCCGTACGCGTCGCCCAATTCAAGAAAGCTGCACGAAGCGGCAGAGCGTGCGCTCGACCATTACCTGTTGCCTGCCGCGATCATGGCCGAACCCTATACGCCCAACGCTCTGTTCATGGCCAACCCGCAAGCAGACACCGAGTCGTTGCTGACCAATGCTTGCGGGTCGTTGGCGTCCGCGTCGGTCATGCTCGGTAATTTTGCCGGAATGCTGGAGGGCGCAGATCGTCATACGCTGCTGGGCATTGCGCAAGTGGTCATGTTGGGGGAATTGGCGGTGAACAGAGCGTTGGATCTGGTTGTGCCAACTGAGTGATCGCGCACGTTAGTCGGGATTGAGGGTGTTTGGTCGGGCGTGATCGCGAGCAGGCTCACTCCTACAGGGGAACGCATTTCAAATGTAGGAGTGAGCCTGCTCGCGATGACGCCAGTTCAGGCAAAGAATCTGCAAAATGTGACCATCCCTTAATCCCATCCTCAAGTAATCAAGCAGTCAGCCATTGCGGCTGACTGCTTTTTTGTTTCTACAGGTGATCGGCGTCGATCACGGCTTTGGCGAACGCCTGCGGATCTTCCTGCGGCAGGTTGTGGCCAATCCCGCCATTGATCAAACGGAACTGATATTTGCCGGTAAAACGTTTGGCGTAATCCTCTGGCGCCGGGTGCGGTGCACCGTTGGCATCGCCTTCAAGGGTGATGGTCGGCACGCTGATCGACGGCGCGGTAGCGAGCTTCTGTTCCAGTGCGGCGTATTTCGCTTCGCCCTGCACCAGGCCCAGCCGCCAGCGGTAGTTGAACACGGTGATGTCGACATGATCGGGGTTCTCCAGCGCCTTGGCGCTGCGATCGAACGTGGCGTCATCAAACTTCCACTGCGGCGAAGCGGTTTGCCAGATCAGCTTGGCGAAATCATGCGTGTTCTTCTCATACCCGGCACGGCCACGGTCAGTCGCAAAGTAGAACTGGTACCACCACTGCAACTCAGCCTTGGGCGGCAGCGGGTTTTGCCCGGCGGCCTGATTGCCGATCAAATAACCGCTCACCGACACCAGCGCCTTCACCCGTTCCGGCCACAGCGCCGAGACGATGTCCGCCGAACGCGCGCCCCAGTCATAACCACCGAGCACCGCTTGCTTGATCTTCAGCGCGTCCATGAAGTCGATGACGTCACTGGCCAGCGCCGCCGGTTGGCCATTGCGCAGGGTGTCTTTGGAAAGGAACTGCGTATCGCCATAACCGCGCGCATACGGCATCAACACCCGATAACCCTTGGCCGCGAGGAACGGCGCGACTTCGTCGTAGCTGTGAATGTCGTAGGGCCAGCCGTGCAGCAGGATCACCACTGGGCCATTCGCAGGGCCGGTTTCGGCGTAGGCGACGTCGAGCACGCCGGCCTTCACATGCTTGAGCGGGCCGAAAGGCGAGGGCGCGGAATAGCTGACGCCCGCAGGTTCAGTGGTTTGCGCCTGAGCGCTGCCAAAAGCGCCGAGCAACGACAAAGCCAGAATCGACAAGCCGAACGCGGTTTTGCGGGTGTGCAGTGCCATCTTCATGGTGACGTCTCCTTTGCGAGCCTTTGGCCAAGGGGCCTGAATGAACCCTTGAAACCTTGAGTGCATTTGAGCGCGGAGACGTATCTGACCTGTGTCGAAGAACGGCTTTATCGAAAGTCGATGTGTCGCAGTGGGGTTCGTACACAGTGTGATACACAGCGATAAATCCACCGAACATTGACTGGATTCAGGCCAAAATAATAAGTCGCTGTTTTAAAACAAAAAATATTTCACTTCGCGCTTCCCAAAGCAAAAAAACCTTGGTAAATTGCGCCCCGTTCTCACAGCGAAACTAACGGAGTAGCTGGAAAGAGCAGTAGGGGCGTCGCCAAGCGGTAAGGCAGCAGGTTTTGATCCTGCCATGCGTTGGTTCGAATCCAGCCGCCCCTGCCATATTCGAAAAAACGCCAACTTCGCAAGAAGTTGGCGTTTTTTTATGCCTGCGATTTGGCCAGGCTTGGTACAGCAGGCGTGCGCGGCGCCGAAGCACCGCGCACGCCGTCCACTCAGTGCGGTGCGCGCGGAATGGTTTTCATCAGGTCTTCGGGGCTGATGTGGCCGACCACGCTGCCCGGTTGCGGCAGGTTGAGGATGTGGCCCTTCATCTTGCCGATGATGTGCATTTCGCACGGCTTGCAATCGAACTTCAGCGTCAGCACTTCATCGCCGTGGATCAACTGCATTGGTGCAACCTTGGTGCGCACGCCGGTCACGCCTTTGGCCTGTTTCGGGCACAGGTTGAAGGAGAAACGCAGGCAGTGCTTGGTGATCATCACCGGCACTTCG
Organism: Pseudomonas sp. R84; assembly: GCF_009834515.1. Classification (NCBI taxonomy): domain Bacteria; kingdom Pseudomonadati; phylum Pseudomonadota; class Gammaproteobacteria; order Pseudomonadales; family Pseudomonadaceae; genus Pseudomonas; species Pseudomonas sp. R84. Next base: position 3,060,373 of record NZ_CP019426.1, read on the forward strand.
CCCGGCTCTTCGTGGGCTTCATACGCGGCGTCGATCAGCTTCACGCCGTGACGGTGGTAGAAGTCGCGCGCCTTCTGGTTGTAGACGTTGGCGAGGAAGGTCAGGTGCGAATCCGGGTACACCGGCGGCGGACTGGTTTCAGCCTTACGGCCTCCACGCGGGTGCGCAGCGACACGGGCGGTGGTCAGGTTCTCGATCACTTCACGGCGCAGGGCTTTGAGCTGCGAGTTAGGGATGAAGAACGCCTGTGGCGCATCCAGTTTGATGTCGGTGGCGTGGTACTGCGTGGTGCCGAGTTGGCCGAGCAGGTCGCGCAACTGTTCCAGCGCTTGCTCAGGCTTGTTGGCCACACCGAACGGGCCGTTGAGGGTAACGCTGGCGCTGATGCCTTCTTCGCTGGTGGCGGTGACTTCCAGTTGCTCTTCACGCAGGCGTGCGACCCAGCTCAGGGCCACGCGACGCTCGGACGAGGTCTTTTGCAGCGCCTGTTGCCAGTTGTGGTCGAGGTTGCGATTCAACGGGTGGTTCGGGCGCAGCTTGTACAGGCCTTCGGGCATTTCGTTCGGCTCGACGCGATAGCGGTAGCGCTTCTCGCCGTCTTCTTCGAACTCGCCTTTGGCTTCGGCGATGTTGGCGCGGAAACCGACCACTTCGCGCTTGACCAACACGTTCAAGCCGTCGCCGTTGGATAGCGGCTCGTGGGTGATGACCTGCATGTCGCGTTTGCCGACTTTCTCGACGGTGCCGACTGGCAGGCCGGTGAAGGTCGGCGAGTCGAAAGCGCCGATGTCGATCTTGCGATCGGTGACGAAGTAGTCGGTGCTGCCACGGTGGAAGGTCTTTTCCGGATCGGGCAGGAAGAAGTGCGCGGTGCGGCCGCTGGAGGCGCGGGCCAGGTCCGGGCGATCTTCGAGTACGTCGTCGAGGCGCTGACGGTAGTAGGCGGTGATGTTCTTCACATAGCCCATGTCCTTGTAGCGACCTTCGATTTTGAACGAACGCACACCGGCTTCAACCAAGGCGCGGATGTTGGCGCTCTGGTTGTTGTCTTTCATCGACAGCAGGTGTTTTTCGTAGGCGATCACGCCACCCTTTTCATCTTTGAGGGTGTACGGCAAGCGGCAGGCCTGCGAGCAATCGCCACGGTTGGCGCTGCGCCCGGTTTGCGCGTGGGAAATGTTGCACTGGCCGGAGAAGGCCACGCACAACGCGCCATGGATGAAGAACTCGATGGCGGCGTCGGTTTCATCGGCGATCGCGCGGATTTCCTGCAGGTTCAGCTCACGGGCCAGAACAAGCTGCGAGAAACCGGCCTGATCGAGGAACTTCGCTCGCTCCAGGGTGCGGATGTCGGTCTGCGTCGAGGCGTGCAGCTCGATCGGCGGAATGTCCAGCTCCATCACGCCCAGATCCTGAACGATCAGCGCGTCGACCCCGGCGTCGTACAACTGATGGATCAGCTTGCGCGCCGGCTCCAGTTCGTTGTCGTGCAGGATGGTGTTGATGGTGGTGAAAATGCGCGCGTGATACTTGCGGGCAAATTCCACCAGTTCGGCGATTTCACCAACTTCGTTGCAGGCGTTGTGGCGCGCGCCGAAGCTTGGGCCGCCGATGTACACGGCATCAGCGCCGTGGAGGATCGCCTCACGGGCGATAGCGACATCGCGGGCAGGGCTGAGCAATTCCAGATGATGCTTGGGCAAGGACATAGTTTTTTTAGTCAGGCTGTCACGGTTAGGCGCGCATTCTACCCGTGAAACGCGCGCCCGGCACGCCCGTGCTGCCCGATGGCACAGGCGACTTTGATCTTCCACTCCGGACCAGTAGGAACTGCGGCACGCTGCGATCTTTGATCTTGAAGCTCAGATCAAAAGATCGCAGCCTCGTTTCACTCGACAGCTCCTACAGGGGCTGGGGTGGTGGGTCAGGCCTTGGCGGCCATCGCAGTCACTTCCACACGCATGCCTTCAACCGCCAGCGACGCCACACCCACCGCCGCACGCACCGGCCATGGCTTGGCGAAGTAGCGCTTGTAAACCTCGTTGAATGCCGCGCGATCAGCCATGTCGGTCAGGTAAATAGTCAGGTGCATCACCCGGTCCATCGAACTGCCGGCACGTTCCAGCGCAACCTTCAGTGCTTGCAGGGTGCACTCGCTTTGCAGGGTGATATCGCCCAGTTCCAGGCTGCCATCGGCGCGGGTCGGGATCTGCGTGGACATCATGATCCCGTTGAACGTGGTGACGTCCGAGGAAATCGAGTCTGCGTCCGGATCGGGGGTAAAAGTGATGTCTTGGTTAGCCATGCGGATCCCTTGTTTGAGCGAGTAAATCGCGCCAGTTTACAGATTCACGGCCAACGGACAAATGATCAGCCGCCACCGCAGTGAAAGCGTAGAGGGCGATCAAACAGGCGGCGTCGCCGCTTCAGCCGCCATGGCCGCAAGGACGCTGGGGCGGGCGGCGATACGGCGGGAGTGAGCGGCCAGCGCTGGCCAGTCCTGCAGGTCGATACTGAAGCTGGGCAGCCACGTCAGCACGCTGAACAGGTAGGCATCGGCGACACCGAACGTGCCCAGTAAATAGTCCTGATCCGCCAGCCTGCGGTTCAGGTAGTCCAGGCGTTTGAACAGTTTTTGCGTAAAAATCGCTTTGGCAGCCTGTGGAATCTGTGCATCAAACAGCGGCGCACAGCCACCGTGAATTTCCGTGCTGATGAAGTTCAGGTATTCCTGCAAGCGTGTCCGTTCCCAACTGCCGGGTGTCGGCGCCAGTGCGCTTTCGGGGATCTGGTCGGCGAGGAACTGCAAAATCGCCGGGCCTTCTGTCAGCACTTCGCCGTTATCCAGGAGCAATGCAGCGACGTAGCCCTTGGGGTTGATGTCGCGAAAGTCTTGTCCATCGGCCGTGCGCTTGCTCTGGTTGTTGACGCGAATCAGCTCGAAAGGCAGGCCCGTTTCGCGCAACACAATGTGTGGCGCCAGCGAGCAGGTCATGGGGGCAAAATACAGTTTCATGGCACTTCCAGTGAATGAGGAAGTGTCAGCATCCATCGGCGGGGCAGGCCTTCGCAAAGGTCATTTGCAGTGTTAGCGTATGACAAAATCTCATGAGTACCGAACTCGTCATGGTCGCCAGACTCCCTTCGCTCAATGGCTTGAAAGCGTTTGAGTGTGCCGCTCGGCACATGAGTTTCACCAAGGCTGCCGAAGAACTGAACGTCACGCAAACCGCCATCAGCCATCAGATCCGTCGTCTGGAAGAAGAATTGGGCGTGAGTCTGTTTCTGCGGCTGAAGGATGGGCTGACGCTGACTGAGCACGGCCAGACTTACTTACCCGGCATTCGTGCGGCCTTCCACGAGTTGCGCTTTTCGACGCAGGCGTTACTGGAGTCGCACTATCACAGTGTGTTGACCATCAATACTTTGGTGTCGGTCGCCTCCAAATGGTTGTTGCCGCGATTGCCGGCATTTCAGCAGGTGTTTCCTGCGATCGATGTGCGCATTAGCGCGTCCACTGAATTGATGGATTTTCGCCGGGGCGGCATCGATGCCGCGATTCGTTACGGGCGTGGCGACTGGAAAGGGCTGCGCGCCGATTTCCTGATGTCCGATGAGATTTTTCCGGTGTGCAGTCCGGCGTTGCTCGGCGCGTCGAAAAGCCTGAGCACACCGGCCGATTTGCTTGAGCACGCGTTGCTGCAAGTCAGCGGCATGACCGCCGGCGACTGGAACAACTGGCTGAGCGCCGCCGGTGAGCCTGCGCAATTCGCCGAGCGTCCGCGCCTGACCTTCGATCTGGCAATGATGGCCGTGCAAGCGGCGGTGGACGGGCAGGGGGTGTGCATCGGGCGTTCGACGTATGTCGACGATGATCTGCGTGCGGGCCGGCTGGTCGCCCCGTTTAATCTGCGATTGAAGGACGACTTGGGGTTCTACCTGGTGACGCCCCATGAAACCGCCGATACCCGCAAGATCGTGGCGTTCAGGACATGGCTGTTGGCGCAATGCTCCTCCAGCGAGGCATTTGTATAAGCGTGTATCAATCCCGTGCAAGGACACACCTGAACAACAAAACGAGGATTTGCGACACATCCCTTCTACATGCCGCGCCCACAGTAGAGGTCACCTCAACATGACCTTTGAGAGGCACCGCCATGCACCGTCCACTGTTTCTGGCTACCGCAGCAATCTTCGCTTCGATGATCGGCTTCGCATACGCGGCTGACGCTCAACCCAAGAGCTGGCAGCATGGGCTGAGCCGCACCGATCTGGTCCGCGAGGATCTCGGCGCGGCCGAGCGCGAAGTGATTCAGGCACGGGTTGATTTCGAGCCGGGCGTGACCTCGCCCCGACACGCCCATCCGGGTGTGGAAGTCGCCTATGTGATCAGCGGCACGTTCGAATATCAACTGGAGGGCAGGGCGCCGGTCACATTGAAGGCCGGGGATTCGCTGTTCATCCCTGAGGGCGTAGCGCATATCGCCCGCAATGTCGGAAAAGACAAAGGCTCAGAGCTGGCGACGTACATCGTCAAGAAGGGTGAGCCGGTGCTGATACTCAAACCCTAAGGCGCAGATCGGGCCCTGCCACGCTGGCAGGGCTGATGATCAATACGCAATTCAATGCAGGGTGACAACGCGGCGGCTCTCTCCGATACGGATTCTGTCGAGTGCGCGGTTCAAGGCATCAAGCGCATCGAGCAGCGCTTTGGCCTCGGCTTCACGCCCATCCCCCCACAGACGCTCGGCCATTTTGTTCAAGGCCTGAATAGAGCGTTCGATGTCTGCTGCGGTGGCGGCCTCTTTATTGACCGGCGGTTTTTTCGGCATTCAGGGCTCCTTTGGTGACGGTTAACGGATCAGGCCAGTTAACCCGTCATGCGACTTTTTCGACGCCTATTGCAGCACATCTGCAAACGCTTTACTGCGACGGATGTGCGCCTCCGTGACGCAAAAACGATCAGGAGCCGTGTGCACCTGTTCTAGAGTGATCGATACCAACGACTGAATGAGATCAGGACGATGTTTGGCAAGTATCCCGAGCAGAAGCAGAGCCGACAGGTGATGGGCGCGCTGGGGGCGGCATTCGCGACCTTGGGCGTGTTTCTGCTGTTCATCGATGGCACCGGCGGCGTGCTTTTCACGGTGTTGGGCGGCGCTTTGGTGCTGTTGACACTCCTCGCCAATCAAAAAACCTACACCAAGGTCATGCGCGTGCTGGGCTGGTTCGATGGACTGTCGTGAGTGGCGGATCACTGATTGATTCAAGGCTCGACTTGAGTCGGCGCGTTCGCTCAATCAATCGCCACCGCGTCGATGGCATGTTTAGCCAGGGCGATGCCGAGTTCACTCGGCAAGTTCGCACCGTTCTTGGCTGCAAGAATCTCGGCCATCACGCTGACGGCGATTTCTGCAGGCGTCTTGCTGCCGATGTAGACGCCGATCGGTCCGTGCAGACGCTGAAGTGACGCCTCGGTCTCGCCAAAATGCTCGATCAGGCGTTCGCGGCGCAGCTGGCTGTTGCGCCGCGAGCCGATGGCGCCGATGTAGAACGCCGGGCTGTGCAGCGCTTCGAGCAGGGCCAGATCGTCGAGTTTCGGGTCATGACTCAAGGCAACGATGCAGGTGCGCAGATCGACCGCGAAGTCGCGGACCACGTCATCCGGCATACCGACGATGCGCTCCACGCCGTCTACTGCCCACGTCTCGATGTACTCGGGACGCGGATCGCACACCGCCACTTTGAAACCGTTGAACAAGGCCATGGTCGCCAGATACTCGGCCAGCGCGCCGGCCCCGATCATCAGCATCCGATAGCCCGGTCCCAAGGTGTTGAGCATCTGCGCGCCATCGAAGCTGAATTGTTCCGGCGTCGCGGTCGGTTCGAGCATGACCTGACCAGTCGCCAGCGCGAGGCGGCGACGAACCAGTTGCCCGGCGTCCAGTTGCGTCAGCAGTTCATCAAGAGACTGCCACCCCGGGTTGAACTCAAGTATCAGTTCCAGCGTGCCACCGCACGGCAAGCCGAAGCGATGCGCTTCATCGGCGCTGACGCCATATCGAACGACTTGCGGTACGCTGTCACTAAAAGCGCTGCCGCCATGGGCCGTGGTGTAGCGATGGATCAGGTCATCCTCGATGCAGCCGCCGGACACGCTGCCCACCACGCGTCCGTCGTCACGCAAAGCCATCATCGACCCGGTCGGCCGTGGTGACGAACCCCAGGTGCGCGCCACCGTGGCGAGCAACACACGTTCGCCGGCGGCAAGCCAGTCCCGCGCCGTGCGCAGGACCAGCAAGTCGATGCTTTCCATCAGTGTCTCCTCTTAGCGCATCTGCAGAATGATCGGGCTGCTGCTGGCCGGATCAGTATGTTCACGCAGTTTGCTCACCGTCTGCGCATCGACAGCACTGGCCTGATTGCCCCAGGTGCTGCGCATGAAGGTCAGCACTTCGGCGATCTGCTGATCCGACAACTGCTCACGGAAGGCCGGCATGCGATAGGCGTCCGGTACACCGGCGGCTACGACACGCTGCGAACCATTCAGGGTGATGTTGATCGCCGAGGCGCTTTCCTTGGCCAGTGCCGAGGTGGCGCCGGCCAGCGGCGGCATCCATTCAGGTTGCCCCTTGCCGTCCAGGCCATGGCACGAAGCGCAGCGCGCCACGTAGGTATGCGCACCGGGCGAATCCAGACGTTGCGCTGCCGACACCGCTTGATACTGCCAAGGTGCGCCATCGCGTTCGCGATCCCCGGGAAGTGACTTCAGATAGTGCGCAATCGCGCTCAGATCGTCATCGCTCATGAACTGCGTGGAGTTGTTGAACGCTTCGGTCATCGAGCCGTAGACCACCGCGTGTTGGTTGCGACCGGTCTTGAGGAACTGCACGATCTCCGGCTCGCTCCAGCGGCCCAGACCAGTGTTGTGGTCATCACGCAGGCTCGGCGCGTACCAGCCATCCAGCAGGGCGCCAGCGAGGTACGGTTTACCGGATTCATCCAGTGCCTTCTCGTTGAACGCCAAGCCACGCGGCGTATGGCAACTGCCGCAGTGCCCGGCACCCTGAACAAGGTAAGCACCACGGTTCCACTGTTCATCCTGCGACGGTTTGGCCGCATACGGTTCGGCGTCGACAAACACACCGTTCCACAGTGCAATCGGCCAGCGCAGGTTCAGCGGGAACGGAATCGCACTCGGGATGTTCGCCTGTTTGACCGGCGCCACGCCTTTCATGAAGAACGCATACAACGCACGCACATCATCGTCACTGAGCTTGGCGTAGGACGGGTAGGGCATCGCCGGGTACAAACGGCGACTGTCGGGTGCCACGCCGTGGCGCACCGCTCGGTCGAAGTCCGCCAGGCTGTAGTGGCCAATGCCGGTTTCCGTGTCCGGGGTGATATTGGTCGCATGGATCGAGCCCAGCGGCGTGGCCATTTCCAGGCCGCCAGCGAATGGCGCGCCCCCTGGCACGCTGTGACAGGCCACGCAATCGCTGAGCCTGGCGACGTATTCGCCACGGGCGACCAGCGCCGGGTCAATGTCGGCCACGGCGATCTGATGGTTTTCCAGGCGCGAGACAGGCTCGCGGGTGACATACCAGGCCAGCAGGCCTGCCGCGACCAGGCACGGCACTGCCAGCCAGCCAGCGGTTCTTGCGAATCGGCTGTTATTCATGGACGCTCCGGCGCTGATCAAGTGAAGGTGTGTCGGCTCATGGGCAGGCTGCGCACCCGCTGACCGGTTAGCCTTGCCACCGCGTTAGCGACGGCGGGCGCGACCGCGGGCAACGGCGGTTCACCGATGCCGCCCATTTTTTCTCCACTCTCGACCACCCGCACGTGGACCCGCGCCATCCGCGCAGGCGGCAGAATCGGATACAAGTCGTAGTTGCGCGCCCGGGGTTTGCCATCAATCCACACGGCTTCTTCCATCAGGGTTTGCGACAACCCCAGCGCTACAGCGCCATTGACCTGCGCCTCGACAATCGCCGGGTTGACGATGCTGCCCGGGTCAATCGCCTGCCAGATGTCGTGCACCTTGACCTGGCCGTTCTCGATGGACACCTCGGCGATCACCGCTGTCTCCGTTCCGAACGGCGAAGCCATGGCCACGCCGCGCGCACGTTTGCTGCCGTCTTCGGCGGTAAACGGCCCGCGCTTCCAGCCTCCGGACAGTTCACCCACCGCTTGCAGCAAAGTGGTCAGGCGTTGGTTGTCACGCAGCAGATGCAGGCGCAAGTCGAACGGGTCTTTGCCACCCTTATCGGCCAGTTCATCGAGGAACGATTCATAAAAGAAGTCGTTGAGCGAATTGCCCACCGAACGCCAGTAACCGAGCATCGCCGGGCCTTTGACGTAGATCTGCGCGATGCGCTTGTTGGGGATCGCATAGGTTTTGCCCGACAACCCTTCAAGCGCCGTGGGGTCGAGTTTTTCTCCTTGCTTGCCGGCGAGGGCTTCGGTCGGGCCTTCGGTGGCACTGATCGCTTCGATTGCCAGCGGCCAGCCGTCGTTGTCCAGCGCGGCGCGGAAGTTCACCGCAGCCACGGGACGGAGCACGTCACGCAGGAACTCTTCTTCGCGACTCCAGATCAGTTTGACCGGACGGCCAACGGCCTTGGACAGCGCAATCGCCTGAGGGTAGGGACTAGCCGAATCGTAGAGGAAATGCCGACCGAAGAACCCGCCCAGCAGCGGCGAATGCAAGGTGATGCGCGAAAGATCGAGGCCCGTGCGTTTGGCGATGTCGGCACGGAACATGTCCGGCGCCTGATTCGGCAACCAGACTTCCAGCGAACCGTCCGGGTTGAATCGGGCCAGCGCCGAAGGCGGTTCCAGTTGACCGTGGTTCAGGTATTGGTTGTGGTAAGTGGCGTCGATGCGGGTCTTGGAATCCTTGAGGATCGAAGCCACGTCGCCTTGGTTTTCATCATCTTTGGCCGGGCCTTTATCTTCAGCGAGGCGCTTGAACCAGGCATCGCTGGAAAAGTCGGCGGGCATCGGCCGCACTTTGCTCTCGGCCGTTGGCTCTTGCCAGTCGACCTGGATCGCCTCGACGGCACGTTTGGCATGCCACCAGCGCTCGGCGAGCACCGCCACGGCACCCGGCAGACGATGCACGGAATGCACGCCTTTCATTGCCTTGACCTGCTCTTCGTTGCGCAGGTTGCCGACCGTCATGCCCAAGCGCGGGGCATGTTGCACGGCAGCATGGAGCATGTCGTCGACTTTCAGATCGATGCTGTACAGCGCCTTGCCGGTGGACTTGTCGTAAGCATCGAGGCGCTTCACCGGTTTGCCGATCCAGCGGAACTGGCTCGGATCACGCAGTTGCACCGAAGCAGGATCGGGAACCGGCAGATCCATCGCCCGCTCAGCCAGTTCACCGTAGGCCAGCGAGCGGCCCGACTTGGCGTGCACGACTTTGCCAGGCTCGGTGCCCAACTCGCTCACCGGCACGCCAAGTTGCTGCGCACCGGCCTGCAATAACATGGCGCGGGCGAGGGCGCCGAGGCGGCGCATGACCGGGTAACTCATGCGCACCGACATGCTGCCGCCGGTGATGCGCATGCCGTTTTCCAGCACCACATAGGCTTCGCCGGGCGGTGCGGCTTCGACCAGGAAGGTCGACGGATCGGCATCCAGTTCTTCGCCGACGATTTGCGCCATAGCGGTGAACGTGCCTTGCCCGCCTTCCATGAACGGGCAGAGCAGACGCACGCGGTTGTCCGGACGAATCTCGAGAAACGCCGGGACCTGCGTGCCGCGCTCGGCCGTCGCCGCCGCAACGGCAGCTTGCACGCGTGTCGCACCGAGCGGCAAGCCGAAGCCGAGAACCAGGGCGCCGACGGCGGTACCGGTGAGAAAACGTCGGCGCGAAACATTGATCGGTTCGTGCAGATCCAGTGCTGAGGCTTGCAGTGCAGGGTCGATTCGAACGTTCATCACGCGTCTCCCTTGCCGGCCAGCTCATGCACGGCGGCATGGATGGCGTTGTAAGTGCCGCAGCGGCACAGATTGACCATCGCCGCTTCGATCTGCGCATCACTCGGTTTAGGGTTTTGTTTGAGCAGCGCGGTGGCGGCCATCACTTGCCCGGACTGGCAGTAGCCGCACTGCGCGACCTGCAGGTCGACCCAGGTCGCGACCACCCGTTTGCCCACGTCATCGCTTTCGATGGCCTCAATGGTGGTGACCTCGCGGCCGACCACACCGGCCACCGGCGTGACGCACGAGCGCACGACGTTGCCATCCACCAGCACCGAACAGGCGCCGCACTGCGCCAATCCGCAGCCGTATTTGGTCCCGGTCATGCCCAGATCATCGCGGATCACCCACAGCAAGGGCGTATCGGCGTCGGCATCGACCTGATAGGTCTTCTGGTTGATTCGTAGTTCCATGGTTCACCCGCTGATCATCGGTTGACTTGCATTGTTATGTTCGGTGACGCGCGGCGAGGCGCATCAGCGTTTTTCGTTCAATTCGCTACTGTACTGAGCGCTTCTGCCTCGAACGGCTGCCCGCGCAACAGGGCAATGTCTCGACTCGGCGCGGTGCCGAACAGGCGGCCATATTCGCGGCTGAACTGCGAAGGGCTTTCATAGCCGACCGCAAACGCCGCCCGCGAAACGTCGAGGCGCTCGACCAGCATCAGCCGCCGCGCTTCGTTGAGCCGCAGCCATTTCTGGTACTGCAGCGGACTCATGCCAGTGAGCTGGCGGAAATGATGGTGAAAGGTCGGCGCGCTCATCTGCACCCGCGCGGCCAGATCGTCGATGCGCAGGGCATCGGTGTAGTTGACCTTGAGCCAGTCAATGGCCTTGGCAATGCGATAACCCTGGCCATCGACGGCAGTGATCTGCCGCAGGCGTGTGCCTTGATCGGTGTGGAGCAACCGATAGTGGATTTCGCGCAGAACCAGCGGCGCCAGCACCGGGATGGCCTCGGGCTCATCGAGCAATGCCAGCAGCCGATCGAGCGCGCCCTCCAGCGCAGACGACAGGCTGCCAATCGCGGCGCCCGTGCCCGTTGCTGGCTGCCGCTTGGCCGGCAAGCCGCTCTTGGTGATGACTTCGGCGAGCATGCTCACATCCAGTTTCAGCACGAGGCCGACACAGGGCTGTTCGGGACTGGCAAGCATCACTTCGGAGTTGGCGGGTAGATCCAGTGAGGTCACCAGAAACCGCGAAGGGTCATAGCTGTAACCCTCGCCACCCACCCACAAGCGCTTTTCGCCGCGACCGACGAGAATCAGGCTCGGTTCGATCATGCACACGGCCGGGGGCGCCGGTTGGTCGCGACGAAACAGCGACAAGCCGGGGATGGCCGTGGCGAAGTCACCCGGTGCGCTCACGCGCGGGTCAATGTTCAGCGCCAACGGTGATTCCTGACGCAGTGGGGTATCGATCATGGCGGGTCACTCCTGTTGACCGAACTCTAATCCGCGCGCGAGACGTTTCCTATCCATCACCCTGCATCCTCAGAGGATCAGGCAAGCATTCAAGAGGAATGCGCTAGGGAAGGGCCGGATTGACCGGGAGAATGTGTCTATCTGTTACAGGGGCAGTGCCCGCAAAGGCGAAAAAAGGCCTGAGCCCCTGCGCATCACACCCACACGTTTTCGCACCACAGGTAGTTCCCATGACGATTCCTTCTACAGATCCTTCTAAAAGAACAGGCGGCTGGAGCGCTGTGCTGGCCATGTCGTTGGCCGCATTCGCTTTGGTAGCTTCAGAATTCATGCCGGTCAGCCTGCTGACGCCGATCGCCGCAGACCTGCACATCACTGAAGGCCAGGCCGGGCAGGGGATTTCCGTGTCCGGTGCCTTTGCCTTGATCACCAGCCTGTTGATTGCCTCGGTCGCTGCTCGCGTCGAACGCAAGAAGCTGCTGCTGGGCCTGACCTTGCTGATGATCGTCTCTGGTACGGTCGTCGCGGTCGCGCCAGGCTACCCGTCATTCATGTTCGGACGTGCGCTGATCGGGATCGCGATCGGCGGTTTCTGGTCATTGTCGGCGGCGACTGCAATGCGTCTGGTGCAGCCTGAACAGGTTTCGCGAGCGCTGGCCATCGTCAATGGCGGTAACGCCCTGGCGACGGTCATCGCCGCTCCGGCGGGGAGCTTTCTCGGCTCGCTGATCGGCTGGCGCGGGGCATTCTTTTGCGTGGTTCCGGTCGCAGTGCTGGCCGCCGTGTGGCTGCTGATGAGTATGCCGTCCTTCAAGGCGGAGCGTCAGGCAGGCAGCGGCAACGTTTTGCGGCTGATGAAGCAATTGCCAGTGGCCTTGGGCATGGTCGCCGTCAGCGTTTTTTTCATGGGCCAGTTCATGCTGTTCACCTACCTGCGGCCCTTTCTTGAAGGCGTAACGGGCGTCAGTGTCTCAACCTTGTCCTTGATGCTGCTGGGGCTGGGACTGGCCGGTTTTATCGGCACCTTTCTGATCGAAAGGTTTATGGGCCGTGGCCTGTACCGCACGTTGACCGTCATCCCGCTGATCATGGCGGCCATCGCGCTGGCGTTGGTCAGCTTCGGCAAATCACCGCTGCTGACCGCCGTATTACTCGGCCTCTGGGGACTCGTCGCCACGGCCGCGCCGGTCGGCTGGTGGACATGGCTGGCGCAGACGCTGCCGGATGATGCGGAAGCCGGAGGCGGTTTGCTCGTCGCCATTGTGCAACTGGCGATCGCCGGAGGCGCAATCATTGGCGGTCTGGCTTTTGACCTGAGCGGATACAAAGCCACATTCGAGCTCAGTGCTGCGGTGTTGATCGCCGCGTCTGTACTTGCCTGGCTGGCGGGTCGCAACGCCACTGAAGTTCATCTTGTTGAGTCGGCAGCTCATTCGAGCGCTGTTTCCGGCGATCCGGAGTCCCGATTTGTCTGATCAAGCAGAAGGCTGATCAATGCGCCACTGACGGTTGGGTCGCGACCGAGACAGTGAAGACCACGACAAACAGCACGACCAATCCCCAGAACATCACCATGACCGTCAGCAGAAAGACCTTAAGGCCTTGATAAAGCCTGCGCAGCCAATGGCCTTCGGGTTTTGCGTCTGCGCGGGTTCTGAGTACTCCTTTCAAATAAAAACCAAGGAGCGCCATCTATCGCCAGCGCAGGCAAGCCGGCTAAGGGGAAAATGCTTTCCCACCGATAGAAAGAGGACCGGCTCAGAAAGACCACATAACAAATCAGACTCCCGTAGGGCAGTGCCCGCCACCATTTACCGGCCAGCGCGCCGACCATCAGGCACATGATCACCATGAACGGGCTGAGGAGAATATGGAGCATCCACTCCAGTACGTTGGGCAAGTAGTCCGGGGAATGAATGCTGCGCCAGAGGTATTCCAACATTGATCGGGTTCCTTCCTTCTAGGGAGTCAGTGCTGCTGCGGTGCTTCCGTGCTGCTCGACGGTATCGGCGTGTTTTTGGGTTACATAAGGGTTGTTGTGTGAATTGGGGGCTTTAGGGGGCGCGGAATACGCCGGTGCATGCCCGGGCGGTGGAGGGATTCCAGTTTTTGCGCTATTGCTATAGGACCGGCATGGAGCCGGGATCAAGGAGTGATCTGATGAATGATTATCGAAAGTTGACCCAAGCGGAACTGTCTGTTGCCCTAAAAATGCCTGAGAGCGAGGTTGCGCTTTATGTCGCCGACAACGAACCCATGGCTGATGGTTCTGGGCACTGGGTGTTCTTTTCTCTGTCTGCGCCCAAAAGCCTTCTCTCTCGCCTAAGGGTTGACGATGGGCACCGGCTGGCACTTGGCAAGTCGTGGACAATTGCGCCCTGACAACACGGTTGCTTCACTTCGGAGCGATCCGGGCCAATACGTTCCGATCGCTTCTCCTTAGTCGAATCACGGGTCAACAGATTGGTGACGGTTGGCGTGTGGCAGCTTTCGGCAAAGAGCGGACAGTCGCCATCTACGAAACCCAGGGCGATTCACTACAAATTAATTTAAGAAGATGTGCGGCACTTTTTGATGTAATTCTCGATAATAATCACAAGCTCTTTATTTCTAGCCAGCTCATGCCGACGGCCCATCCGCTGTAGAAAAATCTGTATGGCGAAAACAGACAGGAATGCAAATGGGATGTAGAAAATATTGGTGATGTAGTTTGCAAGTAGAAGAAATAGAGACCCCATAAAAACGAAGGTGGCGGTGAGCGTCGTCGAGTTATCAATCTGAGATGATAGTCTCTCGTTGTGAATTTTTAAAAAGTGAACAACCTCCTCCCATTGAGGTGCGCTGATTTTTTTATTTCTCAATTTGGGAATAGCATCAATTTCCAGTTCGAACGCCCTGTAAAACTCCATCTCCTGATCAAAGTACTCCTCCGCTCTTGGGGCGTCCGACACCTTGATGAAATCAAGCCATTTTGGGTTTTTCGGCCAAGTCTCTGCGATAAACTCTGCGCGCTTTGTGCCATATCGCGTGATGATGTCTTCAAATATGGTTTTCATTAGTGCTTGTATCTCATAATTGAAAAGCTAAAAGGGGACGCGCATTAGTAACCGTTTCTGGCCGAATTCCGCCCATCGTGACAGGCAGAGGGTGGCCAAAAGCAGACGTTCGGAAAGCGGAGAAGAAAAGGAGAAAAGGGGGCTGATTTATTTTCTGAGAAATAAATCAGTCCCCTTTTTGCGCCTTTTTGTTCGTCAGGCGAACTGCTGGTGAGCGCGCTGCCACAGCTCGTGAGCGTCATCGATCAGGTTGACGGCAATCGAATCCCTTGTTTCCGGATCTCGGAGAAGGGCCAGGTCCTCGTTGGAAGGGGCATGTAGGTTCACATTAAACGTAGAGTACTTCCAAAACATTTTTCCCGAATTCCGAGTATTGGGTGCGATTTCTCGACTCAGCGCCAAAAGTTGCTCACGATCTTCCGGGAACTGCTCACCGTCACAGTAGTAGCCAACGTAAAGGCGGTGGTCGAGTTCGATGTACACGCCACCATTCATAAATGTGAAGGGGAAAGTGAGGCCAATGTATTTGCTGTTTTTGGCCTTTTTGTAATAGGCGGAAATAGCCTCCTTCGTGGCCGAATTTTCGGGCTTGCCGAGTTGCGGATAATGGCTCCCTTGGTAAGCCGTCATGCGCTCCCAAATATCGAGTTGCAGATCGACCAGTACGGATTTGAATGCGTGGTTGATGTCGGCGATCACGAAGAGATTCTCGCCAAGCAGGATCTGTTCTTTTAGCTTGCTCATATAGATCTCACCCTGGTCACTGGATGTCAGCTTTTGGAGTAGTTCGATGTATTGGAAAACGCTTTCCCGCACGCCGGGCTCGCGGGCAACCAGTGGGATGCAGTCTTTCAACCAAGCGATGATCTCAGCTTCATAGCTGAGAAGAACTACAGGCAGCGACTTGCGACTCTGTTCACTGGGCTCGGAACCATCCAGGGTGAGATACGTGGTCCAAATCTCGCCATAGCCTTCCGCTTGCATTCGCTGGTGGTAGCGCCAGAGCTGCTCGTCCTGATCGCCAGCGTAGATCTTGTTCTCGATGATCACTGCCTGCTTGGACTGGTTGCGGACCAAGATGTCGATGTTCTGGTACTCGACTTCGACAATCGCATTCTCTGAGTCGAAGTTCTGGATGCCCAGTCGCTTCAATAAGAGATTCAGCAGCGCTGTTCCTTTATTGTGGGTTGCCTTTGGGTCGAGCAAAAAGGCGAGGTAGCGCGAGTGAAGCCGAACCTCGTCACTCGCGCTGCGGAGTACGGAGAAGAGGTTGAAGTCTGCAGGGCGCTGATACCTCGCGCGCAGCAGAGCCACAGTTTGCAAAAAATCGTCCATGAGAGAGTGTTCCTGATTAAGGCCAAGTTGCGGCGCGTAGTATCAGGCAAATCAGGTCTCTTATGTAATGGCTATTTGATGCTGTCGGCATCATGCAAGTCTTGATTTAGAGATGTGTCGACCGTTCGAACCTTGCTAATGAAGCGTTTTACGAGTCAGCATCACCTGAGTAATCCGGAATCGCTGTAAGCAGCTTCTGCTTTTGTAGGCACGCGATGGCCGCTTCTGGACAAAAACGATCGTTCGACAGCAGCAGCTATCGGCCAAAAAAGCTCAGCTACAGTCCTTCCTCAAATCACCCATCCTGCAAAAGCTTCAAAGCCCGATCGAAATCGAACCGTTCCACCTGTACCGCGACCAGAGCCAGGCGCTCTTCTAACGCCCGACCAAGTCGCATGTTGCGCAGTCCCGCGAGCGCATCCAAAGCCGCCGTGTCACCTTCGTCCAAAAGACCCACGAGTCTGTTCAGTTGCTCGTTGATTGCCGAGTCGTTCAGCAGGTCGTCACCTGTGCTGGCCGGTGTGTCTGTCTTGAGGTCGGCCAGTGCGACCAGAATCGGATGCAGGCAATATTCGACTTGCTTCGCCAGCGCTTGTACCTGCGCGTCAGGCTCGCCGTCATGGCAGGCCTGTTCCAGTAAAGCACTGGCTTGCGCCAAGGCCTTGGCGCCGATGTTGCCGGCGGTGCCGCGCAAACTGTGCGCCAGTCGTTCAGCGGCGCCAGCATCCGGATCGATCCGTGCGGTGTGGAACTGCTCGATAAAGCCTGTCTGGGTGTCGCGAAACTTGCAGAGCAGGCGCAAGTAGAGATCCCGCCGCCCCATGCAGGTGGCGAGACCCGCCGCGAGGTCGATGCCCTCAAGACGCTCTGGCAAGCCATCGGCGAACCCTGCGTTCAGCGATGCTTGAGCGGTTTGTGGCTTGATCCATTTTGCCAGGGTGGCGAACATCGCTTCGACATTGAGTGGCTTGGAGATATGGTCGTTCATGCCGCATTCGAGGGCGCGCTCGCGGTCACCGTCCATCGCGTTGGCGGTCATGGCGATCACTGGCAAAGTGTTGAAGCGCGGTTGTTGGCGAATTTGTCGGGTTGCCGTGTAGCCATCCATCACCGGCATCTGGCAATCCATCAACACGCCATCGAAGTCGCCATCCTCGGCGAGGATGTCCAGCGCCTCCTGACCGTGTGTGGCGAGTCGCAGGCGTATCCCGACACTTTCCAGCAGCTCGCTGGCCAGTTCCTGATTGAGATCGTTGTCTTCGACCAGAAGCAGCCGCGCGCCATTGAGGCTGGCGACGGTGTTGGCATTGTGCTGGGAGCGTTCGCCCGTTCGCGTGTCACTCAGTGTTTCTCGGCCCAGCACCACGCCGATGGCTTCGAGCAGCGAGGACGGCGTGACGGGCTTGGTCAGCACCACCGGCAACTGGATGCCTTGACGCTCGGCTTCTTCGCGGGCTTCTTCGCGTCCAAATGCGGTGATCATGATCACCGATGGCGTGCGCATCAGGCTGGCGGAATGCATTTTGCTCACGGCTTCCATGCCATCCATGCCGGGCATCCGCCAGTCCATCAAGACCAGATTGTAAGGCAGTGCCTTGTGCTCGGCGTCGGCCAACATGCGCAGGGCCAGACTACCGCTCTGCGCGACATCCACTTCCAGGCCAAAGCTGCGCGCCATGCCCGAGAGAATTTCACGCGCACTGGCATTGTCATCCACGACCAGTACCCGCATCCCCAGTAGCTCGCCGGCTTTGAACATACGGCGCGGTTGCGCGCCTTGCTGCACGCCGAGTTGCACCTGGAAATGGAATGTCGAGCCGACTCCAGGTTGGCTTTCCACCCAGATTCGGCCGGCCATCAGCTCCACCAGCTTCTTCGAGATGGACAAGCCGAGCCCGGTGCCGCCGTACTTGCGAGTGATCGAACTGTCAGCCTGACTGAACGACTCGAACAGGCGTGAACACTGCTCGGCAGTCATGCCGATGCCCGTGTCGCGCACCCAGAAGTGCAGTTGCACGTGTTCGTTGTCTGAACCCACTTCTTCCACGCCGACCACGATGTCACCGTGCTCGGTGAACTTGGCCGCGTTGTTGCCCAGATTGATCAGCACTTGCCCCAGCCGCAGGGGATCGCCGAGCAGGGCCGTGGGCAGGTCAGGCGGGATCTGGAACAACAACTCCAGACCCTTGTCCTCGGTCTTCAGACCAATCATGGCGGCAAAGCTGTCGAGCACGTCCTCCAGGCGAAATGGCGCCTGTTCGAGGCTCATCCTGCCGGCCTCGATCTTGGAAAAATCGAGAATGTCGTTGATGATTCCCAGCAGGTTCTCCGCCGAGCGATGCACCTTTTCTATGTAGTTGCGCTGGCGATTATCCAGCTGGGTACGCAGCGCCAGGTGGCTCATGCCGATGATGGCGTTCATCGGCGTGCGGATCTCATGGCTCATGTTGGCAAGGAACTCGCTCTTTGCCTGAGTGGCCTCTTCGGCCGCTGCTCTTGCTTCTGCCAGCGCTGTCACGTCGATGTTGATGCCGGTTGCGCGCAATGGTTTGCCGTCCGGTGTGCGTGAGAAACGGTTGAGCGAGCGGAACGTGCGTATCTGCCCGTCATTTTTGCGCACGATGCGAAAGTCGAATTCGACGCGATCATCGCCACTCTGCACGGCGCTCTCGAAGGTGCTGCGGACCCGCGCCACATCCTCGGGATGCACCAGCGCCTGCCAGTGCTGCAGCGTTCCGCCGAAGGCGCCTGGTTCAAGACCAAACAGGGTTTCGAGCTGGGGCGTCCAATAGTTTGTGCCGCTGATAAGATCCACATCGAACAGACCGATGTCGCCAGCCTCTTGCGCCAGGTTCAGGCGATCGCTGGCAGTGCGCAGTCTGGCTTCCATCGCCCGGCGTTCACTCACGTCGCGCACCGAGGCACAGACGCAGACGCCACGACCCTCCAGGCGGGGCAGGTGGGACAGGCCAATTTCCACGGAGAACAGGCTGCCGTCTTTGCGCACGCCGCTCAGATCCTCCAGGTCGCCACCCATCTGCCGGGTGCCGCCGCTGGCAATGAACCCGTCGCGCAATTTGACATGGCGCTCGCGCGCAGCCTGCGGCACCAGACGCTCGATGCTGGCGCCAATCAACTCGCCGGGGGCATAACCAAACAGGCTGTCCATTTGCGGGTTGGTCATCAGAATGCGACCGTCAGCCCCCAGCACCAGCATACCGTCCGGTGCTGCCTCGATGATGCCGCGATACCAGGCCTCGGTGGCGCGCAATGCTGCCTGCTGGGCCTCCAGTTCGCTGGCCTGATGTTCCAGTTGCAAGGTCTGCGCGCCCATTTCGTCCGCCTGACGGCGAGTCTCCAGCAGCAGCGCCTGGGCTGCTTCACTGCGTTCCATGATGGCCATGGCACCGGCCAGCCTGGGCAGCACTTCTTGCAAGAGCAGCGCTTCGTTCTCTTCCAGTTGGCGAAAACCGGCCATTTCCACCACCCCGAGCAGGCGTTCGCCACGCAGCACGGGTTGAACCATCAGGACGCTGGCGGGGGCTGCGCCCAACTGCGTGCGTACATGCCAAAACGCTTTGGGCAGATTCTGCAGGTGGCGAGGTTGACGATCCAGTGCGCACTGGCCAAGCAAGCCGTCACCGAGCTCAAGTTCAACGGGCAGAGGATGCTCATTGTCCACCGCGTAACCGCCAACCAGTCGAAGGCGCGAGGCGCCTTCATAGAGGACGTAAAGCGCCCCTTGGCACATGCCCAGTTGCGGCGCGATTTGGCTAAAAAAAGCCTGGGCCAACTGCTGCGGCGTTTCCGCCTGTTGCAGAGCCACTTGCAGTAGTGAAGTGTGGTTTTTAACCCAGCGCTGGCGCTCAAGCTGACAAGCCTCCACCTGCAACTTGGCGATGGCACGGGCGAGGTCACCGGTTTCGTTGCGAAGGTCGGTGTGGGGGATTTGCCCGTCCAGCTTGCCGGACGCCAATTCGTCCACCGCCACGCGGACACGATTGAGCGGCACGCGAATGGAATAACTGACTAGCCAGGTCAACAGCAACGCCAGCGTCGACCCGCCCAGCAGCAACACATACGTGATCGTGGTACTGCGCTGCGCATATTCGGCCAGATTCTTCGCCGTATCGTGGATGTCGGCTTGCTTGTTGTTCTCTATCTGCGTGAGCAGCCCGTCGCTGCCCTGTTCCAGCGCGAGAAAATCCTTACTGTTGAGCAACATCCAGGCTTGACCCAGCGAGCCCTTGCCGGCGAATTCCAAGGCGTCATCGCCGTCTTTTTGCAGACGCCGCAAGAGCATTTCGAATTCCAGCAGACTGCTGAGACTGCTCTGTCGCCGCAGCGTCGGGCGCACCTGTTCCAGGGCTTCGTGGAGTCGTTCCTGGGCAACATTCATCTGCGCTCTGGCGCTGATGCGGATGTCCGCGTTGTTGGTCGAGATCGCACGTTGCATGGCCAGCAAAAGATGCGGCAACTGCACCCGGACTTCCTGCACATGCTGGATACCCACCAGATCCTGCTGGTACAACTGCTGCATTTCGTTCCTGAGCGAATACTGGGCACGCAGGCTTTGCACCCCCAGTATCAGAACCAATATCAGCAACGCGGCGAAGCCGATGATCAATTTACTGCGCAGGGACAGGCGCTCGAGCATCTCGAACAGTCTGTTCATAAAGGGCCTCGTTCAACAGGGGGCAGAGTGCTACACAGGGTTCAGGGTTGGTCAGCGATCTGTTCAAGCAAGGCCAGTTGTCTGGCCATGTCCTGGTCACTGTCGGCGAACTGCACGGCAATGTTCTGGAACTGCCCGGCATTGGCCAGAAATGCATCGCAGATGTCCGGGTCGAAATGTTTGCCTCGGCCTTCGCGGATTATTTCCACTGCTTGCTCATGGGGCATGCCGGGCTTGTATACGCGGCGGCTGATCAGCGCATCGTAGACATCCGCCACAGCCATCAAACGCGCGCTGATCGGAATATCGTCGGTGGCCAGCCCTTGCGGATAGCCACTGCCATCCCATTTTTCTTGATGGCCGTAGGCGATTTCCTTGGCCAGGCGAAGGAAGTCGACGTCGATTCCCAACTGGTCCTCGGCGTGCTGGATGGCGTCGCGTCCCAAGGTCGTGTGGGTCTTCATGATCTCGAACTCTTCCGGAGTGAGACGTCCGGGCTTGAGCAGGATGCGATCAGGAATGCCGATCTTGCCGATATCGTGCAGCGGTGCGGATTTGAATAGCAGCTTGATGGTTTCCTCGTCGAGGAAGTGACGGAAGCGCGGGTGCTCGCGCAGCCGTTCGGCCAGCAACTTTATGTAGTGCTGGGTGCGGCGAATGTGGTTGCCGGTTTCGTTGTCGCGGGTTTCGGCCAGCGAGGCCATGGCGTGGATGGTGACATCCTGGATGGCAATCACTTCGCGGGTACGGCGTTGCACTTCCTGTTCCAGAAAATCGTTTTGATTGCGCAGAAAGTCGGCGACGGCCTTGAGCTTGACCTGAGTCTCCACTCTGGCCATGAGCACCGGAGGAATGATCGGCTTGGTGATGTAGTCGGCGGCGCCGAGGCTCAAGCCGCGAATCTCGTCCTCTGTGGCCGTCATGGAGGTCAGGAAAATGATCGGTATGTGAGCGAGGCGGGCGTCATGCTGGAGCCGTTCGGCAACGTCGTAACCAGACAGGCCCGGCATCATGATGTCCAGCAGAATCAGATCGGGGAGCGGGTCGGCCTGCAGAAGGCGCAAGGCTTTTTCACCGCTGTTGGCGGCCTTGACCCGGTATTTGTCCTTGAGTAACTCGGCGATCAGCATCAGGTTGTCGGGGGTATCGTCGACCACCAGAACGGTTGCTGATGGATAAACGCCCTGCATGCTATCCATGGATGTTGGCTCCCTTGACTGATAAGCAGTAGGCGTACTTTCGCCAGACTCTTGTCGGCAAGCGTAGCTAGAAAAGCTGCAATCGCTAGGTCGAAGCAGGGAGGTTGGTTCGATGAGGCTTTTGATTAAATGTCAGCGTAACCGGCGGCTTCAACATCTTGCTGATGCAGTAACGCGTGCAGCTTGCCGAGGTAGCGATCTGGCTACAGCACTTCGACGAGATGCAGGATTTTGGATTGGTGACGGTCGGCAGGACGGCAGAGAAGGTCAGAAAGTTTTGTAGTTTTTCAATCAGCGCGGCAGAAATCTCAAACCCCAGAAACGACAAAGCCCTGAATAATCAGGGCTTTGTCGTACTTAAGATGGCGGAGGCGATGGGATTCGAACTCATGGACCTGTTACAGTCGACGGTTTTCAAGACCGTTGCCTTAAACCACTCGGCCACACCTCCGTTGCGTTGCGGGCGCCATAATACCTGAATGAAACACACTGTCAAACTCTCTGCATGGCTTGTTACAGAGCGTCTGTTATGATCTTTGCGACTGAACGTTTCAAACCAACAGGAGTGTCGCCATGCGCGAACAGGATTACGCAGTTAATAACAGCGTGCAGGCTGAGCAGCTAGAGGTTAGCCGCGTCCTGCGCAACACTTACGGCCTACTGGCTCTGACTCTCGCATTCAGCGGCGTCATGGCTTTCGTTGCCCAGCAGATGCGTGTTGGCTACCCGAACATTTTCGTGGTGCTGATCGGCTTCTACGGGCTGTTCTTCCTCACCAACAAACTCCGTGATTCCGCGTGGGGCCTGGTGTCCGCTTTTGCGCTGACCGGTTTCATGGGTTTCCTGCTCGGCCCGATCCTCAACCGTTACCTGGGTATGCAGGGCGGCGCTGAAGTGGTCAGCTCGGCGTTCGCGATGACCGCGCTGGTGTTCGGTGGTCTGTCGGCCTACGTGCTGATCACCCGTAAGGACATGAGCTTCCTCGGTGGTTTCATCACCGCTGGTTTCTTCGTGTTGCTGGGTGCAACGCTGGCGAGCTTCTTCTTCCAGGTCAGCGGTCTGCAACTGGCGATCAGCGCAGGTTTCGTGCTGTTCTCGTCGGTGTGCATCCTGTTCCAGACCAGCGCCATCATCCACGGCGGTGAGCGCAACTACATCATGGCGACCATCAGCCTGTATGTATCGATCTACAACCTGTTCATCAGCTTGTTGCAGATCTTCGGCATCATGAGCCGCGACGACTGATCGTTAGTCGTTTCAACAAAAAACCCGCTTCGGCGGGTTTTTTGTTGCTCGCCGAAAAGCGTAGTGGCCTTTTACCTATAAAATGATCTGAAAATAGTGGCGTCTTTTTGGAAATCACCTACACCTAATTACCAAGGAAGAGCAGTAGCCTGATCGACAGGAGTCGGTAACCAGCCCCCTCGTGTAATTCCTGCGTCCCTCGCATTCACTTCCCTCGCTGTTGATCGCCAGGCCTTTCGGTCGAGAGCGACTGTATTCGTTCGTCCAGTGAAAACCGGGAGGTGAACCACGCCAAATGCCATGCACCGTGACCGTATCCCGGCGAACGACCGGGACCCTGATACCAGAAAAATAATGGAGGCCCTGCCATTGCGGGCGTTGTCCCAATCAAGGAGATCATCGATGAACCAGCCCCAAGGAAAACTGGCTGTACTGGCCGTCACCACCGCGCTGTTCAGCGCGTCAACCTTCGCCGGCGTCTATCCTGACTTCGGCTATCAGCCACCTTCCAGCCAATACTCTGGCCCATTGTTCGAGTTGAGCCAGAGTTACCCGGCAACCGCGCCGCAAGTACCGCTACCCGGTTTTTTCAAGAATCTACCAACCAAGCCAGATAACAATTTTGAGACTTGGCGTGCGTACATGGAGGAAGTCAAAACCTATTGCCTCGAAGGCAACGTCGAGGCTGATTGGTACGTGCAGAACAATAAAAAACGTCAGTGGTATCACATGCCGTGGCAGCACTACGGCCCGCTGGGACGCGAAGGAATTCACGGCCTGACCAAAGAGGCGCAGATCCAGGTCAAGCAACTCGCCGCCACGCAGACCTCCACCGGCCAGACTTACGCGGTGGGCATCTATAATGACATCGGTGCCTATACCATCGGAGAGGTCTGGAAAGACCCGAACAACCCTGATCCGAAGTACACATCGGCACCCAACAGCTTCCCCGACGGCACCGTAGTCTGCAAAGCCCTGTTCGCCGATATCGATCGCAGCACCGTGCCGTTCCTGGTGAATCCGGTGTTGTGGAAGGGCTACATCACCGAAACGTTCACGTCGGCCAATCGCAAGGTCAAAGATGTCGCATTGATTCAGATGGACATCGCCGTGCGCGATCAGCGCATGAGCGCCACGGGCTGGATCTTCGGCACCTTTCAGTACAACGGCGCGAAAACCGGCAAGCCGGGCTGGGACAACCTCGTCCCGGTTGGGATCATGTGGGGCAACGATCCGGAAGAAACCGGCAACGACTTCACCAACCCGCAACCAACGCAGACCAAGATCAATCCCGCGTTGCAACAGACCGCGATCAACGCCAAGACCCAGGAGTTGCCACCCACCCATCTGGGCTGGAACGGTCGCCTCAATGGTCCGGTGGACAACCCCAACAGTTCCTGCCTGAGCTGCCATGCAACCGCCGAAACGCCGCAAGTGGCGATCATGAATCCAACGTTCCAGGCCAATGCGCCGAAGCCGGGTTCGCCTGAATGGATGAAGTGGTTCCAGAACATTCCGGCCGGCCATGCTTTCACGCCGGGCACTCAAAGCACTGACTACAGCCTGCAGTTGTCCGGCGGTCTGGTGAATTACTTCAAGTGGAAATGCAACATGAGCGGCATCTACGCCGACGGCAAGAACGCGTGCAGCAAAGCGTCGGATATGAAACTGAAAATGCTCAATTCCACCAACAACGCCACGCCGCAGCCATTGCAGAAAGTCATGCGTGACCCGAGCCTGCAGCAACTGCTGGAGTAAGCAGCGAAAAGCCTGCGCACGTTTCGGCGTGCGCAGGCTTTTTCAGTTGATCACGATGCTGCCGTCAGTCTGCTGTTTGTAAATGGTGTAAGGCAACAACAACGTGTCGAGCACCCCGGACGCCACAGCATCAATCGCCCAACCGGGCAGGGCGGCGTTGTACTTGTTACCTTCGTCTATCGGCGCATGCAGGCTACAAAAGTCATACATCACACCGCTGTAGATCCTCGGCACCGCCCCGCAATAGGATTTGTTCGATCTCAAATCGTCCACGGCGACCTGGTCGTCGCGCATGACCGTTTGCACTGTCCCGCAACCACTTAACATTAATGCGCTCAGCATCATTGCCTGAACTTTCATACCGCCAATCCTTCGCCGGAAAAACCTCAATCTACGCTGAACGTGCAGCAAATGCACTTAGGCCATCGGTGGCAAGCGGCGCTTGACCGGGGTCTTCTTGACGATTGCAGTGTTGGTTTCGGCCAAGGTATTGAGGCGGTCGAGCAGGGTGTCGAGCTGTTCCATCGAGCGCACATGCAGGCGCGCGATAAAGCAGTCTTCGCCCGTCACCTTGTCGCACTCGGTGAATTCGGGAATCGACAGGATCTGCCGTTCGACTTCCTGTAACTGCCCCGGCAGCGGACGCACCCGGACGATGGCCTGCAATTGATAACCAAAACACTTCGGATCGATCTCGACGGTGTAGCCCTTGAGCACACCGCGTTCTTCCAACCGCCGCAAGCGTTCAGCCACGCTCGGCGACGACAATCCGCTGATTTGCGCCAAGGCTTTGAGCGAGCGCCGCGAATCCTCCATCAATGCGCCGATGAGGATCTGATCAATATCGTCAGTCATGAAAAACTCCAGCATTAGGCAATTGGTGAAAACCACCCACGATAAAAAAGGCAGATACCGAGTTTAGCCTGCTTTTTGCGCTGGAGCGCCTGCGGGTTTGCTTGGCATACTTTTGTCACAAAGACAGGAGATTGAAGATGGACAATACAATCCGTCGCGGCTCATTTGAAATGACCGCTGCCATGCTGATTTCCGGGACGATCGGCTGGTTCGTGCTGGTCTCCGGGCAACCGGTGCTCGACGTGGTGTTCTGGCGCTGCGTGTTCGGTGCCGGCACCTTGTTGTTGATCTGTGCCGCTTTCGGCTTTTTGCGCCCAGGCATTCTGACCCGCACCACATTTTTGCTCGCAGTGCTCAGCGGGATGGCGATTGTCGGTAACTGGGTGCTGTTGTTTGCTTCGTATTCCCGCGCTTCGATCGCCATCGGCACAGCGGTGTACAACGTCCAGCCGTTCATGCTGGTCGGTTTGGCAGCGCTGTTTCTGGGCGAAAAAATCACTTTGCAGAAGCTGTTCTGGCTGGCGATTTCGTTCATGGGCATGCTGGCAATCGTCAGTGCCCACGGCACTCAGGGCGAGAGCGGCAACGACTATCTGATGGGCATTGCATTGGCGTTGGGTGCGGCGTTTCTCTATGCCATTGCCGCGCTGATCATCAAACGCCTGACCGGCACGCCACCGCATCTGATTGCATTGATTCAAGTCTGCACCGGGATTTTGTTGCTGGCGCCGTTTGCGCATTTCAGCGCATTGCCGCAAGCGCCGAGTGCCTGGGCCAGTCTGGTCACATTGGGCATCGTCCACACCGGTGTGATGTATGTGCTGCTGTACGGCGCGATCCAGAAGTTGCCGACCGCGTTGACCGGCGCACTGTCGTTCATCTACCCGATTGCGGCGATCTTCGTTGACTGGTTTGCGTTCGGCCATCGCCTGGAAATCCTGCAATGGATCGGTGTCGCGGCGATCCTGCTGGCCGCTGCCGGCATGCAGCAGGGCTGGGGCCTGAAGAGCCGGCGACTGGCCGCGCAGTAACCCTCAGATGTTCCAGTGCGCTGCGGTTTTCGCCAAGCGCTGGCGCATCTCGCCGATATTCGACGCCAGTTGCCGGGTCAACAGTCGGTAGCCATCCAGCGCGCTGTAAACCGGCGCATCGAGGTTGGCTTCCGGCAACTCGAGCGGCTTGTCCAGGCGTTGCGAAGCGCCGGTTTTCAGCGCCCGGGCCATACCGATCAGTTGCACGCGAATCTGCCGGTGCTCGGCCTTCAGCGCTGATTGCAGATGCGCCATGGCTTCTGGATCGTTGGCATCCGGTCGGATGTTGCCGAGGATCTCCAGCGTGCTGATGCACATGCGCAGATTGCGCTGGATCGCGTCGAGTTCGGTCATGGATATCTTCACTTCCTTGGACACCGACGGCATCAGCGAGCGCAACTGCACCATTACCGCGCCGAGTCGTCCCATCAACTTCAAATGCTCGTCGGCGCTTACCGGCTGTCCGCCGATGATCCGCCCATACACCGTGGCGCAATCGCGCAAAGCATCGGCGAGGTTGTAGCGCCACGAATACACCGCGTAGAGCGGCAGGGCGAAAGAGAAGGCCAGAGCGAGGGCGATGCCGATGAGGATGTCGACGCCGCGCCACAAACCATCGGTGATCGGGTTGTCGCCATGCCCGGCGACAATGAACACGGTGATCGCCGAGAGCAGGGCGGTATAACCACCCTTGCCAATGGCGTGATAAGAGAAGAAACCGCAGACCACCGCCATCGCAAAATACGTCAGCCACGGCATGCCGAGCCACGCCTGCTGCGCCACCAGCAGCAAGCCGACGCCAGCACCGATCAAGGTGCCGGTGGCGCGTTCGGCGGCTTTTTTACCGATGTTGCCGTGGTGCTGCAAACCACCGATCACCACCAGCATGGTCACTGATGCCCATTCGCCGTGGGGCAGGTTGATGCCGGTGGTCAGCAGGATCGTTGCCAGCAACCCGAGGGCCACGCGCACCGCATGAATCAGCCGCGCGTGCCGGTAACGTCGATAAGGATCAAGCAACGGACGCAAGACACGGCGCAGCAAGGGCGGAAGTCGATGGGTGCTGTAAGTACTCAGTGCGGGCCTCTCGTGATTGGGCTTCGGGTCAATGGAAAGGGAAAATGTAATTCATCCATGCTGCCATACGCAGGAGGATTTTGCGCATCGTGCCAATGTGGTGGAAGTGCTGACTGTACAACGCGGCCTGCCCGTAAGCACCGCCCGGCATCAGCTTGCTGTACTGGGCGAATTCCGGATCGGTAATTTCGATGATCACCGGCACACGCCCGGCCGGCGGCGAACCGGTATAGCCGATCAAAGTGCCGGACGGTTGCACCTGACCTTCGGCAATCACCCCGATGACGTTTTTCACCCGGCCGGCGAACACCTTGCCGGGAATGCCGTCGAACGCGACTTCCGCCTCATCACCGACGGTCAGGCGCAGCAGGCTGTTCTGGCGCATCCACGCAGCAAAATATTGGCCTTCCTCGGGAATGAACACCATCGACGGGCGCAACGGCAACTTGCTCGCCATCATCCCCGGCCGCAGCGAAACATGGGTGACGAAGCCTTTGCTTGGCGCGCGAACGGTGGTGTTGTCCAGCTCGAACTGGGCGTTGTCGAGTTGCGCCTGCAGATCATCGGTGCGGGCGATGGCCGCATCCAGTTCGCGTTGGGTGCCGAAATTACGGCGGATCAGTTCGGTGATGCGATAACGATCACCCTTGGCGGCGATCAATTGCGCCTTGAGCGATTTCACCCGGTTTTGAAACGGTGTGGGGTCGATGCGAAACAGCACGTCGCCTTTTTCCAGCGGCTCGTTCCCCTTCACCGGCACGTCGATTACCTGGCCACTGACGATGGGAATCACCGGCACGGAAACGAAGTAAGTGCGCGCCACCTCGGAGTAGGGATGGTTGTAGTTCATGGTGAAAATCAGGGCGCCGATCATCAGGATGCCGCCCAGTACGGCGGTGGGCACCGTCCATTTGTTCAGCGGGATACGGAAGATCTTGAACACTGCGACGCAGATCGCGGCGTAAGTCAGGACAAGGAGCAGATCCATGGTGTTCAGCCCTCCCCGTTGTGGGGAGCAGTGGCATTCAGCGCTTCGAGTCGTTCGAGGCGTCCTTGCAGTTCGACCACCTGTTGCTCCAGGCGAACGACATGGTTTTGCACGGATTTGCCGTCACCGAATCCCCAGCCGCGATCTTCTCGATAGGCCATCGCCCAGATCCACAGGAAAGGCCAGAGCGCATGCAGCGTGAACAGACTGACCCAGCCAGTGGCATGGATCGCATCCTGATGCGGGTGTTTACGATGGACGGCAATCTCATAGGGAATGTCGTGCAACACGATGATCCCGTAAAACAGTACGAGCCCGGCAAACACCAAAACCCCTAGCGCAAAGTAATCCAGCATGGTCAAGCTCCCGGCATCCAGCACAGTGCTGGCATCAGTGTAGCCACTGATTTGCCGGGCGCTTGGCGACTTTGGATCAGAAGCGGTTGCCGTCGCCTTTTTGCTTATTCAGATCCGCGTGACAGTTGATCAGAAGATGTAATCGGTGGTCAGGAAGCTCGAATCACGCCCGCGAATGATTTCGCTGATCAGGTCCTTGTTGCTGTCCTGGAATTTGGTCGCCACCAGCGTACGGATCGAGAACACGCGCAACGCATCGTGTACCGAGAGCGTACCTTCCGCGGAATTCTTGCGGCCGTTGAACGGGTAAGTATCCGGGCCGCGCTGGCATTGTGCGTTGAGGTTGATCCGCCCGACCTGGTTGGCAAAGGTGTCGACCAGACGGCCGACCGCCACCGGGTTGGTGCCGAAAATGCTCAACTGCTGACCGAAGTCCGACTCCAGTACATAGTCGATCACGGTATCGAGATGACGGTACGGCACGATCGGCACGACTGGGCCGAATTGCTCTTCCTGATAGACGCGCATTTGCGGGTTCACCGGGTACAGCACCGCTGGGTAGAAGAACGACTCGCGTGATTCGCCGCCATTCGGGTTGACCACTTCGGCACCCTTGCTGCGCGCATCGGCAACCAGACCGTGCAGATAATCGACCTTGCCCGACTCCGGCAATGGCGTCAGCGACACGCCGCTGTCCCACGGCATGCCCGGTTTCAGCGTGGCCAGTTTGGTGTTGAATTTCTCGATGAAGCTGTCGACGACATCTTCATGCACGAAGAGGATTTTCAGTGCTGTGCAGCGCTGACCGTTGAACGACAGTGAACCGGTCACCGCTTCGCTGACGGCATTGTCGAGATCGACTTCCGGCAAAACGATGCCCGGGTTTTTCGCATCCAGACCCAGCGCAGCACGCAAGCGGTGAGGTTTCGGGTGCAGTTTCTTCAGGTCGCTGGCGGCCTTGTTGGTGCCGATAAAGGCGAAGATGTCGATCTTGCCGCTGGCCATCAAGGCGCTGACGGTTTCCCGGCCGCTGCCGTAGATCACGTTGATCACGCCGGTGGGGAAGCTGTCGCGGAACGCTTCCAGCAGAGGACGAATCAGCAGCACGCCGAGCTTGGCCGGTTTGAACACCACGGTGTTGCCCATGATCAGCGCCGGGATCAGCGTGGTAAAGGTTTCGTTCAGCGGATAGTTGTAAGGGCCCATGCACAGGGCGACGCCGAGCGGCACGCGGCGGATCTGCCCGAGTGTGTCCTGTTCCAGTTCGAAACGGCTGGAGCGGCGGTCGAGTTCCTTGAGCGCATTGATGGTGTCGACGATGTAGTCGCAGGTGCGATCAAACTCTTTTTCCGAGTCCTTGAGGTTCTTGCCGATTTCCCACATCAGCAGCTTCACCACGGCATCGCGCTGTTGGCGCATGCGGCCGAGGAAGGCTTCGACGTGCTGAATACGTTCGGCTACGCGCATGGTCGGCCACAGGCCCTGGCCACGGTCGTAGGCGCGGACGGCGGCGTCGAGGGCGGTGAGGGCGGTGTCAGCATCGAGCAGCGGCGTGCTGCCGAGGATGACTTGTTCGTCACCGTTGTCACCTTTCAGGTAGACCGGGCTGCGCACGGTGGCGAGCGGGCCGTCCCAGCGGCGCAACTGGCCGTCTACCAGATATTCGCGTTGCTCGACCTGACCGTCGAGGCGGTATTTTTCCGGGATGTCGCTGACAGAAGGGAACAGGTTGCCAAGGATGTTTGCTGTGGTCATGTCGCTACCCCGTGTTGATGTCCGCATGCAGATCAAAAAAGTCTCTACAGGTTATACGCCTGAATGCGCCGAAATTTAAACCCGCAAATGTCACCCGAATGTCACGCAAAGGCGCACAGCAGAGCGGTGATTCCCACCGAAAACCCTGTAGGAGCTGCCGAAGGCTGCGATCTTTTGATTTTGCTTTTGGAAGGTCAAGATCAAAAGATCGCAGCCTTCGGCAACTCCTGCATGGGAGGTCATGTCCCCGGATGCCCCCTCTCTGGCCTGCAATGCCCTCAACCCGTTGCAGTTGCTGCCTTAAGGTGTGAGCACAACAATAAGCGAGGCCGTTATGCGGGCAATCCGACTCACTCTACTGCTGGTGTTGGCCCTGGCTCTGCCCGGTTGCGGCGAAGCCCCCAACCCCCCGGCCAGCGTCAATAGCAACGCCACGCCGAAAGACCCGGCACTGGCGCAGATCTACGCCAACAGCTGCCAACTCTGCCACGCCAACCCCGCCGCCAACGCACCACTGACCGGTGATCGCAAAGCCTGGGAGCCACGCGTCCAGCAAGGCACCGACACACTGCTCGACCACGCCATCAACGGCTACAACGGCATGCCACCGATGGGCCAGTGTGTCGAGTGCTCGGAAGAACAATTCCTGCAGTTGATCGGCTTCATGGCCGACCAGCCCCTCCCTCAATAAGGTGCCCGGCATGACGATGGATCTGACACGGCGTCAGTTGTTGCAACGGACAAGTATTGTCGGCGCGTTCAGTGCGTTGGCGAGCTGTCCGGCATTGGGTCAATTGCTGCGTGCGCCGCGCTTGATTCCGTGGCGCAACTGGTCGGGCGGGCAGAGTTGCCTGCCGGCGGCGCGACTGGCGCCGAAGAATCTTGATGAGCTGGTGGCCGCTATCCAGCAGGCGCAAGGCAAGATCCGCCCGGTCGGCTCGGCGCACTCGTTTAGCGCCTTGGTGCCCACCGACGGCACGCTGTTGTCGCTGAGCTATTTCAACGGCTTGCTCGACCACGACGCAAAAACCCTGCAAGCCGAATTCGCCGCCGGCACACCGATGTCACGCATGGGCCAGCCGCTGAAAGACATCGGCCAAGGTTTGCAGAACATGGCCGACATCGATTACCAGACCCTCGCCGGAGCCATTGCCACGTCGACCCACGGCACCGGCAAAAACTTCCAGTCCTACTCGGCCCACGTCTGCGGCATGCAACTGGTGACCGCCAATGGCGAGGTGCTCGACTGCGACAGCCAACGGCACCCCGAAGTACTCAACGCCGCCCGCGTCTCCCTCGGTGCACTCGGTGTCGCCACTAAAATCCGCCTGCAAAACCGCCCGGCCTATCGCCTGCACGAACGCCAGTGGATCGCCAAGACCGAAGAACTGCTCGAAGACCTCGACAAGAACACCCGAGAAAACCAGCACTGGGAAATGCTCGTCGTCACCCATTCCGACTACGCCTTGTCCATTGCCCTCAACGAAACCGATGACCCGGCTACACCGCCGATCCCGCCTGAAGAGGAGGGTGGCAACGAGTTCGTCACCCTGATCGAGAAGATCGACAAGTACGGCAGCGACTTCCCTGACCTGCGCCGCACGCTGCTCAACAACTTGCGTCATCTGGCCAGTTTCGATGACCGCGTCGGTGACTCGTTCGACATCTATGCCAATGTGCGCACGGTGCGTTTCAATGAGATGGAATACTCGGTGCCCGCCGAACACGGCCCGGCGTGCCTGCGCGAGATTCTCAAGCTGATTCAGGACAAGGATCTGCGCACCTGGTTTCCGATTGAGTACCGCTACGTCAAAGCTGACGATATTCCGCTGAGCATGTTCGAAGGTCGCGACAGCTGTTCGATCTCGGTGCACCAGCATTATCAGATGGATCATCACAACTTCTTTGCGGCGGTCGAACCGATCTTCTGGAAGTACAACGGGCGTCCGCACTGGGGCAAGTTGCACTCGCTCAACGCAAAAAACCTGCAACCGCTGTATCCGCGCTGGCGCGAGTTTGTCGACGTGCGCCAGGCGCTGGATCCGAGCGGGCGGTTTCTCAATGCGCATTTGTCGTCGATTTTGGGGGTGAGCTGATGGCGGTCAATCGGCGCAATTTTCTACTGGGTACGCTGGGTGTCGGTGCGTTGCTGGTGGGGGCTGGAGCATGGCTGCGACCGGGCGATCGAGGCGCGCCGTACAGCGAATATTTCCGCGCACTGAACAAAGAGTTAAAGGAAAAAGGCCCGATGCGCCCGGTGCTGTTGATCGATCTGTATCGCCTCGATCACAACATCGATGTGGTGATGCAGTCGGTCAAACGCGGGGGCAAACACCTGCGGCTGGTGGAGAAGTCGCTGCCTTCGCCGGGGCTGTTGAGCTACATCGCGCAACGTGCCGGCACGCAAAAGCTGATGTCGTTTCATCAGCCGTTTCTCAATCACGATGCGCAGGTTTTTCCGCAGTCCGACATTCTGCTCGGCAAGCCATTGCCGGTGCGCTCGGCAGAGCTGTTCTACCAAACCCACAAAGGCCCGTTTGATCCCGCAAAGCAACTGCAATGGCTGCTCGACGGCCCCGAACGTTTGCAGCAATACCTTGCGCTGGCTCAAGGAATGGGCACACGGATGCGCATCAACATCGAGCTGGATGTCGGCCTGCATCGCGGCGGCGTCAGTGATGTGAATGCGCTGGGGCAGATGCTCACGTTGATCAGCGCCAACCCCCAGCATCTGGAATTCGCCGGGTTCATGGGCTATGACCCGTTCGTGGGTATGGGCGTGCCGGGGATTCTCGGCTCGCCGGAAGAGTTGTTCGCCAAGGTCATGGTGATTTATCAGCGTTGCGTCGATTTCACCCGGCAGCAGTTCCCCGCGTTGTGGCACGACGGCTTGTGCCTGAACACCGCCGGCAGCCCGAGTTATCGCATTCACGAAAACGAAAAACTCAGCACGGAAGTGTCGGTGGGCACGGCGATGCTCAAACCGACGCACTACGATTTGCCATCGCTCACCGAACATGTCCCCGCGACCTACATCGCCACGCCCGTGTTGAAAAGCACTGGCGCGGTGAACATTCCTGCATTGGATGACAAGTCGAAGCTGTTCTCGTGGTGGGATCAGAATCAGCGTCAGACCTTCTTCATCTATGGCGGCAACTGGATGGCCGAGTTCGAATCGCCGAAGGGTTTACAGAGCAACAGCGTCTACGGTCGCAGTTCTAATCAGGAGATGGTCAACGGTTCCAATGCCGTGGGCCTGACCATCGAAGATCAA
Organism: Pseudomonas sp. R84; assembly: GCF_009834515.1. NCBI lineage: Bacteria > Pseudomonadati > Pseudomonadota > Gammaproteobacteria > Pseudomonadales > Pseudomonadaceae > Pseudomonas > Pseudomonas sp. R84. Next base: position 3,094,393 of record NZ_CP019426.1, read on the forward strand.
GTCTTCCTGCGCCCGACCCAGACCGAGGCCGTACTGCTGCAATTCGGCGATCTGCTCGCCGTGCGCGGTGGCAAAATCGTCGACACCTGGCCCGTCTACACCTGACCCAAAATCACCACAAATCCCCTGTAGGAGTGAGCCTGCTCGCGATAGCGTCCTGTCAGTTGATATTTCTTTGGCTGACACACCGCTATCGCGAGCAGGCTCACTCCTACATCGGATGTGTGTACACCCATACGCCGTAATGAAGCTTTTATGACAAAAGTTCGGTAGCACATCGCCAGTCCGGTCATGCCTATGTAACGCGCTTGAGGGGCCCAACGGGGCGCTTTTCACAAGCCGAGGCGGGACGCCGGGAGTGAGGCAATGGGGACTATGGAACGCTACTCGAAAGTGGGCATGCAGGAACTCGATCAACGCCTGTCGAAGATCGTCGAAGCCGCGCGCAAGAAGCCGGTTTCGGTGTATCGCTACGGCGCGCCGTGGGTCTGGATCGTCTCGCAGGATGACTGGCAGGGCGCCTTGAAAGAGGTGTCGAGCTACATTCCGCCGGGCCATTCGCTGGTGTTGCTGCGCCCGCAGATCGACGACCTGCTCGATGCCCACCGCGACCTCCTGCACGACCTCAATGCCGAGCCGGGCATGCTGATTCCCGCGCAAACGGTGATGCACATCCTGCTCCTGCAACTGCTGTATTCGGTGCCCAGCGAGCAGCAACTGTATGAACAGCTCAATTACAACCTGTTGTTCCGCTGGTTCGTCGGTCTTGGCCTGAACCAGAAAGTCTGGAGCTTCAACGCCCTCAGTCGCGACATCGCCACGCTGCTCAACGAGCCGCGCGCGGTGCTGCTTATTCAAAAAATCATCGGCGAAGTGTTCTGCGGCGCGCTGCTGCAAATGCCCGAGTTCTCGCTGAACTTCGCGCTTTTGCACACGTGGCTGGGCAAACACGCCTGCGCCTCGACAGCCAGCAATTGACGCCATACACGCGGCGTTCGAAACGCCAACAGGTCATCGCGAATTCAGGGGGTAGTGTGGAACCGATTTTCAAGTCACGGCTGGCGCTGTGGGGCTGGCTGCTGGTGACGGCGGGCGTGCAGCCGGCGTTGGCCGAAGAGGCTGCGCAAAACACCGCAGCGCAGCGTCTGGTCGACGTCAACGAATACTTCGTGCGCGGCAACACCGTGCTCGATGCGCGGGCGATTGAAGAAGCGGTGTACCCGTTCCTCGGCCCGCAAAAAGCCCTCACGGATATCGAAGGCGCTCGGGACGCGTTGCAAAAGGCCTATCAGCAACGCGGTTATCAGTCGGTGTTCGTCGAGCTGCCGGAGCAAGCCGTCGCCGACGGTATCGTCTATCTGCAAGTCAGCGAAACCAAGGTCGGCCGGGTACGTGTGGTCGGCGCCAAACACTATTCGCCGCTGGATATTCGCGACGACGTCCCGGCGCTGAAGGAAGGCGAGGTGCCGGACTTCGCCAAGGTTCAAGGCGAACTCGCACAACTCAACAAAACCCCGGGCCGGCAAGTCATGCCGCTGGTGCGCGAAGGTCAGCGCCCCGGCACCATGGACGTCGATCTGCAGGTCGAAGACCAGAACCCGTGGACCGCGAGCGTTGGCCTCAACAACGACTACAGCGCCGACACGGAAAAGCTGCGCACTGTCACCAGCCTTGGCTACAACAACCTCTGGCAACTTGGCCATAGCATCTCGCTGACGTACTTCACCGCGCCGCAGGAAACCGACAACGCCAAGGTCTGGTCCGGCTCCTACACCGCGCCGCTGACCGAGCGCTGGAGCGTGCAGTTCTCCGGTTACCAGTCCGACAGCAACGTCGCCACCATCGGCGGCAGCAACGTGTTGGGCAAGGGCCATTCCTATGGCGTCTCGGCGATTTATACGCTGCCCTCCAGCGGCAACTGGTCGAACTCGCTGTCGGCCGGCATCGACTTCAAGGACTTCGACGAACGCCTGACCCTGTCCGGTGATAGCGACAAAGTCCCGCTGCAATACGCGCCGTTCACCTTCGCCTACAACGGCTATCGCTACACCGAGAAGAGCCAGCTCGGCCTCGGCCTGAGTCTGGTCGCCGCCACTCGCAGCATTTTCGGCTACGGCAGCTCCGACGAAGATTTCGACTACAAACGCTACCGCGCCAAACCGAGTTTCGCCGTGCTCAAGGGCGACACCAATTACACCTGGACCTTCGACAGCGACTGGCAGAGCGCAAGCAAAGCCGCGTTCCAGCTCGCGTCCGGGCCGCTGGTTTCCAACGAACAATTCTCCGCCGGCGGCGCGACCTCGGTGCGTGGCTATCTGGCCGCCGAACGCACCGGCGATGACGGCTTGCTGCTCAGCCAGGAAGTGCGCTCGCCGTCGCTGGCCAAGTACGCCGGCACGTGGATGCAGGACTGGCGTTTCTATGCCTTCGCCGAAGGCGCGCAGCTTTACCTGCGCGACGAACTGCCGGATCAGGACGCCCATTACGCCCTGGCCAGCGTCGGCCTCGGCACCCGCGCCAGCCTGAGCAAATGGCTGTCCGGCAGCCTCGACTGGGGCTACCCGCTACTCGAAGGGCCGAACACCTCGAAACAGGAATCGCGCCTGCACTTCAACCTTCAAGCCACTTTCTAACAAGGAGCACGTTCATGCAGCGCCTCTTCCTTTCGTTGTTGATCTGCCTGGGCTTCGTGCTCCCGGCCACGGCTCAGGCCTGGTGGCAGGACGACTGGCATTACCGCAAACAGATCGCCGTCGACACCACGCCACAAGGCGCGGCGATCAATCAGGCCCTCGGCCGCACCGCGTTATTGGTGCGCCTGCACACTGGCAACTTCACCTTCGATGGCGTGAAGGAGGACGGCGCGGATCTGCGCTTCGTCGCTGCCGATGACAAGACCGTGCTCAACCACCAGATCGAAAGCTTCGACGCACTGATGGGCATGGCGCTGATCTGGGTCGATGTGCCGAATGTCGAGGGCGGTCAGCGCCAGGACATCTGGATGTACTACGGCAATCAAAAGGCTCCGGCGACCGGCAACGGCCAACTGACCTTCGACCCGAATTACACCGCGCTGTATCACTTCGACGGTGCCACCGGCACTCCGGCCAAAGACACCACCGCCTACGGCAATACCGCACAAAGCGCGACCGGCGCGGCGATTGACGGCGTCGTCGGGCGCGCCTTGCAGTTCAGCGGCCAGCCGTTGCTGCTGCCGGCAAGTCCTTCGCTGCAACACAACGCTGGTAGCGCATTCACCTTCAGTGCCTGGCTGCGACTTGATCAGGCCAGTGGCGAGCAACTGATTCTCGCCCGTCGTGAAGGCGCCAATAGCCTGCTGATCGGTGCCAACCAAGGTGTGCCGTTTGTTGAAATCGACGGTCAACGTGCCGTCGCCACACAAGCGCTGAATCCGGGCCAATGGCAGCATGTCGCGCTGACCGCTGAAGGTTCCAAAGTGACCCTGTTCATCAACGGTCGCGAAGCGGCCACGCTTGCTCTGGCGATGCCGGCATTCAACTCGGTCATGGCCATCGGCGCTGACGTGCACGAAGGCCCGTTCCAGCCGTTTGTGGGCGCTATCGATGAATTGCGCCTGTCGAAGGTTTCGCGCCCGGCAGCGCTGTTGCTGGCCGACGCTACCTCGCAAGGTGCCGAGTCGAAACTGGTCGCTTACGGTGTCGACGAAGAACAGTCCGGTTTCGGTTTCGGCAGCCTCGGCTTCCTGCTCAATGCGGTGCCAATCGACGCCTGGGTGATCATCGCCGTGCTGGTGCTGATGATGTTCCAGTCGTGGATCATCATGCTGCGCAAGAACCGCAGCCTCAGCCGCGTGTCTGCCGCCAACGAAGACTTCCGCGTGCAGTTCGCCAAGGTTGGCACGCGTCTGGAGATGTTCGCCGACGACGCCCAACTCGCCCAGCGTTTGCAGCATTCGTCGCTGTGGCGCCTGTATCTGGTGGCGGTGAAGGAGATCCGCACCCGCCGCGAGCAGGGCGCCGATACCTCCTCGGTGTCAGCGGCCACCATAGAAGCCATCCGCTGCTCGATGGACGGCGTGCGCACCCGTGAAAACCAGCAATTGAGTTCGAAACTCTCGACCCTGTCCAACGCCATCGCCGGCGGCCCATACATCGGCCTGCTCGGCACCGTGCTGGGGATCATGGTGGTGTTCCTCGGCACGGCAATGGCCGGCGACGTCAACATCAACGCCATTGCGCCGGGTATGGCTGCCGCGTTGTTGGCCACGGCGATGGGCCTGTTCGTCGCGATCCCGGCGCTGTTTGGCTACAACCGCCTGATCACCCGCAACAAGGAAGTCAGCGCCGACATGCGCGTGTTCGTCGATGAGTTCATCACCCGTCTGGCAGAGATGCACGGCGAGAGCCAGTTCAGTGAGTCGTCGCATCGCGGCCATCACGCCAACCACTCCGTACCGGCCTGAGGAGCACTGACATGGCGTCCGTAAATGCCTCCCACGATGATGACGAAGATGCAGCGGTAGACAGCATCAACATCACCCCGCTGGTCGACGTGCTGATGGTGGTGCTGGTGATGTTCATCCTCACCGCCACCGCGCAGGTCTCGGGGATCCAGATCAACCTGCCCAAGGCCAGCGCTTCGGTGTCGCTGTCCGAGGCCAAGACCAAGGCGATTTCGGTCAACGACGGCGGCCAGGTGTTCCTCGACGCTTACCCGGTGACCCTGGCTGAACTGGAAGAACGCCTGCGCATCGAGAAGGCGCAGAGTCCGGATTTCCCGGTAATCGTGCGCGGCGACGCGACGGTGCAATACCAGAAAGTCATCGAAGTGCTGGATCTGTTGCGCCGGCTCGAACTGTCCCAGGTCGGTCTCGTCACCGGCAAACCGAGTCAGGGCTGAGTCATGACCGCACAACTCCCGATCGAGCCGTTGCCGGTGAAAAAACCAGCGCTGCGTTATGCGAAGTGGGGCGCCGGCTTGCTCATCGGCGCGCTCGCTGCGTGGTTTTTGTGGCAGTGGGCCAACGACATGAGTGGCATCCGCCGCGAAGCGCCGAAGGTGCCGACGATCATTCCATTGCCGCCACCGCCACCACCGCCGCCAGAAAAACCGCCGGAACCGGAAACCCCGGTGGAAGAAAAAGTCGTCGAGCCGGAGCCAACGCCCGAGCCAGAAGAGGTCAAGCCCGAGGAAGAAGCGCCGCCATCGCCGGCCGACGATCTGGCCAACCCGATGCAAATGGACGGTGATGCTCAAAGCGGCAACGACGCTTTCAATATCGGCGCGGGCAAGGGCGGCGGCATGGCCGGGGCTGGCGGCGGGCGTCTGGGTACGGGGACATACAGCCAGTTTCTGGCGTTCACCTTCCAGCGTTTGCTCCGTGAGAACCCTGAACTGCGCAACCTCGCGTTCTCGCTGCAGGCCGATGTCTGGCTGAGCAGCGTTGGCGAGATCACCCGGGTCGAGCTGATCAAGTCCAGCGGCAACCCCGAGATTGATACGCAAGTGTTGGCCGCGCTGCGTGGCGCGCCGGCACTGAGCGAACGGCCACCGGCCTCCATCACTTTGCCTGTGCGCCTGTCCCTGCAAGGGCGGCGTCCGGGTTAATTCACTTATTTACGCTTTGCCAAAAGGAGTTGTGTGCAGATGATTTCCAACGTGAATCGATTGTCCCTGGCGGTCGGCATGGTCATTGCGACCCTGGTCGGTCAGGCCGTGGCAGCGCCCGCGCCCTCGGAGAACGCCACGATCAATCTGATCCGCTTGCTGGTCGAGCAGGGCATTCTGAAACAGGACAAGGCCGACGCGCTTATCGCTCAGGCGCAGAACGAAGCGGCCCAGGCTAAACAAGCAGCGACATCCACCGCCGTGGCGGCCGGGCCAGTGGCGGCACCGGGCGATGTCCGTGTGCAATACGTACCGGCAGCGGTGCGTGACCAGATTCGCGATCAGGTCAAAGCCGAAGTCATGGCTACCGCCAAACAGGAAAACTGGGCCGCGCCCAACAGCTTCCCGGAATGGGCTGCGCGCATCAGTTTCGACGGCGACATTCGCTTGCGCAACGAATCGCGCTACTACTCGGACAGCAACAGCAACGAGATCGTCGACTTCGCCAAGCTCAACAATAACGGCCCGTACGACGTAAACCCCAACAGCAGCACCAGTCTGCCGCCATTGCTCAACACCCGCGAAGACCGCACCAATCAATTCCGCATTCGTGCACGGTTGGGCATGAAAGCCGAGATCTCGCCGCAATGGACCGCCGGTATTCGTATCGGCACCGGTTCGGACAACAACCCGGTGTCGACCACGCAAAACCTCGGTGGCGGTTTCGCCAAGAAGGACATCTGGCTCGATCAGGGCTACCTGAACTGGAAGCCTACGGATGAGCTGACCCTGACCGGCGGGCGCTTCGCCAACCCGTTCATGTCCACCGACATGCTCTATTCCAACGACTTGAATTTCGACGGCGTGGCAGCGATTTTCGACCACAAGCTCAACCGCGATTGGGGCGTGTTCGGCACCGTCGGTGCGTTCCCGGTGGACTACACCAACGACACCGCCAGCAGCAACGGCTTTGACAAGGAAGAGAGCGACAACAAGTGGCTGTACGGCGCGCAGATCGGCGCCAAGTGGGCGATCAACAGCAACAACCGCTTGAAAGGCGCACTGGCTTACTACCGCTTCGACGACATTCAAGGCCAGCGCTCCAGCCCTTGCGAACCGTGGGCCGGCGCACCGGGTTGCGACAGCGATGGCAGCCGCGCAGCGTTCATGCAGAAGGGCAACAGCGTGTTCCTGCTGCGCGACATCACGCCGAACCCGCTCAACCCGACCACCACGCCGCAGCCGCAGTTCGTTGGCCTTGCTTCGGAATTCAATCTGCTGGACTTGAACGTGGTCTGGGACGCCGATCTGCCGGAAGATTTCAAACTGCGTAGCCAGGGCAACTATATCCACAACCTCGCCTACGACGAAGGCGACATGCGCAAGCGTTCGGCCGGGCAGATCGTCAACAACCTCGACAACAACGGCGACATCGAAAGCGGCGCCAATGCGTGGATGGTGCAGTTCACCCTCGGCAGCGCGCTGGACCTGAAAAAGCAGGGCGACTGGAACATGTTCGCTGGTTACAAATACATCCAGCCCGACGCCTTGCCGGACGGCTTCAACGACTCGTCGTTCCACCTCGGCGGCACCAACGCCAAGGGCTATTTCATTGGCGGCAACTACGGTCTGGCGAAGAACGTTTATGCCACCGGGCGCTGGATGAGCACCGAAGCGGTGTACGGCGCGCCGTTCGACATCGACGTCTTGCAGCTTGAGATCAACACGCGCTTCTAAGGCGCCGGGAGAGGGTTATGAAAACGCGATTTGTGTGGCTCGGGCTCGGGCTTTTGATCGCCACTGGAGCGCATGCCGAAGGCATGGAAGAACGCCTGCGCACGCAATTGCGCAGCACCACGCAACAGTTGCAGGCCCTGCAAAGTCAGCAGGCCCAGGCCAGCGCCGCGCAACTGGCGGCGCAGAACGAGGCCAAGGCTGCGCAGGCGCAAATCAAGCAATTGACTGCCGAACTGGCCAAGGCCAAAGGCGTTGCCGAACAGCTCGCCGGGCAGCAACAGAGCCTGCACAGCCAGGCGCAGGCACAAGTGGCAGCCAGCGCCGAGCAGACCGGCAAGTTCAAAAAGGCCTATGACGAGTTGCTGGTCATGGCGCGTGCCAAAGAGGCAGAACGGTCTAAGCTTCAAGCGCAATTGGCTGAACGTGACACACAAGTGCAGCAATGTTCAGTCAAGAATCAGCAGATGTACGGCGTCGCCAAGCAGATCCTCACTGCCTACGAAAACATCGATGTGGCCGAGGTGATGAAGATCCGCCAACCCTTTGCGGGCAGTGCCCGGGTCAAGTTCGATGAACTGGCTCAGGGGTTCGGTGACGAGCTCTACAAGACTCAATTCGACGCGCCGCAAGCTGCGCTCTCGCACTGATAGACAAGGAAGAAACAATGACTCAATTGATCAGCCACGTATCGCCAAAATCTCTGACCGAAGTCCTGCAAGCTGCGGGTTATCGCGTCAACGAAACCGAGCAGAACGGTATTGTTCAATTGCTCAGCGCCAGTCAGGGCATCGGCTACGCCGTGCGTTTCGGCAACCCGGCGGTGGAGCAGGGCAGCTACGTCGATTTCACTTTCAGCTGTGCGCTGCGGGTGCAGGGTGAGTTGCCACAGGGTGTGGCCGAGCAGTGGAACGCCACGCGCCGTTTTGCGCGGTTGTCGTTGCAGGGCGAGTTTCTGGTGATGGAAATGGACGTGGTGGTGGCGGCGGGCGTGAGCAACGAGCACGTGCGTGGCAACCTCGAATTGTGGGATCGCCTGTTGCAGGAGTTCATCGTTTATCTGCGTGATTTCACTCAAGCCGCGCAAGCATCTACCGCGAAAGTCGCCGTGGCCGAGCAAGAGGAAGTCGCGCTGTGAAAAAGCCTGCCATGGTGATCAGCGCTGCGGCAGTGGCGCTGTTGGTGGTGGCCGTGGCGCTGGTGGTGCGGCCGGGCAGTGACCCGGTCGCCGCCCAGCAATCGTCGTCTGTGGCGGTGGTTGCAACGGGGCCGGCGGTGGCGCGGTTGGGTAATCAGCAGGTAAGCCCTGCGGAACTTCAGACGTTGCTGGCGACAGTCCCGCCAGAGACCCGCGAACAATTGAGTGGTAATCGAGAAGTGCTGGAGCGCTGGATTCGCACGCGGCTGGCCGAGAAAGCGGTGCTGGAGCAGGCCGATGCCCAAGGCTGGGCGCAGCGCCCGGACGTGGCCCGGCAGACCCGTGCGGCGACTGAGCAGATTGTGTTCCGTGATTACTTGCGTTCGGTCAGCCAGGTGCCGGCGGATTATCCAAGTGCGGCGGAATTGCAGCAGGCTTATGACGCGGGCAAGGCAAGCTGGCAGACACCGGCGTTGTATCGGGTCAGTCAGATTTTCCTTGGGGTGAATGATCCGCAGAATCTTGAATCGGTGCGCAAGCAGGCGCTTGACCTGAGCAAGAAAGCGCAGGCGACGCCAGCGGAGTTTGCCGCGCTGGCGACTCAGTATTCGCAGGATCGCGTCACCGCTGAACGCGGTGGCGATACCGGCCTTCAACCGTTGCAGCAACTGGTGCCTGAGGTGCGTGGTGCCGTGGCGCGGCTCAAGTTCGGTGCGGTTTCCGATCCTGTACAAAGCGCGGCCGGTTTCCATGTGATCAAACTCACCGAGCAACAACCGGCACGCACCGCGACCCTCGATGAACTGCGCGATCAACTGACCCAGGCCTTGCGTGCGCAGCGCCAGGAGCAGATTGCCCAGGCTTATCTCGACGGCATGCTCAACACCGCAACACTGAGCATCGATGGCGCCGAACTCAACAAAGTCCTCGAGGAAAAACACTAATCTCACCTACACCACAAACCCCCTGTAGGAGTGAGCCTGCTCGCGATAGCGGTGGGTCAGGTTAGTCAATGTCAACTGACCGGACGCTATCGCGAGCAGGCTCACTCCTACAGGGAGCTGCGTTAAGACAAATACAAAGATCGACAGGGAGTCATCGATGTCATTCACCGAACCCGCAGGACGACCGGGCACCAGCGATTACCGCTGGCCACAGGACAACAGCGAACCGTGGCTCGCACACGCCGCCACCATCGACGCCGACGTCGCCCAATACTTCCTGGTCAGCGCCCGCTGCGGTTGCTTCATGCAAGCCGCACGCAGCCTCAACGTACGCTCGACCTTGCTGCGCAAACAACTGGCGCAGCTTGAGCAAGAGCTTCAGCACACGCTGTTCAGCTTTCAAGGCAGCGCCTTGAGCCTGACCCGCGAAGGCCAGCAATTGCAGGCCAAACTGATAGCGCTGGCCAACGAACGCAAACTCCCGGTGATCGAACAACCGCTGATTCGCCTCGCCGTCGCCGAATCGATCCTGCACGACATCCTCGGCCGCGACCTCATCGCACTGCTGCGCCGCAATGCCAGCGTACGTCTGGAAATCATCGCGCTGGACAGTGAACTGTCCCTGCGCGCGGTCAGCGCCGACATCGTCCTCTGGCTGGCCAACGGCGAAACCCCACACCCGGGACCGACCTTTGCCACCAGCGAACCGCAACCGCTGGCGCGTCTCGACTACCTGCCGCACATCGCCAAACGCTACTCCCGCGTCACCGCGCGGCCGGACACCCCTGATGACCTTGCCGATTTCATGCTGGTGCAATGGCAACATGATCGGCAGATCGACAGCTTTCGCCCATGGAATGAACTGGTTGAACAGCGCTTGGCCGGGGTGGTGCAGATGCAGTCTTATGAATTGATGCTGGAGATGATTCGTTGCAGCGCGTGCATCGGTTTATTACCGGCGTATATGAGCCGCTTTGATCGGGGCCTGATCGCGCTGCCCGGATTGTTCGCCGAGCCCATGCAATTGCAGGCATGGCTGGCGGTCAACGCGGACTCACAAAATATCAGCGAAGTCCAAACCCTGACCGACCTCATCCACCACACCTTCAACGAACGCCACGAATGGTTCCAGCCCTGACGCAATCCTCCTGTGCCCACATTCCCCTGTAGGAGTGAGCCTGCTCGCGATAGCCTTCTGTCAGATTGATCAATATTGACTGACACACCGCTATCGCGAGCAGGCTCACTCCTACAAGTATTTACCTATGGCTGATGTCGTGTTTGGCGGTTTAGAGTGGTCAGCCACACATCGATCCAGGAAGGATCCGTCATGCCCGACCACAACGCCGCCATTCACATCGAACGCTTCAGCGAGTCGCACCTCGAGGCTGTCACTGCGCTCTACAACGAGCGGGCCGTCACCCGGCAGGTGTTGCAGATGCCGTTTCAGTCCGTCGACGTCTGGCGCCAACGGCTGCTGGCGGAAAATGAACGGGTGTTGAAGCTGGTCGCGCTGCATCAGGGGCAGGTCATCGGCCATCTGGGGCTGGAAAACTATTCACGGATTCGTCGCAGCCACGCCGGCAGCGTCGGTATGGCAGTCGCTGTGGCGTGGCAGGGCAAAGGCGTCGGTTCGAGATTGTTGGCGGCGGCGCTGGATATCGCCGACAACTGGATGAACCTGCACCGCGTCGAACTCTCGGTTTACGCCGACAATGAGGCCGCCATCGCGCTCTACCGCAAATTCGGTTTCGAGACCGAAGGCCTGTTTCGCGATTACGCGGTGCGCGACGGGCAGTGGGTCGACACCCTGAGCATGGCCCGTCTGCGCAGTCGTCCGAAAACCTGACTCACTCGCCCAAAGCGAAGGCCACCGCCGACTGCGCATGCAGCTCGGTGGTGTCGAGCAGGGGCAGGGCGCTGTGTTCGGGTTTGAGCAACAGGCCGATTTCCGTGCAGCCGAGGATGATCGCCTGCGCGCCGCGCGCGGTGAGGGATTCGATCACCCGCTGATAGATTTCTCGCGACTGATCGCTGATCACACCGACGCAGAGTTCGTCGTAGATGATCCGGTGCACGTCCTTGCGCTCTGTTTCGTCCGGCACCAATACGGTCAAACCCTTGGCGACCAAGCGTTGCTTGAGAAAGTCCTGCTCCATCGTGAATGCCGTACCGAGCAATCCCACCGTGCGTGCGTCGATCGACAGGGCAGCCTGCGCGGCCGGTTCGGCAATGTGCAGGAACGGAATGCTGATCGCCGCCTGAATCTGTTCGGCAACCTTGTGCATGGTGTTGGTACACAGCACCACGCATTCGGCGCCGCCGGCTTCGAGCCTGCGCGCGGCGTCCACCAGAATGGCGGCGGCATCGTCCCAGCGCCCGGCGTGCTGGGCCTGTTCGACAGGGCCGAAGTCGACGCTGTACATCAGCAATTGTGCCGAGCGCAACGGGCCGAGACGATCACGGACTTGCTGATTGATGAGTCGATAGTATTCGGCGCTGGATTCCCAGCTCATGCCGCCGATCAGGCCGATGGTGCGCATTGGATGTCCTCAGGCATATGACAGTGTCGAACGTTCAGGTTTGCGCGGAGTTTCCTTTTGTTCAGCGTTCGATGCCAGTAACAAGTGACTGTACTGCCGATCTTTCACGCAAGTGTCATGGTGCTTCATCGGGCATGCTGCAGGTTAAACGTACGCAGAGGCTGGTATCTGCCACTATCGACCTTTGCAGCTCCTTTCCGAGGAACACCGCTATGGACGACGTACAACAACTGGGCGAGATGCTTCGTCATTACGCCGAGAGTGAAGCGCACAAGAAGCAACTGTTCGAGACGCAATCGGCGGCTTGGGCTACACGGATTACCGCGTTGTTCGGTGATATTCAGCAATGGCTGGAGCCGGTGCAGACACCGAATCTGCTGGAGGTGAGTCGTGAGGCGTATGTCGCGTTCGGGCCGAGCAACCCGGTGGAGACCTCGACCTTCAAGACCGAGAAACTGAGTATTGTGATTGCCGGCAAGCCGGTGGAGTTCGTGCCGGATGTGATGGGCAGTGCGGGGCAGATTTCGCTTGCGGTGATGGGGCTGACGGCGGCGCGTTATGGCAGCATTTCGTTGGTGGGACTGGCGAATGGTGAGTGGCAGTGGCGCAAGACCAATGGTTTGAAGGATCCGGATACGTTTGCCTTTGATGCCAACTTCCTCGCCCAGCAGTTGCAGAGCCTGATCCCTCGGGATCGTAGTTAAGATCAAGAGCTTACCCCCTCACCCCAGCCCTCTCCCCCAAGGGGGCGAGGGGGAAAGGGGGCCGATCTTCATCGTTTTTGAGATTGCATTCACCTTAGATATTTCAGGTCGATGTAGTTCGCATAAACCACTCGGTCAGTTCCCTCTCCCTCTGGGAGAGGGCTAGGGTGAGGGCAGCCCACCTGACACCCTCACATATCGAGATTGACCCACCCCGGCTTCGCTACTTCAGGCGCCACCGCTTTCACTGTCTTGCCAGTGGCCAGCTCAACCCGCCGAGCGACCTCCGGGTCATCGGCAAACGGCACCATGCTCGCTTCATCCAGACTGTCCGCCGTCTCCCGCCGCAAGCAGTACTCCACCGCCAGCCACAGAAACACCACGCCCAACACATTGAAAAAAATATCCATCACATTCGGCTCCCTGCCTCAGGCGATCTGCGCTTCGCGGTGCGCCAGTGCAACGTCCGCCACCCGCACCGTGCGCCACACGTTGTAAGCCATCAGCAACATACCCGTGAGGAAAAACACCCCGCCAGCAAAGCGCACGATGAACCCCGGGTGACTGGCCTGCAGCGCTTCGACAAACGAATAGGTCAGCGTGCCGTCCTCGTTGATCGCCCGCCACATCAGGCCCTGGGTGATGCCGTTGACCCACATCGAGGCGATGTACAACACCGTGCCGATGGTCGCCAGCCAGAAGTGCAGGTTGATCAGCGGCGTGCTGTACATCTGCTCGCGGCCAAACACTTTGGGCACCATGTGATAAGTCGCACCGAAGGTGATCATCGCCACCCAGCCCAAGGCGCCGGCGTGGACGTGGCCGATGGTCCAGTCGGTGTAGTGGGAGAGGGCATTGACCGTTTTGATCGCCATCATCGGTCCTTCAAACGTCGACATACCGTAGAACGCCAGCGACAGCACCAGAAAGCGCAAAATCGGGTCGGTGCGCAACTTATGCCAGGCCCCGGACAAGGTCATCATGCCGTTGATCATCCCGCCCCAGCTCGGCGCGAGCAGGATCAGTGACATGGCCATGCCCAGTGACTGCGCCCAGTCCGGCAGCGCGGTGTAGTGCAAATGGTGCGGGCCGGCCCAGATGTACAGGGTGATCAGCGCCCAGAAATGCACGATCGACAAACGATACGAATACACCGGCCGATTGACCTGTTTCGGCACGAAGTAATACATCATCCCGAGGAACCCGGTGGTGAGGAAAAAGCCCACCGCGTTGTGCCCATACCACCACTGCACCATGGCATCGGTAGCCCCGGAATACACCGGATAGGACTTGAACCAGTCCACCGGAATCGACAGGTGATTGACCACATGCAACATGGCGATCACCAGAATGAACGCGCCGAAAAACCAGTTGCCGACGTAGATATGCTTGGTCTTGCGCTGCACCACGGTGGTGAAAAACACGATGGCGTAGGCGACCCAGACCACGGCCATCCACACCGCGCCGGAGAATTCGATTTCGGCGTATTCCTTGGTGGTGGTGTAGCCCAGCGGCAGGGTGATCAGCATGATCACGATCACCGATTGCCAGCCCCAGAAGGTGAACGCCGCGAGTTTGTCTGAATACAGCCGCACCTGGCAGGTACGCTGCACGGCGTAGTAACTGGCGGCGAATTGCGCGCTGCCGGCGAAACCGAAAATCACCAGGCTGGTGTGCAGCGGGCGCAAGCGGCCGAAAGTGGTCCACGGCAGGTCCAGATTCATCTCCGGCCACACCAGTTGCGAGGCGATAAAAACCCCCATCGCCATGCCCACCACACCCCAGAAAATTGTGGCGATGACGAATTGGCGGACGACCTTGTAGTTATAAGCCTGTCCGATTGTTGCTGTACTCATGGTCAGTTCATCCACGGTTGCAAAGTCTTGCCAGGCCACCCGGTCTGGCATGAGCTGCACTGTAGAAACCCCACCAGAAACAAAACAGGCTCAGGAATCTTTGATTTGTGCGGATCAGATTGAATGGCTGACTGCGGCGTTCTGCCGCGCTCTGATATGGTTTTTATCGCCTCAGGTGAATCTGTAACGTGCTGCGCTGCTTCGTCATAGTGCTCTGAAGAAAACTGTAGGAGTGAGCCTGCTCGCGATAGCGGTGTGTCAGTCAACATCTCAGTTGCCTGACACACCGCTATCGCGAGCAGGCTCACTCCTACAGGAATTGTGTGCGTCCTGATGAGGTGGCAGTGGCATGTATCAATACGATGATTACGACCGGGCGCTGGTGTTCGAGCGCGTTGCGCAGTTTCGCGATCAGGTCGAGCGCTTCATGGCCGGGGAACTGAGCGAAGAGGAGTTTTTGCCGCTGCGCTTGCAAAACGGCCTGTACATGCAAAAGCACGCCTACATGCTGCGCGTGGCGATTCCCTACGGCACGTTGAACGCCAAGCAGATGCGCACGCTGGCGAGCATCGCCAGCGACTATGATCGCGGTTACGGCCACTTCACCACGCGGCAGAACATGCAGTTCAACTGGATCGAACTGGCCGAGGTGCCGGACATCCTCGAACGCCTGGCGCAGGTCAACATGCATGCGATCCAGACCTCCGGCAACTGCGTGCGCAACATCACCACCGAGGCCTTCGCCGGGGTCGCGGCGGACGAGTTGATCGACCCGCGCCCGTTGGCCGAAATCCTGCGGCAGTGGTCGACGATCAACCCGGAATTCCTCTTCCTACCGCGCAAATTCAAGATCGCCATCTGCTCGGCGAAGCAGGATCGCGCGGCGATCATGATGCATGACATCGGCCTGTATCTTTACCCCGGGCGCGACGGGCAGATGTTGCTGCGAGTGATCGTCGGCGGTGGTCTGGGGCGCACGCCGATTCTCGGTTTGCAGATTCGTGAAGGTTTGCCGTGGCAGCATTTGCTGTCCTACGTCGAAGCGGTTTTGCGCGTGTACAACCGGCACGGCCGGCGCGACAACAAGTACAAGGCGCGCATCAAGATTCTGGTCAAGGCACTCGGCATCGAAGCGTTTGCCAAGGAAGTCGAAGAGGAATGGCAGCACCTCAAGGACGGCCCGGCGCAACTGACCGAGGCCGAATATCAACGGGTCGCCAGTGCCTTCGTGCCGCCGGTTTATCACACCCTGGCCGACACCGATCTGGACTTCGGCACGCGCCTGGCGGAAAGCCCGGCGTTCGCCCGTTGGGTCGCGCGCAATGTGCAACCGCACAAGGTGCCGGGTTACACCAGCGTGGTGCTGTCGACCAAACCGGGCATGGCTTCGCCGCCGGGAGATGTGACCGCTGTGCAGATGCTGGCGGTGGCCGACTGGTCGCAGCGTTTCGGGTTTGGCGAAATTCGTATCGCCCATGAGCAGAACATCGTCTTGCCCGATGTGCCGAAAACCGACCTCTACGCGCTGTGGCAACTGGCGTGCAAACATGATCTGGGCAGCGCCAACGTCGGCCTGCTCACCGACATCATTGCCTGCCCGGGTGGCGATTTCTGCGCACTGGCCAACGCCAAATCGATTCCGATCGCCCAGGCGATTCAGGCGCGCTTCGACAACCTCGATTACCTGCATGATCTGGGCGATATCAGCCTGAACATCTCCGGTTGCATGAACGCTTGCGGCCATCATCACATCGGCAATATCGGCATCCTCGGCGTCGATAAGAATGGCAGCGAGTGGTATCAGATCACCCTCGGTGGCGCCCAAGGTAAAAACAGCGCATTGGGCAAAGTCATCGGCCCGTCGTTCAGCGCCGCCGAAGTGCCGCAGGTGATCGAGCGGATCATTGGCACCTTCGTGCGCTATCGCGAGCACGAAGAATTGTTTGTCGATACCGTGGCACGGATTGGCCTGGAGCCGTTCAAGGAACGGGTCTATCCGAAAACGCTGGAGGCCACGGCATGAACAATCTGTTGCGGCTGGAGCAGGGTGTGGCGCGGATTGCGAAGGACGATCCGTGGACGCTGGTGCGTGAACCATCGACGCCAAGGCCTGCAGGTTTGCTGATCTTGCCGCTGATGCACTGGCTGCAATCGCCGTCGACCCACGCCGTGTGGCTCGGCCCGGACGATGAGGTCGAGAGCCTGGTGCCGTGGCTGGGTTCGTTGCCGCTGATTGCCTTGGATTTTCCAAGTTTTCGCGACGGTCGAGCCTACAGTCAGGCGTATCTGCTGCGCAGTCGGTTCGGCTGGGCAGGGGAGTTGCGCGCGATTGGCGATGTGTTGCGCGATCAGCTCAGCCATATGCGCCAGTGCGGGTTCGACAGTTTCGCGGTGCGCGAGGACAAGTCTGCCGAGGATGCGCTGAAGGGGTTGGCCGGCATGAGCGTGTTGTATGGGCGTTCGGTGATCGAGCCGCGTCCGCTTTTTCGTCGGCGTTGACGGTTAAAAAAGATCGCAGCCTGCGGCAGCTCCTACAGTGGATTGCGTGTAGGAGCTGCCGCAGGCTGCGATCTTTTGATCTTCGATGTACACCGGGGAAACCCCTAGAAACCTCATGAATCGGGCATTTTCCCTTGGGTCGATGGTGGCCTTTTGGTAGAGTCGCCGTCGCCAGCGGGTTTTCGGCTGGACGATGGAACCGAAGAAGGGAGTCTGATCAGTGAGTCCGGGCAAAAAAATCCTCGGCCTCACAGCGTTGCTGTTAATGGTGACGCTGTGGGCCAGTTACTTTTACGTATTCAAGGAAAACCGCAGCGGCCAGCTCGGCGGTGTCGGCGAAAGCACCGCGTGGTGCGGCACGCCGCCGTCCACGGAAGCGGCGTTGCTGGGCAAGGATCAACTGACCTTGCGCGTCACCAATAACCTGCGCGGCGAGTTCATGCTCAGTGGTTCGCTGGTGGTCTCGGAACGTACCTTCAACCGCTATGACCTCGCTCGCAATGAACTGCGTTTGCGTCTGGAGCCGTTGCAGTGGTCCTACGGCGTCACGCCGATCTTCCTTGAGCAGGTTAAGGTGCAGCCGCTGAGCCGCAACCTTTCCGCGACCAACAAAAGCGCCTACGCCGAACTCGAACCGCGCCCGATCGGTGTGCAGGGTCAGGTCACCGAATTCCCCTTCGACACCTATCGCTACGGCTACAAACCGGTGCTCTATTACCTCAAGGGCAGTGAGCGCATTGATCTGCGCTTCAAGAACATCACCACACTGATGGAGATGTCCAACACCTTCACACCGATCCAGAAGTACAACCGCGTCGACTACATCAACGAGAACAACTCGATGATCCGCGACGACGATTACAAGGCTTACGGGCCGCACGAATGTGCCTTCAGCGTGGAGCGTAAAGGTTCATTCAAGGTAGTCGTGTTGTTGCTGCTGTTGGTGCTGTGTCTGCCGTTGCTGCTGGTGTTTTACCGTAATGAACCGGGGATCGACTTCCTTGCCACGCTGTTGGGCGCCGCGATCGTGCGGGTGCTGCTGATCGGGCCGGTCCAGGATTTCCAGCTGTACAACATCGACTTCCTGTTGGGTGCGGCGATTTTGCTGGTGGGCACGGTGTCGTTGATCAAGGCGATGCACATCAACAGCCGGCGGGAGATGGCGTTGCGCAGTGGTGAGACTTCGTCCTGGTAACGGGGTGAACCCCAGAAAAGCCCCTCACCCTAACCCTCTCCCAGAGGGAGAGGGGACTGACCGAGTTGTCTGGGGTCCTGCACCGACGTGGAAGACCGAGTCGATTATGGATTCAAAGCCAATCGGTCACGTCGGTGCATCTCTCGAATATCCCCCGGTCGGTCCCCTCTACCTCTGGGAGAGGGCTAGGGTGAGGGAAGACAATTTCCAGCCAATCACTTAAGCGCCGGATCCCCCATATTCATCTTCTTCCACCCCTGCAACAGCATCTGCGGGCGTCCTGGCTCAGATTGCTCCAATGCAGCGGATTCTTGAAGCTCACCAATGGCCAAGTGCTCGAGGCAGCGTTGCCGGATGCGCGACGTCTTTCAAATGATGCATGTGATCCGCCGCGCAGCCTTGCGTGAATATTGTGCTTTGCAATCGCAATTGCTGAGGTTTTAGCTATACCTGTAACTCCCCTAGGCAAAGTTTTCGGCCTTCTGACAGGAGTTACAGCATGAAGCTAGCAGTGATGATGGGCACACTGTGTTTTGCCACCCTCGCAGTGGTAGGTTGTTCCAGCAAAACCGTCGACCCGAAAGAGTACTCCGGCTTCCTCAAAGACTACAGCCAACTCAAGGAGGCCAAATCCCCGTCAGGTGCCGAGGTCATGCGCTGGATCGATCCGAAGGTCGACGTCAGGAAATTCACCAGCGTTTATATCGAGCCGACCCAGCTCTACCCGAAACCGCAACCGACCGCGAAGATCTCCCAGCAAACCCTCAATGGCATCACTTCCTACTACGATCAAGCGCTCAAGCGTGAAATCGGCAAAGATCTGCCGTTGGCGACTGGCCCAGGTCCAGGTGTGATTGTGGTGCGTGCGGCGATCACCGCCGTGAGCAGTTCCACCGAAGGCCTGCACGCTTACGAGGTGATTCCGATTGCGTTGGTCGCCGCTGCGGTCAGCACGGCCAGCGGTATTCGCGATCAGGAAACCACGTTGGCCACCGAAGCGGTGTTCCTCGATGGCGCGAATAACAAGGTCGTCGCACAAGTGGTGCGCAAAGGTACCGGCAAGCCACTGGAAAATGATTCGCAGGCAATGAGCGCCAATGACGTCAAACCCGTCATCGATGGCTGGGCCGCAGACCTGCGTCAGTCGTATCTGAAGCTCAAGGCCGGCAAATAAGTGCATACGGCCGGAGGTCCGCGAGGATTCTCCGGCCTGTGCACACCCTCAAAAGTCAGCGCGCGCCCGGCGGTTGTAGTGACTGAGCAGGGCGTCGTAACCGCGAGTGACGGCGTAGTAGTCGTCGCTCAAGCGTTGCGGCGAGGCGTGGTTTTGCCAGTCCTTGTGCAGTGTGTTCAGCGCCTCAAGGTACTGTTGCGATGGCTCACGGATGTACTCCCACAGTTCCCTCGCGTCGTCGTCCTTGGTGCGTAATCCGCGCTCGGGCAAGCGCATGAAAGGCTCGCGGCGATCCCACGCTCGTTGCAGGCTGGCGGTGGTGTCCGCCACGGTTTGCGGTGTCAGCGTTCGGTGCTTCATCCCGTCTTCCAGTCGCTCCAGTGTCTCCCGGGCCTCAATCATGAAAGCCAGCAGAGACCAGTGGATATCCTTGCCCACACGTGCTTCGAGGCGTTTCAGTTGTTCGTTGCGCTGGGCGACATCGAGCGCCACAAGGTCTTTTCTCAGAGCCGCCGATGTTTGGAGGTAGTCAGCGATGGC
Organism: Pseudomonas sp. R84; assembly: GCF_009834515.1. NCBI lineage: Bacteria > Pseudomonadati > Pseudomonadota > Gammaproteobacteria > Pseudomonadales > Pseudomonadaceae > Pseudomonas > Pseudomonas sp. R84. The sequence continues at coordinate 3,114,309 of NZ_CP019426.1, forward strand.
GCTCAGGTACCGCTCCCGGTAGCCCCCTGACGGATTCGGGAACACCGAAACGAAACTTGCACTTCTATCGAATCGTGAGGGCATCGATACCGTTGCTACACCCTGCAGTGCTTTCGCATAGGCCCGGGCGCTTTGCGAGAGGCCCGGCTGATAGCCCAGAAGATCGAGCTTCAGGTTCATGTTGGAAAGACAGACATCCTTCTGGATGTCCTGCACGATGCGCGCATCACTGTCCTCGAAGTCCCGTGGTTCGGGGACCCAATTGGCGGCAGAATAATCCTTGGGCGGTTTCGGATTTTTGTATTGCTCATAGGCCACCTGCCAATGCACGTCGACACGGTTGACGCAGGTGATGATCGGGCTGAGTGCGTTGGCCTGAGCGGTGACGGGCGCGTCGCGATTGTCCAGCCACAGATCGAGTTGCAGGAACGGCGTGGTTGCTCCCGACAATCCCATCACCAGCAGCGCGATCAGCAGGCCACTGCCAAACATCATTCTCGAACTCATGGTTTTGCCTCCGCGCCATACCATTGCTCACGGGTGGCTGGCGCACCGCAGCCGGTCGCCGAGGCGGGCAGACGACTGCACAAGCGCTCGGCCCAGGGTTGCAGTCCCTGATTGCGGGTAACCGTGTCTTTGCTGGCAATCACATTGAGCACGCAGAGGGCGATCACCAGGGCAACAACGCCGAGGATCACCAGGCAAATCTTCAGCAGTGGATTGCGTTGTTCCCAGGACACATGTGGCTGGATCTGGCGCCGCCGTACCAGACCGACAATCGCCAACGTCGTCGCATAGACCACCCCGCCGACGGGGCCGAATAGCCAAGTGAGTCCGGCCGCCATCAGCGCACAGGGAATCAAGTCGCGAAGTACACCGAATGGCGCCACGATCCCCGGACACAGCCGCGCGCTGAGCCAGTCATCCTGCAGCCAATAACGGTGCGCCAGATCGTGCGCCAGCCAATTGAGGCCGGCGGCAATTACACCGAACACCACGATCGATACCATGAAAATATTGAACAGGCCGGTGACGCGTAGCCCCAGCGGGATGAAGTGCGCAAAAGCACCGATCAGGCAGGCCAGCACTACGCCAAGGTATGTCGGCCATTCGCCACGGCCGAGCTCCCAGTCGCGCCAGAAAAACGCGGTGCCACCGGGCAACTCTGCGCAGACCATTGGGTGATTGGCATAGAGTGCCGAGCTCAATTGGCGGCATTGCGCCCAATCCTCTTCGCGCAGGCGTCGGGCCAGCGCGCGACGCTGACTGAACGGGCCGCTGCCGAGCAACAGGCGCGCGGCGCGGTGTTCGGCAGTGGCTGGCGGCTCTTGGGCAAGTTGTCGTTGCTGCGCGATAAAAAGCGGAGCTTCATGGCGAGCGATCAGACGCTTCCATTCGTCTTGCGGGCAACGGTTGGCCGGGCCGGTGTGCCAGCCCTGGCCCGCACAAACCTGCTCGAAAATAGCGGAGGACCAGTGTTCGCTGTCCAGTAGCAATCGACTCAGAAACAGGTTGAACCACTGCCGGTGTACCTCAGCGTCGAGCCAGAGGCATTCGGCGCACTGTGCGTAGGCCTGCAAAAAGGCTGCAGTGTCTTCACTTTCGAGGGCATCACGCAGCGGTCGAGTGATGCGTTCCCGCTGCTGATCGAGCAACAGCTCGATCGACTCTTCATCCAGCTCAAGCCGCTGCCAGGCACTGAACCAGTGATAGGTCTGAACCGCCCAATCAACCATCGGCGCCGATGTTTCAGGGTGCTCGATGCAATGCTGCAGCAGGGTCTCTTCGAGGATGTGCGCGCAACCCTGCTCGACGGCGAGGGCATGGCGTTGTTGCAACTGCGCAAGGCTGGTGCCGTGCAGCGAGCGGGTCGCCTGTTGCAAGGCATCGACCTCGACTACCGTCAGGCCGGTCAAGTCCCAGGCGTCTTCTTCAGCCTCCAGGTCTTCGTTGGCCTGCGCCCATTCCTTGTAATTCAGGGCTTGCTCATAGGCGTCACGCAGGCGCTGGAAGCCCTCGGCGTCTTCGTCTGGACGGGTCTGTTTGAGCAGGGCAGCATATTGTCGTTTGATACTGCGCGTATCGGCGTCGGCCGTAAGGCCAAGGACGGTCCAGCAACTCATTGCGTGTACAACTCCATGAAAACCTTCGACGCGGTCCAGTGGTGGCACTTTGATTGTGCGCACCCTACCTGTTTCGCGTGGAAAAGTCCTCAGCTGTTGCTTATTGGCCGACGAACCAGCAGCAGTACGGGTTGCCGCCGTCGCCGCGCATCAACCGCCAACTGACCCTGCAAGCGGCCGGCGCACTGGCGACAGGAGCTGTCGAGTGACACGAGGCTGCGCTTGTTTTTTAAATGCGAAATCAAAAGATCGTCCGATCACGGCCCGAGCATTTGGCAGCTACCTATGCGTATTTCAATTCGGGATGTTTAAACGTTGTTTCGAATTTGCGGAACGTTCCCACAAGGTTTTCAGGTTGTCCGTCGGACGTCGGGTCTCTAGCCTGTGTTCGTCGCTGCCAAATCAGCGACCGGGACTGGAAACCCCGGGGGAAAACTGAACGCAACAGCACCGTTCATGACGTATGCTTGCGCACCTTTTTTGGTGCGTACTTAGTTATGGCGGCTGTGCGTGGGGGACCTTCGGGTCGTCCGGGTTTCTCTGTCCCCCGGGTTTCCAGCCTGCGTACAGCTGCCACCCATTCGACCGGAAGCCGAATGGGCCAGCTCCACCGTTCGGATAGAGAAAACACCATGAAAAAGCCAACACCCAATCCCCCTGAATCAGACGCCGACACCACATCCCCCTACGCCTCAGTCGACAGTAAAAAACTCCACGAAGCCGCCGACCGCGCCCTCGATTTCTACCTCAACCCCTCCGCCCATATCATGTCCAGCGTCAACGAGCCGGAACCCATGTACCTCGCCAATCCCAGGTACAACACCGAATCCCTGCTCGCCAACGCCAGCGAAACCCTCGGCTCGGCCAGCGAAATGCTGATCAACTTCGCCGCCTCGCTGGAAACTTCTCAGCGCAAGACTGCATTGGGGATCGCACAGGTCGTCATGCTGGGGGAACTGGCGGTGAATCAAGCCTTGGATCACGTCGAACTCAAGAACTGATCCATTGAATGATCATTCCCACGCTCTGCGTGGGAATGCAGCCCCTGACGCTCTGCGTCAAATTCGCAAGCTGGAACGCGGAGCGTCCCTTGAATTACGGTCGGGCATAACCGTGACAATTGCAGGAGCAAAGGTTTGATAAGGAAGATGGTTACGAACAGGCGAATTAGCCTATGGCTGGCGGTAGTTTTATCCGTCAATGCAGTTTTTTTGGCTTTTCTGATTTTTGGTGATATCGGGAAAGGGCACGACAGGAAAATGATCAAAACCAAAGAGCCGTTGCTGATTGAAGGCCCAAATGGCGACGAGAACTACTATGTTCTGCCTTTGGGCACTACGCTTTATCACGATAAAAGCTTTCCTGAAGGGCATGACCGCTATGTGGTGTATCTCAACCATAGAGGTGCAATTGCACACGAAGAAATTCCCATGAAGCCTGAATATGGCGGTTCATTTATCGATCCGCTCTGGCTGGACAATGTTGATGAGGAAACCTTGAAAGAAACTTTCAAACGTTTTCCGCTTTCCAGAATAGATGTCGCCGCTGCGATCAAGGCCAATGAAATAACCAAGGATGATCTGGCTGACATCATCCGCTCTATGCCCGACTGATCGAATCTTTAGCTGTCGTGTGAAACGACGCTGCGATCTTTTGATCTTGTGTTTTAAGAACAGAATCAAAAGATCGCAGCCTTCGGCAGCTCCTACATGGGGATATCCGGTTCAGCTGTTTTTCTTGGCTTGTTCGCGAGCGCGTTCTTCTTGCGCACGTGCTTCGGGGGTGAATTCGGCGCCGAAGTCTTCGGCAGAAAATATCTGGCGGATTTCAATATCAGAATCGCCTGACATTGGATTAGGGCAGCGCTTGACCCATTCGATGGCTTCTTCTTTGGATTTCACTTCCCAGATCCAGTAACCCGCCACCAGTTCTTTGGTCTCGATGAACGGCCCGTCGATGACCGTGCGTTTGTCCCCGGAGAAGCGCACGCGGGCGCCTTTGCTGCTCGGATGCAGGCCATCGCAATCGATCAGGATGCCGGCCTTGACCAGTTCTTCGTTGAAGTTGCCCATCGCGGTGATCAGCTCTTCGCTGGGCATGATGCCGGCTTCCGAGTCGGCGCTGGCTTTGACAAGGATCATGAATCGCATGGCGGTTACTCCGTGAGTTTGGTGGGATTCATTGCTTAGTCGAACGGGCCAGCGGTGAATCGACAGGGTCTCTGGTAAAAGATGCAGAGAATTTTTCACACCGCAGATCCATTGTAGGAGTGAGCCTGCTCGCGATGGCGGAGTGTCAGTCAACATTTGCGTATATGACACACCGCTATCGCGAGCAGGCTCACTCCTACAGGGGAATGGTTTTGGTTTTGTATACAATTTTTCAGGCAGGCACCCAACAATTTCCAAACAGGGCATAGGTCGTCGGACAATTTCGTGGTTAACTTCGGCCTCTTGCATGCTTTCCAATCAAAACATCAGAAGGACTCAAGTCATGGCTCAAGTCACCCTTAAAGGCAATCCGGTTCAAGTCAACGGCCAGTTGCCACAAGCCGGTTCCAAGGCGCCAGCCTTTTCTCTGGTTGCCGGCAATCTGTCCGACGTCACCCTGAAAGACTTTGCCGGCAAGCGCAAAGTGCTGAACATTTTCCCAAGCGTTGACACCCCGACCTGCGCCACCTCGGTGCGCAAGTTCAACGCTCAGGCCAACGAAGTGGCTAACACCGTGGTGCTGTGCATCTCCGCTGACCTGCCGTTTGCACAAGCGCGTTTCTGCGGCGCTGAAGGTCTGGAAAACGTACAGAACCTGTCGACCCTGCGCGGTGCCGAGTTCATCGAGAACTACGGCGTGGCCATTGCTGACGGCCCGCTGAAAGGCCTGACCGCTCGCGCCGTTGTGGTTCTGGACGAAAACGACAACGTCCTGCACAGCGAACTGGTCAAGGAAATCGCTGAAGAGCCTAACTACGAAGCGGCACTGTCCGTTCTCAAGTAAGCGCTTTTACAATTGTTAACGGCCTGGCCCTGTCCAGGCCGTTTTCATTTGTGTATCAGTGTTTTGCCTCACACCTTGAAACGTAAGGTGTAAGTAAATTGCCGGTAAAGCTGCTTTGCTATTTCCCCACTAGTGCTTATCGTTCAGCCTCCCGTAAAAGAAGCCCACGCGCCCAATGGTTAATGACTCCATGCAATCGTCCCCTCGTAACTCCCGCCGCTGGCTGATCAGCCTGCTTGTCTTGTTGGTGATCGCCGTCCTGTGCTGGAAATTCTGGCCCGCCGGTTCAGCCCACAAAGAGGGCGCTGACAAGGCGGCGGCCGGGCACACCGGGCGTTCGGGGATGATGCGGCCGGGCTTCGGTGGCGGCACCGGGCCGATTCCGGTGCGCGTGGCGCCGGCGGTCACCGGCGACTTCCCGCTGTATTACAAGGCACTGGGCACCGTGACCGCGCTCAACACTATCAATGTGCGCAGCCGGGTGGGCGGCGAGTTGGTCAAGATCAACTTCGAAGAGGGCCAGATGGTCAAGGCCGGCGACCTGCTGGCAGAGATCGATCCACGTCCATACCAGAATGCCTTGCTGCAGGCTGAAGGCACTTTGCTGCAGAATCAGGCACAACTGAAAAACGCCCAGGTCGACGTCGAGCGTTATCGCGGTCTGTACAAAGAGGACAGCATCGCCAAACAGACACTGGACACCGCCGAAGCACTGGTCGGCCAGTATCTGGGCACGGTCAAGACCAATCAGGCCGCGGTCAACGACGCCAAGCTCAATCTCGAATTCACCAAGATCCGCGCGCCAATCGCCGGTCGCGTCGGTCTGCGTCAGGTTGACGTCGGCAACCTCGTTACCGCCAACGACACCACGTTCCTCGCGGTGATCACGCAAACCCAGCCGATCAGCGTGGCTTTCACGTTGCCGGAAAACAGCCTTGAAACCGTACTCGCGCGTTATCGCAGTGGCGCCAAGCTGCCGGCTGAAGCCTGGGATCGCGGTGACAGCAAACTGCAAGCGACCGGCGTATTGCAAAGCCTCGACAACCAGATCGACGTCGCCACCGGCACCCTGAAGTTCAAGGCCCGCTACGACAACCGCGATCAGGCGCTGTTCCCCAACCAGTTCGTCAACGTTCACTTGCTCGCTGACACGCTGAAAGGCGTGGTGCTGGCACCATCGGCGGCCATCCAGTTCGGCACCAACGGGACCTTCGTCTATGCGCTGGACGGCGACAAGAAAGTCACCATTCGCCAGTTGAAGATTGGTGCCAGCGACGGCGAAAACACCGTCATCACCGAAGGTCTGACTGCCGGCGACCGCGTGGTACTGGAAGGCACCGACCGCCTGAAGGAAGGCAGTGAAGTGGAAGTGGTCAACGACAGCAATCAAGTACCGACCACGCCGACCGAACACCTGCAAGGCAAGTCCGCTGCCCAGACGCCAGACGCTGTGGTCACTGACAAGGCCAAGAAGGGCGCATGAACATTTCGCGGCTGTTCATCCTCCGACCGGTAGCCACTACCCTGAGCATGCTGGCCATAGTTCTGGCCGGCCTGATTGCTTATCGCTTGTTGCCGGTATCGGCGTTGCCACAGGTCGATTACCCGACCATCCGTGTCATGACCCTGTATCCCGGCGCCAGCCCGGATGTGATGACCAGTGCCGTGACCGCGCCGCTCGAGCGCCAGTTCGGGCAGATGCCGGGCCTGACGCAAATGGCCTCGACCAGTTCCGGCGGTGCGTCGGTGCTGACCCTGCGTTTCAGCCTCGACATCAACATGGACGTCGCTGAACAACAGGTGCAAGCCGCAATCAACGCCGCGACCAATCTGCTGCCGACTGATTTGCCGGCGCCGCCGGTGTACAACAAGGTCAACCCGGCAGACACCCCGGTGCTGACCCTGGCGATCACCTCGAAAACCATGCTGCTGCCCAAGCTCAACGATCTGGTCGATACGCGCATGGCGCAGAAAATCGCCCAGATCAGCGGCGTCGGCATGGTCAGCATTGCCGGTGGTCAGCGCCAGGCCGTGCGGATCAAGGTCAACCCGGAAGCGCTGGCGGCCAACAGTCTGAACCTGTCGGACGTGCGCACCTTGATCAGCGCCTCCAACGTCAACCAGCCGAAAGGCAACTTTGACGGCCCGACGCGGGTGTCGATGCTCGACGCCAATGATCAACTGACCTCGCCCAAGGATTACGCCAACCTGATCCTCGCCTACAAGAACGGCGCACCGTTGCGGCTCAAGGACGTGGCGGAAATCGTCGATGGCGCCGAAAACGAACGCCTCGCTGCATGGGCCAACCAGAATCAGGCGGTGTTGCTGAACATCCAGCGGCAGCCGGGTGCCAACGTGATCGAGGTGGTCGACCGCATCAAGGCGCTGCTGCCGAGCATCACCGACAACCTGCCGGCCGGCCTCGAAGTGACGGTGCTGACTGACCGCACGCAGACCATCCGCGCCTCGGTCACCGACGTACAACACGAATTGCTCATCGCCATCGCCCTGGTGGTGATGGTGACCTTCCTGTTCCTGCGTCGCGCCAGTGCCACGATCATTCCGTCGGTGGCCGTGCCGCTGTCGCTGATCGGCACCTTTGGCGTGATGTATCTGGCCGGGTTCTCGGTAAACAACCTGACCTTGATGGCGCTGACCATTGCCACCGGTTTTGTGGTCGACGATGCCATCGTCATGCTGGAAAACATTTCGCGCTTTATCGAAGAGGGCGACAGCCCGATGCAGGCCGCGCTCAAGGGCGCCAAGCAGATCGGCTTCACCCTGATCTCCTTGACCCTGTCGCTGATTGCAGTACTGATTCCGCTGCTGTTCATGGCGGACGTGGTCGGGCGATTGTTCCGCGAATTCGCCATCACCCTGGCCGTTGCGATCCTGATTTCGCTGGTGGTCTCACTGACCCTGACGCCGATGATGTGCGCACGTTTGCTCAAACGTGAACCCGAGGAACATGAACAGGGCCGTTTCTACCGTGCCAGCGGCGCTGTCATCGACTGGATGATCGCTGAGTACGGTCGGATGCTGCGCTGGGTGCTCAAGCACCAGCCACTGACCTTGCTGGTGGCGATCGGCACACTGGCGTTGACCGTGTTCCTCTATATGGTCGTGCCGAAGGGTTTCTTCCCGGTGCAGGACACCGGGGTGATTCAGGGCATTTCCGAGGCGCCGCAGTCGATTTCCTTTGCGGCCATGGGCGAGCGTCAACAGGAACTGGCGAAAATCATTCTCGAAGATCCGGCGGTGCAGAGCCTGTCGTCCTATATCGGTGTCGACGGCGATAACGCCACGCTCAACAGCGGGCGCTTGCTGATCAACCTCAAACCCCATGGCGATCGCGATCTGAGCGCTACTGAAGTGATTGCGCGCCTGCAGCCACAACTGGACAAATTGGTCGGCATCCGCCTGTTCATGCAGCCCGTGCAGGACCTGACCATCGAAGACCGTGTCAGCCGTACTCAGTATCAGTTCAGCATGTCCTCGCCGGACTCCGAACTGCTCAGCCAGTGGAGCGGCCGTCTCGTCGAAGCGCTGGCCCAGCGTCCGGAACTGACCGACGTTGCCAGTGATTTGCAGGACAAGGGTTTGCAGGTTTATCTGGTGATCGATCGCGATGCCGCCTCACGCCTTGGCGTTTCGGTGGCGAACATCACCGATGCGCTTTATGACGCTTTTGGCCAGCGGCAGATCTCGACCATTTATACCCAGGCCAGCCAGTACCGCGTGGTGCTGCAAGCCCAGGCCGGTGAGAAAATCGGCCCGCAGGCGTTGGACCAGATTCACGTCAAGACCACCGATGACGCGCAGGTACGCCTGTCGAGTCTGGCTCATATCGAGGAACGTCAGGCGCAACTGGCGATCACCCATATCGGCCAGTTCCCGGCGGTGATGATGTCGTTCAACCTCGCCCCCGGTGTGGCGCTGGGGCATGCGGTCGACATCATTGAACAGGTGCAGAAAGACATCGGCATGCCCGTCGGCGTGCAGACCCAGTTCCAAGGCGCGGCCGAAGCATTCCAGGCGTCGCTGTCGAGCACCTTGCTGCTGATTCTGGCGGCGGTAGTGACCATGTACATCGTGCTCGGCGTGCTCTACGAGAGCTACATTCACCCGATCACCATTCTCTCGACCCTGCCGTCGGCGGCGGTCGGCGCCTTGCTGGCGCTGCTGCTCAGTGGCAATGACCTGGGCATGATCGCGATCATCGGCATCATCCTGCTGATCGGTATCGTCAAGAAGAACGCGATCATGATGATCGACTTCGCCCTCGATGCTGAGCGCAATCAGGGCATGGCGCCGGAACAGGCGATCTATCAGGCGGCGTTGCTGCGCTTCCGGCCAATCCTCATGACCACGCTGGCGGCGCTGTTTGGTGCGGTGCCGTTGATGCTCGCGACCGGTTCCGGGGCTGAATTGCGTCAGCCGCTGGGTCTGGTGATGGTTGGCGGTCTGCTGGTGAGTCAGGTGCTGACGCTGTTCACCACGCCAGTGATTTACCTGTATTTCGACCGCCTCGGGCGACGCTTTGGCAAGACCAATGCGGATGCTGAAGAGGTGTCGGTATGACTGTCCGAACACATAACCCCTGTAGGAGTGAGCCTGCTCGCGATGAGGCCGGCACCTGCAACATCTATGTAAACAGACACACCGCTATCGCGAGCAGGCTCACTCCTACAGGGGATGGGTGTGAAGTCGGGGATCGCGGTCAATGAACCTCTCCGGTCCTTTCATCAAGCGTCCAGTCGCAACGATGCTGCTGAGCCTGGCAATCATGCTGCTCGGCGGCGTCAGCTTCGGTCTGCTGCCGGTGGCGCCGTTACCGCAAATGGATTTCCCGGTGATCGTCGTGCAGGCGAGCCTGCCCGGCGCCAGTCCGGAGGTCATGGCGTCCACCGTGGCGACGCCACTGGAGCGCTCGTTCGGCGCAATCGCCGGCGTCAACACCATGAGCAGCCGCTCCAGTCAGGGTTCGACCCGGGTCATTCTGCAATTTGATCTCGACCGCGACATCAACGGTGCCGCGCGGGAAGTGCAGGCGGCGATCAACGCCTCGCGCAACCTGTTGCCGAGCGGTATGCGCAGCATGCCGACCTACAAGAAGGTCAATCCGTCGCAAGCGCCGATCATGGTGCTGTCGCTGACCTCCGATGTGCTGGAAAAAGGCCAGCTCTACGATTTGGCTTCGACCATTCTGTCCCAGAGCCTGTCGCAGGTGCAGGGCGTCGGTGAAGTGCAGATCGGCGGCAGTTCGTTGCCGGCGGTGCGTATCGAACTCGAACCGCAAGCGCTGAACCAATACGGCGTGGCGCTCGACGATGTGCGCAAGACTATCGCCGATGCCAACGTGCGCCGGCCCAAAGGTTCGGTTGAGGACGGCCAACGGTTGTGGCAGATCCAGGCCAATGACCAGTTGGAAAAAGCCAAGGATTACGAGTCACTGATCATCCACTATGCCGACGGCGCCGCGCTGCGCCTCAAGGATGTGGCCAAAGTCAGCGACGGCGTCGAAGACCGCTACAACAGCGGCTTCTTCAACGATGACGCGGCGGTGCTGCTGGTGATCAACCGCCAGGCCGGCGCTAACATCATCGAGACGGTCAACGAGATCAAGGCGCAACTGCCGGCCCTGCAAGCGGTGTTGCCGGCCAGTGTGAAACTGAATCTGGCCATGGACCGTTCGCCGGTGATCAAGGCCACTCTGCATGAAGCCGAGATGACCCTGCTGATTGCCGTGGCGCTGGTGATTCTGGTGGTGTTCCTGTTCCTCGGTAACTTCCGCGCCTCGCTGATTCCGACATTGGCCGTGCCGGTGTCGCTGGTCGGCACCTTTGCGGTGATGTACCTCTACGGTTTCTCGCTGAACAACTTGTCACTGATGGCGCTGATTCTGGCCACCGGGCTGGTGGTGGACGACGCCATTGTGGTGCTGGAGAACATTTCCCGGCACATCGACGAAGGCGTCAAACCGATGCAGGCCGCGTACCTCGGGGCCAAGGAAGTCGGTTTCACCTTGCTGTCGATGAACGTCTCGCTGGTCGCGGTGTTTCTGTCGATTCTGTTCATGGGTGGGATTGTCGAAAGTCTGTTCCGCGAATTTTCCATCACCCTGGCCGCGGCCATCGTCGTCTCGCTGGTGGTTTCGCTGACGCTGACGCCGATGCTTTGCGCCCGTTGGCTCAAACCGCACACACCGGGGCAGGAAAACCGCCTGCAACGCTGGAGCCGCCGCACCAACGACTGGATGGTTGGCAAATACGCCACCAGCCTCGACTGGGTGTTGCGCCACCGGCGCCTGACGTTACTCAGCTTGCTGATCACCGTCGGCGTCAACGTCGCGCTGTACGTGGTGGTGCCGAAAACCTTCATGCCGCAGCAGGACACCGGCCAGTTGATCGGTTTCGTGCGCGGTGACGACGGTCTGTCGTTCAGTGTGATGCAGCCGAAAATGGAAATCTTCCGCCGCGCCGTGCTCAAGGACGAAGCGGTGGAAAGTGTCGCCGGGTTCATCGGTGGCTCCAACGGCACCAATAACGCTTTCATGCTGGTGCGTCTGAAGCCGATCAAGGAGCGCCAGCTCAACGCGCAGAAAGTCATCGAGCGCCTGCGCAAGGAAATGCCCAAGGTGCCCGGCGCGCAACTGATGCTGATGGCGGATCAGGATCTGCAATTTGGCGGCGGCCGCGAACAGACTACCTCGCAGTACAGCTACATCCTGCAGAGTGGCGATCTGGGCGAGTTACGCAAGTGGTATCCAAAAGTGGTTGCCGCGTTAAGGGCGTTGCCCGAACTGACCGCGATCGATGCGCGTGAAGGCAAGGGTGCCCAGCAAGTGACGTTGATTGTCGACCGCGATCAGGCCAAGCGCCTGGGGATCGACATGGACATGGTTACCTCGGTGTTGAACAACGCCTACAGCCAGCGGCAGATTTCGACGATCTATGACAGCCTCAACCAGTATCAGGTGGTGATGGAGGTCAATCCGAAATACGCCCAGGACCCGGTGACTCTCAAGCAAGTGCAGGTGATCACCGCTGACGGTGCGCGGGTGCCGCTGTCGACGATCGCTCATTATGAGAGCAGCCTGGAAGATGATCGCGTCAGCCACGAAGGCCAGTTCGCCTCCGAGGACATCTCTTTCGACATGGCCGAAGGCGTGACAGTGGAGCAGGGCAGTGCCGCAATCGAACGGGCGATTGCCAAGCTCGGCCTGCCGGAAGATGTCATCGCGAAAATGGCCGGCACGGCCGACGCCTTTGCCGCTACGCAGAAGAGCCAACCGTTCATGATTCTCGGGGCGTTGTTGGCGGTGTATCTGGTATTGGGCGTGCTGTACGAAAGCTACATCCACCCGCTGACGATTCTGTCGACCTTGCCTTCGGCCGGTGTCGGCGCGTTGCTGTCGATCTATGCGCTGGGCGGCGAGTTCAGTCTGATCTCGTTGCTCGGGTTGTTCCTGCTGATTGGCGTGGTGAAGAAAAACGCCATTCTGATGATCGACCTCGCGCTGCAACTGGAACGGCATCAAGGGCTGTCGCCGCTGGAATCGATCCGCAGTGCCTGTCTGCAACGCCTGCGGCCGATTCTGATGACCACGCTGGCGGCGATTCTCGGCGCCTTGCCGTTGCTGCTCAGCCGGGCCGAAGGCGCGGAAATGCGCCAGCCGCTCGGTTTGACCATCATCGGTGGACTGATTTTCAGCCAGGTGCTGACGCTCTACACCACACCTGTGGTTTACCTCTATCTCGACAAGCTGCGCCATCGTTTCAACAAATGGCGTGGCGTGCGTACTGACGCCGCTCTGGAAACTCCGCTATGACTGACCGTTCGCTTTTCAATCTGGCCACTGCTCGCGGCTCGCGTCTGCTGAGCCTGTCGCTGTGCGTGGCGATGCTCAGCGCCTGCGCTGTCGGCCCGGACTACCAGCGTCCGCAGACCGCTGAAATTGCCCAGTACAAGGAAGCCGAGGGCTGGACTCAGGCCAACCCGAGCGATTCGCTGGCCCGTGGTGCGTGGTGGGAGTTATACGGCGATCAGCAGCTCAACGGACTGATCGAAAAACTCAACAACGCCAACCAGACCGTCGCGCAGTCGGAAGCCCAGTACCGTCAGGCCCAGGCCTTGGTGCGCAGTGCTCGCGGAGCGTTTTATCCCAGCGTTGACTTGAGCCTGGGCAAGACCCGCTCCAGTCAGGGCACCGGCAGCAGCAGTTCGAGTCTGAGCAGTTCGTCCAGTGGTATTCGCGATACCTATAACGCTGAGCTGGGTGTCAGTTGGGAAGCCGATGTGTGGGGCAAGCTGCGCCGTGGACTGGAAGCCGATGAGACCAGCGCCCAGGCCAGTTTTGCCGACTTGGCGGCCATGCGTCTGAGCCAGCAATCGGAGCTGGTGCAGAACTACCTGCAATTGCGCGTGATCGATCAGCAAAAACGTCTGCTCGAAGCCACGGTGGCGGCGTATGAGCGCTCGCTGAAAATGACCCAGAACCAATACCGCGCCGGGGTTTCCGGGCGCGATGCGGTAGCGCAAGCGCAGACGCAACTGAAAAGCACCCAGGCCGATCTGGTCGATCTGATCTGGCAACGCGCGCAGTTCGAAAATGCGATTGCCGTGCTGACCGGGCAAGCGCCGGCGGATTTCAACATTGCCGAAGTGCAGACCATTCCAAAGCTGCCGCAGGTGCCGTTGAGCCTGCCATCGCAATTGCTCGAGCGCCGCCCGGACATTGCTTCGGCAGAGCGTTCGGTGATTGCCGCCAACGCCAACATCGGCGTGGCCAAAGCGGCGTATTACCCGGACCTGAGCCTGAGCCTGAGCGGCGGCTACAGCAGCAGTACCTCGCAGAATCTGGTTAGCCTGCCGAACCGTTTCTGGTCGGTCGGGCCGAAACTGGCGCTGCCGCTGTTCGACGGTGGCATACGCTCGGCAGAAGTCGAGCGCACCGAGGCGGTGTACGACCAGACCGTGGCCAAGTACCGCCAGACCGTGCTCGACGGTTTCCGCGAGGTGGAAAACTATCTGGTGCAGCTCAAGGTGTACGAAGACGAAGCAGCGGTGCGTCAGGAAGCCCTCGATGCCGCCCGCGACTCCCTGCGCCTGACGGAAAACCAGTACAAGGCCGGGTTGATTGCCTACATCGATGTGGTGGTGGTGCAAGCGACAGCGTTAAGCAACGAGCGCAGCGTGCTGAACATTCTGCAAAGCCGCTTGATCGCCAGCGTGCAATTGATAGCGGCGCTGGGCGGTGGTTGGGACGGGCAACTGGACGTAAGCAACTCCAACTGACGCCATGTGCCTCCTACGGGTATGTATTTCAGTTTTGAGCAAAGCTATGAACGCCGCGCCAGAGCCTCGTCGGCCGATCAAACGAGCGTTTCATCGGCTTGATGGCCAATTGCTTACTTTGTCAGTGCGTTCTTCTGCGCAATCAGTACAATCGCCGCATTTGCCCGACCGAGAATGGACGCAATCCGCGTTGGGTGGCCACGAGAAATCCCATGCTCATCGGTAGTTATTCCTCCACCCTGGTTTTCATTTCGTTGTGCGTGGCGATTCTCGCTTCCTACACCGCGCTCGACCTCACCGGTCGCATTGCCACGGCCAAGGGCCGTGCGGTGCATTTCTGGACCGCCGGTGGTGCGTTTGCCATGGGCATCGGCGTCTGGTCGATGCACTTCATCGGCATGCTCGCCTTCAAACTGCCGATCGACCTTGGCTACGACATCACTCTGACCGCGCTGTCACTGCTGATTGCCGTGTTGTCCTGCGGGTTCGCCTTGTGGCTGGTCAGCCAGCCGAAGCTGCCGATTCTGCAACTGGCGTTTGGCGCGTTGATCATGGGCACCGGAATCAGTGCCATGCATTACACCGGTATGGCGGCGATGCGCATGACGCCTGGGATCGATTACGACCCGACGCTGTTTGGCGCTTCGTTGCTGATTGCCGTCGGCGCCTCGGCTGCGGCACTGTGGATCGCTTTCCGCCTGCGTCAGCACTCGCCGTACGTGCGCCTGATTCGTGGCGGCGCGGCGATCATCATGGGCATCGCCATTGTCGGCATGCATTACACCGGCATGGCGGCTGCACAATTTCCTGACGGCAGTTTCTGCGGTGCCACTGTCAATGGCTTGAAAGGCAACGGCCTCGACAGTCTGGTGTTGATCACCACGTTGGCAGTGCTTTCGATTGCCTTGCTGACCTCGATTCTCGACGCACGCCTGGAAGCGCGCACCGCTGATCTGGCGCACTCATTGACTGTGGCCAACCGCGAACTCACGCAACTGGCTCTGCACGACACCCTGACCGGCCTGCCGAACCGCATGCTGCTGGACGACCGCATCAATCAGGCGATGAAAAAGGTCCACGAGCAGGGCGGCTGTTTTGCCTTGATGTTCATCGATCTGGACGGCTTCAAACCGGTCAACGATGCCTTCGGTCACCATATGGGCGACCAGTTGTTGCGCGAAGTGGGGTTGCGTCTGCGTGAAGACTTGCGCGGCCCGGACACACTGGCGCGCATCGGTGGCGATGAATTCGTGTTGCTGGTGCGCCTGACCGAACCCAATGACGCGCTCGGGCTGGCGGCACGTCAGGTCGGTCTGATTGCGCAATCGTTTCGTGTCGCCGAGCATGACTTGCAGATCTCCGCCAGCGTCGGCATCGCCTTGTATCCGGGCAATGGCCAGAACGCGCAGGAACTGCTGATGAACGCCGACGCGGCGATGTACCACGCCAAGGGCGGCGGCAAAAATGGTTACAGCTTCTTCGACGCGTCGATGAACAACAACGCGCGCAAGCAATTGCAGTTGTTGCAAGATCTGCGCGCGGCGCTGGAGCACAGCCAGTTCAGTCTGTATTACCAGCCGAAGTTCGACGCCGCCAATGGCCGTCCGGTCGGCGCGGAAGCGTTGCTGCGCTGGCAGCATCCAGTTCACGGCATGCTGATGCCGGACAAGTTCATCGAACTGGCGGAGAAATCCGGGCTGATCATTCCGATCGGTGAATGGGTGCTCAATGAGGCCTGCCGGCAGATGCGCGAGTGGTACGTGCTCGGTTACACCGATTGGCGGATTGCGGTGAACCTGTCGGCGTTGCAGTTCTGCCACACCGGTCTGGTGCGCAGCGTGGCCAAGGCGCTGGCCACCCACCACTTGCCGGCCAACAGCCTGACCCTGGAAATCACCGAAACCACGGCGATGAGCGATGCCGATGCGAGCATGACGGTGTTGCAGGAGTTGTCGGACATGGGCGTAGATCTGTCGATCGATGACTTCGGTACCGGTTATTCCAGCCTGATGTACCTCAAGCGTTTGCCGGCCAACGAGCTGAAGATCGACCGTGGTTTTGTGCGCGATCTTGAGCATGACAGTGATGATGCGGCGATCGTCTCGGCGATCGTTGCGTTGGGGCAGGCGCTTGGGTTGCGGATTGTCGCTGAAGGCGTGGAAACCGGTGTGCAGCAGGCGTTTCTGACTGAGTTGGGCTGTGATTCGTTGCAGGGTTATCTGCTGGGGCATCCGATGCCGGCAGATAAATTCATGCGGGATATTGCGCGGGGCGAGCAGGTGGCGGTGGTCTGATCGACCGCGTTATCGTTCTTCGCGAGCAGGCTCGCTCCCACATTTGGAATGCATACCCCTGTGGGAGCGAGCCTGCTCGCGAAGACGTCTGTCCAGACACCACAGACTCCATGCAAAACCCGCCAATGGCGGTTATTCTTCCCCCCGACTGTTACGTGTGCATTGGGGGGAAAGGCCAGCATGGATAAAGTCATTGTGATCACCGGTGGCGGGCGCGGGATTGGCGCCGCTACGGCGTTGTTGGCTGCCGAGCAAGGCTATCGGATCTGCATCAACTATCAGTCGGATGAGCAAGCCGCGCAAAGCGTGCTGGAGCAAGTTCGCGCATTGGGCGCCCAGGCCATCGCCGTGCGCGCCGACGTCAGCATCGAAGACGAAGTGATCGCGCTGTTCCATCGGGTCGACACCGAGTTGGGCCGGGTCACCGCCCTGGTGAACAATGCTGGCACCGTCGGGCAAAAGTCGCGGGTCGACGAAATGTCCGAATTCCGCATTCTCAAGATCATGAAAACCAATGTCCTGGCGCCGATCCTCTGCGCCAAGCACGCGATCCTGCGCATGTCGCCCAAGCACGGCGGGCAGGGCGGCAGTATCGTCAATGTGTCGTCGGTGGCCTCGCGTCTCGGCTCGCCGAACGAGTATGTCGATTACGCGGCGTCCAAAGGTGCGCTCGATACCTTCACCATCGGTTTGTCCAAGGAAGTCGCGGGCGAGGGGATTCGGGTCAACGCGGTGCGCCCGGGTTATATCTACACCGATTTTCACGCGTTGAGCGGCGATCCGGATCGGGTCAGCAAGCTGGAGTCGGCAATTCCGATGGCCCGTGGCGGGCGGCCGGATGAGGTGGCGGAGGCGATTGTCTGGTTGTTGTCGGACAAGGCGTCGTATGCGACCGGGACGTTTGTTGATTTGGGGGGCGGGCGTTAATTCAGCGGTGACCGCTCTGGCCCTATCGCGAGCAGGCTCACTCCTACATTTGGAATGCGTTCCCCTGTAGGAGTGAGCCTGCTCGCGATAGCTTCTGACGGGGCAGCAATAATCTGTCAGAACGACCGCACAATCCGCCCCAACGTCTCCATGGCCTTCTCCGAATCCTCGGTCCAAGGGCTGCCATAATTCAACCGAATACAATTCCTGAAGCGCTGCGTCGGCGAGAAAATCGGCCCCGGCGCGATGCTGATGCCTTGCGCCAGTGCCATCTGAAACAGCTTCAGCGAATCCATCTGCGGTGGCAGTTCCAGCCACAAGAAGTAACCGCCCGCCGGCTGGCTGACCCGCGTCTGCGCCGGGAAGTAACGGGCGATGGCCGCTAACATCGCGCTCTGCTGTTCTTCCAGGGCGTAGCGCAGTTTGCGCAGATGCCGGTCGTAGCCGCCGTGTTGCAGGTAGTCGGCAATCGCTGCTTGCGCTGGCATCGAGGCACACAGCGAGGTCATCAGTTTCAGTCGTTCGATTTTCTGCGCATAGCGCCCGGCAGCGACCCAGCCGATGCGGTAGCCGGGGGCCAGGCTCTTGGCGAACGAGCCGCAGTGCATCACCAGACCTTCGGTATCGAAAGCCTTGGCCGGTTTTGGTGCCTGTTGACCGTAATAGAGTTCAGCGTAGACATCGTCTTCAATCAGCGGCACCTGATGGCGGCGCAGCAGTTCGACCAGTTCCTGTTTCTTCGCCTCGGGCATGGTGGCGCCCATCGGGTTCTGGAAACTGGTCATGCACCAGCAGGCCTTGATCGGGTGACGTTCGAGGGTTTGCGCGAGCACGCCGAGGTCGATGCCGTCGCGTGGATGTACGGGGATTTCCACTGCTTTGAGTTTCAGCCGTTCGAGTACTTGCAGGCTGGCGTAGAAGGCCGGGGCTTCGATCGCCACCAGATCGCCCGGTTCGGTCACGGCTTGCAGGCACAGGTTCAGCGCTTCGAGGGCGCCGTTGGTGATCAGCAATTCTTCCATCGGCAGCATCAGGCCGCCAACCATGTAGCGCAGGGCGATCTGCCGGCGCAGTTGCGGGTTGCCCGGCGACATGTCGGTGACGACCATGCGCGGATCCATCTCGCGGGCAGCGCTGGCCAGCGAGCGCGACAGACGTTGCAGCGGGAACAGGGTAGGGCTGGGGAATGCCGAGCCGAAGGGGATAGTGCTTGGGTCCTTGATCGAATCGAGTACCGAGAACACCAGTTCGCTGACGTCGACTTCGGTGGAGTCGTTGACGTGGCTACTGATCACCGGCTCGGAAAACGGGCTCGGTGCATGGGTGTTGACGAAGTAGCCGGAGCGCGGTCGGGCGCGGATCAGGCCACGACGTTCAAGGAGGTAGTAGGCCTGAAACACCGTGGACGGGCTGACGCCGTAGGTCTGGCTGGCGTAGCGCACCGAAGGCACGCGCTGGCCGGGGCCAAGGACGCCGGAGCGGATCAGTTCAGCGATGTCGTCGGCGAATTTTTCGTAGCGTTTCATCGAGTACCTTGGTGCTGGTGTTATTGAGGTGTGTCAGGGAGGAAGCCCTCACCCTAGCCCTCTCCCAGAGGGAGAGGGGACTGATTGGGGGATGCTTGTGAACTACACCGACCTGAAAGTGCTTCGCCGAATCCGTAATCGACTCGACCTGAGAATGCTTTGTTGAATCCATAATCGACTCGGTTTCTCAGGTCGATGTATAGCGACAGACACCTCGGTCGGCCCCCTCTACCCCTGGGAGAGGGCTGGGGTGAGGGGAAAAGATTCTAACGGCTCAGCGATTCATCGGCGCAACAAACCTGCTCTTCGCCACGCTGTAAACCTCAGGCTCATCACTGTCGGCAATCTTGAAACTCAAGGTTTGCGAGCTGCTGGCCGGGCGTTCCGTGGTCATCGCCACCGACACCGGCACATCGACAATCTCACCCGGGGCCAGGCTCAACTCCGTCTTGCCTTGCAACTGGAAGCCGTCGCCATCGACCAGGCTCAGGTTGTAATCCTGGCGCTGCTGGGTCTTGTTGATGACTTTCAGGCTATAGATGTTTTCGATCTGCCCCTGACCGTTCTCGCGGAACAGCCCACGATCCTTGGTCACGTCCAGCGAGACCATCGGCCGCTCGACCAGCGCCCATGCCAGCGCGCCGATCATCGCCACCAGCACCACGCTGTAGCCAATCAGTCGGGGGCGCAGCAGATGGGTCTTGCCACCCTGCAATTCGCGCTCGGAACTGTAGCGGATCAAACCACGCGGGTAATTCATTTTGTCCATGATCGAGTCACAGGCATCGATGCACGCGGCGCAGCCGATGCACTCCATCTGCAAGCCGTCGCGAATGTCGATGCCGGTCGGGCAGACCTGCACGCACAACTGACAGTCGATGCAATCACCCAGGCCGGCTTCCAGCGGTTTCACGTCGCGTTTACGCGGGCCACGGTTCTCGCCACGGGCGACGTCGTAGGAAATCGCCAGGGTGTCCTTGTCGAACATCACGCTCTGGAACCGCGCATACGGACACATGTGCATGCACACCGCCTCGCGCAGCCAACCGGCGTTGATGTAAGTGGCAGCAGTGAAGAACAGCACCCAGAACAGGCTGACGCCGCCGATTTGCAGGGTCAGCAGTTCTTCGGCCAATGGCCGGATCGGCGTGAAGTAACCGACGAAAGTCAGGCCGGTGAGCACGCTGATCGCCAGCCATAGGGTGTGCTTGGCCGCGCGCCGAGCCAGCTTGTTCAGACTCCACGGCGCGGCTTGCAGTTTGATTCGCTGGTTGCGCTCGCCTTCGGTGATCTTCTCGCACCACATGAAGATCCACGTCCACGAACTCTGCGGGCAGGTGTAGCCGCACCAGACCCGACCGGCAAACACGGTGATGGCGAACAGGCCGAACGCGGCGATGATCAGCAGAGCCGAAAGCAGAATGAAATCCTGCGGCCAGAATGTCGCGCCAAAGATGTGGAATTTGCTTTCGGAAAGATCCCAGAGCACCGCCTGACGTCCGCCCCAGTTCAGCCACACCGTGCCGAAAAACAGCACAAACAGAAAACCCGCGCCGCTCATGCGCAGGGTGCGGAACAGGCCGGTGAAGCTGCGGGTGTGGATCTGGTTGTCGCTGGATTTGGCCGTCGCCTTCATTGGGCGTGCGGGCACACTCTTTATAGTGGGCGTTACTTCTACGGTTCGGACGGGGATTTGTTCGCTCATGGTCATTCGCTCATCAGCCTCCATCAGGCCAGAGCACTATGAGTGTCGATCTGTTTGCATAACAGACTCAGGTATTTCAATAAAAAGCGGATCAGATGCGTTTTCGCGCGGCGCCTGCGACAAGTTGAAGCAGCCCGCAGGCGTGGGCGCAAACGCCTATCGCAGACGTTTGCGCGCGGTGTTGATCAAGGTCAGTCAAATCACCGAATCACTCTCGTCGGCTTTCAGGTGTTTGCGACCGTCCTTGGCGCCTGCGACGGTCAAGGCGTCAGCTTCTGCCTCGGTGATGTAAACGCGCCGGCCTTCTATTTCCACGAACGACATGGATTTTTCGCTATCCGTCATGACTTCCAAGGTGTCGCAAATGCGAATTTCCTCGCCATGTTCAACGGTGAAAAAACACACTTTTTGCTCGGGGTTGGATTCATCGACTCGAAGAGGCATAGGAGCAGTCCTTTTTTCAGGGAGGTCTGCAAGGTTAGGGCGCACACTTCGCCGATCGTTCTGCGCAACTGATTAATGGTCGCCGCTGTCCATCGTTTATCCAGCCAATAACAAGGACTGCACGATGAACGCGTGGTGGCATGAAGTGTGGCAAACCCTGCAAGCGGAATTCGCCGACGTCGGAGATGCTTCGCAATTGACGCGCATCACCGTGCGCCTGCTGATGGCGGCGGTACTCGGTGGAATTCTCGGCTTCGAGCGCGAGCACAAGGGCAAGGCTGCCGGGGTGCGCACGCACATGCTGGTAGCGCTGGGGGCGGCGTTGTTTGTGCTGGTGCCGCAGACGTCCGGGGCCGAGTCCGATGCGATGAGCCGGGTGGTGCAGGGGGTGATTGCCGGGATCGGCTTTCTCGGTGCCGGGACTATCCTGAAAAACAAGGAAGGCGATGAAGGCCATGTCAAAGGCTTGACTACTGCTGCCGGGCTGTGGATGACGGCGGCCATTGGTGTGGCGGCCGGGTTGGGCAGAGAGGCTACGGCATTGCTCAGCACCTTTCTGGCGCTGGCAATTTTCAGCGTGATGCCACGCATCGTAAAACTCTTCGAAAAAGAAGAGGAGAAGACTGACGACCACTGATCATTCCTGCGCGGAGCGTGGGAATGATCAGTTCGCGAAGTTAAACGATCACGGGCGGCATCGTGCTCGGCGGTTCTTCTTTCGGCGGTGGCGTGGTGCCGGGCGGTTCCTGTTCGGGAACCGGTTGCGGCTCGGTCTCGGGCAGGGTGGGTTTGTCGATGTTCGGATCGGGCGTTTCGGCCGGGATAGGGATGTTCATCTGATGACCTCCGTGTGGCACATGGCGTGAGAAGTGCTTAAGTGGATTGACCACCCTGCGCGCAATTCGATCCGCTTTCCTGACACGGCAATTTCATCTGAACTTTTCCCGGCGCCGGTCGCTCGGAACCTAAGTGAGTTCATTCCGGGCAGGCGCTCGATTGTGAACGCCGAACCGGCACAAGAGCGTCCTTGGGGCGTTAAGGAGAGATGCTCAATGACTGCTGAAAAACCCTCTGAACAAAGCTACAACCCGCACATGCCACTGTCGCAGGCGTTGCTGCTGCCGCGCATTGTCATTGAAAACACCATGCCGACGCTCGATGGCGGACAGTTCGCCGTGAAGTCGATTGCCGGCCGTGAAGTGGTGGTCACCAGCAAGGTGTTTGCCGACGGTCACGACAAACTCGCCGTGCGCATCCGGTGGCGCGAGGAAGGTGAAGAGACCTGGCAAAGCGAAGTCATGACTGATCAGGGCAATAACGGCTGGCAAGGCCAGTTCCGCCCTGAACAGCAGGGCCGTTTTCTCTATTGCATCGAAGCGTGGATCGATCACTTCGCGAGTTTCCAGTACGAACTGGAGAAAAAACACACCGCCGCCGTACCGGTTTCGCTCGAGTTGCAAGAAGGCCGCACGATGGTGCAACAGGCCGCTGAACGCAGCGAAGGCCAGCTCAGCGAACAGCTCGCCGCGTTGCACCACGAGTTGTCCGGGTTGCTCGAAACCGAGCAGGTCGCACTGTTTCTGCACTCGCGCAGTGCGCAATTGATGGCTGAGGCCGATCACCGCGCCTACTTGAGCGTCAGTCCTGAATTCCCCATGGACGTCGAACGCGAACTGGCCGAGTTCGCCAGTTGGTATGAATTGTTTCCACGTTCGATCACCGACGATCCCCACCGTCACGGCACTTTTAACGATGTGCACTCACGTCTGCCAATGATTCAGGACATGGGCTTCGACGTGCTGTACTTCACGCCGATCCACCCGATCGGCCGCGCCCATCGCAAGGGTCGCAACAACTCATTGACCGCCGGCCCCGATGATCCCGGCAGCCCTTACGCCATCGGCAGTGAGGAAGGCGGTCACGAGGCGATCCACTCGCAACTTGGCACCCGCGAAGACTTCCGCCGACTGGTGGCCGCTGCCGCCGATCACGGACTGGAAATCGCTCTCGATTTCGCCATCCAGTGTTCCCAGGATCATCCGTGGCTCAAGCAGCATCCGGGCTGGTTCAACTGGCGCCCCGACGGCACGATCAAATACGCGGAAAACCCGCCGAAGAAATACCAGGACATCGTCAACGTCGACTTCTATGCGCCGGACGCCATTCCGAGTCTGTGGATCGAGCTGCGTGACATCGTCATCGGCTGGGTAGAGGAGGGTGTGAAAATCTTCCGCGTCGACAATCCGCACACCAAACCGTTGCCGTTCTGGCAATGGCTGATCGCCGATGTGCGGGCGCTGTACCCGGAAGTGATCTTCCTTGCCGAGGCCTTCACCACACCGGCAATGATGGCGCGTCTGGGCAAGGTCGGCTACACACAGAGCTACACCTACTTCACCTGGCGCAATACCAAAAACGAACTGGCCACGTACCTCACCGAGCTGAATGAATCGCCGTGGCGCGAATGCTACCGGCCGAACTTCTTCGTCAATACGCCCGATATCAATCCGGCGTTCCTGCACGAGTCCGGGCGTCCGGGGTTTCTGATCCGCGCGGCGCTGGCAACCATGGGTTCGGGCTTGTGGGGCATGTATTCGGGGTTTGAGCTGTGCGAGTCGGCCCCAGTGCCGGGCAAGGAGGAATACCTCGACTCGGAGAAATACGAGATCCGCGTCCGCGACTTCACAGCGCCGGGCAACATCATTGCCGAGATTGCCCAACTCAACCGCATTCGCCGGCAGAACCCGGCGTTGCACACACACTTGGGTCTGAAGATCTACAACGCGTGGAACGACAACATTCTGTACTTCGGCAAACGCAGTTTTGACGGCAGCAACTTCATTCTGGTCGCGGTCAGCCTCGATCCGCATAACGTGCAGGAAGCGAATTTCGAACTGCCGCTGTGGGAAATGGGCCTGCCCGACGATGCGACGACCCACGGCGAAGACTTGATGAACGGGCATCGCTGGGACTGGCATGGCAAATACCAGTTCATGCGTTTGGACCCGGCGTATCAACCGTTTGGCATCTGGCGAATCACTGCCTGAACACAGATCCATTGTAGGAGTGAGCCTGCTCGCGATAGCAATCTTGCAGGCGACAACTCTGCCGAATATGAAACCGCGATCGCGAGCAGGCTCACTCCTACAGGTTGCTCAGCGTTTTCGAGTCAGGTGATCGGCTCACGGTTTTTCTAGAATTGAACAGGAGTTTCACATGGCGAAGAAACCCAAGGCAGCCACCTTTATCAAAGACCCGCTCTGGTACAAGGACGCGGTGATCTATCAAGTTCACGTCAAATCGTTTTTCGACTCCAACAACGACGGGATCGGCGACTTTCCCGGCCTGATCGCCAAACTCGATTACATTGCCGACCTCGGCGTCAATACCATCTGGCTGTTGCCGTTCTATCCCTCGCCACGCCGCGATGACGGCTACGACATTGCGGAATACCGTGGCGTGCACAGCGATTACGGGACTATGGCCGACGCCAAGCGCTTTATCGCCGAAGCGCACAAACGCGGCTTGCGGGTGATTACCGAGCTGGTCATCAACCACACCTCCGACCAGCACCCGTGGTTCCAGCGTGCGCGCAAGGCCAAACCCGGTTCGGCGGCGCGGGACTTTTATGTGTGGTCGGATGACGATCAGAAGTACGACGGCACGCGGATCATTTTCCTCGACACGGAAAAATCCAACTGGACCTGGGACCCGGTCGCCGGTCAGTACTTCTGGCACCGTTTCTATTCGCACCAACCGGATCTGAATTTCGACAACCCGCAAGTGATGAAAGCCGTGCTGTCGGTGATGCGTTACTGGCTGGACATGGGTATCGATGGCCTGCGTCTCGACGCGATTCCGTACCTGATCGAGCGCGACGGCACCAACAACGAAAACCTCCCCGAGACCCACGACGTCCTCAAGCAGATCCGCGCTGAGATCGACGCCAATTATCCCGACCGCATGCTGCTCGCCGAGGCCAACCAATGGCCCGAAGACACGCAGCTGTATTTCGGCGACACGGATGCGGCAGGCCTCAACGGTGACGAATGCCACATGGCGTTTCACTTCCCGCTGATGCCGCGCATGTACATGGCGCTGGCCCAGGAAGATCGCTTCCCGATCACCGATATTCTGCGCCAGACCCCGGAAATTCCTGCCAACTGCCAGTGGGCGATTTTCCTGCGCAACCACGATGAACTGACGCTGGAGATGGTCACCGACAAAGAACGTGACTATCTATGGAATTACTACGCCGCTGACCGCCGTGCGCGGATCAACCTTGGCATCCGCCGGCGTCTGGCGCCGTTGATGGAGCGTGATCGCCGCCGCATCGAGCTGCTCAACAGTCTGCTGCTGTCGATGCCTGGCACGCCGACTTTGTATTACGGCGATGAGATCGGCATGGGCGACAACATTTATCTCGGCGACCGTGATGGCGTGCGTACGCCGATGCAATGGTCGATCGACCGCAACGGCGGCTTCTCCCGCGCCGATCCGGCGAGTCTGGTACTGCCGCCGATCATGGACCCGCAGTACGGCTATTTGTCGGTCAACGTCGAAACCCAGTCCGGCGATCCGCATTCGCTGTTGAACTGGACCCGCCGTCTGCTTGCGGTGCGCAAGCAGTCCAAGGCTTTTGGCCGTGGCACCTTGAAAATGCTCTCGCCGAACAACCGTCGCGTGCTGGCCTACACCCGCGAATTCACCGATGTCGACGGCAAACACGAAATCATTCTGTGCGTGGCCAACGTCTCGCGCAGTGCGCAAGCGGTGGAGCTGGATCTGTCGGCCTATGTCGGCATGGTGCCGGTGGAGATGCTCGGCGGTAATGCGTTCCCGCCGATTGGCCAGTTGAATTTCCTCCTGACCCTGGCCCCCTACGGTTTCTACTGGTTCGCCCTGGCGGCAGAAAACCAGATGCCGAGCTGGCACGTCGAACCGGCGCAGAGCCTGCCGGACTTCACCACGCTGGTGCTGAAAAAACGCATGGAAGAATTGCTCGAAGCGCCGTCGCGTACGACGCTGGAGCAGAGCATTCTGCCGAGCTGGCTGCAAAATCGTCGCTGGTTCGCCGGCAAGGATGCGGCCATCGACAAGGTGCATCTGGCCTACGGCGTGCGCTTTGGCGATGCGCAGCATCCGGTGCTGCTCAGCGAAATCGAAGTCACCAGCGCTGGGCAGACCAGTCGTTATCAATTGCCGTTTGGTTTTATTGCCGAAGATCAGGTTGGCCCGGCGTTGCCGCAGCAATTGGCTCTGTCCCGTGTAAGACGCGTGCGACAAGTCGGCCTGATCACCGACGCGTTCAGCCTTGAAGCGTTTGTTCGTGCGGTGCTGCAAGGCATGCAGAACAACACGGTATTGGAGTCGAATGAGGGTGAAGTCCGCTTCGCACCGACGCCGTATCTGGAAAAACTCGGCCTCGGTGCAGAGTCGGAAGTGCGTTATCTGTCCGCCGAGCAATCGAACAGTTCGGTGGTAATCGGCAACAGCCTGGTGCTCAAGCTGATACGTAAAGTCGCTTCTGGCGTACACCCGGAACTGGAGATGAGCGCTTACCTGACCGAGGCCGGATTTGCCAATATCTCTCCGCTGCTCGGCTCGGTGATTCGCCACGATGCCAAGGGCGAAGACAACCTGCTGATGATCGCCCAAGGCTATCTGAGCAATCAGGGCGACGCTTGGGAGTGGACGCAGAACAACCTCGAACGGGCGCTGCGTGATGAGCTGGCTGATGCCATGTCGGAGCAGGAACAGCATTACAACGCCCTCGGCGAGTTGAAGGATTTCGCCGGCATGCTTGGGCAACGTCTGGGTGAGATGCACAAGGTGCTCGCCGCGAAAACCAACAATCCCGACTTCGCGCCGCAGGTGTCGACGGCCAAAGACATGCAGGCGACGGGCAAGGATGTCGTGGCCCAGGTCGAGCACGCCTTGAAACTGCTCAAGCAGCATCAGGGCGAACTCAGCGCAGCGGATCAGAAACTGGTCAAACGTCTGGTCGACGAGAAGAAAACCATCCTCGCCCATGTGCAGGAGCTGGCGAAGAAAGCCGTCGGCGGTTTGCGCATTCGCGTCCATGGCGATCTGCATTTGGGCCAGGTGCTGGTGATCAAGGGCGATGCCTATCTGATCGACTTCGAGGGTGAACCCGCGCGGCCATTGAGCGAGCGGCGTGGCAAACACAGTCCGTACAAAGATGTCAGCGGCGTGCTGCGCTCTTTCGATTACGCGGCAGCGATGACCATCAACGTGCACAACGTTGACCATAGCGCGGAGTCTGAAACCGCGCGGCGTCTGGTCGCCGAGCGCTATCTGCGTGAGGCCCGTGAGGCATTTGTGCAGGCATATCGCCGTGCGGCAGCTAGTCTTGATCATGCCTGGCAAGATCCTGAAGGTGCCGACGCAGCACTTGCGTTGTTCGGACTGGAGAAGGCGGCCTATGAAGTGGCCTATGAAGCCGAAAATCGCCCCACGTGGCTGCCCGTGCCGTTGCACGGTTTGTACGGGTTATTGACGGGGCTTAAACCCTTTTCCGATCTTGGTGGAGAGTAGTCATGAGTTTCTCGAACAAGGAACAGGGTCAGGTCAAAGAAGCACTGTTGCCCTCGGCAAAAGATATCGACGCCTTGGTCCGCGCTGAACATCACGACCCTTTTTCCATTCTTGGCCCGCACGGCGATGGCGCTGGCGGGCAGTTCATTCGCGCTTATCTACCCGGTGCGTTGAGCGTCGTGGTGCTGGACAAGGACAGCGGTGAAGAGCGCGGTCCGTTGGAGCAGACCGAAACGCCGGGGCTGTTTGTCGGCCATTTCGATCAGGCGCGACCGTACCAGTTGCGCACGCGCTGGGCCGGCGGCGAGCAAGTCGCCGAAGACCCGTATAGCTTCGGTCAACTGCTCGGTGAAATGGATTTGTATCTGTTCGCCGAGGGCAATCACCGCGACCTCAGTGCGTGCCTCGGCGCCCAACTGAAAACCGTGGATGGCGTCGACGGCGTGCGTTTCGCCGTGTGGGCGCCGAATGCCCGACGCGTGTCAGTGGTGGGGGATTTCAACGTCTGGGACGGTCGCCGGCATCCAATGCGTTTGCGTCATCCGTCCGGGGTCTGGGAGTTGTTCATCCCGCGCCTGCAAGCTGGGGAGTTGTACAAATACGAGATTCTCGGCGCTCACGGGATTCTGCCGCTCAAGGCCGACCCGATGGCGCTGGCCACCAGCCTGCCGCCGGATACCGCGTCAAAAGTCGCGGAACCCCTGCAGATCGACTGGCAGGATCAGGACTGGATGAGCAGCCGCCGTGACCGTCACAAGCATTCGGCGCCACTGTCTATCTACGAACTGCACGCCGGTTCCTGGCAATGCGAGCTGGACGATCTGGGCGAAGTGGCGCGCCAGTACACCTGGCCGGAACTCGCCGAGCGGTTGATTCCGTACGTCAAGGAACTGGGTTTTACCCATATCGAACTGATGCCGATCATGGAGCACCCGTTTGGCGGCTCCTGGGGTTATCAACTGCTCTCGCAATTCGCGCCGAGCGCGCGGTATGGCTCGCCTGCGCAATTCGCCGAATTCGTCGACGCCTGCCACCGGGCCGAGATCGGCGTGATCCTTGACTGGGTGCCGGCGCATTTCCCCACCGATACCCATGGTCTGGCGCAGTTCGACGGCACTGCGCTGTACGAGTACGGCAACCCGCTGGAAGGTTTTCATCAGGACTGGGACACGCTGATCTACAACCTCGGGCGCACCGAGGTGCATGGCTACATGCTGGCTTCGGGGCTGCACTGGTTGAAGCATTTCCATGTCGATGGTTTGCGCGTCGATGCGGTGGCTTCGATGCTTTATCGCGACTATTCGCGCAAGGCTGGTGAATGGGTGCCCAACCGCCACGGTGGCCGCGAGAATCTGGAAGCCATCGACTTTCTCCGGCATTTGAACGACGTGGTCGAACTGGAAGCGCCGGGTGCGCTGGTCATCGCCGAAGAATCCACCGCGTGGCCCGGTGTCAGCCAAAGTACGCAGCAGGGCGGCTTGGGCTTTGCCTATAAATGGAACATGGGCTGGATGCACGATTCGTTGCATTACATCCAGCAGGACCCGGTGTACCGCGCGCACCATCACAACGAGTTGAGTTTTGGCTTGGTCTACGCCTGGTCCGAGCGTTTCATCCTGCCGATCTCCCACGATGAAGTGGTGCACGGCAAGCATTCGCTGATCGACAAGATGCCGGGTGATCGCTGGCAGAAATTCGCCAACCTGCGCGCTTATCTGAGCTTCATGTGGACGCATCCGGGCAAAAAACTGTTGTTCATGGGCTGCGAGTTTGGCCAGTGGCGCGAGTGGAATCACGATCAGCAACTGGATTGGTATCTGCTGCAGTATTCCGAGCACAAGGGCGTGCAGAAACTGGTGGGCGACCTCAATCGGCTGTATCGCGACGAGCCAGCGCTGCACGATCAGGACGACGCGCCGCAGGGCTTTCAATGGTTGATCGGTGACGATGCGATCAACAGCGTTTATGCCTGGCTGCGCTGGAGCAAGGACGGCAAGCCAGTGCTGGTGGTGGCCAACTTCACGCCGGTGCCGCGTCAGGCCTATCGCGTCGGTGTGCCGTTTGCCGGGCGCTGGACTGAATTGCTCAACAGCGATGCCGACACCTATGCCGGTTCCAATTATGGCAATGGCGGCGGGGCGTTTACCGAGGAAGTGCCTAGCCATGGCCAATCGTTGTCGCTGGAACTGAACCTGCCGCCGTTGGCCGTGTTGATCCTCAAACCGGAAGGCTGATCCAGTACCGAGTTGCTGCTATCGCGAGCAGGCTCACTCCTACACTTGGAATGCGTTCCCCTTGTAGGAGTGAGCCTGCTCGCGATGGCGTCAGCACAAACACTATCGCCGCCAAGCCAAACTCTACCAACGCATCCGCACCCCAAGGCTGCCAATGATC
The DNA here is from genome assembly GCF_009834515.1 of Pseudomonas sp. R84. Classification (NCBI taxonomy): domain Bacteria; kingdom Pseudomonadati; phylum Pseudomonadota; class Gammaproteobacteria; order Pseudomonadales; family Pseudomonadaceae; genus Pseudomonas; species Pseudomonas sp. R84. The sequence continues at coordinate 3,144,571 of NZ_CP019426.1, forward strand.
CCGTTCAGATCATTGTCATCGACATCACTGCTGTAATCGGCACTGACATACAGACTCACCGCCGGCGTCACCCGCGCCACCAGGCCCAGGCCCAACTCAACGGTGGATGATTTGCGGCTGCTGCTGATCTTGTCGACCTGATCCAGCGTCACCGTGCTGCCGGTGTAGACCGTGTGCCAGAGGTTGGTGCGCACATAGGGTTCGACCGGCAAGCCATTCAAATCGTAACTGCCTTTCAACCGTGCACCGACGCGACCGCTCCACGCCGTCAGATCGGTGGAAGAAGCATTGCCCGAGCCGGCGTATGGCGTGTCGAGGGTGATGCGTTGATTGATCAATTGCGCCTGCGGTTCGACCACCCAGTTGTCACTCAGGCCAATCGGAAAACCGCCTTCGACCGAGAAGGTCATCGCACTGCCTTCTGTGGCTTGCCGCGCGCCTTGGCCGTTGCGACTGAAGCCGCTGACCCGGCCGCCGCTGGCGGATAAATCCACGTGCCAGCCCTGGGCGCCGATCAGGCTGTAATAAGCGCCGAGGCTCTGGCCTTGCAGATTGAGCGTGTCACTGTTCGGATCGGCCAACGCGCGACTGGTGAGCACGCCGTTGCCATTGGCTTGAATCTGGTTGAGACCACCAATCAGGCCGATTTTCTGGGTATGGCTAGCACTTTGCAGAGTCAGCACGGCGGGGCCTTTGAAGTCGCCACTGCCGGGCATCGCGTAGCCTGACGACAGCACATCGGTCTGCGCCTGCCGGGCGCTTCTGCCGTACAGCTCATCCCAGGCCGACGGTGCGAGGTCTTCGGTAATCAGGCGTGTGCCTTGCAGATCGGGCCGTGGGCTGAAGCGTTGTGGCCCGGGGGTGATGACGGTGGTGGGCAACGTCATCACGGGCACATCCGCGCGATACCACGGGGTCGTTTCATCCGCTGCAGGACCGGCCTGCGCCTCCATGGATGAGCACAGCAAGATTGAACTCGACACTGTGCAGAAAGTGATTTTGATCTCGTGTGGGCTGATGGAAGTTTTCATGGAGGTCTACCTTGCAGGCGCATGCATTCTCTCTGTGTGGCGTCTCTCCTACCCCGAACGAGGGGCGACCGAATGGAGCGGGGCGAACCGTGGCCGCTCGATTTCGCGAGTGTCCGAAGGCTCGTCCCGGGTAGTGATTCCGGGGGTAGTAAGGTAGAGATAAGAAGAGTCGCGCGCCCCCGTCAAGAAATTGAACGATGAGCGGTAGTGGTAAAACGGGCTTTGCAAGCGTTTGTTTTTCTGCACATAACTAAGTGGTTGTTTGCATGGATAAACGCAGCGAAAGCCCCGATCCAGAGGCATTCAGTTACCGACAGATGGTCTGCCGGTAATTTTTAACCGCCGAATGAGTTGCCCCATTCCGTCCTGTATTGCTGTCACTATTGCGGCTACAAGTGCACCTCTACAGCGAGCGGCAGATGATCCGACAGATGGGTCCACGGCTTGTTGCCGAGGATCTGTGGGTCATGGCTGCTGGCATTGCGCAGGTAGATCCGGTCCAGCCGCAGCAACGGAAAACGTGCCGGGTAAGTCTTGGCCGGGCGTCCGTGATGACGCTCGAAGGCTTCGTGCAGATAGTCGCGACGAGCGAGCGCGACATTGCCCTGCAACTGCCAGTCATTGAAATCGCCAGCGATGATTACCGGGGCGTCATCGGGCAGGGATTCGAGTAACTGGCAGAGCAGCTGCAACTGCAACTGCCGATGACTTTCCAGCAGACTCAAATGCACGCAGATCGCATGCACTTCGGCATGCCCCGGCACGTCCAGTACACAGTGCAGCAGACCCCGGCGTTCGGGGCCGGTGATCGAGACATCGAGGTTGCGGTATTCACGGATCGGGTATTTCGACAGCAGCGCATTGCCATGGTGGCCGTCGGGGTAGACGGCGTTGCGCCCGTAGGCGAAGTCGCTCCACATGCTGTCGGCGAGAAATTCGTATTGCGAGGTTTGCGGCCATTCGTTGTAACGGCTCGAATGCCGTTCGTGTTCTCCCACTACTTCCTGCAGAAACACCAGGTCAGCGGAGGTGCTGCGCACCGCTTCGCGCAGTTCCGGCAGGATGAATCGCCGATTGAGCGCGGTGAAGCCTTTGTGGGTGTTGACCGTCAACACCCGGAGACGATGGATGACGGGCGCGTCGACAACATGACGCTCGGGATCGCTGGACACGTTCACTCCTCTGGATTGCGGGCCGCTTATTCATGCGACTGATGGGGAGGGGCGGCAGTTCCTTCTGATCAATCCACAAAACCTTGTAGGAGTGAGCCTGCTCGCGATAGCGGTGGATCAATCAACATTTGCGTCAATGACACACCGCTATCGCGAGCAGGCTCACTCCTACAAAGAGCTCGGCAGTGTCGTAAAGATTCAGACGAAGACGATTTCGTAGGGCAAACGCATTCTTTCGAGAATCACCGGCGGCAGCATCGGCGCAATGCCGATCGCCGGTTCGCCCTTGAGCTGGCTGGCATAGGCGTGGGTCGCGTGGCTCTTGCGCGCCACGGTCCAGGTGTCGAGGCGCAATTTGCGCGCGCGTTCCCAAGGGATCAGTTGCTGGTCGCGCTCGGGCCAATGCCAGGCCCACACCGGTACATCATGAAAGGTCGCGCCGGCCTGTTCAGCCGCTTGCGCACTGGCCCGGCCCACCGCTTCATGGTCGTCGTTGCCATCACCGCGCCAGGTGCTGAACACCACGTCACCGGGGCGCAGGTAGCGGCTGATGAATTCGGTCACTTGTGCCTGCTGGTCGCACAGGGCGTTGTCGGTGAAGCCGCCACGCACCCATTTCAGGCTGTGCATCGGCAGGCCGAGGCGGCGCAGGGCTTCGACGCTTTCCTGCGGGCGGAATACGCTCAGGCGCTTTTCCGACCACTGTCGCGAGCCCGGATGGCTGGCACTGCCATCGGTAATCGAGAGCAATTGCAGCGGATGACCTAGGCTGGAGAGCAATTGCAGCAGACCGCCGCAGGTGACCACTTCATCGCCCGGATGCGGCGCGATGACCACGGCGCGGGCACCGTCGGGCACCAGACTGCGGGTATTGATCACGGGGATGTTGTCCAGTTGCGCGGCGCTGTTCCAGATTTGCGTCGACGAACTGCTGTCGCTGAGGGTTAACGGTTTCATGATATGACGTCCTTGTGTTGACTCGCCCTCAGTCGTGCGCGTGACAGTGATTGCCCGACGCTACCGACCCGTGAAGGCTGGTTGATTGCCCTGCGACGCTCCGAACCCTGGATTGCCGCGCAGCAGAGTATTGCTCATGAAGCGAACTTCGTCGCGTCACAGATCAATCTGATCCGCTTTTTTTTGCTCTATCTGTGCCAGATTTCGCAGATAGTCACCAAAGCCACCGCGTGCACGGCTGTCGAAGCGAGCGCTGGTGAGCACTTGTGGGCGATGACTCCAGGCGATGTTGGCGCCATCCCGCTCCAGCTCCCGCACCAATTGCACATCTTCGTCGCATGCCAACGGTTTAAATCCTCCGGCCCAGCGATAAGCATCGGCGCTGATGCCCAGATTGGCGCCGTGAATGTGCCGATGGCCATCGCAGGCCCGGTAATGCCGGTGGTAGCGGATTTGCGCCGCTGCATCGAACGACTCGTGCCAGCGCTCGACGGTGACGGTACCGCAGACGGCGTCCGCACCCAAGCCCAACTGCGCCACCAGCCAGTCGTCGGCGACGCGACTGTCGGCGTCCGAGCAGGAGATCCAGCGCGCGCCGCGCTCCAGCAACAGCTGTGCACCGGCCGCCCGTGCCTGGCCGACGTTGCGCGCGTCGATGTGCAGGCTCAGCACCGGATAGCGACTGACAATCTGCGCCGAGCGATCGGTGCAACTGTCGAGCACCACCAGCACTTCGACGCGCTCGCCGGCCAGCAAGCCATGCCGGCTGGCGCGCACGGCCGCACTCAGGCATTCGTCGAGCAACTCTTCCTCGTTGTGCGCCGGGATCAGAATGCCGATCATCGCAAGCCCTCCAGTGCCGCCACCGAGCGCGGTTCGCGGCTCCACACCTCAAGAATGAAGTCCGCTTCCTGATGCAGAACCACTCGCGGCAGACGCAGTTTTTCGTGGATCAGGTCGTGCACCTGCCGCGCATTCAGCGGGCAGCCGTCGATGGGCGGACGCCAGTGACAGGCGAGGAACTGGCCGTCGGCAGTCAGGCAATCACTGGCTCGACGGATCACTTCTGTCAGATCCTGGCCGTCGAGGTAGTAGCCGATCTCGCTAAATACGATCAGGTCGAATTTTTCCTCCGGCCAGTCGCCGGGAAGACGGTTTTGCCGCACTTCGGCGTGATCGAAAAGACTCAAACGGGTGCGCGCCAACGTAACCGCCGCACCGGCGGTGTCGCAGGACAGCAAGCGATCACAACGCGCGGCGAGTTCGGCGCTCAACTCGCCGTTGGCGCAGCCCGGTTCGAAGATTGCCCGGTAGTGCGGACGCGGCAGGGCGGCGAGGGTGATCGCGCGTTTGCGCTGCTCGTACCAGCGCTCGCGGAAGGCCCAGGGGTCGTCGTTGCCGGCAAACAGACCGTCGAAATAGCGATCGTCGACACTCATAGAAACACCACTTCGAAGGGTTGCAGCAGGCGATCGAGCACATAGGGCGCGAGCACCGGGCCGAGTCCGGCGTCAGGATCGCCTTCCAGTTGACTGGCAAAGGCGTACACCGCGTGACGCTTGCGCGCGACTTGCGCCGGCGTCAGGAGAATCTTGCGTGCTCGTTGCCACGGTACGAAGGCGTCCTCCGGGGTTGCCCAGTGCCAGGTCCACACCGGCAATTCATGGCAAGTCGCACCGACGCGACGGGCAGCCTCGGCACTGGCGCGGCCGACGGCCTCGTGGTCGCAATGACCGTCCTCGCTCCAGGTGGTGAAGAGCACGTCGTCGGGACGCAGATGACGCGCGATGAAATCGACCAGTTCAGCTTCCTGAGCGGCGACCTGCGTGTCGCTGAAACCGCCGCGCAGCCATTTCATACGATGCATCGGCAGACCGAGTCGGCGCAGCGCTTCGGCGGACTCTTGCGGCCGTACCACGCTCAAACGTTCAACCGGCCAAAGACTGGAACCGGGGTGACTCGCGCTGCCGTCTGTCACCGAGATTAGTTGAAGAGGTCGGCCAGCTTCGGCGAGCAATTGCAGCAGGCCGCCACAGCCAAGCACTTCGTCGTCCGGGTGTGGCGCGATAATCACTGCCCGTGCGCCCGGTGGCACCAGACTGAGGATGTCGATGCTGTCCAGTTCCGCCAGATGCCGCGAAGCCTGCCACTGATGCAGGCTCGTGCCCTGACCGACAATCGGGTTGGTTTTCATAACGTCCATGCCTCGCCGCTTTGTTCGGCAATCAACTGCCCGAGTGCCGCCAGATCACGTTCGGCATGACTCTGGCGCAAGAACACCGGCAGGTCGGCGCTGAGCCGGGCAAAGTGTCGATCCTTGCAAAACGGCCCGGCGCCGAGAGCGCGACCGACTTCACGCGTTACCTGTTCGGCAGACTGCTCGACCACCGCGCGGGCCCGACGAGCGAGCAATTCGGCGTTTTCTTCGGGATGGGCATCGATGTGCAGCGCGCTGAAACGCAGCACATCGGCGGCCGCCTGCAAGGCACTGTCGACCGCGCCGAGATGGGCGAGGGCGTGCGGTTCCGGGCGCTGACCACACTGCGCGCGCAACGCTTCTCCGATTTGCCGCGCGGCGCCGTACCAGCACGCGGCAATGCCGATCCCGCCTTGCCAGAAACCCGGGCGTTGCAGATAGTCGCCGGGATTGCCGATGGCCTGCGCTTCGGCGCCGTCGAACAGCACCTCCACGCTGCCAGTGGCGGCCATGCCCACCGCTTGCCAGCCTTGCTCCGTTACAGTCACGCCCGGTTGGTCGAGGGCAACGGCGACCAGTTGTTGCTGATCATCGGCATCCCACGCGGTGAGCAAGGCATGGCTGAGCACTGCGGCCCCGGAGCACCACGCCTTGCGCCCGTGCAGCGCGACCATGTGCCCGGCCGGGCTGATCTTGACCCGCGCTTGCGGCGGTTCCGCTGCCCACATGCCCCAAGTGCTGCCCGGTGTCGGCGAGCCGCCCAGTTGTTCGATGATCGCCAACGCGTCGGTGTGGCCTTCAAACAGTTTGCACAAACCGAGATCATGTCCGCCGACTTCCGCCAATTGCTGGAAACGTTCCAGCGTGCGGCCACCGCCCGGCAATGGCAAACGATCCAGCCCGGCTTCAACCAGCGCTCGCAGGCAATTGCCGAGCGCTACGGTGTGCGGATAATCCGCCGGACGCCGGGCGAGATAACGGTGCAGATCCATATCAATCTTCTTCATCACGTTGCAGTTCGAACATCAGCAATGAGCGGCCAGTGACCGAGTATTGGTGGCCGAAATCGAAGCGTTCCTGGCCACGGATCGACGGTTGATTGGTGTCGATCATGCAAGTCCAGAAACTGCCTTCCGGTACTTCCGGCAAGGTGAAATTGACGATGTCGTGATGGGCGTTGACCACCAGCAGCAATGTCGCATCCGCACCTTTGCGGCGAATCCCGGTTTCCTGCGCGCGACCGTCGAGCAACATGCCCAGGCAGCGATTGTGCGCATCGTGCCAATGCTCGGTGGTCATCTCGGTAGCGTCAGGTGCCAGCCAGGTGACGTCCTTGACGCCGATGTCCTCGTTGTACTCGCCGACCAGAAAACGTCCACGGCGCAGAATCGGATAGGTCAGGCGCAATTTGATCAGGCGTTTGACGAATTTCAGCAGTGCCTTGCCGTCCTCGCTCAGGTCCCAGTTGACCCAACCGATCTCACTGTCCTGGCAATAGGCGTTGTTGTTGCCGTCCTGGGTGCGGGCGAATTCGTCCCCGGCGACGATCATCGGCGTGCCTTGGGCAAGCAGCAGGGTGGCGAAGAAATTGCGCATCTGCCGATGGCGCAGGGCGTTGATCTCCGGGTCGTCGGTCGGACCTTCGACACCGTGGTTCCACGACAGGTTGTTGTTGCTGCCGTCCTGATTGTTCTCGTCGTTGGCTTCGTTGTGTTTGTCGTTGTACGAGACCAGGTCGTTGAGGGTGAAACCGTCGTGCGCGGTGATGAAGTTCACCGAGGAATACGGACGCCGCCCACGCTGGTTGAACATCTCACCGGAAGCGGTCATGCGGCTGGCGAAATCGGCGACCTGGCCGTCGTCTCCTTTCCAGAAGGCGCGCACGGTGTCGCGGAACTTGTCGTTCCACTCGACCCAGCCCGGCGGGAAGTTGCCGACCTGATAGCCGCCAGGGCCGCAGTCCCACGGTTCGGCGATCATCTTCACCTGACGCAGCACCGGGTCCTGACGGCAAGCAACGAGGAAGCTGTGACGCTCATCGAAACCATCGTGGTAACGGCCGAGAATGGTCGCCAGGTCGAAACGGAAACCGTCGACATGCATTTCGCTAGCCCAGTAACGCAGCGAGTCGGTGACCATTTGCAACACGCACGGGTGGCTCAGGTCGAGGGTGTTGCCGGTGCCGGAGTCGTTGATGTAGTAGCGCTTGTCGTCGGGCATCAAGCGGTAGTACGAAGCGTTGTCGATGCCACGCATCGACAGGGTCGGACCTTGCTCGTTGCCCTCGGCGGTGTGGTTGTAGACCACGTCGAGAATCACTTCGAGGTTGGCTTCGTGCAGGTGCGCGACCATCTCCTTGAACTCGGCAATCTTGCCGCTGGCCAGATAGCGCGGGTCCGGGGCGAAAAACGCAATGCTGTTGTAGCCCCAGTAATTGGTCATGCCTTTTTGCAGCAAGTGCTGGTCGTTGACGAAGGCATGGATCGGCAACAACTCGACGGTGGACACGCCGAGCTTGCGGATGTGTTCGAGGACATCGTCGACCATCAGCCCGGCAAAAGTGCCGCGCACGTTCTCCGGCACCGACGGGTGACGCATGCTGATGCCGCGCACGTGGGTTTCGTAAATGATGGTTTTGTCCCACGGCACGCTGACGCGGTGGTCATTGCCCCACGTGTGCGCCGGGTCGATGACTTTGCACTTGGGCACGAACGGCGCGCTGTCGCGTTCGTCGAAACTGAGGTCGGCGTCGGGGTGGCCGATGGTGTAGCCGAACAGTGCTTCTGACCATTTCAATTGGCCGACCAATTGCTTGGCGTACGGGTCGATGAGCAATTTGTTGTGGTTGAAGCGGTGACCGTTGGCCGGGTCGTACGGGCCGTAGACACGGTAACCGTAGATAAGCCCCGGGTGCGCATCAGGCAGGTAGCCGTGGTAGATCTCGTCGGTGTATTCCGGCAGTTCGATGCGTTCGAGTTCGACCTCGCCGGCATCGTCGAAGATGCACAGTTCGACTTTGGTGGCGTTGGCGGAAAACAGAGCAAAGTTCACCCCCAGACCATCCCAGGTCGCACCGAGCGGGAAGGGCAGACCTTCACGGATTCTCGACGGCTCGGCGTGCGCGGTGGGTTCGGCTTTCTTTGGACGGGTCATGATTGCTCCTGCAAAACGGGTAAATTCTGGGCTTACACATCCCCCTGTAGGAGTGAGCCTGCTCGCGATAGCGGTCTATCAGGCGACATCAATGTTGAATGTCAGATAGCTATCGCGAGCAGGCTCACTCCTACAGGGGGTTTTGTGTGTTTCTTGAGGACGAACGCGTCCTCGGTGGCGAGCGGACCCGCCACACGGTCATTCAATTCATATTTCCGGTGAGCGTCAGATCGCCGAAGGCTTTCGCGGCGCTTTAGGCTTTTTCTCGGCGGCTTTTTCGCCCGGGGGAATCACTTTGGCGGCGCTGGCCGGTTTGGCTTTGGCCGCAGGTTTCGGTTTGGCGGCCGGGGCCTTGGCCTCAGTGGCCTTGCCCGCGGTTTTGCTGCCAGCGGCTTTTGGCGGTTTCTTCGGTGCCAGCGCCTCAGCTTCAGCGAGCTTGCGTGCCATCTCCCAATGGCGCGCCTCCTGACCGTCAGGCTGGCCTTCCGATTCCCAGATTTGATAGGCGAATTCGCGGATGCGTTTATCGTCGGTACTCATCGCAATGCTCCTGAACTGAACTCATGCTTGTGTTAAGTGTTGGATAAAGAGATTGACCGGGACATCCCCCAGCGCGTCGCTGATATTCAGCTCCCTGTTTTTTGTGACTGCGCTGCTTGAAAAAAGTCCCTTCAGGTTTGTCGCAGAGGCGGCGAACGGTAAAACCACCCGCGTATCGCCCCAGCGCAGCGCATCGACCTGAGGTACAGCACCGTTTTCCAGCAGGGTTGCGCAACGGATCGGCACGATCACGATGGCCTGCTTGCCCTCGTGCTCGCGGGCAAACGCGAGCACGTTGTGCGCCTGACTGCCGAGCACTTCCAGGGCCTGGTAAGTGCCCCGGCGGAACAGCTCGGCATGCTCGACACGCAGGTTCAGCACCTCGGCGATCAAGGCTTGCTTGATGCGTCCGTCACGCCAGTTCGCCAGCAGCTCCACAGGTGGCAAAGGCTCCTGCAGGGCGTGCTCACGAGCGGCGTAATCCACCGGCCGGCGATTGTCCGGATCGACCAGGCTGAAGTCCCAGAACTCATTGCCCTGATACAGATCCGGCACCCCCGGCACGGTCATGCGCAGCAAGGTTTGCGCCAAACCATTGAGGGCGCCGGCAGCGGCGATGCTGTTGACGGTCTTGCTCAGCGCGGCGCGCAGCAGTTCGCCTTCTTCACCGGTGAGGAGTTTTTCGGTGAACGCCTGTGCGGCGTTTTCATAGCTTTCGTTAGGCGCGCTCCAACTGCTTTGCAGCTTGGCTTCGCGCAGGGCTTTCTGCTGCCATTGCCAGACGCGTTTGGCGTAGTCGGCGAACCCGGCCTGATCGTCATCGCGCAGTTGCAGCGGCCAACTGCCGAGCAATGCTTGATAGAGGATCAGTTCATCGCCGCTCGACGGCATCTGCTCGTCAACCCGAACGGGACGGGCGAGGGCGCGCCACAATTCGATCTGCTCGGCGTACCAGTGACTGCGCTCGCTGAGCACAGCCAGCCGTGCGCGAGTGTCTTCGCCACGTTTGTGATCGTGGGTGGCAGTGGCCAGCAAGTTGTCGGGGAACGCGTCCAGCCGTTGCTGATTGACTGCATGAAAATCGCTGACCGGGGCGCTGAACTGCTCGGTGTTGTAGCCAACGTCATTACGCGCCAACAGTACCGCCGAGCGATACAGCGCGGTGTCTTCCACGGCTTTGGCGGCTGCCGGTGAGGTCAGTTGCTGAAAGCGTACGCAGGCGTGTTTGAGGATTTTGCGCGAGCGGCCGCGCGGTTTGCGTCGCCACGGTGTGCCACCGAGCCACGCAGCGACACAGTCGAGTACCGGCCAATCGGCTTCGCTCAGCGTTTGCCGCGCACCGTCCATGGCCTGCTGGAAAAACACCTCGTCCTGCGCCGAGCGGCCCATGGCGCTGATGTAAGTGCGATACACCGGGAAGTGCACGATCAACGCCTGCAACACCCGGCGGATCGCGCCGAGGGTCAGGTCGCGGGTCATCAGGTCATCGCGAGCGACTTGCAGCAGCGCTTGGGCGACGCTTTCGCAGTCGCTCGCCAGCGAGCCGTTGAGAATCTGCTGACGCGCCAGTTGCGCTTCTTCGATAAACGCGGCCGAGCGTTCGGTGCGCCGTTGCCACAGATCACCGAGGACGTATTCGCCGTCCGGATCGTGTTGCAGCAACGAAAGCTGATTCATGAATTCGTAACCGGTGGTGCCGTCCACCGCCCAGTCGCGGTGCAGGGTTTCGCCGGCGCCGAGGATCTTCTCGACGTAGATCGGCAAATGCCTGCCCGGTGCCAGCAGGTCAACGCGGCGGCGCAGTTTGCGGCAGTAGCCGCGCGGGTCGGCGAGGCCGTCGATGTGGTCGATGCGCAAACCGTCGACCAAGCCTTCGGCGATCAACTGGAAGATTTTGCCGTGGGTGGCTTCGAACACCGCCGGACGTTCGACACGCAGGCCGCCGAGTTCGTTGATGTCGAAAAAACGCCGCCAGTTGATATCGTCCGCTGCGGTGCGCCAGCTCGCGAGGCGATAGCTCTGGCGCTCGAGCAACTGATGCAGCGCCTGGAAGCCTGCTTCGGTCGTTGAGTCGAAATGCTGCAGGTTGCTGTGAATCGCTTCAAGCGTCTGCGGATCGCTCGCCAGTTCGCGCAACTCTTCCTTCAGTGGCATCGCCAGCGAATGTGCATCGGTTTGATAACTGAGCGTGCTGAACCGGTCAGCGAGGGATTTCAGCGTCTCTTGGTGTTTGAGGATCTCACCGTAGTCACTCGGGCAGATCGGGAAATGATGATCGTAGTGCTCGACGTAAAAGCTGCCGGTGCTTGCCTTGAACAGCAACTTCAGCGTGCCTTCCTGCAACGCCACGCCGTAATCGCTGCCGAGAAATGGCAGCAGTAACTGACCCTCCATCAACGGGTCCGGCGAGTGCCACTGAATATCGAAGAACTCGCCGTAAGGGCTCAGTCGCCCCCATTCCAGCAGGTCGAGCCACCACGGGTTGTCGCTGCCACCGACCGCCATGTGGTTGGAAACAATGTCGAGGATCAGCCCCATGTTGTGTTCACGCAGGGTGCTGACCAAGCGCCTTAACGCCGGTTCGCCACCGAGCTCCGGGTTGACCTGGGTCGGGTCGACCACATCGTAACCGTGCATGGAACCGGCCCGTGCCGCGAGCAGCGGCGAGGCATAAATATGGCTGATGCCGAGCCGGGCGAAGTACGGCACCAATGGTACGGCTTGTTCGAGGGTAAAACCTTTATGAAATTGCAGGCGCAATGTCGCGCGCAGGGGCTGGATGAGCGCTTGATTCATTGGTCACGCTCGGCAGCCTGAAGACGCGCGCACGCGAGTAGTTCCAGGCGTCGCGCCGCATCCGCGCCGTCGAGCAGCGCCTCACTGGTGCCGGGCAAGCGCCGTGACCAGTTCGGATGGCTGTCGATAGTGCCCGGCAGATTCGCTTGTTCGTTGATGCCTAAAGCATCTTCCAGCGGCAGCAGCACCAGCGGCGCGCGGGTGTGACCGAGGAAGCGCACCGCGGCATCGACCACTTGATCGGCCTCGTGGGATTCCTCGCGAAAATTCTGCGGGTCCTGACTCAAGGCACTGCGCAGGCCTTCACGTTCACGCTGACGATGCTGGCGCCATTCGATTTCACCGTTGGCATCGACAAATCCCAACCGCGCGTTCCAGTCGATGTCGCGGCCATGCCACCAACCGTTGAGCGTCGGCAGATCGTGGGTGCTGGTGGTCGCCAGTGCGTTGTCCGGCCAGTCGAGAATCGGTTTGAAATGGGTGTTGTCCTGCTCGAACAGCAACACGCGCATGCCGAGCATGGAGCGGGCGATGAGTTTCTCGCGCAGGCCGTCGGGCACGGTGCCGAGGTCTTCGCCAAGGACGATCGCCTGATGACGATGGGATTCGAGGGACAACAAGCGCAGCAAGTCATCGACCGGGTAATACAGGTACGCACCATCGGCCGGCGCGGCGCCATTGGGGATCACCCACAAACGTTGCAGGCCCATGACATGGTCGATGCGCAAACCACCGGCGTGGGCGAAGTTGGCGCGCAGCATGTCGATGAAGGCGCGAAAACCGTTGCGGATCAGGCCTTCCGGAGAGAACGCGGAAATGCCCCAGCCCTGACCCGAGCGATTGAGAATGTCCGGCGGCGCACCGACGGTGAGCGAGGCGAGCAGTTCATCTTGAAAACTCCAGGCCTGACTGCCAGCACCGTCGGCGCCCACTGCCAGGTCGGCGATCAGACCAATGCCCATGCCGGCGCTGCGTGCGGCGGTTTGCGCACGTTCCAGGCAACGGTGGATCAGCCATTGGCAAAACGCGAAATAGCCGATGCGCTCGGCGTACTCCTCGGCAAAGGCCTCCAGCGCCGCGCCGCGTGGGTCGTGCCAGTGTTCCGGCCATTGCCGCCAGTCGAGGTTTTCACCTCGGGCGGCGCGCATTTCCTGAATCGCTTCGAAACGGCAGTGATTTTCCAGTGCTTCGCCACCGGCGTGGCGGAAACTGGCGAAATCCGGGTGCAACGGATGGTCACCAGCAATGAAACCTTCGTACAACGCTTGCAGGAGCTTTTGCTTGGCGTCGGCGGCGCTCGGCCAGTCGATCAGTGTCAGGTCTTCCAGTTGCGCGAACTGCTCGGCCAGGCCGGCCGCGTCGATCGCATCACGCAAGGCGCGCTCACCGAGAATGGCCCCGGGTGCGGCGTAAAGAGAGTTGAGGAACAACCGACTGGATGGCGAATAAGGGCTGTAGCGCCCGGTATCGGCGCTGAACATGGCGTGCAGCGGGCTGATCGCCAAGGCATCGGCGCCGCGCTCACCAGCCACGCGGACCAGGTCTTCCAGTGCTTGAGTGTCGCCGAAGCCGCCGTCGCCGGCGCGGCGCAAGGCATACAGTTGCGCACTCAGCCCCCAGACGCGGGGAATCGGATTATCCACCGCATCGCCGACGCTGAAGCAGCGCTCCGGCGCCACGGCCAGGGTGAAATACTGGTCGCTGATGTGCACCTGTTGATAGCCGACCGGGATCAGCCCCGGCAGTATCGCCTCGGAATCGAGTTTCAGGTTCAGCCGCGAGCCGTCTTCAAGGTGGATTTCACACGGCGTTTGCGGAGCGAAATAACGCGCCAGATCAACGCCGACACCGACATCGGCGGTCAACAGCGGCGGCAAGTGGCGGTCTTGTTGCACGGCTTGCAGTTCCAGCAGGCTTGCGTCGATTTCCTGCGCCGTGCTGGCGGGGTGGCCGAGTCCGATCAGGACATTGCGCAGCACCGCTGGGGCGACTTTCTGCGGACGGCCGTTGGCGTCGATCCAGTCGACGGCGAGGCCGGCTCGGCTGGCAAGAATTTCCAGTTGCGCATCGCTCATAGGCGCTCTCCATTCAGAGGTTGCAAAGGGGTTGCGGCCGTGAGGCTGACAAGCGCGCAATACGCGGGCAGTTCGCCCGATTCCGACAGATCGGCGCTGGATGGCTGCTGAAACAACCACACGGCCTCGGTCTGTGGAGGGTTGACCACTGGCGTGTCACTGAGGTTCAGGTCAATTCGCAGCTCGCTGCCATTGCCAAGCCGCCAGCGTGCACTGACCGCGCCGTAACCGAGCATGTGCGCGCCGAGCGCTTGCGTGCCGGACAGATGGGGAATGATGTATTGATGGCGAAATTGCAGGAGCTTTTGATACAGCGCGAGGGTTTCCTGCTGTTTTGCGCTGCCATGGCCGATCAACCTTGGCTGTGAGGCGTGGAAGGTTTTTTCAGCATTCGGGTCAGGAATCTGCTCGCGCTTGTGCGGATCAGTGAAGGCACTGAACGCGGCGAATTCATTGCGTCGACCCTCGCGCACCAGTTTCGCCAGTTCACCGTGGTGGCTGGTGAAAAACAGGAACGGCTGCTCGGCGGCGAACTCGTCGCCCATGAACATCAGCGGAATCATCGGTGACAGCAGCAACAACACGGTCGCTGCCTGCACGGCACGCGGATCGGCCAGGTGATGCAGGCGTTCGCCGAACGCGCGGTTGCCGATCTGATCGTGGTTTTGCAGGAACAGCACGAACGCGGTGGAGGGCAGATGTTCGCTAGGCTCGCCGCGCGGTTCGCCGTGACGGGTGATGTGCCCCTGGAAAACAAAACCCTGACTGAGGCAGCGCACCAGTTGTTCGGTGGGTTGCGCGGCGTAGTCGGCGTAATAGGCGTCGGTTTCGCCAGTGAGCAGGACGTGCAAGGCGTTGTGGCCGTCGTCGTTCCACTGCGCGTCGTAGTCGTATTCGAGCAGGCTCGACTGGTTCAGTTCGTTTTCCACGGTCAGCCAGACATGCCGGCTCGGGTCAATCTGCGCGCGGACACGCTGGGCCATTTCCGTGAGGAAGTCCGGGTCTTCGATGGCATGCACCGCATCCAGGCGCAGACCGTCGAAGCGATATTCGAGCAACCACATCAGGGCGTTTTCGATAAAGAATTCGCGAACTTCGCTGCGGCGAAAATCGATCGCCGCGCCCCATGGCGTGTGTTTGTCCTCGCGGAAAAAGCCTTTGGCGTAACGATGCAGGTAATTGCCGTCGGGACCGAAGTGGTTGTAGACCACATCAAGAATGACCGCCAAACCGTGGCCGTGGGCACTGTCGATCAGGTGTTTGAGTTGTTCCGGGGTGCCGTAGGAAGCTTGCGGTGCGTAGGGCAAAACACCGTCGTAACCCCAATTGCGATCGCCTGGAAACTGCGCCAGCGGCATCAGTTCGATGGCGGTGATGCCCAGGCCCGCGAGGCGCGCCAGATGTTGTTCGACTTCAGCGAAACCGCCGAGCGCACCGACGTGCAACTCGTAGATCACCGCTTCGCTCCACGGCCGACCTTGCCAGGCAGTGTGGCGCCATTGATAAGCCAGCGGATCGACCACCACGCTGTGGCGGTCGAGGTCGCCATCCTGTGCTCTGGAGGCCGGGTCGGGCACTTCCAGTTCGCCGTCGATGTTGTAGCGGTAACGCGTGCCCGCCGGGCAGCGAGTCTTGATCACAAACCAGCCGTCTGCCTGAGACAGCATCGGCAGCGACTGGCCATTTTCAAGCTCGACACTGACGTAAAACGCATCGGGTGCCCACAGCGCGAACTGTGTGTGTTCGGCGTCCAGCATGATCGCGCCGTGGGGCCAGGTTTCAGTAGACCGTAACGGCATCGTGGTGAACCTCCCTGGTTATTTGTGGTGAGCTTTACCCAGCGCCTTGGCCACCAGTTGTTCGTAGAGTTCGGCGTACGGTTCAACCGCTTTGCACCAGTTGAACGGCGCGGCCATGGCCCGGCAACGCATGGCGTTGAGCAGTTCGGGGAAGGCGAAGACCTTGAACGCGCGGCTCAGGGCCTCTTGATAGCTTTCAGCGGTGGACTCATCGAAGAGGAAACCGGTGACGCCATTTTCAATGGTGTCGGCCAGCCCGCCGGTATTGCGTGCGACCGGCAGCGAGCCGAAACGCTGGGCATACATCTGGCTCAAACCACAAGGCTCGTAACGCGATGGCATCAACAGGAAGTCGCTCCCGGCGAACATCCTGCGGGCGTCGGTTTCATTGAAGCCGATGCGCACACCGATCTGCCCGGGGAAGCGTAGCGCCAGTTCGCGCATGGCTTGTTCTTCTTCCGGCTCACCGCGACCGATGATGGCGATCTGTCCGCCGTTTTTAACGATGTACTCGGATACCGCGATCGTCAGGTCGAGACCTTTCTGATAGACCAGTCGCGAAACCACGGCGAACAGCGGGCCTTCTGAGTCATTCAATTCAAACAGCTCACGCACATGCGCGGCGTTGACCGCTTTGCCTTCCCAGTCACCGATGGCAAACGGTGCGAACAGGTGCGGATCGGTGGCGGCGTCCCAGCTCTCATCGATGCCGTTGGGGATGCCGCTGAGCAAGCCTTGCTGGGTCTTGGCGGCGAGAAAGCCGTCGAGGCCGCAGCCGAAATCCGGGGTGGTGATTTCCTGCGCATACGTGGCGCTGACTGTGGTGATGTGGCTCGAATAGGCCATGCCGGCCTTGAGGAACGACATCTTGCCGTAGAACTCCATGCCTTCCTGTTGCAGAGCATGGTTGGGAATCCCCAGTTCAGGGCAGGAACCGAGGCTGGTCACGCCTTGATAGGCGAGGTTGTGAATGGTGAACAGGGTCGGCGTGCGCTGCCCGCGCCAGTGCATATAGGCGGGGGCGAGACCGGCCGGCCAGTCGTGGGCGTGCACCAGATCCGGGCACCAGTGAATTTGCGCGAGATTGGCGGCGATGTCCGCAGCGGCCAGGCCCAGACGGGCGAAACGAATGTGGTTGTCCGGCCAGTCGCGACCGTTGTTGGCGCCGTAGGGCGAGCCTTCGCGCTCGTAAAGTTCCGGGCAGATCAGCACGTAGATGACCAGACCGTCGGGCATGTCCATACGGCCGATCTTGCACGGTGGCAGAGCGGCATGGCCACCGAGTTCGCCGATGATGTGGATCGGGTTCTCGCTGTGCATCACTTGCGGGTAGCCGGGGATCAACACGCGCACATCGTGCAGATGGGCCATGGCCCGCGGCAGGGCGGCGGAAACGTCACCCAAGCCACCGGTCTTGACCAGATCGGCGATTTCCGAGGTGACGAACAATACTTTTTTCTTGTTGGGGTTCTGGCTCGCTACTGGAGTCAGCGTTTTGGTGCCGGGGACGTTGATCTGTCGGCTGCCGGGAACACTGACGGTGCTCGATTCTCCAACCGCCTGCTGAGCACGCTCTCCCTGAATATCCAATGCCGCACTGATCATATGAATCTCCCGTATCGTTGATCTGATTCTTGTCTTGAACAAGCGATGTCCATGGCCAAGTCCTGTGGCCGGGCGCAAACGCGCCACGCATCGGTGAGCAAACGCTACCCAACACGCGCAAGCAGAATGGGTGATCGGGCCGTTGCAAGGATTGCACCAGTCGCTTTGGCCCTGCCTTTCAGATGACCCGCCGCCGCGCGCAAAAGTTTCGACTTTTTTTCGGCAATGTGACTGGTCGGTTTTACCCCGCGAAAGTCAGTCTAGGCCAGATCCTAGAGCGGGGCGGCGCAAATGGGTAAATTGTTCGACAATCGGTTGGCATGCCGCGTAAACCGAACTTTTGAGGGGGAAACGCACCGACGAAGTGCAGGTTTTTCTGTGAGGGAGGGCCAAAACGGTGACTGGGCGGTCACGATTTGTGCTAGCGGGAAGGGTGGTTGCACTGTTGTGGGGCGGGCAGTTTGTTGATGGGGGGACAGTGAGTGCCCCTTCGCGAGCAGGCTCGCTCCCACATTGGATCTGCGCCGGGAACAGATTTTCTGCCCACTGAAGATCCCCTGTGGGAGCGAGCCTGCTCGCGAAAGCAGTGGTCGCTACACCACCGTATTCATGAAGGTCTCAATTCAGCAGGCGAACCGGCTCCCCAGCCGCCCAAGCCTGAATATCTTCGATCATCTGCGAAAAGAACTGCTCATAATTCTGCCGGCTGACATACCCGACATGCGGCGTCGCCAAGACATTGTCCAGTGTGCGAAACGGGTGCATGGCCGGCAACGGCTCCTGTTCGAACACATCCAGCGCTGCCCCGGCGATGTGCTGTTTCTGCAAGGCCTTTATCAGCGCCGCTTCATCGACAATCGGCCCGCGTGCGGTGTTGACCAGCAGTGCCGTCGGTTTCATCCACCCCAGGGCCTGCGCATCGACCAGCCCGTGACTGCGCTCGCTGAGCACCAGATGCACCGACAACACATCGGCCTGCTCGAACAGTTGCTGCTTGTCCACGTACGTAACGCCAACCTGTTCAGCCCGTTCGGCGGTGAGGTTTTCGCTCCAGGCGATGACCTTCATGCCGAACACCTGACCGAACTGTGCAACCCGCTGGCCGATGCTGCCCAGACCAAGAATCCCGAGGGTCTTGCCATGCAGGTCACCGCCCAGCCCTTGCTGCCACTTACCGCCGCGCAGGGCATTGGCCTCATTCACCAGATTGCGCGTGGCCGCCATGATCAGCGCCCAGGTCAATTCCGGCGCGGCATGCTTGTAACTGTCGGTGCCGCAGACCTTGATGCCCAGTTTTGCTGCGGCTTGCATATCCAGCGCCGCGTTGCGCATGCCGCCGGTGACCAGCAACTTCAGATTGGGCAAGCGCTTGAGCAGGTCTTCGTCGAACCGCGTGCGTTCGCGCATCACGCAAATCACCTGATAGCGGCCCAGGCGCTCGGCCAGTGTCGCGTTGTCGGCCGGGTAATCATGCTCGAACGTCACTTCACCGAGGCTATCGAGCACTGACCAGTCGACCACGTCGCGGGCCACGTCCTGCCAGTCATCGATCACTGCAATCTGCACCGCCATCAGCCTTACCTCATCAACGAACGGGATTGGATGTATTCAGCCAGTCGAGCAGGGCCTTGTGGAACTGCGCCGGTTCTTCCATTTGCGGCGCGTGGCCCATGCCGGGAAATTCCACCAGCGTCGACTGCGGGATCAGCTTGGCCACTTGTTTGCCGAGCACGTCGTAATGGCCGATTTTCGCTTTCACCTCAGGCGGTGCGAGGTCTTTGCCGATGGCTGTGGTGTCGGAGGTGCCGATCAGCAGCAGGGTCGGCATCTTCAGGTCCTTGAACTCGTAGTACACCGGCTGGGTGAAAATCATGTCGTAGATCAGCGCCGAGTTCCAGGCGACCTGGGGCTTGCCCGGGCCTTTGCTCAGCCCGGCGAGCATGTCCACCCAGCGGTCGAATTCCGGTTTCCAGCGGCCGTCGTAGTAAGTGGTGCGTTCGTAATCGCGAATGCCTTGAGCGCTGACTTTCAGCTCACGTTGATACCACTGATCTACCGTGCGATAGGGCACGCCGAGGGCTTTCCAGTCTTCCAGACCGATCGGGTTGACCAGTGCCAATTGCTCGACCTGCTCGGGGAACAGCAAGGCATAGCGGGTGGCGAGCATGCCGCCGGTGGAGTGACCGAGCAACGTGGATTTCTGAATGCCCAGCGCTTTGAGCAACTGTTGAGTGTTGGTCGCCAGTTGCTGAAAGCTGTACTGATAGTTGTCAGGTTTGCTGGAGGTGCAGAAGCCGATCTGATCCGGCGCGATCACCCGGTAACCGGACTCGCTCAAGGCCTTGATCGAACTGTCCCAGGTCGCTGCGCAAAAATTCTTGCCGTGCATCAGCACCACGGTGCGGCCATTGGCCTTGCCGTGGGCGGCGACGTCCATGTAACCCATCTGCAAGGATTTGCCCTGAGACTGAAAGGCAAAGTGTTTAAGTGTGTAGGGGTATTCAAAGCCTTGCAGCTCCGGGCCATAGGCCGGGCCTTCCGGCGCGGCTGCGCTTGACGTCGCAGCTTGCACCGACAGGGGCAGGGCGGCGCAGAGGAGCAGGGAGGGGAGCCAACGGGAAAACGTGACAGACATAAGGTCAAACTCCGTTTGAAATCGGCCGATGCTGGAATGGCGGGATTATGCCGACGTTAAACACAGGCAATGCCCGCACCCGAACGTTCAACCCAGCCAGCCCAGCGTCAGCATGGCCAGCACGCCGTAACGGGCGCCTTTGGCCAGGGTGACAATCAACAGAAAGCGCCCGAGCGGCTCGCGCATGACACCGGCAATCAGTGTCAGTGGGTCGCCAATGATCGGCAACCAACTCAGAAGCAACGACCAGTGGCCGTAGCGCTCATAGTGTTTGCGCGCCCGGGCCATGTGCGCGGGGCTGACCGGAAACCAGCGTCGATCCTGAAAGCGCTCGATGCCACGGCCCAGCCACCAGTTGACCAGCGAGCCGAGTACGTTGCCTAGCGTTGCCACCGCGAGCAGACCCCACAGCCAGTAACGCTCGCTGACGATCAAGCCGACCAGCAATGCTTCGGACTGCAACGGCAATAAGGTGGCCGCACCGAACGCGGCAAAGAACAGCCCGAAGTAAGCGGCGCCGATCAATGGGCCGGGTAGTCCGCCACGACGACGTCAGCGCCATCCTTCTTCAGGCCGATGACCTGATAAGCATCGCTCGTGCCGTCCATTTCCATGCCCGGCGAGCCCATCGGCATACCCGGTGCGGCGACGCCGAGCAGATCGTCACGCTTGCTCAGAGCCAAGACCTGCTCCGCCGGCACGTGGCCTTCGACGAATTTGCCGTTGATGATTGCGGTGTGGCACGAGGCCAGGCGCGGCGGTACGCCATGTTGTTGCTTGAAGCTGCTCATGTCGCTTTCGACGTGGTCTTCGACTTTGAAACCGTTGGCTTCGAGGTGGCTGATCCATTTTTTACAGCAACCGCAATTGGCGTCGCGGTGCACTTCGATCGGGATCAGATCGGCGGCCTGGGCCAGGGAGGAGATGAAGAGGGCGCTCAGGGCGACCAGACGCAGGTGGGTTCGCATAGCGGATTCTCGGCTCGGTTGACGATCAGAAAAGAACGCATTTTGACCGGTTTTTCCTGCTTGGCATCAACGCAATGTTTCCAGTTGTTGCAAAACGCAGCACCAACCTGTGGGAGCGAGCCTGCTCGCGAAGGCAGTGTGTCAGGCAATGGATGCAGTGACTGACAGGACGCTTTCGCGAGCAGGCTCGCTCCCACAGGGGTTATCTGGTTGGCAGTAACCCCGGCATGAATCAGCGGACTTTGAAACGCCCCATGATTGCGCTCACCCGGCTGTTGGCTTCGAGCAACTGATGGGTATTCAGTTCGCTGGCTTTGCCGCTCTGCACCAGTTCATCAACCATGTGGCGGATCTGCACCATGCTGCGGTTGATCTCTTCGGTCACCGCGCTTTGTTGTTCGGCGGCGGTGGCGATCTGGGTGCTGAGGCTGTTGATGTGGCTGACCGAACCGGCCATTTCATCCAGACCGGAGTTGACCCGCGCGGTGGCGTCGGCGGCAGACTGACAACTGGCCTGGGTGTTTTCCATGGCGCTGACTGACGAGCTCACGCCTTGGGTCAGGCGGGTCAACATCTCGTTGATTTCCGAAGTGCTGGCCTGGGTGCGGGCGGCGAGGGCGCGGACTTCATCGGCGACCACGGCAAAACCACGGCCTTGTTCACCGGCGCGTGCTGCTTCGATCGCGGCGTTGAGCGCCAGCAGATTGGTCTGCCCGGCGATCGCACCGATCACCCCGAGGATCTCGGTGATGCGCTGGGCGTCCTGCTGCATGTTTTCAACTTTGTGTGTGGCGCTGGCCACTTCATCGATCAGCGCCACGACGCTGTTGGTCGCTTCGCCCACCACCACCCGGGAACGGTCGGCGTTTTCATTGGCACGCTGGGTGAACGCGGCGGTTTCGGCGGCATTCTGCGCGACGCTTTCTGCCGTCGAACTCATCTCGGTGATGGCGGTAACGGTCTGATCGGTTTCCGAGGCGTGACGCAGCAGGATCTGGCTGGTGTTCGCCGAAGTGCGTTGCAGGTTATCGAGGCTCGAGGCCATGGCACCGGTAGCCTGGGTGACTTCGCCGATCATGTTTTGCAGGTAGGCAATAAAGGTGTTGACCGAATGACCGATAGCACCCAGTTCATCTTCGGCGCGAATGGTAATGCGGCGGGTCAGGTCGGCATCGCCGCTGGACAGCAAATCGATGTTGGCTTTCAACGCTTTCATGCGCTGCACCAACTGGCGAATCGCGTAGACCTGCAACAGCACCAGCAGGATCACCAGCGGAATCTGCAACAGGCTCAAGGTGCTGAGGACGTCATCACGCTGTGCGGTAAGCATTTTCGTCGGCAGGGCGCTGGCGAGGAACCACGGCGTGCCTTCAATCGGGCGCATGAAGAAGGTGCTGGCTTCACCGTTGTTGTCGAACTCGATGCGTTGTGCCTGATCGCGGTTCTGCAACGCGGCTTTGACCTGACTGGCGAAGGTCGACGTGCCAGCCAGTTCGTTGATGTTTTTCAGCACAATCGGGCCACTGATGCGCGAGCTGTTACTGATGATCTTGCCGTCGGCTTCGATGATCAGCATTTCGGCATTGAGGTCTTTCTCCTTGCGCGCCACCAGATCGTTGAAGAAGCCGAGGGTTACGTCGATGGTTGAAACACCCCAGGCGCTACCGTTTTTCTGGATGGCCATGGCGCAGTTGGTGCGCGGCTCGGCGCTGGCGTCATCTTTATACGCTGCCGCCCACGCGCATTGGCCGCGCGGTTTGGCCATGCCGCCCTTGTACCAGCTCTGATCGTAATAGTTGGGGGCCGCGTCGCTATTCCAGAAGGTGTTCACGGCGAGTTTGCCCGACGCGTCGCGGTGCCAGAACGTACTGAATTTGTTGCGCCCGGCCTCACGCTGCCCCGGCAGTGGCCAGATCCCGCCGCCGAACACCTTCAACTCGCCGTACTGATCAACCAAGCCTGGCAGCACCGTGTCGATGGCGGCGCTGTCGAGCAGCGGGATGGTCTGGGTGATGCTGCGCTGTTGCGCCTGCACTTTGTTCAACTCGCCCTGAATCTGCTCGGCCACTTCGGCGATGCGGTTGAGGACTACCTGTTCTTCGGTATGCCGCAGCTTGGGGGCGACCAGTTGGCTGATGCCGACCACGGTCAACACCGACAGCAGCAGGATGAACAGAACCAGAAACAGCGTATAGCGAGCCTGAATAGTGCGGAATGCGGGCATGGAGACCGGTCCTTGAGCAGCGTTTCTTATTAGGGGGCAGGGTTAAAACAGTGCGGGTATCCACAGCGTATCGTCGTTGCGACGGGAAGCTTTAGGTACTCACGTCCTAAAACATGCAGGTGCCGATGACTGGTCAGTATCAGGTTCGATACACAAACGCGTATCAGCCCGCCCCAGTGCGCGTAACCCCGATTTTCATTTCATTGTCATGACAGCTCTGGGTCAGGATTTGCGGGGTGTTTGGCTTTTGTATCGAGAATGTACAAGAATTGTAAAAAAGTTCAGAAAAAGGTTGGTGCCATCAGTTCGCCCGTCGATACTCGCGCCCATTAATGGTGCTTGGCACCTACATTTTCGTGGTCATTTCACAGGGAGTCTTCTCATGACGATCGGTATTGTCGGTGGTTGGGAGAGCAAGGCAGGGGTTCTGGTTCGTAACACCGGCGCAAAAAAACAGGTGGCCCAGAGCGTCAAGGTGCAGCAGATGCTGACCATGGTCGGCAACGATCCCAACGCACTGAATACTGCTGAAATGGACAAGCAGGGTTTGCGCAAGCAGATCAAGGGTTTTGATCCTGCGAATGTGTCGGTCAAACAACTGGGTAACCTGAGCGCGTTTCTGCGTGGCCGCGGGCTGATCTCCGAGATCACTTCGTTTACGTTGATGAACGCCGGTGACAAGTTCGACCGTTTCGGCGTGACGACCGATGTCGATGCGAAATTCAATGCGCTGGAATATTTCGCCACCCAACTCGATGCCATCCAGACCAACGGGCTCAATGGCAACGCCTACGGCAAGAACCTGATTCCCGAGTTCAAGAAAGCGATCTATGTTCTGCAGAACCTCAAGACCTACGGTGAAGGCAACGCCGCGAAACCGGCCGACGAGGGTGTCAAAGCCAAGGCTTGAGCCCCACCGGTGTAGCCCGTCCAACGCTTGAACGGGCTGGTCGAGGTAAAGACTTTTGGTTCAAGACAGCGGCGGCGCCTCGCTGGCGCTCGGGGCAATGTGTTGTTGCGCCTGATCATGCAGTCGCTGGATGTGCGGGCAGCGCAACTCCAGCGTACGCGGCTGATATCCACGATGAAACAACGCCAGCCATCCCGCGCAACGTTCATTCGGGGCAATCCCGGTGAAGACGAAACCCATCGCCGAGAGGCTTTCCACGGCACTGGCGAAACCCGTTGCCAGCCTGAGTCTGATCGAGATCATCCAGTGTTCGGGTAGTCGTCGTAGTTGCTGAAGCAAGCCGGCGTCGAGTTTTTTCAGTATCACGTCATAACGCCCTGAGCATTGTTCAACCTGCATCGACTCTCCCACCCAAAGCGCCTCTTTTTCCTGGGTCCCGTATATGCCGCACAAATGCGCCATGAAATCGTGGCAGCTTTGCGGCCAGGACAATGCCGGGAGCGGGCGGCGATAGCCTTCGACAGGGGTGTAGCCGATGACGATGGACTCCGGCAGTGGCTCGCCAAACGGTGAGGGTACGTAGTCGAGCAATAACCCGGTGCTGCAAAAACCGAGGCGGTCAGCCATGCGTTGTGTGTAGGGGTGCTGCGTCACCTGTTTGATGGTCACGCCGTGGCAACCGAGTGCCTGGGCATGGATCAACAGCCGCATGCCCAACTGCGTCGCAATGTTTTGCCCGCGTGTTGAAGGATGGACCACGCTCAACGCCAGTTCCGCCGTGCGCGTTCCCACATTTCTGCACAACGTGGCGTGGCCGAGAATTTTCTTCCCGGATTCCGCCACCAGTGAATGCCATCTACCATCGCCGTGGTTCTGGTTGATCATCAGCGGCATATACACGTGCGGCTGCACGTAATGGTCACCATAGGCTTCCCGGAACAGACGGCTGACCGCTGCGGCATCGGAGCGGCGATAGCTGCGCAGCGTCACGTTGTCCATGGGCGTTGCTCCGGACGTGGGGCGTTGTAGTCGCGAAGGTCGACGACTCGTTGGCGTTTGCCAGAGCGCGGATGGCGAGCGAGCTCATCGGCTGTGCAATGGGCGACCTGTAGCTCAAGTTGGCCATCAGCACAGAGTTGCGCGATCAGCGGATAATGTTCGATCAAGCCGTTTTGCAAGGCTGTACTGGCCTGAGTCGTCTCGGGTTTCAGCGCCTCGGGCACCCACTTCAGACACAAGATATCGACGTTTGCCGATTGGCTGATGACCAGTTGCCAGTCGTCGCTGACGGTATTGCGCTGAATGATTGTGTCGATGTCTTCGATCAGCAGGGTCAGGCTGCTGACTCGTACGCGCTGACTGCTCATGCTGCGACCCATCAGGGCAAATTTGCGCATGGGCGCCGTGGCCGGTTCTCGCCAGCAGGCGAGGTCACCCACGGGATAACGAATCAATGGCATAAGCCGACGAGTGAGGTTGGTGATCAGCAAACGCCCGGTGCGATCGCATTCTTCAATCACTTCACCGGTGTGCTCGTCGATGATTTCCAGCACGCTGTGGCTGGCCAGCATGCGGTGTTCGCCCAAGGCACAATCGCGGCTTGTGGCGCCGATGAACCCTGCGTCGACACTGGCGTAGCCGATGGAGGCGATCCGTGCGTTGGGGAACACTCGGTGCAACATCTGCAATTGCCCGGCGAACAGGCTTTCGCCGCCGTAAAGTACGCTTTCGACCTCGACCAGGGTTTGTCCCTGGCGCTCCAGCACGCTGGCGAAGGTCAGCAGTTGTGCAGGCACGCCGGCCAACACATTGATCCGGTGTTGGCGGATCGAGTCAGCCAGCACCGTAAAGTCGACGTCGCCGGTGAAGGGGTATTCGGTAATACCCGATGTTTCGTGCGCCAAGGCGTCGTGGATAAAGATGAAACTGGCATACAGATCGCCGACAAAAAACAGATTTGCAACCCGGTCTCCCGGATTGAGTTGGCTCGCCAGATGGCGCCCGAAGTCGCGCACAAGTGTCTGCCATTCCTCACGAGTGAATACCGAAAGCTTACCTGCGCTGGTTGTTCCACCAGTCTTGAACACCAGTGCGCGTTCGACTGTTGAAGTCAGTACTGGCCATTGATCGAAGTTATTGCTGCTGGCCCAGTATTGTTGCGGATCAATCGGCGGAAGTTCATCCAGTGTGCTGATCTGCGGCTTAACGCCTTGCCAATGTCTGGCGTAATAAGTTGAGTGCTGTCGGGCGAAGGCGAGCAACTTGTTCAGTTCAAGTGTGGTGTTCATGGTGTTCTCTTTAATTGTTCTGATAATGGACGATGTTTGGCCTTCAGCGGCGAGCGTCGACCACTGCCGGTATCTTTCCGCTGTGTCTGTTTCTGTCGAACTGTTGTGGCTCGCAGGTTTGCCCTTGCACGGTGAGCAGCCCGGTTCGCACGAGGGTCGCCAGCGTCACGTAGCCTTCCAGTCGGCGGAGGATGTCGGCGGGGGCAGCGGGGCTGCGAATCAGCAGGCGTTCGAGGCCATCAGGGGCGTGATCGAGATGTAACTGAAACGGTGCTTGCAGGTGTTTGGCGAGCTCGTTCAGGCAGATGAAATCGGTGCCGATACGCAGCAGTCTGCCGTGCCGTTGCAGCAACTCGAAACGCGGCGAACTCAGCCCGCACGGACAATCGCCGGGCAACCAGCGCCCCGTGTCGCCGACGTCATAACGCTGTACCTGCTGACCTTCGCGTGCTTTTGAGGTGAACAGTAAACGGCCGACTTCATTGCCAACGACAGGTACGTCCTCCTCCAGCGCAACGATTTCCAGATGCTGGATCGCGTCCATCAGATGAAACACACCATCGCCGGTCGCGGCGCAGGCATGCCCGAAGGGGCCGGCATCGACACTGCCGTACACCGCCGAGCGGATGCTGGCAACGCCACAGCGCTGCAACAGTTCGCGGCACTGATCACTGATGTGTTCACCGCCGAGAAAGACTTTTTCGATGGCGCCATAACGGCTCAGGCGCTGCTGTTCGTTGAGGAACAAACGATGCAGGGTGCTGGGCATGCCGATCAGCACGGTGACCTGTTGCTCGATAATGACTTGTGCAATATCGCGGTAGTCATCGTCGGCGGGAGCGCCCATTGGCAGGTGGCTGACACCCAGCGTTTCCAGCACTTTGGCAAAACTGAAGAAGCCGCCGTACAGACCCCCACTGAAGAACAGGTTCATCACCTTGTCACGGCTCGGATCGAGCCCCGCCGCAAACAACCCGTCGGCCGTTGCGCGCATTTGCCGTTGAAAATCGCGGTAGCTGTATCCCGCCAACGCTGGTGTGCCGCTGCTGCCGCCAGAGCGGAAAAACAGTTGCGCGGCTGCTGTTGTCGGTCGCGCGATAAACGCCTCTTTGTCGGTGATCGCCACGCCCGCCATCGTCGGTTTGCAAGGTGGCCGGTCGAGGGTCATGTGGGTGGACAACTGCGTCGCGGCGACGCTGACCGACACCCGCCGGCTCAGGCGTTGCAGTGCATAGACACCGTCGTGGGGTTCGCCATCGTAGCCATCATGGATTGCATCAATCGGCGCAATTCGGCTGACGCCGGCGGCAATCAATGTTCGCGACAATGCACCGATCTGCGCTTCGTTACACACCAGTGCGCAGCTCTGTAAAACATTGCGCCAAGGCAGCAGGTTTTGCGCCAGACGCGTACGTGGCAGGGGTTTGAGCAACACCGTGCGAAACAGCGGCGAGGGCGCAAGCAGCTGATCATGGCTCCAGATCACCCGCCATCCCGGTGCGCTCCAGACTTGCGCCGTCACTTCGGAAAAACTCTGGCTCAGGCGCGTCATCAGGGTGCGGGTAGTGATTTCGCTGGCCTCCTGAGCCGTCGGGATCAGTGCCGGCCATTGCCCGGCGCGGCGCTCGAACGCCTTGGCCAATTCGCCGCCGATTGCTTGTAGAACGGCGGGGTCGTCGCTATCGACCAACAACCATTGCGGGCTGGAGCAGGCTTGCTGATCCAGTCGGCAGACCTCATCGACCAGCGCGTCCAGCGCCTGTGGCGAGGCCGCGTCCGGCGTCAGGTAGGCAAAACTGATGCGGTGCCCCCAGTCGATCCAGCGACATCCGGGCGGCAACTGTTGGCGGATCGCGTGCAGCGCCGCTTCGCCACCCCATGCCGAAACACCGTTGGCCATTTTGCACAAACTGCCGATCTGGGCTGTCGCCACCGGCAACACAGCGACGTAATGGCGCAACTCACCACTTGGGTCGCATTGCACCAGGGTATGTAACAGGCGCGCCGTCAGGCCTTGGTCACTGCTGCTGGGCCGTAGCCAGTTGATGTTGCCGGCCAAGAGACTTTCAATCATTGCGCAGCACGCCAGCAGCGGCGCGTTGGCCGGCGTGACGTGGACCACCAGGCCGAGCGGACTCCAGCGCTCAAAACGCGATTGCCGATAATCGACACGTCGCAACGATTCAGCCTGATCGCCGAGTTCGCGCTCAAGCTTGAGTTGCAAGGCGTGAGGCTGACAGAAGGCGATCAGCGCCTGGCGTTGTTCATCGTCCAGCGGCAGTTCGGCGTTGTGCAATTGCTGCGCAAACTGTGCGGCGGCGCTTAGTACGGTGGCGTTGTCCAGCGGTGTAGAGAGGTGTTGCGGCAAAGTCTGATGCAGCAGCGCCAGTGCATTGTCGAGGTCGACGTCTGCTAGCAGTTCTCCGTTGATCAGGTACATGTCAGTGCCCCCCCAGCAATTCGGAAGCGGCCATCGCACAGCTTCTACTGGCCGTGGTGCCTGCGCGACCTTGCAGTTCGAACCAGTCACTGGCGAGGCCGCAATCACAACTCGACCCGGGATGCAGCGTCGCCAGATCGCTCATGACCACCGCGTGCGCGGGGCTGGACGAGATGTAGGGGGAGACGAATCCCAGCAAGCCTTGCTGACCGTAGGGCTGGATGGAAAAATCCTGCGGATTGCGCACGTAAGCCTTGGCGTAAACGGGGACATGAAAATGATGCTGGGCACATTCGATGTAGGGCACCGCATGCTCGACGGCGCCGTAACCGTCGCGGCACTGCGACAGTTCGATGCCCAGTTGCCGGACGATACGCCCATACAGTTGTTGTTTTGGAATTTCCTTGCTCGCGAGGGTTTTCCAGCCACCGCCGAAAAACACCAATGAATCACTTGGCAGTTTCAGCGCAGGCACGCCGGTGGCCTGCATCTGCTGCAAGGTCTGCCAAAGAAACGCCGGGAAGCCGAAAATGCGCACAGGCAGGCCTTCTTCGGCGAACGATTGCAGAGCCGCGATGACCCCGAACACATCGAACTGGTGGCCATCGCCGTTGCAACGCAAGGCGTAGACAACTCGGTTGACGGGCGCAAAGCGGCAGAGAAATTGGTCGGTGAAGGACGTCCCCAGTGTGATCGCTCCCTGCGGTTCGTAGCTCAGCAGCAAGTAGTTGCACGGCGTCTGCGCTGAATGCCAACCGTAATGACTAAAGATTCGCTCGACCATGAACTGCGCGGCCGACAGACTGCGCGGGTCATAGCGCATGCGGCTTTTTTGGCCACTGGTGCCGGACGATGTCAGTTCCAGGGCATTCTCTGCGGTGGGGCTGAGCAGCATTTGCTGCTTGAAAAAATTGGCCAGAATCGGCGGGAGCCGGGACCAGTCATCGAGGCTGTCCAGATCCTTCACATCGAGGCCGTTGGCGTTCAGCCAATGTTCATAGCCGGGAGTGTGCTGGCAATGAAAGCGACTGATCTCGGTCATGGCCTGATCGAACAGGCCTGCTGGCACGGAAGCCGGGCAATAGGGGTGTGGCAATGCGCAAAGCGCATCGCTGGCGGGGAACTGATTCATTCAATACTCCTTTATTGAGTAGAGGCGGAGTCGGGATGTTTGCGTTGCAACAAGCCGTGCAACAGGGGCAGGCACATCAGGCCACTGAAGGCGGCGCAGAGTGCGAAGAGTTCGAGTTGGGTGCCGCCGCCGATGGCGGCAATCAGGGAGCCGCCGAGCCCCATCACCGCAATCGAAATCATGCCGGCCAGCGCCGAAACCAACCCCTTGCTGTCGTCGCTGGCAAACAGCGCCAACCGATACAGCGCAGCGTTGCTCATTCCCAGCCCGACCGCGTACAGCCCCAGACTGGCAACCACTGCGCCCAGTCCGGCACCTGACAGCGCGCAGGCAATCAATGCCATAAGACCCAGACCAAAAGGCCAGAGCGCCAACCGGATCAACCGGGACAAAGAATGCGTGTCCAGCAAGCGGTCGAGGATCAGATTGCCGGTGATAACGGCAGAAAAAACCGGAATCTGCCACAAGGCATATTCCAGCGGCGTCAGCCCGAGCAGCTGGATCAGCAGCAACGGTGCCAGGCCGATCCAGGCGATCAGCGGCAGGCTCATGAGCCCCAGTGCAAGACTGGCAGCGAGGAAGCGACGATTACTCAAGAGGGCTCGGTAGCGCTGACCGGTCTGGCGCCAGGAAAAACGTACGGCGGCCTGCACTTGCCCATCGTGGCGAGTGACCCCGACCGTTTCCGGCATGCAGACGAAAAGCCCCAGCCAGACCATTGATGCGGCAAAACCCAAGCCCAGAAACAGTTCGCGCCAAGACAGCCACTGCAGCAAGACAATGCCCAGTAGCGGCCCCATCAGCGGTGAAAGCAGCGCGATATTGCCGAGCAGCGCCATCAAGCGCACCGCATCGGCCTCGCAGAATACTTCCTGAAGGGCGGGATAACTGACCGCGACCACGAAACCCAGGCCCATGCCTTGCAACAGTCGCAGCAGATTGAAGGTTTCAATGTTCTGAGTGGCAAATGCACTTGCGCAGGCCACCGCGAACAATGCGCAGCCGATCAACAGTACCCGCCGCCGGCCCCATTGATCGGACAGCGGCCCAATCAGCCATTGCAGGCAGACTCCGCCGATCAGATACAAGTTGAACGCGTTTGGAACATGTCGTACATCGGCCTGAAGTTCTGTTGTCACACCCAACATGGCTGGCATGATCAAGTCACTTGCCATATACGTCAGAAGTTCAAAAGCACTCAGTGCCAAACAAAATCCGAGTACTTGCCGTGGCCCGATCGCTATAAGTGTTCTCTGCATAAACGTCCCTGTCAGTAAGTGGGAGAAAGTTGGCAGAGACTAGTTGCAGAGGCTTGTGTCACCTATTCTTTTGCTGCGACATTAGATTTCAAATGCTTGCAACTTGTTTAGCAAGTCCGCTTTGCTTGTCAGGCAAGTTTCAACTGCGCGCCAGAAGCCGTCGGCAAAAAACAGAAAAGCCCGCAACAGGGCGGGCTTTGTTTGAAGTTGATCGGGCTTGTTGATTTCCTGCCTCAATCTGTTTGTGGGTAAGCGGGCAGGGCGAACAATCCTGTTCTAGCGATGTTGGTAATAACCAGGGCCACCCTGGTAATAACGGTGGTGATCGTCATGCCAGCCGCCGTGGGGGAAGATGATGCAGCCACTCAGGGTCAGCAGGGCAAGAACGGGAATCAGCCAGGTGATTCGACGCAGCATTTTGAAAATTCCTCATGGTTACGCCGTCATGAAGCCAAAACTCTTCATCGGCTGTAACATGAGACCCCGATTGCAGCGGCGCATCCCCGTAGAACGGTATGTGCATGGCATGCAAACGGATACAAAACGGATACATTTCAACGTTTCAGGAAGCCGTAATGACCCACAAGCAACGCTTGATTTATTCGATTCTGATCGCCGTGTCGGTCCTGGCCATCATGCTTGGTCTGTCCTGGCTGCAAAACGCCGGCATGATTTCGGAGAAGACTTTCCAGTTCGTCGCCATCGGTGTGGCGGTGATCGTGGTCGTCATCAACGGCGTCATGCGCCGCAAGGTCAAGCCTTGACGGCGTTTGCCGCACGATTCAATCGTTGTTGAGGACTGCCGCAGCCTGTGGATGCAGGCTGTAGCTCTTGTCTTCATTGAAGGTGATCACCCCTTCGGCGCACAGACGCTTTAGCACTTCGCGCACACTGAGGAATGACAGCGGAATATCCAGGTCCAGCAATTGGCTGTGGACGCCGCGCACGCCCAGACGCCGCTCGCTTTGTGCGGCGACCAGCAGGGCATCAATGACTTTCAGACGAATCAGGCTGGTGCGCAGCCCGAAACTTTTCAGCAGCAAGCGGATGCGTTCGTTACCGTGACGCTCGACGCGTTGCCCGAAATCGCTCGCGTGGGGGCTCATGGAAACTCCTTTGGGTGCCTGGCTACCGTCCGTTGGTAGTTGCGAGTTGTACATGCGATTACTCCTTTTCAGAGCCTGATCGGGGAGGGTTTTTTTGCTCTCTCTAAACAAGACGTTTCAGCACGACAAATCATGAAAGAAAAAATGTAGAAAATTTGTCGGGGGTTTGTCTTTTTCTTGTGATTGCGGGTTGGAATTGGGTTGGCCTTGGCGGCCTTTGGGCCGACCAT
Source organism: Pseudomonas sp. R84 (assembly GCF_009834515.1). Classification (NCBI taxonomy): domain Bacteria; kingdom Pseudomonadati; phylum Pseudomonadota; class Gammaproteobacteria; order Pseudomonadales; family Pseudomonadaceae; genus Pseudomonas; species Pseudomonas sp. R84. The sequence goes on from NZ_CP019426.1 coordinate 3,177,088, forward strand.
GCTGTTGGGTTTTGGGGGAATATCCGTTGCTGCGGGTGTTGCCGCTGGCGGTTTCGCTCTTACAGCGAGTCCCTTTGGCAAACGCCCCAAAGGAACCAAAGGTCTGGGCCCCGGCGTTCGGCCCTCGCCGTGGCTCGGGTTCCTTCGTTACGGGATCTATCCGGGGGCATCGCCTACGGTTTGCTTCGCTGCACCTCCTCTCGATGCATTCGACTTCGTCGAACGGTCGCTGCGCTCCCACCCCCGGATAAATCCCTCCACTCAGCCTGCCGAAGGGGCCAGCACGGCAAGATCAAAAGCTGCAGCCGAGCTAACGCTCATCCTGTTGAGTGGTGAGGAGCGGGGAGGGTGTAGTTTTTGATTTGTTTCTGGGTTCGAGTGCGGCTCGGTTTTTTATGTAGGCGCAGCTTCCCCAATCACCTCGGTCAGTTCCCTCTCCCTCCGGGAGAGGGCTAGGGTAGGGGCTTTTGATTTGCTTCCGAATTTGAGTGCGGCTCGGTATTTCATGTCGCTGTATCTCTCGCCATCACCTCGGTCAGTTCCCTCTCCCTCCGGGAGAGGGCTAGGGTGAGGGGCTTTTGATTTGCTCCGAATTCGAGTGCGGCTCGGTATTTCATGTCGCGGTATCTCTCGCAATCACCTCGGTCAGTTCCCTCTCCCTCCGGGAGAGGGCTAGGGTGAGGGGCTTTTGATTTGCTCCGAATTCGAGTGCGGCTCGGTATTTCATGTCGCGGTATCTCTCGCAATCACCTCGGTCAGTTCCCTCTCCCTCCGGGAGAGGGCTAGGGTGAGGGGCTTTTGATTTGCTCCGAATTCGAGTGCGGCTCGGTATTTCATGTCGCGGTATCTCTCGCAATCACCTCGGTCAGTTCCTTCTCCCTCCGGGAGAGGGCTAGGGTGAGGGGCTTTTGATTCTGCTTTGGGGGGGGGGGCGTGGAGAGCCTAAATTTTTTCCTCTGACTTCGTTTCTTCGACAGGCTCATTGCGCGTGGACGCGTGGGTGTTTCCAGGGTGGGTCCGCGTCAGCGCCGGACCCGCTCTTTGGCATGTCGATCAGGAGCGAGCGTGATTATTTCCAGACAGTTAACGGGATTGAAGCAGCTGCAAGCTTCGAGCTTCGAGCGGCAAGTTGAAAACTTCGGTTCGAATGTCAAATATGGCTTTTGCTCGAAGCTTGTCGCTCGCAGCTTGCAACTTACAGTGGCCAGCACGGTTTTTGGTCTGAGTTGTTCAGCCCATGCGTTTAGCCCGGCCACGGATGTCAGCGCCGATATTCGCCGCACTGCTTTTGGCGTGCCGCATATCCGCGCGCAAGACGAGCGCGGGCTGGGTTTTGGCATCGGCTATGCCTATGCGCAGGACAATCTGTGCCTGTTGGCCAACGAGATCGTGACGGTCAACGGCCAGCGCTCACGTTACTTCGGCCCGGATCAGTTCACCGTCGAACAACGCGAAAACCGCGTCAGCGATGTGTTCTTTACCTGGCTCAATACGCCTGAAGCGGTCAGAGCATTCTGGCAGGCGCAACCTGCGCAGGTGCGTGATCTGGTCGAGGGCTATGCGGCCGGTTACAACCGTTATCTGGCCGAGCGCCGTCCGCAAGGCTTGCCGCAACAGTGTCAGGGCGAGTGGGTGCGAGAGATTGCACCGGAAGATCTGGTGAAGCTGACCCGCCGTCTGTTGGTCGAGGGCGGTGTTGGCCAGTTCGCCGAGGCCTTGGCCGGTGCTACACCGCCGCATGCGAGCGCCGCAATCGAACAAAACTCGCAGGCCTATCAGTTGGCCGATGCGCGTCAGCAGCGTTTTGCCCTGGACCGTGGCAGTAACGCTGTCGCGGTGGGCAGCGAGCGCTCGTTCAACGGGCGCGGGATGTTACTGGCCAATCCGCACTTCCCTTGGGTCGGTGGCATGCGCTTTTATCAGATGCACCTGACCATTCCGGGCAAGCTCGACGTCATGGGCGCTGCCTTGCCAGGCCTGCCGATGATCAATATCGGCTTCAATCAGCACCTGGCCTGGACGCACACGGTCGATTCATCGAAACATTTCACACTCTATCGTCTGCAACTCGATCCGAAGGATTCCACGCGCTATCTGCTCGATGGCAAATCTCTGCCATTGAACAAGCAGACCGTCACCGTGCAGGTGAAACAGGCCGACGGGCAAGTGGTGCCGGTCTCGCGTGATGTCTACAGCTCACAATTCGGGCCGATTGTGCAATGGCCGGGCAAGCTCGACTGGGACAACCAGTTCGCCTACAGCTTGCGCGACGCCAATATCGACAATGATCGGGTGCTGAACCAGTGGTACACGATGAATCAGGCGTCCACACTTTCGGAGCTGCAGGATTCGGTGCACAAGATTCAGGGTATTCCGTGGGTCAACACCCTGGCCGTCGATGACAAGGGCCAGACGCTGTACATGAACCTGTCGGTGGTGCCAAACGTCAACGCCGAGAAGCTAGCCAAGTGCAGCGACCCGCGTATCGGCACACAAATGATCGTGCTGGACGGTTCCAACAGTGCGTGCGCATGGGACATCGACCCGCAAGCTGCACAGAAAGGCATTTATGCCTCCAGCCAACTGCCGCAACTGCTGCGCAAGGATTTCGTCCAGCACTCCAATGACTCGGCATGGCTGGCCAACCCGGCGCAACCGCTAACCGGTTTCTCGCCGTTGATCAGTCAGGATGGCCAGCCGCTGGGCTTGCGCGCCCGGTTTGCTCTGGATCGTTTGAGCACGCTGAGCAAGAAAGGGCCGTTGGCGGTGAAGGATCTGCAGCAGATGGTGATGGACGATCAGGTGTATCTGGCGACGCAGGTGGTGCCGGATCTACTGAAGTTCTGTGCCGCGGACCTTGGCGCCGATGCTCAGGCCCTTAAACCGGTTTGCGTCAGCCTCAAGGCCTGGGATGGCCGGGCCAATCTCGATTCGGGCGTGGGCCTGGTGCACTTCCAGAACATCATGCAGGCGTTGCAGGCTTCGCCGGATGTCTGGCGCGTGGCGTTCGATCCCAAGGATGCGCAACACACTCCGCGTGGCCTGGCCGTCGAGCAGCCGGCGGTGGCCAAGGCATTGCGTGAGGCCATGCTGGCGTCGGTCGAATCGACTACAAAAATGGGTCTCAAGCCGCAAACCCGCTGGGGTGATATCCAGGTGGTCAGCAGTGGCGGGCAACAGACGCCGATTCACGGCGGGCCGGCTACCCTGGGAATCTACAACGCCATCCAGAGCGTGCCCCGTGAGGACGGCAAACTCGAAGTGGTCAGTGGCACCAGCTACCTGCAAGTCGTGACCTTTGACGACAAGGGCCCGCACGCCCAAGGGCTGCTGGCGTTCTCGCTGTCGAGCGATCCTGCGTCGAAGTATTCGCGGGACCAGACCGAGGCGTTCTCGAAGAAGCAGTGGAGTGTGTTGCCGTTCACCGAACAGCAGATTCAGGCTGATCCGCAGTATCAGGTGCAGACTGTTCGTGAGACGTTGGACAAGGCGGGGAACGTTGCCGCTCAATAAACCCGAGCGTTAGTGGCGACGAGCCTGAAGGCCGCATCCTGCAAGGGTTGCGGCCTTCAGCTTTTTGGCGGCTGTTGCGGTATCGAGTTGATCACCGGGTTACCTTCCTTGTTGCGGCTCAGGTAGACCGGGAGCACCTTGGGCAGGCTGTTGGCGAGGTTGTTCAGCTCTTTGATGTTGTAGATGCCACCCACGCGAATCGAACCGGTGCTGTTATCAGCCAGTTCGAGTGGATTGCTCAGATAACGGTTGATCAGTGGCAGTGCTTCGCTCAGCGCGAGGTTATCCAACACCAGTTTGCCGTTGCGCCAGGCCAATGAACTGTCATCGGAGTAGGTCTGGCTGATCTGCGGCATGTAATCGCCTTGCTTGTAGCGCGCCTGCATCGACGGGCCGAGGCGCAAGCCGTCACCTGGCAATGAACGATTGCTGGTGACCAGCACCGAACCTTCGATCAGGTTCACGCGCACCTGGTCCTGATACATCCAGACGTTGAACCGTGTTCCCGTGACCCGAATATTGCCTTCGCCTGCGCGGACGACAAACGGGTGGGCCGTGTCGTGACTGACCGTAAAGAACGCTTCACCTTTTTTCAGGGTGACGCGGCGTTCGTCCTTGTAATTGCTGAAGGTCAGATCGGTGTTCAGGTTCAGTTCGATCTGGCTGCCGTCACTCAGTGTGACCTGCCGGACATTATCGGTGGCGGCGAAATGCTCATAGCTGTCGGGCAGCCAACCCAGGTTCCAGCCAGTGTAAGCGGCCAGGGGCAGGGCGAGCGCACAGACACCGGCTGCAATAGCGAATTGACGCCATGAGCGCGAAGGTCGCGGGGCTGGCACGACTGACGCAGATTCCGGACGAGGCAAGTGTTCCGCCACGTCCCAGATTTCCAGCATGGCTTCATATTCGAACGCATGCAGTGGATGTGCGTCGTGCCATTGCTTGAATGCGCGATGCTCTTCGTCCGTGCAGTCGGCGGCGTGCACACGCATGCACCAATGCGCAGCGGCATCGGTGATCGCATCGTATTCGGCTTCCGAGAGGGTGTCTTGGGTCATTGACTCGTCCTGATTTCGCACATTCTAACCTTGTCGGGAAGTGGCCGAGAACATCCGTCATGGCATTTACCCATCAAATTGGAACTTATTTTTCGCTCCGGCACCCAAAAAGCAGGACGCTTATGAACACTATCCACAAATGGAGTGAAAAAATGATCAAAAAGACATTCGCAGCGTTAATTGCCACCGCCAGTTTGCTCAGCGCTGGTGCCGCGTTGGCCGATCGGCCGGGTGCGGGCTGGATCACCATCGAAAAAGCCATCGAGACCATCAAGACCAAGGCCGGTTATGTCGAGGTTTATGAGATCGAGGCCGACAACAACGGCTACTGGAAGGGCGAGGGGCGCAAGGCTGATGGCGTTGTCTACGAGTTCCGCATCGACGGCGCGTCGGGCAATATACTGCGGGATCAGAAAGACTGATCAACGCGCCCGCCGCTGATTGGCAAAAGGCGCAGGTTTCGACCTGCGCCTTTTTTTTGCGCCTGTTTCAGGGCAGCGGCACCGGGTCAAGTTGCCGGCCCATTTCGCAGACCAAACGGGCAATCGAATCAGCGTTGCGCAAGATCACGTCGATACGAACATCGGGTGAACCCTGATCCAGAAACGCATCCCGAGCCTTCTCCATATCAGGGCTGCGGGTCAATGTGAGGATTTCCTTGCCGAGGTCCTCGCCCCCCACAAACTGATCCAGGTCTACGAAGGAATCTTCTTGCCTGCTCCATCGCGCAAACAGTTCATCGCGAGGTGTTGTGATGGACAGGGCATCGGCCTGGAACCGCACCAGCTCCTCCTGAATGGCCCGCCCATATGAGGTGAGGGTGGTGATCAGGTCGTGAAACGGTCGGCGCGCCTCCAGCGAAGCGATATCTTCAGCGTTGGAAAACTGATGGGCAAACTCGTGGATGAGTGTCGCCGCTTGGGCATGGCCATCAATGTTGAAATCGGCAGGCATGACCGGTTTGTACCCATCGAGTTGCGGGTGAAAGAAGTTCTCGGTGAAATGCACTTTTTTCTGGTCGTCGTTGTTCAGCACAAACGCAATGATCGAGGAAAAATAGGTGTTGGAGCCGACCACGAAGCGTTCGGTATTCATCAGGTCATCGTCAGGGTCCACCAACGCCTTGCAGATGGGCACGATCGCTGTGTTGAGTTTGCTCAGCAGGTTCAGATCAACCTGGGGAACACCGAAAAACACCCTGAGAAAGCCGTCCAGCCGCGTACCGGGTACGTTGGCTTTCAGTTGCGCGAGGTTATGCAGGCAGTTGAAAGCATAAAAACGGGCGAGGTCGACGGCGTGCTGGATAACACGGGCCTTATGCGGATAATTGCGCCGGATTTCGTTCATGCCCATCGCCTCGATATTGATCAGGGCACGGCGATCCTGATTCACACTGTAGCGTTTGTACAAGGTCGACATGGCTTTGCCGTAATGCACCGCATGGCGGTCGGGCGCCAGCAAAAGTCGCGATCCCACCTGGGTCAATGACGGGCCGGCGATGCCGTCATTGACCATCTGCCACATGGCGCCTGGCTGTTTTATCTGCACAACCTTGCCATCAACGGCGGTGTAAGTACGCCTGCTGACCGGGTCTTCGAAAGTGCCTTTTTTAGTCTGGCGCTTGAGGTCTTCCAGTGCCACGGCGGGCGTTTCAAAGGTCTGCAGTTCAGTGCGCCAGGGCGAAGTGATCTTCAGCTGCGACCAGGCAGCGGGCGCTGGCGCGGGCGGCTTGGAGGTCGTGTCGATAATGTCGCTCTCTTCAGGCGGGGACGCGGTAGTCGTCGCTGCAGCAGTGGCTTCCGTGGACTCGATACTCAGCCGCCCCAGGCTGATCATCTGGATGGCACCTTCGATAAACGACTTCAACGCGCGAGACCAGTGATGATCCTGCAGGTTTTCCGCCGAATCCTTGAACGCTTTGTAGGCCTGCCATAGAAACGTTACGTACGAAATTTTGCCCGGCAGCAGCCCTGCGGTTACCTGGAAACCTCGACTGAACAGGTGCTTCGCAGCCTCCCAGTCGGCTTGTGCATGGCTCTTCAACTGACAGGCGAGCAACTGGGGCAGGAGCTTGAGATTGTCCGCGTAGAACCTGTGCAGGAGATTGCCGGTGATGGCGTTGCTCGACACAGTCATCTCACTGGTTTCACCCTCGCTCGATTGCAATAACCCTGTAAACACCGATTGCTGCGCGGCCGGCAGTCGGCGAATCAGCAGATCCTGAAAGACGCCCGGCGTGTTTACCGCGGCGATAAGGCTGGCCTCGTCAGTGAATTCTCGTAGCACCTGATCGGCATACGGCGCGTACAGCACCAGTGGCCCTGGATGGCCCTTGCCGGGGCCGATCACGTACAGACCCAGGGTTTGCACCGCGCTGGCGCCGGCGGTTTTGATCAGTGACAAAGGCGAGACGATGGCATGGGCGCCCTCAACCGCGGCACGTGCGATGCCGTCCGGCATGTCGAGCACCTGACAGAGTTGATCGAACGCACCACTCGACAACTGTTGTTGTAGCTTCAGTTCATGGGCGTGCTGCAGCAATTGCCAAGGCAACTGGCGAAAGAAACGCTGTTGGCGTTCGTCGGCCTCGGCGTGGCCAGCCGACAGCGCGGCGGTCACGGCGTTGGCGTAGGTCGTCGGTATATCCAGTGACAGCAACAGTTGCCGTACCGCGTTTTGATCGAGATCAGGCGGCAACGCTTTCGCGGTTTTCGAGATGACCGAGAAGCCTGTGCCTTGGGCGATGTTGACGTGGTTAAGGGCAAATTCGCTCAGCATGCGGGCGGGACCCGCCAAAGCCAGGTTGGGAATGATCTCGATGTCCTGCGGGTCGAGTTGCTGCCCGGGAAATCGTCCATCGAGGAGCGTTTTCAGCGTTTTGTTGACGTAGTCGGGCAGGGCGGTCAGGCCGCTGAGGTAATCCTTGTGGTCGACGACGCTGTGACGCCATTGCTCCAGCAGTTCGAGGTGCATTTGCTGCTCTTCGACTTGCGCCATGCCGAGCCAGGCGGGAAGTGACTGCTGTTGATTGATCGCCTTGGCGAGGTCGATGCCGCGCAGCAGGTTGGTAGCAATAGGCGTTTTTTTCAGACCATTGAGTGTCGGAGTCAGTCCGGACTGGTCTTTGAACCACTCGCGCGCGCGATCGCAACGCGCAAGGAAGTGCTCAATGCCGGATTGCACGCGGTTGTGCAGCACATTGTCTTCGATCAGGCGCAACGCGCCCAAGGTGTAGTCCTGATGGAACAGCCAGTCCTCGGGGGCCAGGTTTTCCAGCAGCGACAGGCGTCCGACACTGTCCTTCAGGCGTCGCTCCAGTGCCCGTCGCGCACGGGTAACTCTCGGGAAAACTTCCAGCCCCTGAGCGGGCGTCCACACAATCGCCCGACCTGAATGCACGTCGTCAAGACCACCGCGCTCGGTCAGCAAGACACAGTGAGCCAGTGGCAGTGGCGCCTGGGTCTTGGGGTGCTGCACTGTGAGCGACCAGGCGTCAGGGCGAAAGCCATTGAGTGAACGCCGAGTGTCACGGCTCGGTTGATCAGGATGGAACACGGTATCGACAATGGCCTGCGCAGCCGTGTCGAGCGAGCCACTGAGCACTCGTAGCGCGGCTTCCCCTGTGACGCCGACAAACAGTGAGTGGGCGAGTTTGTCCTTCATGTTTTCAAGAAAGCGCCGTTGCAACGTCGGCGTCACCAACGGCTGGCTTCTGAACATGCCCGTGAGCAAGGCATCGATTCCCGAAAAGGACCGAATCACCTCTTCTGCCTTGTGGGCGAGCACCACGGACGGCTGCTGGACGCCGGCCAGTACCGGCCGGGTCGACCAGCGTTCGCCGGCGTCCAGTTCCAGCAAGCGCTCATGAACCATCGCGCGGATGTCCAAGGCCTTGTCGAACAGAGCATGGATATCCACGGTGCCATCGCTTTGCCGGAACACTTGCGTGGCGTAGGCAATGTTTTGCCGCTGCTTGGTGATGATGGCTTCGAACAATACTTTGAAGGTCTCGCCACCGATGTTTTCTCCGGTGACATGCGGGTGGTCGAAGCCGACGAAGCGTTTGCGCTCTTCGAGGTTCAGCAGCCCATACAGCTCATCCTCGTGACCGGGGGCGCGGAATTTGCTCAACACGGTGTTTTTCAGATCCAGATAATCGTGCAGGACTTGCAGGCCCATGGTCGGCGTGTAGAGGCACGCGTTGGCTTGAGTGATCATCAACGATCCCGCGAGTTCGACGTAATTGGGCTCGTACTCCCACAAGCGCACGTTCTCGATGGTCGGGCGGCGTGCCGGCACCGCTGTGGGTTTGATGATGTGATGCAATATGGCGAACTGCGTGGCGTCGATGATCCCGCTTTCGCGTTTGATCAACAGTTCGGCGCGAGCCTGTTCCTCCAGTACCTGACTGAAAAAAGCGCGGCGCGCGGATCCCGCGATGGCCGGCGAGCTCCAGTATTTTTCCATTTCGCCAAACAGCAGCACCTGGAGTTTTTCCGAGGCTTGCTTGAGCGCGTTTTCCCATAGCGCCTGATCGCCGGCAAACGCTGCGCGCCCGGGGTTGGAGAATTCGTGCAACTGCTCGGCAGGCCATTGCGGGTGCCGATAAAACATCAGCAGTGCTTCGCTTAAACTCATGGAGGCGTGCCAATGCTTGTTCGCTACCGCCGTGGAGCGGGTGTCGCCGGCAGACGCATCGGTATAGAAATTCACCCGGGTGAGGGCCTGGCGGACGTTGGGAAAGTCCTCGCGCAACAGATTATCGAGGATTGTTTCCAGCAGGGACGAGAGCGATGGCAGTTGCTTCAATTCGCCAAGTACAGCCTCGGCATTGAGGCGCTGGGCGGCGCGAACAACTTCGATCTGGGTGTCGAAAATATCGTCGTCGAGGGTTTCGTAGGTCAGGGTAATGCCACTCTGTTCGGCGACGTTTCTGCGCTCGGATAACGCCAGAAACGCCAGAATGTCATCCTCTTCATCGGCTTTGTTCACGCGTATTTCGAGCAAGGTTTTAAGGGTTTTCAGGTCTTCGTATTGTTTGATGCCCTCGTAGGGCGTGTAGAGAATCGCTCGTTTGTCCTCTGCGTTTTCACTGAGGATAAAACTGCCCGCCAATGTGACGGGGGCCAGTTTGCCGGCATTGAGGCGGATACGTTGGGCATGCATCGGCGGGGATTGTTTGCTGCGCATCGCATGGGTGGCCAGTTTGATATGGGCGAGCCATTTGAAGTCCGCCTCGTCGAGGCCGTGGGTTTTGCGCAGCGATGGCCACAAGCCGGGCGAATTCAAGGTTTCGGAGAAAAACAGGGGGGACGCCGGTTCAGACATGATCAAGCCTCGGTAGGGCGCGCGTGTTCGGCACGCAAGTGAGGCCCAGCCTACAAAGCACAGGTGCTGCGTCGGTGGTAGATAGTTATCGCACTGGCGGCGAAGTTTGCTGATCTCACGGCCAAGGGTTGACAGGCAGTTGTCAGGGCATGGTTAATCGGCGAGCAAGTCGTCCGTACGCTGTTGTTCCCTCCAATAATCATTCTGGAGCTTCAGATGTCTGCGCCACACGATCAGGTGTCCTCTGCTGTCTCGTCCTCGTTATCCCTCGAAGCGCTGACGCAATTGCTTGAAACGATTTTCCTGCGCCACGGTACCTCCGCCGACGTCGCGCAAGTACTGGCCGCCAACTGCGCCGGGGCCGAGCGCGACGGCGCCCACAGCCATGGCGTGTTCCGCATGCCCGGGTATGTCTCGACCCTCAAGAGCGGCTGGGCCAACGGCCAAGCGGTGCCACACGTCGAAGATGTCGCGTCGGGATTTGTCCGTGTCGATGCCGGCAACGGGTTCGCTCAACCGGCACTTGCCGCCGCCCGGCCGTTGTTGGTGGAGAAGGCGCGCAACGCCGGGATTGCCGTGTTGGCGATTCGCAACTCTCACCACTTCGCCGCACTGTGGCCGGACGTCGAGCCATTTGCCGATGAAGGTCTGGTGGCGCTCAGCGTGGTCAACAGCATGACCTGCGTGGTGCCCCACGGCGCCGACCGGCCGCTGTTCGGCACCAACCCGATCGCGTTCGCCGCGCCACGGGCCGGTGCGGCGCCGATTGTCTTCGACCTCGCCACCAGTGCGATCGCCCATGGCGACGTGCAGATTGCTGCGCGCAAAGGTGAGCGGCTGCCGGCCGGGATGGGCGTGGACAGCCTCGGTCAACCGACTCAGGATCCCAAGGCGATTCTTGAGGGCGGGGCGTTGTTGCCGTTTGGCGGCCATAAAGGCTCGGCGCTGTCGATGATGGTCGAACTGTTGGCCGCAGCGCTGACCGGGGGGAATTTTTCTTTCGAGTTCGACTGGTCCAATCATCCTGGGGCGAAAACGCCGTGGACCGGGCAATTGTTGATCGTCATCGACCCGAGCAAAGCCGCCGGGCAGAGTTTTGCCGAGCGCAGTGGGGAATTGGTGCGGCAGATGCACGGCGTCGGGCTCAAGCGTTTGCCGGGGGATCGTCGGCATTGGCAGCGCAGCAAGTCGCTGGCGGAGGGGATTGTGCTGGATGGGCAGACATTGGCGCAGTTGCGTGAGTTGGCGGGGGTGTGAGCGAAGAGCAAAGGCCCCTCACCCTTACCCTCTCCCGGAGGGAGAGGGGACTGACCGCGGTGAATGGGCGAGGTACGCCGACGTGGGATACCGAGCTGAATTCAGGATTTGAACAGCAAAAATCAGGCAGGCATAAAAAAGGCGAACCCAGTGGGTTCGCCTTTTTGTTTGCGTTTGACTCAGCGACGGCCGAGCAGCAAACCGACCACCAGACCGAAACCGGCGGAGATCGCCACGGTCTGCCATGGATGACCGCCAATGTAGCTTTCGGTGGCATCGACTGCCGGTTTGGTGCGGTCACGTACACTCGAGACCGAATCCAGTGCCTGCTGCAGTTTCAGGGCGATTTGTCCGCGCAGCGTTTCCGCTTCTTCGCCGACCAGTGAGGCGCTGCTCTTGAGCAGTTTGTCGGACTCTTGAATCAGAGCCTGAAGTTCGCTGAAGGCCTGATCCTTGATTTGATCTTCGGCGGCTTGCACGGCGGATTTGCGGGCCATTGGGTGACTCCTTGCAGTTGAATGGACAGTGATCAATGGAGTGTGGCGCTTGCTGAAAAGTTGCACTGAATTTAGGCCAGAAAGAAAAACCTGCGCGGGAGATTTCCGTCGAGCGTGTAAGATGTCGCCATTTTACGCAGCAGGATAATTCCCCATGAGTTTCAATCTGGCCGACAAATCCCTCGCAGAGCGCGCTGCGCTGGAAGACGAGAAATCCCGTCTGTTCGAACTCTGGCAGAACAATCTGGGCAAAGCCAAAGGCGAAGCCGCGCGTTTGTTCGGCGAGCGCGGCAAGCGCAAAGGCAAATGGGCCGAGTGGGTCCGCGCGGAACTGGACGGCATGTCGCCGCCGGAGTTCGCCAACATGGTGCGCAGTGAAGTCAATCGCCTGATGGCCGCCAACAAGTAACGCCTCAACTGAACGTCGCGGCAATCGCTTCACGCACTTTGACCACCACCGGATCGATCTGCGTGCTGGTGCGCCAGCCCAGTTCGATCGGATAGCGCGGCAACTTCAGCGGGCAGGGCAGCAGCGCCAGACCGCTGAGTGCTGCGATGCTTTCGGCGGCATGCGCCGGAATCGTCGCCACCGCCCGGCTGCCCTTGAGCAGATACGGCAACGCGGCGAAATGCGTGGTCGAGGCGCACACCCGTCGACTCAGGCCCAGCGCCGCCAAGCCCTCATCGGTGATCCCGATAAAACCGCCGGACGACACCAGGATGTGCTCGCGGGCGACGAATGCCTCAAGATCAATCAACTGCTGACCGGGCGCAAGGCTCGCTGGATCGACCAGACACGCATATCCACCTTCGCCCAACACCTGACGGCTGAGCAAACGCTCGGCAAAGCCACCAGCAGTGATTGCCAGGTCGATACTGCGCTCCATCAGCGCGCGGGCGACGATCTGGCTGTGGGTCTGACGAAAGATCAGGCGCAGCTTCGGCGCACTGCGGGCAATTTCCTCGATCAGGCGGCGACCGTAGGCAATCTCGAAGTCATCCGACAGCCCGACTGTGACCGAACGGCCCTCGTATTGGTTGGCCGCCGGGTCGACCATTGCCAGGCTCTGCCGGCATTTGTTCAGCGCTTCGCTGACCACCGGTTTCAATTGATTGGCCTGGAGCGTCGGCGCCAGTCCGCGGCCGGTGCGCACGAACAACTGATCGCCGTAGACCTCGCGCAACCGGCGCAGCGCCGCACTGACCGCCGATTGCGTGACGCCCAGACGCAACGCTGCGCGGCTGGCGCTGGATTCTTCATGCAGGGCTTCAAAGACTTTCAGCAGATTGAGGTCGACGGTGGCGATATTCATATGGCTCATATCATTCAGCAGTGAACGGGGCTTTATTCATGATCGCGTGACGCCGCAGAATCAGCAACCACTGAACCTGATGGAGTTACCGCGATGGCCAAATCAATCGTTGCTGCGCTGCAGATCGGCGCCTTGCCCGAAGGCAAAGACGCGACTCTGGAACAGATTCTCAGTTGGGAAGGCGCGATCATTGAGTCCGGAGCGGCATTGGTGGTGATGCCCGAAGCGCTGCTGGGCGGGTATCCGAAAGGCGAGGGTTTCGGCACGCAATTGGGTTATCGCCTGCCGGTAGGGCGTGAAGCCTACGCCCGTTATTTTGCCAATGCGATCGACGTGCCCGGTGCCGAGACCCAAGCACTGGCCGGCCTGTCGGCGCGCACCGGGGCTAATCTGGTAATCGGTGTGATCGAACGCTTCGGCAGCACGCTGTATTGCACCGCGCTGTATTTCGACCCGCAGGCCGGCCTCGTCGGCAAACACCGCAAACTGATGCCCACCGGCACCGAGCGGCTGATCTGGGGCAAGGGCGATGGTTCGACCTTGCCGGTGTTCGACACCCCGGTTGGCAAGCTCGGCGCCGTGGTGTGCTGGGAAAACATGATGCCGCTGCTGCGCACGGCGATGTACGCCAAAGGCATTGAAGTCTGGTGCGCGCCGACCGTGGACGAGCGTGAAATGTGGCAAGTCAGCATGCGCCACATTGCTCATGAAGGCCGCTGCTTTGTAGTCAGTGCCTGTCAGGTGCAGGCTTCGCCCAATGAAATGGGTGTGGAGATTGCCAATTGGCCGGCGGAGCGACCGCTGATTGCCGGTGGCAGCGTGATTGTCGGGCCGATGGGCGATGTGCTGGCAGGGCCGTTGCGCGGGGAGGCGGGGTTGCTCACGGCTGAAATCGACACCGATGAACTGGTGCGTGCGCGCTATGACTACGATGTGGTCGGCCACTATGCGCGGCCGGATGTGTTTGAGTTGTCGGTCGATGAACGCGTGAAACCCGGGGTGCGATTCAACACATAACCCACTGGCTGACACAAAACCTGTAGGAGTGAGCCTGCTCGCGATAGCGGTCTGCCAGACACCATAATCGTTAACTGACAGATTGCTATCGCGAGCAGGCTCACTCCTACAATGGATCGGTGGTGTGTCTGGGAGTCAGTGGCGTTGCTGCCATTCTTCGCGGGTGATTTCCCACAGCTCCCGCGGGAAACGCCCACCGACGAAATCGCCTTCATCGGTACGGATCAAGCGCATCCCCGCGCGCTCCGAGAGCTTGCGCGAGCCGATGTTCGGCGCGGCTTTCGGCACGCGCATCACTGGGCGTTGCAGAACGTTGAACCAGTAATTGGTCACCGCCGCGCTGGCTTCAGTCATTAAGCCCTTGCCTTGCCACGCCGGGGCCAGCCAGAAGCCGCGGTGGTTGTCCGCCTGATCCATCAGGCTGATCTTGCCGATCAATAGTTCCGGTGCCGATTTCAGGCGGATCGTCCAAGGCCATTCCTTGCCCGCCGCAACCGCCGGCAAGACAATGTCGCGCAGATAGGCGAGGGCACCGTCCTCCGGGTACGGCCATGGCACGGCAGCGTTCAGATAGCGCACCACGTCCCAATGCGGAAATTCGCGCTGCACGGCGTCGGCATCGGCCAGTTGCAATGGGCGCAGGATCAGTCGTTCGGTGTACAGCGTCGGTATGTCTTCCATAAACCTGCAGCCTCCATGACTGTCTTCAATGAACGAAGCAGGTTAGCGCATTTTTACCAGGTGGCGGCGGTAGCCTTGGGCAGGCTGAGCTTGCCGCTGTCGACAAAACGCATGGTGCCAAACAGACCGCCGGCAAGCTTGCCGCGCAGCACATAGGGGAGGTTGTCGAGGGTTTGCGTCTGGCTCAGGCCCAAGGTCTGGCGCAGCACCGAGAACGCCGAGATGCTGACCGGTACTGTGACGATGCTTTCGGAAAAGCGTGGGATCGAACCGCTCTGATCGCTGACACCGGACGCTAACGAGTGGCCGTTGACCTCCAGATCCAACGCGATGCCGTTGTAATCAATGGCCGTCTCATTGGGGTTCTGTACGCGAATCTTGATGGCGAAGCGCACTTCCAGATCCTGACTCGGCAACGGCTCGAGACCGACCACGTTGATGTTGACCGGATCACGGTTGGGGAATAGCGCACAGGCGCTGAGCGACAGCAGGAGCAGTGACAGAATGACGGCTTGGAAGCGGCGCATAAACAGTCTCTCAACAAAAAAGGGCTGAACCGTCTCCGGCTCAGCCCTTTCTAGCAAAGGCCAGACGTTAGCGGTTCAACTGTGCGACAGCCGCCGCCGGGGCAGGTTCACCTTTGGCCGGCATGTCCGGGTTTTCCATGACCTGAAGAATTGAAGCTTCCGGATCGAAATCGTCTTCTTCCAGCTCGATGAACTCTTCCGGCAGGAAGATGTTCAGCACGATAGCGCACAACGCACCGACGGTGATTGGCGATTCGAAGATGTTGCGCAGCGCTTGCGGCAACTCGCGCAGGACTTCCGGGACCGCCGCGATGCCCAGGCCCATGCCTAGCGAAATCGCCACGATCAGCATATTGCGCCGATGCAGGCCGGCCTCGGCGAGGATCTTGATCCCGGCCACCGCGACGGTGCCGAACATCACCAGTTCGGCGCCGCCGAGTACCGGTTTCGGCATCAGTTGCAATACCGCGCCAATCATCGGGAACAGCCCCAGCAGCACCAGCAAACCGGCAATGAAGAAGGCCACGTAACGGCTGGCCACGCCGGTCAGCTGAATCACGCCGTTGTTCTGCGCGAAGGTCACCATCGGCATGCTGTTGAACACGGCAGCCATCGCCGAGTTGAGGCCGTCGGCGAGCAGGCCGGATTTGATCCGACGGATATACAACGGGCCTTTGACCGGTTGCCGCGAGATCATCGAGTTGGCGGTCAGATCACCGGCAGCCTCCAGCGGCGACACGAGGAAAATCACCGCCACCGGCACGAACGCCACCCAGTCGAAGTTGAAACCGTACTTGAACGGCACCGGCACGCTGACCAACGGCACCTCGGGCATCGAGGCGAAATCCACCGTGCCCATCAGCCACGCGACCACATAGCCCAAAGTCAGGCCGATAACGATCGCGCCCAAGCGCAGAAACGGCACGTCGACGCGGTTCAACACGACGATAGTGCCGATCACCAGCGCCGCCAGAAACACATGGCTGGCCGCACCCAGATCCGGCGCGCCGAAGCCGCCGGCGATGTCGGTCATTGCCACTTTGATCAGCGACAGGCCCATCAACGTGATGATGGTGCCGGTGACCACCGGGGTGATCAGCATGCGCAGTTTGCCGATGAACTGACTCAACACCACTTCGATGAAGGCGGCGAAAAAGCACACGCCGAAGATCGTCGAGAGAATTTCATCGGTGCCGCCACCGCGCGCCTTGACCATGAACCCGGCGCTGAGAATCACGCTGATAAAGGAAAAACTGGTGCCTTGCAGGCACAACAATCCCGAACCGACCGGGCCGAAGCGCTTGGCCTGAACGAACGTGCCGAGGCCGGAGACGAACAGCGCCATGCTGATCAGGTAGGGGATTTCACTGTGCAGACCGAGGGCGCCGCCCATGATCAGGGTCGGGGTGATGATGCCGACGAAGCTCGCCAATACGTGTTGCAGCGCGGCAAACACGGTGGCAGTCAGGTGTGGGCGGTCGTTGAGACCGTAGATCAGGTCGTTGTTGCGCGGGGCTTTTTCAGAGGCGGTCATGGTGTTTTGCGCGCCGCGAGGCGGGGCCGGGTCAGAAAATGGAGGCGCAGGATGCCGGAAGAGGGCGGCGAGGGCAACGAGCAATAACTGCCTGAAAGGTCAGGTTTTTCGGGTGTTGCCCGCTAAATCGATTCATGCAAATGCGCTGAGCAGATCTTCTTCAAACGCCTTTTGCGCATCCCCCGGCACCTGTGCCCGATGCCGGGCCAGATGAAACCCCACCTCGAAACTCAACTCGCCCTCACGAATTGGCCGCAGCAGGCCCTTTTCCTGCCAGCTCCGCGCATAGTGATCCGGCAGATAGCCGACATGTTTGCCGGACAGAATAAACGTCAGCGTGCCCTCAACCTGCTCCGAGCGCGCCGAGCAGACCTTGCCCTGAAACGGTTCGTCACTGCGAAAAAACCGATAGGGGTGATCGACCCGGTCGCAGGTCTGCAAGGCTGCATCGCTGGGCTTCTCATCGGTAAACAAGGGATGGCCGGCAGCGCAGTACAGATGCTGGGTTTCGCTGAACAACTGCTGATAGTCGAAGGCACTTTGCACTTGCGAGAAATAACCGATGGCCAGATCCAGCCGCTGTTGTAACAACAACCGTTCCATCTCGCCGGGCATGGCACTGATCAGTTCGATGCGCACCGACTCATCACGCTCGCGAAAGCGCCGGATCGCCACCGCCACCCGTTGCAATACCGATTGATCGACCGACTCGGAAATCCCCAGACGCACTTCACCGATCAAACGCCCGGCGACGCCGTTGGATTGATGGCGGAAGGTTTCGATCGATTCAAACAATGCACGCACCGCGATCAGCAATTGCTCGCCCTTGGGCGTAACGCTGAAACCAGCCTTGCCACGGCTGCATAAACGGTAACCAAGGCGGGTTTCCAGTTTGGCCATTTGCTGGCTGATGCTCGATTGGCTCAGGCCCAGATCACCTTGGGCAGCGCTGAAGCCACCGCACTCGACCACCCGCACAAACAAGCGCAACAGCTGCAAATCGACGTCGTGCAATTGACCCAACATCACATTACTCCGGGATAAAGTCAGGATAATTATTCGGCTATTTTTCTAATGTATCCGACGACGCATCCTGCAACCACTTCCTCCGGTCAGGTGTTCGTCATGGCTCCCGTGTTCAAGCTGTGTTTACCCGCGCTGCTGTTGTCCGTAGCTGTTCAGGCTCAGGCCGAGGACAACACCCTCAACCTCTACAGCTGGGCCGACTACGTGCCGCCGCGAACCCTGCAACGGTTCGAGCAGGAAACCGGCATTCATGTGCGCTACGACACCTTTGATACCTCCGAGGTGCTGGAGACCAAATTGCTCACCGGCGGCAGCGGTTACGACGTGGTGGTGCCGTCGTCCAGCGTTCTGGCGCGTGGACTGGCGGCCGGCGCATTGAAGGAAATCTCCCATGAGAGCCTCAAGGGCTACGCCAATCTTGATCCGGATTTGCTCGAAAAAATGGCCGCTGTCGACCCCGGCAATCGCTTCGGCGTGCCGTACACCTGGGGCACGCTGGGTCTGGGTATTAACGTCGAGGCCGTGAAGAAACGGTTGCCCGAGGTGCCGCTGAACAGCTTGGATCTGCTGTTCAAACCCGAGAACGCCAGCAAGCTCAAGGATTGCGGTATCGCCATTCTCGATTCGCCGCAGGAGGTCATTGGTTTGGCTCTGCATTACTTGGGTAAAGATCCCTACAGCACCGACAAGAATGATCTGGCTGCCGCCGAGGCGTTGTTGCAGAAACTTCAGCCGTCGGTGCTGTACGTCGCCAGCGGTCGGCAGATCAATGATCTGGCCAGCGGCAATGTGTGTCTCGCGCTGACCTACAACGGCGACGCGAGCATGGCCGCTGATCAGGCCCGCAAGGCCAATAAACAATACGAAGTGGCCTACCGCATTCCCAAGGAAGGCACGCTGGTGTGGCAGGACAATCTGGCCATCCCCAAAGACGCTCCGCACCCCGAAGCCGCGCGGGCGTTCATCGAATTCATGCTGCGCCCGGACTCTGTGGCCGAACTGACCAACACGTTGTTTTTTGCCACCGCCAACCAGGCCGCCACGCCATTGGTGGATGAAGCCGTGCGCAACGATCCCGACATCTATCCGCCGAGCGACGTGCGTGCGCGGCTCTACGCCGACCGCAGCATGAGCCTCAAGGACATGCGTCAGCGCACGCGTCTGTGGACCACTTTCCGTAGCCATCAATAACAACAGGAGCACCACGATGGATGTGCCCATGCAGAATGATCAGGCCCTGACCCGTGACAGCCTCTACGGCACCGCTGCCGAAAGCACCTACGCCGGCATCACCAGTTTCATGCGCCGCCGCTACAGCCGTGATCTGCGCGGCGTTGATGTCGCGGTCAGCGGCGTGCCGTTCGACACCGCCACCAGCAATCGCCCCGGCGCACGTTTCGGGCCACGGGGGATTCGCGCCGCGTCCACCGGCATTGCCTGGGAACGCCACTGGCCGTGGACGTTTGACCCGTTCGATCATCTGGCAGTCATCGACTATGGCGACTGCGACTTTGATTTCGGCTCGCCGCACAGCGTCCCGGAAAGCATCGAAGGCCACGCCGAGCAGATTCTCAACGCCGGCAGCGCGATGCTGACATTTGGCGGTGATCACTTCATCAGCTATCCGCTGCTCAAGGCCCATGCTCGCAAGCACGGCACGCTGTCGCTGATCCACTTCGATGCGCACAGCGACACCTGGCCGGACGAGGAGGGCAAGCGGGTCGACCACGGCACCATGTTCTGGCACGCGGCGCGCGAAGGACTGGTCGATCCGGCGCGTTCGGTGCAGATCGGTTTGCGCACCACCAATGACGATCACATGGGTTTTCAGGTACTGGATGCCCGGCAGGTGCATCGCCGTGGTTGCGAGGCGATTGTCGAAGCGATCCGCGCGCGGGTGGGCGATAACCCGGTGTACCTGACGTTCGACATCGATTGCCTGGATCCGGCCTTCGCACCGGGCACCGGCACCCCTGTCTGTGGAGGCTTGAGCACCGTGCAAGCGCTGGAAATTCTCGGTGGTTTGCGCGGGATCAACCTGGTCGGCATGGACGTGGTGGAAGTCGCCCCGGCCTACGACCATGCCGAGGTCACTTCATTGGCCGCCGCCACATTGGCGATGGAAATGCTCTGCCTCTATGCCGCCCGACACAAAGTCGATATTTGACGCAACACTGCGTACCCCTGTGGGAGCGAGCATGCTCGCGAAGGCGTCGGATCAGCCAACCTCTTGTCGACTGACCCGCCGCTTTCGCGAGCAAGCACTCACAGCCGGGTCAGGCCACCGGGATGATCGGCAGGTACAACGTTTGCGGGCCGGTAAAGCGAGGTGTGGCACTGGCAATCGTCTCGTGCGGTACGCCGGCCGGCACGACGCTGATCTCCTCAAGCCGCGCCATGTGTTGCTCGCTCAGTTGCACCTCGAGTGCGCCCAGGGTTTTGTCGAGTTGTTCGCGGGTACGCGAGCCGAGGATCGGAATCAGCGCGGTCGTCGAGCGCCGGGCCTTCTCGCGTAACCAGGCAATAGCGACATGGGTCGGGCTGACGCCGATTTCTGCGGCCACCGCCAGCAACGTATCGAGCAGGGCGGTTTCGCGGGCGCTTTTTTCCGCGTGCACCAGCATGCCGAGTTTGCTCGCACGGTTGTTGTCATCGCCGCCGCGATACTTGCCAGTAAGGAAGCCACCGGCCAGCGGCGACCACAGCGTCGCCGCGAGTCCGAGCGCCTCGGCCATCGGCAGCAATTCGCGCTCGGCGCTGCGTTCGGCGAGGCTGTATTCAACCTGAATCGCGGCGATCGGCGCAAAGCCGCGTAGTTCCGCCAACACGTCAGCGCGGGAAACGCGCCACGCCGGGAAGTTCGACAAGCCGGCATAGTGAATCTTGCCGGCGCGCACCAGGTCATCAAAACCGCGCAGGATTTCCTCCATGGGTGTCACGCCATCAGTTACGTGGGCCCAGAACAGATCGATGTGATCGGTGTTCAAGCGTTTGAGGCTTTCTTCTACTGCGCGAACCATGTTTTTCCGGCTGTTGCCGGTGTGGGAAATACCGTCGGCCGGGGTCGTGCCCATGCTGTACTTGGTGGCGATCACCAGCCGATCACGCTCCGGGGCGATGAATTCGCTGAGCATCGACTCCGACTGTCCACCTTGATAGCCGTTGGCGGTATCAATGAAGTTGCCGCCGGCATCGAGAAAGCCATCAAAGATCCGCTTGGCTTCGTCACGTTCGGCGCCGTGACCCCAACCGGTGCCGAAATTGCCGGCGCCCAACGCCAGTTCCGATACGCGCAGGCCGGTTTTGCGGCCGAAAACCTTGTAATGCATGGCGATGCTCCAGATAGAAAGCGTGGCAAGAGTAAAAATTACGAGCAACATATTTTCGTCAATATGATGCTGATAATATTCAGCGTCAAGTGCCTTGTTGCTCATCGGTCATTCGAGCTGCGCGGCGTGATGATGAACGGGCATTTGCCAATGCTGGTCTTTGGCGTAGTAACAGTCGTGGCATACTGCCGCGCATGACTTTCGACTCTCCTCTCAGCGCCTGGCAACACGCCGTGCAACACAAGGGCTTTATCCAGGATGAAGCCCAGGAACACGCAGTCTGGGCGCTGCAAAAATGCCACGAAGCCCTGCACACCGGTGCCCGTTCGGTCACCGGCGTTTATCTGTGGGGGCCGGTCGGACGCGGCAAGACCTGGCTGATGGATCAGTTCTATCAGAGCCTGCGGGTGCCGGCGCGACGCCAACACTTTCATCACTTCATGGGCTGGGTGCATCAGCGCTCGTTCCAGTTGACCGGGATTGCCGATCCGTTGCGCGCGCTGGCCAAAGAGCTGGCGGCCGAGGTGCGGGTGCTGTGCTTCGACGAGCTGTTCGTCAACGACATCGGCGACGCGATCATTCTCGGTCGGTTGTTTCAGGTGATGTTCGACGAAGGCGTGGTGATCGTTTGCACCTCCAATCTGCCGCCGGATGACTTGTACGCCGATGGTTTCAATCGCGACCGCTTTGTACCGGCAATTGCCGCGATCAAGGCGCATATGCAGGTGGTCGCGGTGAATGGCGCCGAGGATCATCGCCTGCATCCGGGGGCGGGTCTGCAACGCTACTTTGTGGCCACGTCCTCGCTCAGTGCGCTGGACGAAGTCTTTCAGGCACTGACCGCCGGGCAACCGGCGAGCGTTGAACCGGTGTCGGTCGGGCATCGCCAGTTGAACGTGGTGCAGGCCAGTGAAACGGTGGTGTGGTGCCGCTACGCCGATCTCTGCGAGCAACCGTTCGCCGCCATGGATTTCATCGCGCTGTGCGATCGCTACACAGCTATTCTGTTGAGCGAAGTGCCGAACCTCAGCGCCCAAAAACGTGAAGGGCGCATCGCGCGCGGTACCGAAGATGGCGCCGAACGGGTGGTGGCCGGTGATCGCGAGTTGCCGCAATTGTCGGTTCACGACGACGGCGTGCGGCGTTTCATCGCGCTGGTCGACGAGTGCTACGACCGCAAGGTGCCGCTGTACATCGAAGCGCAAGTGCCAATGGATGCGCTGTACACCGAGGGTTATCTGGAATTCCCGTTCCGCCGCACCCTCAGTCGTTTGCAGGAAATGCAGCTGCAGCGTTTTGCCGAAGCTTGAGTGAAGAGGGCGCCGACATGAGCCAAGCGTTATCCCATCATTTGTTGACCATGGCTTACCAGAATGCCTGGGCTAATCATCGTCTGGCCAAGGCCTGGAGCCAGCTCGGCGCGGCAGATCTGGCCGCGCCCCGGGTGAGCTTCTTCCCGAGCATTCGTCTGACCCTCAATCACATCCTCACCTGCGACTGGTTCTACGTCGATGCACTGGAGCGCGAACTGCGCGGGGCCGAGCCGCATCCCGACTGCTATGTGTTTTTCAATGTCGACGAGCCGTTTACCGACGGCCCGCAATTGCGTGAAGAGCAGGCTCACGTTGATCGACGGCTGATTGCTTATTGCGAGCAACTGCGCGATGCCGATCTGCCTCGAATCGTCACCATCGCCCGAGATACGCCGCAGCACGACAGTCGTTTGCGCATGCTGTCGCACCTGTTCGAGCATCAGCTTCATCACCGTGGTCAGGTGCATGCGATGCTTAGCGACACCGCGGTGAAGCCGCCGCAACTGGATGAGTTCTTCTGTGTCGGTGAGAGCGGCCTGCGCGCCGAGGATTTTGCCGAACTGGGCTGGACTGAAGAACTGATCTGGGGCCACTGACGAGACAAAAGATTGTCGGCCGGTCCACACTCGCGCTAAGGTCAGACAGCCTTTCAGTGCGCACTTTGCGCGCCGGGGCTTTTGTGTGTTCGGGGATGGAAATGGATTCCGCAGAAATTCTTGTGCTTCAAGCCAGCTACAGCAATCCAACGCATGCCGAAGCCATCGGTATCGTGCTCAATCATTACGCAGAAGACCCTATGGGCGGCGGTCATTCGCTCGACCCCGATCTGCTGCGTCGACTGCCCGAAGAACTGGCCCGACGCTCGCATGCGTTCAGCGTGTTGGCCTTCGTCGGTGGCGAGCCGGCAGGTCTGGTGAACTGCTTCGAAGGATTTTCCACGTTTGCCTGCAAACCCTTGGTCAACGTCCACGACGTGGCGGTGGTGGGCAAATTTCGCGGCCTCGGTCTGAGCCAGAAAATGCTGCAGAAAGTCGAGGAAATCTCTCGCCAGCGCGGCTGCTGCAAGATCACCCTCGAAGTGCTGGAAGGCAACGCCGTGGCGCAGAATGCCTACAGCAAATTCGGCTTCGCGCCGGGCATGTTCGACCCGAATCACGGGCGCATGCTGTTCTGGATCAAGAATCTGCAGACCTGAAAGCCTGAAAAGCCCCTCACCCTAACCCTCTCCCAGGGGGAGAGGGGACTGACCGAGGTGTTTGGACGAGGTACGCCGACCTGAAATATCGAGTCGAACTCAGGCTTGAAAACACCACAAAACAGCTCCCTCTCCCTCGGGAGAGGGCTGGGCGGGCGGCGTTCCGATGAGGGGCGAGTGCGCCACAGTAGAATGCCGAACACCCATCTCAATGCCCCAAAAAAAAGGCGCCCCAATCAGGGCGCCAAACTGTCTTCTCCCGGGCCAGAGCGGAGCCACGGGAGGTCCATCGGTTGCTCGGTCAATCTCAGTCGCGATAGGACTCGGTCACTTGCGCCGTCTGGTCGGCGGGAACGCGAATTTCTTTCGCGTTGGCGTCGCTCTTCTGCTCGCTCTGGGCGTGGTGAACCGGGAAGTTGTCGTAGTAATAACGCATGCGCTCAGCGCCGCCTTCGGCAAAGACGCTGGCAGAACCCAGGGCAAACAGCCCGGCAAGGATTATGGTGGTGATTTTCATGGTGCCTCCTACTGAACAAGTGGGAGCTGTTCGTCCATGAAGCAGATCTCGGAAGAGAGTCTGGGTGGCATGAATTAACACGGGGTTAACGCCGGTTCAGTGTAGGTTTTGCAGCATGTTGCGGCGCGATATCTGACAGACGCGGCGGCCATCAGGCGAAGGCACGCCGCGTCGAAGGGGAAGGCTTAGAGCTTCCAGTCGAGACTCACCGTTACCGTGCGCGGATCACCCCAGTACACGCCGTTATAGAAGCCGACGTTGTCGTAATACTTCTTGTCGAACAGGTTGTTGACGTTCAGTGATGCCGACAGATGCCGATCGAACTCGTAGCGCGACATCAGATTGACCACGGTGTAGGCGCTCTGGGCGATTCGCGCTTCTTCGGTGTCGCCGGCAACCGGTCGGCTCGACGTGCCATACACATCGCTTTGCCAGTTCACCGCGCCGCCCACGGTCAGCGCCTGCCATTCGCCCGGCAAACGGTACGCCGTGGACACGCGCAACAGGTTCATCGGCTGATTGGTGTTGGTGCGCGCGCTTTCGCCGTTGACCGAGTGGGTGTAGGTGTAACCGGCGGTCATGTTCCAGCCCTGAAGGATTTCCCCGGACACTTCGGCTTCAAAGCCGTTGACCTTGTTGCCCTTGCCGCCGGATTTGTAGAACTGCTCGCGGGTAACCGGATCTGCCGGGACCGAGTTGTCGAGTTCGGCGACGTTATCCTGCTTGCTCCAGAACACCGCCGTGGACAGGTTCAGGCGTTCCTCGAGCAGGCTGCCCTTGATGCCCACTTCATAGTTTTTGCCGACCACCGGGTCGATGTATTTGCGATTCTTGTCGCGGTTGCCCTGAGGTTTGAAGATGTCGGTGTAACTCACGTACGCCGTGTATTCCGGGGTCAGGTCATACAGCAGCCCGGCGTAAGGCGTCCAGACGTCGTTCTGTTTCTGGCTGGTGTAATCGACCTCCGTCAGCTGCCGATTGGCGTCGTAACTGTTGCTGGTACTGGACGCTTGCCAACTGCCATATCGGCTGCCGAGCACGGCGTGCAGATCATCGGTCAGGCTCAGGCGCGTGGCGATGTACCCGGCTTTCTGCCGGGTATCGTCCTTGGACCCGGTGAGGTCGGTGACGGTGTCGCTGAACTTGGCGATGTCGCCCATGTATTTCCAGTCGCGGATGGTCCCGTAGTCCTTGGAACGTGCGCCGGCAATGGTGTACGGAGAGTTCGAGCGGCGTTCGGCCTCACCGTAGCCGAACATCATTTCGTGCTCACGGCCCAACAGGGAGTAAGGGCCGGAGACATTGAAGTCATACGCCTGCATTTTCTGCGTGCCGATCATGTGCGAGGTGTAGGCGATCATGCCGCTGCGGTCCGCTGCGGGAAAACCGGCACCACCGTAATAGACCTTGCCGTCGGTATTGCTCTCGCGGTGGGTGTACGCGGCTTTCAGGCGCCAGCCGCCGCCCAGTTGCTGATCGAGGGTGGCAAACGCGGTCTTGTCTTGCAGCGGCCAGGAACTCCACGACGTCGCCATGTTGGTCGAGCGCCCGAGACCGGCCTTGCTGCCATCGGCATTCCAGTAGGGCACGGTGCCCCAGGACGAGCCTTGCACGTGTTTGTTCTGATAGTCGTAACCGACTGCCAGCACGGTGGAGTCAGTCAGATCGGCTTCCAGTACGCCATAACCGACCTCCCGTTGCAGCGCGTATTTGTCTTTGATCGACTGGTTGTCGCGATAGGCCAACACCGTGCGACCGCGCAGGCGACCCTCGAAAGCCAACGGCCCACCGACGTCGACGTAGCTGTAGTAATTGTCGTAGCTGCCACCACTGACCCCGGCCAGCGCCTGCCATTGCGCGGTCGGACGCTTGCGCACCATGTTGATGGTCGCCGATGGATCACCGGCCCCCGTGGTCAGCCCAGTGGCACCGCGCACCACCTCGATACGGTCGTAAATGATGGTGTCGGAATCGGACTTCATGCGATCGAAGGTGTTGAGCATCCCGTCGATCTGGAAGTTGTTGATCGCATAACCGCGCGAGGAATAGCTGACTCGGTCCGAATCCAGATGCTGCACCACCACACCCGTGGTCTGGCGCATCGCTTCAGACAATGTACCGAGTTTGAAATCATCCATTTGCTGGCGGGTGATCACCGACACCGATTGCGGGGTTTCCTTGATCGACAGGTTCAGGCGCGTAGCCGTGCTCATGGCGCCGGTGGTGTAGGACTCAGTGTTTTCGGTGGTGGTACCCAAGCCTTGTGCGCTGACGTTGGTCGCCGCCAGCTCAAGCGCCGTGTTGGCAGGCTGTGGCGTTTTTTCGGCTTCGGTTTCAGCTAGCAGATCGGCACTGAACGCAGCGCTGCACAGGCCGAGGGTCAGGGTCATGGAACGGGTAATGGGCGCGAACATCGCAGCCGACTCCTTGTCTTCGAGGGAAAAATTCCGTTTGTTCAAAGACGAGGGGTAGGGCTGGGATTTAGTGCCAAACGAGAAATATTATTATTTGAGGATGTTTCAATTCCATCGATCGCGTTCTGTCAGAAACTCAAGGGGTACTGGACGACTACGTAGATCCGGTCGATATCATCACCCGCCTGCGCCTCATTGGCCCGGTGCGATACGTGCGATAGCTGCACCGACAAATCCTTCGCCGCGCCCGATTGCACGATGTATTTCAAATCGATATCGCGCTCCCAGTGCTTGCCGCCATTGCCTTGCTGCGGCTGATAGTTTCCGCTGTCAGGATCAAACGGGTTATAGGCGCCGCCCCTAGGGGCGTGAGTACCGTCGATGTGCCTGCCGGTGACGTAGCGGGTCATGAAGTTCAGCCCGGGAATGCCGAAGGCGCCGAGGTCGAGGTCGTAGCGCGCTTGCCAGGAGCGTTCGTTGGCGCCGTTGAAGTCGGCGTATTTGATCGAGTTGGCGAGGTAGATCGAGTCGCCGCCAACGAAGTCGAACGGCGTGTCGCCATTGATCCGTTGCCAGCCAAGCATTACCGCGTGAGGGCCGAAGGCGTATTTGCCGGACAGGCTGAACGCGCTGTTGTCGATGGCACCGGCCAGTGCGCGGCCGGTGTCGCGGGTGTGGTAGAGGTTGGCGTCGAGCAATATGCCGGATTGCTTGAAATGCAGATTGCCGTAGTACTGGTGCCACGTGTCGCTGAGTTCAGACGCGTACAACGCGCCGCCAATCGGGTTATCAGCGAACAGGTCGGCGCCGAGAAAACTGATGCCGCCGGCCTCGGTATTGGCGCCGTAACCGTAAAAGTCGCCTTTGCCAGATGAGCTGTCCTGATTCTTGAACGCGGTGAAATGCCCGGCCACCAGATTGACGTGGTCGAACTCGGCGCTGTTGAGCAGGAAACCGGTGGCGTACTCCGGTTGCAGGCGTTTGTCGGAGGTGTCGAATACCGGGGTTTCGACGGTCATTTCACCGAAGGCGAGGGTGGTCCGCGAGGCTTTCAGCTTGAGCGCGCCGCCGACGCTGGAGTAGTCGTTTGCGCTGCGACCGTCGCTGTCGACCGGCAGCAGACCGGTCCCGGAATGCCCCTTGCCGCCGTCCAGTTTCAACCCGGCGAAGGCGTGGGCATCGATGCCGAAACCGACTGCACCGGATGTGAAACCGGATGAGAAAGTGCCGATAAAGCCTTGAGCCCATTCCTGTTTATAATTTTTTCCGGAGGGCGAAGGCGAGCGATAGTCGTTGCTCAGGTAGAAGTTGCGGCTGAGCACTTCGCTTTGGGCATCGTCGAAAAAACCGCTGGCGTGGGCGGTTGGGTTCAGACCGCAGAGCAGCGCGAGCAGGGTGAGGCGCGAGGGGAAGCGGTCGATCATGGTCAGTGGCCAGCGGCAATTAAGGTGGCTGGAATGATCGAGGGATTGCAGCGTGAGAGATTGAGCGGATGTGCTCAATGAACGGCATCACACAAAACCTGTGGGAGCGAGCCTGCTCGCGAATGCGGTACATCAGGCAACATTTCTATCAGCTGACACACCGCTTTCGCGAGCAGGCTCGCTCCTACAGTTTTGATCGCGTTACGACAATGGCGGCGTGCGCGGCGGGATCTGGCGTTTGCTGCCGGTCGATTCAAACGCGGCGGCCAGGCGCAGCAGGTTCGAGTCGTCGTAGGCGCGGCCGGCGAAGGTCAGGCCGACCGGCATGCCGATGTCGGCCATCACGCCCATCGGCACGGTGACGGTTGGCACGCCGAGGTGGCGGATCGCGAGGTTGCCATTGGCCACCCAGATGCCGTTGCTCCAGGCGATGTCGGCCGACTCAGGATTGACATCAGCGTCCGCCGGGCCAACGTCAGCGACCGTCGGGAACAGCACGGCGTCGAGGCCTAGGTTGTCCATCCAGTCTTCGAGGTCGAGGCGTCGAGTCTGTTCGAGGCCACGCAGGCCATCGGGCACGGTGGAGATTTCATTCCACGGCGTGATGCCACGCTCGGCCATGCGCACGTATTCATCCATGCCCGCCACCAGATCGCCCTCACGGTTAGGCAGCGTGCCTGGTTCGTGCGGGAAGATTTTCGGCCCGTCGACGTCGACCAGACGATTGAGTTTCGGGTCACCGTTGGCTTGCAGGAAGTCATCGAACGCCCACGCGGTCAGGTCCCACAGTTCATGGTGGAGGAACTCTTTGGAGACCAGACCCCGGGTGAACACGGTCGGGGCGCCGGGACGATCGCCTTCGCAGTTGGAGACCAGCGGGAAATCGGTTTCGATGACTTCGGCACCGGCGGCTTCGAGGGCCTGACGCGCCTGCTTCCACAGGTCGATCACCGAAGCGCGGGTGTTGATGCGCTGGCCGGTCGGGCCACCGATACCCGGGGTTTCACTGGTGCCGGCTTCAGGGTCAGCATTGATGAACATGCGCGGCACGGCGAAACGTTTGCCGGTCAGCGCTTTGGCGTCAGCGGCCAGATCGGCGTAAGTGGCGGGACGCACTTCGCTGACGCTCGGGATCGGCACCCACGGTTGCAGGCGCCACAGGTCGCCACGGGTGTCCGGGTCTTCTGCCACCACAATGTCGAGGACTTCGAGCAGGTCAGCCATGGTCCGCGCGTAAGGCACGACCACGTCCATGGTCGGCGTCAACGGCCAGTTGCCGCGCACCGAGATCACCCCGCGCGATGGGGTGTAGGCGCACAAACCATTATTCGACGCCGGGCCACGCCCGCTCGACCAGGTTTCTTCGGCCAGACCGAATGCGGCGAAACTGGCGGCGGTAGCGGTGCCGGCACCGTTCGACGAGCCGGAGGCAAACGGCGCGGTCAGGTAAGCGGCGTTGTAAGGACTTTCGGCGCGACCGTAGACGCCGCGTTGCATGCCGCCATTGGCCATCGGCGGCATGTTGGTCTTGCCCAGGCAAATCGCCCCGGCGCCGCGCAAGCGTTCGATGGTGAAGGCATCGCGATAAGCGACCAGATCAGCGAAGGCCGGGCTGCCGGACGCAGCGGTCAGGCCCTTGACCAGATAACTGTCTTTGGCGGTGTAGGGAATGCCATCGAGCGGGCCGAGGGTTTCGCCTTTGGCGCGACGGGCATCGGACGCCCGTGCCTCGTTCAACGCTTCCGGGTTGCGCACGACCACGGCATTCAGCGCCGTCGGTGTGTCGGCGCCGTCGTAGGCGTCGATACGCGCCAGATACGCCTGCACCAGTTCGACTGCGGTGGTCTGGCCGGACTCAAGGGCGGCGCGCAGTTGGGCAATGGAAACTTCGGTGACTTCGATCATGCGCTCACCGCTGTTTGAATTTGGGTGTTTTTCCTGGAATGGGTGTTCATATCGGTTCTCGTTGCACAGCTATAAGCGACAAGGTTAAGACTGGCGCCTATTTAACACCAAGCGGCGCGCGGAGTAATCGGCGGGATTGAATCTTGCCTGTTTTCAACCCGACTGACGCCATCGCGAGCAGGCTCACTCCTACAGGGGAACGCATTTCAAATGTAGGAGTGAGCCTGCTCGCGATAGCTGTATTCCGGCCGCCATATTCCTTCAGCCGATCACAAAACGCCGTACTCCCGCGCCGTCCGATCCACCGCAATCCGCGTCTTGTCGATCAGCTCATCCAGCTCCGTGCGCATGGCCACCAACGCCGGCGCCATGATCATCCGCCCCAATGTCGAACGAATGATCAAGCCTTCCTCAAAACCAATCGTGCGGCAACGCCAGGCAATGTCGTTTTCATTGGCAAAACGCTTGCGCGTCGCTTTGTCCTCAGCAAACTGCAACGCCGCCACCAGCCCGACGCCCTGAATCTCACCCACCAGCGGGTGATTGCCGAACACTTCGCGCAGGCAGTTTTGCAGGTACGGGCCGGTGTCGGTTTTCACCCGGGTGACCACGCCTTCATCGCGCAAGGCCTTGAGGTTGGCAATCGCCACAGCGGCCGCCACCGGGTGGCCGGAATAGGTCAGGCCGTGGGCAAACACGCCGCCTTTTTCCACCAGCGCCTCGGCCATGCGTCGCGACAGAATCAAACCGCCCATTGGGATGTAACCGGAGGTCAGGCCCTTGGCGATCGACAGCGTGTCCGGCTCAAAGCCGAACGTCTGATGCGCGAACCATTCACCAGTGCGGCCGAAACCGCCAATCACTTCGTCCGCACACAACAACACATCGTACTTACGGCAGATACGCTGAATTTCCGGCCAGTAAGTCGCCGGCGGAATGATCATGCCGCCCGCGCCCTGAAACGGTTCGGCGACGAAGGCTGCAACCTTGTCGGCGCCCAGTTCGAGAATCTTGTCTTCCAGTTGCCGCGCGGCTTGCAGGCCGAATTCTTCCGGGCTGAGATTACCTTCGTGGGCGAACCAATACGGCTCATCAATGTGCGCTACATCAGGGATGGTGCCGCCCATCTCGTGCATGAACTTCATCCCGCCCAGCGCCGTCGCGGCCAGGGTCGAGCCGTGGTAGCCGTTCCAGCGGCCGATCATGATTTTCTTCTCGGGCTTGCCCATTACCTGCCAGAACTTGCGCACGGTGCGGATCAGCACTTCGTTGGCTTCGGAGCCGGAGTTGGTGTAGATCGCGTGGCTGTAGTGCTTGGGCAACAGGCTGAAGAGCAGCTCGGACAGCTCAATCACCGCCGGGTGAGTGGTGTGGAAGAACATGTTGTAGTAGGGCAGTTGTTCCAGCTGCGCGGTCGCGGCAGCGGCGAGATCCTTGCGCCCATAACCGAGGTTGGTGCACCACAGACCCGACATGCCATCCAGATATCGATTGCCGTCGTTGTCCCACAACGCCAGCCGATCGCCGCTGACCATCACTCGCGGTCCTTCTTCGTTGAGGGCCTTCTGATCAACGAACGCGTGGATGTGGTGAGCAGCGTCAGAGGCTTGGTAATCGCGGGTACTGCGGGTCGAATCGAGTTCGGCGGACATGGCGGATCTCCAGAGCAAAGGGCAAGTGAGTGAGCTCGTTGCAGCGCTGCACGGAGAAAGTTTTGTCATCTAAAAATATTTTTGTAAAGAAAATATTTGTCGGTGAAAAAAGATCTCCGTAGGCTGAGAGCCATTGGCAAGGATCATCAGAGGCAACATGAGCGGACTCAGAGAACGGCAGAAGGAACAGCGCCGGCAGGTGATTGCCGAAGCGGCGCTCGAGTTGTTCAAGCGCAACGGCTTTGCGGCCACCACGCTGGACCAGATCGCCGTGCAGGCGGGGGTTTCCGCACCCACCGTGGTCAACTATTTCGGCGGCAAGCAGGAGATTCTGCTGGCTTTGCTCAAGCAACCCGACGAGCAAGCCATGCGCGAGGCGCGGGCCAATCTGGACGAGGACAGCGATCCGCTGGAGGCGTTGTGCGAGTTCGAAGGGTTGATGACCGATTACCAGCTACAGGCGATGCCGGCTTCGCTGTGGCGGGAACTGGCGCCATTTCTGCTGACCGGTGAACTGGCCGAAGCGATGAGTCCGTGGAACGCGGCCGTGATCGAAGAAACCAAAGCGCTGCTCCTGCATTTTCAGCAAGCGGGAAAAGTGCGCGAATCGATCGATCTCGACGTGGTGGCGACGCTGTTCAACCAATACGCGAACATGGCGTTCATTCGCCTCGCCACGCAGGAAGTCCCGGATCGGGCCGCGCACGCCTTGCATATGCGCGGGGTTTTGAATCTGTTGTGTCACGGCATGCTGGAGCGCTGATCGCCGCCATCATGTGCGACTCGTGTCGGGCCCCCGTCGAGACGATATGCCGGTTGTGAACTAGGCTCACAGCGGTTCATTGATGGCCCACCCAGGAGCGCCGACATGGAAGACAAACCGCTGATAGCGTTTCAGAGTTCCAGAGCATTGCTCGACGTGCTCATTCGAGCGGGTCTGATCACCGTTCTGGTGCTGTTCTGCTACGACATTTTTCATCCGTTTCTCAATGTCATGCTCTGGGCGCTGATCCTGGCCGTCACGCTGTATCCGCTGAATCAGGCTCTGGGCGCCAAACTCGGTAATCGCTACGGTTGGGCGGCAATCATTCTGGTGCTGCTGGGCCTGGTGATTCTGATGTTGCCGTTAAGCCTGCTGGGCGCGTCGATTGCCGAGTCGATCAAGGGCAGCATGCACACGTTCGAAGCGGGGCAGTTCGAGATACCGCCGCCACCGGCCAGTGTCGAAGGCTGGCCGTTGATTGGCGCGCCGCTTTACGGCATCTGGATGCACGCTTCGCAGGACCTGAGCTGGGTGTTTCAGGAACTGGCGCCACATCTCAAGGACTGGAGCAAAGTGGTGTTGCATCAAGCCGCCGGTGTCGGGGCGGGCATCGTGGTGTTTGTGGTCGCGTTGATCGTCGCCGGGTTGATCATGCACCACGGCGAGCGCGGCCACCGCACAGCGGTGGCTGTCACCACCCGCATTTCCGGGCCGGTGCGCGGCCCGCAGATTGCCCAATTGTGCACGGCAACCATCCGCGCCGTGGCGCAGGGTGTGGTCGGCATCGCCTTTATTCAGATGCTGCTGGTCGGCGTGGCACTGGTGGTCATGGGTGTGCCGGCGGCCGGTGTTCTCGCCTTGATGGTGTTGCTGCTGGGCATCACCCAATTACCGGTGCTGCTGATCTCGCTGCCCATCGTGATTTATGTCTTCGCCGTGGACGGGGTCAGCGCCGGCACGATTATCTTTGCGGTGTGGATGGCGATTGCCGGGCTTGCGGACAACGTGCTCAAACCGATGTTGCTGGGTCGCGGCGTCGCGGTGCCGATGCCGGTGGTGCTCATTGGCGCACTGGGCGGCATGGTCACCAGCGGCATTATTGGTTTGTTCACCGGGCCGGTGATTCTGGCGGTTGGCTACGAATTGTTCATCGGCTGGGTGTATCAACCGGCCGATGTCAGCGAGCTTCTGGAGAGCCAGCGCAAAGAACATCTGCCGTGACACTCATCCCTCTCGCTGACGCATTGGCGTACCCCCACACTGAGGTCTAGGCTGGTCAATCAGTCGCCCTTCGGGCGCAACGCCCACCCAGGGACAGGAGCGGAACCGATGAAAGCCACAGCCAGTATTGTCTGCCTGATGTTCACACTGGTTCTCGCGCCGGGAGCCCGCGCCGAAGACCCGCCGGCTGCACCCACTGCCGAGGCCACGGACGATGCGCCGTTGATCAACCCGCAAGTGGTCGACAAGCTCATCGACATGGGCAATTACCTGCGCAGCCTGCCGAAATTCCAGGTCGATGCCCAAGTCTCGCGCGACACGGTTCTGGAGTCAGGGCAGAAGATCAAGACCGAATCCGCCAACACCCTGAAAGTGCTCGGCCAGGATCGCCTGTATGCGAAAAGCGAAGGCGATGTGCGCACCCGCGAGTTTTTCTATAACGGTAAAAAACTCACCCAGTATTCGCCATACCTGAAGTACTACACCACGGTCGATGCGCCGGCCACCGTGGCGGAAACCCTGCACAAGGTCGAGAACTTCTACGGGGTGCAGGTGCCGATGGAGGATCTGTTTCTGTTCGGCAGTGATCAGGCGCAGATCGATGCCTTGAAAGCCGCGCTGTATGTCGGGCCGTCGGTCATCAAGGGCCAGCTCTGCGACCATTTGGCGTTTCGTCAGGAAGGTATCGACTGGCAGTTGTGGCTGACCCGCTCCGACAAACCCTTGCCGTGCAAACTGGTGATCACCACCACTGACGAGAAGAGCTATCCCGAGTACAGCGCGGTGTATCAGTGGAACCTCAAGCCGACCATTCCGGACACGCAGTTCACCTTCAAACCGGGCAAAGGCGATGTGGCGATTGCGTTTAAAAAAGCCAGCGATCAGGGAGGGCAGTGACATGAACAAGTCGATGACGTGGAGTCTGTTGTTGTCGCTGGCCGCCGCCACGCTGCTGACCGCCGGTTATGTCGCCGAAGCCGATGCCCGGGGGCAACGCGCTCAGGGACATGCGCGCGCCAACGTCAACCGGGCGCCGGCGCCGAACGCGCAACGTGCGCAGCGCATCAATGCGCCGCAGCGCACCAACAATGTCAGCGCCGGTAATCGGGTCAGTTCGGGCAATCGGGTCAATGCCGGCAACAACGTCGGCAACCGCACGAACGTCAACAACGGTAACCGAAACGTCAACATCGACAACAGTCGCGATGTCGATATTGATGTCGACGGGCATGGCCGTTATGGCTACGACGATCACTACCATCCGGTGGCGGCCGCAGTGGCGGTAACGGCAACCGTCGCGGCCACTGCGGCGGTGGTTGGGGCGATCTTTACCCCGGCGCAAATGCCCAGCAGTTGTGTGCAGGTGATTCAGTACAACGTCGCCTACATGCAGTGCGGTTCGACCTGGTACCAGCCGCAGTATCAGGGCAGTGACGTCACGTATGTGGTGGTCAACGCACCTTGATCAGGCTTTCGGCACCCAGGGTGCATGTGCGCGAGCATGCCTCGGCCGCCACGGCGTAACCCGGTGGCCAGAGAGCCACGACAGATAGGTAACGGTGACGTGTGCGGCCGGTGCCAGCCGCACTGATCTCGATCCACCTGCCGGAAGGGTTAAGCGCGGGAGCGACCGGGCGTTACCCGTGCCGCCAACTGCCCAACGGTAATTCAACCTCGCGCTCGGCCGCAGCCAACGCCTGTTCCAGCCCGGACTTGTCCAGCGGCGCGCAGTAGGCCGGTTTTGCCCGCTCGAATCGCCAACTGTCATCAAGGCCTCCGGTGTCGACCGCATCCAAACCGAGGTCATCCAGCAAACCCGCGACCAACGCCTTGGCCTGCGCGTCATCCGCTGCAATGGGCAGTGCGCGCCGCTCGCTGGAATCATGCGGGCGGCCATCCGTAAGCAAATCCGCTGCGAGAATGGCGTTGAACACCTTGACCACCGTGGCACCGCGCAAATGCTCGGCGAGCAAGCGGCTGGTGGTGCTCTGGAACGTGTCGAGCGCAGCGATGTGGCCGTCGCGATCCGGGTAATAGTTGTTGGCGTCGAGCACGGTTTTGCCCTCGAACCAGGCGGGTTGCAGGCTCGGGATGTGTTCGTAGGGGATGGCCACCAACACCACGTCGGCAAACTGTGTGGCCTGTTCGGCCGTGCCGATCTGGCAGCCGGTGATGCCGGCGAGCACGCTGCTCATGGTCTGCGGGCCGCGTGAGTTACTGAGCATCACTTCGTGCCCGGCGGCGAGGGCGATTTGCGCGACAGCGCGCCCGATGAAGCCGGCTCCAACGATTCCAATGCGCATGGTGTGTCCTCTGTCAGGTGGGGAGCGACTATGATGATTCCTGATCAGGTGCAGATAAATCGCACTCTGTTACTTACTTTCGCTAACAGGAGTATCGAATGGATCGGCTGACCAGCATGGCGGCTTTCGTGATGGCGGCTGAAGCCGGCTCGTATGCCAGCGCCGCGCAACGCCTGGACATGTCAGCGCAAATGGTCGCCAAGCACGTGGCCGCCCTTGAGCAGCGGCTCGGCGCACGCTTGCTCAACCGCACCACGCGCCGGCAGAGCCTGACCGAGTTGGGCCAGGCCTACTACGAGCGCTGCAAGCACATCGTCAGTGAGGCATCAGCCGCTGATTCACTGGCGCAAATCATGAACGACACACCGCGCGGCAAGCTCAGGGTCAGCGCGCCGGTGAGCTTTGGCTCTTACAGTCTGATGCCGTTCGTGACCGCTTTCTTGCGCGAGTACCCCGAGGTGGAAATCGACCTGCACTTGACCGACCGCGCCGTGGATCTGGTGGAGGAGGGTTTTGAGGTGGCTTTTCGGATCGGCCCGCTGGCGACGGCCAGCCTGACCGCGAGGCCATTGTCTCCGTATCGACTGATCGTCTGCGCGGCGCCACGCTATCTGGCCGAACACGGCACGCCGCAGGTGCCCGCCGATCTGCAACAGCATGAGTGCCTGGGTTATGCCTATTGGTCACGGCCCGCCGATCACGAGTGGTCGTTTTTCAACGGTGCGCAGGTCGAGCGCGTGCCGGTCAGCAGTCGCTTACACGTCAACGAGAGCAAGGCGTTGTTATCAGCGGCGGTAGATGGTTTCGGGATTGTGCTGGGGCCTGCCGATTTTCTTGAGCCGGCGTTGTGCAGAGGTGAGCTGGTCAGGTTGCTGGAGGGATTCGAAGCGCCGAGCAGACAAATGCATCTGCTGTACACGGCGCATCGAAAGAAGACCGCGAAGGTTCGTCAGTTCATCGATGCCGCGGTCAGGCGCTTTGCCTGACCGCGGCATCCGGCTCAGTTAATTCGCGGATGCTGTTGAACCAGTTCCTTGCGCTTGGCTTCCAGTGCGGCGATTTCAGCGTCGATGTCTTCGATTTTCTGTTCGATGTTGTCGTGGTGTTCTTGCAGCAGTTCTTTCGCTTCTTCAAGGTCGGACGCTGCAGGCGCGGCGCCACGCAACGGCTTGTTGGCGGTTTCCTTCATGGTTACACCGGTGACCAGACCGACCACGGCGATGACCATCAGGTAATACGCCGGCATGTACAGATCGTTGGTGCTTTCGACCAGCCAGGCCACCACGGTCGGGGTCAGGCCGGCGATCAATACCGAAACGTTGAAAGCCGCCGCCAGCGCACTGTAGCGAATGTGCGTGGGGAACATCGCCGGCAGCGTGGAGGCCATGACGCCGATGAAGAAGTTCAGCAGCACGGCCAGCATCAGCAGGCCGGCGAAGATCAAGCCGATCTTGCCGCTGTTGATCAGCATGAAGGCCGGGATCGCCAGAATGAACAAACCAATGCTGCCGACGACGATGAAAGGTTTACGGCCAATCTTGTCGCTGATGAAACCGATTGCCGGCTGCACGAACAGCATGCCGACCATGATCGCGATGATGATCAGCACACCACGGTTTTCGCTGTAATGCAGGTTGTGCGACAGGTAGCTCGGCATGTAGGTGAGCAGCATGTAGTAGGTGACGTTGGTCACCGCGACCACGCCGATGCAGGTCATCAGGCTGCGCCAGTGTTTGGTCGCGACTTCCTTGAACGAAACTTTCGGGCCACCGGCGAGGCCTTCGCGATCGCCTTGTTCAAGCTTTTCAACGTGCTGCTGGAACGCCGGGGTTTCTTCCAGGGCGTGACGCAAGTACAGGCCGATCATGCCCAGTGGCAAGGCGAGGAAGAACGGCAGACGCCAGCCCCATTCCTCGAACTTGGCTTCGCCGAGCGTCGTCGAGATCAACACCACCACACCGGCACCGAGGACGAAACCGGCAATCGAGCCGAAGTCCAGCCAACTGCCGAGGAAGCCGCGCTTGCGGTCCGGCGCGTATTCGGCGACGAAGATCGACGCGCCGGTGTATTCGCCACCGACCGAGAAACCCTGAGCCATTTTTGCCAGCAACAGCAGGATCGGCGCCCAGATGCCAATCGAGGCATAGGACGGAATCAAGCCGATGGCGAAGGTGCTCAGCGACATGATCACGATGGTCGCGGCGAGGACTTTCTGCCGTCCGTACTTGTCGCCCAGCGCGCCGAAGAACAAGCCGCCCAGCGGCCGGATCAGGAAGGGCACCGAGAACGTCGCCAGCGCGGCGATCATTTGCGTTCCGGGGTCGGCGCCGGGGAAGAACACTTTGCCGAGCACATAGGCGACGAAGCCATAGACACCAAAGTCGAACCATTCCATGGCATTGCCGAGTGCGGCGGCGGTGATCGCCTTGCGCATCTTGGCGTCGTCGACAATGGTGATGTCTTTCAGGCCGATCGGCTTGACGGTTTTCTTGCGTGATTTCATCCGGGTCTTCTCTTTGCTGATCCATCGTGCCGCGTAGATGCCATCTTTTTGATGGCGCGTACTCTTTGGCTCAGATACATGAGGACACGAAATAATTCACTGCTCGCTGCTTTTTTTCTTGGCGCACCTGTGCAGGAGCTGCCGAAGGCTGCGATCTTTTGATCTTGCTTTTAAAGGGCAACATCAAAAGATCGCAGCCTTCGGCAGCTCCTACAGGGGAATGCTGCTACCGGCGGAGGGTCGCGTAGGATTTGCCGAGGTCGCTGGCCCAGCCATCCAGCACGACTTTGACATCATCAGCGGTCAACACCTGTTGGTCGTTCTCCAGCGGCACACCAGTGCCTTTGCGCACCACTTCGGCAATCACTTCGCCAGTCGAACCGTCCTCGAACGACACTTCGGTGGCGACTTCACTGTCCTGATCACGGATGCCGGTGGCGGTGCTCACACCGGCAGCGACGAGGGTGACCGGCAACCACTCATAAAAGCGCAAACCCTGAGTGCTGGTCGCCACTTGGGTGATAGCGGGGCGCACTATCAGGGTGTTCGGCCCGGGTTGACTGACCAGATGCAGCACTTTGCTCAATTCCAGCCGCAGCGCCGCATCGTAGTAGTCAGTGACGCCGGACAGAGTGCTCAGAGGAATCCGTTGCGTCGGCTCGGCACTCGGGTAGAACTGACTCGGCGCCAGATAAACCTGGGCGTATCGACCCCGGGCCAGGGCCGGGCTGACCCACGCCAACACGGGCTGACCGGACGGCGACTGGCGCTCGGCCAACACGCTGTAGTCATGCAGAAAGCCTGAGTGTTCCGGCGTTTTGCTGCTGCACGCCGCCAGGCTCAACGTGGTGGCAATGGACAGCGACAGCGAACGAATGCGCGACATCAAACGGCTTCCTTGTTCTGCGCCAGGTTGTCCGAGCATTCGATGTGCAATCGGCCTTGGGCCATGATCCAGTTCATCAGATCAGCCGTGTTGACGCTGTGCACGTATTCCACCCAGTGCGCGTTGGTCGGACTGAAATGCTCGAAGTAACGGCGCAGCACCACTGTGCTTTGATCAGGGGAAACCCCCATGCACGATTCCTGAAACACCACCGGTGTGTCCGGGCCGAGCGCTGCGGTGCGCTGGCTGAGAATCAACGGCCGATTACCGTTGTGCTGCGTGATGCCCGGTTTGCTGTTCAATACCTTCATGCCAATCCCCCCGTTGGAAATAGCTGCAGAGTGCCCGCGCGGTTTTGCCGGAGGATGTCCGCTTGATGTCTGGCGCGTAGAAATGTTGCTCGATTGAAATAAATGACCCGGGCGGCGAAATGGCTTTAGATTGGCTTTTTTTGGTGCATGGATCCTGTCACTGTGAGCAGACTGCTGTTCGTCGACGACGACGTAGAAATTCTCGCGCTGCTGAAGAAGTTCTTCGTGCAGCATGCTTATGAGGTCGACGTTGCTGCCAACGGCGAGGCGATGTGGGCGGCCATTGCGCAGCAGCGCCCGGACACGATCATTCTTGATCTGATGATGCCCGGCGAAAGCGGCCTGAGCCTGTGCCAGAAGGTGCATACGCAACTGGGCATTCCGATCATCATGCTTACAGCCATGGCCGAACTGAGCGATCGCATTGTCGGTCTGGAACTGGGCGCGGACGATTACCTGACCAAGCCGTTCGCGCCGCAGGAATTGCTCGCGCGAGTGCGTGCCTTGCAACGTCGCGCCGGCGAACAGCGCCAAACGGTTGAACCTTCGCGGCCGGTGATCGGCTTCGCCGGTTGGCATCTGGACATCACCTGCCGCGAACTGCGCTCCCCGGAAAACGTGATGATTCCGCTGTCCGGTGGCGAGTTCGATTTGCTGGTGGTGTTCCTCGACCATCCACAGCGCATTCTGACCCGCGAGCAGTTGATCGATATGACCCACGGCCACGGCCATGACGCGTTCGATCGCAGCATCGATGTGCAAGTCAGCCGCTTGCGCCGCAAGATCGAACCGGACAGCAAACGCCCGGACCTGATTCGCACCGTGCGCAACGGCGGCTATCTGTTTACGGCCAAGGTCACTCGCTCGTGATCCGCCGACTGTGGCGCGGCGACACTCTGCGCCGGCACATCGCCCTGACCATCGTGGCGGCGATGGTCGCCTCATTGGCGTTGAATGCGCTGTTCGTGCAAGTCGCCGGCATCTGGGCCCGGCCGCCGATCGAACGCACCGGCCTGCTGGAGCAGATTGCCGCGACCTCGCGGGTGATCGAAGCCGCCCCGGCCAACCTGCGCCCGCAACTGGCCGCAGCGGCGAGCAGCGCCATGCTGCAAGTGTCGTGGAAAGCACAGCGCGCCGACTTCGATCTGCCCAATGACGGCCTTCGCCTGCCAGCGAGCAGGGTGCCGGTGCTGCAGCAACTGTTGGGCAATGATCGAAAAATCGAGGTGTTCAGCCCGGGCGACTGGCCGAACGGCAGTCCCCAGGCGCATTACGCCGCCGTCGTGCAATTGGTCGATGGCAGCTGGTTGTCATTTATCCCGCCGGAGCGCAGCTGGGGCCTGGAATTTGGCGTGCGTATCGCGATCGTCATCGCCTTGGGACTGATTGCCACATTGCTCGTCGCCTGGGTCGCCACCCGGCAACTGGCCAACCCTCTGCAGCGTTTCACGCGTGCCGCCAAACGTTTCGGCACCGATCTGCGCGCACCGCCGATCAAGCTCGAAGGCCCCGACGAAATCCGCCAGGCGATCATCGCCTTCAACACCATGCAGGCGCAGATCCAGCATTTCATCGCCGAGCGCACGCACATGCTCGCGTCGATTTCCCACGACCTGCGTGCACCGCTGACCCGCATGCGCTTGCGCAGCGAATTCATGGAAGACCTCGATCATCAGGGCAAACTGATTCGTGACGTTGAAGAGATGCAGTCGATGATCAACGCTGCGTTGGCGTTCTTCCGTGAGGACACGCATCGCGAGGAGACCACTGCGTTCGATCTGTCGGAGCTGCTGCAAACCATCGTTGATGATTACCGTGACCAGCAGATCAATGTCGATTTCGAAGGCCCGGCGCATCTGGTGTACGAGGGTCGGCCGCTGGGGATCAAACGGGTGATCGTCAATTTGCTGGAAAACGCCGTGAAGTACGCGTGTGCCCCGCGCATTTCCCTGCGCAGTGATGCCTATGCGATACGCATTGAGGTCATTGATCAGGGGCCCGGCATTCCCGAGGAATCGCTGGAGCGTGTGTTCGACCCATTCCTGCGCCTGGAAACCTCACGCAATCGAGACACGGGCGGTGTTGGGCTGGGGCTTTCGGCAGCCAGGACAATCATTCGAGAGCAGGGCGGCGATCTGACGTTGAGTAATCACAGCGCTGGGGGAGTGGTGGCTCGTGTGGAATTACCGATTTAGATGCGGATAGTTCCGACAATCTCTTGCGGGCCCGCGCGCCCGCGCAGATCCGTCGGAGGTTTTTTGCTGTCGAACAATGCTCTTCCCTATAAATGAGCATGCAGGAAATCAATCACACGCTTTAAAGCCACTCGTGTTGGATGGTTTGGCGTGGGGGCTTTCGCCGAATCGTATTCGTACGTCAGTAACGCATGATGGGTGCTACGACCATCTGCTGGTGGGGCGTATGTGTAAACAACGCCGGTCGCAGCAAATGCTTGTCCAAGTCGATTGATCCGCGCCGGCGTACACAGTCGATCATCGCTGAAGTGCTGAATGAGCACGGCGCAGCCTCTCGTCGCGGCAGCCTGGCTTGCCGCCTCCAGTTCGGTATCGGCAATGTTCAGTTCGCTCATCCACGGACCTTTGCCTCGGCCCGTTAGCCAGTACCTGAATTTAAAGGGTATGGCTGGCTGGGAAGCGACTGCGGCGGCCACATTGGTTTCGAGAATCAGTGGAATCACGAATGCACCGGTGACGCACATTCCAATGACCCCGATACGTTGGTGGCCATGGTCAACGCCCAGCTTTCGTACCAGCGCTCGCAACCAGTCACTGACCGGTGCACTGCGCCCGGCTTTGAGGTACGCAAATTCTTTGCTGATGCAATGGAGGCGCCCCTTGACCAAGCACCCCGTTTCTTCCGGTTTCCCGAACAACAGCGGCAAGTAGACTTGAAAACCGGCGCTGATCAACCGTTCGGCGAATCGCAGGGTATCGCGGGTCAGCCCCGGCAGTTCATGCATGACCAGGACAGGAGCTCCGTCGCCCTTTTTATAGACGGTATGCGTGTAGTCTGAATGCTCAAAATCAAAAGACTGATATTCACTCATGTCCATTGCTGATCTCCAGACTCAGTTGGTTATCGTTTGAGTAATCAGGCCACCGATGAACGTCATGAGCTGGCAACTGTAAATCCCTCCGTGTCCATTAATGATCGGAGCGGAAGCTTTGACGTTTAGTACCGGATTGTGGTCTGGAGAATTTTTCAGCTGCGGATTTTTTTCCAGATGCAGATCAAAGAACTTCTGCGAACCGTCAATCTGCTTCTGTTGCGATGTAAAACGGACTGTGCGCGACGGTTCTGAAGTGGAAAGCGTTGTCAGGCTGATGCGCAAGTCAGATTTGAGGGGATCGATGTATTGCTCGCAACCGTTGAAAGTTTCCCGGTCAGCGTTGTCAGGCGAAAAAGTTGGCGAAGAAAGAAAGTGGGTCTGGTAAGGCTCATAGTGACCGACGGCTGTCGAATTGGCGGAATAACCTTCAACGACATCGTCCGTGTATTTTTGAAATCTTGCCCTGGGCGCGCGTGCAATGTGAAAAGCCCACTTCGTCGCAAGGTCAGTGGTCCCGGTTACGATTGCCACAACAGGTGCTTGATGTTCGGTGTAATGACAACCCATGCTCATCTTCTGCAAGGTCGCCAAACGCATCGCCTCAAATGCCGGGTTGATCAATACCACGAGATCACCAACCGTTTTAAGAGGCTCCCGCGGGTTTTTCTCGCAGCCGGTGGTCGCAAGGTCGTTGGCTGGATCGAAACCACTGCTTTGCGTGAAACGCTCGATCAGAATCGGTGCAAGCGCTGTATAGAGCACTGCCGCCCCGAAGCTGTGGCCAATGAATACCAAGCGGGTCTGCGTGTTGCTCTTTGCTTGCAGTTGGCTGTTGTCATTGCGTCGAACGCGTTCTTTATCCAGGCGCAGCAACACCTCGGTGACTGCTCCGCTACCGACGCTGTGCGCTGTTTGTTTACGATCCCAAAACGTAATCAGATCCAGCGGTGAGTTCCACGCAAATACCTGGCCCCGCCAGCCCATGTACAGCCCGACAACGGTACGTTTGCAACCGTCCATGGCGGCGATGTTGCGCATTGCCAGCTTGAACTCACGAACATCGTCATCATCTGGCGC
This sequence comes from Pseudomonas sp. R84, assembly GCF_009834515.1. Taxonomy (NCBI): domain Bacteria; kingdom Pseudomonadati; phylum Pseudomonadota; class Gammaproteobacteria; order Pseudomonadales; family Pseudomonadaceae; genus Pseudomonas; species Pseudomonas sp. R84. The sequence continues at coordinate 3,220,722 of NZ_CP019426.1, forward strand.
TGCGGAGTGTCGCCAGCCATGCAAGTACGTCACAAGTAGAAGTGGCCCGTTGACCGCCCTGATGTCGGCCATCTGCCTTTCGAAGGCGTCAGGGTTCAACAGATTGCCGTATTCGTCGAACTCGATGAACCCATGCTGAAAGCCTGCCTTCTTCGCGCTGTCATTCGGGCAGGAGGCCAGAGGAGTGTCGAGATCATAGGTTTTAAAGTAGGGCGGAGCAGGGTGGTACTGTTTCAGTGGGGCACAACCCTGAAGAATCAGGCCCAAAGCAATGATGGTAATGAGTGCGCGCATTGCTTACGTCCTCTATAAGTTGCGTCCTGATTTGCAGAGTAGAAGGTTTTGGTCTGCATGCTGGCATTTTGTAATGACTGAGTACGTCGAAGAGTCTCGCTGACTGCTGAAATCTGCACGGAAATCACCGGCTGAGTGCGTTGGCGGACGGCAACTGAACGCAATGGCCTGAGGCGGTGATCGGCGGGACGGACCGCATTTATCGCAAACTTGTACTAATGTTCAGAGCAACTTATCGCTGTAAACCACAGCAAGGATGCATGAGATGACGCCCTTTAAAACGCTCGCAAGAACAATTCCATTGTTTGCCGCGTTAGTTTTGCAAGCAGGCTGCCTTTCCCAGACACAGCAGATTCATAGTTTGAAAGCTGTCCAGGCAAAACCCGCTTCCGACACTACGAAAAGTACAACGCCTATGTGAAATCACTGTTTGCTGCACTCTCCAGTGGTCATCCCGATTCAGCGCCGGACCCACGAGCGCTGGATGCCTTTACCAAAGAGATCGCACAACAGGCCGCTCAGGGGGACGATCCAGACAAAACGGTCGTCATCACAATCAAAAGCGGATCACCCACCTTTGATTGGAAAAAGAACGATAAATTGTGCGATAGCCTGAATACCAAGATCGCCGATAGTGAAATCAATGAATTCCTCAAAAAGCTTTTAAAGGCACTCTGATGCTATTCACAAGCTTCCAGTAATTTGATCGCGTAGTCCCTGTTGGTCTGGTCGCCTACCTCCGCCAGTTTAGCCACAGTGGGCGCGATTTTATCTTTGCAGCTCGCTTGTGCCTGGGCTTGTTGACTAAAGTTTCGAGCCACATGCTGTGCCGCCAACCCGGTGGCAAACACTTTGCCTATTCCCTGGCCCGCAGCGTCTGCTCGCAGGAGTGTGTTTGAGTCGAATGCCGAGAACACGGAAAGAGCGTCAACCCGACTCAATACGTTGCTCAAGTCCTCACTCAGATTCTGGATCTTTTGGTTTGCCTCGTTAATAGCTTTCTCGCCTTGTTCCCGTGTTTCAGGCGTTACCTTCCCTGCAAGCGTTGCTTGGGCGGCGCTGATGTTGTTTTTTTCGATACTGATCTGATTAGCCAGGAAAGCTGCAAGGTTTGCACGCTGCTCCTCGGTTAACGACTCGCCAGATTTCACCTCGTGGACTGATTCAGAGGTTCCGTTTTTGATGCGTTCGACAACCGGAACATAGGCCGCATCGAGAGTATTCACGCCGATCGACGCTCCGAATTCTCCGGTGCCCGTGCCGGGGGCTGAGACCTCTACACCCACGGATGTTTTCGATACGAAGACCAAAGGTGTTTTGCTGGTACAGCCGGTGGCGACCAGTGCAAGCGAAAGAACAAGATAGCGTTTCAAGGGGAGACCTCTGCAGAGTTCGAGCACACGTGGTTGATGGTTTCACCCAATGCTCTTTTGATGTTTTCAATTTCTTTGTGGTCGCGAACGATCAGGATCAGGTTGCAGGAGGATGGGGAGGGGATAACAACAACTTCCTGATTCAGGTAACCAATATTGTTGGTGCCCTGAACGCTGGTGGCACCGACACCGAAGGCGCTGGTGACAATGGCTCGCGCAGGCATGTCGGTCTGTAGATTGACCGGGCCGATGTTGATGAAGCGTTGCTGCGTTTGAGCGCCCTTTACAGTGACAACGGAACAACCACTGGTCAGGCAGGCCGCAAGAAATATCCCTGTCAGACGCATTCATTTCTCCATCCTTGAACCTGCATAAGGCTTAGCCTCGACTTTGGTTGCTGTCAAAGTGATGGCAATTTTTTTTGCTTACGAATGACTGGCTGTATTCCCTAAGCGTGGCTGGACCATCGTCCGTCCATGATTTCAGAGTTGCTTTGGTGAAAATATCTCTATAGATTTTCATGAAATTATAAAAAGATAATTTCATGAGGTCGCGAATGTTCCTGCAATCCAGCCAGCACGTCGACAGCTATTACGCCCACAGTTGCGCCGATATTCTGCGCCATCGCGCTGTTCTGGACGGTGAACATGACGCCGACGTGGTGATCATCGGCGGCGGTTTCAGTGGCCTGCACACGGCGCTGCGTCTGGCCTTGGCTGGCAAACGCGTGACGGTACTGGAAGCCAGTCGCGTGGCGTGGGCAGCGTCGGGGCGCAATGGCGGGCAGGCGATTCTCGGCTGGTCGTGCGATATGCCGCCGCTGGAAGCTGCGCTCGGTCATGAGCGGGCGAAACGCTTGTGGGACGGCATGCGTTGGGCTGCTCGGGAATTGCGTGAATTACCGGGTCGTCACGGCTTCGATATCGATTATCGCCCTGGGCACCTCTGGACATCGGTAATACCACGGCGGGTCAGTCTGCTCCGCGAATGGCAACATGAGGCCAGCCACAAGTGGGGCCACGATGTGTTGCAATTCATTCCTCGTGAACAATTGCCGGAATGGGTGGCCACCGATCGCTATCAGGCCGGGCTTTACGATCCTGAGGGCGCGCACCTCAATCCACTGAAACTGGCACTGGGCCTGGCGGATGCCATCGAACGAGCCGGCGGGCGTATCCATGAACAAAGCAAAGCCTTGAGTTATCAGGAGCAGGGCGGTGGTTTCCGGGTCAACAGCGAGCGCGGCTCGGTGCGCGCCGATGTGCTGGTGCTGGCGTGCAACGCTTATCTCGATGAACTCGACCCGCAACTGTCCAGCTGCATTCTGCCAGTAGGTACTTACCAGGTCGCCACCGCACCGCTGACACCTGAGCAGGCCACGGCGCTGTTGCCGCGCAATGTCTGCGTGACCGATAACCAATTCGTCCTCGATTACTTTCGGCGCACGCCGGATAACCGTTTGTTGTTTGGCGGCGGCTGCACGTATCTCGGTGGCATGCCCAAGGACATTGCGGCGGCGACGCGGCCGTTTCTCGAGCGGGTGTTCCCGCAGCTTAAAGGTGTCGGCATCGAGTTCGCCTGGGGTGGGCATATCGACCTGACGATCAAGCGCACGCCGGATGTCGGCGGCGCGGACAATCGTTATTGGCTGCAAGGCTATTCAGGCCACGGCGTATTGCCGACATTGGCCGCCGCACGCGCGGTGTCCGATGCGATTCTTGGCGACGCGGATGAACTGGCGTTGTATCAGGGCTTGAGCAATGGCCGTTTCCCCGGCGGCAAACATTTCGCGGCGCCGCTGGAAGCCATCGGCAAGGCCTGGTATCGACTGCGCGACAGCATTTGATGAGACTTTTTTCGGAATCGCGTCCATGAACAAGCAAGAAGAAATCGCCGCGCTGGCGATCCTTATCCACGACCTGCGCAAGCACAAGAAGTGGACCCTCAAGGAACTGGCCGACAAGATCGGCCGTTCAGTGGGTTTTCTCTCGCAGGTCGAGCGCGGTTTGTCGCGGCCGACGGTGGCGGACCTGACCGCAATCAGCGAAACCTTCGGCGTGCCGACCACCTACTTCTATAGCCTGCCCAAGCCCAAGGAGTTGCCGTGGGTGACGCGCCCGGACGAGCGCCGCACGCTGTATTACGCCAACGGCATCACCGACATTCTGGTATCGCCGCAGATCCGCGCCTCGTTCTCCATGCTCGAAAGCCATCTCGAAGCCGGCGCGAGTAGCGGTGATCGCCATCTGACCGACAGTTCGGAGCAGGGCGGTTACGTCCTCGAAGGCGAACTGACTTTATGGTTGGGCGACGACGAAGAACCGACCACGCTGACGGCCGGCGACAGCTTCCAGTTCGACAGCCACACCCGGTGCCGCTATGGCAACCTCACCGAGCAGCTGACCCGCGTGCTCTGGGTCTACACCTGATCACAACAAAGGATGAACACGATGGACGCTGTCTGCGCTGACCTGCTCGCCGAAGTGCGTGCCTTTCGCCAACGCTACCCCGAGGTGCGTTATGTCGACCTGATTTCCCTGGACATTCCCGGGCACTTTTACGGCAAGCGTTATCCAGTCGACATGCTCGAAAAAGTCGCCGCTGGCAGCGTCCTGAAGTTGCCGCAGAACTGCGTACTGCTGGGCGTGCAGGGTGGTTTGTTTCCGATTGGCGATTACTGCTTCAACGATGGCGACCCGGATGCCGTGCGCCGTTTGGTGCCGGGCACCTTGACGCCGGTGACCTGGGAAGCGCAGCCGCTGGGGCAGATGCTGATCACTTCCGATGGCACTGAAAAACCGATCGAGTTCGAACCGCGTGAAGTCCTCGCGCAGGTGCTTAAGCGTCTGGCACGCAAAGGCATTCACCCGGTGGTAGCGTTCGAGCTGGAGTTCTATCTGTTCGACAAAAAGCTGCGCGACGGCCTGCCGCAATTCCCCCGCGACGACCTGACTGACGACGCCGATGATCAACCGAACCTGCACATCGAGCGGCTTTCACGCTTCGCGCCGGTGCTGGATGACATGGTCGAAGCCACACGGGCGCAGGGCATCGACGCCACGGTGATTACCGCTGAGCTTGGCCCCGGCCAGTTTGAAATCAACTTCGGCCATCTCGACGACGGTTTACGTGCGGCGGATTGGGCAGCGTTGTTCTGCCGCAGCACGCGCGGTGTTGCGCTTAAACACGGCTATCGCGTCAGTTTCATGGCCAAGCCGTACTTGCAGCATCCCGGCAGCGGCATGCATGTGCATGTCAGCCTCTACGACGCTGAGGGAAATAATCTGTTGGCCGCGAATCAGCAACAGGCGTTGCGCCACGCGGTCGCCGGGTGCCTGGAATTGCTGCCGCACAGCATGCCGATCTTCGCGCCGAACCAGAACTCGATGCGCCGTTTGGGCGGCACAGTGAATACGGCGACCAAGGCCAGTTGGGGTTTTGAAGACCGTGATGCGTGCCTGCGGATTCCCGAGTCGGACGCGAAAAACCTGCGGGTTGAATATCGCTTGGCGGGCGCGGATGCCAATCCATATCTGGTGCTGGCGGCGATTCTGGTCGGGCTTGAACACGGGCTGGAGTCGGGCAAAGAACCGATCGTACCGCTGAATGAAGACCGCAACAGCGGGATCGATTTCCCCAAAGAGATGTTCGAGGCCGTGCGCGCGATGCAGCATCAGCCGCAGTTGCGTGAGGGCTTGGGCGCAGAGTTTGTGGATGTGTATTGCGAGAATAAACGCCAGGATCATTTGGCGTTCATGCAGGACATCAGTGCGCGGGAGTATCGGTGGTATTTGTGACACCTGCAAAAGCAGTCAGCCTTGAAGGGGGCAGGCGCCGCGACTCCACTATACTGCCCCGCGACATCATGGAAGCTTCGTAACAGGGACGGCGATATCGATCATGAACTACAGACGACTGGGACGCTCGGGACTCAAGGTTTCCGCAATTGCGATGGGAACCGCGCAATGCAACTGGTGGGTGGATGAGCCTACTTCACGCCGCTTGTTCGATGCCTATGTGGAAGCGGGCGGTAACCTGATCGACACGGCGGATGTCTACCCGGTCCTGGGCGACGGTGTCGGTGGCAAGGCCTCGGAAGAGTTCGTCGGGCGCTGGTTGAAAACCACGGCCAGCCGCAACCAGGTATTGCTCGCAACGAAGGTTTCCGGGCGCATGGGGGCCGGGCCGAATGACGAGGGGCTTTCCTGGCGACATATCGTCAAGGCTGTGGAGGGTTCGCTTGCGCGTTTGCAAGTCGACTGCATCGATTTGTATCAGGCCCATGATGACTACGATGACGTTCCGGTCGAAGAAACCCTGCGCGCCTTCGAACATCTGGTGCAGCGGGGGATGGTGCGTTACATCGGTTGCTCCAACTTCAAAGCCTGGCGCCTGATGAAGTCACTGGCGATCAGCGAGCGCAACGCACTGGTCGGCTATGTCAGTGTTCAAGAGCGCTACAACCTGCTCGAACGGCGTCGAGTCGAATCCGAACTGCAGCCATTGTGCGTGGAAGAGGGCGTCGGGCTGCTGCCGTACAACCCGCTCGCCAAGGGCTTTTTGTCTGGCCTGTACCACCCGCAGGCAGGATTGCCGGATTCTCCGCGCGCGCCGGGTGTACAGAGAGACTACTTCAATGAGCGCAACTGGCAGATCCTTGAATCACTGCGTCGGATTGCGCGGGACTGCGACAGTACCTGTACGCAAGTGGCACTCGCCTGGCTGCTGGCGCAACCAGCGGTGGTGGCGCCCGTGGTGGGGGCCAGTACTGTCGAGCAATTGCGCGAGATCATGGCGTCCCCGCAACTGCACCTGCCGGCCGCCGATGTCAGTCATCTCAACCAGATCAGCCAGCCGCCGGTTACATAGCCATCAGGCACTGCTTGCCGGCCGTCCGACGCGCAAGCCCAGCCTGACTTGCCGCAGGTAATCCTGGCGGTTGTAAGGGTTGGCCAGGGTGCGCTCCCGTCGAGGCGCGGTACCCGCGATCGGCGTATACGTGGCCAGTTGGCTCTCCATAAAACCGAGGCCACTGGTGACATCGGGTATCTGGTGTTGCAACTTGTAGATTCGCGTGGTGACGATCGAGCCTTCGATCCGCGCGGTCTCTGCGTCCAGCGTGGTGCCATGGATTGTGGCTCCAGCCTTGGCCAGCAAACCATGAACCGCGCTGCTCATGGCCGCCGGCACTTCGATGCTGAATTGGCTGCGTGGCTCGCAGACCTCGGTGCCGGCGCGAGTGATCGCTGCTGCCAGTACCAGCGGTGTGAGGTGTCGAAAATCAGCTGCAGTGCTTGAGGGCGATGCATAGTCGACGGTGGTCAATGTCACCTCGCAATCGTGAACCATCCAGCCGCACGGGCCTTCCTTGAGACTCTCGAAGACGGATTCTTCGATCGCTTTGTAGAAACTCGTCGGCATCAGCCCTGCATGGGCCTGCCGAATAAACGTGAGCCCCGAGCCCGCGGCCCCTGGACTGACACGAATACCGACGGTGGCGAGAAACGGGTTGTCGGGTTCATCGATAGATTCCTGGGCTTGACCAGACGCTTGCAGGGTTTCAACGCAGATCGCCGAGCTTTCCTCGAAGACCGCCTCTATGGCGCACTCCTCTTGCAACGTGGCCTGGATGATTTCCTTTTGCACCTCGCCGTACAGCGAGACGAACATTTGCCCTGCTGGATTTCGACGCAAATCGATCAGCGGGTCCTGTTCTGCCAGCAGGCTCAAGGCTTCCCAGAGGGCTTTGGTCTGCGCTGGCAAAGCGGCTGAAACATGGGTTTCGATCGCCGGTGGGGTAAAGGTGTGCGCGGCGGTGTTTCGTTCTTTGCACGCGCCGATCCGATCACCGATGCGTACGCCTTCAAGCCCGCTGATACAAGCGATCTGGCCTGCGCGGGCGAGGGTTGCCGGTTGCAGACCGCCGCTCTCGGAGACCTGAATGGCGGTGATTCTGCTGGTGCCTTGCGGCGTCTCGATTGATTGGCGTACGTGCAGCGTGCCGGCCTGGACGCAAACATGAAAACGCCGGTGCCCACCCCAGCCCCGGTCGATTTTGAATACCGAGGCGAGCACGGGCGCCTCGGCATCGTGACATTTGGCCGGGGCCAACCGCGTGAGCGTCTCGATCATCTGTGCGACACCTACTCCAGTAATGGCGGACCCGGCAAACACCGGATTGATCAGTCCTCTGCCCAGTTGCTCGCGCACTGCTTGCTCAAGACGCGAACCGTCGATTGTTTGCGCCGCCGTCACGTAGTCGTGCAACAACGTCTCATCGTGTTCGCACAACACGTCCAGCCACTGTGAAGTGACCTCGGCTGACGCCGGGTCAATGCGCTCGACCGTCGCCTGCGCCGTTCCGGCCTCGTGCACAGCGTACAAGGCCAGCAGGCGACTCTTGAGTTGTACTTCGAGAGCCTCCAGAACGCGCAGAAAATCGGCGCCTTTCCGATCAACCTTGTTGATGAAGAACACATGAGGTATCGCCATGCGTTGCAGGGCATTGACCAGTACTCGGGTTTGCGCCTGAACTCCCTCGACGGCCGACACCACGACGACGGCGAGGTCCAGCAAGGCAAGCGTACGCTCCACTTCGGCAATGAAATCCGGGTGTCCGGGGGTGTCCAGCAGATTGACCAGCAGGTGGTTGAACTCGAACGAGGCCACGGCGGATTTGATCGTGATGCCGCGCTCCCGTTCCAGCAGCAGGTTGTCGGTGCAGGTGTTGCCCGAATCCACACTGCCCAGGCGCAGACGCGCACCGGCATCGAACAGGATCCGTTCGGTAAGGCTGGTCTTGCCGGCATCGACGTGCGCGAGGATTCCCAGATTAAGGGACTTCATGGTTGATCGCTCCTGATCATACGGCTGACGAGGCGGTTGTCGGCCGGTCGAACTCCATTCGAATGCGCTGTCTCACGGCGGATACTTCCAGTTACCACCGCTGACGGTTGTTTAAACTAGTTGAGGTTTGCAGGTGCGTCAATTCACCACGGAATGTTGCAATTTGTTTCTGCTGTACCTTTCAACGCGGAAGGTGCCGAAATCGCGAGGCGCGACGGCGGGTAACTTTCTGTACACCGTCAAAAATCGCAAAAAACATGATCGGGTTATTTTTCATTTAAACCATTGATACACGTCGAAAAACGCCATTGGAACTAACTAGAAGGTTCGTTTTAACCTGGAAAGTGCCTTTCACAAACTTTCTTGACGTATCTTCGGATGACAGCTAAATCTTACGGCGCTGCAATTTGCAGCAAACTTTAAATCACATGGAGATAGTGAAATGATCAAATATCAAAGCGTACAAAATCGGATGCTGTCGGCGCTGTTCATCCTCTGAGAAGCGGTAACTTTTATTCCGGTCGTGTTGAAAGACTTGGCTGCGAATGAAGTAACGGAATCGCATGGATACTCCATGCATACTTTCAAAAAAGGAGCTTCAACATGATTAAGTTCAATAGCGTACAGAACCGAATTCTTTCGGCACTGTTCATCCTCTGATTGTCCGCTGTACACAAGATACCGGTGTCTTGTGAGGTACGGCCGAAGCGTTGCTTCGGCCGTATTTAATCTCGACAGCGCAGTTTCTACATGTCATTAGGGAAAGTGATATGCACAGCAAATTGGACGATGCGTTTTCGCGCGCCGTGTTTTTCTATGATGACTCAGGCGCTCATCCGACGAATTGGTCGCGCTCCGTGTGTGCGGGGCTGGCGGAACAGAACTTCGATGAGGTGCCTTATCGGGTGCCTCAACTGCTTGAACCCTCGACGTTGATTGAAGTGGCGCAGCGCCACGCCATAGGTGTCGACGAACTGGAGTTTTTTTCCTACCCGATGGATGGCCCGGTGACCAAGGTCAAGTGGTTGGCCGACATGCTGGAGTGGGCCCCGCCAGTGCAGAAATTGAGCCTCGCGCAATGTCTGGCCGCCAGTTGCAGGTACCGCTACGCCAATCAGGTCCTGACGAAAATCCCTTACGAGGCACTGTTTCCCGACCAGCGTGTGACATTTCATCTGACCCGGTTCGCCATCCAGAACCGTCTTGAAATGACCACATCGCATCAGGAAGACTTCACTGCGCTCAAAGCATTGCTGCAGGCTCAGCGTATGCCACCGTCGCGGGTTCTGGACGTTTGCTCGCAGGCGATTGTCTGGAAATTGAAAGGCGACTCCATCGATGATGAGCTGAACAAATGGTTCATCGACGCTGGCGAAAAGGCTGCCCGGCAGATTGCCTCGAGCGACGCGCCGGTGGATCTGGTTTCGCTGTCATCGTTCTATCGCGGACTGGCCATGGTGCCGGCAGCCCGGGGCGATGTGGCAACCACGCGGCAATACATGCTGCTGGCCGAAGAATATGCCGATGCCGTCATACGTGGTGAAAAAGGCGCGAGTATCCCGGCAAGGGAAGCGCGCAAGACTGTTTATGAATCCAAGCTCAAGGAAATGCTCTATGTCGCCCGCGACATCGAGAGCGCCCGCCAGGTGGCTGACGAGTTGATCGCCTACGATCCCCACTGGAGCATCTCCTACCACGAGGCTGCCGAGATCGAAGTCAAGGATCAGCAATGGCAGCGTGCGTTGCAACGTTACCAGCAAGCTTACGATATCGGTTTTCCACGAGTGACTTACTCGCAGTACATGATGGGTGCCTGTCATCAGCAAATGGGCAACTTCGATCAGGCATTGGCGGCATTCAAGGACACCCTGTCGCTGGACAATACCAATATATCCGCAGGCGTCGCCGGTTATGGGGTGGCCCGAGAACATGTTCCAGAACAGTTGCCTTACTTCAAGTCCTGCATCGACCGCTGGCATGCTGACGGTATATTGCCCGACGAATATCGAGGGTTAGTCCAATGAGCGTCGCACTCGACAAGATCAGGATAGTCGCTGTCGATCATATTCAACTGGACGTCGCTGACATTGAAGAGAGTCGCGATTTTTATGCGCGAGTGTTTGGCTTCGAAGTCAAGGAAGTGGGTATTCGCGCATTTACTCGCTGGATGACGATCGGGGCCAATGAAACACTTTATTTATGCATGCATGAATATGCAGAAGGTCGCGGCGTAAAAAACGATGGTCTTGAAATTACTCACTTCGGGATTTTGGTGGAGGACTTTGATCGAGTATTGACGCAACTTCGCGATCATGGCGTCAAGTTGCTGCCAGACTATGAAGTTCAATATCATTCTTCACGTTCCGTTTATTTTATTGACCCTAACGGTTACAAGGTCGAAATTTCCGAGAAGTACGGCGGCGGTATCGAAAGTGCCAGGTACACCTCATGCTGAGCGCTACCTCGGATCGCGCGGCACCCGGAACGGTGTATGCGCAGCACCTGCTAAGCACCTGGTACAAAAACAACCAGGCGCTGCGCAGTCACAGACCCTGGCGGGAAAGCTCGCACAAGGACTGGCAGGCTCCTCCGACTTTTCAACGCACGGTGTCCTGCGACGAGAGGGTTTGGAGCATTCCCGGCAGGATCGCTGATGACCGGATTCTGTTCGGCTGCTGGGATAACAGCTTGCAGTGCGTACGCTTGAGTGACGGCGAGCCACAGTGGCGGTTTGCGACTCAGGGACCGGTCTACAGCTCGCCAGCCGTGTCGGCAGACGGCAGTTTCGTCGTGGGCTGCGAGGACCATCTGCTACGTCGCATCTCCCGTGACGGCGAATGCCTGTGGACGTTTCAGGCGCAGGGGCCGTTTCACGCCAGCCCGACCATCGACTCGGCCAGGGATATCGTCTACGCCGGCAGCTACGACCATACGCTCTACGCCGTCGATCATGCTTCGGGCACGTTGCTGTGGAAGCAATCCTTCGACGATCAGGTTGAGGACGACCTCTACAGTTCACCGGCACTGGACGGGAACGGCAATGTCATCGTCGGTACGGACAATGTGCTGATGTGCTTCAGCCCCGAAGGCGAGGAGCGCTGGAGAATCACCGAAACCAGCCGGTTTGAAGGCACTGCTGCGATCGACCATGCCTCGGGACGCGGGATCATCGGCACCGAAGTCGACGGCAAGATCATTGTCTTCAATGCTGCCGACGGCACGGTGCTGCAGCAATTTCACACCGACGGTTTCGTGGTGTCCTGCCCGAGCCTGTCGCCCGAAGGTGTGGCGTATGTCGGCAGCAATGACGGTCACGTGTACGGCATTGATCTGCACAGCCTGAAGATGTTGTGGCGGGTCAATCTCGCCTGCGAATTCCGCTACACACCCTTTACCGTGCTGCCAAGCGGCGACGCGTTGTTCGTTGGCACCGACGAGCGCTTGCACTGCCTGGCCCAACATAGCGGACAAACCTTGTGGCAACTGGAGCACGACACGGGATTTCATTCCTCGCCGTTGCTCACGGATGATGGGCACCTGGTGATTGGCTCGCACCGTAACGCTGTGCATTTTTATCAATGGATCCGCTAGCGTGGATCGAACCCCGGCAGTAAACAGGAGTGTTGGATGAGTCACGAACAGGAAGTCGAGACGCTCTTCGACGAATGGGCCATCGAGGATGGCGCGGTGGACATGGCCCGCGAGCATTGGGCGCGGGTCGAACCGGTATTGTCCGCGCTTGAACCCTCTACAGGTCGCTACCTGGAGATCGGTCCGGGCAACGGATATGCCCTGGAGTATATGGCCCGCTCGAAGTTTGCCAACGGCTATTGCCGGGCTGTGGAGCTCAGTCAGGAAATGGCGATTATTTGCCAAACCAAGGTCAAGAACTACGACAACGTCGACATCGATGTCGAAAGCTTCATGAACTGGCAGCCGCCGGCGGGCATGCAGTTTGATCTGATATTTTCCATGGAGGTGTTCTATTACTTCGAAGACATCACCGCCGCCATCGAAAAAGCCGCCGGCCTGCTGGCGCCCGGTGGCGAGCTGATTGTCATGGTGGACTATTACGAAGAAAGCGAAGAGTCGCAGGGATGGGAGCAAGAGCTGGAGGTCAAGCTGACACGCTGGCCACGAAGCCGATACCTCGAAGCCTTCAAAGCGGCGGGCCTGCAAGGTGTCAGCCAAGAGGAAAAAAGTGGTGGCGTGCAAGAGCATGGCGTAACGCTGTGCACCCGAGGTACAAAAACCTCGACAGGCGTAGCCGCGTGACGCAGCGCAAAAAACCATTGCCGCGGTCGCCAGGTGTAGCGGGTGAGCCATGCGCGTTGCCGGGAAGGCGCCGGTGATTTCCCATCTGGATCACGTCGTCTACCCTGTGTCGCAAGGCCTGTTCGATGAGGTCATCGGCCAGTTTGCCCGTGCAGGCTTCACGGCGCATACGCGACAAGTGCGTCACGATGATGGCCGCGTCAGCGCATTCTTCCGGTTGAGTGGCGGGTATCTGGAGTTCTGCTCGGGCAATCTGGATGGGAGCGATCGAGGTTGTTCAATCTGGCTGTGTTCAACGGATCTGGTGGCACATCTGGCGTGCCTTTTGCCGTCGCAACGCGCGGCCCTGTCCATGTCGGCCAAGGCTCCGGCGGGGGAGACGGCGCCGGCCTGGCTGATCGCCAACGTACCCACTGGCAGTACGGACGATGTCAGTCTGTCGCTCATCGAGTACGTGCGCGGCATCGGTGGCGACCTTGCCACTCAAGTCTCGGATAACGGTTTGTTTGCGCTCGGCGGGGTGTCCTTGCTCTGTGCCCGGCCCGAGCAGGAACAACACCATTACTTCACACACCTGGATGACCGGATCAGCATCGCAATGGAGCCGGGACGCTTGATGATCGGCCAGCAGCGTCTGGCCTTTCTTGATCGTCAGACATTACCCGGCAACGCGTCGACCGCGCTGATGGCGGCGCCGTGTCTGGTGCACCTGATCACGGTTGACGTCGATCGGACGAAGGCGACGCTGCTGGCGGCCGGTTTCAAACTGCAAGAAGTACTCGGCCTCGGCCTGTTGGCGCAATCGAGTCTGGTGCCTGCGGTTTGCCTGGTGATCGACGACGGTTTGTCTGTGCAAGACCATCACGATCAACTGCTGGCTCGCCGTGGCTGAGTACGCCAACATACAGGGATCGCCACCGCTACATGCTGGCGTGTTGACTGAAGTGAAGGATGCGGGATTTCAAGGAAAGGTATGTCAAAAGCAATCGAGCTGTGTGGTATCAGCAAGGTTTACGAAGTTTACCGGGCCCGTGATGACCAGTCGCGCAGCCTGCTGCGTTACTTTCGTCGCGAGAAGACGTACGTGCCGGCTGTTACGGATGTTTCCTTCTCGATAGACGCGGGTGAGGTGGTTGGCTTTCTCGGCGGTAATGGCGCGGGCAAGACCACCACGCTGAAAATGCTCTCGGGTATCGTGCGACCCAGCGCAGGGCACCTCTCGGTACTGGGCCATGACCCGTTCAAGCGGCGCGCGGAGTTTCTCAAGTCGATCGCGCTGGTCATGGGGCAAAAGCAGCAGTTGACCTGGGATCTGCCAGCGCTGGAGTCCTTCCATCTTCATGGTGCGCTATACGATATTGCGCCTGTCGAATGCAGGCGCCGGATCGATGAGCTGTGCCAGTTGCTGTCCGCCGGCGACATCATTCGGCGTCCAGTCAGGAAGCTGTCGTTGGGCGAACGGATGAAATGCGAGCTCATTCTTTCGCTGCTGCATCGCCCGAGTATCCTGTTTCTCGACGAGCCGACCATCGGCCTTGACCTGGAAATGCAGGTCGCCATTCGCAAATTCCTCCTCGAGTACAACCGCGAGTCTGGCGCCACGATCATTCTCACCTCCCATTACATGGCGGACATCGAGGCATTGGCCAACCGCGTCATTGTGCTGGACCAAGGACGCGTGGTGTTCGATGGCGCACGTCAGGCACTGGTCAAGGCGCACGTCAACGAACGCCAGGTCAGCCTGCGCTTTTCCTCGCAAGTCGGCAGCGACGAACTGAGCGTTTACGGCACTCTGCTCAGCCTGGACAGTGAAAGCGCCGAGCTGCTGGTGCCTGAAGAGCAGTTCGCCGCCACCGTGGCGCAACTGCTGGCGAACTTTCCGGTGACGGACATCTCGATCCAGACGCCATCCCTGGAGCAGGCGTTTCCGCGCCTGTTGCTGCCAAAGGAGCACGCGTGATGGTTGCTCTGGCTTCGTGGCCCGGCATCGCCGGGCGCCTGCTGCGCACAAGCGTGCTGGTGACGGTGGTCTACCGGGCGCAGTTGTTTGTCTGGTTGATCAGCGGCGTTGCACCGTTGTTCATGATGATGATCTGGTGGGAGCTGTCTCGGGACAAGGTCATCGGCGGCTATGCGCCCAGTGATTTCGTAGCGTATTTCCTCGGCATCTATCTGGTCAGACAGCTGACTGCCGTATGGGTCATCTTCGTTTTGAACGACGAAATCCGCCAAGGCACGCTGTCCGGTCGCCTGCTGAAACCGGTCGCACCTTTCTGGTTTCATGTGGCGGAGCATTTGGGGCAGATGGTGGTGCGCGCACCGATCGTCATCACCGTGTTCTGCATCGGGGCCTCGTTGTTTGCCATCGACCTGGCAGCGGTCGCCTGGCGATTACCGTTGTTCCTCGTCTCGCTGGTGCTGGCCTGGATCATTATTTTCCATATCTATTACTGCGTCGGCCTGCTTGCGTTCTGGATGGCCAATTCGCTGGCGCTGGATGCAATGGTCTGGTCGATGTACACGGTGCTGGGCGGCATGCTGATTCCGGTCGACCTGTTTCCCGAAGCGACCCGTCATCTGGTGGCGTTGCTGCCGTTTTCTGCCTCACTGGATTTTCCGGTCAAGGTATTGATCGGCAAGGCGGCCGACGGCGATCTGCTGCAGGGTTTCGCGGTGCAGCTGTTCTGGGTGGTGCTGCTGGTGGGGCTGCGCCGAAGGCTGTGGCGCCAAGGGTTGAAGCGTTTTTCGGGGGCCGGCATATGAACCTGCGACCGTTGAAAGTGCTGCTGGCCCTGATCAGGCATTCGATGCTTGCGGAGTTGGAATTTCGTATCAATGCCGTCACCAATGCCCTGAACACGGTGGTCGGGATGCTCCTGGCGCTGTACTTCCTCGATGCCATGTTCAGCGAAGTCGGAAGTCTGGGGGGCTGGAACCTGCATCAGGTACTCGCGCTGTTCGGCGTGGCCCTGGTGCTGGAAGGTTTGCTTGAGGTCTGGCTGTTTCCCAGCCTGCACGCGCTGTCGGAGCAAGTGCGCACCGGGGATCTGGACTACATGCTGGTGCGCCCGGTCGACAGCCAGTTTCTGGTGTCATGCTCGAAAATCAGCCTTTGGGAACTGCCTCGTGTATTGATCGGGCTTGCGGTCGTTGTGTATGCGATGCACAGCGAAGGTGCGCTAGGGGTGGGCAATCTCGCGGCGTTTCTGGGGTTGATGGCGGCAGGAGTGGCGATCTTCTACTCGTTGTTTCTGATCACCTGCACCTTGTCGATCTGGTTTGTGAAGATTGGTGATGTCTGGATCATCAGCTACACGCTCATGGAGATCGCGCGGTTTCCGGTCACGGCGTTTCCGCAGACGATCCGCATGATCCTGACGTTTCTGGTCCCGGTGTATTTCGTTTCGAATGTCCCGGTAGCAGCGGCCATGGGCATGGTCGGCTGGCAGGAGGTCATGGGCGCGCTGCTTTTTGCCGTCGCGTTTGTTTGTCTGTCACGGGTGTTCTGGCTGTTTGCGCTGCGTTCCTATAGCAGTGCCAGCAGCTAGCGTTTGAGCCGCCGCGCAACTGAATGCGCGGCAATTGCGATCGTCCACACAGGGAAGTTCTCGATGAGTCGTTATTCCGGGCCTGTTTTCGATGCGCACGTGCATACCGAATTTGCGCGGGCGGACAGTCTGCAAGCTTTCAAGGCGCTGCAAGCGCGCTTCGACATCCGCGCATCCGTAACGGATTCGCATAACCCCGGTTGCGATGCCGGGCAGTTGCAGGCGCTAGGCGTGACCAGGTGCGCGGTCATCGCTCAGCCTGAGTGGTCGCCAGAGTCGCTGGCGCAGGACCTGGCGTGCGGTGTCTATGGGGCCATCAAAATCAATCTGGGATTCATGCATGTTCATGCTGACGATCACAGGCTCATGCCGCTGTACACCCTGGCGCGCCAGTTTGATGTCCCGGTGCTGTTCCACAGTGGCGACACAGGCTGGCATCGCTCCAAGCTCAAGTACGCCCACCCGCTCAGTCTGGACGAGGTCATCGTCGACCATCCGGACGTGAATTTCGTTCTGGTTCACAGCGCTAACCCGTGGTTTACCGATGCCGCTGTGCTGGCGGCGAAAAACCACAACGTCTGGCTCGAACTCAGTTCGATCATCGAAGGTTCGCTAAGCGACGTTTCGCAAGCCACGCTTGGTCGGTTGATGGTCGAACCGATCCGCTGGATGCTCGATTACACCGGCAAACCGGAGCGGTTCCTCTTCGGTTCGGGCTGGCCCAGCGTCGATTACCCTGGGTACGTGGCCGCGTGCGCCAGTGCCATCGACGAGCAGCACCACCGGCAGGTGTTCTTTGACAACGCCGCACGGCTGTTCAAGTGGCCGGGCGAAGGGGAGCCGACATGCGACGCGCGCTCCTGAAAAAAGCCAGGCAAAAAAACGCTCGCGCTCCGGTCTTTCGCGGTTACCTGAAAAACAAGCTCCATGCGGCAGCGCTCGCCGAAGTTTGTCGGACCTTGTCCAGCGCCCGTTTTGCCGGGCGCGGGGCAGGGGAACCCGGTGCGTGGCGAGCATCACTGTGGATTGCGCGAAAAGTCCGAGCGCTAGGGTTGACGCCCTGGCAGGGCCGCCGGGGCCTGTTCCAGTCAGTCCCCCTCGGTTGCGCCACGGTGCGATCCGATGCGAAAAGCTGCCGGGCGATCATTCAGGGTGATACCCGCTACAACCTCGAACAGGACGATGAACTGCTGATCCGCTCACAGCAAACCAGGGTTTCGCTCGACCACGCGCCTTTGGTGTTTGTCGGCTATGGCATTGTCGCAGCGCAGTTTGACTGGGACGATTACGCCGGACTGGATGTCGTTGGCAAAGTGGTCGTGGTGTTGCCCAACGATCCCGGACGCAACAGCCCGGAAGGCGAACTGTTCCTCGGCCAACGCATGAGTTACTACGGGCGCTGGGAGTACAAATACGAGGAAGCGGCCCGCCAAGGTGCGGCGGGCGTAATCATCGTCCACACCGATGAACTGTTCGGCAGCGCGTTTCATCTGGTGCAGGACGAAATGCGCCGGCCGTTTCGCTTTCTTCCGCACGCGGTGCGCAGTCGGCTGGATTTCGAAGGGTTCTGCAGCGAAAGGTTCGCACGGCGATTGCTAGCTGACGGCGGTGTTGACCTTGATGCATTCATCGCCGCACCCAGGCCAATGGCGGGGCGCCTGTGCCGTCTCGATGCACACCTGCAACTGCGGCTCGATTGCGACATTGGCATCCGGCATTGTCGGAATGTGCTGGCGATGCAAAAGGGCCGACTGTTTCCCCGCCAATGTGTCCTGTTCTGCGCGCACCTGGATCACCTAGGCAAAACCGCCGACGGCAGCGGTTATTACCCGGGCGCTGTCGATAACGCGATCGGTGTGGCGGTCTTGCTTGAGCTGGCCAGACGTCTGGCCGACTCCACGCCGCTGCGGCGCACGGTACTCTTTGCCTGGACGTCTGCTGAAGAGGTCGGCATGCACGGTTCCGCACGGGTCGCACAGTTGATCCGCGAGACGGGGCTGGAGGTGGTGGCGGCGCTTAACGTCGATGGTTTCGTACCGATTGGCAGAACCCGTGATCTGTTTCTGGTGGACGGCGATCAGTCCGATTTGCCCAATGCCTTTGTCAGTGCCGCCCACACCCTGGGGCGCACAATCAGTCTCGATGAAGAGCCTTCGGCGGGATATTTTTTCCGCTCCGATCAGGCGAGTTTTGCCAGGATTGATATCCCCACGGTGCAGGTGAGCACCGGCAGCGACTTGCTCAAAGGAGGCGTTGAGGAAGGCATGAAGCGGCATGATTTCTATGACTCGAATACCTACCACCACACATCCGATAGGTTCAACCGCTACTGGGATTTTGCCAGCGTCATTGCCGATGTCGACGTCCTTGACGAAACCCTGCATCTGCTCGGCGATTCTTCAATGCGTCCGGCGCTGCGCAGGCGTTAAAGGCCGGGCTATCGACCTTGCATGCAATGATGGCAATATGGCAGCTACTGGAGAGGTAGCATTCGGCGCGAAGCGAAGCCGGATGTCATGCGTATAGGGACGAGGAATATGGCTTCGATTCAAATGGATGGTGAGGACAAGACCGCAAAGATCAGCGACTGGGCGATTCGCTGGAGCGACAGGGACGCATTTCTGCAGCTGACCTGTCATTATCCCTCCAGAAAAAAAGACACCCGCCCGCTCAGTGATTGTCTGGTTTCGCCCACCCGCGAGTTGACCAATGTCTTGCTGCACAAGCGCGGCAGCACGATCGTCAAGCCCATTGCCAACGCTACGATTTACGGCGAACGCTATGCTGTTGTGCACTATCCGGGCAGCAAAAAGCCCTATGTCTACAAGATGGACGGCATTGGCTTTTCCGTTCCGACACCGATGAAGGACACGCCGGTCTTCCGCTATTTCAATACAGTGGCGAACGCCCGAAAGGATCACGCTGCGTCGCAGACTGATCGTGAGATTGCCGACAATGTGCTGCGCCAACTCGAAGCTCTGCCCGCCATCGCTGGCACTGCTTTGCAAGCCTACTGTACGGGGCGCAACGGCACGCTGGCTCCGGGGCAGGGGCTCATCTATCCGTTCGGGCTCAATGAGAGTCAGCTTCAGGCAGTCGAGCGGGCGTTCAGCGCGCAAGTCTGCGTGATCGAGGGTCCGCCAGGAACCGGCAAGACCCAGACGATCCTCAACATCCTCGCCAATATTCTGTTACGTGGGCAGACGGTAGCGGTGTTGTCCAACAACAATGCTGCCGTGGAAAACGTCTACGAAAAGCTGGAGAAATACGGCCTGGGCCACTTGGTCGCCAAGCTTGGCAACCAAGACAAACGCCAGGCCTTCTTCGCCGACTTGCCTGCGTGGCCATCAAGTCTGCCCGAGCCAGCACTGTCCCTGGATGAGATCCAGGCCTTGCTGGCCCGCTTGAAGCAGCACCTGCAAGACCACAACAGGGCGGCGCAACTGCAAATCGAGCTGGACGAGCTGGTCATCGAGCGGCGCTACCTGCAGCAGTGGCAGGCAGAAAGCGAGGTGCAGGCCAACGGTTCGCTCGACAAGTACGGCCTGACACCGCGCAAGACGGCGGACCTCATGGCCTACCTGGCTTACCTCGGCGAGCAGCGCATTCATCTCAAAGACCGTATCGAGCTACTGTTCAAATTCAGGATCTTTCGCACCAGGCCATTCGCCGACGCCGAGGCGCGGATGGCCGTTTTCCATGCACTGCAAATGCATTATTACGACAAGTCGCTGCGGGACAAGGAAGCGCAGTTGCGGGCGTGCCGTGAAACGTTGGCACGCGCGAATTTCACGGCGCTGCTGAAAGAACTGACAACCGCATCGATGCAGCATCTCAAGCACCACCTGCAACTTCAGGTACCGCCGTCGGACAGCTTCGATGTCAAAACTTACCGCAGGCATTTCGATGCCTTCCTGCAGCGCTTCCCTATCCTTGGCAGCGGCACGCACTCGATCGTCAATTCGATCGCGCCGGGAGCAGTCCTCGACTACGTGATCATCGATGAAGCCTCTTTGCAGGACATCGTGCCGGGCATCCTGCCACTGGGTTGCGCCAAGAACCTGATCGTCGTGGGTGACAACCGCCAGTTGCCGCATATCCCCGTGGCACTGGGGCTTCAAGCGCCCGCCGAGGCCTACGATTGCGAGCGCTACAGCTTGCTGGATTCGTGCATTGCCGTGTTCCAGGACGCGCTGCCCAGAACCCTGCTGAAAGAACATTACCGCTGCCACCCCCGGATCATTCAGTTCTGCAACCAGCAGTTTTACGACAATGCACTGGTGCCGATGACCGAGGACAACGGCGAAGAGCCCCTGCGACTGGTGGTGACCGCCAAGGGCAACCACGCCAGGCAGAACACCAACCTTCGGGAACTGGACTCCCTGCTGAAGGTGCTTGAGGAGGAGGGGCAGCCCATCGGAATAGACGGCGAGGGCCGAGGTTACATTGCCCCGTTCAGGGCACAAGTCAATTTGTCCGGCACGCACTTGCCGGCGGATTTCGTCAAGGACACCGTGCACAAGTTTCAGGGGCGCGAGTGTGATGAAATCGTGTTCTCCAGCGTGCTCGACAAGAAACGCTACAACCAGGCGCGAACACGCCTGGATTTTGTCGACGACCCCCGCATGATCAACGTGGCCGTTTCGCGGGCCAAACATCGCTTCACTCTGGTGACCGGGGACGAGGTGTTCACGGACAACAATGGCCACATCGCCGCGCTGATCCGCTACATCAGCTATTACGCGCAGGATGAGCAGATCGTACGCGCGCCGGTGGTGTCGGCATTCGACTTGCTGTACCGCGAGTACGACCAGTCTCTGGCACGACTGGATGCCCGCTTGCGGCCCGAGGATTCACGCTACAAGTCCGAGCAGATCGTGGCACAGTTGCTGCGCGAAGCGCTGTCCGCCCCGGCGTGCCAGGCATTGAAGTACCACACACAGATCCAGCTGGATAAGCTTGCATCGCCGGCTGGCCTCGACTGGACGGAGCCGCAGCGGGCGTTCATGCGGCGCGCCAGTTGCGATTTCGTGATCTATTTCAAAGTGGGCAAGCAACCGATAGGTGTGATCGAGGTCGATGGCGGGTACCACGACCAACCTGTGCAGGCTGCTCGGGACGCCATGAAAAATGAGATTCTGGCTAGAAGTGGCATTCCCATTCTGCGGCTGCGCACAGTTGAGAGTGACATTGAGCGCAAAGTTGGCGACTTTATCGGGCAGTGGGCCAGTCCTGCGCAGAAAGAATAAGCACTAGGGCAGAGGCTGTCAGCCCCTGAAATTCTTCTTTAACTCAAATAAAGTTTTGAAAAAATATT
The DNA here is from genome assembly GCF_009834515.1 of Pseudomonas sp. R84. Lineage (NCBI taxonomy): Bacteria > Pseudomonadati > Pseudomonadota > Gammaproteobacteria > Pseudomonadales > Pseudomonadaceae > Pseudomonas > Pseudomonas sp. R84. The sequence continues at coordinate 3,242,375 of NZ_CP019426.1, forward strand.
CAAGCTATTTACATGGCAGAGCAGACATAGATGAAACTAAGCTCGCCTGAGAAAAAATCGAAAAGAATAGTCGTTAAAATTATAGTGACTTTGCTTTTTGGTGCATGGCTTAGTTATGCGTTTTGGTCTGTCGGCATTTCAGCGCGAACAGTTTTAATGCCTGAAGTCCCCGAGTGGCAGACGTATTTGCTGATAAGCGCTATTGCTGGACTTGTTGCGGCGGGTCGAACAATGCACAGGCGCCCTGACGGTAACACCGCAAGAAAAGTTTTCGATTCTTTTATTGGTTGGTTTTGCTTAGGTTTGATTTTATCTGTAAATAGTTATGATGCCGCCGCCTACCTTATGCCTGGCGAGATCATTGAATATGAATCCGCCTATGAAATAACCTATCCTGGCCCTTCCTCTTCAAGGTTCGGTCATTGCGAGGCAGGATTATGGATCGTAGATTCACGCACGCACCGAAAAATTAAGCTTTGTACGAATAAAGCGGACTTGAATGAAAAAATAAAACAAGGCACGAATGCTGTGTGGGTGAGGGCCCGAGCAAACAAAATAGGTAGCTACATCGTCGGCTATACATTTTTCCAGAAGTAAAGCGACTATAGGGATAACGCTTTCGATCGCCGCTTCGATAATGCGCAGAGAACGCCTTAAGCAAGGGGTTCGGGCAGAAGCCGAGGTTTGCCCTACAGCGAGTAGAAGCAAGAAGATCAGGAGTTAAACAGTGCATTGTACCTGCAGTGGCAGAAGCGATCTGGTAGAGATTGGTCAGCATTACACGGCGTTTGTCGCAGGAATGCGCTGCCTTGCAACGGCGGACTGGGTCAAACTATTGCAATGCCCCGAGTGTGGGCAGCTTTGGCGCACCGATGAGTGGGATAAGTATCAAACCCTGTACGCCCGCAAGTTGGACTCGCCCGAAGGCTGGGAATCAGTTGATATGGAATCCTTGATAAAGCTACGCATCGTCGAGAATCATGGCGGTCTGGATACGTCTTCTTGCCTGGCGAAGGACTGCAAACAACATGCACTCAAAGGAAGAGCCTATTGCGTTGACCACTTTTATCAAAACGGAACAAGAGTTTGATCCGCTGAAAGTGGCCATTGCGGCACCTCACTTCTCCTTTGATGGCTTCAGCATTGATTCTTCCTCAGCTAAACGCCTGCGCTTCATCGTGCTGTGACAGCGGCTGCACCGCGAGGTGCGGGGATTCGCCGAAGTACTCGATCAGCAGATCCGTGAGCACGCGGATCTTGCGCGCGGGATGCGGGCCTGGCGCGCGGAGGATGTAGGCACCGGCCGGGGGCGGTGGATGGTTGGTCATGATCGGTACGAGTGCACCCGAGGCGATGTGTTCGTGGGTGAGGCAATCGGGCAAGTAGGCGACGCCGAGGCCGGCAGTCGCGGCTGCGGCGAGGGCAGTGCCGTTGTCAGCCTTGAAGCGTCCTTGCGGGCGAACCGTGATGATCTTGTCAGCCTCCATGAATTGCCAGGCTTCGGTGCCTTGCATGAGTGCCTGATGGGCGTGCAGTTCGTCCGGGGTTTCGGGGGCGCCGTGCGCTTTGATGTAGTCGGGGCTTGCGACGAGCTTGGTGAAGACCGGGCCGATACGTCTTGCGATCAAGTTGGAGTCCTGCAGATAACCCACGCGAATGGCGCAATCGTAGCCCTCGGTAATCAGGTCAACGAAGCGATCGCTGTAGCAGGTCTGCATGTGCAATTGAGGGTGACGGCGCGCCATTTCCGCCAGCACCGGGGCGAAGTGTGTCGGCCCGAACGACAACGGCACTGCTACGCGCAAGCGACCGCGAAGGGCGCCGGCGGGCAAGATGGTTTCCTTGGCGATGTCGATTTCGCTGCAGACTCGGGCGGCGTAATCGCGGAACGTCGCGCCGGCCTCGGTGAGTGATGCCCCGCGCGTCGAGCGTGCCAGCAGTTGCACGCCCAGTTCTGCTTCAAGCCGGGCCAGCCGGCGGCTGACGATTGATTTCGAAACCCCGAGCCGCAGCGCAGCCTGTGAAATACCCCCGGCATCCGCCACTTCGACAAAGGTTTGCAGTTCTTCGATATCCATTTTCGCGTTCCCCTTGGCGCGACACAGTTCGCCTCGGGATGCTACTACTGCAGCGAATAGGGGAACAGCACAATGGCTTTTCCAGCCGCGGCGTCACACGCCAGTGTTCTGGAACCCATCAGCCGCACGGGCCACGGCCGCTGCACCGACGTGCGTTACCCATACAAAAGGACCTGCAAATGGCAAGCGAAACAATCCGCAACCCCCACACCGATCAACTGCTGACGCCCGACAATTCAGCGTTGATCATCATCGACTATCAACCGGTTCAGGTGTCCTCGATCCGCTCGATGCCACGGGATGAACTGGTCTTCAATATCACCAGTGTTGCGAAGGCGGCGCTCAACTACAACCTGCCGATCATCCACTCGACCGTCAATGTCGCGACCGGCCGCAACAAACCACCGATTCAAGAGTTGCAAGCGGTGCTCGGTCATCTGCCGACCTATGACCGCACATCGATCAACAGTTGGGAGGACACCGAGTTCAAGCAAGCGGTCAAGGCGCTCGGGCGCAAGAAACTGATTATGACCGCGCTGTGGACCGAAGCGTGCCTGACCTTCCCGGTGCTCGATGCGATCCAGGAAGGCTATGAGGTTTACGTGCCGGTCGATGCGGTGGGAGGCACGTCGCTCGCTGCGCACGACGCGGCGTTGCGCCGAATGGAGCAGGCGGGTGCGAAGCTCATCAGCCGCGTGCAAATGTACTGCGAACTGCAACGCGACTGGGCGCGAGAGGTAACCGTGCCAGGTTTCATGGGCGTGTTCGAAAACTTCGACGGCTTCAACGCTGAAAAGGCGCTGGAGGCGGCGGGCAACAAGGCCTGATTAACGGGCTGTTGTTGAAGGTGGCGCTGGCGACAGCTGGCGCGGCCTTCATTTAGCTTGTTTCTAATGCCGCAAAATAATCTGAACCGCTCCGAGGCCTGCTCGCCTAATGATTAGCTTGTGGTCAATCGCACAGGCCCTGTGTCAGTCACGGCACACTCCGAGAGGTGGTCAACGTGGCTAAAGACAAAAAGAAAAGCAAAGACAAAGGTGACGCTTCGAAAGCCAGCAAGGATTTGAAGGACAAAAAGTCATCGCCTGAGAAGAAATCAGCAGCGGCTTCGGCGCTTTCAAAGTCCTCCGACAAGGACAAGAAAGACAAGAAGAAAGATGCCGAGCCGAAGAAGTCTGCCAAGAAAGCCGATAGCAAGCCTGAGAAGGCCAAGGATTCAAAGAAGGCTGACAAGCCGGCTAAAAAGAAAAAGTGATCTTGAAGGCAATAAAAAACCCGGCATTCAAACCGGGTTTTTTATTGCCTGCTATTTGCAGATCAGAGCGCCGCTTTGACCTGCAAACCAAACACCAGCGCATTGTCGATGTCCTGCCCGGAGAACGCGCCCGGCTCGATGATGTACTGCAGATTCGGCCGCAGGGTCAGCCAAGGCGTGGCCTGATAACCGTAGCCGAGTTCGATCAATTGCTCGGCGCTGTCCAGGTTCGGGAATGCCGTGCCATTGTTCAATGCGGCGTCCTGCAGCACGTCGCGGCTGCGCGGGTTCGGTACGGCGCGACCATAACCCAGCGCTACGGTGTCACGCGGACGACCTTCGAACGGTTTGTACAGAACCACGCCAGTGCCGTACCACTTGCTGAACGGCGAAGCCGCTTCGCTGGCCGCCGAGTACTGACCGAAGGCATGCAGGCTGCGGCCTTCGGACGTTGGCGAGTTCCAGACGGCCTGATCGATCAGCAGGTAATGACCGCCGCGACCGGACACTTCTTTATCGCTGCCGATGCGTTTTACATCAGAGCTGTCGTAGTAGTAACCGAGCTTGTATTCGCCGGGCAATTCACCCGCATGTTTGTACACCAGCTCGATCGGCACCACGGTGCCAGTGGTGTGTTTCGGGCCAAGGTGCCAGGCGCGGCTGGAGTTGCCGTTGCTTTGCGGGTCGACGTTGAATGCGGCCACGCGCAGTTGCCACGAGGACGACAGATCGTATTTCACCCGCACGCCCAAATGGGCATTGGGGTAGTTGGTCCAGCCGCTGCCGCCGGACATGTTCAGCGGATGGCCGCAGAAACCGGCGTTCATGAAGTTGCACAGAATGCCGCTGTCGAGGCCGCCGAGGTCGTTGCCCATGGCCATGTAACCGAGTTTCACATTGAGCGCCGGGGTAAACACGCTGCGCTCGTAGCTCAACTCGGTCAGGCGCGTGTACAGGCCACCGTAGTTTTCCTGGATCGGCAAGCGGTTGCCGACAAGGTCTTCCGAGGCGCTGTTGCCGCGACGGTCGTTGATGGTCAACTGGACTTTGCCGGCATTGTCGACGCCGTACAGTTTGCTCAGGTCGAACTGCACGCCGAGTTTGATGTTTTGCGAGTAGCGCGCCGAGCGATGCAGGCCGCCGTCGGCGTTGTATGCCATTTCACCGCTGTAATCGCCGGTGAACTTGATGCCTTGTTCATCCATCTGGTGACGCAAGCCACCCCAGTCACCGGTGAGGGTGCTGCGGGTCAACAGATCGGAATCGTTGTCGGCCAACGCGGGGAGGGTGGTGGTGCACGCGACGCCCAGCAACAGGCCTTTGAACAGGTCGGAACGGGAAAAACCAACAGCCGATAGCATGTAAATCTTCCTGCAGAAAACATGAGCAATAGGGGGGAAAGCAGCGCGGCACCCGAAGGTGCCGCGCTTTACGTGGACACCGTGATTTACGGCAGGGCGTAAGCCATCACGTAGTCGCCGCGATCGGTCGACTGACGCGCGCCGCCGGCGGTGATGACGATGTATTGCTTGCCGGTTTTCGGCGAAACATAGGTCATCGGGCCGCCCTGACTGCCGACTGGCAGACGTGCTTTCCAGACTTCGTCACCGTTGCCGCTGTTGAACGCGCGCAGGTAGAAGTCCTGGGTGCCGGCGATGAAGATCAAACCACCTTGGGTCGACAGGGTGCCGCCGAGGGTTGGCAGACCGATCTTGATCGGCAGGTGCATGCGGATGCCCAGTGGACCGGTGTCTTCAACGGTACCGACCGGAACCTGCCAGGCGATTTTCTGGGTCTTCATGTCGATCGCGGTCAGCGTGCCGAACGGTGGTGCCTGGCAAGGAATGCCGGCTACCGACAGGAAGCGGTTTTTGTTCACCGCGTAAGGCGTGCCTTTCAGCGGCACGGCGCCCATGCCGGTGTTGAGCGCTTCGCCACCGCCAGCGGCCTGGCCTTTGTTCTGCGACGGAATCATCTGAATCCACAGACCCAGACGCATGTCGTTGACGAAGATGAAACCGTGCACCGGGTCAGTGGAAATGCTGCCCCAGTTCATGCCGCCCAGCGAACCCGGGAAGCTCAGCGATTTATCCATGCCCGGCGCGGTGTACAGGCCGTCGTAGCGCATGCCTTTGAAGTCGATGCGGCAGAGCAACTGATCGTACGGAGTGGCGCCCCACATGTCCGATTCAGTCAGGTGCTGAGCACCGATTTCTGGCATGCCCACCGATTTCGGCTGGGTAGGGGAGTACGGTTCGTTCGGAATGTTCGCCGCTTTCACCGGCACTTCTTTCACGTCGGTCAGCGGTTTGCCGGTGGCGCGGTCGAGCACGTAGATCTGCCCGGCCTTGGTGCCGATGACCAGCGCCGGAATGCTTTTGCCGTCTTTGGTGAAGTCGATCAGGCTCGGCTGCATCGGCAGGTCGAAGTCCCAGAGATCGTTGTGCACGGTCTGGAATACCCAGCGCTCGTCACCGCTGGTGGCGTCCAGCGCGAGGATCGAAGCACCGTAGGTGTGATCGAGTTTGCTGCGCTCGACACCATAAATGTCGGTCGACGAACTGCCCATCGGCAGGAACACGGTGTTGGTCGCCGGGTCATAGGACATCGGCGCCCAGCTGTTCGGCGTGCTGCGCACATAAGTGCTGCCTTCGGCTGGTGCGTTTTTATCCTGCGGATTGCCCGGGTCGAACGCCCAGCGCATGGCGCCGGTGATCACGTCGAAACCACGAATCACGCCACCCGGCATGTCGGTCTGCACGTTGTCAGCTACGCGACCGCCAACCACCACGGTGGTGCCGGCCATCAACGGCGCGGACGACAACTGATAGTAGCTGTCCGGCACGTTACCCAGACCGGCCTTCAGATCAACCTGGCCGTTGTTGCCGAAACCCTGGCAGAACTCGCCGGTGTCCGCATCGACCGCGATCAGGCGCGCATCAATGGTGTTGGTCAGCAGGCGACGCTGGCAATTGGCGGCCGGCGCCGGTTTGGCTTCGATGATCGACGAGTTGCTCGGCTGAGCAATCGCTTTGGTGGCGTCGAAATAGGCCATGCCACGGCAGCGCTGCCAGACTTTCGACTGAGCGTTGATTGCGTTCTTCCACAGCTCTTTACCGGTGTCGGCATCGAGGGCGATCAGGTTGTTGTGCGGGGTGCAGATGAACACCTTGTTGCCAACCTGCAGCGGGGTCAGCTGATCTTCAGCGCCGTTGCCATCGCTCTCGGCGACGTCACCGGTGTGGTAGGTCCACGCCACTTTCAGCTTGTCGACGTTGGTGCGGTTGATCTGGTCCAGCGCAGCGAAGCGGCTGCCACCTTCGGTATTCCCGTAGTGCGCCCAGTCCTTTTGCGCCTTGTCCGGCTCGACCGGGGTCAGGCCCGGGCCGGTGCCGGTGGCGGCAACGGTCGGGTGGGCGACAAACATATTGCCGGCCGCTACAACCACGCCGACCGCCAGCACCGCAGCCACGGCGTAAGCGCCGCGACCGGCAACACCGCCGTTGGCACGCTTGAGCAGCGGATAGACCAGTGCAACGACCAGGCCGATCACACTGAACATGAACAGGCGCGAGAACACCGGCCAGAACACCAGGCCGGCATCACTCACCGCCCAGATCGTGGTGCCCACCAGGAACGCGGCGAACAACCACGCACCGGCCAGCTTGAAGCGCGCGATCAGCAGACCGGAAACGGCCATGACCAAGCCACCCACCAGGAAGTACCACGAGCCTCCCAGGCTGACCAACTTCACGCCGCCCGCAGCCAGCGCCAAGCCGAGCAGGGCGATGACGACGCCCAGCCCGATCAGAATGAATTTCGATATGCCCGAGAGGCGTTGACTCTGCTTCACGTTGAGTGTCCCGTTGAAATGAGGCGCGCATTATATAGTTAGGTAACTACCTAGTTAAATCACAAATTTCAACGTGAAGCTTAGTTCGCGGTTTTGACTCACGCTGCGGGGGGGCGCAGATGTGGAAATGTCTGTCGAAATGCGCACAAATATCGCTGTTCTGTCAGATTGATTGTGAGTTGTGACAGATATCGGATGCCGCGCCCTCAGGCATAATCCATTTTCACCGGGTTGTAAATGCGACGAATAACCGCCAGTCAGCCCGTTCCAGAGCGGTCTAAGGACGCATCGAGCTATATGGATATGCTTTTTTAATCTTGGAATTCGCCACGGTTTACCGCTCAACTGGCGCCTTTTTGATAGGTAGCTATTTATGTCCGAGCGGTGTGAGGTGGTGGTTCTGGGCTTGGGCGCGATGGGCGCTGCCACGGTTTATCAGTTGGCGAAAGCGGGGGTGAATGTAGTCGGCATCGACCGCCATCATCCGCCGCACAACCTCGGTTCTAGCCACGGCGATACTCGAATCACTCGGCTTTCGGTCGGAGAAGGTGCGCAATATGTGCCGATCGTGCGCAATTCTCATCGCGTCTGGCGTGAGCTCGAGGCACTGACGGGAGAGTCTTTGTTCGAGCAATCGGGCCTGTTGGTGCTGACGTCGAGCGCCGAGTTCGATCCTCAAGATGAGACCGACTTCACCTTGCGCACCATCGGCCTGGCGCGGACTTACGGCATCGAGCACGAAGTCCTGTCCGCCGGACAGATTCGCCAGCGCTTCCCGCAATTCGCCAACGTGCACGACTCAGCCATCGGCTATTTTGAACCGGGCGGCGGCTTCGTGCGCCCGGAACGCTGCATCGATGTGCAGCTCAAACTGGCCGAGCAACACGGTGCGACGCTTTATAAAGGCGAGACCGTTACCGCTATCAGCTCGAACGAAGAAGGGGTCACGGTCACCACGGACCGGCGCACGCTGTTTGCCAATAAGCTGGTGATCAGCGCGGGCAACTGGAACGGCGAGTTGCTCGGTGAACCGTATGAGAATCTGCTGAGTGTTTACCGGCAAAAGCTGTTCTGGTTCGAACTGGAAGAGAACGCCGGACTGGTCGGCCACTCACCGACGTTCATCTTCACCCACGGTCGCGGCGACGACAAAATCAACTACGGCTTTCCCGCGCTACCCGGCGAAAGCAGCATGAAAATCGCCACCGCGCAGTACCACACCGCAACGTCACCTCAGGCCATCGACCGTACGGTTTCAGCGGCCGAAGCGCAGGACATGTACGAGCACCAGATGCACGAGCGCATCGCCGGCGTGACCTCGAAAGTGCTCAAGTCGGCGGTTTGCGCCTACACCGTGACCCCGGATCGCCATTTCATCATCGATGAGCATCCGTCGCTGCAACACACCCTGTTCGTCTCGGCCTGTTCCGGGCACGGTTTCAAGCATTCCGCCGCGCTCGGCGAAGCATTTGCGCAGTGGTGCATGCGCGGCTCGAGCGACCTGGATCTGTCCTCTTTCTCCCTGAAACGCTTCGAAGGAAAACTATCGTGAAACGCGTCGCGCTCTCCGTAGCACTGCTGGTCGCCGCCCTGGGCAATGCCTATGCCGAAACCCTGAAAATCGCCGTGGTGCCTGTGCCCCACGCCGAAATCCTCGAGTTCTTGAAACCGGAGCTGGCCAAGGAAGGGGTGACGCTGGATGTCAAAGTCTTCTCTGACTACATCCAGCCCGACCGGCAGACGGATGAAGGCTTGCTCGACGCCAATTACTTCCAGAGCAAACCGTATTACGAGGCCTACAAAAAAGACCGGCCGAGCAGCGATCAAGTGCCGATTGTGGCCGTGCACATCGAACCGTTTGGCGCCTATTCGAAGAAGATCAACAACATCAGCGAACTCAAGGATGGCGCGACGATCGCCATTCCCAACGACCCGACCAACTCCGGTCGGGCGCTGCTGCTGATCGCCAAGCAAGGCCTGATCACCCTGAAGGATCCCGACAACATCATGGCGACGCGCCTGGACATCGTCAGCAATCCCAAGCATCTGAAGTTCCAGGAACTCGAAGCGGCGATGCTGCCAAGGGTGTTGAATCAGGTCGACATGGCGTTGATCAACGCCAACTACGCGCTGGAAGCCAAACTGGTGCCGCACAAAGACGCGCTGTTTATCGAAAGTTCGGAGTCGCCGTACGCCAATTACCTGTACGTGCGTCGCGACAAGGCCAACGCCCCGGCCGTGCAGAAGCTCGGCGCGCTGCTTAACTCACCGCAAGTGAAGCAGTTCATTCTTGAGCGTTATCACGGCGATGTGGTGCCGGCGTTCTGACTCAGTCGGGAGCCGCCAGAAATGCTGACGGCTCCCGACATCTTCAAGCGTTCTCTTCAAGCCGGCGCACATCGCCCAAGGAATCACGCTGCATCGATTGCAGGTTTTTCTCGATGGTTTCGCACAGCGCCTCCATCTGAATCTGGTGTTCGCTGTGGCGAAACGGGCTTTGCAGATCGGTGCCGATGCGTTCGATGGCCAGCAGCATAAAACCCACCACGGTCGAGGCCAGCGGCGTGAACCAGCCCAACGATTCCACCAGGCCGACGGGGACGATCAGGCAGAACAGCGAAATAAACAGCCGTGGGAAATACACATAAGGGTAGGGCAGCGGCGTATTCGCGATCCGTTCCATACCACCCTGACTGTTGGACAAATCCACCAATGTCGATTCCAGCCGTGCCAGACGAATGCTGTCCAGGCGCCCGGCCTTGTATTCGCGCGCAAGCAAAGTCGCTGATCCGGTGAGGATATCGTTGGCAAAGTTATTGGTCGTGCCACTGCGCGCGAATTCTTCGGCGGGAATAAACGCCCGAACTTCCTCAGGGCAAGGCTGACCTTGCAGATGCGCCGCGAGGCAGTTCACATAGGCGACGTGGCGGCGCAACAGGGTCGACTTGACCGGATTGACCTCGCCATCGGGATCATCCAGCAGCGTCAGCACCTGGCGGGCGAAGCTGCGCGAATTGTTGATCATCGAACCCCACAACGTGCGTGCTTCCCACCAGCGGTTGTAAGCGCTGCTGTTGCGGAAACTGATCAGCACGATCAATGCCGAACCCAATAACGTCAGGGGCATCAATGGCAGATTCAGCTTGGCGTTGAGGAACAGCATGAAATCGACGGTGACGGCGATGTCCCAGAGCAGCAGCCAGAACAACGCCCAGCCGACATAGCCCAGAGTCTTGATGATCAAACGGTATTTTCTGACGATGGCTGCTTTCAAACGGAAACCTCGTGGTGAGCGGTAAGCGTTAACGCCTTAGCTCGGACGCTGTTTTCGCGGGAAAGGTTCGCTAAATCGCTTCAGCTTTCGTCTCCGCGGGTTAATTAGCCCGGAGACGATTAAAGGAAAATGACAGGGACCTCTTCATCAGTCTGGCCATCGGCGTTTCGATTTTTTCGTGAATGACATAGGACGCACCGATCATTAAAACGACGGTGCCCCACAGCAGCAGGTGCGCATTGACCGTCGGATAGGCCATGTTGAAGATGATGAAACCGATCATTTGATGGAGCAGGTACAGCGGATATGTGAGCGCTCCCAAGGTCGTCCAGTTCAATTGCCCGATGGCGGCTGTTTTGTTGGTTGCGATCAACAGGAAGGTCATGAAGAACACGATAATGAAGCTGGCGATGATCGACGGATCGTACTCCGTCGCATATTTGCTTTCGATCGACTCGGCCCAAGTAATGGCGGTGAAGGTGGCCAAGGCCAATGCTCCCGCCACCAGGGCAATGCGCAGTTTTGTCATACCCTTCGCCCAGATCAGGTAGAACGTGGCACCGGCGATGAAATAGGCCGCGTAATCGGTGATCAATATCGAGCGCAGCTTTTCAAAAGCGAGGACTTCCGCGGTGGCCGAGACCAGTAGCCAGAGCACGAGGCAGGGTTCGATTTTGTCTATTTTCTTCAAGGCCAGGAGAATCGAGATCATCAGGTAGAACTTGATTTCTACAAACAGCGACCAGTACACGCCGTCGATGGGCGGGACGCCGAGCAGGTCGCCAAGGAAGGTCATATTGATCAGATATTGATAAAGATCCGCGCTGAACCTCGGCTGACCGAAGGCCAGTGTGATCAGAAAGGTGAGCGTGCAGCAGACCCAGAACGCCGGGCACAGGCGCACCACGCGGGAGATGAAAAACACTTGCAGATTGTTGCTTGAAGCCGTCATCAGGATGACAAATCCGCTGATCATGAAAAACAGCTCCACACCCAGGTAACCGTACTTGGCCACCTCGGCCAGCAGCGGGTAGGGCATGACTGACATATCGCCCCGCGCATAGCCGCGAAACGCGTAGTGAAAAATCACCACGGCGAGCGCTGCCAGAAAGCGCAGCAAGTCCAGTTCCTTCAGTCGTCGGTTGTTCATGTAGGGGCGCTCCGGACGTGTTAGCGCTGATCGAGAACTGACGACTCTGCCGAGTGAAATTCGACCCAAGGCGAAAGCTATGGATGCACGGGGCATCGACTGTCCCAGGCTTTGCGTGACGGTTATGGACCGCGTTGCCACATGCGGATGTAGTCGACCTCGAAGGTGGACGGCAGGTCAGCGTCGTCGACCACGCCGAACCATTTCCACATGGCCTCACTGTCAAAGACGATCTGCATCGGGAAGAAGAAGTGGCGGTTCTTCGATTCCCTGACCAGCACGCCATCGACGTACCAGCGCAAGGTGTCGGGCTGCCAGTCGAAGCCGTAGACATGAAAGTCGCTGGCCAGGCGCCAAGGGCTGGTCCAGGTGCTGCCGTTGGCGATGTGTTCGTTGCTCTGTGGCGTCGCCCATAAGTGGGCGTTCATGTTGTAGGAGCGATCCGAGGCTGCGTTCTTGGTCTTGCCGCCAATTTCGAAGATGTCGATCTCGGTGGCGTTGTCCGTGAAGCCCGTCCACGCCAGCCAGAATGCGCTCGACGCTGCGGAGTTCATCGGTTTGGCGCGCGCTTCGTAGTAGCCGTAGAACCCGCGTTCACGGGTACGGACCATGGCTGAGGTGTAATCCTTGAAACCGAGCTCGACGTACTTCTGCGGCAAGGTTTCCTTGCGAAAGACAATGTTCAGATGGCCGTTGCTGACGCTGGCATTGCGTGGGGTGAACAGCGCCGGTTTGCGTCCGAGCGATTCGTTGCCGATGGCATTGTTGACGTGCCAGCGCGCGGGGTCGAGGGTGCTGCCGTTGAAGTCGTCAGACAGCGTCGTGTTGAATGCCCAGCGCCCGGCATTGGCCTGGTCGGACAGCGGCAGATAGGCGTGCTGATGCGTCGGAACTTTGCCGAGCGGCCCGACGCGGGTCCAGGTATCGGCATGGCTGGGGACGGCCACTGACCATTTTTGTGCCAGGTATTGAAATGCCTGCTGGCGCTCTGCCAAGGACGCGAACGGGCGGTCGTAAACCAGCACCTCAGCGATGTCGCCGCGAAAGTTTTCCGACGTGCCGACGGCATTGCGCCCGACGGCATACGGGCCGATCGGCACATCCTGCAGTTCCAGGACGGAAACCGTCGGTTCATACGCGGCGGTTTGCGCCAGGCTGATGGCGAAGTTGGGCAGCACATTATCGTTGTGGGCGGTTTGCGCACGTGAACTGAACAACCGTTGCCAAGGGTCGACCCCAGCCTGTTCGGGCAATCGACGGGATACGATCAATACCGTAACAGGCCCTTTTGCGCTGCGAATGCTTTTGCCCAGAAACGCCGAAGTACCACTCAAACGCACGACGGCATGGCCATTCACGGCATTTTCCAGGCGTTGCGGCTGTTCGGCACCTTCGTCGACCCTGGCGTCATGGGACTGGCCGGATTTATCGCCCCAGCGCTGCACACGGTTCTGCGCATTCAGGCTCAGGCTGGACGCATCGGCTGCGTCCAGCCACAGCACCAGCCCGGCAGTCGGGGGCGAAGGTGCTGCGCTGCACGCCAGTGATAGCCACAGCAGTAGTCCCGCCAGCGATCGTTTAATCATCATTTGAACGCAAGCAGCGCTGGAATTTCGAAGGAAGACTGATACCCCTGCGGATTACACGACTGCCAGCGCCAGGCATCGACAATCATCTGTGGCAGATCGCGTTGCGCGGTCCAGCCCAGCTCCCGTCCGGCCTTGGCCGGGTCGGCCCAGCACTTGGCAATGTCACCTTCACGGCGCGGTGCAAAGCGGTAGGGAATGCTGATGCCGGTGATGTCCTCGAAACTGTGGATGATCTGCAGCACGCTGTAGCCGACCCCCGTGCCGAGGTTCCAGAAACGGATGCCGTGGTTCTGCTGCAACACCAGCAGTGCCTTGAGGTGGCCAATGGCAAGGTCGACAACATGGATGTAGTCGCGCACGCAGGTGCCGTCGACGGTGGGATAGTCGCTGCCGTACACCGTGAGTTCCGGTATCCGGCCAATGGCGACCTGGGTCAGGCACGGCAGCAGGTTGTTGGGTCGGCCGCGCGGGTCTTCACCGATCATCCCGCTTTCGTGGGCGCCAATCGGATTGAAGTAGCGCAATAGGCCAATGCTCCAGCGCGGATCGGACTCGCACAAATCCGTCAGCAACTCTTCGATCATTAGCTTGGTGCGGCCATAGGGATTGACCGGTTTACCGGTGCCGAAGTCTTCGGCAATCGGCGTACGGGTCGGCTCGCCGTAAACCGTGGCCGATGAGCTGAACACCAGACGGAAGACGTTGTTGCGCGCCATGGCCCGGCACAGGTCAAGCGTACCGGCCACGTTGTTGGCGTAGTAGTCGAGCGGCTTGCGCACGCTTTCGGCGACGGATTTGAGGCTGGCAAAATGCACCACGGCATTGATGTCATAGCGCCGGAAGATGTCGTCCAGCAGGTCGGAGTCACGGATGTCGCCCTTGATGAAATCGATCCGGGTCAAGGTCAGTTGCTCAAGGCGCGCGATGCACTCCTGACAGCTGTTGCACAGGTTATCGAGCACCAGCACCCGGTGCCCGGCATTGATGAGCGCCAAAGCGGTGTGCGAGCCGATGTAACCGGCCCCTCCAGTAATCAACGTGGTTTTGCGCATGGTGAGGTCTTCCTGTCTCAGGGACTGAATCAGCGGGCGGTGAAAACCGATTTGAATTCCTGCGGCCAGTGCGGGTGGATCAGGCTGTACGCCACGGCGTAGCTCAGCGCGCCCAGCGCGATGTTGCCGATCAGGTGCAGGTAGCCTTGAAAGCCCAGTTGCGGTGACACCAGCAGCACGGTCGCGGCCATGACCAGTGAGGCAATCACGCTGCGGTAATTGGCCTCGACAAACCGTCGCCAGCTGTAACCGATGGCCAGGTTGAGGCCGCGGATCTGCAGCGGCGTGATCAGCAGCATGCGCACGAGCAGAGCGCCGGCTGCGGCCATGCCGCCATAAACATTGCCGAGGCTGTAGACCAGCGCGAGAGCCAGAACAGTGGTGAGCACTTCTGCCTTGATCGTCAGGTGACTGCGGTTGACCGCCACCAGTGCGGTGGTGGCGTACATGGCGGTGTTGCCAATGGCAGCCGTGCAAGCCAGCGCTTGCAACAATGGAATGGCGTCAGCCCACTTGGCGCCGAAGATCAACAGGATGAGGTCGTTGGCGGTGAGCGCGAGGCCGATGAACAGCGGCGTCAACACAAAGCCGCTGACCGCGGTCGAGTCGCCAATGATCCCGAGCAGGCGCTTGGGTTCTGCACTGCGCCGGGCGAACGCCGGCAGCGCATAACTCAGCAGACCGTTATAAATCGCCGTGCGCGGCAGTTCGATGATGCGCATCGCCATGTTGAACATGCCGACCGCATTCGCCCCGGCCGTCATCCCCAGCACCACGTTGACGCCGCGCTGCAAGGTTTGTGAACTGAGTGAATTGATTGCAACCGGTGCACCAGCCTTCAACAGTTCGCGCAAGACCGTCCGGTCGATGGCAAA